>CAVVPW010000001.1:0-253738 GCA_963750235.1 uncultured Alphaproteobacteria bacterium
GAGCCGCCAGCTTCTGCTGCTGGTCCTGGTCAATTCCATCCCAGCCAGGCGTATGCGCCAGCCGGTCGATGGCTTGAGTGCAGGCGGCGATCCGCGCGTCCAACGCTTCGTCAAAACGGCGCGCGTACTCAGCGTCGATGGCCAAGGCATGTTGGTCTATCGCGGGCAGCTCCCGGTAAAAGGTCTCGCGTGCCAGGAGGTCATCGAGCTCCGCCGCCTTGGCTGGAGATCCTCGCTCACATCAGATTCGCCGCGCAGGAAGGGCCATGCGGTCTTCAGCGCATCGCGGGCCCGATCAAGGTCCCGCAAGCGAGGCTCCGACATTGCCTGGTCAAGCTCGGTTGCGCGTTTGATTGCGTCCTTGATCGACCGATGCGACGCATTGAACGTCGCGATCGCGTTGTCCTCTGATCCGCGCAGGACGGCCTTCATCTGACCGATGGCGCCCTCAAGGACCGAAGCGCCGGGAAGGCGCGATGCGATGAGCTGGCCGTGCGCTGAGGCAACCGGGTCCTCATGCCGCGCGATCTCCTTGCGAAGCTCGGACGCGATGGCTCCGGCATTGAGCTCGCGGACTTCGCTTCCAAACGTGTCCCGGAAGGCCTCGGACGCCTTCAAAGTTCCTCGAACTCGATGCCCTTTTTCGGCCGGAACGAGGCCTGACGGAAAAAATCGTTGTTTGAGAAGTGTCGCGGGCCTCGATCCCTGTCGCGGAGTCGATCGTCTGCCCTTTGCTGGTCGCCTGAATCTTTCCGGCCCGCAGCAACGAGAGCACAAGCAACCGAACTACTTCGAAGTCCCAGCCGAAGGGCTCTTTCGCCAGCTCGTCCACAAGGAATTGGCCGCTCGCGGTGTCCCCGTAATTGGCGCGCTCCTCGATCCGCGACAGCACCTCGGCCAAGGCGCCACTTTCAACGCGGAAAACGGTCTTCCCCTTTTCGTCGCGCAAGAGCCCAAGCGTGCCAAACACCGAGGAAGACCTTGGAGGTTCTCCGCGGTAAACAGCGCATCGACGCCCTTCTTCACGTCGGCAGGCTTGGCGGCGGCTTCCTTGAAGCGATCGAACACCTCCGGAGCACATCGCTCAGGATGTCAGCCGCGCTCTTGCCCATGTCGACGGCCCGATCGTCGGGACTCGGTCATTGCCGCGGAAACTGACGCTGCCGGCCAGGCAGGCGGCCTTCATGAGCCGGCGCAATTCATCCTGGTGCCGCCTCTGCCGGATTTTCTCTTCGCCGATGAGCGCGGTTTCGTCTGCCGTTTTGGCTTCGCGTTCCTTCCTAGCCAGCATCTCCTTGGAGCGGAAGAGCTCGACGGTCTCTCGGTCTATCGCGTCATTGAGTGCGACAGCCCAAAATACGCTCTTGCGTTCCTGTTGGCTGCGGGCACGCAGCTCGATCGCGAGTGCCTGAAAGGATGCGCCAACTTCGGCCAGGTGGACGTGAAACATCATGTCGCCATCGACGATCTCTCGACCATGGATGGAGAGGCCTGCTTTGAACGTCTTGGTATCAAAGAGATGTGGGTCGGCTGCGGCTGCCAGAAGGCGGCCAGCACCTCGGAATAGATCCGGTGCGCATCGCCCGGCTTTGGGCTGATGCCGTTGCGAATGCGCTCCCAGTCGTCTTCCGCCGGCGTCGGAATCCGATATCCGTCGTCGCCGAGACGAACCTTGTTGGCTGCCTCGAGCTGACGCAGTGCGTCCTTCACCGCGGCAAGCTGCGAATCCCCGGCGACGCCGGGGTGTAGTGCTGCTGCTTTATTCTCCGCCGTGCGGTGAACGCTCTTCACGTATTGCAGCAGGCAAATCACCTTGGCGACCGGCTGAGCGAGCGGGTGTTCGAGCTCCTTCGAAATGGCCGAGATCTTCGCCCGGACCTCGGAACCGATGTCGCCCTCGACCAGGTCGTAGACCTGATCGAGCTTGGCAACCGAGCCAATTGGCTGGTCTGCAAGATTGACAGCCGGGTTGATCAGCAACTGCTGGGCCAGCTTGATGATGGTGCGGTTTGCGCCGCCCACGTGCTTGCTTGCGCCGCCCTGCGTCCGAAGCCCAGAGACGACCTGGATGATCAGATCAATCTGATAAGGCAGCAGCGGATAGAGATCGATGAAACTGTCACGCGTCAGCTCGGGCAGTTTGATATCGGCGGTGAGGCGGGTGTGCTCCGTGAACCTTCCGCGATGCTGGTCGAACAACTCTCCCAACGTCTTCTGCGCGGGGGCATTTTTCGACAGGACCCGTCGGCTGGTGACCTCGGAGATATCCGACGGCTCCAAATGAACCTGCAGAGGGAAGCGGTCCATGAGGCGGGCAAGCTCGATCTTCTTGTCATCGAGGCCGCTGACGAGCTCGCCAAGCTTCTCTTGCGAAGTGACGACGATCCAGTGTTTGCCGCGGCCCTTGACGCCGAGGCTCTGAACGACGGCCTGCAAGTCGAGCATCTTTTGTACGTCGCGAGCGACGAAGTGGCCGACTTCGTCGACGACGAACATGAGCGTCTGGCCCGGTCGCCGGCGCCTCATCAATTCATTCGCGCGTTCCGCCAGCTTACCCGGTGAGATATCAGCCTTGTTCTTGACCGCCTTCACCCATGAATCGGCCATCGGGTATGTCTCGGGATCAAGGCTGTGCAGAACCCGGCTGGCCTCGCTGAGGGCGAAAACAACTTTGCCTTTTTCGTAAGACCATTCCTTCTTGAAGAGGCGCCCGTACTCGGCCTCAAACCCTTCAAGCTGCCCCTTCTCTTCAAGAGCGATTTCTAGCTCGGAGAGGTCGAGATCTTTTGCGTAGCCAAGGCTTTGTAGGAAAAGCCCATACATGATCTCGGTGAGAGACTGGTTCCCGCTCCTTATGCCTCGGTCAGTCGAGACGTCGAAGATCACGGCATGTGTCGGAATTTGCTCGTTTATCGCCTTCAGAAGCACCTGAAGCTTGTTGTCACCGGCTCTTTGGGCGAACCGATCACCGGCGGGGATTCCCGCCACGGTGCGGTTTTCGATCGATAGACCCAGCATCTTTGCAAAGCTGGACTTACCCGATCCGAAGAAGCCAGACACCCAGATCGCAATACCCTCGTGCGGCTTGTTCGGAGTCTCGCGAAATGCGTCGAAAATATTGGTGTAGTGGGACCGAATGGCGTCGGTCACCACATACTCATTGATTTCGTCGCGTAGGATGTCATCGCTGGTCTGATCGACCTTGATGACTTCCTCTATCCGACGATGGATGTCGTTCGCAAAGAGACTTTTGATCGGTTCGTTGGCCATCACTGAAATCCCGTCAAAAGATTTTTGGGCGATAGTTATGCTCGGCTGCGAGCACGCCCATGAACCTGAGCCCCGCAGCACCGTCGAGATCGCCTGGGTAGAACAAGACCGTCGGCACGGTGACCCTTCCCTTCAGCTGCTCCAACAATGAGAATGTGCGGTAGACGGGGAACAAGGCGCCGGTCCGCATGATGAAGACGATGTCGCGAAGCGGGTCGGGATCGTCAGGCATCTGCGCAGCGACGAGATCAACCAGGGGCGCGTACTCTGAAAGGACCGAATGCACTGTCTCGACGATCGTATCTGTGCCCTGCTCACGCTCCGCGGCAAACCAATCTTCGAGTGGTCGTTGAGATCGCATTGCCTCGTCCAGGCACTGGGCCAACGATATTCGGCTTACGCGCTTTCCTTTTTGAGTAAGCCGGGTCTCAAGCAGGGTGATTTGTTTGCGTAGCTCGAATTCCTCTTCGGGTTCGTAGCGGAAAAGCGCGTAAGGCATGTCGTGGTAAGCGCTTATGCGCTCACGCGGGTCAGCCAGATCGAGTATGGGTTCGAGGCTTGTCTTGATGCGGTGTACGAGATCGCTCATGCCACCATCCTTTCCGCATACTCGCAGGCATTGGCGCAGGGCAGCGTGAGCTGGACGATGCTGCCAGCGATCTGATAGTCCACCTTGCGATATTGGTGAAGACGAAGAAGCTCCCGCTCAACATCCGAAGGCTGCATCAGGAACATCCGCCAGTCTTCCGACGCGAGGACTTTTCGCGGGCTCTGCATCTTTTCTCGAAGAACATACAGGAGATAAAGAAAGCTCCGCTCAGGCAAATGATAGCTCGCAAATTCTTTGACAACGCTTCCGCGGAGCAGGCCAAAATCGACCGCCATCTTGAGCAATGCGGCCGCGACGCGGTTCAGCGTCGTCTCGCTCCAAGCATGTTCAGTGGCACCACCTCGAAGACCCACGCTTCGAAGATGCTCATAGAGGTCTTCCGTCCGCACACGATAGGCGCCCGAAACGAACGCAGGAAAAAGCCAGTTGATCAGAAAGTCGCGAAGCAAGAATTCGTCGCGGGTCATATGCCAAAGCAGAATTGGCTTCCATTCTTCGATGGGACAGCCATTCTTCGCCAAGAGCACCAACGCGCGATCACGAGCGCTTGGGTCAAATCGGCGATTCAGCACTTTTGCGATGTCTCGAAGCCAAGTGGCCGTACTAGCGCCGATGAAATTCTCGTGTTTCAAACGATCGAGATTTTCCTTCTTCGAAGCGCCGAAATCCCACGCCGCGAAAACCGCATAGGTTTCATCGATCATGGCTCCCTTAATGAGAGTGAACGACGAAGCGACGTGGGACCGGTCCGGCGCCTTCATGCGTTGTCCAGTCGCGCGTATGGGACGGCCAGCGCGCCGGGCTCACCACGCGCAAATCCGAGCGTAAGGGATGCGATGTCCTGGTTTGTGGCGGCAAACGAAGCAGGCAACGGCACTGCGCGCCCTTCAGCCGAGCGACGCAAACGTGAGAACCGCTCGGAATCTTCGTCGGTGATCAGATCGAAAGATTGGAGTGCAGTCTTCAGCTCGGTCTCTTTCAGTGCCTCCAGCTCCAGGAAAAACGGCTTCCACTCGTCAGCCTGATCAAGCCAACGTTCCCAATTCGCCTCGAATTCCTCCTCCACCGCTTCAGGTAGTTGCCAGAGGGTGACGCTTTGCGGCGGATCGAAGACTTCACGACAGCGAAAACCTGCGACAGCGAATACGGACCGCGCCTGCGCAAAATAATGGGTGCGTGGGAATCCCCGCCGGACCGCCGCACTTCCAAGCCGACCGAGTTGGCCGCGGGTATTCCACCACTTGGCAAGATCCATCTCGCCAACCCGGGCAACAACCAATCGCAACTTCAACAGGCGATCAAAGTCGATTTTGCCATTCGTCATTCACCGTTCTCCCTGATGTGACGGACAACAGGGCGGCGGCCGAACCCAGCGCCTAGGGGCATGAAGGGGGGCCTGCAGCAAGGCTGGGCCATCTCAGCTCCTTCCCTCGTCTCGTGAATTTGCCTTCTGCTGTTCGATCCACCGGTCGATATCGACGCGCTGAAAACGCCACTGTCCGCCCACCTTGAACGCGGGCAGCTGGCTCTTCTGAGCCATGGTGTAAACCGTCTTCTCGGCGACCTTGAGCAATTGGGCCACCTCCGGCAGCGTTAATATCTCGTCCGGCATCAACCGGCCCCCTATTCGCAAAGGATGACAGAGACTGCCAGACTTAGGCAAAATGCGCCAGCCCTACCGTCGCGACAGCCCTGCCATAGCGGCCGGCAAGAAAATGCACGCGACGGCGGGCTTGGCGCGTTTGCGACCGCCGCCGCAGGACGGCCCCCCTGACAATCTGCGCGTTAGGGCGAACCGCCTTCCACACCTAACACCCGACCATTTTACCTCGGCAACGCACCCGGCCGGTGCCGTGTAAAATTAGCCAGAGAGACCGCACCAATAGAGAACGACGCATATCGATAGAAGCCGTGAGGCGTCCGATTTTTACGCCACCATATCCGGCTCCCCTACGATCCCGCGCGCTCTATTCCCTTGCGACGATGCCTGCGGTTCACTGTGTACAAGACAGTGGATTCAGGAGCGACATCATGGCCGCGAGATCGTCGTCCAGCAGCGAGGTTTTTCCTTTGAACCCAGCCGAGGCAATCTCGGATGTGGCGCGGGAGTTGCCTGAACGCGAAGAGATCAGCACACTGCGTTCCCGGGCATCCCGAAACGTAATACCGATGAGGCGGACCATCCGTCGTTCTGAATTGCGCCAGATCGTGCCGGTTGCCGACACGACCATCTATGAGATGGAACAACGTGGCGAATTTCCGCGGCGGTTCAATCTCACGCCGCGCTGCGTTGTCTGGGACCTTGCTGAAGTCGAAGCGTGGATCGACGAGCGCCGCCTCGCATCGGACGCGGCGGTCAACAAACGCGCCCCAGCCCCAGACGTGCGACAACGCAAGACGCGCCCGGTCAGAGCGTAGGCTCCGGCGCGAGCAATTGCATGTTTGGTGGATAGAGTGTCGGCGTATGCTTGCGGCCATCGACCCACGCATCGACCATATCAGCCCATTCCTGCATCATGTGTCGCCGTTGATGCTCATACTCCGCCTTGTTGTAGATGCCGCGTGACGAACGCCCGTCCTCATGCGCCAGGCACTTCTCGATCCAGTCGCTGTTGAAGCCCAACTCGTTGAGGAGTGTGGAGCCGGTGCGCCGGAGATCGTGAACCGTGAACGGCTCCAGGGGCAGCCCCTCCTTCTTAGCCCGCTCAACCACGGCATAGGTGATGCGGTTGAACGTGGCGCGCGACATCGGCGCGTCGGCGTCGTAGCGAGATGGCAAAAGGTAGCGCGAATTCCCCGCGCAAGTTTTCAGCGCGATCATGATGTCGAGCACTTGCTGCGAGAGATAGACGTTATGAGCTTTGGACCGCTTCATCCGCTCCTTGGGAATCGACCAGACAGCATTCTCAAAATCGACCTCGTCCCAGGTCGCATCCTGCAATTCGCTCTTGCGGACCATCGTCAGCAGGAAGAGCTTCATACCGAGCCTGATTGTCGGGAGCGTCGGCACATAGCCGATCTGCTTGAGCATGACCCGGATCTCGGCGGGCGATAGCGAACGATCTTTTGGGACAAAGGTGGCGATCGAAGCTGGTCCGACCTCCTCGGCCGGATTGGGCACCTTCTCCCCGTGCAGGATCGCGAAGCCATAGACCAGCTTGATGATATCCCGCACATGGACCGCCGTCGCCGGCGCGCCCCGGTCCTTCACCTTCGCGCAAAGGACCCTCACGTCGCCCGAGGTAATTTCGGTAAGAAGCCGATTTCGCAACGGGGGCAGGATGTCTCGTTCGAAGATTGCACGACGCATTGAGCGCGTGCTGTCGGCCATCCTGGCCTCCTGAAGCCAGCGCTCGCCAAACTCCCCAAAGCTCTTCGCTTCCTTCAGGCGCCGCTTCTCGCGCTGCTTGCCGTGCGCCGGCGAGCTGCCCTCGGCGACCTCCCGCTTGGCGTCGATACACTTCTCTCTGGCGCGCGCCAGAGAGAGCCCGGAAGCACCGTATCGCCCGATCGTCAGCGTCTCGCGCCGCCCGTTGAGACGGTAGTCATAGCGGAAGGTGATCAACCCTGTTGGAGAGACGGTGACGTACATACCGTCACGGTCGGCGACCTTGTAAGTTTTTTCTTTTGGCTTCAGTTGTTTAAGCGCGGTGTCGGTCAACATGGATCGGCCATCTCGGGGCAAATTTCGGTGTCTGACGACCGTTTTTACCGTCAGCGGCCCTCTCCGGCAAGGTCATAATGTTTCTTGTTATAGATCAAACACTTATACAGATATTTTTACCGTCACACGGAAAATTTGACTGACGGTAAAGGGAATTTCGGGCCAGAGGGCCTTCACTCCTTACCGTCAGGCTTACCGTCAAATTGAGCCGCTGGTCACCGATAGTCCGCGATAGGTATGGAAACAATTATCGTTATAAATCAGCATATTAATGCCGATTTGCGATAGGCCGCGATACGTCCCGCACCCTATCAAATCATTCCCACTCAATCGTTCCGGGCGGCTTGGACGTGATGTCGTAGGTGACGCGGTTGATGCCGCGCACCTCGTTCACGATCCGCCCGGCGACGCGGGTGAGGAACCCGACATCATAGGGGTACACGTCAGCGGTCATGCCGTCCGTGCTGGTCACGGCGCGGAGCGCGCACACGTTGTCGTAGGTACGGCCGTCGCCCATCACGCCCACGGATTTCACCGGCAGCAGCACGGCGAAAGCCTGCCAGATGGCATCGTACAGCCCGGCGGCGCGGATCTCTTCCAGGTAGATGGCATCGGCCTTCTGCAGCACCGCCACCTTCTCGCGGGTCACCTCGCCCAGCACGCGGATGGCGAGGCCCGGCCCGGGGAACGGATGGCGGCCCACGATGGTCTCGGGCAGGCCAAGCTCGCGGCCCAGGGCGCGCACCTCGTCCTTGAACAGCTCGCGCAGGGGCTCGACCAGCTTCAGCTTCATGTAGGCGGGCAGGCCGCCCACATTGTGGTGGGACTTGATGGTGACCGACGGGCCGCCAATGGCGGAGACGGATTCGATGACGTCAGGGTACAGCGTGCCCTGGGCCAGGAACTCGGCGCCGCCGAGCTTCTGGGACTCCTCGTCGAACACGTCGATGAACAGCTTGCCGATGATTTTCCGCTTCTGTTCCGGGTCCGTTACGCCTGCGAGATGACCGAGGAACAAATCAGAAGCATCGCGGTGGATCAGCTTGATGTTGAACTGGTCGCGGAACACGCGCACCACTTCTTCCGCCTCGCCCGCGCGCAGCAGGCCGTGGTCGACGAAGATGCAGGTGAGCTGGTCGCCGATCGCTTCGTGGATCAGCGCGGCCGCCACGGAGGAATCCACCCCGCCGGAGAGGCCGCAGATGACCTTGCCGGTGCCGACCTGGGCGCGGATCTTGGCGATTTCGGCCTGGCGGAAGCCAGCCATCGTCCAGTTCGCCGGAAAGGCCGCAGACCTTATGGGTGAAATTGCGGATGAGTTGCGCGCCGTGCGGGGTATGCACCACCTCCGGGTGGAACATGGCGCCGTAGAAGCGCCGCTCGTCATCGGCGATGAGCGCGTAGGGCGCGCCCTCGGACACCGCGACGGTACGGAACCCCGGCGGGGGAGCGGAAATATGGTCGCCGTGGGACATCCAAACCTTCTCGCGCGCGCCGACGGACCATACGCCCTCGAACAGGGCGCAATCGGCCACCACATCCACATAGGCGGCGCCGAATTCGCGGATTTCCGCGCCCTTGGCCTCGCCGCCCAGCTGCACGCACATGGTCATCTGGCCGTAGCAGATGCCCATCACCGGCACGCCGGCCTGGAACACCCATTCAGGGGCGCGGGGGGAGCCCTCATCGGCCACGCTCGCCGGGCCGCCGGAGAGGATGATGCCCTTGGGGGCAAACGCCTGCATCCGCGCCACATCGGCGTTGAAGGGGATGATCTCGCAATACACGCCGCTCTCGCGCACGCGGCGGGCAATTAGCTGGGTAACCTGGCTGCCGAAGTCCAGGATCAGAATTTTTTCATCGCTCATGCGCTCCCCTAGCGCATCAGGCGGTCACGTCCAAGAGAGTGGTGAGCGGATCCCAGGAATAAGCGGTCTGAGGAATGTCTTCTCCAGCCACCTGGGTCATCCCCGCCGCGATGCATTTGCCGCCGAGGCGCTGGTAGAAATAGCGGGACGGGTTGTCCCGCAGCACCCAGGCATAGGCGGAACGGCAACCCAGCTGGGCCAGATACTTGGCCGAGGCGCGCAGCAACTGGCCGCCCAGCCCCTGGTCGCGGTAGTCGTCCAGCACATAGAGCATCTCCACCTCACCCTCGCCGAGCTGGATCTCCCGGCTGCGGCTGGCGGTGGAAAAGCCCAGGACCAACGGGCCGCCCGGCATGCCATAGCTGGCGACGACATGCACGCCGAACCCCAGCCGGATGAGATGCTCGTACTGCCGGGACAGGCGGGAGATGGAAAGACCAGCCAGATAGTCTTCCGGAAGGATACTCGCATAGGCGCTGCGCCAAGTGGCGACGTGAACCGCGGCGATGCCGGGTGCGTCGGCCAGCCTGGCGCGGCGCAGCGCGATCACGTCTCGCGCCGGATCAGCACGGCGGCGAAGAAGCCATCCGTGCCATGCACGCGGGGTGAAAGGCGCATCGCCTGCCCGCCCAAAGCCGCCGGGGCCTCGATGGGAAGCTGCTCGAACATTGGGTATCTGGCCAGGAACGCCTCCACCTGTGTTTCGTTTTCATCATTGAGCACGGAACACGTCGCGTAAACAAGTTTTCCGCCCGGTTTCACCAGTTTTTGCGCCTGGTCGAGGATCATCGCCTGTTTTTGCGTGAGCTCGGCAAGGTCTGCCTCGGTCAGGCGGGAGCGGGCATCCGGGTTGCGGCGCCAGGTGCCGGTGCCTGAACAGGGGGCGTCCACCAGCACGCGGTCGAATTTCTGGCCCTGGCGCTTCAGCCACTTGTCGCCCGGCTCCAGCAAATGCCGCTCCGCGTTATGCACCCCGGCGCGGCGCAGGCGCTTGATCGCGCCTTCCAGCCTGGGCGCCGAGACATCGCAGGCGACTATATGGCCCTTGTTTTCCATGCACATGGCAATGGCGAGGGTCTTGCCCCCTGCCCCGGCGCAGTAATCCACCACGCGCATGCCGGGATGGGCGTCCACGGCCAGGGCGATGAGCTGGCTGCCCTCGTCCTGGATTTCCACCAGCCCCTCCTGGAACGCCTTGCCCTGCGTGACCGACTGGCGGTTCTTGAGGCGCAGCCCCCAGGGGGAATAGGCGGTGAGCTCGGCCTGTAGCCCCTCGCGCGCCAGCGCCACAATCGCGCCCTCGCGCGTCGTCTTCAGCATGTTCACGCGCAGATCCAGCGGAGCGGGCTCGTTCATCGCCGCCATCTCCGCTTCCAGGGCGGGGCCGAACTGGGCCTTGAGCTTGGGCAGGATCCAATCTGGGATCTCGTATTTCACTGCCTCCGGCATATTCGGGTGTTCCAGCGTGTGCCCGGCGAACCGCTCCAGCACGGCGGCTTCTTCCGGCGATAGCGGCGGCGGGCCGTAGCGGCCGGCGGTGAAGGCGAGCGCGATCTTATGCGGGGTCTGCCCGGAAAAAATGGCCTGGGCGGCAAGCAGCAGGCGCGGCGTCTGCGGTGCCCCGAGCTTCTCCAGCCACCAGCCGAGATGCCGGCGCGCGCGCAGCACCCCCCAGACCAGCGTGCTCACGGCCCGCCTGTCCCCACCGCCGATGAAGCGGCGATTGCGGAAGAAATGGTTGGCCACGGCGTCGGCCGGGCGGGGATCGGCCTCGATCTCGGCCAGGAGGTCGATGGCGGCGGCAAGTTGTCCAGCGGGAGTCATGGGCGGGCTATAGCGGGAAGCGGCGGCACTTCCTATGGCATGGAAAGACGGGGGCTATTTGAGTTTCTCGGTCGAGTGGTTTTGCGACAGCCCGCCTAACGGCGGCGAAGCCAAAAATCGGACATCTGGTTCAAGGCTCGGGCGGACCGGTAGCGCAAAGGCGGCTTGCTGAGAAACGGCCCGGCAAGCCCGGCCCCAGCGTGACAGCGCGTGTCTCAACGGCTAATCTAACGCCAGCCTGACACGAAAAAACGGACCTCGCCTTGCGCCGCCTCACTTTACCCTTTTTCCTGTTCCCTGGTCTCCTCCCGCTAGCCCTCGCCGGCTGCGCCGAGGGCTACTCCCCAAACACCTATGCCGCCAGCGCCGCACAGCAAGCGGCACCTGTGCAGCGTGGGGTGATTATAGGGGTGCGGCCGGTGCTGATAAGCGCCAATGGCACGGTCGGTGCGGCCGCCGGTGGCGCTGCCGGCGGCGTCGCTGGGGCACAGCTGTCGGGCGGCCCGGAAGTAACTGCGATCGGCGCGATCGGGGGGGCCTTGGTCGGCGGCATCGGCGGTGCGGCGGCCGAGCAAGCGGTCGCAGATGCAAAGGGCTGGGAATACATCGTCCAGGAGACCGGCGGAACGCTGGTATCCGTCACCCAGACAAGCAAGGTGGCGCTTCCAGTCGGTCAGCACGTCCTGGTGATTGCCGGCACGCAGCAGGCTCGAATTGTGCCTGATTACACCGTGCAGATCGCGGCGACGTCGCCCGCCGCGCCCGCGCCGGCACCGGCGGCCGAAGGAACGAAGCCCGCGGTGGCCAATAATGCTGCCGCGTCGAACGGCTCCACGATCACTCCGGCTCACGTTAGCCCGGCTGTGCCAGCCGCCGGTGGAGCGGTGCCTTCGCAGGCAGCCTCCGTCACCGTGGCGAACAGTGCCATAGCCCCGTCGACGCCAAGCAGTACCACAGCCCCGTCGGCAGTGAGCAGTGCCGTAACCCCGTCGGCGGCGAGCAGTGCCGCAACCCCGTCGGCGGCGAAGCCGGTCGCGGCAACGCCTTCTGGCGGATCCGCGCCCACATCTGTCCAGGTCACTCCAGAAGCGTCGAGTTCCACGCAGCCAACAAATTCCTCCTCTACGCCCACGCCCTGAAGCCCCTCTCCGGGTCGCCGACAAGGCTAGTCCTGATTCCGTAATCACTCCGATTTGGATTGAGCGCTGGCAGAAGCGCTGGACGGCGGCGAGGATGTCGTCGGCGGATTTGGTCCAGCGGAAGGGCTTGGGATCGGCGTTATGGGCGTCGATGAAGGCATGGATGTCGCTTTCCAAATTCTGGGTTGAGCGGTGGACGCCGCGTCTGATCTGCTTTTCGGTGACCGAGGCGAAGAAACGCTCGACCTCGTCGATCCAAGAGGCGCCGGTGGGTGTGAAGTGGACATGCCAGCGCGGGCGCTTGGCGAGCCAATCGCGGATCGGTTTGGTCTTGTGGGTGGCGTAGTTGTCCATCACCAGATGCACGTCGAGGTCGCCGGGCACGGCTGCCTCGATCTGGCCGGGGCGCATCGGCAGCAGCGGCTGGCTGCGATCGAGCGCCTGGATCTGCGACTTTTCGTCAACGCACAGCACCAGTGCTCGCTCCGGGGGCGCCATGTAGAGCCCGATGATGTCCCGCACCTTCTCGACGAATAACGGGTCAGTCGAGAGCTTGAAGGTCTCGCTGCGATGTGGCTGCAGTCCGAAGGCCCGCCAGATGCGATGGATGGTGGACGGTGCGAAGCCCACAGCCTTAGCCATCGAACGCAGCGACCAATGCGTGGCGCCGGGCGGCGTAGTCTCCAGCGTCAGGCGGATCGTCTCGGCGATCTCGTCGCCGCCGATCTGCCGCGGCGTGCCGGGTCGCGGCTCGTCGAGCAACCTGTCCAGTCGGTGCGCCGCAAAACGGCGCCGCCATTTGCCCACCGTGTTGGCATCCGCTCCAACCTCAAGGCAAATCGCCTTGTTCTCCATCCCAGCCGCCGCCAGGACAATCCGGGCGCGCCGGGCCATCGCCTGACCGGTCTACTGGGGGGCGTACCCGGAAGATTGAGCCGGCTGACGCCACAAAAAAACGGCGCTTGTTCGCGAGAACAAGCGCCGCTTTTTTTGTCGTCCTCTGGGGCGATTAGATCGCCTTCAGGTTCTCCGCCGAGACCTTGCCCTGCTGGCCGGGCTTGGCTTCGTACTGAAGCTTCTGGCCTTCGTTCAGCGAGCCCAGGTTCGCACGCTCGACAGCCGAGATGTGCACGAAAACGTCCTTTGAGCCGTCATCCGGCTGGATGAAGCCGTAGCCCTTGGTGGCGTTGAACCATTTCACAGTACCTGATGCCATATCGCATCTCCTTAACAAACAGCGACCCGCAACATGCGGACCATGATACTCTTCGGTTGTCAGGGGATGGGGCCGAACCGCAAAAGCAGGGGTAGCACGCAACAACAGATAACGAAAAGCGCCGTGGGCATTGTGTACGCCCTTTTGCCCAAAACCGCAAACAATATTACGGCGCGAACGGCAGCCCCGGTTGCAGCGCGGCGGCGCTGGGCAGATCCGAGGCGCTGAACCCTCCGCCGAGATCCTGAAACAAGGCAACACTGGAAAGCAGGCGCTGCTGCTGGATGGCAAGCGCGCTCTGCTGGTCAGCGAGAAGCGTGACCTGCGCCTGCACCACGGCGGTATAGGCGGCAGTGCCGGCCTGGTATTCGTTGAGCGTGATCTGCACCTCACGGCTGGCATCGGCCACGGCCTGGGCCTGCACCGCGGCCTGCTGCTCGTAGATCGTCAGGTTGGAGAGGTCGTTCTCCACGTCCTGGAAGGCGTTGAGCACGGTCTGGCGATAGGTCTCCACGCTTTGCTGATAGGCATCGCCCGCCGCCGCCACGGCGGCGCTGCGCGACCCACCCGCGAACAATGTTGCGGAGACATCCGACCCCAGCGACCAAAGCGAGTTGGAAACGTCGAACAGCCCGCCGATCGGGTTTGCCGAATAGCCGCCCAGCGCGGAGAGAGAGAGGTTCGGGTAATACGCACCCACGGCCACGCCGATAAGCGCATTCTGCTCGGCCATGTTGCGCTCGGCGGCCGCAATGTCCGGCCGGCGCTCCAGTAGCGTGCTGGGTACGCCGGGCGGCGTTACCGGCACGCTGGCCATCTGTTCGCCCGCCGGAATGGAGAGTTCTTCTGGCGCATGGCCGGTGAGCACGGCGATGGCATGCTCGTACTGGGCCCGCGCCGCTCCGGCATTGATGAGCTGGGACTGCGCCCCCTCCAGCGACGTGCGGGCGGTGATCACGTCCGAAGGTGCTGCCGTGCCCGCCGCTGCCTGGTTCTCGGTGATCTGCAAGCTGCGCTGATAGGCCGCGACCGTCTGCTGATACAGCGTGATGGCGGCATCCGATGCGCGGAGGCTCACGTAATCGGACGCAAGCTCCGCCTGGGCGCTCAACGTGGCGTTGGCGAGGTCCGCGGCGCTCACCTGCGCGGCGGCGACGTCGCCCTGCACCTGGCGGCGGATCTTGCCCCAAATATCGACGGTCCAGGAGGCGTTGCCCTCGAACGTGCCGGAGGTCGTGGGGCCGGATGAACGGGCATAACCGGAAGCCGCGGTGGGGCTGGCGCCGCCCCCGCCCTCGCCGGAGCGCGTGGCGGTGCTGGTGAGGCCAAGCGAGGGGAAGAGGCTGCCGCGCTCCTCCTGCACAATCTCCACCGCCTGCTGATAGGCATAGTAGTCGGCCTGCAGCGTGGCGTTGTTCACGGCCACCTGCGGCTCCAGCTGGTTCAGCACAGGGTCGTTGAACACGGTCCACCACGCGCCTTTCGGCGCGCCATCCGCCGGTTTCGCGGCCACCCAGCCGGGAGCGGTTTTGTAGGCGGCCGGCACTGGCAGCGCGGGTTTGTGGTAATCGGGCCCCACCATGCAGCCGGAAAGGGCCACTGCCCCCAGCACGCTCAACCGCTTCATAATGCCTCCACAATGCTGCCCTGGCGCGGTGCCGCCTTGTCCCGCCCGCCGCGCAGTTTCGTCGCCAGCCTCTCCAGCCACAGATACACAACCGGCGTCGTGTAGAGCGTCAGCGCCTGGCTGACGACAAGCCCGCCGATGATGGTGAGCCCCAACGGCTGGCGCAACGATGCCCCCTGCCCCAGCCCGATGGCCAGCGGCAGCGCGCCAAGAATGGCGGCGAAGGTCGTCATCAGGATCGGCCGCAGGCGCAGCGAGGCGGCGCGGAAGATCGCCTCCTCCGGCGGCAGCCCTTCGCCGCGCTCCAACTGGATGGCGAAGTCGATCATCAGAATCGCATTCTTCTTGACGATGCCGATGAGCAGGATGACGCCGATGAGCGCGATGATGGTGAGCGGCGTGTTCAGCATGAGCAGGAACAGCGTGGCGCCCAGCCCGGCCGAGGGAATGGTGGAGAGGATGGTGATAGGGTGGATCGTGCTCTCGTAGAGAATGCCGAGCACGATATAGACCGTGGCGATCGCCGCCAGGATGAGCAGCGGCTCGGAGGCCGACGAGGACTGGAACGCGGCGGCGGTGCCGGCGAAGCTGCCGGTGATGGTCAGCGGCACATCGAGCTGCGCCATGGTGCGCTGGATGGTGGCGGCGGCGGTGCCAAGCGCCACACCCTGAGGCAGCGAGAAGGAGATGGTGGCCGCCAAGCGCCCGTTCTGGTGGTTCACCGAGATCGGCGTGGTGCCGGGCCCGATTGCGGCGATGGCTGAAAGCGGCACCATGGTCTCGCTGTTCGTGCTCACCGCGGCGCCCGAGGACGCTCCACCCCCGGTGCTGGTGGCCACGGAGTTGATCGCCGCGTTGGTCGCGGAGTCCAGCGCCACGGTGGCGGTGGTGTTGGTGGCCTTGGTGTTTGTCACCACCGCGCCGGCGGCAAGCTGGGTGGAGGATGTGCCGCTCGCCTTGCCGCCCGAGGTGCTGATGTAGATCCGCGCAAGGTCCTGTGGCGTTTGCTGGTATTTCGGCGCCAGCTCCATCACCACCTCGTACTGGTTCAGCTCGTTATAGATCGTGGAAACGCCGCGCTGGCCGAAGGCGTCGTAGAGCGTGTTGTCGATCTCGTTCGGCGTGACGTTGAGCCGCGCCGCCATGGGGCGGTTGATGTGGATGTACGTCTCCAGCCCGCCCTGCTGTATGTCCGAGTTCACATCGACAAGCGTGCGATCCTGCTTCAATGCTTCGACGATCTTGGGCACCCAGGCGTAGAGATCTGCCGCGTCGTCGCTCTGCAGCGTGTACTGGTACTCCGCATTGCCCTGCCGGCCGCCGACGCGCAGATCCTGTGCCGGGACCAGGAAGGTCTGCGCGCCGGGCACCTGCCCGAGTGGACGGCGCAGCCGCGCCACGATTTGGGTAGCGCTGGCGTGGCGCTCCGAAAGCGGTTTAAGCGTAATGAACAGAAAAGCCGAATTCGTTGTGCGCCCACCGGTGAACCCGGCGACCGAGGCCACGCCGGGGTCATGCTGCACGATGGTCTGCAACTGCAACAGCTTCTCCTTCATCGCAGCGAAGGAGATGGACTGGTCAGCCTGCACCTGGCCTATGACCAGCCCGTTATCCTGCTCGGGGAAGAAGCCTTTCGGCACCACGATGAACAGCGCCACGTTAAGCACCACGGTGAGGATCAAGCCCGACGCCAACCAGCCTGGCATGGCGCAGCGCCCAGCGCAGCGTGTCCTCATATGCCGCGCGGGTGGCGGCAAAGCCCCGCTCCAGCGCCGCGACAATGCGCCCCTCGGACCTGGCGTTTTCCGGGCGCAGCAACAGGGCGCAGAGCATCGGCGTGGCGGTGAGCGAGACCAGCAGAGAGATGACGATGGTCAGCGACAATGTCTCGGCGAATTCCTGGAACAATCTGCCCAGCAGCCCGGGCATCATCAGTATCGGCAGAAACACAGCGATCAGCGAGGCGCTCATGGAGAGCACGGTGAACCCCACCTCCGCCCCGCCGCGCAGCGCCGCGTTCAGCGGGTCCATGCCGTCTTCCAGGTGGCGCATGGTGTTTTCCGTCACCACCACCGCATCGTCCACCACAAAACCCGTGGCAATGGTGAGCGCCATGAGGGAGAGATTATCCACCGAGAAGCCGAGCAGATACATCGGCCCGAATGTGCCGATGATGGAGACCGGCACGGCGAGACCGGGGATAAGCGTGGCGCGGGGCGAACGCAGAAATATGAACACCACCCCAACCACCAGCAGCACGGCGATGAACAGCGTGCGCTCGGTGTCGGCCAGCGCGGCGCGGATGGATTGCGATCGGTCCAAGGCAATGCCGAACTTGATCGCGGGCGGCAGGGCGGCCCTAAGCTCGGGCAGCAATGCCTTGATCTTGTCCACGGTGCTGATGACATTCGCCGTCGGGCTGGGGTGGATGATGACCAGCACCGCGCGCTTGCCGTTGTAGAATCCGGCGTTCTGCAGGTTCTCGACCGAGTCATCCACCTGCGCGACGTCCGAGAGCTTCACCGGCAGGCCGTCGCGGTAGGCGATGACGAGATCGCGGTATTGCGCCGCCACTTTCGCCTGGTCGTTGGTGTAGAGCTGGTAGCGGCTTGGGCCGATATCGAAATAACCTTTCGGCGAATTCGCATTGGCTGCGGCCAGGGCCGCGCGCACATCCTCCAGCCCGATGCCGTATTTGGCCAGCGGCCCGGGCTGCAGTTCCACACGTACCGCGGGCAGCGCCGCGCCGCCGAGTTCCACGTCGCCCACGCCATTGATCTGCGAGAATTTCTGGGCCAGCACGGTGTCAGCGGAATCGTAGAGCTGGCCGGGCGTCATCGTGTCCGAGGTCATGGCCAGCACGATGATCGGCGCATCCGCCGGGTTGAACTTCTCGTAGCTTGGGTTGGCGCGCAGCGTCGTCGGCAGATCCGCGCGCGCGGCCTGAATCGCGGCCTCCACGTCGCGTGCCGCGCCGTCGATATTGCGGTCCAGCCCGAATTGCAGCGTAATGCGGGTGACGCCGATGCCCGATTGCGAGGTCATCTCGGTCACGTCGGCGATGGTGCCCAGATGCCGCTCCAGCGGTTCCGCCACTGTGGCGGCCATGGTGTCGGGGCTGGCACCCGCCATGTTGGCCTGCACCTGGATGGTGGGAAAAGCGATTTGCGGCAGCGGCGCCACCGGCATCTTCACGAAGCCAAGAATGCCGGACAGCGCGATACCCATGGTGAGCAGGATTGTCGCCACCGGGCGGCGGATGAAGATCGCCGGGAGGTTCATGCGCCGGCGGTGCTGAGGCGCAGGCCGAAGCGTCGCGCCAGCGCGTCAAACGCCAGGTAGATGACCGGGGTGGTGAACAAGGTGAGCACCTGGCTCACCAGCAGCCCGCCAACGATGGCCACGCCCAGCGGGGCGCGCAGCTCCGACCCCATGCCGCCGCCGAAAATCAGCGGCAGGCCGGAGAACATCGCCGCAAGCGTGGTCATCAGGATCGGGCGGAAGCGCAAAAGTGCAGCCTCGTAGATCGCATCGCGCGCGGATTTGCCCTCGTTGCGCTCGGCGTGCAACGCGAAGTCGATCATCATGATCGCGTTCTTCTTGACGATGCCGATGAGCAGCACGATGCCGATGATGCCGATGACGCCCAGCCCATCGCCCGCGAGCCAGAGGAAGATCAGCGCGCCGATGCCCGCCGATGGCAGGGTGGAGAGAATAGTGACCGGGTGGACAAAGCTCTCATACAGCACGCCGAGCACGATATAGACGGCAATGATCGCGGCGATGAGCAGGAACACCTCGTTGGTCAGCGCGCTCTGGAATGCCGCCGCAGCGCCCAGGAAGCTCGTCTGCATCGAGGCCGGAAGGTTCAATGAGGCTTCGGCCTCCTGGATCACCTGCACCGCAGCCCCCAGCGAGGCGCCGGGCGCGAGGTTGAAGGAGATGGTGGTGGACGGAAACTGGCCGAGATGCTCAACCACCAGCGGCGCGGTCTGCACAGTGAAATGCGCAATGGCGGAAAGCGGCACCTGCCCGCCCGAGGCTGCTGAGGATGGCAGATAAATATTGCTTAGCGACGCAACGGAGGTCATCTTCGCCGGGTCCACTGTCATGATGACGCGGTACTGGTCCGTCTGCGTGAAGATGGTGGAGATGATGCGCTGGCCGAAAGAATCGTACAACGCCGAATCCACCGTCGCCGGGGTGATGCCGAAGCGCGCGGCATTTGTGCGGTCGATATCGACGTACACGGATTGCCCGGCCGCCTGCAGCCCGCTGGCCACGCCGCTAAGCTGGGGCAGCACCTTGAGCTTCGCCATCAGCTGCGGCACGTAGGTTTGGAGATCCGCCTGGGACGCACCCTCCAGCGCGAACTGGTATTGCGTGGGCGAGACCATGGTGTTGAGCGTGAGACTCTGCACCGGCTGCAGATACAGCGCGACACCCGGCACGCCCGCAACTTCCTGGCTCAACCGGGGAATGATTCCGGCGGCGGAGAGCCGGCGCTCGCTCTTGGGCTTCAGGTTGATGAGGAAACGCCCCTGGTTCAGCGTGGTGTTGCTGCCATCCACGCCGATATAGGAGGTGAGGCTCGCAACATCTTTGTCCTTCAGGATCGCATCGGCCAGGGCCTGCTGGTGCTCCGCCATGGCGGCATAGGAGGTGCTCTGCGCGGCCTGGGAGAAGCCCTCGATAACGCCCGTATCCTGTACCGGGAAGAACCCCTTGGGGATGAACACGTAGAGCAGGATGGTGAGTACCAGCGTGCCAACGGCAACCAGCAGCGTGGCACCGGCATGCTTGAGCACCCAGGTGAGCGCGCGTCCGTAGCCGGTAAGCAGGCGGTTGAACTGCGTCTCGTTCCAGGCCTCGAACCGGCTCGGCTTGTCCTCGCCCTTGTGGTGCAGCAGGCGCGAGCACAGCATCGGCACCAGGGTTAGCGAGACGACCGCCGAGATGACGATGGTAAACGCGAGCGTGATCGCGAATTCGGAGAACAGCCGCCCGACGACATCGCCCATGAACAGCAGCGGGATAAGCACCGCGATGAGCGAGACAGTGAGCGAGATGATGGTGAAGCCAATCTGTCCAGCACCTTGCAGCGCGGCCTCCAGCGGGGTCTCGCCCATTTCCAGGTAGCGGGCGATGTTCTCGATCATCACGATTGAATCATCGACGACGAAGCCCGTGGCGATGATCAGCGCCATGATCGAGAGATTGTCGATGGAAAACCCGCAAAGATACATGAAGGCGAGCGCGCCGACGAGCGAGACCGGCACGGAGATGCTGGGGATGATGGTCGCCCGCATGTTGCGCAGGAAAAGGAAGATGACGGCGACGACGAGCAGAATGGAAAGCGCCAGCTCGAACCCGGCATCCGACACCGAGGCGCGGATGGACCTGGTGCCGTCGCTCATCACGGCGATCTGCATGGCCGCCGGAAGCCCGGCGGTGAGCACAGGCAGCGCGCGTTTGATCGCATCCACAGTGGTGATGACGTTGGCATTCGGCTGGCGCTGGATGTTGAGCACGATGGCGGGCGTGCGGTTGGCCCAGGCGCCCAGCTCCGCATCCTGCGGCGCGGAGATGATCTTCGCCACATCACCAAGATAGACCGGATTGCCGTTCTTATAGGCAATCACCAGCTTCGCGTATTCGCTGGCTTCGGTAATCTGGTCGTTGGCGTCGATGGTGTAATTCTGGCGCGGACCGGAGAAGCTGCCCTTCGGCGAATTGACGTTGAGATTGCCGATATCGGTGCGGATATTGTCGATGGAGAGCCCAAAAGCCGCGAGCGCCTGCGGGTTCACCTCCACCCGTACGGAGGGCACATTGCCACCGCTTACCGTGACCAGGCCGACGCCCGGGATTTCCGAAAGCTTCGAGGCGAGGCGCGAATTGGCAATGTTCTCGACGTCCGTAAGGTTCATCGTCTTGGAGGTGATGGCGAGGGTCATCACCGGCGCGTCGGCCGGGTTCACTTTGGCATAAATCGGCGGGGCCGGAAGGTCGGCCGGCAGCAGGTTGCCTGCCGCATTGATCGCCGCCTGCACCTCCTGCTCAGCCACATCCAGGCTCAACGACAGGTCGAACTGTAGGGTGATGACCGAGGCGCCTGCCGAACTGGAGGAGGCCATCTGGTTCAACCCCTCCATCTCGCCCAGCTGGCGCTCCAGCGGCGCGGTAACGGCGGAGGTCATCACTTCGGGCGAGGCGCCGGGGTAGAAGGTCTGTACCTGGATCGTGGGGTAGGTCACATCCGGCAGGGCCGAGATGGGCAGGTACTTGAACGCCACGAGTCCGACCAGCACGAAGGCGATCATCAGCAGCGATGTCGCGACCGGCCTGAGGATAAAAAGCTTGGACGGATTCACGGGGCGGCGCCGCTACTGCCACCCTGGCCGCCGCCATTACCGCCACCGGACCAACTGCCCTGGTGGTGGTGATGGTGCCCCTGCCATTGGCTCTGCCCGGCCTCCGGCGGGGCCGTGGGGGTGATCGCCACTTGCACCTGCATGCCGTCGGAGAGGCGGTCCACGCCATCCGTCACCACCACGTCGCCGGGGGAGACGCCCTTGGTGATGACGGTATTCGTGCCATCGGTTGGGCCGGTCGTAACGGGCTGCGCATGCACCGTGTCATCCGGCTGCACCACGTACAAGTAAGTGCCGGGCGCGCCGGTCTGCACCGCCTGAGACGGCACGAGCGTGGCGTTTTGCAGCGTGTTCACCAGCAGATGCACGTTGACAAACTCGTTCGGGAACAGCGCGCCATCGGCGTTGGCGAAATCCGCACGCAGCTTCACCATGCCGGTGGCGGTGTCGATCTGGCTGTCCACGGCGGTGAGCGTGCCGTCCTCCAACTTGGTGGTGTCGTCACTCGAATAGGCGGCGGCAGTGAGCGTGGCCCCCTGCCCCAGCCGCGTGAGCACGGGTGCCAGATCAGTCTGGGAAACAGAAAAGATGACCGTGGTGGGCGAGATGCTGGTGATGACGGCAAGACCGGTGGAACTGCCTGAAGTGACGTAGTTGCCAATATCAACGAGGCGCAGGCCGACCCGCCCGCTGATTGGCGAGGTGATGTGGCAATAGACGAGGTTCAGCTTGGCGCTATCGATATTCGCCTGGTCGGTCTTCGCGGCGGCTTCTTCCTGTCTCACCAGGAATTGCTGGTCAGTCACCTCCTGGGCCGAAATGCTGTCCTGCGACGCCAGTTTTTCGTAGCGCGCGAGGTCGGAGCGCGCCTGGGCGAGGGAAGCGTTGTCCTTGGCCAGGGCGGCCTCATACTGCTCCAGCTGGATCTGGTAGGGGCGCGGGTCGATCTGCGCCAGAAACTGCCCGGCCGTGACGCTCTGACCCTCGGTGAAGGCGACCTGCGTGAGATAGCCGCTGATTTGCGGCAGCACGGTGACCGTAGTGATGGGGGTGACAGTGCCAAGTTCGTCCAGCACCACAGGCATGGACCCGGAGACAGCCTTGGCTACGCCGACCGCCGGTCCGCCCGCCCCGTGCTTCTGCTGCTCCGGGCCGCTATGCCGCCACCAGACAAACAGCCCAAGCAACAGCAGCACAGCCGCAAAAACCCAGCGTTTTCCGATCCGTTTGCGCTGCCCGACCGATTCCGCCACGCTCTTTGCCTCCACATAAGCCGGGCATGCCTATAGCCTTTTCCGGAAGAGATGTCCCCGCACCCAGCTTACGCAATGCTCACAAAGAGTAACTCCCGCCGCGCGTTACGCGGCGGTGATCTTCTCCTGCCCGCCCATATAAGGGCGCAACGCGCCGGGAATGGTGATGGAACCATCCTCGTTCTGGTAATTCTCCAGCACCGCGATGAGCGCGCGCCCCACCGCCACGCCGGACCCGTTCAGCGTATGCACGAAATCCGGCTTGACCTCCCCCGCCCGGTAGCGGGCATTCATGCGCCGGGCCTGGAAGGCGCGGGTGTTGGAGCAGGAGGAAATCTCACGATACGTCTCCTGCCCCGGCACCCAGACTTCAAGATCATAGGTCTTGCCTGCGGAGAAGCCAGTATCGCCGGCGCAGAGCAGCATCCGCCGGTAGGGCAGCTCCAGCCGCTCAAGGATGGTTTCCGCCGCGCGGGTCATGCGCTCGTGCTCGGCCTCGGACTCCTCCGGCGTGGTAATGCTGACGAGTTCCACCTTGTAGAACTGGTGCTGGCGCAGCATGCCGCGCACGTCGCGCCCGGCGGAACCGGCCTCGGAGCGGAAGCACGGAGTGAGCGCGGTGACGCGGATAGGCAGCTTGGCGGCTGGCAGGATTTCCCCGGCCGCGAGATTGGTGAGCGAGACCTCGGCGGTGGGGATCAGCCAGCGGCCATCCGTGGTGGCGAACAGATTCCTCGGCGAATTTGGGCAGCTGGCCGGTGCCGAACATGGTGGCCTCATTCACCAGCAAGGGCACGATCGTCTCGGAATAGCCGTGCTCGGTGGTGTGGACGTCGAGCATGAACTGCCCCAAAGCGCGTTCAAGCCTGGCAAGTGCGCCACGCAGCACGGTGAAGCGCGAGCCCGCGATCTTGGCGGCGCCAACGAAATCCATCAGCCCCAGCCCCTCGCCCACCTCGAAATGCTGCTTCACCGGGAAGCTGAATTCGCGCTTCTCGCCCCAGTGCTTGATGACCTTGTTGTCGGTCTCGTCCTTGCCTTCCGGCACGGCGGGATCAAGCAGGTTGGGGATTTTGGAGAGCATGTCACGCAAAAGATTGTCGAGCCGCGGCGCTTCGGCGTTCAGCGATTCCATCTGCTCGCGCAGGGCCGAGCCCTCTTCCTCCAACGCGGAGGTGTCGGCCTTGTTGCGCTTTGCTTCGCCAATGCGCTTGGCCAGGGCGTTGCGTTCGGCCTGAAGGGTCTGCAACTGCGCCAGAGCGGCGCGGCGCTGCTCGTCCAGTTCCAGCAGCTCCGTCGAAATCGGCATGATTCCGCGCCGGGCCAGCCCTGCGTCGAACCCGGCAGCATCTTCGCGGATCGTCTTTATATCATGCATTATCAGCGTCCATCTTTGGCTCGACCAACTTCACCGAAAAGACCGAGATTTCAAACAGCAAGATCAGCAGCCCGGCCATCAGGCACTGGCTCGGCACATCCGGCGGCGCCATGATGGCGGCGAGGATAAAGCAGCCGACATAGGCGTAGCGCCTGTATTTGCGTAAGGCGGCGGCGTTGATGATGCCGACCTTGCCGAGCAGCGTGAGCAGCACCGGCAGCTCGAACGACAGCCCGAAAGCGAAGATCAACTTCATCACGATGTCCAGGTAATCGCTCACCTTGGCCATCAGCGAGATGTCGATACCGCCGCCGCCCATGTCCTGGAAGGAGAGGAAGAATTTCCAGGCCACGGGGAAGAACACGTAATAGGCCAGTGCCCCACCAGCGAAGAACAGAATAGGCGTGACGATGAGAAACGGCAGCAGCGCCCGCTTCTCGCGCTTGTACAGGCCGGGGGCGATGAACAACCAGAGCTGCGCCGCGATCACCGGGAAAGAAATGAACGCCGCGGCAAAGACCGAGACCTTCACATAGGTGAAGAATGCCTCGTACAGCGCGGTGTAGATCAGCTCCGGCTTCTCGCCGCGCGCTTCCAGCGCATGCGCCAGTGGGGCGGCCAGGAACTCATAGATTTTCGGCGCGAAATGGTAGCAGACGATGAAGGCCACAATAAAAGCGAGCGCCGACCAGATCAGCCGACGGCGCAGCTCCGCCAGATGCTCCAGCAGAGGCATTTCCTTGTCGTTGATTTCGTCGTCATCGGCTGTGGTATTGGCCATGGTTCAGAACCCCCAGCGCTTGGTGCCAGGCGGAATAAAACCCGGCACGGGCGGTTTGCGGGCGGCATCAGGCGGGATAAAATCCGGCGCGTCGGGCGGTTCCTCCACGACCGGGGGCGGCGGCGTATAGCCCGGGGCGGCAACCGGCGAGGCCGAGGCGGCGGCAGCCTGCGTTGCCTGCTTCACCTCGCCGGCCGTCTTCCGCAACATGCCGTCCGGGTCCACCGCCTGTTCGGCCGCGGTTTTGAAATCGAAGCGGCGGAGCTTGTCGATCTCGGTCTTCACGTCCGAGAGATTGGCCTCGCGCATCATCTCGTCGACATGGCCCTGGAACTCGGCGGCCATGCCCCTCGCCTTCTTGATGAAGCTGGTGACGGTACGGATGGCGATCGGCAAATCCTTCGGGCCGATGGCGATGAGCGCCACAGCCAGGATCAACGCGATCTCACCCCAGGACAATCCGAACATGACGGTGTGCTAGCAGGCTCCTGAGCGTTCAGCAAATCGCTGAACCCTCAGTCTTTATCGTTAGGCGAGCAATTTCATTCGCTTACGCGCATATTGCTCTAGCGTTTCGGCAATGCCGCCGCGATGCGCGACAGCCCGGTATCGCGCACGCCGAGCTGGCGCAGATGGGTGATGGTGTTCTCCAGATACTCGCGGCAGGTGCCGAGATCGCCCTTGGCGGTGGCGATGATCGCGGCGGCCTGCTCCAGAGTAAGTTCGCGCGTGTAGCGCGGATGGGCGTGGTTGATGACGAAGGTGAGCGCCTTGAGGCGTTCTCTGCCCGCCTGCAGCGTGACCCAGCGGGCATTGTAGGAACCGCCATACATCTCGCGCTGCCAGAGCAGCCCCAACTCCTGCGGCACTTTTGCCGCTTCGATGCGGAACGCCACGCCCCGGCAGGCGCCGCCCCGGTCCAGCGCCAGCATCAGGCCCGGATGCTCCGGCGTGCCGCGGCCCATATACATCTTGAGACAGAAGCGGCGGTGCCAGCCGTGCAACAGGGCGCAGCGCTTCTCCACATAGTCGAAAGCCGGGTTCCAGATGAGCGAGCCATAGCCAAACACCCAGATATCCTCATCCGGGCCGAGCACGGCCAGAGCTTCCTGCAGCAGCCGGGCCATTTCCGCCTCAGTCCGCCAATGCATGTCGGGGTGCGAGGACGCGTAATGCCGTTGCATCTCCCGCACGGCGCCGTTCAGCAGCGTCTCCCGGGTGATGCGCAGAGTCATGACGCCTCGTCTTCCGTTTCAGGGGCCGCCTCGGGCTCGGCGGCGGCCTGGTCCTCCGGCAGGAAGGCCGAGGCGGGCTGCGGCGCAGGGGCCGGACCGGCGGGGTCGATGAGCAATTCCTCGCGCTTGGGCAGGTCGCGCAGGTCGTTCAGACCGAATTGCGCCAGGAAGGCCGGCGTGGTGCCCCAGAGCGTCGGGCGGCCAGGCGTCTCCTTGCGGCCCTTGGGCGTGATCAGCCCGTTCTCCAGCAGCAGGTCCAGCGTGTTCTGCGACAACGCGGCGCCACGGATTTCCTCGATTTCCGTGCGCGTGACGGGCTGGTGGTAGGCGATGATGGCCAGCGTCTCCATCGCCACGCGCGGCAGGCGGCGCGGCAGCTCCACCACCTTGCGCAAATGCGGCGCGATATCCGGCGCGGTGCGGAACTGCCAGCCGCCGCCCACCTGCACGAGGTTCACCCCACGCCCGGCATAGGCGGTGGCGAGCGCGCCCATCACCGCGTCCACATCGGTATTCTCGGGCAAAAGATTGGCCAGCACGCGGGGCGTGACCGGCTGCGTGGCGGCGAACACCACGGCCTCCGCCAAGCGCAGGGCCTGGGTTATGTCGTCACTCATCGCCTGCCTCGCCCTCCGTCCGGTTACGCATCAGAATCGGGCCGAACCGCTGGTCCTGCCGCAAATTCAAGCGTCCATCCTTGGCCATTTCCAGCCCGGCGATCAAGGTGGAAGCGATGGCGACACGCTTGGGCAGGCCATCCTCCAGGCCTTCCGGCAGGAATTGCTCCAGCGAGGCCCAATCCGGCACGGAACCGAGCAGCCGGCCGATGCGCTCCAGCGCCTCGCGCACCGAGAGATAAACCATGGGTCTCGGCTTGTACTGCAGCTTGGCCCCGGCGCGGCGCCGGGCGGCGAGATAGGCGGAGAGCAGCCCGGCCATCTCCACCTTCAGCTTGGAGCGGTCGGTCTCGGTGAAATCCTCCGGCATGCCGCGGGTGAACACGTCCCACCCGAGCTGCGGCTTCTGCCCCAGCCAGGCGGCGGCCTGGCGCATGGCTTGCAGGTCGATGAGCCGGGCGGCCAGGGTCTCGGCGGCCAACTCGGCATCTTCCGGCTCGCCGAGCTGGGGCACCAGCAGGCGCGATTTCAGCCACGTCAGCCAAGCAGCCATCACAAGCCAGTCGGCAGCGAGTTCCAGGCGGACGCGGCGCGCCCCCTCGATGACAGCGAGAAACTGCTCGACCAGTTGCAGGATGGAGATTTTGGCGAGGTCCACCTTCTGCGTGCGAGCAAGCTCAAGGAGCAGGTCCAGCGGACCCTCGTACCCCTCCAGATGCAGCACCAGCCCTTCAGTTTCCACCGTTATTCCCCGTGAGAACCAGGACCAGATGTTCGGCCCAGGGCAGGATTTTGTCCATGGCGGCCTGGAACGGGTCGAAGGCGATGCCGAACTGGGCCAAAACCGTTGGCAGCACGAACAGCACCAGCAGCACCAGCAGAATACCGTAGCGCTCCGTTCCAGCGAGCACCTTGGCCAAAGGCAGTGGCAATATGCCGACAGCGACGCGCCCGCCATCCAAGGGCGGCAGCGGGATGAGGTTGAACAGCCCGAGCACGAGATTGATTTCGATGAAATAAACCAGGTACTCCAGCGCCACGCCGCCATGCAGGGCGAACCCGGCGGCCAGCGCCAGGGCGAAGTTCATCGCCGGGCCTGCGATGCCCACCACACCCATCAGGCGGCGCGGGTCGTAACGGCCATTTATGTTTAAATTCAATGGATTGATGGGCACCGGCTTGGCCCAGCCATAGAGGAACTCGACATGGCCGATGGTGGCGATCTGCGCGAAGGCCAGCAGCAGCGGCAGGGCGACGGAGCCGAACGGGTCCACATGACTCAGCGGGTTGAGAGTGAGCCGCCCGGCGTTTTTCGCGGTCTCGTCGCCCAGCAGATGCGCGACATAGCCATGCGCCAATTCGTGCAGGATGATGGCCGGGGCCAGAGCCAGCAGGAAGAGCAGCAGGCCGTTCACGCCAGCGCCTCCAGCACGGCGCGGTTGCCCGCCATATCGCCGGGGCAATAGAGCGCGACATCGCACCCCGCTTCCAGCGCCGCCACCGCGCGTTCCGCCGGGGTGCCGGTGAGCGCGCCCATGGCCAGATCATCGGAGACCAGCGTGCCGGTGAAGCCGATTTTGCCCCTGATGATCTCCCGGATAACAACCGGGGAAAGCGTGCCTGGACGGGCGGGGTCGATGGACTCGATAGACCACATGCGCGGTCATCGCCCAGGGCAGGTGCTTGTTGCGGATGAAGGGCAGCAGATCGTCATCCGTCAATTCCGGCACGCTGGGCAGCGAGACGTGGCTGTCCACCAGGGCGCGGCCATGGCCGGGGATGTGTTTCATCACCGGGGTGATGCCCTCGGCCATAATGCCCCGGGCGATCTCGCCACCCAAAGCCGCGACGGTGGCGGCATCGCCGGTGATGGCGCGGTCGCCAACGACGTCCGACGCGCCGGGAACGCGCAGATCCAGCACCGGGGCGGCGGTCATGGTGAAGCCGGCTTCACGCACCATCGCGCCGAGGGCACGGCCATGGGCGAAGGCTTCCTCCAGCGTGCGGAGGCTACCAGCCGGGGGAAGTGCTGGCCAGTGCGGCGGCTTGAGTCGGGCGACACGCCCACCCTCCTGGTCCACCATCAGCACCGCGCCTGTCGGCAGCACCGCCTTCAACTCTGCCGTAAGTTCAGCAAGTTGGGCTTGATTTTCGATGTTGCGGCTGAACAGGATCGCGCCTTGCGGGCGGTGTTCCAGAAACAGGGCGCGCTCATCCGGCGTGAGCACCTGGCCGGAAATGCCGAGGATCGCGGGCTTCAAAACGCCGCCACCGCGCATTGCGCGCCCTTGGCGGTGAGCTGGTCGCAGAAGGACTTCGCCGCATCGGCACTCGGGAAGCCGGAAACGCGCAGGCGCCAGACGCTCTGGCCATTCACCACGGCGGGGATGATCACGGGTTTCTTGTCCGCCAGGAGGTCGGGGTACTTCTTCTGCAAACTGGCCCAGGTGGAAGCAGCACTTAGCTCATCCGGCGCGGCGGCGAGCTGCACGTCAGTCGGTACGTCGGGCTTTGCCG
This sequence comes from uncultured Alphaproteobacteria bacterium, assembly GCA_963750235.1. Taxonomy (GTDB): domain Bacteria; phylum Pseudomonadota; class Alphaproteobacteria; order Acetobacterales; family Acetobacteraceae; genus Acidocella. The sequence goes on from CAVVPW010000001.1 coordinate 29,374, forward strand.
CGCTGGCAGATGTCGCGCTGGCCTGGGGCGCGGAGGCAGCTTGTGCCGGAGCCGGCTGGCCAGCCGCGGGCTGGGCGGTAGCCGCAGGCGCGGCGGCCGGCGGCGCGGGCGGCGGCTGGTTTAGCCCTGCGGCCTGGTCCAGCTGCGCCACGTCCGGCGCCTGGGATTGCGGAGCTAACTGCGGCGCGCCTTGTGCTGCGGGCTGGCCGGACATGATGGGCACATCCGCCCCCGGCACCACCAGCCCGCCCGGGCTCTGTGGCGCCACGCGCAGCGGCGTGTCGGGCGGGTTGACTACCGGCGGCGGACCGAATCCGGTGGTACGGAACCCGCTCCAGCCCAGGGCGACAACGATGACGACGACCGATACCCCGGCCGCCGCAAAGACCATGCGGCGCAGGGCGGGGTCGAGGCGCTCGCCCCTCGCCCGATGCGGCTGGTAGAGAAAATCGTCGTCCGGGTCCCGCAAGCCTATCTCATCTCCTCGACCGGCTTAACGCCAAGCACGGCGAGTCCGGAGCGAAGCACGATCGCGGTAGCCGCGACAAGCGCGACGCGCGCGGCCGTCTCGGCGGGCTTGTCCTCCTGCAGGAAACGCAGGGCTGCGTTATCGCGCCCGGCATTCCACAGGGCGTGGAAATCCCCGGCCAGTTCGTACAGGAAAAACGCCACGCGGTGCGGCTCGCGCAACTCGGCGGCCTGCTCCACCAGGCGCGGCCAGGTGATGAGCCGGCGGATCATTGCCATCTCCTCCGGCGCGGTGAGGCTGGAGAGATCTGCCTGCCCATCCACCGCCGAGGCGGCGCGCAGTACCGAGCGGCAGCGCGCATGCGCGTACTGCACGTAGAACACCGGGTTGTCGCGCGTCTGCGCCACGGCGGCGTTGAGGTCGAAATCCATCTGCGCGTCGGATTTGCGCATCAGCATCAGGAAGCGCACGGCATCCGGCCCGACCTCGTCGATGAGGTCGCGCAGTTCGACGAAGGTGCCCGCGCGCTTGCTCATGCGCACCGGCTCGCCGTCCTTCATCACGCGCACGATCTGGCAAAGCACCACGTCCAGCCGCGCGGGTGTACTGCCGGCGAGCGCCTTCACCGCCGCCTGCATGCGTTTCACATAACCGCCATGGTCCGCCCCCCAGACGTCGATCATGGCGTTGAAGCCGCGCGCCATCTTGTCGGCATGGTAGGCGATGTCATTGGCGAAATAGGTGAAGGAGCCGTCCGACTTGGCGATCGGGCGGTCCACGTCGTCGCCAAACTGGCTGGCCTGGAAGAGTTCCTGCTCACGCGGCTCCCAGTCATCGGGCGTCTTGCCCTTGGGCGGCTCCAGAATGCCGCGATAGATCAGCCCCTGGTCGCGCAGCCGTTGCAGGCCGCGCGCCACGCCGCCGTTTTCCACCAGCGCGCGCTCGGAGGAGAACACGTCGTGGACCACGCCCAGTGCGGCAAGATCCTCGCGGATCAGTTCCATCATCCGGTCCACGGCGAAGTCCCGGAAGGTGCCGAGCCAGTTGGCTTCCGGCGTCTCGGCAAACTGGTCGCCATACTTCTCCGCCAGAGCCTCGCCGATGGGGATGAGATAGGCCCCGCCATACTGCATGCCGCCTTGGACGGTCTCGATATAGGCTTCCGGCGAGAGCTTCAGCGCCTCCAGGTAGCGGACATAGACCGAGCGGGCGAGCGCGATGACCTGCGCCCCGGCATCGTTGATGTAATATTCCTTGGTGACGTCGTACCCCGCCTTGGCCAGCAGATTGGACAGCGCGTCGCCCACCACGGCGCCACGGCAATGCCCGACATGCAGCGGCCCGGTGGGGTTGGCGGAGACGTATTCCACGTTAATTTTCTGTCCCCGCGCAGCCCCCTGCCCGTAGGCTTCGCTGGCGGCAAGGATGATGGGCAACTGCGCCAGAAGGAGTTCCGGGGCCAGGGTAAGGTTGACGAAACCCGGCCCAGCGGCCTCCGCCTTGGCGATGCCCTGCTGCGCTGCCAAGCGCTCGACCAGGGCGGCGGCCAACTCGCGCGGGTTCTTGCCGGCGGGTTTGGCCGCGATCATGGCGGCGTTGCTCGCCATGTCCCCATGCGCGGGGTCCTTGGTCGGGGTGACCTCGACGCGGGCCAGCACATCCTCGGACAGGCCGGGGGCAAGTTCAGCCAGCTCGCGCAGCACGATGCCGCGCAGGGCGGCGTAAAGATTCTCTTCGCTCATGGACATGCTTTCAGGCAGGGACGGCAGGGTCGGTCAACCGGGAAAATTCATCAAGCGCATAGCGGTCGGTCATGCCCGCCACGTAATCGCGCACCACCTCGGCGGCCTGCTGGGTGCCGCCCGAGCCCGCGCGGTCGCGCCAGTCATCGGGCAGCAGGCCGGGCTGCTGCAAAAGCAGGGTGGCGAGGGATTTGGTCACATGCTCGGCCTTGTGCGTCTGCCGGTTGACGCGCCAGTGCCGGTACATGCGGGCGAACAGGAAGCGTTTGAGCGCCACATTGGCGGCGCGGATCCCGGCGGAGAAGCCGATCACCGGGCCGGGGGCGTTGCGGATATCCTCGGCGCTCCGCGGGTTGAGTTCGGCAAGGCGGCGCCGGCTCTCCTCCAGCGCATCGTGGACCAGGGTATTGATGACCCCCCTGCTCAGCTCGTGCCGGATGCGGTTTTTCGCCGTGGTGAGGGACTGGGCGCGGCGCACCAGATCGCCAATCACCGGCAGGTCCAGAATGTCCTCGAACTCGAACAACTCGGCGCGAAGGCCGTCGTCCAGGTCGTGGGTGTTGTAGGCGATGTCGTCGGAGAAGGCGGCGACCTGCGCCTCGGCCGAAGTCTGGCGGGCAAGGTCGAGCGGCATCACCTCGTTGAACGAGGCGATGGTGGGCGGCGGGTTCTTCAGCGGCCCGTTATGCTTGGCGAGGCCCTCCAGCGTCTCCCACGAGAGATTCAGGCCATCGAACGCGGCATAGCGTTGCTCCAGCAGCGTGACCACGCGAAAGGACTGGTCGTTATGGTCGAACCCGCCGAAATCCTTCAGCGCCTCGTTCAGCCCGCGCTCGCCGGCATGGCCGAAGGGCGGGTGGCCGAGGTCATGCGCCAGGGCCAGGCATTCGGTGAGGTCTTCGTCCAGCCCCAGAGAGCGGGCGATGGAACGGGCGATCTGCGCCACTTCCAGGCTGTGGGTCAGCCGGGTGCGGTAGAAATCCCCCTCGCGTGTCACGAATACCTGCGTCTTGTATTGCAGCTTGCGAAAGGCCGAGCAGTGCACCACGCGGTCGCGGTCGCGCTGGTAGGGGCTGCGATCGTCCGAATCCGGCTGGGCGTGCTGGCGGCCGCGCGAGTCCCGCGTCTGCACCGCATAGGGGGCTTTTGTCATGGCTCTGCCTTAACGCAGCCTACCCTTACCTCCAAGGCCCTGGCGGGCTATATAGAGCGGCATGAGCTTTACCATCTCTTCCAATGCCGCTGACCGCGTGGCGGAAATCCTGGCCAGCGAGCCCGGCGCGCAGGCGCTTCGGGTGGAGGTGCTGGCAGGCGGCTGCTCCGGCCTGCAGTATAAATTCGATCTCACGCAGACGCAGAACCCGGATGACCTCGTCATCGAGCAGGGCGGCGCGAAAGTGCTGGTGGACCCGGTGAGCCTCGATTTCCTCGCGGGAGCGGAGCTGGACTTCAAGGACAGCCTGATGGGCGCGCATTTCCTGGTGCAGAACCCCAATGCCACCGCCTCCTGCGGCTGCGGGACGTCGTTCTCCGTTGATTAAGGTCACGACGTGGAACGTGAACTCCGTGCGTATGCGCGAGGCGCATGTGACGGATTTCCTCGCACGCGAGCAGCCGGACTATCTGCTGCTGCAGGAGATCAAGTGCGAGGAGCACCAGTTCCCCGGGTTGACCTTCAAGAATCTCGGCTACGATGCCGTGGTGGTCGGGCAGAAATCCTATAACGGCGTCGCCATTCTGCACCGCGCCCCGGTGGAGGTCACCTTGCGCAAGCTGCCGGGCATGACCGAGGCGGACGCGCATTCGCGCTACGTGGAGGTGCAGGCACTGGGGATGCGGATCGGCGGGCTGTACCTGCCGAATGGCAATTCCGGCGGCGAGGCGGGCTATGCCTACAAGCTGGAATGGATGGAAAACCTGCGCAAACACGCCGACGCGATGATCGAGGCGGATGAGGATTTCATCCTGGCCGGGGACTACAACGTGTGCCCCACCGATACCGATTTCGCGCCCCGGGCACTGCTCCCTGGCGATGCGCTGATCCGCCCGGAGACCCGCGCCGCCTTCAACGCGCTGGTCTATACTGGGCTGACCGAGGCTGTGCGCGCTTTGCATCCGCGCGAGACGCTCTACACCTTCTGGGACTATCAGGCTGGCGCGTGGGACCGTAATTCCGGCCTGCGCATCGACCACGCTTTACTCTCCCCGCGCTTGGCGGAACGGCTGGTTTCCGTCACCATCCACAAGGATGAGCGGGCCAAGCCCCAGCCCTCCGATCATGTGCCGGTGACGGTGGAACTTTCCGACTAAACGTGGAAGCTCTCGCCGCAGCCGCAGCGGCCCTTCTCGTTCGGGTTCTCGAAGGTGAAGCCGCGCGTGAGCTTGTCTTCCCTGTAGTCCATCGTGGTGCCGATCAGGAACAGCGTGGCCTTGCGGTCCACCAGCACGGTGAGGCCTTGGCTGGTCACCGTCTCGTCCTGTGGGCCTGGCGCTTCAACCCAGTTCATCTCGTAGGACATGCCGGAACAACCACGCGTGTTCACTGATATGCGCAGCAGCTTGCCGGCCTCCGCGCCCTCATAGAGCTTCTTCAGACGCGCAGCGGCGGCATCGGTGAGCTGCATCAGCGGCGGAAGTTCGCGTTTCGGTGTCGCGGGCGTAATCGTGGTGCTCATTGCATCTACCTCAGAACATGTTCAGCGAGAGGCGGGCCTCTTCGCTCATGCGGCTCTGGTCCCATGGCGGGTCCCAGACCGTATCGACCGTGACATCGCCGACGCCATCTATACACGCAACCGCATTGCGGACCATCTCCGGCAGTTCCTGCGCCGAGGGGCAGCCAGGCGCAGTCAGCGTCATCTCGACCTTCACATCGTTGCTGTCGCTGATCTCGATGGCGTAGATCAGGCCAAGCTCATAGATGTTCACCGGAATTTCCGGGTCGTACACGGTAGCAATGGCGCCGATCACGGCATCTTCCGAAACATGCGGGCTGGTTTCGCCTTCAGGCGTCCAGGCGGTCACGGGAACCATTTTTTCAGCGTCAGACATGGTGCAGGGCCTCGGCCAGCGCGCTCCAGGGCAGCGTGGCGCAACGTATGCGGGAGGAGAATTCAGCGATGCCGGCAAGGGCGTTCAGCTCGCCCAGGGCCGGATTCTCATGCCCGCTGGTAACGAGCGTCTCGAAATCGCGGCTGATCTGCTCGACCTGCGCCGGGGTCTTGCCGGCCACGGCATCGGCCATGAGGTCCGCGCTGGCATTCACGATGGCGCAGCCTTCGGCTTCGTAATGCACGTCCATGCCGGCGCGCGTGACGTACACGCGCACCTTGTCGCCGCAGATCAGGTTCGCCACCTGCCCCTGCGCGTCGAACTGCGCGGGGCGGCCTGCGTGCAGCGGATGCTTATGGCGCTCCATGATGAGCGCCTGGTAGGGATGGCTCATTCGAAAATCTGCCTGATGCGATTCAGCCCCGCGGCGAGCGCGTCGATCTCCTCGGCCGTGGTGTACATGCCGAACGAGGCGCGCGCCGTGCTGGTCACGCCCATGCGGCCCATCAGCGGCTCGGCGCAATGGTGCCCAGCGCGCACGGCAATGCCCTGGCGGTCGAGCAAGGTCGCGATGTCATGCGCATGCGCGTTGTGCATGGTGAAGGAGATGACGCCGCCGCGGTCCTGCGCGTGGCCGAGGATGCTCACGCCCCCGATATTGCTCAGCGTCGCCAGCGCGTGCTCGGTCAGCGCGCGCTCATGCGCGGCGATGGCATCGAAACCGATGCCCTGCACATAGTCGATGGCGGCACCCAGCCCGATTGTCTCGATGATCGCGGGCGTGCCAGCCTCGAACCGGAACGGTGGCCTGGCGAAGGCGGATTTCTCGTAGCTCACGCTGGCGATCATCTCGCCGCCGCCCATGAACGGCGGCATCTCCTCCAGCAGTTCCTTCTTGGCGTAGAGCACGCCAACACCCGTGGGGCCGTACAGCTTGTGCCCAGAGAAGGCATAGAAATCAGCATCGATGGCCTGCACATCGACTTGGCGATGCACGATCGCCTGGCAGCCATCGATGAGTATCCTGGCGCCGCGCTCATGCGCGAACTTCGCCAGCCGCTCCACCGGCGTGTAGGAGCCAAGCACGTTGGACATCTGGGTGATGGCCAGCAGCTTCACCTTGCCATCGGCGAACACCTGTTCCAGCGATTCGAAATCGATCTCGCCGGCATCAGTGATCTTGATGATCCGCAGCTCGGTGCCGTGCGCATCGCGCAGCATCTGCCAGGGTACGAGATTGGCGTGGTGCTCCATCTCCGATACGGCGACGGCATCGCCCGGCTGGAGAACAGCGCGGCCATAGGTATAGGCCACGAGATTGATGGATTCCGTGGCGTTGCGCGTGAACACGATCTCGTCCCGCGAGGCGGCATTGATGAAATCCGCAACCTTGTCACGCACCGCCTCATACGCGTCGGAGGTTTTTTCCGACATGTAGTGCAGGCCGCGATGCACATTGGCGTATTGCGATTCCATCACAAACGTCATGGCGTCGATCACCGCGCGCGGCTTCTGCGCGGAGGCGGCGGAATCCAAAAACACCAGCTTCTTGCCATGCACCTGCTGCTTGAGGATCGGAAAATCCTCGCGGATCGTGGCGACATCGAATTTTTGCAACGTAACGCTCATTGCTTCACCCACCAGTTGTTAATCGCGGCTTCCAGCAAGGTTTTCGCGTCCGGCTGCGTCACCGGCTCCAGCGCCGCTTCCAGGAAGGCGCGGATTAACATCGACCGCGCCTGAGCCTCCGGGATACCGCGTGAACGCAGGTAGAACACCTGGTCCTCATCCAGCGCCCCGATGGTGGCGCCGTGGCTGCATTTCACGTCGTCGGCGAAAATTTGCAGCTCGGGCTTGATGTCCATTTCGGCGCCTGGGGAGAGCAGCAGCGCCTGGCTCAGTTGGAAGCCGTCGGTCTTCTGTGCCACGCGGTCCACCTCAATGCGCCCCTGGAACACGCCGCGCGCCGTGTCGGCCAACACGGATTTCACCGTCTGGCGCGAGGCGCAGGACGGCGCTTTGTGCGCGACGACGGACGTGAAGTCACCGTGCTGCGTGTCTTTGAGCAGCTGCGCGGCGTTGAGGTGCGCCAGCGCGCCGAACCCCGCGAGCGTGGCGTGGATTTCCGTGCGGGAGAGCTTCGCGCCTATGGTGGCGGTGAAATGCTCGTAGGAAGCAGCCTCTGCCATATGCGCACGGATGGTGGCGAGGTTGAACGCCTCGCGGCTTTCATCCTGCAAACGGATATGCGTCAGCGCCGCGCCATGTTCCAGCACGATATCCGTGACCGGATTATGCCAGTAAACGCCGCCGCCCTTGGCAATTTCGATCAGCGTGAGCTTCGCGCCCGCGCCCAGCGTGATGCGATGGCGCAGGTGAAAGGCGAAGGGCTCGGCGCCCGAGGCATGGGAGATAAGCAGCACAGTGCCAACATCCACACCGGCGGGAATGTGCAGCGTCGCGCCGTCATGCGCCTGCTCGGCATTGATGCGGGCCAGCGGCTGTGCCGATTCTTCCGCGACGGCCGTGAAGGTTTGCGCGAACGCCAGCGGGGATGACAGCTCCGCAGCCAGCACGCCGTTGAGGAACACCAGCCGCGGCAGCGCCAATTCCGGCAGCGCCGGCACGCCAGCAGGCGGCGGGGCGGAAAACTCAATGCTGGAGAGCGGACGCAAATCGGTATAGCGCCAGGCTTCCAGCTTTTTGGTGGGCAGCGCGGTCATGGCTTAGGCAGCTTCCAGCCCGGCATAACCGCGCTCTTCCAGTTCCAGCGCCAGCTCTTTCGGTCCGGAGCGGACGATGCGCCCATTCGCCAGCACATGCACCACATCCGGCACGATATGGTCAAGCAGCCGCTGGTAATGGGTGATGATCAGAGCGGAGAATTTCGGCGCGCGCAGGGCGTTCACGCCATCCGCCACGATCTTCAGCGCGTCGATATCCAGCCCGGAATCAGTTTCGTCGAGAATGGCGAGGCCGGGCTGCAACAGCGCCATCTGCAGCATCTCGTTGCGCTTCTTCTCACCGCCGGAGAAGCCGACATTCACGTTGCGCTTAAGAAAATCCTCTTTCATATGCAGCGACCTCACCGCCGCGCGGGCAAGCTTGAGGAAGGCGACCGCGTCCAGCTCCTCCTCACCGCGCTTGCGGCGGATGGCGTTCAGCGCCGTACGCAGGAAGTTGGCATTGCCCACGCCGGGCAGTTCCACCGGATATTGGAAGGCGAGAAAAATACCAGCAGCGGCACGGTCTTCCGGCTCCAGATCAAGAAGATTCTGACCGTTATAGATGACCTCGCCTTCGGTGACCTCGTAGCCCTCGCGCCCGGAAAGCACGTAGGAGAGCGTGGACTTGCCCGCCCCGTTCGGGCCCATGATGGCATGAATCTCGCCATCCGGCACGGTCAGGTTCACACCGCGCAGGATTTCCTTATCGCCAATGCGCGCATGCAGATTCTTGATTTCCAACATCAGCCGACAGAGCCTTCCAGAGAAACAGACAGTAGTTTTTGCGCCTCGACGGCGAATTCCATGGGGAGTTCCTTCAGAACATCCTTGCAGAAACCATTCACGATCAGCCCCACTGCATCCTCCTGGCTGAGGCCGCGGGTGCGGCAGTAGAACAGCTGGTCCTCGGCGATTTTTGAGGTGGTGGCTTCATGCTCAACCTTCGCCGAGGTGTTGCGGCTCTCGATATACGGCACGGTATGCGCGCCGCACTGGTCGCCGATCAGCAGAGAGTCGCACTGCGTGTGGTTGCGCGCGCCGGAGGCGGTGGCGGCGATACGCACCAGGCCGCGATAAGTGTTGTTGGAATGGCCTGCGGAAATGCCCTTGGAGACGATCGTGCTGGTGGTGTTCTTGCCCAGATGGATCATCTTGGTGCCGGTGTCGGCCTGCTGGAAATTATTGGTGACGGCCACGGAGTAGAACTCGCCCACGGAGCCATCGCCCTGCAAGATGCAAGAGGGGTACTTCCAGGTAATGGCTGAGCCGGTTTCCACTTGCGTCCAGGAGATCTTGGAATTGCGCCCGCGGCAGGCACCGCGCTTGGTAACGAAGTTATAGATCCCGCCTTTGCCTTCGGCGTTGCCTGGGTACCAGTTCTGCACCGTGCTGTACTTGATCTTCGCCTCGTCCAGCGCCACCAGCTCGACCACGGCGGCGTGCAGCTGGTTCTCATCGCGCATCGGCGCGGTGCAGCCTTCCAGGTAGGAGACGCTGGCAGCTTCGTCGGCGATGATCAGCGTGCGCTCGAACTGCCCGGTATTGCGGGCGTTGATGCGGAAATAGGTGGACAGCTCCATCGGGCAGCGCACCCCCTTGGGGATGTAAACAAAGCTGCCATCGGAGAACACGGCGGAGTTCAGCGCCGCGAAGAAATTATCCCGCACCGGCACCACGGAGCCGAGATATTCGCGCACCAGATCGGGGTGCTCGCGCACCGCCTCAGAGATCGGGCAGAAGATCACGCCCGATTTCGAGAGCGTCTCGCGAAAGGTCGTCGCCACGGAGACGGAGTTGAAAACCGCGTCCACCGCCACACCAGCCAGGGCCGCGCGCTCGTTCAGCGGAATGCCCAACTTCTCATAAGTTTTCAGCAGTTCGGGGTCCACCTCGTCCAGCGACTTCGGCTGCGCCTTGGCCGGAGCGGCGTAGTAGTAGAGGTCCTGGTAATTGATCGGCGGGTGGGAGATGCGCGCCCAGTCCGGCTCCTCCATCTGCTTCCAGGCGGCAAAAGCCTTCAGCCGCCATTTCAGCATCCATTCCGGCTCGTCCTTCTTGGCCGAGATCAGGCGGATGATGTCCTCATTCAGCCCGCGCGGGAATTCCTCCATCTCGATATCGGTGGTGAAGCCGTATTTGTATTTCTGCTCGGCCAGGGCCTGCATGTTAGCGGACATTTTTACGCAACCTCGTTCATCGGCTGGGGCAGGCGCAGACCGGGCGGAAGTGCCGCGGCGGCCATGTCAGCCAGGGTAATATCGGTCAACGCCTTGCGGATCGCCTCGTTCACCGGGTCCCAGCGGCCCGCCACGGGGCAGAGGGACTGACTCTCGCACGTGCTGTGTGCCCCCTCCACGCAGGAGGTAAGCGCGATGGGACCGTCAATGGCGCAGATGACCTCGGCGACGGCGATGCCGGAGAGCGGCCGGCCAAGCCGGTAGCCCCCGCGCGCGCCACGGGTGGAGATGACCAGCCCCTGCCCGGCCAGTGCCTTAAGCACCTTGGCCACTGTAGGCTCCGGCACGCCTATGGCCGCCGCAATGCCTGGAGAAGTTTCCACCCCTTCCGCCGCGCTCAAGCGCACCAGGGCCGCCACGGCGTAGTCGGTCAGGCGTGAGAGTTTCAGCATTGGCGCTCCATTAAGCGGACCGGTTTAGTCCTCTTTGCAGATGGGGCATCTGGCGCGCCTCGTCAACCCCGATTCCCGGCGCTCAGCCACCCAGCCTGGCGATAAGTTCCGGCAGGTCCTCGGGCGTGTGAGCCGTAAAGCTGGACTGCGCCTCGCCATACCCCCATTGGACGAAAATGCCGGGCAGCCCCAGCCCGGCGGCGGCCAGGATGTCGTTGCCATGATCGCCGATCATTATCGCGTCGCCAACCTCCAACTCGGCCAGGGTGGCGGCGAGATGACGCGGGTCGGGCTTCCGGTAAGGGGTGGAATCACCCCCGGTCACAGCCTGGAAGAACGGGGACAGGTCCAGGGCATCGAGTATCTTCCGCGCCGGGCCGACAGGCTTGTTAGTGCACACCCCCAGCCGGTGCCTGGCTACGCGCAGCCCCTCCAGCACCGGCACAATGCCAGCATACACCCTCGTCTCCGCCACCGGATTGGCCAAGTAGTCGGCCATAAAGGCGGCCAGATGCCGGGGCTCGGCCTTTACCCCATGCGCGGCGAAGGCGCGCTCCAACAGTTGCTTGGCTCCATCCCCGATCATCCCCCTAATGACCTCGAGAGAATGGAGCGGCAGCCCGTCGGCCGCCAGCACCCGGTTTACCGCAGCTGCGATGTCGGGGACTGAATCGATCAGCGTGCCATCCAGGTCGAAGATCACGGCGCGCATGAAATACTCCGTCGTATAAATTGACTCTCCATGCCTTTGACACGGAAGTGGCGACGGCGCTACCGCAATAAGAGGCTAGAATAGGGTTATAAGCAGATGTGCGGAATTGTAGGTGTTGTAGGTCTTTCTCCGGCGGCGCCGTTGCTGTTGGATGGGCTGAAGCGCCTGGAATACCGCGGTTACGACTCGGCTGGAATCGCGACCCTGGTGAATGGGCATATCGAGCGCCGCCGCGCCGAGGGCAAGCTGAAGAACCTCGTCGCGGTGGTGGAGCGCCAGCCGCTGGCCGGAACGACAGGCATAGGCCACACGCGCTGGGCCACGCATGGCGCGCCAACCGAGAGCAACGCCCACCCGCACGCCACGGCGCGAGTGGCTGTGGTGCATAACGGCATCATCGAGAACCACAACCTGCTGCGGGCCGAGCTGGAGGCCAAGGGGCAGAAATTCGCCTCCGATACCGATACCGAGACGGTGGTACAGTTGCTGGATTTGCTGCTAACCCAGGGCCTTAGCCCGGTTGAGGCAGCGCGGCAGGCTTTCGCCCGACTGGAGGGCGCCTATGCCCTGGCGCTGATCTTCGCCGGGCACCCGGAGCTGATCATTGGCGCCCAGCGCGGCGCGCCTTTGGCCGTGGGTTTTGGCGCCGAGGAGATGTATCTCGGCTCCGACGCCTTGGCCCTGGCGCCGCTGACTCGCGAGATCGCCTATCTGGAGGATGGCGACTGGGTGGTGGTGACGCGCGAAGGCGCGGAATTCTTTGGTCCCGACAACACCCCGGTGCACCGGGCGAAGAAGCTCACCGCGCTCACCGGAGCGGCCATCGGCAAGGGCAATTTCCGCCACTTCATGGAGAAGGAGCTGCACGAGCACCCGGTGGTGATCGGCGACGTGCTGCACCGCATGCTCGATGGCGGCTCGCCGCAGCTCCCCGCCCTGCCCTTCGACCTCGCAGCGGTGAAACGCATCACCATGAGCGCCTGCGGCTCGGCCTTCTACGCTGGGCTCACCGCCAAGTTCTGGCTGGAGAACCTGGCCCGCGTGCCGGTAGAGGCGGATGTGGCGAGCGAATTCCGCTACCGCGCCCCACCAATGGAGGCTGGCGGGCTTGGCCTGCTGGTCAGCCAGTCCGGCGAGACCGCCGACACGCTGGCGGCCCTACGGTACATGAAGGCAGAAGGCCAAAGCATTCTGTCCGTTTTAAATGTGCCAGAAAGCACGATGGCGCGTGAGTCGGATGCCATACTGGAGACAATCGCCGGGCCGGAGATTGGGGTAGCCTCCACCAAGGCCTTCACGGCGCAGCTCACCGTGCTGGCCGTGTTCTCGCTGGCCCTGGCGCAGGCCAAGGGCGTGCTGGCCTCGGCCGAGGTGGAGCGCCTGGCCGCCAGCCTGCTCGAGATCCCGGCCAAGGCGGCGGAAATCCTGCATAACGACGCGCCGATCAAGCATCTGGCCAAGCGCATCGCCGAGGCGCGTGACGTGCTGTATCTGGGCCGTGGCGGCTGCTATCCCATCGCGCTGGAAGGCGCACTGAAGCTGAAGGAGATCAGCTACATCCACGCCGAGGGCTATGCCGCCGGCGAGATGAAGCACGGGCCGATCGCGCTGATCGACAAATCCGTGCCGGTGATCGCCATCTGCCCCTCCGGGCCGCTGTTCGAGAAAACGGCCTCCAACCTGCAGGAGGCGGCGGCACGCGGCGGACAGATCGTGGTGTTCTCGGATGCCGTGGGTGCCGCCAAGCTCGCCCCCATCGCGGCCGAGACCATCCTGCTGCCGGAGATCGACCCGTTCGCCGCGCCGATCCTGCACGCCATCCCGGTGCAGATGCTGGCCTACCATGTGGCGGTGCTGAAGGGCACGGATGTGGACCAGCCGCGCAACTTGGCGAAGTCCGTAACCGTGGAGTGAGCTCCGTCGTTTTTTACCGGCTGCCGCCTGGATTTTACATTTTGTAAAAATACTGTCCCAGACGCCTGTTTTTAAAAATTTATTTGCCCGCTGTTCTATTTTGCTGCGCCGCGAGCATCGCGGCGCACAAGGCGAATCATGGTGAAAATTCGGCAAAATTGTGTTTTAGGATTTGAACTCGGCGCCCATTTCTATGTAGTCTCTCGGCCTGAGCAAGGGGAAATCCGAGATGCCACATCCACTGACTAATGGACTAATTGGCCAGGCCCGGATTGTCGCGCTGCGCAAGGGCGGCGTGCCGTCATCTGACGCGGCACAGGAGAAATTCTTCATCGAGGATGGCTGGGTGTTCCGGGAACACCACGGCAAATACGTGGAATGCATCTGCCGCAGCGAGGATCTCTCCACCACCCCGGTGCAGCCCCTGCCTGTCAATCAAATGGCCTGAACCTAGCCGCCCCGGGCAAGTACTACCGCATTACTGTGGGCCAAACGGCACCGCGCCATTCCCAACAACAGCGTTCGTGGTGCCGCCCGGGCCGGCAATCGGCACCCCAGAGCCGATTGTAGCGGTAGGGTGCTGCGCGATGGTGGGCAGCGTCGGAATGTTGGCGCCCATATTGCTGTAATCGTTAGGATTTCGCTTTTTCGGCTGCGGCGGCAGGGTGCCGGCCGGCGGCTTGGCGATGCCCGTCTGCTCGGTGCCCTTGGTGGTCGCGCTGCCCGTGGTGCTCGTAGCGTTCTGCGCGAGCGCGGCGCCTGAGAACGCCAGCACAAACGCACAGGCCAATGGTAGACGGGTCATATCCCTGCTCCTCATGTTGCAACTCTTAAGTATATAGCACGCCTCGGACGGACAATAATGCGCCACAAGCAACCCTGGGGCTTGCGGGGAGGCATCCGGACATCATGGGCCAACTATTCCCCCTATTAGGGCCGCGCCAGCCCCGCCCGCAGCCACACGGTGAGATTGTTTAATTGATTTTTTGTATTGAAGCCGTTAAGTAACAGCGTTTTAAGATTCCCCTAAATGGCGGTCAAGGCAGTAAAATGTCACGTTTTGCAGCGGCTCTAAGGTTAACTGGCGGGACAATGCGCCCCTTGATAGTGGCGCGGCGGTTCTGGCGGGAGAGCCGTGCGGATACCGCCGTTGAATTCGCCATGATCGGCTCCGCCTTTTTTCTGTTCATTTTTGGCATCTTCGTCGTCTCGATCGACCAGTTCTGGCAGATGACGCTCGACGACGCGGTGCGCAATGCTACGCGTCAGGTACAGATCGGCCAAATAACAACTGGCGGCCAATTCGTAACAGCTATTTGTAATGAATTCGGTATCGCGGCACCGTACTGCAGCAATACCTTGCAGTATTCGGTGCAGGGCGGCACGTCTTTTTCGGCCATCACGGCGGCAACCTTGAGCTCGAGCGGCACACTATCCAACGCCGCCACGTTCTCCGGGGTGACCGCGACGATACCTCCAACGGTGCTTCCTACCGTAACGTATGCGACGCCGGAATTTTTGCTGGTCCAGGTGGCTTACCCTCTGCCATTCAAAATGCCCCTGGTCCCGGGAGGATTTGCAACGGAAAACGGTACACCGTCCCTCATCTCGACCGTGGCGACGGCGATGGAACCATGAAAATGCATAAATTATTCCGAGACCGGCTCGGGCGCCGCGGTATCGCGGCAGTTGAATTCGCCCTTATCGTGCCCGTGCTTCTCGTCATGTTCATCGGCACCGTCGAGGCTCTCACACTCTACCGCACGGAAGCGAAATTGAACGCCGTGGCCATTAATGTCGCCCAAATGGTTGCGATCACAGAATCAGTCCAACTGGCGACTGCGGCTAATACCGGCACCGCCCCAACCATCACATCGCTGAACGACATCTGCCAGGGAGCGCTTCTTGGGTTAGCGCCATTTCCTGCGGCTGGGGTAACTCTTGCAATTGCCAGCGTTACCCTGGAGCCTTCCGCGCTAAATCCAAACAAACCGGACTCTTCGCCGAAGTTTGATGAGTGGGAGGCTGACAGTACCGCGACAACAAGCACGACTTGCTCCACCGCCAAGGGGACGACGATTTTAAATGGCACCGGGGTCTCCGTAGCAACGGCAAACGCTTCGGCTGGTAGCACCATCGGCACAGGCATGCTCGAAGAACCATGTGATAATGTCATCATCGTCCAAGCGAGTATGCAATATCCAGGGCTAACCGGTCTCATTGTGAGAAGCAGACCAACCTTGACGCAAACGGCCTATAACCGGTGGGCGAATGCTTCTACGCTGACACAACTTTTATGTGCGAATTGTCAGCTTAGCCCCTCCACTCCCCTGGATTACTGTAACTCGTCAAATACTACCGCCACGAATTAAGGGGTTACACTATGCGTTCTCCAAGATTTCAGAAAATTTCTGAACGATAAAAAGGCGGCCACTGCGGTAGCGATGGCCATTATGACCGTTCCCTTGCTCATTGCCGCCAGTGCTGCGGTCGATTTTTCACGCATCGCCTCTGCGCGGACGCTGTTGCAGGCGTCTGTTGATAGCGCTGCCGTGGCTGGCGCCGGCGCGTATCAAACCTCGCAATCATACGCCAGCGCCCAGAACGTGGCCCAGGCCTCCTACTCGGGAACCGGCGCACAACTTCCAAACTTTGTCTCGCCGGGTGCTGTGACCATTGGTGCTTACTGCTCCTCACAGGGAACCACAACCCAGTGCGGAACCGGCGCTTCGTCGTCCGGAACTCTGTCTGGTGATTGCCCTTCGGGGTGGAATGCCAACAAGGAATATTGCGTCGTGGCAACCGCGACCGTTACCTTGAAAAACTCGCTGTTTGCCTGGCTCATTCCATCCGAGGCGCTCAGCGCGACCGCCGTTGCCACAACCGCCTTCCCGCCGCTCGTCATCGGTCAAGGAAATTTCAATAATATAGATCTCGGCTATGGCTCTTCCTGGACCAGCGAGTACGTCTCCGTACTGCCACGAGACAGCAATGGCAATGTTGAATACAACACCCTGGCCACGCCAAATACCGATTGTGAAAGCGCCTCCACCAATGGGACAATATCGGAGGAGACCCAATATACAACCTTTGCCGCCCCAGCTACCGGCGTCACGACATGCAATTATCTGCTCCTCGGCCAGAATCAATCGGGCAGCTCATCCGGCTCGCTGACAATTCAGAACACGGACTCTCTTACCTTCACGCTTGTGGAGGATGTTGACCAGAGAGAGGCTTCCTCGTCCGCCAACGGAAACTATGACGAAGATTTGGACGATACGCTCTATGATCCATCTACTGGGACATCCACAATCAACGCAGGCACGAATACGCCATATACAGCTGAGCTCTATGTGAACCCAGGGTCTAGTCCTTCACCTACAGGCTGCACAAACACGGCCAATGACGGCACCTATTGTGCTGCGGGGTACACGGTTCCCGTTTCCACCGGCTATTCCACGGTCACGACGACGACCACGTGCAGTGCTTGGTACACTTCGGGCACTAATAAGTACTCTTGTCAGACCCCGAATTCCCCGACTTCGGCTACAACCTATTCCAAAACCGGCACCGTTGGCACCACCCCTGGCTGCACCCTTTATGATAAAACTGGATCAAGTAATTATTGTACATCAAGCGTTTCCACCACGACCACCACGTACACGGAGCCTGCAACGGCTTTAGCCGGTGTATGCCCGGCACATTCTTTATACGGTGCCATCGATAATTATTATGATGTGAATCAAAGTGATAAGGATATCGTTCCCAAGCAGGATAGCTTAAGCACATATTCGTCGGCTTACGAAGTTCTCGGCCTTCCGCCAACCTATGGCGACAACGTGGCTCTGATTCCATTTTTAGGGCCGGTAAACCCGCAGACGGTCACCGTGGCTACGACATCCACAAGCAGCTCAACCCCAACCTCCACGTACACATACAAGGTCCAGGCGGTATGCCCGCAATGGCCGGCTCCCTATACCCCCCCCACGGTTGCGGCCAGCTTTACCGTATCGGGGGCCACAACCGCGGATACCGAGACGGTTGCGGAATATTCAACCTATTTTCCGGGCCAAACCTATTCCGATGGCACCAGCACCGATATATTCCCCCCGGCGATTGGCGGCTGCTCGCCTGTAACCAGTTCAACGACCATACCGACCGCCTCCACGACATACCCTTGGTGGGGTTGGAGTCCAAGCAACTCGACCAAAAATGACTCACACAATTCACGGGATGATTGCACGTTCACGCAGGTAACCAGCACCACAGCGCCCACACCGGTGCAAGGGAAAGCCGCCCAGCAAACCGCTACGTACAGTAACTGCCCGTTCATAATTCAACCGCTTGGAACGGACGCCCCGACAAATTCCTCCGGCGCCACGGTTCCCCCGGATTATTACTCCTACACAGTGTTACCTCATGCGTTCACGAACAAAATAACCGGAAATCCCTCCGATATTGTTCAGATGTTCCCGTTTTTCGACAACGCCACATATAACGAACCCACCCCCAAATATGCGCCGCTGCCGGTAACCACATCGACGGGATGGAAGAGCAGTGATGGCAAAATTACGGCCACTATAGGCACCGGTACGAACGGTATAGCTTCCGGGCTTACCCAGATTGTGGACAACGAGAATAACTATTCTCCAAACGCCGAAACGATAACCTCTAATTCAGATGGCTCTTATACCGTGATCGAGGAACCAGGCCAAAACAAGGACGGCAACCTGCCGGAAGACATCTGGCACCAATGCCTTAATCCGCAGGCAAATGGTTTGGCGGCGGGAACTCATACCGGCGACAGTAATAATGGAACACCGATCGATCCCGTGGAAAACCCGCAGCTTGGGGCGATCCAATGCGGTGCCAACCCTCCCCCGTCCTACGCTCTCTACTGGAAAAACTTAGGGCCCAATTCATACCCACCACAATTTGACGACACGATCGAGTACAACAACGTCATCACGGTTTTCACCTGCCCAATACCGAGTTCCACTACGGGCGGGGGACCGTCGACATTGTCCGGATAACCCGGCGGGGCATTCGGCTGGGGCGGGTGCTTTTCGCGCCTCAGCGAATGCTTCCGTTCCAGGCGCCGCGTCAGCAGCCCGAGCAATTCCCGACTCCAACGGTGTTTACTTTGTCGTATGCGCCACATGCTGCGACAATTTGTGGCGGAAGAGGTGGGATTCGAACCCACGGTGGGCGTAAACCCACGGCGGTGTGAAGTGGACTGCCGAGACCCGGAAGGCGCTCAACAGCCTCTTCCCAAACCGGACTTGCAAGTTTCCAAGCATCCGGCTCTCCAGTACACCTTAGATATCATCGTGCTGCCAAAGCGGGGTTGGCAAAGTCCTTCAGGGACTTCCCATCGTACCGCCCGGCGTGTATCTCGTCGTGACAGGAACTCACAAACCGGGATTTGTTTCCGATTAATAGTTCCCATGACCCGATCAAATCCGCTCAATGGGTTAGCCCCACCTCTGCGGACGTGACGCACGTGATGCATCTCGACGTTATTATCAAAATCACAGATACAGCAAGCTGCTCCTAGCTTAGACCTTGTGCGCCATTTAGATTGCACCGTGAATAGTTCGAGTGCATCCGCGTCTGCGTTCACAAGGAATGCCGTGGGTTGCGACTTCCAATCGTCCGGATAACGGAGGGAGGTCTTCTTATCTGACCCGTCCGCCTGTGTCCTCGTGATGGTGAGCTTTTTTCCGTGTTTGATAAAGATTCGACGCATCGACTTTTGATGCCGGTGAGCAAGAGTCTTTGCGGCACTGAACTGGAGGATATAAGCAATCCTCCGCAGCCGTGAGCGGTTGCTCACAAAGCTGTAGTAATTCAGATATCCACTTAAGACCGAGTTGTATTCTTCAATGATCCGCTCGTCTTCCAAAACAGTCAAAGCTGGTTTGGATATGGGCGTACCGTCCGGACTACAAAACCCCTTATCGGCTAGGCGGGCGATAACACGATCAACCGGCGCGAACATGCGCAGGTGAGTCGTAGTTGTCCGTTTGGTGACGTACCCGACCACATCTCCTCTTTTTCGGGGATATGTAATCACGCGAGGGCTTTCGGACCCACAACTAATGCGCGTCCCAAGGAAGAATGCCTCCTCGGTTTTGGCGTGTCGTATATGGGTCTTGGCCCGGTTAAGGGTCAGTTTAAGGTCCGTGGAGAGGAAAGATTCAATCTCATCACGGAGGCTTGAGGCTAACTCCTTAGGTCCCGCCATACCAATTAACCAGTCATCCGCATACCTGAGATACTTGATTCTGATAGCCCGAGAATCATCCGCCCATACCGGTAGGGTAGTTGCAATCTGTTTCAACCGGCGAATTTTTTCGGCAGTTTCTTCAGCCGCTTCCCCGGTGGCCTTTGCGTGCCTCCGGCGAGCCCTTCGTAAGGCGTTATGATTCTCACTGTACTCCGGGTTGTGCCTCCTGTCGGCAGGTTTCTCATATTTCTGACGAAGAGTGTCCACAAACACATCTAGTTCGTGCATGTAGATATTCGCCAAAATGGGCGAGATGATGCTCCCTTGAGGTGTCCCGACGACACTGTTGACCGGTACCTTGAATTCGAGATAACCGGCTGTAAGCGCCTTCCAGATCAAGTTCAGGAATCGTTCATCTTTGATCCTCTTGCGGAGGATTTCGATGAGCCGATGATGGTCAATGTTATCGAAGCATCCTTTGATGTCTCCTTCGATAAACCACGAAGTACCCGACCAGTTATTGTCGATGTGCTTCAACGCCGAGTGGGGTCCCAACCCGCGACGGAATCCAAAACTCAGGTCGCTAAAGGAGCTACCATGAGGGCTGTCATATATACATTCCAGTATGATCCGGATTGCTTCTTGCACAACCTTTTCCCGTGGGGGCGCGATCCCTAAGGGGCGTTTGCCACCACTGGCTTTCGGAATTTGGACCCGCCTCGCCCTTGAGAATTGGAATGTTTCACTCCGCATCTCCGAAACGATTTTCTCAATTACACGCATCGAGAAGCCGTCAAGGGTTTGGTTATCCGCGCCGGGGGTCATGTTACCGGGACTACTTTTGATCCTTTCGTATGCCAGAATATACAGACTAGGTTTGTATAGTAGGCGATAAAGGTCTCGGTTTACCCAGTTAGGGTTGGCCCCATTTGCCTTTCTAAGGCGCCGTCCGCGAATAAGTAAATCGCGTTGGATTGGAATATTTAGGTCGGTGGATTCCCACTCGAATCGGCAGGCTCTATCATCCTGGTGTGATTGACGAAGCTGCTATCCGCCAGCGATTTGAGGCGCTTGATCCCGTGCTTGACGAGCGCGGCCGGCGACGGTTTGCGGCAGCCGAGGCGCTGACGGCGGGGCATGGAGGGATCGCGGCGGTGTCGCGTGCCACGGGCCTTGCCCGCAGTACGATCGGGCGGGCGCTGGCCGAGTTGCGCGGCGGCGAAGTGGTCGATGTGGCGCGCGTGCGCCGGCCGGGCGGCGGCCGCAAGCCGACGAGCGAAACCAATGCGGGACTCATCGACGATCTGCGCTCGCTGGTCGAGCCGACAACGCGCGGCGACCCGCAATCGCCGCTGCTGTGGACCTGCAAGAGCCTGCGCCAACTCAGCGAAACGCTGCGCGCCATGGGCCATAAGATCGGCCGCACCCTTGTGGGCGAACTCCTGCACAAGCTCGATTATTCTCTGCAAGCCAATCGCAAGACTAGGGAGGGGACGAGCCATCCCGATCGGGACGCACAGTTCCACTACATCAACGAACTGGTAAAGGCGGCGCTGGCCGCGGGCGAACCGGCGATCTCGGTCGATACGAAAAAGAAGGAACTGGTCGGCGACTTCAAGAATGCCGGGCGCGAATGGCGGCCGCGGGGCTCGCCCGAAAAGGTCCCCGTCCATGATTTCATCCTCCCGGAGCTCGGGCGTGCGGTTCCCTATGGCGTCTATGACATCGCCGACAATGCCGGCTGGGTCAGTGTCGGCGTCGACCACGACACGGCCGCCTTCGCCGCCAACGCCATCCGCAGTTGGTGGAAGCTCATGGGACGCGAGCGCTATCCGAATGCCGGCGGTCTGTTGATCACGGCAGACGGCGGCGGCAGCAATGGCTCGCGCGTGCGCCTGTGGAAACTCGAATTGCAGAAGCTCGCCGACGAACTCGGCGTGCCAATCACCGTTTGCCATTTGCCGCCCGGCACCAGCAAATGGAACAAGATCGAGCACCGCCTGTTCTCCTTCACCACCGGCAATTGGCGCGGCAAGCCGCTCGTTAGCCATCAGGTCATCGTGCAATTGATCGCCGCAACGACGACGAAGGCCGGCCTGAAGGTGCGCTGCGAACTCGACCCAAACACCTATCCATGTGGCATCAAAGTGTCCGACGCCGAGATCACCACCATCAATCTCACTCGCCACGACTTCCATGGCGAATGGAACTACACCATCAGTCCCAAAACAGCCGATCCAGAGCGATAATTTCCGGGCAATGCCTAAGTGCCTCAAGTCTTTCAAAAACTTTATCACCCATCACGGGTGATCCTTGGTCATCTTGAGGATTGTGTACCTGTGTTTCTTCCTGTTCATCGGGCATTACCCCGATCACATCTAAAGATATCGCCATCGCAGAGGCAATGGAGGAGGGTGTGGGATTCGAACCCACGGAACCCGCGAAGGCCCTCTCGATTTCAAGTCGAGCGCAATCGACCACTCTGCCAACCCTCCAGCTCTTAGACCAGTACTACAAACACTCCGTCACCAAAAGCCCTCTGGCCTCCTCCAACTTCCTGTTTAACAGGAGGTTGGTTCTAGGGATTGCTCCCCGTAGGTGATCCCCATCTTAACAATGAAACGTTCGACAGACTTAGGTGCCCAACTCATCCCTCGTGTCCTCATGCTGAGGCGCACCCTGCTTGGAGACTTATGCGATGCTTGAAAACCTCATCACATACTTAGCAGGTTGGGGTGTCAATCGCTTACCCCACCGGTTCGGTACTCCCGGTGCAAGAGATTTGGATTCAAGTAGTTTAACCTTCACCTTATCTGTTCTAGCTGACCGCCTCAGCAGGGTTTAGCGATTTACCCTTGACGGCCTTTTCACGCCATGCTGCATTCCCCTTGGCCTTTCGACCGCAGGTAAGGCGCTGCTTTAGCTACATAGTCCCAGTAGCAATTACCTCCGTAATCTGCGTTTCATTGCCCTTTCGGGCGCACTTTCAAGACCGCTGCCTTAAACCACTCGGCCACCCTTCCGTGTGGGTTGCATCCTTTCCCGCACCTGCTTCACGAGGTCAAGCGCACACCGAGCCGGCCCGCGAGGTCCTGGATGAACTGCCACGCCACGCGCCCCGAGCGCCCACCACGCGTGACCGACCACTCCACCGCGGCGCCATGCAGTTCCTCCGTGCCGATCGGCAGATTGTAGGCCTGGGCGTAGCCCTCCACCATGGCGAAGAACACCTCCTGCCCGCTGTTGTGAAAGCCTAGCCAGAGGCCAAAACGGTCGGAGAGTGAGACCTTCTCCTCGATCGCCTCGCCCGGATTGATGGCCGTGGAGCGTTCGTTCTCGATCATGTCGCGTGGCATCAGATGCCGGCGGTTCGAGGTCGCATAGAACAGCACGTTTTCCGGCCGCCCCTCAATGCCGCCGTCCAGCACCGATTTCAGGGCCTTGTAGTCGGCATCCTCACGCTCGAAGGAAAGGTCGTCACACAGAATCAAGCAGCGGCGCGGCCCGCCCCGCAGCAGGTTCAGCAGCTCCGGCAGAGTACGGATATCCTCGCGGTGGATTTCCACCAGCGCCAGCGCGCCCGGCAATTCGCGGTTCACCTCGGCATGCGCCGCCTTTACCAGCGAGGACTTGCCCATGCCCCGCGCCCCCCAGAGCATGGCGTTGTTGGCCGGCAGCCCGGCGGCAAAGCGGCGGGTGTTCTCCAGCAATATCGCCTTCTGCTGCGCGATCCCCTGCAGCAGCCCGATGGCCACCCGCGCCACCTGCGGCACCGGCGCCAGCGCGCCACGCTCGGGGTGCCACACAAAGGCGTCCGCCCCGGCCAGATCCGGCATGGCAGGCGGCTTTGGGGCCAGGCGTTCCAGCGCCTCGGCGATCCGGCGGAGCAAAGTCTCGTCCATTCTAGGCTTCCCCTGTTGACTGCGTCGCCGCGCAACCTATGGTCCGCGCGACTTCACGGCAACCACGGAGCCCATATGTTCATCACCCCCGCCTTCGCGCAAACCGCCGCCCCCGCCGGCGCCTCCACCTTCGTCACCATCGTGCAGTGGGCGCCTATCCTCCTCATGGCGGGAGTGTTCTACTTCCTGCTGATCATGCCACAGCAGAAGCAGCAGAAGCAGCTCAAGGCCAAGCTCGCCGCGCTCAAGCGAGGGGACAAGGTGGTTACCTCCGGCGGCATCGTCGGCACGGTGAAGAAGGCGGCCGAGGGCGCCGAGGAAATCGATGTTGAAATTGCCCCGAACGTGACGGTGAGCATCGTGCGCTCCACCATCAGCAGCGTCGTCGCCGCCAAGGCTTGAGGCAAAAAATGAGCGTCCACCGGCTTGGTGGACGCTTTTTCTTTTTTAGAAACGCCGGGCGGTGGTGTAGCGCGCTACGTCGATGAGCGCCGTGCGCATCTCGCTCTCGGGGAAGCCCTCCAGCGCGGCGCAGGCGGAGTCGATGAACTTTTCAGCCCGGGCGATGGTCCGCGCCGTGGCGTCGTGTTTCCTGATCAACTCCAGCGCCGCTGGCAGGTCGGCCTCGGTCTGCTCGCCCTGCTCGATGGTCCGCGTCCAGAAGGCCTTTTCCTCGCCCTGCGCCGCGGCGATCGCCACCAGCACCGGATAGGTCAGCTTGCCCTCTCGGAAATCGTCGCCCACCGTCTTGCCCAGCTCGGCCTGCACGGCGGAGTAGTCCAGCGCGTCATCCACCAGCTGGAAGGCCATGCCCAGGTCCATGCCGAACTTGGCGATTGCCGCGCATTGCTCCGCCGGGCGGCCGGCAATCACCGCGCCCACCTCGCAGGCGGCGGCGAACAGCGCGGCGGTCTTGCCGCGGATCACCTCGAAATATTTTTCCTCGGTCGTGGAGAGGTCGTTCTGCGTGGTCAGCTGCAGCACCTCGCCCTCGGCGATGGTGGCGGCAGCGGCGCAGAGAATGCGCAGCACCTCCAGCGAACCGTCCTCGACCATCAGCTGGAAGGCGCGGGCAAAGAGGAAATCCCCCACCAGCACCGACGCCTTGTTGCCGAACACGGCGTTGGCGCTGGCAAAACCGCGGCGGAGGACGGACTCGTCCACCACGTCGTCATGCAGCAGCGTGGCGGTGTGAATGAACTCGACACAGGCGGCCAGGCTGATCTGGCGCTCGCCCTCGTAGCCGCAGAGCTTGGCTGTGGCGAGGGTGAGCAGCGGTCGCAGCCGCTTGCCGCCCGCCGCCACGAGATGCGCCGCCAGCTGCGGAATCAGGGCCACAGGGCTCTCCATCCGGGCCAGGATGGCCTGGTTGGTGGCTTGCATTTCTGGCGCCAGCAGCGCCGTCAGCCGTCCCAGAGCATCATTTGTCACCGGCGTCGAACCATCCAATTTTTTAGCGCCCTAAACTGTACCGTGAATTTGCGATAGCACCATATCTAGGCGGTTTTGCGCGAGGTCAAGTTTACAGACATGGACGAAATCAGCACAGGAGGGTTGCTCGGCGGACGCCTCGTCTACCGCCAGTTACGCGGCGGGCACCGCAGCGGCTTCGAGCCTGTGCTGCTTGCCGCCACCGTGCCGGCACGGCCCGGGGAGCGTGTGCTGGAGGCCGGAACCGGCGCGGGCGCAGCCCTGCTATGTTTGGGGGCACGTGTGCCAGAGATCGCCGGCATCGGTGTGGAACGCGACGCGGCATTGGCCAGCCTCGCCAGCGAGAATTTCGCCGCGAACAAGTTTCATCGAATCTCCGCAGTTCAGGCGGATGCTACTGCCCTGCCCTTCGCGGCGGACACATTCAACCACGTTCTGGCAAACCCGCCCTGGTTCGGCTCGCGCGACACGCCCTCGCCGGATGCCCGGCGGGCCTTGGCGCACCGGGCCGAGGCCGGGCTGCTGCAAGGCTGGATCGCGGAACTGGCGCGGGTGCTGCGCGGTCGGGGCAGCATCAGCCTGATCCTTCCCGCCCCCAGCTTCGCCGAGGCCGCCGCTGCGCTGAGGGCACGGCAATGCGGCGGCATCACCCTCATCCCACTCTGGCCGCGCGCCGGTATCGCGGCGAAGATGATCATCCTCACAGCCCGCAAGCACAGTAAAAGCCCGGATGCGGTGCGCCCGGGCCTGATGCTGCACGACGAGACCGGGATCACCCCGGCGGCCGAGGCGGTGCTGCGCGGCGGCGCAGCGCTGGCCTAGCTGAGTGCCAACAGGGTGGCCAGCGGGTCTTCCAGCTCGTTGATATTAGAGGCAAAGTAAATCTTTTGCCGTGGTGGCTCGCCAGGATTTTGCACGGGCTCGGACGCCACGGTCAGCGTCCCGTCCCACATGATGCGCAAATTGAAGGGGCGCGAAACCGGCCCTTCGGAGATCTCCCATTCCTGCCGGTTTTCGTCCGCGGCCGTGTCCGGGGCAGTTGGCCTGAGAACGGCCTCATCCGGCGCGTCAACCTCATGCGGGCGCGCGAGCGCACGCTTCGCCGCGGCGGCGGCCCGGTCCTCCAGATCGTAGCCCTTGCCGCCCGGCGGCAACAGCAGAAGCGCTTTGTCCTGACTGAAGCCCTGCAGCGCCTCGTTCAGCCATGCCCATTCGGCTGAGGACAGGTATTCCTCCTCGCGGAAGGCGGCGGGGATCTGCGGCATATCGAAGGTGTTGCGCACCTCCACCTGCCAAGCAAGCTTTTCCGCGAGCAGGGCGCGGATCAACTCGGGCATTTCCTTCAAGTTTGAGCGATAGGCCATCAGGTTGTAGCGAATGCGAGGCGCCCTGCCGTCGCGGCGAACACCTCCAGAAGTTGGCCCCAGTTCTCCATGAAGATGGGGAAACGCGCCCCCTTGCGCATCTTCTCGTAAACCGGCGGGTCGAGGCTCTCCAGCGATACGTTGATATGGCTCATGCCGGAATTGGCCAGCGCCTCGAAGTAGGATCGAGGCTGGCGCTTGGCGAGGTTGGTCGTGAAGAACAGCTTGTGCCGGTATTCGCGCGGCACCATCCCGATGAACTCAGTCAGGCGCGGATGCAGCGCCGCCTCATGCAGGCAGGAAAGCCAGAAATTCCCATCGGTGACGAACGGGATCAACCGCAGGGCGGAGCGGAATGTCTCCTCGCTCATCGCATAGGTTTTCTTCGTGTCCGCGTAGTCGTACACGCAGAACGGACAACGCAGATTGCAGTTATTGACAATGTCCATCGCGACGTAATGGATCGGCTCAAACCGGCTGCTGAGCTGCGGGGAGAATTCCAGAACGTGCGCGGCACCACAGACGCGCACGAACACCCGGTCCCGCTCGGCCTCGGAAAGCTGGGCGCCGAACAGCAAGAAGAAGCTATAGGCACCGTCTCCCACGCCGATCTGGCGGAGAACGTCGCTGGGCTGATCGGCGGTGACATGCGCAAGCACGGTCTCACCGCCGGCCTCGTCCGGCAACACCACCTCAATAGCGACACGCCGGGCCGCATCAGAAAGATCGCGGACCCAGCCGGTGACATGGCGCACGCTCCGTTCATCGACAAAGCCCTGAAACGGCCCGCCTGCCCCGGGGGGATCGGTCCGCAGCGCCGGCGCCTGCTCCAGCCGATGTTCCGAACCCGCCGGTCGCACGAACACGCTGTCACGCTCCGCCGCGCTCAACGGCGCCGGAAATAAGGCCGTGAAGGCATAGCGCCCGTCGCCCACCCCCACCTGCACCAGCACGTCGCTGTGTGCGTCGGCGACGCCGAATGCCAACACGCGCTCACCCGCTTCGCCGGGCAAGACAACCTCATAGGCAAGACGGCGGGATGCGTCATTCAGGTCGCGCAGCCACCCCTTCACATGGTGAGTGCTGCGTTCGTCGATATAGCCCTGGTAATGGGGGCTGGGTTGTCATCGCATCCGTGACGCCGACACTAAACAATGCGCCGCAGCCACACAATCAGCCCGCAACCCTGCCCGCGTCAGCTTGACCCCACTAGGCGTTGGCCCGATACCGCTGCGCGCACGCAGACGAACTAAGACGCTCCCCAGGCAAAGCCGGAGTCGCTGGAAGCGGGGAAGTTCCTCGCCGCCAGCGTGCTTCTGTTCTCGCATCTCCCTTGGTTTACGCATATCTTTGCCCGCACCCCGCAGGACGTGGTGTTTGGCGGCTGGGTCCCGCCGGCCCCCGTCGCCGTGCAGTATTTCTTCACGCTCAACGGCTTCGTCATGCTCACGGCGTAACACCAGGATTTCGCCAAGCCGAAAGCCTTGCTGCGCTTCTGGTGGCGGCGGTCCTGCGGCATCTACCCGTGTTCCGGCTCTCCCTGCTCACCCCAGCCCTGGCCTTCGCCGCCGCCCTGGCGTCTACGCCATCTGCACTGCCGCCGTGTTTCTTATCGACCAGCCCCCGCAGCGCCTGCTCCGCCGCCTGCCCATCTAACACCAATTCGCCCCGATCAGGCAGCTTGACGCCCTGCCCTGCCCGCCCCATTTTTCGAACATAAGGTGAACAAAATCTCCACCCCGAAAAATGACTCGTGGCAAGTCACTACGCTGGAAAAAATCTTCACAAGCTCGATGTAGTAGTGATTGCGCGATGCCCTGACTATATGTTGTTATGTCCCTCGCTTTAGAAACTGGGAGCCAGCAGATGAACATGATGACTAAACCTGAGGCTGCGCTGCTCAATGAAGACATCGTGCAGATGCGTGGCCGCCATCCGGTTCAGGTCGACCGCTCCCGCGATGCGCTGCTGACCGATTTCGGCCGGGCCACGCTCGATGACCGCTATCTGCTGCCCGGCGAGGGCTATCAGGATCTCTTCGCCCGCGTCGCCTCCTATTATGGCGACGACGCCGCGCACGCCCAGCGTCTGTACGATTACATCTCCAAGATGTGGTTCATGCCGGCCACGCCCGTGCTCTCCAATGGCGGCACGGATCGCGGCCTGCCCATCTCCTGCTTCCTGAACGAAGCCACCGACAGCCTGGACGGCATCGTCGGGCTGTGGAACGAAAATGTCTGGCTCGCCTCCAAGGGTGGCGGCATCGGCTCCTACTGGGGCAATCTGCGTTCCATCGGCGAGAAGGTCAAAGGCGCCGGCAAGACCTCCGGCATTATTCCGTTTATCCGCGTCATGGACTCTCTCACCCTCGCCATCTCCCAAGGTGACCTGCGGCGAGGCTCGGCGGCAGTTTACCTGCCCGTCTGCCATCCGGAGATCGAGGAATTCGTCGAAATCCGCCGCCCCACCGGCGGCGACCCAAACCGCAAGGCGCTCAACCTGCACCATGGCGTGCTGCTCTCCGACGAGTTCATGCGCGCCGTCGGGGCCGATGAGCAGTGGATTCTGAAGTCGCCCAAGGATGGCAGCCATGTGCGCTCCATCTCGGCGCGCGCTTTGTGGGTTCGCATCCTCACCGCCCGCATCGAAACCGGCGAGCCGTACCTCATCTTCTCCGACCATGTGAACAACGCGCGCCCCGAGCAGCACAAGCTGGCCGGGCTGGAAGTGAAGACCTCGAACCTGTGCGCCGAGATCACCCTGCCCACCGGCATCGACCAGTACGGCAAGCAGCGGACCGCGGTGTGCTGCCTCTCCTCGCTGAACCTGGAAACCTGGTTCGAGTGGCACAAGGATGAGCACTTCATCGAGGACGTGATGCGCTTCCTCGACAACGTGCTGCAGGACTTCATCAACAAGGCCCCGGACTCCATGGAGCGCGCCAAATACGCCGCCTATCGCGAGCGTTCCGTCGGCCTCGGCGTGATGGGCTTCCACTCCTTCCTGCAAGAGCAGAACGTGCCGTTCGAGAGCGTGATGGCGAAGGTGTGGAACACCAAGATGTTCAAGCATATCCGCGCCGGAGCGGATGCCGCGTCCAAGAAGCTGGCGGCCGAGCGCGGCGCCTGCCCGGATGCGGCCGATTATGGCATCGAGGAGCGTTTCAGCCACAAGATCGCCATCGCTCCCACCGCCTCCATCTCGATCATCGCCGGCAACACCTCGCCGGGCATCGAGCCGATCGCAGCCAACGTGTTCCTGCAGAAGACGCTCTCCGGCAGCTTCTCCGTGCGCAACCGGCCGCTGCAGAAAGTGCTTGAGAAATACGGCAAGGATGACGAGGAGACCTGGAGCTCCATCACCACCACCAAGGGCTCGGTGCAGCATCTCGACTTCCTGACCCAGCATGAGAAGGATGTGTACAAGACCGCCTTCGAGCTAGATCAGCGCTGGATCATCGAGCATGCGGCCGACCGCGCGCCCTATATCTGCCAGAGCCAGTCGATCAACCTCTTCCTGCCGGCCAATGTGAATAAGCGGGACCTGCACCAGATCCACTATCAGGCCTGGAAGAAGGGGGTGAAGTCGCTGTATTATTGCCGTTCGCTCTCCATCCAGCGCGCGGACAATGTCTCCGAGAAGAGGGAGAAGGCGTCCATGCTCACCCAAGCGGTGGCGAACGATGCGGACAAGCCCCTGCCGGTGGCAGCCAGCAGCAGCAATTACGAAGAGTGCCTGGCCTGCCAGTGAGTCAGGGCTTCACGCCCTGAACACCCGCCCGGGGTTGCAACGCCTCGGGCTTCCAGTCATTCGTGCAGGGCAGAAACATGGCCCAGACTTTGAAAGCGTTTCTTATGAGCGGACAGATCACCACCCCTGGCGGCACCAAAGGGGAGCAGAAATTCGACCTGCTGACCGAAAACCCGGTCTACAAGCCGTTTCGCTACCCCTGGGCATACGAGGCGTGGCTGACCCAGCAGCGCGTGCATTGGCTGCCGGAGGAAGTGCCGCTGGCCGACGACGTGAAGGACTGGCACAAGAACCTGACCGAGGCCGAGCACAACCTGCTCACCCAGATTTTCCGCTTCTTCACCCAGGCGGATGTCGAGGTGAACAACTGCTACATGAAGCAGTATTCCCGCGTGTTCAAACCCACTGAAGTGCTGATGATGCTCTCGGCCTTCTCGAACATCGAGACCGTCCATATCGCCGCCTACTCCCACCTGCTCGACACGGTGGGCATGCCGGAGGTCGAGTACACCGCCTTCCTCAAGTATAAGGAGATGAAGGACAAGTACGACTACATGCACGGCTTCTCGGTGGATAATAAACACGAGATCGCCAAGACGCTCGCCGCTTTCGGTGCCTTCACCGAGGGGCTGCAGCTCTTCGCCTCCTTTGCCATCCTGCTGAACTTCCCGCGCTTCAACAAGATGAAGGGCATGGGCCAGATCATCACCTGGTCGGTGCGCGACGAATCCCTGCACTGCGAGTCGATCATCAAGCTGTTCCGCACCTTCGTGGGCGAGAATCCGGAGATCTGGACCGAGGAGCTGCGCCGCGAAATCTACCTCACCTGCGCCACCATCGTGGATCACGAGGACGCGTTTA
Source organism: uncultured Alphaproteobacteria bacterium (assembly GCA_963750235.1). Taxonomy (GTDB): domain Bacteria; phylum Pseudomonadota; class Alphaproteobacteria; order Acetobacterales; family Acetobacteraceae; genus Acidocella. Next base: position 60,154 of record CAVVPW010000001.1, read on the forward strand.
TCAACCTTGCCTTCGAGCTTGGCCCGGTGGAAGGCCTCACCGCCGATGAGGTGAAGCGCTATATCCGCTACATCGCCGACCGGCGCCTCGCCCAGCTTGGGCTGAACCCACTCTTCCATGTCGAGAAAAACCCGCTTCCCTGGCTGGACGAGATGCTGAACGCGGTCGAGCACGCGAACTTCTTCGAGAACCGCTCCACCGAGTACAGCAAGGCCTCCACGACCGGAAGCTGGGAGGACGCCTTCGCCGATTTCGATAACGGCGAGCCTCTGCCCTCCGTCTCCACCTGACCCCCGTCAGCAAAACTCTACCTGCAGTGGAGCTTTGCTGTATCAGTGGGTTAGGCCCAACATCCGACCTCGCCACCGAAATTTAGTAATATTTGTTGACAACCGGCCTGTTAAGCACCTTCAAATGCATGCAATACAACTGGAAAGCGATTATCGCCGCTCCGGGTTCAGACTAGACTGTAAAATGACATGACAGGCGTGACAAACTCAGAAGACGATACCGACCTCTCGGCCCGCGGACAAAGTGCTGCGCCCCGTTATAGCCGTCGACTTTCGGACAAGATCCTGATTGCCTTCCACCATGCCTGCGATCAGGGCGACTACGAAATCGCCGAGCAGTTGTTGCGCATTCTGGAGACCATGCTGACCCGCCGGACCGTGCCGCCCGACGCCAACCGCCGCAAGAGCATCGAGAGCTTGGTGGCGGCGCATGAGCGCCTGTGGCACCTGCGCCATCCGGAAAGACAGTACGGCTGAGCGGCTCAGCCCATTACGTATTTCTGGAATGTCTCGTCGCCATCGACGTGAAATTCCATGCCGGCCCACTGGTCATACTGGTCGTACCATAGGCTCAGGTGCAACTTGCCGGTGATGTCGAAACGCTGAGCCAGCAACTTCCCCCCCTCTGCTGTCGGCAAATAATTCCATCCAGGCGAGTTGACGATGGCGGGGTAATGCCTCCCGGTCTCCACGTTCAGGATCATCGCGTTCATCATCGCCTTGTTCCAGTAGGTCATCGGCAGCATCGGCTGCTGATCGGTATAGTCATAGTTGCCCGCCCTGGTGCTCTGTATGGCGTAGCCGCCCGGAATCGGCTGTGCATGCACCTCCAGCGGCGTGCCGTTGTGGTTCACATGGCTGTCCAGGGTATGGAACGCGCCGCCGGACCAGCACTCCACCGCCTGCGCCGTGTAGCGGAACAGCGAGATCCCGGCCAGGGTCACAACCAGCGCGACGTTGATCTCCACCCGCAGGTCATCGCCGCTGCGGGTGAACGAGACATGGTGCTCACCGATGGGAGAGCCGTCGCGTAGAACCTTGAACGCGATCTGGCCACTCGGCGGCACGGGCAGATCATCCGCACAGGCAGGGTTTGCCAACGCCAATGCCCCGGCCCCGGCCAAAAATCGCCGTCTGTCCATCGCCAAGCTCTCCCTTCGCCTGTTCCATTCCATTACATTCTGGCCGCAGATAGGGGCGACACGCGCCGCGCGCCATGGCACTATAATGCCATGCACCAGCTGATTCTACTCCGCCACGCCAAAGCCGAACCACAGGGCAGCGCCCCTGACCACGAACGCAAGCTCACCGATGCGGGGCGCGAGGCCGCGGGCAGGATCGGCCGGGCCATGCGCAAGGCGGGGCTCGCGCCGGATGTTGTGCTGGTCTCCACCGCCACCCGCACGCAGGAGACGCTGGAGGCGCTGGAGAAGGCGAATGTGTGGGATGAATGGCCGAACATCGATTCCCTTCCCCAGCTTTACATGGCCACCGCCGGCCAACTGCGGGACATGCTTCACGGCCTGTCCGAAAGCGTGCGCAGCGCGCTCGTCATCGGCCACAACCCAGGTCTGCATGAACTGGCCCTCAGCTTGGCCGGACCAGTGCGTTCCCGCCCGGAACTGAAGCGCATCGAGGACGGCTTCCCCACTTCGGCAATGGCGGAATTCCTTGTTTCAACGCCGTGGCGGCGCCTCGCCCCCGGGGGCACGGCATTGCAGCGCTTCATCGTGCCAAAGGACCTCGCCTAGGCCGTTCCGCATGGCTGCGCCGTCGCTTGCGCCTCCCCCGCGCCTTTACAGGCGGCGGAGGATTTAATAACGCTGTCCGCGTCTACCCGGGCCGGGAGATCAGCAATCCTGGCATATGATTACCCAAACAGAAGGTGAATCCGCATGGCTCAAACCGCATCCAGCAAGCAGGTCGGCACGGCAACGCTGACCTATGGCGAAAAGACCGCCTCCCTGCCGGTTCTCGGCGGTACGCTCGGCACCGATTGCGTTGACGTTCGTAAACTCCAGAGCGAGCTCGACCTCTTCACGTTCGACCCGAGCTATGGCGCCACTGCCTCCTGTGAAAGCTCCATCACCTATATCGATGGCGATGAGGGCATCCTTCTGCACCGCGGCTACCCGATCGACCAGCTGGCCGAGCAGTCGACCTTCCTGGAAGTCGCCTACCTGCTCCTGAACGGCGAGCTGCCGAAGAAGGATGAGTTGGAGAAGTTCTCCAACGGTGTTACCCGCCACACCATGCTGCATGAGCAGATCCGCCGCTTCTGGGACGGCTTCCGCCGCGATGCCCACCCGATGGCGATGCTCTGCTCCGTCGTAGGCGCCATGTCCGCCTTCTATCCGGACAGCATCGACATCCACGATCCGAAGCAGCGCGAGATTTCCGCCTTCCGCATGATCGCCAAGATCCCGACGATCACCGCCTGGGCGCATAAGTACAATGCCGGCCAGCCCTTCGTGTATCCGCGCAACGAGCTGAGCTATGCCGAGAACTTCCTGTATATGTTCCACGCCGTGCCGGCTGAGGATTACAAGCCGAACCCGATCCTGACCCGTGCGATGGACCGCATCCTGATCCTGCACGCGGACCACGAGCAGAATGCCTCCACCTCCACGGTGCGTCTGGCCGGCTCCACTGGCGCCAACCCGTTCGCCTGCATCGCCGCTGGTATCGCCTCGCTGTGGGGCCCTGCCCATGGCGGCGCCAACGAGGCCGTGTTGAAGATGCTGGCCGAGATCGGCCACATGGATAACATCCCCGAGTTCATTCGCCAGGTGAAGGACAAGAACAGCAACGTCAAGCTGATGGGCTTCGGCCACCGCGTGTACAAGAACTACGACCCGCGCGCGAAGATCATGCAGAAGACCTGCTACGAGGTGCTGGGCGAGCTTGGCATCAAGGACGAGCCGATGCTCGACCTCGCCATGGAACTGGAGAAGATCGCGCTGGAGGACGAGTATTTCGTCTCCCGCAAGCTCTACCCGAACGTGGATTTCTACTCTGGCATCATCCTGAAGGCGATGGGCTTCCCCACCCAGATGTTCACGCCGATCTTCGCGCTCGCCCGCACCGTCGGCTGGATCAGCCAGTGGAAGGAAATGATCGAGGATCCAACCAACCGCATCAGCCGTCCGCGCCAGATTTATACCGGCGCGCCGACCCGCGACTACGTGCCGCTCAACCAGCGCGCCTAATTCGCAAGCTTGCGGACATACCGGCCAGGGGGCTTCCCCCTGGCCTTTTTTGTTTTAGCATCAGCGTATGACCAGTTTGCCCCACGGCCCCTGGCGCAACCTGATTATCGGGTTGGTGTATATGCTCACCGTTACGGCGGTGGCGACGTGCGCCTATATGCTTGCCGGCTGGAACTGGAGCGACGCGTTCTACTTCGTCATCATCACCATATTCACGGTAGGCTATGACGAGCTGCATCCGATTGTTACACCGGAACTGCGCGCGATCACCATTGGCACCATCATATTCGGCTGTACCGGTGTCATTTTCCTCACCGGTGCGCTGGTGCAAGCCTTCACCTACACGCAAATTCAGCAATTGCTGGGAAACAAGCGGATGAAAACGCAAATCGACAAGATGACCGGCCACGTGATCATCTGCGGCTATGGCCGGATCGGCGAAGCCCTGGCCGAGGAGCTGCGGGCCGGTTGCAGTGAATTCGTCATCGTCGATCTCGACAAATCCCGCCTGGCCCAGGCGGCGGCGCACGGCTTTCCCACCGTGGTGGGCGATGCGACGACCGAGGCCGTGCTGATCGAGGTCGGCGTGCATCGGGCGCGGGCTTTGGCCACCGTGGTGCCGAACGACGCGGTGAACGTGTTCATCACCCTCACGGCGCGGAGCCTGAACAAGGAGCTGGAGATTATCGCCCGCGGCGTGTCCCCCAGCACCAAGGGCAAGCTGCTGCATGCCGGAGCAAGCGCCGTGGTCGAGCCCACGCATATCGGGGCCGAGCGCATCGCCCAGCTGATCCTGTACCCCCGCACCTCGCGCATCACCGAAGGCACGCAGCGCATGCGCGCTCTTGCCGCCGGGCTGCATGGTTTAGGGCTAGCACTGGACGTGATGGCGGTGCCGCCGGAGAGCACGCTGGCGGGAGCGACTATCGAGGCCGCGGAACGCGAGGCCAGAGGCGCCATGTTCATCATCGCCATCAACCGCAAGGATGGCGAGACCCTGACCCGCCCCGACATCTCCACCGTGATCGAACCCGGCGACGGCGTGGTAATGATCACCCGCGCCAGCCGCAACACGCCTCAGCACGGCTAGCCTCCGAGTAACGCGCCGCCGCACAATGTGTTTGCATGACTGCAGAACTGAAGCGCAGAGCACCAAAGGCGACCCTATTTTGATCCCGCCTCTTGAATCGAAAATATACGATCTATATATCGTATATTAACGATGCAAACGACAGCTCCTTCTAGCTTCGACGACGCGCTGAAAGCGCTCGCCAACCCGGTACGGCGGAAAATTCTAGCCGGGCTGAAGGACCCGGCGCGGCATTTCCCCGGCCAGGAATACCCTTACGCACTCGGGGTGTGCGCCCAGCGTATCGAGGCTGTTTGCGGCCTGTCGCAATCCACCGTCTCGGCGCATCTCGCCGTGCTGCACCAGGCCGGGCTGCTTACAAGTCAGAAAATCGGTCAGTGGGTGTTCTACCAGCGCGACGAGGCGGCCATCGCTGCTTTTCTGAAATATTTAGGCCAAAACCTCTAGGAGCTTTCCATGCCCACCCTGTTCGACCCCATTCAGATCGGCGACCTCACTCTGCCCAACTGCATCATCATGGCGCCTCTCACCCGCTGCCGCGCCAGCGCTGGCCGCGTGCCCAACGCCATGATGGCCGAGTATTACGCGCAGCGCGCCGCGGCCGGGCTCATCATCTCGGAGGCCACCGCCGTCACCCCCATGGGCGTAGGCTACCCGGACACCCCTGGCCTGTGGAGCCAGGAACAGGTGGAGGGCTGGAAGCTCGTCACCAGCGCCGTGCATGAGGCTGGCGGGCGTATCTTCGCCCAGCTCTGGCATGTCGGCCGCATCTCCGCACCGCTCTACCTGAACGGCGAGCTGCCGGTGAGCGCCTCCGCCATCGCCGCCGAGGGCCATGTCAGCCAGGTGCGCCCGCAACAGGACTACGTTACCCCCCGCGCCCTGGAACTCTCCGAGATCCCCGGTGTCATCGAGGCCTACCGCAAAGCGGCGATGAACGCGCAGATGGCCGGGTTCGACGGCGTGGAGGTCCACGCCGCCAATGGCTACCTGCTCGACCAGTTCCTGCAGGAACTCCACCAACAAGCGCGAGGACGAATATGGCGGCTCGATCGCCAACCGCGCGCGGCTGCTGCTGGAGGTAACTGACGCCGCCGCCTCCGTCTGGGGCCCGGAATTGGTGGGCGTCCACCTCTCCCCGCGCGGGGATGTCCACTCCATGGGCGACTCCAACCCGCTCGCCACCTTCTCCTACGTGGCGCGGGAGCTGGGCGAGCGAGGCATCGCCTTCATCTGCACCCGCGAGCACAAGGCCGAGGACTGGATCACCCCGCAACTGAAGAAGGCGTTCGGCGGCGTCCTCATCGCCAACGAGGGCTTCACCCTCGAATCGGCGCAGCAGGTTCTGGATGCCGGCGAGGCGGATGCCGTCGCCTGGGGCAAGGCCTTCATCGCCAACCCGGACCTCGTCACCCGCCTGGCTAGGAAGGCACCGCTGAACGATCTGGCCGCCGAGACGATCTATTCCCCCGGGCCCAAGGGCTACACCGACTACCCGGCCCTGGAGGCCGTGGAGGCCTGAAGCCTCGGGCTGAACGGCATTTTGGTAAATTTTTAAGCCCCCAGAGTGCAATGACTCCGGGAGCTACCCGGAAACTGGGCAGCTCCTGAAGTTTAAATCGCACCATGTCACGTTAAAGTTGTGGAGCGGGATTCAGTTTTTGATCGATCACGGATGTGATTCGATCAAAAATCATCCCGATCCAGGTGTTCGGAATGGCGTCTGGGGGCGCTTCCATGCACGCCAGCCATGGCGCTTGGCCGCCTAGGTTGGTATAGACCGCTTCCATTAAATTTCCGAAGGTACCCGATCCATGGCCCGGCGCCGCCAGCTCTATGAAGGCAAAGCAAAAATCCTGTTCGAGGGCCCCGAGCCCGGCACCCTCGTGCAGTACTTCAAGGATGACGCAACCGCGTTCAATGCCCAGAAGAAGGGCACGATCACCGGCAAGGGCGTACTGAACAACCGCATCAGCGAGTTCCTGATGACGAAGCTGGGCGAGATCAACATCCCCACGCACTTCATCCGCCGCCTGAACATGCGCGAGCAGCTCATTAAGGAAGTTGAGATCATCCCTATCGAGGTGGTGGTGCGCAACATCGCCGCCGGCAGCATCGCGCAGCGCCTGGGCATCCCCGAGGGCACCCGCCTGCCACGCTCGATCGTGGAATATTACTACAAGAACGACCAGCTGGGCGACCCGATGGTGGCTGAAGAGCATATCACCGCCTTCGGCTGGGCCACCCCGCCGGACATGGACGATATCGTCCACCTCACCTTGCGCATCAACGACTTCCTCACCGGCCTGTTCCTGGGCGTCGGCATCACCCTGGTCGATTTCAAGCTGGAATTCGGCCGGCTGTACGAGAACGAGGAAATGCGAATCATCCTGGCCGACGAGATCAGCCCGGATAATTGCCGCCTCTGGGATGCGAAGACCAACGAGAAGATGGACAAGGACCGCTTCCGCCGCGACCTCGGCAAGATCGAGGAAGCCTATCAGGAAGTCGCCCGCCGCCTCGGCATCCTGCCGGAAGCTGGCGCACGGGACATGAAGGGCCCGGAGACGATGCAGTAACGCCCCCGGCGTCATTGCGAGCGCAGCGAAGCAATCCATCTGTTTTGAGGTTACCATGAAAGCCATCGTTACCGTCATGCTGAAGAACGGCGTGCTGGACCCCCAGGGCAAGGCCATCGGCCATGCGCTGCACAATCTCGGCTTCCCCCAGGTGGGCGAGGTCCGCATGGGCAAGATCATCGAGCTGGAACTGGCCGAGACCGACGCCGGCTGCCGCCAAGGCCGCCGCCGAGGACATGGCACGCAAGCTGCTGGCCAATACCGTGATCGAGAGCTTCAAGGTCGAGATCGCAGGTTAAACGCACGGAGTCCCCATGAAAGCCGCCATTCTGCACTTCCCCGGCATCAACCGGGAACGCGATATGATCCTCGCCGTGCGCCAGAGCTTCGGCCGCGAGCCGCAACTCGTCTGGCATAAGGAGACGGAACTGCCCGACGTGGATCTCGTCATCCTGCCGGGCGGGTTCTCCTTCGGCGACTATCTGCGCTGCGGCGCCATGGCGGCGCAAAGCCCGATCCTGCGCGCGGTGAAAGACCATGCGGCCAAAGGCGGCTATGTGCTGGGCGTGTGCAACGGCTTCCAGATCCTCACCGAGGCCGGGCTGCTCCCCGGCGCGCTGCTGCGCAATGCCGGGCTGCGGTTCCTCTCCATGGACACGATGCTGCGCGTCGAGCGCAATGACACCGTTTTCACCAAAGGCTGGGAGAAGGGCGCGGTGTTCCGCGCGCCGATGGCGCATGGCGACGGCAATTACACCGCCGATAACGCCACGCTGGACCGGCTGGAGGGTGAGAACCTCGTCGCCTTCCGCTATGCCGATGGCAACCGCAACGGCTCCGCGCGGGACATCGCGGGCATTTTCTCCCCCAATCTGCGCGTGCTCGGGCTGATGCCGCACCCGGAAAACCTCGTCGACCCGCTGATGGGCGGCACCGACGGCAAACCCCTCTTCGACGCACTGGCCGCCGCATGACACAAGTAAACGCCGATCTCGCCAAATCCTTCGGGCTCAATGCCGAGGAATACGCGAAAGTCCTGGAGATCATGGGCCGCACGCCCAGCCTGACCGAGCTAGGCATCTTCTCAGTCATGTGGTCGGAGCATTGCTCCTACAAATCCTCCCGCGTGTGGCTGAAAGAGCTGCCCACCAAAGCCCCCTGGGTCATCCACGGGCCGGGCGAGAATGCCGGTGTCATCGATATCGGCGAGGGTCTGGCGGCCATCTTCAAAATGGAGTCGCACAACCACCCGAGCTTCATCGAGCCCTACCAAGGCGCTGCCACCGGCGTGGGCGGCATCCTGCGCGACGTCTTCACCATGGGCGCGCGCCCCGTCGCCAACCTCAACGCCCTGCGCTTCGGCGACCCGAAACTGCCCGTAACCAAGCGCGTGGTGGATGGCGTGGTGCGCGGCATTGGCGGCTATGGCAATTGCGTCGGCGTGCCCACCGTGGGCGGCGAGGTGAATTTCCACCCGGCCTATAATGGCAACCCGCTGGTCAACGCCATGACCGTCGGCATCGCCCGCCAGGACAAGATCTTCCTCTCCGCCGCGGCGGGCGTGGGCAATCCGGTGGTGTATGTCGGCTCCAAGACGGGCCGCGACGGCATCCATGGCGCGACCATGGCGAGCACCGAGTTCGACGCCTCCTCGGAGGAAAAGCGCCCGACCGTGCAGGTCGGCGACCCGTTCACCGAGAAACTACTCATCGAAGCCTGCCTGGAGCTGATGCAGACCGACGCCATCGTCGCCATCCAGGACATGGGCGCTGCCGGGCTCACCTCCTCCTCGGTCGAGATGGCCGGCAAGGGCGGCGTCGGCATCGAGCTGAACCTCGACGACGTGCCGCAGCGCGAAACCGGCATGACCGCCTATGAGATGATGCTCTCCGAAAGCCAGGAGCGCATGCTGCTGGTGCTCAAGCCCGAGCGCAGCGAGATGGCCCGCGCCATCATCGAGAAATGGGACCTCGACTACGCCATCATCGGCCATATCACCGATACCGGCCGCATCGTGGTCAAGCACAAGGGCGTGGTGGAGGCGGACATCCCGCTCGACCCGCTGGCCGAGGCCGCCCCGCTCTACCGCCGCCCGACCGCCGAAACGCCGAAGCCGGCACCACTCGGCGCCGTGGATACCAGCGCGCCGCTCGACGAGGTGCTGCTGAAGCTGATCGCCAGCCCGGACCTCTGCTCCCGCCGCTGGATCTTCGACCAGTACGACTCCACTGTGGGTGGCCAGACGGTGAAGCGCCCGGCCCAGGCCGATGCCGCCATCGTCAAGCTGGAAGACACCAAGCGCGCTTTGGCCATCACGACCGATTGCACGCCCCGCTATTGCGTGGCGGACCCGGAGCAGGGCGGCGCCCAGGCCGTGGCCGAGGCATGGCGCAACATCACCGCCACCGGCGCGCTGCCGCTGGCCGTGACCGACAACATGAATTTCGGCAACCCCGAGAAACCCGAGATCATGGGCCAGTTCGCCAGCGCCATCAAAGGCATGGCGGCGGCCTGCAAGGCGCTGGACTTCCCGGTCGTCTCCGGCAATGTCTCGCTCTACAACGAGACGGAAGGCCGCCCCATCCTGCCCACCCCGGCCATCGGCGCTGTCGGCGTGCTGGAGGATGCGGCTCAGGCCGTGGGCTACGGGATCACCGCCGGGCTGGAGCTGGTGCTCGTCGGCGAGACCAAGGGCGAACTCGGCCGCTCCCTGTACCTGCGTGAAATCCTTGGCCGCGAGGATGGCGCCCCGCCGGTGGTGGACCTCGCCGCCGAGCGCAAGAACGGCGATTTCGTCCGCGCCCAGATCCTGGCCGGCCGCGTTGCCGCCTGCCACGACGTCTCCGACGGCGGCACGCTGGTCGCCGTGGCGGAAATGGCGCTGGCGGGCAATGCCGGCGCGGAGCTGACCGCGCAGGGCCGCGCGGAATTCTGGTTCGGCGAGGACCAGGCCCGCTACGTTCTGGCCGTGCGCGATGCTGCCGCGCTGCTGGCCGCAGCACGGGAAGCTGGTATTCCGGCACAGCGTATTGGACATACCTTGGCGACGGATAAATTGACTCTGCCTGATGGTGTTGCCATATCTCTGCCACAGTTGCGGGACGCCCATGAGGGGTTCTTTCCGCATTGGTTCGCCTGAAAACGGGATCGCAGACATGGCTATGCAAGCGGGAGAGATTGAGGCTCTGATCAAAGCCGCGTTTCCGGATGCCAAGATCACGATCGAGGATCTGGCCGGTGACAACGACCATTACGCGGCGAACGTCGTGTCGGAGGCATTCCGGGGCGTGCCCCGCGTGCGCCAGCACCAGATGGTGTACGCCGCGCTGCAAGGCCGCATGGGCGGCGAACTTCACGCCTTGGCGCTGCAAACCTCAGCGCCCGATTAAGGGATTCTAGAAGCTTATGGACAACCCTATTTTTGTTGAAATTCAGAACCATGTCGACGGTTCTGAGGTAATGCTCTTCATGAAGGGCACGCCGCTCTTCCCGCAATGCGGCTTCTCCGCCCGCGTGGTGCAGATCCTCAAGCACGCTGGCGTGCCGTTTGGCTCGGTGAACGTGCTGGAGAACCCGGAGATCCGCGAGGGCATCAAGGCGTTCTCCAACTGGCCGACCATTCCGCAGCTCTTCATCAAGGGCGAGTTCATCGGCGGCTGCGACATCGTGACTGAAATGTTCCAGACGGGCGAATTGCAGGCCCTGCTCAGCGAAAAAGGCATCCAGCAAAACGCAGCCTGACCGTGCTCCTTCTCCGGTGATCGTTTTCGTCACCGATGAATTGCCCAGGCCCGGCGCCGCCGGGCATCTGGCGCTGAATCACGCGATCATCGACTGGCTGCGGCAGGAAGGCTTCGCCGTCACCATCCTGCTCACCGGCTCCAGGCTGGCCTGGCCGGTGCAGCGTTACACCGAGGCCCGGGTGATGGGCGCGCATGTCGCGCAGCTTGGCCCGTATCTCGGCGCTCTCTCGCCCGCCGCTGCGTTGGGCATCACTCTGCGCGCATTGCTGCGGCGCCTGCCCCCGCGGCTCGCCGCCCGGCTCCGGCGGGCCCGGTACGATGCCGATGCGGTGCTCGGCAGCTTCCCCAGCCCGTCAGATTTACGCTGGTGCGCCCGCGCCATCGAGCGCCTGAAGCCCAGGGCCGTGCTGATCGACACGGTATTCCGCGCCCCCCTGCTGACCGAGCCGGAACTGACCGGGGTAAACAGCATCGTCATTACCCACGATGTGTTTCACCGCCGCGCCCTGGCGCTTTCCGCCGCCGGCTACCACGTGCTGCCGGAGAATTTTTCCCGCATCCGGGAAGCATCCCTGCTCGGGCGGGCCCGATCCATCGCCGCCATCCAGCCCGAGGAGGCGGAAGAGCTGCGGGCCATGTGCCCGGCGCGAAATATTTTCACCGCCCCCATGCCCGCCCTGCCCTGCCCGCGCCAGCCAGAGCTGGAGCGCATCCCTGGCCGGCTGATCTTCGTCGGCAGCAATTCCTTGCCGAACCTGGACGGGCTGCGCTGGTTCTTCTCCGAGATCTGGCCGCCATTGCTGTCCGAGGGGCTGACGCTGGACCTGGTGGGCGATTGCGGCCCGGCTCTCACCCGCCTGCCCCGGGGCGTGAAGGTGTTGGGCCGCGTCCCTTCCCTTGCCCCGTTATTGCACCGCGCGTCGCTGGCCATCTCGCCGCTGCGCGCCGGCTCCGGGCTCAAGATCAAGCTGCTCGATTACGCCCGGCATGGGCTCTACACCATCGCCACGCCGCCGAGTCTGCAGGGGTTCTACCTGGACGCCGACTCTCCCTTCATCATGGCTGGCAGCGCCAACATGTTCGTGCAGGCGGTGCTGCGCCATATCGCCTCCCCGCCGCAGCCGGGTGCTGCGCTCTCCTATGTCACCCAGCATTACGGCGTGAAGGCCAGCTTCGCTGGGCTGCGCGCTGCCCTTACCCCGGGCTCGGCTCCGGAGACGCAGGATGATTTGCGCTCACTCAAGCTCTGACGCTCGAGCGCCACAAAAGCGTCATTCAAAGTTAACCTCGCCGCAACAGATTTCCACCATCACATTCTTTAACAGGCCTCATGACAATCGACTAACGATTTGTTAATCCGGCAGTTAAATCGAGTACCAGAGAGGCTGTAAGTGACCAAACGATATGTCTTCCGCGGCAAACTGCGGAATCGCAAGCCGGCGCGCGCCATTGTTCTTGGCCTGGCAGCCAGCGTTGCCCTCGCGCCCGCCGCGATCCCGCAAAGCCTGCCTCACAGCTTGGCCAACGCTTCTATCAATCCCGACCGGGGCTCCGCTTTCCCCACCGACACCACCACCAGTTCCAACGGCCCGAGGATGTCCCGCCTCCTCAACGCGACCGCGCCACGGAGTTTCTGAGCCACGACGCCCACGTAAACCAAAAAGGAAAACACGGCGCCGGGTAACTCGGCGCCTTTTTCATGGCCGGGAAACGGCGTCTTATCCGCCCCCCTTATCGGCTCATCTGGTGAAACTTTGCCTAAATATATAAAAAATCCATTTCCACTCCGTTAACCGTCGCAACGCAGTGTCAGCTGCATGACCTTCCAGGCATGCTATGATAGAGTTTAACTTTCCCATTCTTAAAGACCCGGCTTCACAACAATCTGTGCGCGAACTGCGTCAGCGTACCGCCAGGCGCGAAGTCACGGAGCGCCGGAGAATGACCCAGCGCCTGCGCGAGGCTTTGGCGACCGAGGGCTTCGCCCTGCATTACCAGCCGATCATCACCCTGAGCAGCGGCTTCGCCCGGGGGGCCGAAACCCTGCTCCGGTTGCGCCATTCCCGCCGCGGCTTCATCCCCGCCCAGCATTTCATGCCCGTTGCCGAGCGGTCGGACATCATCACCAGCATCGCCGGCTGGGTGCTGAACGAGGGGTGCTGGCACGCCGCCAAATGGCCCGCGCATTTCTCCATCGCCTTTGCGCTATCACTGCCGCATCTGCGAAGCGGTCAAATTGTCCGCCAACTGCTCGAGGCGCTGAACCAGTATGGAGTCGCGCCTGCGCGTCTGGAACTGGAGATTACCGAACCCGCTCTGCTGGACGGCAATGACGACACCGTTTTCGCGCTGAAAGCGCTGCAAGGCCTGGGCGTGCGGCTGGCGCTGAACAATTTTGGCACCTGCCATGCCTCCTTGAGCGCACTCAAGCGCCTGCCCTTCTCCACGCTCCGGCTCGACCGTTCCCTGGTGCAGAACCTGGAAGAAGACTCGGGCAACGCCATCGTACGCGCCGCCATCGAGGCCGGCCACGCCCTGGGCCAGACGGTGCTGGCCGACGGCGTGGAAAACGAGACACAGTACCAGCTGCTCATGGAACTTGGCGCCGATGAGGGCCAGGGGCCATATTTCGGCCAGCCCGTGGGGCCGGAGGAAATGGCCGCGATGTTCGCCCATGGCTGAACAGCTTTGAACATCGCGGGCAATCGGGCATAAGCCTTGCGTTATGACCACAGATCCAGCCGAACAGGCGATCCTTGCCACGCTCGCCGCCCGCGGGCCGAACAAATCCATCTGCCCCACCGAGGCCGCTCGCACCCTGGCCGGCAACCCGGCGGACGATAGCTGGCGCAAATCGCTGGCCCCGGTAAAGCTGGCGGCGCAGCGCCTGGCCCGCGCCGGGCGCATCGAAATCCTGCGCAAGGGCAAGCCGATCAGCCCGGATGTGCTGCATGGCGTGCTCCGCCTGCGCCTGAAGCAGGAGGACGAATAATGGGCGAGCGGCTCACCAATTTCATTACCGGCTTCGCCGAGGCCTGGAGCCTCGCCAAACCCTATTTCTCGTCCGAGGAACGCTGGGTCGCATTTTTCCTCCTCGGCGCCATCATCGCCCTCAACCTTATCATGGTTGGGCTGAATGTGGTGCTTACCTACTGGCAGAACCTGTTTTTCAACGCCATTCAAACCTATGATGCCACTGCCGCCTGGCATCTCCTGTTCCTGCCGCTCATCTTCGCCCAGGGCCACTTGGCCATGGCTGGGCTGATGGAACTGCTCGTCATCTACATTGTCATCGCGGTGTACGCCTTCTACCTCAACCAGATGCTGCAAATAAAATGGCGGCAATGGCTGACGACGCATTACGTCGAAAACTGGCTCACCGACCGCGCCTACTACACAATCAGCCTTAGCCATAATCCCGGCGCCGTCATCGACAACCCGGACCAGCGTATCTCCGAGGATCTGCGCGATTACACCGCGACAACGCTCTCGCTGGGGCTGGACTTCATCTCCAACGTCGTCACGCTGTTCAGCTTCGTCTTCGTCCTCTACGCCATCTCTGGCTCCATCACGCTGCTGGGGATAACCTTCCACGGCTATATGGTCTGGGTGGCGCTGCTCTACTCAATCTTCGGCACGATCATAACGCAGCTTATCGGCCGTAAGCTTGTACCACTCTCCTTCAACCAGCAGCGCCTGGAGGCAAATTTCCGCTACGGCCTTGTACGCGTGCGCGATAATCCAGAAGCCATTGCCCTCTCCCGAGGCGAAAGCGATGAGCAGTTCACGCTGCGCGAACGTTTCCAGGCGGTGCGGGATAATTTCTGGGCGATCATGCGCCGGACCAAACTGCTGAACTTCTTCACCATCGGCTTCACGCAAGTCGCTAATTACTTCCCGTTCATTGCCGCCATGCCGCAATATTTCGCGCATAAAATCACGCTGGGCGGCCTGACGCAGATCAGCAGCGTCTTTCCGCAGGTACAAGGCGCGCTTTCCTGGTTCGTCAACTCCTACCAGGACCTGGTAACTTGGCGTGCCACCGTCTCACGTTTGTACGGCTTCCGTGAGGCGATGGAAGCCGCACGTGCCGCTGCAGCGAACGGGCCACGCCTGGGCGAGCCGGGTGAGGCCCTCAAACTGGCCAACCTCACCCTTACTTTGCCCGATGGCCGCAGGCTGCTGGACCACACCAGCCTCACCTTGCCGCCAGGCGAAAAGATCATCGTCACCGGCCCCTCCGGTTCAGGCAAATCCACGCTGTTCCGGGCCATCGCCGGTATCTGGCCCTTCGGGTATGGGCAGATCACCCCGCCTTCTGGCAGCCTCATGTTCCTGCCGCAAAAGCCCTATTTCCCGCTCGGCAGCCTGAAGCGCAGCATCACCTACCCCGCGCCGGAAACCGCGATCACGGACGAAGCGGCGCGTGATGCGCTTGCCGCCCTGGGTCTCGGCCACCTCGCACCGCACCTGAATGACACCGGGAACTGGGGTCTGCAGCTTTCCGGCGGCGAACAGCAGCGCCTGGCCCTGGCCCGCGCACTTGTCGCGGCGCCGGACTGGCTGTTCCTCGACGAAGCGACCTCCGCGCTCGACCCGGCGCTTTCCACCGAGGTGCAGGCCACGCTGGCCGCGCGCCTGCCGCGCACCACCATCGTCGCCATCAGCCATCACGAGATGACCGCCCCCCGACGGCTGCATTTGGCGGATGGCGTACTGGCAGCGGCCGCCGAAGCGATGGCCTAACGGGAGAGCCTGATCCCCACCATCCGGCTGGCAATACGCTGCCGGATGGCCTCCAGCTCCGGCCCTGACGTGCAAAGCGGCGCGCAGCTCTCCGCCTCGCGCCGCGCCTGCATGGCTTCAGGCAGGGCGATCACCGGCTCATCCGTATTGTCGAACACGCCCCGGTGCCCGGTATCGAGGAAGCTCTCCACCGGAGCCGCCTCAGCAAAGATGACACCATGGCGCGGCAGTTCGAGGTGGTAATAATACGCCCGGTGTCATTAACTGACACATGCCCAAAGACGTGTTCCGATTGAAGTGATGTGGTCGGGCTGAGCAGTGAACCAACGCCATGCATCGCAGCAGGCATCGACGATATCCTCGTAGGTTTCGAAGACGCGGTTGCTGAGTTTGTTGCTGCGCAGGTAGGCCCAGACATTCTCGACGGGATTGAGTTCGGGGCTGTAGGGCGGCAAGTGCAGGAGAGTGATGTTGTCGGGGACGCGCAGCTTATCGCCTTTCTGGTGCCAGCCGGCGCCATCGATGGTGAGCACGGCGTGCGCTCCGGGGGTGACATTCGCGCTGATCTCCGCGAGGTGTAGATTCATCATCTCGGCGTTGGCGAACGGCAGCACCAGCGCGGCCCCGATGCCGCGGGCCGGGCAGATCGCGCCGAAGATATAGGCCCAGTCGTAGCGCTGATCGCGGGGGGCCGTGGGCCGCGAGCCGCGCTCGGCCCAGACCCGAGTTAGCGTTCCCTGTTGGCCGATGCGGGCCTCGTCCTGCCACCAGAGTGCGCGGCGACGATTACGATGGCCGGTTGAGCGACAACTATGATGGCCGGTATGCTCGCCCGTCAGGCCCGCTCGCAGGGAGGGGCGAAGCCCCGACCGTAGAGCGGGCCTGACGGGCGACGGCTATCTTCAAAGCCCCTCTGATTGGGGGCTCTGATCGGGCTGCGGCGGGTGGTGGTATTGGAACGGCTATCGAACATAGCAACGATGGGTTCCGATGCCTGGGCACCACATTTCTGATCAACAGGTATTTCTCTATATGGTTCAGCGTCGTCAACACAGCCAGACCGTCGCGGCCGCCAAGGCCGGCATCAGCGAACGCAGCGCACGTCGGATCGACAAAGATCCCCGCGTGCCATCCCAGAAGAAGAAGCTCGAGCGCCACTGGCGAACCCGTCAGGACCCCCTCGAACAGGTGTGGTCGCGCGTGGAAGAGCTGCTCAAGATCGAGGGCATCCTTGCCGTCACCATCTTCGAGACTGTGCAGGACGAGTTCGGGGAGGCCGTTGTCCCTGACGGGGTGAGGCGCACCCTCGAACGCCGGATCGCCCGCTGGCGGGCGCTGAACGGCGGCGAGAAGGAGGTCTTCTTCCCCCAGCATCACCAGATCGGCCGACAGGGCCTGTCGGACTTTACCGTCTGCGACGAACTGCGCGTCACCATGGCCGGCAAGCGCTTCGACCATCGCCTCTTTCATTTTCGCCTGGCTTGCAGTGGCTGGGAACATGCCGCCCTTGTTCTGGGGGGTGAGAGCTTCAGCGCCCTGTCCGAACATCTGCAGGATGCGCTGTGGAAGCTGGGCGGCGTGCCGGCGGAACACCGCAGTGACTCGCTCTCGGCCGCCTACAAGAACCTCGACGCTGACGCCCAGCGTGATTTCACCCGCAGCTACGAAGATCTGTGCCGACATTACGGCATGCGCGCCACCCGTAACAACCGCGGCGAAGCCCATGAGAACGGCTCGATCGAAAGCCCCAACGGTCACCTCAAGCGGCGGCTCGACCAGGCTCTACGCCGCCGGGGCAGCCGCGATTTCGCCAGCGTCGAAGACTATCGCCGTTTCGTCGAGGAGGATGTTGCCAAGCAGAACCGACGCCGGACCGCGCTCGTGGACGAGGAACGGCGTTTGCTGGGGCCGTTGCCGCCGCGGCGGACCACAGACTTCACGCTGGTCAGCGCTGACGTCACCCGCAACGGCACCGTCAGCATTGATCGGGTCACCTATTCGGTGCCCTCACGCCTTATCGGCCACCGCCTCCACGCCCATCTCCATGACGAGCGCATCGAGCTCTTCCTCGGGCCCGACCGGGTAATGACCACCACCCGGGTCCGCATCAAGCATCCCGGACGCGGGCACAGCATCGATTTCCGGCACGTCGTCGGCAACCTGCGGCGCAAGCCTGGCGCCTTGCGCTATCTGGTCTACCGCGACGCCCTGTTCCCCACCCATGCCTATCTGCGGGCATGGCAGGCGCTCGATGCCGCACTCGATGCCCGACAGGCCTGTCGTGACATGGTCGCGCTTCTCGATATCGCCGCCAACGGCAATTGCGTCGACGCGCTGGGCCTGCGGATCGAGGCCGCGCTCGATGGAGGCGGGCTTCCCGATATCGCCGAACTGAGGCGCGCGTTTCTGCCCACCGCCAGGGCCCGTGACGATGTCACGATCCCGCGGCCCGATTCCAGAGCATACAACTGCCTGCTCGCCAGCACGCAGGTGCAGTGATGACCAGATCCAACGATCAGGCCGCCGCCGTGCTGCCCACCATGCTGACGGCGCTGCGCCTGCCCAGCATCAACCGCAACTGGAAGCGTCTCACCGAAACTGCCGATCGCGATGGCTGGCCCGCGGCCCACCTGCTCGCCTCGCTGCTCGAGATCGAGATGGCCGAGCGCACATCGCGGCGCATCCAGCGTCATCGCGACCAGTCCGGCCTGCCGGCCGGGAAAACCTTCGCCACTTTCGACTTCGCCGCCGCTCCCGGCATCCGTAAGCCTCACCTGCTTGCCCTAGCCACAGGTGATGGCTGGATCGACAGCGGCGGCAATCTCCTCATCTTCGGCCAATCTGGCACCGGGAAGAGCCACGCCATCGCCGCCATCAGCCACGCCCTGATCGATACCGGGCGCCGCGTCCTGTTCTGCACCACCACCGACATGGTCCAAAAGCTCCAGACCGCCCGTCGCGAACTCAGCCTGTCCTCGATGCTCGACAAGCTCGACAAATACGATCTCATCGTCCTCGACGACCTGTCCTACGTCCGCAAAGACCAGATCGAGACCAGCGCCCTGTTCGAACTCATCGCCCATCGCTACGAGCGCCACTCTATCGCCATCACCGCCAACCAGCCATTCTCGGCCTGGTCCGACGTCTTCCCAGATCCCGCAATGACGGTCGCGGCCATTGACCGCCTTGTTCACCACTCCACCATCATCGAGATGAACGGCGAGAGTTACCGCAAGCGCTCCGCCGTTGCCCGCGTCTCCGCCAAGGAAAGCCCCAGCGACAATTACCCGCACGAGGCGCCGCACGACCGGCCATCATAATTGTCGCTGGATAAACGTCGCTGGCGACAATTATCCGGGCAACCTTCGCGGCCAGATCGAACCGGCTCACTGCGTCGCTCAGCGACAATTACAACTCCGCGTCATTGTCGCTGGGTTGTTGCCAAAATCGCAGGCGCGTGATAGCCAAAATGCACCACTCGGCGCCGCCGTATACCGGCCATCATAATCGCCGCCGACCGGCCTCCCTAATCGTCGCGCTACAACCAGAGCTCAAGCGGCTTGCCGCGGGCATGCTCTGGTAGCGCTGCATCTACGAGGGAGGCGAAGTTGCCTTGAAAGACGCTTGCGCCGCGGCGTCGTGGCCGGGATGGCGTGGCCTGGCCACCAGCCGGCGGAAGCCCATTCGCCGTAGCACGTCGCTCATGCTGCGCTCGGCCAGCACCACGCCGAATTTCGCCGCGATCGCCCGCGCAAGGTCGGCCCGGCGCCAGCGTATCACGCCATGCTCGGCCTGGTCGGGTCCACGCCGGACCCACGCGGCAACTTCCGCTTCCTGCTCGGGCGACAAAAGTGGCTTGGGTCCGACATTGCCCGTCTTGTCCGACAAACCCGCCAGGCCCTGCTCGTTGAACCGATGCACCCAGTCCCGCAATGTCTGGCGGTCCATCCCGGCCACCTTGGCCGCTTCCCCGCGCGACGCGCCCTCCAGGACCAAAGCGAGGGCCAGCATACGCCGCGATGCCGCCACGTCCTTGGTTCGCCGCGCCTCTCGCCGAAGCCCAGCAGCGTCAAAATCCGACCGTGTAATCTGGATCGCCGTCCCCATGCTAACCTCCGCGAATCGAGTGCACAGACAGCGAATCACATGAACCGCTCCAAGGGAATCACCAGAGAGTCAAATTCCGACACCGGGCGTATAAGTCACCTGCCGCGCCGCATGGTCCTGACGGATATTCGCCCAGTTGATCAGCGATTTGGCAGGGACCAACACACCGTCGAGGTAGAGCGCATGGTCGGGTGAGAGCCTCAGCTCGCGCGCTGGCATCCCCTCGCCCAGCGCCCCGGCCTCGATGATCACCGGCCTAACAACCTCAGGCCGCAGCTGCGCCACCAACTCGATCTCCCGCCGGCCTATCCAGATGACCGGCTGCTCCTCACCCTCCCGGGTGACGACCAGATCGCCCACGCGCAACTCCTCCACCGCCACCTCGCCGCGCGGGGTGAGGATGCGCGTGCCTGCGGCAAAGCAGGGATTCACCGGCGTCTCGGTAGTGAACACGCCATCGACGAAGTGATGGTTGCTGTTCGGGTTCTGCCGGATATCGGCAAAGCTGAGGACCAAAGTAGCGCTGTTGGCCGCCGTTCCGAAGTAAGCTTGCGGTGAGCGCCGCGGGTTGCGATCGGTTCAGTCCGCTATCTTGGGCTTGATCTTTGACGCGTCTTTTGGCTTGCGGGACCATTTTCGCGCGAGAGCATCGACAGCATCTGCGAGGTTTTGTGTTCCGGCATCTTGGGGGTCGAAGGTGGCGCCGAGCCATTCGATCATTTCGGCATGTCGTTTGTGCTTCGGGCTGGCCAATATGTTGAGCAACTCGTCGTAACCAGGCGGACCGCCGACATCCTCGGGCGGGCATCTGCCCTTGGCGTCGATTAATACGGGATAAGAGAATCCTGGAAGCGCATCTGCAATGCGCTCGATCTTCACTGTGTGTTCCCAACCGTCGCCGAAGTCGTAGAGATATTTCAGCGTCTTCACGCCCATATCCTCAAGCACATCGAGCAGCCGGGATTTGGAGGCATCCATCGGGCCGTCGCCCCAGTCTGGATCGACCATGCCCCAACCCACCCCGCCGGCACGGATTTCATACAAGTGCGAGTTGGTCCAGCCGATCGCCGCCTGGAAGACCAAGTGCAGGCGGTCAAGCCGGATTTTGAGCGGCACCTCGACCCGGCGCTGCACGGCAGGCTCGACATCGTCGAGGGTGATTTTGAGGCGTGCGATGGTGGTGACGGTCATGCCGCCATTTTGACAGACCGTGCTTTCCAGTTCCAGGGCAGCAGTTCTTCGAGCCGCTGCGCCGGGTGATCGGCGATGCGGGCGAGGACATCGGCGAGCCATGCCTGGGGATCGATATCATTCATTTTTGCGGTAACGATGAGGCTATACATTTTCGCGGCCCTTTGCCCGCCGCGGTCGGAGCCAGCGAACAGCCATGCCTTGCGGCCAAGGGCAATCCCACGAAGCGCGCGCTCGGCCGCGTTGTTGGTCAGGCAGATCCGGCCATCATCGAGGAACCGGGTAAACGCTGGCCAGCGGTTGAGCATGTAGTTCATGGCCTTGCCGGCATCATCATGCGGTGAGAGCCTGGCCCGCGCGGCCGTCATCCAGTCGGCCAGTTCCGCGACCAGCGGCGCACTCAATTGCTGCCGTACGGCAAGACGCTCGGTGGCAGACTTGCCATTGATCTCGCGCTCGATATCGAACAGCGCGTCGATCCGGCGCACCGCTTCCAGCGCCGTCGGCGAGGCAAAAGCGGGCTTGCCACCCTGTGCCTTGCGTTTGGCGATTTTTGCCAGATCGGCGAGTTCGAAGAATTTCCGCCGGGAATGCGCCCAACACGCCGCCTCGGTAATTGGCCCCGGCATTCGGTCCGGTTCGTAGAGCTTATTGTACCCGCCAAAGGCGTCAGCCTGCAAAATACCTGAATATCTGGCCAGGTGAGCTTGCGGATGTTCGCCGCGGCGGTCGCGGGAATAATAGAACACCGCCGCCGGCGGCGCCAAACCGCCGAAGGGGCGGTCATCACGCACGTAAACCCAGGAGCGGGCGATATCGGTCTGGCCTTTGGCCAGCACCGGCACGGTGGTATCATCGCCATGCACGCGCTCGCCCGCAAAAACATGCGCGACCAACAGATCAACAATCGGGTCCAGCACCACGCAGCACGCGCCCACCTGGTCGGCGAGCGTTGAGACGCTGAGTGGCACACCCTCGCGGGCATAGCGCTCGGCCTGGCGGTTGAGCGGTTGGTGCTGGCCGAATTTCTCGAACACCAGCATGGCCAAAAAGCTTGGCCCCGCCCAGCCGCGGCGGATGACGTGGAAGGGTGCCGGCGCCTGAGAAATTTTCTCGCAATCGCGGCAGGTGAATTTTTCCCGCACGTGCTGGATCACTTTCCAACTCCGGGGAATGGTCTCCAGTGTCTCGGTGACGGCTTCACCCAGCTTGGCCAGACGCGCGCTGCCACAGCAGGTGCAGGCGGTGGGACCCGGCACGACGACGCGCTCACGCGGCAGATGCTCGGGGAACGGCTGCGGGCCGGCCGGTTGCGCTGGAACCCCGTGACACTCGTGGTTTTGGCAGCGGCCATCTCCGCCGCCAACTCATCCTCGGTCGCAGTGCCTTCCAGCTCCTCGAGCTCGAATGCCATCTGGTCGAGCAGGCGTGAGGCACGCTCGGACCTGGGGCCGAATTTGTCGCGCTTGAGCTTCTCGATCTGCAGCTTCATATGGGCGATGAGTGCGGCATCGTCGGCACGCCTGGCCTGCTCATTGGCTAGTTCAGCCGCTACCGCGTCGGCTTTGGCGCAGGCCGCGATCACCACCGCCTTTAGCGCGGTGACATCATCCGGAAGCGCGGATAGATCGATATCCATAACCGCGATAGAATCACAAAGTGGAAGGACTTGGCTACGATTTTTTGTCGCGCCACCAGCATTTTATCCGGCCGATTGTGGGCGCCATGTATGCTGTGGATTGCGCCAATCGATCGCTTCCAGGAGATAGCTCATCTGCGCCGCGGTCAGTGATACCACGCCGTCCACCGTCTGCGGCCAAACAAATTTTCCGCGGTCCAACCGCTTGGCATACAACGATAGGCCGAGGCCGTCATGCCAAATCGCCTTGATCAGCGAACCCTGCCGGCCGCGGAATACAAACACATCGCCGGCAAACGGATCACGGCCAAGCCCCTGCTGAACCTGCAGCGCTAGCCCGCGCATGCCGCGGCGCATGTCAGTGTGGCCCGTGGCAATCCAGATTCTGACCCCCGTTGGGACCGGGATCATTGCAGTGCCAGCAGCGTCGCCGTCACCAAAGCCGTCGGCGCTGTCGCGTCGATGACCACACGCACTCCGGCTGAAAATTCGACCGTAATCGCCACTGGCGCCGGCGGCGGCGCGGCCTGCTCGACCGGAGCAGGAGATTCGGCTTTCGCCACGACCGCTGGAACAAATGCCAATGCATGACTGGCCGCCACCGCCTGGCGCCGCCATTTATAAATCATGCTGCTGGCGATATCGAATTGACGTGCGATCTGAGAAATCACGGCGCCTGGTGCACAGGCCGCCGTCAATATCCGGCGCCGGTCTTCCAAACTCCAATTGCGGCGACGATCCCGGCCGGTCAAAATTGTGACTTGTGTCATGCTATGTAGCTAACTCCACTCGTAAGCTCAGCTTAGCTGTGAAGCATCACGTCCAAACCCAAATCCCGCAAGACGGTCGCCACCGGAGGGAGACGTTCCGAACAACCCCACGGCCATCTCATCGATGATCCGCTGCTCGTTGGCATTCAGAGTAAACGGCGCCGCTGGCCCCGGCGCCACCGTGCCATCGGCGATCAGGATGACGTCCCCGCTCTGCGCCGCCAGCGTGGCGACATTGGCGAACCCGGCATTATCCGCCGCCGCGGTGCTGGCCACATCCAGCTCAGAGAACAGGGATTTGACCACCTGCAGCGTCACCTGATCGCCACCGATGCCATAAGCCCCAGGCTGGAGGTTCAACACCGTGCCGCCGAAATAGGCGCTGGAGGAGAGCGTGCCGCTGACCGTGGCCGTGTTCACCCCCACGGCGCCGTTGGTGAAGATCAGCACGCCGTTATCGCCGGCATTGTTGAGGAATTCGATATTCGTGCCGACCGTGAGCGGCTGCGTGATGGTCAGCGTGCCGCCGGACGCTATGCTGTAATTCGCCATGCCCGTTCCCGTTGGCCCAGCGCCGCCCGGCACAACCAGCGCACCAGATCAGCCCAAGGCAACTTACCCTAGATTGTATCCGATCCGGTTAACGAATCAACAAATGACGCTAAACGATGAACCCGCCGCCGAGCACACGCGACCCATCGTAGAACACCGCCGCCTGGCCCGGCGCGGCCAGAGCCGGTTCATCCAGATGAAGTACAGCACCGCTGCCCTCCGGGACGATTCGCGCCGGGTGCAGCGTATCACGCGCGCGCAGCTTCACCGCCGCATGTAACTCACGCGGCTCCGCCAGCCAGTTCACGTCCCGCAGCCGCACCTCGGCGCTCTGCACCCCGCGCGGGCCGACAATGATGCGCCGCGCTCCTGGCTCTATCTTCTTCACCACCATATGCGCCGCGGCATCGGGCAGTCGCTTGGCCTGGCCGATGGTGTAACGGGCTATGCCCTGATGCTGGCCCAGCACGCGGCCATCTTCCGCCACCACCTCGCCAGCCTCGAGCGCATCGGGGCGGTATTTCTCGACAATACCGGCATAGGTGCCGGAGGGAACGAAGCAGATATCCTGGCTGTCCGGCTTTTCCGCCACGGCGAGCCCCATTCGGGCCGCCAGTTCCCGCACCTCAGCCTTGGAGGCGTAATCCCCCAGCGGAAACCGGCAAAACTCCAGCTGCTCGCGCGTGGTGGCGAACAGGAACCAGCTCTGGTCGCGGCTCTCATCCACGGCCTTGTGCATCTCGGCGCCGTCCGGGCCTTCCAGGCGGCGGACATAATGCCCGGTGGCCATCGCCTCGGCACCCAGTTCGCGCGCCATCTCCAGCAGATCTCCGAATTTCAGGTGCTGGTTGCAGGCGATGCACGGCACGGGCGTCTGGCCGCTGGCGTAGGAGTCGGCAAAGGCGGAGATCACGCTCTGCTGGAAGCGCGTCTCCGAGTCGATGACGTAATGAGCAATGCCGAGCCGGTCCGCGACGCGCTTGGCGTCGTGGATATCCTGCCCGGCGCAGCACGCACCCTTGCGGCCCACGGCGGCGCCATGGTCGTAGAGCTGGAGCGTCACGCCGATCACCTCGTGCCCGGCGCGCGCCATCAGCCCGGCTACCACCGAGCTGTCGACCCCGCCGGACATGGCGACCACGACTTTCATGGAGTCTCAGCCAGCCTTCTTGCTCGCCGGCAGGCGCACGGTCAGCCCGTCCAGCGCCTCGGTGATGACGATCTGGCAGCCAAGGCGGGAGGTCTTCTCGAGCCCGAACGCCACGTCCAGCATGTCCTCCTCATCCTCGGAGGGGGGCTTCAGCTTGTCGAACCATTCCGGCGCGATGATGACATGGCAGGTGGAGCAGGCCAGCGAGCCCTCGCAGGCGCCTTCCAGATCAACGCCATGCTTGTGCGCCACCTCGAGCACGGAGAGCCCAAGCGGGGCCTCCACCTCAAGCGGCTGGCCGTTACGTTCGATAAAAGTCATTTTTGGCATGTATGGAACCCTGATTATTTCCGGGCGTCGTTAAGCCGAAGCGGCCTGCTGGCGCAAGGCTCGATTCGCCATGGCGGCGTAGGCAGTGGCAAATGTCTCCACCGCGCCCTCCGTCACGTCCCATGGCAGGGAGACGCGGATGGCCTGCCCAGCCCGCTCGCCCTGGCCCATGGCGGCCAGCACATGGCTCGGCGTAACCTTGCCGGAGGAACAGGCCGAACCGGCGGAAACCGCGATTCCCGCCATGTCCAGCGCGATCAGCTGGGTCTCGGACCGTACGCCAAGCAGTGCCAGGCAGGTTGTGTTGGGCAGGCGTTGCGCACCCGCGCCCATCACCACCGCCCCCGCGGCCACGCAGGCGGCCTCCATCGCGTCCCGGTACGCGGCAATTTTCCCGGCTTCGTACCGCTCGCCCAAAGCGGCCGCCAGCGACGCAATGGCCGGGAGTGCTGGCGTGCCGCCGCGCCGCCCCAGCTCCTGCCCGCCGCCGCGTGTCAGCGGCTTCACCTCCAGCCCCTTGCGTGTGACCAGCGCGCCCGCGCCCATCACCCCGCCAATTTTATGGCCGGAGAGGGCGACGCTCGCCGCCCCCAGCCCCAACCAGTCCTGGTTGCAGCGGCCGATGGCCTGCACGGCATCCACATGTAAAAGCGCCCCATGCGTCGCGCAGAGCCGCCCGGCCGCCGCGATATCGTGCAGCACCCCGGTCTCGTTATTCGCGGCCATCAGGCAGACCAGCGCGTCACCATGCATTGCCAACAGTGTATCCAGCGCCGCTAGGTCCAGCGCGCCAGTCTCCAGCACCGGCACAAGCACCGCCCCAGGTGCCGCGGCGCGGACGGAGTCATGCTCGGTGGCGCCGATCAGCACGGCCCGGCCACCGCCCAGCGCGTGGATGGCCAGCGCATTCGCCTCGGTTGCTCCAGAAGTGAACACCACATCCGCCGGGCGCGCGCCGCAATGCCGCGCTACGATCTCTCGCGCCTCTTCGAGCAGCTTGCGTGCCGCCCGCCCCGCCGCATGGGTGGAGGACGGATTGCCAAGTGTGTCCATCGCCGCCAGCGCGGCTTCACGCGCGGCGGGGCGCAGCGGCTCGGTGGCATTGGCGTCCAGGTACAGCATCGTCCTCAGGTCCCGAATCTCTGCGCCGCCTGGGCGGCAATCCGGGCTTCCAGCGTGGCCAGTTCGGTGCGCAGAAGCTCCACCTCGTTGAACAACGGATCCAGGCAGGGATCGCATGGCGTGCCGTAGGCCTCGAAGCGCGGCTTTCCAACGGACCGCTCCACCGGCCGCGCCGGGATGCCCACCACCGTGGTGCCAGCCGCCACCTGCGCCACCACCACGGCGTTGGCGCCAATCCGCGCCCCGTCGCCAATCTCGATCGCCCCCAGCACCTTGGCCCCGGCACCGATAATCACGTTATTGCCAATGGTCGGATGCCGCTTCCCCCCAACCGTGCTGGTGCCGCCCAGCGTTACCTGGTGGTAGATATACACGTCATCGCCAATCTCGGCGGTCTCGCCAATCACCACCCCCATCCCGTGGTCGATGACGAAGCGCCGCCCCAGCTTCGCCCCCGGGTGGATCTCGATGCCCGTAAGGAACCGGCCGATATGCGAGATGAACCGCCCCAACGTGTGCCAGCCATGCCGCCAGCAGAAACTGGCGAGCGCATGGATTCCAACGGCATGCAGGCCCGGATAGCAGAGCAGAACCTCAAGATTCGACCTGGCTGCCGGGTCGCGCTCCCGGTACGCCCTGACCGTCTCCGCTAAAAACATAAGGGACATGCGAATTTCCGTGGATAAACAGGCGAGAAGCAGGCTATATTAGCAGACCAGTGGGGAGACCCCGCGTTAAACGTTTTGTAATGCCATGAAGCTGTGAGGAGCATTTAGTTATCCGGACCTGACAGGTCAACTTTCCGCTGGCCAAGGGCATCTGCCCTAGCCGGTTGTTTTTGCGGCTAAAGCTCTTCTTTAGCGAATTCCCGTATGCTGTTGATGAAAGACGAGTTCAGAGAATGCCTGAAGTGATGTTTGCCGGCCCGGAAGGCCGCCTTGAGGGTCGCTACCACCACGCCAAGGAGCGTGGCGCCCCGCTGGCGCTGGTGCTCCACCCGCACCCGCTGCACGGCGGCACCATGAACAACCGCATCACCTACACCATGTACCAGGTGTTCCAACGCCTGGGTTTCTCCGTCATGCGCTTCAATTTCCGTGGCGTCGGCCGCAGCCAGAGCAAGTTCGACGGCGGCATGGGCGAGATCAACGACGCCGCGGCGGCGCTGGACTGGATGCAGTCGCTCAATCCTGGCCATGGCGGGCTGTGGATCGCCGGATATTCCTTCGGCGCCTTCGTGGGCATGCAGTTGCTCATGCGCCGTCCGGAAGTCTCCGGCTGGGTGTCCGTCGCCCCCCCGGCGGCGCATTACGATTTCGGGTTCCTCGCCCCCTGCCCCTGCGGCGGGCTGATGATCCATGGCGATGCCGACGAGTTGGTGCCCGAGAATTCCGTGCGCAAGCTGGTGGACAAGCTCAACCTGCAGAAGGGCGTAGCCATCGACTACCGCGTCTTCGAGGGTGCGGACCATGTGTTCGCCAACCATGCGGACAAGGTGGGCGATGCGGTTGAGGGTTACGTGACCCAGCAACTGGCCCGCAAGCAAATGGCCCTGGCGGCGGATTAATCCGCCTACCCCAACGCCAAACGCAAAAACGGCGCCTTTTGGCGCCGTTTTTTTATGCCTGGCGGCGGGGTTACACGGCCTCGGCCATTTCCTGCATCTCTGCATTGGGCATCAGCGCCGGGATGGAGATCACGCTGATAATGCGGCTGTCCAGCATCACCAGCCCCTCCAGGAATTCCTTCGGCGCCGCCGTGCCAGTTTCGGGTATTGGTTGGCGCATGTCATCGGTCACGGTGATGATGTCGCACACCGCGTCCACCAGCAGGCCGGCCACCTTGTCCCCGGCCTCCACCACCACCACCACCGAGGCCGGACCCGGCTCCCACGCCGGCAGGCCGAGCCGCACGGCCAGATCCACAACCACCAGTACCGTGCCGCGCAGATTGATCATGCCTTTGATGAAACCGGGCGCATGCGGAAGATGAGTGGAAGCAATCCAGCCGCGTATCTCGCGGATGGAGCGGATATCCATGGCAAACTCCTGCGCCCCGCTGCGTACTGAAAGCAACTCCATGCGCCGCTCCTGGCTGCCATGGCGGTGATGCATCCCATCCATCTTTAAAACATCTCCAGTTCGCCGGATTGTTGGCCGGCCTCTTCCAACCTTGGCGTGCCCTTCAGCCGGTATTGCAGGTCCGACAATGTGACATTGCTGAGCGCGCTGTTCGGGTTCACGCTCCACTCCTCGGGAAGCAGCCGGCCAATGGTCCGCACATATTTCGCCAGAGCCGCCAGCCTCTGTGCCAGCAGGTCCAGCGACTGCACATCGCGATGGCGCTCCGGGTCGTTGGCCGCCTCCAGCAGAGCCGGGCCAAGAGAGGTCTGCAACTGCTCGGCAAACAGCCAAAGCTCCTGAAATTCCTCGCCCAGAGCCTCCAATAGCGAATTCAGCGGCGCATGGTGCCGCTCGTCTTCGCAGCTCCGGCTATTATTCATCCTGTCTCTCCTGCCTGTTACTTCAGCAAGGGCTATGGCCTGAGAATGCCCGGCACTGGTTAACGGCTGGCGAACATTCAGAACAATTCGACGTTGCCGGCGCAGGCCGGCATCTGTGGACGCACACGCTCCGCTCGCAGGATGGAGTCCGTCTCACTGACCAGCAGCACCTGGCGCGCCCGGCCCGAATGCGGCCAGAACTGGATCCGGCGCCCCTGGTCGCCGCGCAGACTGCCACCGACCAGGTTGATCCCCTCCTCACGCAGGAAGCGTTCGGCAAAATGCGCGTTCATCTCGCCAATATCCGTAAGCCCCTTGATCATGCGCGCCCCGCCAAACAGCTTGGCCTGCATGCGGCTCTTATGGGCGCCCCGGCGCAGCAGCGCGTTCAGCAGCAGCTCCATGGCATGCACGCCAAAGCGCATCGCATCGCCGCCGGGCTGTCGGTGCTTGCCGTCACCGGGCAACAGAAAATGATTCATCCCGCCAATCCCGGCCACGCCATCCCAGATACAGGCGGCGATGCAGGAGCCGAGGATCGTGGTCACCACGGTGCGCGGGTCGTCATCCACATGATGCTCGCCTTGCACGATGTTGATCTTGCGTTCCTGCTGCTGCGCAGGCGTACTGATGAAGAGGTTCATCCGGCGCACTCCCCGCTGCGGGCATTGGTGCTGACCAGAATGCGCTCCGCGATGCGCTCCAGCGGCAGTTGCCGCGTCACCGCCCCAATCTCATAGGCCGCACGCGGCATGCCATAAACCACGCAGCTCGCCTCATCCTGGCCGATCGTTTCAGCCCCCGCCTCGCGCAGAGCCAGCAGCCCCTCGGCGCCATCCCGCCCCAACCCGGTGAGAATTACGCCCAACGCCCGCGCGCCAACGCTGCGCAGCACGGAGTGAAACATTACATCCACCGAGGGGCGATGACCGTTCACCTTCGGAGCGTCGCTCAGCCGCACATAGCCTCCAGACACTTCCAGATGCGCATTGCCAGGCGCCAAGTATACATGCCCTGTTTGCAACTTTGCGCCATCAACCGCCTCGCTCACCTCCGCGGCGGATAATTTATTCAGCCGCGCGGCAAAGCTCGCCGTGAACGTCGGCGGCATGTGCTGGCTGATCACGGTTGGTGGGCAATTTTCTGGGAACTTTGAGAGGATGGTAATCAACGCCTCTACCCCGCCGGTGGAGGATCCGATCACCACCAAACGGCCATCCGGCACGTAACTGCCACCCGGCTGCACCGCTGCGCGCAGAGCCAATGCCGGCCTGCGATGGGATTTCGCAGCTGCTTTCACCTTCTCGGCGAGTTGCTCGAAGCTGTCCCGGTTGTATGAGGACGGCTTCGCCACGCAATCGAACGCGCCGATTTCCAGCGCTCTCAAATTCACCTCCGCCCCGGCCTGCGTCAGCGTGGACACCATGATCACCGGCGTGGGCCGCAGCCGCATGATCTTATCGAGAAACGCCAGCCCGTCCATGTTCGGCATCTCGATATCCAGCGTGATCACATCCGGCGAAAGCTGCTTGATCAGCTGGCGTGCCTCGTACGGGTCAGCTGCCTGCCCCACCACAGCGATCTCCGGGTCAGCCCGCAGTGTCGCGCTGATCACGCCTCGCATTGTCGCAGAGTCATCAACAACCAGCACCCGCACCGTCATTTCATGTCTCCGCCACGGCGTTTGCGGTAGGTGGTGATACCGTCACTGACTAACAGCGCTTCGGCGGGGCCGGAAACCCGCTCGGAATGCCCGATATACAGCGCCCCGTTATCCTCCAGCAGCGGCAACATCCGCAACCACAGTGCCTCTTGCGTATCCGCATCGAAATAAATTACGACGTTCCGGCAGAGCATGGCTTGGAATTTACCGCTCATTGGCCAGGAGCCGATGAGATTCAGCTTGCGAAAGCTCACCAGCTGCCGCAATTCGTCATTGGCACGCAGGCACCCGGTGCCGTCATTCAGTGGCGAGAACCAAGCCTTGCGCAGCGCCACCGGCACGGGCTCCAAGGCCCCCGCATCGTAAATCCCGGCCTCCCCCGTGGCCAGCACGTTCGGGTCTATATCCGTGGCCAATATCTTCACGTCATATCGCGGCGCATCCGGCATTACGCTCAGCAGCGTCAACGCGATGGAATACGGCTCCTGCCCGGAGGAGCACGCCGCCGACCACAGCCGCACCCGTCCCCCTGACCGCGCCTGCGCCACCAGCCCTGGAAGCACCCGCTCGCGCAGATGCTCGAAATGATGCGGCTCCCGAAAAAACCGCGTGACATTCGTGGTCAGCGCCGCGATCATCTCGCCGCGCTCCTGCTTCCCGGCGTCACTTTCCACCAAAGCGCAATATTCGGCAAAACTGCGCAACTCCAGCTTGCGCACCCGCTTGGCCAGCCGGGAGTACACAAGATTCGCCTTGGCGCCGGTGAGGGAAATGCCAGCCTCTTGCTGCATGATTCGTGTAATCACCGCCAGGTCCCGCGCAGTCAGAGCGAACTCCGCATTCTCCACCAATGCGGTTCTGGTGGCCTCCATCTGCGCTGTCATGCCGCTTCCAGCTCTCCCCCGGGCAATACGTTATCAAGCCCGATCAGGCTGACCATCCGTCCCTCGACCGGAAGCAACCCCTTGACAAAATTCATCACCAGATCCGAGGATAAATCCGGCGACACCTGAATTTCAGTATCGTTCGCCGTTAAGATATCAGACACGGCGTCAACCAATATCCCGATCTGCTGATGCCCAATCTGCACCACGATGATCACGTTGCGCGCCGTCGGCTCCGTGCCCGGCAGGCCGAGCCGTAACGCGAGATCCACAATCGGCAACACCGCGCCCCGCAGATTGATCACACCCTTCACGTAACGTGGTGAGCGCGGCAGCATTGTCGCCCCGGTCCAGCCACGGATCTCGCGCACCATCATCACGTTGATGCAGAATTCCTGCCGGCCGACACGGAAT
The DNA here is from genome assembly GCA_963750235.1 of uncultured Alphaproteobacteria bacterium. Taxonomy (GTDB): domain Bacteria; phylum Pseudomonadota; class Alphaproteobacteria; order Acetobacterales; family Acetobacteraceae; genus Acidocella. The sequence goes on from CAVVPW010000001.1 coordinate 92,136, forward strand.
GCGATCAACTCCCGGTTGCCCAACTCGCCATTGCCCGCGTTATTGGTCATGTCTCAGCCCGCCTCCATCACCGCTGCCTCACCGCGCCCGCTCTCGCTACGGGCATTGCGCACCACTGCATCCACATCCAGGATCAGCGCCACGCGCCCATCGCCCATCACCGTGGCGGCGGCGATGCCCGGCACCGCCCGGTAATTCGCCTCGAGGCTCTTGATCACCACCTGGCGCTGGCCGTGGATGGCATCCACCAGCAGCACCGCCCGCACGCCGCCCTCGCCTTCCACCAGCAGCGCCACGCCTTGTTCTGGCTCAAGGGCCTCCTCGCAATAGCCAAGGCTCGCCGCCACATCGACCATCGGCACATACCCGCCGCGCAGCGCCAGCAGCTTCGTATCCCGGTCCAACGGAAATACATCCTGCGCGCGGGGCTTCAGCGTCTCGACAATCGCGCCGAGCGGGATGATCAGCGTATGTTGGCGCGTGGACACCACCATGCCGTCCAGCACCGCGAGTGTCAGCGGCAGCGAAAGGGTAAAGGTAGAACCAAGCCCCGGCCTAGAGGAGATGGAAATCCGCCCGCCCAACGCCTGCACGGATTGCCGCACCACATCCATGCCCACGCCACGGCCGGAAATATCGGAGACTTTCGCCGCCGTGGAAAACCCGGGCAGGAAGATAAGATTGTCGATCTCATCATCGCTAAGCTGGGCATCGGGCGCGATCACCCCGTTCTCGATCGCTTTTTGCTTTACCCTTGCGCGGTTGATCCCGGCGCCATCGTCGGAGACTTCCAGCACAATCCGCCCCGAGCGGTGCAGCGCGGTCAGCTTCACGGTGCCTTCCGCCTGCTTACCTGCGGCTTCGCGCTTTTCCGGTGTTTCCAGGCCATGGTCTATGGCGTTGCGGATCATATGCGTCAGCGGGTCGGCGATACGTTCGATCACCGTCTTGTCCACTTCCGTTCCTTCACCCTCCGTGACCAGCCGCGCCTGCTTGCCGGTCTGCGCCGCCACCTCGCGCACCAGGCGTGGCATGCGCTGGAACACGGAGCGCACCGGCTGGGCGCGGATCGCCATCACACTGTCCTGGATTTCCCGCGTTAAATGCTCCAACTCCTCCAACGCCATGGCTACGCCGGAGGCGCGTGCGACCCCCGCCTCCAGCACGCGCTGGCTCAGCATCGCCTCGTTGATCACCAACTCGCCAACAAGGTCGATCATGCGGTCCACACGGTCTAAATCCACCCGGATGGTCGCACTCACCGCGGTGGCGCTCTCCGCCTTGGCCGCCATCACCTCCACGGCCGCATGCTTCGGCCCGGCGGGAATAGCCTCCTGATGCACCGGCTCAATCACCGGGGTTGGCTCTTCCTGCTCCAACGGCATCGGCGCGAAAAACTCGAACTTGAAGCCGTTATCGCCGGTGATCACCGCGCCCGGCGCAAAGCCATCCGGCTCGCGCCGGGAGATCCGCAGCTCGCAATCATCCTCGACAAATTCGAACACGTTGCGGATCGACGCCTCATCGCTATCCGCGTCCAACGAAATCCGCCAGGTGAGATACGCCTCCTCAGGGTCCAAGCTTGTGCAGCTCCGGCAGGCGGCTGGTGTCCAGCGCCACCTGCATCGTCCCAAGGCGCCCCAGTTCGCGCAAAAGCAACGCCGCCTCATTGGCCTTGGCATACATCTCCCAGCGTGGCGTGAACACAATATCCCATGCACCGCCGCCTCTCTCTGGCGCGAGGGCCGCCGTGGCAGCCGGTTCGGCAGCAGGCGCCCCAACGGGATTTTTGATGTGCTCGAGTTCCGCCACCAGAGCTGCGGTCCGCGCTTCATCCACGCTGCCGCCATCCTGCGCCGCACGCACCACATCCGCCAGCACATCAGCCGCGCGCAGGAACACTCCAACGACAGCCGGAATCGCCGCCAATTCACCAGAGCGCACCTTGTCCAGCGCGGTCTCGAACGCATGTGCGAAGCGCACCAGCGCATCGAGCGAGAAAATCCCGGCCCCGCCCTTCATCGAATGCACGGCGCGGAACACGGCGTTCACGGTTTCCGCCTCAGCCGCACCGCTCTCCATCTCGATCAGCCCGGCCTCAAGCGCCGCGAGCTGTTCCTCGCATTCCTGGAAAAACGTCGCCCGGATTTCCGCCATCGGGTCTTCCATGGCACCCTCCCTTTCAGGCCGCGACGCGGCGAATGGCCTCAACCAGCTTCACCGGATCGAAAGGTTTCACGATCCAGCCCGTGGCACCCGCTTTCCTCGCCCGGCTTTTTTTCTCCGCATCCACCTCGGTGGTCAGCACCAGCACCGGCACCGCGCGGTATGTCTCATCCTTGCGCACGGCTTCGATAAAGCCGAAACCATCCATGCGCGGCATGTTGATGTCGGTCACGATGACATCCGGTGTTTCGGCGCCCAGCACCTCGAGCCCATGCACGCCATCCTCGGCCTGCAACACGCGGAACCCGGCTGCCACCAGCGAGTGCCGCAGCATGTCCCGCATCGCCCGGGAATCATCCACTGTCAGTACCGTCGTGGTCATGCGGCCAGCTCCTTGTCGTGCGTCAATGTGTGATGCGCCAGTCCGTCAGGCGTCACGCCCATCAATTCCAACGTGGCGGAAAACTCCGGCGACGGGTTCTCCACCCGCAGCGCCAGCCCATCCGCCTCCCACGCCGCGCGCCCCGCCAGCAGGATCTGCAAGCATTGCGCCCCCAGCCGCTGGACCGCGCCCGCATCCACTGTCAGCGCCTGTCCGCGCCGGGCGATAAAGGCTTCAAGCAATCCATGGGCAGCGACGAGATCAAGCACCGCAGGCAATTCGAGAGCATCTGTCATGGATGGAACTTTCGTGCATAATCCATAATGTTTCGCTAACAACGCGCGATCAGAATTCGGCCCAGTCATCTGCCGCGCCTTGCGGAACAGCAACAAACTTGCCAACCGGCGCCATGGGCGCAGCTTTTGTTACAGGCCTGCGCACCACTCTTTTTTCCGGCTGGTGCGCAACTGCCTCACCAAGGCGGAAATGCCCAACGAGAGTCGCCAACACCTCCGCCTCCTCGGCCAAAGCATGGCTTGCCGCTGTGCTTTCCTCCACCATCGCGGCGTTCTGCTGCGTCACCTGGTCCATCTGGTTCACCGCCGAATTCACCTGGTTCAACCCGGCCGCCTGCTCCTGCGCCGAGCCCGCGATGTCACTCACCAGCACGTTGAGCCGCTCGACCTGTTGCACGATTCGCGTCAGCGCCCGGCCGGTCTCGCCCACCAGCTTCACACCGGCCTCAACCTGACTGCCGGATGCCTCGATCAATGCCTTGATCTCCTTCGCAGCGCCCGCCGAACGCTGCGCCAGCGCGCGCACCTCGGTCGCCACAACGGCAAAGCCACGCCCTGCGTCGCCCGCCCGCGCCGCCTCAACCCCCGCGTTCAGCGCCAGCAGATTGGTCTGGAATGCAATCTCGTCGATCACACCAATGATGCTTGAAATCTGCTTCGACGAACTCTCGATCCCGCTCATCGCCGCGACCGTCTCGCTCACCACGGAGCCGGAACGCTCCGCATCCGCCTTCGCCGCCTGCACCACATTCCGCGCCTCGTTGGCGCCCTCGGCGGTCTTGCGCACCGTGGCGGTAATTTCGTCCAGCGCTGCCGCCGTTTGCTCCAGGCTCGCCGCCTGCTGCTCCGTCCGCCGCGACAAATCATCTGCGCTCTGCGTAATCTCGCCAGCACCCGACCTCACGCCCTGCGCGTTGGCGGCCACGGACTGAATGGTTCGCTCCAGGCTCTCGACGGTCGCGTTGAAGTCAGCCCGCAGCTTTTCATACTCGGGCGCGAAGGCCGCATTCAGGCGGAACAGCAGGTCCCCGGCTGCGAGCCGCTCCAACCCCGCCGCCAGATTGTTCATGACTAGAGCCTGGGCCGCCGCCGTCGCCTCGGTCGCGGCCCGGGCTTTCTCGCGCTCGGCGTCCAGGGCGAACGCCGCACTGGCGGCAGCCGCATCGGCGCGTTGTTTCGCCAGCGCGTTTTCCTTGAACACCAGCAGCGTCTGCGCCATCCGGCCGATCTCGTCGCGCCGGTCAACGTCGATCTCCACATTGAACTCGCCATGCGCCAGCCGCTCCATGGTGCGGTGCAGGCCGCGCAGAGGCGCCACCACCCCGGCATTGATGCCGAGATACATGACCGCCAGCACCAGGGCGAAGGCGCCCAACATCAGAGCATCGGTTTCGATCACCGAGGTCCTGGTTTGCACGGCCAGCGCCCCGAAGGCCCCCTCTGCCTCACGCGACAGCGCCATGCGCAGGTTCCGCACCGCGTCGGCCGTGGGCAAGATCTCCGACTGGCAGTTCACGTTGAATTCCTGCTGCCCTGCCTGATTCTGCTCCACGGAGGACCATGTCTCGGCCATGCTCACCGTCTTAGCGCATACGGTGTCGAACAAATCATCGCCGCCCTGGAGCACCACCTGTATTTCGCGGGCATGTCCCGGTGCCAGCGTCTTGGCGGCGCTCATGTTCGTGTCGAACGCCTGTATCGCCGCATCCATCTCGGCCTCGGCGGCGTCCCGGTCATCCGGATCATCTGTAATGAGTGCCAATTCCATTGCCGCCCGCCAGGATTCCATCGCGCTGCTGGCGACAGCCAGATCCGTCGAGGCCTGCACCATTGTGCGGTTCAGTTCAGCCGCGCGCTGGCTGATGCGCTGCGTCTCCATGGTCGCGAACAAGGTGGCCGCCGCGGCAACCAGGCCAAAAAAGCCCAACCCGGCCAGAAACTTCATGATTATCGGCAGATTTTTCACGCACAACCCTCCGTTGCTGCCCTGGCGGGCATGGGAGGATTTATGCGGAAGGAGACTTAAGATTTTATTGTCAGCGTTAAACTATCCGGCCACTGCCGAAGCCAGCGCGTCTTGCGCCACCGCCTCGTCCTCCAGCGCCTGGCCGATCAGCAGCAGCACCGGACCGGAAGGTGCCGCCGTCGCAAGCAGGCGCGGCAAGCTGCCCAGCGTGCCGCGCAGCACGCGCTGCCCAGGCAACGCGGCACTCTCCACCGCCACGGCAGGCATGTCGGGGGCCATCCCGGCCTCGATCAGATGCGCCGCCAGCCCCGGCAAGGTCTGCGACCCCATGTACACGGCCAGAGTGCCGCCGCCACGGGCCAGCGCCGCCCAGTCATGCTCCGGCAACCCGCCCGCCGCGCCATGCCCGGTAAGGAAATGCACCGAACGCGCCACCTCCCGCCGGGTCAGTGAAATCTGCAGCGCCGACGCCGCAGCCGTGGCCGCGGTAATCCCAGGGACCACCTCGAACGCAATCCCCGCCTCGCGCAGCGCGTCCATCTCCTCGGTCGCGCGGCCGAATACCATCGGGTCGCCGCCCTTCAGCCGCACCACGCGCTGGCCCGACTGAGCTTCCCGCACCAGCAGGCGGCAGATATCCGCCTGCGCGGCGGAGGTTTTTCCACAACGCTTGCCGACATCGACAAGCCTTGCTCCGTTAGAGACAAGCTCCAGAATTTTTTCGCTAACGAGGCTGTCATGCAACACAACATCCGCCTCCCGCAGAAGGCGCAACGCCTTCACCGTGAGCAGATCGGGATCTCCAGGTCCGGCTCCAACCAGGAAAACACTAGCCATTTTTAAAGTTTCTGCGGACATGTGCCCCTAAATGGCGAATTTGCACCAGAATGCAACCCCACCACCCAGCCCGTCAAAAGGCCAACAACAATACTAACTCTACGTTATATTAATATATTGTTACAGGAAAGCCATATCTTCATAGCAACCCAGATTGATGAATTTCATTGCTGACACGCACTTCATGCACATACATAATGAAATGCCACGGCACGAACGTCCCGCAGGTCTGGGGCGCGGCTGGCAGTTACGGCACAAGACTGGCTCACCCGGCTAACGATAAAACAGCAAGAGGAACCCAATAAATGAAACCATATCTGACGATGGCGGCTGGTCTGCTCGGCGGCTTGGCGCTGGCGGGCACTGCCCAGGCGCAGGATGCGGCCCGCGGCAAGATCCTGTTCCAGTCCGAATGCGCGGCCTGCCACAGCGCGGTGCCGGAGCAGAACGGCATCGGCCCCAGCCTGGCCGGCATTTATGACATGCGTGCGGGGATGGTCCCCGGTTACCATTACTCGGTCCAGCTGAAAAACTCGAATATTGTTTGGACTGATGCCGAACTCAACAAATTCCTGATGAGCCCGGCCGTGGCTGTCGCCGGGACTAAGATGCCGCAGCCGGGCACGGAAATGCATATGGGCGTGCCGAACGACCAGGACCGTGGCGACCTGATCGCTTATCTCAGAAGCCTGAAGCAGCAGGAGCAGTAAGGGCTTACGCCACCATCTTGAGTCTGGCCGGTGGCAGCTTGATCGCGCTGATGAGGGCGCGAACCTCGTTGCGGGCGGCGATATGCGACAGCCCCATGGCGATGCCAATATTCGCCTCCCGCACATCCATCAGGGTCAGCCCATGCAGGTACAGCTCGCGGAAGATCACGCGCTCGCCAAATCCCTTCTGGGTGCGGAAGCCAATACGCTTGGCCAGCGCATCCAGCCGTTCGCCGACATCGCGCTTGTTACGCGCCTCTGATGCCGCGAGTCGGTTTCGCATCACGATCCAGTCGATCTTGCCGCGGTCGCGCATGAAGCGCTGCTTGCGCGCCTCCCACACCATCTCGGAATAGATGCTGGGGTTGACGATGTCGTGGTTGTCCGGATCGACCTTCGCCAGCATGGAAAAATCGACGAAGCTGTCATTGATCGGGGTGATCAGCGTATCGGCATGGGAATGGCCAAGCCGGGAAAGATGCGTATCGGCGCCCGGACAGTCGATCACGATGACCTCCGCCCCCGCCCCGCACAACTCCCCAAAAGCAGCCTCGAAACGCTCCTGCTCTTCGGCTTCCACCTCCAGCCGGTTGTCGAGCGTGGAGCGGTGCACCGGGCGGAATTCCGGCAGCGGCAGCGTAACTCCCTTGGCCTGGACGAAGTTGCGCCGGGCCGCCAGCGTGCCGGCAAGCGTCCCCTGGCGGGCGTCCAAGTCCATGGCGCCAACACGGTAGCCATCGCGCAACAGGGCGACGATGATGTGAATGGAGGTGGTGGATTTACCCGAACCGCCCTTCTCATTCCCCAGCACGATGACGTAGGGGCGGGGCTGCTCGGAAATGGTAATCAAGGGAATCCTCCTGCGACTCGGAATTAGAGCCGCAGTGTAGCCGAGTCATCCGGAGCGCGGAGAGGGAAAATCCCGCCCCACGATACCGTTACTTGCCCGTGAGGATCCGCTCCACCAGTTCCTTCACCGTGGGGATGAAGCCGTTCGAGTAGAACGGGTCAGTCGCGAAGCGGTGCGCGTTATGCCCGGCGAACATCAGGTTGTTGTCCATCGCCGCCTCGTCGTCAGGCGCGGCATGGGCGACGTTCTGCAGGGTTTTCTGGATGCAGAAGCTGCGCGGATCGGCCTTCTTGCCGTTGTCGTAATCCGGGCCTTCCTGGCTCCAGTTGGAGAACCGGCACTGGCTCAGGCAGCCCATGCAGGCAACCTGATCCTCGTGGATTTCCTCGGCTTTCGCCGGGCTGACGAAGATCAGCGTCGAGTCGGGGGTGCGAAGCGCCTCGGTAAAGCCGGCCTCTTCCCAATCCTTCACCCGCGCGTAATCCGGCGCGGTGAGGTACACGGAGCGCTTGCGGGCGCCGACGCCGTACTGCACCACATGCTCGCCCACGGGCTCAGGCGAATACGCCACCTGGCGCTCATTGCGCCCGCGCAGTTCCTGGATAAACTGGTTGTTCACCGCGGAGGAATAGAACCCGGTAGGTGAGAAGCGGTTGAGGAACACGTCACCCGGCTTCAGCGTGAGCAGACGCTCCTTCCAGCTCTGCGGAATCGGGCTTTCCTTGGTCAGCAGCGGGCGGGTGCCAAACTGGAAGGCGATCGGCCCGATATCCGGGTTGCCGATGTAATCCTGCCACTCCTCCAGCGCCCAAACGCCGCCAGCCATGATGATCGGCGTTTCGCCGAGGCCGAACTCGCGCATCACCTTGCGCAACGCCACCAGCCGGGGAAACGGGGATTCCGGCTTGTCCGGGTCCTCGGAATTGGACAGGCCGTTATGCCCGCCTGCGAGCCACGGGTCCTCGTACACCACGCCGCCGAGCAGATGCGAAACCTTGGAGTAGGCGCGCTTCCACAGCGCCGAGAAGGCGCGGCTGGAGGAGACGATGGGGTAGTAATGCACGTTGAACTTGGCCGCGATCTCAGCGAGGCGATACGGCATGCCCGCACCGCAGGTGATGCCGTTCACGATGCCCTTGGTGCGCTCCAGAATCCCGGTGATGATGCGCTCGGCACCGCCCATCTCCCACAGGATGTTGGTGTGGATGCGCCCCTTGCCGCCGGAAATATCCCAGGCGCGCTGGGCCTGGGCCACGCCGCCCTCGATGCCGTAGGCGATCAGCTCCTCATGGCGGTCGCGCCGGGTCTTGCCACGGTAGATCTGCGGGATGATCTTGCCGTCCTTGTCGTAGCTGTCCGCGTTGACAGCCGAGAACGTACCGGCGCCGCCGCTGGCAGCCCAGTGCCCGGCGGTCACGCCATTGGACACCGCGACTCCCTTGCCGCCTTCCACCAAAGGAAGAATTTCCATGCCACCCATGCGGATGGCGTTGATAGGCTTCATTAACAAAATACCTTGTCGGCCGGACGCCGCCCCAGGATTGGAGCAGATCCCTCGTTTATGCTTGTATTACACATTGACACGGGGCGTGAAGTGGTTTGCCAGGATTTGGCCCCGCACCCTGTACATAATATAGTGTGGATAATGGAATTAAACCTCTCTGAAGACGAAATTCAGCGCTACTCGCGGCATATTCTGCTGCGTGAGCTGGGCGGCACCGGTCAGGCAAGGCTGAAAGCGGCCCGTGTGCTGGTGGTGGGCGCGGGCGGGCTGGGCTCGCCCTTGGCCTTGTACCTGGCTGCCGCGGGGGTGGGCACCATCGGGCTGGTGGATGCCGATGTAGTCGAGCTTTCCAACCTGCAACGGCAGATCATGCATGGCGTGGCCACACTGGGCCGGGCAAAAACCGCCTCCGGCGCCGAGGCGCTGGCCCGGATCAACCCTCTGGTGGAGGTGGTGCAGCACCAGACCCGGCTGGACGCCTCCAACGTGGCCGAACTGGTCGGAGACTATGACATCATCTGCGACGGCACGGATAATTTCACCACGCGCTTCCTGCTCGCCGATGCCTGCGCGGCCGCGCGCAAGACGCTGGTCAGCGCCGCAGTGCTGCGCTTCGAGGGACAGCTTTCCACCTTCAAGCCGCACGAAGGCGGCCCGTGCTACCGCTGCCTCTACCCCGAGCCACCGCCGGAAGGGCTCGTGCCCGCATGCTCTGAGGCCGGGGTGCTGGGCGCCGTGACCGGCGTGATGGGCACGCTGCAGGCTACGGAGGTGATCAAGGAGATCACCGGCATCGGCCAGTCGATGTCCGGCTGGCTGCTGGTCTGGAACGCGCTGGACGCGGAATTCCGCAAGATCAAGCTGAAAAAGGACCCCGCATGCGCCGTCTGTGGCTGATTTTCCCGCTCCTGCTGCTCTGCGCCGCGGCGCCGGACCCAGGCCAGGGCCCCGGGCCCGCGCTTGGCCAGGTGACCAAGCTGCCGGTGCCACGCTTCGTCTCTCTGCGCTCGGACCAGGTGAACTTCCGCGCCGGGCCAGGGTTCCAGTACCCGGTGAACTGGGTGTACCAGCGCGATGGCCTGCCAGTGGAGATCATCGGCGAGTTCGATGTCTGGCGCCAGGTCCTGGCCCCGGATGGCGGCACAGGCTGGGTGCATGAGGCGACCCTCCGCGCCCGCAGGAGCTTCTACGTAACCGCCTCTCAGGCCGTGCTGCGTGCCGGGCCTGACCCAGGCGCCGGCGTGGTTGCCTATCTCAACCAAGGGGTCAGCGGCGCGTTGCTCCGCTGCGATGCCGGGTCCGACTTCTGCAAGGTTTCCACCGGGCCGGAGACAGGCTATCTGGCGCGAGCGGATTTCTGGGGCGCCTTCGCGGACGAGGCGGTAAAGTAGGCTCCACGAAATTTCAGTTTTCCACAGAAAAGGACTCGGGCAAGCGCCCCTAGATATTGCGGGAAACACACCTCCTATCTACTGTATATGGTAGCAGCAACAGGGAGACCCGCGATATGGAGTGGACGGACGAAACTATCGCCAAGCTCAGGACCCTTTGGGCCGAAGGGCTTTCGACCGCCGAAATCGGGCGCCGTTTGAACATTTCCAAGAACGCCGTGGTCGGCAAGGCGCACCGGCTGAACCTGCCCGCCCGCCCCTCGCCGATCCGCCGTCTTGAGGGCGACGCCACGCCACGCCCGGCCGCGCCCAAGCGCACCCAGGGCCCGACGCTGCCGCCGCTCACCGCCTCCATCGGCGCACCGGTGCCGACCCTGCGCGCCATCATGCCGGCTGCAAAGCCCAGCAGCCCACGCGCCACGCCGTGCTGCTGGCCGATCGGCGAGCCCGGCAAGCCGAGCTTCCATTTCTGCAACGCCGCGGCCGCGGCCGGCAAACCCTATTGCGAGGAGCACGCCGCCATCGCCTATGTGCGCGTGCGCGACAAACGCGAGGACGCGGCGTAAGCTGCTGCAGCGCAGCAGCCAACTTCTGTAACAGGCTCCTTCTGCCGTCGTGGCAATCCTGCGCTGCGGCGCAGCACGTCTTTTAATTGATCATCATTTCCATTGCGCATAAATTGAATCCGCCGGCAGCCATTGCCGGCGGTTTTGACGTATGTCCGGAACAACCGGACCAAGAAAGGTGTCGAAATGGGAACGATGCAGGAAGACCAAAAATGCTCCGAAGGAGCGCTTACGGGCGTGGTGAAGTGGTTCAACCCCGGCAAGGGCTACGGGTTCATCGCCCCCGATACGGGGGGAAATGATATTTTCGTGCATATCAGCGCCGTGCAGCACGCTGGGCTGCGCAAGCTCAATGAAGGCGAACGAGTGCGTTTCGAGCTTCAGCAGCGTGAAGGCCGCGTTGCCGCCATCGGCATCGAACGTCTCCACTAAGCTAACGCGAGCCAGATCAACTACCAGGCCAGCGGGGCAGCGCCGCTGGCCTTTTGTTGCTTGAGGTCAAGTGGCGCATTACGATTGATGATATACCCCCTCCGATCAGGAGGCTGAGGATGGATAGACACATCGCGGGGCTGGCGGTTGATAGGGACATAGCGGGCCTGCCGCTGCATGGCGTACGGCCAGACGGGCTGGCTGAGCTGCTGCATGAATTCCCGGATTCAGCCCGCGCCGCGCCGTTACAGAACTTCACCGCCGAGGCCGGACAGATCCTGCTGCTGGCAGATGCCACCGGCAATGCGGCGCGCGCCCTGGTAGGGCTGGGCGAGGCCCCTGCCCTGCACGGATTCGGCGCCGCTGCTTTCGGCCTGCCCTCCGGCAGCGTGTGGAGCATCGCCACAGGCAATTATTCCTCTGAAGACGCCGCACTGGGCTTCCTGCTCGGCGCCTACCGGTTCGACCGGCTGAAGCACAACAAAGCCACCCCCGCCCTCCTGTCCCCCGCCAGCGTGCCGAAACGCGCCGACGTACTCGCCCGTGCGGCCACGCTGGCACGCGACCTGATCAACACCCCCGCGAACCTGCTCGGCCCGGCCGAACTTGCCGACGCGGCGGTGCAGCTGGCCTCACGCCATGGCGCGCAGGCGGAACGTATCAACGGCGACTCGCTCACCTCCCGTTACCCGACCGTGGCCGCCGTAGGCGCCGGCTCCTCCCGCGCGCCGGAGGTGGTGGTGCTGCGCTGGCAGGGTAGCGGCGCCGACGAGAGCTCACCGTTCGTTTCATTATGCGGAAAAGGTGTCTGTTTCGATACCGGCGGTTACGATTTGAAACCGAGCTCCGCAATGCTGCGCATGAAAAAAGACATGGGTGGCGCGGCAATCCTGCTCAGCGTTGCTGAATCGGCAATGTTATTAAATCTACCCATAAAATTGGAGGTGAGGATCGGCTGCGTTGAGAACAGCGTCTCCGGCAATGCCATGCGCCCCTCGGATGTGTTGCGCACGCGCTCCGGCCTCACCGTCGAAATCGGCAATACCGATGCCGAAGGACGCCTCGTACTGTGCGATCTTCTCACCGAGGCGGCCGAAGCCTCGCCGCACTGGCTGATCGATGCAGCAACCCTGACGGGCGCCGCGCGCGTGGCCCTCGGACCGGACCTGCCTGCTCTGTTCTGCAACGATGAGAAAATGGCGACTATTCTCCTTCATGCCGGGCAAGCGACAACAGATCCGTTCTGGCGCTTGCCACTGCACGAAGGCTACGCCTCATGGCTTGACAGCCAAGTCGCCGATCTTTGCAACGTGTCCAGCAAACCGCACGCTGGCGCGATTACTGCCGCCCTGTTCCTGCAACGTTTTGTCCCAGGTCATATGGCGTGGGCGCATATCGACGTTTACGCCTGGAATGATTCCTCGCGACCCGGGCGGCCCGAGGGCGGCGAGGCGCAAACGCTGCGGGCGCTCACCGCCGCGCTGGAGACAATCTCCCGCACTGCACAAGAAGCTCATACATTTTGAGATGGCTACCGCGCGTTTTTATCAAATTCGCAACATTTTTTGGATATAACGGCAACGCCTTGCCAGCAAAAACGTTACCTTTTGACACAACCGCGGTTTAGAAAACCACCCGTTCTACCCACATGAGTTGTTAAAGCCTCTGTTTGGACTATTACTACTGGCTACTAGTTGTACTTGATCTTTACTAGATGTTGCCCAAGAACGCCCAAACTAATGACGCAACGTTAACAATACCGACAAAGTACTTTACGCAATTCTGCTAGAAGTTATTGGAATTTTTAAGTCACATAGTGTACTGATCTTTCACCGTATCGGTTGCCGGGTTAGCAACCGCAACATTCGGAAATTTTCGTTTCTTAAGGACAAATCAAATATGGCTGCTGCGCCGCTCTCCTCTGATCAATTGGTTGGGATTCTTCGAGACACCGTCGTCTCACTGGTTCGCCGGGACGGGGTTGACCTTTCCGCCCGCCAGCTTGGCGTGTTCCTGACCTGCTACCTCACCGATGGCGCGCATACCGTGCGCGGCCTGGCTCAGGAGCTTAACGTGTCGAAGCCGGCGATCACCCGCGCGCTCGACCGCCTGACCGAGCTGGATTTCATCCGCCGCAAGGTCGATCCCTCGGACCGCCGCAGCGTGCTCGTTCAACGCACGGTGAAGGGGGCTGCTTTCCTGCGCGAAACGCGGCATATTATGGCTGATGCCCTTGCCGCCAACAAAACCGAAGCCGCCAGCCGCCGCGCCGCGGCATAAGCTCAACATGAACCGCCGCCTCACGCTGGCGGCATTGCTACTGGGATTTGGTCTCGCCACCCCCGCGGTGGCGCAGACCGCCCCCATGCAACTCAGTGCGGCAGACCAGAGCCTGATCTCCCAGGTTCAGGACTATCTCAACGACCAGAAGGGCCTGACGGCGAACTTCCTGCAGGTCGCCTGGGATGGTTCGACCCGTACGGGCAAGGCTTGGCTGCAACGCCCCGGGCGAATGCGGTTCGAATACGACCCGCCCGACCCGGAACTGCTCGTCGCAGGCTACGGTGTGCTCGTCTATCACGACCCCGCATTGAACCAGACGACGTACATCCCGCTAGGCAGCACCCCTCTTGGCATCCTCCTGGCTGATCATGTCGATCTGACCTCCGCCGATGTCGCCGTCACTGCCATCGACCGCGAGCCCGGCGAATACGACATCACCCTGATCCGCAAAGACAAGGCTGCCCAGGGTACGCTGACCCTGGTGTTCGGCACCAACCCCCTGGAACTTCGCCAGTGGGTGGTTACTGACGCACAGGGCAAGCAAACCCGCGTGAGTCTCTACGACGTGCTGCCCGGCGGGCCGTATCCTGCCTCGCTGTTCCAGTACTCGCGCGCCCCCGCCACGGGACGCACCAAGGGGTAGTTTTTCCTCGCCGCTGCTGTAGGAAGGGGCGATGCAACTCACCATCGCCACCTGGAACATCAACTCCCTGCGCCTGCGCCAGGCCCATCTGCACAAGCTCGTCGCCGAACTCTCGCCGGACATCATCTGCCTGCAGGAGACCAAGGTGCCGGACGAGTTGTTCCCCGAGGGCATCGCCGCCGCCATCGGCTTCCCCCATGTGCTCAAGCGCGGCATGAAGAGCTATAACGGGGTGGCCATCCTCTCCCGCCTGCCGCTCACGCTCGCTGAAGACACGCCTGACTGGTGCGGCAAGAATGACTGCCGACACCTCTCCGCCCAGGTGGAGACCGGCGGCGCGCCGCTCACCGTGCATAATTTCTACGTACCCGCGGGTGGCGACATCCCCGATCGCGCGCAGAACGAGAAATTCGCCCATAAGCTCGACTTTCTGGCCGAAACAACGGCGCATTTCGCAGCCTATCCGCCGCACCGGGCGGTGCTGGTGGGCGACCTCAACATCGCGCCCTTAGAGCACGACGTGTGGAGCCACAAGCAGCTGCTCGATGTCGTCAGCCACACGCCGGTGGAGGTGGAAGGGCTGAACGCCTGGATGGCACAGGGCTGGCACGACGCGATGCGCCATTTCGTGCCCGCGGCGCAGAAGCTTTATACGTGGTGGTCCTACCGCAACCGGGACTGGGCGGCCTCCGACCGCGGGCGCCGGCTGGACCATGTATGGGTGACAAAAGACCTAGCCGCTGGGCTGGAAAGCTGTAAAATTTTGCGCGCGGCGCGGGATTGGGAGCAACCCTCGGACCACGTGCCGGTGGCGGTGACGCTGAAAGTTTAATCCCCCGCCATCACCGCGTTGTGCTAAAGGCCGCAGAAAACGCGTGGGGAATCCGTCATGCAAATCAATCCGTATCTGCAGTGTAGCGCGACGATTAGGGAGGCCGGTCGGCGGCGATTATGATGGCCGGTATACGGCGGCGCCGAGTGGTGCATTTTGGCTATCACGCGCCTGCGATTTTGGCAACAACCCAGCGACAATGACGCGGAGTTGTAATTGTCGCTGAGCGACGCAGTGAGCCGGTTCGATCTGGCCGCGAAGGTTGCCCGGATAATTGTCGCCAGCGACGTTTATCCAGCGACAATTATGATGGCCGGTCGTGCGGCGCCTCGTGCGGGTAATTGTCGCTGGGGCTTTCCTTGGCGGAGACGCGGGCAACGGCGGAGCGCTTGCGGTAACTCTCGCCGTTCATCTCGATGATGGTGGAGTGGTGAACAAGGCGGTCAATGGCCGCGACCGTCATTGCGGGATCTGGGAAGACGTCGGACCAGGCCGAGAATGGCTGGTTGGCGGTGATGGCGATAGAGTGGCGCTCGTAGCGATGGGCGATGAGTTCGAACAGGGCGCTGGTCTCGATCTGGTCTTTGCGGACGTAGGACAGGTCGTCGAGGACGATGAGATCGTATTTGTCGAGCTTGTCGAGCATCGAGGACAGGCTGAGTTCGCGACGGGCGGTCTGGAGCTTTTGGACCATGTCGGTGGTGGTGCAGAACAGGACGCGGCGCCCGGTATCGATCAGGGCGTGGCTGATGGCGGCGATGGCGTGGCTCTTCCCGGTGCCAGATTGGCCGAAGATGAGGAGATTGCCGCCGCTGTCGATCCAGCCATCACCTGTGGCTAGGGCAAGCAGGTGAGGCTTACGGATGCCGGGAGCGGCGGCGAAGTCGAAAGTGGCGAAGGTTTTCCCGGCCGGCAGGCCGGACTGGTCGCGATGACGCTGGATGCGCCGCGATGTGCGCTCGGCCATCTCGATCTCGAGCAGCGAGGCGAGCAGGTGGGCCGCGGGCCAGCCATCGCGATCGGCAGTTTCGGTGAGACGCTTCCAGTTGCGGTTGATGCTGGGCAGGCGCAGCGCCGTCAGCATGGTGGGCAGCACGGCGGCGGCCTGATCGTTGGATCTGGTCATCACTGCACCTGCGTGCTGGCGAGCAGGCAGTTGTATGCTCTGGAATTGGGCGGCGGGATCGTGACATCGTCACGGGCCCTGGCGGTGGGCAGAAACGCGCGCCTCAGTTCGGCGATATCGGGAAGCCCGCCTCCATCGAGCGCGGCCTCGATCCGCAGGCCCAGCGCGTCGACGCAATTGCCGTTGGCGGCGATATCGAGAAGCGCGACCATGTCACGACAGGCCTGTCGGGCATCGAGTGCGGCATCGAGCGCCTGCCATGCCCGCAGATAGGCATGGGTGGGGAACAGGGCGTCGCGGTAGACCAGATAGCGCAAGGCGCCAGGCTTGCGCCGCAGGTTGCCGACGACGTGCCGGAAATCGATGCTGTGCCCGCGTCCGGGATGCTTGATGCGGACCCGGGTGGTGGTCATTACCCGGTCGGGCCCGAGGAAGAGCTCGATGCGCTCGTCATGGAGATGGGCGTGGAGGCGGTGGCCGATAAGGCGTGAGGGCACCGAATAGGTGACCCGATCAATGCTGACGGTGCCGTTGCGGGTGACGTCAGCGCTGACCAGCGTGAAGTCTGTGGTCCGCCGCGGCGGCAACGGCCCCAGCAAACGCCGTTCCTCGTCCACGAGCGCGGTCCGGCGTCGGTTCTGCTTGGCAACATCCTCCTCGACGAAACGGCGATAGTCTTCGACGCTGGCGAAATCGCGGCTGCCCCGGCGGCGTAGAGCCTGGTCGAGCCGCCGCTTGAGGTGACCGTTGGGGCTTTCGATCGAGCCGTTCTCATGGGCTTCGCCGCGGTTGTTACGGGTGGCGCGCATGCCGTAATGTCGGCACAGATCTTCGTAGCTGCGGGTGAAATCACGCTGGGCGTCAGCGTCGAGGTTCTTGTAGGCGGCCGAGAGCGAGTCACTGCGGTGTTCCGCCGGCACGCCGCCCAGCTTCCACAGCGCATCCTGCAGATGTTCGGACAGGGCGCTGAAGCTCTCACCCCCCAGAACAAGGGCGGCATGTTCCCAGCCACTGCAAGCCAGGCGAAAATGAAAGAGGCGATGGTCGAAGCGCTTGCCGGCCATGGTGACGCGCAGTTCGTCGCAGACGGTAAAGTCCGACAGGCCCTGTCGGCCGATCTGGTGATGCTGGGGGAAGAAGACCTCCTTCTCGCCGCCGTTCAGCGCCCGCCAGCGGGCGATCCGGCGTTCGAGGGTGCGCCTCACCCCGTCAGGGACAACGGCCTCCCCGAACTCGTCCTGCACAGTCTCGAAGATGGTGACGGCAAGGATGCCCTCGATCTTGAGCAGCTCTTCCACGCGCGACCACACCTGTTCGAGGGGGTCCTGACGGGTTCGCCAGTGGCGCTCGAGCTTCTTCTTCTGGGATGGCAGGCGGGGATCTTTGTCGATCCGACGTGCGCTGCGTTCGCTGATGCCGGCCTTGGCGGCCGCGACGGTCTGGCTGTGTTGACGACGCTGAACCATATAGAGAAATACCTGTTGATCAGAAATGTGGTGCCCAGGCATCGGAACCCATCGTTGCTATGTTCGATAGCCGTTCCAATACCACCACCCGCCGCAGCCCGATCAGAGCCCCCAATCAGAGGGGCTTTGAAGATAGCCGTCGCCCGTCAGGCCCGCTCTACGGTCGGGGCTTCGCCCCTCCCTGCGAGCGGGCCTGACGGGCGAGCATACCGGCCATCATAGTTGTCGCTCAACCGGCCATCGTAATCGTCGCCGCGCACTGCAGTTTTCCGGCAATTGCGCCGAGGCGCTGAAATTCTACGAAACCGCACTCGGCGCCAATGTGGCTTTCCGCATGACGTTCGGCGAGGCGCCGGAGGCGCCACCGCCGGGCTGGGCGGACAAAATCATGCATGCAAGCTTCACCATCCAGGGCTCTCCGCTCATGGCCTCGGACACGCCGCCCGGCTTTTACCAAAAGCCAGCCGGGTTCCGTGTCTCCATAAGCCTGACCGAACCAGAAACGGCGCAAGCCTGGTTCAACGCGCTGGCGGAGGGCGGCAGCGTGGAGATGCCCCTGCAGAAGACGTTCTGGGCGGTGCTGTTCGGCATGGTAACGGACCGTTTCGGCATACCCTGGATGATCAACTGCGGATAAGCGGCGAGTCGCAAGCCGTGTAGGGCTTGGCGGCGTTGACCGGCTAAGGCTTACCCAGCCTCGGTCGGCAGTTGAACCTGCCAGCCCCATTCTTCCGGCATACACAGCATCGGCACGGCATTCGGGGTAAGCCCCTGCTTCGGCAGCCCCATAAGGTCCCGCAGGGCGCGGAAAATGCCCCCATGCGAAACAATCAGAATCGGCCCCTGCGCCGTGGAGAGAACGCGCTCCATGGCCTCTTCCACGCGCACCAGCACCTCGAAGAACGTTTCCGCCCCCTCCGGCGTATAGTTCCCTTCCAGCCATTCGCTGAACCAGGGGTAAAGCGGCTTGCCTTCCAGGCCGCCGAAGACCACCTCGCGCAGCCCGGGCTCCAACTCCACCCGCAAATTCAGGAACTCGTTGAGGATGGTCGCGGTCTCGCGCGTACGCAACAGGGGCGAGCAGATGATCGTGGCAATCCCCTGCCCTGCCAGAAAGGGCCCTGCGGCTGCGGCCTGGGCCCGGCCCGTGGCGTTCAGCGAGACATCCAGCGCGCCATGGCTCAGGCCACCGGCGTTATAATCGGTTTCTCCGTGGCGAAGGAACCAGAACGGAACCCGCGGCAGCGCCAAAGACTTAGGCCAGACCTTCGGCGGAAAGTGCGCGCTGCACGGCCGGACGGGCGCGCATGCGCTCGAAATGCGCGATCACGTTCTCGGGCATCGGCAGCTTGATACGGCCAGCCCAGCATTCCAGGAAGAACAGCGCTGCATCTGCGATGCTGTAATCGCCCATCAGATAAGCCTTGGCACCCAGCGCATGGCCAAGCACCTTCAGCCCCTCAGCCGCGATGTCCCGCCCGGTCTGCAACACCGCCGGCTCGTCCGCCGTGGTCGGGGTGAAGGCGCTGGGGCGGAATATGCGGGTGAAGCCGCGCATATGCACGGTAGAGATCATGTAATCCAGCAGTTCCAGCGTCCGGACTTCGCCTTCCACATCCTCCGGCAGCAGGCCCAGCTCTGGGTGCATCTTCGCCAGATACCAGGCAATCGCCGGCCACTCCGTCAGCAGAGTTCCGTCGTCGCGTAGCAGCGCTGGCACCTTCGACTTCGGATTAATCGAGACGTATTCGTGCTTGTATTGCGCGCCGCTGTGCAGGTCGACCAGCGCCAACTCGTAGGGCTTACCAATCTCCTCCAGCAGAACATGGGTGCCAAGTGAGCAGGCGCCAGGAGAATAGAAGAGCTTCATCGCGTTTCCCTTATTTCTTAGTCGAACAGCGAGCTAACCGAGCTCTCGGTAGAAATGCGGCGCATCGCCTCGGCCAGCAAGGGGGCGATGGAAAGCTGGCGGATGTTATGCGCGAGGCGCACCGCCTCCGTCGCCGCAATCGAGTCGGTGATCGTCATCATCTCGATCGGCGAAGCCGCGATACGCGCCACCGCCCCGCCGGAGAGCACGCCGTGCGAGACATAGACCTGCACGGACTTGGCGCCATTGGCTAGCAGCGCCTCGGCAGCGTTGCACAGCGTGCCGCCGGAGTCGCAGATATCGTCGATGATGATACAGTCGCGTCCCTCAACCTCACCGATGATGTTCATCACCTCGGACACGCCGGCGCGCTCGCGGCGCTTGTCGATGATGGCAAGATCGGTGTTCAGGCGCCGGGCGATGATGCGGGCGCGCAGCACGCCGCCGACGTCCGGGGAGACGATCATCGGCTCACGCCCGGCGAAACGCTCCTCGATATCGCGCGCAAAAAGCGGGGCGGCGGGCAGATTGTCCACCGGGATGTCGAAGAAACCCTGGATCTGCCCAGCATGGAGATCCATCGTCAGCACGCGGTTGGCACCGGCTTCGGTGATGAGGTTCGCCACCAGCTTGGCCGAAATCGGCGTGCGCGGGCCGGACTTACGGTCCTGGCGGGCATAGCCGAAATATGGAATCACCGGGGTGATACGCCGCGCGGAGCCGCGCCGCAGCGCGTCCAGCGTGATCAGCAGCTCCATCAGGTTGTCATTTGTGGGGTAGGACGTGCTCTGAACGACGAACACATCCTCGCCGCGGACGTTTTCATGGATTTCCACGAACACTTCCATGTCGGCGAAGCGCCGGATGGAGGCCTTCGCCAGCGGCAGGTTCAAACCGGCGGCGACAGCTTCGGCCAGTGGGCGGTTGCTGTTGCAGGCGACAATTTTCATGCTGGCTCTTCCCGGTTCAAGTCTGGTCGGGCGCGGTGTAGCAATCAGGTCCCACCTTGTAAATTAAGCAGAGAGCTCCCGTGACCGTTCGGTGGCAGCTTGAATGGCTTCGCGGAAAGTTTTTGGCCAAGCGTCATCCGCGCGCAACACTGCCAGGGCGCGCTCGGTTGTGCCCTTGGGCGAGGTAACCGCAATCCGGAGTTGAGCCGCATCCTCGTCCGACGCGGCGAGCAGCGCCGCGGAGCCGATCACCGTCTGCCGGGCCATCTGCCGCGCCAGCGCCGGGGGCAGTCCCTGGTCCAGCGCCGCCTGCTCCATCAACTCTGTGAGCAGGAAAACATAAGCCGGGCCGCCGCCGGAAATGGCGGTCACGGGGTCGAGCAGCGCCTCATCCTCCACCCAGGCGATATCGCCGGTGGCGCCGAGCAGCGTGTCCGCCAGGGCCTTCTGCCCCGGCGTTACCTCGGCGGCAGCGTACGCAACGGTAATACCTTTGCGCACGGCGGCCGGGGTGTTCGGCATGGCGCGCACGATCGCCGCCGGGGCGTTGAGCATCTGGGTCACGGCCTGCACGGTCTTGCCTGCCATGATCGAAATGAATACCGCGCCCCCCGCGAACCGGGCATAGGCGGGCAGCGCCTCGGCCGCCGATTGCGGCTTCACCGCCAGCACCACCGCTTCAGGCATGAACCCGGCGGGAATCGCCGCCGCATCCGCCACCACGGTAACATTCGGGCCGGCGAGCTTGGCAGCCTCGGCAGACGGGTCCACAACGATTGCCTGCGAGAGGCCGCGTTCGAGCCAACCAGTGAGCATGGCGCTGCCCATGCGGCCACCGCCGACGAGCAGGAGAGAAGGTAGTGCAGTCATGCGTGGCGTTATGTCACGCTTCGCCGGCGCACTCCAGCATGGCTGCGTCCAGCGCCTCGTCCGAGCTCTTGCCGCCCCAGAGCACAAACTGGAAGGCCGGGAAGAAGCGCTCGCACTCGGTAACAGCGATATCGATCAGATCCTCGACCAATTCCGCCGAACCCGAGACGCCGCGCAACAGCACCGAATGGCGGTACACCGGCATGCCGGTTTCCTCATCCATGCCGAAATGCCCAATCCAGAGCCGCTCATTCGCTTTCGCCAACAGCTCGTAGATCGCGCCACGCTGCTTGGCCGGCGCTTTCATATCGAAGGCGCAAGAAAAATGCATGACCGAGATTTCGTCGGACCAGCAGAAGAACAGGCCGTAATCGCACCATTTTCCATTGGCTTCCGCGGCCAGCTCCGAGTCGGAGCGGCGATCGAACATCCAGTCATTCCCTGAGACCACCTGCTCAACCAGATCAAGCGGGTTCGAGACCGTGGCGGTATCGTCTTCGTGGAGGGCGAGGCTCGTCATGCACAAGTCTCCTTGCAGCCAGATGTGCCGGGTGAGACGTATCTGGGGGTTTTTCGTGCCGCCGCCAGTGTTTCTCCCCACGACTCTAAGTCTATGCGGATTCCATGACGCGGTGCAACGAAAAGGTTATCTGGGTGCCAGAGCGAGTGGAGCCTAAGCAACGCCCCTTCCCGGCGCAATTGGCGGGCAGCAGCCCCCGCGCCACAAGAACTAACCCGGAGTTTGCAATGTTTTTTGCCGCCCCGTAACAGGCCGTTACCTTCCCCCGCTGCATTTCCGCCCAATTTCGTGCTATAGCGGCGGGGCATGGATATTCGTCCGCCCACGCCCCATATGCGGCGTGGATACAGGAGTTCTTATGAACAAAGTCTTTCTCGCCCCCCTCGCGTTGCTTAGCGCGCTGCTGCTCGGCCCCGCCGCGCAGGCGCAAACCCCGCGCGATATCCAGACCATGATCGCCAACGGCCAGGAGACCCAGGCCGTGGGGGCGCTGAACAACGTGCTGGCGCAGCACCCGCAGAGCGGCGTGGCCTGGTATCTGCTGGCCGAGGCGCAGGACGCCCAGGGCAACGAGACCGCCGCCGCCCAGGCGCTGAACAAGGCCCAGCAGATCGCCCCCGGCCTGCCCTTCGCTAACCAGCAGGAGGCCGCGGCGCTGCAGGCGCATATCTCCGCAGCACCTGTCCGGCAGCATGGCAGCGGCATCAGCCCGGCCATCATGGTTATCGGCGGGCTCGTCCTGCTGTTCGTGGTGCTGCGCATGTTCGGCCGCCGCCGCGCCGTCTATCCCGGCTACGGCGCCCCTGGCGGCATGCCCGGCGCGCCCATGGGCTACGGCGCGCCCAATTACGGGCCGGGCGGCGGGTTCGGTGGTGGCGGGCTGGGCAGTTCGCTGCTCTCAGGCCTTGCCGCGGGCGCCGGCTTCGCCGCGGGTGAGCGCATCATCGACGATCTCACCAACCGGGGCGAAGCCCGCGCTAACACGCCGAACTTCCCAGACAACAGCCGTGATGACGGGCTGCTCGGCAATCCGGGCTGGGACAATTCCAGCGATGACGACCTGAACAACAACAGCTGGTCGTAAAAACAAAAAACCCCGGCAGTTTAAACTGCCGGGGTTTTTTAGGCGTCGTCTCTTAAACGCGGCGCATCAGCGGGCCGTAATACCGGGCGGTGCCGCCCAGCTCAGCCTCGATGCGGATCAGCTGGTTGTACTTCGCTGTACGATCGGAGCGGGCCAGCGAGCCGGTCTTGATCTGCCCGCAATTCGTCGCCACCGCGAGATCGGCGATCGTCGCGTCCTCTGTCTCGCCGGAGCGGTGGGACATAACGGCGGTGTACCCGGCGCGGTGGGCGATCTCGACCGCTTCCAGCGTCTCGGTCAGCGTGCCGATCTGGTTCACCTTCACCAGGATGGAGTTGGCGGTGCCGGCCTCGATGCCGCGGCGCAGGCGGGTCGGGTTGGTGACGAACAGATCATCGCCCACCAGTTGCACCTCGCCGCCCAGGCGCTCGGTCAGCAGCTTCCAGCCGGACCAGTCATCCTCGGCGCAGCCATCCTCGATGGAAGCGATGGGGAAGCGCGCGCAAAGATCAGCCAGGTAATCCACCATCTGCGCGGCGTCGAACTTCTTGCCCTCGCCTTCGAGGTCGTAGATGCCGTCCTTGAAGAACTCGGTGGAGGCGCAATCCAGCGCGAAGGTGATGTCCTCGCCGGGGATGTACCCGGCGCGCTCGCAGGCCTTGGCGATGAAGCCCAGCGCCTCGTCGGCCGACTTCAGGTTCGGGGCGAAGCCGCCCTCGTCACCCACATTGGTGTTGTGCCCGGCCTCATGCAGGCTCTTCTTCAGCGTCGCGAAGATCTCGGCGCCGATGCGCACGGCCTCGGCGATGGAGGACGCGCCAACCGGCTGGATCATGAATTCCTGGATGTCGATCGGGTTGTCGGCATGCTTGCCGCCATTCACGATGTTCATCATCGGCACCGGCAGCGTGCGGGCGGAAACGCCGCCAATGTAACGGTACAGCGGCATGCCGTTATCCGCCGCGGCGGCCTTGGCCAGCGCCATGGACACGCCAAGGATGGCATTGGCGCCCAGGCGGGCCTTGTTCGGCGTACCGTCCAGGTCGATCAGGATGTTGTCAATGCCGACCTGATCTTCCGCGTCCAGCCCGACAAGGGTGTCCAGGATCTCGCCCTCGACGGCTTCAATCGCCTTCAGCACGCCCTTGCCGTTGTAGCGGGACTTGTCGCCGTCACGCAGCTCCACCGCCTCATGCGCGCCGGTAGAGGCGCCGGAGGGCACGGCGGCACGGCCGAACGCGCCGGATTCCAGCAACACGTCCACTTCCACGGTTGGGTTGCCCCGGCTATCGAGGATTTCCCGGGCGACGATATCGGCAATGGCGGTCATCTGACTGGCTCCTGCTTGGTTTTATGCCGCGCGAGTAGACCAGCGGCAGGGTTGAGGCAAGTTCCATGGCGCCCCCTGGCCGCGCCGGTTGCCATTCTCCATATAGAGCGATAACCCGACAGCCAGTTTCCCCGACCACCACGCCAGGACGCAACCATGCCCGCATACCGCTCCCGCACCTCCACCTCCGGCCGCAACATGGCCGGCGCCCGCGCCTTGTGGCGCGCCACGGGCATGCAGGACGGCGACTTCGACAAGCCGATCATCGCGGTGGTGAACTCCTTCACCCAGTTCGTGCCCGGCCATGTGCACCTGAAGGACCTGGGCCAGCTGGTCGCGCGCGAGATCGAGGCCGCGGGCGGCGTAGCCAAGGAATTCAACACCATCGCGGTAGATGACGGCATCGCCATGGGCCATTCCGGCATGCTGTACTCCCTGCCCTCGCGCGAGTTGATCGCGGATTCCGTGGAGTACATGGTCAACGCCCATTGCGCGGACGCCATGGTCTGCATCTCCAACTGCGACAAGATCACCCCCGGCATGCTGATGGCGGCGATGCGGCTGAACATCCCCGCCATCTTCATCTCCGGCGGGCCGATGGAGGCCGGCAAGTACATCCATGGCGGCAAGACCGAGGCGCTGGACCTGATCGACGCCATGGTCGCCGCCGCCGACCCGAACGTGACCGATGAGGAAGCGGCAGGCATGGAGCGTTCCGCCTGCCCCACCTGCGGCTCCTGCTCCGGAATGTTCACCGCCAACTCCATGAACTGCCTGACCGAGGCGCTAGGGCTGGCCCTCCCCGGCAATGGCAGCCTGCTCGCCACCCACGCCGATCGCAAGGAGCTGTTCCTTGAGGCCGGGCGCAATATCGTGGACCTCGCCCGCCGCTGGTACGAGCGGGACGACGCCACCGCCCTGCCCCGCGGCATCGCCACCTTCCAGGCGTTCGAGAACGCGATGTCGCTGGACATCGCTATGGGCGGCTCCACCAACACGGTGCTGCATCTGCTGGCCGCCGCGGAGGAAGGCGGCGTGAACTTCACCATGGCGGATATCGACCGCCTCTCGCGCCGCGTGCCGAACCTTTGCAAGGTCGCGCCCTCCAAGGCGGACGTGCACATGGAGGACGTGCACCGCGCCGGCGGCATCATGGCCATTCTCGGCGAAATGGCCCGTGGCGGGCTGCTGCACACCGATGTACCGACCGTGCACGCCCCCACGCTGGCCGATGCCATCGCCGCGTGGGACATCCGCGCCCCCGGCCGCAAAGCCGCTGACGCCGCCTCCACGCTGTTCCTCGCCGGCCCTGGCGGGGTGCGCACCACCCAGGCCTTCAGCCAGAACCGCCGCTATGAGTCGCTGGACGCCGACCGCGAGAAGGGCGTGATCCGTGACATCGCCCACGCCTTCAGCCCGGATGGCGGCCTCGCCGTGCTCACCGGCAATATCGCGCTGGATGGCGCCATCGTGAAAACCGCTGGCGTCGATCCCTCCATCCTGGTGTTCTCCGGCCCGGCCCGCATTTTCGAGAGCCAGGACGACGCTGTCTCCGCCATTCTTGGCAACCGCATCAAGGCGGGCGACGTTGTGGTGATCCGCTATGAAGGCCCGAAGGGCGGCCCCGGCATGCAGGAGATGCTGTACCCGACCAGCTATCTGAAATCGAAGGGCCTGGGCAAAGCCTGCGCGCTCATCACCGACGGCCGCTTCTCCGGCGGCACGGCGGGGCTCTCCATCGGCCATGTGTCGCCGGAAGCCGCCGAGGGTGGCGCCATCGGGCTGGTCGAGGAAGGTGATACGATCGAGATCGACATCCCTAACCGCATCCTGCGCGTGGCGGTGAGCGACGAGGAACTGGCCGCCCGCCGCGCCCGCATGGAGGCCAAGGGCAAGGATGCCTGGACGCCCAAGCGCGAGCGCCATGTCTCCGCCGCCCTGCAGGCTTATGCGGCCATGACCACCAGCGCCGCCCGCGGTGCTGTACGGGACGTAAGCCAGCTCAGCCGCAAGGGCTGACCACCAAAAAAAGGCCATGCCCCAGGGCATGGCCTTTTTCTTTGACTTGGCGGCTTACGCCACCGCCGCCGTATATTCCGCCAGCGCTTCCAGCACCCGTGGCGCCAGATGCTTCTGGCAGATCAGCAGGTCGGGCAGATACGGGTTGGCGTTGTTGTAGACCAGCGTCGAACCATCGGCGCGGGAGGCATGCAGACCGGCGGCCAGCGCCACTGCGGCGGGGGCGCAATTATCCCACTCATATTGCCCGCCCGTGTGCAGATAGATATCCGCCTCGCCGCGCAGCACCGCCATAGCTTTTGCCCCCGCCGAGCCCATGGGGACCAGCTCGGCCCCCAGCGCCTCCGCCACCGCCACCGCCTCTTTCGCCGGGCGGGTGCGGCTGACCAGCATACGCAGCTTCGGCGCCACTGGCGGCAATGTTTGCGGCTCAGAGCACAGCGTTAGCCCCAGCCCTGGCAGCGCCACCGCGCCCACCTCCGGCTCGCCGTCGATGGACAGCGCTACATGCACCGCCCAATCCGTCCGCCGCTCGCCATATTCGCGCGTGCCGTCCAGCGGGTCGACAATCCACACGCGGCTGGCGGAAAGCCGCGCCCCATTGTCCTTCTCCTCCTCGGAGAGCACGGCATCATCCGGGCGCTGCTGCTTCAACGCCTCCATGATGAAGGCATTGGCCACGCGGTCCCCCGCCTTGCCCAGCGCCTTCTCCGCGAATAGCCCGGAAGCCTGCAGCTCCAGCAGCAGCTTGCCCGCAACGGTGGCGATCTGCTTCGCCAGTTCCAGATCGGTCACGGGATCAGCCTTTCGATGATGAGATCCGCCGCCTGTTCCGGCGTGAGCTTCGTGGTGTCGATATGAATCTCCGCACCCTCCGGCGGCTCATACGGGCTATCGATGCCGGTGAAGTTCTTCAGCTCGCCGGACCGGGCCTTCTTGTAGAGCCCCTTCACGTCGCGCCGCTCGGCTTCTTCCAGCTTGGTGTCGATGAAGATCTCGATGAACTCGCCCGGCTGCATCATCTGGCGCACCATCTCGCGCTCAGAGCGGAACGGCGAGATGAAGGCCGTCAGCACGATCAGCCCGGCATCGGTCATCAACTTCGCCACCTCGCCCACGCGGCGGATATTCTCGATCCGGTCCGCCTGGGTGAAGCCAAGATCCTTGTTCAGCCCATGGCGCACATTGTCGCCATCGAGCAGGAAGGTATGGCGGTTCATCCGCACCAGTTTCTTCTCGACGAGGTTGGCGATGGTGCTCTTGCCAGCACCCGAGAGCCCGGTGAACCACAGGACCGCCGGCTTCTGGTTTTTGAGCTTCGCATGCACCTCTCGCGAGATATCCAGCGCCTGCCAATGCACGTTCTGCGAGCGGCGCAGCGCGAAGTGGATCGTGCCCGCGCCCACGGTCGCGTTCGTCATCTTGTCGATGATGATGAAGCCGCCCAGCGTGCGGTTGTCCGCATAGGCCTCGAACGGAATCGGCCGGTCGGTGGCGACGTTGGCAACACCGATGCCGTTCAGCTCCAGCGTCTTCGCCGCCATGTGCTCCAGCGTGTTCACGTTCACCTGATATTTCGGTGCGTGAATGCTGGCGGAGACGGTCTGCGTGCCAAGCTTCAGCCAATAGGAGCGGCCCGCTGCCATCGCCTCATCGGCCATCCAAACGATCGTCGCCTCGAACTGGTCCGCCACCTGGACCGGCGCATCGGCCAGCGTGATGACATCGCCACGCGAGCAGTCAATCTCGTCGGCGAAGCACAGGGTCACCGACTGCCCCGCCACGGCCTGGTCCAGATCACCATCCAGCGTGACGATGCGCGTGACCGAAGAGGTCCTGCCGGAGGGCAGCACGCGGATAAGGTCACCCGGCTTGACCACGCCGCTGGCGATCTGTCCGGAAAAACCACGGAAGTCGAGATTCGGGCGGTTTACCCACTGCACCGGCAGGCGGAAGGGCTTGGCCTGGTCCGCCGTCACGTCCAACTCCACGCTCTCCAGATGCGCCATCAGGGTTGGCCCCTGATACCATGGCGTGTTGGCCGATTTGGTGGTGATGTTATCGCCCATGAAGCCGGAGATCGGCATCGGGGAAAAGCTCTTGATGCCGATGCTGTCCGCGAATTTGCGGTAATCCGCGACAATCGCCTCGTATTTCGCCTGATCATAACCGATCAGGTCCATCTTGTTCACGGCGAGCACGATATTACGGATACCGATGAGATGGGCGAGGTAGGAATGCCGGCGCGTCTGCGTCAGCACGCCTTTGCGCGCGTCAATCAGGATGACGGCGAGGTCCGCGGTGGACGCGCCGGTGATCATGTTGCGCGTGTACTGCTCATGGCCTGGCGTGTCAGCCACGATGAACTTACGCTTCTCGGTGGCGAAGAAACGGTAGGCCACGTCGATGGTGATGCCCTGCTCACGCTCGGCGGCGAGGCCATCGACCAGCAACGCGAAATCGATATTCTGCCCCTGCGTGCCGACCTTCTTGGAATCGGCCTCCAGTGCTGCCAGCTGATCCTCGAAGATCATCTTCGAATCATACAGCAGCCGGCCGATCAGCGTTGACTTGCCGTCATCCACCGAGCCGCAGGTGATAAAGCGCAGCAGGCTCTTGTGCTGATGCTGCTCCAGATATGCATCAATATCCTGCGCGATCAGCTCATCGGTCTTGTAGGAGCTTTCCTGAGTTACGGACTCCAACATCAGAAATACCCCTCCTGCTTTTTCTTCTCCATGCTGGCGCCGCCAGCGTCCTTGTCAATCACGCGGCCCTGACGCTCCGAGGTGGTGGTCAGCAGCATCTCCTGGATCACCTCCGGCAGCGTCGTCGCCGTGCTCTCCACCGCGCCCGTGAGGGGGTAGCAACCCAGCGTGCGGAAGCGGATGCTCCGCTCCTCGGCCACCTCGCCGGGCTTGAGCGGGAAGCGCTCGTCATCAACCATAATGAGCAGCCCATCGCGCTCCACCACCGGCCGCTTGGCCGCAAAGTACAGCGGCACGATGGGGATGTTCTCCAGATGGATGTATTGCCAGATGTCCAGCTCAGTCCAGTTGGAGATGGGGAATACGCGGATGCTCTCGCCCTTGGCCTTGCGGGCGTTATACAGGTTCCACAGCTCCGGGCGCTGGTTCTTCGGGTCCCAGCGATGGTTGGCCGAGCGGAAGGAGAAGATGCGCTCCTTGGCGCGGGATTTCTCCTCATCGCGCCGCGCGCCACCGAACGCGGCGTCAAACCCGTATTTGTCCAGCGCCTGCTTCAGACCTTCGGTCTTCCACATGTCGGTGTGCAGCGAACCGTGGTCGAACGGGTTGATGCCTTTCTCCATCGCCTCCGGGTTATGGTAGACGATCAGTTCCATGCCGCTCTCACGCGCCATGCGGTCTCGCAGCTCGTACATGGCCTTGAACTTCCAGGTCGTGTCGACATGCAGCAGCGGAAACGGTGGCGGGCTGGGGTAGAACGCCTTGCGCGCCAGATGCAGCATCACCGCGCTGTCCTTGCCAACCGAGTACAGCATTACCGGGCGCTCGGTCTCGGCGACAACCTCGCGCATGATGTGAATGGATTCCGCCTCAAGACGCTGTAAATGCGTCAATCTCACCGTCGCGTCCGCGGCCGTCATGCATGTCTCCGTCTAGCCAACCCCGCCACATCCACGGCGGGGCATTATCACGCCCTCTTGGCACGCGCCGCGCGCCCCGGCAAATTGGAAAATGTTTTTACAATCCGGCCTTAACCCCGGCAAAATCCTGCCAAACGCAAAAAAGGTGAGAGGATTACCCTCTCACCCTAGCGCTTCTGTAGATTATTCTAGAGTGCGATCGCACTCCAACTTATCTATGAGAGGCTGATTCACGTTTGAGATCCAATCGCAAAGCAATTCAACCTCAAACGATCAGGCTCTAGGCAGCGGTGAGTTGCAGCGGCTTGGCCACGGTTCCGTTGGTCAGGCGGTAATTCGCCTGGTCGGCAAACAGGGCGCGCAGAAGCTGGTTGTTCAGCGCATGTCCGGTGCGGCTACCAATAAACCGGCCCGAAATCGGGGCGCCGGCAAGCGCGAGGTCCCCAATCACGTCCAGCAGCTTGTGGCGCACGAATTCGTCGGCGTAGCGCAGACCTTCCGGGTTCAGCACCTTGGCGTCATCCACGACCACGGCATTGGCAAGCGAGCCGCCACGGGCCAGCCCAGCCTTGCGCAGCGCCTCGATCTCACCCAGCAGGGTGAAGGTGCGCGCCTGGGCGATCTCCTGCGCGAACCCTGCCTCGGAGAGGTGGAAATGATACGCCTGCGCGCCGATAGCAGAGGCGGCGAATTCGATGGAGAGCGAGATGTCGAACCCGGAACCGCCCGGATTATGCGGACGCAGCTCGGCGAAGGCGCCGTTATGCTCGATCCGCACCGGCCGCAGGATCTCGAGGCACTCGCGCAGTCCACCATGTTCGGTAATCCCGGCGCTCTCGATCAGGAACAGGAAGGGCGCGGCGGAGCCATCAAACACCGGCAATTCTGGGCCATCCACCTCGATGAGCATGTCATCCACGCCACAAGCCGCGACCGCCGCCATCAGATGCTCGATAGTGCCGATCTTCGCCTCGCCCGCGGAAATGAGCGTGCACAGCCGCGTATCGGTCACGCATTCGAACCGGGCGGGGATGCTGGCGGCCAGATCGGCGCGGTGGAACACGATGCCGCTATTCACCGCAGCGGGCTTCAGGCAGAGCGTCACCTCCGCGCCGCTATGCAGCCCGCGGCCAACGGCCGAAATCGCCGCCTTCAGCGTGCGCCTCGGGGCCGGTGCGGCCTCGGACGGGGTAAAGCTGTATCTCTCGCGCAGGGACGACATGGTAAATCCGTCAGTTACTATCCAGACTAATCTACCCCCGGCGCCGCCCTTGCCTCCAGTCAATCATTATTTCCGAATATTTCGCCACAACCGTTTGATATTAAATTGTTTTATGATTACCAAATATCCGACGAATGAGCCAGCGGGTGGAGCGACGGCTCGGTGTCATGGAACCGATCGTAATCGATCGACACATCCCCTTGCGGTGAGTGGATGACAACATCGACGAAGCGGCGATTAAACAGCACGTCCTCGGCCCTGTAGACGCAGCGCTCCGAAGCCGTGGCGTTCAGCGCCTCGTCGGTGCCCGTTAGCAGACAGATAAAAACATCGCCCGCGGCCCGCAGGCTCTCACTGTCCTTGCCCCAAAGCGGGCTGTCCGGCGTGATCTTGTGCGAGACCATCCAGCTGAGCGCAAAGATCGGCGTGGCGTCCTGCTCCAAGTTCAGCGGCAGCATTCGGCGTATCGCGCCGACTTCCGGATCCTCGTCAAGCGTCAGCATCACCACGCTCATACGGGCTTCGGAGACATCGCCGCGCCGCCGGTTGGCAACGCGGAAGCTTAGCGTCTGCACCCCGTTGACATCACGCACCACCGCAACCTTGCAAAACAGCGCCCGCAGGCGCGGGCGCGAGAGCCTGGCGAACAGCACACCGGTGGAGACTGCAACGTTAAGCTGACCAAGCAAAATCTCTATACTCGCGAGAATATTAGTGGTCAGCGAAGCCGGGTAGATGTTGCCATACCCCGTGGTGGAGAAAGTCTGGGTTGAGAAGAAAAATGCGTTGGCGAAACGTCCGAAATTATGCCCCGGCAACCCCGCAAGCCCGCCCATGACAGTATAGATGCTGGCAAATATGAGATTGACGACAGCGAGATTCCCCACCAGCAGAACGAGCAGCTGCCATACCGGCATGTTCATCAGGTCGTAATAAATATCTTTCGGCCCTTGCCAAACCGTGCCGCGCCGCTCGATGGCTCGGATCGCTTCCGCTGAGAGCGGCTTTTTACCGCTATCCTGTGGCCCGTTTTGTTCCTGCTTCATGCTTCGCAGCTATGGCCGGAGCGCCTTATCGTCAAGCCGCCAGTAAATCGTTGCCGCGACCCGGAATAAATGCTCTCGTTGGCGCCGCAGGCAAGGAGGCTTCACGATGATCGTCGTCACCACCGAAAACATCGCGAACCACCGGGTGCGGGAGACGCTGGGCCAGTGCTTCGGCGTGGTCGTGCGCAGCCGGGGCCTCGGGGGCAACATCATGGCTGGGCTGCGCTCACTCGTTGGCGGGGAGATCGTGGAATATACCCACATGCTGGAGGAAGCCCGGCGCCATGCCGTGGACCGACTCGTGGCCAATGCCACGATGATGGGTGCCAACGCCGTCACCATGATGCGCTTCGACTCCTCGGAGATGGGCGAAACTATGAGCGAGGTTGTCGCCTACGGCACCGCCGTCATCATCGAGCCGGTGTGACATGCTGCGCGGCTTTGTCATTGGCCTGGGCTTGCTGGCTTTGTCCGGAGGGCTGCTCGGGATGCTTGCGGGCGCCGGACCGGGCATGGTGGGGCCGACGCTCTTCGGCCTGCTGCTGCTCGTAGGCACCGTCTTCGAGCAGCACTACCACCGCAACGAAGCCCAAACCCCAGGACCTGGCTGGGAGCGCACCAGGGAAACCTTCAAGGACCCGGCCAAGGGCGCGACCATCGAGGTCTGGTACAACGAGACCAGCGGCGAACGGCGCTACGTGGCGCGCGGGCAATAAAAAAACGGCCCCTTGCGGGGCCGTTTTTCGTAAAGTCTGATACCGTTTACGGATTGTTGCGGCGCAGGAAGGCGGGAATTTCCAGCCCCACCTCGTCGATCTGCGCTGGACGCACAGCGGCGCGGGCCGGCTCGCGGAGTTCCTCATGTGCATGCGGTTCGGTGCGCATGGCTGGCTCCTGCCGGTGAGCGGGCTGCGGCGCCGGGGCCTGCTTGGAGCCGCCGAAACCGAACACGGACTTGAAGATGCTGGTGCTCTTGGGCGGCTCGGGCGCGCGCACCGGGTCCGGCGCCACGTTACGCACCGGAACGGCCGGGCGCGGCGGCTGCGGCATGCGCGACGCGGCTTCCGCCGCCGGGGCGGCATGGTGGGGGTGAGATGCCGGCTGCGCCGGCGCGGCGGCCGGCTCGGCGCCGAGCGCAATTTCGTAGCCGCGGTCCACAAAAGCCTTGGAAACCAGGGGCGCGGCGGGGGGCTCCGGCACATAGCCCGCCGGGCGGGACACACCCGGCACGCCACCCTGGGCGTTTACCGTCTGGCCAGAAACGGCATTTGGGAACTGCGCGGGCTCGGCATTGCCGCCATTCACCACTTTCAGGTTCGGCATCGCCTGCGGCATGGAGTCGATGCCGGTAGCCACCACGGAAACGCGGAGGCGGCCCTGCATGCTCTCGTCCAGCGACATGCCGAACATGATGTTCGCGTCCTTGTCGACTTCCTCGCCGATGCGGTTGGCGGCCTGATCCACCTCGAACAGCGTCACATCCGAGCCGCCGGTGATGTTGATCAGCAGGCCGCGCGCGCCCTTCATGTTGGTGTCTTCCAGCAGCGGGTTGCTGATGGCGGCTTCCGCGGCGCGGATCGCACGGTCTTCGCCCTCGGCCTCGCCGGTGCCCATCATCGCCTTGCCCATCTCGCGCATCACCGAGCGCACATCGGCGAAGTCCAGATTCACGAGGCCAGGCATCACCATCAGGTCGGTCACGCCGCGCACGCCCATGTAGAGCACGTTGTCGGCCATTTCAAACGCCTCTTTCCAGCTGGTGCGTTCGTTGGCGACCTTGAAGAGATTCTGGTTGGGGATGACGATGAGCGTGTCAACGTAGGCCTGCATCTCCAAGATGCCATCCTCCGCGGCGCGCAGGCGGCGCTTGCCCTCGAAGGAGAACGGCTTGGTGACAACACCAACAGTGAGGATATCGCGTTCGCGCGCCATGCGGGCGATGACCGGGGCCGCACCCGTGCCCGTGCCGCCGCCCATGCCGGCGGTGATGAACACCATGTGCGTATTCTCGAGGTGGCGAGCAAGTTCCTCGGCGGCTTCATCGGCGGAGAGCTTGCCGATCTCCGGACGTCCGCCCGCGCCATTGCCCTGGGTAAGATGCGGCCCGAGCTGGATCCGCTTCTCCGCCAGCGAACGCTGCAGCTGCTGCGCGTCCGTATTGGCAACAACGAAATCAACACCCGGCAGATTGAGGGTGATCATGTTGTTGACGGCATTGCACCCGCCACCGCCGACACCGAAGACCGTAATTCGCGGCGTGAAATCCGTGTGCAACGGCTTCTCGATTGTCAAGTTCAATGTCATCTGCTCATCTCCTCAGGAACAATCGGTAACGAACGCGCCGATTTCATGTCAAACACGATTTTTCAAAAAATCCACAAAATGTCCAAACCAGCCGCGGCCCCGTTCGACATCGAAATTAATGTCCTGCATGTTCTGGCCATCGCCCGTGGCAAAGGCGAGCAGCCCGATCAACGTTGCGAAATTGGGAGCATTGGCCGAGTCGGGCAAGGCAATCACTTCACCTGGGCGGCCAAGCCGCACATGCCTGTCAAGAATCTGCGCTGCCAGTTCACGCACGCCGCCAAGCTGCGACGCGCCGCCAGTGAGCACCACGCGCACACCGCCCGCGCGGCCTAGCCCCGCGGTTTCCAGCTGGTCCTTCACCAGTTCGAAAATCTCCTCGAATTCGCGGACGGACGCAGGAAATGAGATGCGAGCGCGGCATCTGCGCGATCTGGTGCTCGGCCTCGCCCACCATCGGCACCGGCAGCAGCTCGCGCGAATCGTCGGGGCTTGAATGGCAATTTCCAAACAGTGCCTTCAACCGCTCCGCATGCGCAATAGACGTGGAGAGTCCCTGCGCAATGTCGGTGGTCACATGGTTGCCACCCACCGGGATCTGCGCCGTGTGCAGCACCTGCCCCTCGGAGAATACCGCGATGGTGGTGGTGCCACCGCCCATGTCAATCACCGTGGTGCCGAGTTCGCGTTCATCCCCCACCAGCGAAGCGAGACCAGAGGCCAGCGGCGCGGAGACCAGCCCCGCGATATCCAGCTCACAGCGCGAGAGGCAGGCGGAGAGCGTGCGCAACGCCGTGTTGCCGGCGTCGATGACATGCAGCTGCGCGGTGAGCGTGTTGCAGAACAGCCCGCGCGGGTCGGTGATGCCCAACGTCTCGTCGGTGGAAAAGCTCAGCGGCAGCGCGTGGATCGTCGCGCGGCCATCGGCGGCGGCGCGTGCGCGTGCCTCGCGCACCACGCGGCGGATGTCATCGGCAGTCACCGCGCGGCCATCCACCGGCCATTGCACGTTGAACAGGCGCGATTCCGGCTGGCCGCAGGAGAGGTTCACGTAAACGGATTTGAGCCGCATATCCGCGAGCTCCTCCGCCGTGCCCACGGCGGCGCGGATCGCCCGCTCCGCGGCATCCAGGTCCACAATGCCGCCGGACTTGATCCCCTGGCTCTTCTGCCAGCCAAAGCCAAGCGAACGCAGCCGTCCATCCGATTCCGCGCGGCCGATCAGGCAGGCGATCTTGGTCGAGCCGATGTCGAGCACCCCGAACGGGCCGGAACGGACCCTGCGCGCGCGCGGCACATCATCCGTTTGCAACTTCGCGGGCGTCTCAACAGCGGGCGGGCGGCGTGTCATGCTACTCATGTTTCTGCGTCGCTCCCTGTTTCGCCGGCGCTGGCGGCGCTGGCACCGGATAAGGCTTCACCACCAGCCGCCCCGCCTGGCGCAGATCGATCACCTCGACCGGCCGGTCGAGCAGCTGCAAACTGGTCTGCAGCGCGGCAAG
Source organism: uncultured Alphaproteobacteria bacterium (assembly GCA_963750235.1). Classification (GTDB taxonomy): domain Bacteria; phylum Pseudomonadota; class Alphaproteobacteria; order Acetobacterales; family Acetobacteraceae; genus Acidocella. The sequence goes on from CAVVPW010000001.1 coordinate 127,931, forward strand.
CTGGCCAATGGCGGCATCCTCGTTCTCGGCAGGCAGCTTCACCACCGTCTGGTTCTTGAGAATGAGATTCCATCGCAGCCCATCCACGCGCTGCGCCGCCGCAACATGCGAGAGCACGGCGGGCGCCGCCTGCAATTCGGTGACGAACGTGCTGGCATTGGCCGGCGCATCGTCACCCGAAAGCAGCAGAAGCGAGGGTTCGCGCCGCTTCGCCTCGGCGGCGTCCTGGTCAGCGATGATATTGCCCTGCTTGTCGATGACCACGAATTTCGTCTGGCCGTTGCTCACGGTTTGCCAGATCGCATAGACATTGCGCTCGGTCACGGTCACCACCAGCGTGCCCGGCAACTCGCGCGAGACCACGGCGCTCTGAACCGGCCCAAGCTGCTCAACCCGGTCGCGGATCCCCTGTAGCGAAAACCCCAGCGTCGGGTCGCCAGGCTTCACGCCGATCGCCTGCCGCAGCAAATCCGGGTCGGTGGTGCGGGCGCCGTTGATCTGCACGCTGGTGACGCGCAAACCAAGGTCAGCGGCAAAATCCGCCAGCGGCGAGGACGAAGGCGCGGCAACGGCGGCAGTCTCCACAGCTCGCGGCGCGGGTGCTGCGGACGGCAGGCTGCGCACCAGCTCGAACCCGACGATGAACATGGAAGCGATAACGAGGAACCACAGCCCGGGCTTCAGGCTGCGCTTGACGCGGCGGAAAAACAGCTTGCGCTGCGTCAGCCGGTCCTGCGGCGGTGGCGGCTTGCGCGCGCGTGAGGTACGCGGACGCTGCGCCGTCACGTCCAGCCGCGACGTCGCGGAAATATCGATCGGTGGCGGCGTGGCTACACGCGGCATGCCGCCCTCTCAACCATCCAGGCACAGAGCGCGGGAAAATCCATGCCGGCATAAGCCGCCTGTTCCGGCAGCAGAGAAGTGGGGGTCAGTCCCGGCTGGGTGTTCACCTCCAGCAGCACCAGCCGGCCGGTCTCGTCGTCGTAGCGCAGATCCGCGCGCGAAGCCCCCCGGCACCCCAGCGCCCGGTGCGCCGCGAGCGCAATGTCCATCGCCTGCCGCGCCACATCCTCGGGGATTTCCGCCGGCACCACATGGCGCGAGCCGCCAGCGGCATACTTGGCGTGGTAGTCGTAGAATTTCTCGGTGGGCAGGATCTCCGTCACCGTCAGGGCATGGTCTTCCAGCACACCAACGGTCAGCTCCCGCCCCGGAATATACTGCTCCACCATGGCCGGGCCGTAATGCCAACTGGCCACGACCTCGGCGCGGTTGTTATCGCCAGCCCGGACGATGGACACGCCAACCGACGAGCCCTCATTCACCGGCTTCACCACATAGGGGGGCGGCAGCGGGTCATGGTCGGCCAGCTCCGCAATGTCGATAATCCGGTGCGGCGCCACCGGCAGCCCGGCGGCGGCGAACACTGCCTTGGCGGCGGCCTTGTCCATGGCCAGCGCCGAGGCCCGCACGCCGGAATGGGTATAGGGAATGCCCATATAGTCGAGCACGCCCTGGATCGTGCCATCCTCGCCGAAGGGCCCGTGCAGCGCGTTGAACACCACATCCGGGCGCGGGGTGAGCGCCTTGAGCAACGCGCCGAGATCCTCCGTCACCTCGACGGCCGTCACCTCGAACCCGGCCTTCTCCAGCGCCGCGACCACCTGGGCGCCGGAGCGGCGGGAAACCTCGCTCTCCGACGACATGCCACCAAGAAGAACAGCCACACGCGTCATGCCGGCACTCCAATCCGTCTAATTTCCCAACGCAGCGCCACGCCGGAATTCTCCTGCACGCGCCGCCTCACCTCTTCACCCAGGCCCTCCAGCTCGGCGGCCGTGGCCTCGCCCAAATTCAGCAGGAAATTGCAGTGCAATTCCGAAACCTGCGCCTGGCCCCTGGTCAGCCCCCGGCAGCCTGCCGCGTCAATCAGCTCCCAAGCCTTCTGTCCTTCCGGGTTGGCGAAGGTGGAGCCGCCCGTGCGTGCCCGCACCGGCTGGCTCGCTTCGCGCCTGGATTTGATCTCCGCCATCTTCGCGCCGATCAGCGCCGGCTCGCCCGGCCGCGCCCGCAGCTTTGCCCGCACCACCACGGAATCCGGCGGCAGATTGGCATGGCGGTAGGAGAGACCAAGGTCTTCCGCCTTCACGCGGATCAACTCCCCCGCGCGGGTGACAATCTCGGCCCAGTCCAGCACCTGCGCGATCTCGCCGCCATAGGCGCCAGCATTCATCGCCACCGCGCCGCCGATGGTGCCGGGAATCCCCGAGAGAAATTCCAGCCCGGTCAGCCCGGCCTCGGCCGCATGTTCCGACACCGTGACATCCAGAGCCGCTGCTCCGGCGATGATCGCTTCATCTTCCACCACCACATCGCCAAAGCCGCGCGCCAGCTTGATGACAACGCCATGGATGCCGCCATCGCGCACGATTAGGTTGGAGGCAGCACCTATCACCGTCACCGGCATTTCCAGCGGCAATTCCTTCAGGAAGGCGCAGAGATCCTCCACATCCGCCGGGCGCAGCAGGAATTCCGCTGGCCCGCCGACGCGGAACCACGTCATCGGCGCCAACGGCGCATGCTCGGCCAGGCGGCCGCGCGTGGCGGGGATCACCGCCGCGATCACCGGCGTACCCCAGCGGCACGCGCTGCGTTCTGCAACTCCACCAGCTGCGCCGGCAGCGCCGCGGCCCATTGTGTGATATTTCCAGCACCCAGGCACACCACGTAGTCGCCGTGCCGGGCGATCGCGTGCACCATCTCGGCCAGATGCGATGGATCGGAGAGCGCCACCACCTGCCGGTGCCCGCGCGCGCGCAAGCCTTCGACGAGCGCTTCCTTGTCCACGCCCTCGATCGGCTGCTCGCCCGCGGCATACACATCGGCCACGATCACCGTGCCCGCATCGTTCATGCAGGTGCAGAATTCCTCGAACAACGATTGCAGCCGGGTGTAGCGGTGCGGCTGCACCACCGCGATCACATCCCGCGCGCCCGCCTGCCGCGCCGCCTTCAGCACTGCGGCGATCTCCACCGGGTGGTGCCCGTAATCGTCGATCACGGCGATCCCGCCCGCCTCGCCGGTCTTGGTGAAGCGCCGCTTCACGCCAGCGAAATTGGCCAGCGCCACCTTGATGTGCAACTCGTCGATCTCCATCTCCGTCGCCACGGTGATCGCCGCCAGCGCGTTCTGCACATTGTGGTTCCCCAGCATCGGCAGCTTGAAGGGCCCCATCCGGCGCGCGCGGCCGGTAATGCGGTCGGAGATGCGCACCTCGAAGCTGGCCCCATCCTTCGAGGAGATGATGCGTTCGGCGCGCACATCCGCCTGCGGCGAAAACCCGTAGGTGATCACGCGGTGATCCGAGAGCGAAGGGATCATCTGCTGCACCGCCGGATGGTCGATGCACAGCACCGCGAAACCATAGAACGGAATGTTGGAGACGAATTGCCGGTACCCGGCTTCCATCGCCTCCTTGGTGTGCCAATGGTCCAGATGCTCCGGGTCCATGTTGGTGACGATGGTGATCACCGCCGGCAGGCGCAGGAAGCTGCCGTCGGATTCATCCGCCTCCACCACCATCCAGTCGCCCTTGCCCAGGCGCGTGTTGGAGCCATAGGCGTTGATGATGCCGCCATTGATGACGGTCGGGTCGAACCCGGCACCTTCCAGCACCGCCGCGACCAGCGAGGTCGTGGTGGTCTTGCCATGCGTGCCGCCGATGGCCACGGCCCATTTCAGGCGCATCAGCTCAGCCAGCATTTCCGCGCGCCGCACCACGGGGATCAGCTTGCGCCGTGCCGCCAGCACTTCGGGATTGTCCTTGGGCACGGCGGTGGAAATCACCACCACCTGCGCGGCACCAAGGTTATTCGCGTCATGCCCGATGGCGACGGGAATCCCCGCCTTCCGCAGGCGAGCCACATTGGCGTTCTCGGCAATATCCGAACCCTGCACCTGATAGCCCAGCTCGTGCAGCACTTCGGCGATGCCCGACATGCCGATGCCGCCAATGCCAACAAAATGCAGCGGCCCGATGGAAAGCGGCAGCGCCCTCATGCCTCGGCTCCTTGCTGTACGAGGTCAGCCAGCTTTGCTGCGGCATCCACGCGCCCGGCCCGCGCGCACACCACGGCGGCATTCGTCAGAGAATCAAAATCCATCAGCAAAGTCTCAATCTTTTCAGCCAATATTTCGGGTGTCAGCCCGGCCTGGTCCAACCGCCACGCTCCGCCCGCCGCGGCCAGCGCGTCGGCATTGGCGCGCTGGTGGTCATCGATCGCCGTCGGCAGCGGAATGAAAATCGCCGGCCGCCCCGCCACGGCAATTTCCGCCACGGTGGAGGCCCCTGCCCGCGCGATAACGAGATGCGCCTTGGTCAGCAGCGAGGCGACATCGGTAAAAAACGGCGACAGCTCGACGGAAATCCCCGCCAGCTTGAACACCTGCCGCGCGGTCTCGATCTCCTCCACCCGGCATTGCTGCGTCACATGCAGCCGGTGGCGCAACGCCTCGGGCAGCCGCGCCAGCGCCTCGGGGATCAGCGTGCCAAACACTTTCGCGCCAAGGGAACCGCCCAGAACCAGCAGCTCGATCCGCTCCTCCGGCGGGGCATAGCCCTCGCCGTGCAGCGCCACGATGGGCTGACGCACCGGATTGCCCAGCACGCGGGTCTTCACGCCGCTCGGCACCAGCTTGGTGTTGGCGAAGTTCAGCGCCAGCACATCGGCAAAGCGCGAGAGCAGCTTGTTCGCCCGGCCCAGCACCGCGTTCTGCTCGTGCAGGATCACGCGCGGCCTGCCCCCGAACATCGTCGCCGCCGCCAGCACCGGCGGCACGGAAGGATAGCCGCCAAACGCCACCACGGCGGAAGGCCGCAACTGGCGCAGCAGGCCCCGCGCCTCGAATACCCCGCGCAGCAGCGCCAGGGCGCCCCGCGCCGCGCGCTTGAACCCGCGCCCGGAGAGCCCCGCGCCCGAGATCACATGCCGCTCCGCCCGCGCGAATACCGGCGAAGTCAGTCCGCCCGAGCGCGCATCAGTCAACAGCACCACACGCTCGCCCCGGTGCAACAATTCTGCAGCCAAAGCTTCAGCAGGAAAGAAATGCCCACCCGTGCCGCCAGCCGCGATCACAACGGGTTTCGGCGCCCCGGCTCTCATGCGCCCTCCCCGGCATGGCGCCTGCGCGTCAGCGCCAGCAAAAAGCCCATCTGGATGGACACGGCCAGCGCCGAGCTGCCGCCATAGGAGAGGAACGGCAGCGTCATGCCTTTGGTCGGGATCAGCGACAGCGACGACGCCATGTTCACGAAGGCCTGCAGCCCGAAGCCGACGACCAGACCACCCGCCGCCAGCACCACGAACAGGTTCGGTTCCGCCAGCAGCCGGAACAGCGCACGGAGCACAATGGCGGCAAACACCAGGATGATGAAGGCGCAAAAGAACAACCCGAACTCTTCGCCCGCCACGGCGAACACGAAGTCCGCGCGCGCATCCGGCAGGAAGTGTTTCACCTGCCCCTCTCCCGGCCCCAGCCCCCACATGCCGCCATTGCCAAACGCCATCAGCGCCGTCTGCGCCTGGCTGCCCTTTGGCGGGTCGATGAACATCATCACGCGCGTATGCACATGGGTAATGAAGAAGAACGCATAGACCAGCGCCAGCACCACCAGCAGGGTGGCAATGCCGATCCATTTCATATCCATGCCGTCGAGGTAGAATTGCGCCAGCACGACCATGGTGAACAGGAAGGTCATGCCGATATCCGGCTGCATCTTCAGCACCAGGGCGGTGAGCAGATACACGCCCAAAGCAGCGCGCTTGCCCGGGAACCCCGGCGTGCGGCGCGATTCCGCGATCAGCCAGGCGGTGATAATGACAAAGGCCGGACGCAGGAACTCGCTCGGCTGAACGGTGAGGCCTGGCAAGGCGAGCCAGCGGTTGGCGCCGTCCACCTCGGTGCCATGCACCAGGGTAAAGCCTGTGAGCAGGAAGAACACAATGCCCATCCCCAGCGCCGCCAGCTTCACCTGGCGCAGGGAGAGCATGGACATACCCAGCATCGTCACCCCGCTCAACAGCAGGAAGAAGATCTGCTTGATCATCGCCAGCGTGTGCGGGTCGGTGATATGCGTGGTCGCGCCCGTCATGGCGGCCAGCGCCAGCACGTAGCCAATGCCCAGCAAAATGCCGAGGCCGAGCAGCGTAACCCGGTCCACGCTCCACCACCAGCGGCCCAGTATCGATGTATCGGCGCGGGAGAGCGGGCGCATCACGCGGCAACTCCCTTGGCCAGTCTGGCGAACACGTCGCCGCGGACCTCGAAATTCGGGAACTGATCGAAGCTCGCCGCGGCCGGGGAGAACAGCACGACCCCCGACCCCGCCTTCGCCGCCTCGAAAGCCAAGGGCAGCGCCGCTTCCAGCGTGCCCGCATATTCGTTCGCCACGCCGTGCTGGCTCAGCTTGGCGGCAAAGGCCCGGCCATCCTGACCGATCAGGAAGGCTTTCTCGATGCGCGGGAAAAGCAGTTCCAGATCGTCGACCCCGCCCGCCTTCGCCACCCCGCCCGCGATCCATACGAAGCGGTCGTAGCAAGCCATGGCGCGGCTGGCGGCGTCGGCGTTGGTCGCCTTGCTGTCGTTGATGAAGCGCACGCCTTCGCGCAGCGCCACCTCCTGCGCCCGGTGGGCGAGGCCCGGGAAGCTCCTGATCCCCTCGGCGATCGCTGCTTCGCCCACGCCCAGGGCGCGGGCCAGCGCGGCGGCGGCTTCGGCGTTCTGCGCGTTATGCTCGCCCGGCAGCGCCTTGGCGCCTGTGGCCCGGCCCAGTCCGGAAATCCGCACCAGCTTGGCTGGCTGGGTCTGAAGCCACTCCGCCATCTCGCGCGAGGGCTCGTCATCCACCCCGATCACCGCCGTGCAGTCCGCATCCTGGCGCGCGAAGATCGCCCGCTTGGCGGCGGCATAGCCGGCCAGGTCGCCATGGCGGTCCAGATGGTCGGGCGAGAGATTCAGCATCACCGCGGCATCAAACCGGAGTGTCACGATTCGTTCCAACATATAGCTGGACATTTCGAGCACATAGACGCCGTCATCCGGCAGAATCGGCAGGGAAAGCGCCGCCGGGCCCAGATTCGCCCCCGCCGCGTTCGGCACGCCGGCCACGTTGAGGATATGCGCCAGCAGTGCGGTCGTGGTGGATTTGCCGTTGGTCCCGGTGATCCCGGCAAAGCGCGCCTTGGAGTCCAGCCCCCGCACCGCCCGGTAAAGCAGCTCGGCATCCGTGAGCACCGGCACGCCTCGGGCCAGCGCCCAGGCGGCTTCCGGGTGCGGCTTGGGCAGAATGTGCGGAATGCCGGGCGAGAGCACCACCGCGTCCAGATGCCCCGTAACCTCGGAGGGTTTGCACACCGCAAATCCCTCGGCGGCAGCGCGGGACGCCTCATTATCGTCCCAAACGAACACCTCGGCGCCGAACTCGCGCAGGCGAAGTGCCGCCGGCAGCCCGGCCCGCCCGAGCCCAAGCACCGCGAAACGCTGGCCGGAGAACACGCTCATCGGATTTTCAGGGTGGCCAGCCCCACCAGCCCCAGGATCATCGAGATAATCCAGAAACGGATGACTATGGTCGGTTCCGCCCAGCCTTTCTTCTCGAAATGATGGTGCAGCGGCGCCATCAGGAACACGCGCCGCCCCGTGCGCTTGTACCAGAACACCTGCACGATGACCGAGATGGTCTCCACCACGAACAGCCCGCCGACAATGGCGAGCACAATCTCGTTCTTGGTCGCCACGGCGACCGCCCCCAGCGCGCCGCCCAGCGAGAGCGAGCCGGTATCGCCCATGAACACCGCTGCCGGGGGCGCGTTGAACCACAGGAAGCCGAGCCCCGCGCCGATCAGCGCCGAGAGGAACACCGCCAACTCGCCCACGCCGGGCATGAAGTTGACCTCCAGATAACCGGCGAAAATCTTGTTGCCCACCAGATAGGCGATGAGCGCGAACACCGCGGCGGCGATCATCGTCGGCACGGTGGCGAGGCCGTCCAGCCCGTCGGTGAAGTTCACCGCATTGGCCGAGCCCATCATCACGAACAGCGCCACGAACGGGAACAGAAAACCGAACGGAATCAACAGGCTCTTGAACACCGGCACGGCGAGGTCGGTGGCGATGGCGCCGGGCATCAGGTGGATCATCCACACCGCCGCAACCAAGCCGATCAGCCCCTCGCCCAGCAGCCGCACCCGGCCCGAGACGCCCTTGGTGTTACGCTTGGTCAGCTTGAGGAAGTCATCGGCGAAGCCGATCCCCCCGTAGCCGAAGGTGACCATCAGCGTCGCCCACACATAGCCGTTGCCGAGGTCCGCCCAGAGCAGGGTGGAGAAGCCCAGCGCCAGCAGAATCAGCACGCCGCCCATGGTCGGCGTGCCCTTTTTCTCGATCAGATGCCGCTCCGGCCCATCGGTGCGAATCGGCTGGCCGTGGCGCTGCATGGCCTTCAGGGTGCGGATCACCTTCGGCCCGAGCCAGAAGCTGATGACGAGCGCCGTCAGGCACGCTCCGCCCGCCCGGAAGGTGATGTACCTGAACAGGTTGAAAAAATGCACATGCCCGGCGAGCGGGAAGAGTAAAGCGTAAAGCATCAGCCGGGGCTTTCCAGATGCGAGATGACGTCACGCATACGGCTGCCATAACTTCCCTTCACCAGCACGGTGTCGCCGTCCACCAACGCGGCTTTGACCAGCGGAGCCAGGGTAGCGGCGTCAGGCGCATGCGCGCCCTGTTTGGCCGGGGGAAGCGAGTTCGAACAAGGCTTTGCTTTGCATTCCGCAGGCAAAAACAACATCCGCGCCCTGGGTCAATGCCGGGAGCAGGGCTAAATGCTCGTCGCGGGCGTGGTCGCCCAACTCCAGCATGTCCCCCAGCACAGCCACATGCCGCCCAGGTTGCAGCGCCAGCACCGCCAAGGCCGCGCGCATCGAGGCACCGGAGGCGTTGTAGCTATCGTCCAGCAGCAGGACCGTGCCGCCCTCCTGCAGCATCAGCTCGCGCCGCGCCCCGCGCCCGGCGAAGGGCGCAAAACCGTCCAGTCCGGCGGCGGCCTGCTGCGCGTCCAGCCCCAGCGCCACGGCGGCGGCCAGCACGGCGATGGCGTTGCGGGCCATGTGCAGCCCTGGCGCCAAGAGCGTGAAGCGCACCGCGACGCCATGGATTTCGGCTTCAATATCAGAGCTTTCCGGACCTTCTTTCACCTTCACCAGCCGGGCCTCATGGCCGCAGACAACCGCCTCCCGCCCTTTTGGCACCGCTTCGCGCAACAGCTGAACAAAGGCCGAATCGCCGGGAATTACCGCCGTGCCACCCGGCTCCAGCCCGCCATAGATCGCGGCCTTCTCCCGCGCGATCGCCTCTTCCGAACCCATCAGCCCCAGATGCGCCCTGTCCACGCAGGTCACCACCGCGACATGCGGACGCACCAGCGCCACCAGCGGCGCGATCTCGCCGGGATGGTTCATGCCGATCTCGAACACCCCGAAATCCATACCCTGCGGCATCCGTGCCAGGGTCAGCGGCACACCGATATGGTTGTTGAAGCTGGCCTCGGCCGCATGCACGGCGCCAAAGGCGCCCAAGGTCCGGCGCAGCATCTCCTTGGTCGTGGTCTTGCCAACGCTGCCGGTCACCGCCACGATCTTCGCTTCCGTCCGCGCCCGTGCCGCAGCACCCAGCTGTTCCAGCGCCTTCAGCGTGTCATCCACCACTATGGCGTTGCCCGCCATGGGGCGCGAGACCAACGCCGCCGCCGCGCCCTTGGCGAAAGCCGCCTCCACGAAATTATGCCCGTCCCGCTCTCCTGCAAGCGCCACGAACAAATCCCCCGGCTGCAAGGTGCGCGTGTCGATCGAAATGCCAGAGACCTCAAACCCAATGCCGAACAGGGCTCGGAGTTCGTCCGATGTCCAGAGGCTCAGTGACTCAGCCCCTCTCTGGCGCGCGGCCGCCCCACCAGCCCCGCGCGCTACGCCTCCCAGCTCGCGGATCACGGCGGCGTCATCGAACGGGATCACCTCACCCTTCACGATCTGCCCCTGCTCATGCCCCTTGCCCGCCACCACCAGCACATCGCCGGGGGCGAGGCCCTCAAGAGCTGCGGCAATGGCCGCGCGGCGGTCGCCAATCTCCCGCGCCCCCGGGCAGGCCGCCAGAATCGCGGCGCGGATCGTGGCCGGGTCCTCGGAGCGGGGGTTGTCGTCGGTCACGATGCACACATCCGCGCCTTTCGCCGCCGCTTCGCCCATCAGCGGGCGCTTGCCGGCGTCACGGTCGCCCCCGGCGCCGAACACGATATGCAGCCGCCCGGTGGCATGCGGGCGCAGCGCGCTCAGCACGCGGGCAATGGCATCCGGCGTATGGGCGTAATCCACGTAGGCGGCGGTGCCGTTCGGCAGCACCAGCGCGCGCTCCAACCGCCCGCGCACGCCGTGCAGCAGCGGCACCAAGGCGAAGGCATCCGCCACGCCGACCGCCTCGGCGAGGCTCGCCGCCAGCATCGCGTTGTCGGCCTGGAACCTTCCCGGCAGATGCAGTTCCACGCGCCGCCCGCCGCAGATCACCTCCTGCCCGTCCGGCCGGGGGATCACGCGCTCCACCGCAACAGTCTCGAATTCAATCCCTTTTTCGGCGGCAATGGCGCGCAGCCGGGCCAGCACCCCGGGCTCCAAGTCGGCCATCGCCCGCGCCGCGGCACCCCGCTTCATTAGCGTGGAGAACAGCCGGAGCTTGGCCTCGGCATAGGCCTCCATGGTGCCGTGGTAATCGAGATGGTCGCGCGTGAGGTTGGTGAATCCGGCGGCGGCGAAGCGCAGCCCGTCAAGCCGGCTCTGCTCCAGCCCGTGGCTGGAAGCCTCCATTGCCACGTCCGTCACACCCTGCTCGGCGAGTTCCGCCAGCGTGTTGGCCAGCGTCACCGGGTCCGGCGTGGTCAGGCTTTCCGTCACCGGCCGACCGGGGGCGATCACCCCCAGCGTGCCGAGCGAGGCCGATTTCCGCCCCGCCAGGGTGAATATCTGCCGCAGGAAATCCACGGTGCTGGTCTTGCCGTTGGTGCCGGTCACGGCCACCAGCCGCTCGGGCATCTTCCCGGCCAGCTCCACCGCCAGCTCGGCCAGGGCCGCGCGCGGCGCGGGCGACGTGATAAGCCGGCGCGGCGGCACGCCGGGCGGCCATTGCGTGCCCTCGGGCGCCAGCACGGCAACCGCGCCTTTCGCCACGGCGTCGGCGATGAAGCGCCGCCCATCCACTTTCGTCCCCGGCAGAGCCGCGAACACGTAGCCCGGCTTCACTGCCCGGCTATCTGCGGTAATGCCGGTCACGTCACTCAAGTCAGGCCTTCCCATCGTCATTACTATCCAGCGCCGTCATATGGCTGCCCATCATTGGCGAGACCGGCGCCATGATCCCGTCATGCCGCACATGCGTGCCGTGCGAGGCCGATGGCACCGGAGCCAGCTTGCTGCCCGTATCCGCCTGCGCGGCCGGAGGGGCCGGTGGGGCCGGCGGCGTCGTCCCCATCAACTCGTAGGCGAAGGGATTTGCTCCCGCCGGCAGCGGATCGTCCGGCCCCAGCGCCCTCTGCCCCGGCGGCGGGGTGGGGGTCAGCGGCACGGTCAACTGCTGGTCCAACTGCGCGAGCTGGTCGCCTGTCGCCGGCAGAATACCCAGCATCGGCCCGATACGGGCAATGATCCGCCCCACTGTCGGCGCCGCGATGTAGCCGCCGGTGGTGAAGCCGTAAGTGGTGGCGTCCGGCTTGGGCTGCAACACCAGCACGTAGATCACGTATTGCGGATTATCCATGGGGAAAGACGCCATGAATGACGCGTTATTGGTGTGCTTCAGGTACCCGCCATTCGGCCCCACCACCTGCGCGGTACCAGTCTTGCCGCCCACCACATAGCCAGGTACCGCGGCATTCTTGCCGGTGCCCGTCAGCACCACATCGGTCATCATCTTGCGCATCAGGTCCGATGTGCTTTGTTGCATGATGCGCACACCCTGCGGCTGCGGCCCGTTTGGATCCACTTTCAGCAGCGTCGGGTCGTAGCGAATGCCGCCATTGACGACCGGCAGCACAGCCGTAATGACCTGCAGCGGGCTCACGGCAATGCCTGCGCCGAAGGAGACGGTCAGCGTCGCCGCCAGTCCCCAGTTATTGAAGGACGGGAATAGCGGTTTCGGCGGCCCCGGCAACTGAATATCCAGCGGCTGGAAAAATTGCTGTTTGGTGAACCAGGCCTGCTCGATCTTCGGTCCGAGAATGGCGGCGATGCGCGAGGCACCAATGTTGGAGGAGACGTTGAGGATCTCCGGCACTGCCATCCATTCATGCGACGGCTCGAAATCGGTGATGTGAAAACGCCCGACTTTCAGCGGATGCGTGGTGTCAAAATAATCCCACCAATGGACCATCCCGGAATCCAGCGCCATGGAGATGGTCTGCAATTTGAATACCGATCCCGGCTCATAGGTGCCGTTGACGCAGCGGTCGAACTGGCTGTTGCGGTCGGCGCTGCCATAGGTGTTCACGTCGTAATCCGGCAGGCTGGCCATGGCGAGGATCTCGCCCGTATGCGCGTTCATCACGATGGCGCAGCCGCCCGGCGACTGGAATTCCTTCACCGCCGCGGCCAGTTCGTCATGCACGATGCTCTGGATGCCGGCATCGATGGACAGCGCCAGCGGCTGGGTATTGTTGCTGGTCAGGGTCTGCTGGAAATACTGCTCCACGCCGGCCACGCCGGTGCCATCCACCTTCACCCCGCCCAGGATATGCGCGGCAAGGTTGCCGTCCGGGTAGTGCCGCTTCTCGTTATTCTCGAAATACACGCCCGGAATGCCGAGCGAATTCACCGCCAGCTCCTCCTGCGGCGTCAGCTTGCGGTCGAGATAGACGAATTCCTTGCGCTTCTCGGGAGGCACCCCGGCGCCAAGCTTCTGCGCCGTCTGCGCCACGTCAATGTCCGGCATGGCGTTGGCCAGCAGCTGAGCTGCCGCCTGCGGGTCCGGCACCTGCTGCGGGTCGGCGTAAAGCTCCGCGCCGGGCAGCGAGACGGCCAGTATGGTGCCGTTACGGTCGGTGATATCCGCGCGCGAGGGCGGCGGCGGGGTCATATCCAGCTGCGGCTGCATGGCGGCGATCTGCGCGGCACTCGGCAGCAGCGGATGCACCACGGTCGACCACGCAAGCTTCGCCGCCAGCACGCCATAGAGCCCGAGGAACAGCAACGCTGCGATCACCATCCGTCCGCGCGCCTTGTCCAGTACGCGGCGCTGGTCGAGGTCAGGCGCCGTGACCCGCACATTCTCCATCAGCGGCACGGCGCCGCCGCGCTCGGGCGCGCCCTTCCGCCGCGAGGGCGGCGGCTGGTCCGGCCGCAAAGTAAGTGTCAATTGGTGCCCCCTTGGGCCATGCCTAGCAGGGAGCCGCCATTATCCATCGGCATCGAGGCTGGCTCGGCGCTGGCCACGGCCCGCACGGACATCACCTGCGCGCCAAGCGGCTCGGCGCGCGGCATGGGGGCGGGCGCGGCGTCAGCGACGTAAAGGGCCGAGGCATTTTCTTCATGCAGTACATGCGCGGGGCGATGGGCGGCATGGTGCGCCACGCCCTCGGCGCTGGCCACACGCTGCTCCTGCGCGTGCCTCACAGCCGGCCCGGGCGCGGATACGGCGACGGACGCGGCGTTGAAGGAAGCCAGCCGCACCGACGCCGCCGGCTTGGCCGCGGGCGCGGCGGAGGCCACGGCCACCGGAGCCTGAGCCGGTGCGACAGTTGCGGCCGGAGAGGCAGATGCGGGCGCGGAAGCAGGCGCAGCCTGTGCCAGCTGCGGCATGGCGGGGACGGGATCAGCCGGGTTCGCCCCCGGCGGCAGGCTGCCCGGCGCGGGCAGATTGCTGCCCAGGCTGGCCAGCGTCGTCAGCTGACCCGGCTTCATCGGCTGCAGCCCGGTGAACTGCGCCGCCAGCGAGGCCAGGCGAGACGGATCCGCCTCCAGCGCCCACTGCGCCTGCAAAACGCGTATGCTCTGCTCGTCCTGGCGCGTCGCCTGCGTCACCTGGGTAAGTTGGTCGTCCAGCGCCTCGCTATGGTGCTTGACCGTGAACAGATACGCGCCGGAGAGCGCGAACATCATGCCGCTGATGAGGGTGAAGGGACGTAGGATCATGCCGCGAGCCTTTCCATGACCCGCAACTTGGCGCTGCGGGCGCGGGGGTTTGCGTTGAGTTCCGCCGCGCCGGCGGTAACCGGCGTCTTTGTCACCAGGACAAAACGCGGCTTGGCCTGAGCCAGTAGCCCGGCCGGGTCATGCCGCGAGGCGCCCGGCGCGCGCCCGGCGCCAGCAGCAAAAAACTGCTTCACGATCCGATCTTCCAGTGAGTGGAAGCTCACCACGACCAGCCGCCCGCCAGGCTTCAGCATCGCCGCCGACTGTTCCAGCGCCGCCTCGATGTCCGTCAACTCCTCGTTCACGGCAATGCGCAGCGCCTGAAAGCTCCTCGTTGCCGGGTCCAGCCCCGATTTATCCGCCCTCACGACACTCCGTATCACGCTCGCCAGTTCCGCCGTCGTTGTGAATTTCTGTACTTTCCGCCGCTCGACGATGGCCTTCGCCACCCTGCGGGCGGCCTTTTCCTCTCCGAACTTGAAAAGAATATCCGCGAGTTCGGATTCGGGGCAAAAATTAACCAGCCGCTCCGCATTCATTTCGCTGCTGCCCATTTGCATATTCAAAGGCCCGTCATGGCGAAAAGAAAATCCGCGCGCCGGATCGTCGATCTGATACGAGGAAACCCCAAGATCAAACACAGCGCCGTCGAGCGCGAAAACTCCGCGCTCCGCCAGCAACTCTGAAATATTGCTGATTCTACCTTCGCAAATCTCGAATCGACCAGGATATTCGCGTTCCAACTCGCGCCCGCGGGCCACTGCCGCCGGGTCGCGGTCGACGGCAAAAAGCTTGCAATCCGCCGCGTCGAGAATCGCCCTGGCATAGCCGCCACCGCCAAAAGTCCCATCCAGAAAAACACCGCCATCGCGCGGCTGCAGCATCGTCACAGCCTCGTCGCGTAGAACTGGAATGTGTGAAAATTCTGTCATCGCGCGGGCACTCCAAAGGCGATCTTCGGCGCCGCGGCGCAGGACGCCTCAAGGAACGCCCGCCCCGCCTCCGGCTCCCAGATGTGGAAATGGTCGCCACGGCCGAGAAAACACACGGCGTCGGCCAGTTTAGCGCGCGCCGCCAGATGCGCCGGGATCATGATCCGCCCCTGCGCGTCCAACTCCACCTCCGCCGCCTGGCTGTAGACCACGCTGGCCAGCGCGTAATGCTCCGGGTCGGTCTCGGCCAGCGCGTCCACCTTCTCCTGGAACTTGGCGTAATCGGGCAATGGCCAGGCCTCCACGCAGCCGTCCAGCAGCGAGGGCCGCAGCACGAGCGTCATCTCCGGCGTGGCCTTCCACACATTGCGGAACGCCGCCGGGACGGAAACCCGTCCCTTCGCATCCAGCTTATTCTCGTGGCTGCCGAAGAGTCGCTTCATCGGGATTAAACGCGAGGCCTTCCACCACTTTATGGGAAAACGTGGGTTTCTTTCCCACTAGCATGCCGCACCTCCCCCCGTCAAAGAGATTTGCAGGAGAATCCTGCACGAAGTCGGAACGAATCTCGCTCGCAAAATCTCCAGTTTTTTGCAATCACGTTCGCCATTTGTTCGCGTTTTTGGCCCGCGAAACTGCGGCAAATCAATTTCGTTACCGATCCGAATAACTTGACCGGAACAAAACAGAAAAATCCAGACGGTCTGTAAGCCGGGTTCTGTCCACACCGCAAGGGCGCTGGACGGCCATTCATCTGGGACGGACGTTACCGCCCGCCTCGCGCGACCAACCCGGGCGGCGAACCGGAAATCGTTCCGCGCCCATGCTTACGCACGGCGCCGGCCACCCCTATTCGGTCTTGCTCCCGGTGGGGTTTACCCTGCCCTCGCTGTTACCAGAGAGGCGGTGCGCTCTTACCGCACCATTTCACCCTTACCTTGGGCGAACCCGAAGGCGGTATGTTTCTGTGGCACTGTCCCTGGGGTCGCCCCCGCCGGCTGTTAGCCGGCACCGTATTTCCGTGGAGCCCGGACTTTCCTCCCGTGGTTTCCCACCGGCGGCCGTCCAACCGTCTGGAACGCCTTCCCTACTCCGGGCGCTCAGGCGCGGTCAACCAGCGCACGCAGCGCCGCCGCGCGCGCCGCCGTGCGCGCATCCGCCATGCCGGAGAGACTTGCGGGGAGAAAATGCCGCTGAAACGCGGTGATCACGTCGCGCTCCGGCAGGCTCACATCGTAGCCGATGGCGGCGAGGTCCGCCCGCACGTTGCCGGGCTGGCCGAAATCATCCGTCCACAGGCCAATGCCCGCCGCCGCCAGCCCCTTCCAGTCGAACAGCTCGCCCGGGTCCTGCTTGCGGTTGGGGGCGATGTCCGAATGCGCGATCACGTTGCGCGCCGGGATGGGGTGGCGCGAGAGTATGCCCAGGCAAAGCTCGCGCACCGCGTCCATCTGCGCCGCGGGGAACGGCCTGTAGCCCCATTCATGCCCGGGGTTGACGATCTCGATCCCGACCGAGGCGCCGTTGAGCATCCTGTGCCCGCGCCAATAGGAAATTCCGGCGTGCCAGGCGCGCTTTTCCTCCGGTACCAGGCAGTACACCGCACCGTCCTCATCTACCACGTAATGCGAGGACACCTTGGCCTCCGGCGAGCGCAGCAGGTCGATGGCCGACTGCGCCGTGGGCATGCCTGTGTAGTGCAGCACGAGGAATTCCACCGCCGCGTCACGCTCGTCGAAATTCGGTGAGGGCCGCAGGATCATGCCACGAGCCTCCTGGTCAGCAGCAGGTCCAGCCCCAGCGCCAGCATCAGCCCGCCCGCCCCCTGGCGCACCCGTGCGATCATCCCCCCGCGCCCGGACAATGACCCGCCCACCGCCCCCGCCGCCAGCGCCACGGTCACATCGGCGCTGGTGTTCAGCGCCACCGAGACCAGCCCCAGTGCTGCGAACTGCAGCGCCACATGCCCGCGCGAAAGATCGACGAATTGCGGCAGGAACGCGAGAAAGAACGCCGCCGTCTTGGGGTTCAGCGCCTCGACGAAGATGCCATCCACCACCGCCCGGCGCGGATTGGCGGGCCGCACCTCCACCGCCTGCAACATGGCGACATCCCGCCGCGCGGAGCGGATCATGCAGATGCTTATCCACACCAGATACGCCGCCCCGGCCAGCTTCATCAGCGCGAACAGCTTGGCGCTGGCCAGCACAATGGCTGACACACCCGCTGCCCCGGCGGCAACATGGACCATTCCGCCAATCCCCGTCCCGGCGCCGGAGGCCAGCCCCTCCAGCCGCCCGGCGGCCAGGCTGCGGGTGCTCACATAGAAGATACTCGGCCCCGGCAGCAGCGCCAGCACCAGCGCCGCCGCAAGAAACACCTGGAAATTCTGGAACATTCTACAGCCGCCGCTCGCGCTTGATGGCATCGTAGGCGGCGTTGATCCGCGCCACCTTCTCCGAGGCCAGCTTGATCCGCGCTGCCGAAGCGCCCTGCGAGGCCAGCACATCCGGATGGTGCTCGCGCACAAGCTGCTTCCAGCGGGCGCGTATCTCGTCCGCCGTGGCGCTGCGGCGCAGGCCGAGCACGGCGTAGGCGTCCTCGGTGGGCTCGGGCGCCGCCACACCGCCCGAGGCGCGGCGCATCGCCGCCTCGTCCAGCCGGAAGGCGAAGCCCACCCGCCCCAGGAAATCCGCCTCCGCCCCGTTCAGCGGGCCATCGGCCCGGGCAATCTGGTACAGCCCGGCCAGCACCTGCTCCAAAATCCCCCGGCTATCGGAAAACGCCTGGCCAAGCTGCATCGCGTAGCTCTCGAAGCCTTCGGTGCTGTTGCGCGCGCTGTCGAACAGCCGCCCTACCTCGGCGACATTCTCCGGCGGAATGGCGAAGCTCCGCTTGAAGGCGTCGATCTCCACCCGGCTTACCGGGCCGTCGCATTTCGCCAGCTTGGCGGCCAGCACCGTTACGCCGACGGCGAAAAGCTGGTCCCGCCCGCCCAGCATGGCCGTGAGCCTGGCGCTGTCGAACGGCATCACGCGGTCGCCCAAGAAGGAGAAGGCGTGCAACCGCCCCTCATCCGCCGCGTGGCCCAGCGCCGCGCCGAATAACGCGCCCACCGGCCCGCCCATGGCGAAACCAGCCATGCCACCGATAAACTTGCCCCAGTAACTCATGAACCTAGTCTAGCACGCCCTTGAACCCGGCCCAACAATCGGACATCAACGAGGGCGACATTTTTGGGCAGGCGCATGAGCTGGCAGTTCTGGATCGATCGCGGCGGCACATTCACCGACATTGTTGCGCGCTCCCCCGGTGGCAAGCTGGCGACGAAGAAGCTCCTGTCGGAAAATCCAGAGCGATACCGCGATGCCGCGATCGAGGGCATCCGCGAATTCCTCGGCCTCAAGCCCGGCGAGCCGATCCCCATCGGTGCCATCGCCAGCGTGAAAATGGGCACCACCGTCGCCACCAACGCGCTGCTGGAGCGCAAGGGGGCGCGCACGCTGCTGCTCGTCAATCGCGGCTTCAAGGACCTTCTGCGCATTGGCAACCAGGCCCGCCCGCGCCTGTTCGACCTCGATATCAAGCTCCCCTCCATGCTGTATGAGCGCGTGGCCAAGGTGCAAGGCCGCGTTTCCGTGGCAGGCGAGGCGATCGAGCCCCTCGACGAAGCTTCCGCCCTCGCCACGCTGCGGGCCGCACGGGCCGAGGGGATCGAGGCCGTGGCCATTGCCCTGATCCATGCCTGGAAATACCCGGCCATGGAGCGGCGCCTCGGCGCGCTCGCGGCGGAAGCCGGGTTCAAGCAAATCTCGCTCTCACACATCGCCAGCCCCCTGCTGCGCCTGGTTCCGCGCGCCGACACCACAGTGGCCGACGCTTATCTCTCGCCCATCCTGCTGCACTATATCGCCCAGGTTTCCGAAGGGCTAAATAATTCTCCATTGTACTTCATGCAGTCGCATGGCGGGCTCGCCCGGGCCAATGCCTTCACCGGCAAGGATGCGATCCTCTCCGGCCCGGCTGGCGGCATCGTTGGCGCCGTGCGCACTGCGGCGGCGGCTGGCTTTAAAGCCGTCATCGGGTTCGACATGGGCGGCACCAGCACGGATGTGTCACTCTACGACGGCGCCTTCCAGCGCAGCCTGGAGACGGAAATCGCGGGCGTGCGGCTGCGCGCGCCAATGCTTGCCATCAACACCGTGGCGGCGGGCGGCGGCTCCATCCTTTCATTCGACGGCGCCCGCCTGCGCGCCGGGCCGGAGAGCGCGGGCGCAAATCCCGGCCCCGCCTGTTACCGCAAGGGCGGCCCGCTTACGGTGACGGACGCCAACGTGCTGCTCGGCAAGATCCTGCCCGCGCATTTCCCCGCCATTTTCGGCCCCGATGGCGACCAGCCTCTGGACGCCGCCATCGTGCGCGAAAAATTCACCGACCTGGCGGCCGAGGTGGGCAACTTCACGCCGGAGCAACTGGCGGAAGGCTTCATCCAGATCGCGGTCGCCAACATGGCGCAGGCGATCCGCCAGATCTCCGTGCAGAAGGGCCTCAACCCGGCGGATTTCGCGCTGGTCTGCTTCGGCGGTGCTGGCGGGCAGCATGCCTGCGCCGTGGCCGACGAGCTGGGCATGGACCGCGTCTTCATCCATCCGCTCGCCGGGGTACTCTCCGCCTACGGCATTGGCCTCTCCGATTTTTCTCTAATGCGCGAGCAGGCGGTGGAACTGCCCTTCACGCCGCAGGCCATGGAGCCTCTGGCGCAAACCGCCGCGCACCTGGCCGAAGAGGCCGAGGCCGCGCTGCGCGCACAAAATCCCGGCGCCATGGTAAGCCACGCCGCAACCGTGCTGCTGCGCTATGCGGGAACCGACACCGCGCTGCCGATAAAATTCGGCACCTGCAACGAGATGGCGGCTGAATTTGCCGCCGCGCACCGGCGCCTGTTTGGCTTCGTCACGCCGGAAAAGCCGCTGGTGGCCGAGACTGTGCTGGTGGAGGCCCATGCCCCTGGCGAGGCGCTCACCGAACCCGAAATCGCCGCCAGCCCGCTCCCCGCGCCGCTCGAAACCGCAGCCATGTTCAGCGGCGGCCAGACGCATGAAACCCCGGTTTACGACCGTGACACCCTCGGCGCGGGAGTAAAAATTCCCGGTCCGGCGATCCTGAAGGAAGCCATCGCCACCACGGTCATCGAACCCGGCTGGACCGCTGAAATTACGGCAAAAAACCATTGCATCCTGCACCGCATCGCGCCCCGCGCCAACGCCGTCATCGCCGACAGCGAAAAACCCGACCCGGTGCTGCTGGAGCTCTTCGCGAACCTGTTCATGTCCATCGCCGAGCAGGCTGGAGCGGTGCTGCGCAACACGGCGCAGAGCGTGAACATCAAGGAGCGGCTGGATTTTTCCTGCGCGATCTTCGACGCCGCGGGCAATCTCGTCGCCAACGCGCCACACGTGCCGGTGCATCTGGGCGCCATGGGCGCATCCGTACGGCATGTCATTGCGCTGCGCGGCAACACACTCCGCCCCGGGGACGCGGTGGCGCTAAACAACCCCTACGCGGGCGGTACGCACCTGCCCGACATTACCCTTATCACCCCGGTTTTCGACGAAACGGGCACGGAAATCCGCTTCTTCACCGCCTGCCGGGGCCACCATGCCGATATCGGCGGGCTCACCCCCGGCTCCACCCCGCCCTTCTCCAAAACGCTGGAAGAAGAGGGGGTTGTCATCGACAATTTCCGTCTTCTCTCAGGCGGTGAGTTCCAGGAGCAGGCGTTCCGCGCCATCCTCGCCGGGGCCAAATACCCGGCGCGCAACCCGGACCAGAACGTGGCGGACATCAAGGCGCAGATCGCCGCCAATGCCACCGCAGCCGCCGCGCTGCGGCAGATCGTATCGCGCTATGGCTGGGCCGTGGTGCGCAACTACATGCGCCACGTAATGGACAATGCCGAGGCCGCCATTCGCGCCGCCATCTTAAGCCTACGCGATGCCGATTTTGCGTACACCATGGATGACGGCGCGCCCCTGCGCGTCGCCCTGCGCATCGACCGCGCTACCGCCAGCGCCACTGTGGATTTCACCGGCACTGGCCCTGCGGGGCAGAATAATTTCAACGCACCCAAGGCCGTCACCACGGCGGCGGTGCTGTATGCCTTCCGCTGCCTCACCGGCACCGATCTCCCCCTCAACGAGGGCTGCCTCAAGCCGCTCAACATTATCATCCCCGAGGGCTCCTTCCTTGCCCCGCCCCCCGGCTCAGCCGTGGTCGCGGGCAATACCGAGGTCTCCCAGGCCGTCACCGCGGCGCTGCTCGGCGCGATGGGGGCCTGCGCCTCCGCCCAGGCGACGATGAACAACTTCCTGTTCGGCAATGCCCGCCACCAGTATTACGAGACCATCTGCGGCGGTGCCGGGGCCGGGCCAGGCTTCAACGGATGTTCGGCGGTGCATACGCACATGACCAACACCCGCATCACCGACCCCGAAGTGCTGGAGTTGCGCTTTCCCGTGCGAGTCGAGGAGTTTTCCATCCGCAAAAACTCCGGCGGCGGCGGAAAATTTCATGGCGGGGATGGCGTTACGCGCAAAATCCGGTTTTTAGAACCCATGACAGCCACCATCACCGCCTCGCGCCGCACCATCCCGCCCTTCGGCCTCGAAGGCGGCGCTCCCGGCACCTGCGGCGAGCAATATGTGGAGCGCGCGGATGGCGCGGTGGAGCCCCTGCCCGGCTGCGCCGCCGCGGAACTGGCGGCTGGGGATGCCTTCATCATCAAAACTCCTGGCGGCGGCGGGTACGGCGCGCCTTGAAAAAACGCACCGCCCTCTGGCTGATCCCTCTCGGGCTCGTCCTGGCTCTGCTCGGCGTGCTGCTGGCCCTGCCCGGCTTTGTTAGCTCCTCGGCGCATCGCCCAGCCATGGAGGCCTTCGCCTCCTCGCTCACCGGCCGCAACGTGCATATCGGCGGCAAGCTCTCACTCGCCTTGCTGCCCCGGCCCGAGATCACCGCCACGGATGTCACCATCTCCGGCCCGGACAAGGAGGTCATCACCGCCCGCGCCCTGGTGATGGACATCTCGCCAACCGCCTTGCTGCGCGGCCAGCTCGCGGTGCAGGCGCTCAACATCAAATCACCGAGCGTCGATTTCCCCTGGCCACTGCCCGCCGGGCCGAAATCCATCGCCCCGCCGCCCTGGCTTGCCGCGCTGCACGCGCATCTGAACAACGGCACTGTGCGCTTCGGCGGCATTGTCTTCACCGAGGTCAATGCCGACCTGTTTACCAGCTCGGGCGGGGCGGTCAGCGTCTCCGGCAATGGCGCGCTGCTCGGCCAGGGCGTCACGCTCAGCCTGGCGCTGGGGCAGATTGCGCTCGACCAATCCGCGCCGGTCTCCATCCAGGCCGGGATTCTCGGCAGCAGCCTGTCCTTTTCCGGCGCGCTGAGCGGTGAGAGCAGCCTCACCGGCCAACTTTCCGCCAAGCTGGTCCAGGGCATCACAGGCAGCGCCACGCTCTCCGTGGACGCCAGCGGCATCAACGCCAGCCAACTCACCCTGCAGCAGGGCGGTGCCAGCGTCTCCGGCAGCGCCTCATCCAGCTTCGCGGCGCCGGGGCTCAACGCCACGCTGAGCGGGCAGAACCTCGATCTCGACGCATTGCGTGCCCAGGCCCGGCCCCTCGCCCTCGTTTGGCCCGCATTGCCGCCCGTTTCGTTCATCCTGCAGGCCAGCAATGTCACCCTCGCCGGGCAGAGCTTCCCGGCGCTGCAAACCAGCCTCACCACCGGACCAGGCGGGCTGGCGCTCAACAGCCTGGCTCTCACTTTGCCCGGCGGCGGCACGCTGAATGCCAGCGGCAGCGCCAGTCTGGCGGGCGCCCTTGCGGGTCAAGCAAACCTCACTGTCCCCGACACCGCCGCTCTGGCTGCCGCGTACCACCTTACGTCCCCCGCCTTCTGGCCCAGCGCGCGCCTTGCCGCCCAGCTTGGCGGCACGACCACCAGCCCGGTGCTGCAGAACCTCTCGGGCACGCTCGGGCCGGATCATGTCTCCGGCAACCTCATCCTCGCCCCTGGCCATGCCTCGGGCAGCCTCGCCTTCGACCATCTTACCCTGGCCCCGCTCATCGCCTGGGCCGGGCAGCGCCAGGGTGACGGCTTCACCTTCGACGGCGAGATAACCGCCGCCCGCGCCGATGCCGGGCCGGTGAAGCTGCAGAACCTGGCGGTGGATGCCTCACTGGACGGCATGCTGAACATCCGCCGCGTCTCCGCCAATCTCTATGGCGGGTTGGCCGCTGGCAGCTTCACACTAGACTCGTCGGGCCGGGTCGCCGCCGCGCACGGTTTTGTTGACATCCCCTCCGGCACGCCGCTCGCCGCCCTGCTGCCCGCGGGCTGGGTTCCGCCAGCCGCGCTCACCGCGCCGCGCCTCTCCGTGCTCATCGCCGCGCAAGGCCCGGCCAACGCGCTCTCCACCAGCGCCGTGGCCACGTTGGGGGATATCACCCTCACCGCCGCGCCGGTCATCAACTTCAACCAGATGTCCGCAACCGGCCCGCTCTCCCTGCGCCATCCGGATGCGATTGCCGCGATGAAGCTGCTCGGGCTGAACCAGGGGCTGGCATTCCCAGGTGCTGGCTCCATCTCGCTGCGCGCGCGCTTCACCGCCTCGGCCAGCCAGTACGGGCTTAACGATTTCATCCTCAGTTTCGGCGCGCTCGCCGCGAACGGGCAGATCATGGTGCAGAACGGCACCATCTCCGGGCAGATCGACGCCGACACGCTCGCCCTGCCGCCGCTGCCTGCCCGCCTGACCCTGCCCGCCAGCCTGCCCGTGCAGGGCAAGATCGGCATAAACGCCAGCCGCGTGCTCTATGCTGGCACGCCCATCCTCGGCCCCAGCGCCGCCAGCCTCACGCTCGGGCAGAGCAGCGCCAAGCTGGCCCTCACCCAGGCGGCGATCGGCAATGGCAGCCTCTCCGGCAGCCTCGCCGCCACGCTCAGCCCCGCCACCGCGCCCGAATTCAACCTCAACCTGCTGGCACAGAATATCGACGCGCCAGCGCTTGCGCTGCCCGTCAGTTTCCCCTTCAGCCTGCCTGTGGGTGCGGTGAACGCCACCGCCAGCCTCACCGCCAGCGGCTACAGCCCGAAGAACTGGCTGGCGACTCTGAGCGGCACCGCCACGCTCGCCGCCACGCATGGCCGCCTGGGCGGCATCAGCCTCGGAAATTTCATCGCCGCCCTCGGCACGCCGGATGCCACCCACAAGCTGCGCGCCGCCCTGGCCTATGGCAGCACGCCCTTCACCACGCTCAGCCTCGCCGGCACCCTGGCCCAGGGGAATTGCACGCTTACCCAGGCAACCCTCACCGGGCAGGATGGCACAATCAGCGCCGCCGCAGACAGCGGCATCGACATCTTCGACAGAGCCCTGGCCCTGCGCCTCACACTGCACCCGGCGGTGCAGCCGCCCGTGTCCGCCTCGGCGCTGATGCTCGGCTCCTGGAACGCGCCCAAGCGCAGTTCCCAGCTCAAATCCGCCCTGGGCTGGAAGCCAGCCCCGCCGCCGGCACAATAAAAAACCCGGTCTCAGGCCGGGTTTTTTCAGGGGAGCGGCTGATTACCGCTCGTCGTCGTTGCCTTCTGGCTGCACGTCGATATCGGCCTCGATCACGCCGGTATCGTCGTCCAGGTCATCCGCATCCTCCAGGATGTCCTCTTCGTCGCCGTCATCGGGCACTTCCACGTCCACGTCATCGCCGTCGAGCATCGGCTTCGCCACTTTCTTCTGCTCTTCCGGCAGCGGCGCGGTGCGCTTCAGCCGCGGCTGCTCCGCCGGCTGCTCGGTGCCGCATTTGGGGCACACCGCCGGCTCCTTGCCGAGGTCGAAAAACCGCGCCCCGCAGGACACGCAAGTATGTTTTTCTCCAAGCTCCGGTTTCGCCATGTCCAACCTCTGGTCAATTCGCCAAGTTTATTCCAAGCGCGGCGCGATGCCATGCCCAGCGGCCTATGTCAAACCGCATTAGCCATGCTAATCGCGCGCCATGGAATCGCTCACGCCCCGCCCGCACCGCTCCGCCCGCCCCGCCGCGCCTCTCACCGGCAGCATCGGCGTTCCCGGCGACAAATCCATCAGCCACCGCGCCCTGATGTTCGGGGCGCTGGCGGTCGGGCAGACCCGCATTTCCGGCCTGCTGGAAGGCGAGGACGTGCTGCGCACCGCCGCCGCAATGCGCGCGCTTGGAGCCGAAATCTCGCGTGACGGCGCGGATTGGCTGGTGGCCGGGCGTGGCATCGGCGGCCTCACCGAACCGGCTGACGTGCTGGACATGGGCAATTCCGGCACCGCCGCGCGGCTGCTGGCGGGCATCCTGGCCAGCCACGAGCTGTATGCGGTGATGACCGGCGACTCCAGCCTGCGCAAGCGCCCGATGGCGCGCGTGATCGAGCCGCTGAAGGCCACCGGCGCGCAGTTCTTCGCCCGCTCCGGCAACCGCCTGCCGCTCACCATCGTTGGCACGCGCGAGGCCATGCCGCTGACCTACCGCCTGCCTGTCGCCTCCGCGCAGGTGAAATCGGCCATCCTGCTCGCCGGGCTCAACGCCCGCGGCGTGACCGAGGTGGAGGAGCCGGAGCCGACCCGCGACCATTCCGAGAACATGCTGAAGCATTTCGGCGCCGAGATCTCGGTGGCCCGCGCCGGCAAGGGCCGCGTGATCCGCCTCACCGGCCAGCCGGAGTTGCGCGCGGCTGACGTGATTGTGCCTAGCGATCCCTCCTCCGCCGCCTTCCCAATTGCCGCTGCACTTCTGGTACCGGGCAGCCAGGTCACCGTGACCGGCGCCGGGCTGAACCCGCTGCGCACGGGGCTTTTCGAGACCCTGCGCGAGATGGGCGCTGAGCTTGCCATCCAGAACGCCCGCATCGCCGGCGGCGAGCCGGTGGGTGACATTGTCGCCGCGCACACGGAACTACGCGCCGTGGACGTGCCGGCCGAGCGCGCCCCCAGCATGATCGACGAATACCCGATTCTCGCCGTGCTTTGCGCCGCCGCCAACGGCACCTCACGCCTGCGCGGGCTCTCAGAGCTGCGGGTGAAGGAATCCGACCGCCTGACCGCCACCGCCGCGCTGCTGCGGGTGAACGGCGTGCGCGTCGAGATCAAGGGCGACGACCTGATCATCCACGGCATCGGCGCTATTCCCGGCGGCGGGCTGGTGGAGACGCATATGGACCACCGCCTCGCCATGTCCGCCCTGGTGCTGGGCCAGGCAAGCGAGGCGCCGGTGCAGATCGACGACGCCAGCTTCATCGACACCTCCTTCCCCGGCTTCCTGAAGCTGATGCGCGGCCTGGGCGCGGAGATCACGGCACTATGATCATCGCAATTGACGGCCCGGCTGCAGCCGGGAAAGGCACGCTGGCCAAACGTATCGCCGCCGCGCTGGGCCTGCCATATCTGGACACCGGCATCCTCTACCGCGCCACCGCCAAGCGCGTGCTGGAGGCCGGTGCCTCCCCTGCCGATGCGGACGCCGCGGTGAATGCCGCCCGTTTGCTCACACAGGCGGATATGAACCGCTCCGATCTGCGCGACGCCGCAACCTCCGCCGCAGCCAGCCAGGTCGCCTCCATTCCCGCCGTGCGCCGCGCGCTGCTCGACTTCCAGCGCCATTTCGGCAACTCCCACGGCGCGGTGCTGGATGGGCGCGACATCGGCACAATCATCTTCCCGCATGCGGATGTTAAGCTCTTTGTCACCGCCAGCGTGGAAGCCCGGGCCGAGCGCCGCTACAAGGAGTTCCTGGCGCGCGGCGAGACCGTTAAACTCGCCGACGTTATCGCCGACGTGCAGGCGCGCGATGAGGCCGACCGTACTCGCGCCGCCGCACCGCTGATGAAGGCGCCGGATGCCGAGCTGATCGACACCACCGGGATGGATGCCGACACCGCCTTCACCCATGCGCTGGACGTGATCCGCCGCAAGATCGCCCAGCTGGAACCCAAGAGTTTCAGCTTGTAAATCCTCTGAACTCGCTCACTATCGCTCCCCCGCCAAAATAAACCGGGAGCGAAAAGATGCCGAGCCAGGACTATCAGCTGCTCATCAAGAACCTGCTGAACGATAACGCCCGCTGGGGCGAGCGGCCTATCGCCATCGTGGTGCTGAAGCCGGATGCCGAGGCCACGGAGGACGAGCTGAAGGACGTGGTGGGCAAGCGCGTGGAGACGGGCGAGCTTTCCCGCTTCGCCGTCCCGGACCAGATCATCTTCGCCCAGCCGCTGGAGAAGGCCTCCGTCGGAAAGCTGGACAAGAAGCGCATGCGCGCCATCTATCGCGTGATGGCAGAATAAATCAGGGGTGAATCGCCACGAGCCTGGCCGGATAGCCGCAGCCATTGAGCGGCTTCGGCCAGCTCGCCAGCAGCAGCGCGCCAGCCTCCGGCACCTGGTCGAGGTTCGCAACCAGTTCCACCTGCCAGCGGTCCTGGCTCAGCACGTAGAACTCCAGGCTGTAATCGCCCTTCGAGGTGGAAAGCCCTGGGTCGGTATCCGTCGCCTCATGACCAATCGCGCGGACATCGCGCTGCTCCAACAGGAATTCCAGCACCTCGCGCGACCAGCCGGGATAATGCGCGACCCCCTCGGCATCCTTGTTCGCGAAGGCCGCCGCGTCGGGCCATTTCTTGTGCCAGTCCGTGCGCAGGGCCACGAAGGCGCCTGCGGGGATCCGGCCCTGCCGCGCCTCCCAGGCCTGCACATCCTCCAGCGTGGGCGTGGTGTCTGCGTCCTGCGCGGCGCGGGCGCTGATATCCAGCACCACCAGCGGCAGCAGCATCTGCTCCACGGGAATTGCATCCACCGTGCGCCCGCCAGCCACGAAATGGCTCGGCGCATCCACATGCGTGCCCCACTGGCCCACATGCGAATAGCGCGTCACCTCGAAGCCATGCTCGGCCACGGTGAACAGCGTCTCGGCGGTTTCATCGGGGAACGCCGGAAAATGCGGCTGGCTTGGGTGGAAGGCGTGGGTGAGGTCGATAAAACGGGCCGTGGCTAACGCGGTGTTATACAGCGCCCAGAGGGGATTCGTGCCGGTGATACAATCCATGGCCCGAGTTTCCGGCTCGTCCCTCCCCTGGTCAAGCATTTTTGCGCAGTGCAACAAAAAAGGCGGCACCCGCGAGGATGCCGCCCTTGGTTTTCAACTGACGAGGGTTACGCGCTGGCCTGCGTCACGAACTTGGTGACCAGATACGGCTCCAACCCTTCCGCGCCGCCTTCCGAGCCATAGCCGCTGTCCTTCATGCCGCCGAACGGCGTCTCGGGCAGCGCCAGGCCGTGGTGATTGATGCCGACCATGCCGGACTCGATCTGCGCGCCGAGCGCCGTTGCCGTGGCGGTGTTGCGCGTATAGGCGTAGGCGGCCAAGCCGTATGGCAGGCGGTTGGCCTCGGCGATGGCATCGTCGAACGTCTTGAACGGCATGAACAGCGCCAGCGGGCCGAACGGCTCCTCGTTCAGCACGCGGGCGTCGGCGGGAATGTCGGTCAGCACGGTGGGCTCGAAGAAATAGCCCTTGTTGCCAGCGCGCTTGCCGCCGGTTGCAATCTTCGCGCCCTTGCCCACGGCATCGGCGATCAGCGTCTCCATGGCCGCCACGCGACGGTCATTGGCGAGCGGCCCCATGGTGGTGGCGGCATCCAGCCCATTGCCGAGCTTAATCGCCTCGCACTTGGCGACGAACTTTTCCAGGAACGGCTCGTACACGGCGTCCTGCACGATGAAGCGCGTCGGCGCCACGCAGACCTGCCCGGCATTGCGGAACTTGTTCGCGGCCAGGATGGTCGCGGCGGCGTCCAGGTCGGCATCGTTGAACACGAGGGACGGCGCATGCCCGCCCAGCTCCATGGTGGCGCGCTTCATATGCTTGCCCGCCAGGGCCGCCAGATGCTTGCCGACAACGGTGGAGCCGGTGAAGGAGATCTTCCGGATCACCGGATGCGGGATCAGGTACTCGGAGATTTCGGCCGGCACGCCGAACACCAGCTGCACCACGCCAAC
This sequence comes from uncultured Alphaproteobacteria bacterium, assembly GCA_963750235.1. Classification (GTDB taxonomy): domain Bacteria; phylum Pseudomonadota; class Alphaproteobacteria; order Acetobacterales; family Acetobacteraceae; genus Acidocella. Next base: position 157,170 of record CAVVPW010000001.1, read on the forward strand.
CGGCACACCGGCATCCACATAGGCGCGCACCAGCTCGGCGCAGCTCGCCGGGGTCTCCTCGGGGCCCTTCAGGATGAAGGAACAGCCAGCCGCCAGTGCCGCGGAAATCTTGCGCACGGCCTGGCTCATGGGGAAGTTCCAAGGGGTGAAGCCCGCGACCACGCCCACCGGCTCGCGCAGGCTGAGCTGGTACACGCCCGGCACGCGGTTGGGGATGACGCGGCCATAGGCGCGGCGCCCTTCCTCGGCGAACCAGTCGATCACATCGGCCGAGCCCATGATCTCGATCTTTGCCTCGCCCACCGGCTTGCCCTGCTCCATGGTCATCAGCCGGGCGATGGCATCGGCGCGCTCGCGGATCAGCTCCGCCGCCTTGCGCAGCAGCTTGGAGCGGTCATAGGCCGACATCTTGCGCCACACGGCGAAACCCTTGGCGGCATGGTCCAGCGCCTCGTCCAGGTCATCGGTCCCCGCGTGCGCCAGCTTGCCGATCACCTCCTCGGTCGCCGGATTGACGACATCGAGCGTGCGCCCGCCGCGCGCCGCGCGCCATTCACCGCCGATATGCAGCAATACGTCCTGATACATCCGTTGTTTCCTCTCAGTTTTCGCGAATCAATTTACGTACGATGTCGATCATTTCACTGATCTGGTCCGCCGTTGCGGCGAAGGGCGGCGCGAGCACCACGGAGTCGCCGGCGCAGCGCAGCACCAGACCTTCCTCGAAGGCCCGGCACAAAATCTTGAAGCCGCGCTCGCCGGGTTTGCCCTTTGGCGCCACCTCGATGGCGCCGAGCAGGCCGAGGCCGCGCGTGTCAACAACATCCGGCTGCCCCTTGAAGCTGGCGACCTGCTCCAGGAAGCCCGGTGCCAGTTCCCGCACGCGGGCGAAGGTGTCTTCCTCGCGGTAGATCTTCAGCGTGGCGAGGCCTGCCGCGCAGGCCACCGGGTGTGCCGAATAGGTGTAGCCATGATAGAACTCGACCACGTTGGGCGGCGCGGCATCCAGAATGGTCTGCTGGATGTCCTCGCGCACCGCGATCGCCGACATCGGGACCGAACCATTGGTGATGGCCTTGGCCATGGTGATGATATCCGGGGTGACACCGAAGGTCTCGGCTGCAAAGGCGTAGCCGGTGCGGCCGAAACCGGTAATCACCTCGTCGAAGATCAGCAATATGCCATGTTTGGTGCAGATCTCGCGCAGGCGCTGCAGATAGCCCTTGGGCGGCGGCAGGATGCCGGTGGAGCCCGCCACCGGCTCGACGATGCAGGCGGCGATGGTGTCGGCGCCATGCAGGTTGACGAAACGCTCCACGTCATCGGCGAGGTCGGCGCCTTGCGTGCCCTGCCCCATCTCGAAGAAATTTTCCTTGATGTGGGTATGGCGCATATGCATCACCCCCGGCAGACCAACCCCGAAGGCCTTGCGGTTGTTCACCATGCCGCCGACGGACCAGCCGCCGAAATTCACGCCATGATAGCCGCGCTCGCGGCCCACGAAGCGCATGCGCGAGCCCTCGCCCCGGACACGGTGGTATTGCAGCGCCACTTTCAGCGCCAACTCCACAGCCTCGGACCCCGAACCGGCGAACATGATGCGGTTGAGCCCCGGAGGGGTCATCTCTGCCACCTCGGTGGCGAGCTTAAATCCGGGCGGGAAGCCGTACTGGAAGGGCGGCGCGTAATCCAGCTCCTCCATCTGCCTGGCCACAGCCTCGCGGATCTCGCGCCGCCCATGGCCCAGCGGAATGCAGTACAGGCCGGAGGAGCCATCCAGCAGTTTTTCACCGCGTGTATTATAATAATAAACACCCTCGGCCCGCGCGATGATGCGCGGCTGTTCCATGAACTGCCTGTTGGCGGTGAAGGGCATCCACTGATTGATCAGCGGGTCATTGCTCGGGCGCGCGGTGGCAATCATGGTTGGCACACTCCTTCCTCTCCGTGTCAGTTTACTATTTTAAACAGCGTTGGCCAGAGTTTTGTTGCCCACGGGGCATGACGTGGCCGCATGCCGGGCACAACGCCAGCGTGTCGCGAAAGTGAGACCGTCGCGGAACGCGATGCTGCCCCGCAAATTCCATTTTGCGCTCGGAAGGATGATAGGGTTAGAATACTAACAAGTTACCTGACTGAGTTATTTTATGCTGGAATTACGTGTGAATTTTGACACTGGGCATCTCCCTGCCTGCCTTCTGCCACCCACCCCCGACAATCCCAGACGACAGGGTCGCTCGGGACGGCAGGGATGCCTGGAGTGATTATCGAGCACGGCACAGGCACGCCCGCCGAAATTGCCGGTCTGATTCTTGCGGGGCGAATCCTGGTTCTGGCCGGGGCCGAGGCCGATCTCTCCCGCCTGCCCCGCGGGCGCTGGATCGGCGGCACGGCGGCAAGTTTCATCACCGCCGCTGGCGGGCAGGAGGCCGATGGGCGGATTTTCTATTCCGACCTCACCGGCATTGCCCGGAATGTCCGGCTGCATCACTTCAACCTTTCGGAAATGCGGCGGATCGGCAGGCTGCATCCGTTGAACGGCTTCACCATCGCCATCATCCCCGGTTTCAGCGAGCTTCTAACCGGTGTCTGCGCCGAAATCCTGAATTACGACGGGCTCTACAACGCGCCGCTGTTCGGCTGGATCAGCGCGGTTGACCCGTCTCAGCTCGGCCGCATGCGGCCGAAGAGCTTCTTCGCCGGCGCCCCCGCGGGCAGCACCGAGCACGCGGCGGTGATGAGCGTCTCCCTGCCTCATGACCTCTTCGTCCAACTGCAGATCGCCAATCTATTCGGCCCCGGCACGGGGCCAGAGATCCGCTTTGCCAAACCGGGCTACCTGGCCGAGGGCGACTGCCTCATCGGCGGCAAGCCGGACAATCTCGCGCGCTATATCGAGGCTGAGAACATCGACAGGCGCCTGCCGCTGGTTTCCGACCATGAAGGAGCACTGATTAATATTTCAATCATCTCCAGCGATGCGCAGACCGGCCGCGCCACTTTCCTGGCCCCGGTCAATCCCGCCCTCACCTACCGCTTCGCCGCCGACATTCTGGATTACCGTTGTGAATTCTCCAGCGCCATGAACGAGCTGCATAAGGGAAGTGCTGCGCTCTCGTGCGTCTGCGTACAGAATTATGAACATGCGGGGCTGCGCCAGAGTACCGGCCTGCCCTTCCAGGGGCCGGTCACCTTCGGGCAGATCGCCTATGGCGTTGTCAACCAGACTCTTGCCTGCCTCACCATCAGCAAGCACGAGGACGAAGACGCCGGGCCGGAAACCGGATAAGCCGCCCGCATGAGTCAGACCGACAAGATCGCCTACAAAATCCTCACCCCGGAGCAGTTCGCCGCCCTGGTTGAGGACCGCTTCTCGGGCGCGCCGGTGGACATCGCGGATGGCTACATCCACCTTTCCACCGCGGCGCAGTTGGACGAGACCCTGCGCAAGCATTTCCACGGGCAGGATGACCTTGTCATCGCCGCCATCGATCTGACCTCGCTGGGCGGCACGCTGAATTGGGAGGTTTCACGCGGCGGGCAGCTGTTCCCGCATGTTTATGGTCCGCTGCGCCACGCGCATGTGCTGGCGCATGGGCCGCTCATCTGGGAGAACGGCTCGGCCAAGCTGCCGGGCTAACTGCAAGCCTGCACCACCAGCGGCGCCATCGCGCGGTACTCGGCGCTGCGCGGGCTGCCCGGACGCCAGGCCATCGCCAATGTGCGCCAGCCGCCAGCACCTTCCAGCCGGCGCAGTTCCACCCCCGTACCTTCCGTGAGCCCCGCCGCCACCGCCAAGCGCGGCACCAGCGTCACCCCCAGCCCGCCCGCCACCATCTGGATAAGCGTATGCAGCGAGGTGGCGGCGAATTTCTGCTCCCGCCCCACGCCGGCGTTGCACACGGCCAGCACCTGGTCGCGCAGGCAATGCCCGTCCTCCAGCAGCAGGAAGTTCTCAGCGCTCAGCGCCGCCACGGGAACGCTCTCACGCGCCGCCAGCGGATGCCCGGGCGGGAGCGCGGCCAGAAACTCATCCCGCGCCAGGGGGAATGTCTCCGCCCCGCCGCAGGCGCAGGGCTCGGCGAGCAGCAGCAGGTCCAGCATCCCGTCGTCCAGCTGCTCCAGCAGCCGCTCGGTCTGGTCCTCGCGCAGGAACAGCTTCAGCGCCGGAAATCCCTGGCGCAAAGCTGGCATCAGCCTGGGCAGCAGGAACGGCCCGATGGTCGGGATGATGCCCAGCCGCAACGGGCCGGACATCGGCGCCCGCGCGGCATCCGCCGTCTCGGCCACGGCGGCGATGGCCGCCAGAGCCGCCCGCGCCTTGCTCACCAGCTCCAGCCCCAACGAGGTGAACACGGCGTGCTTGGGCGCGGCACGGTCCAGGATCTGCGCGTCCAGCCCGCGCTCCAGCGCCAATATCCCGGCGGAGAGCGTGGATTGCGACACCGCGCAGGCCGAGGCGGCGCGGCCGAAATGTCCGGTTTCGGCGAGCATCACCAGATAGCGGAGCTGCTGCGGTGTCGGCAGATAGGCCATTTACGCGGCTACGGCCTCGGCGGGCACCTGGCGGATCAGATAGTCGAAGGCAGAGAGCGCGGCCTTCGCGCCCTCGCCCGCGGCAACGATGATCTGCTTGTACGGCACCGTCGTCGCGTCACCGGCGGCGAAAATCCCGGGCACCGAGGTCTCGCCACGGGAGTCGATCTCGATCTCGCCGCGCGGGGTCAGTGCCAGCGTGCCCTTCAGCCATTCGCTGTTCGGCACCAGCCCGATCTGCACGAAGATGCCCTCCAGCGTCAGCCGTTGGATCTCACCGGTCGTGCGGTCCTCGTAGGACAGGCCGACCACCTTCTCGCCATCGCCATGCACCTCGGTGGTCTTGGCGGAGACGATGATGCTGGCATTCGGCAGGCTCTTCAGCTTGGCCTGCAGCACGGCATCGGCGCGCAGCTGGCTGTCGAATTCGATCAGCGTGACATGGCTGACGAGCCCGGCGAGGTCGATCGCCGCCTCGACGCCGGAATTGCCGCCGCCGATCACCGCCACGCGCTTGCCCTTGAACAGCGGGCCATCGCAATGCGGGCAGTAGGCCACGCCCTTGTTGCGGTACTCATCCTCGCCCGGCACGTTCATCTGGCGCCAGCGGGCACCCGGGGAGAGCACCAGGGATTTTGCCTGCAGCACGGCACCACCGGCCACCTGGACCCCGAACAGCCCGCCCGGCTGGGCGGGCGGCACGATCTTCTCGGCGGTGTGGCCCTTCATGATGTCCACGTTGTATTCGCGGGTATGAGCCTCCAGGGCCGAGGCCAGCTTCGCGCCCTCGGTATGCGGCACGGAGATGAAGTTCTCGATGCCCACCGTATCCAGCACCTGCCCGCCGAAACGCTCAGCCAGGATGCCGGTATGGATGCCCTTGCGCGCGGCGTAGATGGCGGCCGCCGCACCGGCCGGGCCAGCGCCCACCACCAGCACGTCGAACACGCCCTTGGCCTTCAGCTTCTCGGCATCGCGCGCGGCGGCCCCGGTATCCACCTTGGCCAGGATCTGCTCCAGGCTCATCCGCCCCGAGTCGAATTCCGCGCCATTGAGGAACACGGTTGGTACCGCCATGACCTTGCGGGACTTTACCTCGGCCTGGAAGCTCGCGCCGTCGATGGCCGTGTGGGTGATGTGCGGGTTCAGGATCGCCATCAGGTTCAGCGCCTGCACCACATCCGGGCAACTCTGGCAGGATTGCGAGAAATACGTCTCGAAATGGTAGTCTCCAGGCAGCGCCTTGATCTGTTCGATGATCTCCGGCTCCACCTTGGGCGGATGCCCGCCGGTCTGCAGGAGCGCCAGCACCAGCGAGGTGAATTCATGCCCCATCGGCAGCCCGGCGAAGCACACCCCGTGCGCGGCGCCCGCACGGCGGATCTCGAAGGAAGGGGCGCGCTTGTCGGTGCCGTCCAGGCGCACGGCGATTTTGTCGCATTGCTCGGCAATGTCGGTGAGCAGTCCACGCATTTCCTGGGCAAGCGCGGAGTCGTCCAGCGTCGCCACCAGCTCCAGCTTCACGGAAACGCGGGCGAGGTAGGCCTTCAACTGGCCCTTCAGGCTGTCGTCCAACATATCGGCTCCATATTTTTCAAAATGCAGCGCGGCCTGCCAGGAAAGACGCACGAGGCCAGGGGGGCGCTTGAACGATTGTGCGGAGAGGTCCCCCGCCGGTCGCCCGGCGGGAGAGTGCAGCGGAAAACGCTTAGATCTTGCCGACCAGGTCGAGCGACGGCGCCAGGGTCTTCTCGCCCTCGTGCCACTTGGCGGGGCAGACCTCGCCCGGGTGAGCGGCGACGTACTGCGCGGCCTTCACCTTGCGCAGCAGGTCGGAGGCGTCACGGCCAATGCCGCCGGCAGTGATTTCGACGGCCTGAATCACGCCGTGCGGGTCGATCACGAAGGTGCCGCGGTCAGCCAGACCGGCAGCCTCGATCAGCACCTCGAAATTGCGGGAAATCGCGTGTGTCGGGTCGCCGACCATGAAGTAGTCGATCTTCTTCACCGCCTCGGAGGTGTCGTGCCACGCCTTGTGGGAGAAATGCGTGTCGGTGGAAACGGCGTAGATCTCCACGCCCAGCTTCTGGAACTTGGCATAGTTGTTGGCCAGGTCCTCGAGCTCGGTCGGGCAGACGAAGGTGAAGTCGGCCGGGTAGAAGAAGAAAACCGACCACTTGCCCTTGAGGTCGGCTTCCGTGACGGTGACGAACTTGCCGCTCTTGAACGCCTGCGCGGTGAAAGGCTTAACTTCCGTGTTGATCAGCGACATAAATATACTTCTCCGAGTATGGTTGGGTCACAACGAGGGAGCTTCTAGCCGGTTTAGCTCAATCGGGGAAATTGAATTTTTTTGACGATATGATCGAGCAGGGCGATTAATATGGGCACGTCGGCTCCTATAATAGCATCAAAGCCATTTCGCTTTGCTTGTCAGCGTGAGCTTCTTTTTTTTACCCCTGACGGCTATTCGACAGACGTCTCTGGCTCACATGTATGCCTTCAGGCCGCAAATATGAGCGATATCGCAGGCGTTTACAATTCGAAGGGCGAGAAGGAATCTGGCTACGGTCCTGCAAGACTTTTTTCTAAGCGACGTTCCATGAAGTCCCCCTGAATCAAAAAGCCCGGCTTTCGCCGGGCTTTTCGTAACAGACGCGCCGGAGCTTAGCCCTGGCGTTCCAGCATCAGCTGCTTGATCTTGCCGATCGCCTGGGCCGGGTTCAGGCCCTTCGGGCAGGTCTGCGTGCAGTTCATGATGGTGTGGCAGCGATAGAGCTTGAACGGGTCCTCCAGGGCGTCCAGGCGCTTGCCGGTCGCCTCGTCACGGGAGTCCGCGATCCAGCGATAAGCCTGCAGCAGCACGGCCGGGCCGAGGTAGCGGTCGCCGTTCCACCAGTAGCTCGGGCAGGAGGTGGAGCAGCAGAAGCACAGGATGCACTCCCACAGACCGTCGATCTCGGCGCGCTCCTCCTTGGACTGGAGGCGCTCGGCGTCGGGCGGCGGGGCCGTATCTGCCTGCAGCCAGGGCTCGATGGAGCGCAGCTGAGCGTAGGGCTGGTTCAGGTCGGGCACCAGGTCCTTCACCACCGGCATGTGCGGCAGCGGGGTGATCTTCACCTCGCCCTCCACTTCAGCGATCGGCTTCAGGCAGGCCAGAGTGTTGGTCCCGTCGATGTTCATCGCGCAGGAGCCGCAGATGCCCTCGCGGCAGGAGCGGCGGAAGGTGAGCGATGCGTCGATCTCGTTCTTGATCTTGATGATCGCGTCGAGAACCATCGGGCCGCACTTGTCGAGGTCGATCTCGTACGTGTCCATGACGGGGTTCTTTCCGTCATCCGGGTTCCAGCGATAAACCTTGAACGCCTTGACGCGCTTGGCGCCGGGTTCGGCCTTGTAGGTCTTGCCCTCGCCGATCTTCGAGTTCGCGGGCAGGGTAAATTCAGCCATGTCTTGCTCCCCTTCCTTAGTACACGCGCTTCTTCGGCGGGAACACGGACACCTCGTTGGTGAGGGTCTGCATCTTCACCGGACGGTAGGTGAGCGTGACCTCACCATTCTCCGCGCAATGCGCGACGGTGTGCTTCATCCACTCATGGTCGTCACGCTCGGGGTAGTCGTCATGCGCCTGGGCGCCGCGGCTCTCCTTGCGGGCTTCCGCGCCGATCATGGTGCACATGGCGTTGCCCATCAGGTTCTGCAGCTCCAGCGCCTCGACAAGGTCGGAGTTCCAGATCAGCGAGCGGTCAGCCACCTTCATGTCCGGCATCGCGCCCCAGAGCTTGTGCATCTTCTCCACGCCCTCGGTGAGGGACTTGGAGTTGCGGAACACGGCGGCATGAGCCTGCATGGTGCGCTGCAGCTGGTCGCGCAGCGCCGCCACCGGCGTGCCGCCATTGGCGTGGCGGGTCTTGTCGAAACGGTCCAGGCTGGCCTCACCCGCACCGGCCGGCAGCGGGGCCTGGGTGGCGCCCGCCTTCACGATCTCGGCGGCGCGGTGACCGGCGGCCCGTCCGAACACCACGAGGTCGAGCAGTGAGTTGGTGCCCAGGCGGTTGGCGCCATGCACCGAGACGCAAGCCGCCTCGCCCACAGCCATCAGACCCGGCACCACGGCATCCGGGTTCTCCGGCGTCGGGCGCAGCACTTCCGCCTTATAGTTCGTCGGGATACCGCCCATATTGTAGTGCACGGTCGGCAGCACGGGGATCGGCTCCTTGGTCACATCCACGCCGGCGAAGACACGGGCGGTCTCGGAGATGCCCGGCAGGCGCTCGTGCAGGATGTCGGCGCCCAGATGCTCCAGGTGCAGCAGGATGTGGTCCTTGTTCGGGCCGACGCCGCGGCCCTCGTTGATCTCGACGGTCATCGAGCGGGAGACGACGTCGCGCGAGGCCAGGTCCTTCGCCGTCGGCGCATAACGCTCCATGAAGCGCTCGCCCTCGGAGTTGGTGAGGTAGCCGCCCTCGCCCCGCGCACCCTCGGTGATAAGGCACCCAGCCGGGAAAATGCCGGTGGGGTGGAACTGCACGAATTCCATGTCCTGCATCGGCAGGCCGGCGCGGATCGCCATGCCCCCGCCATCGCCCGTGCAGGTATGGGCGGAGGTGCAGGACTGGAAGGCGCGGCCATAACCGCCGGTGGCCAGAACCACCATCTGGGCGCGGAAGCGATGGATGGTGCCGTCTTCCAGGTTCCAGGCCATCACGCCGCGGCAGGCGCCTTCCTCGTCCATGATCAGGTCGAGCGCGAAGTATTCCACGAAGAACTCAACCTCGTGCTTCAGGCTCTGCTGGTACAGCGTGTGCAGCATGGCGTGCCCGGTACGGTCGGCGGCGGCGCAGGCGCGCATGGCCGGTTCCTTGCCGTATTCCTTCATGTGGCCGCCGAACGGGCGCTGATAGATCTTGCCATCTTCCGTGCGGGAGAACGGCATGCCGTAATGCTCCAGCTCGTAGATCGCCGGCACCGCCTCGCGGCACATGTATTCGATGGCATCCTGGTCGCCCAGCCAATCCGACCCCTTCACGGTGTCGTACATGTGCCAGCGCCAGTTATCCTCGCCCATGTTGCCGAGCGAGGCACTGATACCACCCTGCGCCGCCACGGTGTGCGAGCGGGTGGGAAAAACCTTGGTCACGCAGGCGGTCTTGAGACCGGCAGCGCCCATGCCGAGGGTGGTGCGCAGGCCGGAACCGCCAGCGCCGACGACCACCACATCATAGGTATGGTCGATGATGTTGTAGGCGCCCAGAGAGGGTTTGGAGATCGCGTTCATATTCGCTGGATTCCGTTACGAGAAGGCGAGTTTAAGGACGGAGACGGCAGCGGCGAGGGCCAGGAACCAGACCCCGCCCTTGATGACCAGAAGCGTCAGGAGACGCTTCGCGTCATCGCGCACATAGTCCTCGATCACGACCTGGAGGCCCATCGACACATGGGAAAACATCGCGAAGATGAGCAGCAGGAACAGCACGGCGTTCCAGGGGTCGGCCATGTAGGAGACCATGGCGCCATGGTCGGCGCCCTTCAGGATCAGCACGGAGACCACGAAGTACAGCGACAACGGCAGCAGCGCGACGGAGGTGGCGCGCTCGGCCCACCAATGCGCGGAGCCATGCTTGGCGGCACCCAGGCCGCGGGCGCGGCCCAGCGGGCTGCGCATGATATGGATGGAGGGGGAGGTATCCTTGCTCATGTGCTTCACCCGACGAGGTAGGCAATGGCCCAGAAGGCCACGGTGAGAACGACGGCGGCGCCGATGACCAGCTTGCCGGTACGGTGCATGGTCGGCAGGTCGAAGCCCTTGCCGGCGTCCCAGGCCAGGTGCCGGATGCCGTTGCAGAAATGGTAGAACAGCGCCAGCGTGAAGCCGAACAGGACGAGCTGGCCGATCCAGGAGGCGAAAATGGCCTGGACCACGGAGAAGGCCGTGTCACCCGTCGCAGCGGAAACCAGCCAAGCCACCAGCAAAATAGTTCCGGCGCTCAAAGCGACGCCGGTGATGCGGTGGAAGATCGAGGTTGCGGAGGAAATTTGCGGCTTATACACCTGCAAATGCGGGGACAGCGGCCGGCGCACCAGCTTGCCCTCCGAGTTGCGCCCCACCATCAGGGCTTCGCGGACATCCTTCATCGGAAACCTTTCAATCCGGTCGTTTAAGCAATTTTGTGCAGGTGCTTAGTCCCGGGCACGGGCACGGTCAACGCTTTGACCTCAATCCGTATAACCTATTCGGGGGGCAGCCGAAACAACGTAACACTGCGTTGCAGGGTGTCCTCCAGCTCAAGGCTGGTGGGCACCTCGATGACCGCCAAGGTCTTGCCGCGGGCCGAGGGAAGGTATTTCCGGCCAGGATCCGCGATGATCACCGGAACCTGCCGCGCGCATGATGCGAGCCACGGGAGAATGTGCCGGGTCATCGGCGCTTCATAGCAGACATCCCCACAGAGAATGACATCCCACCGGCAGGGCGTGCCGACAACGTCTCCCAGGAGCACCTCAAGCCCCAGTCCGTTGGCCGCGGCGTTCAGGCGCATGGCGGCGGCGGCCAGCTTGTCGATTTCCGCCGCCTCGACACGGGATGCGCCGGCGCGCACGCAGGCAAGCGCCGCGAGCCCACAGCCGGCGGCGAAATCCAGCACGCGCTTGCCGCGCACGAGTTCAGGATTTTCGGTGATGTGCAGCGCCAGAGCCTCGGAGCCCGGCCAGGCGAAGGCCCAGAAGGGCGGCGCCATGTCATGCTGCTGCAAAAATTCTTCTGTCGCCTGCCAGAGCGGCGTTAGTTCAGTGGCGAGGTGCAGCTTGATATCCGGCACCAGGATTGCCGGAGCGAGTTTGGTATGAGCCTGGACAAAGGCCGCCGCATCCGCGAGCGGAGCAGGCACGGCCTGGGACAGGAAGGAACTCAGGCGAAATGGCCGATGCTCTCGACCGGGCAATTGAACACACGCACCGTGGAGCCATTAACCTCGGAAAGCTCGTCCAGCAGAGCCTCGATGCCTTTGCGTTCCTCGGCCTGGAAGGCCCAGCGGCTGGCCACGGGCCAAAGGACGAGGGTCGCCTGCATGAACAGGGCGACGGTGCCCGAAACGGTCCGGCCATCGGCGAAGAAGACCGCGCAAGGCAGAAACTTAGCCAAATTGAAGGACTTCATGGGAAACTCCTGAAACACCGGGTGATATTTGTCGCGCTAGCAACCTTTCGTCAAGAATTTTAACGCTCAAAATGCCAGCGAAACGTTCACAAAATCGCGATGAAAACGGTTTTAAATCAACGCCTTTGCAGCGCAATTGATGCAAAAATTGGAACATCCGCCCCAAAATTCAGAGCTAGAAATTTGTTAGCAATGAGATAAAATCTACTGATTCTAAATAAAACCCGCCAATCATATGGCGTTAATGATTTTCCTTGCAGGGCGGTTTTTTGCCTTATTATTATTAAAATAAAGTAGAAAGACGAGACGAATATCGCTTTATGCAATTCCCTCTGACGCCGAGGCTCCAGAGAACGCCTTCGTGGCGTGGCCGTATTTTTCGCATGGCTGGTAAGCGTAGTTCACAGAAATTTGATCGAGCAGCACCTGAACGCGGCACTCATGGCCCAACCCTCTCGCCCAGCGTACCGCCACCGGCCAAAACACAATGCTAAGTTGCATGGCCACCATCAAAAGTCCCAGGGTAACCCGGCCCGCGCGGAACGCGGCAAACCCAGGGCAGATAAGCTCATTGCTCATTGTTTTTCTCCCCTCTCCGCCCGGCGAACAGCCTCGCCTGCCGAGTGGAAGACATCACACGTTTCCACCTAAGGTTCCAATAAATTTCGTGAGAACTTCATTAACTAGCGTTAATGTTTACCTATCGGCAGAGGCCCTCTCCGGCAACTCCGGCCTTGCTCAGCCCGTGATGTCGTCCGGCGTGTAGCGCTCGGGGTTGCCTGCCTCAAGCACGGCGACACGGCGCTCGAGCGCCTCCACCTCGGCCTTCGCCCGGCGCGCGAGCTCGGCCATGGCCTCGAACTCCTCGCGCTTCACCAGGTCCAGCCGGCGCACCGCCTCCTCAACCCGGGCGCGCGCCAGGGAAGCGATCTCCTCGCGCAGGCCGGCCAGGGCGGAAATCGCGCCGCCGGCGACACCTGCCAGGTCGTCGAAAAATTTCGGGCGTTCGGTCATCGGGCGGGCCTTCTCTGTTGTGGTGGTTCTACATATAACCGGTCGCATGATATTGGTCACGGGTGGCGCAGGGTTTATCGGCTCCAATCTCCATGCGGCGCTGGTCGCGGCGGGGCAGGATGTCATTATTTCCGACTGGCTCGGCCATGAAGGCAGCAAGTGGCGGAATTTCTATACCCACCCTCCGGCCGCGGTGCTGCGCCCGGAGGAGCTTGACGCATACCTCGAGCATGACATGCGGCTGACGGCCATCGTGCACCTTGGTGCCATCTCCGCAACCACCGCGACGGATGCGGACCTGGTCTGGCACACCAATTTCACGCTCAGCCAGAAGCTCTGGACCTGGTGCGCGGCGCGCCGGGTGCGCTTCATCTACGCCTCCTCCGCCGCCACCTATGGCGATGGCTCGGCCGGGTTCGACGACGACATGTCGCTCGACTATCTGCACAAGCTGCGGCCGCTCAACCTGTATGGCTGGAGCAAGCACGCCTTCGACCTCTGGGTGGCGCAGCAGAACAAGGAGCACGCCCACATGCCGCCCAACTGGGCGGGGGTGAAGTTCTTCAACGTCTTTGGCCCCAACGAGTATCACAAGGGCAAGATGATCTCGGTGGTGAAGGTCAAGCATGACGAGGTGAAGGCCGGCGGACCGGCGCGACTGTTCAAGTCCGACCGGCCGGATATCGCCGATGGCGAGCAGAAGCGCGACTTCATCTATATCGACGACGTGGTGGCCGTGCTGCAATTTCTGCTCAGCGCGCCGCAGCTCTCGGGCATCTACAATCTCGGCACCGGCATTGCCCGCTCCTATGCCGACCTCGCCCGTGCGGTATGCGCGGCGAACGGGGTGGAGGAGCGGATCGAGTTCATCGACATGCCGGAGAACCTGCGCGGACAGTACCAGTCCTTCACCGCCGCCAAGATGGACCGGCTGCGCGGGATCGGCTTCAACCACGAGTTCCATACGCTGGAACAGGGCGTTACCGCCTATATCCAGAACCATCTGCTCCAGCCGGACCCGTATCGCTGATGATCTTCACTTGGCCCAATTTCTCGCCCGTGCTGGTCAGCATCGGGCCCTTCGCCGTGCACTACTATGCGCTGGCCTACATCACCGGGCTGCTGCTCGGCTGGTGGCTGGCGCGCAGGCTGGTGGCGCTGGAGCCCGTGGCGGCAACCACGGTGCAGGTGGACGACTTCCTCACCTGGGCGGTGCTGGGCGTGATCCTGGGCGGGCGGATCGGCTATGTGCTGTTCTACCAGCTGCATCAGGAGACCCTGGGGCAGCTCCTCACCCACCCCATCGACATCATCGCCGTCTGGCGCGGGGGCATGAGCTCGCATGGCGGGTTCATCGGCGTATCCATCGCTATCGCCTGGTTCTCCTTGAAGAACGGCATCAACATGCTGCGCTTCGCCGACCGGATTTCCGTGTGCGTGCCGATCGGGCTGTTCCTCGGCCGCTGCGCCAACTTCATCAATGGCGAGCTGTGGGGCCGGGTGGCGACCAGCCACTGGTTCCCGGTGCTGATGATCTATCCACAATCGGGCACGCTGGCGCCACGCTATCCGTCCGAACTGATTGAGGCAACGACGGAAGGCCTGATACTGTTCCTTATCATGATTTTTGCCGTACGTTCGGCCAAGCTGCGGGCGCATGCGGGCGCGCTTACCGGGCTGTTCCTCATCTGCTACGCCACCGCCCGCATCGTTTCCGAGTGTTTCCGCGAGCCGGATTCCTTCCTCGGCTTTCTGCCGTTCGGCACCACCATGGGGCAGGTGCTCTCGGTACCGATGGTCTTCATCGGCGCGGGAATGATGATTTACGCGTTGCGCAAGCGTGCAGCCTGAACGCTTCGACCATTTCATGGCCCGGGCGAATGCCGCGTATTACGCGCGCGGCACCTTCACCCGCGATTTCGTCACCGCGCCGGAGCTGACCCAGGTTTTCGGCGAATTGCTAGGCGCCTGGGCGAAGATTGTCTGGCAGATGCTGGGCGCGCCGGAAGACGTGCTGCTGGTGGAAGCGGGGCCAGGACGCGGCGTGCTGATGGCCGATGCGCTGCGGGCGTGGAACGCGCCGAGCGTTCATTTCATCGAATCTTCACCGGCGCTGCGGGCGGAGCAGGCAAAGCGCGTGCCGCAGGCGACGTGGCATGAGTCGCTGGACAGCATACCCCCGGGGCCGATGATCCTGCTGGCCAACGAGTTCCTCGACGCCCTGCCCGTGCGGCAATTCGTCCGCCGCGAGGCCGGATGGATGGAACGCTACGTGCAGGATGGCGAATATGTGGACCTGCCCACGGACTACCCCTTACCCGGCGACCCGGTGGGCAGCGTGCGGGAGGTGAACGAGGCGGCGCTGGAGTTCTGCCAGAAGCTCGCGGCGCGTGGCGCGGTGGCGCTGTTCATCGATTACGGGCCGATGAAATCTGCCCCGGGCGAAAGCGTGCAGGCCATCCGCGACGGCGAATATGCCGATCCGCTGGCGCATCCTGGTGAGGCGGATCTGACCGCGCATGTCGATTTCGGGGCGATAAAAGCCCTGGTACATGCGCAGGGGCCGGTGAAGCAGAACGCCTTCCTCACCGCGCTCGGGTTGTATCAGCGCAGCGACGTGCTGGCACGGCGGCACCCCGACAAGGCGCAGGACCTGAATCTCGCCGTGCAGCGCCTGACCGCGCCCGAGGCCATGGGCAGCCTGTTTAAAGCAATTGTTGTTTGCCCTGAGAGCCTGCCCGTTCTACCGGGTTTCGCATGACGGAATTCTTCACCGGCTCCCTACAGGCGAAACACGGGTTCTTCACCCGCAATGGCGGCGTGTCGACCGGGCTGTATGCCAGCCTGAATTGCAGCTTCTCCTCCGATGACCCAGCGCATGTGCGCGAGAACCGCGCGCGCGTCGCGGCGGCGATGGGCGTTCCGCGCGAGCATCTGCTAGGGCTGAAACAGGTGCATGGCGATGGCGTGGTGACGGTGCGCGAGCCCTGGGCCGAAGGCGCCGGCCCAGCAGCGGATGCGCTGGTGACAAATGTTCCCGGCCTGGCGCTGGGGGTGATCACCGCCGATTGCGCGCCCGTGCTGTTCTGCGGCGATGGCGTGGTGGGCGCGGCGCATGCCGGCTGGCGCGGGGCGCTGGCCGGGGTGCTGGAAGCCACGGTGATGGCAATGCATAAACTCGGCGCGCAGGAGATTCATGCCGTCATCGGCCCCTGCATCGGCCAGGCAAGCTACGAGGTTGGCGCGGATATGCGCGATGCCCTGCTGGCGCGCCATGCGGCGGATGCTCGCTTTTTCACCGCGGGCCGCCCCGGGCACTGGTGGTTTGATCTGCCGGGCTACTGCGCCGCGCGGCTGCACGCCGCGGGCGTGAAAGCGCAGGCGCTCGGCTTGGATACTTGTGCCCAGGAACAGCAATTCTTCTCGTACCGGCGCAAGACGCTGCGTGGCGAGGCGGCGACCGGGCACCAGATCTCAGTGATCCGCGCATGAGGCGCGCCGCCCTGCTCCTGCCGCTGCTGCTGGCCGCCTGCGGCACGCTGCCCGAGCCGTTCTACGGCAACCCCGGCCCGGTGGCGGCGAAGCTCGCCATCCCCCCTGCCCCAGTGCTGATGGTGTCGGCGCCCAAATCGGCGCTGCTGGATGACAAATCCGCCTCGGCCTACGCCAGCAACCTGGCCTCGGCGCTGGTGAATTACGACGTGCCCACCGTAACGGGCACGGGGGGCAAGCGGAACTGGCGCCTTGCCATCAGCGCCCGGCAGAATGGCGACACGGTGACGCCCGCCTATGTCATCACCGGGCCGGACGGCAAGGAATACGGCCACCAGGATGGCGCCCCCGTGCCTGCCCAGGCCTGGATCGGCGGCGATGCCCAGACGCTGAACAATGAAGCGGCTGCGGATGCGGGGACATTGTCAAAAACCCTGGCGGCGATCAACGCGCAGATCCAGCAGAGCAACCCGGAATCACTGGAGAACCGGCCGCCGCGGATTTTCGTGGGCAGCGTGACCGGCGCGCCGGGCGATGGTGACACCTCCCTGCCGCTGAACCTGAAGCGCAGCCTGCCCGGGCCAGATGACGTGCTGGCGGACGACGCGAAGGATGCGGATTTCACCGTCACCTGCACGGTGAAGAGCAAGCCCGATACGGGCGGGCAGGTCCAGGTGGAACTGGACTGGATTGTGCGTGACGGCAATGGGCGCATCGCCGGGCAAGTGACGCAAATCCACGACCTCGACCCCGCGGACATCACGCCGTACTGGGGCGATGTAGCCGCCGCCGCCGCGCAGGAGGCCGCTGGCGGGATTCAGCAGGTGGTGAGCAATGCCGTGCTGAAGAAGGCGGCGAAGCCCGCCACGGCGCCGCAGGGTTAGGGGCTGACCGCTCTCGGCGGGGAAGCGGATAGAGCGATCATTTCCGGTCTCAATAGGGCTTGCGAGCAACCGCCGCACCATTTGGCCCGGCACATCCCGCATGATAAACACCGTTCACGCAGGTGACTGTTGATGGCGGGTGGGCATATGTTGGCGGCCTGTAAACCGGCGGCGCGGACTTATGAACGCCGACCGCCCCATTGGGACCGACACATCCGGCATTATAGACGCCATTTGCACATGTTGCAGCACCAGCTTGCAGGGATGTTAATGCCATAATCCCTCCGGCAATGATTAGCCGCAGACTGTAACGGATCATCAGGCCCAACTCCCGTAATCGTTCCGGTACCTAAACATGCCGGCGGACAGATGTCATGTTAAATAAATCTAGATCGTGCCCCACTGCGTGGCAAAGGAGCAGTGTCCAGAGCAGCATTGGCTGCACGGTCAGGCGGCCGATTCCGGCATCCGGGCGAGCGGAGTAACGCTCATTGGGGCGATGTTTTTCAGTGACATGTATCTGGCACATTGAGATAACCCTCGGGGAAGCAAAAATGAAAGCTTCGCCATTCTCGCGCCCTCACAAGGCAGCAATTTTTTCTCCATGGGGCGCGGATCAGTCGCTCATCTGGGAAATGTCGGTTGAATTCATTGATGATAGTTTAGTGGCGTGTTTTCCAAATTTCGTGTATGCATAACGACGTAACGTTAGTTACGATAACTCTACGATATCGCAAATAACTGGCGAAAATAATATAATAATATCAATTCCGTTTGTGGATAGAAGCGATCTTACTCTCCAACCCCGCTTCGAATGCTCCGGGTTGGCAATCCCACTTCAGGAAGGAAATATTCGATGCCCGTGAATAATGCCAAGGAACTATTCGTAAAAATGTTAAGCGACGTCCGGCAGCGGACCGAGAGTACGACAAAAATCTACCAGGAACTGAGTGAGGCTACGCAGGACCCAAACATCAAGGAAGCCTTGCAGTCGCGTGTCTTCCTCCAGGACAAAACCCTCAGCACGCTCGACCGGTGCTTCAAACTTATAGGCGAGAAACCCGCCCAATCCACAGGAAACCTGCAAGAGGTCTTCCTCGAGGATTTCCGGCGCGAAATTGCCGAGATCCAGGCTCCGGCGGCAAGGGCGCTATTTGCCCTGATCAAGGCCAACCAAGTGATACACATGCGCATCGCCGAGTATATGGCGCTGATCGCGATGGCTGACGTAACCGATCACTTTGGCGTCGGCGTGCTTCTGGAGAGCTGTCTCGCGGACAAACTCGCCTTCGTCGAACGGGCTCGCCGGTTGGTCAGGCACAGCATCGAGCTCAAGCACGACATCAAGCTCGCGGCCTGAAAGCGCGCTCAAGTTCAAGCAAGGCAGGATGGGCGGGGGCGTAAGCGGAACCCATCCTTCCTTGCTTCGGTTACGATGGATTGCTTCGTCCACGCACGGCCTCGCAATAACGGCGCGGCTTATTCCCGCCTTAGCACCGCCGCGTTGATGAACTCCGCCACCCTGCCCGCCGTGAAGGCGGCGCGCAGCGCGGTCTCGTCGTAATCCTCACGCACCCAGTCGAGGAACGGCTTCTTGCCCTCGCCAGTGCGCTGGTAGAGGCGGAAGAACTCGTCGAGAATGCCGGTCTTGGCCTGCTTGATATGGCCGAAGCGCAGCGAGAGCTGCTTCAGCGCCTCCTCCACAGTGCCGCCCCGGATAAGCACGAACAGCCCGGCCGCGAGCCCGGCGCGGTCCGCCCCCGATTTGCAGTGGATCAGCGCCGGGCCGCGCATATGGGCGATGATGTCGGCATAGCGCAGGATGCGGTCCTTGTGCGGCACGCCGCGCGACTTAAACGCCATGTCGTAAAAATCCAGCCCCAAATGCCGCGCCGTGTCGCGCGAGAGCGCGTCCGACCCGTTTTTCGCCTGGCCGCGCAGGTTGATCAGCGATTTCAGCCCGAACTTGCGGGTGAACGCGGCGAGGTTGCCCGGCGTGGGGTGATTGGAGCGGTACAGCACGCCGGGCTCGACGGCGGCGAAATTCGTCCACACCAGGCGGAAGATGGCGTGGTCGATGAATAACGCGTCGATCCAGGCGTTGCGGCGGCCGCGTTTGGTGGCGAGGTCGCCCTTGTAGATGGTGTCCATGCCCGCGCTGTAGCGCATTTCTCGCCCGCCCAAAACTGTGCTTAACGACGGCGCCATGACCGAGCACGCCTCCACCTCCGCCCTGATACGCCGCCTCTGGCGCGACCATGTGCAATATTACAAGGGCCGTATCGCCCTGATCGTGGTGACGACACTGGTGATGGCAGGCGCCACGGCGCTGTACCCGGCGCTGATCGACTGGGCCTTCACCATGTTCTCGCGCAAGGATTCGCGCATCCTCTACCAGGTGCCGCTGATGATGACGGCGGTGGCGGCGGTGCGCGGCGGCTCGATGTACGTGCAGGCGGTGCTGACCCAGGACCTGGTGCTGCTCACCATCCGGCGACTGCAGAACGCCATGTTCGGACATCTCACCAATGCCGCCCTGGCGCGGGTGGAGCGCGAGGCCCCGGCCCAACTCGCGGCGCGCTTCACCACCGATGCCACGGTGATCCGCGAGGCGATGACCCGCGCCGTGAACGCCGTGGCCGATGCCGCCACCGTGGTCGGGCTGGTGGCGACGATGATTTCCATCGACTGGAAGCTGAGCCTGATCGCCGCCGTGCTGTTCCCGGCGGCGGCGGTGCCGGTGGAGAAGATCGGCCGGCGCCTGCGCCGGGCCTCAGGCGGCATGCAGGAGACCATGGGCGTGGCGGCGGCGATGCTGAACGAGAGCTTCGCCCAGGCCCGCACCGTGCGCGCCTACGGGCTGGAGGCGCACGAGATGCAGCGGGCCGAGAAAACCTTCGGCGGCCTCTATGCCGCGCTGATCCGCATGACCCGCGTGCGCTCGCGCCTGGACCCGATGCTGGAGGTTCTGGCGGGCGCCGCCGTGGCGCTGGTCATCGGCTTCGAGGGCTGGCGCGGCGTGCCGCCGGGCAGCTTCATGGGATTCGTCTCGGCGCTGCTGATGGCGGCAAGGCCGCTGCGCGCCCTGGGCACGATGAACTCCGCCATGCAGGAGGGTCTGGCCGGGCTGGTGCGGGTGTTCGCGGTCATCGACGAACCCGCGGCCATCGCCGACGCCCCTGGCGCCACCCCGCTGCCCGCCGGGCCGGGCGAGGTGGTGTTCGAGAACGTCGCCTTCACCTACCCCGATGGCCGTCCGGGGCTGAAGAACCTTTCCTTCGCCGCGGCGCCGGGCACGACGCTGGCGCTGGTCGGCAGCTCGGGAGCCGGCAAGTCTACCGCGCTGGCGCTGATCCCGCGCCTTTACACGCCGAGCGCCGGGCGCATCATGATCGACGGCGCGGATATCTCGCATGTGACGCTGGCATCCTTGCGCGCCTCCATCGCTTATGTCGGTCAGGACGCGCTGCTGTTCGACGATACGATCGGCGCCAATATCCGCTTCGGGCGGCCCGATGCCTCGCCGGACGAGGTGTGGGCGGCGGCCGAGGCGGCGGCCTGCGGCTTCGTCAAGGATATGCCGGACAAGCTCGGCACCCGCGTAGGGGTTAACGGCCAGCGCCTCTCGGGCGGGCAGCGCCAGCGCGTGGCCATCGCCCGCGCCATATTGCGCAACCCGCGCATATTGCTGCTCGATGAAGCCACCAGCGCACTGGACACCGAAAGCGAGGCGCTGGTGCAGGCGGCGCTGGCCCGGCTGCGCCAGGGGCGAACCACCATCGTGGTGGCGCACCGGCTCTCCACCGTGCGCGATGCAGACCTGATCGTGGTCATGGCCGATGGCCAAGCCACGGAAAGCGGCACGCATGAGCAATTGCTGGCGGCCGAGGGCGCCTTCGCCCGTCTGGTAAAAGCCCAGGCCCTGGCCGCGTAACACCATGCCCTACCGGTTGCTGCTGGCCACCGCCTCGTCGTTCTTCTCGGCGGGGTCGTTCTGGATGTTCCTGCCGTTGCTCTCCGTCTCGCTGCGGGCGGAAGGGGTGAGCGACGCCTGGGTGGGCGTGATCTCGGGCCTGCCCTGGGTGGGGTTGCTGGCGGTCTCCGGGTTCATCCCGAAGCTTATGCACAGGCTCGGGCTGCAACGCATGGTGCTCGCCGGCATGGGCGCGTCGGTGCTGGTGTTCCTCGGCTTCGCCGCCACGCGCGCCGTGCCGCTATGGGCCGTGCTGTGTCTGCTGCTCGGCGCCTCGCTCGGTTTGCGCTGGGCGGGCATGGATACATGGATCAACGGCAGCGTGCCGGAGCATCTGCGCGGAAGGCTGATCGGCGCCTATGAGCTGGTGCTGAGCGGCTCCATGGCCGCCGGGCCGGGAATGCTGGCACTTACCGGCAGCACCGGGCGCGGGCCGTTCCTGGCGGCGGCGCTGGTGGTGATGCTGGCCACGCTGATACTCACCATGGCCGGGCGAGAGCAAAGCGGCATTGCGGAAAAACCGGGCACGGTGAAGGCTTTCACTGTGCTGCGGGCGGAGCTGGCGTCGTTCATCAGCATCGGGCTGGTGGGACTGACGGAGGCGTGCAATCTCTCGCTCCTGCCGGTCATGGGCCTTGGCCTGGGCGCTGGCATTCACAAAGCGGCGCTGCTGGTGGTGGTGTGCCAGACGGGCGTGGCAGCGGGGGCTTTTGTTTGCGGTGCGCTCGCCGACAAGCTCAACCGCCGCGCGCTGAAACTGGTGACAGGCGTGGTGATGATCGCCCTGCCCCCGGCAGTGCCGTTCTGCCTGGGCGGCGGCGCGGTCTGGCCGGTGCTGGCGCTTTGGGGGCTGGCGCAGGGCGGGCTCTTCACCGTGGGCATCGTGAAGCTGGGAGCGCGCTTCTCCGGCGTTGCGCTGGCCAGGGCGATGTCGCTCGCGATGGTGATTTACACGCTCGGCGGTATTTTTGCCCCGCCCGCCATGGGTGCGGCGATGGCGCTGCTCGGCCCGGTGGGACTGGTTTATGGCTTGGCGGCGTTGGCGGTGGTTGGTGTGACGGCGATTGCCGTGAATTGAAGGGGAAGCGGTGGGGGGGTGGGCTTCTACTAGCAAGCAGTAGGATGGGTGGAGCGCAGCGCAACCCATCAATCCTCCCCGCACCATCGATGGGTTCCGCTTCGCTCCACCCATCCTACTTACTTGCCATGGTGCCGGATGCAGTGCGGCGCCGATCGGAACCCTGCCGAAATTCAATTTTCTAACAGAAATTCAATGCCTTAAGGGCCATCAAGGGCGGGGCCGAGTTGGGCGCTAATTCACAACTTGGCAATGGCCGAAGCGTTGAGCGCGGCCTGGGAAGTTGGGATAAATTTCATTTAACCCTATTGTTTATGTGGACTAAGTGTGCATATTCATTAACTAGGATTGTGGGAACCACATAGCCAATCGCAAGCAAGGGACGCTCGACATGACCATCCGCCTTACCCGCCGCGCCGCCCTGGCGCTCTCCGCCGCTGGCGCCGCCTCCGCACTGACCGCGGCGCCCGCGCTGGCCGATGCCAGCACGCTGCTGAACGTCTCCTTCGACCCCACGGCGCAGCTCTACACCGCCTACGACAAGCTGTTCGCCGCCTATTGGGCGAAGAAGACGGGCGTTACCCCCACCCTGAATTTTTCTCATGGCGGCTCCGGCGCGCAGGCGCGAGCGGTCATCGAGGGTCTGCCGGCTGATGTTGTGACGCTTGCCCTGGCCTATGATATTGATGCCATCGCCAAGAAGGGGCTGATAGCGCCGGACTGGCAGTCCCGCTTGCCGGACAACTCCACCCCATACACCTCCACCATCGTATTCCTGGTGCGGAAGGGCAACCCCAAGAACATCAAGGACTGGGGTGACTTGGTGAAGCCTGGCGTGCAGATTGTGGCGCCGAACCCCAAGACCTCGGGCGGGGCGCGCTGGAACGTGCTGGCCGCCTGGGCCTGGGCGCAGAAGGCCTATGGCAGCGACAAGGCCGCGCTGAGCTATCTGCAGAAATTCTTTGCCAACGTGCCGGTGCTGGATTCCGGCGCGCACGGCTCCACCCTCACCTTCACGCAGCGCAATATCGGTGACGTGCTGGTGGGCTGGGAGTCGGATGCGTTCCAGTCCATCAAGCATGCTGGCAATGGCGACTATGAGATCGTGGTGCCCTCGATCTCAATCCTGGCCGAGCCGCCTGTCGCGGTAGTGGACAAAAACGTGGACCAGCATGGCACCCGCGCGCTCGCCACGGCGTATCTCGAATACCTGTACTCGCCAGAGGCGCAGGAAGTGATCGCGCAGAACTTCTTCCGTCCGCGCGACCCTGGCGTCGCGGAGAAATATGCCAGCCAGTTCCCCAATGTGAATCTCGTCACCGTTGCCAATTTCGGCGGCTGGGCCAAGGCGCAGCCGCAATTCTTTGGCAATGGCGGCTATCTGGACCAGGCCTTTGGCCAGAGCGGCGCGCAGTTCTTCGGAATTAGCAGCTGAAGCGCCCGGCGTGAGCGCCTCTGTTCAACCCGCGTCGCGCGGCTTCACCTGGCGTTCCGCCAGCGTGCTGCCGGGTTTTGCGCCCAGCCTCGCCATCACATTGCTCTGGCTCTTTGTCATTGTGCTGGGGCCACTGGGGGTGATGCTGTGGTTCACCGCGGGCATGGGCTGGGGCGCCTTCCTCGCGGAGATCACCCGGGCGCGTGTGTTGGCCGATCTGTGGGTAAGCCTGCGTTCGGCACTATACGCCAGCCTGGCCAATGCCGTGTTCGGGCTGCTCGTGGCTTGGGTGCTCACCCGCTACAAGTTTCCCTTCCGCCGTCTGGCTGATGCGCTAGTGGACCTGCCCTTTGCGCTGCCCACAGCAGTGGCCGGTATTTCACTCTCCGCACTGTACGCGCCGGATGGCTGGATCGGCAGCCAACTCGCGCATTTGGGCATTGCCGTCGCCTATCAACCGGCCGGCATCGTGGTCGCGATGATGTTCATCTCCTTGCCCTTCATCGTGCGCACTGTGCAGCCGGTCATCGAGGATCTGGAGCCCGAGCAGGAGGAGGCGGCGCATCTCATGGGCGCGTCCGCCGCGCAGATTTTCCTGCGCATCTCCCTGCCTGCCATTCTGCCCGCGCTGCTCACCGGCTTCGCCCTGGCCCTCGCCCGCTGCCTCGGCGAGTACGGCTCTATCATCTTCATCGCCGGCAACAAGCCGATGATCTCCGAGATCGTGCCGCTGCTCATCGTGCAAGAACTGGACCAGTTCGACTATCAGGGCGCCACCGCCATCGGCGTGCTCATGCTGGCGGTGTCGTTCCTGCTGCTGCTCACCATCAACCTGCTGCAAGCCTGGGTGAGGAAGCGCCATGGCCAATAGAATTCTGCTCATCAGCGCCGCGCTTACCTTCATGGCGGTGTTTCTGCTGCTGCCGCTCATTGCCGTGTTCGCGCAGGCACTCTCGGCCGGGCTTGGTGCCTATTTCGCCGCCATCGCCGATCCCAACGTGCAGTCGGCAATTTGGATGACGCTGACCATCGCCGCCGTGGCGGTGCCGGCGAACCTCATCTTCGGCATCTGCGCATCCTGGTGCATTGGCCGGTTCGACTTCAAGGGACGCAACCTGCTCATCACCCTCATCGACCTGCCATTCTCCATCTCACCCGTCATCGCTGGCCTGCTTGAGGTGCTGCTGTTCGGCCTCAATGGCCTGCTCGGCGGCTGGCTCTCGGCGCACAACATCCAGATCATCTTTGCCTTGCCGGGCATGATCATCGCCACCATCTTTGTCACCTTCCCCTTTGTGGCACGTGAGGTGATCCCGCTGGTGCAGGAGCAGGGCAATGAGGAAGAGGAAGCGGCGGTCACGCTCGGGGCTTCCGGGTGGCAGATTTTCTGGCGCGTCAGCTTGCCGAAAATCCGCTGGGGCCTGTTATACGGCGTGCTGCTCTGCAATGCCCGCGCCATGGGCGAGTTCGGCGCCGTCTCTGTCGTCTCGGGCAAGGTGTTCGGCTCCACGGACACACTTTCGCTGGCGGTTGAATCCCTCTACGAATCCTATGAAATACAGGCAGCGTTTGCGGCGGCCTCGCTACTCGCCATGCTGGCTCTTGTCACCCTTGTCCTCAAGGCGGCGCTGGAATTCTCGCTGCGCGAGGAGCTTGCCGCCGTCAAACGCAGGAAAGCAAACTGATGCCCACCGAGATCAAGATCGCCAACGTCTCCCGCGCCTTTGGCGGCCAAGTGGTGCTGTCGGACGTGAACCTCACCGTCCACCCAGGCGAGTTGCTGGCGCTGCTCGGCCCCTCGGGCTCGGGCAAGACAACGCTGCTGCGGCTCATCGCCGGGCTGGACCAGCCGGACTGGGGCAGCATCTCCGTCGGCGCGGAGGACGCCACCACCCGTCATGCCAGCGAGCGCGGCGTGGGCTTCGTGTTCCAGCATTATGCGCTGTTCCGGCACATGACCGTGTTCGAGAACATCGCCTTCCCGCTGCGCATCCGCAAAACCGCCAAGCCGGTGGTTAAGGCCAAGGTGGAGGAGCTGCTGAAGCTCATTCAGCTTGAGACTCTGGCCAGCCGCTACCCGGCGCAGCTTTCCGGCGGGCAACGCCAGCGCGTGGCCCTGGCCCGCGCGCTCGCCAGCCAGCCGCGCGTGCTGCTGCTCGACGAGCCTTTTGGCGCGCTGGACGCCGTGGTGCGCCGCGATCTGCGCCGCTGGCTGCGCCAGCTGCATGACGAGATGCACATCACCACCATTTTCGTGACGCACGACCAGGAAGAGGCGTTCGACCTCGCCGACCGTGTCGTGATTATGAAGGACGGGAAAATCGGCCAGGAGGGCAAGCCGATCGACATCTACCAGAACCCTGCCAACCCGTTCATCCATGAGTTCCTGGGCGAGAGCAACCATCTCGCCGTGCAGGTGCAAAACGGCGTGATCCGCGCCGAGGCCGGGTTCGAGATCGGCCATGCCAGCGTGCCGGATGGCAGGGCGGAGGTGTTCATCCGCCCGCACCATCTGGTGCCGGTGCCGGCGGCGCAGGGCAGCTGGCGCGTGGGGCGCATCACCGCCACCGGCGCGCAGGCACGCGTCAGCCTCACACGCGGCGGGATCACCCTGGAAGCCGCCATGACGGCCGACGCGCTGCTGGAAACCGGGCTGCGCCAAGGGGACCAGGCGGAACTGCGCTTCACCGGCGGCACCCTATTCGCGCCAGGTGTTGGGCCGGTGCGTGTTTCCGGCTTACCGCAGACTGGCGTTCGGTTTTTACGGACCGGTCACGCCGGGGCTTAGTTCCGACCCAGCAACTGTTACGAATCGTATCATGCAGCCAAACAAATTAACTTTTGAATTTGTGAAACAGGATCATGTCCCACCTCGTGGTGTAGAAGCGGTGGGACACGATCGTCGAGAGGCTTCGGCAAAGATATTATTTCAGGGCTTGGCTATTGGTTGGCGCGGCCGCCTTTTCGGAGGATGCAACAGTGTCATGCCCCTCATTCTGCGTGGCTGGTTTTGATGTTGCAGATGCGGCCACATGCATGGCGGTTGATTTCGATGGCCACAGTAACGGCGCAAGTTGTGGCTGTAGCTCCTTCAAAAGCTGCACGGACATCGCACTGTCGAAACTGAAGCCAGCGGCTTGTGGTCCGGGGACGTAAGCCGTCACCGTACCAAAAAAATGGTCGCCAAGGAAGAACACGAACGTCGCGGTACGGTCCACCACCCGTTCGCCCCGCAGAACACCGCCAGGGCCGTAGATGTGATAGCGGTTGTCGCCACTGCCGGTCTTACCGCCGACCTGGATTAAGTTGCCATCAGGCGCCCGGTACGCCCCGGCAACGCCGCTGGCAGTGCCGTTTTGGACAACACCCAGCAACGCCTGCCGTACAGTTTGCGCAACGGCCGGATCCATAACTTGTTGCGGGGTGCCTTGGCTTGCAAGATCCGTCTGGTAGGGTGTGCTATCGGCAAAATTGAGACGATCCAGATCAACGGTTGGCAACCGCACACCATTGTTCAGAATGATGCCCATCAGGTCAGCCAGCGCGTCAGGACGGTCACCCGACGCGCCAATGGCGGTTCCCAGCGATGGCACGAGATGGTCGAACGGATAACCCTGGCGGTGCCAATCCTGCCAAATGAGCTTGAACGTATCCTGTTCGATCAGCGTGTCGATGCGGACATTCTGTTGAAATGTCTTGTCTGGTTTGAGCAGCCATGCATAGGATTTCAAGATCACGTCACCGCTCGCCGCCGCAACATCATTCCATGTCGCGGTGGGGTGTGTCTGCAAATAGATGACGAGCCAAATTTCGAGCGGGTGCACGTTGGCGATATAGCCCGCATCGTTGAGCGACAGCTTGCCCCCGGCAAACTCTCCATAAAGCTGCGAGAGCCTGTCCGCGGTGAGTTCCGCGAAGGCCTGCTTCGGCATGTGCGCTTGCAGAAACGCCGTCATCGCCGCCTGTCCCGCATTCGGATTGATCGCGAGAAAGAGGTCCGCGAGGTGGCTGGCCATTGGCGCCGTATGCCCCGCCAGCTTTTCGACCGCCTGGGACGGCGTGAGCCCCTTATAGCTGGTGTAGAAGCCATGGAGATAGCGGCGCCCCTCCTGTGCGGCGAAGCGATCCAAATAGGCCACTCGCCCCTCGTCGTCCGGATCGGAGAGAAGTTGTGCCTTATCAACGCCGCTTTGCGCGATGTAGTAGTCCCTGATGTCGCGGAGAATCCGGATAAAGGCACAGTTTATTGAATTCTCGAACGCGTATTCGACAGTTGGGTTCAGGGTATTTTCCCAGGGCTCGAAATTGCCGAATGAATTCTCGCCGCCGCCGGTAAAAAAGGTGGCGGGCGATGCTGAATAGGTTTGCTGCATCGCCGCATCGAGCATTGGCTGCAATGCCCGATCGTTCGTCCCGGCGAGATACCCCGCCGCCCAGCGGGTAAGGTTATCCGGGGCGGTTGCCGCGATATGCAGCAATTCTGGTGTGGGCGTGGTGGCGAGTTCCTTGTGCAGGGCGACCATAATGTCGAGATAGGTGATCAGCGTGCGCAGCTTGGCGGTCGAGCCGAGTTGCAGCTTGGCGCCGGAATTGATGTCGAACGGCTGGTTCAGGCTGTCGGCATGGACGCGCACATAATTGGCGTTGGCGCCACGCTCATAGAGAACGAAACTCCAATTGATGGGCGCTGGATTATTGCCGGGCTGGAGCATCAGATGCCCGAACAATCCCAACGACTGATCGTAGGCAGGGTCACCCAGGCGGGTAAGAACATTCGTTACCCGCTGTTGCGCCGCTTCATCTATGGTTGAATAGGCCGTGAGGTCATAACGGTCCAGACTCCACAGATTCTGCAGGCTCAGCAAAGAGAGAAGTTCCGTCTGCAGCCAATCGGTAGCCTTATTGCCGACAAAGGAAAATTGCGCCGGCGGTGGCAGTGCATCGCGGAATTCCAGCCTGGAGGCGAGAGCCGCGTCGCGCAACGGGGCCGGGATGACCCCGTCATGGCCAAGTTTGCGAAGATACGCATCAGTCAGCGTCTCCAACGCCTCCCGGTCCTGGACCAGATAATAAGCGGGCCGCTGCCCGGCCAGGATCAGGCTCAGCACCTGGCGGTAAATCTCGCCCTGGCGCGCAAGGGCCTGCGCGGTCGGGGCGGGCTGCGTTAGCACCGCGTTGGCTTCGGCGAGATCGGTACCGTACCAGACCCACAGCGCCTCTGGAATGCCGATGACCTCGCCATAGCCGGGGCGTGAAGCGAGCGGCGTTGAATCCAGATAGGTCACGAGAATCTCCCGGCGGGCCGCCGTCGTGTCCGGTCCGTTCTGGTAGGCATCGGCGGCAGCGGTCACCATCTGGCGTAGCTTTTCGCCCACCCCCCCCGTACGTCCGCCGGGGGAATCATTGAACTTCACAATCTGCGTTGCCAAGGTGCTGGCCCCTCCCCGCTGCCAGCTGTGATTGATTAGCCCAGCTATGCGTCCGCCAGAGGCGAGGATGAAACGGTTCCACGCAACGGCTGGATCGCGCTGCGGATTTGTCATGTCGAACAGGTCATGATCCTCGATGGAAATCAGACTATTCGCAACCAACGGCGGCACTTCATTAAAATTATCGTAGATGCGTTCGGGGTAGGAAGCCGCGAATAATGGTATGCTGGTGCGGTCATAGATTGTCAGGCCGGTGCGCTGCTTGGGGGTGTAGAGCGCGTAGCCGCCATTGGCGACGAACCAATCGAGCCGTGACGACCACTGTGCCTGGTGAACAATCTGGAATTGATGCGCCTCCAGCGATGGGATGATGGTGGAGAGCCCCGCATAGCCGAGCCGCATATCGCGAGGACCAGATTGGGGAAAACGGATCGACGGGCTGGCACCTGGCGCCACCCAGTATTTTATGCCGCCGTCGAACCAGGTGAAGAATCGTGACTGCAGATATGAGGTCCGCGCCTCAATGCTCGCGCCCCAGCCGAGCAAAAACAATGCAGCGCCCCAGCCGAGCAAATGCAATACTCTGATCGTGCCAAATAAAATCCGGCGCCCACGGCTCAACTCTTTTCGAGCCCTTTGAGTGCCGCGAAAGAGCCGCCCCCAGACTGCCTCGCTCATGGGCTTTTCCTCCTGTTCATTTTAGCCGCCTTATTCAGGGAATTTTTGGAATTCAGCGGGAAACTGTAGTGCGTGTATTGATTTGTTATTTGGTTTTTGCCGGGACCGCTCCCTGCTTACATCCCTGCGGAACCGCACCGACAGTACATTAAATAATATGGTCTGGCCATTTGATTTTCCAGGCTTTGGGGCAAAATTTATAAATATTAAATGTCAGGGAGAATATGTGTCACGACATGCCCAGGTCCGCCGGCGGCCAAAATGGTGCGCCACAACATGAACACCCCCGTTGTTCCAGCCGGCTCTTGAAATTGGTCCCCTGGAGTGGGGCCCTCAAACACAGCCCTCTCCGTCACGGCGATGTCGCTTGGGCAGGGCCAGTTCCGTAGCCGCGCCGGGAGGTGGCGATGCCTGGAACCAACTCGGGAGCCAATCGTCCAGATTTCGGCCTTTCCTGCGCCGAGGCGGCAGCGCGGTTGCGGCGGCCCATTTTTAATGAAAATCCCGGCTTTTGCCAACGATGCGCTCTTGGCGCGGATGGCCAGGGCGGCGCTGCGGGGGTAACGCACCATCGGGCCCATCCAGCCCGGCGAGCCAAGCCGAGCGATCGGCGAGGCGTTCGACGGTGATATGGGTCACGCCTTCCTCAGAGCGCTGCAGGCGGCCTTCGGCAATGAGCAGCGTGGCGCCGATGATCTGCCGGCGCAGGCTTTGCACCAGAGAGGGCCAGACGATGAGGTTGGCGATGCCGGTCTCGTCCTCGATGGTGATAAACACCGTGCCTTTGGCGGTGCCGGGCCGCTGGCGGACGATGACCAGGCCTCCAAGCCGCAGCTTTGCGCCATCACGCGCCTGGGGGGCTTGCATGCAGGTCACGGCCCCGGCGGCGGTCAGCTTGTCTCGCAGCAGGGCGCAAGGGTGAGCACGCAGCGACAGCCCCACGCTGCGGTAATCCGCCACCACCGCTTCGCCTGCGCTCATCAGCGGCAACTCAGCCTGCGGTGCTGCGCTCGGGGTGAAGAGCGGCGCCGGTGCTTGCCGCGCCGCCACATGCCACAGGGACTGGCGCCGCTCCATCGCCAGGCCGCGCAGCGCGTCGGCTTCGGCCAGATGCTCCAGGGCGGCACGCACCAACCCCGCTTCCTCCAGTGCCGCCATGTCGGCAAAGCCCTCGCCACGCGCCGCCACCAGCTTTTCGGCCCAACCGTGCTGGAAACCATCCACCAACCGGAAACCGAGCCGCAATGCCCCGTCCTCCAGCGTGCAGTCCCAGGACGAGGCGTTGACGTCCACGGGCCGCACTTCCACCCCATGCTCGCGGGCATCGCGGATGATCTGCGCCGGGGCATAAAACCCCATCGGCTGGGCGTTGATGAGCGCGCAGGCGAACGCCGCCGGATGGTGGCATTTCAGCCAGGCCGAGACATAGACCAGATGTGCGAAACTGGCGGCGTGGCTCTCGGGGAAACCGTAACTGCCGAATCCCTCGATCTGCCGGAAGCACGCCTCGGCGAAGTCCTGCGCATAGCCGCGCGCCACCATGCGCCCCACCATCATCTCGCGGAATCTCTGGATGGTGCCCACATGCCGGAAGCTGGCCATGGCCCGGCGCAGGCCGTTGGCCTCGTCGCCAGTGAAGTCCGCCGCCACCATGGCGATCTTCATCGCCTGCTCCTGGAACAGCGGCACGCCCAAGGTTTTGTGCAATATGTCTTCCAGCTCATTGGGTAATCCGCCGGCGCGGGCAGGGTAGCTCACCTGCTCCTTGCCCTGGCGGCGGCGTATGTAAGGATGCACCATGTCGCCCTGGATCGGCCCTGGACGCACGATGGCGACCTCGATGACCAGATCGTAGAATTTCTGGGGACGAAGGCGCGGCAGCATGTTCATCTGCGCCCGGCTCTCCACCTGGAACACGCCGACGGAATCTCCGCGGCTGAGCATCTCATACACGGCTGCGTCCTCGCGCGGGATGTCGGCGAGGTCCTTAATACCGAGGAGTGAAAAACATTTGCGGATGCAGGTGAGCATCCCCAGCGCCAGCACATCCACCTTCATCATCTTCAACGCGTCTATGTCGTCCTTGTCCCACTCGATGAAGCTGCGCCCCGCCATGGCGGCGGGGCCGATGGGCACGCTCTCGTCCAGCCGCCCGCGCGTGAGCACGAAGCCGCCGACATGCTGGGACAGATGCCGCGGCAGCCCCACCAGTTCGCGCGCCAAGTGCACAGCGCGTTGCAGGCGGGGTTCCTCCGGGTCCAGCCCGGCCTCGCGCAGCGTGTCGGCGGACCAGAGTTCATCGCCAGGGTTCCAGCTCTGCGCGGCGAGCGTGGCGGCGGTGGATTCGGGCAAGCCCATTACTTTGGCCACCTCGCGGATGGCCGAGCGCGGGCGGTAGTGGATGACGGTGGCGGCAATGGCGGCGCGGTGGCGGCCATAGCGCTCGTAGAGATACTGGATCACCTCCTCGCGCCGCTCATGCTCAAAATCCACGTCGATATCCGGTGGTTCCTGGCGCGCGGCGGAAACAAAGCGCTCGAACAGCAGATCACTTTCCATCGGGTCCACGGCGGTGATGCCGAGCACGTAGCAGACGGCGGAATTGGCTGCCGAGCCACGCCCCTGGCAGAGAATGCCCCGGCTCCGCGCATAGCGGACGATGTCATGCACCGTGAGAAAATACCGCGCGTAGTCGAGCTGGGCGATAACGGCGCGTTCCTTGGCCAACAGGACCGCCACTTTGTCCGGCACGCCATCCGGATAGCGCTGTTCTGCCCCTTCGCATACCAGGGCAGCCAGATGCTCATCCGGCGTCAGCCCAGGCGGCACCGGCTCGTCGGGGTACTCATAGGAAATCTGGTCCAACGAGAAGCTGATCCGCTCCAGAATCTCGCGCTGCACGGCCAGCGCCCCGGGGTAGGCGCGGAACAGGCGCGCCATCTCGGCGGGAGATTTGAGATGCCGCTCGCCATGCGGCTCCAGGCGGAACCCGGCGTCCTCGATGGTGCATCCCAGGCGGATGCAGCGCATCACGTCCTGCAACTCCCGC
The DNA here is from genome assembly GCA_963750235.1 of uncultured Alphaproteobacteria bacterium. Taxonomy (GTDB): domain Bacteria; phylum Pseudomonadota; class Alphaproteobacteria; order Acetobacterales; family Acetobacteraceae; genus Acidocella. The sequence goes on from CAVVPW010000001.1 coordinate 189,894, forward strand.
ACCTCCGGGGCGTGGTAGAGGACATCGTTGGCTGCCACCATCCGGCGCCCGGCGAGATTGTGCAGGGCGCGCAGACGTTCGGTATCGTTCGGCGCGTAGCGGCGCATGGCCGCCACATAAACACCGGTGCTGCGGACGAAGGCTGTAAAGGCATCATCCAGCACTGGCGGCGGCACGGCGATGAACACCTGCCCCTCGGCGTGGGCCAGAACATCCTCGAAGCGCAGCAGGCACCCGGCCTTGGTGGCCCGTTCCTTGCCGATGGTCAGCAGCCGGCACAGCCGCCCCCAGGCGGCGCGGTCAGAGGGGTAGCAGACTAGCTCCGGCGCGTCGGTGAGCACCAGCCGCGCGCCCACCACCAGGCGCAGCCCGGCGTCCTTGGCCGCCACATACGCCCGCACCACGCCCGCCACCGTATTCCTGTCGGCGATGCCAATGGCGCCATGCCCCAATGCCTTGGCCCGCTCCACCAGGCTTTGCGGATGCGAGGCACCCTCCAGGAAGGAGAAGGCGCTCTGGCAGACCAACTCCGCGTAGCTCATGCGAAGAACCCGTGCAGATACCAGCGCGCGGGCTGCACGCCCTCATGCATCCCGGCGCGGAACAGCCAGAAGCGCGCGCCTTCGGCATCCTCCACCTGATAGTAATCCCTTATCTTCTCCGTCTCCGGCCGGGTGGGATCGTACGGATGCACCCACCAGTCACGGGCGATGCGCTCCGGCCCCGTCGCCCAGCGCACCCGGTGCACCTTGCCCGCCCAGTTGAACTGTACGGGCGGATCATCCGGCACCGGGGCAATGGCGGTGATGGGCTCGGGCTTGGGCAGCAGCCGTATCGGGCGTGGATGGCTGGGCCTGGTCCAGGATGCGGGCGGCGCAGTCACCGCCACCCGCTTTGCCGCGAATTCCGGGATATGCAATTCATGCGGCGCCACCCGCCAAAGCCGGGCGGCCCCCAGCCGGTTGAGCAGGGTGTTAAGCGGGCGCGAATAATCCGGCGTCTCGGCTTCCATGTGCCGCTGCACCAGGGCCAGAGGCTCGGCCGCTGTGGCCTCCAGGCTCAACGCCTCTACGCCAAATCCGGGATCGATCTCCTGCGCCAGTTTTTCCAGCAACAGCTTGGCCATCTGCGCTTCATCCCGGCAGGGGGCAGCGAAGACGAGGCGGATTTCCGGGCAGGCGCGGTCGACACGGTAAAAGCGTGCCAGCAACGCCGTGGCGCCCAGCGTGGCCTTTGCCAGCCGCGCGCAGAGTTGCGTGGCCAGCCGGGTGAGCGCGCCCTGCAACTGAGCGGGCAAAAGGATCGTCTCCGGGTAATGCTCCACCTCCCGCCATTCCGGCGGCGGGGTGATGAAGCGGATCACCTCCGGTGCCTCGCCCAACGCCTGGGCCAGACGCATCGCCGGCTCCGGTCCATAGCCCGCCATCAGCCCGGCACGCGGCAAACGGGCCAACTGCCCCGCCGTGCGGATGCCGATACGGCGGAGCTTGGCGATGGTCTCCGGCGGCAACCGCAGCGCCGCCAAAGGGAGGGTCATCAATGTGCCCTCGTAGCGAGCCAGCCCCCAGGCCGCCGTGGCAGTGCCGGCGATCGCCATCCGCGCCCCGGGCAGGCGTTCGGTCAGCCGCGCCATTAGCCCGGCCTCGCCGCCAAACAGATGCGCGCAGCCGGTGATGTCCAGCAGCACGCCGTCCGGCGGGTCAGGCGCGGTGAGCGGCGTGTACGCCTGGCACCACAGCGCCAGGGCGGCCAGATCAGCCGGTCCGGCGCAGCATAGAGACAGCCAGCGGCGCGGCAGCATCCGGCTCCTCCTCCAGCGTGAACAGATACGCGCCCGGCATCGGCCCCTTGGTATAGAGCGGCTCGGCGCGTAACTGGCCGCCGGGTGCGGCAGACACCATCCAGCGCGAGGCAAAGGCTGTGGAATCCTGCGCCGTGCAGGCAGGCGCATGGCGCAACACCAGCCCCAGCGTGCTGCCCTGCTTCGCCGCCAGTGCCAGGCGCTTGGCCGCCAGACGCGTGAGTCCGCCGCACTCCCCCACGCCCGCCATGCCGCCGCGCAGGGCGGTCTCCAGCGTGGCCAGTACCTCGGCATCGCCAGGGGCCTGGGCAAACAGGCAGCGCGCTGGGTCGAGCCCTGCCCAGACCAGCCCCGGGGGATACCAGTCCGGCGCCGCGCTCACCCACAGCACCGGCACGGCGGCAGGCAGCACCGCCAGCACGCGCACCGCCAGACCCGCATGCGCTGCCGTGCCATTCGGGGCACGCAACTCATGCATGGCTCCGGCACGCCTCAGCACGGCGGGCATGGCATCCGGGATGGAAAGTGAGGACAAGAACATAACAGGAACATATAATCCACAACCGGTCCTGAGAGTCGAGTCAGAAATTTATCGGCTGAAGGGACGAGCCGCTCCGATTTTCCCGGAGGCCATTTGGTTTGGGTCACGCTGCCATTGGCTGCGCGGCGGCTGACCCGCCAGCCACACGGCCCACAGGGACAAGGAGGCGCAGAAGGCGGTCACCGATTACCGTCTGATCAGCGCTCAATTATCGTAAGAGCTTGGGTCAGTGGCGCGCTGGAGATCCGGACAAGGCCGTCAAAAGGCCGCTGCAACTCCACCGTCATACGGATTGCGGTGCCGATGGAAACCGCGCTGAGGAACAGCGCGGCGATGACGGTTGCATTGCGGGGCGAGAACAAACCAAAGCTGGCAAATATGACAGCGAACCAGAACACCATCAGTACCAGAATGGGCAACGGGGATTTGCTCAAATCGTCCTGCCCCAACTGCCAGCGCGCGGACAACATAGCGCCAGTAAGAGTAAGCGCCTGCGCCTGCAGCCAGGTCTGGGTGCTATTGGCGGGCGTGAGTGCCAGGACTTTGTCCTGCAACGCCTCCAGCATGGCGATACTTGCGCCGTCTTCCAAATTGGCGGTCTGGCTGGATTGTTCCGGGAAAAAATCTTGCAGTTCCGCCACCGTGTATTGTTGCAGCATCGCGCGAATATCTTGCGCCTGCGGTCCATAGCGGCGCAGCAAACGGTCCAGGCTGATCGTATCCGCCGAGACTGTCGTAACCTCCTGCGCCTTGGCGGTAAATGACGAGTTGGCCGTTGATATAAGCAGGCTGACAACAAGGGCCGACATGGTCCCGACAACGGCAATCGATACGGAGACCACGCTTTTCGTTTCTGACGTCATATGATGCTCGGGCAGAAAGCGGGCCGCCAACATGGCAATGACCGCGCTGCCGAAAAGGATTGCCGCGATGATGCCGCCGACCGGTACGAATCCGACGAAACTGGTCATAATACTGTTGCCTATGTATCATGGTGATGGACAAGGCTAGCCTGCGGCTAAAGCCTATCGGAGTGCCCTCTATCCGTCAAAGCAGATACCACCACCGGGTTCGCCGGCAAGATTGGCTTTGCTGCCAAAATCAACCCAAACCGGGGATAGGCCGGCCCGGGAGGTGATCTCAGGCGCGGACGTTCAGCGCCGCCCAGTGCCCAAAGCTACGAGCCCATTTCCGGTCATACCGAGGCTACTTGACCTTCCCAAAAAGCGGACATCGGTCACGCAGGCTTGGTTGGGGGGATCGAGGCTGCTATCCGTCGAGAACTTGGGCAGCGTGACTGGGTCCTACAATTTTGATCCCCTTCCTTCGCTTCGGTGCCGGGTCAATGCCGGCATCAGTTCCTTCCTAATCTCAGGCGGGGGTGTTGCGGGGGTGTCCCGCACTTTTATCTTTATTCGCTGTCATCTGGTCGATGGAAACGCCAATATCCTTGGTAAAACCACCCGATCTATTTTGGATCACGGATTACATAGATCGGATGATAGGTGGCCATGACCTCGGCCCGGAACGGCACACAGTTGATCTGCAGTGAATGTTCCACGTATCATACCAACATCGGAACGGCAAAGCAGTATCCAAGCTGCAATGGCGTCCCGATCTGCTTGATCGATCAAACTGCATTTTGAATTGGAACGTCGTGTTTATGATTTGTTCTAAAAAAGCCCAAATTCGCGCGACAAGCGCTCATCACATGCTGATAGTCGCACTTCCTTTTTTATCTATACCATTTTAACTTTGATTTTTTCGGCAAGACGGGAGCTGGACGCGCTGGTACTTCGGACAATATGGAGATCCGCTATCATTCATATGGTTCCTCCGTTGGTGGCCCTTTGCAATTTCTCATGGTCTTAACCCGTTTATTTCAAATTATGTTTGGTTTCCCCACGGGGATAATATGACATGGCGGACCTCAGTGCCGTCGGCTGCGCTGTTAAGCTTCCCGATCACGGTGCTGGGTGGTGCGGTCCTGTCCTACAACCTATTAACCTTGATGGCGCCAGTTCTTTCTGCGTGAACGGCCTTTCTTTTGGTGCGGTATCTGACAGGTGACTGGGTCGCTGCCCTTGTCGGCGGCTATTTATTTGGATTCTCGTCTTACGAAAACGGCCAGCTTCTGGGGCATCTTAATCTCGATCTAACCTTCCCTTATACCTGTTGCGATCTTGTTGTGCGTGCGACGCTTCCATGGACAACTAGGACGCGCAGGCTTTGTGACGGCTCTAGCAGTAACTCTTTTGCTTCAACTTGGGCTATCAAGCGAGATTCTGGCGACATTATGCTTTCTCGGCGCAATTACCTGGGTCATCTTCCTGGCCTGTGCCCCAAAGATGGATCGGCCGGGCTTGTGGCGTCTGGCAATCGACATTGTCTTTGCCGGTGTGGTGATGACGATATTGGCCGCGCCATTTTTATTTTATCTGGTGAAAGGTTTGTCAGACGTGCCGTATTGAGCTTAGGCCCCTGGCTTCATATCGCGGGAGTGCAGACGCAATTGCCATTACCCTGGTGGCTTGGCGAAAAACTTCCTTTGATAAACTCAGCTTTGCCAACACGTTTCACGATGTACGTGTCTCTCATTTCGGCGATTGTCGCGGCGTTATACTTAGCGACGCCGGGCATTGGGCGCACGCGGTTATGGCGGTTTGCGCTCGCCGGGCTTGCATGCCTGTTTATTGTGCCTAACTCACATCGATATGCCTGGACCCGTTGGCCAGCACAGCCATTTTTTACGCCGAAAAATGTGAACCAAGCACTTGGGACGAAGCCCAATGTAATTATTCTTCCATTCGGTGCAAACGGGAGTGGGATGGCGTGGCAGGTGGACGCGAGCATGCGATTCACCCAATCGGGCGGTTATACCGGCTTCGATCCATTCTCGGAATGGCGCTTTCCTATTTTGAATGAGCTTTTTCACGGAGTGCCTGGACCTGACTTCGGCAATGATCTTACCGCTTTTTGCGCAACGCATAGTGTCGATGACATTTTGATCGGCCCGGGCACGCAGCCTGCGCTGATTGCCGCCATTACCGCGCAGGGCTGGCCGCAGCACATGGACCACGGGATCGATGTCGTGAAGGTGCAACCTTGACCAGCACTTGATTATTACCATACTGAGGGTGATTACTGGCCTTCAGCCGCGCCGCAGAACTGGATGGAGCGGCAGGTTCGTGTTGTTACCCATGGAACACCGATAACGCTGACATTAGCGGGGAAATGGACACCTCTTTCTGCCCCAGTACAAGTTACAGTTACTACCCCATCGGGACAGGCCGTCTATCTTATCGGGCAAGCAACCGTACAGGTCATTCACATACCAGCGGATACGATCGTTACCTTAACGGCAAATCAAGCATTTGTTCCGGATGTGATTAGTCACAATGGCGACAAACGGGAACTGTCTGTCTTGTTGTCATTGGAGAAAGGTTAAACTTCGCGGCTGATGCTAAGCGTCCCCTTCAAATCCTCTTGCCCGACGCGGACAGCGTGATTCATGAGACGGGACGTCGTCGCGTCTTGTCGCTGACACGCTGTGGTGGATCATTGAACCCTTGCTGCCGCCACGGCGGCTCTCAGCCACTGCCACACATATCGTCGCTTTATGCACGTCCATGCCGACAAAGGTGATATTGTCCATTCGGTCCGCCCTCCATGTATGAGGCTCTGTGCCGGCCATTCGGCACAACCCTCAACATTTTACATGACGAGAGCGGGCCGCCGATCGCTCAGCGGACATTGGGTCTAAGGTTTGGCGGCGCAAAGACGCACAACCCTAGAGTGTAAAATTCTTTGCCGTCAATGCCGCGCGCCTTGCCGCCCTACAGCGCCCTCTTCCCGATATCGCGGCGGCAGAAGCCGTCCTCCCAGTCGATGGCATCGACCACCGCATAGGCGCGGGAGATCGCCTCGCGCAGATCCGCGCCCGTGGCGTTCACCGCCAGCACGCGCCCGCCATTGGCGAGGATGCCGCCCTGGTCAGCCATGGTGCCCGCGTGGAAAATATTGGCGCCGGGAAGCTCTCGTGCCTCCTCCAGCCCGTAAATCTCGGAGCCCGTGGCATAGGCGCCGGGATAGCCCTTGGCGCACATCACCACCGTGGCGGAACTGCCGGGGCGAAACTCCACCTTGGCGTGCTTCAGAGTGCCGTTGGTGGCGGCCACAAGTGCTGCGAGCAGGTCGCTCTCCAGCATGGGCAGCACTGTCTCGCATTCCGGGTCGCCGAAGCGGACGTTGAATTCGATCAGCTTCGGGCCATCCTCCTCGACCATCAGCCCGGCGAACAGGAAGCCCCGGAACGGCGTGCCGCGCCACGCCATCTCGCGCAAAGCGGGGCGGATGATCTGGTCCATGCTGGCCTGCACGATTTCGGGCGTGGCCCAGGGCGGGTTGAAGATCGCCCCCATGCCCCCGGTATTGGGGCCGGTGTCGCCCTCGCCTACCCGCTTATGGTCAGCGGCGGTGCCAAAATACAGCGCGTCCTCGCCATCGCAGAGGGCGAATACGGAGATCTCCTCACCCACCAGGCAGTCCTCGATGACCACCAGCGACCCGGCGGCGCCATGCACCTTGTCCTCCATGATGGCGGTGATGGCCTCGTGCGCCTCCTCGGGTGTGGCGGCCACGACGACGCCTTTGCCAGCCGCCAAGCCGTCGGCCTTGATAACGATGGGGGCGCCCACGGCCTCGATATACTCATGCGCCTCCAGCGCGTGGGTGAAGCTGGCCCATTTCGCGGTGGGGATTTGCGCGGCCTCGGCGACTTCCTTGGTGAACTTCTTGCTGCCCTCCAATTGCGCGGCGGCAGCCGAAGGCCCGCAGCAGGCGATGCCGGCCTTGGCCAGCGCGTCCGCGATGCCAGCCACAAGCGGGGCTTCCGGGCCGGGCACCACGAGGTCGATCTTGTGCTCTAGGGCGAAGGCCACGATGCCCTGGATGTCGGTGGTGCGCAGCGGCACGTTCTCGCCCAGCTCGGCCGTGCCGGGGTTGCCGGGGGCGATGTAGAGCTTGTTCAGCTGCGGGCTCTTGGCGATGGCCCAGGCCAAAGCGTGCTCCCGCCCGCCGGAACCGATGATCAATACGCGCATGGCCTGCCCCCTATGTTGTCCGGCCGCGCTGTATCATAGTCTGGCATCATGAGTGAAATGGGACAGAATACACCGGAATTCTCCGTCTCCGAACTGGCCGGGGCGGTGAAGCGCACGCTGGAGGGCGCGTTCGGCCGGGTGCGGGTGCGCGGCGAGATCACGGAATTCAAGGCTTACGGCTCGGGGCACCAGTATTTCGCCCTCAAGGACGAGGGGGCAAAAATCCGCGCCATCATCTGGAAGGGCGTGGTGCCGCGAGTCGGGCTGAAGGCGGAGAACGGGGTCGAGGTGATCGCCACCGGCAAGCTCACCTCCTACCCGGAGCGGTCGGAATACCAGCTTATCGTCGAGCGCCTGGAATATGCCGGGGCCGGGGCGCTGCTGGCGCGCATCGAGGCGCTGCGGGTGAAACTGCAGGGCGAAGGGCTGTTTGAGCGGCGGCGGCCTCTGCCGATGCTGCCCCGCGTGGTGGGGGTGGTGACCTCCGCCCAGGGCGCGGTGTTGCAGGACATCAAGACCACCATCGCAAGGCGGTTTCCGCGCCCGATCCTGCTCTGGCCGGTGCCGGTGCAGGGCGAGGGTGCCGCGGAGAAGATCGCCGCCGCCATTGCCGGGTTCAACGCCCTGCCGCCCGAGTTGCCGCAGCCGGATGTGTTGATCGTGGCACGTGGCGGCGGCAGCCTGGAAGACCTCATGGCCTTCAACGACGAAGCCGTGGTGCGGGCGGCGGCGGCAAGCCGCATCCCGCTCATCTCCGCCGTGGGGCATGAGACTGATACAACGCTGATCGACTTCGCCTCCGACCGCCGCGCCCCCACCCCCACCGCCGCCGCCGAGATGGCGGTGCCAGCGCGGCTGGAATTGCTGGCGGACCTCACCCAGCGCACGGCGCGGTTGGAAGGCGCGCTCGCCCGGTTAATGGGGCTGGCCCGCGCCGGGCTGGACCGGGCCGGGGCGAAACTGCCCGACCTGCCCGCCATGCTGGGCACGGCGCGGCAGCGGCTGGACGACCGCACCGAGCGCTTGGCCCTGGCCTTGCCGAATTTCTTCGCCACACGCCGCGCACGGGTGGAGCGCCTAGCACTACGGCACCCGCGCGAGTTTCTGCTCCGCCTGCGCGGCAATATGCAGTTGCTGGAGCGCCGGTTGCGGGACGGCCTGCCCAACCTGCTGCGCTTGGGGCAGATGCGGCTGGACGCGGCGGGCTACCGGCTGACGCATCCGGGTGCGGAGATCGCCCTGCGGCGCGGCACCGTGGGGCTGCTGGCGCAACGGCTGGATGCTCCCCTGCCCGGCCGCCTGCGCGAGGCACGGCTGCGGCTGGAAAACGTTTCATCAAGACTGGAAGCGGTAAGTTACGAACGCGTGCTGGCGCGCGGCTTCGCCCTGGTAACGAACGCGAAGGGCGCCGCGGTAACAAGTGCGGCGGAGGTTGCGCCGGGCGCTGCGTTGTCGCTCCGCTTCGCCGATGGCGAGGTGGCGGTACGGGCGGAGAAGAAGACCGCGCAACTTGATTTGGGGTTATAGGAGGATTTTCCGATGAAAACGCTGATCGTGCAGATCAAGTGCCAGCTTGGCGAGGCCTACAATGTCGCGGCGTATATTATCGACAAGGTGATCCCCTGCCATATCTATTCGATCTCGGGTGAATACGACCTGCTGGCGGTCATTAACCTGGATGATGAGATCGACCCCGGCGTGTTCGTGAACACGAAGCTGCACAAAGTGCCGGGAATTGCAGATACGAGCACGATGATTGCGTTCAACGCGTTTACGCCGGGTGGTGGGGTGTAGGACGGATGCAGCGCAACCCACCATTTCGACTTGACTATGTCATGACCGATGAGTTGCGCTGCGCTTTCGCACCAAGGCGGCCATCACGGTCGAGCAGATGGATTGCCGAAAGTGGACATGATCGCGCTACGATCCGCTTATTGCCCGAAATCAATTTGGCTAGCGCACACGGCGTTCTGGTCAAAGGGCTGGCAATGTGCCGTGAAGTCCCGGATTGCCGGGTATAGGGCGGCAAGCTCCGGAGGTAGCCGGATGGCGAGCAAGTTGATAGCGTATAAGTCAACATAATCAGGAAGCTGAACCAGGCCGATCACGCCGTCTGTAGGAAATTTAGATACAAATTTCGGCAGATCGGGATCTGGTGGAACATTTGACGGAATTCCTCCTCTCAAAATGGCTGGACCCAGGCCTATTTTTCCAGAAGGGGTTTGATATTCCAATAGGGAATTATTTGCGTAGGTCACGCGGTCGCTCGGATATCGGGCGGCGAGAAATTGAGCCTCGGTTAAATTGTACTCGTGAAGAGCTGAGTCTACGTCCTGGGGCGGAAACAATTTGGGGAAATACGTTCCGCCATATGCCGTGACTATGAATGTCCCATCATCATCACTAGTCGTGTTGCTGAGAGACACGACGGGGCCGGAAAATCCATCATTATCGTGTGGCGTGACAGTCAAGCTTGTGAGACTTCCTCCGGTTGCACCGGTACTGACGCCACATTCCCAACCGCGTGGTGCGAGGACAAAGAGCCCCAACCCATAATAAAACGCCAGCTTAGCGGCGATGGCTGGCGGAATGTTGACAGCGATGGGGTGACCCGGCGGCGGGGCAACATTTTCCCCCGCTACATCGCTTCCCGTACATCCCACATAAGGTACCGACACCGTTATAGTTGGCGGATTTGGCGCTCGTGAGGAAGGACCGTCGCCTGCCACTGAATTTGACGCAGCCCAAACGACGTTTCGGCTAATGACTGAACCTGATTCTTCGGTGAGGAGAAAGGCAACCGCGCCATTCTCTCCCTTTTCTTGCAATGCAAAGCTGAATTTCGCCGCGCCTGTAGAGATGGAACTCCGGTCCGGGCTAGTATCTTTCCAATTCACCACCCCGCTCACGTCGCAGGTGAGCGCCGTCTGGTCACAACTGATATTTTCCGAGCCTGCTTGAACCGTGTACTCGCGGTCCGGCCATCGTTTCATGAAAGCTACTTGAGCTTTCATGTATTCGCCACGAGACATGGGCTTGCCGTAAAAGCTGATCGTATTGCCTATGACGAACTCTATATACGGCAGTGCCTCGGCATTCGGGCTCGACCATTTGGACCAGAACTGATCGACAAATTCCTTTGCGCCCAGGCTGACAGACGAACCTGCTTCGTTGGTCTGAGCCTGGGCCAGCAATGGCAAGAAAATGGGCAACGCGACAAGTAGGAATTTTTTCATTATTGTTCCCGCTTGATTACTGTCTCGCATATAAACCTGCATATCGCGAATGACGGCCTCTGCCTACCACTCGCCTTAACGCCGCCATTCCGATCCCAAAAGCCGCCCCTAGCTCTCCAGCACGGAATCCCAGTACAGGAAATCTCGCCAGCTGGCGTGCAGGTAGTTGGGCGGGAAGTGGCGGCCGCGGTCTTGCAGCTCGTAGCTGGTCGGGCGGCGGGGCTCCTGGCGCGGGATCATGTTGCACTCGCGCGGCATCTTGCTGCCCTTGCGTAAGTTACACGGCCCGCAGGCCGTCACCACGTTCTCCCAGCTTGTGCGACCGCCTTTAGCGCGGGGGACCACATGGTCGAAGGTCAGCTCCTGCGTCGCCCGCTTGCCGCCGCAATACTGGCAGGAAAAAGCGTCGCGCAGGAACACGTTGAAGCGGGTGAATGCCGGGGTGCGGGCCGAGGGGATGAAGTCCCGCAGCGCGATGACGCTGGGCAGCCGCATGGAGAAGGAGGGGGAGCGCACCTCCTGCTCATATTCCGAAAGCACGGAAACCCGGTCCAGGAACACCGCTTTCACGGCATCCTGCCAGGTCCATGTCGATAACGGAAAATAGGATAGCGGACGGAAATCCGCATTGAGAACAAGGGCGGGGAAATGGAACCCGCCGTCAGGCATTACTGAACCTGTCCCAGAACGGGACCAAATCTTGGGGAGTAGCCACGAAACGCTCCCACATATGGTAGTGCCTTCGAGTCATGCGGGTTTTATGACAAAGTAACGGCCGCGCCGCAAGGTGTTCCGCCGAATGTAAGGGTTTTGTCATCTGCCCGCCCCCGCCTCGCCACGGGCATAAGCCACTGTATAAGCTTGGCGGTGCATGAGCATCATCACCCGTTTTGCCCCGAGCCCGACCGGGCATCTGCATCTCGGCCACGCCTATTCGGCCTGGATGGCTTGGCGGCGGGCGGATGTGTTCCGGCTGCGGCTGGAGGATATCGACACCACGCGCTGCCGGCCGGAATACGCGGCGGCGATCCTGGAGGATTTGCGCTGGCTGGGGCTGGGATGGGATGGCGAAGTGCGCTTGCAGTCCCAGCATTTTGCCGAATACGCGGTTGCGCTGGGCAGCTTGCAGGAGCGTGGCCTGCTGTATCCGTGCTTCTGCACGCGGGCGGAAATAACACGGGCACAATCCGCCCCGCACGGCGCTGAGGGCCTGTATCCCGGCACCTGCCGCACGCTCCCGCGCGAGGCCAGGGCGGCGCGGATTGCCTCCGGCACGCCCTATGCGCTGCGGCTGGACGTGGCTGCGGCGCGGCGATGCGTCGGGGAGTTGCGGTTCTTCGAGGAAGGCACAGGCTGGATCGAGGCACTGCCGGAGCGGCTGGGCGATGTGGTGCTGGCGCGCAAGGATACGCCGAGCAGCTATCATCTCTGCGTGGTGCATGACGACGCGCTGCAGGAAATCACCCATGTCATCCGTGGCGAGGATCTGCGCGAGGCCACGCATATCCATGTGCTGCTGCAGGCGCTGCTCGGCGTGCCAACCCCGGTTTACGCGCATCACCGGCTGTTGACGGACGCTGCCGGCAGGCGCCTCGCCAAGCGCGACAAGGCGGCGACATTGCGCGAAATGCGCGCCGCCGGTACGAAACCCGAGACAATCCTGCAAAAATTTGAGGCCGCGACATGAGACGAGTCTTCGCCGCACTTGGCTGGTTGCTGCTGTTCACGCTGCTGGGCGGGCTGGCAATGGATTTGGCCGGAGACCTCGTGGCGCCGCATCGCCCCGTGCCGGTGAAGGCGCTGGCCATGCTGGGCGCCATGGGCGGGGAGTTCGGGATCAATCTATGGCTGCTGGCGCTCTGCTTCGCCCGCCTGCCCGGGGCGCGCATGCCGCCACGCTCGCGGCCGCGCCTGGGCCTCGTGGAGGGGCTGTGGGGCATGTTTGGCTTCGGCCTGGTCTTGGGCGCGGGCGGTGGGCTGTTCGTGAACGCGCGGATAATGACGGACTTCCTCCTGATCCTGCAGCACGCGGACTTCCAACCGAGCTTTACCGACCCCGTGACGCTGACATGCGCGGTACTGGCCGGGGAGCTGATGGCCGGGCTGTGGCTGGTATGGTCGATGCGCCGGCTGGGGCCGCCGCATCTGGCCGATGGCAGCCCAAGCGGCGTGGCTTGGCGCAGCGCCCCCGGCGCGGCCTATGCGCAGGCGGTGCTGTTGGCGCTGCTGCTCGCCGGGGTGGTGGTGGCGATGTACAAGCTGGTGCCGCCAGACCTGAAATCGCTGGAAAACATGCCCGCGGCAAAGCTGTTCGACGGTCCGCCCGTCACCATCGCGGCCATACTCGGCGTGGTTCTACTGCTTGGTCCAATGCTGGAGGAAATCGCCTTCCGGGGCATCGGCTTTGCCGGGGTGGCCTCAAGGCTCGGGCCCGGCGGGGCGGTGGCCGTGACCACCCTACTGTTCGTGGCGGCCCACGGGCCGGAGAAAATCCATTATCTACCTGGGTTTCTCGACATCGGTCTGATGGCGCTGGCCTCGTGCCATCTGCGGCTGCGCTATGGTTCGATCAGGCCGGGCATTCTGCTGCATACGTTGTACAATGGCTTCGGGCTGGTGGCGGCAACGGCACTGCACTAGCCCACGGCGGGGGATTTGGCATCCTCCGACAATCCGCGTAAACATGCTGAATTATCTGGGTGGAGAAAGTTACCATGGGTGGGTTGAGCATCTGGCATTGGCTGATCGTGCTGGCCATCGTGCTGCTGCTGTTCGGCACCGGCAAGGTCAGCAACCTGATGGGCGAGTTCGGCAAGGGCATCAAATCCTTCAAGCAGAACCTGGCTGAGGATGAGACCAAGCCGAAGGATGCCTCGATGGCCGATACCGGCGCGTTGAATGCGCCGCAGCCCGAGCAGCAGAACAAGACGACCGTCAACCAGGGCTGAACAGTGGTTCCGATGGAATTGGCGGAGGCGCTGGCCGAGGCCGGACGGCGCATGGATGCACATTGCTGGGTGCCAGGCTCGGCCGGCAATCTCTCGGCACGAATCGATGACGGCCGAATCGCCATCACCCGCAGTGGCGTGCACAAGGGCCGGCTGACCACGGCCGACATCATCGGCGTGGATTACGACGGCAACCCGCTGGTCGAGGGCCAGAAGCCGAGCGCCGAGACGCTGCTGCACTGCCAGCTCTACCGGCTCTTCCCGCAGGTGGGCGCTGTGCTGCACGGGCACTCCGTGGCGGCCACGGTGCTCTCCATGCAGGGCGGCATCACCTTCGCCAATTACGAGATCCTGAAGGCGTTCGGCTTCACCACCCATGAGCATGAGGTGCTGCTGCCGGTCTATGAAAACGACCAGGACATCGCCCGGCTGGCGGCATTCATCGAGCCGCTGCTGCAGAGCGAGCCGCCCATCGGCTACGTAATCGCTGGCCATGGCGTCTACGCCTGGGGCACCAGCGTGGAGCATGCCTACTGGCGGCTGGAAGCGCTGGAGTTTTTGCTCCAGTGCGAGATGGAGCGGAGGAAGATGAAATGAGCCGCCTGACCGTCTACAAGGACGATGCGCCCGGCGTGCCGGTGTTCGACTCGGAAGAGCCCGGCGCCGTGGCGGCCGAGCTGAAGCAGATCAATGTCGGGTTCGAACGCTGGGACAGCCCGGTGCATCTGGCCGACGATGCCCCGGCCGAGGCGATTTTGGATGCCTACCGCCCGTATCTGGACGCGCTGATGGGCGCCACCGGCGCGGGCTCCGCCGATGTCGTGAAGCTGACGCCAGAGCATCCGCAAGCTGCGGCGCTGCGCGAGAAATTCCTGTCCGAGCATACGCATACCGAGCCGGAGATCCGCTTCTTCGTGGCAGGCTCCGGGCATTTCGTGCTGCATGAGAACGGCAAGGTCTACGACGCCTTCTGCGAGGCAGGCGACCTCATCCATGTCCCCGCCGGGATCAAGCACTGGTTCGATGCCGGGCTGAAGCCGGACTTCACCGCGCTGCGGGTGTTCACCGATACCTCCGGCTGGGTGGCGCATTTCACGGGCGACGATATCTCCAAGCGCTTCCCCACCGCATGAAGCCCGCCGCGATTCTCACCGATATCGAGGGCACGACCACCCCGGTCGCCTTCGTGCACCGTGTGCTGTTCCCGTATGCGCGGGCGCGGATGGCGGAATTCGTCGCCTCCGGCCATGCGGCGCTGGCAGACGTGCCGGAGCCCAGGCTGGAGACGCTGCTCGGCTGGATGGACCGGGACGAGAAGATCACCGCGCTGAAGACGATCCAGGGCATCATCTGGGAAGACGGCTATAAATCCGGCGCCATCACCGCCGAGTTGTACGCGGATGTCCCCCCTGCCCTGCGCCGCTGGGCGCGGGCGGGCCTGCGACTGTTCGTGTACTCGTCCGGCTCCGTGCCGGCACAGAAGCTGCTGTTCGGCCATACCCCGGCCGGTGACCTGACCCGGCTGTTCCAGGCCTATTTCGATACCCGCGTCGGCCCCAAGCGCGAAACCGCGAGCTACGCCGACATCGCGCGCGGGGTGAACGTGCGACCCGAGGAGTTGCTGTTCCTCTCAGACATTGAGGCCGAACTGGATGCGGCCAAGGCCTCCGGCCTGCAAACCTGCCAGCTGGTGCGGGCCGCGGACGGCACCGTTGCCAGCGCCCGGCACGAGACGGCGAAGGATTTTGACGACGTGGCAAGGAAGTTTGGGTTGCCGCATGGCTAGATCACCGCGTGAACTCACGCAGGCGGTACACGCCTGGCTGAACAAAGCCCCGCTGATGCGGGCTTTTTTATGGGGTCTGGCCGCCGCGCTGGCCCTGCCGCCGGTATATTTCCTGCCCGCGCTGCTGTTCTCCCTGCCCGCCTTCCTGCGGCTGCTCGACGAGGCGGGGAGCCTCAAGCGCACCATCTACACCGCTTGGTGCTACGGCTTTGGCCTGGCCATCGCGGGGCTGTACTGGATCACCGAGCCGGTGCTGACGGAGGCCGCGACTTTCTGGTGGCTGGTACCCTTCGCGGCCCCGGCGCTCTCTGCCGCGGTGGCGTGCTATACGATCATCCCCGCCTTGGCGATCCGCTGGGTGAAGACGGGCTTCGGCCGGCTGCTGGTCTTCGCCGGGGCCTGGGAGCTTTCCAACATCGCGCAGCAATTCTGGTTCTCGGGCTTTCCCTGGAATTTCTGGGGCGCGGATTGGACCATCCCCGGGCGGCTGGGCGACATCTTCATCCAGCCCGCCGCCTGGGTAAGCGTGCATGGCCTTACCCTGGCCACGGTGATCCTGGCCGGGCTGCCGATGTTCGGCAGGCGCGGGCTGGCAGCACTTGTTGGCGTACTGGCGCTGTGGGCCAGCGCGGGCTGGCTGCGGCTGCAAACCCCGCTGGCGCCCACGGGGATCAACATCGCGCTGGTGCAGCCCTACTTCCCCGAGCCGCCTGATTATTCCCGCCCGGCGCTGGAAGCCAACTGGAAGCGCCTGCTGGCGTTGAGCAATGCCGGGCTGCAGGCCGGGGCCAATGTGATCATCTGGCCGGAAGCCACCAGCCCATGGCTGATCGATTCGGATGCCGGGGCGCGCCAGCAACTGGCCGCCGTGACGGGCATCACACCGGTGCTCGCGGGCTCTCTGCGCGTGGAGAGCAACACGGATTTCCGCAACTCCCTGGTAGTGGTCGCCGGGCCGGAGCCGGCGTTGGCGGTGTACGACAAGTGGAAGCTGGTGCCGTTTGGCGAGTACATGCCGAAATGGCTACCGCTGAAGATCATCCCCGACATGCTGGACGGCGGCTTCACCCCGGGGACCGGCCCGCAAACCATCACTGTGGACGGCCTGCCGCCCTTCGCGCCGATGATCTGCTACGAGGACGTGTTCCCCGGCCAGATGATCGACGAGCAGCACCGCCCGGGCTGGATCGTGGTCATCACCGATGACGCCTGGTTCGGCGACACCGCCGGCCCGCGCCAGCATTTCATCAACGCCAGGTTGCGCGCCGTGGAGGAAGGCCTGCCGCTGGCCCGTGCCGGAAATTCCGGCATCAGCGCGATGTTCGATCCCTTCGGCCATGTCACCGCCTATCTGCCGCTCGATACCCAGGGCGTGCTGGTAGCGCCCCTGCCGGGCGCACTGCCGCCAACGATTTTCTCCAGGCTTGGGCTCATTTTTCCTGCCATACTGGGAGTTGTGGCGGTGTTAGCTGGAATATTGGTCTCCCGCTGGATTTAATGCGATTTTACGCAACATTTTTGACGCGCCACGGCGATTGTCTATTTAATAATCTGATCTGTAAGTTTTTCATTGAGAATTCTGTTAAATCGAGGTAATTTGCCGCATAACGTGTAAGACAAGGCTGAACACCGTGTTAGGTTGCTGATCTTATGGTTGTATCCCATGTCGGCTAGGCAACCTGAGAAGAAGAAAAAATGGTGGCTGCCACCGCAGTTTGGAGAAGACAAGTTTTATGGCTGAAGAAATCGCCGAGCGCCCGGAACGTGAAAGCCGTCCCAGCCCTATCGACATCCATGTGGGGTCGCGCATCCGGCTGCGCCGGACATTGCTCGGCATGTCGCAGGAACGCCTGGGCGATGCGCTGGGTCTGACCTTCCAGCAGGTGCAGAAATATGAGCGCGGCGTGAACCGCGTGGGCGCATCCCGCCTGTTCGACATCTCGCGCGTGCTGGACGTGCCGATTTCCTATTTCTTCGACGATATGCCGGAAGGCATGTCGGAGGGGCCGGTCTCCGGCCCGCGCGGCCGCATGTATGGCTTTGCCGAGCACCAGGAGCCGTTCAACGCCGGGGTGGATGACCAGCTGACCAAGCGCGAGACGCTGGAACTGGTGCGCGCCTATTACCGCATCCAGGACCCCGCGATGCGCAAACGCATGTTCGACCTGATGAAATCTCTCGCCTCGCCGGAAACAGCGTTCGACGCGGGCTGAGCATATAACGTAACGGGCTGAACCCTTCCAGGTTCAGCCCGTTTTTATCGCGCCGTCAGAACGCGGCTTCGGGAAGCTCCATCAGTGAGGCCTTGCCAGCCTTGATGGTGAACAGCAGCGAACCCGCCTGCGGCAGAATCCGCTCCATGTAGAACCGCGCCGTAGTCAGCTTGGCTTGGTAGAAGGCGGCATCCGGCCCGCCGAGCGGCGCCTTCTCCGCGGCGATGAGCGCCATGCGCACCCACATGAAGCCCAACGCCACCAGCCCGAAAAGGCGCAGATAGTCGGTAGCGGCAGCACCTGCTTCCTCCGGGTCGGTCATCCCCTTTTCGGCGATGAATCCGGTTGCCAGTTGCAGCGCACCGAAGGCGCGGGCGAAACCCTGCACCATCTTGCCCAGATGCGGGTGGTTCTGGTTGACCTCGATGAACTCTGACACCGGGTGGAAGAAGCGGCGCAGCGACCGGCCAAAATTGGCTGGCAGCTTGCGGCCCACGAGGTCCAGCGCCTGGACGCCGTTGGTGCCCTCATAGAGCATGGTGATACGCGCGTCGCGGATATACTGCTCCACGCCGTGGTCACGGATGAAGCCATGCCCGCCATAGGTCTGCACCGCGAGGTTGGCGCACTCATAGCCGAGATCGGTGAACAGCGCCTTGGCCACCGGGGTGAGCAGCGCCACGAAATCGGCGGCCTCGGCATTGCCGTGCTCGGCCTCTTCCAGCGCATTTGCCACCCACACGCCCAGGGCACGGCAGCCCTCGTTATAGGCACGCATGGTGAGAAGCATGCGCCGCACATCCGGGTGCACGATGATCGGATCGGCCGGCTTCTCCGGGTACTTGGCACCGGAGAGCGAGCGGCCCTGCAAGCGGTCGCGCGCATAGGCCACGGCCGCCTGGTAGGCAGCTTCACCGACGCCCAGCCCCTGCGTGGCCACGCCCAGGCGGGCGGCGTTCATCATCACGAACATCGCGGCCATGCCCTTGTGCGGCTGGCCGACCAGCCAGCCGGTGGCATCGTCGAAGTTCATCTGGCAGGTGGCCGAGGCCTTGATGCCCAGCTTGTGCTCGATGGCGGCGCAGGTGGCGGGGTTACGCACACCGGCATCGCCGTTGGCATCCGGCAGGAACTTCGGCACCAGGAAGAGCGAGATGCCCTTTACGCCCGCGGGCGCATCCGGCAGGCGGGCCAGCACCAGATGGATGATGTTGCTGGTGAGGTCCTGCTCACCGGCCGAGATGAATATCTTGGAGCCGGTGATCTTGTAAGTGCCATCCTGCTGAGGAACCGCCTTGGTGCGCAGCAGGCCCAGATCGGTGCCGCAATGCGGCTCGGTGAGGCACATGGTGCCCGACCACTCGCCCGAGACCATCTTGGGCAGGTAGAGCGCCTTCAGCTCCTCCGACCCGTGCTTCTCCAGAGCGCGGCAGGCGCCCTGGGTGAGGCCCGGATACATGCCGAAGGAGAGATTGCAGCCGCAGAGCATCTCCTCGATGAGGTGGGTGACGGCGTGCGGCAGGCCCTGGCCGCCAAATTCCGGCGGGGCTCCGACCGCGCCCCAGCCGGCCTCGTTGAAGGCCTCATAGGCTTCCTTGAACCCGGCGGGGGTACGGACCACGCCGTTCTCGAAATGGCAGCCCTCGATGTCGCCCGAGGCGTTGAGCGGCAGCAGCACCTCGGAGCAGAACTTGCCGGCTTCTTCCAGGATGGTGTCGAGCAGTTCCGGGGTGAATTCCGCATTGTCGTGGATGCCCCCATGCAGTTCGTGGAGCACGAAGCGCATGTCGCGCAGGGGCGCGGTATAGGTTTGCATTGCCGTTCTCTCCTAGTTGCGCAGGGGCTTGCCGGTGGCGAGCATATGCTCGATTCGGGCCAGCGTACCCTCGTTCTTGATCAGCCGCATGAAGGCGGCGCGTTCCAGCGTGAGGATATCCTGCTCGCTGACCTCGTCGATCAGGTCGGCAGACCCGCCAGAAAGCACGCTTGCCAGCTCCGAGGCCACCACCATGTCGTAGGAGGTGGCGGTGCCGCGCTTGCGGAAGTCCTCGGCAGCGCCTTCCATGGCCTGCCGCGCGGACTCGCCGCCCAGCCTGTAGGTGGGGGGCGCGGGCGGGGTGTAGGACTCGGCCAGGGTAAGCGCACGGGCCTTGGCGTCGGCGAGCAGGCGGTCGCGGTTCATGGTGATGCCGTCGGTGGGGCGCAGGAACAGCTGCTCCTTGGCACTGGCCGCGGATTTGCTGACCGTGGCGGTGCTGATCATCTCGAACACCTTTGCCGCGGCGGGCATCGGGCCCTTCGGCATGCCGGGTGCCGCAGCCCAGCGGGCCAGCATCTCGGAGCAGCCGCCCCAGCCCGGCACCAGGCCAACGCCGCATTCCACCAGGCCGGTGTACAGCTCGGCATGAGCCTGCACGGCGTCGGAATGCAGCAGGATCTCGCAGCCGCCGCCCAGCGCCATACCGAAGGGCGCCGCCACCACCGGGAACGGCGCGTATTTCAGCGCCTTGTAGGTCTGCTGCCCGGCGGTAATCAGCTTCTCGATCTCGCTCCAGGCCGCGATGTTGGCTGCGAAAATGGCGAGGCCAAGATTCGCCCCGGCGGAGAAAAGGGCGCCCTCGTTATAGATGACCAGCGCCTTCGGCTTCAGCTCGATGGTCTTGCCGAGCAGCGCGATGCTCTGCGTGTCGAGCGAGTTGCCCTTGGAGGTGAACTCGAAGCACAGCACGCCATCGCCAATGTCCCACAGCGCGGCGGAGGCGTTTTTCAGCACCGGCTTGGCCACCCGCTTGATGTCGGCGAGCAGGAGCACACCTTCCGGGCGGACGAGCGGATGATACGCTCCATCGGTACCCAGATATTCCTGCCGGCCATCGGCCAGGCGGTAGAAGCTCTTGCCTTTGGCGGCCGCCAGCAGATGCGGCACGGCGAAGCCATCCGCCGCCAGCTTTTCCGCCAGCCAGTCCGCGCCGAGCTTGTCGATGAGTTCGAACGGACCGAACTTCCAATTATAGCCGAGGCGCATCGCGGCATCGATGGCGGTGATGTCCGCCGCCGCATCCGGCACCAGCGTGGCGGCATAGGCCAGGGTCTGCGCCAACACGCGCCACGCGTAGCGGGCGGCGGGCGTGGGCGCCGAGAGCAGCGCGCGCTGGTCGCGGATCTTGGCCTCCGGCAGATCGACCTTCTGCACTGGGCGGTAAGCTCCGCTGGCAAGGTCGATGGCCTCGCGCCCCTTTGCCCCCTTGCGGTAGAAGCCGCCCTTACCCTTGCGGCCGGTATAGCCCTCCGCGATCATGGTCTTGATGAGCGGCAGATCGCGGTTGGCGGCGTGGAAGGCGTCGGTTGCCGGGAGCGTGGCGGCGAGGCTGGCGTTGATGTGCGGCATCAGGTCCAGCCCGACCAGGTCGATCAGCCCGAACACGCCGGTCTTGGGAATGCCGAAGGGCTTGCCCATGATCGCATCGGCCACCTCGACGGTGATCCCGGCATCGATGGCCTCGATCACGCCGCATTGCAGCCAGTAAACGCCGAGCCGGTTGGCGATGAAGCCCGGAGAGTCATTGGCCCGCACCACGGTCTTGCCAAGCGCGATGTCGGCGAACTGGCCGATGCGCTCCGCCAGGGCCGGGTCGGTCTGCGGGCCGGTGACCAGCTCCAGCAAGCGCATGTAGCGCGGCGGGTTGAAGAAATGGGTGATCAGGAAGTCCCGCGCAAAGGCTTCCGGCATGCCGTCCACTAGCTTGGCCAGCGGAATGGTGGAGGTGTTGGAGGACACTGCGGCACCCGGGCGGCGTACCGCGTCGATCTTGCGGTACAGATCCTGCTTAATATCCAAACGTTCGACGATCGCCTCCACGATCCAGTCGCAGTCGGCAAGCTTGCCGATATCCTCGGCGAGGTTCCCCGGCGTGACCAGCTTAACCGCGGCAGAGGACATGAACGGCGCCGGGTCGGTTTTCTGCATTTTCGCCACGGCGCCGGCGGCGGCGCGGGGGACGATGTCGAGCAGCAGCACGGGTGTGCCGGCATTGGCGAAATGCGCAGCGATGGCGGCACCCATGGTGCCCGCGCCGATGACGGCGGCCTTGCGGATTTCAGCCATCACACGCGCTCCAGAATGGTGGCGATGCCCTGGCCGCCGCCGATGCACTGCGTGGCCAGCGCATAGCGGCCGCCGGTGCGGGCCAGCAGGCTGGCGGCCTTGCCGGTGATGCGCGCGCCGGTGGCGCCGAGCGGATGGCCGAGCGACAGCGCGCCGCCATCGATATTCACCTTCTCCACATCCAGGCCGAGATCACGGATGCAGGCGAGAGATTGCGAGGCGAAGGCTTCGTTCAGCTCGATCACGTCGAGATCGGCAGCGGAGATCCCGGCGCGGGCCAGGGCCTTCTTCGTGGCGCCAATGGGACCGATGCCCATGATCTCGGGCCCGCAGCCGGAGACCGCGCTGGCCATGATGCGTGCCAGCTTCTTCAGCCCATGCTTGTCGGCATAGGCCTCGGAGCACACCAGCACGGCGGCGGCGCCGTCGGTCAGCGGGGAGGAGGTGCCGGCCGTCACCGTGCCGTTGGCATCGAAGGCCAGCTTCAGCCCGGCCAGCGTCTCGGCAGTGGTGTCGGGACGCGGGCAGCCATCAGCGTCCACCACGCCAGCCTTGGTGGTGATGGGCACGATCTCGTCCTTAAGGTTCCCGGCGGCGATTGCCGCGGCAGAACGCTGCTGGCTGCGCACGGCGAATGCCTCCTGCTCGGCGCGGGAAATGTTCCACTGCTTAGCCACGTTCTCTGCGGTGTCGCCCATGCCAATGTAGGCGGCGGGGACTTTCTCGATCAGCGCCTTGTTCGGCAGCACGTTGTAGCCGCCCATCGGCACGCGGCTCATGCTCTCCATGCCAGCGGCGATGAACACCTCGCCCATGCCCGCCGCGATGTGCCCGGCGGCGATATGCACCGACTGCATCGAGGAGCCGCAGAAATGGTTCACTGTGTAGCCCGCAACGCTCTGCGGCAGCCCGGCCAGCAGGCTCACGAGGCGGGCGACGTTGAGGCCCTGCTCCCCCTCGGGGAACGCGCACCCCATGACCACAGCTTCAATATCCTCGGGCTTCACGCCACTGCGCGTGACCAGCGCAGCTATGGTCTGCGCTGTGAAGTCGTCCGACCGCACGCGGGCAAGCTGGCCCTTGGGCGCCGGAGTGAAGGGGGAGCGGGCATAGCCCGCGATGACGGCATTGCTCACAGTAATCTCCGTTATTGACTGGCTACTCGGTTTTATTGGCGGCTTTTCCCGCCGCCCGCAGGGATTTTTTTGCCTCCACCGTCCGCAGCACATCCAGGGCATGGCGCTCGAGGCCGCGCAGGTCGGTCAGAGTCTCCTCCAGTGCCTGGCGCTGCTCTTCCAGGATCTGGATGCGGCTCTTCACCGCCTTCAGCAGCGCCTTGTTCTGCTGCGCCTTGGTCGGGTCGATATCGTAAAGCTCTAGATACTCCCGTATCTCGCGGATGGAGAAGCCGAGCCGCTTACCGCGCATGACCAGGATCATACGCGCGCGGTCACGTTGCGTATAGACCCGTGTATGCCCGGCGCGCTCGGGGGCGATCAGCCCTTGCGCCTCGTAGAAATGCAAGGTTCTCACTGTAACTCCCAGCTCGGCGGCGAGCTGGGTCACGGTAAAGAACGGATGCTCTTGCGGCATCGCGTTATCTCCTCCCTCCTTGGCTGACCGGGGCGCGGCCCCGGTCCGCCTTGCTGCGACAAGTCACATGCTTTTTCTTTCCCCTACTCAGAACTTCGTCACCAAGCCCGCGGTCACACTGTTGTCGGCGATGGTGTATTTGCCGTTGATCGTACCCGCCGTGGGACCGGCGGAGTTGTTTATATTCCCGCCAGGCGAGAACAGATGCAGATAGGCGAGCTGCAGCGTTGTGCTGGGCGTCGCCTGGTACTGCGCGCCAATCCCGAGATCGTAACGGTTGGCGTCCGGAACGCGCGTGGTACGGTTGGAATTCGTCACCGGCGATTCGTCGTAGGCAAAGCCGGTTTGCAGCAGCAGCTTATCGGTCGCCTGATAATTGGCGCCGACGCCAACATACCAAGTGGTGTGCCAGTTCTCCGGAACGACGACGGCGGGGGAACCATTGGTGGGAGTGATGTCCAAAGTATGGAACAGCCCCCAGTCAGTCCATTGCACGCTGCCCAACAGCGCGAGGCGCGGCGTGAGCTGGTGGTAAATGCCGGCGCTAAACATGTCCGGCAAAGTGATGGTGGTCGTCATGCCGCTGTTCAGCCCATGCAATGCGGACACAAGTGCCGGGCTGTAAGCACTATAGATCGACGGAATGGTGATATTCACCGAGCCGCTGATATCGTGCCGGATACGCGAGCGGTAATCGAAACCGATGCGCGTCGCATCGTCAAACTTGTAGAGCACGCCCAGATTGTAGCCAGCGCCAACGCTGTTGCCGCGACTATCGCCGATCCCGTCCTGCCCTGTCGGCGCGCTCAGCGGCGTGTTCAGCGCCGACGTCAACCGCGCCTGGAAATAGTCAATATTCGGACCGCCGCCGACGGAAAGATGGTCGTTCACTTTATACGAAATCGCCAAACCGAAATTGATGTCGGTGACGCTGGTGACCAGGCTCTGATAGCGGACGACGGAAGTCTGCGGATAGGCGATACGCTGGCCGAACGGCGCGGTGACGGAGAAACCCAGCCGCCAGTCGGGAGCGAGCTTGAAGACCGCGAAATTGCCCGCCGAGGCAGCCGGGGCGATGCCGTTACCGCCCGTACTACCGTTCACGTTACCGCCCGTGACTGGGTCCGTGGCCGTGCCGTAGAATTTCACGGTGGGGCTGATAAAGCTCACCCCGGCTTCGAGCTCGTTATCCTGCAGCAACGCCATGCCAGCCGGATTGGAATAGGCTGTGCTGGCATCATAGGCCTTGGCCGGGGCGCCGGAGAAGGCGTTGCCCAGTAAGTCGGCCGTTCCCTCGCTCAGGGCATAGCCCGCGGCATAAGCCTGACCAGCTGTACCAAGCGCAGCCACGAGCGCCAGCGCCGAGATATGGGAAACGCGTGCAAACCCGCGATATTGTATTTTCTTCACGGACATTTCTTTATTTTCCTCCTCAAACCCGTCGATACTCTACGGCGCGGTTGGCCGATTATTGCCTTGGACGGTAAACTTACGTATTGTGTAGGTACAATATGAAACGGGTCTGGAAATGCAAGCGATTTTGAACACTGGGTTCAAAAATTTTTTTGTTCATTTTGTCTTTTTACTAGCGCTGGCGTGCTTCGCCTGGGCCGGGCCGGCGCGGGCGCAATCTCAGAACGTGCAGGGCTGGTGGGTGGATGGATCAGGCAAGGCCGGGATCTTCATCGCCCCCTGCGGCGAACAGCTCTGCGGCAAGATCGAATGGCTGCGCGAGCCACTGAACAAGGCCGGCAAGCCGAAGACCGACATCCATAATAGCGACCCGGCCCTGCGCCCGCGCCTGCTCTGCGGGCTGCAAATTCTCGGCGGCTTCACACCCGGCGATAATGGCAAATGGCGCGGCGGCTGGATCTACGACCCGGAGAGCGGCAATACTTATAAGTCGGTGATGCATGTGGGCGATGACGGCAAGCTGCATGTGCGCGGCTTTATCGGCATCACGCTCATCGGGCGCTCCGCGGTCTGGACCAAGCCGGCCACGCCGCTGACGCCCTGCACCGGCTAAAGCCATATGCGTTCAGCTTGAACCAGCCTGGTCGAGCTGAACGCATGAAATTGCCGGGTCAGACATAAACGTGGAGCATTCAGCCAAGAGCTGAATGCTCCAGACGGCATCAGCCCCCCTGCCATCGGGCTCGGAAACGCTCTATGAGCCGTGCCGGGAATCATGATGCGTGACTTTGACGAGGTTTGGCTGAGTGGGCTGGAGGCGCTGGAATCTACAGGGCGCCGGCGGCGGCTGCGCGTGGCGGACAGGCTGCCCGATGGCAGGGTGCGCGTGGATGGCGGCAGGCCTTTGCTCGATTTCTCCTCGAACGATTACCTGGGCCTGTCGCACCATCCGGAGTTGATCCGCCGCGCCTGCGCCTATGCGGAGCGCTGGGGCGCGGGGGCCGGGGCCTCGCGGCTCGTGGCCGGGAATTTGCCGCCCTTCCCCGAGATCGAGGCCAAGCTCGCCACGGCAAAGGGAGCGGAGGCGGCGCTGATCCTCGTCTCCGGCGTGCAGGCGAACCTGACGCTACTGCCCGCTTTGCTTGATGCCCGGTATCTTGGCGCGGAACCGCTCGTCTATGCCGACCGGCTGAACCATGCCAGCCTGATCCAGGGCTGCATCGGTGCCGGGGCGAAGCAGATCCGCTTCCGCCATAACGATCTTGGCCATTTGCAAGAACTGCTGGAGCGCGACAAGGACTCGCCGCGCCCGCGCTTCATCATCACCGAGAGCGTGTTCAGCATGGATGGCGATTGCGCCGAGCTTCCGGCGCTGCGGGCCCTGGCCGAGCGCTACGGCGCGTTCCTGTATCTCGACGAGGCTCATGCCACCGGCGTGCTGGGCGAAAACGGCTTCGGGCTGGCGCACGGACTGCGCCAGGGGCTGGCCATGGGCACGTTCAGCAAGGGGCTGGGCGGATTCGGCGCCTATGTGGCGTGTTCGGCAGCCCTGCGTGAGTATCTGGTGAATCGCTGCGGCGGCGTGATCTACGCCACCGCCCTGCCCCCGGCCGTGCTGGGGGCCATGGACGCGGCGCTGGATCTGGTCCCTGCCCTGACCGCCGAACGCGCGCACCTCGCCCGCATCGCAGCGGGTTTCCGCGCCGCGCTCAACGCCGCCGGGCTGGATACCGGGACTTCCGCCACGCAGATCGTGCCGCTGATCCTGGGCGGTGAGGAACGGACCATGAGCGTCGCCCGCGCGCTGGAAGCAGAGGGCTTCCTGGCCGTGGCCATCCGCCCGCCGACGGTGCCCGCGGGGACCAGCCGCATCCGCTTCGCCCTCTCGGCCCGGCATAGCGAGGCGGATATCGCCGCCCTGACCGAAGCCGTCATCAGGCTGGCCCGCGCCTCATGAGGCCGCTGCTGCTGCTCGTGCATGGCTGGGGATTCGATGCCGGGTTCTGGGCCCCGTTGCGCGCCTGCTTCGCGCCGGATGAAACGCTGGCCTGGGATCTCGGCTTTTTTTGCCAGCCCGCGCAGCCCGCGCCGCCACCGGGGCGGACAGTGCTGGCGGTGGGGCATTCCTTCGGGCTGCTCTGGCTGCTGCGCCAACGGCCTTTGCCCTGGCACGGTCTGGTGGCCATCAACGGATTTACCCGCTTTGCCCAGGGTGAGGGTTTCGCGGAGGGCATCGCCCCGCGCGTGCTGGAGCGCATGCAGGTGCGCCTGGCTACATCGCCCGCCGAGGTGGTGAGCGAGTTCCGCGCCCGCCAGGGCTGCGCCACGCCCCTGCCCGGCACACCCTGCGCCGAGAGGCTCGCCGCCGGTTTGCAGGGGCTCGCCAGCTGGGATGCGCGACCCGCCCCGGTGACCGCCGCACTGTGCGGCCGGCAGGATG
The DNA here is from genome assembly GCA_963750235.1 of uncultured Alphaproteobacteria bacterium. Taxonomy (GTDB): domain Bacteria; phylum Pseudomonadota; class Alphaproteobacteria; order Acetobacterales; family Acetobacteraceae; genus Acidocella. Next base: position 217,072 of record CAVVPW010000001.1, read on the forward strand.
GTCTTGTCTCTGCCGCGATGAGCCGCGCCTGTTTCCCCGAGGAGCGGATCATCTGGCATGAGGGCGGGCATCTGCTGCCGCTCGAAGCCCCGGAATGGTGCGCGGCGCGGCTGCGCGACGAGCTGGGACGCCTATGAGCCGCAAATCGCGCATCGCCACCGCCTTCACCCGCCAGGCAGCGGCATATGACAGCGTGGCCGCCGTGCAGCGCGAGGTGGCGCGGCGCTTGGCAGGCCGGGCGGCCAGCCGCCTGCCCGCCCCGCCCGCGCGCATATTGGAGATCGGCTGCGGCACGGGGCTGCTCAGCGCCGAACTCGCCACCGCCTTCCCCGAGGCCCGGCTGCTGCTCACGGACATCTCTCCGGCCATGCTGGAACGCTGCCGCGCCCGGCTTGCCGCACGGGCTGAGTACCGCGTTCTCGACGGCGAGCATCCAGAGGGGGTGGAGGGTGGATTCGACCTGATCGCCAGCAGCCTCGCCATCCAATGGTTCACCGACCTACCCGGGGCGCTGGCACGGCTCAGCGGGCTGCTGGCACCGGGTGGAAGGCTATTCTTCGCCACGCTGGGAGCGGGAAGCTTTGCCGAATGGCGCGCGGCACACGCGGCGCTGGGCCTGCCGTGCGGGCTGCATGACTACCCCGAAGCCGGGCCTTTCCCCTGGCCGCCCGGGGTAACGGGCACAATCGAGGAAGAATTCCTCACCGAACATCATGCCTCGGGCCAGGCCTTTGCCCGGGCACTGAAAACCCTGGGCGCTGGCGAGCCGGCCCCAGGCCATCGTCCGCTACCATCCGGCGCTTTCCGCAAGGTACTGCACGCCCTGCGCAGTGGAGTCGCCGCGACCTACCATGTGCTGTACGGCGAGATTCACCGCTAAAGCCACGATTTTTGGTTGCTACGCACAGCCCGCCCCCAACTGGCATCACGCGGGCTGTCCGCATTATTAAATATCCATCATATTTGACATTTTTTGCCACGCGCCGAGTCGCGTTTTGGCGCAATTTTTGGCAGAATAGAGGATATTAAGTAGCAAATCCGTTATTTTGATGGCAGCAAAACCTCCGGCGGCTAGGTGTCAGCCAACTCACATTTTTTTTACTATTTGGCAATTTCTTGAAATTGACTGAAATATTCAGCATTTTTTGTGAGAACCGGTCATCCTCTCGAAAGTTTGTTTCATTTTTCTATTTTTTTATACAAACCGCTATAGCGATGTTGTACGCAAATATTCTAAAGCTATGACGCTTCCGTATTATTAACTAATTTTCACCTGCGTCGTGAGGGACTAAGAGAATGTCTGATACCTGGAGTGGCTCGTCATCCACCTCGTGGTTCACCGGCGGCAACTGGAGCGCCGGTGTTCCGACAATCTCGGCCACCGGCAGCGAGACTGTCGTCATCTCGGGCACCGTCAGCAATCAGCCGGTCATTCCCTACAACCAGACCGAGATCACCGTCGCGCAGACGGTGTACAACAACGGCACGGTCTGGACCTCCACCCTGACAGAGACGCAGATCGGTGGCGAGATTATTACACTGACCAATGGCGCCGACCTGACGATCCAGGGCATCGCCATGGGTATCTTCTACGGCAATACCGACACCCTTACCGCCAAGGGCGGCACGATGAAAGGGCTGCACGGCGCGACGACCACCACACCAAACTACAACTCCCACATGGAGGTTGTCGTTACTCGGCACCGACGCGCTGACCGTGGAGACGATCAACGAGAATTTCGGCCTGATTACCATCGGCAGCAGCGACACGCTGACCATCCTCAATACCTTCGGCAATGGCGCCAACGCGCAGGATCTGCACGGGCTTATCAATTATGGCCTGATCGCGGTGGGCAGCGGCGGCGCCCTCGACATCGCCGACGGCGCCGGCTCCGGCGGGACCGTGGCGAATTTCTATAATGCCGGCTGGATCGTCGATAACGGCGGCACGCTGAACATCTCCTCCTCCGTGCTGGACGGCGCCAACACGGCCTCCAGCGCCACCTCGATCGATGGTTATATCGAACTCGAGGGCGGTGCCAACGCCATTATGTCCAGCACGGTCGCCTCCCATGAGGAAGTGCTGTTCGCTGACAGCTCGGCAAACACGCTGCAGGTTACCGCCGGCACGCTGTTCAACGGTACGGTGGCTGGCTTCGGCTCGACCGACGCCATCATCGTCAACGGCTTCACCAGCACCTCCAACGCCACTCTGGTCGCCAGCGGCAGTAATACAGACCTGATCACCACCAACGGCAGCGTGCTGACCACCATTACCCTGGCCGGCGCTCTCAGCGGCGTGGCCACTGGCACCAATTCCTCCACCAAGCAGGAATTCATCGTGCTCAACGGCGGCACGCTCTCGGGCTCCACGCTCTCCGGCGGTACCACCTTTAGCAGCGGCACCGTCAGCCTGGGCGGCACCAGCACGCCGACGCTGACCCTGAGCGGCACCGTGGGCGTTACCGGGTCCGGCACCGATGCGCAGGTGAACTCCAGCCTCAGCGGCAACGGCACCCTGTTTATCGACAATGGAGCCACCCTGGCGCTCGACAACCCCACCGGCACGGATGCCGGCGTGACCGTGCTGTTCGGCACGCATGGTTCCGCCAGTGCCCCCAACACGCTGATCCTGAACGACAACGCCTCCGGTTTCGGCGGCAAGGTCACCGGCTTCGGGGTGAATGACGAGATCGTCATCGGGTCCAAGGTGCTTGCCCAGCCGAGCGCAGGCCAGGGCCTCGTGCTCAGCTACAACAGCACGACCGGCGTGCTGACGGTGGAAGACACCAGCAGCTCCACCGGCAGCATCGTCAGCAGCACGCAGTTCTCGCTCTCCGGCACGGCGGCGGGCGCGCTTTCCGCCTCGTCCTTCGTGGCGCTGGAAGGCTCCTCCGGCATCGATATCGAGCTGGCCCCCACCGCCGCCGCCAGCTTCACTTTCTCGACCTCCGGCACCGGCAGCTTCGAGCAGGCCAGCAATTTCTCCGGCGGCACCGCCCCTGGCGACATCATCACCAGCAATGAGACGGTGAGCATCGCCAAGGGCACCGCCTCCATCTCCTCGGGCGGTGTGAGCGAGAACGGTCTCATCACCGTTGCCAGCACGCGGGCTTCATCGACACCGGCTCCCTCACCGGCACCGGCACGCTGAACGTCGCCTCCGGCGGCAGCGCCACCCTTACCGGCAACACCACACTGGGCAGCGATCTCCGATGCCGGGACCCTGGTGCTGGGCGGCAGCGATGCCGCGGCGATCACCCTCGCCTCCGGCGCGCAGGCCACCATCGCCAGCAAGTTCAGCGACAGCAGCGCCATCACCGGCCCCGGCACGCTGACCGTGAACAGCGGCGTCACCGCCACACTCGCCTCGGGGTCCAGCATCGCCAGCATCATCGATGCCGGCACGCTCGACCTTGCCGGCGCCACCGGCGGTGCCATCAACATGCAGGGCAACGGCGCCCATAGCGTGGTGGACTTCACCGGCTCCAGCAGCAGCGCCACGCTGACCAATTTCGGCACCACGGATGACATCATCCTCGGCACCGGCGCGCTGCCCACCCTGACCGCAGGCGAGAGCATCGCGCTCGGCTATAATGGCAGTGTGCTCACCGTCGGCGAGGTCAATGCCGGCGGCACCACCGTCAGCACCGCCCAGGTCACCGTTTCCGGTGTCTCCGGAACCACGCTCTCCGCCGCCTCCTTCGTCGCCCTGCAGGGCACGAATGGCGAGAACATCGAGCTGGCCTCCGGCCTCGCCGGCCAGACCTTCAACTTCTCGACCTCCGGCACCGGCAGCTTCGAGGCTCCGGCCAACTATACCGGCGGCGTCGCCCCGGGTAACTCCATCGCCACCAGCGAAGTCGTGACCATCGCCGCTGGCACCGCCTCCGTTAGCGGCGCTGCCCTGGTCGATAACGGCACCATCAACGTCGGCACCGGCTTCATTGATACGGGCTCCCTCACCGGCACCGGCACGCTCGCCGTGGCTCCGGCGCGAATGCCACGATCACCGGCAACACCACGCTGGGCAGCATCACCGATGCCGGGACCCTGGTGCTGGGCGGCAGCGATGCCGCGGCGATCACCCTCGCCTCCGGCGCGCAGGCCACCATCGCCAGCAAGTTCAGCGACAGCAGCGCCATCACCGGCCCCGGCACGCTGACCGTGAACAGCGGCGTCACCGCCACACTCGCCTCGGGGTCCAGCATCGCCAGCATCATCGATGCCGGCACGCTCGACCTTGCCGGCGCCACCGGCGGTGCCATCAACATGCAGGGCAACGGCGCCCATAGCGTGGTGGACTTCACCGGCTCCAGCAGCAGCGCCACGCTGACCAATTTCGGCACCACGGATGACATCATCCTCGGCACCGGCGCGCTGACCCAGCCGGGCACCGCCTCCGGCCTGGTGCTGAGCTACAACACCAGCAACGGCGTCCTCACCGTCGAGGACACCGCCGCCGGCGCCGGCAGCATCATCAGCACCGCCAACGTCACCGTTTCCGGCACGTCGGCGGGCGCGCTCTCCACCAGCTCCTTCGTGGCGCTGGAAAGCGCCGCGGGCGTGAACCTCGAGCTGGCCTCCGGCCTCTCGGGCCAGACCTTCAACTTCTCGACCTCCGGCACCGGCAGCTTCGAGACCCCGGCCGACTACACCGGCGGCGTTGCCCCCGGCGACATCATCGCTTCCGGCGAGACCGTCTCCATCGCTTCCGGCACCGCCACCGTGGCCTCTGGCAGCGTGACCGATAACGGCCAGATCACCGTTGCCAGCACCTTCATTGACACGGGCTCCCTCACCGGCACCGGCACGCTGAACGTCGGCCTCCGGCGCGCAACGCCACGCTCACCGGCAACACCACACTGGGCAGCATCACCGATGCCGGGACCCTGGTGCTGGGCGGCAGCGATGCCGCGGCGATCACCCTCGCCTCCGGCGCGCAGGCCACCATCGCCAGCAATTTCAGCGACAGCAGCGCCATCACCGGCCCCGGCACGCTGACCGTGAACAGCGGCGTCACCGCGACCCTCGCGGCGGGGTCCTCCTTCACTGCGGTGAATGATTTCGGCACGCTCAACCTGCTCGGTTCGCTCACCACGCCGATCAACATGGAAGGCAACGGTGCTGGCAGCATCGCGGATTTCTCCGGCACGGATGTCACCGGCCATGTGCTGGACACGGCGCTCACCAATTTCGGCACCGGCGATACGATCATCCTCGGCGCCAGCAATTTCAGCCTGAGCGGCACCACTGACAAGCTGACGGAAAGCTACAACAACGGTACGCTGGTGGTAACAGACACGACCGACGGCGCCTCCGTGACGATCGACGTGAGCTTGACCAGCGGCGACTCCGCAAGCTGGCTGCAAGCCAACGACAGCAACGACCAGCTTGTTCTCACGCTGTGCTTCTACCCCGGCACCCGCATCGCCACACCGGAGGGCGAGGTGGAAGTGGAGGCGCTCCGGGCGGGCGACCTGGTACTGACGGCGAATGGCGCCAAGCCCGTGCGCTGGGTCGGCCAGAGCCAGGTGCACACGCGCTTCGCGGATCCGCTGCGCAGCCTGCCCATCCGCATCAAGGCGGGTGCGTTGGGTGACGGCCTCCCGGCGCGCGACCTGCTGCTCTCCCCGGACCACGCGGTGTTCATCGACGGCATCCTGGCCCAGGCCGGGGCGCTGGTGAACGGCACCACCATCGTGCGGGAGCAGGATGTGCCAGAGCAGTTCACTTACTACCATGTGGAATTGGCATCGCATGAGCTGCTGCTCGCCGAAGGCGTGCAGGCGGAGAGCTTCGTCGACAACGTGGACCGCATGCATTTCCACAACTGGGATGAGCGCGAGGCTCCGGCTGAAGCGATCGAGGAAATGCCCTATCCGCGCGCCAAGGCCGCCCGCCAGGTGCCAATGGCCATCCGCCGCCGCCTGAACGGTACGGCCGCCAACGCAGCCTGAGCCCGGCTGGAGCCAGACAAATGAAACGGGGCAGGCCCGCGCCTGCCCCGTTTTGTTTTGGCGCCCAGAGCCTGATCGTTTGAGGTTGAATCGCTTTGCGATTGAACCTCAAACGTGAATCGCACTCTATAGCGGCAGCATCGCCGTGCGTTTGACGGTACGCAGCGTCATGGTGGACTGTACGCGGCGGATGCCCGGCAAGCGGGTGAGCACCTCCGAGTGCAGGCGCTCCAGATCCTCGGCGTCCTTATAGACAACCCGCAACAGGTAGTCGGCCTGACCGGCGAGCAGATAGCATTCCTGTACCTGGGGGATCAGCTTGATCCGCGCCTCGAAAGCGTCGAGCTGTTTGCGGTCCTGGCCGTCCAGTGTGAGGAACACGTAAGCTGTGCCCGGATAGCCCGCCATTTTCTGGTCCAGCACCAGATGCGTCCCGGCCACCATTTCCCCCGCCATGAGCAAATGCAGCCGCCGCAGGCAGGCCGAGGGCGAGAGATTTACCTTGGCCGCAAGTTCGGCGTTTGTCAGCCGGCCATCCTGCTGCAAGGCGTTGAGGATCTTGATATCGGTGTCGTCGAGCAATGGCATGCAATTTTCTTCGATTAAGTTTATTTTGACCAGAATATTCCACCAATTTTCAGCGCTACTCTACCCTTAAATCGTGAAAAATTACATCAGGTTGCAACTATCCTTCGTTTCCGGGCCGCTGCGGCCAGAAATAAAACGGAAGGACACAATAAATGCGTATCGGCGTACCCAAGGAAATCAAGGACCGTGAAGACCGCGTGGGCATGGTCCCAGGCGCAATACATGAACTGGTGAGCAAGGGCCACGAGGTGCTGGTTGAGCATGATGCGGGCAAGAATATCGGCTTCACCGACGCCGATTACTCCGCCGCTGGCGCCAAGATCGCCGCCGATGCCGACGCGGTGTGGAGCGCCGCCGAGATGATCGTGAAGGTCAAGGAGCCGCTGGCCGTGGAGCGCAAGAAGCTGCGCGCCAATCAGCTGCTGTTCACCTATCTGCACCTGGCCCCGGACCCGGAGCAGACTCAGGACCTCATCGCTTCCGGCGCCACCTGCATCGCCTACGAGACCGTGACGAGCCCCGCCGGCACCCTGCCGCTGCTGCAGCCCATGTCAGAGGTGGCAGGCCGCATGTCGGTACAGGTTGGCGCGCAGTATCTTGAGAACGCCTATGGCGGCCCTGGCGTGCTGCTGGGCGGCGTGGCCGGCGTGCCGCCCGCCAGTGTCGTCATCCTGGGCGGCGGCGTTTCTGGCACCAACGCCACGCTCATGGCCGCTGGCCTGGGCGCGGACGTTACCGTGGTGGACCGCTCGCCGGACGTGCTGCGCCGCATCATCGCCACCTTCGGCACCCGCGTGAAGACCGCCTACTCCACCCGCGACACCGTGGCGAAGTTGGTGGCACAGGCCGACCTCGTCATCGGCACCGTGCTGATCCCGGGCGCTGCCGCCCCCAAGCTCGTGACCCGCGAGATGCTGAAGACCATGCGCCAGGGCTCGGTGATCGTGGACGTGGCCATCGACCAGGGCGGCTGCACCGAGACCTCCAAGGCCACCACCCACACCAAGCCCACCTATGTGGTGGACGGCGTGACACATTACTGCGTGGCCAACATGCCGGGCGGTGTGGCCCGCACCTCCACTTTCGCGCTGAACAACGCCACGATGCCGTACATCATGGCGCTGGCCGACAAGGGCTGGAAGAAGGCCCTGGCCGACGACCAGCATCTGCGCGACGGGCTGAACGTGCAGGGAGGCGCAATCACCCACCCGGCCGTGGCTAACGCCCTTGGCTTGGCCCTGCGCCCGATGGAAACCGCGCTGGCCGCCTGACTTTAACTCATCCGGGCCGTGTCATGCGGCCCGGATGCCTTGCGTTCTAAAAGATGTTGCACCGGGTCGGCACCTCGACGAGGATCTTCACCCCGGAGGCATAAGGCCCAACGCCGAACCCAACGCCGACATTCACATTTGTCCGTGGCGAAATCACATAGCCAATGCCGTAATCCAACGCGCCGAAATCGTAGGTCGAAACAGGGACTTGCTGCCGATCCCCGACGGGGCGAACACACGCTCCTCCTGGCAGATGCAGGCCCGGAGGCGCTGTCGTTCACCGCAAAGCCCATGCCCAACTTGCCAGCCACAGCCTGCCGCGGTTGCAGCGTATCCGCGCTGGCGGGGCGGCGGACGGATGGTGAATATCGAACGTACCGCTAAAATCCTGGATGAATTCGAGATTACCGAACAGCTCGCCAGGCGCGCTGGCGTCGTGTGCCGTGGTGCTGGGGGTCAACGCATAGAGCCCCGCGCCCGTGGGCAACCTATTGGCGACTCCGATACGATTTACGTTGCCTGCTCGTTTCATTCCCCTTTCGGGATGTTTCTTTCTGATGCCGGTGCCGTATCTCGCTTTACACAGTTACAGTAACACGTAACAGGCGCAACAGTATGTGCAGTTGCGATAAGCACTCGCATAACGCCTGAAGTTCAAAACGCATGCCGCTGAAGTGCCGCCATTTTTCAACTCATTTCATCGAGCATGCTGGCTTCGGCACGCGACTTGCTGATGATGCTGCGTAAACCAGTTACTCCGACAGCCATCATCTCTGCCCGAGCAACCGCATAACACAAACACTCGGCGGCTTATCATGGGTTCACCAGCTTAGACTAAACGGCAGCATAGCCTGACTGATCGTATCACTGAAAATGTATATGTTTGGTGTATTTGAGCACCTATCCTCTATTTCGGGGGTATTACCAGCAACACGGGAGAATTTTCCATGCGTAAATTGCTTTTTGCGTCTGTTTTCGCCCTGGCTCCAATGGCGGCTTTCGCCGGTGGTTACGGCGGTGGCGGTGGCGGCGGCGTCACCCTCAACGCCGGCTCCAGTGCAGGCTCCGTCTCTACCAGCGAAGCCGCAACTAGCGGGTTCGGCTCGGGGTTCTCGTTCAATGAGGGCATCGCGACGGGTGTCTCGTATGCCTCGGGCGACAAGACTGGCGTCTCGACTGGGTCGAGCGCAGATAGCACCAATGTTGGCGCCGGCCAATCCTGGGGTAACGCTCTGTCAGCGGAAACTGGGATGTCCGAGGGTCTCGCGAGCGCCAGCGCTTTCTAGTTAATCATTTCGCGCTAATGGTGAGGGGAAGTTTCCCCTCACCACAGTTTTTGATTGATCATATCCGATCAAAGGAGGGTTTAATGCGCAAATTTCTGCTCGGCTCCGTGCTCGCTTTGGCTCCATATGCGGCTTTTGCGGGTTCGATCGCCACAATCGATGTCAGCCCGGGAACGTTCACTGGAGCACTAACCTCGTCAACAGGAAATCCCGCTGAAGCTGGATATACCTTTAGCGACAATCTCGCTGGCGCTGGTGTGACTGCGTCGTACAACACCCCGTTTGGAGCGCAGTCGATGTCTTTCGCTCAAAGTGAATCGCAGGCCGGGGCGGGGGAGATTGGTCCAACCCATGGATTTCCGTCTCCGTAACCAAGAACCCTAACCAACAGGGAAAGGATTAACGCTATGCGGAAACTTGTTATTATGTTCGCAATGACGTTTGCGCCATCAATTATTCCCGCGTTGGCGATGGCGCAAACATCATTGGATTCTTCGTCTTCATCGCAGTCAATGGGGGAGGCAAGTTCCAGTTCTGGGAATGAAGTTGGATCGAGCCAAAGTGTATCACAGGGCGGGCAGGCTGGTGCCACTGCTATTATAAACTATACCTACAACGATCCGCCTGCTGCTGCGCCTGCTGATCCTGCCGGTGCTAACGGCACGAATGGCGCTACTGGTGCTACCGGCGCTGATCCTGCCGGTGCAAACGGCACTAACGGTACCAGTGCTTCTGACCCTCCTGCCTTGGGGTCCGCCGCCAATCCTGCAACCTCGACCCAAAACATCCATTATTCGTCAGACCCCGCGACAACAAACCAGAACATCCATTATTCCGGGTCACAAACCATCAAAAACGTTCCCGATATGGCCACTTTGATTGAAACACCGACCGCCCCCTGCATGGTCCCGGTCGGGGCGACGTTTTCGGTGGCTGGTTTTGGTGGCGGTGCGCAAAGCGCCTACACGTCAGCAGATTGCGTGAAGCTGGAAATCATTCGCATGACATGGAACATGAACCAGCACGATGTTGCCAGTGAAATGTTGTGCCAGTTCCCATCATATCGTGATGCACGCGCGATTATGGGCCAACCCTGCCCTGCTGACCCTCCGGTAACAAATGTCGCCATGCCCGCCGCGGCAGCGTCGGCAGTTAATACATCTGCTACAGCGCCGCAGCGTGCCGGGGTTGTTGCAGCGGCAGTAATGACCCAACATCCAACACCGCCGCCGCCAGTGTCGCCGTTGCAGCAATTCTGTCAGACGCTCGATCCGAATAACCCAGAAGATGCGCCTTATTACGCATACGAGTGCGATCGGAGTAAAGATTAGAGGGCCTAGCTACCTTAAAAAGGGGGCCCAAAACACCCCCTTTTTTAGGCAAATCGCCGCTATGACTTTAACACCGCAACAAATCCTGAATACATAACGAGACAAGTGCCTTGCGCCTTCGTTCTGCTGAATTCGTTCATGGTGAGCCCCTGGAAAAACGCATATGGGTTCCGGCAAAACAGGCCCTTGATCTCGTATAATCTGGCACAGTTTGGAAAAATGGCTAAACAATGGACGACCGGCGACACTCGGCTCTTTTTCAATAACTGGCGTTTATTCATGCATTCATCAGCTAAGTTATATTGTTTCTGATATTCTGTGCGACTGGATTTAGTGTGTCCGTAGAGACCATTTATTGAATTAATGTCGTTGACGCCAAAGAGACACTGACATCGCATCCCTACAAAGTAGCATGTCAGGACACTCACTGTCTATTCGCACCGCCTCCATGGGAGTGGCTGCAATGCATAGAAAAACACAATTCGTAGCGGGCTTACTAACATGCATATTGCAGGGGCACGACAAGTTCACATGGCGGGCACAAGCAGCAATGAGAAGCCAAAAAATGATGCGCAAAAACACAACAGACCCAAAGGCAACTGGATTAAAACTGCTTTTCATGTGTGGTCTTGGCTTGTGCCTGGTCGAAATTGCAGTGCCGATAAAATGCTTTGCGCAAAGCGGCGTCCAGACTTCGATCCAGCCGACTGGCGACGTAACGTCGTTTCCGCTTTCCAACAGCGCCATATCAACGATCAGGGCAGCGGGATCGCAGGGGCCTTCATCGGATAAATCATCAACGTCAACGGGAACGATAATGTTATGGGATGAATTAAAGCCCACGGACCAGCAACAAAACTTGCTCTCCGGCGTTCAGCCAATGACCACAAACGGCGCAGCCAAATAACAACCTCTGATTTTCAGTTTAAAAATCCGGGCGCCCGAAACTCCATCAGGCATCCGGATTTTTTTGTAGAATGTCGTGAAATGCGCAAGAATGGCGTTTCGCCATACGATAGAACGTCACCCGTGACACACCGATATCCGCCGCGGCCTTGGTCACGTTATTGCGGTTCCGTTGCATGGCCTGCAACAAAGCAAGACGCTCCTGCTCTGACCCTGGACTGAAGCGCCGCACCACGGCCGGCGCCGCCGGCGAATGTTCATGCAGCTCGCCATTTATCTTTATTTGAATCGCCAGGTCCTCGGGTCGGATCTGGCACTCCGCACTCATCACGACACCGCGCCTGATTGCGGCTATCATTTCCCTGACGTTACCGGGCCAGGAATACGCCTGAATGACCACTTTGGCTTCCGGCGTCAATTCGAATGGTACGGCGCCAATTTCCTTTGATATACACTGCAAGAAATACGTTGCAAGAAGCAGCACGTCGTCCCCGCGCTCCCGCAGCGACGGCATTCGCAATGGTAAAACATTCAAGCGGTAGAACAGATCATCACGAAATGTTCCGGCTGCCATGGCAGCTACCAGGTCCACGTGACTGGCTGAAATCACACGGGCGTTTACCTGGATTGGCGTGTGCCCTCCCAGGCGCGTAATGGTATGCTCTTGCAAAAAACGCAGCATATGGGCCTGGAGGTCGAGCGGCAGATCGCCGATCTCATCGAGAAACAGCGTGCCGTTGTTTGCTTTTTCTATCAGGCCGAGCTTGCGCGTAACCGCTCCGGTGAATGCGCCTTTTTCGTAACCGAACAACTCTGACGCGATGAGCGTTGCAGGCAAGGCGGCGCAGTTGATGGCAACAAAAGGCCCATTCTTGCGTTCGGATCTCTGGTGGATCGCCTGAGCGGCAAGTTCCTTTCCGGTCCCGGTTTCACCGGAGATCAGAACGGGCGCGTCATGTTTCGCAAACTTCCTGATGCGATCGAAGCACTCGCGCATCGATGCGCAGTTTCCGACTATAAATTCCGTTGTGTCTCCAGCCTCTTCCTGAACATGGGGCAATATTCCCCCCTGAAAATTTATATGAACTGGATGATGGACGACCATCGGCTCAGTTCCTCTCGTTATATGCGGGGCCGCCGCAACGTAAGATGCCTTGCCACCCCATTATTATATTATACGTACTTTTTTCGTAACGACCCAACTGTGGGAGTATACATTGAAGCCTAGGAAACCGGAATTACTTTTCCGTAAAGGATCGTTGATAATTACTTGATCCAGCATAAAATATCATAAAAATATCTTCAGAATTTAGTTTTCTAGTTGGTTTCTATCGTTTTAATGTTTTCGAACCGGATGGCGAGGGCATAGGCAATGCGATGGGATTCACGCCAAAAAATGCGCAGGCGACGCCTTGCGCCACCGAATATGCGCGAGGCCGCCTGCGGGACAATGCAGGCGCGCGAGCGACAGCGCCGAATTTCTTCCGCCTCGAGTTCCCCCGGTTCAGGGAGGGCGGTTTTTGGCTTCGTTTCTTCCGGTCGCGGCATGGGGCCGGTCAACAGCGGGATTAAAGAGTGTACAGGTCACCAAAATCAAGTTGTACCCATCCGCCGGTAGCGTCAAATAGGCGCATGAACAGATGGGGGTTGGAATCTGTCCGGCGGCTTGCGGTCGCTGCCATGCTTCTGGCAGGCGGTACGCCGCGACCAACACTGGCAGCCCAGTTGGACGGCGTGAGTTTTCCGGCCACGGCGAGCGTAGGGAACACGACGCTGGTGCTGAATGGTGTCGGGTTGCGCACTTATTCGGTCCTTGCGATTAACGTGTACGTGGTTGGGCTGTACCTGGAGCAGCCGAGCCACGATGCGAACGCCATCCTCGCCTCGGACGGGGATAAGGTGCTGTTGCTGCATTTCGTTCATGATGTCGGCGTCGACAAGATACGTGACGCCTGGCGCAAGGGGTTGCTCAGCAACTGCCCAGCGCCGTGCGCAATCACCCAGGGGCAGCTTTCCACCTTTCTCAATTCCTTGCAGGCGATGCACGCCGGGGAAGACGTGGAACTCACGTTCTCGCCGGACGGCATGCATGCCTATTACAACCGGCAACCGGCCGGCTATATCTCCGACCCGAACTTCGCCCGGCTGATGCTGACGGTGTTCATCGGCCAGAATACCTTGGTTCCGGAGTTGCGGCAGGAACTTCTCGGCCTGCAACAAGGCATGGCCGTGGCCTCGAACTGAGCAGGGCTTACGGTTACTTCCAGGCGACAATGGCGCTGGCCGGGCCTGCCAGAGGGAGGGTCTCGATGCACCGGAAACCCACCGCACGGCACCAGCCGTCGAATTGCGCGAAAGTGTAGTCGTAGCCCTCCGGCGTTTCCACGAGCATATTGAGCGACATCAACAAGCCGAATGCGTTCTTCCGCCGTCCGTTGTCGATCACGTTCTCAATCGCGATGAATGCTCCCCCGGCGGGTAGCGCAGCGTAAGCCTTGGCAATGAGCCGCTGCTTCGTCTCGGTACCCCAGTCATGCAGGATGTTACCCATCAGCACGAGGTCGGCCTTCGGCAGCTCTTCGACCAGAAAATTTCCGCTCACGGCCTCGATGCGCCCGGCAAGCCCGACGGCCTCGATCTTACGGCGGGCAAGCGGCGTAACCTGTGGCAAATCGAAAGAAATGCATTTGACCTCGGGATGCCGCCGCGCGATGGCGATTGAGAGCGCGCCACTGGCACCTCCAACATCGCAGGCCGTGCCAAACTTGGAAAAATCGAACCGGTCGGCCAGAGCAATGAAATTATTCAGCTGCGCGCCGGCCATGGCCTCTATAAACGACTCCAGCCGCGCCGCGTCGGCGTAGAGCGCGGCGAACAGCTGGTTTTCGTCCTCGCCTTGCGCCTCATTATGCGGCCGGCCCGTGCGCAAAACCTCCGTCAGGTGCCCCCAGGACGGGTACAGCCGCTGGCTCGCCATCGCCAGAATGCTGCCGATATAGGTTGGGCTGGCCCTGTCGAGATAAGCCGCGGTATCGACGGTATCGGCATAGACGGATGCCTCGCCGTCACCCTCGCGGTCCAGCAGACCCAGCGCCACGAGTGTGTCAAGAAAATCGGCCGCGCCGCGCGGGTGCAGGCCAAGCCGCTCCCGCAGTTCGGCGAAGGGCAGAGGCCCGGCACCGAGCAACGTGAACACTCCGAGTTCGACGGCGCTCATAAGCGTCTTGGACGCGAGGAATCCCATTCCAATCTGCATGATCTGGAATGAGTTAGGCCGTTTCTCCGCCATGTTATTCTGTCCTTATAACGAGTTTCCGGCGACCCCCGGTATTCGCCAGCGCAAAACAGGCCTCGCCTAGGCCGAGCCTGTCACTCTGGCCGTCGATCAGCGCGGCACACCAGGCTTGGTGATCGGCCCGCCGAGATAAGCCACCCCCCGGTTACCATCGGGCAGACACTCGTGTTGGTCTGGCGTCCCGCAGGGAATAGCATGGCGGAAGCCTAGCCCATTAAACGCCCACGATCCATATCTCAGTCCGTTCGGAGAGGAAACTGGCACCTTCGACCACTTGATTAGAATGACGATTCCATTATTATAGTAATATGGAAAAATCAGACGCTGTCGCCGCTCTTGCAGCACTTGCACAGGACTCCCGCCTGGATGTGTTCCGCCTGCTTGTGCAGGCGGGGGCGGACGGGTTGCCCGCTGGCCAGATAGCCGAGCGGCTTGGCGTGCCTGGCAATACCCTCTCGTTTCACCTCAATCAGCTTCGCCACGCCGGCCTGGTGACATTTCGCCGGGAGGGGCGCTCGTTGATCTATGCCGCCGAATACCCGACCATGAATGCCCTTCTGACCTATCTGACCGAGAATTGCTGCCAGGGAGACACGGCTGCGTGCGGTGTCGGTACCTGTGACACCACGTCCCTCGTCCAAGGCAAATCCGTGCAGAAAAATTGAAATAGGAGAGCACCAATGTCTGACCGTATTTATAACGTACTGTTTCTTTGTACCGGTAATAGCGGCAGGTCGATTATGGCGGAGTCCATTCTCCGCAAGGATGGCGCGGCGCATTTTCGGGCGTTCTCCGCGGGCAGCCACCCGAAGGGAGCGGTCAACCCGTTCGCGCTAAAGGTGCTTGAAAATCATGATTATCCAACAGAAGGTTTGCGCTCGAAAAGCTGGGATGAGTTTGCCCAACCGGGTGCGCCGGAGATGGATTTCGTGTTTACGCTTTGCGATCATGCGGCGGCTGAGGTTTGTCCGGTCTGGCCGGGGCAGCCCATGACGGCGCATTGGGGCATCGAGGATCCCGCCGCCGTCGAAGGGCCTGATATCGAAAAGGAAAAAGCTTTCGTCCAGGCGGCCAGGTACATCAAAAATCGCCTGAGTGTTTTCCTCAGCCTGCCCCTTGCCAGCATCGACAAGATGACCCTCGACAAGCGCCTGCACGAGATCGGCAAGATGGAAGGCGCGACATACGACCAAGGGAAGACCGCGTAATGTTTGATCATGATTTGCCGCGCCGGATTGCCGCGGAGGCTCTTGGAACCGCCCTGCTTGTGGCAACCGTGGTTGGCTCCGGGATCATGGCGCAGTCGCTCACGCACGACATCGCGCTGGCGTTGCTCGGCAACACGATTGCCACCGGCGCGATGCTGGTGGTGCTGATCACGATTTTTGGGCCAATCTCTGGAGCGCATTTCAACCCTGCCGTCTCGCTGGTCTTCGCAATCAGGCGCGCTCTTCCAGCGCAGGAGGCTGCGTCATATACGATCGCGCAGATCCTCGGCGGGGTCGCCGGCACGTTGACGGCGCACCTGATGTTCGCCTTGCCCGTCATCGAAGCCTCGGTGAAAATCCGCACCGGCGGCGCGCAATGGTTTTCGGAATTTGTTGCCACTTTCGGCCTTGTCGCCGTAATCCTCGGCGGTATCCGCTTCGAGCGCAAGGCGGTTCCCTGGCTGGTCGGGCTCTATATCACGGCGGCCTACTGGTTCACCGCCTCGACATCCTTCGCCAACCCGGCGGTGGCAATCGCGCGGGCCTTCACGGACACGTTTTCAGGCATCCGCCCCGCCGATCTGCCGGGGTTCATTATCGCCGAACTGATTGGCGCCGTCTGCGCCCTCGGTGTTATGAGTTGGCTTCTGCGCGCGCCGCAAGGGGTGTTAAGCACAATCAAAGAGGAAGCCCGCCTATGAGCGTCACCATCTACCACAACCCTGCTTGCGGTACATCGCGCAACGCGCTGGCGATGATCCGCGCGACCGGCGCCCAGCCCATCGTGATCGAATATCTCAAGACGCCGCCCAGCCGTGAAGAGCTTCGTGACCTGGTCAGGCGCATGGGCGCGCCATTGCGCGACGTCATGCGGCAAAAAGGAACGCCTTACGAAGAGTTGGGCCTTGGTAATCCGGCTCTGTCGGACGATGCCCTGCTGGATGCCATCGAGCGGCACCCGATCCTGATCAATCGCCCGATTGTGGTCACGCCGAAGGGCGTACGGTTGTGCCGCCCGTCGGAGGTGGTATTGAAACTGCTGGATAACCCTCTGCCGGAGGATTTCATCAAGGAGGACGGTGAGCGGGTTGCCGCACGGCCTGCGTAAGGAACGATAGCCGCGTTGGCTTGTTGCTGCCGCGCCCCCCAACCCAGCGCGTTGGCTTGGCTCAGCCTGAAGCCACCTGGCCTTTCATGAGAACTTTGTAGGCAGCGATTCGTCCGCTCCGCCAGCAGTGCCATCGGCGGCGGATGGGCGGGATCAAAGACGGGGGCGTGCATCAGGATGAAACCGGACAAACAGGCATATTCGCAGGCAACACCTCCGGTCCCGCCCTTCTTGGAACTGGCTAAGGAGACACAGCCGCAGACCGCGCTGCGTGCCGCCATCACGGCCGCGTACCGCCGCCCGGAGCCGGAATGCGTGCCCGCCCTCCTCGCCGAGGCCGAACTGCCGCCCGAGCTTGCCGCCGCCGCGCGGGAAACGGCACGCCGCCTCGCCACAAGGCTGCGCGCGAGGCATCAGCAAGGCATCGTGGAAACGTTGCTGCAGGAATACGCGCTCTCCAGCCAGGAGGGCGTGGCCCTGATGTGCCTCGCCGAGGCGCTGCTACGCATCCCCGACACCCCCACGCGGGACGCGCTGATCCGTGACAAGATCGGCGCGGGGGACTGGCAGAGCCATCTCGGCGGCGGGCGCTCGCTCTTCGTCAACGCAGCTACCTGGGGCCTGCTGATCACCGGCAAGCTTACCGCCACCAGCAGCGAGGCCAGCCTCTCCACTCTGCTCATGCGGCTGATCAGCCGCGGCGGCGAGCCGCTGGTCCGCGCCGCCGTGAACATCGCCATGCGGCTCATGGGCGAGCAGTTCGTACTCGGCCAGACCATTGCCGAGGCGCTGGCCAATAGCCGCAAGGCAGAGGCCAAGGGCTTCCGCCATTCCTACGACATGCTGGGCGAAGCAGCACTGACAGCCGCCGACGCCGAGCACTACCTGCACGCTTACGAGCAGGCGATCCACGCGATCGGCAAGTCGGCGCGGCACCGGGGAATCTACGAAGGACCAGGTATTTCCATCAAACTCTCCGCGCTGCATCCACGCTACACCCGCGCGCAGCGCAAGCGCGTGATGGCCGAGCTGCTGCCGCGCCTCGCCGGGCTCGCGAAACTCGCGCGCGATTACGGCATGGGCATCAATATCGACGCCGAGGAGGCCGACCGGCTGGACCTCTCGCTCGACCTGCTGGAAAGCCTGTGCCTCGACCCTGCGCTGGCGGGGTGGAACGGCCTCGGCTTCGTCGTGCAGGCCTACCAGAAGCGCGCCCCTTTCGTGTTGGACTTCCTCACCAGCCTCGCGCAACGCACCAGCAGGCGGTTGATGGTGCGGCTGGTGAAGGGCGCGTATTGGGATTCGGAAATCAAGCGCGCCCAGATCGATGGCCTGGAAGGCTTTCCCGTCTTCACGCGCAAGGTGCACACGGATGTCTGCTACCTGGCCTGCGCGCGCAAGATGCTCGCCGCGCCGGACGCCATCTTCCCGCAATTCGCCACGCATAACGCGCATACGGTGGCGGCGATCCACGCCATGGCGGGCGAGGCTTTCCACCCCGGGCAATATGAGTTCCAGTGCCTGCATGGCATGGGCGAACCGCTCTACGAGGACGTGCTGGAACAGTTGAACCGCCCCTGCCGCATCTATGCGCCGGTGGGCTCGCATGAGACATTACTCGCGTATCTCGTCCGCCGGCTGCTAGAAAACGGCGCCAACACCTCCTTCGTCCACCGGATCAACGACCCCGCGCTGAGCCTGGACGAGATCGTCGCGGACCCGGTGGCGGCGGCCCGGCTTATCGTGCCGCTCGGCGCCCCGCATGAGAAGATCGAGCTGCCCCGCGCGCTGTTCGGCGCGGCGCGGCTGAATTCCGCCGGGCTCGATCTGTCCAACGAGCAGAATCTCGCCAACCTGGCAACGGCGGTGCTTGCCGAGATGCCGTGGGCGGCGCGCCCCATCCTCGCCAGCGGCGAGCGGGAGGACCCAAAGCGGCCGGTGCTCAACCCGGCTGATCTGCGCGATGTGGTGGGGACGGTGATGCCAGCCGGTCCGGAGCTGGTCGATGCCGCCTTCACCCAGGCGCTTCAGGCCGCGCCCGCTTGGCAGGCAACCCCGGCGGCGGAACGCGCGGCCATCCTCTGCCGCGCCGCGAGCCTGTTGGAGGAACGGCTGCCGGTTCTGGTTGGGCTGACCGTGCGCGAGGCTGGCAAGACCCTCCAGGCCGCGATTGGCGAAATCCGCGAGGCGGTGGATTTCCTGCGCTATTACGCGGAGCAAATTGCCCCCGGCTACCGTTCTCTCGGCCCGGTGGTGGCGATCAGCCCGTGGAACTTCCCGCTCTCCATTTTCACCGGTCAGGTAGCTGCGGCGTTGGCGGCGGGCAATGTGGTGCTGGCCAAGCCGGCGGAAGAGACACCGCTGATCGCGGCGGCAGCAGTGCGGATCATGCTCGAAGCTGGGGTACCGCAAGGCGTGCTGCAAATGCTGCCCGGAGGCGGCCAGCTCGGCGCGGCGCTGGTGGCGGATGCCCGCGTGCGCGGCGTGATGTTCACCGGCTCCACCGAGGTCGCCCGGCTGATCCAGGCGCAACTCATCGGCAGGCTGGACGAGCGGGGCCTGCCAATCCCCTTCATCGCGGAAACGGGCGGCCAGAACGCCATGGTGGTGGACTCCTCCGCCCTGCCCGAGCAGGCTGTGGCGGACATCATTTCCTCCGCCTTTGATTCCGCCGGCCAGCGCTGCTCGGCCCTGCGGATCCTGCTGGTGCAGGAGGACATCGCCCCCCGCCTGCTGGAGATGCTGCATGGCGCCATGGCGGAGCTGAGCATCGGCCGGCCGGACCGGCTATCGACCGATATCGGTCCCGTCATCACCGCCGAGGCCCGCAAAACGATCACCGCGCATATCGAGACCATGCGCGCGCGCGGTTATGCCGTTACCGCCGCCAGCCTGCCGGAGGATGCCGCCAACGGCTATTACGTGCCGCCCACGGTGATCGAGATCCCCGCCATCGAGTTGCTGGGGCGGGAAGTGTTCGGCCCGGTGCTGCATGTGTTCCGCTACAAGCGCACGGAGCTGGATGCCGCGATCAACGCCGTCAACGCCCTGGGCTATGGCCTGACCTTTGGCATCCATAGCCGCATCGACGAAACCATCAACCACGCCATCTCGCGGATCAGGGCGGGGAATATCTACGTCAACCGCAACATCATCGGCGCCGTGGTGGGCGTGCAGCCCTTTGGCGGGCACGGGCTTTCCGGCACCGGGCCGAAGGCGGGCGGGCCGCTTTACCTCCACCGCCTGGTGGCGCAGGCGGGGCAGCCCCCAATGCCCGGCACCACCATTCTGCCCGGCCCGGTGGGGGAACAGAACAGCTACGTGCTGGCCCCGCGCGGGCGAATTCTCTGCCACGCGGCAACGCGGAAAGGGTTGCTGCGGCAGACCAGCGCCGTTCGAGCCACGGGCAACAAGGCCTTGCTGGCAGGCCCGGCAGCCAAGGAGGCACTGGCAGAACTGCCCCCGGCGCTGATTGCGTCGCCCGGACCGCCGGACGCCGCGCTGTACGATGGCGACGCTGCCGGGCTGGCTGAACTCCAGGACGCGCTGGCACAATTCACCCATGCGCTCGTGCCGGTTTACGCCCTGCCTGGGGAAGCGGATTATCCGCTGGAATTCCTGCTCTCGGAGCAGTCCATCAGCGTCAATACCGCCGCGGCGGGCGGCAACGCCAGCCTTATGACGATCGGCTGAGCCGCAGAGGCACGCGGCGTAGCGGGGCGCTTGCCTTGCGCCCTGCCCTGCGGTCTAACGCGGGCATGAGCGAACGATCTGCCTTGGTCCTGTTCTCCGGTGGCCAGGATTCCACCACCTGCCTCGCCTGGGCGCTGGACCGCTTCGAGCGCGTTGAAACCATCGGCTTTGATTACGGCCAGCGCCACCGCGTGGAGCTGGAGCTGCGCCAGAACGTGCGGGAGGCCCTGCGGGCGCGCTTTCCCGCCTGGGCGGCCAAGCTTGACGAGGATCATCTCGTCGATCTCGCCGTGCTCGGCCAGATCAGCGACACGGCGCTGACCAAGAATGTCGCCATCGCCATGCAGGCCGACGGGCTGCCCAATACCTTCGTGCCGGGCCGCAACCTCATCTTCATGAATTTCGCCGCCGCCATCGCCTACCGGCGCGGGGCCAAACATCTGGTCACCGGCGTGTGCGAGACCGATTATTCCGGCTACCCCGATTGCCGTGACGACACCATGAAGGCCATGCAGCTGGCGCTGAATCTCGGCATGCAGACGCGGTTCGTCATCCACACGCCGCTGATGTGGATCGATAAGGCGCAGACCTGGACCTTGGCAGAACAGCTCGGCGGGACGGACCTCGTCAGCCTGATCCGCGACGAGACCATAAGCTGCTACAATGGCGATACGACTCAGCGCCACGAATGGGGAATGGGTTGCGGCACCTGCCCCGCGTGCCAGCTACGCGCCCAGGGCTGGGCGGCATATCGCACGGATCATCCCGCGTAGCAGCAGGTATCCCCGCTCGCCTCCCGGTACACGCAGACACGAGCCAGGTTGGGCAGCTTGGGCTGGACCTTGCGCCAAATCCACATGGCGAGGTTCTCCATCGTCGCCGGACCGAGATCGGCAATTTCGTCGAGGAAATGATGGTCGAGCTGGTCGCGCACCTCGGCCAGCACGCGCTCGAAGATGCCGAGGTCCAGCAGCATGCCGCTTTGCGGTTCGGGCTCGCCGCGCAAAGTCACCTCGGCGTGGTAGGTATGGCCGTGGATGCGCCGGCTGGGTTCGGCATCCACCACGCGGATGAGCGTGTGCGCCGCTTCGAAGTAAAACCGTTTCGAGAGTTCGATCATTCAGGGAATTCCAAGCACTTTATGGGTCTGTAGGCTGAGCCGCCAGCGCGGATGCGCCAGGCAATAGGCGATGGCCGCCGCAGTGTTCTCCGCGCGCCTTGGGCCATCCATTGGCTGCAGCAGGAAGTTTTTGAACGCCATGCCGGCGAAGGACGCTGGATCGATGCCATCCTGCGGGTAGACCAGCTTCAGCTCGTGCCCCTTGGTAAGCTGCAACGGCGCGTCCGCCTTCGGGCTGACGCAGATCCAGTCTATGCCCGGCGGCGGGGCGATGGTGCCGTTGGTCTCCACGGCGATCTCGAAGCCTTGGGCATGCAGCGCCGCGATCAGCGCCTCATCCACCTGCAACAGCGGCTCGCCGCCAGTGAGGACCACCAGCCGGTTGCCCGCCTCGCCCGTCCAGGCACGGGCAATCGCCGCCGCCAGCACCTCGGCCGAGGCAAAGCGTCCGCCGCCCTGCCCGTCCGTGCCGACAAAATCCGTGTCGCAGAACTGGCACACGGCCTTGGCGCGGTCCTCTTCGCGGCCGCTCCACAAATTGCAGCCCGAGAAACGGCAAAACACGGCCGGACGGCCGGCATTCAGCCCCTCGCCTTGCAGCGTGTAGAAAATTTCCTTGATGGCGTACGACATGGCAATTCCGGGGCGGTCCTAAGCCCTCGGCTCCGGCAAATCAACTCGCGACCACGGAGCCGCCGTGAAGCATTCGGCGAGATAGTCCAACAGCACCGTCACCCGCGCCGGGCGCATAACGCTGGGCGGCGTAACGAGATTGAGCGCGATAGGCGCGATTTCCCAGCCGGGGAGCACTTCCTCAAGCCGCTTATCCGCCAGCTCCTGCCAGACCATGAATTCGGGCTGGAGCGCCATGCCCTGCCCCGCCAGCAGGGCCGGGCCGAGCGCGTCGCCATTATTGGCCCGCAGCCGCCCACGCATGGATAAGGTATATTCTCCCTCTCGCGGGTGCTTGAACCGCCACAGGCCGGGAGAGGCGGTGCTGGTGTAAATCAGCCCGGCATGGCGGACGAGTTCGCTTGGATGCTTCGGGCGGCCAAAGCGGTCGAGATAGGAGGGAGCTGCCACCAGAGGGCGGCGCACGGTGCAGAGGCGGCGGCCTCGCAGCGAGGAATCCGCCAAAGCGGCGATACGCAGGGCAGCGTCAAACCCCTCCGCCACCAGGTCCACCAGCTCGTCGCTCAGTTGCAGGTCGATCTCCACCTCCGGGTAGCGGTCAAGGAATGCTGGAAGCATGGGGGCCAAGTGGCGCAAGCCAAACGACATCGGCGCCGCGAGGCGCACCAAGCCGCGGGGGTTAAGCGACTGCGCCGAGGCTTCGGCCTCCGCCGCCTCCCCTTCGGCCAATATCCGGTTGGCGCGCTCCAGCGCCCCTCGCCCCGTTTCCGTAACGGACAGACGGCGCGACGTGCGGTGCAGCAGCACCGCGCCCAGCCTCTGCTCCAGCCTGTTTATTGCCTTCGACACGGTCGGCTTGGACAGCCCCAGCTCCTCAGCCGCCCGGGCGAAAGAGCCAGTCTCGGCGACTTTGGCGAAAATGGCCCAGGCCTCGAAATCAGGCAGTTTGATCATATCAATTTTGGCACCGATCCGTTTCTATCATTTCTATTTTAAATCGCCAAACCCGGCTCTATCTCATTCCCAGGACAAGACGAACAGTGCCAAAAGGAGAGTTGAAATGATCGATCTACGCCCATTCCAGAGTCTCGGCGGGGCCAACCTTGGCTGGCTCGACACCAAACTTCATTTTTCCTTCGCTGAATATCATGACCCCAACCGGATGGGATGGGGCGCGCTGCGTGTCTGGAATGACGACACCATCGCCCCGGGGACGGGTTTCCCGCCACATCCGCACGCGAACATGGAAATCATCACCTATATCCGCAAGGGCGCGATCACGCACCGGGACCATCTGGGCAATATCGGCCGCACCGTGGCGGGGGATGTTCAGGTGATGTCCGCGGGCACCGGAATTACCCATAGCGAATACAACCTGGAGACGGAGCCGACACAGCTTTTCCAGATCTGGATCCACCCCAGCAGCCGCGGGCACGCGCCGAGCTGGGGCACGAAACCCTTTCCCAAGCACGAGCGGGCCGGCAAGTTCGTTGTGCTGGCCTCCGGTTTTGCCGAGGACACCAGCGCCCTGCCGATCCACGCGAATGCCCGCCTGCTCGGCGCCACGCTGAAAGCCGGTGAAACGGTTGAATACGCGCTCGGCGCGGACCGGCTGGGGTATCTCGTACCCGCCACAGGCAGCGTGGAAATCGACGGCGCGACCATCCATGCGCGCGACGGCGCCGCCATCAGTATGCTAGACAATCTGCGTGTCACGGCCCTGGAGGATGCAGAGATCGTCCTCGTCGATGTCGCGTGACCTGCCTGTCCTGATATTACCCGTTTCGTTCCACGAAGCCGAAGGAGGCGTTCATGAGCAAAGTCCTGGTTCTGTATTATTCCAGCTACGGCCATATCGAGCAGATGGCGGAAGCCGTGGCAGAGGGCGCCCACGAGACCGGTGCGACCGTAACGCTGAAGCGCGTGCCGGAAACCGCCCCTGAGGCCGTGGCCAAGGCTGCGCATTTTAAGCTCGACCAGAAGGCGCCGGTCGCCACGGTTGCCGAACTCGCCGAATACGACGCCATCATTATCGGCGCGCCGACGCGCTTTGGTCGCATGCCCTCGCAGATGGCGAGCTTCCTCGACCAGGCCGGCGGGCTGTGGATGCGCGGCTCGCTCGTTGGCAAGGTCGGCTCCGCCTTCACCTCCACCGGCACCCAGCATGGCGGCCAGGAAGTAACGCTGTTTTCCACCATCACCAACCTGCTGCATTTCGGCATGGTGATCGTGGGCCTGCCCTACAGCTTCCAGGGCCAGATGCGTCTCGACGAGATTACCGGCGGCAGCCCCTATGGTGCCACCACCATCGCAGGCGGCGACGGCAGCCGCCAGCCGAGCGAAAACGAACTTGCCGGCGCCCGCTTCCAGGGCAAGCATGTGGCGGAAATCGCCAACAAGCTTTTCGGCTGACGCAGAGCCGTAAATCCGGAGAGGGAAGCAGCCAGTTTTTACAACTTGTAGTGAAGCCCCACGAACACCCCGATCGGCGCGCCGGGAGAGTAGCTGCGTGGATTGGAGTAGTTCGGGCTCTGCGCAACATACACCCCGCCATTGGCCGAGGTCGCTGAGAAAGTGCCGTAGGTGTAGTAGGTCTGGTCCAGGACATTCTCGATGGTCCCGAACAGCTGCAGCCGCCGTGTCAGCCAGTAGCTGGCGGTGAGGTTGAGCACCACCGAGCCCGGCAGCGGCTTTTGCAGATTAGCGGGATCGCCGACAAGGAACTGGCTCGTCTGTGCCACGCCGTCCAGGCCCAGGCTCAGGCGCGGCGTGATGTCGTAAGTGACGCCCGCCTTGATGACGTTTTCCGGCACGCCAGGCAGAGTGTCGCCAGGGTAAACTGTGATATCGCCATTGGCGTCAGCGCCGGGGTTGTAAACCGAGGAGACCAGATATTGGTCCTGGTAGGTCGCACTGGTAAAGCTGTAGTTCAAATAACCGTGCCAACGCGCCGCCTCGTAAGCCACCCCAACCTCCACGCCCTGGCGCAGCACATTGCCGATATTGGCGAAATACCCTGCCCCCTGAGGGTTGAGCGGCGATTGCAGGAATTCGATGTCGTCGCTGGTCACCGAGCGGAACAGGTCCATCGTGTAGGTGACCAACCCGCCGCCAGGGCCCAACGCCGCGCCGCGCAGCCCTGCCTGCACCTCGCGGGTGACGAGCTGCTTCAGCGGCGGATCGCCGGACATGAAATTCGCCAGGGTGCAGGCGTCTTCCGGGCTGGCGCAGGAAAGTTCGGCGGGGGTCGGCGCGGCATTCTGCTCGGACCATCCGGCATAGGCCGTGAGTTCCGGGGTGAGCTGGTAGGTCAGCCCAATTGCAGGGTTGAAGTGAGAATAATAATTGTGGCTGTTCAGCCCGCCCGCGGCGGCGTTGGGGTCCTCCGGCAACTGGTTGTGCAGGTTGATCTGCGCGAGGTTCAGCCGCCCGGCGGCGGTGAGGCTCAGGCGGTCGGTCAGGCTGAACGTATCGGCTGCATAGGCCCCGTAATAGACATTGCGGATGCCAACCCGCGTCGGCACGGTACCCGGCTCGTCCACCTCGTAACCCGGCGATGGCGCGCCTGCGGGCGTATAATACACGCGGCTGTCGAGGCCGAGAGCGCCGTCATAGGCCGCGGCGCTGTACATGGTGTAGGCGCCATCCAGGCTCAGCCCGGTGGAGAGGGTATTGTCGTGCCCCAGCACCGGCGCGGTGCGGCTAAGCTGCCCGGCCAGACCGAAACCCGTTGGTATTCGTGGTGTTTTCGGCGAGCTGCCCATAGTTCACGGCCGCATCGCCCAGATAGGCGGGGATCGGCACCCCGCCTGGGCCGGTCGCCGCGTTTCCCCCTACCCCGCCCTGGCACAAATAGCCCTCATTGGGGCCGGGCCCGCAGGGGGTGTCGTTGGGACCGTTGCCGTTGGTCAGGTCCTCGTGCAGGTTCTCGGCATAGGCCGTCAGGCTGAGGTTCAGCGTGTCGCTCAGCCTGGTATCCAGCGTGGCGGCGAGCTTGACGTATTTGTCGTCGATCCGGTTGGGGGCGGTGAATGCGCCGCGGGGTCGGCGGCCAGCAGGTCCTCCGGCACGGCGCCAGGGCCGTTCAGCGCCGAATGCGCCACCGTCGCGTTGACATGCAGCGTGGTATTCGGCCCCTGCCATCCGAGATCGCCATAGAAATTCTGGATGTCGGACGCTTGGTCGTCCCGCCAGCCCGTTCTCATGCGTGGCGGAAACATCGACATAGGCGGCGGTGTTACCGCGCTGCATGCCGTATTCGATATTGCCGGTGACGCGCCCGAACGACCCGCCGGAGAGGGATATCTCGCCCCCCGGATCGGTAAAGCCGTTCTTCATACGCACATCCACGGCCCCGCCCAGGGCGTTCAGACCGTAGGCCGGGTTGCCGTCCTGCACAGAGAGCGAGGCGATGGCCGCATCGGGCAACAGGGACCAGATGGCGATGTCGCCGAACGGGGCATTGAAGCGCGCGCCATCGACATAAACCGACAACCCCGCCGGCGTGCCCTGGATCGGGGAGATTTCAAAGCCGTGGTAGAAAATATCGGGCTGATACGGGTTGCCCTGGCTCTGCGTCTGGGTGACGCCCGGAACCTCCTGGGTGAGCGCGCCGGTCAGGCTGGCGGTGCCGTGCGGCTTGAGCGCGGCGCCGCTCGAGCGTGTGCACCGGGTGCGGCCATTTGCTCTGGTCGATGACCGCGCCTGCGGCGGGGGCCGTATGCACCACAATCTCGCCCGGAACCGTCTGCGCCCAGGCCGGCCCGGCGCCCGCCAGCAGGGCCAGCGGAAACGCCAGATGTCTCACGGACGTCGATACCTGAATTCCGGCGGCGGGGCGGCAGCCTCGGCCAGCGCGGTCTCGCGGAGGCCGCATGGTGCGGCGAGCGGTGGCAGACCGGGTCGGTGGCCGTGGCATCGCCCAGCAAAGCCAGCGCCTGGCAGCGGCAGCCGCCGAAATCCACCTCGCGCCGCTCGCAGGAGCGGCAAGGCTCCTGCATCCAGCCCGTGCCGCGAAAGCGCTGGAAGGCGTCGCTCGCGTCCCATATCTCCGCCAGCCTCCGCTCCCCGCGCGCTCGAAGCTCATAGCCCGGGATGGAATCCGCCGCGTGGCAGGGCAGCACGCGGCCGTCGGGGGCGATGTTGATGAACCGGCTGCCCCAGCCGCCCATGCAGGTCTTGGGCAGGTCGGCGTGCAAATCGGGCAGCACGTAGTCGATGACCAGCTCGCCGCGCAGGGCCTCGCGCCGTTCCGCGACGATGGCATCCGCGCGGGCCAGCGCGGCTTCGTCGGGGATCAGCGCCGCGCGGTTGACCAGCGCCCAGCCATGATATTGCACATGCGCCACCTCCAGCCGCCCGGCACCGAGCGCCACGGCAAGGTTGATGATCTCGTCCAGCCGGTCGAGATTTTGCCGGTGCACCACGGCGTTCAGCGTCAGCGCCATGCCGAGCTGCGGGACCGGCCGCGCCGCCTCGAGCTTCTTCGCGTGCGCGCCAGCATAGGCGGCGATGCGGTCGGCGATCTCGGCATCCGCGCCCTGGATGCTGATCTGCACATGGTCCAGCCCGGCCTCGGCCAGGGCGCGAGCCTGGCCTCGTCCAGCAGCACGGCGGAGGTGATGAGGTTGGTATAGAGCCCGGCCTCGCTGGCATGGGCGACCAGTGCCGGCAGATCGCGCCGCAGCGTCGGCTCGCCGCCGGAAAAATGGATCTGCAGCACGCCGAGGGCGGCGGCCTGGTCGATCACGTCCTTCCAGAAATTCGTATCCCGCTCGGCATTGGCCTTGAGCAAATCCAGGGGGTTGGAGCAATAGGGGCATTGCAGCGGGCAGCGATGCGTCAGCTCGGCCAGCAGCGCCATCGGCGGCGGAGGGCGGTCATGCGGTAATCATCCCCTTGTCGCGCAGATCGGTGAGCAGCTCCAGCACATCGGCGCGCACAATCTCCACGTCGGTCTCGTATGGCGTCGGCGAGGGCGGCGCAGAGCGCCTCGATGGTGGTGGCGCCGTTGAGCGTCTCCAGCACCGCGTTGGCGATATCGTCGAGCACCAGCACGCGCTCCGGGGCCAGCAGGATATTCTGGCCGCGCGCGGCATCATAGCGGCGGCGCACGCCCGGCTTCAGGCGCGGCACCGCCTCCAGGGCGAGCGCGGTCATGCCGCCGCGGGCAGCGAGGGTGCTCGGACAGAAACGCCCCGGCCGGGATCATCCCCGGCGCGACATAGGCCATGTACAGGGCATCGAGCTGCGCCCAGAGCAGATCGCATTTGAACCGCAGCGGCGCAAGCGCCGCCTGCTGCTGCTCCAGCGTGCGCGCGTGCGCCTTCACATAGTTCAGCGCGAAATCGGCGTCGCGCGGGGCCTGGTGCAGGCGGGCGTTGAAATAGACCAGCGTTTCGCGGTCGACGAAATCGTAATTCGCCAGCATCCCGGCCACACGTTCCGAAATGATGGTGGGCGAGAACATCTCGGTCAGCGAGGAGGCCACGGCCTCCAGCAGGCTGCGCTCGCGCACGAAATTCACATAGGCATCCACGGCGTAGCGCGTGATGGGCAGGATGGCGCGGCAGGATTCCACCAGCTCGGCATCCAGCCCGACGCCGGTCGGCAAGACGCAGCCAGCGGGCGATGCCGCCATCGTCGGGCCCTCGCCGTCATGGTCGACCAGACGCTGGCGCCAGGCACGGCGGGATGCGGCATCGGGGAAGCGTGCGATGATCAGCGCGTCCTTCCGGGGGATGCTGCACTGGTAGTAGTAGCGGTTGAGCGCCCAGGCCTGCACCTGCTCGCGCGTGCAGCCGCCGGAATGCAGCATCTTATGGAACGGGTGCAGGCTGTGGTAATGTTTGGCGCCGATCTCGCGGAGCGCGGCCTCGAGCGCTTTCTCGTTCAGCAGGTTCATGTTGTGACCTCCATGCCGTCATGGGCGACTTCCCAGCCGGCGGCGCGCGTTGGGCGGCCTCGGGCCAGTCGTCGCACAGGATCGGGTTCGTATTGTTTATATGTATGAAGATGCGCCGGCCCGGGCTTAACGGGCGCAAAGGCGGCGATGGTCCCATCCTGGCCGGAGAGGCTGATATGGCCCATGCGGGCGCCGGTCTTGTGGCCGAGCCGGCGCGGATCATCTCGTCATCCTGCCAGAGCGTGCCATCGAAAAACAAAAGATCGGCGCCCGCGACGCGGGCGCGCAGAGCATCCGTAACGGCGTTGCAGCCGGGGATGAACATGAGCCGGTGCCGGCGGCATCGGTGATCTCGAGGCCGATGACGGCGTCGGGCGAGATCAGATCCTCGATCTTGTCGCTGGTCTCGGTATAGAGCGGGATCTTGCCGCCGACGGGGAAGGCGTGACGCGCAGGCCGAGCGGCTCGCCGCGCGCATCGCAAATATCCTCGGTGGCGCCGGCATCCAGCACGCGGCGGGGCACGCGGGGGGTAGGCAGGACATCGAAGATGGCATTGCGCGCGCAGAATGTCCAGCACCGAGGCCGGGCCGTAGAGGCCGAATTCATGGCCCTCCCGCAGGGAGAGCAGGCCGGTGATGCAGTCGATATCGGCGCCGGTGAGCACCACCGCCGCGATGGGCGAGCCGCGCGGCGCCGGGGGCGGGATGCAGGCAGGGGGACTGGGCAATCTGGCGGGGCAGATCGGGGCTGGCATTGAGCAGCACCCAGTTATCGCCATCGGCGGAGACGGCGAGCGAGGCCTGCGTGCGCGGCATGGCGTGGGCATCGCCCGCGCGGGCCTCCGGCACATGGCGCAGCCGCAATTCCATTGCGGGAAGCCGCCTCCCGCTGCGGCGCCGAGCACCCGGACTTTCATCTTGATCGCCCGAAAGAACGGCTGCCCGGCGCCATGCGCTTACTTCCGCGCGGCGGAGACGTACGAGTTGATCTCGGTGCCCACGCAGATTTCCGTCACGGTAGGTTTACGCCACATATGCACTCCTCCTTCACAGTTTTTCACTTCGCCCTTGGCTCATGGATGCGCGGCGGGCCACCGCGGCATGGGGTGGCCGAAGCCGGTGAGAGGCCCCGGCCTGAAGATCACGGCTTCTGCGAGATACCAGCGGGACCGTGGAACTCAGGCTGGCGGTGTAGTAGAGCTTCGTGGTGCCGGCCGGATAGCCGTTCTGCTGCAGGATGTAGGAGAACACGTCCTCATACTGCTCGTGGGTCAGGCTGCCGGGCTGGCCGGCCGGCATCTGCTGCGCTGACCTCGGTGAAAATCGAACCGATCGTGTATTTGTTGCCCGCGCTGGCGAAGGCCTGGCCAACCAGCGCCGGGCCGGCGGCGCCGGTCAGGTCGGCGCCATGGCACATGGCGCAGCTCTGGGCGAACACGTCAGCGCCAGCCTTGGCCTGGTCGGCGGTGTAGAGCGCGGGCGGGGCCGCCAGGGCCACCGGCGGAACCGGCCAGCAGCACGGCGCCAAGCAGAACGTGGAATTTCAGGCTATTCATTTTTTCATCCTCTTTCACGTTATCACTCACCAGCCGCCTGATACGGCGCCACCAGCGTTTTCAGCTGTCCCGCCTGCTCAGGCGCTCCAGACCTTGGTTGAACGCACGTGCCTGCGCCGCCGCGCGGGCATGTACAACGCTACCACACTCCAGGCGGCATCCGGCATATTCATTACGGTTTCGCGCAAGGCGTGCGGATGCGCCGCTTCCGCCCGGACGAGCCAGGGCTGCCACATCATTACCGCGTCCACCTTACCATCAAGCAGGCGGCCAGCAGGTCGTCATTGGTGTAGTACACGTGCTCCGCATGGGCGGTACGGGTGTCGAAATAGCTGTTCGGCACGGTGAGGAAGTCCACGCCGATACGGCCGTCGCCGCCATGGCGTCGAAGTCCCGCGGCGGCGCGCCAGTGGTGGCCATCACGAAGCCAGTGCGCGCGTAGGGGCGCGTGGCTTGCAGGCCTTGCGGCACGCATGCTGCGCTAGCATCGACAGGCAGCCCATGATGAGTTCGCACTGACCGGCCAGCTTGGCCAAGACTTTGGCCGGGTCGATCTTGGCATCGTCACCGTCGCCATCGACGCCGTCGAGGCCGGTGTTCAGCATCAGGAACGCGGCGCGCAGGCCGCTCCGCCGCGGCCACGGCCTGGGCCACGGCGGTCGGTGGAGGACAGCGGGTTGGCCTGGTCGAGGCAGAAGCGGATTTGAGCGGTACTTGCCGGAAAATCAACCGGGCTGCCAACCGTTCCCGCGCGGGCGCGGCCAGCGCCGGGGCGGCAAGAGCCGCCAGGGCGCCCAGCGCTACCCGCGGCCGCTGACGCGACCGGGAGCCGCCTGCCTTACGAGTGCAGGGCGAAGACATAGAGCTGCCCGCCGCGGGGGATCTTGAGCTCGGGGATGGCGAGCTTGCCCGCCCAGATCGGCCACACGCCACCCCAGCCGGTCCACACCGCCACGTATTGGACCCCGTCGATCTGGTAGCTGATCGGGTTGGCGATGATGCCCGAGGTCAGCTGCGGGCTGGGCCAGACGACATCGCCGGTTTTGGCGTCGAAGGCTTTCAGATAGCCGTCCGGCGTGCCGCTGAAGACGAGCCCGCCCTTGGTCGCCAGGGCGCCGGCATCCCAGGGGAAGGGGCTCTTCTGCTCCCAGACGTGCTTGCCGGTGGAGAGGTCGATGGCCTGCAGCGAGCCATACACGCCCGGGCTTGCCGGGTCGTCCATCATCTCGAAGGTCTCGCCGAGAAAAGGCAGGCCGGCGGAGTAGGTGACCGGCACGCCGACCATGGTCGTGCAGGCATGCAACGTGGGAACATAGGCCATGTTGGTGTCAGGATCGACGGGCCCGGCCACCAGTTCTTGCCGCCGAGGAAGCTCGGGCAGGTAAAGATCGACTTGGTCAGCGTCGGCCTTACCGCATCGTTGGTAATGGCGTGGCCGGTTTTGTCGATGCCGAGGATCGAGATGTCATGCACAAACGTCTTGGCGTAGATGAGCTTACCGTTGGTGCGGTCGATGGCATAGAAATAGCCGTTGCGGTTGGCCTCGATCATCGCCTTATAGGGCTTGCCTTTATAGGTGATGTCGGCGAGCTGCGGCGTGTTCACGCCGTCATAGTCCCAGCTATCGTTGGCGGTGTACTGGTAGTACCATTTCATCGTGCCGGTATCCGGGTCGAGCGCGAGCAAGGAGTCCGAATACAGGTTCTTGCCCGGGCGCATCTTGGCCAGCCACGGGCTAGGATTGCCCACGCCCCAGAGCAAAGTATTGGTGGCGGAATCATAGGTGCCGGTCATCCAGGCGGCGCCGCCGCCGGTCACGTACATGCCCTTGGGCCAGGTATCGCCGCCCGGCTCATCCGGCGACGGAATGGTGATAGATCTTCCAGGCTTGGTTGCCGGTGGCGGCGTCGAGCCCGACGATGAAGCCGCGCGCGCCATACTCGCCGCCGCCGGAGGCGATGATGACCTTGCCGTTCACAATCAGCGGCGCCTCGGTGATGGAGAAGCCGGTGCCGGCCTCGGCGAGGGAGACATCCCATTGCACGGCGCCGGTGGTGGCGTCGAGCGCCACGACATGATTGTCCAGCGTGCCGAAGATCACCGAGTTGCCATACACGGCGACGCCGCGGTTATTGATGTCGCAGCACAGGGTCTTAAAGGCGTGCGGCGGCGACTTGATAATCGTATTCCCAGAGCTTCTCGCCAGTCTTGGCGTTGTAGGCAATCACATGGTCCCTCGGCGTGGTCACGAACATATAGATCGCCGACGACGATCGGCGTGCCCTCGAACCCGTCGGGGATGGCGATCTTGCCGGAGGTCCAGACGGTGGCGAGGCGTGGCGACATTGCTGGCGTTGATCTGGTCGAACGGCGCATAATCGCTGGCCGGAATAGTCGCGGTTGAACATCAGCCAGCCATCGGAGGTGGCGGCTGCCAACAAGATCAGCCTAGGTGACCGGCGTATAGGCCGGGGCGCGCCATGGGAGAGGCCATCGGAGAAGCCATCGGAGAGGCCATCGGGGCTGTGGTTTGGGCGCACGCCGCGGACGGCACTATCAGCGCCACGCAGGCCGCAAGGCAGCCGGCACAGCGAGCGCCGAGGCGCCTTAAGACGGTCTTGGAGACTTATTTTCGGCATTATTTCACTCCTTGTTGATACACGCTTGGTCGCGTTGCCTGTGCGGCTTCGCCTGGCGGGGAACAATTCTCTCCCCTTCTTCTTCCTTTAGTGCGCCTGCTTCAGCGCGCCCGGGAAGGCCAGAGAACGAGAATTCGAGCCGCGCATGTTGGCACGATTAGCCTAAATGTCTTGGTGCAATATCGTAATTAACAATCTATTGGGCACACCGCCATGTCAGCCTGCCGAGATCTCGCCTTCCGGATGCGCTCCGCCTGCTTTGATCGGCATGAACAATCCTCCTGATTACCGCGCATGGCGGCTCTTGTTTGTCGTGCTTCACTGGTAAGCAAGACCCATGCCACATTAAAAAATCAGGCCGCGCCTTGGGTTTATGCCAGAGCGCGGCCAAGCGAGGCGTCACGAAACATGACAGCGCGCCAAAATGGAGCGCCACACCTGTTGCGGCTGTTGCGGCGCGGCATGCAAAAAGGGGCGTGACGCTGTCATGCCTCTTGCTCAAATACGACGGCGTTCCTGCCGGAGCTTATCCGGCCAGGGCCGGCTGCCCTTCCCCGCCGCCGACCAACCCGCTCGCCTCCTTCAGCCCCACGCCGGTGAGGCTGGCGGCGCAGCGCCTCGCGCATCAGCCAGGCCAGCATATCCCCCGCCGCGCCGTAAGAGAGCCCGCCATGGGATGGATGTTGGAGATGCAGTTGCGCTCCGAATCCCTTGTCCCGCGCTTAGGGCTGTAGGTGAGATAGACGCCCAGGCTGTCGGAGACGGTCAGCCCCGGGCGCTCACCGATCAGCATGACGCATAACTTCGCCCCCAGCGCCTCGCCGATATCATCGCCCAGCGCCACGCGGGCCTGGGTGGCGATAACCGGCGGCGCGATGCGGAAACCTTCAAGGCGTTCCACCGCCGCCTCGAACATCGGCAGCGCGTTGTGCATCACCGCGGTGGCGGAAAGCCCGTCGGCAATGACGAATACCGCGTCATATTCGCCGCGCGGCAGAAGCGGCAAACAATCCGGGTGGAGCTGCCGGCCAAGATCGGGCCGGCGCAGATACTGCTCGCGGCTCTCGGCCTCGCTGTGCACCGCAAATCGGCCCCGGGCAAAGCCGCCTTCAGCGCGGCCACGATCCAGCTTGGTATGCACGGCGTCCCGCGCCGTGGCATGGGCGAACTGGAACTCCAGCACGTCGCCGATTTTCATGGCATCGCCGGCGCGCCCGAGCCCGATGCGCGCGCGCGTGGCCAGGCGCAGCTTCTCCCACGGATCCTCAGGCGGCATCGCGCTGCCCCGCGATCAGGCGCCTGAGCACCGGGTTCTGCGGCGTGGCGAAACGCATGCGCCCGGCTGCATCGAGCATGTCCATCTTCTCCAGCCAGAGCCTCGAATTCCGGCGCCGGGCGGGCGCCGAAGGTCGAGCGCAGATACAGAATGTCGTGATAGGCCAGGATTGATAATTCAGCATCACGTCGTCCGCGCCCGGCACGGCGATGACGAAGGTCACTCCGGCGGCGGTCAGCAGCGTCATCAGCGTGTCCATGTCGTCCTGGTCGGCCTCGGCATGGTTGGTGTAGCAAACGTCGCAGCCCATGGGCACGCCCAGCAGCTTGGCGCAGAAATGGTCCTCCAGCCCGGCGCGGATGATCTGCTTGCCGTCATACAGATATTCCGGGCCGATGAAGCCGACCACCGTGTTGACCAGCAGCGGCGAGAATTCCCGCGCCACGGCATAGGCCCGCGCCTCGATGGTCTGCTGGTCGACGCCGAAATGGGCGTCGGCGGAGAGGGCGGCGCCCTGCCCGGTCTCGAAATACATGACGTTCGTTGCCGACCGTGCCGCGACTTGAGCGCCAGCGCGGCCTCCCGCGCCTCGCGCAGGATGCGCAGATTGATGCCGAACCCGCGCATTGGCCGCCTCGCTGCCGGCGATGGACTGGAAAACCAGGTCCACCGGCGCCCGCCGGCATTCATCACCTCGATGGCGTTGGTGACATGGGTGAGCACGCAGGTCTGGGTCGGGATCTCGTAGCGCGTGCGCAGACCGTCCAGCATGTCGAGCAGCGAGATGCAGTTCTGCACATTGTCGGTGGCGGGGTTGATGCCGATCACGGCATCGCCGGCGCCGTAGAGCAGGCCGTCGAGCGTGGAGGCGGCGATGCCCTTCGGTCGTCCGTCGGGTGGTTGGGCTGCAGCCGCGCAGGAGAGCCGCCCGGGCAGGCCGAGCGTGTTGCGGAATTGTCGTCACCACCGCGCATTTGCGCGCGACCGAGAATCAGGTCCTGGTTGCGCATCAGCTTGCTCACCGCCGCCGCCATCTCCGGCGTCAGCCCCGGCGCGAGCGCGGCCAAGGCCGGCTGTCCGCCTCGTAGGAGAGCAGCCAGTCGCGGAAGCCGCCGACGGTGAGATGCGCGACGGGCTTGAAGGCCTCGGCATCATGACGGTCGAAAATCAGCCGCGTGACCTCGTCGGTCTCATACGGGATCAGCGGCTCTTCGAGAAAAATCGTCAGCGGCAGATCGGCCAGCACGGCCCGCGCCGCCACGCGCTGGGCGTCGCTTTCCGCCGCCAGCCCCGCCAGTTCATCGCCGGAGCGCCGCGCCGAGGCGCAGGCCAGAAGCGTTTTCAGATCGGCGAAGCGGAAGGTCTCGCCCCGGTAGCTGTGAGCAAAATTTACCATGGCTCATAAAATCACGCGATTTTATCAAAAAGCAACTCAAATTCTTTTCGGGAAGAGGGCATTGCCTCCAATGCCGGAAAACGGGATGCCACGACAGCCTTGCTGGCGGCTTTGCCTCAATTTACTGGTAGCGGGTGATCCCGGGCGCTGGAGGCGTCAAGTGACACGCATGCCTGAACCAGCCCAACAGGTCCTCGCCCGCCGGTAGGACATCATCGCCGCGCTGCTCCGGGCATGATTGCCACACGCTTCACCATCCAGCGAGGACACCCGGCGCAGCTTGCACTAACCTGGCACATAAAATCCCGCCGGATTCTCGCCGGCGGGATTTTTTCATAACCTATATCAACCAGGGATCAGAATTCATCCCAATCTTCAGTGCCTACGGGCGCCAGCGCGCGAGGGGCCCTCGGCGCAACGGGCAGCTTCGGGGCACGCGTGGGGGAGCGGCTCCTGGCCGGGGCGGGCTGCGGCGCCCGACGGGCGGGCTCCACAT
>CAVVPW010000002.1:0-483659 GCA_963750235.1 uncultured Alphaproteobacteria bacterium
CGGCTGACGCAGAGCCGTAAATCCGGAGAGGGAAGCAGCCAGTTTTTACAACTTGTAGTGAAGCCCCACGAACACCCCGATCGGCGCGCCGGGAGAGTAGCTGCGTGGATTGGAGTAGTTCGGGCTCTGCGCAACATACACCCCGCCATTGGCCGAGGTCGCTGAGAAAGTGCCGTAGGTGTAGTAGGTCTGGTCCAGGACATTCTCGATGGTCCCGAACAGCTGCAGCCGCCGTGTCAGCCAGTAGCTGGCGGTGAGGTTGAGCACCACCGAGCCCGGCAGCGGCTTTTGCAGATTAGCGGGATCGCCGACAAGGAACTGGCTCGTCTGTGCCACGCCGTCCAGGCCCAGGCTCAGGCGCGGCGTGATGTCGTAAGTGACGCCCGCCTTGATGACGTTTTCCGGCACGCCAGGCAGAGTGTCGCCAGGGTAAACTGTGATATCGCCATTGGCGTCAGCGCCGGGGTTGTAAACCGAGGAGACCAGATATTGGTCCTGGTAGGTCGCACTGGTAAAGCTGTAGTTCAAATAACCGTGCCAACGCGCCGCCTCGTAAGCCACCCCAACCTCCACGCCCTGGCGCAGCACATTGCCGATATTGGCGAAATACCCTGCCCCCTGAGGGTTGAGCGGCGATTGCAGGAATTCGATGTCGTCGCTGGTCACCGAGCGGAACAGGTCCATCGTGTAGGTGACCAACCCGCCGCCAGGGCCCAACGCCGCGCCGCGCAGCCCTGCCTGCACCTCGCGGGTGACGAGCTGCTTCAGCGGCGGATCGCCGGACATGAAATTCGCCAGGGTGCAGGCGTCTTCCGGGCTGGCGCAGGAAAGTTCGGCGGGGGTCGGCGCGGCATTCTGCTCGGACCATCCGGCATAGGCCGTGAGTTCCGGGGTGAGCTGGTAGGTCAGCCCAATTGCAGGGTTGAAGTGAGAATAATAATTGTGGCTGTTCAGCCCGCCCGCGGCGGCGTTGGGGTCCTCCGGCAACTGGTTGTGCAGGTTGATCTGCGCGAGGTTCAGCCGCCCGGCGGCGGTGAGGCTCAGGCGGTCGGTCAGGCTGAACGTATCGGCTGCATAGGCCCCGTAATAGACATTGCGGATGCCAACCCGCGTCGGCATGGTACCCGGCTCGTCCACCTCGTAACCCGGCGATGGCGCGCCTGCGGGCGTATAATACACGCGGCTGTCGAGGCCGAGAGCGCCGTCATAGGCCGCGGCGCTGTACATGGTGTAGGCGCCATCCAGGCTCAGCCCGGTGGAGAGGGTATTGTCGTGCCCCAGCACCGGCGCGGTGCGGCTAAGCTGCCCGGCCAGACCAAACCCGTTGGTATTCGTGGTGTTTTCGGCGAGCTGCCCATAGTTCACGGCCGCATCGCCCAGATAGGCGGGGATCGGCACCCCGCCTGGGCCGGTCGCCGCGTTTCCCCCTACCCCGCCCTGGCACAAATAGCCCTCATTGGGGCCGGGCCCGCAGGGGGTGTCGTTGGGACCGTTGCCGTTGGTCAGGTACTCGTGCAGGTTCTCGGCGTAGGCCGTCAGGCTGAGGTTCAGCGTGTCGCTCAGCCTGGTATTCAGCGAGGCGGCGAGTTTGACGTATTTGTCGTCGATCCGGTTGGGGGCGGTGTACACAGCCGAGGGGTCGACGGCCAGCAGGTCCTCCGGCACGGCGCCAGGGCCGTTCAACGCCGAATGCGCCACCGTCGCGTTGACATGCAGCGTGGTATTCGGCCCCTGCCATCCGAGATCGCCATAGAAATTCTGGATGTCGGACGCTTGGTAGTCCCGCCACCCGTTCTCATGCGTGGCGGAAACATCAACATAGGCGGCGGTGTTACCGCGCTGCTTCCCGTATTCGATATTGCCGGTGACGCGCCCGAACGACCCGCCAGAGAGGGATATCTCGCCCCCCTGATAGGTAAAGCCGTTCTTCATACGCACATCCACGGCCCCGCCCAGGGCGTTCAAACCGTAGGCGGGGTTGCCGTCCTGCACAGAGAGCGAGGCGATGGCCGCATCGGGCAACAGGGACCAGATGGCGATGTCGCCGAACGGGGCATTGAAGCGCGCGCCATCGACATAAACCGAGAGCCCCGCCGGAGTGCCCTGGATCGGGGAGATCTCAAAGCCGTGGTAGAAAATATCGGGCTGATACGGGTTGCCCTGGCTCTGCGTCTGGGTAACGCCCGGAACCTCCTGGGTGAGCGCCCCGGTCAGGCTGGCGGTGCCGTGCGGCTTGAGCTGGGCGCCGCTGAGCGTGTGCACCGGGTGCGGCCATTTGCTCTGGTCGATGACCGCGCCTGTGGCGGGGGCCGTATGCACCACAATCTCGCCCGGAACCGTCTGCGCCCAGACTGGCCCGGCGCCCGCCAGCAGGGCCAGCGGAAACGCCAGATGTCTCACGGACGTCGATACCTGAATTCCGGCGGCGGGGCGGCAGCCTCGGCCAGCGCGGTCTCGCGGATGCGCGCATGGTGCGGCGAGCGATGACAAACCGGGTCTGTGGCCGTGGCATCGCCCAGCAAAGCCAGCGCCTGGCAGCGGCAACCGCCGAAATCCACCTCGCGCCGCTCGCAGGTGCGGCAAGGCTCCTGCATCCAGCCCGTGCCACGAAAGCGCTGGAAGGCGTCGCTCGCGTCCCATATCTCGCCTAAACTCCGCTCCCCAGCGCGCTCGAAGCTCATCCCCGGGATGGAATCCGCCGCATGGCAGGGCAGCACGCGACCATCGGGGGCGATGTTGATGAACCGGCTGCCCCAGCCGCCCATGCAGGTCTTGGGCAGGTCGGCGTGCAAATCGGGCAGCACATAGTCGATGACCAGCTCGCCTCGCAGGGCCTCGCGCCGCTCCGCCACGATGGCATCCGCGCGGGCCAGCGCGGCTTCGTCCGGGATCAGCGCCGCGCGGTTGACCAGCGCCCAGCCATGATATTGCACATGCGCCACCTCCAGCCGCCCAGCACCTAGCTCCACAGCAAGGTTGATGATTTCGGCCAGCCGGTCGAGATTCTGCCTGTGCACCACGGCATTCAGTGTCAGCGCCATGCCGAGCTTCGGGACCAGCCGCGCCACTTCGAGCTTCTTCGCATGCGCGCCAGCATAGGCGGCGATGCGGTCGGCGCTCTCGGCATCGGCGCCCTGGATGCTCACCTGCACATGGTCCAGCCCGGCCTCGGCCAG
Source organism: uncultured Alphaproteobacteria bacterium (assembly GCA_963750235.1). Classification (GTDB taxonomy): domain Bacteria; phylum Pseudomonadota; class Alphaproteobacteria; order Acetobacterales; family Acetobacteraceae; genus Acidocella. The sequence goes on from CAVVPW010000002.1 coordinate 3,177, forward strand.
GGCGCGCAGCCTGGCCTCGTCCAGCAGCACGGCGGAGGTGATGAGGTTGGTATACAGCCCCGCCCCGCGCGCATGGGCGACCAGTTCCGGCAGGTCGCGCCGCAGCGTGGGCTCGCCGCCGGAGAAATGGATCTGCAGCACGCCGAGCGCAGCCGCTTCGTCGATCACAGCCTTCCAGAAATTCGTATCACGCTCGGCATTGACCTTGAGCAGTTCCAGGGGGTTGGAGCAGTAGGGGCATTGCAGCGGGCAGCGATGCGTCAGCTCCGCCAACAGCGCCATCGGCGGCGGATGGGCAGTCATACGGTAATCATCCCCTTGTCACGCAGATCGGTGAGCAGCTCGAGCACATCGGCGCGCACAATCTCCAAGTCGGTCTCGTATTGCTCGGCCAGGGCGGCGCAGAGCGCCTCGATGGTGGTGGCGCCGTCGAGCTTCTCCAGCACCGCGTTGGCGATATCGTCCAGCACCAGCACACGCTCCGGGGCCAACAGGATGTTCTGGCCGCGGGCGGCATCATAGCGGCGGCGTACGCCCGGCTTCAGGCGCGGCACCGCCTCCAGGGCGAGCGCGGTCATGCCGCCGCGGGCAGCGAGGACGCCTCGGACAGGAACGCCCCGGCCGGGATCATCCCCGGCGTGACATAGGCCATGTACAGCGCATCGAGCTGCGCCCAGAGCAGATCACACTTGAACCGCAGCGCCCCCAGCGCCGCCTGCTGCTGCTCCATCGTGCGCGCGTGCACCTTCACGTATTTCAGCGCGAAGTCGGCATCGCGCGGGGCCTGTTGCAGGCGGGCGTTGAAATAGACCAGCGTGTCACGGTCCACGAAATCGTAATTCGCCAGCATCCCGGCCACGCGTTCCGAAATAATGGTGGGCGAGAACATCTCGGTCAGCGATGACGCCACCGCCTCCAGCAGACTGCGCTCGCGCACGAAATTCACATAGGCGTCCACGGCGTAGCGGGTGATGGGCAGGATGGCGCGGCAGGACTCCACCAGCTCCGCATCCAGCCCCACCCCGGTCGCCAGACGCAGCCAGCGCGCGATGCCGCCATCGCCGGGGGCCTCGCCATCATGGTCAACCAGGCGCTGCCGCCAGGCGCGGCGGGAATGCGTATCGGGGAAGCGCGCGACGATCAGCGCGTCCTTCCGGGGGATGCTGCACTGGTAGTAGTAGCGGTTTAGCGCCCAGGCCTGCACCTGCTCGCGCGTGCATCCGCCGGAATGCAGCATCTTATGGAACGGGTGCAGGTTGTGGTAATGTTTCGCCCCGATCTCGCGGAGCGCGGCCTCAAGCGCTGTATCGTCAAGCAGTTTCATGTCGTCAACTCCATGCCGTCATGCGCGACTTCCCAGCCGGCGGCGGCGACTTGGGCGGCCTCCGGGCTGTCGTCGCACAGGATCGGGTTCGTATTGTTTATGTGTATGAAGATGCGCCGCCCGAGCTTTGCCGGAGCAAAGGCGGCGATCGTCCCGGTCTCGCCGGAGACGCTGATATGGCCCATGCGGGCCCCTGTCTTGTTGCCGAATCCGGCGCGGATCATCTCGTCATCCTGCCAGAGCGTGCCGTCGAAAAACAAAAGATCGGCGCCATCCACCCGGGCGCGCAGGGCATCCGTCACGGCGTTGCAGCCGGGGATGAACACGAGCCGGCGCCCGGTCGCATCGGTGATGTCTAGGCCGATCACGGCGTCGGGCGAAAGCAACTCCTCGATCTTGTCGCTGGTCTCGGTATAGAGCGGGATCTTGCCACCGACACGGAACGGCGTGACGCGCAGGCCAAGCGGCTCGCCACGCGCATCGCAGATCTCCTCGGTGGCGCCTGCATCCAGCACGCGGCGGGGCACGCGCGGGGTAGGGAGGACATCGAAGATGAAATTGCCGCGCAGAATCTCCAGCACCGAGGCCGGACCGTAGAGGCCAAATTCATGCCCCTCCCGCAATGAGAGCAGGCCCGTGATGCAGTCCACATCGGCGCCGGTAAGCACCACCGCCGCGATGGGCGAGCCGCGCAGCACGCCGGGCGCGGGGTGCAGGCAAGGCGCCTGGGCAATCTGGTGGGGCAGATCGGGGCTGGCATTGAGCAGCGCCCAGCGCACGCCATCGGCGGAGACGGCCAGCGAGGCTTGCGTGCGCGGCTGGGCGTGGGCATCGCCCGCCCGGGCCCTGCGGCAGGTGGCGCAGCCGCAATTCCATTGCGGGAAACCGCCTCCCGCTGCGGCGCCGAGCACCCGGACTTTCATCTTGATCGCCTGAAAGAACGGCTGCCCGGCGCCATGCGCTTATTTCCGCGCGGCGGAGACGTACGAGTTGATCTCGGTGCCCACGCAGATTTCGGTCACCATAGGTTTACGCCACATATACATTCCTCCTTCACAGTTCTTTTCACTTTGCCCTTGGCATGATGGATGCGCGGCGGGCCACCGCGGCATGGGGTGGCCGGCGCCGATGAGGGCCCCGGCCGAAAAGATCACGGCTTCTGCGAAACCAGCGGAACCGTGGACTTCAGGCTGGCGGTGTAATCCAGCGTCGTGGTGCCGGCCGGATAGCCGTTCTCTTGCAGAATGTAGGAGAACACGTCCTCATACTGCTCGTGCGTCAGGCTGGCGGGCTGGCCGGCGGGCATCTGCTGCGCCACCTCGGTGAAAATCGAGCCGATCGTGTACTTGTTGCCAGCACTGGCGAAGGCCTGGCCCACCAGCGCCGGGCCCGCGGCACCGGTCAGATCGGGGCCATGACACATGGCACAGTTCTGGGCGTACACATCAGACCCAGCCTTGGCCTGGTCGGCGGTGTAGAGCGCGGGCGGGGCCGCCAGGGCCACAGTGGCTGAACCGGCCAGCAGCGCTGCACCAACCAGAACACGGATCTTCACGTTGTTCATTCTTTCATCCTCTTCACGTTATCACTCACCAGCCGCCTGATACGGCGCCACCAGCGCTCGCAACTGTCCCGCCTGCTCCAGGCGTTCCAAACCTTCGTTGAACGCCCGTGCCTGCGGCGCCGCGCGCGGCATGTACAACGCTACCACATTCCACAAGGCATCTGGCATATTCATTACGGCGGCGCGCAAGGCGTGCGGATGCGCCGCCTCCTCTTTCACCAGCCAGGGCTGCCACACCATTGCCGCGCCGACCTCGCCCTTGAGCAAGGCGGCCAGCAGGTCGTCATTGGTGTAATAAACATGCTCGGCATGGGCGGTGTGGGCGTCGAAATAGCTGTTCGGCACCGTCAGATAGTCCACGCCGATATCGGCCGTCGCAGCCATGGCGTCGAAGTCGCGCAGCGGCGCGCCGGTAGTGGCCATCACGAAGCCCGTACGCGCATAGGGGCGCGTTGCCTGCAGGCCGTGCGGCACCCCTGCCCCATTGGCTTCCACGGGCACGCCCATGACGAGGTCGCACTGACCGGCCATTTGGGCGAAGGCCTTGCCCGGATCGATCTTGACGTCGTCGGCATCGCCGCCCACGCCGTCATCGCCGGTGTTCAGCTGCACGAACTCGGCGCGCTGGCCGATCAGCGCGGCCACGGCCTGGGCCACGGCGCGGTCGGCATCGGCCAGCGGATTGGCCTCATCCACGCAGAAGCGGATGTCGGCGGTATTTGTGGGGGAATCAACCGTGCCGCTAACCGCCCGCGCGGGCGCGGCCAGCGCCAGGACGGCAAGCGCCGCCAAGGCGCCCAGCGCCGCTCCCGGCCGCTGGCGTGGCCAGGAGATGCCCGGCTTACGAGTGCAGGGCAAAGACATAGAGCTGCCCGCCACGGGGGATCTTGGCCTCGGGGATGGCCAGCTTGCCCGCCCAGATCGGCCACACGCCGCCCCAGCCGGTCCACACCGCGACGTATTGCACGCCGTCGATCTGGTAGCTGATCGGGTTGGAGATGATGCCGGAAGTCAGCTGCGGGCTCGTCCAAACCACGTCGCCGGTCTTGGCATCGAAGGCCTTTAGGTAGCCATCCGGGGTGCCAGAGAATACCAGCCCGCCCTTGGTCGCCAAGGTGCCGGCATCCCAGGGGAAGGTGCTCATCTGCTGCCAGACCTGCTTGCCGGTCGAGAGGTCGATGGCCTGCAGCGAGCCGTACTTGCCGGGGTTGGTCGGATCGTCCTTCATCTCGAACTTCTCGCCCAGGAAGGGCAGACCGGCCGAGTAGGTCACCGGCACGCCGACCATCGTCATGCAGGCGTGCAGCGTGGGCACATAGGCGATGTTGGTGTCGGGATCGATGGAGCCAGGCCACCAGTTCTTGCCGCCCAGGAAGCTCGGGCAGGTGAAGATCGACTTGGTCAGCGTCGGCTTGTTCGCGTCGTTGGTAATGGCATGGCCCGTCTTGTCGATGCCCAGGATAGAGGTGTCGTGCACGAACGGCTTGGCGTAGATCAGCTGGCCATTGGTGCGGTCGATGGCGTAGAAATAGCCGTTGCGGTTGGCCTCGATGACCGCCTTGTAGGACTTGCCCTTATAGGTGATGTCGGCCAGCTGCGGCGTGTTCACGCCGTCATAGTCCCAGCTGTCATTGGCGGTGTATTGGTAGTACCACTTCATCTTCCCGGTATCCGGGTCCAGCGCGAGCAGCGTGTCCGAGTAAAGGTTCTTGCCGGGGCGCATTTTGGCCAGCCACGGGCCAGGGTTGCCCACGCCCCAGAACAGGGTGTTGGTGTCGGAATCGTAGGTGCCGGTCATCCAAGCCGCACCGCCGCCGGTCTGGTACATGCCCCTCGGCCAGGTGTCGCCGCCCGGCTCATCCGGAGACGGAATGGTGTAGATCTTCCAAACCTGGTTGCCGGTGGCCGCGTCGAGGCCCACGATAAAGCCACGCGCGCCGTACTCGCCGCCGCCGGAGGCAATGATGACCTTGCCATTCACCACAAGCGGCGCCTCCGTGATGGAGAAGCCAGTGCCGGGCTCGGCCAGCGAGACGTTCCACTGCTCCTTGCCGGTGGTGGCGTCCAGCGCCACGACATGGTTGTCCAGCGTGCCGAAGATCACCGAGTTGCCGTACACGGCCGCGCCGCGGTTATTGATGTCGCAGCACAGGGTCTTAAAGGCCGCCGGGGCGATCTGGTAGTCATACTGCCAGAGCTTCTCGCCAGTCTTGGCGTTGTAGGCGATGACGTGGTCCTTCGGCGTGGTCACGAACATATAGTTGCCAACCACGACCGGCGTGCCTTCGAAACCGTCCGGGATGTTGATTTTGCCGGAGGTCCAGGCGGTGGTGAGGCTGGCGACATTGCCAGTGTTGATCTGGTCGAATGGCACGTAATCCTGGCCCGCGTAGTCACGGTTGAACATCAGCCAGCCATCGGAGGTGGAGGCGCCGGCAAGGTCGGCCTGGCTCACCGGCGTGTAGGCCGGGGCGGCCATCGGTGAGGCCATCGGGGCTGTGGTTTGGGCGCGCGCCGCGGACGGCACCATCAGCCCCGCGCAGGCCGCAAAGGCCAGCCCGGCACAGCCGAGGACCGAGGCACCCTTAAGACGGTCCTGGAGACTCATTTTCAGCATTATTTTTCACTCCCTCGTTGATACACGCTTGGTCGCGTTGCGCGCGCAGGCTCCGGCTGGCGGGGAGTATTTCCCTCCCCTTTCTTCTTGCTTCAGCGCGCCATGCTTCAGCGCGTCCCGGTAATGCCAGCAGCTTCGAGCCGTCGCAGGTTGGCATGATTAATCTTAAAAGTCTTGGTACAATCTAGTAATTAACGGTCTATCGGGCGCGCCACCGTGTCAGCCCGCCCGAGATCCTGCCGTCCGGACACGGTCCGCCCTGCTTTGATCAGCATGAACAATCCTCCTAATTACCGCGTATGGCGGCTCTTGTTTGTCGTGCTTCGCAGATAAGCAAGGCCCATGCCACATTAAAAAACCGGGCCATACCCAGGCTTTTTGCCAAAGCCCGGCCAGGCGCAGCGTCACAAAACATGACAGCGCGCCAAAACGGAGCGCCACACCTGTTGCGGTTGTTGCGGCGCGGCAAGCAAAAAGGGGCATGACGCTGTCATGCCCCTTGCTCAATAATGACGGCGTTCCCGCCGGAGCTTATCCGGCCAGGGCCGGCTGCGCTTCCCCGCCGCCGATCAACCTGCTCGCCTCTTTCAGCCCCACGCCGGTGAGCTGGCGGCGCAGCGCCTCGCGCATCAGCCAAGCCAGCATGTCCCCGGCCGTACCGTAAGAGAGCCCGCCATGGGTGTGAATGTTGGAGATGCAGTTGCGCCCCGAATCCATCGTCCCGCGCTTGGGGTTGTAGGTGAGGTAGATCCCCAGGCTGTCTGAAACCGTCAGCCCCGGGCGTTCGCCGATCAGAACGGCGCAGAGCTTCGCCCCCATCGCCTCGCCGATATCATCGCCCAGCGCGACGCGGGCCTGGGTGGCGATAACGGGCGGCGCGATCCGGAAACCGCCCAGGCGTTCCACCGCAGCCTCGAACATCGGCACGGCGTTGTGCATCACGGCGGTGGCCGAGAGGCCATCGGCAATCACCAGCACGGCGTCGTATTCGCCGCGCGGCAGAAGCGGCAGGCAGTCAGGGTACAGGCGGCGGCCGAGGTCCGGCCGGCGCAGATACTGCTCGCGGCTTTCCGCCTCGCTATGCACGCAGATCGCCCCAGGCAGCGCCGCCTTCAGCCACGCCAGATCCAGCTTCGCGTGAACGGCATCCCGCGCCGTGGCGTGGGCGAACTGGAAATCCAGCACGTCGGCGATTTTCATGGCATCGCCCGCGCGGCCCAGCCCAATGCGCGCGCGCGTGGCCAGGCGCAATTGTTCCCACGGGTCTTCAGGCGGCATCGCGATGCTCCGAGATAAGGCGCCGCAGCGTCGGGTTCTGCGGCGTGGCGAGGCGCATGCGCCCCGCATGGTCCAGCATATCCATCTTCTCCAGCCAAGCCTCGAATTCCGGCGCTGGGCGGGCGCCAAAGGTGGAGCGCAGGTACAGAATATCGTGATAGGCGAGGCTCTGGTAGTTCAGCATCACGTCATCCGCCCCCGGCACGGCAATGACGAAGGACACGCCCGCGGCGGTGAGCAGCGTCATCAGCGTGTCCATGTCGTCCTGGTCGGCTTCCGCATGGTTGGTGTAGCAAACGTCGCAGCCCATCGGCACGCCCATCAGCTTGGCGCAGAAATGGTCCTCCAGCCCGGCGCGGATGATCTGCTTGCCGTCATACAGATATTCCGGGCCGATGAAGCCGACCACCGTGTTCACCAGAAGCGGCGAGAATTCCCGCGCCACGGCATAAGCTCGCGCCTCGATTGTTTGCTGGTCCAGCCCAAAATGCGCATCCGCCGAGAGCGCGGCGCCCTGCCCGGTCTCGAAATACATCACGTCATTGCCGATCGTGCCGCGATTGAGCGACAGCGCCGCCTCCCGCGCCTCGCGCAGAATGGAAAGATTGATGCCGAACCCGGCATTCGCCGCCTCGCTCCCAGCGATTGACTGGAACACGAGGTCCATGGCCCCGCCCGCGTTCATTACCTCGATGGCGTTGGTCACATGCGTCAGCACGCAGGTCTGGGTGGGAATGTCGTAACGCGTACGCAGACCATCCAGCATGTCGAGGAGGGATATGCAGTTCTGCACGCTATCTGTGGCGGGGTTGATGCCGATCACGGCATCGCCCGTGCCGTAGAGCAGCCCGTCCAGCGTGGCGGCGGCGATGCCTCGCAGATCGTCCGTCGGATGGTTGGGCTGCAGGCGGCAGGAGAGCCGCCCGGGCAGCCCGATCGTGTTGCGGAATTTCTTCACCACCGAGCATTTCCGCGCGACAGCGATAAGGTCCTGGTTGCGCATCAGCTTGCTTGCCGCCGCCACCATCTCCGGCGTCAACCCAGGGGCGAGCGCGGTCAATGCCGCCGTGTCCGCCTCGTAGGAGAGCAGCCAGTCGCGGAAGCCCCCCACAGTGAGATGCGAGACAGGCTTGAACGCCTCGGCATCGTGCCGGTCGAAGATCAGCCGCGTCACCTCGTCCGTCTCATACGGAATCAGCGGCTCTTCGAGGAAAATCTTCAGCGGCAGATCGGCCAGCACAGCCCTGGCGGCCACGCGCTGGGCGTCGCTTTCCGCCGCCAGCCCGGCCAGCTCATCGCCGGAGCGCCGCGCCGAGGCGCAGGCGAGCAGCATTTTCAGGTCGTCGAAGCGGTAGGTTTCGCCGCGGAAAGCATGAACATAGTTTACCATAGATGTTAAAATCGCATGATTTTATCAAAAAGCAACTCAAATTCTTTTCAAGAAGATGGCATTGCATGTCAATGCCGCGAAAAAGCGGAGCGCCTCATTCCAAAATAAAACTCTACAAAAGGCGGCTCACTTCTAAGGGGACAGATCTAAGGGGACAGACCACTTGCCGCCGCCCTGCCCCCATGAGGGGCGTGGCTCCTTACCCAGCTACAGCAAATTGCACTTCAGAAGCTCGTACAAGGCCTACAAGAAGGCCGTCACAGCCTTCAGGACGGTCACGAGTACCTCAATCTGTACCGATGATGAGAACTGACGTTTAGGCTTACCCATTATCTGGCTCCGTACTGAAGCAGACGAGGCGTCATCTGCTTGGTGAGCCAGGCCTCGCTAAATTTTAGGGAGCGGGAGGCTTGACGTGAACCCACATCGGTTCACCGCATAGACGCGCTTTGGCGTGGAAAGTTTGCTCGCCCCCATCCGGCCTGATGGGAAGGTCGCATTCTTGTTGCAAAACTTATCCCACACTTATTTTCCGATTTTCGAGCGGATGAAAGTCGGTTTTAATTTGTTTGTAATATTTTTTCTCCTGGGGCATGAAAATGGAGTCTCTCCCCGACCGCGAGAGCGCGCCACAGACAGCGGATAAACTGGCCAATTCCCTGACAATAAATCGGCGAATCCGGTCATTTCACTGAGGCCGGTTCTCCGTTAACATTCCAATCAAGATTGAGGCATTGTTTTCACTGGCTGCCGTACTCTGGAGACTAATTTCATAGGAGATCATAATGTCTAGGCACTCTCATCGATTGACCGCCGCCGTGTTCGTCATGCTCGCGCTCACTGGCTGTCAGCCTGCCCCGCCCACCGGCCCGACGATTGCCGTCATGCCAGGGCCGCACAAGACACTCACCCAGTTCCAGAATGACGATTATACGTGCCGTGCGTTCGCGCAGAACCAGATGTACCAGTCCCAGCCTGCGCAGACGGGGATCAACAGCCCTGTTGGCACAGCGGCGGCTACCACCGTTGGCGGCACTGCCGTTGGCGCTGTGCTCGGCGCGGCGGGCGGCAATGCCGGCATGGGAGCTGCCATCGGCGCTGGCGCCGGGCTTCTGGGCGGCGCCGCATTGGGGGCCAACAGGAAGAACAACCAGGAAATGTCCATGCAACAAAGCTATAACATCGCATATGCGCAATGCATGAAGACACGGGGCAATTCCGTCCCCCCGATGTAATCACAAAGCCGAGCGCAGCAAAAATCTGCACCACATCGGCCGGGTGACACTAAGCCAACCGCGATGTTTCAATGCGTTTGACAAAAAGGTGTCCCCGGCGGAATTCGAAGCCGCGGCCCACGGGTCAGGCATCCCCGTTTCTCGGTGGCCCGGCAATGCGCGCTGCCTGAGTGCGTCTATGTCCACGTCTTCGAGACCAGATCAGCCTTGCGGGCAGGGTTAACCACGTGGGACTGCCATTTACGACGCCACAAGGCCGCTCAACACGCGTGAAGCCCCCCGAGCGAGACGTCTGTGGCATCCAAACGCCAAACTGCCCGGCCAAACGAGGCTACTCCCTTCGTCGCGTAATTTTATGCGCTCTTTATGCGCCCCCCGGATTTTCGCATGTGAAATTTACGCCCCAGGGCGCATCTCCACAGGCCGAAAAGGAGGCTCCCTATGAGCGACATCTTCCCCCTCTTATATGGCTTAGCGATCTTCGCCCTGCTCTTTCTCTACGTGCCCATGGCGGAGCGCGTGTGATGCTGGACCTGACATTGGGCGGAATCATCTCCGCCGGACTGCTGGTTTATCTGGTCTGGGCCATGCTGCGCCCGGAAGATTTTTGAAGGTTTTTGTTCCCATGACAATTCAGGGGCTACTTTATATCGCGCTGATGTTCGCGCTTGTGCTGGGCGCTGCGTTTCCGCTCGGCCGCTACATGGCGGCAATTTTCGAGGGCCGTGTTAACTGGCTGCGCCCGCTGGAGCTGGGCTTCTACCGCCTCGCCGGTGTGGATGAAACCCGCCCCATGGGCTGGCAGGGCTATGCCATCGCGCTGCTTCTCCTCAGCGCCATCCATCTCCTGCTGCTCTACGCCATTCTGCGGCTGCAATATTACCTGCCGTTCAATCCGCAGCATATCGCTGGTATGTCCCCTCGCCTGGCCTTCAACACGGCGGCGAGCTTCACCACCAATACCAACTGGCAGGCCTATGTGCCGGAAGCACAGATCTCCAACGGTGCGCAGATGCTGGGCCTGGCCGTGCACATGTTCATCTCCGCCGCCGCCGGCATCGCCGCCGCCGCCGCAGTCATGCGCGCCTTCACCGGCAGCGGGCTGAAAACCATCGGCAATTTCTATGTCGATCTGACCCGCATCACGCTGTACCTGCTGCTGCCGATCATCATCGTCGCCGCCACGCTGCTGGTCATCGCGGGCAGCCCGCAGCTCTTCCCGGGCGCAGCCTTCGCCACGGCGCATACGCTGCAGGGCGCACAGCAAACCATCGCCATGGGACCGGTCGCGCTCCAAGAGGCGATCAAGGAGCTCGGCACCAATGGTGGCGGCTGGTTCAACGCCAATTCCGCGCACCCGTTCGAGAACCCGAACGCCTGGACCAATCTGCTGGAAAACTGGCTGCTTCTGGTCATCGGCTTCGCCCTGCCCATCGCCTTCGGCCATATGGTAAAGGACAAGGCCCAGGGCCGCGCGCTGATGGCCGCCATGGCGATCATCCTGGCGCTGGGCTGCGTTGGCGCCTACGCGGCGGAAGCTGCTGGCAATCCGCTGCACATCGCGGCGGGTGTGGCGCATAGCGGCGGCAACTGGGAGGGTAAGGAGATTCGCTTCGGCATTCCCGCCTCCGCCACCTTCAACGTCTCCGCCACCGGCACCTCCACCGGCGCCGTGGACAGCTTCACCGACAGCTACATGCCGCTCGGTGGCGCCATTCCCATCTTCCTGATGCAGCTTGGCGAGGTGACCCCTGGCGGTGTCGGCTCCGGCTTCTACACCATCATCGTCTTCGCCTTGCTGTCCGTGTTCGTCGCGGGGCTGATGGTGGGACGAACCCCGGAATATCTGGGCAAGAAGGTACAATCCAAGGAGATCAAGCTCGCCATGCTTGGCGTGCTCATCCTCACGCTGTTTATTCTTGCCGGCGCCGGGTTCTCGCTGATGACGGCATCGGGCCTTGGCTCGCTCGCCAATGCCGGGCCGCACGGCCTCTCGGAGATGCTCTATGCGTGGTCCTCTGCCACCGAGAATAATGGCAGCGCCATGGCCGGCCTCTCCGCCGACACGCCGCTGCTCGATTATGGCCTCGGTGCGGCCATGCTGTTCGGGCGCTTCGCCTTCATGATTCCGATCCTGGCCATCGCCGGGTCGCTCGCGGCCAAGCCAAAGCTGCCCGAGAGTGCTGGCACCTTCCCCACCACCGGCCCGCTCTTCATCGGCCTGCTCATCGGCGTCATCATCATCCTCGGCGGCCTGCAGTTCATGCCTGCCGACACGCTGGGGCCGCTCGCTGAGCATTACCTCCTCCATGCTGGAAAGACTTTCTAACATGTCAAAAGCTGAAACCATTTCGCTGTTCGACGGCGCGATCATCCGCCGCGCGGCGCTGGATTCCATTGCAAAGCTCAACCCCGTAACACTGATGCGCAATCCGGTGATCTTTTTCACCGAGGTCATCTCGGCGCTGACGAGCATCGTCGCCGTCGAGGATGCGCTCAACCACCGGCCCTACGGCTTCCCGCTGATCATCGCCATCTGGCTGTGGCTGACGGTGCTGTTCGCCACCTTCGCGGAAGCGGTGGCGGAGGGCCGGGGCCGCGCCCGCGCCGAGAGCCTGAAGCGCGCGCGTTCGGACACCATGGCCAAGCTGCTGGTCGACCCGAGCGACCGCGCCATCTTCAAGCCCACCCCGGCGCCGAATCTACGCCGCGGCGACGTGGTGCTGGTGGAGGCTGGCGACCTCATGCCGTCGGATGGCGAGGTGATCGAAGGCGTTGCCAGCGTGAATGAGAGCGCGGTAACCGGCGAATCTGCCCCCGTGGTGCGCGAGGCTGGTGGCGACCGCTCGGCCGTGACCGGCGGCACGCATGTGGTCTCCGACTGGCTGGTAGTGCGTATCACCGCCGATGCCGGCGCCACCTTCCTCGATCGCATGATCGCGCTTGTGGAAGGCGCTGAGCGGCGCAAGACGCCGAACGAGATCGCGCTTAACATCCTGCTCGCCGGGCTGACGCTGATCTTCCTCATCGCCGTGGTCACGCTGGTCGGGTTCGGCAGCTACTCGGGCACAAAATTCTCCATCCCCGTGCTCGCGGCGCTGCTGGTCTGCCTTATCCCCACCACCATCGGCGGGCTGCTCTCGGCCATCGGCATCGCGGGCATGGACCGTCTGGTGCGCTTCAACGTCGTCGCCACCTCGGGCCGCGCCGTGGAGGCCGCGGGCGATGTGGACGCGCTGCTGCTGGACAAGACCGGCACCATCACCTTCGGCAACCGCATGGCCTCGGGCTTCTACCCGGCCACCGGTGTGGCAGAGCGCGACTTGGCCGAAGCCTGCGCCCTGGCCAGCTTGGGCGACGACACGCCGGAGGGCCGCTCGATCCTGGCCCTGGCGCGCGACCGCTACAACATCGTGCCGCTAAAGCCTGAAGGTGCCAACATCATCCCGTTCAGCGCCAACACCCGCATGTCCGGCGTGGATTTTGCCGACAAGAGCTACCGCAAGGGCGCGGTGGACTCCGTGCTCACGGCGCTCGGCACCAAGGCCGACGCGGTGTTCGACGAGGCCGTGGCCCGCATCGGCCGCGCCGGGTCCACGCCGCTGGCCGTCTCCGCCAATGGCAGGCTGCTGGGGCTGATCGAGCTGAAGGACATCGTCAAGCCGGGCATCAAGGAGCGGTTCTCCGCGCTGCGCGCCATGGGCATCCGCACCGTGATGGTTACCGGCGACAACCGCGTCACCGCCGCGGCGATCGCCGCCGAGGCCGGTGTGGATGATTACATCGCCGAGGCCACGCCGCAGAACAAGCTCGACTACATCCGCAAGGTTCAGGCCGAAGGCCGTCTCGTGGCGATGTGCGGCGACGGCACCAACGACGCCCCGGCCCTCGCGCAGGCGGATGTGGGTGTCGCCATGCAGACCGGCACGCAGGCAGCGCGCGAGGCCGGCAACATGGTGGACCTCGACAGCGACCCGACGAAGCTGATCGAGATCGTGGAGATCGGCAAGCAGCTGCTCATCACCCGCGGCGCGCTCACCACGTTTTCCATCGCCAACGACATCTCAAAATACTTCGCTATCCTGCCTGCGATTTTCGTCGCTACCTACCCGCAGCTCGGTGCCCTCAACGTGATGCATCTGCGCACGCCGGAGAGTGCCATCCTCTCCGCCGTGATCTTCAACGCGCTGATCATCGTGGCGCTGGTGCCGCTGGCGCTGCGCGGGGTGAAGTTCCGCCCCATCGGCGCCGCAGCACTGCTCAAGCGCAACCTGCTCGTCTACGGGCTGGGCGGGATCGTGGCTCCCTTCGCCGGCATCAAGCTTATCGACATGGCGCTCGGCGTCTTCAACATCTTTTCGTAACGGAGGGCAGAGATGTCCATACTTCGCGAAGTCCGGCCGGCAGTATCGCTGGTCATTCTTTTCACCATCTTCACCGGGTTTTTGCTGCCCGAGGCCTTCACTGGCGCCATGCAGGTTGCCCTGCCCTTCCAGGCCAACGGCTCATTGCTGACAAAGAACGGACAGGTCGTCGGTTCCGCCATCATCGGGCAGAACTTCACCTCTCCGAACTATTTCGCCCCGCGCCCCTCGGCGCTGACCGGCACTGACGCCAAAGGCAACACCATCGCCACGCCTTATGACGCGAGCGAATCAGGCGCCTCCAACCTCGCCCCCACCAGCGCGGCTTTGCTCACCTCCGTGCAACAGCGCGTGGCGGCCTACCAGAAGGCCTTCGGGCCGGGCCCGGTGCCGGCTGATGCCGTCACCGCCTCCGGTTCCGGGCTGGACCCGGACATCTCGCTAGCCAACGCACTGCGCCAGGCGCCCGCAGTGGCCGCCGCGCGACATTTGCCCACGGCCACGGTCGTTGATCTGGTTAACCAGATGACCCACCACGCCTTCCTCGGCATCGTCGGCACCGATCATGTCAATGTGCTGCAGTTGAACCTTGCGCTGGACCAGCTCCCCGCAACATAACAGCTCATGGAAAAACCCCGCCCGGACGAAGCCCGCCCGGACCCCGACGCATTATTGGCCAGCCTGCGCCAGCCTGGGCGCGGACATCTGAAGATCTTTCTCGGCGCCGCCCCGGGCGTGGGCAAAACCTGGGAGATGCTGGCCGCCGCCCAGGCCCAGAGCCACAAGGGTCTGGACGTGGTGGCGGGAATTATCGAGACCCATGGCCGCGCGGGCACGGCGGAAAAACTCGGCGAGCTGGAGGTTCTCCCCCGGCTCGCCGTGCCGTATCGGGGCCAGACGCTGGAGGAATTCGACCTCGACGCCGCGCTGGCCCGCCGCCCGCAGCTATTGCTGGTGGACGAGTTGGCCCATACCAACGCCCCCGGCCTGCGCCACGCCAAGCGCTGGCAGGATGTGCAGGAACTGCTGGAAGCCGGCGTCAACGTCTGGACCACGGTTAACGTCCAGCATCTGGAAAGCCTGAACGACCAGGTCGCGCGCATCACCGGCGTGCGCGTGGCGGAAACGATCCCGGACACCGTGCTGGACATGGCGGATGAGATCGAGCTGATCGACCTGCCCCCCGCCGAGCTGCGCACCCGGCTGGAGGAAGGCCACATCTACCGGCCGGACGTCGCCCGCCGCGCACTGGAAGGCTTTTTCCGCGAGGGCAATCTGGGCGCGCTGCGCGAAATCGCGCTGCGCCGCGCGGCCCAGCGTATCGACAAGGACGTGACCAGTTATATGCGCCTCTCCGCCATTCCCGGCCCCTGGCCGGTGGCCGAGCGGGTGCTGGCGCTGGTGGGGCCGGATGCCTCGGCGCAAAACGTGGTGCGCCACGCCGCCCGGCTGGCCGATGCGTTGCGCGCGCCGCTGGTGGCATTTCATGTCGAGCGCGGGGACGACAACACCCAGGTGCAGGCGGCGCTGGATCTGGCCGTGCAGCTCGGCGGCACGGTCGTTACCGTGAACACGCGGGACCTCGCGCAGGCGGTGCTGGACTACGCGACGGCCAACAATGTCACCCATATCGTCATGGGCCGCACCAAGGCACGCTGGCGGCCAAGGCAACGGCTTACCGAGGCGCTGGCGCGCCAGGCCACCGCCTTCACCCTGCATCTGGTCCCCCTGCCCGCGGCTCCGCCGCCGCGCCCCCCGGCCCCGGTGCGCAAAATTGCGTGGGAGCCCTATCTCCTCGCCAGCGTGTTGCTGGGCGCGGTCACGCTCATCGGCCTCATGGCCCATGACTACATTCCGCAAGAGGCGATGGGGCTGATCTTCACCGGGCTGATCGCCGCCATGGCCAGCCGGTCGGGGCGAAATGCGGGGCTGTTCACCGCCGTCATCGGCTTCCTCCTGTGGAATTTCTTCTTCCTTCCGCCGATCTACACCTTCTCAGTCTCCGACCCGCGGGACGTGGTGGCGCTGCTAGTGTTCCTGCTGGTGGGGCTGCTTACCGGCACGCTGGCCGGGCGAGTACGCCAGGATGCCGCCGCCGCCGCCGCGCGGGTGGAGGCTCTGCGGCGAATTTCGGCGTTCAGCCAGCGTTTCTCCCGCGCCGCCACGCTGTCCGACGTTCTGCGCGGCGCGGCGGAGGAAGCTGCGGCGATTACCGGAGCGGGCATTGTGCTGATGCAGGGCAGAAGCGGGCTGGAGCCTGAGGCGCGCGTGCCGGCAGAGGCCGTGCTGGACGAAGCGGCGGAAGCCGCGGCGGAATGGTGCGCCGCCCACGACATAGAAACCGGCATCGGCACCTCCACCCTGCCCTCCGTGCCCTGGCGGTTTGTACCCCTGCATGCCAATGGCAAGGTTGCCGGCGTGCTGGCGGCGCGGCCGCAAGCCGTGCCACCGCCACTGGCACAGACCCTGGACACGCTGGCGGGGCAGACCTCCATGGCCATTGAACGCGCCCAGATGGCGATGCAAACCGCCCGCGCCCAAGCCCAGGAGGACAGCCAGAAGCTGCGCAACGCCCTGCTCTCCTCGCTGGGCCACGATCTGCGCACCCCGCTCACCGCGATACGCGGCGCGGCGGAAACGCTGGAGCAATCCGGCGCGGCGCTGGACCAGGCGGTCCGCAACGATTTGCTTGCCAGCATCAGCCAGAACACCGCGCTCATGGCAAAGTTCCTCTCGAACATCATGGACATGGCACGAGTGGAAGCTGGCGGCGTGAAAGTGCAGCGTGAGCGCCTGCGGCTGGCCGAGCTGGTGGAGGCGGCGGTCTCGCGCGTGCCCGGCGCGGAGTACACCGGCGTGAACATCGCGCCGAATGCCAGCCACGTTTTGGCCGACCCGACGCTGCTGGAGCAGGTGCTGGTGAACATTCTCGACAACGCCGTGAAATACGCCCCGCCCGGCAGCCGCATCGCTGTAACTGTGACACGGCAGGCCGACAAAGTACGGCTGGCGGTGGCAGATGAGGGCGTGGGCATACCGCCCGGCGAAGTGAGCAAGGTGTTCGACAGTTTCTTCCGCGCCACCAGGGGTGACCGCGTCGCCCCCGGCACGGGGCTGGGGCTCGCCATCGCCAAGGCGTTCACCGAGGCGATGGGCGGCCACATCTCCGCGCAAAGCCCGCGGCTCGACCTGCCGGCCGACGGCCTACCGGGCACCATCATCACCGTGGAGTTGCCAGCGGCATGACAATCATCTCTGGCCAAATTCTGGTGGTGGATGATGAGCCGCAGATCCACCGCTTCCTTGCCCCCGCGCTCACCGCCGCAGGATTCGAGCCGCTGCGGGCCGAGCGTGGCGAGGCGGCGCTGCGCCTGGTGGCCGCGCATGCGCCGGACCTCGTGCTGCTGGACCTCGGCCTGCCGGACATGGACGGCCAGGAGGTGCTGCGCCGCCTGCGCGAATTCTCGGCGGTGCCAGTGATCATCCTCTCGGCGCGCGACCGCGAAGCGGAGAAAATCGCGGCGCTGGACTCCGGGGCGGATGATTACGTGGAAAAGCCCTTCGGCCTGGGCGAGTTGATGGCGCGCATTCGCACGGCGCTGCGCCACAAGGGGCAGCAGGAACCGGCGGAGGCGGAACTGGTCTTCAACGGCCTGGTCATAAGCCCGCAAGGCGCCGCGCTGAATGGCGAGAAGCTGGAGTTGACCAAGCGCGAGCACGCGCTGCTGCTGCTGCTGGCGCGCAACCACGGCCGGGTGCTCACGCACCGGCAGATCCTCACCGCCATCTGGGGCCCGGCACACACCGAGGATCTGGCATATCTGCGCGTCTATATCGGCCAATTGCGCAAGAAGCTCGGACCGGAACTCTCGGCCAAGCTCAAGACCGAACCCGGCGTGGGCTACCGGCTGGAGGAGTAAGCTCGGGCCAGACAGAGCCAATGGCCGAACTCATGGCGCCAACGCTCGGCATAGATACACTGCAATTTCCACCGCGCTGAGGGCCACAAGCCAAGCGCAAAACAGGGCCAACACAGGCAAGCGCGCGAGGGTGGCGGTTTCCCGCCACCCTCTTCCGTTACGTAACCGGGGTTACGCAGTTACCACTTAAATGTGCCGCCGACGCTGACCAGCTGCATCTGCGTGTTGCTCTTGGCCGGGGTTGCGCCAACGCCAGTGCCCGCGCCAGCGAAGCCGTTACCCGGCTGGTGCGAGTGACCGTACAGGTACTGCGCGTACAGGCTCAGATCCTTGCCGATCACGTAGTTGCCACCGACGGCGGCGCCGTATTCGGACAAGGTACGGGCTTCACCTTTCTTGCCGGCGTAGTAGTTGCCAGCGGTCTGGCTGTCGAAGAAGCTGGCGCCGATCACATAGGGCCCGATGACATAGTTACCGCCGACGATGTAGGCCAGCGCGTCACGCCCGCCTTTCGGCTTCGGCGCGTAAGCGTCCAGGGTCTGGCCCCACTTCACGTTGGCGCCGAGGGTAATGGCGTCGCCACCGAGGAACAGGTCATTATGCGTGGTCTGCAGACCAACTTGCGTGACCTGCAGCTTGTCGAGGTTGTACGCCGCATTGGCGCCCGCGGTGCTGCCGGTGTAGCGGATCGGGTTGCCATCGAGGAAGCCGACGGAGGCCTTGGAGTTGAAGCCGAACGCCTTCAGCGCGTACTGGCCAGCAACGTCAAACGTGTTCTGGCGTTCCGTCGCCAGGGTGGAGTTGAAGGTGCCGGTCGAGCTGAGGCTGGCGCAAGTCGGGCCAGCAACGGCGCAGGTCGCATAGCCTTCCTTGAGTCCGTTGCCGTTCGGCTCATAAGAGGCCATGGCGGAGAACTGGCCGCCCAGGTAGGGCTCGGCGAGCGACGGGGAGATCAGCACGACCTTGTCGGTGGCGTAGAGCGAGCCCTGGTCGGCATAGATGAACTGGCCGGGCCGGGCCTTGCTGGGCACGACGTACTGCGAGGCGGAGTCCTGGCTGGTGAACTGGGAGCCATCACCGAAGGCCTCGATCACGCCGGTCTGCAGCAGGGTGAAGGCGCCATCGGTCTGGCCGAAGCGAACATAGCCATCATCCGGGGTGCCGAGATAGCCGTAGGCGCGGCGGACGTAAAGGCTGCCGGTACCGGTGCCGGTGCTTGTGGTGTTGCTGCCCGCGCCCTTGTTGGCGTCGGAGAACGTGGTGTTCAACTGAACCTGGGCACCATAGGAAATGCCGCCAATGGTCGTCGCGTCGAAGCCTGGGTACAGGCGGAATTCACCGTTGGTGGTGACCGGGTTAAGCTTCGAGGTGGAGCCGCCGGTCGTGTAGGTATTGTAGGTGGAGCCGACATCGTCGAGGCCGAACTGGAAGTAGCCGTTCACATGGACGGCAATCGTGCCCGGAGCGGCCGGCTTGACCGGCTGGGCGTTCGCGGCGGCGCCAGCGGCAAGCAGCACGCCCGCCGAGGCCAGAAGTACTTTACGCATAAAATTTTATCCCTATATTCCCTGTTACCCGACCAATTTAGTCGTGTAAACAGACAAATTCCAGACCGCCCCACAACTGTCAATATCAACTCAAGAATTTCCGGAGATTTTGGTGGGCCGCTGGGGGATGGCCGGAGCGGAACGAATTGACCTGGGCCCGCGCTTACAGCGGATAGACGGCATGGCAATGGCCAACAAAACCGCCATCGCACAGAAAGGGGGCTATATGCCACCCGCCGTATAACAGGAGTTGCCCCTCGAGGAACTGACAGTCAGCAGAGGTAGAAGGGCTTCAAAGTGATAAAAAGGAATAAGACTCTACGGCTGCCGGTAGACAAATAAGGGAGAACGCCAGCGCGTGCGAACAGATACTTATGTTCCGGGCCGGAGTAGAGTTGCGCCTCGTACCGTTTAAATATTGCCTCAAAAACGCGAAGACCTTTGAGCGGCGCCTCCACGGCGCCGCTCAGGTTTTTTAAACCGCCGCCATGTAGTGTTTGACGAAGCGCGGTGTATGGACGGTCCAAAGAACCGGCGTGCCTTTCTCGACCATCCAGCCATCGCCGGCCTTGTAGGTGGCGGTTTCACCAGTCGCCTCGTTCTTCAGCGTCACCTCACCCTCCAGCACGACCGCGTGCTCGGTGAACGGATAGACCATGCGGAACGTGCTCTGCGTAACCGCGAAATATCCGGCACTAACCGGAGCGTCCGGTGTACCATGGGTGAAACGGCCAAAAGCCTTGGCCTCGCCTTCAAGAATCGTTGAGCCGAGATCGGCGACTGTACCCCAGCTATCAAGCTCGGGGATTGCAGAAGATTTAAGCACGAGCATTTCAGTACCTTTCAGTGATAAATTTTCAACGCCGCCCGGTCCAGTAGCCGGAGGCTTGGTTCCAAGTCTTGCCAAGAGTTCATCCACACATTGCGCATCTTGTCCTTGGCAATGATGTTCATGTGCGGGATGCTGCTCATCAGGTCGTAACGGGCAGAGCCTTCGCTCATCCCCTCGGCCAGCACCTTACACACGATATGGCTTGGCGTGACGCCAAATCCGGAATAGCCCTGCACGTAGAAGACATTCTTGTGGCCAGGCAACGAACCGATCTGCGGGAACAGGTTGGCGCTGCACGCCATGGGCCCGCCCCAGGCTAGGTCTATCTTCACCTTGTCGAGATAGGGGAACACCTGCAGCATCAGGTTGCAGTTCCAGCTCTCGAGATCGCAAGGTGTGTATTCGATCAATCGGGTGGCGCTGCCAAACAGCAAGCGATTTTCGCGCGTCACCCGGTAGTAATTGATAATCGGGCTGATATCGCTGAAAGCACCGCGGATCGGGCTGAGACGCTCGATCAGCGCATCAGGCAGTGGTTCGGTCGCGAGCTGGTAGGCGTAGGTATTGATCGTCTTCTTGTAGATATAAGGCTCCATATTGGCGAGGAAGCTGTCGCACGCCCAGAGCAGCTTGGCGGCGCGCACGGTACCTCCAGCCGTGCGCACGGTAACGCGGTCGCCATAAGTGACCTCCACCGCCGGGCTGTGCTCGAAGATGCGCGCCCCGTAAGACGTTAACGCCTTCGCTTCGCCCAACAGCAGATTGAGCGAGTGCACATGCCCGCCGCCCATATGCTTGAGTGCCGCTGTATACACCGGTGAGCCAACCACCTTCTGCACGTCGGCGCCAGTGAGCAACTCGATGTCCTGGTTCGGATCAACGGCTTTGAACTCCTTCTCCCAGGCTCGAAGCGTCTTTGTCTGACGTTCGTTGTAGGCGAGGTAGCCGTAGCCGCGGCAAAGGTCGGCGTCGATATTGTAACGCTTCACACGAGCGGCGATGATCCCGGCACCCAGATTGCTGATCTTGAAGATCGTCTCAAGGCCTTTCTCGCCGATATGCTTTTTCACCTTGTTGAGGTCATGGCCGATACCGGCCATGACTTGCCCGCCATTGCGGCCCGTGCCGCCATAGCCGAGATGCTTCGCCTCCAGCACCACGATGTTGGTGATACCGTGCTCGGCAAGTTCGAGCGCGGTATTGATGCCGGAGAATCCGCCGCCGATGACAACCACATCGGCGTCGAGATCCTGATCCAGGCGCGGAAAGGACAGATCATATTTCCGCGTGGCAAAATAGTACGTTGGTGATTCTACGGTTTTCATGAATCTAAGCTTTCAGTACTTTTCCCGGCCTATGCCCTGGTAGCGGGCATAGTCGGCTACACGCAGGCGCAGGGCGAGACCGCTACCAATGATTGCCGCGAGCAGGATCAGCCCGGTCAGGCCATAGGCCAAACTCTTCGAAGCGCCGGTCAGCAGATCGAAATGGGTAACGATCAGGGCCAGCACCACGGCAAGCAGCACACCGGCAATGACAGGCGCGATATAAGAGGAGAACGCACCTTCGGAAGTTCCAGGATTACGCCGGAAAAAGGCCGGCACCGCGAAGGAGGCAATCCCCATCAACGTGATGACACCGAGCGTACCGACATTGGTCAGCCAGGAGAACAACGTCAGCACCGGGTCCAGCTTTGCTACGGCGAAGATGCCAACAACAGTTGCAGCGATGATGGTCTGCGCCACCGAGCCGACATGCGGGCTTTGATGCACCAAATGCGTCTTGCCGAAATGGTCAGGCAGCAATCCCTCGCGGCCCATGGCGAAGAAGTAACGCGCCACCGAGTTATGGAAAGCAAGCAGGCCGGCATAGACGCTGGTGACAAACAGCACGCTCATGACCAGCGAGAGCCAGTGGCCAACATAGCGGTCCGCCATGAGAAACAGGAAGCGCGTGGGGTCCTGCAGGCCGCCAAGAAAACCAACCAGCTTGGACACGCCCTCGCCATTCACCATGCACCAGCTGGAGAGCATATAGAACCCGCCGACCAGCAGAATGGAGAAATAGGTCGCCAACGGAATGGTGCGCTTCGGATCCTTGGCCTCCTCGCCGTAGATCGTCGTCGCCTCGAAACCGACAAAGCAGGCGAAGCAGAACACGAGACCAATGGAAGGCGACATGCCGAACACATTGTGCGGCGCGAAAGGCGCGGCGGTGAGCCCGCTATCGCCGCCTTTCATCATGATTGCGACATCGAGAACCAGGACGCACACATATTCGCACGCCACGAGCAGCGAGAGCACCTTGGCAGACAGATCCACCTGACGGTAGCCGAACACTGCAATGCTCGCCATCGCGACATAACAGAATACCCACCACGGCAGGTTGACGCCAATCTGTTGGAATAGCGCCTGCGCGGCGGAACCGAACAGGCCGTAGAGGCCAATCTGCATGGTGTTGTAGCCGACCAGCGCGATCATGGACGTGGCGCCGCCGGCAACGCCGCCCAGGCCGCGCGCGGCAAAGGCGTAGAAGGCACCGGCATTCGTGACATGCCGCGCCAGCGCGCAATACCCAACCGCGAAGAGCAACAGGATCAGCAAAGTGATGAGGTACGTGCCCGGCATGCCCGGGCCATTACCCAAAAGCATGCCGATGGGCGCGCCGCCTGCAATAGCCACGAGCGGCCCGGCGGCAGAGATCACGAAGAAGGTAACAGCACCAACACCAAGCGCACCCTTGCGCAGTTGATTGGCGGCAGGCGCGAACGGCGGCGTATCAACGCCGGTATATTCTATGGACATAACAAACCCCTAATTACCAAGAGACACTGGACAAGCCGTGACTGGTTCTTTTTTTGGCATTACAGCGGTCTTTATTTAGCGATCCTACTGGCGTAATTAATATTGCATTTTACGCCAAAACTTCGATAAAATGCGCCAACGGTAAAATATACCATCTATTATCCGTTCTCGAAAGTATCATGCCCCGCCTTCGCGCCCCCTCTGCGACTGTGCCGATGATCCGCTCTTCCGTGGTCAACCAGGTGATCTCGGCCATATTGGCCCATCCCGATGGCGCGGCGTTTCTGCGGCGGCATTACGGTATCAAGAGCGCCAAAGCGGATTTGTATGACCGCATTGCGCTGTCACGCTACCTGCCAATGTTCGAAGACGCGGCAGCACTGGCCGGTGACCCGCTGTTCGGCGCGCGGCTGGGCATCTCATTGCCGCCGGGGGAACTGCTCGGGCCCATTGGACTCCTTGTTCTCACCAGCCCCAGCCTGCGCATAGGACTGGAAAATCTTACACATTATATCAGGGCGTGGCAGGATGCGACGGAGATCACCCTTCACGGCGGGGAGGAAACGGCTGTCTGGTCCTACCGCATTCAGGATCCCACGCTCTGGCCTCGGCGGCAGGATGCGGAATTCACGCTGACGGCGACTTGCGCAATGATCCGGAATGGCTTCAGTGGCTGGGCGCCGTTAGAGGTTCATTTCGAACATTCGCGTCCGGTACAGTGGCAGGCATTGCAGGCCATGTTCCGTGCGCCGTTGCGCTTCGATCAGCCTGCCAACGCGCTGGTCCTTGATGCGGCTGATTTGGACCGCGCGCTCAACCGGCCCGATGGCGGCTTCGCGCCTTTCCTGCGGCGCCATGTGGAAGACATGCTGCCCAGGGATAGCGAAGAGGTAAAATTAACCCAGCAGGTACGCCGCTTGGTGTCGCGCGACTTGGGCCGAGCCCCGGTGAGCCTGACGGCGTTGGCAGCGGAACTGGGCCTGCCGCCGCGCACGTTGCAGCGCCATCTTGCTGAGGAAGGCAGCTCAGTGCGGGAAATCGTGCGGGAGGTAAAAATCCAGGAGGCCAAGGCACTGCTGGAAACCAGCCGCCGGCATATCGGCGCCGTCTCCCAGGCCGTGGGCTTCGGTGATCCAACGGCCTTCTGGCGGGCATTCAAGGCCTGGGAGGGCGTGTCGCCCGCCGATTACCAGCGGGCGACGAAGAAAAAAAGCTGAGCCTCAGCCCTGCAGCGCGGTCCACATTTCGCGGTCGCGCTCGGCTGTCCAGATTCGCGGGGTATCGATCCCCAACGCTTCGTCAAAGGCGCGGGCGACGTTGAACGGGAGGCAGTGCTCATAAATGGCAAAGGACGAGAATTTCGCATCGCAGGAGGCACGGCAGGCTTCCATCGCCTCCTTCAGCGAACCGCCCCGCGCCGCCACTTCCGCCACCGGGCGGTAGGTGCTGGTCACGAAATCCTTGGTCGCGGCCAGCGCCGCCGCCACCATCTTTTCGCCCACCAGTGCATCGCCACGCCCCGGCGCCAGCGCCTTGGGCGCGTAGGCGGCAATCGCCTCAAGCGTGCGCGGCCAGTCGTTGAAATGCCCGTCGCCGCAATAACAAGCCGAGTGATATTCCACGATATCGCCGGTGAACATCACACCGGCATCCGGCACCCAGGCCACAATGTCGCCCGCCGTGTGCGCACGGCCAAGCTGCAGCAGCTCGATGCGGCGCTTGCCGAGATACACGGTCATCTTGCCGTTGAAGGTTACGGTCGGCCAGGTCAAGCCGGGCACGCTTTCGGCAGCCTGGAACAGGCGGGGGAAGCGGCCAAGCTCGCTCGCCCAGTCCTCGGCGCCGCGTTCCTGGATCATGCCGCGGCATTTCTCCGAGGCGATGATCTCCGAAGCGCCGTAAGCCGAGGCGCCGAGCACGCGCACCGCATGATAATGCGAGAGCACCACGTATTTGATCGGCTTGTCAGTCACGGTGCGGATCTTCTCGATCACGCGCTGCGCCATCACTGGCGTCGCCTGGGCATCAACGATCATCACGCTGTCGTCGCCGATAATCACGCCGGTATTCGGGTCGCCCTCGGCGGTATAGGCCCAGAGGCCGGAACCAATCTCAGTGAAAGAGACTTTCTTCTCAGCCATATCGCCCGTGGAGGCAAAAGCAGGGGTAGACATCTTCATTTATCCTTCTTCAAAGTCGGGTTGGTTTTCGGGCGCGGCAGCAATGAAGGCGGGCAATGCCCGCGCCGCCTCGTCCACCGCGGCAAGGCGCGGATAGGGCGAGAGATCGAGGCCGAAGCGCCGCGCATTGTAGAGCTGCGGCACGATGCAGATGTCAGCCAGGCTTGGCGCATCGCCGACGGCAAAGCATCCGGCGGTTTGGCCGAGCCGCGCCTCAATGGCGGCAAGGCCCACCGCCATCCAGTGACGGTTCCAGGCAGCGCGGCCATCGGCGGTCTCGCCGTAATCGGCGGTAAGCTTCTCGAGCACGCGCAAATTGCCAATGGGATGGATGTCGCAGGCGATGGTGGCCGCGATCTCACGGGCATAGGCACGGTTGACCAGCCCAGCCGGGAGCAGCGGCGGGGTCGGATGCGCCTCCTCAAGATACTCGATGATCGCCAGAGACTGGCCGAACAAAGCTCCTTCGGCCGCGAGCAGGGGCACCAGCCCGGCGGGGTTCAGCGCCCGAAACGCCTCGCCCCGCTGCTCGCCTTTACGAAGATGCACGGGAATTTGCTCAGCGGCGAGCCCCTTGAGGTTGAGCGCGATGCGAACGCGATACGCGGCGCTGGAACGATAGTAGGTATAGAGTGCTAGGTTAGTCATCCCGCCACTCCGCGCGTATGGCCGGCGCGGGCAGAATCTTGCCCTGACAGGTGCCAAAGCCGATCCGGTAACCGTCGCCCTGCGCCCAGCCCGAGAGGGTGAGCGTATCGCCGTCCTCGATGAAGCAGCGCTCGACGCCGCCT
This sequence comes from uncultured Alphaproteobacteria bacterium, assembly GCA_963750235.1. GTDB lineage: Bacteria > Pseudomonadota > Alphaproteobacteria > Acetobacterales > Acetobacteraceae > Acidocella. The sequence continues at coordinate 29,023 of CAVVPW010000002.1, forward strand.
TCCAGCGTGAGCGGCTCCTTCCCGCCCCAGGTGATCTCGAGCAGCGAGCCGCGGTTTTCCTTGTTCGGGCCGGAGATGGTGCCCGAGCCCAGCAGATCGCCCACCTGCATGCGGCAGCCGCCAATGGCATGATGCGCCAGCTGCTGCGCGGCTGAGTAGTACATCTCGCGGTAATTGGTCCGCGCGATCACCGTGTCGCGGCTCTGCCCCTCGGCGCGCATGAGCACTTCCAGATTGATGTCGTACAGCATCGGGCCGGGCTCGCGCAGATAAGGCAGAAGCGGCCGGGTGCGTTCCGGCGTGGGCACCCGGAACGGCGCCAGCGCCGCTTTGGTGACGACCCAGGGGCTGATGGAGGTGGCGAACACCTTGGCCTGGAACGGCCCGAGCGGTTGGTATTCCCAGGCCTGGATGTCGCGCGCCGACCAGTCGTTGAGCAGAACATAGCCAAAGATCAGCTCGTCGGCCTCGGCCACCGTGACCGGCCTGCCCATCTCAGTGCCTTGCCCCAGCACGGCACCCATCTCCAGCTCGATATCGAGCCTGCGCGTGGGCGAGAAGATCGGCAGTTCGGCCTCGGGCGGCTTGATCTGCCCAAGCGGGCGGCGAATGGGCGTGCCGCTGACCACCACCGTGGAGGCGCGGCCATTATAGCCGATGGGGATGCTGAGCCAGTTGGGCGGCAGCGCATTCTCCGGCCCGCGGAACATGGTGCCGACATTCTCGGCATGGTGCCGCCCGGCATAAAAATCCGTGTAGCCCGCCACGGTGAAGGGCAGATGCATTATGACATCTGCCTGCTTTACGAGCACTGCCGCGCGCAGGGCGTCACTGTAGCGCCGCGCGAGGCCGCTGTCGGCGGCAAACAATTCCATTAGCCGGGCACGGGTGGCGTGCCAAACCTCCTTGCCCAACGCCATAAAGCCGTTAAGCGCCGGGGCGGCAAACATGTTTGTCTCCAGCAGCCCCGCCCGCTCCAACGCCGCCAAATCGGCCACGTAATCGCCGATGGCGACGCCACAACGCGGCTCTTCGCCGGAACGGCTGAACACGCCGTAAGGCAGGTTGAGCAGCGGAAAGTCGGTCTCCGCCGTATTGGCGCTCTCGATCCAGGATTTACGCATCATTTTACCCCCGGCGTCCCGTCAAATTTCTTCTCGATCCCGGACCAGCAGGCAGCGTAGTCGGGCTGCAATGTTGGCAGCTTCGCCGCGAATTCGGTGAGCAGTTGCGGCAGCCGCGTCTCGAACATGAAGGCCAAGGTGTTGGCAAGTTTCTGCGGCGTCAGCACGGCAGTGCTGGCCTTCTCGAACGCAGCGGCATCGGGCCCATGCGGCAGCATGCAATTATGCAGGCTCATGCCCCCCGGCGCGAAACCGGCCTCCTTGGCGTCATACTGGCCATAGATCAGCCCCATGAACTCGGACATGATGTTCATATGGTACCAGGGCGGACGGAAGGAATTCTCCGCCACCAGCCAGCGCTCGGGGAAGATCACGAAATCCACGTTCGCCGTGCCTGCCTCGCCCGTGGGCGCGGTGAGCACGGTGAAGATCGACGGGTCCGGATGGTCGAACAAAATCGCGCCGACCGGCGAGAACGTCCGGAGATCGTATTTGTACGGCACGTAATTGCCGTGCCAGGCGACGACATCGAGCGGCGAATGGCCGATTTCGGTGGCATGGAAGCCGCCGCACCATTTCACCACCACGCGGCAGGGCGTGTCGCGATCCTCGAAGGCTGCCACCGGGGCTTTGAAGTCGCGTGGATTGGCAAGGCAGTTGGCGCCGATCGGGCCGCGCTCCGGCAGGGTGAATTTAGCGCCGTAATTCTCACACACATAGCCGCGTGCGGCGCCATCGAGCGGTGCCACGGTGAATTTCAGCCCGCGCGGCAGTATGGCGATCTCTGCGGGACCGATTTCCATCCGCCCCAGCTCTGTGGCGATGGCCAAGCGCCCCAACTCCGGCACCAGCAGCATCTCGGCGTCAGAATTGTAGAAATACTCATCTTCCATCGCCGCGGTGACGAGGTACACATGCGTCGCCATGCCCATCTGGCCATACACATCGCCAGCCGTGGTGATGGTGCGCATACCCGTGAGGAAGGTCAGGTTTTCCTCACCGATAGGCAGCGGATCCCAGCGCAGCTGGCCGAGTGGAAGGCCATGCTCGACCACATGCGGCGCGCTCTTCCACAAAGGCAGGTCGATGCGGCGGAACGCGCCTATATGCTTCACCGAGGGGCGGATGCGGTACAGCCAGGACCGCTCATTACTGCCGCGGGGCGCGGTGAAGGGCGAGCCCGAAAGCTGCTCGGCATACAGCCCGTAATTGCAGCGCTGCGGCGAGTTCTGCCCCTGCGGCAACGCGCCGGGCAACGCCTCGGTCTCAAAGTCGTTGCCGAATCCCGGCATATATTGAAGCGACATGTTTATACACTCCCCGCCCGCGTTTTCGCGGTGCGTTTATTTCAGATGCTTCCACCCGCGCGGCGCAGCGCCTCGCGGATGACAGCGCGGTCACCGATATGGTTGGCCAGCAGCAGCACCAGCTTGCAGTTCATCATCGCCGCCTGGCGGTCATCCATGTGCCTCTGACTGTCGATCAGTTCTTTGTAGAAATCATCGGGGTCGACGATGTTGGGCTTCAGGTTCAGGTCCAGGTTCAGGCTCGCGTCCATGTTCGTTTCCCTTCAGGATGCCATGGCGCGTGCCAGCGCCTGGCTGATTTTCGTCGCATCGAACTGCCGCCAGCGCGCGGCCACATGCTGGTCGGGGCGGATCAGATAGGTGGTGCCGGGCTTGGCGTCGTAGCGCTGGGCGAGCACGCCTCGCGCATCCTCGATATCGCGCCCCACGCTCAGCACCTGCGCCTTGACGGCGCCGGACGCCACCGCCGCCGCCGGTGCCGGGCCGAAGGTGAGGACGGTGAAGCCGCCGCCCAGCGCGTTGAGGAACCAGCCGGACTTGCCGTCCACGTTCACCGGCGCATCGGCGCAGTTGGTGCCCGGCGCCATCTTGCCCGCGAACACATCCTCATCGGGCGTGTTGAGCGAGGACGACACATATGGCGTCGGCATGGACAGACGGCCGCTATTCACCAGCGGGCGGGCAAATTCGCACTCCTCCGCCAGTTCCAGCACGGCATCGCGATACAGGCGGCTTGAGGCGCTCTTCGGCGAGATGAAGTCGGTCGCCCGCGTGGAGTTGAGCAGATTATCATCCGCCGCGAAGGCGCGTTCCTCGTTGTAGCTGTCGATCAGCGCTTCCGGCGCCACGCCGTCGAGCACGAGCTTGAGCTTCCAGATCAGATTATCTGTGTCCTGCACGCCGGTATTGGCACCGCGGGCGCCAAAGGGCGAAACCTGATGCGCGGCATCGCCCGCGAAAAGCACGCGGCCGTAGCGGAAATCGTCAATTCGCCTGCAGGCGAATTGATAGACTGAAGCCCATTCCAGCTCGAAGGGACGGTCATCGCCGAGCATGGCGCGCACACGCGGAATGATGCGCTCTGGCTTTTTCTCCTCCTCGGCGTCGGCATCCCAGCCGAGCTGGAAGTCTATGCGCCAGACATTGTCCGGCTGGTGGTGCAGCAGCGTGGATTGGTTGGGATGGAACGGCGGGTCGAACCAGAACCAGCGCTCGCTCGGGTACTCGGCGTTCATGATCACATCGGCGATGAGAAAACGGTCCTGGAAGAACTGGCCGGTGAACTTCGCCCCCACCATGTTACGCAGGCCGGAATTGGCGCCGTCGCAGGCCAGCACCCAGTCGGCCTCCATGGTGAAGACGCCGTCCGGCGTCTGCACCGTGAGGACCACATAGCCGTCCTTCTGCTCCAGCGCGATGACTTTGTGCTTCCAGCGCAAGTCAACGAGCGGCTGGCGGCCGATCTCGTCGACCATGTATTCCTCCAGATAATATTGCTGGAGGTTGATCATCGCCGGCATCTTGTTGTCTTCTTCCGGCAGCAGATCGAACTGGTACGACAGCTTGTCCTTGAAGAACACCTTGCCGATTTTCCAGTTTACGCCTTTGGACACCATGCGCTCGCCGACGCCGAGCCGGTCCCACACTTCCAGCGGGCGCTTGGCATAGCAAACGGCGCGCGAGCCGACCGAGACAGTATCATTATCATCGAGCAGAACCGCCGGCAGGCCGCGGGCCGCACAATCCAGCGCCGCGGTAAGGCCGATCGGTCCGGCACCGACGATCACCAGCTTGTGCCGGAGCACCTCACCGTTCCGCTGCTCGGGTGACTGTGTGTAGGGAAACTTTGGGTATGTGTAAGTCTTGAACATTTCTTGTTTTTCTCCAGGACGGTGCGGATCAGCTTCCCGTGAATTCGCCCTCGTGCATCCAGGCCATATGGCGCGGCGGCGTCTTGGTGCGGTTCCAGTCGGCAAGCATCAGCGGCGCCACCTCGCGCATCCGGCTCACCTGCTCCGGCGCGCCGGTATTGGCGGCTATTTCGATGCGATGTCCGCTCGGGTCACGGAAGTAAATGGACTGGAACAGTGTATGGTCTGTTGGCCCGACCACCTTGTGGCCCGCCCGCTCCAGCCGCGCCTTGATGGCGTGCAGTTCCTCCACGTCTTCCACCTCCAGGGCGATATGCTGCACCCATTCCGGTGTGTTGTGGTCGCGGTCCATGGGGGGCGAATTCGGCAGCTCGAAGAAGGCCAAAATATTACCGGCCCCGGCATCGAGAAAAATATGCATGTACGGGTCCGGCTCCTTGGTGGAGGGCACCCGATCCTCGGCAATGGCGCCAATCAGCTCCATCCCCAGCATCGATTTATAGAAATCGACGGTTTCGCCAGCATCCCGGCAACGATACGCGACATGATGAATTTTCTTGACCGGCATAACAACTCCTCCTCGCGGCTTTTGCTTATTAGTATCATTTGTTACTATGATTTACAATGATATTATTTAAACCATACGGTCATTTTCGTGGAGTTTTTTTATCTATTATCTTATATATCTCAAATGTTACTAAAAGGACGCTGAGAATGGCAAAGCAAGTCGCAGCCCCAGACAGAACCTTGGCCCAAAAGCCGCTCAGGCTTCAGCATTTCCTGCCTTATCGCCTGGCGGTGTTGGCCGACCAGGTTTCGCGTACGGTCGCCCAGATCTACACTGACCGCTTTGACCTCACGCGCCCGGAATGGCGCGTCCTGGCGGCGGTGGTGGAGTTGGGGCCGGTCTCGGCTACCGAGGTCTGCGCCCATTCCACGCTGGACAAGATGTCGGTCAGCCGAGCCGTCGCAGGCCTGGAGGAGAAGGGGTATCTGCGGCGCGCAGATGCGGCCGATGACCGGCGCAACAAGATTCTCGGCCTGACGCCAAGTGGTCACGCTCTTTATTCCAAGATCGTACCCCTGATCCTGGCGCGCGAGGCGTACCTCCTCGAAATCTTCTCCGCCGATGAGCGCGCCGCGCTTGACCATCTGTTGACAGCTTTGCTGCACCGCGCCCAGGAACTTGAGCAGCGGGGCTAGCCCCCTGCCGCACTCTCTCTCCACGTTCAGCAAAGCAGGGTCTGAATGGTCGTAAACTCCTTCAGCCCCTCAACTCCGAACTCGACGCCTATGCCGGATTGCTTGACGCCGCCGAACGGCGCGTTCGGCTGGATGGCCCCGTGTTTATTGATCCACACGGAACCGCATTCCAGCTGCCGGGCATAATGCTTGGCCTTTTCAATGTCGCCCGACCAGACCGAGCCGCCCAGACCGAACTCGCAGGCATTGGCGCGGGCGATGACTTCGTCCACATCATGATACCGGACGATCGGCAAGGCTGGACCAAACTGTTCCTCGTCCACCAGACGGACGCCGTTATCGATGTCCGCGACCAGCGTGACCGGATAGAAATAGCCGGGGCCTTCCATCGGCTTGCCACCAATCAGCACGCGGCCTCCATTGGCGCGGGCGTCATCCACCAGCTCGCGCACCAAATTGAACTGGGCCTCGTTCTGCACCGGTCCGAGAAGACTGCTTGCCAGCCGCCCATCACCCATGGGCACCTTCTCGGCATATGCCACCAGCGCATCGCATACCGCGTCGTGAATACTGTCGTGGACGTACAGGCGCTTAAGGGCGGCGCAGGTCTGACCGCAATTGACGAAGGCGCCCCAGAACAACCCCTCGGCAATCTGCGCCGGATCGGCGTCGGACAGCACGATGCCGGCGTCATTTCCACCCAGCTCCAGCGTCAAACGCTTCAGCGTCCCGGCGGCGGCGGTCATCACCTTCTTCCCTACCGGCGTGGAGCCGGTGAACACAATCTTGCCAATGCCAGGGTGTGCGGAGAGCACCCCGCCAACACCGCCCTCGCCGGTGACCACATTCACCACGCCCGGCGGCAACACCGTATTCATCAGTTCCACCATGCGGATGGTCGAGAGTGGCGTGAGGCTGGAGGGCTTCACAACTACGGTATTTCCCGCCCGGATGGCCGGGATCATGTGCCAGCAGGCGATCATTACCGGCCAATTCCAAGGAGTGATGGAGCCGACCACGCCTATGGGGTTGCGGCACACTTCAACCCGGCCTTCAGGCGTGTCCTGCAACACCTCCACGGGCAGGGAGAGCGCGGCTGTCGCACGGGTCCAGGCGACGGCACCAGCCAACTCATAACGCGAGCCCATGCCATTCAGCGGCTTGCCCTGCTCCAGTGTGAGCAATTGCGCCAACTCGTTGGCGTGCGCCTCGATGACGTCGGCCACCTCTTGGCAAAGCCGTTGGCGCTCCGCATCCGCGGTACGCGCCCACCCCTTGAACGCCGCCGCCGCCGCCGCCACCGCGGCATCAATGTCCTCCGGATTCGCCACCGGCATCAGCCCCACGACCTCGCCACTGGCGGGGTTCCTGACCTCCACATGGCGAGGCGTTGCAACGCGCCTTCCGCCGATGTGCAGCGTATAGCTACTCATGTTTTCATTTCCCCCAAAACTTTAGCGCACCGTAGCCGTACCGAACCGCCGCGTCTTGGAGAGGAGCGCAGCGTCTCTTGGACAAAAACGCACCCGTCGGCGCTTACTGCCCCGTCGAAGGTACCTTGAGCAAATCTCCCGGAGTGCAGCCAAACAGTTCCCTGAAGCTGCGATTAAAGTACGAAATGTCATTGAAACCAGTCGAGTAGGCAATTTCCGCAATCGTCTCGCCGCTGCGCCGGCGGCGGGCCTGTTCGACCCTCTCGCGGGCGAGCCGGAGGCGCCGATCCCGGATCACCGCCGTACAGGTCTGGCCAAGCGCGCGGAAATCATCCTGCAGAGTGCGAATTGAAACGCCAAGCCGCTGGGCCAGCCAGTGCACGCCAAGCTCGGGCTCCGTCAGATTACGGTCTATAAGCATGCCTGCAAGCTCCAGCCGCTTGGCCGTGGTATCGGCGGCACCGTGAAGCGTCTGGGCGGCGTTCGCGGAAAAGGCTTGGCGGACGGCATTGAACAGCAACTCTTGCAATTGTGGCAGCGCACCAGGCGCGACCGGCCCCGCCATGAGCTTGGCAATAAGCGCGCGCAGCACCACCGCCATCGGATCGGCAGCCTCGATCTTCTGCGCGACCTCGAAAGAGGCGCGCCCCGCCGCATACATGGTTTGGCGCGGCAGATGCAGCGAGACATGATTGGAGAGGCGCCCGCCAAAGCTAAACAAGAGCGGCCTGGTAGAGTCCACCAGAATGCAATCCCCGGCATCGAGAATGCTTTGGCACCCGCCCTGCTCGACACCGCACGCCCCCTCGACCTGGACGACGAGGAAAAGTTGCTCGTTCACGTCCCTCCGGATGCCGTCCACTGAACGGTAAATGCGCTCCAGGTTATTGACGACATGCGCAATCTTCAGGCCGCCGAGGTCGATCTGGCGAGCCACCCCATACACCCCCTGCCCTGGATCACAGGCAACCGGGTCGAAATGGCCGCAAACCGACCTGAGGTCCTCCGCCCAATCGTCAAACTTTGTCATGGCCCAGTGGCGCTGGGCCAGCGTCTGTGTCTGAATAAGGTCCACTTCCGTTCCCGCCCGGGTTCTTGTCTATTTTTTATATGGTATGCTGAATTGGAAAATTACACCAGTTCCCGCAGCAACAAGCCGCCTTTAGCGGGATGTGGCTGTAAATCCTGCGCGGCAATTTCAGTTTCAGAGGGGATTACCGATCCTCGATCGAATCGGCTCGAGCAAAGCCAAAAAGTAAAAATTAGTTCATCAATTTGAAAGGCTGGAAAAGTGTAGCCGCCACATACGGCCGGGGCCTGCACAGTTTTTCTTACTCCATCCGCAACGCGGCAGATTTCGTCTTCTACGTCAAAGCACCTGGGCTGAACCTAAAGCAGGGTAACCGTTCCGGTGTCCAGAGCGTAATACCCGGCGGCAATCTTCAAGTTTCCAGCCTCGATCAGCCCTGCCAAGACGGGCGATGCTTTGGCAAGCAGGTTAGCCTGAATTTTTGCGTTAGCCTTTATGGCGAGTTCTAAATTACCTCCCGCCTCCTCCACCGCAGGCTGAATGGGCGCATAGAGGGCGCTGATCTGGCCTGGCACCGCCTTGCCAGCCAAGGCCGCTTTCACCGCGCCACAATTGCTGTGTCCGAGCACCAAAATCGCTTTCGTTCCCAGTACCGCGGCACCATATTCCAGGCTGGCGATAATGTCCGGCGACGCGAAATTGCCCGCCACGCGGGTGACAAACAACTGTCCGATGCTTTGGTCAAACACCAACTCCACCGGAACCCGTAAATCAGCGCAAGACAACACAGCCGCAAACGGTTCCTGCTTTTCCGCCGTATTTTTCTTCAAGATCGACAGATCTTCATTAAACGAAATCAATTGGTGATTAACGAATCTATTGTTGCCATCTTGCAATGCCTGCAAAGCGGCATCTGGAGTAAGGGTGGTTTTGGCAGCTGCCTGCTCAGGAAATATCACGTTGATGGCTGAACCTGCCAGCACAGCGCCTAAACAGCTCCGCAACACAGTCCGGCGCGAGGGCTGGCGGATGCTGAAACCACAACACGAACAACTCATTTCTTTCCCCCGGCTCTTGAGCTATCGTTTTCTTGTTGCGCCCAATTTTTCTATTGTAAGCATCAAGTTATCATAGCTCACAATATCATTCCAGAAAGAAATCATAATTTAAATACGCATCGATTTATGATATAAGGCTAAACTCTGTTGTGTTGCCCTCAAAATGGCAAAACAGGCGACGGCCTTCTGATTGATCCCATAGCGCTTGCCGAGGGCTCTCAGGCTCTCTTGACTATTTTATATCGCTCGACGGACCGTCGCTGTCGTGGTGGCGCAGCCGTGTAGAACCTGTCCCATGGCGCATCCTTCCTGTCTTATGGCAAGAATGCACCAGCAAAGCCGGGGACAAACACCTAGGATGTCGGCCTGCCGAACGCCACCAGCAGCGGGTGATCCGTCACCCTCAACCTAATCTGCGTCACATGCGTGTACTCTGCCACCGGCGCCGTGCCTGTCAGCGGATCAAACACCCGCACATCCGCCTGGCTGGCGGGTAGCGTCACCGTTACCCGCGCCTCGGGTGCCGGAATCACGATATTCGCGCGGTTCCACCAGATGACCGGCTCGGCCCAGACGACGAGGTAGTCGGTGCCATCGGATTTCTCGATCAACAATGTGTTGCCACTCGCCGGCAATCCGGAAATCTGCAGCCTTACCTTGCCGATTTTCGCGGTGCCGTAATCGGCCAAAAGGGTCGTCAGATTATGGATCGCAACAGCGGCGGGTTTCGGCGTATCTCGATCGCCTTGACGCGTGCCAAACCCTTCAAACAGCCCCCAACCGGCATCGCCTACGCGCGATTTCGGCGCGTAGGCGTCTTTCAGCTCGTAAACAAAAGTCCGTGTGATCCCGAGCGAGGCTGCGTCGAAATACAGGTCGAGCAAATATTTCGCCTGGACCTGCGGGTTGACCTGCGCGGTGGTGTAGCCGGTCTCGGTAAAGACGGCGGGCGCCTCCGGATCGGTGGTGTTGCCCAGCGCCTCGCGCCGTACCCACAGATGCGGCGGCTGGCCGAAATTCGGGTAAGGGTGCTGGTTGTCGAAATCCGCCAAACCCGGGGTTTTTGTCGGATCCGGCGATCCCCCCGGGTAACCGGTCATGTAGACCACCTTCACGCCGCGCAGTTGGGGATCGGATTTGACGTATGTGTAGATCGCGCTCTGCAGCAATAGCGCGCCGGCCAGGCCTTTGACGCCGTTATAGGTAACCGGCCAATTATTGATTTCGTTCGGCCCCTCGACAGCCTGAACGCTGCCAGGGACTTCTTGCTGCAACCGGTCGACCGCTTCCATATAGGCGGTGAGTCCCTCGGTCGAGCTCTGCTCTGTGACCAGGGTGAATTTGATCCCATGCTCGGCCAGGAAGATGTAGCTTTGCAGGCTGGCCGAACCGTTGGCGCCGCTGCTCAAGCCATCCCGCACCTGATCGATGCCCAGATAGCGCAGGTCTGCGAGATCACCCGGCAGGTTGACATAGCCGCCATCAGTATAGGGGATATGGGCGCAGACGCCCAGCGTGGCCAGGAACGCGGCGGCGGATAATGTCAGCATCTTTCCAATCCCTCATACCAGCCGGCCTCAAGGTCGGCCGGCATCATGCACCGCTTCGGCGAGTTGTGCAAAGATGCGAGTCTGGTTGCAGTCGGCGCGCAACCGGGCAACGGCGAAAACCGGCGCGGACCGTTGCAGCTATTGCCGCGCAACGGGCAGCGTTTCGACCACGGGTTTCCGAGCCGGGCGCGGCGGTAGAGCCGGTGTTGGGGCGTCAAACGCCGCCAGGCGCCGGCCGAAGCGGTTGCAGGGCAATTCAAGCAGCCGGTAGAGTAAGGCCGAGACCGGGACCGAGATGAGCAGGACCAGAAGCGCAAAAATACAATTGCGAGCAAGATTGTTCAAATCACTGAACGCCGGCACGAAGCGGTCCAAAAACCGCGCGAACAGGACGATGATCAAAAAATGCACGAGATACAGGCTAAAGGAAATATCGCCGAGAAAGACCAGAATTCGGCCGGAGAGCGCGCGCGCGACTTTGGCGTGACCGACCAGCGCCAGGATCAGCACGGATGCGGCCAGCGCCTCGATCAGCCCGGAGGTGGCGTCATGAAAATTATTCGGGTCGATCAGCGGCGCGTCGCAGGCCGTCAAAACCGGCCGGGCCGTGATGAGCACGATAAACGCCGCCACCGCGGCGACCGGGAGAAAGCGATGGTCAACCGGCATGTTGCGCGACCAAATTAGAAACCCCCCGATGCCAAGCAGAAAATCCGCAGTGTAGGCGACCGGCAGCCAGCGACCGCCGAGCGGAGCCGCCAGGCTGGCGATGACGGCGACCGCTAGCATGAGCGCGAGCAGATTGCGGCTCATGCGGCTCAAGAAAAACAGAAAAGGAAAAGCCGGCGCCACCAGCAACTCTACCATGATGGTCCAGTTTTGCGGCACATAGTGACTGTTCAGACCCACCAGCGAAAGCAGGACGGTCATGGCGTGCGGCGGGCGGTGCATGAGCAAGCCCATGAAAAAATGCGTACTGCCGGCAACGGCGAGGCCTGACACCGGCGACAATGTGTAGAGCAGGCTAAGGATCGTCACGAAGACCAGCAGCGGCAGAATGCGGAACAGACGCTTGATGTAAAAACCACCAACCGACGCCGTGGACATTTGACGATTGTCCAGCGAAAGGCTCAGCACAAAGCCGCTAAGCACAAAAAACACGACGACGGCGGCGTGCGAGTTGAAAACAACGCTTTCCACGAAATCCGTGAACGATCCCGAACTTGGGAAGGATAGCGTCGAATGCCTCAGAAGCACGACGATGGCTGCAATGCCTCGCAGCGATTGCAGAGTGGAAAGATAAATTTGCGGTTTTGTAGCAGGTAATCTTTGAGACGATTGCATCGATTTGGCCCAAGCATTTGAAATAATTCGATCTAAATCTTCGCCGGTACCGAGCTTAAGAAGCTTCATCCCTGAAGCGCAACTATTATTTTGTTTCAAAAAGCCGAAGTTCACCGAATCTAAAGTATTTACTGCTCCCATCGGGCGGTTCACTTTAAGGCGGGGCATGTGGCACCTTGCCCGTCCGCCCGACGCTGGCCTCGGAGAACGACGGTCCCCCGTCATCGCCTATGAGACAACCTTGGAATCTTGTTCCGGAGACATGGGAAAGGCTGGCGGAATCATGCGGGTTCAACAAGCGCATGCTCGTCCGACGAGTGGTAAGTCTGGCCAATCAAGTTCTGGCCAATGTGGACGCCGCGGCGGCGGCGGCACCGCAAAATGCCGTGGCACCCAAGAGAGCCGAGGCAAGTTTCGAGATCATTCTGTGCCTCCGGCTGGGGGTGTGTGTTGCTGGATGTTGATCTGGTTCACGGTTCCGGCGCGGAACATCCCACCCACCGGCTGGCCGGTTAATTCCCGCGCGTGCGATCTGATCTCTGAATTGGATTTGCTTCTAAGCGTGTCCAGAGCCAGTGCATTGGCTTTCTTCATACCAAAACGAAAGCGAAAGCCCGCCGCGTGCAGGCGATCGTTCGGAAACCGCATGCGCCAAAGTGGATTGCGGAGCGGCAGGGTGTGAAACCTTAGAAAATCATGAAGCCAATCCACCACCCCAGGCACCTTGAAGATGCGAAAGCGTGGATCTTTGCTCACAGCATACGCCTTGCTCATAAACTCGGCATGGGTAGGTTCGGAGAACTCATCGTCGGAAAGGTTAAAGGTTTCTACCGATCCCGGTGCGCCTGCTCCATTCAGCGCGCGTTCCACTGACCAGATGATTGCATCTGACACGTCCAAAACATACACATGATGTGCGTGCCGGTGAGCGCAGAGATTACGTTTGAACACGCTCCAATCACGAATCCCGATAATTTGATGAATGTCGACCACGACCGTGGGACGCAATACGACATATCGAACCTTGCGAGCCGCGTCAGCTATGGCTCGTTCGCCCGCAAGCTTCGTGCGGCCGTACATCCGCACATAATCGAGCGCCCAGTATTCCGAGCGAATGTCCCGGTCAACGGTCAGAACTGGTGAGTCTTCGGTCATAACGCGGGCCCGTCCGCTCCCATACACGGAGACAGAGCTAATATAACAAAGGGCTTTCACCCCGGCGCGCTCCGCTGCCTGCGCAAGGCTGCGCGTTGCATCAAGATTAACCTTCGGCATTCGCTCCATCTTGCCGAGCTCAGCTGCCAAGTGAACGATGGCATCGCAACCAGCGACGAGCCCATCATAATCCGTCGACGTCATAAAATCGAAAGATTGCCATTCCAGGACGTCTGTGGACGCGCTCAACTCTGCTTTCGGCTTAGAGCTGATGGCACGCACACGATAGCCACGGGCTAGAAGGTCTAAAACCACAACCCGTCCAATTCGGCCCGTAGCTCCAGTCACCAAGACGCGAGTCGTATTGGGACCGATACCAGCCTCTTGAGTCTTAAGGTCTATAGGTCTCACTGCGGCTGCCCGTGCCTTCAGATGATCCGCGAGACGCAACGCCATCGCCACGATCATCTGGGTCGGGTTACAATGGCCCGCGGTGGGAAATACCGAACTCCCTGAGACATAGAGACAATCGACTCCGTGAACCATACAGTTTGAGTCGACAACGCCCTTTGCGGGATTGTCCGCCATGCGCGTAGTACCTGTGGGGTGGCCTACATCCATAAATTCCGGTGGGAAATCAGCCCCGTCGCGAACCCAATCCGCCAGCTCCAATTGCGGAAGCCCCATATTGACGAACTGTTCCGCAGCCAGTTGTGCCATTCTGCGCATGCTCCGCGATTCATCCGGGTGGACCCGCCAGTCAATGCGCGAAAGCGGTATGCCAAACCGGTCCCGACGATCTGATAGCGTTATGCGGCTGTCGCGATCCGGCCGCTGCTCACACATACAGTCAAGGGTCAACGCTTCCAACTTGCGTGGCAGGCCGTTATGCTCAATGAAATAATCTTTTACACCTCGCAATATCAGCGCGTAGTTCGACAATATCGTAGTCAAATCTGAAGGTAACTGCGGCTTGCGGCGCAACATGCGTTTTATGGCATCTAGGGGATCATCCTTAGCTACGATTTCGCCAAGCCAGGCGGCGCAGTTCAATAATCCTTCTGATCTCTGAACGTCCGGGCTAAGCCTAAGCCCCGCGCGAAAAAGGTTTTTGTTCACATTATAGCGTCCAAAGCGCTTTTGCAGTGCCTCAGATCCCTTTACGGAAAAAGTACCTATGGTGCCCCGCGGGTGATCCATAAGGTAGCGGCCAACCACATCATGCTCATTGCCGAGACCGTTGGTTGTTACCGAATTCGATGCCAGTAAAATACGAGCATTTTCCACGCCTCCACCGCAAACGACCACCGTTGGGGCGGATAAAATTCGTGTCGCACCATCTGGGCCGGTGAATTCCACCGACTGCACTGCACGCGCCAACTCGACTGGAATAATCCTTAAAGCCGTAGCATTCGCGATGAGGGTAATGTTCGCGGCTAGTCCTATCGTCAGGCGTCGGCCAAAGCGCATATATTCATATAGATACTCATCCTCACCATCACGGCTGAATTGCCAGAAGAACGGCAACAGCGCGTGCGGATCAGGGTTGGACCGGGGGTGAGGGCGTCCCGCCAATGTCCAGAACCGGTCGTCGCTGAACCCTGTGCCAACCATGAGCCCGAGATAGGGCGCAGAGCGCTCCAGATAGGGGGACATGTCGCTCAATCCGATAGGCCAGCCGGAATTGGGCACCCAGGCCCGCACCTCGAAGTCTATGGCGTCAAAACCCGCGCAGCGGCCACCCCAGGTATGGGAACTCCCTCCCACGATCCGGTTGCGCACCGCCCATTGATCGACGATGCGCGGGCGGCCGATGTTTTCAACCTCATTTAACTGGTCGGCCTGGGGGTTCCGTTGAAAACCCCCGCTTTCGAGTAAAATAACACGCTGATCGGTGTCGGCTAATTCTCGCGCTATCGTGCTGCCGGCTGGCCCAGACCCGATAATGCAGATATCGCATTCGAAATTCTGGAGTGAACTATCTGTTTCTAAATCTAAATCGATAATTGGCATCTACCCCCCCCGCGTTCAGCATCTTCGACGCAAATTACATTGCCTCATCGATTGTATTATCTTGATAGGCGATAAAATGGTTGGTCATGTTATCTATCTCATGACGGCAAAGAATGTAAACTCATTCCTTCAAGGAAACATTGCAATTACTTTGGTCGGCATCTTAATTCAAGAGCAGGCTCAAAAAAGAAATCGAAGTAGGTTGTTGTTAGCAAAGTATTTCTTCTCAGAGGCCACTCTTGCGATTTTATCGCAATTTCCATTTTCATCTAATCATACTGTGTCATAAATTTCTTCGATCAAAAGTTTGGCGGCAGCATGGGCAACGTGGCAGCGTGCGGGAGATCGCTCGGGCGATAGCGATGCGGACGGAGGTGATTGAGTTTGGGACGTTACGCTCAGGCCGGATCGGGGCACCCGCGGGGTCGATAACCTGCGGGAAGGGGATATTCTTTGACGAGAATGGCGTTGCGTAGTCCTGAGGGGGGAATCGCTTCCCTCTCGGAGATCAGGAATCCGTAGGCGGCGATGCACAGCGTGGCGTGATGATGAAAGCCGCCAGCCGCTTCTTGACCTCCGGATGCTTATGGGTGGCGTAGTTGTCTACGATAAAGTGCAGGTCGAGGTGCTTTGGTGTCCGGTCATCGATGACGTTCAGAAGATGGATGAACTCTTGATACCGATGCTGCTTCGCGCAATGGCCGATGACTGTGCCGTCGAGCACATTGAGCGCCGCGAACCGTGTGGTGGTGCCATGCCGCTTTTAGTCGTGCGTCATGGTGCCGGCGCGGCCTGTCTTCAGCGGCAGCTCCGGTTGAGTGCGGTCGAGCGCCTGGATATGGCTCTTTTCGTCTACCGACAGAACGAGCGCTTTGTCAGGCGGGTCCAGATACAGGCCGACAATATCAACAAGCTTTTCCTCGAAGGCCGGATCATTGGACAGTTTGAAGGTGCGTACCTGATGAGGTTTCAGCCCATGCGCCTGCCAGATCTTCTGCACGGAGCTGACGGCGATGCCGACCGCCTTGGCCATCGCCCGCGCCGTCCAGTGGGTCGCTGCTGGCAGTTTCTCTGTCGTCGTTTTGGTCACCACCTGCCGAATGACCGACGCCGCCAGCGGCTTCTTGCCGGGCGGGCGCGTCTTGTCACGCAACAGGCCATCCACGCCCTCAGCGGCAAATCGTGCCTGCCAGCGCCACACTGTCGGCTTGGACCGCCCAGTCCGGCGCATGATCTGTGCCATCCCCATGCCATCTGCGCTCAACAGCACAATCTGCGCCCGCCACACATGCTTCTGCGGCGTCGTGCGTGCCGCGGCGGGGGAGGACGAGGGCTTGAAGTCCCGATCACCTGCGGAAAGCTTAGAGCTCACCCTTTCTTGTGCGGATTTGCGCAAGCATCTCCCTATAAGCGTTAAAAACATCCGACGCATTGTGATCTTGGGTATGGGATAATGTAGTAGCAGCCAGAATCGCAGCTATCAGGCGTTCCATATCAACCGGCGCGTTATGTTCGGTTTCGTGCTTTTGCATAGCATCCTCCACGATTTACTGAGTTGATCCCCCGTGGTTCGCCCCCCCTGCTGCCTGTGCTACCCAATCTGCAACCCAATTAGGTAAATCAGACTAACCCATATTTCACGTAACGGATTGATTTAAATGGCGTGCCATCCGCCATAAAGGTAATAACTGGGTGGCTTTGAATTCATTATAGATTTTTGGGTGTTGGGGGCCCCAACAAGGCAACTAAACTAAATATGCCCCATCCTCGCTCTGTGACCACTGCTCGGCCAGATCATGCCGGATCAGGCGCTCACCGCGGCAGGCCGACAAACGGCAACCTCGCCCACCAAGAGGAACACGACCATCCCTTAGGCGGTGAGGATTATTTTGATCTACGCGCTGCCGTCATTGGGATGGGCGATTACCCCCCAGCCAATTACATCCGCCCGCCCAACCGGCTCAGCCGGAAAACAGAAGCTACAAACTTGACAAATAGTATAAATTGTATAAACCGTCTAAATACGCGGCGTAAGCCCGCGTAATTAGAGGAAACGTCAATGGATCAATCGTTTATTTTATCGCCCGTCATCGGCGAATCGCTCGTCGCGGCGGCGCGCGCGCTCCAGAACGACCTGTCCAAGAACTATCGCGCGGGTGATGAGGCCCGCCGGATTCCCGAGGCCAATATCGACATGCTGCGCCAGGCGGATCTTCTGCGCGTCATGGTGCCCAAGCGCCTTGGCGGGCACGGCGCCTCCATGGCCACCCAGATCGCCGTTTCCGCCGCCCTGGCCAAGGGCTGCCCCTCCACTTCCTGGGTGCAGACGCTGCTGAACGTCACCACCTGGGGCATGTCCTTTTTGCCGGGAGAGGGGCAGAAGGAGGTTTTCTTCAGCGGCGAACAGCCGCTGGCCTGCGGCGTGCTGTCGATGGGCGGCACGGCAAGCCCTGCCGAGGGTGGCTTTCTCATCAACGGCAAGTGGCCCTACGCCTCGGGCTGCTTCTACGCCAACTGGGCGGCGGGCGGCGTCGCCATCCTGGACCAGGACGGCACCCTCGCAGGCGTCGGCACCGCCTGCATGCGTATGAGCGACCTCACCATTGAGGACACCTGGAAGGTTGTGGGCATGCGCGGGACGGGCAGCAACACGCTTGTCGCCGAGAATGTCTTTGTGCCGGCCGGACGCATGGGCAAGGGAGCGACCCCCGGCGCTGAAATCGCCGAGCAGCTCAACGGCGCCGAATCAGCCGACCGCTGGCCGGTGGCCTCGGCTCTGGCTCTGGTGCTCTGCGGCCCAATCCTTGGCATGGCGCAAGCGGCGCTCGACATCACGGCCGCCTCGGCCGGCAGCAAGGCCATCGCCTACACCACCTTCCCGCGCTGGGTGGATTCGCATGTGGCCATGCGCAACATTGGCAAGGCGGCCATGGACATCGAGGCCGCGCGGCTGCTGATCATGAACGCCGCGGCGGCGGTGGACGAACTGGAAGCCGGCCATACCCTCGATGCGCTGGGCCGCGCCCGCCTGCGCGGCGCCTGCGGCCACGCCATGGAACTACTGCGCGGAGCTGTTGACCTGTTGATGTCAACAGCCGGCGCCTCCGCCTTCGCCGAAGCCAGCCCGCTGCAGCGCTTCTGGCGCGACCTCAATACCGGCTCGCGGCATGCCTTCCTGGGCTCCGACCTTTCCTACGAGCAGTTCGCGCGCACGTTGCTGGGCGAGGCCGACATCATGATCATCGTCTGAGAACGACAACGCCTCTGGGGAGCAAAAATATGACCGAACTGAGCGTGACCGCGATGGCCGAGGAGCTGCGGGAAAAGACCAGAAAGGTGGGCAACCTCGGGGTGACGATGCGCTTCGTCATCAACGGCGAGGGCGCCATCTTTATCGACGCGGCGAGGGACGTGCCCGAGGTGACGCTCGATGCCGAGCGTCCGGCGGACGTCACCATCTCGGCGTCGAGAGACGTATGGCTGGACCTGCGCGCCAAGAAGATCGCGCCGCATATCGCCGCGATGACCGGCAAGCTCAAGCTGAAAGGCGACGTGCTCAAGGGCATGCAGCTTGCCCCGCGCCTGACGGCTGTTCTCTAGCGCCGCCAAAGCGTATTCTGCGGCGGTGGCACGGCCGCCGCCGCAGAGGAGGACGATTTGAAAGGAACAAACCGTGGCTGACCACACGGAAGGCCGTTTATCGGATCAGGAACGGCGGCTGCAGGTGGGCGCCAAGCGCCGCGAGGCCACGCGCGCGAAGCTCCTCTGCGCCGCAACGCAATTGCTGGCCCGCGACGACTTCCGCGCCCTGACGATCGACGACTTCATCCACGCGGCAGCCATCTCGCGCGCGACGTTCTATAATCATTTCCAAACCCGCGATGAGCTGATCGAGGCCCTTGTTGATCACATCCGCACGCAGCTCTCGAGCGCGATAGAAACGATCTATTTCGGCATCGGCGATCCGGTTAGGAGGATCGCCGCCGGTGTGCGCCTCTTCATACGGATGGCCCACGCCGACCCGTCCTGGGGCAGGCTGATCCTGCGCGTCGAACTCGGCCGACAAGATTCTACGCCATAACCTTCGGCAATACCCGCTGGCGGATATCAAAGCGGGCATGGACTCCGGCAAACTCAAGCTGACAAATGCCGAAGCCGGGTGTGATCTCGTGCTGGGTGCCAGTCTTTCGGCCATGACAGCGGCGGTGCTCGGAGAAATGACGGCCGATTACGGCGAGGAGGTCTGCTTCCTCATCCTGCGTGGATTGGGCGTTAACGAGGACGAGGCTGCGCGAGCCGCATCGGCGCCGCTGCCGGATGTCTCTTTTGGCTAACAGGCGATAAGTTGCCCGGCCCAGGCGGGACATAAGCCCTGGCCCCAGTTTCCGGCCGTCACAATAAATTTTGCGTTGATCCGGCCGGAGCCGTGTGACACATTCATGTGTCACATCTTATGGCGACACCATACTTAGTGGCGAAAGCGATAATCGCCTCAATAGGTTGTAGGTAATTTGGCGTCCCCGGCGGGATTCGAACCCACGGCCCCAGGATTAGGAATCCTGTATTTTCACGTGACAGGCCGAGACAGATAATGACAAAAGAGCCGCAAGACATCGTTTTTTTCCTGTATTTTCCTGGAGTTTTCAGAAGAACCTCACTATGTACCCTGACAGGTTATGACATACGATGACCTACAATGCCACAAAACATGGTACATAATTGGTACATATGAGAGCGCGGGATTATGACCCAAGAGCACAGGACTGAGGGCAAGAAGCCGCGCGCCAAGGCGGTGAAGGTGGCGCTTACCGATCTTGGGGTGGAGCGGCTGGCCGCACCCAAAGCTGGGGTAAAGGAGGTTTGGGACAAGCTGTGTCCGGGGCTGGCCATTAGAAGTCAGTAAAACCGGGCGGAAGGTCTGGACCGTCAAATATCGGGCCAATGGCCAGCAGAACCGACTTGTCATCGCCCCCCTGGCCGACTTGAAGGTGGAGGCAGCCCGGGATGAGGCCCGGCGGATTCTGCGCGAGGCCAAGGCCGGGACCGACCCCCTGGCCACCCGGAACGCACCAGCGCGAGAGCCCCCTGCCCCGCCCATGACCGTGAAGGAAGCCCTGACCGAGTTCTCCGCCTTCTATAATAAGAGCAAGCACAAGCCATGGGGCGGCAAGTCCCGCCTGGACAGCCATCTGCCCGCCGACTGGTACGCCCGCCCCGTCGCCACGATCACCCGAGGGGACGTCAACCGGCTCCTGGACGGGCTGATTGCGGGCGGAATGGCGCAGGGGGCGAACCGCGTACGCAGCGCGCTCTCCGTCTTCTTTAAATGGGCCGCACAACGCGAGCACACAGAACGCAGCCCGGTTGAATAGTAAGCGATGCGAGCGCCCCACCTCGCGGCGCGGGTCTGTTTGCTGAACACTGAAGCCCTGAATTTGGGCGAGGTGATATTATGGATAATGACGGTCCTAATGCTAGGCATCAGTACAGTCATCAGGACGCCGAATACCGCCGGGTTGAGCTGATCACGGGCCGCAGGCGGCGTCGGGATTGGACGGCGGATGAGAAAGCGGAAATTCTTGCCGCGAGCATGGCACCAGGATCGAAGATCGCGGAGGTCGCGCGCCGTTACGGGGTCAGCCGAGGCTTGCTTTGGACATGGCGTCGCCAGGCGACAAATGATCTGGCGGCGGCGAGAGCACCGCATTTTGTCCCGTTGCGCCTTGAGGGTGAGGTAGATGTGAACACTGCCTCGGCTTCCGAGCCGGCTTTACCGCCGCCATCGGGCCGGGATCAAGCTGCGGGATCGATTGAGATCGAGATCGGACGTGCCCGGGTCCGCGTGGAAGGTGCGGTCGATCCGGAGGTTTTGCGGCAGGTGCTTGGTCTGATCGGGCGGGCACGGTGATCCTGGGCATTCCGTCCCGGCCGGGGCTGCGGGTGGTGGTGGCATCCAAGCCGGTTGATTTTCGCAAAGGCATGGATGGCCTCGTGGCCATGGTGACACAGGTACTGGCCGCCGACCCATTTGCCGGCGATGTGTTCGTCTTCCGGGCCAAGCGAACCGATAGAGTTAAGCTGCTTCTCTGGGACGGTTCTGGTCTTTGCCTGGTGATCAAGCGGCTGGAGGCTGGTGGTTTTACCTGGCCGCCGGTGCAGGATGGTGCGGTCACGCTGAGTGCGGCGCAGCTGCGCATGCTGTTTTCTGGCATGGATTGGACACAGATACCCGCGCGCTCCGCGGCGCCGGCCAGATCCATGATCCCGGCCGGAAAATTGCAGCATACACCTTAATTTTCTGGCGAAACGTCCGGCATGTTTGGTAACTTTCAGGCATGTCGGATGGCCAACATTCCCCGCATGATCCGGCGCATTTGCTGGCGTTGAACGCGGCATTACAGGCGGAGAACGAGAACCTGCGGGCGATCGTGGCAAGCTTGAAGCGAGCCTTGTATGGCGCGCGCTCCGAGAAGCAGGTTGAGCCGGCGAACCAGTTGCCGCTCGCCTTGGATGATCTTTCCGCCATGCCGGTGGAACCAGCCAAACTGCCAACGCCAGCGAATTCCAACCGGCCGCCGCGGCCAAAAGCGGCGCGCAATATCGGCGGTCTGCCGGCGCATCTGCCACGGGTGGACATCACGATTGAGCCCGCGAGCAAGGCTTGCCCCTGCTGCCAAGGCAGGCTGCACATCATCGGCGAGGATGTCAGTGAGATGCTGGACGTGGTGCCGGCTATCCTGCGCGTCAAACGCATTCACCGGCCGCGCTATGGTTGCCGCGCCTGTGAAGCTGCGGTGGTGCAGGCCAAGGCGCCGCCACGCCCCATCGATGGCGGCATGCCGACCATCGCGCTGCTGACGCATATCGCGGTGATGAAATTTGCCTGGCACCTGCCGCTGCACCGGCAGGTGCAAATGCTCGCCGGTCAGGGGATCGATCTGGATGTTTCGACCCTGGTGCATTGGATCGGCCGGCTGGCGTGGTGGTTAAAGCCGCTGCATGCGGTGCTCGCCGCGCACATCCTGGCGGCGCCGAAGATCTTTTGTGATGACACACCGTTGCCGGTGCTGGACAGAACCAGAAAACGAACGCGCATCGCCCGGCTTTGGGCTTACGCGATGGATGATCGCCCATGGCGCGGCCCGGCGCCACCAGCAGTGGTTTATCTCTACGCCGAAGACCGCAAGGGCCGGCATGTCGAGGAGCATCTGGCCGGCAAAGCCTGCGTGCTGCAGGTGGACGCGTATGCTGGCTATAACCGGCTGACCAGGCAGGAGCGGCCCGGTGGCCCTGTCACCTTGTCATTCTGCCTGGCGCATGCGCGGCGCAAATTCTTTGAAATCCATAAATCGACAGGCTGTCTTGTCTCGGCCGAGGCGCTGCTGCGGTTTGCCGCCATCTACGCCATCGAGGCGCGCATCCGCGGCGCCAGTGCCGAGGAGCGCCTGGCGGTGCGCCAGGCCGAGACGCAAGCCTTGTTCGAGGCGTTCAAGCCCTGGCTGCTGGATCGTTTAAGCGAAATCTCGGCGAAATCCCCGCTGGCCAAAGCCATTCGCTATACGCTTGGGCACTGGAGCGGGCTTGGCGTGTTCCTGACGGACGGCCGGGTTGAGGTGGATAACAACACGGTGGAGCGGAGTATCCGCCCGATCAGCCTTGGCCGCAAGAATGCACTATTCGCCGGCTCCGCCGCCGGCGGTGAGAACTGGGCAATTCTGGCGTCACTGATCAACACCGCCAAACTGCACGAGCTCGACCCGCAGACCTATCTTGCCGATGTGCTGGAGCGCATCGTCTCGGGCCAGACCAAAGTCAACGCGCTGAGCGAATTGCTCCCCTGGCACTGGAAGGCGGCGCAGGCACAACGGGTGCAAGCCGCATGAGGCGGCCGCAGGCAAGCTCAGTACCAGCGGGCAAACGGCCCATGGATCTTGAGACCCTTGATTCCTGGCTGGAACAACTCAAGCCGGCGCCGAAGGTTGACGGCGTCTCGATGCTCGATGGCTACCTCGCCGCCATCGTCGTCGGCCCGTGCTCGATACCGCCGCATGAATGGTTCTTCGATCTGCTCGGCGAGAAGGGCAATATCGCCACGGCGCACGGCAAGCGGCTCGACGCCATCATGGCGATCGCGGCGCGGTTCAATGCGATCGGTGAAATCCTGTCCACGGCGCCATCGAAATACGCGCCGATCTTCCAACGCGCCGACGATGGCGTGGTGTTCGCCGGACCTTGGTGCATGGGCTTCACCACGGCCATGAAGTTGCGCTGGAAGGCATGGGCGCCATTGCTCGATTCCAAAGGCATCGAATGCAGCCTGCTATTGCCGATCATGCTCCACAGCGCCGACGAACTCGCGTTCCACTTCGGCACATTGCCGCAGGCCACCGACGCCAAGTCTTATCTGAAAACCGCCTATCACGACATCCCTATCGTCGTGCCAGCCATCCGAGACTTTTGGATGCCAAACCGCCTCGCCGAAATCAAATAACCACCCCGCCCACATACCTCCGTGGCGGGCTCGCATCGGTTACGTTGAATACATCGCCACACCAGTTGCCGAGACCAAAGGTGACAGAACTTTAGCAGATGATGAGTTGTGCCTTGTGCTGCAAGCCGCGCAACGGTGCGGTGCCGTCACGTCTGCATTTGTGTCTCTGCTACTGCTGACCGCGCAACGCAGAACTGAAGTTGCGTCAATGCGTTGGGATGACGTTGATCTGCATACAGGTGTGTGGACACTGCCAAAAGAGCAAATGAAGTCGAAGCGTGCACACGAAGTACCGCTCTCACTGTTAGCAATCCGCATCATCAAACGATGCAACAAACTCGGACCATACGCGTTAACAACAGATGGTGTTACGCACGTGCGCGGCTTTTCAAAAATGAAAATCGAGATCGACAAGACAGTCGTGGACTTGAACGATGGCAATGCGATTGACCCCTGGACGTTCCACGATCTTCGCCGCACTGCCGCCACTAACCTTGCAAAGTTGAAGGTGCCTCCTTATGTTATTGGGACCGTTTTGGGCCACAGCCCCCAGGGCGTGACGGCAGAGCATTACGTCTGGCACCAATTCATGCCTGAGAAACGTGTGGCCTTGCGGCGGCTCGCGCTGCACATTCTCGGAATCATGAAGGCACCGCCTACAAATAATTAAAACGCCATGCGTGCTGTGTTTGACCTTGACTTTTTACGGCGGACTATGTCACCCTCTGTCCGCCTTCACTGGTGACCGGAATGCGTAAATTTTCCGGGGCTCCGGCCTAGACGGCTAGCCGTTGCGTACAGCGGGCGACGCGTGGTTGGGTGGGACAGTTCTTCTCCGCAGGGGTGCGGAGATTACTTCGCGGAAATCATCCGCAGTGTACCCGAGAATTTTCATCGAACGATGAGGGGTTGCTGTGGCCGCCGTGAACTCAACAATTTATGCTTTTTATGAAGATTTGGCAGCGCTCGGTTGGATTCAGTCGGAGCGCCACACGCTCCGGCTCGAAAGCCAGGGGCGCTTCCCACGCCGCGTTGCGCTTTCAGAGCGGTGCAAACCCTGGCTCCGAGCCGAAATCGTTGCGTTCGTTGCGGAGCGCATTGCCGCACGAGAGCGCGCAACCGCGCCGCCCGTAGCGGCATAAAAATGCCCCGCGTGGCAAGCGCGGGGCGTGAACTATGACGTCTGGTCACCGGGAACTGGAACATCCCGGCTTGTGTGTGGATCACCGATTCATGGATAGCGAATCTTCCCTTAAAAATCAAGAGTGTTCACAAAAACTCGCCGCCCTAAAGTACATCCTCGCACGCGTGCGCAGTGACCTTCACGCGCGGCGCTACTGGGATAACACGGCAAAACGCTTTGTCTATTTTAAGCGCCCGATAAACTGCAACGCGCCACCGGAACCGCTCGGCGATGCGCGGCTGCACCGGCATCTCACTGCACCAGACGGGGACAACAACTCGCATATCGGTGTCTATCCATTGCTGCCCAATTCCGACACCTTGTTGTGTGCCGTGCTGGACTTTGACGATCACGGCGGCGCTATGCAGTGGAGTGAGTTCATTGCCTTGGTGAAGCCGGTGCTGGATGCGTGCCGCCTTGCTGGTTTAAATCCTTGGTGTGTACGCAGTGGCGGCGGGCATGGCCTGCACGCGTGGCTTTTCTGGGATGCTGACAGCGCGCAGAATACTTTCGACGTGCGCGCACTGTTGACTCAGATTATTGAGCAATGCGGATTCACGGAAGGCGCAGCGGGGGGGTGTTGGGGAAGAAGATTGAGGTCTTCCCAAAAATCTACACGCCACAATAGACGAGCCGGGAAACCTTATTGCTTTGCCATTCGCGCGCAAATCGACATGGTTGGACCAGGAGCTTCAACCAAGTGACCAGCCGGTGATGCAGATCACTTCGCAAGCAGTGCCGAAGCAACAAAGCAACGTAGTGTCTCTGGACGAATACAAGACAAAGCATGCGGGCGATGAAGCACTTCTCCCGTGGGAGAATAATCTAGAGATAGCCAAGAGCGCTCTTGCAGCCATTCCGCCAGATTGTGGATATGATGTGCGCCAGAAGATCGGGATGGCGTTGAAAGCAGCGTTCGGGGATGAAGCGTTTAAGTCCTGGCACGACTGGATAAAGCGGTGCGGCAATGACTCTTATAAGGGTGAGGCCGCGCATAGATCTCATTGGATTAGCTTCAAGGATCGCCTGAATGGCAAGCGCGTTACCCTGGGCAGCCTGTACTGGCACGCCGAGAAGCACGGATGGCAACGTCCGAAGAAAGATAACGGTAAGCGCAAGCTTCCCCCCCTTGCCGCTGCCGCTAAACTACTCGCCGAGCATGACGATTAGCAGGAAGTATTTGCGTTCGATGAGTTCGCCAAGCGCATCATGCTTAAGAAGCGATACCCTGGTGCGCATGATGCCGCTGCCCTGTACCCGCGCGAACTGACGGATACGGACGTGACGCGCGTTACCCTCTGGCTGCAACGCCAATATATCAAAGTCTCCGCGGACTCACGCTGGAGGCCATGCAGGAAATCGCAGAGCGCGCCGCCTACCGTCCGGTGCAGGATTACTGCGTAAATTGCAATGGGATGGCGGCCACGCTCGATACTTGGTTAATCAACTATTTTGGTGCAGGAGATACAGCATTTAACCGTGCCGTGGGTTCACGATGGATGATTGCAGGGGTGGCGCGTGTGATGCAGCCGGGGTGTCTGGTGAAAAATTTGCCGGTGTTAGAGGGGCCGCAGGACATGCGCAAATCCAGCGCACTCGAGTCATGGCAGTGCGTGATGAGTGGTTCACCGATCACGTTAGCGACCCGGGGAAAAAAGCGCGCTGGAAGAAACGCAAGGCATCTGGATTGTTGAGTTTGCCGAGTTCGCAAACATGCGACATGCAGAGGCCGAGCGCATTAAGAGCTATCTGTCAACACAGATCGACCGTTTCCGGCCGAGTTCCGCGCGCAAAGCTCAAGACTTCCCCCGGCAATGGGTTGGCGCGGCGACGCTCAACCCTGGTGCAACTGGCTACCTCAAGGATGAGACGGGAACGTTAAATTCTCGCCCGTTGCTTGCGGTGCGGGATGGAAAAACCACCGGACCATCGACATGGAGGCCTCGCACAGTGCGTGATCAACTGTGGGCAGAAGCCGTGCGCGATATGACGCTGACGAAAAGTGGTGGATGGACGAGGAGCATCTGCGCGCCGAGCAGACTGAACAGGCGGAAGCAAGAGAACAAGAAGACCCACGCGAGCCTGTCTTGCGCCAGTAGCTCGAGAACCGCCAATATGCGCAGACGGCGGGCATACTGGTGCACCTCGGCTATGATCTCGATCGCCCTGATCTGCGTCGCCTACAGATTGAGGTGGGCGCGATGATGTGCCGCCTGAAGTGGGTGCGATGTCCCGCGAAGCACGAAACATCGGGGCCAAATGGTGTGGGTACTACTACTTTCCACCCGGAACAATCGATTGCGTTGCCTACGCCATTCTACTGATGAACCAAAAACTGGCCATCGACCTGCAACTAGCAGGTGAGGAGAAGAACAAAGGAAACAACTGAAGGCCGATGACGATGATTGCCCGTTCTAGCCGGTCGCATAACCCTGGTCAACGGGTGGGGATCGACCCTATCTGTCCTTATCCGACCCTATCTAAAAATCCAGAAGATGAGGTCGTGATAGTTGCCGTAAATACCTTTTGGTTTCGGTGATTTTTCTCCCCTGTCCCTCTCGTCCCTATCTCCTTCCATATAGGTTTGAAAAAAGGGGGAGTGTGTAGGTGGTAAGTGCCCCCCTGTTCTTAAGCCTTTATAAGATAATGATAGGCCCATGGGGACAGGATCGGAAATTGCAAAACACCATGGTATTTACGGCATGTTATAATCCCAATACCCACCACGCAGGTTAAGGACAGCGGGGACGGGATGGGCACCTCCTCTCCTAGCACCCTCGCCCCTCTAGTGCGGAAAGTGCTGTAAAGCGATGCTTACGGTGTGTATGTGTTCCCTGGTATCAGGGAACAGCGAGATGAGCGACAACGTACCGGCCACGTCTGCGACAAGCACGGTATGTCGTCAAAGGCGCACCATCCCAATCCATCTGGCCACAGCGAGTCGCAGCGGGAGATGATCGGACTAGCGCGCGCTGAAGGGCCTTCTTCAATCAAGACCTGGCGCGTATCCGCGACGATGCGGACGCGCCTTACAGCGTGCGCGTACAAGCGGCGGAAATCTTCCTCGCACGCGGCTACGGGCGCCCGGCTGCGCGGCGACGATTACGATGGCCGGTTGAGCGACAACTATGATGGCCGGTATGCTCGCCCGTAAGGGCCGCTCGCAGGGAGGGGCAAGCCCCGACCGTAGAGCGGCCTGACGGGCGACGGCTATCTTCAAAGCCCCTCTGATTGGGGGCTCTGATCGGGCTGCGGCGGGTGGTGGTATTGGAACGGCTATCGAACATAGCAACGATGGGTTCCGATGCCTGGGCACCACATTTCTGATCAACAGGTATTTCTCTATATGGTTCAGCGTCGTCAACACAGCCAGACCGTCGCGGCCGCCAAGGCCGGCATCAGCGAACGCAGCGCACATCGGATCGACAAAGATCCCCGCCTGCCATCCCAGAAGAAGAAGCTCGAGCGCCACTGGCGAACCCGTCAGGACCCCCTCGAACAGGTGTGGTCGCGCGTGGAAGAGCTGCTCGAGTCGAGGGCATCCTTGCCGTCACCATCTTCGAGACTGTGCAGGACGAGTTCGGGGAGGCCGTTGTCCCTGACGGGGTGAGGCGCACCCTCGAACGCCGGATCGCCCGCTGGCGGGCGCTGAACGGCGGCGAGAAGAAGGTGTTCTACCCAGCATCCCAGATCGGCCGACGGGCCTGTCGGACTTTACCGTCTGCGACGAACTGCGCGTCACCATGGCCGGCAAGCGCTTCGACCATCGCCTCTTTCATTTTCGCCTGGCTTGCAGTGGCTGGGAACATGCCGCCCTTGTTCTGGGGGGTGAGAGCTTCAGCGCCCTGTCCGAACATCTGCAGGATGCGCTGTGGAAGCTGGGCGGCGTGCCGGCGGAACACCGCAGTGACTCGCTCTCGGCCGCCTACAAGAACCTCGACGCTGACGCCCAGCGTCGATTTCACCCGCAGCTACGAAGATCTGTGCCGACATTACGGCATGCGCGCCACCCGTAACAACCGCGGCGAAGCCCATGAGAACGGCTCGATCGAAAGCCCCAACGGTCACCTCAAGCGGCGGCTCGACCAGGCTCTACGCCGCCGGGGCAGCCGCGATTTCGCCAGCGTCGAAGACTATCGCCGTTTCGTCGAGGAGGATGTTGCCAAGCAGAACCGACGCCGGACCGCGCTCGTGGACGAGGAACGGCGTTTGCTGGGGCCGTTGCCGCCGCGGCGGACCACAGACTTCACGCTGGTCAGCGCTGACGTCACCCGCAACGGCACCGTCAGCATTGATCGGGTCACCTATTCGGTGCCCTCACGCCTTATCGGCCACCGCCTCCACGCCCATCTCCATGACGAGCGCATCGAGCTCTTCCTCGGGCCCGACCGGGTAATGACCACCACCCGGGTCCGCATCAAGCATCCCGGACGCGGGCACAGCATCGATTTCCGGCACGTCGTCGGCAACCTGCGGCGCAAGCCTGGCGCCTTGCGCTATCTGGTCTACCGCGACGCCCTGTTCCCCACCCATGCCTATCTGCGGGCATGGCAGGCGCTCGATGCCGCACTCGATGCCCGACAGGCCTGTCGTGACATGGTCGCGCTTCTCGATATCGCCGCCAACGGCAATTGCGTCGACGCGCTGGGCCTGCGGATCGAGGCCGCGCTCGATGGAGGCGGGCTTCCCGATATCGCCGAACTGAGGCGCGCGTTTCTGCCCACCGCCAGGGCCCGTGACGATGTCACGATCCCGCCGCCCGATTCCAGAGCATACAACTGCCTGCTCGCCAGCACGCAGGTGCAGTGATGACCAGATCCAACGATCAGGCCGCCGCCGTGCTGCCCACCATGCTGACGGCGCTGCGCCTGCCCAGCATCAACCGCAACTGGAAGCGTCTCACCGAAACTGCCGATCGCGATGGCTGGCCCGCGGCCCACCTGCTCGCCTCGCTGCTCGAGATCGAGATGGCCGAGCGCACATCGCGGCGCATCCAGCGTCATCGCGACCAGTCCGGCCTGCCGGCCGGGAAAACCTTCGCCACTTTCGACTTCGCCGCCGCTCCCGGCATCCGTAAGCCTCACCTGCTTGCCCTAGCCACAGGTGATGGCTGGATCGACAGCGGCGGCAATCTCCTCATCTTCGGCCAATCTGGCACCGGGAAGAGCCACGCCATCGCCGCCATCAGCCACGCCCTGATCGATACCGGGCGCCGCGTCCTGTTCTGCACCACCACCGACATGGTCCAAAAGCTCCAGACCGCCCGTCGCGAACTCAGCCTGTCCTCGATGCTCGACAAGCTCGACAAATACGATCTCATCGTCCTCGACGACCTGTCCTACGTCCGCAAAGACCAGATCGAGACCAGCGCCCTGTTCGAACTCATCGCCCATCGCTACGAGCGCCACTCTATCGCCATCACCGCCAACCAGCCATTCTCGGCCTGGTCCGACGTCTTCCCAGATCCCGCAATGACGGTCGCGGCCATTGACCGCCTTGTTCACCACTCCACCATCATCGAGATGAACGGCGAGAGTTACCGCAAGCGCTCCGCCGTTGCCCGCGTCTCCGCCAAGGAAAGCCCCAGCGACAATTACCCGCACGAGGCGCCGCACGACCGGCCATCATAATTGTCGCTGGATAAACGTCGCTGGCGACAATTATCCGGGCAACCTTCGCGGCCAGATCGAACCGGCTCACTGCGTCGCTCAGCGACAATTACAACTCCGCGTCATTGTCGCTGGGTTGTTGCCAAAATCGCAGGCGCGTGATAGCCAAAATGCACCACTCGGCGCCGCCGTATACCGGCCATCATAATCGCCGCCGACCGGCCTCCCTAATCGTCGCGCTACACCCGGCGCAGGCTCTCGCTATTGGCGTTGGCACTGCACACAGTTCCGACGAGTTCGTTCAGATGTTGGCGGCGATGCGACAAGGCGGCGTGATGACGCGCGAACGGCTTGGGCAACTGTTGGAATCAAATTCAGGCGACGAGGCGTGTGATGGCACAATTCTATGACGTGACGTCCGAAGGCTACATACGAATCGCCAGTCCGCTGCACCTGCCGCGCGCAGTGGCTGAATTGCTGTTGGATCATCCAGACGTGCACCATATCGATCTAGCACTGACCGATGAGCCCGGCGCATTTCTGCCAGTGCTCTTGGCCGAGCATCAGCATGTCTGGTGGACTGATCGAGACACAGCGACGGGGCGGTTAATGTTGTTCGTCGTCAATTTTAATGAAATTGACCGCAACCTCTAACTTTCCTGCGCACATAATCTAACAATTAGTCGCTGAAGCGCAATTATGGAAAGTAACAAAACGGCATAAGTGTCTGAAATCATTACCACGAGTAGTTAGCGCTTGCCGAAACGGCCTAACAAAACAACATTATTTTAAACTGGCGCCGCGTGACGCAATGGTGTTGCTGCGCGTGTGTTCCGAATTGGCAATGATCGGTGGCTGGCGCTAACGCTCCAACTCCTGCCGTCCCCCTAGTCACAGCCCACCACCCCCTTATCCAGGGGCGCCGTGATCCAGGCCGAGATTGTGCTCCAGAACCAGCCGCGCCGCCCGATCGCGGACCTGAGGTGAAAACTTGTTGCTCGTCTTGCTCGTCTTAACTCCATCCTCTCAAGAGTTTGAGCGTCACAAACCCGGGGGCGGTTCAGTTCAACAAATTGCGGATATCTGCGGGGAACCAAGGATCAAAGAGGTCTGAATACACCGGATTTCCTCCCGGAATTCGAACGAAGTCGGCTTTTGGACTACCTAAGCTACGCTCGCCTGCTCTCGAAAAGATGATATTGAAAATCCACGAATGCTTTGCGGATGCCTGGTGCCGCGCCTGTCCCCCGTCAGCGCCTATGAGACAAAACTGGCATCTTGAATAAGGGAGGATTTCTGGCTCATCGTAGCGACGAAGGAGCGTAGATGAGCCAGAAATCCTCGACTTCAAAACCACTGGCCGAGGCGGTGGTGCGCGACATCCGCCGGGCCACGCGGCGGCATTATTCGGCGGAGGACAAGATCCGCATTGTGCTGGAGGGGCTGCGCGGCGAGCATAGCATCGCCGAGCTGTGCCGGCGCGAGGGCATTGCCGAGAGCATGTATTATTCCTGGTCCAAGGAGTTTTTAGAAGCCGGCAAGCGCCGCCTGGCGGGGGACACGGCGCGCGAAGCCACCTCGGGCGAGGTGAAAGCGCTGCGCCATGAGGCCCAGGCTCTGAAGGAGGTTGTGGCCGAGCAGGCGCTCGAGCTGCGCCTGCTCAAAAAAAGCATGATCGGGGCTGGGGACGGCCGCGAATGACGTACACCGCCACAGAAAAGCTGGAGATCATCCGGCTGGTCGAGCAGTCACATCTGCCAGTGCGCCGGACGCTGGATCAGCTCAGCATTCCCCGCCCGACATTTTATCGCTGGTACGAGCACTATCGCGCCGGCGGGCCTGAGGCATTGCGCAACCGCCCCTCAAAGCCAGACCGGGTGTGGAACCGCATCGGCGACGACGTGCGGGAGAAACTCGTTGAGCTGGCCTTGGACAAACCAGAGCTCAGCCCGCGCGAACTGGCCGTGATGTTCACGGATACAGAAAGCTATTTCGTCTCCGAGGCATCGGTCTACCGGCTGCTTAAGGCGCATGACCTGATCACCTCGCCAGCCTTCATCGTCGTCAAAGCCGCCGATGAATTTAAAGCCAAGACCACGGCCCCGAACCAGCTCTGGCAGACCGACTTCACCTATTTGAAAGTCATAGGCTGGGGCTGGATGTATCTCTCAACCATCCTTGATGATTATTCCCGTTACGTCATCGCCTGGAAGCTGTGCACCACCATGCAGGTCGAGGATGTCACCGCTACGTTGAACCAGGCCCTCGAAGCTTCAGGCTGCGCCTCAGCTAAAGTCAAGCACAAGCCACGTCTGCTCTCAGATAACGGGCCGTGTTACATCGCTGGCGATCTCGCCAAATGGCTCGGGCGGCGAAATATCGAGCACATCCGCGGTGCGCCGTGTCATCCGCAAACCCAGGGCAAGATCGAGCGCTGGCACCAGACGTTGAAAAACCGCATCTTGCTCGAAAATTATTACCTGCCGGGTGATCTCGAACGCCAGGTCGCCGCCTTCATCGAGCATTACAACCATCGCCGCTACCATGAGGGCCTCGGCAACGTCACTCCGGCCGAGGCCTATCATGGCAGGGCGCAGGAAATCCTGCGCGAGCGGGAACAAATCAAGCGCCAGACCATCCAGGCTCGACGCTTGCGCCACAGCCAAATAGCCGCTTAAACTTTAACCCATCAGGTGAGCCAAAGCCTCCGTTAATTCAGGCTGCCAATTGTCTCAAAGCATTCGACGACGGACACTGGCTGTGGCAATATACGGACGGCGCCGACGGCCCGGGGGTGAAGAAGGTACCGGGCATAGCCGGCGACCGCCGGGGCCGGCTGGATTGCGACTTCTTCGATGGCACAGCGGCCGAGCTCGCTGCACAGTGGGTTGAATAGGCATTGTGAAATCACAATCTGACTTCTTACACTTGAGGTCCTAGACCCGATGTCCGCAGAGTGATCGGCGGCCCACGATCACCTTGATTTGCTGCTTTCAGGTAGTAGTCGAGTAGCTGGGCCATTTGCTTCGTAAATCCGCCCGACAATGTCAGAAAACTCTCGTGACCATGCCGTATTAGTCACGGCATATCTCTTGATCGTTAACTTATTTTATCCATGAAGAGCCCAATCTCGGTTTGAACGAAGTGACAATATCAGCCGCTATACGCACGTAAGATGCTCAGGTAGAAAAAATACCTGTCGCGTGATCGCGTGAAAGACATGACTAACCTACACAAACTTGACCTTTTGCCGGTTTTATTTCCAACGTTCCGCCAAAATCCACAAGGAGCGGTCAAGGAACCGAATTGGCTACGCACCGAAAGGCAGACCGCATCACGCCAACGTCCGCGAACATCAAATTTTCAACGTGGAGAGAGCGGGATACTCATATTTCCCTTCCGGTGGAAATCACAACAACCTGCTTTTTTCCGCGATCCAATAGGCGTAGTTGACCCCAAAGCTGTCCAGAAATTTTACCAGATCAATGCTCTGACTTTTCAATAACTCACCAGGCCGGCCTGCAAGATTGAATTCCTGTTCGATCAGCTTGGACATGGTGTTCGCACCATTCATCTGCGCACAATCCTGCGTCCATTCTATCCAGTCTTTTGACCAGCTCCCTTGCAGCAGCAACAGCCGCTGTTGCGCCGCAGCTTGCATCTGCAAGATTTCAGTTGGGCACGGCGTCAATTTACTCCAATTCCTGGGATTCATTCCCAAAGCAAGCAGAAGACTGGCAGTGTCAAGCCGAATGGCGGCCTCGCGTGTAATCCAGCCACTCAGCAAGGTGTACGCCTTCACTATGTGATGTTGCATAGCCAAGTTCCTTCCAGGAGTGGGGTCGCTGATAGTATGTAGGTGTTGGTCACCGCCGAGTTATCGTCCTTCAGGATAGTCAGCCGCCAAGTCGGCTCAACATGCCGTAGATAGCTTTGATCTGAATCGCATCTCGAGAGTAATAGTCTGGCCGCTCTGGAACTGAGCTGCTGTACCCCCACCAGTCCCATTCGCCATCCGGATTTTGCGCCGCCTGATCGTCCCTGCCCTCCACCTGGGGATAAAGCACGACGATGTTGTTGGTGTCGGCGATTTGGTTGTAGCCGGTTGTCGTAATATACCGGTTGCCATACGGTGGTTGGTTGGCGGTATTGGCTCGGCCGTAAACAAAGTTTACGTAGTTGTAACCCTGCTTGCCACCGTGTAAGGCAATGTGCACGCGCACCTCTTGTTTATCCTTGGCGGACTTAGGCAGATAGAGATAACCATACTTGCTCATACTCGCACGCTCGCGCTCGTGGTCGTCTTGAAAGAATTCCTTTTGATCAAAACGCACCAGTTCTCCGCTCATGCATTGGGGCGGCGCTGGGTCCTCCAACTTGCCATAGATATGACGCAAGATGTCGTGGGACTGCCAGCCCTTACCGTCATTATAGTTAATATATGGCGGACCATTAGTGTCTAAGGGAGAATCCGCAGGGTTTTCCGTTAGGATGGCGTGACCTGCTTCTACCGTATCGATGTATTCGATGTTATCAGGGTCCACACCCAGATGCTGATAGAAGTCACGGGTGCGCGCGACCACGCTAGAATACACGATTGTGTCTTTGCGACCAGTGAATATATACAAACGGTGGCTTTTGAGATTAGCGATGGCGTCAATTTTTTTGGCGTCAGCCGTCATTCTGGCTTTCGCTGCAAGGATTTCGGCATTCGGCGCCATGCGGGATGTCAGCGGCGTCATGCAAATATACAGAGCATTTTGTTCATTGGCGTCCTCTGCCAGCAATGCCGAGTCACGCGACGACTTAGCGCAGCGAAAGGGACCCCCAGCAATGATGCCCGCGCCGCAAAAGCTGGAGGAATGAGCCAGATGCAACTGAACTGTCATGAACGCCCCTGAAGAAAGGCCAGAAACCGAACTCTGGCCCTTTACAACATTGAGTTTCTCCAGTTGCACTATCTTGGAAGTATTGCCGTCCGCCATTGGAATGTCCTCCTTGTCGACAACTGAAATTGGCCCACAAAGACAGTCATGTCTCCCGGCGTTGATGATGCTTTTGGAACACTTTATAGATCAACGCCACATGCGCAGAGAACTACGGTGGCAACCCGGTAGCGACGAACGCATAACCAACATTAGACGATATATTTAAAGCATTTAAAGGCAAAATAACATTACGAGTCACGAAATAGGCTGTGAATATTATTTATGAATCCTATAGTATTGGCAGGCGGCGGCAGGCGCTTCTGGACCGTGGCCGATGAGATGCAGATGCGCTGCGCGATACAGTGCGCGATCGGCACCGGGCAGGCAAGTGCTACGTGCTTCGCCTGAGTGCGGCGCATTGGTTTGGGTTGGACAACAAGAAGTGGCTGCTTGGCGGTTCCGCGGCGGAAATTGCCAAGGCACTGCCATCATCCGATGCCGTGGGCCGTTCCGCCCCAACACTTCTCAGCGGAAATCAACAATTGTGCGGGTTTGACGCTTTGATGATCGTCAACATCTTCCACCTTGACTAGGGCGCGCACTCTGCGCAGTGAGCACCTCGCACCCGGTCGCCTCCTGCGCCTTCAGAGCCATGGGCTCCAGTTGGGTTCGTGTCCCCACGCCAGCTGCGCTCAACAGCACAATCTGTGCCCGCCACACATGCTTCTGCGGCGTCATCGGGGCGGCCACCAGCTTCTCAAGCCGCACCCGATCCTCAGGTGAAAGCTGAATCTCTACGTCGGTTCTCATGAAAACCAACTCGCACATCTCGCCGAATTAGGGAATCGTTCGTCTCGGTCAGAACTCTAGCGGCAACGGCGCCTTCATCAGAGGCGACACCCGAGAACAAGGAGCCGCAATCGCGTACCGGGAGACCATTTCCCAATTCGCATCGGTTCACGGAAGTGATTCCATCGCCTTCTTTCGGGGGGCAGTGATCGTTGGCGGAGTGAGGCAACCCAAAATGCCGGGGTAGCATTAGTGTGAGTTTATTCCGGCCGAATACGTCGAAATCGGCTCCCGGCCATAAGGGTTACCCATACCAGCTGCGCAGCATGAAGATCGAGCGGTCGAACCAGGTCCGGGCGATGGACATCACCTATATCCCGATGTCACGCGGTTTTTGTATCTGGCGGCGGTGGTGGGCTGGTTCAGCCGGCGAGCTCTGACCTGGCGATTGTCGATCACGCTGGAGGTGGCGTTTAGGCGTACCCAGTCTTTGTTTGTCCCCCTCCCCTTCAGAATTCTTTGACCCGAAAAACTTCGCCCGTCCCTGCATCGCGGACGAGATCAACGCGAGCGCCATCCCAGTGATAATCGAGGTGACGCCCCTGCACCGGCGGCGTGGCCAAGTCTGGATAAAATAGCCCCACGCAAACGCCGTCAGGATCACGCAGGCTGGGATAGACCAATCCGTCAGATCCGCTGTCCCGCAACGAAGCCGCCAGTCGTTGCGCCATAGCGTAATCGTCTGGATCCAACGCGGGCGCGAATGCGGCAATCCCGCCCCGCAAATCGTGGAGTGAAGCGCCGATATCCAGCACAAGCTCCCGAAATTGCGATGTCCAACCAGGCGGCTGGTTGGTCTGCGCCATAAAGCGGGCATGGTGGTGAACGGTCTCAAGCACGGCCGTCTCGTAAGCGTGCGCGGCATATAAGACCCCATAGGTACCAACGCTGAACCGGCTCTGCCGCTCAGGGCTCACATGCGTGAAGGGCGCCATGAGGTAGCTCGCCCCTGGCCCGGAAACGCGCCGCGCCGCCGGCACCAGATCGAGCGCCCCGATCGTCTCCATGAGCCGCGGGTTGGTCTTCTGCTCGGCGGCAATCAGCAGGGGCCAGTCTTCCGGATCCGCAATATCCTCAAACAGGTCAACCGGCGGATACAGGCTGCGGATGATCCGCCTGGCGCCAACCCAATGAACCGGCGAGACGGGTACGATCGACGGATCGATCACCAGCCGCCGCGTTCCGCGTCCAGATAGTTCCGCACGCGCATGAGATCGGTCAACTCACCGTGGAGCATGACATCCAAAGCCGAGCCGCCGCCGAAGGCCGCGTTGGGGGTCTTAATCCAGGCATAGCTCCGCGCTGGCTCCCTAAAAATGATCCTCAAGGCTTTATGGATCCCGAGGAGGTTCGAGAGCCTCGCCTTGCCGTCACGGCCAATACGGCCGATCTCTCCGGCCTTCCAACGGGCGAAGGTCCGGCGCGGCAAATCGAGGATGATTGAGGCTTGGTCGTCTGTTACGCCCCAAAGGCGGAAGAGGTTGAGGGCAGCGCGGAACATGGCACCCGCCTCTTCATCGGTGATCGGCTCAGGCGAAAAGGGCTTCGGCGCGACGGTGACCTGGCTAAGCACAGACATGCACAACTCCTGTCATATGGCTCATATATACAGAAAACCGCCATATGGCAATAATTTTCCCCCTCTCTCCGCGACGTTTCCCATCACCAGAGCCTTCATGAGCATGTGCCTGCCGTGCCGGGCAGAAACTGGCCAAGATGACCACCTATTTCCGCAGCCTGGTCTCGCGGTCGTTCCAACCGAAGCTCTTCAGTTCAAGCCTGAGAGCCAGAGACATTCGTGCCCGCGGGATGGAGCCGTCATACGCCCTGATAGCACTGCACCGCATGGTCAGGTGGATGGCCAGGACAACTCCGGCACGAACTTGTAGGTGTATTCTGGCTCTTCGTAACCGTGCGCCTTCTGGCGTTCCGGCAGCTTAACCTTCTCCTGTTGCACCTCCTCGTAGGGGATCTGTGGTCTGCCCCCTTAGAAGTGCTCCATCCTTGATGTAATTTTTGGATGGAGGTGTCTTATGCCGCGGAAGATTTACAAGCCTGAGGAGATTATTGCGAAGCTGCGCCAGGTTGAGATTATGACCTCGCAGGGCAAGTCAGCTGTTGATGCAATCCGGTCGATTGGCGTGACGGACGCGACCTACTACCGCTGGCGTCAGGAATATGGCGGGCTGAAGGTCGACCAACTGAAGCGGCTGAAGGAGCTGGAGGCAGAGAATGCCCGGCTGCGGCGGGCGGTTTCGGACCTGACGCTCGAAAAATTGGTTTTGAAGGAGGCTGCCTCGGGAAACTTCTAAGCCCGGCGCGCCGCCGGGATTGTGTAAAGCACGCCGTGGCCAAGCTCGGCGTGTCGGAGCGGTTTGCCTGCCGCGTGCTCGGGCAGCCGCGGGCGACGCAGCGCAAGGTGCCCGGGACGGCGGATGAGGAGGCGGCTCTGACGCAGGACATCATCGCTCTGGCCCGGCAATATGGCCGCTATGGCTACCGGCGGATCACGGCGTTGCTGCGAGACGCCGGCTGGCTGGTGAACAAAAAGCGCGTTGAGCGGATTTGGCGCCGGGAGGGGCTGAAGGTGCCACAGCGGCAGCCGAAGCGCGCCCGGCTGTGGCTGAATGACGGCTCGTGCATCCGACTGAAGCCGGAACGGCCAAACCATGTCTGGGCTTACGATTTCGTCGAGGACCGCACGCATGATGGCCGCAAGCTGCGCATGCTGAACGTCGTCGATGAATTCACCCGGGAGGCGCTGGCGATCCGGGTGGCGCGGCGGCTGAATTCGCATGATGTCATCGACGTGCTTTCGGATCTGTTCATCCTGCGCGGCGTGCCGGGGCATATTCGGTCAGACAACGGGCCGGAATTCATCGCCAAGGCGGTGCAGGCGTGGATCACCGCCGTCGGTGCCCAGACAGCCTACATCACGCCAGGCAGTCCCTGGGAAAATGGCTACATCGAAAGCTTCAATGCCCGCCTGCGGGACGAGTTCCTCAACGGTGAAATCTTCTACACCCTGCAGGAGGCCAAGGTGCTAATCGAAGCCTGGCGCCGCCAGTACAACACCGTCCGGCCACATTCATCCCTCGGCTACCGGCCGCCCTCGCCAGAGGTTTTGCTGTGGCCGCCACCGCCAGCCGCGTTGAAGGGCGCGGCGCCAGCCACAGCAAAACCAGTCCAGCCGCCATGCAATTAGCTACATTGGGCTTGGACTACCGTTCGGGGGCTTGCCAGTCCGTGAGTTGCGCCAAGCCAACGAGATCCTACGCAAGGCCAGCGCATATTTTGCGCAGGCGGAGCTCGACCGCCGGTTCAAGCCATGATCGCGTTCATTGACGATCACCGCGAGGTGCATGGGGTCGAGCCGATCTGCAGGGTGCTGCCGATCGCCCCATCGACCTACCACGCCCACGTGGCCAGCCGGGCCGCTCATGCCGGGTTCGTACTCGACGCCCTGGAGCAGGCTTTGCATGAGCGGCGCCCCGTGCATGGCGGTGGGCTCGTGCATCACTCGGACCGCGGCGTGCAATATGTGTCCATCAAGTACACCGAGCGCCTGGCCGAGGCCGGCATCGAGCCCTCGGTGGGCAGCGTCGGCGACAGCTACGACAATGCCCTGGCCGAGACCATCAACGGCCTCTACAAGGCCGAAGTAATCCAAAGACGCGGCCCGTGGCGATCCTTTGAGGCCGTCGAGTACGCCACGCTGGAATGGGTCGACTGGTTCAACCACCGCCGGCTCCTGGAGCCTATCGGCAACATGCCGCCGGCTGAAGCCGAGAAACGCTACTACGCCGCGCTAAACCCGGAGCCCATGGCAGCGTGACTGAAACCAAAAAGCCTCCGGCAAAACCGGCGCGGTTCACATTGTGATCTTGGGTATGGGATAATGTAGCAGCAGCCAGAATCGCAGCTATTAGGCGTTCCATATCAACCGGCGCGTTATGTTCGGTTTCGTGCTTTTGCATAGCGTCCTCCACGATTTACTGGGTTGATCCCCCGTGGTTCGCCCCCCTGCTGACATGGCGGCATCTATCTTGGTACATAAACGGTACATAAATCTGCAATTTAGATCAGCTTACCTGACTATTTTTGTTCTATAACCAATTGATTTTGTTGGCGTCCCCGGCGGGATTCGAACCCACGGCCCCAGGATTAGGAATCCTGTGCTCTATCCTGCTGAGCTACGGAGACGTTTCAATGACTTAGTAGACTTTTAAAACCCGAAAATCAGCAGCCGGTATTCAAATGGTATTTAAAACCATGCCGTCGACGGTCGGGCTATGGTCACTTTACCCTACCCAAACACTGATTCAAAGGCGCCGAATGCGACTTCCAGCATCATTTTCCGCCCCTGGCTTGTAATATGACCTTGCTGCCCCTGCCGCCCTACAGTCCCGAATTGACCCCCATGGAAAACGTTCGGGACTATCTTCGGCAGAACAAACTCTGCGCCAAGGTCTGGGACAAATACGACGATATCGTTGAAGCCGGCAAAACCGCATGGAATGGTTCATCGCCTATACAGGCCGCATCAACTCTATCGTAGCCACGGTTGGGCGTGTGTCAGTCTTTAGGCGGATCGGCAGTAGACCCATTCTTGCGCTTCGATTTCAAGAATGCCGGCGAGATTGGTGACCGGCTTCATGCTCACGGCTTCTTCTTTACATGAGGGTCAGGCTGTCAACGGTGTTTCTGCAAGTGTTGCTCCCTGGCTGGTTGAACGACAATCCTGTAGTCCTCGGGTCTCGGGCGTGCGGCATCGCAGCGGCAGCTGCGTAACCTTACATGCGGCCGGGTCTGGCGAAGCAGCCCGCACCATAATGCCTCATACACGAGGCGTGCCCGAGTGAGACGCGACCCACCTGAAACGCGGTAACCCAAGGGTTACCAAAGAAGAAGACGGTCGCGCTTCCCGCATTGTCGCCGGCGGTGATGTCGCCTGCGACAATCCCGTTGAATTATGCTGCGGCCTCTGCCGCCGTGCTGATCTCGATGCTCTCCGGCACGACGCCAGTCTCGACGTAGCGCCAGAGTGCAATCAGAAGTTTTCTTGCCATCGCGACGATGGCAATCCGGCGCGTGCGTCCGGCGAGCGTGCCGACGCGCTCGCGGAACCATATGGCAAGCGCACTGCCTGGTTGATAGCGCAGCCACAGCCAGGCAAGCTGGATCATTGTCGTGCGTGCTCGCGGATTACCAGCACGGCTGGTGCTTCGATCGCGGTCCATGCCGCCACTCTGGTAGGGCATGGGCGCGATGCCGACGTAGCTTGCGAGCTGCCGGCGGTTGCCGAACGAACGGTAGAACACCTCGCGCACCAAGACGGCGGAGAAGTTGGCGCCGATGCCGCGGATATGCTGCAGCGCGATAATCTTCCGGGTCGTCGCATCCTCGGCCGTGGCGGTCTGTGCTTCGGCACGCTCAGATTCCATCTCGCGAATCAACTCCAGGATCAGGACGAGCCACCGTCTGAGGCGGTTGAGTTCGGCTTGCATGAAGGTAGGTAATGCGCGCCCGTCTCCGGTGCGCAGGGCGGCCATGTCGCGGTCCCACGAACGCAGGGACGGCCTTCCCCGGATGCCCTGTGTAAACAGCAGTGCCTCGATCCTGTTCTCGATGCGGCGCTTCTCCTGGACGAGATGCTCTCGTTCTCGGTGTGGTCTTTTGGCGTCCTCCTCCTCAGGTGTCGGCACCCGCACCATGCTGCAGACCTGCCGGTCACCGCCCAGCCACCTTGCCAGCACACGGAGCATGCCTTCTGCGTCAAGCCGGTCCGTCTTGGCCCGGCGAGCACGCTGGTTCACCAGAATGCTGGTCGGCTCGAGGACATACGCGTCAATGCCCTGTGCGGTCAGCAATCGATGCAGCCAAAAGCCGTCACGGCCTGCCTCAAAGCAGCACGCTACATCTGCGGCGCAGTCGAGCTTGGCCGACGTACGCGCTCTTAACTCGGCAATCAGCGCGAGCAACGCTTTCGTGCCGCCTCCTTCGAGATGGTGCAATCGTGACTTATCCGCGCCTGGCAGCCGCACTGCGACAAGCCACGACGTGACGCTGAGTTCGATGGCAATATGGATGGTGTTCTCGGACGGCATGGTGGCGAGCTCCTCGATCTGGTTGCGGACGCTTGCCAGTTTGAACCCTCTGCCCGGGCAATGTCCTCCCTCATAGCATCTTAAACCATGCGCTTGGCCGAGATGGGCTTGCACTCCCCGCTCAAAACCACTCGTCGCGCATTTCCATGGGGATGGCGTCGACAGCGGTCAGAAGATCCAGTTGCGGCGCGGCCGCCGGCAACTCCCAGACAATGAAGTATCGCGCCGCTTGCAGCTTTCCGGCGTAGAAGGCGCGTTCGGCGTCGCAGGCGCTTTCGGACGCAGCATCCGCGGCCAGCGCCAGCCGCAACCAGATCCACGCGGCAACGATGCGACCGAACACATCCAGATAGACGGTGGCATTGGCAAGGGCGCGGTCGGGTTCCGTGGCCAACAGCGCGGTCAATTGCGTCGTCACGTTGTCGAGCCGGCTTAAAGGTACCGAGAAGCCGTCCGCGAGTTCCGCCAGCCGCTCAATATTTCGCGCCTCGGCGATGGTCGCATCGGCCTTGGTACGAAACAGCCGGTAGGCGGCGCCCGACTGCATGGACACCTTCCGCCCCAACAGATCGAGGCCGTGGATGCCCTCTGCTCCCTCGTGGATTGGGTTCAGCCGCTGGTCCCGGTAGAGCTGTTCCGGCAGATATCCGCGGATGTAGCCTGAGCCGCCCAGAATCTGAATTGCCAGGTCGTTGGCGGCACAGCCATATTTCGCCGGCCACGACTTGACCACCGGCGTCAGCAGGTCGAGCAGCAGCGCCGCCTCATGCCGCGCCTGCGCCTCCGGATGGGTGTGTTGGTCTTCGAACAACGACGACGCATACAGGCCGAGCGCTAGCGCCCCCTCGCTGTACGCCTTCTGGGCCAGCAGCATGCGGCGGATGTCGGCGTGCTCGACCAGCATCACCTGGGGTGACAACGGGTCCTTGTTGGACGGCAGCCGCCCCTGGGGGCGTTGCCGCGCATAGTCTAGGGCCAGCTGGTAGCCGCGGCTGGCGATGCACGCGGCGTAGAGCCCGATGCCGATGCGTGCCTCGTTCATCATCTGGAACATGTGGGCCAGGCCCTTGCCGGCCTCGCCCAGCAGATAGCCTACGGCCCCCTCGTTTTCACCGAAGGACAGCACGGTGGAGGTGGTGTTGCGCCAGCCCATCTTGTGCAGCAGTCCGGCCAGCGCCACGTCGTTGCGCGCGCCCAGGCTGCC
This sequence comes from uncultured Alphaproteobacteria bacterium, assembly GCA_963750235.1. Lineage (GTDB taxonomy): Bacteria > Pseudomonadota > Alphaproteobacteria > Acetobacterales > Acetobacteraceae > Acidocella. The sequence continues at coordinate 72,482 of CAVVPW010000002.1, forward strand.
GTCCTCGTTGACCAGCACCTTCGGCACCAGGAACAGCGAGATGCCCTTGGCCCCCAGCGGCCCGCCTTTGAGCCGCGCCAGGACCATGTGGACGATGTTCTCAGTCAGGCTCTGGTCGCCGCCCGAGATGAACATCTTCTGACCGAAGATGCGGTAGGTGCCGTCCGGCATCGGCTCGGCCGTGGTCCTGATGTCGCCGAGGGCCGAGCCTTGGCCCGGCTCGGTCAGGGCCATGGTGCCCGCGAAGCGGCCGTTGCCCATGGGGGCGAGATAACGGGCCTTCAACGCGCCGCTGCCGAAACTGCGCAACAGGTTGGCGGCGCCAATGGTCAGAAACGAATAGGCGCTGCTGCCCGCATTGGCCGCTTGGAACCACGCCATGGCCGCCCGCAGAACCACCTCCGGCATCTGCAGCCCACCTTCCTCGGCATCCCAATGGGCCGACAGGAAGCCGGCCTTGGCGAAGGCGTCCCATGCATCTTTGGCTTCGGGAATCATCTGGACCCGCCCACCCTCGAACTGCGGCTCGTTGGCATCGCCCTTGGCGTTGTGGGGGGCGAAAACCTCCTCGGCGATCTGCCGCGCCGTTTCCAGGGTGGTGTCGAATATTTCGCGCGAGTAATCGGCGTAGCGCGGCCGCTCCAACAACATCCCGGTGTCGAGGAATTCGTAGAGAAGGAACCGGAGATCCCGGTTGCTCAGCAGGGGCGCCGTCATTTCAGGCCACCTCGAACAGCCCGGCTGCCCCCTGGCCACCGCCGATGCACATGGTGACGACGACATATTTGACGCCGCGGCGGCGCCCCTCGATCAGCGCGTGCCCCACCAGGCGCGCGCCCGAGACGCCGTAGGGATGGCCGACGGCGATGGCCCCGCCATCGACGTTCAGGCGGTCCATCGGGATGCCCAGGCGGTCGGCGCAGTACAGCACCTGCACGGCGAAGGCCTCGTTAAGTTCCCAAAGACCGATGTCGTCGATCGAAAGGCCCGTGCGGCTGAGCAGCTTAGGGATGGCGAAGACCGGCCCGATCCCCATCTCATCGGGTTCGCAACCCGCCACCGCGAAGCCGCGGAAGATGCCCAGCGGCTTCAATCCCCTTTGCTCGGCGTGCTTGGCATTCATGACCACCACCGCCGAGGAGCCGTCGGAAAATTGGCTGGCGTTGCCCGCGCTGACCACGCCGCCGGGCATGGCCGTGCGGATATTGGACACCCCCTCCAGGGTGGTGTCTGAACGTATGCCTTCGTCAGCGGCGATTGTTACCTGTTTAGTGACGATTTGGCCGCTCGCCTTGTCCACCGCGCCCATGCTGACGGTCATCGGCACAATCTCGTCGTCGAACTTGCCGGCGGCCGCGGCGGCCGACGCGTTGAGCTGGCTGCGAACCCCGTATTCGTCCATGCGCTCCTTGAGGATGTTGTAGCGCTTGGCGACAGTCTCGGCGGTTTGCAGCATCGACCAGTAGATTTCCGGCTTGCTTGCCAGCAGCGCCGGGTCCTCAAGCATATGTGTGTTCATTTCATTCTGGACGCAGGAGATGCTCTCGACGCCACCGGCGACGAAAATATCGCCCTCGCCGGCGATGACCCTTTGGGCGGCCATGGCGATCGTCTGCAGGCCGGACGAGCAAAAGCGGTTCACGGTGGCTCCGGGCACCGTCACCGGCAGGCCGGCGGCCAAGGCCACCTGACGCGCGATGTTGGAGCCGCAGGCACCTTCGGTTAAGGCGCAACCCATCAGCACATCCTCGACCTCGGCCGGTTCGATCCCGGCACGGGCGACGGCGTGCTTGACGGCGTGCGCGCCCAGGGTCGCCCCGTGGGTCAGATTGAAGGCCCCTTTCCAGGACTTGGCCAATCCGGTGCGGGCGGTGGATACGATCACGGCGTCGGTCATGTTGGTCTCCAGAAACTTATATGGTGGCGGCTCAGGTCAGGGGCTTGCCTTCGGCAACCCGCTGGGCGATCAACGGGGCCGGGGTCCAGAAGTCGTCACCGGAACTGGCGGCGAACTCCTTCATCCGCCGGGCCACCCTGTACAGGCCAACCTCGTCGGCATAGAGCATCGGGCCGCCGCGATGGGCCGGAAACCCGTAGCCGCTGAGATAGACCACATCGATGTCCGAGGCACGCAGGGCAATGCCTTCCTCAAGGAGGCGGGCGCCCTCGTTGACCAGAGCATAGATGCAGCGTTCGACGATCTCGCTTTCCGAGACCTTGCGTGGCGTGATGCCGTTTTCCTTCCGGTAAGCGGCAAGCATCTCTTCGATCTCGGGGTCGGGAATGGCGTTGCGGTTGCCCGGCTGGTAGAGATACCAGCCCTTGCCCGTCTTCTGGCCGAAGCGGCCCATTTCGCACAGCCGGTCGGCGCACTGGGCGTAGCGGATATGCGGCATCTCCACGTAGCGGCGCTTGCGGATGGCCCAGGCGATGTCGTTACCGGCAAGGTCGAACATACGGAATGGCCCCATGGCCATGCCCCACTTCTCCAGCGCCTTGTCCACCTGCCACGGGGTGGCGCCCTCTTCCACCAGCAGGGCCGCCATGCGGCCGTAGTGCTCGATCATGCGGTTGCCGATGAAGCCATCGCAAACCCCGGCGACCACGGCGGTCTTCTTGATCTTCTTGGCCAGTTGCATGACCGTGGCCAGCACGTCCTTAGCCGTCGCCGCACCACGCACCACTTCCAGCAGCTTCATGACGTTGGCCGGGCTGAAGAAGTGCATGCCCACCACGTCGGCCGGCCGCTTGGTGAAGCCGGCGATCGTGTTAACATCCAAGGTCGAAGTGTTGGAGGCCAGGATGGCGCCCGGCTTGGCGACCTTGTCCAATTCCTTGAACACTACCTCCTTGACGGAGATGTCCTCGTAGACCGCCTCAATGATCAGGTCGCAATCACCCAGTTCGGCGTAGGACAGGGTGCCTTTCAGCAGATTAAGGCAGGCATTCATCTTGCCCTGGGACAGCCGCCCCTTCTTCACCGCGCCCTCGTAATTGGCGCTGATCTTGCCGAAGCCATTTTCGAGCGCCTCCTGCTTCATCTCCAGCACGGTGACCGGGATGCCGGCGCTCAGGAAATTCATGGCGATGCCGCCGCCCATGGTCCCCGCGCCGATTACGCCAACCTTGGCGATCTTGCGGACCGGGGTGTCTTCCGGGACGTCGGGGATCTTCGAGGCGGCTCGCTCGCCGAAGAAGGCGTGCCGCAGGGCGCGCGATTCCGGCGTGGCCATCAGGCTCAGGAACAGCGAACGCTCGACGGCCATTCCCTTCTCGAAGGGCTTTTCGGCGGCGACTGCCACCGCATCGACACATTTGAGCGGCGCCGGCAGCGGACCGGCAACGGCCCGCACGGTATTGCGGGCGAACTGAAAGAAGGCATCCCGCATCGGATGGTCGACATTGATGTCGCGCACCAGCGTCAGCGGCCGCTTCTCGGCCACCACCTTCTCAGCGAAAGCCAAGGCCGCGCCAAGGAGATCGCCCTCGACGAACTCGTCGAACAGCGCCGTCCCCTTGAAGCGCTCGGCCGGCGCCGGCGCGCCGCTGACGATGACGTTGAGCGCCGCCTCGACGCCGATGGCCCGCGGCAGGCGCTGTGTGCCGCCGGCCCCAGGCAGCAAGCCCAACTTCACTTCCGGCAGGGCGATCGAAGCGTCCGCCTTGGCGATACGGAAATGCGCCGCCAGCGCCAATTCCAGGCCGCCCCCCATGCAGATACCTCCGATGGCGGCGATGACCGGCTTAGTCGATTTCTCGACGATGTCGATGACCGTCCACAAACTCGGTTCGGCAGCCATCTTGGGCCCGCCGAATTCCCCGATATCCGCTCCGCCCGAAAACAGGCGATCGGAACCCATGATAATGACGGCCTTGACGGCCGGGTCGGCGGCAGCCTGGTCCAGGCCGGCGACGATACCTTGGCGCACAGCATGGTTCAGTCCGTTGACCGGCGGGTTGTTCAGGGCAATGACGGCGACGGCGCCGCGCGCTTCATAGACGGTGCTGGTCATGGGAAAGGTCCTTGTTTCCTGGCTTGGTGCACTAGATCGTTAGTCCGCCGTCCACGACGATGCATTCGCCGTTGGTGTAGCTGGCCGCATCCGACACCAGATACAGCACGGTGCCGGCCATCTCCCGCGGCTCGGCGTGACGCCGCAAGGGAATCCGCTTCATCCAGTTGTCGTAGACGTCTTTGTTGTCGAAGAGGGCGCCGGCGAACTTGGTCTTGGTCAGCCCTGGAAGCAGGGCGTTGACCCGAATCCCCAGGGGGCCGCATTCCTTGGCGAAGGCCTTGGTCATGTTGATGACCGCAGCCTTGCTGATCGAGTAGATTCCCTGCTTGTCGCCCGGCTGCAGGCCGTTGACCGAGGCGACGTTGACGATCGCCCCGCCGCCCTGCCGCTTCATCATCTTGCCGGCCGCCGCCGACATGAAAAAATAGCCGCGGATGTTGACGTCGACAGTCTTGTCATAGGCGGCTAGGTCGGTGTCCAGTATATGGCCGTAGTAGGGATTGGCCGCCGCGTTGTTGACTAGGATGTCCAGGCGGCCATAGGTCTTTTCGATATGGTCGAAAGCGGCCGAAATATCCTCCATCCTGCCCACATGGCAGGCCAGCGCATCGGCGTTGCCGCCGGCCGCGCGGATCTCGTCGGCGACAATCTGACAGTCGTCCAGCTTGCGGCTGGAGACGATGACGTGCGCCCCCTGCTCCGCCAGCAGCTCGGCAATGGCCTGGCCAATGCCGCAGACTCGCCCCCGTTACCAGGGCGATTTTTCCACTCAGATCGAACAAGGCTGTACTCATTCCGTTTCTCCTGGCCGTGCCGTTTGACAACGGACTTATAGTTTTGTTGCCACCGCGCCGCCGCCCCAATCGGGGTCGAAAACGGGCATTAAATATTGCGAGCGATCGTTTTATAAAAATAGCACAACACATTGTCAAGCCGAGATTATCAGAGCAATAAACGTCAGCCAGAGCGGACAAGCCAGCCTTTACGGGGGCTATGCATTTCGACTACCCCCGGCGTCGAGGCGGTTGACAGCATTAGCATCATAAATCACCACTCTCCGGAAGGCGATTGCGGGGCGCTCTTCTGCAACGCGCGGGTGCGGCGGTCGAACCTGTTGTCCGAGAAAGGGGCCGGCTTCGCCCTAACCACTTCAATGCGGTTTCCCATCTGCGTGCGACAGAGTTTGCCGGACTCGTCACTTATTGGCAGCTCATTTCAGGCCAGCGACCGCGCAAGCCTGGGCGGCGTAGGCGATGCTCAGGGCCCCTACCTCCCTGGCATTCGCCGCAGTGGCAATGCCCTGGGCGGCCCGCGCGGCGATCACTTCCAGGATCAACGCGAAGCGGAACAGCGAAAAGGCAACATGAAAGGGACGCAGACCGTCACTGCGGCCGGCACGCCGGCAGTAGGCTGCCGCGTAATCCTCCAGGGATGGGATCCCCAGGGCCTCCAAGTCCAGCCCCATGATGCCGTCGCAGTGGCTGGGCGGCGAAAGCCAAATCATGCAGTTGTAGCCAAGGTCGGCCAAAGGGTGGCCAAGGGTCGACAATTCCCAGTCAAGGACGGCGATCACCCTGGGCTCGGTAGGGTGAAACATCAGGTTGCCAAGCCGGTAGTCACCATGTGCAATGGTGGCCTCGTCCCCCGGGGGTATGTTCTCCGGCAACCAGGCGGCCAGGCGTTCGATGTCCGGAATGTCGTGGGTTTTGGAGGTCTGGTACTGGCGAACCCAGCGGGCGACTTGGCGCGAGAAATAGTTGCCCGGCTTGCCATAGTCCGCCAGGCCCAGGGCTTGCCAATCAACCCGGTGGAGCCGGACCAGAGTCTCGTTCATCGAGTCGTAAATGGCCGCCCGCTCCTCCGGCGTGCAGCCCGGCAGCTCCGACTGATGGAACACACGTCCATTCAGGCGTTCCATGACGTAGAAAGGGGTGCCGACGATCCCCCGGTCTTCACAGAAGAGAACCGCTTTGGGTACCGGCACGTCGGTCGCGCCAAGCGCCGTTAGAATACGGAATTCGCGATCCACCGCATGGGCCGAGGGAAGAAATTCCCCGGGCGGCTGCTTGCGTAGGACGAAATCGCCACCATCGGCGAAGGTAACAGCGTAGGTGGGATTGGACTGTCCGCCGCTGATGGCGGAAAGACGCATCTCTCCGCCGGCGCCTGGCAAGCGCGGGCGGAGGTAGTCCTTGAGCCTGTTGCTGTCGAAAGGCAATGAGGCCGGGGGTATCTCCACCATCAGACCCGTCATTGTCGGCGCCTCCCGGCAAAAATTGAGCACTCGATATCTATGAGCGGGGCGCATGGGCCCAATAGCGTGTTCCCGTCGGCGGCCTTTGGCCAACGGTAGGGAACGATCAACAAGGTGGAGGGATCGGCACGCCGTCCGCGTTAGGCCGAACTGCCGGATCGTACGATCGTCGCTTCGATAAAATCGCCGCTTCGATAAAAGAGGTTAGGAAGTCGGCGTACCCCTCGGGCGTGATCTTGCGGCGCCTATGCTTCCAGCGCTTGATGTACCAGTCTTGCAACATGGGTTTGATCAGCGCCGAAGTTATTTGAACATTGTCTATTTCAAAGACTCCCTTCCGCTTCCCCTCGTCCAGCGCATCGAAAAACAGGGATTCCGACACCACTTCGCTGTCCAAGATGAACTTGCGGGCCTGCTCGTCGAAGGCTCTCACCTCCATGAAGGAGAAGATGAACCAGGAGTGCATGGCTTCGGTTAGATAAACGTGAGTGCGAATCAGCCAACGAAGCCGTTGCACCGGATCATCTGCCAGTTCCGGCGGAACCTGAAGTACCCGCAGAACGACGGCATGGACCTCCCGCAGGATCATCATCAGCAAGGTTTCCTTGCTGTCGAAATAGGCGTACAGAGCCCCCATGCTGAGGTTGGCTTCCTTGGCCAGATCGCGCAGCGACATGGCGCGGAAGCCCCGCTCATTAGAAATCGACAGCACGGCTGAGATAATGCGGGCCAGCTTGGCTACGGCCACATGCCGTCTCTTGACACTAATAGTGTCCTGGTGACGCTCAAAAATCTCGCTGCACAGTGCTGGTATCGATAGGTCGTTTTCGGAAAGGAAGGCTTTTAGGCTGGTCATGGCGTCTCCTCATTGTGAGGAATTACCAGCAAAACCAGCTCGCAGGCCACCCGAAATTAACGGTTCAAATAAAGGGAGGCGGCAAAGGTGTGCACCAGCGCCGAATTTGGCCCCTCCCGAACTCATAATATCTCGCAAGCCCCCGAACGGCAATCCAAGCCCAATGTAGTTAATTGCACGGAGGCTAAATTGGTCTTGGTGTAGCCGGCTTCAGCAAGAAACTTGCGAGAGCCGGCAAGATGACAAGCGCACCCGCCATGTTCCAAATGAACATGAAGGCCAGCAGCAACCCCATGTCCGCCTGGAACTTGATGGGAGAGAATATCCAGGTGATAACGCCGAGAGCCAGGGTAAATCCGGTCAACATCACGATGCGTCCGGTAAATCGCAATGACTTCAGATAAGCCTCCTCGAGAGACTCCCCGGAGCGCAAATGCGTCATCATCACACCTAGAATATACAACGCATAGTCCACGCCGATACCAACACCAAGCGCGATGACCGGAAGCGTTGCCACCGTTACGCCGATATTCAACATAACCATCAGCGCCTGGCACATCAGAGATGTGAGGATAAGCGGTAAAATCGCGCAAATGACCGCCCTGAGGGAACGGAAGGCAATGAGGCACAAAAATGCAACGGCGCTGTAGATCCAGATCAGCATATGCGTATTGGCCTCAGCAATGACCCGATCCGTCGCCGCCGCGATGCCGCCATTCCCGCCGGCCAGCGACAATTTGAACGCCGGATTCTGATTTTTCGGGTCGTTGATGAACACTTGGATCGCCGACACAACATGACTAAGGGTCGCCGCCTTTAAGTCATACAAAGAAACATTCACTGGAACAAAGCTGCAATCAAGTAAATCGTAGCCCAGCGGTAAATTCGCGAAAAAATCATTGATCAAAGGCTGACTATCAACCAACTGGTTCCATGCAGGCAAATCATCAGTCATGATCTGGGTCATCAGCGTGATGATCGTCGACATCGACGTGACAGACTGAACTTCCGGCATCTGCGTCAAGCGCCACCCCAACCGGTCCAGCGTCTCAAGTTCAGCAAAATTCGTGCAGGAATAGGGCTGGGAATCCGCAAAGACCGTCAGCACGTTGCTGCTGATGTTGTAATGGTCGTTGATATACCTATTATCCATATTATACACAGAGTTCTGCCGCAGCTCCGGCGCTCCCTCGCCGACAATTCCGATCTGCGCGTGTCTGCCAATTGCGTATCCTCCTGCCCCCAGCGTCAGTGCGGCGAGCAATGTCGGAATTGCCCATCGGCGCCTGGTAAAACGGGAAAGGAAATCCCAAACCTCTAGATCTTTGCTGCCAAGACCGCCAGACATCAGACTGCGCAGCGCGGCCTTCTCGCTGATCCCCGTATAGCTGAGGAGCACAGGCAAAAGAATAAGATTCGTGAACACAAGTATCGCCACACCACAGCTTGCGGCGATTGCAAGCTCTCGGATCTCGGCAATATCAATGAGGTTAAGGACGCCAAATCCTACAGCATCGCAGATCAGCGCTGTGAAGCCGGCCATAAACAGGCGCCTGAATGTGTAGCGAGCTGCAATGAGCCGATGCGTTCCTCGCCCGATGTCCTGCATTACGCCATTCATTTTTTGCGCCCCATGGCTCATGCCAATCGCAAAAATCAGGAATGGAACAAGAACGGAATAGGGATCGAGATCGTAGCCCAAAAGCGGGAGAACCCCAAGCTGCCAGATGACTGCCACGATGGTGCAGCACAAGACAAGGAGTGTGCTGCGACCGCTACGCGTGAACCAATAGAGTATGCCACCGGCAATGATCGCGCTTATCGCAAAGAACGTCAGAATCTTGTGGATTCCGAGAATCATGTCTCCGACAACCATGGCGAAGCCGGTTATATAAAGCGTAACCCCTTGCTTGGCATATTCCGTGCGGAGCTGATTGAGATCTGCCGCCAGCTGACCATAATCGATCGGGCCACCTGTAATGCCATTATAATTCATCAGCGGCGCATAGATCATGCTGGAACGGAAATCCGTGCCGACAAGGTCACCCACCCGCCCTGTCTTCAAAATATTCTGCATCACGTCGGCAACCTGCGCCGGACTGCCATCGTACTGGTCAGTGACCACGGCGCCGCCAGTGAGCCCATTCCTGTCGACACCGATCCAGCGCGTGTTCGGCGTCCATAGCGAAGACGTGAACGGCTTATCGACACCCGGAAGATCCAGAACCGCGTTTGTAACGTCCTGAACAGTGGCAAGATATTTTGCGCTATCGATTGTTCCCTGGTTTTGCTTTACCACGATCCTGAGGGAGTTGCCCTTCGATTGAAGTTGATCGAAGTGCGCCAGGTAATTAACCATGAACGGATCGTGCGTCGGGATCGTACCTTCGTAATTGGCATTGAGCTTCAGACGCGTCGCTTCCGCCGCGAAGAAAATCGTCAGCAGCCCACAGACCAGCACTATAATCCGCCGGTTATTGAAAATCAGACGTTCAACGAAGCTGCCCGAACCATGATCAAAATCACCGATATCGGCAATTACTTCCTGACGGTTGACCGTATCTTTATGAAACACAACCAAACTCCCGACCTACTGAACCGCGCCAGGCGGTATAATTTTCGCTCCAATATCGCCAACGACGACCACCGCTCCATTCGGAGCGAGTGCCATGCCGGCTATTTGAAATGGCTCCTTCATCGGCAGTCTGCTGAAATGATCTATTTGTTTATCTCCAAGATATAGTTCTCCTCCCAGCGTTCCCAGCAGCACGTTTCCACTTGGCAGCACTAAGCCTGAGGTGACGTTGGCGTCCGTCGGAATCACCAGGCTTGTCCAGGTTTTTCCATAATCTTCAGATTTAAAAACGCCACCCGTGAGACCATAAACCAGCAGGTCATCTTCATTTACAGCCATTCCTCCAAAGAGTGTCTCATCGAGTGGAGGGGTTAATGACTTAAAATTTTCGCAGCCGGCATCACCGCTAAGCACCATGCCGTTCTCGCCAACCAGGAACGTTTGCCCGTCATGATTGAATATGCCGTAAATATTGGAATAATGTGGGTTGTCGATTTTCGACGTCCACTCATTCCAGGATTTACCGTTATCATTACTCAGCACCGCCATGTCCTGCTGACCTGCGGCGAGGATTCCGTGCCCACAACTTCCAACAGCCAGAAACGGCTTGCTCGGGCCAGCCGCTTGAAAGACTTGTGCAACGCGCTGCATTTTAGCAGCAGTTTCCGGAGGCGGCACAACTGTCTGCTCCCGGTTGGCTTCTGCGACCAGTGCGGCGATGACGTCGAGCCCACTCTGCTCCCGCGTCCAGTTGCGCCCCCCATCCTGCGTGGACAGGACCACCCCATAATGTCCGACGGCCCAACCTTGCCGGTCATTCTCAAAATAGACGGATGTCAATGTAACATCTACGGGCACATTCGCCTGGATCCAACTTTCCCCATTATCCTGAGATGTCACGATAACCCCGTGCAGACCAACCGCCACAAGCGTCTGGCCCGCACGGGTAACCGCGACAAGAGGAGTTTGCCCTGGGTTTTTTATCGTGATTGCCGCATCGTCAAGCGCATAATAGCCCGTTGCGGCACCTGCCACTTCGACCCCCAGAAACGTTGCAAGAAAGCAACCGAGCAATAGAACCGCCGCGCTTGCTTGCCCACGCCCGCATACTCTTTTTGAACTCATGATATTGGTGGCCGCCTTACTTACAAACCGCCGCTATTCGCCATGGATTGCGGATCAAACTTCGACGCATCAATTGGCGCGAAACCGACAGCCTTGCCTCCGATCGGATACGGCGTACCGAAGAATGTCCCCGCAAAGACATACTTGGCTTCCTGGAAGTTATACCACACGCTGCCCGTAATGATCGTGCCCGGCAGGTCAGGTTGGGCAATCAGAATATTTTCGGCATAGCGCCAGTAATTGTTCTGCGTATCGTATAGATCCGCTGCAACAACCGTCCAAGTATCTTCGTCGATATAAAACCGGCGGAACGGATCAGTCATTCTCGCGCCCGGCGCCAGCGATGCCTCAACAACCCAGCAGCGGTGAATTTCATAGCGCACGCGGTCCGGGTTCACAAATTGCAGCCCCAGAAGATCTTCCGGCGTTGTGTTCATCATTGTCTGCTGATTGTAGGGAATAATCATTTCCTTCTTGCCAACCAGCTTCCAGACATACCTATCCATCGCCCCCTGGAACAGATAGGCCTCGTCATAGTTGACTGCATCACCGAGTTGCGGCGCGGGAACGTCATATTCCGCTTGCGGCAACTGGCGGACGCGCCCTTCACCAACGAGATACTCATATGCCCTGTTTGGGTTCTGCTTCGGCTGAAGCGTATCAATCACCAGAAACTTGCCGCCGACAGCCGTGGGTGGTGCGGTATACTCGAGATATTCTTCCAGCAAGACACCGTTAAAGTCTTCCGGGGCAAGGGACGGATCGTAATATCTCTGCCGAATCGAGATCTGCTCGGCATTGGTCAGAGTCCGGGTGTTGTTGCCAACAACATACTGTGCCGTCAGCGAAGATTGAAAAGCGCCCTGCCACCGCGTCAGATGATTCCACATTGCCTGAGCGCCTGCCGCGGTCGGGTCATCACTGAGGATCGGAAACGGCACGCCGCCGAAAGCGCCAGTAATCCCTATCGTGAGTCCGCCATCAACAGCTTTGGCGCGTGCGATGTTTTTGGCTGTGTTGTCGTACACATATTGCGGAGCGCAGGCCGTGCGCTCACTCGGGAAAACATTGATATGAAAACCCGCCGCGCCAAACGTCTTAAACATCAGCTTCTGCCCGTCATTGAGCATGTCGGCATACTGCGACATATTGTCGGCGGTGACGGTAAACAAAGGCTTCTGCCCGGTGAACAGATCAGGCGGGAACATGCCTTGGCTCCAGCCCGCGGGCGGCGTGCTCACCCCCCCGGTCCAGGCCGGCACATGACCACTGGCGCTGGCGGCGCGCTCCGCACCCAGCGGCGTCAAATCCTGCGTCAGACGCTGGGGGTCGAGATTCGCCGCGGCGCGCGCGACATTGAATTTACCAAGCGTCTGCGCTGTCACAAGAGCTGCGCTGCCGAGAAGAATATTACGGCGTTTCATATTTTTTTTCCTCCGCTATTCGGACGTCTTAAAAAGTCTTCTGCACAAACACCGTGACAAAGTCACGATCGATCAGGGCCTGGCGATTCGGGGGGCCAGCGTAGCGCTGATAGTTAGCGCCAAGCGTAAGGCTGTTTTTGTAGATCGCCTGAACGCCCATATCGATCGTGCTCGAACCGGCCGTCGCCTGAGCCGCATAAATCGTCTGGCCGTATTGAGAATCGCCCAGGAAGGTATTGGTCCAGCCAATCGGCGTCTGGACCTCAATATCCGAACGCGGGTACCAGGCCGGCGTGAATGTCGCCTCAAAAGAACCGCCAACACTGTTATTGCCCGGAATGAGAGAGGACTTATGGCTCGTGACCGAGACCACCTTGTTCCAGGTCAGTTCCCCGGCAATGGTCGCGCCGTTGGGCATCAGCGGTAGCGGTTCCGTTAGATACAGCGCCGACAGATCCGCATTCACGACATCACCGCGGGCGTAGTCTGTGTTACCGTAACTAATATCCGATCCCGGCGAATTAATTGCCTCGCTCAACAGCGGCTGATTGGTCCGCCCGGAAATCTCACCTGCCACATTTGCGCCCATGAAGATCGTCGAAGCGCTGATCGCGTACGCGTTGACCGGCAGCCCATACTCAAGGGCGTAGCGCCCGAGACTGAGACCTGCGGCACCAGGCCCGGGCGCCGCTGGCGTAATGGAAATACTCGGCGTCTTCGGAACGGCACGAACGAAATAGGCACCAAGCGTGTAGCTGCCAATTGTATCGTGTGCCGAAAACCCAAACTGATCTAGCCCGTTTGTGGGACGAATATCCCCAGTACGATAGAAAGCTCCATACGGACCGTAGAGCATATTCGCTGGGGGCGGCAGCGGAACCAGAATCCTCTGCGCGCCCGGCCCGGCAAAGTCAAACTGCGAAAAATAAGAGCCGACACCAGGCAGGGTGGTCGGCTTGTACTCGAACTGCCAATATGCAGCCGCGGAAATGCCGCTACCGAAATCATAGGAGAGGGACGCCGCTCCCGTTGGCAAAAACAGCGCCTGCGCCTGTGGATTCGGCAAGAGCTGGGCCTGGTACAGATCGACCGGCGCCTGCAGCCCCGAGATCCCCTCGAGCGAGAACAGGGTCTCGCCCCATGTAATCGTCTGCCGACCGAGCTGCCAAGACAGCTTCTGCTCCCCGCCACCAAACAACTCGGCACCATACACAAAAATGGCCAGCGGCTCGAAGTCGCGCCCTTCATTGGCGACGGTGCCGCCCGGAAAACCCTTGGGGCCAAAACCAAAACCGTTCACCGTCGATGGTGAGTTATTCTTGTTATCCTGGAGGTATGTGGTATCAATGTACGCCAGGGCGCTGGCACGCAGGCCGTAATCGCCTTTCTTAATTCCAAACTGCTCAAGCGTCTGGAAGCGATCAGCCATTACGCCGGACTTGAAATTCCGGTCCCCGTCGTCGTCGTTAATGTTTATGGCTTCATTATCGAGAGGCGCTGTGCGATCGCCAAACGTGTAGCCCACCGTGGACTGCAGCGTGATGGTGTAATCACCAAGTTGCACCGTGGTTGCGCGCGCCGGGGACGCCCCCGACAGCAAGATACCCAGTGTTAAAAGCCCCCCAGTCAGAACCGTGCTTCGCAGCATGGCGACTTTGGCATACTGCTTGGCGGCAGCAGAGTGATCCGATCCTCGTGAAACCCCTTTTTTAGACATTCCGTTTTTTCCCATTTTTTAATGCTTTACTTGCCAGCCGCGTAGTCCCCGGCGACTGTTTACTTACCTTATAAAGGGTGATCAGCAATGTTCAATAGTGAATTTATATGTTCATTATGATTATGGAACCGCTGCATAACATGGTGATTCCCCAGCGGTTTTGAGTTTCATATCATGCCCCTGCATCGGCTGGGGCGATTTTGAAGCAGGCGGCATTTTCGACGACTGGATTTGATCGGTACACGAACACAACCAAGCGTACGGCATATTTGGCGGATGTGGAGCATATGGTTCCGTGGTCCGCACCATTCTGACGTTAACGTCATCTTCTGGAGAGGCATGAGGTAGGCCGCCAGATGTTTGAGCGCGTGCATGAACACCTGGAGCGCCAACGCCGCGGCTATCCAGCGGCACGATTATGGACGCGACGATCATCCATATGCCAAAGTCCACCAAGAACGAGGAGAAGGCACCAAGGGCGCGCGATCAGGCCAATCGGCGTTACCGGCCCCGCGACGTTGTAAATGAGGCCGAGTGGGCCAGGAACGGGGGGAAGTCCACGGTGCGCCCACGCGTCGAGCATGGAAGCCAGTGGGAACCCCAGTCCAGGGGAGCACTATTGGGCGGATCGTGTCCCACCGCGTACAGACTTTAGCTCTTTGCCGATCCGCCATTCCATCCCGGCAGCCATGGCTGCGATGGGTCGCGGCCTCACTCGACCAGATAGCCGCCATCCACGTTAAGGCACACGCCGGTGCTGTAACTCGCCGCCGGCGAGACCAAGTAAAGCACCGCTCCCGCCATCTCCTCGGGCTTGGCCACGCGCCGCATGGACACATGGTCCAGCGCCTTGTCGAGGATCTCGGGGTTGCTGATCAGCGCCCCGGCGAACTTGGTGTCGGTTAGACCCGGCAGCAGGGCATTCACCCGCACGCCCTGGGTCGCGCATTCCTTGGCGAAAGCCTTCGTCATCGAGATGACGGCCGCCTTGGTGATGGAATAGATGCCTTGATACTTCCCCGGAATCACCCCGTTGACCGAAGCCACATTGACGATGGCACGGCCGCCGTTCCTGGCCATCAGTTTGGCCCCGGCCGCCGACATGAAAAAATAGCCGCGGATATTGACGTCGACCGTCTTCTGGAAGGAGGAAAGATCGGTGTCCACGATCGGGCCGAAATGGGGGTTGGTGGCGGCGTTGTTAACGAGGATGTCCAGACGCCCGTGCTTCGACTCGATTGCTGAGAATGCGCTGTCGATCTGCTCCATCTCGCCAATATGGCAGGGAAGCGCCTCAGCCGAACCGCCGGCCGCCAAGATGGCATCTGCCACGGCCCGGCAAGCATCGACCTTTCGGCTGGAGACGATGACATGGGCGCCGCGGGAGGCCAAAAGCTCGGCGATCGCTTGGCCGATACCGCGGCTGGCGCCGGTGACCAGGGCAATTTTTCCGGCGATATCGAACGGATCGTTATGGGACATGACGGGCACTCCTCATCTATCGATAAGTGATCAGACGAGCATCCCCGGATACTTCGAGATGCGCCGCCAGATTGAACGACCCCAGTCGCAGCCCCTTTCTGCGGTTGAACAGAACTGTCAGGCTGGTATTCAGGATCGACCAGTTCATTTCGATGGCCTTGACATCGGACAGACCAAGGACGTGCTGGCATATGGCGGAAATGGGCCCCCCTGAGGTAAAGATCGACAACTCCCCAGAGGGCTCGCATCCGTTGACCGCCGCCTCCAGGCCGGCGACACAGCGGCTGCGGAAACTCCCCCAGGTCTCCTCATAGTCGCTGTCATAGCGGCCACTGATCCAGCGCTCGACGCTAGCCAGGAACAGTTCCTGGAATTTCCGCTGCGGATTTTCGGCGGTTGCGAGCACGGTTTTCAAAGTGCCTGGCCCGCTCAGTTCCGGCCAACAACGGGCCAGCACCGCCTGATGATCGAACTCGTTGAGACGGGTATCCAGGGCCGGAGGCGGCGCCGTCTGTCCCCAAGCGGCCAAGCAGGCCGTTGCCGTCTGCCGATGGCGATCAAGAGTGCCACAAACGATGCGCCCAGGCTGTCGTCGCGTGGTGGCGAGCCATCTGCCGAGGACTTCGGACTGTAAGACGCCAAGCTCCGAGAGCTGGTCGTAATTCTCCTGATCGAGACGCGCTTGCGCGTGGCGGATGAGGCGAATCTCCGCCACGCGTCAGATCTCCGACTGGCCGATCAGGCGGAGGCAGCGCTGTTCCAGATACGCCGCCATTTCTCCGAAATTGGCGAATTTAGGGTTGCTCGTCTGGCCGTGATGATACCGGTAGTAGATCTGTTGCATGATCACAGCGAGGCGGAACAGGCCGTAGATCAGGTAGAAGTCAAAATTATTTACGGAATAGCCTGTTTTTTCCGCATAGTATGCGATGACTTCCTGCCGAGTCAGCATCCCGGGAAGGTGTGTCGGCTGCAACCTCATGGCCTTGAATGGTGCGTCGTCACCCGCCTCCACCCAATACGCCAAGCTGTTGCCCAGATCCATCAAGGGGTCGCCCAGTGTCGCCATTTCCCAGTCGAGAACGCCAATCACCTCAAGGGGATTGGCTGGGTTGAGGACAACATTGTCGAAGCGGTAATCGTTGTGAATGACACAGGTGGCGATGTCGTTGGGCGGCATCTTGGCGGCAAGCCAAGCCATCACCGTCTCGAAGTCGCCCGAGCCCTCCACGCGGGCCTTACGGCAGCGATCGCTCCATCCTTCGATCTGGCGGCGCACATAGCCTTCGCCCTTGCCCAACGCCTCGAGGCCGGCCGCCTTGAAATCGACCTGGTGCAATTCGATCAGCTTGTCGATGACGTTCCGGCAGAGCCTGCCGATGTCGGCCTCACTCAGGTTCAGGCCTTGCGGCAGGTCGCGGCGGGGAATGATCCCCGGAATGCGTTCCATGACATAGAAGCTGCAATCCATCACATCTGGCGAGTCACAGGTGGCGACGACGGTCGGCACGTACGGATAGACCGGCTTCAGCGCCGTCATGACGCGGGCTTCGCGCAGCATGTCATGCGCCCCTTTGGCGCGATGGCCGAAGGGTGGACGGCGCAAGACCAGTTCGCGGCCGGGATAGCGCAGCAGATAGGTGAGATTCGACGCCCCTCCCGGAAACTGGGTGATCTCCAGGGCACCGGCGAGCGAAGAATCGATGGCCTTCAAGAAGGCATCGATTTTGGCCAGATCGATTTCTTCGCCGCGGCGGACGGCGCCCGCCTTGTCCAGCAGCTCGGCGCCACTCATGCCACGTCCCCCGGCCGCTCGTGGCTTGGCTTTTTTTCCGGGATAAGGCCATGCTTGATCACGTAAGGCTTCAGTTCCAGCTTGGCGACCAGGGCGCGATGGACCTCGTCGGGACCATCGGCGAGACGAAGCGTCCGGGCATAGCCGAACAGGCCGGCCAGGGGCACATCGGAGCTGACTCCGGCACCGCCGTGGATCTGGATGGCGTGGTCGATGACCATTTGCGCCACCGATGGCGCAACCACCTTGATCTGCGAAATTTCGCTCATGGCGCCCTTGACGCCGACGGTATCCATCATCCAGGCGGCCTTCATCGTCAGCAGCCGCGCCTGCTCTATGCCGATGCGGCAGTTGGCCACCACGTCCACATTGCCGCCCAGATAGGCCAAAGGCTTGCCGAAGGCGGTCCGGGTCACGGCCCGCTCACACAAGTATTCCATCGCCCGCTCGGCAGCCCCGATCAGCCGCATGCAGTGATGAATGCGCCCCGGGCCAAGGCGCCCCTGGGCGATCTCGAACCCGCGGCCCGGACCGGCGATGATGTTTTCGAGCGGCACCCGGACGTCGGTGAAACTGACCTCGCCGTGGCCGTAGGGCTCATCCTTGTCGCCGAATACGGTCAGCATGCGCTCGATCTTCACGCCGGGCGTATCCAACGGCACGATCACCATCGAATGCCGGGCGTGCTTGGGTGCGTCCGGGTTGGTCACCCCCATGAAGATGACGAATTTGCAGTTGGGATGGCCGATCCCGGTGCTCCACCATTTGACACCGTTGCAAACCACCTGGTCGCCCTCGACGACCGCCGTGGCTTGCATGTTGGTGGCGTCGGACGACGCCACTGCCGGTTCGGTCATACAGAACGCCGAGCGGATGGTCCCATTAAGCAACGGCCTCAGCCAACGCTGCTTCTGCGCCTCCGACCCATACATCACCAGCACCTCCATATTGCCGGTATCGGGGGCATTGCAGTTGAACACCTCGGGCGCGATGGGGGAGCGGCCCATGACTTCCGCGAGCGGCGCGTATTCCAGGTTGGAAAGGCCGGCCCCGTATTCCGGGTCAGGCAAGAACAGGTTCCACAGGCCGGCGGCCTTGGCCTTCGCCTTTAGTTCCTCCATGACCGGAGGGTTGTTCCATGGCAGATCGCCCCGCTTGAGCTGGCGGCCATATTCGGGCTCGGCCGGGATGACATGCTCGGCCATGAAGGCCTTGAGCCGCTCCAGGTCGTCCTGCGCTTTGGCAGAAAGTGCGAAATCCATGTCGTTCGTCCATATTATGATTATGCGCCGCGAGGTGCGGCAGGGTTGCTTGTTCGCACTCTAGCGATGTGGTTAAATCCATCAAATGAATGTTTGTCATCATCGGTCATGAATGTGATGAATATAAATCGGCTGGATCTGAACCTGTTCGTCGTTCTCGATGCGATTTATACCGAGGGTAGCATCACCCGGGCGGCCAAGACCTTGAACCTCACCCAGCCGGCGCTTAGCCACGCCTTGGGCCGCCTCCGAGAGGTGTTCAACGACCCCCTGTTCACCCGTCAGGGCCATCGGATGATGCCTTCGCCGCTCACCCGCTCCCTGATCGGACCGGTGCGGCAGTCGCTGCAAACCCTCACCGCCAGCGTGCTAAAGGCCAGGCAGTTCGACCCCGCAGCGACGCAACGGGTATTCAATATCAGCTTCCGCGACGTCCTGGAGGCCAAGCTCCTGCCCGAGCTGGCCAGCCGAGTGCAGGACGTCGCGCCGATGGTCCAGATCGTTTCGGTCCGGACCGGGCGGGCCGATCTCGAATCCGAGCTGGCTGGCGGGTCCCTGGACTTCGCCATCGACGTGCTTCAGCCATTCTCGGAGAGCGTCCGGCGCAAGAGGCTATTCCGCGACACCCACGTTGTCGTCGCCCGCGAGGGGCATCCGCATGTGAAGGACCGGCTGGATCTCGACACTTATCTCGCTCAGGGGCACATCCTGGTGTCATCCAGGCGCACCGGCATGGGCATCGAGGATATGGAGTTGTCGCGCGTCGGCCTGCACCGCCGCATCGCCATGCGGTGCCAGCAATTCTTCGCCGCCTGCCAAGTGGTTACGCGGACGGACCTGCTTTTGACCATGCCCGAACAATATGCCTATTCGGCCAACCAGAACCTCCCCAACAAAATTTTCCCGCTGCCCATCGAGATCTCGCCGCTCGACATGTATCTTTACTGGCACGAGAACGTCGACGTGGATCCGGCAAATATCTGGTTCAGGGAGTTGCTGGTGTCGATTGCCGGGGAGGACGAGCGTCCATAGGGTGCGCTATATGCCGATGGCGCGGCGCACAAGCCTTCCGTAGCTGTTGGGAAGAAGTCTGGAGGCCCAGTACAACTGCTTGGAGCCACTGCCGACCAGCAGGCGTTTATCGCCGCGGATCAGCCCAGCCACGATCTGGCGAGCGCACTCCTCGGGCGGCGTTGTCAAAATGCGCGCGCTGCCCTGCGCCACGCGGCGTTCCATCTCCGTCGCAAACTTGGCCTCGGGCGTGTTCTTGCCGATGTTCGTCTTGATACCGCCCGGATGAACCAACACGGCGCGCACCCCGGTGCCTTCCAGCTCTTGCCACAAAGTTTCGGTCAGACCGCGCACCCCGAACTTGGAAATGGTGTAGGCCGACTGAGAATGCTGGGCGACCAGGCCGAGGACGCTCGAAATATTGACGATGCATCCTTCATTTTGCCGCAGCATGATGGGCAGGAAGGCTTTGGTGCCGTAGATCACGCCCCAGAGATTGATCGCCAGGATCTTTTCAATCTCCTCGAGGGTGATGCGTTCGAACATCGCGATGATGCTCGTCCCTGCATTGTTGATGACGAAGTGGGCAGCGCCGAAGTCGCGCAGCACGTCATCGGCGAATTGAAACACCGCCTCTCTTGACGACACGTCGAGAGTATAGCCCCGCGCCTCGACGCCCTGCGGGAGCAAAGTTATCGTTTCATCGAGAGTCGTCTGATTAACATCGGACAACGCCAGCCTGGCGCCCCGCACGGCCAACTCCATGGAAAGGGCTCGCCCTATCCCGGACCCGGCACCCGTAATGGCGACGACTTTGTTCTTGAACATCGATTTTTTCTTCCCTGATTCGGCGTGGGCGCCCGCGTTTATGCCACCTTCAGCACCAGCTTTCCGAAATTCTCTCCGCTGAATAACTTCAACAAGGTCTCGGGGAACGCTTCCAAGCCCTCGGCCACGTCTTCGCGGCTTTTCAGTTTTCCTTCGGCCATCCATTTCGCCATGTCGCGCACCGCGTGCTCAAAACGCCCGGCGTAATCCATGACCACCATGCCTTTCATTCGGCCGCGATTGACCAAGAGCGACAGGTAATTGGACGGCCCTTTGATGGGCGTGGTGGTGTTGTATTGCGAGATTGCGCCGCAGAGGACGATACGCCCCTTCATGGCCAAATGGGCGAGGCATGCGTCCAAGATATCTCCACCGACATTATCGAAATAGACATCGATCCTGTTCGGGCAAAGATCTTGCAGCCTCTTGGAAACGTCCTCGGATTTGTAGTCGATGGCCGCGTCAAAGCCCAATTCATCCACGATGTATTTGCACTTGTCGCGTCCACCGGCGATGCCGATGACCCTGCACCCGGTGATTTTCGCCAATTGCCCGACCGTCGCGCCTACTGCACCCGCGGCGCCGGAGACGACCACCGTCTCGCCCGCCTTCGGCTCACCGATGGCAAACAGGCCGAAATAGGCAGTCATCCCCGGCATGCCGAGAACATTGAGATGGACCGGCAACGGGGCCAACCGGGGATCCACCTTGGTCACATGCCTGGCCTTGAGCACGGCACATTCCTGCACACCGGTCAGGCCCGAAACGAAATCCCCCACCGCCAGCAACGGATCCCTGCTCGAAATCACTTGGCCAACGCCGAGCGCGCGCATCACCTCACCGATACCAACCGGCTCGATATAGGATCTCCCCTCGTTCATCCAGCCGCGCATCGCCGGATCGAGCGACAGGTACGACACCTTGACCAGGACCTCACCCTCGCCGGGCTCGGGTACGGGCTCCGCCGTGAACTCCCAGTCTGCCCGTTTCGGCAACCCCACGGGACGGCCGGCAAGCCGGACCTGTCGATTTTGGATATTCGTCATGGGCGGCTCCTCTTAAGCCTCCCAGACAATAACTATCGGCTCGACACAATCAAATGAATAGTCCTCATCAACTTTCATGAATCATGTGCATTAATTTTCGGGAACCATCCACGCACCATTGGCCAGAGGGAAGCTGTTGGCCCCGTCCAGCGGCTATCGTTCACGCCCCGGTCGCGTTCGGCCGGCCGATCGCGATGTCCACCACGGTCGACCGCGCTTCCCGCAACCACCCTTCGGGGCTGGAGCGCGGGCAGGAGAACCCGACGGTGGGGACCCTGGAGGGGATCGCGGCAGCGCTGGGCGTGGAGAGCTAAGGGCTGCTCGCCCGGCCCAAGCCTGGCGAGGACACGCCGGAACCATTGTCCAGCGGCGGGAACCGGCGGAAGCCGGGTTGAGGCGCGCCCGCCCGAGGCGCCCCACCGGGAGATTTGCGCCGAAATGGGAGCTGCGGTGGGATGTGGTGGGGCGCACTTGCAGCGGCCCGGAGCGGTCGGGGCGGCCTCCCGAAACTCGCTGTCCCTACCTCAAAGGAAATGGCGCGCCCTGATGGAGTCGAACCATCGGCCTCAGGATTAGAAGTCGCAAGACCGATCCGACCTTCCGATCTCACGGGAGTCGTTGGCGCTCTTACGGTCTCTGATCGTTCAAAAAAAGATGCCGGATATACCTGTAACTTTTTGAAGGGAGCGATTATATATGCGTCATTAGGCGGCCTTTGGCGTCTTCAGGTTACCACCGATGCCCCCCCCCGTGGGCGGCGAAAACTGGTAACCTCCTGGTACCCTCGCCTGCCGGTTACCATGGAGGAAGGAATGACCAAGGAAAAATCACGCGAGCTGACCAATCTCGGCATCGAAAGATGGTTCGGATAGGCATCCTGCTCACGGGAGCGGTGATCTACCTCGGGGTGGTCCTCATTACGTTGCCTTCCCTACTTTTTGGCGTGGAGGGCGGGGACGTAGGGAAGAGCCACCCTTTCACTGGGGCGCGCTTCAACGCGCACAAAACGCCTGTCGACCTTAGGCGTTATGATGGGCATACCGCTTTCAGAAACAGTGGGAGCGCCTCCAGCTGGGTCGCGGTCTGCTGCCTCCTTCGCGCGGCCGTCGTGGGGGCGACAGCACTGCTGCTGCCCCACCTCGGCGGCGCGCACGGCCACCACGCCCACACCACCTTCTGGTTTGGCCTGCCGCCGCTGTACGTTCAGCCCTTCGGTTACACCGCGCCACCCGCGCCGTACGGGGCGGAACCGCCGCTGTATCAGCCGCTGCCTCGCCTCTACCCGCCGCTCTACGGCGAGCCCGAGCAGAATGACGATAACTGCGACTGCTTTCATGATGACTACAAGCGCCACTAAGAGGAGGACAACGGTGATTGCCAGCGCGACGATGAGGACTGGCAGGAGGCACTTGAAGTACTCGCGGCGGACGAACTGGCCCGGTATGAATCAGGGGATCTCCCCCTCAACGATCGCTTTTGCCAGAATGCCGAACAGGCCGTTTGGGATACCGGGTAGGGTGGCAAGCTCCCTCAAGTTCACCCAGGTCCGGGGGAGCTTAGGAAGGGGCGGCAGGTCATCGCTGGGCGGCGTCATACCCCCAATCATCCGGCGGACCGGCGCGACTCGCAAGGGTTCCGCCGAGTCGCCCCCTGCGGTGGTAGCTTAGGTGGTAACCTCGACGCCCACCCGGTTCACCCCGTGGAGAAACAGCACGTCATAACTTATTGATTTTATGGCGCGCCCTGATGGAGTTCGAACCATCGGCCTCAAGATTAGAAGTCTCGTGCTCTATCCAACTGAGCTAAGGGCGCGTGGCCAAGCCAGCCCGTGGTACCCTGGCCGCCTTAATGCGTCCAGTTTTCCTTGCGGTCGACGCGGAAATTATCAGCATAGGCCTTGGGCCTGAGCGTCCGCGCCGGGGGAATTTCCAGGTCGAACGGTATACCCTGCCCCTCGGCATAGGCGATGGCGGCTTCCTGCGTCTCGAAGCTGAGGCGGATCTGCTGGCGCATGTCGTCCGAGCCGGTCCAGCCCATCAGCGGATCACGAATCTTCTTGTGCTCAGGCTCATACTCCAGAGTCCAGCGCTGGGTCCGCGCCAGGCCGGACTGCATGGCGGATTTCGGCGGCAGATAAATACGAGCCCGCATAACCTCTTCCTTCCATCTGGTCGGGGCGCCCGGATTCGAACCGGGGGCCTCTTGTACCCATTATCAGCCCCGCTTCTGATATCATAGTGCTCTCTTTAATTATTAGCTCGCTATTGCCCCGCCCCCCGGGCGCTGGCCGCAGGTCTGCAGCGCTTCAGAGGCATGCCCTTAGGACGGTCTGCAAATCCGCAGACTGAGGAGACGCCTTCTTCGACGCAAGAGAGAGGTGGCTGCCTTCGCCTGAACACCATTTCACTTTCTATAAGTGGAGGCTCTGCCGGGTTGGTTTGTGGTATGCCGGTGTCTGGGCCTCGCGCAAGGAGGGCGTAGCCCGACTGGAGCGAGGCCCAGACACCGGTGGTGATTTTTTCAGGCGGCCGCAACCAGCGGTTACTGGATAAAATAGACTTGGTCTGGGGTGCATGCGCCGAGGATAGCGCGCCGGCGGCTGACGCTGACCAGCGCAGCCACTAGCATCAGGCTGGCGACACATTTCTGCCCGATCGCCACATCATTCTCCTTCAGCTCGGGCATAAACGCGCGGCGCACCATAGGCACCGTAAAAGTAGGCATGGATCGCGCGGATCCGGCGCGTCAGATAGGCTTCCGTCGTCGCCCGTACCGAGGCAGACCGGCTGCGCCAGACGTAGTAGAACGCCAATTGATACAGGATTTTTCCGTCCCAGAACGAATTAGCTGTGGACGCGCATTAACGTCGAGTCACAGATCAGGCCACCGAAATGATCTATCGCCCATCGAACCACATCTGGATCGGTGAGACTTACCCCCAGCTCGAGGTTCCTTGAGAATGCGTCATCCGTAAGGTTGGCGCTTGAGACGAGCACCACGTTATCAATTACAGCCAACTTTGCATGGAGCTTGCCTGGTTTGCCCGCCTGGTTCCGCTCCCGTTTTTCGACTGGCCAGAAATAGACTTCTGAGGCATGCACCAACGCAGTAGGAAATGCCCTAAGGGCATCGAAGCTGAGTTGCCCTTCCGACGCCTCTGCAAACTCGAGTATGAGTTGTATCTTGACGCCCCGTGCAGCCGCTTTGGTCAATTCAGCCGCCAAGCGATCCACTTTGGCCGCGGCGAAGGTAACTAGCAGGATCTCCTCCTTCGCACTGGCAATCAGATCATACAGGGCCTGATCAATGCGACGGGCCGGCAAATGCCCAGCGGGTGGCGGGCCAGACCACAGCATTTCAATATGGCGCGTACTTTGAGCTTCGACGTAGGTGTCGAATGCCATTTTCAGGCCGCAGCTCAGCGCCTCCCACGAAAACTCCCCTTCAGCGGCATCGATGACTCTGTAAAGTATGAATGACAGATCTGCATTGCTGGTCGCCGGAATGCGTTTCTTGATGAAATCTGCCGTGGCAGTCGGTGGGGCGCTGTGCAATGCCGTACATACGTCCTGCAGCCAGGCAGCGGGGGCGCGTCTGACAACACCCCGTATCTGCGCGGAAAGGTCTCTTTTCATGGATCAATCAAAGAATGCCGTTCCAAAGCCGGCAAATGTGTTGACCAGCACTGACCGATCCAGGTAGCGGTTGCCCCGCTCGCACGAGGTTTCGGGCGCAAACTGGCAGGCATGGCAGCAGGCGCCCTGGATGGTTCGTCCCAGCGTGTCTGGCAGATGTTCGGCGCAGAGGGGGTCAGACGCGCAAAGACGCATACTCTCCAAGGCTTGCTGCAAATGGCGTCCCAGTGTGATTGGGTCGCCCAGCTCAACCAAGCCGCCCAACGTGCCTTCACTGTCCGGTGCGGCGGTGTAGAGCAGGATCCCGGCCATCTCGCCGCCGTCCTCGCCTGGTTGACGCGAATAGAGGCGTTCACGAATACTGGCTGCGGTGTAGCCGCAGTCCAGAACAATCTGTCGCATCAATGCATGCGCGAGGGAGTGCAGCAAGACTAGGCGAATGCCGGGGAAGTGTTCGCTGGCGGGTTCAAGTTTGCGCAGGGTTCGCCAAGCTTTGTGTGACTGGCAAGCCCCCGAACGGTAGTCCAAGCCCAATGTAGCTAATTGCATGGCGGCTGGACTGGTTTTGCTGTGGCTGGCGCCGCGCCCTTCAACGCGGCTGGCGGTGGCGGCCACAGCAAAACCTCTGGCGAGGGCGGCCGGTAGCCGAGGGATGAATGTGGCCGGACGGTGTTGTACTGGCGGCGCCAGGCTTCGATTAGCACCTTGGCCTCCTGCAGGGTGTAGAAGATTTCACCGTTGAGGAACTCGTCCCGCAGGCGGGCATTGAAGCTTTCGATGTAGCCATTTTCCCAGGGACTGCCTGGCGTGATGTAGGCTGTCTGGGCACCGACGGCGGTGATCCACGCCTGCACCGCCTTGGCGATGAATTCCGGCCCGTTGTCTGACCGAATATGCCCCGGCACGCCGCGCAGGATGAACAGATCCGAAAGCACGTCGATGACATCATGCGAATTCAGCCGCCGCGCCACCCGGATCGCCAGCGCCTCCCGGGTGAATTCATCGACGACGTTCAGCATGCGCAGCTTGCGGCCATCATGCGTGCGGTCCTCGACGAAATCGTAAGCCCAGACATGGTTTGGCCGTTCCGGCTTCAGTCGGATGCACGAGCCGTCATTCAGCCACAGCCGGGCGCGCTTCGGCTGCCGCTGTGGCACCTTCAGCCCCTCCCGGCGCCAAATCCGCTCAACGCGCTTTTTGTTCACCAGCCAGCCGGCGTCTCGCAGCAACGCCGTGATCCGCCGGTAGCCATAGCGGCCATATTGCCGGGCCAGAGCGATGATGTCCTGCGTCAGAGCCGCCTCCTCATCCGCCGTCCCGGGCACCTTGCGCTGCGTCGCCCGCGGCTGCCCGAGCACGCGGCAGGCAAACCGCTCCGACACGCCGAGCTTGGCCACGGCGTGCTTTACACAATCCCGGCGGCGCGCCGGGCTTAGAAGTTTCCCGAGGCAGCCTCCTTCAAAACCAATTTTTCCAGCGTCAGGTCCGAAACCGCCCGCCGCAGCCGGGCATTCTCTGCCTCCAGCTCCTTCAGCCGCTTCAGTTGGTCGACCTTCAGCCCGCCATATTCCTGACGCCAGCGGTAGTAGGTCGCGTCCGTCACGCCAATCGACCGGATTGCATCAACAGCTGACTTGCCCTGCGAGGTCATAATCTCAACCTGGCGCAGCTTCGCAATAATCTCCTCAGGCTTGTAAATCTTCCGCGGCATAAGACACCTCCATCCAAAAATTACATCAAGGATGGAGCACTTCTAAGGGGGCAGACCAGTGGACACCTCAATCATGCGCCGTCGTGATCTGGTATTGACGGCCACACACACGAGGCCGCCGAAGCCTGGACCGGCGTCACCGTCAAGCGCATCTATGTCGACAAAGGCCATCAGGGCCACGGCCTCGACCAATTTAAGGTCTGGCGCGCCGGCAACAAGGCCCCCACCGAGGCCATCCGCAGCGAACTCCGCTGCCGTGCCGCCATAGAGCCGGTCATCGGCCACATGACGAATGACGGCCTGCTCGACCGAAATTACCTCAAGGGCAGGGACAGAGACCGCATCAACGCCATCCTCTCCGGCGCCGGCCACAACTTTCGCCTTCTCCTCAAGTGGCTGAGGCTTCTTTTTTCCCTGATCAGGGGGATGGTGCGGGCGATGATTGACGGCCGCCTGGCCGTCGGAGCGCCCGCCCAAACGTTTTTCACGGACAACACCGTCGATTTCGGAATCCCAAAACGCAAGAAAGCGGTGGGCTACCCACGGCTTTCTTGCAAATTCGATTACTTGGAAACCATGGGAAATCTTTGCTGATCAGGATGATGGCCGTATTTCACGGCCGACCGCTTAGGCTATCATCAAGACCACGTCGATATTGCCACGGGTGGCGTTCGAATACGGGCATACCGCGTGGGCCTTTTGTACCAATGTCTCTGCAGCGGCACGCTCCATGCCAGGAATGCTCACCTTCAGTTGCACCCCAATACCAAAACCTTGAGGAATTTGCCCGATATCTACAGTGGCATCAATGCTGGTTTCTGCGGGAAGCTTGATTTTGTCTAGTCCGGCAACATACTTCATCGCGCCAATGAAGCAGGCGCTATAGCCGGCAGCAAACAACTGTTCTGGATTCACACCGCCGCCAGCGCCGCCCATTTCCTTGGGAACGGCGAGTTTTAGGTCGAGAAGCCCATCCGATGTGCGGGTCGTGCCGTCCCTGCCGCCAGTGGATTTTGCGTGGGCTTGGTAAATCACTTTTTCGATTTTTGTGGTCATGATGATTCCTTTGCTGTTGATGGAATAGCTGAGTACCTAAACAGTAGTTGCTTAAGTGCCGCTCATTGGCACCTACGGCTATTGCGAAGTACTTGTTGTTACACGTTTCAAGAGAGCCCGATGGCATGCAAAAGAGCCGTGGCGGCAGGTTCTGACGATGCCGGATTTTGTCCGGTAATCAGTAAACCATCGGCCACCACATACGACTGCCAGTCGGCCAGTTTTGAATAGCTGCCGTCATTTTGTTTCAGCATATCTTCCACTAAAAATGGTACAACGCTGGTCAGTCCAACCGCTTCCTCTTCGGTATTAGTAAAACCAGTTACCCTCTTGCCAGCCACAACAGATTTGCCATCCGCAGTTTTCGGGTGCCGCAGAACTGCCGGCGCATGACACACAGCAGCAACCGGTTTTCCTGCGGCGAGGGTGGATTTCGATCAGCGCTATCGACAATGTGTCTTCAGACAGATCCCACAGCGGGCCATGGCCACCGGGGTAAAACACGGCATCGAACTCATCGGCAACAATTGTGTCCAGTCGATGCGTGTCGGCCAATTGAGCCTGGGCGGCAGCATCTGTTTTAAAGCGATTTGTTGCCTTGGTTTGAAAATCTGGTTCGTCACTCTTGGGGTCAAGTGGCGGCTGGCCACCTAGCGGTGAAGCCAGCGTGATTGCGGTGCCCGCATCCTTGAAGACGTAATAAGGTGCGGCAAACTCTTCCAGCCAGAATCCAGTTTTTGCACCGGTATTGCCAAGTTGGTCGTGCGAGGTCAAAACAATGAGTATCTTTTTCATCTTGATTCTTTCAGCGCATGAGTGAATAGACCAGTGCCGTGGCTCTTCAATAGCTCGCCAAGCGGACGATCAACTTGCCGAAATTCTTTCCCTCAAGCAGACCGATGAATGCTTGCGGTGCGTTTTCCAGGCCGTTAATGACGTCTTCGCGGAATTTGATTTGGCCCGCGGCAAGCCAGTCGCTCATCTGACTGAAGAATTCGCCATAGCGATGGCCGTAGTCTTCAAAAATGATGAAGCCCTGCATCTTGATGCGCTTGATGAGGATGGTTCGAGCTAATAAGCCCATGCGGTCAGGGCCATCTGGCAGCGCAGTGTCGTTGTAGTTGGCGATCGTGCCGCACACGGGAATGCGTGCCCCAACGTTGAGTAGAGGCAAAACGGCATCAAACACGGCGCCGCCGACGTTTTCAAAATAGATGTCGATGCCTCTTACGCAGGCGGCAGCCAGCTTTTCCGGGAAATCGGCGGCGCGGTGGTCGATGCAAGCATCAAAGCCCAGTTCCTCAACGACGTAACGACACTTTTCACTGCCACCGGCAACGCCAACGACGCGGCAGCCTTTCAGTTTGGCAATTTGCCCGACCAACGACCCAACCGCACCACTGGCCGCTGCAACAACAACGGTTTCTCCGGCTTTTGGTTGGCCAATGTCGAGCAGTCCCATATAGGCGGTGAAACCTGGCATACCGAGCACGCCGAGTGCATGGGAAGGGTGAGCCATCCCAGCGTCGAGTTTGGTGAGATTGGTCGTGTCGCTTACGTCATATTCTTGCCAGCCGGTATATCCTAGCGCGAGGTCTCCGGCTTGATAGTCAGGGTGGAGAGACGTTTCAACTCGCGCTACAACGCCCCCAACCATGACCTCGCCGATGCCGACCGGTGCGGCATAGGATGCCGAGTCACCCATTCGGCCGCGCATATAGGGATCGAGGGAAAGATAGACCGTGCGGAGCAGAACCTGCCCTTCACCCGGTTCAGGAACAGGCTGCTCGTCCAGCCGGAAGTCGGTGAGTTTCGGCGCCCCGTCGGGGCGCTTGTCGAGCAAAATGCGATGGTTGACGGCTGTGGTCATGACAGATCCTCCAATTGGCGAACGATCGTTGTCACAGGCTCCTTCCCAAAGACGATGCGCGTGGGGTTGTAGAATTCAAAATTCAGCACTGTCACTCTCCTTATTAGACCGGTCGTATATAGTTTCGGCAAATGCCGAGGCTTCAACGGCAAAGATGTCTCCGTGGCGTGTTCGTTCAGTCGGCGGCTTACGCCGCTTACTTGATCCCAAGCGTGCGCCGGCTCGCGGCGAGTGCCCCCAACAACGGCTCGGCGTTGCGCGTGATCTTGGCGAGCAGGCTGGCGCCGAGCCATGTCTGGTAAAGCGTCTCCGCCACCTGCCGCGCGTCCCCGTCGACCGTAACCGAACCATCGGCAACGCCGTGCTCGATCGCTTTGGCCAGCCGTTTGATCACGCTCGCCGTACCACGCATAAGAACGCCTCGCATCGCCTCGGAAAGGTCGGCCACCTCGGCTCCCAGCTTCACCGCCAGGCATTTACCCTCGGGATCGCAGTTGGCCTGGGTGTCCACCCATTTCTGCCAATAGAGCATCAGGCGCCGCCCCCCATTGAGGCCCGGACTTTGCAGCATGGCGTCGAGGTCTTCCAGGTAGGTCTTGAAGTAGCTCTCCAGCAACGCCTCGCCAAAGGCGTCCTTGGAACTGAAATAATGATAGAAGGACCCCTTCGGAATACCCGCTGCGGCGAGAATCTCGTTCAAGCCAACGGCCGAGAAGCCCTTGCCGCTGATGATGATCTGGGCGGTGTCGAGAATCTGCTGTCGGACGTCGCGGGCTTGCGCAGTTTGGTGCATAGACATGATCCACGGAGAATATGCGAAACTAGACCAGTCGTCTAGTGTGGCATCCAAGAGGAAACCGACCGGGACTTGGGACCAGCTTCATATTTCGCATTCCGCTTGAACGGACGAGGGAAATGGCCGCCTGATGCGCGGCCGTCCAGCGGATCGAATGGCCGGTCATGGCCCACAACAGCCGGCGCAGCTATTCAGCGCAAGGTCCGCTGTTGGAAACCGGCGCCGATCTACGGAACGTCTTGGATGGGCGCGAAGCAGAATGGCGGATCGTGGCAGAACCGGGCCGTAAGCCGCCTGTCCGCTCTGGGCGCTAACTGACAGATTGCAGAAGTTCCCTCAAGCCGAGCTTTGCCTCGACATGGCACTAGCCCTTGAAATTAAGGGGAGAACGCTGCTTGGCAGTGGAGACTGCGGTCGTTCTCCAGAATGCCATCGATCCACGCGATATGCGGGCCGAGCTTCTTCGAAACCGGCCGCTCGCGCCGCCGGTAGCCAGGTGGCACCGAAAATTGAAGCATCTTGTCGATCGTGTTCCGGTGAACCCCAAATCGCCGAGCCGCCTCACGGTGGCTCAGCCCGTCAACCATCACAGCACGTCTCACAGCCGCATTGAGTTCCACCGTAAACATTCCTTCCAGCCCCTCCATGCCAACCATAGGCAGAGAAGGGGCTAAGCAGGACCGGTACACTTTTGCGCCGCCATAACGCCGCAAATCAGCCGGTTCAGTGGTACACCTTGCCGCCGCTATTTAGAAACCAAAAATATCGATGGTTCCATCGGGGTAGAATATTCTTTGCAAGCGAATCTCTAAATATTCGCCCTCTGGCATCGGCCAGTCGGCTTGGATTGGCACCATCTTTTGTGTCTTCCAATCTATGGTATACTTGATCCGTGGCTCTGTCTTCGTAAAGAACTCGATATCTTCTGTTGTTTCAGAAAACGTTGCTTCACCAAATCCTGCTCTAACTGCTTCCTCCGATCCCCAATTGTACCTCGCGGGCGTTGATATAAGACGGTTGTTCGCAACGATGTCGCTGAGGCCACGTTTATTGATTTGGTGTTGGAACGGCCCGAACCATTTCTCAGTGTCGCCGACAGGGGGAAGGCTGCTCGGGATTTCAGCAGGGGGAGGGCTTCTCGGGATTTCAGGCGCATCGGCAATTATGGCTGATGCCCCCGCCGCCCCTTCGGCCAGTAACTGCACTCCAGTAAGAAATAACGGGGCAGCCTTAATTAGAGTCTCCTGATCAAATGCGGCTTAAATCTGCGACGCAAACCGTGGATTGCGGCGCTTGCGAGCGTCCAGGTCCCGAAGAGGTTTCGTGATTCTGTCCTCTTCTGTCTCGGGCCGGCCCTGGCGCCACTCCCGACCTTCTTCCGCCTTAATACGAGTCGCCACAGATAGTTCGAATGGCGTCGGGCGAAAGGGGTTCTTCATGTCGGCGCCCGCCGGCTTTTGGCCATCCGGTTGCGAATCATCCGATGCCGCGGGTTTGACATCCTCCCGATTCGTCCCGTTCGGATCCCGTGCAGAAAGCGGGTTATTGCCAACAAACGCATAAAGATTTGGGCCGTCAACGAATCCCGCGGGGTCTGGTTGAGCGAAACGGCCAAGGCCCGGCACATACTGCCGCCGCCGATATTCATACCAACCGATCGAGGCGTACAGGTATTTGCCCGAATACAGAAACGGAGCTGTTGCTGACGCCGAGAGCAGCATCCCGAACGGATCGTATCGGAAAATGCCTGTGACAGCCGCCTGGGAATCCGACGTGAGGCGTGTGGATTCAAGCACATCGCGGAGAACGAACTGGTCCTTGCCCCCGGCGGCGAAGAAGCACAACTGGTCGCGACCTTCCCGCAGGTACACAGCAGAGAGCACACCGTTATCCCAGGCTTCAATGGCGCCTCCGTCGTCCGAAACAAAAACCCGCGTGCGCCCGCTCTCGACGACCCCGGCGGGACGGCCAAGCGCATCGTGAAAGACTTGTAAAACAATACTGCCATTGGACTGGGCCGACGCCTGTACTAATTGACCGCGCAGATTATATGCATAAGCAAATTTTGCGTCGGCGATCAGACAGCCGGCGCCATTGTAGCTAAAATGCGAGGAGCCTGCGCTTAGGTACTCGTTGCGGGCGTTCGAAGCGTAAGAGATGCCGTTAGCGCGGACACGATTGCCTGCTCCGTCATAGCTGAATTCCGGTTGCGGCGATAGAGTCACCGAGGAGCCGACGACAATCGCATCGATCTCTCCCTGGGCGGAAAGCGATGGGAGCGGCAAAGGATTAGTGGGAGGCGCGAGGACGTTTGTCGCAATGACCACCGGGTCGTTCAACATAAGTGAACCGGTCAAACGGTTGGTGGAATCGTAATCGGATCGGTAGCCGCGGGTAGTGTTTGCGAAATTCTCAATCGTCAGGCGCCGATTTCCGGCGCCGTCCCAGAGCTGTTGCAACTGAAAGCC
This sequence comes from uncultured Alphaproteobacteria bacterium, assembly GCA_963750235.1. Classification (GTDB taxonomy): domain Bacteria; phylum Pseudomonadota; class Alphaproteobacteria; order Acetobacterales; family Acetobacteraceae; genus Acidocella. The sequence goes on from CAVVPW010000002.1 coordinate 105,409, forward strand.
ATCTCCGTTACCGAGGTTACAGTCGGCGGCAATCTGGCGGCCCGCCGGGTCATAGGCCGATGCGATGACGATACCGTTTCCTAACTGGGCCGAAACCTGCAAAGCACCCCAGCGCGTCTTTTGAACGACCCGGCGGCTCGTTGGAGCCGCCGGGTCGCCTGGATAAGCGTTCGCGTTGGCGGTGGAGTCGATGTCTACAAGGCGGTTGCCCGCATCATAGCCGTAACGCACGGCTTGTCCCGATGGATAGGAAAGCTGAGTGAGGTTAGAGACCGCATCGAATTGGCGGCCGACCGTAAGTGGCGACTGGAGTGCGTTGAGGGGCGGCCCGAATGTCAGCGTTTCCAGGTAGCACCGGCCGGCCGAGTCAATGTTCCGAACTGTTTTCACGAATGCATTTTCGTGGGCAACCAGTGCCCCAACTCCGTCGTAGGTGAACGCCGCCATCTGTTCAGCCGAGGCCGGCAGTGCAGCAACTTGTTGCACGGCAATGGTTAGGAGACGGTTACAGGCGTCGAAGGTCTGGTTAAGGACAACACCGTCTTCGTCGGTCCTCTGGATCCGGTTGCCAGACCGATCATAATGAGTGCTGCGTGAAGTGCCGTCGGGGTTGGTCACCTGCACGAGGCGATCGAGGAGATCGTACTGCATGGCGGTGACGTTTCCAGCGGCGTCGGCCACGCTGGTGATATTGCTGTTTGGATCATACGACCAAGCGGTTGTCAGTTTGTCGGGGCTGGCTCCTCCAGGCCGGAGCAGCGTTACGGTCTCGGTGATTCGGTCGCGGAACCCATTGTACGTCCATTCGATTGTGTGACCCAGCGCATCGGTCTGATCGCGGAGCAAGCCCCGGCTGTCCAGGCCGCGAGTCATACAATTCCCGGCGCCATCCGTAACGGCGATCAGACGATTCAAGGTGTCGTATTCGTACAATGTCGAAATCACGGCACGGACCACGGCCGCGGCGTCAACGCAGTAGCGGTCGAGGCGTGCCACGTTGCCCGCGGAATCATAGGCAACAACGTCGTAGCTGCCCGTCGGATCGGTCGTCTTGTAGCACCGGTCGGCCGCGTCATACTCCATCGTCGTCGCGTTCCCGTTGGCATCGACCACGCGAAAAACTCTCCTGTTGCCGTCGCGATAAACCAATGTGTCGTGAAACTGCACGATCCCAGCGGCAACTGCGGCGTTGAACTCCCAGTCCAGTGTCGCCCATGGATCGGCGACGTTGATGGCGGCCGTAAACAGCGCCTTCCGCTCACGGGTCAACTGATTGCGCTCGTCCCAGGTACCCTCCGTGCGGCGAAGGAGTGGAAAAGTCCCATTTGAGGCAGCCCCAAACCAACAGCGAACAACCGCATTGCCGAGCTTGTCGTAAACGATCCTTTGCAGATTGCCCAATGGATCTGTGATCCCGATCACCCGCCCAAACGCATCGAGCGTGGAGGAAGTAACTCCACCCCGGGGATCGGTAACAGACACTTGGAGGCCGTCCAGATCATAGCCGTACGCTGTAGTGGCAGCCTCATGCGCGCAGCAGGCGCGCGCTTCCCGTTTGAGGAGCAAGCGTTCTTCGTATTCGTAACAAATCGAGTTGCCTCGGGGCAGAACTAGGCGGATGAGACAGTTCGCCAAATCGTAAATGCTTCGGCGCTGCCGCGGCGGAGTTGCTGAGCTGTCGCCAAAGGAAGTAAGCGTGCGGCTCATTTCCGAGTTGTACGCAAAAGTCGCAATCTCCGGGCTTCCGGAACCGATCGATCCGTCGGGATTGATTATCGCTGCCCGTAGCGAGGTTGTCTGATCATTCCCATCATATGTGAACGCTATCGCGTAGCCTGCAACCGGAAGTGTGACAGTACGTACAAGACTGTCAGCGTCAATTCCAAAACCTGTAAAGTAGCCTCGTGGATCGGTGAGGCCAATTATCTGCCCGGCCTCATTCACGCTGAGCCTCGTCACAAGATTAAGTGCTCCAACGCCCGCTGTCCGCGAAGCGAGGAACCCGTCAATGGTGGGCTGCGCTGGGCTTCCATGGAAATAACTGAAGCCAACAGTGTTGCCTTCCGGCAAAGTGTATTGCAGAATTCTCCCATTCCGGTCATAGGCATCGAACGACAATTCTGCCCCCGAAATCCCCTTTGCGCCACTGGGAAGGGCAGCGGGATATGTGGTGTACGGATACGCTATGGCCCGGAGAGTCGCAGCTGCATCGCCGTTGAATATGGCGACTGTAAGATGCGCGGAATACGGGCTGGTGGGGTCTGAAGATTCGGGAGACGCGGGATCAGCACTGGTAGTGTAGCGTGGATCGGACACCATAGCCAGCTGCTGGAAGCGGTCTTCATAACTATATTTCGTGATGATATCATTGCCGAGCGCATCGGGAGTCAGAGCATCGGGGAAGATATTGCGGTAGATGGAAAGATCTTCCGACAGCGTGCTGAAGTCAAACAGGTCAAAGCGCCTGATAGTCGCGAGAACATTCGCAAATTGCGCATGTTCTTGTGCCGAAAGATTGGAAGTCCATCCAGGGCGAAAGCGTAGGGTTCCCCGGGTTCAACGGGCGCTCATAAAAATACTCGCGGCCATAATAAACTTGCGTCATCCTCCCTTCCGGGGAGAGAGTCGCAATTCTCCTGCCGTCGGCATCGTAGGCATAGCGCCACATGATTTGCGCCTCCTCGCCGCCGGCTAAGATGGATTCCTGCGAGAAGAGAATGTTGCCCTGAGCGTTCAGAACATAATAAACTGAATGCCCGTTACGCTGTAAGACTGTTACGCATGATGTGGGGCAATCCTGTTCGGCGTAAGTCCAGGACGGGTCCTGCAGGATATCTCCGTAGTCGAACAGGAAAATTCCGCTCCCAACACGCTGGCTGACGACTTTGCCGAAACCGGCGGTCCCTTCCTCCGAGCCGTACTGGTTCTCCAAATACGTGGTACCGTTAGGGTCCGTAATGTAAAGCAGGTCGTGCGGTCGAACTGCCGCCGAAGATGGAGATGAGTAGGCATATTGAGTTGCCCGCCCCTGCGGAAAGTCATCCGTTGGCGGACCAGTCACCATGACCAGATCGCCAAAGTCATCGTATTCAAAAGCCCACACTCTTTCTATCACCGCCGTGCCAGTGCCGCTTACATAGGTAGAGGGGAAGAGGGTGATACCGATAATGCGGGACTGATCGTCCCAAGAAAACGTGACGACGCGTTGTGCATTATTTACCATAACGGTGTTCAAACGATACTGGCCGTCATAGTTGAATAACAGAGTATTACCAAACCGATCGGACAGCTCCGCGGCCTGGTAAGTCACGCCATCTCCACTCAAATTTTCGAACCGGACGACGCGGCCATCCGGCGACCGCCGCTCAAACGCGTCGTCTGTGACGGCAACAACAATGCTGTCCTCCGCGATGGCAACGTAGTATGGGGGGTCTACATTCTGGTTTAGGAAATAGATAACCGGACGCAATTGACCGCCCATAACGGTCACACTGTTGTCGCCGTTATCGGTCAGCCACAAATTGCACGAGTGATCCCAACTGGCGCCCAGCGGTCCCACGCAAAAGGCGCCGCTCTTGTAAGTTCTCTCAAAAACCAGGTCTATGCCGGCGCCTAAAACGACAAAATCGGCCACCGAATACACAAATTGGCCAGTGGCTAGATTGACCGGCTCAGCTGCAACGGGCGGATTTAGTGGTGAGTCCGGAGTGTATTGGGCCGAGGAATTCAGAAACGCATTAAGGTATTTGGTAATCGCATCTGAATTGTCGGAACCGAGCAGAGATGTAAGCTCATCCTGATACCGGGCCACATCAGGATTGTAATAACTTGCGTCCGGAGTCAGGCTCAGGTAAAGCCCAACGGCCTTGTAAATTTTTGCGTCCAGTTCGGCCGGGCTTCCCGGGGCCTCATTGATGGCGGCGACGAGTTTGTCGAACATGGATTCCTGGGCGAGGTCGGTCGAAGGCGGTACCTGGTCGCCCATAATATTGTCCTCAATGCCTACTGCTTCCTGCGGGTACGGCTCTTCGGCGGATTTCTGACGGGCCCCGCTGATTTGGCCGGTTCGTTGCCCGGAATATCGTTTGGCTCCTGTTGGAATCCCAGGATCGCCCGGCGGATGCCAACGGCCTGCGCTACATCTACTTTCGCTCGAAGGCTCAAACGATGGAGATCGAGCTTGAGTATGTCGTCGATTGTTGCATGAGTCCCTAGGGAGCTGGCAACCTTCGGGGAAAGGGCTTTGACCTCCGTGATACGGCTCGACAGGTATTTCTTTGGCAAACGCCGCCGGATGCGTTCGGCCAGGTAATCGCTATCCAGAAAGCCGACTGCGCCGTGCGCGCGGCGCTGCGGCATCCGCCAGCTGTTCATCAAGTGATGCTGGATCTGGTGCATCAGCTCCCGGGCTGCCGGAGTTCGCGATTGCTTCAGTTGGTCCGCCTTCAGAAGTCGCCGCGGGACCTTGAGTTTCGTCTCATAAACGATGGAACTGCGTGCACTCAAACCGTGCTTGTCCTGCTGGACTGCGAGCGCCACCCCTGCGGCCTCGCCGTTGCCTGATGAACTTGCGGAATTGACAGCCGGGCTTTGGGAGTAAGGAACCTGCACGGGCGGAGCGATTTCAACGCACCTGTCACTCGGACAGGAATTGAAGCAGACGCACAATTCCCGACTGGTAACCAGGAAATCCGAAACAACAATCTGTTCCTGATCGACGGGGACTGCCGGAGCCATGATCTGTGCTATCTTGAACAAGACTTCGATATCCGCATTGTGTTCCGCAGGGGCACCCTGGCCAGTGATGCTTATCTCTCCAGTGACCGTCCCCCCCACGCTCTGCGAAATTGACAGCGAGAAGCTGTTTATGGCCTGGCTCCACTCGGTAGAGTTTGTGTTTTGGCCGGCGATAGGCTGGCAATGGTAAAAGACACCGGGAACACCAGAATAACTGTAGGTAGCTGGTGGGGACGTTGCGGTCGAATCGACGATGTAAGGATCGGGAAGGTTGATGGTGAACGGGGTCAAGGTTGGTGACGTAGTAAAGCCGCCACTCGCGTGTGCGCTTGCTGAGTCCGAAAAATATGTCGTAGTGCCTGAAGGCACCACAACCGGAGGAACCTGGGTGGAAACGTTTTCGGGAAAATGACCAGTTTCAAGAGAGGCTTCGATGCAAATACCCGGCAATATCGTCGGACGCGAGACGATCAGAAAGAAATCCTGTAGCCCCTCTATCATCCGAAGTCCGCGTACAAACGTGCGGTAATCCGTCGCCTGAAGCGTGTGCGGTCGCGGCAGCATCAGGAATGCGGCGCGGTTGGTTCCGGCGTGATAGCCGGTCAAGAGGTTGTACTGCTGAGTGATGTTCGTCGTTGTCCCTTGGGTTTCCCTGCGCTCCCGCGAATTGTCGATCTGAAGCGAACTCGAATCGTTTGAAGTATTGCCCCACTTTCCTGTCACCGAACCAGTTACATTTGGGCCGCCGCTCTGGCCGGCGGCATACCCACCACTCAACCCAAGTCCCATCTCGGATGATGACGTATTCGACATGGACTTGCCCGTACTGACTCCTGTGTTCGATCCGGTCAGAAGTTCGTTCTGGTCGGTTGCTGCCTGATACAGATCCCGCGTCTTCGGCTCAAAATCAATGATATGCGGATAATCGCCGATGGTGGTGGGTCGCTCAACGTCGGAGTATGTTATCGCGCCAAGGTAACTCGCGCCTTTTGATTGTATAATGACCCGCGTGATGTTGCCGTCGGCAGTGATATTGGCCACCCCCGCAACCAGAGGGGTCGTAAACACGGCCTGCGTACCCAGGTAGGCGGTGATTGTGCCGTCTTGGGACTGCCCCCGTACCGGTTTCGCGTTCGTGATGGTTAAAGAGATATTTCTGGAAAGTGGCAAATCGATCTGCAACTGTGCATTGCCGATCAGCAAACCATAGGAGGTCTCACCAGGAAGCCTTGCCACGGGCAATTTTGCCCCGCCGGGAGTCAAAGTAAAAGTCAAATCGCCGCTGGTGAGAGGGTTGGGGTAGGAACTATCCAGGTCGAAGTGGAATGTACTGAGCCCCGCAGTCGCTGAGGGAACGGTTGTTGTGGAAGGAAAAACCGCAATGTTAAGCAGAACGCCGTAGCAAGAAAAGTAAGCGTCGGCAAAATCACCGAACGGGAGGGTAGTGTCGTCAAGCGACCCATCCGGAAGAAAATTAACGTGAGCCGGCGCGGGGTTCGGAGGTAAAGAGAGAGGCCCTGGACTGAGTTGGTTGGTTTCCTCGAGGGTCGGCTGATACCCAGTGATGGAACAGCTCACTTTGAGATAAGTAATCTTTTGATTACAGAGCTGTGAGGGCAGGTCGTCCGGCGACGGTTCGTAGGCGTAAATCGCCAGTGACGACCGCCACGGAGGGGGAAAATCACCCTTGCAAAAAGTCGTGTCCATCATGTCGGGACTGGCGGCGACGAGTTGCCACGGCACGTCCACCGGGAGGTCAAAACTCTGGGACATTCTCCTTTTCCCTCTCGGATCAGAGATTGCACAACTCCGCCAACTTTCGAAAAAGAAGGCGCGAAGACCAGCACAACGTAATCCACGGAAAGCATACAGAGGTGGCTGGGTTTTGTCGACATGTTTCTGCAACAGTAATAGTCCGAAATAAGATGCGCCCCATTCCAAGAGTTCTCTATAGCCCCCCAATGAGCGACTTCAACCGAACTCTTATGCGGGGGTACTTTTAGGGCTCTGCCTCAAACTCGATCGTGCCCCACCGTGTGGTGTAGGAGCGGCTTCCTGAGCAGCATTGGCTGCGTTGTCAGGCCGCCATTTCTGGCAAGCTGACGTGGGGAGTATCGCTCAACGGCGCCACGGTTTCCAGCGTCATGTACCTGGCGCGCTGTGTTGCCCATTTGATGGCATGGACCGCCCCTGTTCGAAAATTAAATAGGGGGAGCCTATATCTCAGCTCGAAAGGTGATTCAGATGTCCATCGTCACTATTGGTCTCGACCTAGCCAAATCAGTGTTTCAGGTGCACGGCGTCGATGCAGCCGGCAACCCTGCACTCAAACGGAAGCTTGCTCGCGGGGAATTACTCAGGTTCTTTTCCAAGCAGCCCGCCTGCCTGGTAGGCATGGAGGCTTGCTCGAGTGCCCATCATTGGGCCCGTGAACTTGTTCGTCTCGGTCATACTGTACGCTTGATCCCGCCGCAGTATGTGAAGCCATACGTTAAGCGCAATAAGACCGATGCTGCCGACGCTGAGGCTATCTGCGAGGCTGTTGCTCGGCCCAACATGCGGTTTGTTCCTATCAAAACCGTTGAACAGCAGAGCATCCTTGCGCTGCACCGGGCCAGGACTTTGCTGGTCCGGCAGCGAACTGCCGCGGTTAACGCTGCGCGGGGCTGGTCTGCCCCCTTAGAAGTGCTCCGTCCTTGATGTAGTTTTTGGATGGAGGTGTCTGATGCCGCGGAAGATTTACAAGCCTGAGGAGATCATTGCGAAGCTGCGTCAGGTTGAGATTTTGACCGCGCAGGGCAAGTCGGTGGTTGACGCGATCCGGTCGATTGGCGTGATGGACGCGACCTATTACCGTTGGCGCCAGGAATATGGCGGGCTGAAGGTTGACCAACTGAAGCGGCTGAAGGAGCTGGAGGCGGAGAACGCCCGGCTCCGTCGGGCGGTTTCGGACCTGACGCTGGAAAAATTAGTTTTGAAGGAAGCCGCCTCGGGAAATCTATGGTCCGCCCCCTGGCTGCAAGGCTTTTGAAGGTCTCTGGACAAGAACGGTCTGCGTTAATCTATCCGGCCTGTTCGTGAGGCAGTATGTCGCCTCTGGCCATGATGGGTATCCGCGTCCTGCTGGCTCTTCATAACTTCTGCGGCCTTGTGGGCCAGTTTCCCGATCAGGCTCAGCAGGTGCGGATCGACCGACGGTCCATCAATCTTGTCTTCCTCGCAGCGTCTCTACCGGTTCAGCTTCCGGACCCCTCAGGGTACCGCAGGAAGGCCGAACGTCGGATCGTAATTGCGGCCTTGCCGCAAAATGACCCATGCGGTGCGTGCCAGCTTGTTCGCCAGCGCCACTACCGCCGTATTGCGGTGTACCCGCTGTTCAAGCCGCGTCAGCCATTCACCCAGGCGAGGGTGTCGTTCGCGATTGAGGTTTAGCCGCGCTGACTGAGCGCCGACCACCAGCAAACGCCGCAAATAGCTGTTCCCGCGCTTGGATATTCCCAGTAATTTAGGCTTTCCGCCGGTAGACCGCTGTTGCGGCACGAGTTCAAGCCAGGCCGAAAGATCGCGCGCCCGTCTGAACATCGAGCCATCAGCCACGGCGGCCACCAAAGCAGTGGCTGTCAAAGGCCCGATGCCGGGAACGGCCGCAAGCTTACGACAGACCTCATTCTGCTTGGCTGCGGCCTCGATACGATCGGTGAGCGTGTTGATGCGCTGTTCGAGGTCCTGCCATTCCTCCAAGAGCAGGGAGAGCAACTCGCGCATGCCCGAGGAAATCTCCGCGGTGTCAGCGGCCAGCAGTTCGGCAAGCAGCCTTGCCATCCCGCTACGCCCCTTGGGGAACGTAAGGCCGCGCTCGAGCAAGATGGCGCGTATCTGGTTGACCAGCGCCGTGCGTCGACCGACCAACCGGTCTCGCACGCGATGGAACGTTTGCATGTCAAGTTGCTCTTCCGTTTTGATCGGTACAAAGCGCATGTTCGGTCGCTGTACCGCCTCGGCGATCGCTTCCGCATCGAGGAAGTCGTTCTTTTGTGATTTGACGAAAGGTTTCACGAACTGTGCCGGAATAAGCCGGGCATCATGCCCCTGTGCCCGCAGTAGCCGTCCGAGGTGATGAGCGCCGCCACATGCCTCCATGCCGATCAGCGTCGGCGGCAGGGCTGCCGTCAAGTCGATGAGCTTACGCTTGGTTACCTTACGCCGTAGCGCGACGCGGCCCGCCGTGTCGAGGGCGACGAGATGGAAGGTGTTTTTGCCGAGATCGATGCCAATTACCGCGATGTTCACCTGCTCCTCCTGGGTTAGTCCGTTGCCTGTTGCCGATATTGCACCAGAACGGGGGCGGACCATCCCATTACTTCTAAGCCCGGCGCGCCGCCGGGATTGTGTAAAGCACGCCGTGGCTGTGAATTGGCACCACAACGGGACCCCGGCGCCTATGATGGATAACCTACTGATTTATAGATAGAAATCGCCTATTGGGTGTGGTCCCGATCAGCGCCGACCGCCCTCCATCTCGACCCCATTTTATCAAATCATATCAAATGATTACGATGCCAAGCCGGGGTCACGATCGGATGCCGGTTTACAAGTCAAACCAAAATCCAGCAGAGCAACCCGCAAAGCGGCCGCGTCGGTGAACAAATACCCTGCCAACCCAGCCGCAACGGCACCATCCACATTGGCTTTCGAATCATCGATGAACAAAGTTTCTTCAGGCCGACCGCCCGCCGCAGCCACACAGCGCAAATACACTTCCGGGTTCGGCTTTGCGACGCCGAACTGCGCCGACACATACGCGTCGTCCCCGCACAGAGCAAAAAGCTCGGGAAACAAAACATTCAAATGCTCTCGCACGAGCGTATGATTGTTGGTGAGCACCGCCACCTTCACCCGGTTTTTCAAGTCCGCCATAATTGCCAAGACCTCCGGCATCGGAACCATCGCCACCTTGCGGTTGGCCACCCATTCATCCAGCGTAATCGGGTAGCCCAACCGCTCCCCAAAACCCTTTAAATACGCCACCCTGTCCAGCTTCCCGGCGTCCGCCTCGGCTTCAAAGCCAGCCCCCCATATCGCCGCAAAAATCTCGTCCGCCGATTTCCCCGAAATTCGCGCCAGATCCTCGAGCCGTTTCGCCCGATCAAACCGGCAAAGCACGTCATGCATATCAAACAGCACGAGCGAGATCTTTGGCATTTCGCAAGATTGTCGTTAAGCAATTAATCCGGCAAACAAAATTTGATCGCGGCCGCCCCTGAACAAGCCCAAAATCATTAAAATAACTATCTATGAGTTCGGCTGCTCATTGGAGGCTTGCCGCCGTTCCGGATCCAACCATGGGGCGGCTGCTTTCAAGCACCACATGATGGTTCGGGAACGACAGGCATGGGCGCTGCCCGGCCATTAGCTGGGCTTGATATGGGTAAGATGGGCCGAAAGCACCGAACCGCTTTCTGGCAATGATCTCAGGAAAGGTGCCATTCCCAATTGCCTTATTCCGATGGTAGCGGCGTGCGACCAACGCAGCGCTCCATTCTTGGCAAACTCTATTCGCACGGCGGGCGATTGAGATGCGCATCCAGGCTGACCGCGCAAATACCCCCGTCCTCATCCTCCAGTTGATTTTCGTAATAATCGTCATACCAATCTTCTGCCAAGTCACGCATCGCCGTATCCGCGAGGTGCTGGCGGATGATCTCAGGGGAGTTCTCGATACCTCCCAGAGCCGTTGCTCCATACTGTGCCAAACGCGAGAGGGTTAGCGCCCCCCACCCTTCATCTCGTCGATATACCCCTTCCGCCTCGCCTCTGCATGCCACTTGATACGCCGCTAAACGCTCGCCCGCGGCAAAGAGGGAACGGATTTCTTCGTCGTATATCGACACGACCGCCGCTTGGCGCCGCTTCTCCACATCATCTTTCCATTTTGCGTAAATTTGCCCGACAAAATCACGCTGCGCCGCAGGAACTCATAATAGAGCCGAGATGCTCGTGCAGCACCTTGCGTCGGTCACCAGGGTCGTTGTGCCCAGGAAAGGCCCCGAAGTACCAACCTACGGTATGCGGGTCGCCCCAACTCAAGCTGTCGGCGAATTCCTTTACTTCTTGGTGATAGACGTCAGACGGTGCCAACACACGCAAAAAATTCAAGGCTTCAAGCTGAAGCCCCAAGAAGTTCCCGACAAGGCCGCATTTTTTGAATTCTTCATATGCAAGGGGTAACATCTTGTCCACGTCCTCAGAGAACAATGGCAGCGCTGACAGGCGCGCCATTTTCTCGGGGGCCGCAACCCGTTCAAAGCCAGGGCCCTTGTACTCGGGCCGCGGCGGAAATACGATGTCCTTTGTCCGGCCGAGGCGCGCTTCGATCCGCTCATGCAGCTCGCCACTTTCCCAATATGGATTGCAGCGTTCGCCAGCCTCACGGACAATAAATTCAAGTATCTTACAACGAAGCTGCCGGAGCGTCCCGTAATCGTGTGACCATTTTATCGCCGCTTTCTCGTATACCACCCGGCCCGGCAGCAGGCTGAAAGCCTTCAGGCTTGCATCAAACGCCTGTCGCCGCAACTTGTGGGCACTCAAAAGCTCGCTCCCGGCCATTTCCTCAAAATGCGCTTCGGTGGCGCTGAGCGCCTCCCCCTCCTCGCTCAGCATCTGCGCACACGCCGCCGCGCGCCGTTCCTCCGCTGCTTTTTTCAGTGACAACCGCGCCTTCTGGTACCACGCGCCAGGATGATCCGGCGCGTGGGCGATGACCTCGTCAATCAGTTCCCAAGCCCGCTTATCATCGCCCAGCGCGGCAAAATGCTCCGCCGCCAGGCAAAGCGCGTCAGGCTCCCGCGCCTCATACGCCTCGCTTTCTAGTAGTTTTTCCATTAGCTGCACCATGTAGAGCGGCACGACCGGAAATGCGCTCTCCGCCGTTTGCGTCTCTGTCACCTCGGGCAGCACCAAAAGCTCGGCAAAAAGATCAATTTTTTCGAATGCCTGGTCGGAAGTAAGCAACTTCTGCAACTCAAAAAATTTATCTTTTGCCTGACCATAAGCATCAGCCCTCTGCGCAATATCATGGGCTCTGAGTTCTGATGACCCTCTTAAGATCCTTGTGCTGACCCAACATCGCGTAGGCCAACTCTTTGTTCTCAAAGCCAAATGCAAGCTTCAGAACCGCTATATTTGCCAGTAGCGGCACAGAAGGTTGATTTCCATAAGTTTTCTGGATTTCTGAAGTGGTTTTTGCCCCAGCCGTGAATACATTTTCTACCAAACGGATATACCGACCCGCCAGCTCCGAATCATTTGGCAACAGATTGACACGCCGCAGCGCCGACTCAGCCTTTGCTCTTATAGCGCTTTCCGCCGGTAGTTCTTTTTCCATCACCAACTCCCTGCCCGCAACATCGGGCTTAATGTCATAATCGCGCCAGCCGCTGTGGGCGGGCAGTACGCCCGCCCACCCATGTGCCTATTTTTTGCCCGCGGTGATATTGGCGGCAGCGGCCCTTTGCGCATGCGCTGCAAAGTCTCCTGTGGCCACTTTACCCCCATTAGCTTTCGCCGTGGCGGCCTGGATACGGGCGGCGGCAGCCCCATTCATTGCGGATTTGCCGTTGCTTCCCTTGCTAGCTTTGGCCATCGTTACGACTCCTCGAGTATGCGGTTGCAGATAGTTTGGGCTGGCCGGCGCCGATACACCACCACCCGAAACAAGCGCTAAGAGTGTGACTTTCACAAACAAGCGAAATGCGATGCCCTCGGCTAATTTTTCACACGCGACCGCCCGCGTCTGGGTCATGCGGCTCCGATTTGCTGGGGGAAGGTCGCTCGTGGGCTGCCGAACGCGAGGAAATGCCGTGCTGACGCAGTTCCGGGGGGGATGTCTGCTTCGAAGGCGCCGATAAGGCCGTCTGAATGACAGAGGCGGGCGCGGTAAAGGCTTTGCGGCCTGACAGGGAACCTCGCGTCGGTGGCCGTCGATCGAGCGCCCGTTTGCTTCCCGAAGCACTTGGGATAGACTGCCGGCCGACCGACAGATAAAGGATCCACGGTGCTACGCGTTAAAAGAAGCGCACCCACGCCATTGTTTTTCGAGGAAATCGAGCAGCCGCGTGATCGTCTGCTAGACTGGGCCCATCGCAGCCCAGAAGAGAGGCGCCAGCGGCGAGCCCCCATTGACTATGACATGTTCCGCGTGGGTCACGTCGTCAACCTCGTCGCGTCAGACTTCGAAGGACGTTGTGGCTTTTGCGAGCGGGATATTGGGACATCCGAGGGCATTGGTCATTTCCGCCCCCTCGTGGCCCGTGCCGAGGAAAGATCGCCAGACTTTTCTGATCATTATTCCTGGCTCGCTTATGAGTGGCTCAATCTCTTTCTTATCTGCCGACGATGCCAAAGGGCCAAGGAAGACCACTTTCCGGTTTCCGGTCATCGCGCCCGCTTCCTTGCCACTTTCGAGGAGCTACGGGCGGCTGAGAAACCTCTCCTGATCGATCCCATCACAGACAATCCGTCGTCCCACCTTTCCTATCTGATGACAGGCGAATGCTTTGCGCGAAAGAGTTCGATTAAGGGGAATACGACGGTCGCTATCCTCAAGCTCAACGACGAGCAACTGATCTACGAGAGGCGAGAGGCCATCGATCAAGCGCTACATGTCTGGCGCAATGCCTTGAAGGAACGCGCGACGCTCCCGGATTGGTTTCTTCGACGAGGCTCGTTCCTTGGTGCCTGCCGCGACGTAATCGTCCGAACGCTCGCAGAATATGGGATGGAAAATCTCTCGATCAATAATGGCACCTCGCTGACGCGCCGGCTCCAAACCTTCATCACTGGGGGTGACGACGACGCCATGGACCGGCTGCTTGCCGTCATTGAACTGGTCAAAAATTCTGACAGGATAAGGCGCAGTGAACTGGAGCGGCGACAGCAGGCTCAGACAGAGAATGCTATCGCCGTCGTGGCAGGTAGAGAACCGGTTGTCAGCTTGCTGGCGCCAACCGCCGATCTCGCCGCGATCTCGATCACGAATTTCAAAGCCATCGACTCGATCGACATTCCATTCGCGAAGGTCCGGCAGAGGAAATCGGGGGCGCCATGCATGCTCCTGCTTGGTGAGAACGCTGTCGGGAAATCGACCTGCCTCGTAGCATTTGCCCTCGCCCTTCTCGGAACCCGGGAAGCGCGCAATCTGCGACTACCCTATCACCAGCTGGCACGGAGCACGGAGAGGGGCGGTTGGGATATCTGGACCAAAAAGCCGGTAGAGGTGCAGGTTCGCTTCCATGACACCCGCTCCGTTGCGAATTTCTCTTATGATCCGCTGCGCGGGCACATCGACGGTACGTATGATCAGTCCGCCGTAGTCCTAGGCTACGGTCCTCATCGATATTTTGCGACTAACCGCGGCCGACGCGGCTCGCGGGCCTCGCAGAGAGTTCGCAGCCTTTTCGATTCACGATACCCACTGCCCGACCCTTCGGACTGGCTCGTGTCGTTGCGAGGGCGCGAATTCGATCAGGTGGCCCGAACCATCCGAACGATTTTGCCGATTGGAGATGACGACGATCTCGTGAATGATCGGCGAGCCGGAATTTGTGTTTCTGCCCAAGGTCAGCTCACCCCGGTCTCGCAGCTCAGCGAAGGATACCGGTCGATGTTCGCCATGGTAGCGGACATGTGCCGTTCATTTCTTGATCACTGGTCCAATCTCGAAACGGCGCACGGCGTAGTACTCATCGACGAAGTCGAGACCCATCTTCATCCTCGCTGGAAGATGCGCGTAATTTCGTCGCTGCGTGACGCCTTTCCGAGCGTCCAGTTTATTGCGACGACGCACGATCCGCTTTGCATCCGAGGCATGGACGATGGCGAGGTTGTCGTCCTGAGTCGAGATGAAAGTGGCGGAATCCAGCTTGTCGAGGATCTGCCCAGTGTTGCCGGGATGCGGTCAGAGCAGCTGCTCACGTCGGAATATTTCGGCCTTTCCAGCACGGTCGATCCCGATATCCAGCTCGAAATCGCACGTCTAGCCGAAGGCGTTTCGAGCGATCCCAGTCGAGCAATTGGAAAGGAAGCCGACGATCTGATTTCCAGGTTGACCGTCGGCGACAGCGCCGCCGCACAGATCATCCAGGAAGCCCTCCTTAAATATTTGCGCTACCGCGACACGCCGAACCGCAGTCTGTCATCGACCGCACGGGCAGACGCCGTCGCGACGGTCTTCAAAGCCCTGCGAGCTTCCCGGGCAAATCGCTAAATGCGGAAGCTAGATCGGGCGAGCGTTGCCGCCCCTCCGTCTCTATCGGGGCCGAGCGCCGCTGTCAGTGCCGAGAAAACTGCCGCTGCGAACTACTACGGCGCGCGGCTGCCGTGGCTCGCGCACTACATATCTTATACGTTCAAGGCCTATCGCGGGCGCGATGTCAAACTCGCCCTCCGTCAACTTGCTGGTGGGAACTGCGCTTATTGTGAGAGCAAGATCGGAGCAGTCGGGGCTCGCGAGGTCGAACACTACCGGCCCAAGGGCGGAATAGAAGGGGTCGGGGGGCATCCTGGCTATTGGTGGCTCGCTTACAGCTGGACCAACCTGCTTCCGACGTGCCGCGACTGCAACAAGAGCCTGAGGCAGCATATCGTCACCGCCGGAATGACGAGGGCGGAGGTCGAGGCTCTTTCCGCGAAGGACCCAACTACCAGTCACGGTAAAGCGAACCAGTTCGATATCCGGGGACCGCGTTCGCTCGCCGAAAGCGACGATCTGACGATCGAGGATCCCTTGCTGATCGATCCCTGCGAGCGCGATCCTGCGATGGAATTGCACTGGGATTTTACGGCCGAGCTCACCCTAATCGAGCCGAAACCTGTAGCCGGTGGGCACAGCCCATACGGAGCCTATACGATCCGAACGTGCGCCCTCAACCGAGCTGAACTGGTTCTCGATCGTATCCCGGCGTTGAGGCAGCTCCGCGCCTTGCGATTGCATATCGTTAATCGCCTAAACAAGTGGAATGGCGACCCCGCAGATCTCGCCGACATCATGGACGAGGTGAATGTGCTGATCGGAGCCGCGAACCCTGACCAAGCCTATGCGGGCATGGCTGCTGCGTTTGTTCGCGACTTCGAGGAGGAGCTTGATGGCTGGCGCATCGCACGCGGGTTGCCCCCATTCTAGCCTGTCTAATGTCAACGCCGGTCATTCGGCGATGTGATTCCGAACGGCAGGAAAAAGTGCCCGATGTCGACGCCGGGCAGTAACCGTCAGCTCAGCCCCGCCTTGTAGGTTTTCGCGTCATTTGTCTCTGATCTGCTGATTAGCGGTGGAGGCTGGCGTTGGCGGACGGTGTTGAAGTTGAGACTATACTCCGGAGCGCTCCGGAGCTGGATTACGAGGTCCTAGCTGGGGTTTCCAAGCGCCGTGCCTGGAGCGCGGCGGAGAAGCTGCGGATATTGGCGCAGGCGATGGCGCCGGGGTCATCGGTCAAGTTGGCTTGTCGGGCGCATGGTGTCAGCAGCGGGCAGTTTTATACATGGCGCAAGCAATTCCGCAGTGGTGAGCTGACCGGGTTTGTGCCGGTGTCGGTGGCGGAGCCACCATCGCTGCCAGCACCTGTTTCTGCGCAGGACGCACCGCCCCCGACGCCAGCGCCAGTCCCTGGCCTTGTCGAGGTTGAGCTGCCGGGCGGCATCCGGCTGCGGATCAGCGGCGAGGTCGAGGCGGTGGCGTTGCGGCGCATTCTGTCGGCGCTGCGGTGATGCTCGCGCCACCGTGCCATGTCCGCATTTACCTGGCCTGCGGGATGACGGACATGCGCAAGGGCTTCGACACGCTGGCGGCGCAGGTGCAGACGATGCTGAGCCTCGATCCGCATGACGGCGCGCTGTATGTGTTCCGCGGTAAGCGCGGCGATCTGCTCAAGGTGCTGTGGTGGGACGGCCAGGGTCTGTGCCTGTTTGCCAAGCGCCTGGAGCGCGGCAGGTTCCTCTGGCCACAGGCACGCGACGGCTCGGTGGCGCTGACCGCAGCGCAGCTCTCGATGCTGCTGGAGGGGATCGATTGGCGCGCGCCGGTGCGAAGTTTTACGCCGGAACGGGCCTGCTGATTTACAAAAACCCGTGATATTTGCGGAGGATTTTGCTAGATTCTGTGGCAATGGATGCCGCCACCGAGATCATTCATCTGCGTGCCCAGCTCGCCGAGCGTGAGGCGGAACTGGCGGCCAAGAGTGCGGAGCTGAGCGGCGCGTATTTGCTCATCGAGCAGTACAAGGCGCAGTTGCACAAGCTACGGCGCATGCAGTTCGGGCGTTCGTCCGAGGCGCTGGATGCGCAGATCGAGCAACTGGAATTGCGGCTTGAAGACCTTGAGGAGACAGAAGCCGCGCGGGTGTCGGCAGCCCCTCGGCCGCGCCCGGTGCGAGCCCCCGCATTGCGCAAGCCGCTGCCGGCGCATCTGCCGCGTGAGGAGGTGGTGCATCCGGCCGACGATGTCTGCCCCGCCTGCGGCGGCACGCATCTCTCGCCGCTGGGCGAGGACATCACCGAGGTGCTGGAGAAGATCCCCGCCCGGCTGAAGGTCATCCGCCACATCCGGCCCAAATTCTCCTGCCGGACCTGTGAGGCGATCATCCAGGCGCCGTCGCCTGATTTGCCGATCGAGAAGGGCCGCCCCGGCCCCGGCCTGCTCGCGCATGTGGCGGTCAGCAAATATCTCGACGGCCTGCCGCTCTACCGGCAATCCGCCATCCTGGCGCGAGAGGGCGTGGAGATCGAGCGCGCCACCCTAGCCGACTGGATCGGCCGCACTGCCTGGTGGCTGGCGCCGCTGGCGGTGCTGATAGGCGCTCATGTTCGCGCCGCGCCGGTGCTGCACACCGACGACACGCCGGTGCCGCTGCTCGCACCTGGCCTGGGCAAAACCCGCATTGGCCGGCTGTGGGTGTATCTGGTGGATGAGCGAAGTTGGCAGGGGCCACGCGCCCCGGCTGCCTGGTACCGCTTCAGCCCCGACCGCAAGGGCGAGCGCCCGCGAGCGCATCTGGCCGGGTTCGAGGGCACCATCCAGGCCGATGCCTATGGCGGTTACGAGGCGCTGGTCCGTGAGGCGGGCCAGCCGGGGCGCAACGCGCCCTGCATCGCGCACGCCGCCTGCTGGGCGCACGCACGCCGCAAACTGTTCGACGAGTTCGAGCGCACCAAATCGCCGATTGCCGAAGAAGCGTTGCGCCGCATCGGCGAGCTCTATGCCATCGAGGCGGAGATCAGCGGCCAAAGTGCTGAGCAACGCGCCGTGGCCCGCCACGACCAGGCCCGGCCGCTACTGGAGGAGCTCCGGCGCTATCTCAAAGAACAAAACGCCCGCCTCTCGGCCAAGAGCAACATCGCCAAGGCGCTGCGCTACGCGCTCGGCCGCTGGGAGGCTCTCTGCCTCTACATCACCGACGGCCGCATCGGCATCGACAACAACCCCGCCGAACGCGCCCTGCGCACCATCGCCATCACCCGCAAAAACTATTTGTTCCTTGGCTCCGAGGCCGGCGGTGACCGCGCCGCGGTGATCTATACCGTGCTCGAGACCGCCAAACTCAACGGCCTCGCCCCGGAAGCCTACCTCGCCGACGTCATCAACCGCATGGCAAAGGGGCATCCAGCAAACAAGCTCGCTGAACTTCTGCCATGGAACTGGACGGCCAATATAGAAAACTACCCAACCGCGGTCAGCAGCTGACGGTTACGCCGGGCACGCACCGCAGGGCTCCGGAGAAATTGCCGGCTTTGAGATTAGGGTGTGGCACCCTGAACGACGACAATGGGCGCAGTGCCGCCTTGAGTTGTCGGCCAGACCGAGGCCCCTGGAGCGACTGCTTTCGGGAAATGCCTCTGGCCCCGGGAATGACCATTATGGGCGCAAAGCTGCCATGAAAGTCTGACGACTATGCGCCCAAACTCGCCGTTCGGTCAAACATCGACTGCCCCTAAAAGCGGCCTAGCAAATACTTGAGGATGAGCGGCAGGGCGCGTGGCACTACGCGCTACTGTTTGCCATCTCGCACCCAGAATTACGCCCAGCGATGCCCTACCGGCACCGCAAAGGCGCATTCTGCGGCCTCAGTAAAGCGCGCCTATAGGCGTTCATAGGCACAAATAAGTTCCGAAAGCCACCCGAAAGAGGTGGGAACGCCTATGAAATGCGCATTCAACTGCCGATAAAATACGCCTATATAACGTCTACTAGGCTCTAATGCACCCAAAAAAGTCAGGAGATAAAGATGCCGATTGTGAACCCGAAAGCTCTTATCGCGGCCCGCCAGAAAAAGGGCTGGACCCAGAAGGAATTGAGCGAGGCCACGAAGCCCCAGATCAACATTTCCACCATCTCCCGGCTTGAACGTAGTCAACCCAAACGCATCCGCGACGCCACGCTTCGCGAACTCGCACGGGCGCTCGGCGTCTCAATCAGCAGCCTTTGCCAAACTAAAGAACCTGAGCGTGACATGATCAAGCTCCCGCTGGACACCGTCAGCCGAAACGCGCTGGCCCTGGTCGCCTTGCGTTACGGGGTGCGCCGGGAGCAGATTATTAAAGTGGCGCCGCTGCTGTTTTTTATTGTGGCCGAGCAGTGCATCGAGGAGCGCAGAAAACGCATCGCCGAGGTTCACAATGCCGCCGATGCGCTGTTCACTCTTCAAAGCCGTATTAGGCATATTCCGCCGCACTGGCCCATCAATTCTGGCGCGCTCGATGCTGAAGAAAAGTCCATTAACGCCCGCGATCTGTTTGGCACACGCGTGTTGAAGAGCGCCGGACAGTTCCTCAACGACTACCCGGAAGACTTCGATGAGGATACGGACAATCCCTTCGTGGGGTATCTGCGCTCCATCATGGCAGCTTTGGGTGCTTCAGACGAGGATGTCGAGGCTGTGGAGTGGACGTCTTGGTCTGGACCCAACTACCGAATCTGCGCCGAGCAGGCGAAACAGCTGGTTGGTGGTGACGATGCAGCGGCGAATGCCATTCTCCAAGGCGTAGCGGCCCTGCATGAAATGCCAAAGGGCTCACCAGGAGAGCGGGCTACGTGGGCAAGAGCCCAGCAGGATGCGTGGCTGGTGTACTGGGGCTTGGACGAACTCTTGACTTCCCAAGCGGAGCCCACGCCATGAACGCTCAAATCCTTAAACTCACCAACCATGCGGTCACTCGTATGGCGCAGCGGGGTATTTCCAGCGACGATCTGGAACTGGCCCGCCGGATTGGCACCGAGGTCGAAGGCGGCTTGGTCGTCCGCGAGAAGGACGTGCAGGCGCTGGAGCGCGAGCTGAAGCACCTGCAGGTTCGGGCTCGGCGGCTCGTTGGAAAGCGCCTGGTAGTCGACGGGGACGTGGTGATCACGGCCTACCACGCCACCCGCGCCAAGGAGCGACGCCTGCTGCGCGGGGCCACGTCCCGCTCGTGGGAGTGACGGCGATGTCATCAGCGATGATACCCGTAGCACCCGATGTCCTGGCCGCCCTGCTGGCCTTGAGGCAGACCGATCACGAGAGCTTCGACGACATTTTTCGGCGGGTTCTTGCCGACTGCGGCTCGTCCGCCCCGGCAAAGGAAACATTGCCTGCTCCGGTCACGCCTATTGCCGTCCGCTATACCCTGCTCGGCGAGGGGCACGGCGCCCGCGATGCCAACGAGGCAATGATGGCGATCTTGTCCATTTTATTCAGCCTGTCCGATAACGACGCGCGCTTCTTCGAGGAACTGGCCGCCAAGGTGCAGGGGCGGAGCCGGAACCACCTAGCCCGCCGTCGAGACGACGTCTACCCAAACCGCCCCGATTTAGCGAAGTACGTCAGGGAGTTGCCCTCCGGCTGGTTCATCGGTTGCAACATCGCTAACCGTGAAAAGGAGAAGATTCTCCATGCAGCTTGTGCCATTGCTGGTCTCGTTTTCGGCCGCGACCTGGTTATCACCCTGGCCAACGCCTAATCAGTCTTGAGGCTCGGCCCTGGCGAACTGGACACCAGTGGTCCCTGCCAAGCTTTATGTCTGCTGTCTCGCCTGTCAGCCCGAAAGCGGTCAGCCCGCTCCCGGCCCGTCACTGCTGCTTCGCGCCCGTGGTGGCCATTGATCCGAGCGGCCCCGTCCTCTAAAGCGGCCGTTCGTAGATATCACTGCCGTCTTACGATTGTTCCTCGCTGTGCGAATCATTTTCCGGAGGGGCTTCGCTGGCCTCTCCATCTGCGTGAACGTCCCCTGCGCCCGCTTCCGTTTCGGCGGCGCTAAGTAAGGACCACTTCTCAGCTACAAAAATATCAGTTCCATCTGGGCGTAACCGATAAACTACTTGCTCACTAAAATCTCTCCAGAACTGCCGGCGAAGTGCGCTTGTTTTTGGAAGATCGAAACCAAGCTGCTTCGCCAATGGTGGCAAATAACAATCGAAACCAGCATTAACAAGTTCTCCCCAGGCCGGAATTGAGTAGACCGCCAACTTATAAAATGCCAAGCCGATCAAGCTGGAGGCCACAAACCAAGAGAAATAGGTGCCCGAAAATATACGAAATGAATGGCTTCTATCGATTAATAATATTATGCTCGCACCAGACGTCAAAAAGGAAACGACCGTGCAATTTACTAAGAAGTCAACCTGCGTGCGCGCTTCGGCGACGACCGAGGAATATTCCTTTGAGGCAACACAAGAGAGCCGTGGCCAGACGGCAACAGCGTCCACACCATATACTTCTCTCGCATAGGTCTCGAAGCTTTTTATAGCATTTCCAAATGAAGTCGGCATGGCATCGTCGGCTTTACGCGGCATACTTCTGGATCGCCGATACAGAATTCGATATCGCTTCAAATCTTCTTCTGAACGCGCCTCCCCCGCGAGCCTCGCGGTCCGTAGTTTTTGAAAAAGTCCTACCAGTTCGTTCTGCAAAGCATCAATTTGCCTTTGATATTGCTTCTTCTTACAATAAAGCCACTTTAGCGGAGGTATATAGCCTTCCAAAGCCCGGTAAATTAGGTAATTAAATGAACCTAAAAGTACCGCAAACAACCAAATCGCAATGATAGTATATATTGCGCCCCCAATGGTGTCGCCAGCGTTCTCTGTTGTCCATATCGTTACGGGTATAGTGCTTGGAAATAAAGTCGTTAAAATAACGCCAAACAGAAGTGATGGGACCACACAGGACAAAATAAAGTTCTTGTCAGCGAGCTTCGGCAGAAGTGACATCATACCTAAGGTGCCTTTTGTCGAACATTTCGAAGTAATTTTGGTCCATTAGGGGTCAGATGGGTCATCTACATCGCCCGGCAATGGCCCGAATACTGGAATTAGCTCTATCGTTTTTTTCCGGAGGGCTTTCTTGGCAGCTGGCTTCTTTGCAGCGGTTGATCTCTTTGGAGCAGTGGCTTTCTTGGCAACTGGCTTCTTTGCGGCCGCGGCCTTCCTCGGCGCGGCTGCCTTCTTGGCGGTGGGCTTCTTTGCAGCGGTTGATCTCTTTGGAGCAATGGCCTTCTTGGCAACCGGCTTCTTTGCGGCCGCCGCCTTCTTCGGCGCGGCTGCCTTCTTGGCGGTGGGCTTCTTTGCAGCGGTTGATCTCTTTGGAGCAATGGCCTTCTTGGCAACCGGCTTCTTTGCGGCCGCCGCCTTCTTCGGCGCGGCTGCCTTCTTGGCGGTGGGCTTCTTTGCAGCGGTTGATCTCTTTGGAGCAGTGGCTTTCTTAGCTGCTGGCTTCTTTGCGGCTGCGGCCTTCTTCGGCGCGGCCGTCTTCTTGGTGGCGGGCTTCTTTGCAGCAGCTGACCTCTTTGCCGTAGAACCGCCCATTGCCATAGTCTGAGCGCGATTAGCTCGTTTATCTGTTTCGTCTGTCACGGATCGATGCCTGCCGAAAAATGAGCCATGTAATGTACTATTTCACACAAAAATGGAACGCCTACAATCGGATGCGTATATTGAAATGGATTTCGAGAGTGAACACACGTCCGGCGAGTCCTAATTTGCAAAACAGGTGAAACCTTTAGGTACAAACAGACGTCAGCGTGACCCGTACCTGCGAAGGAGACGTGTGCTTTCGGGAATCTGGCGAGGACCTCGATCCGTCTGTAATGGGTGCGTTGGTGCCGGCGGCGGGCGGCGCTGGACGTCCTTCCTGAGATCACCTCCCGGGCCAGCCTACGCCCAGCTTGGGTCGGGAGCGGCAAGACCCAGGGGCGGTACGAACGGCAGTTTCTTAGCACTGCACGCTCCATAGTTGCCATTCTCCTCTCGGCGCGTCCCGGCTGCCGGCAGACCAGCGGCCTTGCGCCCATTGTGGTCGTTCTGCGAGCTTGGCGCCATTCCTAAAAGCAGCCGTTCAGCCTATGTGGGTTCGGCGGGCGACCCTGATAGCATTGGGCCTGTGGCAATGGTCCTAGACCGCTTCGCCGCACTCGAATGCAGGCGTTCCGCAACTTCAGCATCTGGAAAGAATCTTTCTGTATTTCCTTCGACCTGAACCCTCACAAGCAGGAGATCGTCTGCTGGATCATCTTGTAGGGTGACGACGGAAATAAGACTGGTTACCGTCGTTACCAACACGCAGAAATTCCTCTGATTTGCTTGGAAAACTTTGGCTCTTCCAGAACAACTATTCGATTGTAGCACCGGCAATGGCGCCATTCCGTTAATATCGAGCCTTCCGCGCAAACCAGCGAGCTGCCATCCGCAGTGCTCGCAATAGAAGATATGTCAGGAATCCGCAGCCGGCGCCAATCACGATGAAGCCAAAGCCGATCTCCTGCACCGCCGTATGCGAGTGACTTTGCCATTCCGGGTGAGAGGGACCGTCTATGACGAGGAAAAGGCCATACAGGATCGGAAAAATGCAGAATAGAAGAAAAATAAAGCCCAGGAACTTGATGGCATCGAGGCCCCATGCCCAAAGCTCCTGGCCAACATTCCATCCTATATGGGCGATGGCCGCGCGCTCGAGGGTCTTACGGCGTTCGTCGGACTTCCGATTATTTTGGCGAGGCATAACGAATCTCACAAAAATGAGTTTGATCTGGAAAATTGAAGGACGAGCTCGTTCTCACGTCGCGGGAATGGTCCGGTAGTGCAGATCGCTTCTGACGACGACCTGTTCCCGCACGATCCCAAGGACGGCCTTCAATGCTAGGACGAACTCATGACCATGTAGCTGGCGGTCGGCATAGATGACAAAGAGATTGGCAGGATTTTCATAGACGACACGGCCACGCGGCCATTCATCATATTCGGTCGACAGAATGGACTTCGGATAGCCTGAGGCCAGAAGCGCCCTACTTCCAAGCGCCTGCCATTGCTGCCACCTGTCGTAATGACCGACGGCCTGGGTCAGGCAATCGCCGTATTCCTCGGATTCATCGAGTGCGGAATAATCAACGACGAGATGATCGCCCACACGCCAGAAGATGCCGACCGATGGCGCCGGCGCAGCGGGAAAGGTTGACGAGTCAAGCTTAACGGAAAGCTGGGGCAAGACGCGATATCCTTTTCAGCTAAAGAAGTATGTCGGCTCAAAGTCCACAATGAGAAATCCCTCCTGGCGAGCTTCGCTAACCCTCCGGACTTCTTCGCCGCTTGCGGATTTCGGCCATATGAGCATCTTTCTGGCCGCGCCAGCGTCATGCCTGATTCGGTCAATCTCCACGCCCGATACTGCCGACAGAAAGCGTCGAAAGGGAGCTCTCGCTCGCTCATCTTCCCAGATTAGCTTGGACGCGCCATTTAGCTGATCCTTCAATTCCGTCAGTAGTCGGTCATTCTTCAGCTCGACGAATACCGGAAAGAACTCACCATCCTTGCTGCCGAGCGCGATTATGTCCGCGCGCCTTTCCTCTTGGCCTTTTCCAGGCTTTATCGCGAGTTCGTCCGTAACGAAAATGATTTCATCAAATGTATTTTTTAGCATCGGCAGTAGGTGATGAAACCGGCCGAACTCCTGTTCGTTCTGTAGCGCTGCACGGATTAGAAAAGCCTGAAGGCGGTGCTCCGGCTTATTTCCCCTCGGCTTATACTTCTTTACGGATTTGGCGTTTTTGATGACCACCTTGAGATCTACATCTTTCTTGATCTCATTACCATCTTTGTCCAGCAGCCGTCCGCAGGGGTTCTCATCGCTGATTGACACAGCCCTGAAGCCATCTCCGAGAATTCGAACATACTGCGACGCCTTTGCCAACCTCTTATGGTCGGACAGCTGGTCTTTCCATTGTTCGCCACGCTTTATCCTGGATTCGAGATACTTCTCGACCCATTCTATATTGTCGCCCGTCATCTCTACACCTCCCACCATTCACCATCCGTTCGACGGATGACATTCCCACCGAACAATTCCGAATACCGATCGCCCTCGAACGTATGCACCGGCACCAGAACCTCAGGTGCTATGGCATCGGCTAGCCGCTTCAGGTCGGCTATGCTGGCGTGTCCGGAGGTATGGATGACTTCCAGAGAAACGCCGCGTTCTGCGAGTTTGGCCAGGAACGGCTGATTCTCCTCAGCCTCCAGGTAGCCATCCCATTGCGACCAGATCATCCGCGCGCTGATCCACGCTTCCTGCATCAGGTCGATGTCCTTCATCATCGCTGGCCGGAATAGCATGACCGCCTGCCCAATTTTGTCCTGGAGCGTTTCGCGGTAGATGCGGTTAACCCTATGCCGATCGACGATGTCGAAGCGTTGGCTTTTCGAAATTTGGTGCCGCTGATATTCGGGCACATAGACGTTGATGTTCGGCCATCTCTCATTGGGGATATTCGGATTGCCCGTCGCGGCCAGAACCTCCAGCGCGTACAGATCCAGAAGTAGCCTCCGGCCGGTCCGCTTGCAGGCCCGGTAGATGCTGACGACCCGGTCGATATTCTGGGCAGAGGCGTTGATGCCGATAAATCCTGGCTGCTGGAAACGCTCCGCCAGCCGGTCTTCGATCTGACCTTCGGTCTCAAACGCCTGATCGGGTTGCAGGCGGCCGAGAATCGAGCCTTCCATCAGCATGGCATGAATAGGCAGAGGCGGCTTCTCAACCAGACGCTCGAATAACGCCGCCTTCCGGCCGTGCGCCCGGAGATCTCCGGAATAAAATAGCCGACGACCATTTGCCTCAATCAGTATGGCGTAGGCATCGTAGGCCGAATGATCGACCAGAAACGGGGTAATCGAAAATGGACCAACCTGAATGGTCTTGCGGTCCGCTAAATCGGGAACGCCAGTAGCCTCGATCCCGGCCGGGATAGGGCGAGGCACGAAGGCAGCGGCCGCGCGCAGCATTCGGCGTGTCGCCACTCCGGTAATAATTGGCAGATGAGGGACGTGCGCCGCTAGGCCCCAATGATCAGCATGACCATGGGACACGACCAACGCCAGAAGGCTTGGATCAGCAGCTTTCAGCCCGTCAATCGCCGGTAAAAGAGATGTCGGATGATCGTTCTTCGCATCCAGGGGCATGCCAAGATCAAGAAGAATTCGTTGCCCCTCACACGCCAACTCGATACATGTGCCGCCGATCTGGCGCGTGCCGCGGTGAATACAGACGCTGAAGCCGGATGACGGGCTACCGCCAAGAACAGATGTTTTGCTCATGCCTATAGTTTCACATGAAGAGCGTTTGAATTTACACCTTCAGGAAAGAAATCTCCGATGTGGCAAAAATGCTACACCGATTTAGTGCAATCTAAAATTATTAAGACCGCCAGCTCAAGCGGCCCAGCGCCATCGTTCCTGACATCCCGATGGCGGCCCTGACCCGCCGACACTTGATGGCGTTGTCCGCCGCCGGCCGAAGCAGATCATGGATGCCCCCTATTGCTCGCCAAGCCACATTGATCAATCGGTTGGAAAGATAATGACCGGCATTCGATTGTGGACGCACGAGGCATGGAATTCGGCGCACAGGTCAGAGGTATGAAGGTTTGGAGAATCCAATTCGTCCCTGGCGCAGTCGTGCTTTCTCTCAGGCCGGGAACGGCGAAAGCGTACGGCACCTTTGGAGGTTAGTTCATCTCTTTCCACTCAAACCAAGCATCCACCGGCCAGGCGGCACCGCTTTTGGAAGGCCAAGGTGAACTGGTGTGCCCCCGTAGAAGTGCTCCATCCTTGATGTCGTTTCTGGATGGAGGTGTTCGATGCCGCGGAAGATTTACAAGCCTGAGGAGATCATTGCGAAGCTGCGCCAGGTTGAGATTTTGACCTCGCAGGGCAAGTCGGCGGTTGACGCGATCCGGTCGATTGGCGTGACGGACGCAACCTACTACCGTTGGCGCCAGGAATATGGCGGGTTGAAGGTGGACCAGCTGAAGCGGCTGAAGGAGTTAGAGGGCTGGTACGCGGCTTGGCAAGAAGCCGGAAATCGTTGGGAATAACCAACTGGCAAATCACCGCTCCTTCGACAAACCTCAATTTCAACCGTAGAAAGCACTAAGGCCTTGGAGAACAATGCAAGTAGCTGACAACAAAACCACCGCCAGAGCGGTGCGTGCCGAGAGAATTAAGGATGTCGTATTACCGCTTGTGCAACATGGTGGTGCAATTCAAGCTGTAAGCGGTATGCGAGTGGTCCAGCTTTCGACGGGCCGGTTCGAGTTCATCTTGAGAACACCGTTTTCGGTCATTCCTTCCGCAAAAACACCATCTTATTCCAATAGCCTGGCGCGGCAGCTTACGTCTGTAGAAAAGACGTATGGCCTTGATATCTGGTATGAGCGGAAGAAAGCCATGTCGCTTGTGTGGTCTGAACATGGACCAACAGAACTCGTCAGCTTTAAATCTGGTCCATGGGAACTCGAGGCGCTGGCCTTGTCAGTACCCGATGAGGCTCATGACCATGAGCAATAACAAAACCACCGACAACCAAACGAGCGAGGAATACCGGGAGGACGTGAGTAATACTGATTACAAGTGGATTACCGTAAGACCTGATGTTTGTCCCCGGGTGGACCAAAGATGATTATTGCGCGATTTGTGGTTTTTGCGAATCAATCTTGCGCATTCGGACGGTCAAAATCGTTTTTCAACAGTATCCGCCCAAAGCCGCCCATCAAACTTGAAATCCGTAATCTCCGGGATAACTGCTTCCTTGGCGTCCGGGTGCAGCGGGTTAATCAGGTAGTTCGTCCCCCGTGGCGCCAGGACTGACGACACGCCGAGTACAGCCCCGCTTCGGCTGACCAGCCAGGCATCACCAAAAGCCCGGGTTTCGGAAATGTTGGCCGTCAGAGGAATCTCGACAACAATGGACCCGGACAGTTTGGCAATGTCGATCCGCATCAGGACGTAATCGTCCGGCAGGTCCTCAAACGGAATGTCCAGATGAAGCCGGATCTCCAGGATTGCCAGGGCAGGCTCATAGGCGGTGTAGATGACAGGCTTACCCGCGGTGTGCCAGCTGCCAGAAGCCAGCCATCCGCCTTCTCCCTACAAATTCGCATGGGACGACGGCACAGCCGCCAAACCAGCATGGCGTTAAGCCGCTATGCCGTGGTCGATCTGGATCAGCAGTTCTTCGACTTTCCTGGCACCTGCCTCGGTGTCGAGCAGCTTCAGCGGCTCTTCGTCATTCAACGGTGCCGTCGGCCGGCGCAGCCAGCAGTAAGCCTTTTCCGGGTCGCCAAACGTCTCTTCAGCCTTGGCAATCACCCGGGCAACGCGCACCAGCTTGTCGGACTGGTCAGGCGTCAGAGTGCCAGTTGCTTTCCGGTTGCTCAGCGTCTTTCGCGGCAGAACCAAGCCATAGACCTCACCGCTCGAGATCGCGCCAGACTGGATGATTTCGTCCACCGCCGAAACCGGCAGGCCTTGGCGCACCGCGCGCACGGGATCATTGCCGACGAGCTTGATGTAAACGGCTCCGCCGGAGCTGATGATCATCTTTTTCTTGACCGCCTTTTGGATGGCCGCCCTTTCGGCGGGCGTCGCTTTGTCGACCGTTCCGGTCATGGCCGTGGCGGTGGGTTGGAGGCCGGCTGTCTCGGCCTTGCCACTGCCAGAATGAGCGCGTCCAACCGTTTTCTGTATGTCGGCCATTTGCCCAAAACTATGGGGCGTTTGGCCTAGTAGTGTCAAATGAGTTAGAGGTAGCGGCCCGGCGCAGACAGCCCAGACCAAGGGCAAGTGAGGTTCATGGGCCAGACTGTGAACTGGCGTCACGCCGTGAACCCTTAAAACTCGCCTAAATCTGATGGTTGATGCGCCGATAGGCACCACATGTTACAATTGGCTTTCTACATGCATAGACTTCCGGCCTAGCCGATAAACTCTGGACACGGTACGCGCATATCCGAGCTTCTCATCAAGCCAAACCAAGGGGCTGGAATGGGCTAGCCTGGTATTTCCGAGAACCGGGTGCCCTGTCATCTTATCCGCTGCAAGACAATAGTATCTACCTCCCCCGTCTTCCATCAGCCTCACCCACCAGTTTTCAATGCAGACGACGACCGTGTCTGAAACAGGAGGTACCCAATCCGCCGGCGCACGAAGCGGTATGTCCAGATCACCGGCGGCCTCCAAGATCGCGCGAGCAGCAACCATTTCGCGTTCACCAAGTAGGCCTGAGTCAATGTCTTGCTTCAATCCATTAATAATTTTAGGTAGCCCGAGGGGGCCTCTGGCAGACAAGCAACCGATCTCCTTCAGCCGCGGTTCTGATGCTTCTCGCGGGAGTGCAATCGTCAGCGCTTGCCCCGCAGCGGACATTCCAAATACTGACTGGCTGCTGGGTATCAGGGCTACGGATGCTTTGGTATACGTCCGCATCTCTTTCTGATTGTATGGCAGTTCCGGCAAATTTATGGGCCGCTCTGCCAACCCTAACAGGAACTGCGCGAAAGGTAATGGCAGACTAATTTCCCATCCGTTCTGCCGACAAATCGCCACTGCGGTGACATGCGGCGGCGGAACGGGAACACTGTACCCCACATCATACTGGCGCATCATCAGAATGCCGATCGGATTCTGTATTGCATATATCCGGGGCGCAATGAGAACGGCCTCTCTGGCCCGCAAGGCTTTGGCCATTTTCGTCCGTTGCTCGCCATCTACGAGATCTACAGCAGCGATAGCGTAACTATCCAGGTATTGCTCGCGAGGGAGACTCGCCATCAAAATTTCCGCTACCGTCGGGGATTGTTTTGACATTTTGCTTCCAAATGTAAATCGGCAAGGGGTTTCGACGCCTATCGGCGCGCCAACCATCAGACTGAGTTAGGTTTTATATGGCCACGGCGTGACGCAAATTCACAGACTGAAGTTTCGGTACAGGTCGGGATAACGGTTATAGAGTAATTACAAAGCGCCGGTCTCATAATAAGCTTTCGCATTCTAGAACTTTAGGATACCAAACGATGCAGGAAATTTCTGTAAACGGGCCGTTCCGTGTTGGATTAATGATGCCAACAGTTAGTTAATCATCACATCAGTGCCTTCCTGAAAATTGATCGCGAGCCAGCAGAACACCTTCAAGAAGACGTTTTAGTGATCTCAGTGAACCACCAGGCCATGCAGCTGACAGAGCTTCCATTTCATGCGGATTTATAGGCGAAATCCATCGTTTATCTAATCCCTTAGACGTTGTGATCGCCTCTAAAAGACGAGGTGCAATCGCGGGAAGGTCGGCAAGCGTCGGAGATGGAAATGCTAAAATTCGACAGCGATCTCGAAATGCCTTAGGCAAAGGCGCCACATCGTTTGCGGTAGCCAGCCAGACTACACCACTTAGATTGACGGAAGCTTGAACAAAAATATCATGATATCTTGATGCTGATCTTGGCTCAAGGAATGGCAACAGTGCGTCTAGCAGGCTGCCATTGAATTTAGATGACGCGGCCTTCTCGATTTCATCCAATATAATGAGCGGGTTAGCCAAGCGGGTCGAAATGACTAATGCGGTCGGCATGGCGGGTTCACCAGATGACCAACGTCTTGCTGTTCCCGCCAGCGAGGAATCGTTAATGCCGGCGCACGAGTAAGTTTCGAAGGGCAATTCAAGAAGCTCTGCAAGTCTTTGAAAAAGCGTGGTTTTTCCACAACCCGGCGACCCTACCAGGACGGTCGGGCGCATTGCGATATAATCGCGCGATGCTAAATCACAAAGAATCACGTCTACTATGTCGATGGCGTACGGAAATTCGTTTGCAAGAATCTCGCGAACTTTTTTTAGGTCCGGAAATGCCTTTAGAGGAAGCTTTTTACCAACCAGCTCCTTCAGAGCGGAGCTAAATTTGCCTTCATTTTCTCCCATTTCATTGCCAATATGAGAGAAGACGATGATTGAAGAACCGTCGGTTTTCGGCACTGAAACTTCGTTCGTGGGATTTTTTATAGAAACCGCTGCCTCAGCCCCTTTAGCCGCTATTTCTTCCCACAAGCTAGCTGACTTTTTGAGTTTGAATAGCAATGACTCTCCATCGCTGAAGAACTCACCTAGTGAATGCGTGCGACTTCCATAAAGCGACTGCGGCCGATCCATATTTAGCGTCAAGCCGAGCAAGGTTGCGCTGATCGCCCAAAGCTCAGCAAACTCGCGTGGAAGCCTACGGATCCTTGAGACAAGGTCTTCGCATAACAACGATCGGGCGGAGATGTCCCCGCCAGCAACTCGATATACAACCAGACGTCTCGCCGCACGTTTGACTTCCGTGGATAAGTCAGATGATATTTCGTATTTTACGGTCTCATCATAAACGAGCGTCAGATCTTGAAGGCTGGCACTGACCGTAAGTCGTTCTAGTGCGATTTGTAGCGCGCTTCGCGGTAACTTATTGGATTTCTCCGCAAGACATGGAATGATGCGTTCTGACCATGTGTGAACATCGGAAGCCAAGGATTCGTTCAAAAACGACATTCCGCAGTAAAGCTCTTCGAGCGTTGGAAGATGCCTCCCCTCTTTGGAAGCTCGATTACGTCTATTAAAATGATACTTCCAACCCTTTGGATTCAAGTCAGCTTTAGGCGGCATTAGTGGACCTAACAGAGAGACGATACCAGTTTGGCACTTAGGCAGCAGAATCCAGCCGCGACATCGCCGTCGCGGGATTTTCCAAGGCCACATGATTTAAAAATGACGTGCTGCGAGAATTTAACTAAGGCAAATTTCGCTCATCACTTCGTACCCTGCCTGTTCCCTGCTGGCGCCGGGACGGTTGAACATGCGCACGCAGGGTAACGCACCTCCCGTATTCCCTCGGAAGGTCTTGTATTTCGGGAGCCGCCCGACAAAGCGGTCTCCCTGCGTTCCGCGCTGTGCGCATCGCGACCGGTGTTCAAGCCGAATCGCGACCCGGATTTATTAGTACAAGAGATAAAGAGTGTATAGCCTGACGTTGAAGGGCACCCCTACCCGCACCAAAGAGGTGGCTGGCCAAATTCGAAAACCGGGATAAGTGGAATTTCTTCCTAAAAGCGGCGATCATGACGCAGATCAGAATAGACGATGACGAAGCGTCTCTGCCGTAACCACACCACGGCTTTCAAGGCCAAAGTGGCCTTGGCCACCCTGAAGTGCGTGAAGACGCTGGCCGAATTGGAACAGCTTTATGACGTTCACCCCAACCAGATTACCCCTGGAAGGCGCAATTTGCGGAAGGTGCCGCCGGGCTTTTCGGCGGGGCGCCGACGCCCGTCGAGACGCCGGTGGTGGATTTAAAAGTCTCTGCACGCGAAGATCGGCGAGCTCACGCTTGAAAATGATTTTTGTCCGGTGCGCTCAGCAATGCCGGGCTTCTGAGCGCAAAGCGATGATCGAGCGCGATCACAAATTTCCGCTCTTCCGGCAGGCGGTGCTGCTGCGACTTGGCCGTGGCAGCCCAATATTTCGAAATGCGACTGCAAGTTATCCACAGGGGGCCGCTCCGCTTGACTTTTGGAGGTCGTCTACGCGGCCCCCTGTGGATAACTTGCTCCACACTGTGTTGGTCGGGGCGAGAGGATTCGAACCTCCGGCCCTAGCGTCCCAAACGCTATGCTCTACCAGGCTGAGCTACGCCCCGACTATGACACACTAGTATGCTATGTCATCCACCTAAACAATTGAAGTCAAAAAACTATTGCATGTTTTGGGGGAAAGAATACCCAAAACAAGCGCGCTACCAGGCTGCGCCACGCCCCGACATTGTGCAGCCGGGATTAGCCCCCGCCAAACTGCTTGGCAATCACCTTGTCGCCAACGCTGATATTATCAGCCGCGGTGGCACCGCCCGCCAGTTCCAGCACGGCAGCCACCGGCACGTTGCTGGAGATGTTGCGCAGGCTGTAGGGCACCGTGTTCTCGGCGATGGTCTTGACCGTGCCATCGGCGCCGATGAACACCATGTCCAGCGGCACAATGGTGTTCTTCATCCAGAACAGCTGGACCGAGGGCGGATCGACCGGGAACAGCATGCCCGTGCCCGCGGGCACCGAGGGGCGGAACATCAGCCCATAGGCCTGTTGCTGCTCCGTCGCCGCCACTTCCACGGTAAAATTATACGTCTTGCCGTCATCTGCCTTGATGCTGAGCTGCTCGGTCGGCAGCTGCGGCTGCGGGCCGGTCGGGTCGTCATTCACCTGGGCAAAAGCCACGCCGCCCAGCACCAGGCTGGCCGCTAAAACCGGAGCAAAAATCCTCATGCACCCCTCCACGCTGGCGCTTCTCTTGCCCGGGCCGCCGCGCTCTGGCAAGCATCGGCAGTGTGAACCGCGCTCTGCCCGCCCTCATCTTCCTCGCCATCTCGGTGCTCACGCGGCTGCCGGTGCTGCACCGCTCGGTGCTGGACTGGGATGAGAGCCTGTATTTCCTGATGGCGCAGCAATGGCGCCTCGGCCACCTGCCCTACACCACCATCTGGGACAACAAGCCCCTCGGCATCTACGCGATCTTCGCCGCGTTTCAGATGCTGGTCCCCGGCGTGGCGGCAATGCGGGTGGCGACCATGCTGTTCGTGGCACTGCTCGCCTTCACGGTCTTCCGCATTACCGAGATCCTGACCCAGAACCGGCAGGCCGCCTGGCTCGCCGGGGCGGCACTGCTGCTCGCCTCGCTCTCCAATGACGGGCTTTCCGCCAATGCCGAGCTTTTCATGGCCAGCTTCACCGCCCTGGCGGTACTGGCCGTGCTGGCGGACGCCCCGGCCTGGGCGGTGGGGCTAGGGCTCGGCTGCGCCGTCATGGTCAAGGAGGTCGCCATTACCGAGGCGCCCTGCGTCTTCCTCCTCCTGCTCTACCGGCGGCGGGACTGGCGGGCCGGACTCGCCTGTTTGTTCGGGGCGGCGGCCCCGCTCTCGGCAGCGCTTACCCTCTACGCCGCCAAGGGGCAGCTGCCCCTGTGGTGGGAGTGCAATGTACTGGCAAATCTGCGCCGGGCCGGGGTGCCGCTCTCCAGCGGCACGGTACTCTGGGCCGTGCAGACCCAGGCCATGCGCTGGGGCGGCCTGTACGCCGCGGGCGCGCTCCTCGCGCTGCTGGGGCGCCGCATGGCCACGATCTTCCCGCCGCTCTGGCTGTTCTGCGCCCTGGTCGGCGCCGCCTCGGCCAAGAGCTTCTACGACCATTATTTCCTGCAGGCGCTGCCGCCGCTCTGCGTCAGTCTCGGCGTGCTCTATACCCGGCTGCCGCCCCGCCCGGCGCTGCGCGCCCTGTTTGTGGCGGCGAGCCTGGCCCTGCCGCTCCGCGCGGGGCAACAGGCAATGAAATACGCCACAGTCCCGGATGTGGTGGCCAGTGCGGGGGCGGATCTTGCCGCGCAGCACCCGGCCAGCCTGTATGTGTTCGATTCCCAGGCGATCCTCTACGCGTATGCCGACACGCCGTTGCCCACGCGCTATGTCCTCGCCTCGGTCCTTACCCGCGTGCTGCTGCCCCGGGTGGCGGGGGTTGATGCCCCAGCCGAAGTGGCACGCATCCTCGCCGGCAAGCCGCAATTCATCGTCCGCCGCGCGCCCGCGCCAAACGATGCTCTCGTGAACCCGGTTGTCTATGCCGAATTGGACACCGCCCTGGCACGCGATTACGCGCTCTGGCGCAGCTATCCTGGCATGTCGGTCTACAAGCTCCGGTAGAAGCTAGAGCATGATTTCTTGAGGTAGAGTCATTTTTGGATTCCGGCTCGGGCTGAAATTTGATTCAAGATGCAGGCTGGGAGCGGAGGCCAGCATGCATGGGAGTTCCCTATTCTTTGGATTTGCGTGAGCGCGTGGTTGCGGCTGTGGCGTCGGGGATGAGTCGGCGGTGTGCGGCCAAACTGTATCAGGTGAGCTATTCGGCGGTGATAAATTGGGTCTCGCGTTCGTTGCAAACGGGCAGCCCGGCCGCCCTTCCGATGGGGGGCAAGAAACCATTCAAACTCGCGCAAGAGGCGGACTGGATCCTGCGGCGGCTGGCCGAGAAGCCGGGCATTACCGGGCGGGAGTTGTTGGCCGAGTTGCACGAGCGCGGGGTCGATGTCAGCTATTACGCGGTCTGGCATTTTCTGGATCGCGCCGGCCTCAGCTATAAAAAAAACCCTGCGCGCGGCCGAACAAGATCGGCCTGACGTCGCACGGCGGCGCGCGCAGTGGCAGCGCCTTCAAGGCAAGGTTGATGCTCGGCGCATCATCTTTATCGACGGTCGGGAGCAGCGCGCCACTGGTTCGAGCGCAGCGACCGACGGGGCAAAGACAAATATGACCCGCCTGCACGGGCGCTGCGCCGTTGGCCAACGGTTGATCGCAAAGGTGCCGCATGGCCACTGGAAAACGCTGACCTTCGTGGCGGGGCTGCGATGTGACGGCATCGTTGCCCCCTGCCTGTTCAACCGGCCGATCAACGCCAAAAGCTTCCTGGCCTGGGTGATCAAGTTCTTGGTGCCAACCCTACGGCCAGGCGACATCGTCGTGATGGACAATCTCAGCAGCCACAAATCCAGCGCAGTCCGCTGTGCAATTAGGGACGCCGGCGCCAAGCTCATCTTCCTGCCGCCCTACAGCCCCGACCTCAACCCAATCGAGCAGGCATTCGCCAAACTCAAGACACTGCTCCGCAAGGAAAACGCCCGCACCGTTGAGCAAACAACCGTCTGCATCGGCAGGCTCATCGACCAAATTACCCCCACCGAATGCGTCAACTATTTTAGAGAAGCAGGTTATTCAACTTGAAGCTATCACGCTCTAGTTTCCGGTCAGCTTGGCTTCCAGCTTGCGGTAGGCCACCTCTGCCTCCTCCGCCAGGCAGCGCACATCGTCGCGCCCGAAGAAGCGTTGCGAGCGCAGTTCCGCGATCACGAAGGGAAGGGCCTGGGTCCACACGGCGCGCCCCAGCGACGCCATCTTCGCTTCGGTTTGCGCGCACACGAGCGGCCCGCCGATGAATTCCAAACCGAACTTGCTGCCGGCACTCCAACACCGGCGCACACGGTAGCTGGAGCCGCTCGCCATCTGCAGGACCATTTCCTCCGGCAGGACGAACACCGAGCCGAGATCCACCATCACGCCATTGGCGGCCTCATCCAGTACCAGGCAATTATAAACGCTCTCGTTGTAAGTACTGCCGAGCAGGAGCTTCGCGCTCTTGATCACCGGCATGCGCGGAACCGCGCGCCGTTCAATTTGTACTGCATTTGCCAGGGCAGCGCCGCCCTTCTCCCGCCCGCTATATTCATATTCAAGCATGTCCGACCGCCTCACAGTGAATAGCGCGAATCATGGCCCGGAATGTTTAACAGCTTACCAACAGCACTCCGCTTGCATTGATCCACATCAATGCCCGGCGCGGCGGAAAGCGCCTAACCGGTCCGGCAGTCCCGCTTCCTTCCCGATTTGGACCACACTCATGGCATTTCTTGATCTCGACGCTTTTCTGCAAGCGCCAATGGCGACCGAACCCTTCCAGTACACGGTCGTGCAGGGCTTCATCCGCCCGGAGCTGGCGCAGGCCGCGCGCGCCGATTTCCCCGAAATTGACTATGCCGGGCTGCTGCCGGTGGAGGCGACGAAGCCCGGACCGAATTTCCAGGCGCTGCTCAGAGAGCTGACCGGCCCGACCGTCACCGCCGCCTTCTCGGAGAAATTCGGCGTGGACCTCACCGGCCGCCCGACCATGGTCACGCTGCGCGGCCGCTGCAGCGAGCGCGACGGGCACATCCACACCGACAGCGAGGCCAAGCTCGTCACCGCCCTGCTCTATTTCAACGATGGATGGGAGGCACGGGGCGGCCGGCTGCGCCTGCTGCGCGGGCCGGATGACCTCAACGACATGATCGCGGAAGTCCCGCCCGAGCTCGGCACGCTCGTGGCGTTCAAGCGGTCGGACAAATCCTTCCACGGCCATGAGCGTTACATCGGCGTGCGCCGCTATGTGATGATCAACTGGATGACCTCCGGCTTGGCGGCACAGCGCGAGCTGATGCGCCACAAGATCTCGGCGCAGGCCAAGAAGGTGCTGCATTATGCTTGATGCCACAGCCGCCGCCGCGCATTTCCTCGGCAGCCTGGCCAAGGCGCACGAGGAACCAGCCCCCTACCGCCACTGGCTGCTGGAGAACATGCTCCCCGACACCATGGTGCGGGACATCGTCGCCCTGCCCGTCGCCCCGCCCGCCATCGAGGACACACAGGGCCGGCGCGAGACGCATAATTCCACACGCTGGTTCTTCGGCGTGGAGCAGCAGGCGCAGTTTCCCGTCTGCCGCGAGCTTGCCGAGGCCCTGCAAAGCCACGAGGTGGTGGCAACGCTGGAGCGGACCAGCACGGTGAACCTGAAGGGCAGCTCGCTGCGCATCGAGTACTGCCTGGACACGGACGGATTCTGGCTGGAGCCGCATACCGATATCGGCGCCAAGTTGTTCACCATGCTCATCTACCTCACCGACTCCGCGCCGGGCGAGAACTGGGGCACGGACATCTTCGCCTCCCCCGCCGAGCATGTCGGCGCGGCACCCTTCATCCGCAATCACGGGCTGATCTTCATCCCCGGCGCCGATACCTGGCACGGCTTCGTCAAGCGCAGAATCACCGGGGTCCGGCGCTCGCTGATCGTGAATTACGTGACGCCGGAATGGCGGTCGCGGCACGAGCTGGCCTTCCCGGAAACGCCGGTGGGGTAAGCCGTCACCGGCACAAATTAACCACCTTCCGGTTAATTACGAAACATGCAGGTGTGGCTTGACCTCATGCCACCCCTCCCAGATCATCCCCAGCGCCACATAGAGTACGATTCCGATGCCGACCCAGGCCAGCCACGGCCAGCGTTGCATCACCCGCGCCACGAAATTTGCCGCCAGCCCCATCAGCCCAACGGAGATGGCAAGCCCCGCCCCCAGCAGCACCGGATGCTCGCGGGCCACGCCTGCCACGCCCAGCACGTTGTCCAGGCTCATGGAGATGTCGGCGACGACGATGCGCCAGATCGCCCCGCCCATGCTCTGCGGTGGGGTGCCAGCCTCGCCGCCATTCTCTTGATGCCTCAGCTCGCGCGCGGTTTTCCACGCCACCCAGAGCAGCAGCACGCCGCCCGCCAGTGTTAGACCGATGATCGCCAGCAGCTTCACCGCCACCAGGGCGAAGAGGATTCGAATGACCGTGGCGCCCACGATGCCGGCTAAAATCGCCCGCCGCCGCTGCATCGGGTCCAGCCGCGCCACCGCCAACCCGATGACAATGGCGTTGTCTCCCGCCAGCACCAAGTCGATGAGAAGAATCTGCGCCAGAATAACCAGCAGCGGCAAAATATCCATGCCGCGGGATAGGCTCGCGCGTGCCAGCCTTGTCAATGCCGGGGCGCGGGTCTAGGGCGACCCTGAAATTTGTCGCCGCAGGAGCCTTTGCCATGATCCCCCGCTATTCCCGCCCCCAGGCCGCCGCCATCTGGACCCAGGAGAACAAGTACAAGATCTGGTTCGAGATCGAGGCCCTGGCCTGCGAGGCGATGGCGAATCTCGGCGCCATTCCCGCGGACGCGGCCCGCACCATCCGCGAGAAGGGCGACGCCGCCATGGCCGTGTTCACCGAGGCCGACACGGCGGAGATCGACGCCATCGAGGCCGAGACACGCCACGACGTCATCGCCTTTCTCACCTGGCTGGCCAAACGCGTGGGCGAGGATAGCCGCTTCGTCCACCAGGGCCTCACCTCGTCGGACGTGCTGGATACCTGCTTCGCCGTGCAGCTCACCCAGGCGGCGGACCTGCTGCTGGCGGATATTGAGCTTGTGCTGGCGGCGCTGAAGAAGCGCGCCATCGAGCATAAGCGCACCCTCACCATCGGCCGCAGCCACGGCATCCATGCCGAGCCCACCAGCTTCGGCCTGAAGCTCGCCGGGCATTACGCCGAGTTCGCCCGCAACAAGCAGCGCCTGCTCGCCGCCCGCGCCGAAATCGCCACCTGCGCCATCTCGGGTGCTGTCGGCACCTTCGCGCATGTCGATCCGCGCGTGGAGGAATACGTGGCGGAGAAGCTGGGGCTCGCCGCCGAGCCCGTCTCCACCCAGGTTATCCCGCGCGACCGTCACGCCGCCTTCTTCGCCACGCTGGGCGTTATCGCCTCGGGCATCGAGCGTCTGGCCACCGAGGTGCGCCACCTGCAGCGCTCCGAGGTGCGCGAGGCGGAGGAGTTCTTCCACGCCGGGCAGAAGGGCAGCTCCGCCATGCCGCATAAGCGCAACCCGGTACTCTCCGAAAACCTTTGCGGGCTCGCCCGCCTCGTCCGCGCCGCCGTCATCCCGGCCATGGAAAACGTGGCGCTGTGGCATGAGCGCGACATCTCGCACTCTTCCGTGGAGCGCGGCATCGGCCCGGATGCGACCGTGACGCTGGACTTCGCCCTGGTGCGACTGGCCGGAATGATGGACAAGCTGACCATCTACCCCGAGCAGATGGCCGCCAACCTGGAAAGCCTCGGCGGCGTGGTGCATTCCGGCGAGGTGCTGCTGGCCCTGACCAAGGCCGGCATCCTGCGCGAGGACGCCTATAAGATCGTGCAGCGCAACGCCATGGCCACCTGGACCAAGCTGGGCACGGCCGACGCCAAGACCTTCCGCGAGAACCTGCTGGCCGACCCGGAAGTGGCGGGCCGCGTTTCCGAATCCGCGATCGACGCCGCCATGTCCGCCGAGATGCACCACGCGCATGTGGATACCATCTTTAAGCGCGTGTTCGGGTAACGGGCGGATGTACGCCACCCCCCTGCTGGGCGGGCTCTGGCCGGCGTTGGTGTTCGGCGGACTGTTCGGCGCGATGATGCTGGCCCTGGTCATCGGCGGCATCGTTGGCATACTTCGCTGCGCCCCGCCGCGCGCGCCCAAGCCCAAACCAGCGGAAACCGCCCCGCCCGAGGCCCGGCTCCAGCCGGTTTGACCCGGCGCGAAACCGGCCTAATTTCCGCGCATGGACATCATCAAGGATCACATGCTCGTCGACCCCGCCCTGAAGGCGGAGATCGTGGCCCGCTGCGTCGCCGGAAATTTTGGCGACGAGCCGAGCCATGCCGTGCACGCGCTGGGCAGCGTCACCCTGCCTGACGGCACGCGGCGGCGCGTGCATCTGCGCCATGCCGCCGATGCCGTGCTGCTGGACGACCACGGGCAGGTCGCACTGATCACGCGCATCCATAATCCCGGACGCGGCAAGCTCGCCGTACCGGGCGGGTTTATCGACGAGGTGGACGGCAAGGTGGAATCCTCCCGCACAGCGGCGCTACGCGAGGCAATGGAGGAGACCGGCATCAGCCCCGATGTGCTGGCACAGGCGGAGGTAAGCCAGATCGGCCACCGCATCTTCGACCGCCCCTTCGACGTCCGCTGCGCCTGGAACAACCTGCCGGGCACGGACATCCGCATCGGCGAATTCTTTACCGTCTCCACGCTCGGCTTCCGGGTGAGGCTGAAGGGCGACCTGCGTGAGATCCAGTTGCAGGCGGGTGACGACGCCGGCGCGGTGCAGGTGTTCGAAATCGCCGCGCTCCGGCGCGAGCAATTCGCGGTGCCGGATCATCTGGACCTGATCCTGGCCGCCGCGCGAGGATAAGCCCGATGTGCTCGATCATCCTGCGCATCACACCCGAGGGCGTGTTCATCGCCGCAAACCGGGACGAGATGGCCTCGCGCCCCTGGGAGCCGCCAGCCGAATACTGGCCCGGCATCTGCGGCGGGCGGGACACGCTGGCTGGCGGCACATGGCTCGCTGTGAATCAGGATGGTGTCATGGCCTCGGTGCTAAACCGCACCGGCACGCTGGGCCCGGCGCCCGGCAAGCGCAGCCGGGGCGAATTGCCGCTTATTGCTCTGCGTGAGGCCAGCGCCGATGCCGCCGCGGCTGCCATCACGCGCCTCGATGCCGGGCTGTACCGGGACTTCAACATGGTGCTGGCCGATGCCCGCGTCGCGTATTTCGTCCGGGGCCTTGGCACTGGGCAGCCGGAAGCCACGGCCCTGCCCGCGGAGGTGAGCATGATCATCTCCGGCGAGCCGAATGACACCACCCTGCCCCGCATCGCCCGGCATCTGCCGCGCTTTGCCGCCGCGCCCTTTGCGGAATGGGGAACGCTGCTCGCCGATGCCTCCGGCGAGCGCGCCGAGCAGCTCAACATTCCGACGGCCGAGAATCACGGCTTCGGCACGGTCTGCGCCACGCTGCTCGCCCTGCGCCGCCAAGGCGCGCCCGTGCATTTGTTCGCCGGCGGGCCGCCGGATACCGCCGCTTTCACGCCGGTTTGCGGCGGATAACAATTTACGTGGGAACGGCGCGGCTCAGAAAATCTTGTCGATGATATCTTCCCCAAGGCCGAACCCCGCGCCCATCTCCAGCGCCCGGCCGAAACCGGAATTGAGGAACGCGCCGAAAATCCCGCCCTGCTGCGGCGGCTGGGCATATCCGTAGCCCGGCTGCTGCGGATAGCCTTGTTGAGGGTAGCCCTGGGGCGGCATGGGCTGGTTGCCCCATGGCCCCTGCTGCTGCGGCACGGCCTGCGCCGCAACCATGTTGTGGATGGATTGCAGTAAGTTCGCGACTTGGCTCTGCTCGGCCCGGATGGCAAGCGCGATGCTCCGCAGGTCGAGCAGCCATTCCCGCGCGTCCATGTTGCCGGCCTGTGCTGCGGCCTGCATCTTCTGCGCCAGAGCCTGCAGTTCGCCCACTGTCTGCTGCGCCTGGGATTGCAACTGGCCGTACTGGTTGTCGATCGTCTGGATGTCCATGTTGACCCTCCTTTTCAATGCAAGTGGTACGGAGCGTTTGCGGCGGAAATTCGGCGTTGCGGTTGCGCGCCGCCTATTTCCGCTTCGCCGCGTATTCCGCGCAAGCCTCGCCGAAAGCGTTGAACAGACGCTCGCGGTCGGGGAAATGCGTGACCTCCCACTCGGGGTGCCATTGCACGGCCATAGCGAACGCTTTCGCGCCCTCAACGCGCACCGCCTCGATGGTGCCATCGGGCGCCATCCCCTCCACCACCAGGCCGGAGGCGAGCTGGTCGATCGCCTGGCCGTGCAGCGAGTTCACCTGGATCTCCGCCGCGCCGATCAGATGCGCCAACTCGCCGGTGAGCGACACGGGATGCTTGATGTCGAAGCGTTGCTCTCCCTCGGGCGAGCGGTGGTCCATGCGGCCCGCAACGTTGTGCACTTCCTGATACAGAGTGCCGCCGAGCGCCACATTCAGCTCCTGCATGCCACGGCAGATGCACAGGATCGGCATGCCCATATCAAGCGCTGCGCGGATCATCGGCAGCGTGGTGGCGTCACGCTCGGGGTCGTGCGCGTCGGGCGTGGCGTCGAAATCCGCGCCATAGCGCATCGGCGCCACGTTGGAGGGCGAACCGTTGAACATGATGCCGTCGATGCGCTCCAGCAGCGGCAGCATGGTCTCGCCCTCGGGCGGGATGAGGATGGGCATGGCGTTGGAAGCCACCGTGAGAGCCGCGCCGTAACGCGCCGGGGTGGCGTGCTGGATGTAGCCGGACACGAACTTGGTGCAGGCCGGAATACCGATGAGATTGGGTCTGGACATATTTTTATTCACTCCGCAGGGGCGAAGCTTAAGCTAGGGCGCCCTAGCGCGGCAAGCAGCGCCAGCGTGGCGCAACCCAGCATCGCAAAAGCCATGGGGCGGGCCGTGCCGTCGGCCAGAACGCCAACGGCGAGGCCGGAAATGGCGCCGCCGGTAAACTGCATGGTGCCGAGCAAGGCGGAAGCGCTGCCGGCGTGCGCCTGATGGCGAGATAGCGCGCCGACCATCGCGCAGGGGGTGAGCAGGCCGAAACCGATCTCGGCTGCCAGCAACCCGGCCGCGATATGCAGCGCGCCCAGCGGGTGCAGCGCCAGCGCGACCAGATACAGCGTGGCGGCAAGCAGCGCGGCAACACTGAAGCTGATCACCGGGGCGATGCCGAAGCGGTTCACCAGCGCCGGGTTGAGCTGGCTGTACCCGATATAGGCGATGGAATTGACGCCGAAGAGCGCCGCGTAACCCGCGCTGCTCCAGCCATACTCGCCGATGAATATCTGCGGCGTGGCGGAGAGATAGGCGAACAGGCAGGCCGAGGTGGCGGCGCCGATGCCCGCATGGGTAAGAAAAGCGCGCTCGCGGAAGATCCACCCGTAACGGCGCAGGGCCGCCATGGCGCCGATAATGGTGCGGCGCTCGCGCGGCAGCGTATCCGGCAGGAACACCCAGGTGAGCGCCACCGCCGCCACGCCATAGACAGCGCAGACCGCAAAGATCATGCGCCAGGAGAACCAGCCAACCATAACGGCGCCCAGCATCGGCGCGGTGATGGGCGCCACGCCCATCACCAGCATGAGCTTGGAGAACAGCTTCGCTGCCTGGGGGCCGTCGGCAAGGTCACGCACCATGGCGCGGGGAATGACCGTGCCCGCCGAAGCGCCGAGCGCGCTAAGAAAGCGAAACACCACCAGCGAGGCCACGTTCCAGCTCAGCCAGCAGCCAATGGAGGCAAGGGTGTAGAGCACCAGCCCGGCGAGCAGCGGCACGCGCCGGCCCAGCCGGTCGGAGAGCGCGCCCTGGGTCATCTGCCCGATGGCCAGCCCAATGAAATACGCGGCGAGCGAATATTGCGGCGCCGCCGTGCTGTGGAATTCCCGCGCGATCTCGGGGAAGGCCGGCAGATACATATCGGTGGAAACCGGCCCAACGGCGATAATAAACCCCAGCAGGAGCGGCA
Organism: uncultured Alphaproteobacteria bacterium; assembly: GCA_963750235.1. GTDB lineage: Bacteria > Pseudomonadota > Alphaproteobacteria > Acetobacterales > Acetobacteraceae > Acidocella. The sequence continues at coordinate 149,281 of CAVVPW010000002.1, forward strand.
GTTTGGCTGTAACGCGGCGGACCATTCGCAAGCTCTTTACCCGTCCGGAGCGAGCCGGTCCAAGCGCTAAAACTGCAACAGAGATTTACCGAAGCCAGCGCAGGACGGAGCAACGGCCAGCCTATGTGATTAACAATCTTTTATCTATATTTTTGTTTCAAAAACCATAAAAGAAATGCACAGCTTACAAATATAGCATTTTATCACAAATAGGTCTATTTTTGATGTAGCCGCTCACAATTAGAAACATTTAATCACCAAATCGTGTCGCTGTAACTGTAAAATACATCTAAAATTTCGTCGCGAAGTCTTGCATAGCGAGATCAAGCACGACAAATTTCATTACACTGCGTTCATGCAACCGTCCCCAACAGGAAGTGGTGTTTCAGTGCCGGATTCAATGAACAACTCATTCGACGCCCCTCGGTCACATTCCGGCGTGTTCGCCCAGTCCCATTCGGCCTGGGATTTGACTGCGCCCGGGGACGTCGCCGCGGTGGAGGCGATCAGCGCCGGACTCGGCGCGACGGGCGGCTTCTACGCCGGCACCGTCATTGCCACGCCGCATGGGGCCGCGCCGGTTGAGGCACTGCGCCAAGGCAGCCTCGTGACCACGCAGAGCGGCGCCCAGCCAGTGCTCTGGGTTGGGCACAAGAATATCTCCCCGCGCTTTGCCGACCCGCTGCGCGACCTGCCAGTGCGCATCTCCGCCGGAGCCTTGGGCGGCGGGTTGCCGCAGCGCGACCTGCTGCTCGCCCCCGGCCATGCCCTATTGCTCGGCGGCATGTTGGTCCCGGCCCGCACGCTGGTGAATGGAAGCTCAATCCGTCAGGAAGCGGCGCTGCCGGAGAGCTTCACCTATTACCATCTGGAGCTTGCGGGGCATGATTTGCTCACGGCCGAGGGCGTCTCCGCGGAGAGCTTCGTCGATATCGCCGGCCAGGGCTTTTTCCATAACTGGACAGAACGCGCCCCGAGCCAGCCGGTGGAGGAACTGCCCTTTCCTCGCGCCCGCACCCGGCGGGATGTGCCCACCGCGCTGCGTGAGAAACTCGGCCTCGCCTAGGGGCTCGCAGCTCGCCAATCCGGTTTAACTTCCGGCGCTATTGTTGTAGGCGTGTTGCATGACACGCTCAATCGAACTCAGCCGCAAGACCTCCGAAACCGATATCTTCGTGTGGCTCAACCTGGACGGCACCGGCAAGACCGATATCGATACCGGGATCGGCTATTTCGACCATATGCTGAGCGCCTTCGCCCGGCACGGCCTGTTCGACCTGACCGTGAAGGCCAAGGGCGACCTGCATATCGACGCGCATCACACGGTCGAGGATGTCGGCATCGTGCTTGGGCAGACGCTGGAGCACGCCCTGGGCGAGAAACGCGGCATCCAGCGCTTTGGCCATGCGGTGGTGCCGATGGACGAGGCGCTGGTGGAAGCTGCGCTGGATCTCTCCGGGCGCGCCTTCGTCGCCTGGGGGGTGAGTTTCGAGCGGCCGATGCTGGGGCAGATGGATACCCAGCTTTTTGAGGAATTCTTCCGCGCCCTGGCCGGCAACGGGCTGTTCAACCTGCATGTCATCCAGCGCGCCGGGCACAACGCGCACCATGTGGCGGAGGCGTCGTTCAAGGCCGTGGGCCGGGCGTTGCGCGCCGCCGTGGCCATCGAGCCGCGCATGGCCGGGGAGATTCCCTCGACCAAGGGTGTGATCTAGCTCCATGCTCGTTACCGTCATCGATTACCAAAGCGGAAACCTCGCCTCCGCGGCGCGGGGGCTTGCCCTCGCGGCTTCGCTGCGCGGCATCGCCGCCGATGTGATCATCACCGCCGACCCGGATCTGGTGACCAAGGCCGACCGGATCGTGCTGCCCGGCCAGGGCGCGTTCGCCGACTGCGCCCATGGCCTGGCCAGCGTGGACGGGCTGGAGGAGGCGATGTTCAAGCGCGTGGCGCAGGGCGCGCCATTCTTCGGCATCTGTGTGGGCATGCAGCTGATGGCCGAGCGCGGGCTGGAGCATGGCGTTACCCAAGGCTTCGGCTGGGTCCAGGGCGAGATTGCGAAGATGGAGGTAGGCAATGCCCGCCTGCCGCATATGGGCTGGAACGAGCTGCGCTTCACGCCCGGCTCGCATCCGCTGCTGGAGGGGCTGGTGCCGGGCGATCACGCCTATTTCGTGCATTCCTTCGCCTTGCGGGGCGGGCGCGCGGACCAGATCATCGCCACCACCGATTACGAGGGCGACGTCGCCGCCATGGTCGCCACCGGCAACATGGCGGGCACACAGTTCCACTCCGAGAAAAGCCAGCAGGTGGGTCTGCAGATTTTAGGGAATTTCCTCGTCTGGGAGCCCTGAGGCCAGCGTAAAACAAAAACGAAGGGTGGAAGCAAAACAATGATCAAACGGACGATACTGGGAGTGAGCTTGTTGGCGGCGCTCGCCTATGCCGGGATCTGCGGCTACCTGCTGCTCAACCAGAACCGCCTGCTCTATGTCGGCACGGCGCTGGCGCCGCATGACGCCCCGGTAAACCTGCCACCGCTGACAGACGAGACTGGCAAGCCCATCGGCTGGGTCGCGGAACCCGCGGGCATGCCGCTCGGCACAGTGCTGTTCTTCCACGGCAACAACCAGCAGGCCTGGGAGGCCGCGCGCGATTACGCCCCCTTCTTCACCGCGCATGGCTACCGCGCCGTGTTCCCGGAGTATCCGGGCTACGACATGCGGGCTGGCGAGACGCCGCGCCACGACAATGTGCTGGCCGAGGCGCGCGCCCTCGCGGTGCGGATGCGCCAGACCTATCCCGGTGCGCCGCTCATCATCGCCGGCAACTCGCTGGGCGCTGGCATTGCCGCGCAGGCCGCCGCCGCGGGCAGTCCGGCGCGCGTGCTGCTCTTCGTGCCCTGGAACCGGATGAGCGCCGTCGCCGCCGATCGCTACCCCTATGTGCCGGTGCGGCTGCTACTCGACGCGGACGGTACGGATTACAACTCCTGCGCCGCGCTGAACCCCCTGCGGGGCAAGGTGTTCATCGTCTACGAGACGCATGACGAGACCATCCCGGCGCATCACGCCCTGGCCCTGGCCGCCTGCCTGGGCCTGGCGCCGGACCGCGTGTTCGGCCTGGCCCAGGGCGGGCATGGCGACTGGGACAAGCAATTACAGCCGCCGCAGTGGGATGCGCTGCTCGCGGCGCCATCAGGCGGACGGAATGACTTGATTACGAGCGGAGATAGCGCCAAGAGGCAGCAGTGAACCACGCTCTGCTCCGCCCCACCTCGCTCATCGCTGAACGCCTCGAACACATCGAGGACGAGACAGACCTGCACGCCCTGGCGGAAGCGGCAACAGCGGCGATTCTGGATGGCGGCGGCTTCGGCTGGATCAAGCCGCCCAAGGCAGCGGTGGTGGAGCAATATTACCGCGGCGTGCTGCTGGTCCCCGAGCGAGAGCTGATTGTGGGCCGCATGGACGGCACCATCTACGGTTCGGCGCAGCTGCAAAAGCCCTCGCGCAATAACGAGGCGCAGGCCTTCGCCGTGCAGCTGATGCACCAGTTCGTAGCACCCTATGCGCGCGGCCACGGTCTGGCGCGAATGATCCTGCGTAAGGCCGAAGAGCGGGCGCGCGCCCTGGGCTTCACGGTGCTCAACCTGGATGTGCGCGACACGCAGAAAGGCGCGATCTCGCTTTACGAATTGGAAGGCTTCGTCCGCTGGGGCACCCACCCCGCGTATGCGCGCGTCAAAGGGGCGATCGTGCCCGGGCATTTTTACTATAAGCTCCTGAAATGAAACTCACGCTCTACCCGGCGATCGACCTTAAGGACGGCAACTGCGTGCGCCTGCTGCGCGGCGAGATGGACCAGGCGACGGTGTTCGGCACCGACCCGGGCGCGCAGGCAGCCGCATGGCAACACGCCGGGTTCTCCTGGGTGCATGTGGTGGATCTCAACGGCGCCTTCGCCGGCAAGACGGTGAACGAAGAAGCGGTGCGCTCGATCCTGGCGAATGTCACCATCCCGGTGCAACTCGGCGGCGGCATCCGCGACCTCGCGGGCGTGGAGCGCTGGCTGGATGCTGGCATCACCCGCGTCATACTGGGCAGTGCTGCGGCCAAGAATCCGGCGCTGGTGAAGGAAGCGGCTAAGAACTTCCCTGGCCGGGTAGTGGTCGGGATTGACGCCAAGGGCGGCATGGTGGCCACCGAAGGTTGGGCCGAAACCTCCGACATTCCCGCGACGGAGCTGGCCAAACGCTTCGAGGATGCGGGCATCGCCGCCATCATCTACACCGACATCGCCCGCGACGGCATGAAGACCGGGCTGAACCTGGACGAGACCAAGGCCTTGGCCAAGGCCGTGAACATCCCCATCATCGCCTCGGGCGGCGTCGCCTCGGTGGCGGACATTATCGCCCTCAAGGCGGCGGCGGCGGAGCAGCCCAACCTGAACGGCTCCATCCTCGGCCGCGCGCTGTACGACGGTTCGCTCTCCCCCGCGGAAGCCCTGGCCGCATGCTGAAGCTGCGCGTCATCCCCTGCCTGGACGTGAAGGATGGCCGCGTCGTCAAGGGCGTGAACTTCGTCTCCCTGCGCGATGCCGGAGACCCGGTGGAGCAGGCCGTGGTGTACGACGCCGCCGGCGCGGACGAGTTGACCTTCCTCGACATCACCGCCAGTTCCGACAACCGCGACACCATCCTCGACGTCGTGCACCGCACGGCGGAGAAAGTGTTCCTCCCCCTCACCGTCGGCGGCGGTATCCGCTCGGTAGCGGATATGCGCCGCCTGCTGCTGGCCGGCGCGGATAAATGCAGCATCAACTCCGCCGCCATCTCCCGCCCGGAGCTGGTGCAGGAAGCGGCAGAGAAATTCGGCAGCCAATGCGTGGTCGTGGCCATCGACGCGCGGCAGAGCGCGCCCGGCAAGTGGGAAGTGTTCTCCCATGGCGGGCGCACAAACACGGGGCTGGATGTATTGGAATGGGCGAAACGCATGGAGAGCCTTGGCGCGGGTGAGATTCTGCTCACCTCCATGGACCGCGACGGCACCGGCAAGGGCTTCGACCTGGAACTGCTGCGAGCCGTTTGCGGCGCCATCCGCCTGCCCGTCATCGCCTCGGGCGGCGTGGGCGAGTTGAAGCATTTCGTCGAGGGCGCGCAGGCCGGAGCCACCGGGCTGCTCGCCGCCAGCGTGTTCCATTTCGGCCAGTTCACCATCGCGCAAGTGAAAGAGGCTTTAACGCAAGCGCACTTGCCGGTCCGCCACCCCCGGGCGATACTGCCGGCACAAGGAGTCTCGACGCCCGCCATGGCTAAAAAAGTCGAAAAATCGCCGGAGACCGCGCCGAAGAACAAGGCCGAGGCGGCGACATCAAAAACCAAGACCGGCGCCGCTACAGCCCGCCGGGAGGTGACTGTGCCGCCGCCGTTTCACGGCCCGGATGCGCGAGTGCTGGACCGCCTCTGGGCCACCGTGCTCTCACGCAAGGAAGCGGACCCGCGCCAGAGCCATTCCGCCCGGCTGCTCTCCCGCGGTACCGAGAAGGTGGCGCAAAAGTTCGGCGAGGAAGCGGTGGAATGCGTCATCGAGGCAGTGGCCGGAAAGACCACGGCGCTGATCGGCGAGAGCGCGGATGTGCTCTACCATTTGCTCGTGCTCTGGGTTGATGCCGGTATCCGCCCCGAACAGGTATGGTCCGAACTGACCCGGCGCGAGGGCATAAGCGGCATCGCCGAGAAAGCCGCGCGCAAGCCGCTGATGGTCGGCTTCCCAACCAGGAAAATCCCGTAAGGAGACCGCATGGCCTACGATGACAATAACGTCTTCGCCAAGATCCTGCGCGGCGAGATCCCCTGCAAGAAGCTCTACGAGGACGACTACGCCCTCGCCTTCCCCGACATCCATCCCAAAGCGCCAACGCATGTGCTCGTGCTGCCGAAGGGCAGGTACATCTCCCTCGCCGATTTCGGCGCTACGGCCAGTCCGGAGGAGATCACCGGCTTCTGGCGCGCCGTCAGCCATGTGGCCAAACAACTCGGCGTGGAAGAAACCGGCTACCGGCTGATCTGCAATGCGGGGCCGGACAGCCACCAGGAAGTGCCGCATTTTCACGCCCATATCCTGGGCGGACGGCCGCTCGGACATCTGCTGGCTCCCGGCTGATGAAGAAGGGCTCCGCATTCGAGGTCTTCCGGGCGTTCCTCGTCCTGGGCATCACCTCGTTCGGGGGGCCGGTCGCGCATCTCGGCTATTTCCGCAAGGAGTTCGTGGAAAAACGGCGCTGGATGAGTACCGAGGATTACGGCGCGCTACTGGCCCTGTGCCAGTTTCTGCCCGGCCCTGCCTCGTCCCAGACCGGCTTCTGCATCGGGCTGAACCGCGCCGGCCTTCCGGGCGGGCTCGCCGCCTGGGTGGGCTTCACCCTGCCCTCCGCCCTGCTGATGACCGCGCTCGCGCATTACGTTCCGTTGTTCCAGAGCAACAGCATGCTGCATGGCGTGCTGCACGGGCTGCAGCTGGCGGCCATGGCCGTGGTGGCGCAGGCTGTCTGGCTGATGGCCCAGAGCCTCTGTCCGGATACGCCGCGCCGCGCGCTGGCGTTGCTGGCCACCGCCGTCCTGACCATCGTGCCGAACACTGGCGGGCAGGTGCTCGTCCTGGTCATCGGCGGCGTCATCGGCTGGCTGGCGCTGGATGATTCCGGGCTGGTACAGCACCGGGAAAAACGCCGCCTGGCCCGTGAATTGGAGGAAGCCGGGCGCGATCTGCGGCTGCACTTCCCCGCCCTGTTCTGCCTGGCACTGTTCGGCATCCTGCTGCTGGCGGCATTCTTTGTGCCCGAACTCGGGGCCATGGGCGCTGGCCGGGGCGTTCTACCGCGCCGGGGCGCTGGTGTTCGGCGGAGGGCATGTGGTGTTGCCGCTTTTGCGCGATGCCGTGCTGGTGCCCGGCTGGGTCTCCCCGCAGCTCTTCCTGGCCGGGTACGGCGCCGCCCAGGCCATGCCGGGTCCGCTCTTCACGGTGGCATCCTTCCTCGGCGCCGTCACCGCGGGGTATCAGGGCGCGGCCATCGCCACGACGGCGATCTTCCTGCCCGGCCTGCTGATTGTTTCCGGCACCCTGCCCTACTGGCAGCAGCTTCGCACCCGCCCGCATGTCGCGGCGGTGATGAAGGGGCTGAACGCTGTGGTGGTCGGGCTGCTCGGCGCCGCTTTCGTCAACCTGCTGACGCTGAGCATTATCCACAGCCCCTGGGACCTGCCCGTGGCGGCCGGGGCGCTTGTGCTGCTGAGCGCCGGGCGGGCAAAGCCGATCCTGGTTGTCGCCTTCTGCGCTGCCGCTGGAGCCGTCGTCTGACCTTAGAGCCTGATTATCAGGCTCTCATCAATAAGTTATACCAACCGCCGAATTTTACGACTCGTAGGGGATTCCCTCGGCGCGATGGGTTATGATTCTGTATCTCCCGTTGGTTTGGACGATGGGGGTTGCCATGGCTATTGCGGTTGCGATTACCAACTTGGAATTCACAGCGGCGGATTTGCGCCGGTTGATGTCGAAGGAGCGGGACGGCGAGATCGTCCGGCGTTTATCTGCGCTGGCGCTGGTGCTTGAGGGTCATTCACGGACGCACGCGGCGGAACAGAGCGGGATGGATCGCCAGACCTTGTGCGATTGGGTGCACCGCTACAACGCGGGCGGCGTTGCCGCACTTGCCTCGGGCAAAAGTACCGGCCGGGCGCCGAAGTTGAACGCCGCGCAGATGGCGGAACTCTACGAGCTGGTGATCAAAGGCCCTGATCCTGAGATTGATGGCGTTGTGCGCTGGCGATGTGTCGATCTGCGGGCCCAGATTGCGCGCCGTTTTTCGGTGGATGTGCCGGAGCGTACGGTCGCCAAATGGCTGCGCCGGCTGCGTCTGACCCGGCTGCAACCACGCCCCTTTCATCCCAAGCAGGACGTGGCGGCGCAGGAGGAATTTAAAAAAAATTTGGCAGCCTGGCCGTAGAAGCTTTGCCAGCTTCGGCTATGGGCAAGGCGCTTGAGGTCTGGTTTTCTGATGAAGCCAGGGGCGGGCAGAAAGGCTCCATCGAAGCCATCTGGGCGCCGATCGGCTCGCGCCCGCCGATGGTGCGCGACAACCGGCACGATTCCGTTCACATCTTCGGCGCCATCTGCCCGGCACGCGGCATTGGTGCTGCCATCATCATGCCGGCCGTCAATACCGAAGCGATGAACAAGCATCTCAAGGAGATCAGTTGCCAGGTGGCAACCAGCGCCCATGCGCTGCTGGTCTGCGACGGTGCCGGATGGCATCAGCCAGGTGAGCGGCTAATCGTGCCCGACAACATCACTCTGCTGCGCCTGCCGCCTTACGCACCCGAACTCAACCCGATGGAAAACGTTTGGGATTATCTGCGCGGCAACAAATTAAGCAGCCTGGTTTGTGATACCTACGAGGCTATGCGCGACGCCAGCAAAGAAGCCTGGAATTTCATCGCCAATGACCCAGAGCGAATCGCCTCGATCGGAACCAGAGAGTGGGCATGTGTCAGTCTTTAGGGCGGTTGGTATTAGAGGGCGATTCACTCTAAGCGGTTACACCGAGAACTGGATGACCTCGCGCACCAGCGGGTAGATCTCGTGCTGCCAGCGCCGGCCCGAGAACACGCCATAGTGGCCGACGCCCGTCTGCACATGGTGGCGCTTGAGCAGCGGGCGCAGGCCCGTGCAAAGGTCAAGCGCCGCCGAGGTCTGCCCCAGGCCGCAAATATCGTCGCGCTCCCCCTCGACCGTGAAGACAAAGGTATTCTTAATCGCCTCCGGCTTTACCCGCCGGCCACGGTAAAGCAGCTCGCCGGTGGCGATCTCATGCTTCATGAAGATGCGCTCCACCGTTTCAAGGTAAAACTCCGCAGGCAGGTCCATCACCGCCAGGTACTCGTCGTAGAAATCCCGGTGTACGGTGGCAGATTCGTGGTCCTCGGTCACCAGCGAGCGGAACTGGCGCACATGCGCGCTGATATGCTTGTCCAGGTTCATCGAGACGAAGGCGGTAAGCTGCATAAAGCCGGGATAGACGTGCCGTCCCGCCCCTTTATACCGCCACGGCACGACGCCGATCATCTTCTCCTCGAACCAGGCAATATTCTTGCTCTTGGCCAGCAGGTCGACATGTGTGGGGTTGCGGCGAGTATCGATCGGCCCGGCCATTAGCGTCATGCTGCGCGGCGTGGCGGGGTTGTGGTCCTCCGCCATGATCGACACCGCGGCAAGCACCGCCACTGTGGGCTGGCACACGCCAACAACATGGCTGCGCGGCCCGAGCCTCTCCAGAAACATGATCACGTGCTCTACATACTCGTCGAAGCCGAAGCGCCCGGCGGAAACCGGAATATCCCGCGCGTTGTGCCAATCGGTAATATACACGTCGTGGTCGCGCAGCAGCGTCTCCACCGTGTTACGCAGCAGCGTGGAGAAATGCCCGGAGAGCGGCGCCACCACCAGCACCTTGGGCTGCGGGCGGTCGGATTCCTTTTTGAAGTGCAGCAAGGTGCCGAAGGGTGTGGAGAACGCCGCCTCTTCCCGTACCGCCACCTCCTCATTACCGACGAGGACGTGCTTGATCCCGAAATGCGGCCGGGTGTGCGTGGTACCAGCGGAGCCAAACACCTCCAGCGCTGCGCCAACGTGGCGCAGGAAGACACCGTAAGGCGCGCGGGGGGTTACCGCGCGGAGCAGGCGGCTGGTGTCCCGCGCCACTCTACGCCACGGCTCCACAAAATCGGCTTGCACCTGATAGAGCTGGTAAATCATATTACTACACTACCCCAAAGCGGTGGGTTCGCCATTAATGGGCTTGGGTACCATTGATTGGCGGAGTCCCAGTTGTTAATCATGGTTTCAATTGGATAAAAAGGAAAGAGGAACATGGCCGAAGCGACCCTGCTGATTAGCAGCAAGAACTACTCCTCCTGGTCGCTGCGCGGTTTCCTGCTGACCAAACTTTCCGGCCTTTCCTTCACCGAAGAACGCATCTCCCCGGACGATCCGCGCGCCCGTGAGGAATTGCTGATGCGCACATCCTCCATCCTCGTGCCCTGCCTGGTTCATGGCGAGGTGAGCGTGTGGGACACGATCGCCATCGCCGAATACCTCAACGAGACATTCCCCGAGGCGCGGATGCTGCCTGAGGAGAAGGTGGCGCGGGCGCGCTGCCGTTCCATCTCGGGCGAAATGCATTCCGGTTTCGCGGCGCTTCGCTCCTCGCTGCCGATGAACCTGCGCTTCCGCAAGCCCGGCTTCACCGTGTGGTCCTCCGCCCAGGCGGATATCGACCGCATCACCTCGATCTGGCGCGACTGCCTGAACACCTGGAAGGGCCCCTTCCTGTTTGGCCGCCTGCCGACCATCGCCGACTGCATGTATGCTCCCGTGGTCACGCGCTTCCTTTCCTATGACGTGAATGTCGGACCGCTCTGTCAGGAATATTGCGATACCATCCTCTCCTGGTCGCCGATGAAGGAATGGATTGCCGACGCCAAGGAAGAGCCGCAGGAAATCATCGAGCTCGACCTGGATTTCTGATCACGCCCTGGGGACTGCCCCAGACCATTACCTATCGGCATAAAAAGGGGCCCTTTGATGGCCCCTTTTCTGTATGAACAACATAAATTCACCGCAAAGCCATGCGAATCATTTCCACGGCGTGGGCGGCGGCACCGCGCACAGGGCTTCGGCCTCGACCGTGCCAAAATCGGCGGGCGAGGTGATTTCCAGGTATTCCATGTCCGGCGAATAATCGAACAGGTAGTGGACGATGCCGGGCTGCTGGTGCACGCAGTCTCCGGCTTCCACCAGATGCTCCTTGTCCCCGTACATGAACCGGGCCCAGCCCTTGGTCATGAACACGATGTGGAAATCGGCAATATGCTTGTGCCAGCCCGTGCCGCCGCCGCTGGGCGGAAACTCCGGATTTGCCTTCGCCAGCTGGGCGATCACCCTGCCGCCCGTGGCTTCGGCCACCCCGAGATCGCGGTAGAGAAAGAAGCTTCGCAGCCCGTCCGTGCGCCAGGGTGTATCCCCCGGCTTCACATGGGAGAATTTGTTGACGATGGCTTTGTCCGGCATCGGCTTCACTCCATTTGCAGTGGGTGAGAGATGATGCTTGCATAATTCAAGGCAAGAGCGCCAGAAATTTTCGCAGTGCACAATTTTGGCGCGAAACTCAGGCTAGATTCTAGTCATCGCCCCGTTCGGCGCGGACCAGCACCTCGCGCTTGCCGACGTGGTTGGCCGGGCTGACGATGCCGTCCTTCTCCATCTGCTCGATGAGCTTGGCGGCGCGGTTGTAGCCGATGGTCAGGCAGCGCTGCAGGTAGGAGGTGCTGGCCTTGCGGTCCCGCGCCACGATCGCCACCGCCTGGTCGTACAGCGCGTTCTCGGAACTGGTGTTGCCGCCCACGGCGCCGGCCGGCATGGCGGGTCCGTCCTCGTCCTCGACATGCTCGGTCACCTCGTCGAGATAGGCCGGCTCGCCCTGCTCTCGCAGGTATTCCACCACAGCCTCCACCTCCTGGTCGGAGACGAACGGCCCGTGCACGCGGGTGATGCGCCCGCCGCCCTGCATGTAGAGCAGGTCGCCCTGGCCCAGCAGCTGCTCCGCGCCCTGCTCGCCCAGGATGGTGCGGCTGTCGAACTTCGAGATCACCTGGAAGGAGATGCGGGTGGGGAAATTGGCCTTGATGGTGCCGGTGATCACGTCCACAGAGGGCCGCTGGGTAGCCATGATCACATGGATGCCCGCCGCGCGCGCCTTCTGGGCCAGGCGCTGCACGCAGACCTCGATCTCCTTGCCCGCCACCAGCATGAGGTCGGCCATTTCATCAATGAACACGACGATGAAGGGCAGCGGCTCCAGCGCCAGGGGCTGTTCCTCGAACACCGGCCTGCCGGTCTCGGAGTCGAAACCCGTCTGCACCCGGCGGGTGACGACTTCGCCACGCGCCCGGGCCTCGTTCACCCGGTCGTTGTAGCCCGCGATGTTGCGCACCGAGAGCTGGCTCATTGCCCGGTAGCGGCGATCCATCTCGCGCACCACCCATTTCAGCGCCGCGACGGCCTTGGGCGGCTCCGTCACCACGGGGGTGAGCAAATGGGGGATGCCGTCATAGACGGAGAGTTCAAGGATCTTGGGGTCGATCAGGATCAGGCGGCACTGCTCCGGCGAAAGCCGGTAGAGCAGGCTTATGATCATCGCGTTCACACCCACCGACTTGCCGGAGCCGGTGGTGCCGGCAATCAGCAGATGCGGCATGCGGGCGAGGTCGGCGACGACCGGCGCGCCGGAGATATCCTTGCCCAGGGCCAGGGAGAGCGCGCCGTGCTGGGTCTCCCACAGGGAGCTGCCCAGCAGCTCGGAGAGATACACGGTCTCGCGCTTGGCGTTCGGCACTTCGATACCGATGACATTGCGCCCGGCAACCGTGGCGATGCGCACGGCGATGACGGAGAGCGAGCGGGCGATATCCTCCGCCAACCCGACGACACGGGCGGAGCGGATGCCTGGCGCGGGTTCCAGCTCGTACAGCGTAACCACCGGGCCGGGGCGGATTTCCACGATCTTGCCCTGCACGCCATAATCCTGCAGCACGGTCTCCAGCAGGCGGGCATTGCTTTGCAGCGCTTCCTCGGAAGGGCCGGTGCCGGCGCGCTGCGGCGCCGGGCGCAGCAAGTCGAGCGACGGCAGGGTCCAGCCCATCTCCGGCAGCGGCAGGCGCTCCTGCCGTGGCGCCGGGAGTGGGACGGCATTGGGCTTCACAGTGGGCCTGGCCTGGGGCGCAGGCGCAAGAGCAGGCGCAACGGCGACAGGCCGCATCGGCGCGGCGAAGCCGGAGTCATCGTCATCCTCGACCTGCGGCGCTGGAACCCAGGCGCTGCGCGGCATGGCCTGCTGTTCGGCCGTGGTCTGCAGCACGCTGAGCCAGGAGGAGACGGCCTCCGCCCCGCGCCGCCCCTGCTGGACAGAGACCGCGGCGGCACGCGCCGCACGCTCCCCGCCCGCGCGCCATTCGCCGGGGCTGATGCCGAGGGCGAAACCGAAGCAAGCCAGCGCGATGATAAGGGTAATGCCCATGGCGATGCCGGCGGCCATGTGCCCCGTGCTGCCGTGGCTGATGAGGCCGGCGACGATTCCGCCCATGGCGCCGCCAAGCCCCGCCGGCACGGGCCAGGCCGTTTGCGGACCGGGAATCACCACCAGCGCCAAGGCCAGAGCGGTCGAGGCCAGCGGCATGGCCAAGCAGCCCAGCAGGGTGCGGGTTTTCACGCGGCCGATACCGCCGCGCGTGCCCAACAGATAGGCCCAGGCGAGCAGGATGAGCGCCGGGATGCAGCCAGCCACGCCGAAACCCTGCAACAGCAGATCAGCCAGCAAGGCCCCGGGTGGCCCGACGAGATTTCTGGTCGGCGCGCCGCTGGCGGTGTCGAAGGACGGGTCGGCGGGGTTATAGGTGACGATGGCCAGCAGCAGCACAAGCGCCACCAGGGCCAGAAAGAGGCCCATAAGCTCGGCCATGCGCCGGCGCAGCTGCGCCCGCATCGCCGGAGAAATCAACCGCTGCGCTCCCAGATCAACCGCCATGACTCCGATCATAAGCGGTAAGGGCTGATTTTGAAAGTTTTTCTTGGCCCGTCCTGACGGCATGGCCGCCGTCAGGACGAATTTCACCTCAGCGGGCAGTCCAACCCGGTCCCCGCTGGTTGCGTGCTACTGAACGAAGGCGGCGCTGATGGTCAGCGTCACGTCATCGCCGATCAGCGGCACGTAGGTCTTCTGGTTGAAGTCCGAGCGCTTGATCTCGCCACTCGCATTAAAGCCAATCGTGTACTGCTTGGACAGCGGGTTGATGCCCGAGGCGTTGAAGCTCACCTTCAGCGTCTCCGGCTTGGTCACGCCGTGGAAGGTCAGCTCGCCGGTGACCAGCGCAGTGTCCTTGCCGGTGCGTACCACCTTCTCCGACTTGAACTCGATGGTCGGATACTTGGCGGTATCGAACCATTCGGGGGAAGTCAGCTCACCGTCCAGCTTGGTGTTGGTGGTGCTCACGCTGTTGGCCGGGATGGTAATGTCGAAGCTGGTCTCGGAGAGCTTCGCCGGGTCCAGCGTCAGGCTGCCGGAAACGCCGGTGAAATCGCCGTACCAGGTGGTGAAGCCCATGTGCGAGACCGCGAACAGCACGCGGGTATGGCTGGGCTCGACCTGATAGGTGCCGGGCTTCACATGCGCCGGATTGGTATCCGGCGTAGTGGCCTGCGCCAGGGCCGCCGCGGGAGCGGCGGCTAGGGCCAGGGCAAGAAGCGTGGATTTCATATGCTGGGATCCTTTACGCAAGGGCCGCGATGGCGGCCTCGGCATTGGCCAGGGCGCGGGGCTTGAGATCCGGCACGGCCACGCCCTCGGCGCGGACCACGCTGACATCGGTCAGGCCGATGAAGTTCAGCGCCGCGATCAGGTGCGATTCCTGATGCTCGATGGCAGCGCCCGGGTTGCCCGGCGTGTACAGCCCGCCGCGCGAGGAGGCGATGATCACCTTCTTGCCCGCCGGCACCAAGCCGACCGGCGCACCGTTCTCGCCGTACTTGAAGGTCTTGCCGGTGACCAGGATGCGGTCGAGCCAAGCCTTCAGCTGACTCGGGACGCCGAAATTATACATCGGCGCGCCGATGACAATGATGTCGGACGCGAACAGCGTGTCGAGGAAGGATGCGCCGGTGGCGATATCCGCCTGGGTGGCGGAATCCGCCGGGGGGTGGCCGAACATGGCGCCGATATGCGCGGGGGAGAGATGGTCGACCGGCGTGGCGACGAGGTCGAGATAGGTAACCTCCAGCCCTCGGTGCAGGGCGGCCTCGCGGGCGACGATGCCGGCGGTAAGCTGGCGGGAGACGGAATTTTCGCCCAGCACGGACGAATCGATATGCCAAAGCTTCATCAGGAAATACTCCGAGTAAACGCCGGTTCTGGCGCGACGGCACTTCAATATAGCTCCCCAAACACCCGAAGAAGCCTATATAATAATATGGATACCATCTGATTTATCGATAGGACTGCCACATGCTCGAAGGCGTGACCCTGGACCAGCTGCGCATGTTCATCGCCGCGGCGGAGATGCAAAGCTTTTCCGCCGCCGGGCGGCGCCTGCACCGCGCGCAATCGGTAATCAGCCAGGCCATTGCCAATCTCGAAGCGCAGCTCGGGGTGCCCCTGTTCACGCGCGAAGGGCGGTATCCGGAACTCACCGGGCCGGGAAAGCTGCTGCTGGCGGATGCCAGGACAGTGACCGCCAGCCTGACGGCGCTGAAGGCGCGGGCAAAGGGCATGGCGGAAGGGCTGGAGCCGGAACTCTCCGTCGCCATCGACGTGATGTTCCCCATGAACGTGCTCACCCGCGCCGCCGCCGCCTTTGGCGAGCATTTTCCCGTCACACCGCTGCGGCTCTACGTGGAGGCACTGGGCGGCGTGGCCAAGGCGGTGCTGGACCAGCAATGCGGGATCGGCATCATGGGCTCGCTGCCGCTCAGCACGCCAGACCTCGTCACGGAACGGCTGCTCGCGGTGCAGATGGTCTTTGTAGCGGCTCCCGGCCATCCGCTCGTGAAGCTGGGCCGCCCGGTCACGGAATGTGACCTCGCCCAGCACATCCAGCTCGTGCTCACCGATCGCACAGACCTATCGAAGGGGCGGGAATTCAGCGTGATGTCCCCGCGCAGCTGGCGGCTGGCGGATATGGGGGCGAAGCATGCCTTCCTGCTCGCCGGGCTGGGCTGGGGCGGCATGCCGCTCGAGATGGTGGCGCGGGATTTGCGCGAGGGCGCGCTGGTGGAACTGAAGCTGCTGGACGCGCCGCCACAGGTGCAGATGGCGATGTCCGCCGCCTATCGCGCGGACGCACCGCCAGGGCCAGCCGGGCGGTGGTTCGTCGAACAGCTCAAGCACCATGCTTGGGCGCTGGAAGCCTCAGGCTGAACTTACATCGCGGCCATGGTCGAACTGTCAGGCACGTAGGTCCTCAGATAGTCCTCGATCTGCTGGACGTCATCCTCCAGCGTCGCTGCGGCGACATACCCGTCCGGCCGAACAAGCCAGATGCAGCGCGGGCTCAAGACCGGGCGCAACTCGGCCTCCAGCAGATCGGCGAATCGCTTGTGCAGGGCATCGACCTTTGGGCTGGAGTTGGCGAACAGCGCGAAGCGCGGCGTATCTCCAATGCCAAACTTCGGCTGGCCCTCGTGGGGAACCATGCGGTCACCGGGGCCAGGACCGGGCAGAGCCCGGTCCTCGATGCCGTTGATCGGGCTGTGCCGGTACGCGTGCGAGACTTCCGCCAGACGCTCGGCCAAAGCCTTGCGTGCCGGAGCCAAGCCGAAAAAGATGTTGCCGAACACATTGCGGGCAAATTGGGCGGTCGGATTCTTCAGCAACGTCAGCATCTCGGCGCGGGAGATGTTGGTGAAAACTTCCTCCGCCAAGGCATGGCGCTCGGCATTGTAGCTGTCCAGCAGAGCCTCCGCATTGGCGACGCCGCGGCAAACCAGGGCCAGCTTCCAGGCAAGATTGACGGCATCGTGGATGCCCATGTTCAGCCCCTGCGCACCCACCGGATTGTGCATATGCGCTGCGTCCCCAGCCAGGAACACGCGCCCGGCGCGGTAGCTGGACATGTTGTGCTCATGGACGCGGAAGGCGGAAAGCCAGACCGGGTCCGACACGGTGACGCCGCCGGGGCCACGTGCATCCACCACCGCCTGCACCTGCGCCAGAGTCGGCTGTTCCGGGCGCTCGCCATGCACATCGTGCAGAGCGGCGGTCACGCGGTACAGACCGGAGGGCAGCGGGAAAATGCCAAAAAACCCATCCTCGCTCCAGAAGGAGCTCAGCTCAGTGCGCGGGGAACTGAACCCCTCGAGCCGCACGTCTGCCAGAAGCCAGTCGCTCTGATGCGCCGGGCCCGTGGCGGACAGGCCGAGGGCTTTGCGCACGAAGCTGCCGCCGCCATCGCAACCAATGAGATAGGGGGTCTGGAAGGTCTCCAGTTTGCCATCGGCGTGGCGCAACTCGGCGATCACACGGTCCGGGCCATTGGTGAAACCTTCAAGCACGGTGCCACGCTCCACCTGTACGCCTAACGTGGCCAGATGCGCGGTCAGCACCCGCTCTGTTTCCGCCTGCGGCAGCATCAGCGCGTAGGGGTGGGTGCTGTCGATCTCCGAAAGCTCAATGCGGCCGATGCGCTTGGCCCCGGTCTGCAGGCTCACCGAGTCCACCTTCTGCCCCTTGGCGATCAGCGCGGCGCTGATGCCGCTGTGATCGAAAAGTTCAAGCGTGCGGGTCCAAAGGAACAGCGCACGGGACTGCCCGCTGGGTTGCAGTTCCTTATCTATGATACGCACCGGCACGCCGTAACGGCGCAGCTCGGCCGCCATGCACAACCCCACGGGGCCAGCCCCGACAACAAGAACTTCCCGACTCATCGGCACCTCCTGCCCTTTCCCACGCGCAACTCTGTACGCGACCGGGCCTTTCTTGTCCTTGACGCAAATCAAGCTGGGGTTGGGGGGCAGTTGTTCGGCGTTGGTGAATTTGTGACTGTACGGTTACGGGCAGCACGAAACGATATCTGACATTCGGCTCATCGCCGGGCCGAGCTGCGATAGCAGCTGGTCGCGTTTCTTGGTGAAGACCGTCACGTCCCAGATCGGCGCATCCATGGACAAGCCAACAAGCCAGCGGAAAATCAGGTTATAGGTCAGCGTTGTGTCTGCCTGTGAACGCTTGGTTTTCGTTACGACTGTTGGCGTTTGATGCGTTTTTTGCGGTGTTTTTGATAGGCTGCGTTTTCCGGAGCGCTTGGCAGTCTTGGATCGAAGCGTAGGCTGATAATCGAAACACGGACGGCATTTTCGTCGGGGTGGTTTTCGTCGCGTTCTATACCGCTCAGCTAACGACCACCCTGACCGTTGAGCAGATTCGAGGCGCGATCGATGGACCGGGCGATTTGCCGGGCAAGCCGGTTGCCACAATAGTGTGGCAGCACCGCCGCCGATTATCTTGATGAGGTAAACGCACAGGTCCAGGGATTCCCGACGACCGATGAGATGTTTAAGGCTCGCCTGGACAAAAAAGTTAATACCGTGGTCTTCAGCTCACCGGTGCTTCTTTACTATGCTTCGCATGAGGGAAAGGGACTTGTGGAGTTGGTCGGCCTTGAGTTTAACACAGCGCCAATCGCGTTCACGGTGCAATTGAACAGCCCCCTGCGCAGGCAGATCGACATTGCTTTGCTCAAGCTTCGTGAGATTCGCACGTATCAGCAGATTTACGCCAAGTGGTTCGGCGCTCCCCAGTAAGAGCCAACGAGGAATGGGGACGGGCTCATTGGTTGAACCAGCGATATTGCAGCGTCACGCCGACTGTCTGGTAGTGCACGGCGAAGCGTCCAGTCAGCCACCTGGACCAGGTCAGTTTCGCGGCGAAACCCGGTGCGATCGGGACTGACATTGTCAGGCCAAAGCGCGAACTCTTTTGATAATCCTGCGCGGGCACGTCATTGATGCTGGTCTTGCCGCCAGTGTAGTAGGTTGCGTCCGCCGCAAGCCACAGGCCGGGGCGGAAATTATAGCCTCCATGCACCTCGAACGTGTAGATTGGATCCTGGTTGCGCACGTGCCCTTGAAAGTAATCGTCGTTGTCGGTGAATACCCAGGCGCCCGTATAGGCTTCCGCGAACCAGTTTCCCAATGGCTGCGACAGGCCGATCTCGGGCTTGAAGGCCCAGCGATGGGAACTGATGTTGATGAGGCGCTGTGGCTCATATTGACCCGTGGGCGGTATGATGACGAGGCTCACGCCGAGTGCGGTGGCTGGCTGGCGTTGCATGAACTCGGCCGGCGTGAGCGCGGGGCCGCCCAGCAGGTTTGCCGCCAGCCGGATTCTCATATCCCCAAGACCAGATCGGATCAGGCGCTCGCCCTGCGTCTCGAGTTGTCCCTTGAGTTCGCCACTGTAGTAGGGGGCTAAGATGGCGGCGCTTGCAGAGCGCCCGAGGAGGCCGAAAGTATGTTCATAGCCGAAACTGTAGGCGTCGATCTTCGACTTGACGCCCGTAATCGGCAATGACGGGTCGAGCGACACGCTGCCGCTCGTGTCCGAGAAGCCGGAGATGAGAAAGTTGGTGCCGATCGGAGACGCCGAATAGGCGCGCGGCTCCAAATCCTGGGCGTGAGCAATGCCGATGCCCCATACGAGGCTGGCCGCAGCGACGACGGCCGCACCGCCGCCGAGGCTGGAGGAGATCCTCATCCGTGGCGCCCTGGCACGCACCTCATTCGAACGGGCTGGCGCGAAAGAGCATGCTCATGATCACCGCGAGCGCAAAAGCAACAAAGGATGAACGCGGTTAAGTGCGAAAACGAGGGCGGCGGCGGCTTGGTGAACACCTGGTCATCAATCATGACAACTTACTTTCTGGAAACACTCGCCGTGCCACCGATGTGGTTTTACATAGGAAATTTTGATTAACCAGGGCAGCCGCGTCTATTTGGTGTATTCATCACCGTATCGCAACTTCATGAAAAGAGTGAACGAACGGCGTTGTTAACTATTGGTAACTGAAAATTATCTGGTACGCTCGGCGATTGTGACCATGTCAACAATTTAGCACACAGATCGGCATCTGAACCGAATACCGATTTGCAGCCAGATCGCCGTCTTGCGCCGGGAGACGTAGTGTAAATTATTGACTGTCTGGGGCCAGCTTCTGAGCCATTTGTAAATTATTATGCACCGCGGACACGCTCGGCATGGAGGAAGAAATCAATGAAAGACGACAAGGATAAGAGCACAGAAAAGGCCGACCACGAAGTCAAGCGAGATGAGAACGGCACGGCAAAGAGTGCGGTTGCCGCAAAGCATGCGTCTCCTGTCGTTTTGATGGCCCAAAGTGGCCGTCACGCCGCTGGTTCCGCGGCGCGCGTGCGCGCACCCAGTGAGCGCCGTGCCCAAGGAAAGGCATTGCGGGAGGCGGTGCCGCGCACGGCGCATGCGGGCTGGAAGGCGCCTAAGGACCGGCGCGATCCGATCGAGTTACTGGCCGAGGGGAACAAAGGCCGCGTTCCTGAACTGATCCCTATCCGTTTCGGGCGGATGATGCAGTCGCCATTCACATTCTATCGCGGCTCGGCGGCCATCATGGCGGCCGATCTGGCGACCACCGCGCAATCGGGGCTGCGGGTGCAGGCTTGCGGCGATGCGCATCTGATGAACTTCGGCGGCTTCGCGACGCCGGAGCGGCAAATTGTGTTCGACATCAACGATCTCGACGAGACGCTGCCGGCACCGTGGGAATGGGATGTCAAGCGGCTGACCGCGAGCGTGGTGATCGCCGGACAATATCTCCGGCTGAGCGAGACTGAGTCGGCCCATGCGGCCGAGGCAACGGTGCAGGCCTATCGCGAGCACATGAACGATTACTCGTCCATGCGGGCGCTCGAGGTCTGGTACGACAAGATTAGCGTAGAAGATACGATGGCGGCGGTCGACGAAGAGCGCCGTCACATAATTAAGCAGCGGGTCGAGAAAGAGACGGAAAAAAGCTCTCCGGAATTCTCGTTTCCGAAGCTCGTCGAGCATCGGGGCGCCGAGCCACGGTTCAAGGATGATCCACCATTGATCTTTCACCCCTCGGTGGAGTTAGCACCAGGGGTAACGACGGGATTCCGTGAACCGTTGGCACGCTATCGCGCGTCGTTACCCGATCATGTCCGCGTGCTGTTTGACCGTTACCGCCTCTGCGATGTCGCGATAAAGGTCGTCGGCATTGGCGGCGTGGGCACCATGTGCAGCATCGGGCTGTTCGTCGCAGCGGAGGACGATCCGCTGTTCCTGCAAATTAAAGAAGCACGGGCGTCGGTGCTCGAACCCTATGCGGGCAAGGGCGTTTACGAGCACCAAGGCCAGCGGGTGGTGTGCGGTCAGCGCCTCATGCAATCCGCAAGCGACGTCTTCCTAGGATGGTCAACGGGCGTAAATGGCCGTGATGTCTACGTGCGTCAGCTCCGCGACGTAAAACTCTCGCCGATCATCGAGGATTGGGACGTCGATATGCTGCGGGAGTTCGGGAAACTGTGCGCGTGGGCGCTGGCGAAGGCGCATGCCCGATCAGGCGATGCCGCGAAGATCGCAGGCTACATGGGCTCGAGTTCCACATTCGATGACGCGATCTGCGAGTTCGCAGTGGAATATGCCGACCAAAACCAGCGGGACTATCGTGCGTTCATTAAGGCGATCAGGGAAAAGCGTCTGGAGGCGAGCGCCGACACATAGTGTTGCTTGGCGCGGCGTTTGCCACCCTACCGGCACCCAACCGCTATTTCTGCAAATTCGAAACCTGCGGCGTTTACAAAGGGGGTTGGTGTTCTGATGAATTTGCGCACATGAACTGCGCGCGAGACTGTCCGAATGGCCGCGTGGCCTTGTCGATGATGCGCACCGGCACGCCGTAGCGGCGCAGCCCCACCCGCCAAAGCGAACAACCCCTCACGAAATCGACCGCCTGACCATGAACGTCGCGGCGACGAGCAAGACAACCGCGATCAGCAGCATCGGCCAGGACTGCGCCACCACCACGCTGGCGGGCAGGTTTTCCAGGAACATGCCGCGGGAGATCACCAGCATATAGCGGACCGGGTCGAGGAGGCTCAGCATCTGCATGGCGCGCGGCATGTTCTCCACCGGGGTGGCATAACCCGAGATCATGATCGCCGGAGCGAGGAAGACGAACGCGCCGAGAATCGCCTGCTGCTGCGTGCGGGTGAAGGAGGAGATAGCCAGCCCCAGCCCAACGCCGGTCAGGCTGTACAGGGCGAGGCAAAGCTCCAGCACGGGCAAATTGCCCTTGAACGGCAGGCGGAACAAGATCAGCGCCGCCAGCAGCACAAGATTCGCCTCGAAGAGGCCGACGACGAGCGAGGGCACAGCCTTGCCGAGCATGATCTCCGCCGGGCGCAACGGCGTGACCAGCATCTGCTCATATGTTCCCAACTCCTTCTCACGCGCGAGCGAGAGCACGCTGACCAGCGTGGTCATGATGAGCGAGAGGGCAACAACGAGACCGGGCAGGATGAACCAGCGGCTCTCCAGTTCCGGGTTGTGCAGGTCTGTCAACTCGATATCCAACGGCTGCGGCGCGGCGGGGTTGAGGCGCTGGGCATAGGCGGCGGTGATCTCGGCGGCGTAGTCGCCGATCAGCAGCGCGGTGTTGGAACGGCGCGCATCGATGAGCAGCTGCACATGCGAGGGGCGTCCGGCCAGCATGTCGGCCGAGAATCTTTGTGGAATATGCAGCACGGCGGCTGCGGTTTTCGATTCCAGCATTTGCTGCGCCTGGATCGGGCTGAACACATCCGGCGCCGGGGCAAAGGCAGGAGAATAGGAAAATCCGCGAATATACTCGGCCGATTGCGAGCCGAGATCCTCGTTCCAGACCGAGAGCGGCACATGCCAGACATCGTAATTGGCCGCGTTGGCGAAGACGATCACCTGAATAAGCGGCGGGATCAGCATCACGTAGCGGGTCTGCTTGTCCGCCCAGAGCGAGGTGAGTTCCTTGATGATGAGAGCAAGGATGCGTGACAGCATGGCAGGTCAGTCCAGGCGGCGATGCGTGACCGCCAGCGTGGCGGCAATGGCGGCCACCGCGGAGATGGCGAGGCCGCAGAGATTGGGGATGAGCACGGACCAGATATTGCCCGCGAGAAAGAGCGTCTGCATCGCAGCGACAAAATAGCGCGCCGGAAACAGATAGGTGAGGAGCTGAAGCCAGCGCGGCATGGAGGCGATGTCGAACAGCATGCCGGACAGCATGATCGCCGGCATCATCGTGGTGATGAAGGAGAGCTGCGCCGCGACGAACTGGTTGCGCGTGATGGTGGAGATGAACAACCCCTGTGCCAGGGCGTATACCAAGAACAGCGCGGCGGTTAAGGTGAGCGCGCCGAGCCCGCCATGCAGCGGCACGCGGAACACGAACACGGTGATGAGCACGGACATCGCCATGGACCCCATGCCGAGGACAAAATACGTGCCTAGCTTGGCGCCGATGAGCTCTGCCATGGCGGCAGGCGAGGCGAGCATGGCTTCCATGGTGCCGCGCTCCCATTCGCGCGCGACAATGAGCGCGGTGAGCAGCGTGCCGGTCATCGACATAACCAGCGCGATGGCGCCGGGCACGATGAAGTCCGCGGAGCGAAGCTGCGGGTTATACCAATAGCGTGTCTCCAGCACCGGCCCGCCTCCGGTGGAAAACCTACGTTCCGTGGCCACATCCTGCAGCCAGACGGTGAAAGCGCCGGTGACATAGCCCTGCAGCAGCCGCGCGGTGTTCGGATCGGTCGCGTTTACGGCGAGCTGGGCCACCGCCGGCCAGCGCGCCGGGCGTTCCAGCCTCTCGGCGAAATCCTGCCGCAAGGTGAGGATGCCGCGCACTTCTTCCGTGTCCAACGCACGCCGAGCGGCCTGTCCGCTCGGCGCCCAGTACACGGAGAGATAAGGCGAGGCGTCGAGCGCCTCCTCGATGGCCCGCGTCTGCGCCGCCCCGGCCTCCACCACGGCGGCGAGCTTCATCCGGTTCGCGTCGAGCGTCATGCCGTAACCGTTGACGATGAGCATGATGAACGGCAGCAGGAAGGCGATCAGCAGGGCCGAGGGGTCGCGCAGGATCTGCAGCATCTCTTTTCGCACCAGGCCATGCAGCCGTTGCAGCCGGGGGCTCATGCAGCGGCTCCGTCGATGAGGGCGATGAAGGCATCCTCCAATGTCGGGTCGGGCAGTTCCACCGAGCGCACGCGGGCGCGCAGCGCGGCGGGCGTGTCGGTAACGAGCACGCGGCCCGCATTGATAATGGCGAGACGGTCGCAATATTCCGCTTCGTCCATGAAATGGCTGGTGACCAGTACTGTCACCCCCCGCGCCGCCAGCTCGCTGATGCGGCCCCAGAAGGCGCGGCGGTTGAGTGGATCGACGCCGGAGGTCGGCTCGTCGAGGAATAATATCTCGGGCCGGTGCAGCAGCGCTGCCGCCAGCGAGAGGCGCTGCTTCAGCCCCAGCGGCAGCGCGGCGGCAATGCTCTCGGCCACATCGGCCAGCTCGAAGCGCTCCAGCGCGCCGGCGATGGCGGTGCGGCGGGCGGCGCGGTCCAGCCCGTAGGTGCGGGCGAAGAAACTGAGATTCTGCTGCACCGTGAGCTCACCGTAGAGGGAGAATTTCTGCGCCATGTAGCCCATGCGGCCGCGTGCCTCGGGGGCGGCGGCGAGCAGGTTCTGCCCCGCCACCAGCGCGGCGCCTTCGCTTGGGCGCAGCAAGCCGCAGAGCATGCGGAAGGTGGTGGACTTGCCCGCGCCGTTGGGGCCAAGCAGGCCGAAGATCTCGCCCCGCGCGATGGAGAAGCTGACATCGTTCACCGCCACGAAATCGCCGAAGCGGCGGATCAGGTGCTTCACCTCGATCACCGCGCCGCCTGGGCGCGTCGCGGCAGGGGCTGGTGGTGGTGGTGCGGGCGCGGGCGGGGGCGGAGTTGCGGCCAGCAGCCGGTCAACGAAGCCGTCCTCGAAGCGTGGCGGCACCAATCGGGTATCGCTGCCGCCAAGCAGAGACCCATCAGGGGGCGCGGCGCCGGAGGCCAGCACCAGGCGCAAACTGTCACCCTGCACCAGCGCATCCAGAACCCCCGGCAAGGTCTTCGCCACGGCAACGGCGCGGCGGCGCTGGGCAGCGGGGAGCGTCACCCGGCACACGCGCCCGGCCAGCGGGGCGAGGAAATCCGCCGGCGGACAGTCTGAGAGCAGCTTACCCTGATGCAACAGCAGCACGGAGGCGCAGCGCTCGGCTTCATCCAGATACGACGTGGCCCAGACCACGCCCATCTCGGTGCCCCCGGCTTTCGCCTCCGCCATCATGCGCTCGACAATGCGCCACAGCTCCCGGCGCGAGGCCGGATCGACGCCGACGGAAGGTTCATCGAGCAGCAGCAGCTTGGGACGCGAGAGCAAAGCACAGGCCAGGCCCAGCTTCTGCTTCATGCCGCCCGAGAGCGCCCCGGCTTGGCGCGCGGTGAACGGCGCGAGGCCCGTGAACTCCAGCAGCATCTTGCTGCGCTCCTCCCGCGCGGCGTCCCGCAGGGCGTGCAGGTCGGCGAAAAGCGAGAGGTTTTCCGCGACGCTAAGATCCTCGTACAAGCCGAAGCGCTGCGGCATATAGCCGATGAACGGATGCGCCGCGGCGGCATCGGTCGCCATGTCGTGCCCCATCACCTCCACGCGCCCCGCCGAGGGGCGCAGCAACCCGGCCAGATGCCGCAGCAGCGTGGTCTTGCCCGCGCCGTCCGGCCCGGCCACGCCGGTGATCACCCCCGGCGCGATCTCGGCGCTGATGCCGTCGAGCGCCCTGGTGCTGACGCCCTTGCTGGTGAATACATGGCTCAGCCCCTCGGCGCGGGCGAGCGGGGTCATGGCGGCAGCGTCACGGTCACCGGCATGCCCTGGCGCAGGCCGTCATCGGCATCCGTCACCCGCACGCGGAAACGATAGACCAACTGCGTGCGCAGATCCGGCGTCTCCACCGTTTTCGGCGTGAATTCCGCCACCGGCGACACATAGCCGATCACCCCGTGATAGGTCTTGCTCCCCGGCGTGTCCCCCGTGATGGTGACTTTCGTGCCCGGGGCGACACGGCCCAGCATGGTCTCCGGCGCGAAGGCGCGCACCCAGGTCTCCGAGGTATTGGCAATGGAATAGACACTGCTGGAGGGCAGCACGACCGTGCCGGGCTCGATCACCCGGGTCATGATCACACCATTCACCGGCGAGTAGAGCTTCGTGTGGCTTTCCTCGGTCTGCGCCAGCGCCACCTGAGCCTCGGCCTCCTGGTACTCGGCGCGGGCAGCGTCGATCTCCTGCTTGCGCGGGCCGTTGATCAGCTCTGTGAGCTGGGCCTGGGCGCCGTCCACCCGGGCTTGGGCGGAATCGAGCGCCATGCGGGCGTCGTCCAGCGTCTGCTCCGGGGTGGCGCCGCGCCCGACCAGCGACTTCTGGCGAACGAACGACACCTTCGCATGCTCCAAGTCCGCCTGGGCCGCGGCCAGGGCGGCGCGGGCATGGTCGATATCCTCGTAGCGCGATCCAGCAAGCAAAAGATCGAGCTGCGCCTTGGCGGCGTCACGCTTGGCCACGGAATAGGCCAGGGCGTTGGCGTAGGTGGCGTCGTCCAGCGTGGCCAGAAGCTGCCCGGCCTTCACCCTGTCGCCCTCCTCGTTGAACATGGCGCTCACCCGTCCCTCGGCATTGAAGGCAAGGTCCACTTGGCGGATCTCTACATTGCCATACAGCGTCCGGGTCTCGCCGCCCGGGGCCAGAAGCCACCAGCCAAGCACGCCAATTGCAGCTGCACCAGCGGCCAGCAAAACGAACTTACGCCTCAGCTGCATGGACTACGTCTCCAGACATTCCAGATAACCGTGCCGCCTTGGCCGCACATTGACCCCGATCAAACATCATGGCCAGCCGGATGGCTTGACGGCGCCGGCTCTTGCGTGCCTCCCTCCGCCCCATGCCTACCAAGCCCGCCGCGCGCTGATGCCCACCCCCCTGCCCCTTCTGACCGACGCGCCTGACTGGCGGGAATGCCCGCATTGCGGCCAGTTCTGCCGCCGGGGGCCACGCCGCCCCGGCATGGTGGCGGAATGCCCGCGCTGCGGCGAGGTGCTGTGGCGCATGCGCCAAGTCGGGCCGAGCTTCCCCCTCGCCTGCGCTTTGGCGGCGCTGGTGTTCTATCTGTTCGCGCTGACCGCCCCGTTTCTGGAAATCGAGGCCTATGGGAGGTTCGCACTGGCGCGGCTGGATACCGGCCCGGAGCAACTGCTGGCCCAGGGCTGGGGGCTGGTGGCGGCGGCGGTGTTCACCGTGACCCTGCTCGGCCCGGCGGCCAAGCTCGCCATTCTGCTGGTTACCCTGGGCGGGCAAGGTTGGCTGCCGCCGCGCGTGCTGAAAACCCTGCTCCGCTGGTATAAGCCCGTCTCCCCCTGGGCGATGATCGACGTCTACCTGCTTGGCTTTCTCGTCGCCTATACACGGCTCGTCGGCATGGCAGAGGTGCATCTGGACACCGCTCTCTACGCGCTGATTGGCTGCATGGTGGCCATGGCCGCGGCCGATGGCAGCCTGGATATCGATGCGTTATGGCACACGTTGGACGAGCGCAACGAAAACGCCCCCTATCCGGCGGAGGGCGAACGAATCGGCTGCGACTCCTGCGGTCTGATGAACCATGCGGCGGAGGGCGAGCCATGCCGCCGCTGCAATGCGCCCTTGCGCCGGCGCAAGGTGAACAGCATCAGCCGCGCCTGGGCCCTGGTGATCGCCGCAGCCGTCCTTTACATCCCGGCCAATATCTATCCCGTCATGGTCTTCACCAGCCTGGCAAAGACCCACGGATACACCATCATGCACGGCATCGTCGAACTTGGGCAGGCGGGGCTGTGGCCGCTCGCAGTGCTGGTGTTCTTCGCCAGCATTGCCATCCCGCTGACAAAGCTTTTGATTATGGCCTATATGCTGACCATGACTCAACTTGGCCGCACCGAACACCTGCTGGGACGTACCCACGCCTACCGACTTGTCGATTTAATTGGCCGCTGGTCGATGATCGACGTATTCATGATCTCGATCCTGGTCGCCCTGGTACGCTTCGGGCAATTCGTTAGTGTACAGGCCGATGTCGGCGCGGTCTGCTTCGCAGGCGTGGTGGTGCTGACGATGTTCGCCGTCACCGCTTTTGACCCCCGGTTAATGTGGGACACGCTGGGGCCGGCGGATTAACAGGCATGAGCGACACCTCTCCCGCGCATACCGCGCCGCGCGCGAAGCTGCGCCGCCCGCGCTTCCAGCTCGTCTGGCTGATCCCCATCGTTGCGGCGATGATCGCCGGCTATCTCGGCTACCGTACAATCATGGAGCAGGGGCCACTGCTCACTCTCACCTTCGCCTCGGCGGATGGGCTGCAAGCCGCGCAGACCCAGGTGAAGTACAAGGCCGTGGCGCTCGGCACCGTGGAGAGTATCGATCTCGCCAAGGATAACAGCCATGTTGTCGTCAAGGTGCGGATGAACAATGTCGGCGCGCGCTTTCTCAACAGCCATGCGCGTTTCTGGGTGGAGCGGCCGCGCCTCGACCTCGCCGACACATCCGGCATCGAGACATTGGTTTCCGGGGCCTATATCTCCGTCGATCCCGGCGTGCCTGGCGGCACGTATCAGGACAATTTCATCGGGCTGGAGCAGCCCCCGGGCGTGCGCTCGGACGAGCCGGGCAGCACCTACACCCTCACCGCCGATACGCGCGGCTCGCTGCAGTCAGGCTCGCCGGTATTCTACCGCGATGTCGTGGTTGGTGAGGTGCTGGGCTACGATCTGGGCAACGGGCTTGGCCCGG
This sequence comes from uncultured Alphaproteobacteria bacterium, assembly GCA_963750235.1. Lineage (GTDB taxonomy): Bacteria > Pseudomonadota > Alphaproteobacteria > Acetobacterales > Acetobacteraceae > Acidocella. The sequence continues at coordinate 177,820 of CAVVPW010000002.1, forward strand.
TGAAGATCAGTGTCTTCATCCGCGCACCGTATGACAATCTGGTGCGCCCGGACAGCCGGTTCTGGAATTCCTCCGGCGTCTCGCTGGGGATTCAAGGCGGCGTGCTGCAGTTGCAGCTGCAATCCATGCAGGCTCTGCTGGCGGGCGGCGTAACCTTCAGCGTGCCGCCGGCAGCGGAAAATGAGAGCCCGAGCCCGAATGGCGCCAGCTTCCCCCTCTATGCCTCGGCCCAGCAAGCCGATACCGCAACCTACCGCACGCAGATCCCGCTCGTCGCCTACATGAACAGCGATGTGAGCGGGCTGACACCGGGCGCGCCTGTGAACATGCTAGGCATACAGGTCGGCGACGTGACTGCGGTATCGCTGCAGGTCGACCCCGCAACCGGCACGGCGCGGGTGCGCGTGGCCATGCAGGTGCAGCCGGATCGCGTGCTCGCACTCAACCAATCGCAAACCCCCAGCCAGGTGCAAGCCGTGTTCCAGCGCTTCGTCGACCACGGCATGCGCGTGGAACTGGGCACGGAGAGCTACGTGACCGGGCAGAAGATGATCGATCTGACCACGGTGCCCGGCGCGGGCCCGGTGCCGGTGACGCGCGAGGGCGACGCGCTGGTGCTGCCGGTGCAGCCCGGCGGGCTGGACACAATGATGGCCAATGCCGCCGATATTTCGGCCAAGCTTGACAAGGTTCCATTCCAGCAGATCGGCGACAACCTTAACAAGCTGCTCGTCACCGCCAACGGCACGCTGGGCGGCAAGCAGATGCAGCAGACACTTACTGGGCTGGCGGCAACGTTGCAGAGCGCCAACACCACGTTGCAGGCGTTGAACCAGGGCTTCGGCGCGGATTCCGATTTCCAGCGCAGTACGCAGCAGGTTTTGCAGGAGACGAACGCGGCCATGCAGTCGGTGAAGGCGCTCTCGGATTATCTCAGCCGCAATCCGCAGGCCCTGCTGCTGGGGAGGAAGAGCCAATGAGACGGCGTGGATTTTCACTCCTGCTGGCGGCATCGCTCGCCGGCTGCGCCGCCCCGGCGCCGCGCTATTACCGCCTGGCGGCTGTGCCGGGCGCCACGCGCGGCGGCGATGGCCGGCGCATCGGCGTGCGTAACGTCGGCATTCCCGGCGATCTCGACCAGAACGCCCTGGCGCGGCCCGGCAATGCGTATGAGTTGAACGCCTATGCCAACGACCTGTGGGCGGCGCCGCTGGCGGCGATGCTGCAGACCGTGATGGTGCAGGACCTGGCACAGCGCCTGCCCGGCGACGTGGTGCTGCAAGATGGCGGAGCGATCGGCGCTATGCCGGATGTCTATGTGGAGATCCAGGTGCTCCGCTTCGCTCCCAATGCCTCGGGCAGTGTAACGCTTGAAGCCCAGATCGGCGTGCGCCCGGTCAGCGCTCAGGCGTGGAAGCTGCAAGGCTTTTCCGCCACCGCCCCCGGGGGTGACACGCCCGAGGGCCTTGCCGCGTCGATGAGCGCGCTCTGGGGGCAGGCCGCGGATGTGGCGGCAGGGCTGGTGTAGCCCGCTGCCAGGCATGATCATCGCCCAGGCCATCCTCGCGCTGCATCTGCTCGTCATTGCCTTCAATATTGCCGGGCTGATCATCATTCCGCTCGGTGCCTGGCGCGGCTGGCGGATTGTGCGGATCGCCTGGTTGCGCCTGCTGCATCTGGGCCTGCTTGGCGTGGTCACCGCCCAGGCACTCGCCGGGCGCGCCTGTATTCTGACGATCTGGCAAAACCGGCTGGCGGGCAGCAACCAGCCGGTACAGCCGATGCTCATGCGCTGGGTGGATGGCCTGATCTACTGGAATTTACCGATCTGGGTCTTTGCCCTGCTATACAGCTTGGTGTTTTTGTATGTGCTGGCGCTGACAGTGCTGGTGCCATTCTGGCGGCATCCTTAACCCGTCTTTTGTCAGCCCGCACCCAGCACAAACGTCGCCGACTCGATATCGAAGCTTCCGTCATCGCCAGTGGCGAAGTGCGCCCGCACCTCTTCCGGCGCGGCGCGCTGCAATTGGCGGATGGCGGCGGCGAATTCCGGCGGAGTTTGCGTACGCGCGATCCAGGAGGCAAACTCCATGCGCAGGCGGCGCAGCGTGGTGCTTTGCACGGTAAATCCAGCGCGGGCGAGTTCGGCCACCCATTCCGGAACAGAGTAGTTACGCACATGCGAGGCATCGCGCAGCAATTCCACGGCTTGCAGATGCGTATCGAGCACGCGGGCATTTGGCGCCACGGTGTCGATGAACACGGCCATCCCGCCGGGTTTGAGCACACGGTGCGCCTCGCGCAAACCAGCCGGGAAATCCTGCCAGTGATGCGCAGTAAACCGGCACAGTACGATATCGAACGCGGCGTTGGCGAAGGGCAAATCCTCCGCCGGCGCCCGCCGGGTTTCGATATTCCCTAGCCCCTTCAGCGCGGCGGTTTTCCGCACCTGGTCCAGCATCGCGGTCGTGACGTCCACCGCCACGACCCGGGACACATGCGGCGCGGCACGGTAGCTCACATGCCCGCCGCCACAGCCAAGATCGAGCACTTGCGCATCGCCGTGCGCGCCCAGCAGAGACTCGATCTGGTCGAGATCCGCCCCTTGCGCGTGCACGGCGCTGGTTACGTAATCGGCGGCACGAGGCGTATATTGCATTGCGGCGAAATTTTGTTCCGACATGGGACAGAGCTTAGCGGCGCACCGGCCTGCCCGGCAAGTTACACTCCCGCCGGGAGAAAGCACCCGGATCAGTGGCCCTATGACCGCGCGTGATTTTGTGCAACCAAATGGCCAGCCCCTCGAGAGGAAGTTTCATGCTGGAAAGCCCTGATATCCTGGTCGAGACTGTTGGTTCGCTGGGGCGCATCCGCCTCAACCGGCCAAAGGCGATCAACGCGCTGACGCTGGAGATGATCCGGACCATCGAGGCGGCGCTAACCGGCTTCGAGAATGACCCAGCCGTCGCGGCGGTGCTGGTCACCGGCGAGGGTGAACGCGGCCTGTGCGCCGGTGGGGACATCCGCCTGCTGTACGAGCACAGGCATGAGGGCACCAGTTTCGGCGCGACCTTCTTCCGTGATGAATATCGGATGAACGCGCATATCGCGGCGTACCGGAAGCCCTACATCGCCATCATGGACGGCATCACCATGGGCGGCGGCATCGGCATCTCGGCGCATGGCACGGTGCGTATTGTCACCGAACGGACACGCGCGGCCATGCCGGAGGCGGGTATTGGCTTCTTTCCCGATATCGGCGCCACCTGGCTGCTCGGCCGCGCGCCGGGCGAAATCGGCACCTTCCTCGGCCTGACCGGCGAAAGCATCGGCGGCGCTGACGCGATCTATGCCGGGCTGGCCGATTTTTTCGTACCGAGCACGAAGCTGCCCGCACTGGTCGAGGCGCTTACCGCCCTGCCCGCCAACGCCGCGCTGGCGGATATACGCGCCACGGCGCAGGGCTTCGCGGAGATGCCGGCACCGCCGTTGGCCGCGCATCGCGCCGAGATCGACGACGCCTTCGCACATGATCGCGTGGAGGAGATCGTCGCGGCGCTCAACACCTCGGGCACGGCTTTCGCGCAGAAGACGCTGCCGGTGATGGCACAGAAATCGCCCACCAGCATGAAGGTGATCCTGCGCCTGCTGCGCCTGGGCCGGGCCGCCGCCTCGATGAAGGAATGTCTGGAGCGTGAATTCGCCGCAGCGCACAACGTTCTGGCCTCCGACGAATTCTACGAAGGCGTGCGCGCCGCCGTCGTGGACAAGGACCGCAACCCGAAATGGCGGCCATCCACGCTGGCCGCGGTGGGCGAGAACATCCTCGCCCCCTACTTCAAGCCTGCAGGGACCAGCCTGTTCTAACGGCGGCAAGCCAAAATGCCATGTTGACGCAAATCAACGCATAATTAGCGCTTTTCTGTTTTGCTTGCGTAAGCGGCTGGCCAAACGGCCGCCAGTTTAGCGCCATAAACGGAGAAATATAATGGACCAAACCGGCTCCCCCCCCCCCGCCCCAAGGCGACGGAAGAAAGTGCCCATCCGGAGACCCGCAAACTCGGCCTGCCCCTGCTTACCGGCGTGGTCATCAGCTCGATGATCGGCGGCGGCTCATTCAACCTTCCCGCCAACATGTCCGGCGCCGCCGCGCTGGGCGCCATTATCATCGCCTGGGTCGTGACCTTCATCGGCATGTACTTCCTGGCCAATTCCTTCCGTATCCTCTCGGACAAACGGCCGGATCTGAAGGCCGGCATCTACTCCTACGCCCAGGCAGGGTTCGGGCCGTTCGCCGGGTTCCTGATGGCCTGGGGCTATTGGCTGAGTTCGGCTTTCGGCAACGTCGCTTTCGCCGTGCTGATCATGCAGATCCTGAGCTACTTCTTCCCCGTGTTCGGCAACGGCCAGAACTGGCCCTCGATCATCGGCGGCTCCATCCTGATCTGGCTAATGTGCGGCATCGTCTGGTCCGGCGTGAAGCGTTCCACGGCGCTCAACATGCTGGCAAGCTTCCTCAACGTCACCACCATTACTGCGGCGTGCATCGTCATGGCGTTCTACGCCACCGGCGGGAATTTCAAGTTCGATGTCTGGGGCCAGGCGCAGGGCCTGGGCAGCGTGTTCGGCCAGGTGAAGAGCACCATGCTGGTTACGCTCTGGGTGTTCATTGGCATTGAGGGTGCTGTCGTCATCTCCGACCGTGCGCGCAGGATGTCGGATGTGGGGCCGGCTACCTTCATCGGCCTCTTGGTCTGCACCGTTCTCTACACACTGCTCTCCACCCTGCCCTTCGGCATACATGCATCAGAGCGCCATCGCCCCCCTGGCCAACCCTTCCGCCGCCTATGTGCTGAACGCGATGGTCGGCAAATGGGGTGCAGTTTTCATCAACGTCTCACTGCTCCTCGCAGTACTAAGCTGCTGGCTGGCCTGGACCATCCTGGTGGCGGAACTGCCGTTCGAGGGCGCAAAGGGCGGCGTGTTCCCGCGCTTCCTGTCGCACGAGAACAAGTTCCACGCTGCCGCGCCGTCTCTGCTGATTTCCAGCATCGTCATGCAGGTCACGCTGTTCGTGGTGCTGTTCGCGCATAATGCCTGGCTATGGCTGATCGACATCACCGGCGTCATGGTCCTGCCGCCCTACTTCGCCAGCACACTGTATCTGGCGGTGTACGCGGGCGCATCGGGCTATGTGGCAACGCATAGCGAGAGCAAGACCAACGCGCTTCTCACCGGCATTCTCGGCTCCATTTACTCGCTGTGGATGCTCTACGCCGCCGGGCCGGAATTCGATTTAATGTCGACCATCGTGTTCGCGCTCGGCATACCGGTGTTCATCTGGGCGCAGCGCGAGCATCGCCCTGGCCAGCCCATGTTCAGCAACTATGAGCGCGTGGGCGTGGTGGTGCTCTTCGCGGTGGCGGTTGTGTCGCTGGTGCTGATCCTGAACGGCTCGGTGAAGATCACCTGACGCGCCAGACAGGCAAAACAAAAGGCCAGGGGCACAAACCCCTGGCCTTTTTTATTGGCACGCAGCTCAGAAGCGCATGCCGTAATATTCGCCGTCTTCGGTTTCGATACCGTGCGTGTCATGGCCGAAGCCAGGAAATTTCCGGTCGAAATCGCGCAGCGCGGCGAGATAGCACAGCACCGGGCCATTGGCCTCGCCCAGCGCCTCACCCGGCATGAGCAGCGGAATACCCGGCGGGTACGGCACAATGGCGGTGGCGGCGATGCCTCCGGCCAACCCATCCAACGCCGTACGGCCGCCTTTGCCACGGATCAGTTGGTCATAGGAAGCGGCCGGGGTGAGTACTGAGTGAGGCGGAGCGGTATAGGCTTCCTGCAGTAATTGCGGGATCCGCCCAGCCCGCATGGTGGCGAACATGCGATGGGCAAGATCGCGCAAGCCGATGCTGCCATACGCGGCAGGGTACCCCGCCGCCAGCCTTGGCATGACGCGCGCGAGCGGGGTGTTGGCGTCGTAGTCGCGCTTGAAGTCGAGCAGCGCGTTGACGAGCGAGCCCCATTTGCCCTTGGTGACGCCGATGGAGAACAGGAACAAAACAGAGAAATTCGCGGTCTTCTCGACGACGATGCCGTGCTCGGCGAGATAGGCGGAGAGCAGCGGCGCTGGAATCCCGTCCGCCGCCATCTGCCCGGCGCCGTCCGTCCCCGGTGTCACCACCGTGACCTTGATCGGGTCAAGCATGCAATAACCGGGTTCCAGCTCCGGGAAGCCATGCCAAGCCGCCCCCGGCTCCAGCAGCCAGCAAGCCTGCTCCGTAGCGAGCATGTCCGCCGGCGCTTCGGCGAAGGGAATATCCTTATCGCCGTCACGCACAGTCTCGGGTTGCCACACGCCGAAGAACCAGTCGCCGCGGGCATGGAAATCCGCCTGCAGCCGCGCCATGGTTTGGCGGAAGGAGACCGCCTCGGCAATCGCCTCGCCCGTGAGCAACTGCCCGCCGGCGCCATCCATCATCGCGGCGCTGACATCAGTGGACGCGATGATGGCATATTGCGGCGAGGTTGATGCGTGCATCATGAAGGCCTCGTTGAAGCGTGCGTGCTCGACCTTGCACCGCCCCTCGCGCAGATGAATCATTGAGGCCTGGGAGAGTGCGGCGAGCAGCTTGTGCGTGGATTGCGTGGCAAACACGGTGGGGCCGTCGCGCCGCGCCTGCGCCATGTCGCCGCGCATGGCGAAGCGATCCTTGTACAGGGGGTTGAAACGGGCATAGGCGAACCAGGCTTCGTCGAACAGGATGCGGTCCACGGACTCGCCCAGCAATTCTTCCGCCTTGGCGGCATTGATGCACAGCCCGTCATAGGTCGAGTTGGTGACAATGGCGAGTGCCGGCTTCTCCTTCACCCCGGCGGCCAGCGGCGAACTGGCAATCGTTTTCGCGATGCTGGCGCCGCTCAGAGACTGGGGCGGGATCGGTCCGATCAACCCAAGGTAGTTGCGGTGCGGCATCATATACACCGGCACCGCGCCGGTCATGCTCAAGCCATGCTCGGCGGATTTGTGGCAGTTGCGATCCGCCAGCACGATCTGCCCGCGCGCGACATTGGCCATCATCACCACGCGGTTGGAGGTGGATGTGCCGTTGGTGACGTAATAGGTGCGATCCGCGCCGAACACATGCGCGGCATAGCGTTCCCCCTCCCCGATCGGCCCGCTATGGTCGAGCAGCGACCCAAGTTCGCCAACGGAGATCGAGAGATCGGAGCGCAACAAGTTCTCGCCAAAATAGTCGTAAAACATCCGCCCAACCGGCGAGCGCAGAAACGCGGTGCCCCCCGTATGGCCCGGCGTGTGCCATGAATACTCGGCTTCACGCGCGAACTTCACCAGCGCGCCGAACATCGGGGGCATGAGCTGCGCGCGGTAACGCCGCACCGCGGCGATGATGCGCTCGGCGATGAATTCCATCGTATCCTGCAACAGCCAGATGAATTCATCCGCCTCGCCCATGACCTCAATGGGAATATGCGCGGCGTCGTTGCGTTCGGCCAGCAGGAAGACCGGCACGCTGGCATTGCGCGCACGCACCGCGCGCAGCAGATCAGCGGCATGGCGATGCCCGGAATCGCGATGCAGATCCCAATCCAGAACCACTGCCTGCAAATGCGGGTCTGAGTCGATCATGACCCGTCCGTCATCCGCCGTTAGCGAGACGACAACCTCGGCATCGTGATGCCGCATATCCTCTATCAGCGCGCGAGCGGCGCGGCCGACGGCGCTGTCCTCGTGGGTTTTGTCGCTCACCACGCAGCACGCACATGCCCAGCGGGGCTTTGAGCCGGTTTCTGTCTGTCCATAACACTCCTCCATAGGGAGGGCAGCCTACGCCGGATCTCCACTGCACTGATTGATATTCATCAATGCCCGCAATGCAAAGCGAGACTAAAACTTTGCCGCAGCAAAATTCCAGCACAATGGGGAAACCAGCATGCGCTTCGAGACAATGTTCCGATTCCTGCTCGCTATCGAAGCCGATGGCATGGGCAATACCGAACGCCGGCACTTGGCGGGGGTAATTGAGGCCATCACCGCGCGGGAGGTAACGATCACCGAGGCCGCGGACTTTGCCGATGCAGAGCAGGCGGTGCTTGCGGATGCCGCAATTGGCTGCATGCTGCTGGAATGGGGCGCCAGCGAGGCTTTTGGCGATGTGCGCGACTTCATCCACATGGTGCGCGGGCGCGGGCTGGAAATGCCGATATTCCTGTTATCGCGGCGGCATGAACTCCAGGAAATCGACGCTGAAACACTGCGGATGATCTCCGGCTATGTTTTCGCGGGGGAGGACACGCCAGAATTCATCGCCAAAAACCTGGTGAACCATCTCTGCCAATATGCCGAGAGCCTGAAAACACCGTTCTTCGGCGCGATGGTCGATTACGCCGAGCAGGGCAACCAGCTCTGGACCTGCCCCGGCCATAATGGCGGCGTGTTCTACCGCAAGAGCCCGATCGGCAACGTGTTCGTCGAGCATCTCGGCGAGGCCGTATTCCGCAACGATCTCGACAATTCCGTGGTCGAGCTCGGCGATTTGCTGGTGCATGAGGGGCCGGCGCGGCAGGCAGAGATCGAGGCTGCAAAAATCTTCGGCGCCGAGCGTACCTATTTCGTGCTCAACGGCACATCAACCTCGAACAAGATCGCGCTTTCCGCCATCGTGGCACCTGGCGATCTCGTGCTGTTCGACCGCAACAACCACAAGGCGGCGGTGCATGGTGCGCTGCTGTTCGGCGGCGGCATCCCCATCTATCTGGAGACCACGCGCAACGCGCAGGGGCTCATCGGGCCCGATCGCTCGGCATGCGTTGGAGGAATCAGCAAATCCGCGCCGCCATTCGGCAAAGCCCGCTGGTCAAGGATAAATCCTTGGCCGACGCGCCCCGCCCCTTCCGCGCCCTGGTGCTGGAGCAATGCACCTATGACGGCACGATCTACGATGCCGAAATGCTGCTCAGAAAACTCGGGGCCCTCTGCGAGTATATTCTGTTCGACGAAGCCTGGGCCGGGTTCATGAAATTCCACCCGCTTTTCGCCAAGCACTACGCCATGGGGCTGGAGGTGAAGGAGGGCGATCCCGGCATCATCGCCACGCAATCCACGCATAAGCAGCTCGCCGGATTCTCCCAGGCATCGCAAATTCATGTTAAAGATGAACATGTGCAGGGTCGCGCGCGGGTTGAGCCGCGCCGGTTCAACGAACTGTACATGCTGCATTACTCCACCTCGCCATTTTATCCGCTATTCGCATCGCTCGATGTCGGAGCGCAGATGATGAAGGGCCGCTCCGGCCAAGTGCTGTGGGACGATACCGTGCGCATGGGTATCGAGATCCGCAAGAAATTGCGTAGGCTTGGCCAAGGGCTTTGCCGCCACGGCGAAAACGCCGGAAGAAGCATGGTTCTTCGACCCGTTTGTGCCGGATGAGATCGGCGGCATCGCCTGGGAGGATGTGCCCACGGATGAGCTGGCCAGCAACCCGGCGGCCTGGGCGCTGACGCCGGGGGCTTCCTGGCACGGCTTCCCCGGCCTTGTCGACGGCTACGCCATGACCGACCCGAACAAGCTCACCTTGCTTACCCCGGGTTTCGACCGGAAAACCGGTGAATATACCGAACACGGCGTCCCCGCTCCCGTGCTCGCGGAATTCCTGCGCGAGCGGCGCATCGTGCCGGAGAAAAACGATCTCAACTCCATCCTGTTCCTGCTTACCCCAGGGCTGGAGGCGAGCAAGGCCGGCACGTTGCTCGCAGCACTTTCCGCCTTCAAGCAGTTGCACGACGCCAACGCCCCGCTCGCCGAGGTGATTCCCGATTTCGTCGGCCGCTATGGCGCGCGCTACGAGACCACTGGGCTGCGCGATCTTTGCCGCGCTCTGCACGATTTCTACAAAAAGCATGATGCCAGCCGGCTGCAGCGCGAATGTTTCGAGGCCGCGCATCTGCCAGAACAGGTGATGCTGCCGCGCGAGGCATGGGAGCAGTTGATGCGCAACAAGGTGGATTACATCCCCATTCTGCAAGCTGAGGGGCGCATCGCCGCCACGCTCGCTCTGGTCTATCCGCCCGGCATCGGGCTGATTGTCCCCGGCGAACGCTATAGCGCCGCAGCACAGCCAATGGTGGACTATTTCCGTCTTGTGGAAGAAGGTTGCAACCTGTTCCCCGGCTTCGAGAACGAGATCCAGGGCGTGTACCGCGAGAAGGACGCGGATGGACGCATCACCCTCTACACCTACGTGCTGGCCGATTGATTTTGCGCAAGGCGGCCGCGCTGGCCGTGCGTTAAATATCGTCTAAATTTAAACCGCACTGGAAAATCCTATGACTACTCAACCAACGGACCCTGGTGTCTATTCCGAGGTTGGCAAGCTGCGCGAAGTTCTGGTGCATCGACCCGATCTCAGCCTGAGCCGTCTGACCCCGGGCAATTGTCACGAACTGCTGTTCGATGACGTGATCTGGGTGAAAAAAGCCCGGCAGGAGCATGATGCTTTCGTTGATGCGCTGCGCGAACGTGGCGTGGCGGTGATCGAATTCGGCGAGGCGCTGGCGGAAACGCTGACGCACAAGGCAGCGCGGGATTGGCTGCTGGATAAGCGCCTGGGCACGGCGGAGAGCGCCACCGGGTTGGATGCCGAGATGCGCGCCTGGCTTGCGGAGATGCCGGCGGAGCAGCTCGCCATCTACATGATCGGCGGCATCGCCCGCGCGGAACTGCCGTTTCAGCCGCATTCGCTGTTCAACATGACCCGCGCGCCGCATGAATTCGTGTTGCCGCCTCTGCCCAACCAGTTGTTCGCGCGCGACACCTCATGCTGGGCCGGCAATGGCGTGTTCATCAACCCGATGCACTGGCCTGCGCGGCAGTTGGAAGCGGTGAATGTCGCCGCCATGTATACGTTCCACCCTCGCTTCAAAGGCGCGAAATTCCACAAATATTTCAACGCGGCGGAAGAGCATGCCGGGGCGATGAGCCTGGAGGGCGGCGATCTCATGCCGATCGGCAACGGCACGGTGCTAATCGGCATGGGTGAGCGGTCCACACCGCAAGCGGTCTCGCAATATGCCCGCCGGCTGTTCGCGCAAAACGCTGCCACGCGCGTCATCGCCGCGCTAATGCCAAGCGACCGCTCCTGCATGCATCTGGATACCGTGTTCTCCTTCTGCGACCGCGATCTGGTCACGATCTACCCCGATGTCGTGCATCGCCTGCGCGCTTTTTCGCTGTATCCTGGCGAGGCGGAAGGAACCTTGCGCATCGTCGAGGAGAAAGACAACTTCCTTGATGTCGTCGCTGGTGCCTTGGGCTTTGCCAAACTGCGCGTGATCGAGACCGGCGGCGATGCGTACGAGGCCGAGCGCGAGCAATGGGATGACGGCAACAACGTGTTCGCGATCGAGCCCGGCGTGGTCATGGCCTATGACCGTAACGTCTACACCAACACGTTGCTGCGCAAGGCGGGGGTAGAGGTGATCACAATCGAAGGCGCAGAACTGGGGCGCGGGCGCGGCGGCGCGCATTGCATGACCTGCCCGATCCGCCGCGATGCAATCTGAAGGAGACAACACCATGAGCCATCTACGCGGCCGTTCCCTGCTCTCTCTGGAGGATCTTACCCCGGGAGAAATTCTTGACCTGTTGAAACTCGGCGCAGAGCTGAAAGCTGCAAAACGCGGCGGCTACGAAGTGCAGCGCCTGAAGGGCAAAACCATTGCCCTGATCTTCGAGAAGGACTCCACGCGCACACGCAGCGGGTTTGAGGTCGCGGCCTATGACCAGGGCGCGCATGTCACCTATATGGGCCCGGGCGGCTCGCATATCGGCCATAAGGAAAGCATCAAGGACACCGCCCGCGTGCTCGGACGCATGTTCGATGCCATCGAGTTCCGCGGCTTCGCGCAAGCCGATGTGGAGGCGTTGGCCCGCTATTCCGGCGTGCCTGTGTATAACGGCCTCACCGATGAAGCGCACCCGACCCAGGTGTTCGCCGACTTCATGACCATGACGGAATTCTGCAGCAAGAACCTGAAAGATATAAAATTCGCCTTCCTGGGAGAGGGGCGAGATAACATGACGCTGTCGCTCGCCATGGGCGCAGCCAAGCTCGGCATGCACATGAACATCGGCTCGCCGGAATCACTCTGGCCAGACCCGGGCTATATCGCCAGGCTGCATACCATTGCGGCGCAAACCGGGGCGAAAATCGGCTTCGAGACCGATCCGAAAAAGGCCGTGGCCGGAGCGGATTTCCTCTACACCGATGTCTGGGTCTCGATGGGCGAAGCTGAAAGTCTCTGGGCCGACCGGATAAAATTACTCCAGCCTTACCAGGTCAACGCCGAGTTAATGGCCGCCACCGGAAACCCGGCGGTAAAATTCATGCATTGCCTGCCCGCCTTTCACAATACGGAAACCAGCGTCGGCAAGGAGATTGAAAAGCGCTACGGTATTTCCGCCATGGAAGTGACGGAGGATGTGTTCGAATCCGAAGCCTCCATCGTCTTCGACCAGGCGGAGAACCGCATGCACTCAATCAAGGCGATCCTAGTCGCCACCCTGGCGTGATGCATATCGTTGCAGCCCTGGGCGGCAATGCGCTGTTGCGCCGGGGCGAAGCGATGACACCAGCCGCGCAGCAGAAAAACGTGGCCAGCGCCGCCGTGCAACTGGCGGAACTGGCCAAGCAGGGGCACCGCGTGACCCTTACCCATGGCAATGGCCCGCAGGTCGGGCTGCTCGCCTTGCAGGCGGAATCCGGCCCTCCGGGTGCTGCACAGCCGCTCGACAGCCTGGATGCCGAGAGCGAAGGCTGGATCGGCTACCTGTTGGAGCAGGAACTGGCCAATGCCCTGCCTCAGGGAACGGAAATCGCCACGCTGTTGACCCGCATCGAAGTCGGCGGCGATGACCCGGCCTTCGCCAACCCCTCCAAGCCCATTGGCCCGGTCTACGATGAAGCCACCGCCCAACGCCTTGCCGCCGAGCGGGGCTGGACCGTGGCGCCGGATGGGAAATATTGGCGACGCGTCGTCCCCTCGCCGACCCCGCTGCGGCTGCTCAACGCTGGCAGCATCCGGCGGCTGACGGATGCCGGCGAGTTCGTGATCTGCGCCGGGGGCGGCGGCATCCCCGTGACGCGGGATGCAGAAGGCAGATGGCACGGCGTTGAAGCGGTGATCGACAAGGACGCCGCGGGGGCGCTACTGGCCGAGCAGATCGGCGCGGATCTTTACATTATGCTCACGGATGTGGATGCGGTGTATCTCGATTACGGCACCCCGGCCCAGCGAGCGCTGCGCGAAGCCACGCCGGAGATGCTGCTGGCGCATGGCTTCGCCTCCGGGAGCATGGGGCCGAAGGTGCAGGCCGCCTGCCGCTTCGTGCAGCACACCGGCCATACGGCGGCCATCGGCCGGTTGGAGGACGCGGTGGCCATCGCCGCCGGCACGGCCGGCACGCTGGTGCGCCCGGGCGCGTAAGCTGCGTTAGGACGCCATCACCTCGTCCAGCGCCTTGCCGATGCTGGCGGCCAGCTCCGGATTCTCACCGCAGACCAGGCGCCACACCGGCTGAGCGGCGTCGGCCACCGTGAGGTCGATGTAATAATCGTAGAAGCCGCTGTCACGCCGCTCCCCGGCAGCACGGGATTTCAGCGCGGTCAACGGCAGGATAACGGATTTGAGCTTGCCGTCCTCGCGCACCGCGACGAAGGCGCGGCGCTGCGTGAGGTCGAAGGCCAAGCCAACGCCGTCCTTCAGGAAGCTCTTGTCCTGCTTGAAGGGCTGCCCCCGGGTCTGGCGCGCCAGCTCCTGCTCCAGCACGTGCAGACTATGCCTGGAGCTGGAACTCCGAACCCAGTCGGCCATGCCGGTGTACCACCTGGTCGGCAGCATGAATATGGCAGAAAACACGAAGGTGACGATAAGAAGCGTCCACAGAAGCATCATTTTTTAAAAACTTTTCCCGTCTGACTTGTTTCTTGCCCCTTAAACCCAGCCCGTCGACAAGGCAACGACCGCCTGCCCCATCGCCGCAAATTCCGGAGCCCCGCTGGACGCATGGCCCATCCCGCCTATGATGCGTCCCCACCCCGGAACAAGAAGGATCAACGGCATGAAAACAATCTACAGCACGGACCATTTCCTTCACCAAAGCCCAGGCGAGTTGTTGTTCGGCGAATTTGTCCCGGCCTTCGAGAAGCCGGAGCGGGCGGAACTGGTGCTGGCCCGGGCGCGCGAGGTGGGGCTTGGCGAGGTCATCGCGCCGCAGGTTTTCCCACTTGAGCCGATCACCCGCGTGCATGCGCCAGGGCTGATGCAGATGCTGCAAACTGCCCATGACGAGTGGTCGGCCATGGGCCGCACCGGCGCCGCCTACCCCTATACCTGGTCGGCGCGGGGCATGCGCGCGGACCGCGTGCCGGCGACGCTGGACGGCCGCCTGGGCTACTACAGCTTCGATTGCGGAACGCCGATCACCGCGACCAGCTGGCAGGCGATCAAATCCTCGGTGGACGTCGCGCTGACCGGCGCGGCGCTGCTCAATGCCGGCGCGGATGCCGCCTTCTCGCTCTGCCGCCCGCCTGGGCACCATGCCGCGTCGGACCATTTCGGCGGCTATTGCTTCCTCAACAACGCGGCCATCGCCGCGCAGAAGCTGCTGGATGACGGCGCCGGGCGCGTCGCGATTCTCGATGTCGACTACCATCACGGTAACGGCACGCAGCAGATCTTCTACAACCGCGGCGATGCGCTGTTCGTCTCGCTGCATGGCCACCCGGACGAGGAATATCCGTACATGCTGGGCTTCGCCGACGAGACAGGCGCTGGCGAAGGCGAAGGCTGCAACGTCAATTTTCCGCTGCACTGGGGCACGCAATGGCCCGGCTACCAAGACGCGTTGCAGGAGGGGATCAAGCGAATTGCCGCCTATGCGCCTGATGTTGTCGTCGTGTCCCTCGGCGTGGACACCTACAAGGACGACCCAATTTCGCACTTCAAGCTGGAGCACGAGCATTTCACGCAAATCGGCGCACTGATCAAAACGCTCGGAAAACCCACATTGTTCGTCATGGAAGGCGGCTACGCGGTGGCGGAGATCGGCATCAACGCGGTGAATGTGCTCACGGGCTTCGAAGGCGTCTGAAACAAAAAGGGCCCGGGATTGCTCCCGGGCCCAATTCTCGAACCTGTCGCTGTTTAGGCGGCGAACTGGTTCATCGTGTTGTGCGACGCCGCCAGCCTTCAGCGCGGCCTCGCCAGCGAAGTATTCCTTGTGGTCGTCACCGATGTCGGAGCCCGACATGTTCTGGTGCTTCACGCAGGCGATGCCCTGACGGATCTCCTTGCGCTGCACGCCAGCCACGTAGCCGAGCATGCCCTGCTCGCCGAAATACTCCTTGGCCAGGTTGTCGGTGGACAGGGCCGCGGTGTGGTAGGTCGGCAGGGTGATGAGGTGGTGGAAGATGCCCGCGCGCTTCGCCGCGTCGCGCTGGAAGGTGCGGATCTTCTCGTCGGCTTCGAGCGCCAGCGGGGTGGCGTCGTAGTCCACGCTCATCAGCTTGGCGCGGTCGTACGGAGTGACGTCCTTGCCCGCTTCCTTCCACGCATCGTAGACCTGCTGGCGGAAGTTCAGCGTCCAGTTGAAGGACGGCGAGTTGTTGTAGGCCAGCTTGGCGTTCGGCCACACTTCGCGGATGCGGTCCATCATGGACGCGATCTGCTCCACATGCGGTTTCTCGGTCTCGATCCACAGCAGGTCGGCGCCGTTGTTCAGCGCGTTGATGCAGTCGAGCACGCAACGGTCCGCGCCAGTGCCGGGGCGGAACTGGAACAGGTTGGAGGGCAGGCGCTTCGGACGCAGCAGCTTGCCGCCGCGGTTGATGATCACGTCGCCGTTATGCGCGGCGTCGGCCTGCACTTCCTCGCAATCCAGGAAAGCATTGTACTGGTCGCCAATGTCGCCCGGCTCCTTGGAGTAGGCGATCTGCTTGGTCAGGCCAGCGCCCAGAGAGTCGGTGCGGGCGACGATGACGCCGTCCTCAACGCCCAGCTCCAGGAAGGCGTAGCGCAGGGCGCGGATCTTCTGCACGAAATCCTCGTGCGGCACGGTCACCTTGCCGTCCTGGTGGCCGCACTGCTTCTCGTCGGACACCTGGTTCTCGATCTGCAGCGCGCAGGCGCCGGCTTCGATCATCTTCTTGGCCAGCAGATAGGTCGCCTCGGCATTACCGAAACCGGCGTCGATGTCCGCGATGATGGGCACGACATGGGTCTCGTAGTTGTCGATCTTGTGCTGGATTTCCTTCTGCTTGGCGGCGTCGCCAGCGGCGCGGGCGGCGTCCAGGTCGCGGAACAGCATGCCCAGCTCACGCGCGTCGGCCTGACGCAGGAAGGTGTAGATCTCTTCGATCAGCGCCGGCACGGAGGTCTTCTCGTGCATGGACTGGTCGGGCAGCGGGCCGAACTCGGAGCGAAGTGCCGCGACCATCCAGCCGGACAGGTAGATGTAGCGGCGCTTGGTGGTGCCGAAATGCTTCTTGATGGAGATCAGCTTCTGCTGGGCGATGAAGCCGTGCCAGCAGCCGAGCGACTGGGTGTAGTTGGCAGGGTCTGCGTCATAGGCGGCCATGTCCTCGCGCATGATCTTGGCGGTGTACTTGGCGATATCGAGGCCGGTGGTGAACCGGTTCTGCAGACGCATGCGGGCCACGTACTCGGGGCTGATGCCGTCCCAGGTGCCGTTCTTGGCCTGGACGAGTTGGGAAACCTGCGAAATATGATCTTGATAGGACATCTTTTCTTCCGTCGGGTTAAGGGCGCTTGTTGCGCTGCAACAAACACATACAAGCTCAGGGCCCAAATAGGGAGAGAAACGGCGACGAAAACAGCCCTAAAATTGCAAAAAAACTGTAACCAAGTTAAGTATTTTACAAGAGCGCGGCTGTAAAAGTAAATAGTTTTACAATCCGCGCCCCTGCCAGATGGCCCGATTTACGCGCCGTGCCAAACGCCTTTGCGCTTCTCGGAGAAGGCGGCCATGCCTTCCTGCTTGTCCTCGGTGGCGCAGAGCCCGTTAAACAGGCGGCGTTCGAAATGGATGCCCATGCTGAGGCTAGTCTCGAAGGCGGCGTTCACCGCCTCCTTGTTGGCGATAGCGGCCAGCGGCGCCATATCGGCGATCGCCTGAGCCTGCTTCAGCGCCTCGTCCAGCAGCTGATCCGCTGGCACAACCTGGGCCACCAGGGAAGCGCGCTCGGCCTCGGCAGCATCCATGAAGCGCCCGGTCAGGCACATCTGCATGGCCTTGGCCTTGCCCACGGCGCGCGTCAGGCGCTGGCTGCCGCCCATGCCGGGCAGGATGCCGAGCCTGATCTCCGGCTGGCCGAATTTCGCCGTGTCGGCGGCGATGACGTAGTCCGCCATCATCGCGAGTTCACAGCCGCCACCCAGGGCGAAACCGGCCACCGCCGCGATCCAGGGCTTGCGGGTGGCGGTGACACGCTCGAACCCGACAAAGAAATTCTGGCCGTACATGTCCGAGAAGCCCATGGGCTGCATCTCCTTGATGTCGGCCCCGGCGGCAAAGGCCTTTTCGCTGCCGGTGAGCACGAGGCAGCGCTGGGAGGGATCGGCTTCATAGGCAGCGAAAGCGGCGATCAGATCCTTCTGCACCTGGGAGTTCACGGCGTTGAGCGCCTGCGGCCGGTTAAGGCGGACCAGTGTGACGGCACCGTGGGTTTCGACGAGAAGCGTTTCATATGCCATGGAAATCTCCAGTTTCGTTATCTGTGGCGCGCCCCTTGTAGCACGGCTTGTCCGATTACCACCTGCCCCCGCATCAGCTGCACCGGATCAGGCTTCACAGCCCGGCCGCACTGCGGCAAAACCCAGGTGCCATGGACGTTCTCATCACCAGCACACTCGGCCTGCTCCTCGCCGCCATCGCCGTGGCGCTGGTCGCGCGGCGCCTCCATTTGCCCTACACGGTGGGGCTCGTGCTCGCCGGGGCCGCGCTGGCCATGGCGCGGGTGAATACCGGCATCACCCTCACCCACGATATCATCTTCAGCCTCATCCTACCGCCACTGCTGTTCGAGGCCGCGATCAACATCCATTGGCGCGAGTTGCGGAAAGACGCGCTGCCCGTGCTTGTGCTGTCCATCGCCGGCACGCTCATCGCCGCCGCCGTTGTCTGCGCGGGCATGGTATGGGCGCTGGGCTGGCCCCTGCAAGAGGCGGCGCTGTTCGGCGCGCTGATCGCCGCCACCGACCCGGTCGCGGTGATCGCCATGTTCAAGGACAATAACGTCAGCGGGCGGCTGCGCCTGCTGGTGGGGGCCGAGAGCCTCTTCAACGACGGCGTGGCCGCAGTGCTGTTCACGCTGATCCTCACCTGGGCGCAGGCAGGCGGCGGGGCACCGCAAAGCGTGCCCCGCATGGCGCTGGACCTGGGCTGGACCGTGGCGGGCGGCGTCATTGTCGGCATGGCCACGGCGGCGATGGTGCTCGCTCTGGTTGGGCGGACCTCGGACCATCTGGTGGAGAGCACGCTGTCCACCATCGCCGCCTATGGCTCGTTCCTGGCCGCGCAGCACCTTGGCTGCTCAGGCGTGCTGGCCACGGTCACGGCCGGGCTGGTGATCGGCAATCTCGGCATATTGTCCGAGCCGGAGAAAAGCCGGATCACCCCGTACGGCCGCAGGTTCATGCTGGGGCTGTGGGAGTTCATCGCCTTCATCGCCGACTTTTTGGTGTTCCTGCTGATCGGGCTAACAGTGGGCGGCATTCGCCTCACCCAACCAGCGGAGATCACGCTGCTGGCTGTCGTCGCCATGGTTACACTGAGCCGGGCGCTCACCGTGTACCCGCTCTGCCTCTGCTTCGCGCGCACGCGCTGGGCGGTGCCCGTCGCCATGCAGCATGTGCTGTGGTGGGGGGGCTTGCGCGGCGCGCTGGGTCTGGCACTCGCCCTTTCCCTTCCGCCGACGCTCGCATACCGGAACGATATCCTCACCGCCACCTTCGCGGTGGTGATCTTCTCCGTGGTCGGCCAGGGGCTGACCATGCCGCCACTGCTGCGCGGGTTGGGGCTCATCCCGCGCAGATAGCCCGCCGCCGAATTCATCGGCGGCCGGGCTGTCTCCTGTTCAGCCCGATACGATCGCACTCTAAAACGCCGTGGTCAGGCGGATGTCGAAGAAATTGCCACCGACATCGCTCGCCGTGGCGAAGCTGTGGTTCCAGACCGCAGTGACATCAACGCCATTGTGCAACTGGTAGCCGACGATCGGGCCGACGCCGTAGTTGCGCGCAATGGACCCAGACTTGGGCTGCCCGTTGAACGTATCCTTCGAGAACTGGTCTTCCTGCTCCGCGCCGACACCCATCGTCCACGCCCCGATGGTCTTGGTAACGGTGTAGTCCGCCGAGAATTCCGGCGCGGATCGGTAATTATAGTTGGTGGTCGTCGTGGAACCCACGGGGAAGGCGTAATGCGTGCCAACGCTGACATTCCAGCCATTATCCAGCCAGCTGAAGCCCAAATCCGGCTGGATGGTGGAGTAGCCGTTACCAGACGGCACACCGCCATTGCTCAGCTTGCCGTCCACAAGATCGGCCATGGTGTTCGTGGCGTCATTCAGATAAATGCTAACCCCGGCGCGGACAAAAAAATGCTGCGGCAGCGACCAGGACAGCATTCCCGGGATCAAAATCGTGTTGTAGATGCCCAGATTACCGCCCCCGCCATGGGTATTCTGGAGCGGCTCGTAGGAATTATAATCAAAAGGCTGGGCAATGGCAGCGGCGTAAGTCGCACCCAAAACCTTGATGCCTGGAACCCAGAGAACAATGGGAACCTCGACCAGCACATTCAGATGCGTGCCGGGGATCTTGTTGCCCGTGGGGCCATAGTCGCTGTACGCCGCGTAGTAGTTGTCAAGTTCGCCATACACGCCCGGCGGCGGCAGCGCACCGGCGGGTACGCCTTCGAATACGCCGCGCAGATATGGGTCCCACAACTCCTCGGCCCTGGCGGCGGTAAACATGGAGCCAGCCATGGCCAGCGCCAAGGTGCTTGTCAGCAGCTTCAGCTTGATCGACAATTTCCTCTCTCCATTTTTTATTTTGTGGCACGCAACCTTGATGAGTCACGCACCGATCTTGAAACGTTCAGTTTTGGTACATCGTTGTTAAAGTTTGGTACTGCTTGCCTCGACAACTAACAGCGTTTGGAATTTTCAACCGAAGCATTCTTGGCTTTACCTGATTCTTAATCTTCGAAAACTCAATGCATACAGCTTGTCTTTTTTAATTTTGAACGACACACTCCTTATAGTTTTCTGCTATCGTCAACGACGGCGAACCGCTCCGTCAAGATGAGTTTGTTAAAGGAAATGCCCACGCACAGCGTGATGAGGCAAACCTCAACCACACCGCAAAATTCTAGAGCCTGATCGTTTGAGGTTGAACCGCTTTGCGATTGAACCTCAAACATGAATCAGTCTCTCCTCAATAAGTTAGAGGGCGCTTCACGTATCAGGCTGAACCACGGCTGATTCAGCCTGATACGATCGCGCTCTAAGGGCGGATGAGGCACATATCTGAAATTCAGAGCCCGTTTGGACAGGGCATATAATTTCCGGCGATGGAGGCAGCGCGGAGGATTAATCTTCCGGCGCGATGGTCACCCGCAGCGAACCGCTCAGCCCATCGAGCCTGATCTGGCAGGACAGGCGGGAGTTTTTCTGGCGATGATCGGAGCCATCCAGCAGGTCGTTCTCGTCATCGCTCATTGGCGGCAGATTCTCGGCGCTGTCCACGTACACATGGCAGGTGGCGCAAGAGCAGTTGCCGCCGCATAGGGCCTTGATGTCGTAAATGCCGTTATCCCGGATTGCTTCCATCAGCGACAACCCAGGCGCGGCGGCAATGCTGTGTTCGGCACCGGCGCGGTCGGTAACGATAATTTGGCGCAAGAGTGTCATCCTCTTCGGTTATCGGCCTGAGGCCGCTGTCGGGATTACCACGACAAATTTAGCAAACGCCTTGCTTGCGGCGTCCCCTCGCATCGGTTACAGCCATCGCAATTATTATATAATGGCGTGATGGGGATATGTCTGAAAATACAGGCAAACCGGACATCGTCATCATCGGCGGCGGCCATGCCGGCGGCGAGTGCGCGTTCCGCCTGCGCCAAGGCGGCTTTACCGGCGGCATCGCCCTGCTGAGCGCCGAGCCGTATCTACCCTATCAGCGCCCGCCTTTGTCCAAATCCTTCCTCGCCGGGGAGGTGACCATGGAGTTGCTCCTGCTGCGCGGTCCGGCCGCCTATGAGAAGGCGAATATCGGCTGGCATCCCTCGACCACGGTGACAGCCATCGACCGGGCGCACCACCGCCTTACGCTGCAGAACGGCGCCACGCTGGAGTACGGCAAGCTGGTACTCGCCACCGGCGGGCGGGCGCGGCTGCTGCCCATCTCTGGCGCGGAGCTGGCCGGGCTGCACAGCCTCCGCAGCATCGCCGATGTCGAGGCACTGCGTCCTTCCTTCACCCGGGGCCAGCGCCTGGTGATCGTCGGCGCCGGCTATATCGGGCTGGAGGTCGCGGCGGTCGCCATCAAAACCGGCCTCGGCGTGGACATCGTGGAATTCGCCCCGCGCGCGCTGGCGCGCGTGGCCGGGCCGGAACTCTCCGCGTTCTACGAGAAGGCGCACAGCGCGGCCGGGGTGAAGTTCCACCTCAACACCGGCGTGGAGACGTTCCTGCCGCGTGCGCCGG
This sequence comes from uncultured Alphaproteobacteria bacterium, assembly GCA_963750235.1. Taxonomy (GTDB): domain Bacteria; phylum Pseudomonadota; class Alphaproteobacteria; order Acetobacterales; family Acetobacteraceae; genus Acidocella. The sequence continues at coordinate 199,635 of CAVVPW010000002.1, forward strand.
GCCATGTCGGCGCCGTACGTTGCAGCGGCGGGGTGGAAGTGCCTGCGGATCTGGTGCTCGTCGCAGCGGGGCTTGTGCCGAATGTGGAACTGGCCCAGGCCGCGGGGCTGGAGGTGGATAACGGCGTGGTGGTGGACGAGTTCTGCCAGACCTCGGACCCGAACATCCTCGCCATCGGCGACTGCGCGAACTTCCTCCTGCCCTTCCTTGGCCAGCGTGCGCGCCTCGAATTGGTCCCCAACGCCAACGAGCATGCGCACGTCGCCGCCTCGGTACTGAACGGCGCCCCCTCCGCCTATAACGCCGTGCCCTGGTTCTGGTCCGACCAATATAACCTGAAGCTGCAATCGGTCGGTCTGTCGCAGGGCCACGACCAGGTGGTGCTGCGCGCGCCGCGCACGCCTGAGGGGTTCGTCGCCTTCTACCTCAAGCAGGGCCGTGTAATCGCCGCCGACTGCGTGAACGCGATCAAGGAGTTTGCCCAGGCGAAGCGGTTCGTCACCGGCAAGCTGGCTATCGACCCGGCGAAGCTGGCCGACAGCGCCGTGGATTTGAAAACGCTGGGCTGAGCCCAGCGGGTACGGCGCCACGATGCGCGGCACCGTACCCGGAGCTTAAGCCTTTATGCGCTCCATCTTCGCATCATAGAGCGGCGCGAGATGCACATGGGCGGGCACGCGCTCACCCTCGACTTCCAGTTCGTAGGAGCCGGAGCGCACGAAGTCCTCGTCCACACCAGCCGGGTTGCGGACATAGCCCATGCCGATCGGCTTGCCGATGGTGTGGCCAAAGCCGCCGCTCGCCAGCCAGCCCACGCGCTCGCCATTGCGGTAGATGGTCTCGCGGCCGAGCAGGATCACCGCCGGGTCGTCCACGGTGAAGGTTGCGAGCATCTTCTTCAGCTTCTGGTCGCGCTGCTCCACCAGCGCCCCGTGGCCGAGGAAGGCAGTGCCTTTCTTGAGCTTCACCGCCCAGCCGAGCCCGGCTTCCAGCGGCGTGTAATCCGGCCCAATATCGCCGCCCCAGGCGCGATAGCCTTTCTCCAGGCGCAGCGTCTCGATGGCGCGGTACCCGGCATTGGAGATGCCGAACTTCTCGCCCGCCGCCATCAGCGCCTCGTACACGACGCTGGCAAATTCCACCGGCATATGCAGCTCCCAGCCCAGTTCGCCCACATAGGTCACGCGCAGCGCCAGCAACGGCGCGCCCGCAACGCAGAGCTTGCGGCATTGGCCGAAGGGGAAGCCCGCATTGGAGACATCGTCGCTCGTCAGCTTCTCCAGCACGCGCCGCGCATCGGGCCCCATCAGGCTGAACACGGCGTTGGCCGAGGTGATGTCGATGAGAGATGCATCCAGATCGTCGGGGATGTTGCGCTTGATCCAGTCGAAATCATGCGTGGCGAAGCCGGTGCCCGTGACGATGTAGTATTCCGTCTCGGAGAGGCGGGCCACCGTGAGGTCACACTCGATGCCACCGCGCGCGTTGAGCATCTGCGTGTAGATCAGGCTGCCGGGCTTCTTCGCCACATCGTTGGCGCAGATCCAGGAGAGCGCGGCCTCGGCATCGTGCCCGACCAGCATGAACTTGGCGAACGAGGTCTGGTCGATCACCCCCACGCGTTCGCGGATGGCCTTGTGCTCCCGCGCCACGGCGCTGAACCAGTTGGGGCGCTTATAGGTGTACTGGTCCTCGGCAGTCTCGCCCGGGGCGGCGAACCAGTTCGGGCGCTCCCAGCCCAGCTTCTCGCCAAACACGGCGCCCTGGGCCTTCAGCGTGGCGTAGAGCGGCGAGCGGCGCAGCGGCCGGCCGGTGGTGAATTCCTCAGACGGATAGGCGATGGTGTAATGCCGCGCATAGGCCTGCAGCGTGCGAGCACGCACCCATTCCACATCCTGGTGGTTGCGCCCGAAGCGGCGGATATCCACCGGCCACAGATCATAAGGCGGCTCTCCGCCCGCAATCCATTCCGCCAGCACCTTGCCCGCGCCGCCGCCCGCGGCAATGCCGAAGGCGTTGAACCCGGCGCCGACGAAGAAGCCCGCCAGTTCCGGCGCCTCGCCAAGGATGAAATTGCCGTCGGGCGTAAAGCTCTCCGGCCCGTTGATGAGTTGCTTGATGCCCGCCGTCTGCAGCGCCGGCACGCGGCCCATCGCCAGTTCCATGAGCGGCGTGAAATGGTCGAAATTCGAATCCAGCAGCTGGAATTCGAAATTCTTGGGAAAGCCCTTCTTCGCCCAGGGAATCGGGTTCGGCTCATAGCCACCCATCACCAGGCCGCCGACTTCCTCCTTGTAATAAGTCAGCCGGTCTGGGTCGCGCAGCGTCGGCAGGCCGGAGGTCACGCCTTCAATCCGCTCCGTCACCATGTACTGGTGCTCCACGGAGACCAGCGGCACGTTCACGCCAGCCAGCTTGCCCAGTTCGCGCGCCCATTGCCCGGCGCAGTTCACCGCCACCCCGCAGGCGATGCGCCCTTGGTCGGTGAGCACCGCGACGACGCGGCCCTTTTCGATCTCGAAGCCGGTGACCTCGACATTCTCGAAGATCTTCCCCCCGGCCATGCGCGCGCCCTTGGCCAGGGAGGCCGTGATGTCGCTCGGGTTGGCCTGCCCGTCGGTCGGCAGGAAGGCGGCGCCGATCACGTCATGCACATCCATCAGCGGCCAGAGCTTCCGCGCCTCGGATGGGGTGAGCAGGTGCATCTCCAGCCCGAAGCTGCGCGCCGTGGAGGCTTGGCGCTTGACCTCGATCCAGCGTTCCTCGTTGCAGGCGAGGCGCAGACCGCCATTCATCTTCCAGCCGGTGGCGAGGCCCGTCTCGGCCTCCAGCGTGCGGTAAAGCTTCACCGACTCGCCCAGCAACTGCGTGATGTTGGCGCTGGTGCGCAACTGCCCGACCAGTCCGGCGGCGTGCCAGGTGCTGCCGGAGGTAAGCTTGTGGCGCTCCAGGAGCACCACCTCCCAGCCCAGCTTTGCCAGATGGTAGGCCGTGGAACAGCCGATGATGCCGCCACCAACGATGACCGCGCGCGCCTGTGTTGGAAAGCTCATGCCCTAATCCCCTGGCCTGACATCTTGTTGTTCTGCTCCTGCCGCGATCGCAGCGGAAAGTCAACAAAATACCACACAAAACCACAAATCAGCAAATCGCCACATTGGCGGCCAGCCCGCCAAGGCTCGTCTCCTTGTACTTGCTCTGCATATCGAGGCCCGTCTGGCGCATGGTCTCGATCACCGCGTCGAGCGAGACGATGTGCGTGCCATCGCCCTGCAGCGCTAGGGAGGCGGCGGCGATGGCCTTGATCGCCCCAAACGCGTTGCGCTCGATGCAGGGCACCTGCACCAGCCCGGCAATGGGGTCGCAAGTCATGCCCAGGTGATGCTCCATGGCGATCTCGGCCGCGTTTTCGATCTGCGCATTGCTTCCGCCCATCGCCGCGCACAGCCCGGCGGCGGCCATGGCCGAGGCGGAGCCGACCTCGCCCTGGCAGCCCACTTCGGCCCCGGAGATGGAGGCGTTGCGCTTGATCAGCCCGCCAATGGCGGCTGCGGTGAGGAAGAATTGCCGCATCCCCGCCTCATCCGCGGTTTCGCAGAAATCCCGGTAGTAGCGCAGCACTGCGGGTATCACCCCGGCGGCGCCGTTGGTGGGCGCCGTCACCACGCGCCCGCCGGCGGCATTCTCCTCATTCACCGCCATGGCGAAGGCCGAAACGTAATCGAGATGCGTGTGCGGGATGAACTCGTTCTGCTGCGCCCTGCCCTGCAACCCGGCGAATATGTGATGCGCCCGGCGCTTTACATGCAGCCCGCCCCCAAGTTCTCCTTGCTGTGCCAGTCCGCGCTCGATGCAGGCGAACATCGCCTCCATCACCTTCCCGATATAGCCGAGAACTTCCGCCTTCGGGTGGCGCGCGCACTCATTCGCCAGCGCCAGATCCGCAATGCTCAATCCCGCCCCTCTTGCCGCGTCCAACATTTGCGCGGCGGTATCGTACGGATACGGCACCTGAATTTCAGCCGCTTGCTCGGCCTCCTCCCCTTCGCGCACCACGAAGCCGCCTCCGATGGAAAACCAGAGCTGGGAAGCAAGCTCAGCTCCAGCCGAATCGTATGCGGTGAAACGCATGGCGTTGGTGTGGCGCTCGAACTGTGTTTGCCGGTCGAACAGCACGTCGCGTGCGGGGTCGAACCCGATCTCGCGCCCGTTCGGCAGGCGCAGCCGGAGTGAGGTGACAATGCTGGTGTAGAGTTCCCCCGCCTCCTCGGGGCTGATCTCATCCGGTCGGCAGCCTGCCAGGCCCAGGATCATCGCCTTGTCGGTGGCATGGCCCTTACCCGTCCAGGCCAGGGATCCATAAGCCGCGGCGGTGAGGCGCGCCACGCCGGCCTCACGCCCGGCCAAGGCGCGCAGAAAAGCATTGGCAGCGCGCATCGGGCCCACAGTGTGCGAGGAGGACGGCCCCAAGCCGATCCTGAACAGGTCAAGCAGAGAGATGGACGAGGCCGAGGCGGTCTGGCGGCGTGCGGGCTGCATGGACACTCCTTCCACCACTGTTTTTGCGCGGCGGCTTTTGCCGCGAGGGTATTGCAAAACCCAGGACAACGCCACCGGAGACCTCCATCGACTCCGCCAATTCAGGAGATGCGCCCTTATCTTCTTCATCTTCTTCCCCGCCCCAGCCCGGAGCCGCTGCGTCCGCGTCAATCAAAGCACGTTCCACAACCTCAACAGGTACGATTTTGTTTCTACGATCTTAATATTTACACTTTATACGAGAAGTTTAAACAAAATAATTGACGAGTTCTTGCTATGGTTGTACTTTTGCTTAAATCCTGCGGAGGCAAAAATGAAAATACTTTCTTTTGAGACTGTCGCTAATAAAAAAGACTTTTTGACGGCTTTTCTGCGTTCGCGTCTGGCCATCGTTGATGAGACGAACGATGCCGATGAAGCCCTCGATCTGGTGAAGTTCTACGATTACGACACGGTGCTGCTGCGCCTGTCGGAAGACCGGCTGGGCGACCTCGAGATCATCCGCAAGCTGCGCATGGCCCGCGTCCGCGCGCCGATCGTGGCTGTAGCACGCACAATGAACGAGGCGGCGCGGCTGCGCGTGCTGCAGGCCGGGGCGGATGACCTGATCGTGGACGCCCTCTCGCACGAAGAAATCTTTATGAAAGTGCAGAATCTGATCCGCCGCTCGCGCGGCTTCCAGGAAAATGCGCTGCGCATCGGCTCGGTCGAGATCAACATGAACGCGAAGAAAATCTACGCGAAGGGCCGGCCGGTGACGCTCACCAAGAAGGAATACCAAATCGCAGAGATCCTGGCGCTGCGCAAAGGCGTGGTGCTGAGCAAGGAGGCGATCCTCGACCATCTTTATGGCGGGCTGGACGAGCCGAACCCGAAGATCATCGACGTATTCATCTGCAAGATCCGCAAGAAACTGCAGGCGCTCGGCGTGGATGATTTCATCGAGACGAATTGGGGCCGCGGCTACATGGTCATCGACCACCGGCAGGAAGCCAGCCCGGCGGAGGGCCATCAGCGCGGCTATTCCCCGGCGCCGGAACCTCAGGCCAGGGCCATCGCCTAAAGCACGAACAACCCACGACTTGTCAGACTAGTTATGCAGATATAACATAACAAAACACGATCCGTTTGCCGTAATCGGCACTCCGCTTTGTCCCCAAAGGGGAGAGTGAAGATGCATCGCACGTGCCGCGAACCCGGTTAGCCGGGTACAGCAACGACGAGACGCATCCTGGTTAGGTCGTAACCAGTTCGCGAGAACTGGGATCAATTAGGAGACGCTTGATGTTGCTACCCAGGTTGCTGGAGCGGAACATAACGATGCGAAGTCCGCGCATCACCGCCTGACCACGCCGCGCCGCTACTGAAGCGGGCGCCGTGACTTACCTTGTTTTCGAACAATAGGCCGGGACAATTGCACCCGGTGGCGTTTTGCGAGGATTACACAAAAAATGAGCCTGATTCAGAACCGCCCGCCTGTCGGGCCGCTGCACCGTCACATCACGCTGCGCCCGGAGGCGCAGGCGCTGCCTGATGTCGTCAGCGTGGTGAAAACCCTGCGGCCGGAAGAGCCCCTGCACTGTATCCGCCCGGCGGTGATCACCGCCGCCGCGAAGGCCTTCACCGCCTCGTTCAATGGCGACGTGCTTTACGCCGTGAAGTGCAACCCGGAACCCGCGGTGCTGCGCGCACTGTGGGAAGGCGGGGTGCGGCATTTCGACTGCGCCTCCATCTCAGAGGTGACACTGGTGCGCCGCTTGTTCCCTGGTGCGGATATCCATTTCATGCACCCGGTGAAATCCCGCAGCGCCATCCGCGAGGCCTGGACCGTTAACGGCGTCCGCGATTTCGTGCTCGATTCCGCGGACGAGCTGCGCAAGCTCCTGGAAGAGACCGGCACGCCGGAAGCCGCGCGCCTCGGCGTGCGCCCCGGGCTGTTCGTGCGCCTCGCGCTGCCGGAGACTGGCGCCGCGATCAACCTCTCCAAGAAGTTCGGCGCGGATTTCGAAACCGCCGTGGACCTGCTGCGCGCCGCCCGGCCGCATGCCGCCAAGCTTGGCGTGGCCTTCCATGTCGGCTCGCAATGCACCGACCCGCTGGCCTGGCGTGACGCACTGGCGCTCGCTGGCGAGGTGATCCGCGCCGCCGGCGTGCGCGTCGACGTCATCGACGTCGGCGGCGGTTTCCCTGCGGCCTACCCGGATATCGACCCGCCGCCGCTCGGCGCCTTCATGGCCGAGATCGACGCCGCGTTCGACCGGCTGAACCTCCCCGGCGTTAGGCTCTGGGCCGAGCCCGGCCGAGCGCTGGTCGCGGGCGGCAGCTCCGTGGTTGTGCAGGTGCAGCTGCGCAAGGGCAACATGCTCTACATCAACGACGGCGTTTATGGCGCCCTGGCCGATGCCGGCGCGCTGAAATTCCGCTTCCCCACCCGTCTGCTGCGCCGGGGCGCTACCCTGGGCGCGCCGGATGCGCCGTTCGGCTTCTTTGGCCCGAGCTGCGATTCGCTGGACGTGATGCAAGGCCCGTTCATCCTGCCCGATGACGTGGCCGAGGGCGACTGGATCGAGATCGGGCAGCTCGGCGCCTACGGCACCTGCCTGCGCACCGCGTTCAACGGATTTGACCGCGCCGCATTGGTGGAAGTCTCCGACTGGGCTATGCTGGAAACTGCCGGCTACGAACCTGCCGACGCCGTCGCCTAAAACTGTCTCGACCTTTCACCCAGGAGTTTTACGACGATGCCACAGGACATCGCGACCAAGCATGTGCATTTTTCCGGCCGTTTGCTGATCGTCGGCTTTGGCAGCATCGGCCAGGGCGTACTGCCCCTGCTGCTGCGCCATATCGACATGCCGAAAGAGAACATCTCCATCCTCACCGCCGACGAGCGCGGCAACAAGGTCGCCGCCAAGCTCGGCGTGCGTGAGGAGATCCTGCCGCTGACGCAGGAAAACTACCGCGAGGTGCTGACCGCCCGCCTGGGCAAAGGTGACTTCCTGCTCAACCTCTCGGTGGAAGTCTCCTCGGTGGCGCTGATCCAGCTCTGCCGCGAACTCGGCGCGCTGTATCTGGACACCTGCATCGAGCCTTGGGCCGGCGGATATACCGACCTCTCGCTCTCGCCCTCGCAGCGCTCCAACTACGCGCTGCGCGAAAGCGCGCTGGCGCTGCAAACCGATGCCACTGCCCCCACCGCAGTGGTCGCGCATGGCGCCAACCCTGGCCTCGTCTCGCATTTCGTCAAGCAGGCGCTGCTCAACCTCGCAGACGTTACCGGTGTGGACACTGCCATGCCGGCAGACCGCGACGGCTGGGCCAAGCTTGCCCAGACGCTCGGCGTGAAGGTGATCCACATCGCCGAGCGCGACACCCAGGTGGCCAACCGCCCCAAGGCGGTGGGCGAGTTCGTCAACACCTGGTCGATCGACGGCTTCATCGGCGAAGGTTGCCAGCCCGCCGAGCTGGGCTGGGGCACGCATGAGAAGGCGCTGCCGCCGGATGGCGCAACGCATGAATTCGGCTCCGGCGCGGCGATATACCTGAACCGCCCCGGCGCCTCCACCCGCGTGCGCACCTGGACCCCGCTGGAAGGCCCGTTCCACGGTTTCCTGATCACGCATAACGAGGCCATCTCGATTGCCGACTTCTTCACCCTGACCGAGAACGGCAAAGCCGCGTACCGCCCGACCGTGCATTACGCCTATCACCCCTGCGACGACGCCGTGCTCTCCGTGCATGAGCTGGCCGGCAAGAACTGGGAGGCGCAGGACCGCCAGCGGCTGATGGAAGATGAGATCATCTCCGGCACCGACGAGCTTGGTGTGCTGCTGATGGGCCATGCCAAGGGTGCGTACTGGTATGGCTCGCAACTCTCCATCGAGCAGGCCCGCGCGCTCTGCCCGTATAACAACGCCACCTCCCTGCAGGTGACGGCCGCCGTGCTGGCCGGAGTGATCTGGGCGATGGAGAACCCGAGCCGCGGCGTTGTTGAGGCCGACGGCATCGACCATGCCCGCGTGCTGGAGATCACCACGCCGTATCTCGGCACCATGGCCGGCGCGTATTCCGACTGGACCCCGCTCCTCAAGCGCGGCGAGCTGTTCGCCGAGGATGTGGACACCGCCGACCCCTGGCAGTTCAAGAACTTCCGGGTCGTCTGACACCAAAGCGGGCCGGGGACTTCCCGGCCCACGCTTTTTGCGGGATGTTTCGGCCATGCTGCTGATCACCCAAGACCTCCCGCCCGACGTAATGGCCCGCGCCCGGCGCGAGCACAAAGTACGCGAGTTGCGCCTGCAAGGCGCCTTCAGCCCCCAGGCGGTGCTGGCCAGCATCGATGGCGTGGACGCCATTCTCTGCACCCCCACCGACAGGTTCGACTCGGCACTCATCGCCGCCCTGCCCGCCAGCGTCCGCGTCATCGCCACGTTTTCCGTCGGGGTGGAGCATATCGACCTCGAAGCCGCCGCCGCGCGGGGCATCGAGATTCGCAACACCCCGGACGTGCTGACCACCGCCACCGCCGAGACGGCGCTGATGCTCATGCTCATGGCCGCGCGCCGCGCCGGCGAGGGCGAGCGGCTCGTTCGCGGGGGCAAATGGACCGGCCTCGCCCCCACCTTCCTGCTCGGACGCAACGTCTCGGGCAAGGTTCTGGGCATTTTCGGCATGGGACGGATCGGCCGCGCCCTGGCACACATGGCCCGGGGGCTGGACATGGCAATACATTACCGCAACCGCCGCCGCCTGCCGCCGGAACTGGAAGCGGGGGCTGTGTACCGTGCGGATGACGAGAGTTTCCTCGGCTCTATCGACTTCCTCTCCATCAACGCCCCCGGCGGGGCGGAGACGCGGCACTGGCTGAACGCGGCGCGCATCGGGCTGCTCAAACCCGGCGCCATTGTGGTGAATACCGGGCGCGGCGGCACGGTGGATGACGACGCGCTGATCGCGGCGCTGCAAAGCGGGCATGTTGCCGCGGCGGGGCTGGACGTCTTCAATAACGAGCCCGCGCTGCACCCCGGCTACCTCGCCTTGGAAAATGCCGTGCTGCTGCCTCACATCGGCTCGGCCACGGTGGAAACACGCAACGCCATGGGCTTCTTGGCGCTGGATGGCATCGCTGAAGTGCTGCGTCGCGTTTGACGAGGATCAATGAGCCGCCGCGCGGCCCGGAGCAGAGTTCCCCTCAGTTAACGACGACGTAAAGGAAAACTGCTCACATGCCGATTCACCTCAAGGTTCTGTTCGCAATCGCCAACGGGGAGCATGCCCGTTTCGTGCGGCCGACAGAGGAGGACAACACGCTGCATTCTTCGAGCCGGGTGATCCCGGAGGAAGGCCACGCGGGTTCCGCCGACCACACCCACGCGCAGGACAAGGACAAGTTCGCTGTCTGGGTTGCGGAGCAGCTCAACCAGAATACCGCCAGCTATGACGAACTGGTGCTGGCGGCCCCGGCGCACACGCTGAACGTCATCCGCGAGCACCTGAACAAGCAGGCCGCCGCCAAGGTCGTGGGCACGGTGGAGAAGGACCTCGCCAAGACCGCCGATCATGATCTCTGGCCGCATTTCCGCGAATGGGTGCGCCCGGTGCACCGCCAGAAAGTTCTGTAAGCGGTAATTGCGCGGCCTGGTCCATGACCGGGCCGCGCTTCTTGCCCCCTGGTCAGCTCTCCAGGGTAAAGCCCAGCTTCAGCGTGACCTGAAAATGGGCCACCTTGCCGTTCTCGATCTCACCCCGGACGTTCGTCACTTCGAACCAGCGGAGATTGCGGACGCTTTTGCTTGAACGCTCGACAGCGGTTTTGATGGCATCATCCACGCTGACGGGCGATGAACCGACGATCTCGATCTTCTTGTAAACATGGTTGGCCATGGCGTTTTCCCTTTTTGTTGTTCCGCTTTTGTTATGCCGCGCTGCGCGGACGCGGCGCAGGCAAGGCAGCTGGCCGCAGAGTGAAGGCTAGGGGAATTTCGCCGGTTTTCCCAGTTTTTTAAGAAGGCGGTCGTGGGTCAGCCTGAAATTCGAGATTAGACCCAAGTCGGTCACTGCGGCATTGGTCGGGTGATCCTGAAACCAAATGAGGTGGATGGCTCCCGCTCACGGCATCTGGGTGCCAAATTGGGTTGCTGTCATGTCAACCCGAGCAAAGGAGCCACCCGTATGCAAATTACCACCATCGGCCTGGATCTGGCCAAACATGTTTTTCAAGTTCACGCCGTTGATGCTGCGGGCGCGGTCGCCCTGCGGAAGGCTTTGCGGCGTGCCCAGGTGCTGCCGTTCTTCGCCAAGCTTGCACCGTGCCTGATCGGCATTGAAGCGTGCGGCACGTCACACTATTGGGCCCGTGAGCTGATCCGCCTCGGGCACGAGGTGCGGCTGATGCCGCCGGCTTACGTGAAGCCCTATGTGAAGCGCGGCAAGACCGACGCCGCTGACGCGGCGGCGATCTGCGAGGCAGTGACGCGACCGACAATGCGCTTCGTGCCGGTGAAGTCACGTGACCAGCAGGCGGCGCTGTCGATGCATCGCGCGCGCAACCTGCTGGTCAAGCAGCGCACCCAGCTGGTGAACATGATGCGCGGGCTGCTGGCGGAATTCGGCATCGATATTCCGCAGGGTCTCGGGCGCGCTTTGCTGATGGCACAGAGGGTGGTCGAAGGTGCGACGCCAGACGTGCCGGAAGCAGCAGCCAAGATCGTTGGCATGCTGGCACAGCAGGCGCTCGACACTGATGCGCAGCTGCGGGAGATTGATCGCGCTCTTGTCGCTTTGCAGCGAACCGACGATGTGGCGCGGCGCCTGGCAACGATTCCAGGCATCGGCCCTGTAGGGGCGACGGCGCTGGCCGCAGCCGTCACCGATCCTGGCCAGTTCCGCTCCGGCCGGCAGTTCGCGGCCTGGCTCGGGCTGACACCGCTGCAGAACTCCAGTGGCGGCAAGGAGCGGCTCGGCCGCATCTCCAAGATGGGCGACAAATACCTGCGCAAGCTCCTTGTCATCGGCGCGACATCGCTGGTCCGGCGCGCCAGGCACAAGCCTGAGACCGTGGACCCGCGTCTCGCCGACCTACTCGCGCGAAAGCCTGTCCGGGTGGCGACGGTGGCCATGGCGAATAAAATGGCGCGGATTGTCTGGGCGATTATGACGCGTGGTGAGGTCTATCAAGCATCCCATTCGCCGATGCTGGGATAACAGATTTTTGAGAATTAGCTGAGGAGATCAGCTTCAAGAGGTTGTGAGAGCGACGCGATGTGATGGCGAAACCGGTCAGACCGGGAACAGGGACAACCCACCGAACGTCCAAGGCGTCATAGCCTGATTAGCAGAATGGGACCCAGTTCGCGGACTCCATCAAGGCCAGCAGCCCCTGCCGACTGCATCAACAGGCCGAACAGATGGGGTGGTTGCCGTCCTCCCCGAACGGCATCGCAATGTGCCAACGTGGTGATTGTGAACAGCCACGGAAAAGAGAGGACGGCAGATGAAGGATACAGTGATTGGTGTGGATCTGGCAAAGACGGCCTTCCGGATTCATGCGGCTTCCCTGACGGGCGAATTGCTATTTCGTAAGAAGGTTCGTCGCCCACAATTTCTCCAGTTCATGGCGAGTCATACGCCCGGTGTCGGAATTTGACTCTCTGGTGATTCCCTTGGAGCGGTTCATGTGATTCGCTGTCTGTGCACTCGATTCGCGGAGGTTAGCATGGGGACGGCGATCCAGATTACACGGTCGGATTTTGACGCTGCTGGGCTTCGGCGAGAGGCGCGGCGAACCAAGGACGTGGCGGCATCGCGGCGTATGCTGGCCCTCGCTTTGGTCCTGGAGGGCGCGTCGCGCGGGGAAGCGGCCAAGGCGGCCGGGATGGACCGCCAGACATTGCGGGACTGGGTGCATCGGTTCAACGAGCAGGGCCTGGCGGGTTTGTCGGACAAGACGGGCAATGTCGGACCCAAGCCACTTTTGTCGCCCGAGCAGGAAGCGGAAGTTGCCGCGTGGGTCCGGCGTGGACCCGACCAGGCCGAGCATGGCGTGATACGCTGGCGCCGGGCCGACCTTGCGCGGGCGATCGCGGCGAAATTCGGCGTGGTGCTGGCCGAGCGCAGCATGAGCGACGTGCTACGGCGAATGGGCTTCCGCCGGCTGGTGGCCAGGCCACGCCATCCCGGCCACGACGCCGCGGCGCAAGCGTCTTTCAAGGCAACTTCGCCTCCCTCGTAGATGCAGCGCTACCAGAGCATGCCCGCGGCAAGCCGCTTGAGCTCTGGTGGCAGGACGAGGCCCGCATCGGCCAACAGGGAACGCTAACTCGGGTCTGGGCCGAGCGCGGCTCGCGGCCCACGGCCCCCCGCGATCAGCGCTACGACTGGGCCTATATCTTCGGCGCGATCTGCCCGGCCCGCGGCATCGGGGCCGCGCTGGTGCTGCCGTTCGCCAACGCCGAGATGATGAATCTACACCTCGCGGAGATCAGCGCGAATGTCACCCCCGGAGCGCACGCCGTGCTCACCATCGATGGCGCCGGCTGGCACCAGAAAGGCGATAAGCTGCGCGTCCCCGACAACATCACTCTCCTGCACTTGCCGCCCTACAGCCCCGAACTCAATCCCGTCGAGAATGTCTGGGCCTACCTGCGCAGCAACAAACTCAGCAACCGCGTCTTCGAAACCTACGAGGATATCGTCGATGCCTGCTGCGATGCATGGCGTTGGTTCACTGCTCAGCCCGACCACATCACTTCAATCGGAACACGTCTTTGGGCATGTGTCAGTTAATGACACCGGGCGTATCAGCCACCAGCGCTGGTTGTAATGGAAGCGTGTGGCAGCGCGCATTACTGGGCTCGGGAACTGATGAATGCAGGGCACGAGGTGAAGCTGATTGCTCCGCAATATGTGCGCCCGTTCGTCAAGCGACAGAAGAACGATGCTGCCGACGCGGAAGCGATTGTCATTGCCGCCCGCCAGCCGGAGATGCGTTTCGTAGTGCCCAAGAGCGAAGATCAGCAGACACGCGCTGCTCTGTTCCGCTGCCGGGAGCGCCTGGTTCGTCAGCGCACCGAACTGGTTAATGCCCTGCGCGGCATGCTTTACGAGTTCGGCCTGGTTGTCCCCAAAGGCATCGCTCATCTCAAACGTATTGAGGAACTCGTTCGAGACGACAGCATCGAACTGCCGACGCTCGTGCGAAAAGAATGTCAGGATCTTCTGGCGCAGATCGATGAGCAATCGATCCGTATCGCGGAAAAGACCCGCGCCATGGTCGGGCTTTCGGGAGATAGTGGTGTTGCACAGCGTCTGGAGACGATGCCAGGCGTCGGACCGTTGACAGCACTGGCCGTGGAAGCCTTCGCCCCATCGATGGAGCATTTTCGCAGCGGCCGCGACTTCGCGGCATGGCTCGGCCTTGTTCCCCGGCAGTTTTCATCCGGCGGCAAGGAACGACTTGGCCGCGTCTCGAAGGCTGGCCAGGCCGATATTCGACGGCTGTTGATTATGGGCGCTATGGCGCCTGTGAGTTGGGCAAGCCGCAAGCCACCCGTGCAGGGCACGTGGATGGCGCGAATGCTTGTGCGCAAGCCGCGCATGCTGGTGGCGATCGCGCTGGCCAACAAGATGGCTCGCACGATCTGGGCCATGCTGACGAACCAGGAGAATTATCGGGATCCGGTCCTGTCCGTGGTGGCATGAGATAGCCTCAGTCGCGCGCGAACGGAACCGGTAAGGGGGTGTGAGAAGGCGACGACCCATATGGGCGCATGATCGAGCCGATCCGGATTGGAAAAACCAGCAGTCTTCTCGGTACTGTTTAAAGTACGCCGGACAGATTTGGACCCGATCCGCAGATCACCATATCGGCCAGCGGCTTCTGAAAGCGCCGCGTTCAAAGGCCTGACAGAAGAGCGCATTCGATCACACGTTCAATGAGTCAGAAACTTCTTGCAAAACGGACGGCAACCACAGAAGAAGACCGCACCCGACCAATACGCCAAATCATCAAATTTAACTTGCAACGCGGGGGCCATCCACAGAGGACGTTTGGCGTTGCCCAGTAAAAAAATGTAATGTGTCTGCGGAACCGTTAGGCTATCACGGACTTGAAAATGAACACAGCCCAGAAAGGCCGCCGCCGCACTCAATGAAAGTTCTTGTCGCAATCGCAGTACAGCAGCCCATAGCGGCTTGTGCATCACAGTTTTTAAGGAATTAGTCGCAGGGTGGCCGCAACAGCTTGTCTGTCACGAGTTCGATATTCCGGTCATGAGATGCAAGCATCGCCATGAACTCGGGGTGGATGACCTTATCACGAACGATTGGTAACAGCGTAGGTTCAGAGGCTGTGCGGTATCAAGTATATTACTGTCCGCGTGCCCCCATACGTCCTCTGTTTCGTGCTAGCTCACGTGCTCAACGCCTATTCGAGACGGCCTTCCGCAGCCCTGGTGCCGGCTTCGCTTGGCTTGCCTTTAAGGATCCACTCGAATCCCACGGAAATCATGGCGCCGATCACAGGGCCGACGATGTAAATCCAGGCGGTGTGCATGTCGCCACACACCAAATCGGGGGCGAACGAGCGGACGGGGTTCATCGAAGCACCGCTGATGGGAGCGGCCCAGAGTCCGGCCAGGGCAATGTAGCCACCAACGGCGAGGGCGCCGTTTGAGCCGATGTTGCGCGCGCCAGAGGCGGTACCGAGGATGGTGCTGACCAGGCCGGTGGTTAAGAGCACTTCCATGATGAGGGCTTGGAGTTCGTTCACACCCGGACCGGGTATCGTGGCGCCGAGGCGCGCAACATCGCCGAACATCGCGCGGAGAAAGCATGATGCCGAAATGCCGCCCACGAATTGCGCAATGATGTATCCTGGCACACGGCTCCAGGGAAAATTGCGGCGGACCGCAAATGCAAGTGTCACTGCGGGATTGAGATGGGCACCACCGACATCCCCCATGAAGTAGATGATGGCCATGACCATCAAGCCCGGTGCAACGACTTTCATTTCCAGCGTTACGGCGCCGCCACTCATCACGCCGACGACGACGGCGCCGGAAGCAACCACGACGAGAAGGAATGTGCCCCAGGCTTCCGAGAAAAGCCGCCGCCATTCATGAGCGGCTTCCAGGAAGTCCGGCACCGCTGTCGCATGCAGCATACGTGTGGAGAACGCTGACGTGGTATCTTCCGTTGGACTAGGTTTCATGCGAAGACCAGCCTAAACAATTTTGCATGGGATCATGGCATCCTCGTCAAATTTATAAACGGCGCAGAGCCTGTGATAACCGTCCGCGATGATCAACTTGCCGTTTGTCCTATCCCTGTACAGCAATAAGGGAGACAGTCTTTCGTCCCGGATGATCCGATCGCGGTCCTTTTCCACATGGCTGTTGCTGATCCCCAGGAGGGATAGCCCGGATGCGCGAAAAATATCTTTGGCCGCAAACGAGGTCATTTTGGCATGTTCCAATTCTTCGGAAGCGGCTTTGGCCGCGACGTCGTCCATGATCAAACTGAGATAAGACTCGGCCGCCGGGTAATCATGTTTTTGCGGTTTATCAAGCCATTTGATTTTCATGTTTTCCTCGAAAGTCCGTGATAAGCATGGGATTTGATCGACTGCGGGCCATTTTTCTTTGCGCCAATAGCCTGCAAGCTGTCTGCAATATTACCGATGTGGCAAGATCCGTGTCGGTTGTCGTTGTCCGTCGCCAAATGATTCGAGACAGTTTTTGTTTTGAATCAGCTGAGGCTTTAGCTCATTTATTGGGTTAACAGTTTAAGCGGCTTTTTGGACGTAGAGCAAGCGCCTGGCCTGGATGGTTTGGCGTTTGGTTGCCTCCCGGTTGTGAAGGACGCCGCCTGGGGGTTACCCAGGCTCTCATAGTATCAACGGTTTTTGTACTGTTCTATGAAAGTGGCAACTTGCATGACGAACTCCAAGGTTGTTTTGGACTTCACGCTGACAGAGCTTCCGTCGGTCATCACCTCATGGGATCTCCACCAAACCAAACCGGCCGGTGTGGAACGCCCAGCGGCAGCAAGCGAACATTTGTTCATGAAGGCTTAAGGATTTCAGGCTCATCGGCGCTCCTTCGTCGTTACGATGAGCCAGAAATCCTCCGTTATTCAATCACCCCAATCTGCCTATCGAGCCCTGACGAGGGAGAGTCTGCCAAAAAGCCAACTTTCGCCGCGGCTACTGTGCTTCTCTGCAGTCCGGCAGCAGGGCAAAGCTCGTGCGTACGGCTCATTCCGTCAGCTCCCAGTGCACCATCTGGGTTAAAAATATTCAACTGCAAGGCAGCCGGGACAGATCCTTGACCTGAAGACACCAATTATCCACTTTCCCGACAGATCTTCGGGGGCTTTGCTGCGACCCGAACCCGCTTTGATCCGGTATCTTCACTTCACGAGCTGTTCGCGGATGGCCAGTAATTCCTGGTGCCGCTCCGGGCTTGTTTCCGGGTAGCTCATCTTGAGATCTTTCAGCGTCTCAATAACGATTTGCGACACGATGAGCCGGGCACTTTCCTTGTCGTCGGCAGGCACGATGTACCAGGGAGAGTCCTTCGTGCTCGTTGCACTCAGGCATTTCTCATAGGCTTTCATGTATTGCTTCCAAAAACCCCGCTCCTTGATATCATCCATGCTGAATTTCCAGTTTTTCTCTGGCTCGTCGATCCGTTCCAGGAATCGTTTCCGCTGTTCGTCTTTCGAAAGGTGGAGAAAGAATTTTACGATCCTTGTGCCATTGCAGTGCAAATGTCTCTCCAAGTCCACGATCGAGCGATACCGGTCGTGCCAGATGGCTTTATTGTCCTGGATCGCGTCAGGGAGCCCTTCACCTTGGAGAATTTCCCGATGTACGCGTACGATCAGCACTTCCTCATAATAGGATCGGTTAAAAATCCCAATTCGTCCGCGTTCCGGTAGATCCCGTGTCGTCCGCCAGAGAAAATCATGCTGCAATTCGGCAGGACTGGGATGTTTGAAGCTGAATACCTGACAGCCTTGCGGATTCACCCCGGACATAACATGGCGGATCGCACTGTCTTTCCCTGCTGCATCCATGGCCTGAAAAATCAACAGAACAGCATAGCGGTTCGATGCATAATGCATCCGCTGCAGATCGCTCAATTGCGCGACGTGGTCCTCCAGGATGGCCTTGTAATCATCCTTTGATTTGTAAGTCGGCTTGCCTTGCGTCGGCCATTTATCGAGATCGACGTCATCACCCTCGCGGACGCGAAACTCCTCTGTACTGATCTTCATTTTTTACTCCTTTGGCGGCATCATCCTCACCCACCTTGGGCATGGTTGAATTGCTTGGTGTTGATGACGCCACCACCGGTGTCGTGGCTTTGTCGTCGGACGCTACCTCGGCTTTATCAACCGGCGTCTCAGCCTGGCTGAGTGCATCCGCGATGATCCGCCCGGCAGCCCCGGGGTCTTTGGCGGTACCAGCCAGGAGAACATCACCCAGCGTTGTGTCGAGCAGGGTCGAGATGGCAGTTTTGGCATCAGATTTGCGGGCACTTTCGGGTTCGACTACAAGCTGAGGCTGTGGTTTTTCCTTGGCCTCGGCTTCAACTGAGGCGGCGTCTCCTTGCTGGGGCTGTTCTGCGGTCTCCGACTTCGGTTCGACCCCGACCTTAGACTTCGCGTTGCCATCGGGCTTTGCCATGGCTTTGGCTTTGTCGTCAGGCTTGGGTTCAGCTTTGGCTTGCGGTTCCGCCGCTGGCTGAGGCTGGGGCTTGTTCTTGGCATCGGCCTCAGCAGGTGCGGCGGCCTCGGGTTCGGGCTTTTCTGTGGTCGCCGGCTTCGGTGTGGCCTCGGCGTCAGTGGTCGACTTGTCCTCAGGCTTGGCTGCTGCTGTGATTCTAGCCTTCACCGCGCCTTTTGTGGCAGCAAGCACCTTATACGCAACCAGTTTCAGACCGTCATTGATGAGGAACCAGACCAGCGCGTAGGCCCAGACGAAGCCTGCCCACTTCCAGCCAAGTGGTGTCATGAACAGTCCGTAAACCGCAATCAAAGTCGCCAGTGTTTGCGTGCCGAACACGGCGACCACAAAAATATTCGCCGGGCGAATGGACCAGAACGGGCCGCGCGTGCGGGAGAGGAAAATGGTAAGATGCCCCGCCACCGACAACATCAGATACATCAGCGTTTGCACATGCGGCCGGTCGAGGTGGAAGACCTGGTCGCCCAGGTAGAACAGTCCGAACGCGGCGATGGGGCCGATGACGCCCAACACCGTGGCGATGCCCAGCACTGTGCGCATATCCCACGCCTCGGGCTGGTTCCTATATTGCACATTGTCGTATGCAATGGGGCGCCTGGCTCAGACGGCGAAGGGCTTGGTGCCGTTAAACGCCTTCCAGCGTTTTTCCAGCAGCGTGTCGTCGGCCGGGGCGGACTGCGCGCACCAGCCGAGCACGATGCCGATCGCCCGCGGGGTTGCCGGTGTGCCGCCATCCAGCCGGTCCAGCAATTCGCGTGCGGTGGCGAGGTCGTTGAGATACCCCAGCTCTGCAGAAGCTGAGGCGACAGTCGGCCGCGCTGGGTTCGCTACCTGCCGTCGACAATGTCCATGAACAAAGGTCCGCCTTTTGCCATTTCCTATTCAAAACCGGCCTGTCCGGTTCGGCCCGACCCGGCAGCGAGCCGAATGTCCGATCTCCGTTCGGGCCACCCGAAACCGGACTGGCAGAAATCCCCCCAAACTGATACGCCCGGTGTCATTAACTGACACATGCCCAAAGACGTGTTCCGATTGAAGTGATGTGGTCGGGCTGAGCAGTGAACCAACGCCATGCATCGCAGCAGGCATCGACGATATCCTCGTAGGTTTCGAAGACGCGGTTGCTGAGTTTGTTGCTGCGCAGGTAGGCCCAGACATTCTCGACGGGATTGAGTTCGGGGCTGTAGGGCGGCAAGTGCAGGAGAGTGATGTTGTCGGGGACGCGCAGCTTATCGCCTTTCTGGTGCCAGCCGGCGCCATCGATGGTGAGCACGGCGTGCGCTCCGGGGGTGACATTCGCGCTGATCTCCGCGAGGTGTAGATTCATCATCTCGGCGTTGGCGAACGGCAGCACCAGCGCGGCCCCGATGCCGCGGGCCGGGCAGATCGCGCCGAAGATATAGGCCCAGTCGTAGCGCTGATCGCGGGGGGCCGTGGGCCGCGAGCCGCGCTCGGCCCAGACCCGAGTTAGCGCTCCCTGTTGGCCGATGCGGGCCTCGTCCTGCCACCAGAGCTCAAGCGGCTTGCCGCGGGCATGCTCTGGTAGCGCTGCATCTACGAGGGAGGCGAAGTTGCCTTGAAAGACGCTTGCGCCGCGGCGTCGTGGCCGGGATGGCGTGGCCTGGCCACCAGCCGGCGGAAGCCCATTCGCCGTAGCACGTCGCTCATGCTGCGCTCGGCCAGCACCACGCCGAATTTCGCCGCGATCGCCCGCGCAAGGTCGGCCCGGCGCCAGCGTATCACGCCATGCTCGGCCTGGTCGGGTCCACGCCGGACCCACGCGGCAACTTCCGCTTCCTGCTCGGGCGACAGAAGTGGCTTGGGTCCGACATTGCCCGTCTTGTCCGACAAACCCGCCAGGCCCTGCTCGTTGAACCGATGCACCCAGTCCCGCAATGTCTGGCGGTCCATCCCGGCCACCTTGGCCGCTTCCCCGCGCGACGCGCCCTCCAGGACCAAAGCGAGGGCCAGCATACGCCGCGATGCCGCCACATCCTTGGTTCGCCGCGCCTCTCGCCGAAGCCCAGCAGCGTCAAAATCCGACCGTGTAATCTGGATCGCCGTCCCCATGCTAACCTCCGCGAATTGAGTGCACAGACAGCGAATCACATGAACCGCTCCAAGGGAATCGCCAGAGAGTCAGATTTCGACACCGGGCGTATGAGACACTACCAGGAAGGCGCGCCTCACCCGGTACCGGCTACTCCTTGAGCCAGACCGGCTCCTTCAGCTTGCCGATGAATTCCGCATGCGCGGCGAGCTGCTCCTCGCTCACCGCAATCAGGCGCGACGTGCGGGAAACCGGCACGTCGTATTGGGCAAAGGCGAGGCCCTGCTCCGTCTCCAGCACCAGGCCTCGCTGGCGTCCGCCGGTGAGTTCCACATACACTTCCGCCAGCAGCTTGCAGTCCAGCAGCGCGTTGTGCGTGGTACGGGCGGAGAGGTCGATCTCGAAACGCCGGCACAGCGCGTCCAGGCTGTTGGGCATGCCGGGGAAGCGCTGCTTGGCCAGCACCAGCGTGTCGATCATGCGGCTCTTGTCGAGCGGCTTGCGGCCAACGCGCTCCAACTCCGCGCTGATGAAGGCGAAGTCGAACGGCGCGTTATGCGCGACGAGCGGGGAGTCGCCGAAGAATTCTAGCATCTGGCCGGCGACTTCAGAAAATTTCGGCTTGCCCTCGACATGCGCGTTGGTGATGCCGTGCACCTTGGTGCTGTCCGAGGGGATGTCCCGCTCCGGGTCCAGCAGGGCGTAAAACTGCTTCTCGGTCGGCAGATCGTTGATCAGCTCGATGGCGGCGATCTCGATCACGCGGTCGCCGGTGAGTGGCTCGAACCCCGTGGTTTCCGTATCGAACAGGACAGACCGGCTCATAGCCCCAGCTCCTCGATGATGCGTGCGACCTGCGCCCGCGTTTCCTCCAGCGGCCCGCCGGTATCAACCACGTAATGCGCCCGGCGTCGCTTCTCCGCATCCGGCATCTGCCGGGCGATGATCGCCTCGATCTGCGCCTGCGGCACGCCGCGCGCCAGCACGCGGGCAATCTGCGCCTCGCGCGGGCAGGAGACGGTGATGATCTTGTCCACCCGGGCCTCGCCGCCGGTCTCGAACAGCAGCGGAATATCCAGCAGCACGGCCCGCCGCCCGGCCTGTGTCGCCTCGGCCATGAAGCTCGCCTCCATACCGCGCACCAGCGGGTGCATGATGGCCTCTAGCCGCTTCATCGCGGCGTCATCGGCCAGCACCTGGGCGCGAAGCTTGGCGCGATCCAGCACGCCATCGCTCACTGTGCCCGGGAAAGCCCCGGCGATGGCCGGAATCGCGGCACCATTCGGGGCCTGTAGGGCATGCACCGCGTCATCGGCGTTGAAGGCGGGGATACGGCGCGCGGCGAACATGGCGGCGACGGTGGATTTGCCCATGCCGATGCCGCCCGTGAGGCCAAGCACGATCATGCCGCGACGATCCGGTACAGTTCCTCGTCCACCTGGGGCGTCACGCCGAACCAGGCGGCGAAGCCTGGCACGGCCTGGTGCAGCAGCATGCCCAGCCCCTCCACCGCCTTCAGCCCGCGCGCAGTGGCCTCCGCCAGCAACGCGGTCTCCAGCGGGGCATAGACGATATCGGCCACCGCCAAGCCGGGCGCGGCGCGTTCCAGATTCATATCGAGCGGCGGGTTATGCACCATGCCGAGCGAGGTTGTATTCACCAGCAGCGAGTAATCGGCCAGCGGGTCGGCACGCTGGTCCCAGGGCAGCACGCGCGCTGGCGGCAGGGCGGCGGCCAGGGCCTCGGCGCGATCCTGTGTGCGGTTGCAAATCGTCACCGGCGCCCCTTCGGCCTGGAGCGCGGCGGCAATGGCCCGCGCAGCACCTCCAGCCCCCAGAACCAGCGCCGGGCCGGCGGCCGGGTTCACCCCATGCGCTCGCAAATTAGCGACGAAGCCATAACCATCAGTATTGCGGCCCTCGATGCCCTGCCGCGTGAACACCAGCGTGTTCACCGCCCCGGCGCGGCGGGCGGTCTCGTCCACCTTGTCGCACACGGCGAACGCCGCCTCCTTGTGCGGGATCGTCACATTCGCGCCGGCGAACCCGGCCTGGGCCAGGGCCCGGACGACATTGGCGAAATGCTCCGGCGCTACGGGCAGCGGCACATAAGCGCCGTCGATACCATAACGGTTCAGCCAGGTACCGTGGATTCGGGGGGAACGGGAGTGGGCGACCGGCCAGCCGATAACGCCGGCGAGCCGGGCTGAGCCGGTAAGGAGTCGCATGGCGCCACAGCACCACGGCGCCACGCGCTTGCCAAGAGCAGGAGCAACGCCACCGGCACCAGATGCGCGTATTGCGGCATCCACGGCAGCAGCCCGGGGCCGAACCAGGCCAGGAAATACAGCACGGGCTCGCCGGGGGCGAAGCCGGATTGCAGCCGCTCCTCCACCAGTAGCGCGGTGGCCAAAGCCGCGCCCAGCAGGTCGTAGTCGTGCAGATACGGGCATGCGAGCGCCGAGAGGATGAGCAGCGCCGGGACCGAGCGTGTCTTCAGCCCGGCCAGCGCCGCCGCCACGCTCGCGGCTCCCTGCGCCAGCAGCGCCCCATGCGCGCCAACGAATGGCTTGGCCACGGCGAACACGCTCATCAGCCCGCCCGCGAATTCCGGCGGCTGGCCGGTGAACAACACACTGCTCATCGCCGGGCTGGTGAAGTTGATGAACCCCGCCCAGGCCGCCTGCCCGAAGGCCCAGAGCGAAGCGGCCGCCAGCAGCACCGCGGCCAGCGCCGCGTAGGCAAAGGCGATGGGGGAGCGGCGCAGCAGATAGAGCGGCAGCACCAGCCCGAGCTGCGGCTTGATCGTCGCCAGCCCAATGAGCACGCCGGAGAGACGCGGACGGTTCCCCAGCAGCAACAGCCCGCCGCCAAGCAGCGCCGTCATCAGCGCCGCGTTCTGGTGCTCCATGGCGCTCTCCAGCGCCGCCGGGGCCAACAGCACGGAAGCCACGAACCACCAGCTCTTGCCCGCGAACCGCAGCACTGCGGCCAGCAGCGCCATGGTCACGGCGTCGAAGGCCAGCGCCGCATGCCAGGGCGAGAGCCAAGCGAAAGCGGCCGCAACGAGCCCGTAGGTCGGCGGGTAGCTCCACAGATGGTAGGGCAGCTTGCCATAAAGCCCCTGCAGGAAGGCCTGGTAGGCCGTGTGGTCGAACAGCACCGGCAACTGGTGGTGCAGCAGTAGGAACCCGCCGGCCCAGAAATCTAGGCCGTCGCGCAAGGCCTTGCCAACCAGTCCGTGCCGCTCGCCCCAAAGGACGGCGTAGCCCTCGAACAGGGACGGCAGGGTGCAGAACGCCACCAGCAGGCATAGTTTAAAACGATGCTGGAATTGACTTTTTTCGACCATATGCGCTTTATTCCGGGCTTTCCGACGCCTTGAAAGCACATCCATGATTTCCGCGCTAATGCCGAATTATAATCGGGCCAATGTCTCCTTCGAACACGGCCAGGGGGCCTATCTGTTCGACGAGGCCGGGCGCCGATACCTGGATTTCGGCGCGGGCATCGCGACATCCTCGCTCGGGCACGGGCATCCGCATCTGGTGAAGGCCATCGCCGAGCAAGCGGCCAAGGTGATCCACGTCTCCAACCTCTACCGCGTGAAGCAGGCGGAGCGTCTGGCGGCGCGGTTTGTCGAGACGAGCTTCGCGGACTCCGTGTTCTTCTGCAATTCCGGCGCCGAGGCGAATGAGGGGCTGGTGAAGGCCATGCGCAAAACGCACGCCGATGCGAGTCACCCCGAGCGCACCCGGGTGATCTGCTTCGAGGGCGCGTTCCATGGCCGCACGCTGGCGATGATCTCAGCCACGGGCAACCCGAAATATCTGGCCGGGTTCGGCAAGCCGGTGGAGGGCTTCGATCATGTCGCCTTCAACGACATCGAGGCCGTGCGCGGCGCCATCGGGCCGGAAACGGCGGGCGTGCTGGTGGAACCCGTGCAGGGCGAGGGCGGCGTCCGCCCGGCGGATCTGCAATTCCTGCGCGACCTGCGGGCCCTGTGTGACGAAACCGGCATCCTGCTCGGCTTCGACGAGGTGCAGTCCGGCATGGGCCGCAGCGGCAAGTTGTTCGCGCATGAATGGGCCTTGGTAACGCCGGATGTGGTCTCCCTGGCCAAGGGCATTGGCGGCGGCTTCCCCATGGCGGCGGTGCTGGCCAAGGAGAAGGTGGCCAAGGCGCTGGTGCCGGGCAGCCATGGCACCACCTTCGGCGGCGGGCCGCTGGCCTGCGCCGCTGGTAACGCCGTGCTGGATGTCATCCTGGCCGACGGCTTCCTGGACCAGATTCAGGAGACCGCCGCCTATCTCCGCGCCGGGCTGGAGGCGCTGGTGGCCGCCCATGGCGATGTGTTCACCGGGGTGCGCGGCATGGGGCTGCTGCTCGGGCTGAAATGCACCCCGCCCAATGGCGATGTGCAGAACGCCGCGCTGGCTCATGGCCTGCTCACCGTCGCCGCCGGGGATAACGTGCTGCGCCTGGCGCCGCCGCTCATCATCGGCCAGGCGGAATGCGACGAGGCTTTGGAACTGCTCGGCGAGGTGGCGGAGCAAATGGCGGCAAAAACGGAGGCTGCGGCAAAATGAGCGCTGCGATCGATTTACGGGCCGGCTCCCCCCGGCATTTCCTGAACCTGCGGGACTTCTCCAGCGCCGAGCTGCGGGCGCTGCTCGAGTCCGCCGCACAGTTCAAACGCACCCGCCAGACGGCCAAGAAGCCGCTCACTGGCAAAACGCTGGCGATGATCTTCGAGAAGCCCTCCACCCGCACGCGCGTCTCCTTCGAGGTGGCGGCCCGCGAGTTGGGTGGCGACGCCATCGTGCTCTCCTCCCGGGACATGCAGATCGGCCGGGGCGAGACCATCGCCGACACGGCCAACGTGCTCTCGCGCTTTGTTCACGGCATCATGCTCCGCACCGACAGCGCCGCGAAGCTGCACGAGCTGGCACGCCACGCCACCGTGCCGGTGATCAACGGCCTGACCGACCTCTCCCACCCCTGCCAGATCATGGCCGACATCCTCACCTTCGAGGAACATCGCGGCCCGGTCGCGGGGCAGAAGATCGCCTGGGTGGGCGATGGCAATAATGTCGCCGCCTCGCTCATCGAGGCCGCGGCGCGGTTCAACTTCACACTTCACCTCGCCTGCCCTGCCGGGTACTGGCCACGCGCCGAGGTGCTGGAATGGGCCAAGGCCGAAGGCGCCGATGTGGAGGTGACCATCGACCCGGAAGCGGCGGTGGAGGGCGCGGCCTGCGTCATCACCGATACCTGGCTCTCAATGTCCGATTCGCCGGACGAAGCCGCCGCGCGCGAAGCCGCTTTCGCCCCCTATCAGGTCACCCAGGAACTGATGGTCCAGGCCACGCCGGGCGCCATTTTCCAGCACTGCCTGCCGGCGCATCGCGGCGAGGAGGTGGCGGCGGAGGTGATCGACGGCCCAGCCTCCGTGGTGTTCGACGAAGCGGAAAACCGCCTGCATGCGCAGAAGGCGATTTTGGCGTGGTGCCTGGGGCAGGTTTGAAAGCCAGGCGTGGCGGCCTATCTCCTCATAAAGGAGAAACGCCATGCCAACGCTGCTCGACAAATCCGCCCTCACCCCCCTGCCCGGCAAATGGGTGCTGGCGGCGGATCAGAAATCCATTCACCAGACTTTCGTCTTCAAAACCTTCGCCGAAGCCTTCTCGTTCATGACGCATGTCGCCCTGCTGGCGGAGAAGGCGGACCACCATCCTGACTGGTCCAACAGCTACAACCGGGTGCACATCACCCTCTCCACCCATAGCGCCGGAGGCGTTACGGAGAAGGACATCGCCCTGGCCCGGGCGATCAGCAGCTTCGTCTGGCTGCCGCAGTAGTCAGCTGGCGGGTTGCACCGGCACCCAGCGCGGGCCGGGGTTGGTGCCGTCCGCCGCATTGCCGCTGATAAGGAACACGGGCGGCTGTCCGGCCAGCGCCTTAAGCCGCTCCCGCAGTTCCGCCGCCGAGGCCACGGCTTGGCCATCCAGCTGCTCGATGACATCGCCCGGTACGATGCCCGCCCTGCCGGCCGGGCCGGTGGCGGCCAGCACGCTCACCCCATTCGCCGCCGGCTTGGCGGCCACGCTGAGGCCAAGCCCTTGCAGCGCGATGGGGGCGGGGGTGGGCGGAGTAACGGTCTCATCCAGCGCCGGGGGCGGGACGGTGATCGTGATCTTGGCCTGCGCCTCCGAACCGTCGCGCCAGTATTCCACGCTCACCTTCTGCCCGGCTGGGATCTCCGCCGTGCGGATCTGCAACGCACGCGGATTGGCCACATTCACCCCGGCCAGGGCGGTCACCACATCGCCATCGTGCAGCGTGCCGTCCGACGGGCCGCCGGACGAGACGGAGCCGATCAGCGCGCCATCGGTGCCGGGCAGGCTTAGCGCTGCCTGGATCGGGGGCGTCACTTCCTGGGTGGCCAGGCCCAGCCAGCCGCGCGTCATGGAGCCGTTATGCGCCAGCTCCTCGGCCACCGGCTCGGCCATGGCCGAGGGAATGGCGAAGCCAACGCCGTCCGACGTGCCGCTGGGCGCGTAGATGGCGGAATTCACGCCGATCACCTCGCCGGCCATGTTGAACAGCGGGCCGCCGGAATTGCCCTTGTTGATGGCCGCGTCGGTCTGGATGAAATCGTCGAAGTCGGTGTCACCGATGTCGCGGTGCAGGGCACTCACGATCCCCGCCGAGCTGGAGCCGGGCAGGCCGAACGGGTTGCCCACGGCCAGCACCCAGTTCCCCACCCGCAGCTTGCCGGAGTCTCCAAACTGCACATAGGGCAGCTTGTGCCCTGCATTGATCTTCAGCACCGCGAGGTCAGCCGACTTGTCCCGCCCGGCGATCGTGGCGGTGTACACAGTGCCGTCGGGGAAGGTGACAATGACCGTGTCCGCGTTGTTTACCACATGCTCGTTGGTAAGAATGTAACCCGCCGGGTCGAACACAAAGCCGGAGCCGAGGGATTCAACGGTCTTTGGCGGCGGCACCACGGTGCCGGCGGTATTGTCCGGCGTGGCCGCCGTGGCCGTGGCGTGCAGGGCGCTGTTGTCGGCCCCGCCATTGTCACCGTTGTCTCCACCGCTGTTATCGCCGTTGTCCCCGTTATCCCCCCCGCTATCGCCGCCCCCGTTGTCGCCATTGTCACCCTGGCTGCTATTATTGTCCCCTGCAGGGGCCATGGCGGCGATGCTCACCACCGCCGGCAGCACCTTGGCCGCCAGATCGTCCAGCGAGGGCGGCATCTCGGCGGCGCGGGCGGCACCACCGGCCAGAAGGAGGAGCGCGCAGAGCGGGCGAACTGAAAAGGCCATGCTTTAAGTTTGCGAGCGAGGGGCGATCTTCGCAAGAGGGGGGCGGCGGGATATGTGTTGGGGCATGACCGAAGATGATATTCGCGCGGCGCTGGCGCCGTTCAACGTGGCCAACCGGCTGGATGGCGTGCATGTGCAGGATGGGCTGGTACAGGTGAGCATCGCCGTATCCCGGCAGGAGGCGGCTTCGATGGAGCCGCTGCGCCACGAGATCGAGGCCGCGCTGCGCGCCGTGCCTGGGGTGAAATCCGCCGCCGTGGTGCTCACCGCCCATGCCCAGGCCGCCCCCCCTGCCCCGCCGCAGGCGGAAAACCTGCTGCCTGGGGTAAAACATGTCGTCGCCGTGGCCTCGGGCAAGGGCGGCGTCGGCAAATCCACCGTGGCGGTGAACCTCGCCGTGGCATTGGCGCAGAGCGGACTCGCCGTGGGGCTGCTCGATGCGGACATATACGGCCCATCTTTGCCGAAAATGCTCGGCCTCACCACCGGCCCCGAGGTACGCGGCGGCAAAATGATCCCGCTCGAAGCCTGGGGGTTGAAGGCGATGTCCATCGGCTTCCTGGTGCCCGAGGAGAAGGCGCTGATCTGGCGCGGGCCGATGGTGATGGGCGCGCTCAACCAGATGCTCGGCCAGGCTGACTGGGGCGATCTCGACGTGCTGGTGGTGGACATGCCGCCCGGCACCGGGGACGCGCAAATCACCCTCGCGCAAAAAGCCAAGCCGCATGGCGCGGTGATCGTCTCCACCCCGCAGGACATAGCGCTGCTGGACGCGCGGCGCGGCGTGCAGATGTTCTCCCAAGTGGGCGTGCCAGTGCTGGGGATCGTGGAGAACATGTCCTATTTCTGCTGCCCCAATTGCGGGCACCGGACAGATATATTCGGCCATGGCGGTGCCCGGGCCGAGGCTCAACGCATCGGCGTGCCGTTCCTGGGCGAGATCCCGCTGCAACTCGCCATCCGCGAGGCCGGCGACGCCGGAACGCCCGTGGTGGCCGCACAGCCGCAGAGCGAGGTAGCCGCCGCCTTCCGCGCCGTAGCGGCGCAGGTGGCTCGGGCGTTGGCAGGCTGATGGCGGAGATCGGGTTCTACCACCTCACCCGCTCGGATGTTTCCGCCGCCCTGCCGGCGCTGCTGGGACGCACCCTGGGGCTAAGCGAACGCGCGCTGGTGGTGTGCCCGGATGAAGCCACGCTGAAAACCCTGGATGCGGCGCTGTGGACCTGCGCCAACCCGGACTGGCTGCCGCATGGCACCGCAAAAACCCCGCACCCGGAATGGCAGCCGATTTATTTGACGGTTGGGGAGGAGAACCCGGCCGACGCCGCGTTCCTGTTCCGCATCAACGGCGCGGGCGGGGACCCCGCAGGGTTCAAACGTGTTTTCGACCTGTTCGACGGCAACGACGAAGAGGCCGTGGCGGCGGCGAGAACCCGCTGGCGCACGGCGAAAACGGAAGGCCACACGCTGGCCTACTGGAAGCAGGAGGACACGGGCTGGGTTAAGGCGGGTTAGCCACCTATATCCAGCACAGAGGTGAAGACCATGAACCGAATCCTGTTGCTGTCTTTAAGTTTTCTAACCTTAGCCGGTTGTGTTCATGTAGCGCCCGCTCCATCGACGGGGTATTTACCCGAGGATGCGTTCGGCAATTCCGTCGTGGGACAAGATCTGGATCTGGCCGCTGTCAACGACGCCATGATCGCATTCGCTTATCCCGGGATAATGCAAGGGAAGCCCGCTCAGATGGCGCTGGCAATCGCATCGCTTGACGCAATGGCGGGGCAGTTTTCAACCGGGGGCCGCTGGATCACCATGGACGCAATCACGAAGCAGGAGATGCTGGATGCGCGCACGGAGGTACGCGCCGTACTGGGCGTGCCCGAGGATGCGCCGTCGCAGTCAATAATCGACCATCTGGTGGCAGCGTCTCACGCATTAGACAGAGGCGACCAGACCGCGGCCCTGGCTGCATTATCGGGCCCTGATTTCACCAAGACACCCGAACAAACACTGGCGATCTTGACGCATTTTCCAAGAGTTCCAGATGCGAATAGTGCAACGATGGAGGCGAACATGAATTTTTTCCCCATGGATGATGACGGACCTAGTGATCGATGATCTGAGATGGGGAATTTCGCGGCAAGCGTAGGGTGGATGCCTTCCGCGCCTTCGCCGCGCGGGGACATCAGCCTGCCCCCGCCTGCCCAGGAAACCGAATGGAGTGGCGATGTATTTTTCGATTGAGCCCCTGGGCAATTTTGGCAACCGCATGCTCGAATACATGGCGGCACTTGCCATGGGGCGGCTTTTTCCTGAGCCTGTAAGCTATAACTGCCAGCTGCCTGAAATTGGCCTGGAATTCGATGGGAACTTGCATGACCAGCTTATCGCCGATGAAGCCAGAACCTATGTGGTTAAAGACAGTGACTTCACAACGAAGTCAGAAGTCGCGGCCCGCATCAAGCAGTCCGGCGCGACCGCCGTTGTTTTCCGGGGTTTTTTTCAACGCTACCAACTTTACGAAAAGGCTGAGTTCTACCGCGATCTCGTTTTCAAGAAGCGGCCGTTGGATATATCTCCTTTTGACGAGAATGATCTGGTGATCAACATCAGGGCAGGAGAAATCCTGGGCGGGGGCGTTTCCTGGTACCCACTGGTGCCGGTGAATTTTTACAAGAACTTGATAAGCCGCACCAAGTGCAATCCGGTATTTGTCGGTCAGATCCAGGATTGCGAATATGTACGTGAGATCCAAAAAGCCTTCCCCGGTGCCCGGATGATTCCGAGCGGCGGCGCAATAACCGACTTCAACCGGCTGTTGCATGCGAAGCGGATCTGCATAACGGTGAGCACGTTTTCGTGGCTCGCGGCGTGGCTCTCAAACGCCGCTGAAATCCACTATCCCCTGCTCGGGTTTTTGCACCCGTTCTGCCTGCCGAAAGGCACTAGCGGGAATGGCGGGATTGACCTGACACCGCTGGGAGACCCGCGTTACCGCTACCATCTCTTCCCAATTCTGAACGCCGAGCCCGAGGCAGAATATCTGCGCTTCACAAAAACTTTGAATCCGATTTCCCAAGCTATTTCCGAACAATTTGTGGACGAACTGTGCCGTAAGGCCAGAACGAATTACCAGACAATCAGTGCAGCCAAAAACAAGCGCTATTTAAAGAGATATCCCGACGCCGCCTGGAGCATCAGCTCGGGCCGGGCTGACAGCGCCCTGGCGCATTACGAAAATATCGGCAAAGTTCACGGCTATTCTCTCTTCGAGATACCGTCCCGCCCGCTGCTGGAAAACGTCGCGCTGCACAAAAACGCGACCCAAAGCTCAATCTCCGCCTGGTCCATCGGCAAGACACCCGAAGCGGATGCGGCGGACGCTGTCGATGGTGCCATTGACGGCATGTACTCATTTCATACCGCTCTCGAAGACCAGCCCTGGTGGCGGGTTGACCTGGGCCGAACCTTCTCAATCTCGGAAATCCGGGTTTTCAACCGCGTGGAACACGAAGAATTGGCCCGGCGAGCCAACAGGATCGCGATCGATATCGGCGACAGCGAGGATCGGTGCAGGGAAGTATTCCGCTACGAGTCGAACACACCGTTTGGCGGGAATGTTCAAGCCAGAGGAACCGATCCACGGGCGCTTCGTGCGGATACGGCTGCTGACCAGAAATTGTTTGCATCTTGAACAGGTGGAAGTTTACGGAGAACAGGAGAACGACCATGCCAAATTCCATCCGGGAAATTGTAGCCGCGTTTGACGACCCGGGCGCGCTGGATAACGCGGTGTTTGCGCTGGAAACGGAAGGGTTCGACCGCGCTGCGTTCTCCGTCCTGGCCACGGAGGAGACGGTGGCCAGTGCCCTGGGGCACCGCTACCAGCAGGTGCGCGAGGTCGAGGATGATCCGCGCGTGCCGCGGGAGGCGTTCTTCTCGCGCATGTCCCGCCTGGAGGCGGAAGCCTTCCCCGCGCCAGCCCTTGCCTCGCTGGGCTGGCTGGCCCTGGCTGGGGTTGGCGGGCCCATACCGGCGGTCGTCGCGGCGGGTGCCGGCGGGCTGATCGGCGCCGTGCTGGGCGGTTTTATTCACCATCACCATGTGGCGCGGGTTCAGGAGCAACTGGCGCGCGGCGGGCTCGTGCTATGGGTGAGCCTGCGCGGTGCCGCCGCCGAGGAAAAGGCCATGCGGGTCCTGCGGGAGCAGGGCGCGCATGACCTGCACGTACATACAATCGCCCTGTAATCTCACCAGAGCGGGCGGCGCATGTCCCGCCCCGCCATGCGCGAGAGCACGGCCAGCGGCGCGCGCTCCGGCAGCAGCATGCATTCGGGCTCGATGAGGAATGTCTGCTCCAGCAAGTTGCGGCCCGAGAGCGCCGCATGCGCCACCTGGTCGGTGTACACCATCCACACCTGGCCGGGCACGAAGGAAATCTCCTCCGCCGGGGAGGAATTCTGCCAGCCCATGTCCCGCTTGGCGGCATCGTGCAGGGCCAGCATCGCCTCGTCGTAATGCGAGCGTCTCGCCTTGGTCAGCCCCAGCATATGCCGCAGGGTGGCAGCACCGGGCAAAGGCTGCTTCAGCGGCCAGAACTCCCGCGCATAAGCCTCGAACTCCGGCCCCACGCGCCATTGGCGCGGCGTGCCGTGCTGGTCGACATTAGCGAACACCCGCAGAATCCGGCGCCCCTGCACCGGGGAGGTGGGAAAGGCATCGACATGCCGGCGCGTATCGTCCTGCCGCCAGGAGCGCCCCCGGCCCGCGACCTCGACCGGGCGGAAGCTCGTCCGCGCCCGCGTCAGCCCGCTGGCATAGGCGGGCAGCACCGCGCGCACCAGCGCCTCGGTGAACTCGCCGTAACGGCGCACCATGCCAGCGAGGCAGTCGCGCTCCGCCCCTTCAAGCCCGGTGCCCTTCAGCGCGCCCTTGGCCGGATCGTAGCTGACATTCTTGGCGGTTCCTGCGGCCTGCCCGGCGCTGATCAGCGCCGCTTCCCCTGGAAGCAACGCGAAAGGAAGGGCCGGAAACAGCAGGACCGCCCCGCCCTCCAACGCCAATGTCGCGCGCCGGGCGAGCGCCTCGTCCACCTCAGCAAGCGCCGTTATTCCTATTTGCTCAAGCATTGTTCATTCTCTGCAATTAATGCGGCATTAGCCAGGATTGGTTACCATCCAGATCCGGCAGGAGCCAGAACAAAATCGCCAGAACTGCGTCGTGCTGGTCATCGTCGCCCGCAAGGCCCCGATGCCGCCAACGTCAGTCTTCCCTAACCCCGCAACAACGCCCCAAACCCCATGCGGTGGTGCTTCGTCGGCCCGTGCGTAACAATCGCCTCGCGGTGCACCGCCGCCGCGTATCCGGAGTTTTTCTCCCAAGCGTAAACCGGGTAGCGCGCGGCCAGGCGCTGCATCAGCAAATCGCGCGTCTGCTTGGCGAAGATCGACGCCGCGGCGATCGAAAGTGAAACCGCGTCGCCCCCCACCAGCGTTGTGCAAGGCAGGCCGCAGTCCGGGGCTCGGTTGCCATCCACCAGCACATGCGTGGGCGCCACCGGCAGCCGCACGATGGCGCGGCGCATCGCCAGCATCGAGGCGTGCAGGATGTTGAGCGCATAAATCTCGCGCACCGAGGCCGCGCCAAGCGCCATCACCGCGCCACTCTCGTGCAACGCCGCAAGCGCCTTCGCCCGCTTTGCTGCGGAAAGTTTCTTGGAATCGTCGATGAGACCGGCAATCTCCGCTGGCAGCCGCGCGGGCAGAATCACCGCCGCGGCCACCACCGGCCCGGCGAGCGGGCCGCGCCCCACCTCATCCACCCCGGCCACCAAGCCGCCGATGCGCATCTCGTGCGAAAGATCAGGCATCGCGGAACCCGGCGAAGAATTCCTTCAGCAGCGCCGAGCACTCGGTATCGCGCACCCCGCCGATAATCTCCGGCTTATGGTGCGTGGTGGCGTGGGCAAACACGCGCGGCCCGTGCTCCACCCCGCCGGATTTCGGGTCATAGGCCCCGAACACCACCTTCTTCACCCGGAAGGCCGCTATGGCGCCTGCGCACATGGCGCAGGGTTCAAGCGTTACGGTGAGGGTGCAATCGGCCAGGTATTTTTGTCCCCGCGCGGCCCTGGCGGCGGTGAGCACCAGCATCTCGGCATGGGCGGCGGGGTCGCTCCCGGCCTCGGTCCGGTTGCCGGCCACGGCCAGCACCACCCCGGCGGCATCGGTCAACACCGCGCCCACCGGCACCTCGCCCGCTTCCGCCGCGCGCCGGGCTTCCTCCAGGGCTATGTCCATCGGGCTTTGCATCGGCAAACATTTGCCTTCACGGGCGGCGCGGGTCTAGGTGCTGCTTATGAAAAAACGCCCCCTGATTGGTCTGACCCTGGATGCCGAGCCCGCCGGCGGCTGGTCCAACTACCCCTGGTACGCGCTGCGGCAGAATTATACCGAGGCGGTGAACGCCCATGGCGGCCTCGCCGTCGCGCTGCCGCATGATGCAGCACTTGCGGAAGAATATCTGGACCGGCTGGACGGGCTGATCGTGACCGGCGGGGCGTTCGACGTGGACCCCGCTTTGTACGGCGAGGCGGAGCGGCACGAGACAGTGGAGCTGAAGGCGGACCGCACCACCGCGGAGCTGGCCTTCCTGCAAGGGGCGCTGCGCCGGAACATGCCGGTGCTGGGCATTTGCGGCGGGCAGCAGCTTCTGGCCGTGGCGCTGGGCGGCACCCTGCACCAGCACATCCCCGATGCCATCCCGGACGCGCTGGAGCACGAGCAGAAGACCAGCCATTACGAGCCCGCGCACGAGGTGAAGATCCTGGCGGGAACCAGGCTGTACGACATCGTCGGCCCGGTGATGAAGGCCAACACCTCGCACCATCAGGCGGTGCGGGCCCCGGGGCGCAGCGTGGTGAATGCGCTGGCGGCGGATGGCGTGATCGAGGGGATCGAGGACCCCACGCAGAAATTCTGCATCGGCGTGCAATGGCATCCGGAATACTTCGTCGATGCCGGGGACAAGGCCATCTACCAAGCCTTCATCGCGGCCTGCCATGACTGAGACGACCGAACGCGGCGAGCGCATCGCCAAATTCCTCTCCCGCGCCGGGGTGGCCAGCCGCCGCGATGCGGAGGCGATGATCGAGGCTGGGCGCGTGCGCCTGAACAACGCGCCCGTCACCCACCCGGCCGTGTTCATCAAGCCGGGCGACATGGTGCTGGTGGACGGCAAGCCGGTGGCCGAGCCGGACCGCACGCGGCTCTGGCGCTACCACAAGCCCGATGGCCTCGTGACCACGCATAAGGACCCCGAAGGCCGGCCCACCGTGTTCGGCGCCATGCCGCCCGGCATGCCGCGCGTGATCTCCATTGGCCGGCTGGACCTCACCTCCGAGGGGCTGCTGCTGCTCACCAACGATGGCGAGCTGGCCCGCAGGCTGGAACTGCCCGCCACCGGCTGGCTGCGCCGTTACCGTGTGCGCGTGCATGGCGGCGTCTCGCCCGACAAGATCAAGCGCCTGGCCGATGGCATGGTGGTGGAAGGCGTGAAATACGGGCCGATCGAGGCGCATATCGACAGCGTTCAGCGCTCCAACACCTGGCTCTCGATGAGCCTGCACGAGGGCAAGAACCGCGAAATCCGCCGCGTGATGCAGGCGCTGGAACTGCCGGTCACGCGCCTTATCCGGGTCGCCTACGGACCGTTCCAGCTTGGCACATTGCCGCGCGGCGGCATCGAGGAAGTCAACGGCAAGGTGCTGCGCGAGCAGGTGCCCGGCCTCGCCAAATGAGCTGCCAACACCGTCATTGCGAGCCGGCACAGCCGGCGTGGCAATCCATCTTCCGGCCCAAGCTGTGGCAAGATGGATTGCTTCGCTGCGCTCGCAATGACGGGAGGGGGCACGGGCGATGACCGGCCCGCGCATCATCGCCGGAGCCTGGAAAGGCCGCAAACTCGTGGCTCCCCTGGGGCTGGAAACACGCCCGACCAATGCCCGGGCGCGGCAGGCGGTGTTCGACATTCTGGCCCACGCCCCATGGTGCGAACTGCGCGGCGCGAAGGTGCTGGATGTGTTCGCCGGCACCGGCGCTTATGGGCTGGAGACGCTCTCCCGCGGGGCGTTGAGCGCGGTGTTCTTCGAGCAGGCTCCGGCGGCTTTGGCCGCGCTAAGGGCGAATATCGCCGCCTGCCGGACAGAGGCGCGGGTTGTAGCCGGGGACGTACTGACCCCGCCGCAAGGTACGCCGCATGATCTGGTGTTTCTTGACCCGCCCTATGGCAAGAATCTGGTGCCCAGGGCGCTTGCCGCCTTGCAGGCACACGGATGGATTGCGCCAGGGGCGGTCATCGTCGCCGAGCTGGGCCCCGATGACGCGCTCGACGTGCCGGAGCCTCTGGCCGAGCGCGCCCATGGCAAGGCGCGGGTAAAAATCTGGCGAGAGCCTGTCTCAGCTTGAATTTCGGGATTCGACCCGACATTGCCGTTCAGGCAACTCACGGCGGTATCGATAGCTCATTAGACATTCCAATGGGCCTGCTGGATGACGACCCTATATCCGTCGGGGTCTTCAAACGTACGACCACACAGATCCCAGTAGGGGTTGAACGCCGGCACGGGTGTGAACCTCGCCGACACCATGGGGGCTATCGCCACCTCCCACTCCTCCGGATCGGGCAAGTAGAAGATCAACAAATTGTCCTGCGTCGGAGCCCGACCGGAGGCATGGCGTGGGCTCGGGTGAATTCAAAGTGATAAGGAGCGCCCTCGCGGCCAAACATGATGCCATCAAAGCCGGCATGGTTCTCGAAACGGAAGAGGAGGTCGAGGCCAAGGCCATCCCGATAGAAGGGAATCAATGCATCGAGGTTGTCGGTTGGGCGAGCAACACGGAGCTTGGCAACTGAAGGCATAGAGGCACCGTAAGTGCCGCGCCGACCGGCTGCAAATCGGCCCATTTGCGACATGGGATAGCCTGAGCGTCTTGCTGGACAGCGTCAGTGCCGTTCAATTCAGATTTGATCGCGTAGAAGCCCGTAAATTGCGGTATCCCATCGAGCGTTACCGACCTTTACGGATCGCCGCCGAACACCCTCTTCGACGAATCCCAACTTGCGGTATGCGCTAATGGCTGTCGTGTTGAACGTATAGACGTTGAGCTCAATTCTTTCGAACTCTGGATGAGCGAAGATGTGGTCGAGAACCTTCTGGAGAAATGGTCCAGAAAGGCGTTTCCCTCTGAACTCTGGAGAAATCGCGATTCGACTCAGTCTCGCCACACCATGCCGCCAATCCAAAGCGACCTGAGCATGTCCGATAAGGTCTGATCCCCGAAGGCCAGAAAACAACCAACGCCGAGGATGATCGCCTTCGCCCTCCCTCAACATATCCCAAAGCTGAGCGCAATCGAGAGGGAAGCGGGCATCTGGTCCGCCCCATTGGACCAAAGCCTGCTCGTTCGGAAACCATGCGCATAAATATCGGAACTCGTCTTCCTGAAACGGGCGAAGCGTCAGAATGACTTCATTCATGCGGTAAGAATCATGGTCGAAATTTCGCTCGACGTCTATACACCTGCCCCATCCTGAGGTTTGCTGCCGTCCGCGATACGCTGCACCGATAGGTATGATCGAAATGCCGGGGGACAAATTGGTGAAATACACGATCGACCCGATTGGTCACGTTCGTGGAGGGAGAGCTGATCCCGTTGACGATAATTGGGGCAATAGCCGCGCCACGATCGAGCTTGATCCAACGCTTTTCGCGCCTGATGCGCTCGCTGGACTCGATGAATTCAGCCATGCCGAGGTGGTCTTCCTGTTTAACAGGGTGTCGGCAGAGAAGATCGAGACCGGCGCTCGCCATCCACGTGGGCGGCAAGACTGGCCACTGATAGGGATTTTCGCCCAGCGGGGCAAAAATCGGCCCAATCGATTGGGGGTAACGGTGTGCAAAGTCCTTGCGATTCAAGGCATGCGGCTGAGCGTCGAGGGGCTTGATGCGATTGATGGCACCCCAGTGATCGACATCAAGCCCGTGATGCGTGAGTTTCTACCTCGGGGGGAAGTCCGTCAGCCCGAGTGGGTGTCGGAACTTATGATGGAGTATTGGTGAGCGGCACGGAAAGCAAACCCCAGCTGAGCGGACGCTCATGGCATAACCACGTCAGGTCTCGCGTGGTTCGCCTACATCATAGACGCGCAGATTTCGATCACGAATGCCTAGGGCGTAGTGACGAATTATTGCCTGGGGGGATTCCGGCGCGGCTAAAAATTTGAATTCAAGGCTGATTTTTGGGGATCAGCTTGATGGAACGGGATGTTGACGCGCTGCGGGACCATCAATGGGAGCGGCTGAGAGACTTGGTTCCTGGCGGGCGTGCTGGTGAGCGCGGGCCGCGTTGTGACAATCGCCGCTTTGTCGATGCACTGCTCTGGATGGCCCGTTCAGGCGGCCGCTGGCGCGATCTGCCGGAGCGATTTGGCGACCATCAGGCCGTGAAACGTCGCTATTACCGTTGGATTGAGCGCGGCGCGCTGGACAAATTTCTTGCCGCGCTGACCGCGGGAGCCGACCTTGAATGGCTGATGATCGACTCAACAATCGTGCGGGCGCATCAGCACGCGGCGGGCGCACGGCTGGCAAAAGGGGGGCGGATGCCCAGGGTTTGGGCCGATCCCGCGGTGGCTTGAGCACCAAAATCCACGCCGCCACCGACGCGCTCGGCAATCCCGTCCGCCTGTTGTTCGGGCCAGCGCAGCGCAACGACATCACCCAGGCTCACGACCTAATCGAAGGGTTCGAAACGCAAGCCATCATCGCCGACAAGGGATACGATGCCGATCATCTGCGTGAGGCCGTGCGCGCCAGCGATGCCGAGCCGGTCATTCCACCAAAATCAAACCGCCGTACACCGCCCACCTATGACAAAACCCTCTACAAGGAGCGCAATCTCATCGAGCGCTTCTTCAACAAGCTCAAACAGTTTCGCCGGGTCGCCACCAGATACGACAAGCTCCTCGTAAACTACAGGGGATTCGTCATTCTCGCCGCTATCGCTATCCTGCTCAGGTAAATCGTCACTACGGCCTAGGGCAGACCATGTCGAGCGCCACTCTGCAATATGATCAGAGGCAAAATGCCGATCGAGCGCTGCACGGTCTCGCCACATTTCCTTCACGTGGATGAGGCCGGGATCAAGAATATCTTCGGCATATGAGTATTCCTCGCATCCATCTTCGGCTCGGCTGCTCTCTATCATGCGTTGCATTGCGGGCCGAGCATCGGAAAGATTTGCGGGAGGAAGACGGACAGTTCCAACGATCAACAACATATATCAATCGTATGCCACCACATCGTAACGTGGATAGAGCCAAAGATCGTCCGCTTCCTGCGCTGCCTTCGGCAAACCAGATGGACCACTATACACCCAACCAAAAATCAAACCGCCACACCCCCCACCAGCACTCTCTCCGCAATCCGCAAAAAATTGCCAAAAATCTTGTGCGCGGCATCGTTTAGCGCGGCGAAATTCTCCTCCACCTCGGCCTGGAGCTGCGGCAGGCTCCCCGGCCCGCGCACGCGCTCAAGTGCTGCCTCGTATTCCGGCATCGCGCCCCATTCCGCGGCGGTGGTGTGGGTGAGTTCCATGTGGAACTGCAAGCCATAGGCGGCATCGCCCAGGCGGAAGGCCTGGATGCCGCACCCCTCAGAGCTGGCCAGCAGCGCGGCACCTTCGGGCAGGCGCTTCACCTCCGCCCCGTGCCACTGGAAGCAGGTGCAAAGCGGCGGCACGCCGGCAAAAAGCGGGTCCGGCTGCACCGGGACCTGCGAGATCCCTACTTCCGGCGCTCCCTCCATTAGCTCCACATGTCCGCCGAAGGCCTGCGCCAGCAGCTGGTGCCCCAGGCACAGGCCAAGATAAGGCCGCCCTGCCTTCACCCAACTGCGGATCGCCGCCATTTCCTCAAGCAGCCAGGGGTGCTTGTCGGTCTCCCACACATCCATCGGCCCGCCCATCACCAGCATGATGTCGTAGCCCTCCAGCGGCGGGATCGCCTCGCCCTCATCCAGCTCCACGGCGTGCATCTCATGCCCCTCGCGGGCCATCACATCGCGGAAGCTGCCCGGATGTTCCGAGGCCACATGCTGAAACACAAGAATTTTCACGAATATCCACTCCCCAGCGCGCTCTATTTATCGCAGGGAATAAAACTTGCGTAAACCGTGCATTGCGCGAAGCCAAGGCCCCTCACGCAGGACTCGGCCAGGGCGTGCTACAAGCAACGCATGCTGCCGCAGATCCGCCGCCTGGCTGAAACCACCGTCAACCGCATCGCCGCTGGCGAGGTGATCGAACGCCCCGCCGCCGCGGTGAAGGAGCTGGTGGAAAACGCGCTGGATGCGGGGGCGCAGCGGGTCGAGGTGATCCTCGCCGGGGGCGGGATCGAACGGATCGAGATCATCGACGATGGCTGCGGCATCGCACAGGAGCAGCTGGCCCTGGCCATCGAGCGCCATGCCACCTCCAAGCTGGCCGACGAGGCGCTGGTGCGCATCACCACGCTCGGCTTCCGGGGCGAGGCGCTGCCCTCCATCGGCGCCGCCGCCAAGCTCACCCTCATCAGCCGCCCGGCGGGGCAGGATTCCGCCTATCGCATCAATGTCTCCGGCGGCGCGGTGAGCGAGGTTTCCCCGGCCCCGGGGGTAAAGGGCACGCGGGCCATCGTCGAGGATTTGTTCTACGCCACCCCGGCGCGGCGGAAATTCCTGCGCTCGCCCCGGGCCGAAGCCGAGGCCGCCGAGCGCACGGTGTGGCGGCTGGCGCTCGCCGCTCCGCATGTTGCCTTCCGGCTGGTCTCTGGCGAGCGCGTGCTGTTCGACCTGCCCGCCCAGACCGAGGGCGCGCGGGTGGCGGCTTTGTTCGGGCGGGAGACCGCCGCCACGCTGCTGCCGCTGGAGGCCGAGCGCGAGGATGTGCGGCTCACCGGGCTGATCGGCCCCGCCAGCCTATCCCGCGCCACCATGGGGTTGCAGAGCTTCGTGGTGAATGGCCGACCGGTGCAGGACCCGCTGCTGCGCCTTTCCCTGCGCCTCGCCTACCGGGATGTGTTGCCCGCCGGGCGCCACGCCGTGGCGGCCTTGCGCCTCACTTTGCCCGACGAAGCGCTGGACGTGAACGTGCATCCGGCCAAGACGGAGTTGCGCTTCGCCGACCAGAACGGCGTGCGCAGCCTGGTCATCGGCGCCATCACCCGCACGCTGGAACGTCCGGTCACGCTTGGGCTTGCCCCGGTGGCCGCCCCTGCCCCGCGCCTCCCATTCAGCGCGCCGCCCCCGCCCTCCTACGCTGGCCGCGGCTTCGCCGAGGCCGAACTGGCGCTCGTTGCCCCGCCATCGGCCCGGCAGTTCGCCGCCCCGCCCGCGCTGCCCCCCGCCGAACACCCGCTCGGCGCGCCGCTGGCGCAGATCCTGGACACTTACATCCTGGCCGCTGCCCCTGATGGCTCGCTCGTCATCGTGGACCAGCACGCCGCCCATGAGCGCCTGACGGAAGAGCGCCTGCGCGCCGAGTTCACCGAGGGACGGGTGGCGAGCCAGCCGCTGCTGGTGCCCGTGGTGGTGGATTTCCCGCCTATCGAGGCGGCGCGGCTGCTGGCGGAAACAGAAACCCTGGCCCGGC
This sequence comes from uncultured Alphaproteobacteria bacterium, assembly GCA_963750235.1. GTDB lineage: Bacteria > Pseudomonadota > Alphaproteobacteria > Acetobacterales > Acetobacteraceae > Acidocella. The sequence continues at coordinate 240,998 of CAVVPW010000002.1, forward strand.
TGGGGCTGGAAATCGAGGCCTTCGGCCCTGGGGCGATTCTCGTCCGCGCCGTGCCTGCCGCGCTGAAGAACCCGGACGCCGCAGGGCTGCTGCGCGACCTTGCCGGGGAGTTCGCCGAATTGGACGCGCCGCTGGCCCTGGAAGCCCGGCTGGACGCCGCACTTGCCCGCCTCGCCTGCCACCGCTCCATCCGTGCCGGGCGGCGCCTGGCGGTAGAGGAAATGTCCGCCCTGCTGCGCGAGATGGAGGCCACGCCGCGCGCCGCCACATGCAGCCATGGCCGCCCGACTTTCCTGAAGCTCTCCCGCGCCGACCTTGAGACAATGTTCGGCCGGCGCGGCATTTAGCCGAGCTTGAAGTCCAGCGCCTCGGGCGGAAGCTCCACGCCCGGCAAGTTCTTCGGGTTCGGCTCAGGCGGCCCAATCTCGAACCGCACCGGGATCACCCCGGCCCAGACCGGGAAATCCGCATCCTGGTCATCATCCGGCTGGCCCGAGCGCAGCTTGGCCGAGGCCTCGGTGATCGGCATGGACAACACTGTCGCCAACCCCAACTCCTGCTCCGTCACAGGGCGGAGCCGTTCCCATTGCCCGGCAATGGTCTTGTTGACGAAATTGCGCAGCTGCGCCTCTTTCTCAGCCGGGTCGGTGAGCTTCACCGGCCTGCCGAAGACCATCACCGAGCGATAGTTGATGCCGTAGTTATAGGCGGAGCGCGCCATCACCAGCCCATCGTAAAGGCTCACCGTCACGCACACATCCTGGACTTCGGCGGCTTTCAGCATCCGGCTCGCCGCCGAGCCGTGCCAGAATATCCGGTCGCCATCGCGCCATTGCAGCGTCGGCGTCACGAACGGGCTGCCGTTGAACACGTAGCCGACATGGCAGAGCGGCATCGCGTCCAAGATCGCATGCACGGTCTCGGGATCGTAGGCGGCGTTTTGGCTATAGCGTTTGACGCGTGCGCGCTCGCTCGGCGGGTTGGACATGCTGGCTCCTGTGGCTGGCGCGGCACAGCAAACCACAGGGGCGCCACACCGTTCAAGAAAACTCATTTTATTGCGACGATGCATCGTCATACGGCTTGTCCGGCCACCGCGCCCACGGCATGGTCTGGCGAAAAAGAGGAGCAAGCCATGACCGAGACCGTGCATCAACTGATCAACGCCTATTACGAGGCCTTCAACGCCGGCGATGTCGCGGCGATGGTGGCCCTGTTCACCGATGACGTGAAACACGACATCAACCAGTCCGGAACCGAAACAGGCCGGGACGCCTTCGCCGCCTTCCTGCACGACATGAACCGCTGCTACCGCGAGCGGCTGACCGATATCGTGATAATGGCGGACCTCAGCGGTACCCGCGCCGCAGCGGAATACATGGTGCATGGCGAATATCTGCAGGCAGGGCACGGCATGCCGGAGGCACATGGGCAGAAATACATGCTGCCCGGCGGCGCCTTCTTCGCCATTCGCGACGGCAAGATCGCGCGGGTGACCAACTACTACAACCTGCCCGACTGGCTGGCCCAGGTTGCCAAATAGCCTGCATTACGGAAGGCCGCGAAACATCGCGCAATAAAAAAGGCCGGGGAAATCCCCGGCCTTTTCGTTTCGGCTGACTGCCGGATTAGAACAGCAGACCGGCTTCCAGCGTGCCGGTGAACTGGACCTTGTCGGTCCCGTGGTCGCCATAGCTGGCGGTGGAGAACTGCTTGTTGTTCAGCAGATAAGCCGCACCGCCGTTGAGGCGCGCGAACAGATCCTTGTACTGCCAGGTCGGCGAAACAGCGAAGCTGACGGCCTCGGACTTCGGACCGGCGTACCAGGAATAGTTGCCGATGGAGTCTTCGTAGGAGAGCCAGCCACCCAGGGAGTACGGGGTGTTGGCGAAAGCGTAGTCGGCAAATACCGCTCCAGCGAAGTTGGAGGTTGACTTGTCCAGGCCAACCATATGGTCGGTCTTGGCGTACACGTACTGCACTTCCGGCACCAGGTTCAGGTTGCCCATCGTGTAGCTGTAATAAGCGCCCAACATCTGGGAGTTTACAAACTGCGCGCCGTAGGAGCCAACCCTGCCGTAGCAGCCGGGGGTGGTATTGTCGCCATAGGTGCAATTGCCGCTATAGATCTTGGCGTTCAGCCCGGTGCGGCCGAGATTGCCGCCATAATACACGTTCAGGACGTTGCTGGAGTTGATGTCGTAGGACACCAGGGCCTGCAGGAAGTTGAACACGCCGGTGTCGAAACCATCGCCGAACTGCACGGTGGCAGTCACCGGGCCTTCGGTCACAGCCGCCTGCACGCCTCTGGCATTGGAGTTTTGCACGTAGTAGATGGAGGTGACGAGCTGGCTCGGGTTGTTCCAGTCGAGGCCGGCTTCGTAGCCTTCCAGCGACGGCAGGAAGCCGGCGGACACGGTGACCGGCGAGTTCGGCGGGGCAACGGTGATGTAGCCCTCATAGAGCGGACCGGTGGAGAAATTGCTGATCGTGGTCTGCGGCAGGCGGTTGTTGTAGTAGCCGCCGCCGTAATTGGTGTTGGCGCCGACCGTGATGACACCGCCCTGGGAGCCGAGCATGATGGTGAACTGCAGAACGCCGCTGGTCTTCTGCAGTTCGACGATGCCGCTGCCGAGATTCACGCCGTCGTCCGTGATGCCATCCGGAACGTTGCTCTGATAATAGCCGTAACCATCGACGCCACCGCTGAGCGAGAGGCTGCCGAGCGGGCCGCCGTCGATCGTGATGGGCTGCGGGCCGGTCATGGCCTGGGCAGCGTGAAGAGCCAGGAGTGAGGACGCGGCAGCGAAGCCGAGACCGAGAAGTTGACGACGCATATGTATGTCTCCTCTATGCGCATTTTGATTGCGCCTGATAACAAGGAAACCCGGCCCGTCACGTCCCATGACTGGAGAAGTCAAGACCGCGGCGGGCAGCAAGGGTCACAATCATATTTGTAGCCGCCAAAAAGGCATTGGTTCCAGGCGAAAAGCGCAACCCTATAAACTTGCAGCATTTGTGTGGCTCAAATGACACAAAATCTTAAACACCTCAGCCTTGACGCGGTGCGTTCACCGCCTGTGCGACAGACGCGCCCAAAGCGCAGGCAAGCACGCACAAAATGACTGAGGAAATGGCATAAAAAAGGGCACGGCCGCCCTGCCCGTTGCGGGCCAGTTCGACCGTTTGCAGGCTGAAGGAAGAGAAGGTGGTGAATCCGCCGCAAAGGCCGACGGTGACGAAGACCCGCGCCTCGAACGGCAGCGGGAATCGCCCGTCCGCGCCGGCCAGCATACCAAAGCAGCTTATAATAAACGAACCGAGCACGTTGATGAGCAGCGTGCCCCAGGGAAACGAGGCCCCAACGGCCAGCACCATCGCATTGCCCAGCGCATAGCGGGCGACGCTGCCGATGGCGCCGCCCATAGCCACCCAGAAATAGGCGGCTATGTCGTCCATGTCACTTCATCTCGGCCAGCAGGCTGGGCTGGTTGTCGCGCGGTTCGTTGTTATCGGTCAGCTCGATCGGGTAGTCGCCGGTGAAGCAGGCGTCGCAGAAGGCTGGCGACGCCGCATCCCGCCCCGGCTTACCCAGCGCCCTGTACAGCCCGTCGATGGAGATGAAGGCGAGGCTGTCCACGCCGATCAGCTTGGCCATCTCGTCCACGCTGTTGCGCGCGGCGAGCAGCTTGCTGCGCTCAGGCGTGTCGATGCCGTAGAAGCAGGAATGGGTGGTCGGCGGCCCGGCGATGCGCATATGCACCTCGGCCGCACCCGCCTGACGCACCATCTCGACGATCTTCTGAGAGGTGGTCCCGCGCACGATCGAGTCGTCCACCAGCACCACACGCTTGCCCTCGATCATCGCGCGGTTGGCGGAATGCTTCAGCCGCACGCCGAGATGGCGGATCTGGTCGGTCGGCTCGATAAAGGTGCGGCCGACATAATGGTTGCGGATGATGCCCAGCTCGAAGGCGATCCCGCTCGCCTCGGCGAAGCCCATGGCGGCGGGCACGCCGGAATCGGGCACAGGCACGATCACATCCGCATCGGCCGGAGCCTCCTTGGCCAGCTGCGCGCCGATCATCTTGCGCGCGTTGTAGACGGAGGTGCCCTCCATCACCGAATCCGGCCGCGCGAAATAGATGTACTCGAACACGCAGAAGCGCGGCGGTTTGGGTGCGAAGGGCTTGATGCTCTGCACGCCCTTGTCGTCGATCAGCACGATCTCGCCCGGTTCCACGTCGCGCACGAACTCGGCGCCGACGATATCCAGAGCGCAGGTCTCGGAGGCCAGCACCCAGCCGGCCTTGCCATCCGCGCCATGGGTGCGGCCCAGGATCAGCGGGCGCACGCCCAGCGGGTCGCGCACGCCGATCAGCTGCTCCTGCGTCAGCGCCACGAGCGAATACGCGCCGATGACCTGTTTCACCGCGTCGATCAGGCGGTCAACCACGTTGGAATAGAGGGAGATGGCGATGAGATGGACGAACACCTCGGAGTCCATGGTGGACTGAAACAGGCAGCCGCGGCGTACCAGGGCCCGGCGCAGCGTGTTGGCGTTGGTCAGGTTGCCGTTATGGCCCACCGCCAGCCCGCCGAACTCGAATTCCGCGAACAGCGGCTGCACGTTGCGCAGCACGGTCTCGCCCGATGTGGCATAGCGGTTATGGCCGATGGCGCGGGTGCCGGGCAGGCTGGCCATCACCTTGGTGTCGCCAAAATTGTCGCCAACCAGACCGAGGCCCTTGTGGGAATGGAAACGCACGCCGTCATGCGTCACGATCCCGGTTGCCTCCTGGCCGCGATGCTGCAGGGCATGCAGGCCCAGCGCGGTAATCGCCGCCGCATCGGTCACATTCCAGGCGCCGAAAACGCCGCACTCCTCGTGCAGCTTGTCATCATCAATCATCGGGCCCAACCTCCAAGCTACGCGCGCGTCAAGTACTCGGGTGACACGCCGATGTCGAGGCGGCCGCGCGCATAGGTGCCACCTTCGAATTTAATATGTCTGCAACGCGCTGCCCGCCACGGGCTGCTGCATCAGCGTGCTCGCCGGCGGGGCCGGACTGCCGGGCAGCGGGTCCACCTTCGGCTGGTAGGTATCCGGCAGCAGCGAAACCAGTGCTTTGGCGCCCTGATAGGCCATCGGCAGGAAGCGCGCGTTAACGACCGGAGCCGGCCATTGCGGCTGCGCCACACCGACCGAGAGCGCGACATATGCAACGCACACCACCAGCGCCCCGCGCGCAGCGCCGAACACCAGCCCCAGGCTTTGGTCCAGCCCCGAGAGCGCAGAATCCCGCACCAGCCCGCCGATCAGCGCGCTGACCAGGCTGAGCACGATCAGCACGATCAGGAACACCACGGCCATGGCGCCGTAGATCACGAAATTCTTCATGCTGACTGGCAGGATGGAGGCGATCTCCGGTTGGGCCAGCGGATAGAACTTCACCGCCGCGAAGGCGGCGCCTATCCAGGCGCCCACCCCCAGCACCTCGCGCACAAAGCCACGAACCATCGAAATCGCCGCCGACAGCAGGACGACGACAAGCGCGGCCGCATCGATCCAGGTCATCCCCCCTCCTTCTTGCGCCCCGGTTTTAACCCGGCCGCAATGATACCAACAAGGTCTGTCAGATGCCCGATTTCAACCAGGCCCAGCAATTTCGGCACGGAAATCCGCGCGGTGCCGCCCGCCACCCGCTTGGGGCTGGCGGCGCGGGCGAAGCCAAGCTTCGCCGCCTCCTTGAGCCGCAATTCCGTCTGCGCCACCTGGCGCAGTTCACCCGAGAGACCAATTTCGCCGAAGAACACCATCTCCGGGTCGGCTGGCACGTCGGACGCCGCCGAGATGAGCGCTGCCGCCACGGCCAGATCCGCCGCCGGCTCGTTCACCCGCAAGCCCCCGGCCACGTTCAGGTACACGTCGTTCATCGCCAGCTTCAGCCCGCAGCGTGTTTCCAGCACCGCCAGCAGCATGGAGAGCCGCCCGGAATCCCAGCCGATGACCGAGCGCCGCGGCGAGCCGCCGGGGTTGGGCGCTAGCAGCACCTGGATTTCCACCAGCACCGGGCGCGAGCCCTCCAGCCCCGCGAACACCGCGCTGCCCGAGACATTGCCCCGCCGCTCGGCCAGGAACAGCGCCGAAGGGTTGGCGACTTCGGCAAGCCCCCCGCCTGTCATCTCGAACACGCCGATTTCGTCCGTGGCGCCGAAGCGGTTCTTGATGCCGCGCAAAATTCGGAACTGGTGGCCGCGATCGCCTTCGAAATGCAGCACCACGTCCACCATGTGCTCCAGCACGCGCGGCCCGGCGATGGTGCCCTCCTTGGTGACGTGCCCGACCAGCATCAGCGCGAAGCCCTGGGTCTTGGCGGCGCGGATCAGCTCGAACGCGGCGGCGCGCACCTGCGTGACCGAGCCGGGGGCGGAATCCACGCCATCGGTCCACATGGTCTGGATGGAGTCGATGACCACCAGCGCCGCATTGGGGAATTGCGCCAGGCTGGCCAGAATATCGCCGAGCTGCGTGGCGGCGGCGAGATGCATGGGCGATTGCGTCAGCCCCAGCCGCCGCGCGCGCATGCGGATCTGATCGACCGATTCTTCGCCCGAGATGTACACCACCTCGCGCCCGGCCCGGCCCAGCGCCGCGCCCGCCTGCAACAGCAGTGTGGATTTGCCGATGCCCGGATCACCACCGACCAGCACCACCGAGGCCGGAACCAGCCCACCGCCGAGAACACGGTCGAACTCGGCAATGGTGGTGGGCACACGCGGCGGCGGCGGGGAGACGCCCTCAAGCCCGACGAACTCGATCCTCCCGCCCTGGCGGGCGCTGTCCTTCATGCCGCCGGGCAGCGCCTTGGGTGCTATCTGCTCTTCCAGCGTGTTCCACTCGCCACACGCCTCGCAGCGCCCCGCCCATTTGGGGAAGACGCTGCCGCAAGCCGAGCAGATGTAGGATTTAACGACCTTGGCCAAAGTCAGCTTGGTTGCCAGCCATAGGTCTTGGCCAGGAAGGCCTGCAGACTCGCCTGGTCGCTGGGCTGCAGGTTTAGCGCGGCCAGCCCGCTGGCCAGCACCTGGGCGGGCTGCAGGCTGATGGCGCTTGCATCCGCCGCGGCGGCAAGCCCCGGGCTGGCAATGGCAGTAGCGGCCGCGGTGCGCCACTGGGCCACTGCGTTGGTGTCGGTGAGCCGCGGCAGGACCAGCAGGAAATCCAGCCGCGTGGCGACAGCAGCGGCGCTGTAGGCGGCGTCGAGAAACGGTTCCGTGCCCGGCCCGAAGGCGAGGGCATCGGGCAGACCAGGGAAAAGCGGATCGGCCGTCACGCGGCCACTGGCATCCAGCGCGCCGAGGCAGAAGGCCGGCACGGCGCCCGAGGCGGAAAGCGGCGCGAGGTCCTCCGGCACCCCCTCGCCGCTGATGAACACGGCATCCACCTCGCCAGCGATGAACGCGCGGGTTTTGGCGGCGGTGTCCCGCAAGCCGAATAGCGGGGCGGTCGCCACGCCGACGCGCGCCAGCGCCAGCAGTGCCGCGAGATCGGCGCTCTGCGGCGAATCCGCGCCCAGGCGTAGCGGCGCCATGGACCGCAGGAGCTTGAGGTTGGGCGTCACACCGGAAGCGGCGCGCAGCATCAGCACGCCGGAATTGGTGCCCGCGAGCAGCGGGGTCCAGCGCGTCGGGTCGAAATGCACGCGGCTGTCGGCGCAGAGAAACGCAGTGAGCGCGGCACCCGGCAGGATCGCGGCGGTCTTGCCGTCGGGCACCACCAGCGCGTCCAGCCGGTTGGCGCCGGTCACGCCGTCCAGCCCGCCCACCGCCATGGTGTTGATCGCGGGGTTGCCGGGGAAACAACCAGACATGGCCAGCGCGCAAGCATCGCCCCAGCGGCTGGTTTGCTGGCCATCCGGACCAGCCACAAGCAATGTCAGCGGCGGGGCGGCGATGGTAACCGACATTGTATCGGCCCGCCCCAGGCGCGGCAGAAGCGCCGCAAAAGCCAATCCGCTGAACATTTCCCGGCGCTTCACCATGCCACCTTTCCGCGTCTCCCGCTGGTGGACATTAAGGGACTGCCCGGTTTCGTCAATTGTCGTACTGGACCAGCGCCTCGAACGGGACGTCCAGCTTCGCCCGGCCGCCCAGGAAGGTCAGTTCGATCAGCGACGCCGCGGCGACCACCTCGGCCCCCACCTTCTGCAGCAGCTTGATCCCCGCCGCCATGGTGCCGCCGGTGGCGAGCAGATCGTCCACCACCACCACGCGCGCGCCGGGGTCAACGGCGTCGGCCTGGATCTCGATCCGATCCGTGCCGTATTCCAGCGCGTAGTCCAGCCCCACGGTGGCGCCGGGAAGCTTGCCCGGCTTGCGCAGCATGACGAAGCCGCAGCCCAACTTCAGCGCCAGCGGCGCGGCAAGCAGGAAGCCGCGGCTCTCTACGCCCGCCAGCACGGTCGGGTGGTAGGCGCGCACGGCGTTGGTCAGGCGGCCCATCGCCACCTGCCAGGCATCGGCGTGCCGCAGCAGGGTCGAGATGTCGTAGAAAAGGATCCCCGGCTTGGGGAAATCCGGAATACCGCGAATATGTTCTTTAAGGTCCATGATGGCGCTCCTATAACCCGTCCGGCCCGGGGGGCAAATCCTTCCGCCACGCTGCGGCGGCGGCTTCGTCCTCGGCCCGCGCTGCCACCCAGCGCGCCGCGCCGTCGGCGAACTCCTCCGCCTTCCAGAAGGGCGCATCCGTCTTCAGCCGGTCGATCAGGTAGGCCGTAGCGGCGAGCGCCTCGGCGCGATGGGCGCTGGCCGCGGCGACGAACACGATGTTCTGCCCCGGCAGCAGCCGCCCCACGCGGTGGATGAGGGTGACGCCGGTAAGCTCCCAGCGCGCCAGGGCCTCATCCGCCAGCCGCGCCAGCGCCGCCTCGGTCATGCCCGGGTAATGCTCCAGCCGCAGCGCCGCGAGCTTCCGGCCACCGGCCTCGCCCCGCACCACGCCAATGAAACTCGCAACCCCACCCGCGCCATCACCCGCCAGCGCGGCGAGTTCCGCACCGGCGTCGAAATCCTCTTCCTGAACGGCAATCCTGCGCGTCATCCGCCCGTCACCGGCGGAAAGAACGCCACTTCCGCCGCGTCGCCCAGCGTCGCGTCCAGATCCACGAACTCCTGGTCCGCCGCGCAGCGGATCAGCGCCATATTCGCGAAAGCCGCCGCATGCCCCGGCCCACGCCCAGCGAGCCAGGCGGCCAAAGCGCGCGGCGTGTTCGCCTCGGGCGGGGGAGAAAGCTCCTCCTGCCCTACCCCGGTCTTCTCCCGCAACCAGGCAAAATACAGAACGCGCATCTACCTTACATCTCCGGGCACGGCGGGGGGCGCCTGCGGCGCCCCGTTCACGGTCGGATAAAGCTGCCCGTCCGTGAGGTTGTCGGGCGAGCTTTGATCCTTAGGCTCCTCACCAGGCGGATATGGTGAGGGCAGAGACGGCGTGTAGCCCTGGCCAAGCGGCATGTTCGAGTATTTCTGCACCTGGCTCAGTGTCGGCATCGGCTGCACCGGACCGGGCCAGACATCGCCCGGCTGCGGCTGCACCGGCGGCACATTCACATTATGGCCGAGCGCGCGCTGAGCGGTCTCGCTGGTCACGGCCGGCGCGTTCGGGTTGCCAAAAGGCCACAAGGCATCGGCGGCGAAATGCCGCTCGGTGGCGCAACCTGGAAGAATAAGCACCAGACCAATGGCCATGGATTTGCGCAAAGTCACATCTCCTTAGGGATTCTTGCGGACCGTTTAACCGAACTGGCATGCCGGGGAAATCCGCGCGGCATCGGCATGGCGTTCAGGCATCGGCGCTGATGCCGGCATGGCGCAGCCCCGCGGTCAGGTAGTCCCAGCCGGTGATCAGCGTGAGCACCGCGGCGACCCAGAGCAGCGTGCCGCCGATCCAGTCCATTGGCAAAAATCCAAGGCCCATGACGCGTGCGCCGTCGCTCCCCAGCAGCAGCAGGCCGAGCGCCACCATCTGCACGCCGGTCTTCCATTTCGCCAGCTTTGTCACCGGCAGGCCGACACGGACCCCCGCCAGATATTCGCGCAGGCCAGAGACCAGAATTTCGCGCAGCATGATGACGATGGCGGGGTAGAGGCCATATTCCGGCAGCCGCCCGAAGCCGACCAGGGCCATCAGCGTCGCCCCGACCAGGAGCTTGTCCGCGATGGGGTCGAGCATGCGGCCCAGATCGGAGAGCTGCTGGCGCTCGCGGGCCAGATAACCGTCGAGGTAGTCGGTGATCCCCGCCAGGGTGAACACCAGCGCGGCGAGGAAATCGGGCAGTGGTGCCCGCAGGGCCGCCAGCAGCACAAGCAGCGGAATCGCGCCGATCCGGGACAAGGTCAGCACATTAGGCAGATCAGTCAGCATCGCCCCCACACTAGACAGGTTTTCGCGCCGGTGAAACCGCTAATGCCCCCGTCAGCAACCGGCCCAGATGCCAAGTGAGCGCCAGCGTGGCCACGGCGCCGAGGACCAGCAGGGCGGTGTGCACCTCCCGCCCCGGCCCGGCGGGCAGGCGCGCGCCCCAGCCACCCAGAGCGCCGATGACCACATAGCCCAGCAAGGGGGGCAGCGAGGCCAGCGTGCCCAAAGCGTAGTCGCGCAGAGAAACGCCCGAGACCCCCAGCGCGTAGGAAGTGAGGGAAAACGGCATCACCGGCGAGATGCGCAGCAGCGCCACCAGCCGCCAGCCATCGGCGGAGACGGCGCCATCCAGCCGGGCGAGAAATCCGCCCCGCTGAAGCAACGCCCGCGCCCAGGGCCGCGCCACGCCGCGGGCCAGCGCGAAGGCCGCCACCGCCCCTGCCATGATCCCGGCGGCGCTCCAGGCGAACCCGGCGGCAATGCCGAAAATCGCCCCCGCGGCCAAGCCAAGCAGCCCGCCCGGTACAAAGCCCGCGAGCGCGCACAGAAACACCGCAGCCGTGAACAGCAGTTCGCCCAGCGGCCCCAGCGCGCGCAGTGCCTCCGCCCCCGCCACCGCCGCCCCGGCGATGCGCGGCCCGGCCAGCAGGCCTGTGCCCAGCGATACGGCGGCAGCCAGCAGCAGCAAGCCCGCTTTACGCGGCATCGGCGAACAATGGATCGCGTTGCCAGCCCCAGCGGGCCATCCGGTACGCCAGGGCGGTGCGCAGCACGCCCAGCCCATACACCACCGAGCGGCGGAAATTGATCGAGGACGCCTCGGCAAAATACCGCGTCGGGCAGGAGATCTCGCCGATCTCTGCCCCCGCCCAGATGGCCAGCGCCAGCATCTCGTTGTCGAACACGAAATCATCCGAGCAGCGTTCCAGCGGCAAGGCGCGCAGCAGTTCCGCCGACCAGGCGCGGTAGCCGGTATGGTATTCGGAGAGCTTCAGCCCGAGCAGGATGTTCTCGACAAAGGTAAGCCCCCGGTTGGCGACATATTTATAGAGCGGCATGCCGCCCTTGAGCGCCCCGCGCCCGAGGATGCGCGAGCCCAGCACCACGCTGTAATGACCGGAGCCGATCATCGCCGCCATGGCCGCGACCAACCTGGGGGGAATACTGATAATCCGGGTGCAGCATCACCACGACATCGGCGCCGCGGGCCAGGGCCTCGGCGTAGCAGGTCTTCTGGTTGCCGCCGTAGCCGCGGTTGCTCTCATGCACCAGCGTATGCAGGCCGAGCTGTCGGGAGAGTGCCACGGTCTCATCCGAACTTCCGTCATCCGTCAGGATCACCTCGTCCACCAGATCACGCGGGATTTCCGCAACCGTGCGCTCCAGCGTGCGCGCCGCGTTATAGGCCGGCAGGATGACGGCAACCTTCTTTCCCGCCAGCATGCGCCTCAGGCCGCCCGGGTCAGGCGCTTGATGAAGGCGGAGAGATGGTGCCGGCGCATCTCCGCCTTCGCCTTCGCGCTGGTGGTCATGTAGTTCATCTGCACCACGTAGCGCTGGCCGATATACTGCTTATGCCCATGCCAGGTTGTCGGGCCGTTGGGGAAGACGAGCAGCGTGCCATCCACTGGCGGCACCTCGGCAGCGTAGTCCTCCAGGTCATCCGGCCCGCGCAGCAGGCGCAGGCAGCCCTCCTGCCGCGCCCAGGCCGCACCGTCGCTGGGGTTGAGGTAGAGCAGGATGGTCACGCGCTTGGCGCTGGAATCCGTATGGATCTGCCCGTCCTGTACGTCGGAACTGCCACGCAGCGTGGTCATGGAGGGCGCGTTCTTCAGGTCGAGCCCGAATTTCTCCGCCACGATCTCGCGGAACGTGCCACTCTGCAGCCCGGCGATGGCGGCCTTCGCCGCGGGGCCGAGCTTCAGCGCCTCGATGGGAAAGCTGCCCCGCCCCTTCATCGGCGGCAGCGCCGCGAACACGGCGGGCATTGCCTCGGGCTTCACGAAGCGCGGCAGAAGGATATGCGCGAACGGGTCGTTTGACACAGTCGCGGCGCGCAACGCATCGAAATCCAGCACATCCATGGGTTGTATCCGTACAAAATTCCTGTTTCGCCATCAATGCTCCGTTAAATTTTGCGCTTCAACCCCTCGTGAGTGACAGTTTCCCCTTGTTGCTCCGCACCAGGGGTTGAAGTATCCGCCCGGCATGTCCAACGCCTCCCCCACCGTGACCGGCGTTATCCCGGCCTATCGCGCCCGCATCGCCGCAGGCCAGCTGGTCTACGACCAAGCGCAGGCCGCCGCCGCCGAGCATCTGCAGGATCTGTGGGCCAAACTGCGCGGCTACGACCCGGTGCCGAAACCCGCTAATAATAGCGGGTTCCTCGGCCGCCTCCTGCGCCGCAAGCCGGTGGAAGAGGTGCAGGACCACCCGAACGGCCTGTATATCGTCGGCGAGGTCGGGCGTGGCAAATCCATGCTGATGGACCTGTTCTTCGAGGCGGCGGACGTGCCACGCAAGAAGCGCATCCATTTCCACGAGTTCATGCAGCAGACGCACAGGCGCTTCCACGCCATCAAGCGCGCACACCCCGAAATCTCCGACCCAATCCCGCCGCTGGCAGACGAGATCGCCGGCGAGGCGGCGCTGCTCTGCTTCGACGAGTTCCAGGTGCACGACATCGTGGACGCGATGATCCTGGGCCGGCTGTTCGAGGCGCTGTTCGCCCGCCATGTGGTGGTGGTGGCGACCTCCAACACGCTCCCTGACGACCTCTACAAGGGCAAGCCGGGGCGTGACGCCTTCCTGCCCTTCATCGCCCTGATCAAGCAGAAGCTCGACGTGCTGGTCCTGGAGTCGGCCCAGGATTACCGCCGCGGCCGGCTGCACGGGCTGAATTCATGGTACGTGCCGGCGGACAGCCGGGCGGATGCCGCTCTGGACGAAGTGTTCTCCATGCTCACCGAGGGCGACACGGTAAAGTCCGCCAAGCTGACGATCCAGGGCCGCAACCTCACCGTGCCGCTCGCCGCCGCCGGCGCCGCGAGGTTCGACTTCAACGCCCTCTGCGGCGTGCCGCTTGGACCCGGCGACTACCTGGCCCTGGCAACGCATTATCACACCCTGTTGATCGACGGAGTCCCCCGCCTCTCGCCCGACAATTTCGACGAGGCCCGGCGTTTCGTCACCCTGGTGGACGCGCTCTATGAGCACCGGGTCAAGCTCTATGCCTCCGCCGCCGCCTACCCGGACGAGCTGTACCGCTCCGGCGAAGGCGCGAGGATTTTCGAACGCACGGCATCGCGCCTCGAGGAAATGCAAAGCGAAACCTACCTTGCTTTGCCACATCTGACATAAAACCTGACATAAAATGCATATAAGCAAGGCCTCGCCGCTTTCGCGATGCAGCAGAGTGCTTGCCCGCCCTTTCGAATGGGAGTAGCACGCCGGGCTACGCCCCCTTTTAACCCAAGAAACAGGTAGGCTGAACGTACATGAACATACACGAATACCAGGGCAAGGAACTGCTGAAGGCCTATGGCGTCGCGGTTCTCGACGGGCATGTCGCCTGGACGCCCGAAGAAGCGGTCGAAGCCGCGAAGAAGCTCCCCGGCCCCATCTACGTGGTGAAGTCCCAGATCCACGCCGGCGGCCGCGGCGCCGGCAAATTCAAGGAAGACCCGGCTGGCAAGGGCGGCGTCCGCCTGGCCAAGAGCCTGGACGAGGTGCGTGACGCCGCGGCCGCGATGATCGGGCACACGCTGATCACCAAGCAGACCGGCCCGGCCGGGCGCCTGGTCCGCCGCGTGTACGTGGAAGCCGGCTGCGACATCAAGCGCGAGCTGTACCTCTCCCTGCTGATCGACCGCTCGGTGTCCGAGATCGTGATCATGGCCTCCACCGAAGGCGGCATGGAGATTGAAGAGGTGGCCGAACACCACCCCGAAAAGATCCTGCGCGCCCCGGTTGACCCGGCCTCCGGCATCTCCGGCTTCCACGCCCGCAAGCTGGCCTTCGGCCTCGGCCTCGAAGGCAAGCAGATCGCCACCTTCGGCAAGTTCGTCACCGCCATCTACAACGCCTATCGTGGCGCTGGACGCGGCGATCATCGAGATCAACCCGCTGGTCGTTACCGGCGCGGGCGAGATCTACGCGCTCGACGCGAAGGTGAGCTTCGACGACAACGCCCTGTACCGCCACCCCGAGATCGAGGCGCTGCGCGACGAGGGCGAGGAAGACCCGAAGGAGCTGGAAGCCAACAAGCACTCCCTCTCCTACGTGGCGCTGGATGGCAATATCGGCTGCATGGTGAACGGCGCGGGCCTGGCCATGGCGACCATGGACATCATCAAGCTCTACGGCGCCGAACCCGCGAACTTCCTGGACGTCGGCGGCGGCGCCACCAAGGAGCGCGTGACCGCGGCGTTCAAGATCATCCTCTCCGACCCGAACGTCGAGGGCATCCTGGTCAACATCTTCGGCGGCATCATGCGCTGCGACGTCATCGCCGAGGGCGTCATCGCCGCGGCGCGCGAAGTCTCGCTCTCCGTGCCGCTGGTGGTCCGCCTGGAAGGCACCAACGTGCAGCTCGGCAAGGACATCATGGCCAAGTCCGGCCTGCCGATCATCCCGGCCGACAACCTGGCCGACGCCGCCGAGAAAATCGTCAAAGCCGTGAAGGAAGCCGCGTAATGGCCATTCTCGTTAACAAAGAAACCAAGGTCATCACCCAGGGCTTCACCGGCGCTCAGGGCACCTTCCACTCTGAGCAGGCTCTTGCCTACGGCACCAAGGTCGTCGGCGGCGTAACCCCGGGCAAGGGCGGCACCAAGCATCTCGACCTGCCGGTGTTCAACACCGTCGGCGAGGCGGTGGAGAAAACGGGCGCCAACGCCTCGGCCATCTACGTGCCGCCGCCATTCGCCGCCGACTCGATCCTGGAGGCGATCGACGCCGGCGTGGAACTGATCGTCTGCATCACCGAGGGCATCCCGGTGCTGGACATGGTGAAGGTCAAGCGCGCCCTCTGCGGCTCCAAGTCCCGCCTGATCGGGCCGAACTGCCCGGGCGTCATCACGCCGGATGAGTGCAAGATCGGCATCATGCCGGGCCATATCCACAAGCGCGGCTCCATCGGCATCGTCTCGCGCTCCGGCACCCTCACCTACGAGGCCGTGGCGCAGACCACCGCCGCCGGGCTGGGCCAGTCCACCTGCGTGGGCATCGGCGGCGACCCGGTGAAGGGCACCGACTTCATCGAGGTGCTGGACCTGTTCCTGCACGACGATGAGACCCAGGCGATCATCATGATCGGCGAAATCGGCGGCCCCTCCGAGATCGACGCGGCCGAGTTCCTGGCCACGACACAAGATCAAGAAGCCGGTCGTCGGCTTCATCGCCGGCGCCACCGCGCCGCCGGGCCGCCGCATGGGTCATGCCGGCGCGGTCATCTCCGGCGGCAAGGATACAGCCGCCGCCAAGATCGCGGCAATGAAGGAAGCCGGGATCTTCGTTGCCGACAGCCCCTCCTCGCTTGGCAGCACAATGGTCAAGGCATTGCAGGGCTAAATCAGTTGAAGGGGCAGGGAAAACACGGGCAACCATGCGCCGTGGACAACCCTGCCCCTTTAACTTGGGTAACGGCATCATAACCCTAGTGGCTTATACGCGGCGCGGATGGGGAGACTTCGCCGTAATTTCGTGAACTCCCGCGTCCACCCGCCTCACCGGGCGGGAGCATTGCAAATGTGAGGAACAGGTATGGCCGGTGTAGATGTAATTGCCACCGCGATGAATGGTGCGAACGCCCAGTTCATCGCCCAGCTTTATGCCAAATGGGTCCAGGCGCCCAACTCCGTTGACCCGGATTTCGCCGCCCTGTTTGCCGCGCTGGACGACGAGACGCGCTCCATTCTGATGGACGCCACCGGCGCCTCCTGGGCCCCGCGTCCCACCGCTTTTGTCACCAACGAAGTTGAAGGCGCGGTCAAGCCGGCCAAGCCCACCGCCTCCCCCGCGGAAACCCGCGCCGCCACGCTCGATTCCATCCGCGCCCTGATGCTGATCCGCGCCTATCGCGTGCGCGGCCATCTCGAAGCGCAGCTCGACCCGCTCGGGCTGAAGCCGCAGCGCCACCATGTCGAGCTGGACCCAGCCACCTATGGCTTCACTGAACCCACCGACTTCGACCGCCCCATCTTCCTCGACGGCGTGCTCGGCTTCGAGACCGCGACGCTGCGCGAGGTCATCGCCGCTCTGCGCAAGAGCTATTGCGGCGCGATCGGCGTCGAGTTCATGCATATCCAGGACCCGGCACAGAAGAGCTGGATCCAGCGCCGCATCGAGGGCGCGCCCTGGCTCACCGCCTTCAACGCCAAGGCCAAGGCCAAGATCCTGAAGGCAGCTGACCGAGGCCGACAGCTTCGAGACCTTCTGCCAGCGCCGCTTCGTCGGCACCAAGCGCTTCGGCCTTGAGGGCGGCGAGAGCACCATCCCCGCCCTGCACACAATCATCGAGACCGCCGCCGACAAGGGCGTGAAGGAAATCGCCATCGGCATGCCGCATCGCGGCCGCCTGAACACCCTGGTCAATATCGTCAAGAAGCCGCTGGTCGCGCTGTTCTCCGAGTTCGGCGGCGCTTCCGCCAAGCCCGAGGACGTGCAGGGCTCCGGCGACGTGAAATACCATCTCGGCACCTCGACCGACCTCGTCATCAACGGCAACAGGCTGCATCTCTCGCTGCAGCCCAACCCGTCGCACCTCGAAGCGGTGGACCCGGTGGTGGTCGGCAAGATCCGCGCCCGCCTGGACATGATGGGCGACACGCACCCGCAAATCCGCCATGGCCATCCATCATGCATGGCGACGCCGCCTTCGCCGGCCAGGGCCTGGTGTATGAGACGCTGGCGATGAGCCAGCTCATCGGCTACCGCACCGGCGGCTCGATCCATCTGGTCGTCAACAACCAGATCGGCTTCACCACCGTGCCGGCGCACGCCTTCTCCGGCCTGTACTGCACGGACGTCGCGAAGTCGGTCCAGTCGCCGATCCTGCACGTGAACGGCGACAATCCGGAAGCCGTGGTCTTCGCCGCCAAGCTCGCCGCCGAGTTCCGCCAGGAATTCGCCGTGGACGTCGTCATCGACCTCGTCTGCTACCGCCGCCATGGCCATAACGAGAACGACGAGCCGGCGTTCACGCAGCCGATCATGTACAAGGCCATCAAGGCGCTGAAGACCACCCGCGCTCTCTATGCCGAGGCCCTGGCCCGCGAGGGCAGCGTCTCCGCCGAAGAGGCGAAGGCGATCGCTGACGAGTACAACAAGACGCTGGAAGACGCCTATGAAGGCGCCAAGGACTATAAGGTGAACAAGGCCGACTGGCTGGAAGGCCACTGGGCCGGCATGAAGCAGGCCGACCAGGAGGCCGAGCGCCAGGAGGAATTCACCGCCGCCCCGCTGGAGCAGCTCAAGGAAGTGGGCGCCGCCCTCTCCCGCGCGCCGCAGAACTTCGACCTCAACCCGAAGATCGCGCGTCAGCTTGAAGCCAAAAAGCAGATGATCGAGACCGGCGAAGGCATCGACTGGGCCACCGGCGAAGCGCTCGCCTTCGGCACCCTGATGCTCGACGGCCACCGTGTCCGCCTTTCCGGCGAGGACTGCCAGCGCGGCACCTTCAGCCAGCGCCACGCCGTGCTGGTCGACCAGACCAACCAGAACGAATACACGCCGCTGAACAATATCCGCCCTGATCAGGCGCATATCGAGATCTTCAACTCGCTGCTTTCGGAATACGGCGTGCTGGGGTTCGAGTACGGCTATGCCATCTCCGACCCGAGCGTGCTGGTGCTGTGGGAAGCCCAGTTCGGCGACTTCGCCAATGGCGCGCAGGTCTTGATCGACCAGTTCATCGCCTCGGGTGAAACCAAGTGGCTTCGCATGTGCGGCCTGGTGATGCTGCTGCCGCATGGCAGCGAAGGCCAGGGGCCGGAACACTCCTCCGCCCGCCCGGAGCGATACCTGCAGCTCTGCGCCGAGAACAACATGTCGGTGTGCAACATCACCACCCCGGCCAACTACTTCCACGCGCTGCGCCGCCAGCTGAAGCGGAACTTCCGCAAGCCGCTGGTGCTGATGACGCCGAAATCCCTGCTGCGCCACAAGCTGTGCCTCTCCAGCCTCAGCGAGTTCGCCCCCGGCTCCAGCTTCAAGTACGTCATCCCCGAGACCGACGAGCTGGTGGCGCCCGAGAAGGTCAAGCGCGTCGTCATCTGCTCCGGCAAGGTGTATTACGACCTGGTGGCCGAGCGCCGCGAGCGCGGCATCAAGGATGTCGCCATCGTGCGCCTGGAGCAGTTCTATCCGTTCCCGGTTAAGTCTCTGAAAGCCGCGATCGAGGCCTACACCAATGCCGAGGTCGTGTGGTGCCAGGAAGAGCCGGAGAACAATGGCGGCTGGACGTTTGTCGACCGCCGCATTGAGAGCGTGCTCACCTGCCTCAGCAATGCCGCCAAGCGCCCCCGTTATGTCGGCCGCGCCGCCGCCGCCTCGCCCGCCACGGGCCTGGCCAAGGTGCATGCCGCCGAGCAGGCCGCTCTGGTCAACGAGGCGTTGAGCGTCTGAGCTCATCTGACATAATCGCGAAGTCAACAAGCAGTAATCAGGAGTAGCTATGGCCGCCGATATCAAAGTCCCCACACTGGGCGAGAGCGTGACCACCGCGACCATCGCGCGCTGGATCAAGAAGGCGGGCGACGCCGTTGCCGCCGACGAGCCCGTGGTGGAGCTGGAGACCGACAAGGTGACCGTCGAGGTCAACGCGCCGGAAGCTGGTGTGCTGTCAGAAATCATCGCGCCGGAAGGCGCGGAAGTGGAAGTCGGCGCCCTGCTGGGCCGCGTTGACGTCGGCGCCGCCGCCGTCGGCAAGCCCGCCGCCCCGGCGCCGGTTGCCGCTGCCGGCGTGCATGCGCCGCAGGCCGCCCCGGGCCCGGTCGCCCGCCCCGGCGCCGCCCCGCTGCCCGCCGCCGCGAAGCTGATCGAGGAAAACAAGATCGCCCCCGGCGCCATCCAGGGCACCGCCAAGGATGGCCGCGTCTCCAAGGGCGACGTGCTTGAGTTCCTGAACAAGCCCGCCGCTGCCCCGGCCGCCGCGGCGCCGAAGGCCCCGCGCACGCCGGATGTGCGCGAAGAGCGGGTGAAGATGACGCGCCTGCGCAAGACCATCGCCGCCCGCCTGAAGGACGCGCAGAACACCGCCGCCATGCTCACCACCTTCAACGAGGTGGATATGAGCGCGATCATCGGCCTGCGCACCGAGTACAAGGACGCCTTCGAGAAGAAGCACAAGGGCATCCGCCTGGGCTTCAACGGCTTCTTCGTGAAGGCCGTGTGCGCGGCGCTGGCCGAGTTCCCGGCCGTTAACGCCGAGATCGACGGTGACGACATCGTCTACAAGAAGTTCGTCAACATGGGCATCGCCGTCGGCGGCGCCTCCGGCCTCGTGGTGCCCGTGATCCGCGATGCCGACCAGAAGAGCATCGCCGAGATCGAGGCCGAGATCGCCGGCTTCGCCAAGGCGGCGAAAGAAGGCACGCTGAAGCTGGAACAGCTCTCCGGCGGCACCTTCTCCATCACCAACGGCGGCGTGTACGGCTCGCTGATGTCCACGCCGATCCTGAACCCGCCGCAGTCCGCCATCCTGGGCATGCACAAGATCCAGGAGCGCCCGGTAGTGGTGAACGGGCAGATTGTGGTCCGCCCGATGATGTATCTGGCCGTCTCCTACGACCACCGCATCATCGACGGCCGCGAGGCTGTGTCCTTCCTGGTCCGCGTGAAGGAAAGCCTGGAAGACCCGCGCCGCCTGCTGCTGGAGATCTAATGCTCAGGGGGTTCGTCCCCCTGGCTGCGCAAACAGAAAGGGGACCCGGCTTCGGGTCCCCTTTTTCTGTTTCAGGGCCTAATCCCCCTCGTACACATGCGGCAGACCGGGGCGCCACGCGGCATCCATCGGCTGGCTTGAAGTGTACACATGGATGCGCTTCGCCGCCGCGGATTGGATGATCGCCACATTATCCGGCGGCGGGATGTAGCTCGCCTCCTCAACGTCAGCCGACAAATTGAAGGGCATGTTGCCCATCCGCTTCCAGGCGGCGAGCACCAGCCGCTGATAGGGAAGGCCAAGATCCGGCAGGGCGGAATGGTAATCGGCGATGGCGGTGGTCCAGGAGCCGGTCTGCCCCTTGAGCTGGGTGAGAAAGCGCGCGGCATAGGCGGCGTTCTTGTCCGGGTCGAAGGCCTCGTCCAGCGAGACGAAGGCGTCCGGGTGGCTTTGCAGGCTGATCTGGAAGCAGCCGACATCGATATCCCGCGCGCCGGAGGCCTCGGCAAAGCGAACGAAAGCCTCCGCCGCCTCCTTGGTCGGGAAATACT
Source organism: uncultured Alphaproteobacteria bacterium (assembly GCA_963750235.1). GTDB lineage: Bacteria > Pseudomonadota > Alphaproteobacteria > Acetobacterales > Acetobacteraceae > Acidocella. The sequence goes on from CAVVPW010000002.1 coordinate 261,858, forward strand.
GGCCGTTGCCATCGGCGTTCACGGTCCAGGGCCAGGGTGCGAAGCGCCCCGTCAGCGGGTCCGGGTGGCCGCTTTCCACCATGCCGATGGAGATCAGCAGATTGACCGGCAGTGCGGCTTCCTGCTCGGCGGAATGGCCAGCGGCGGTGCAGGCGGCGCCAGGCGGCACATCCGCCCGCGCCTGACCGATCCCGGCCGCAACACCCATGCATAACAGCAGTTTACGCACTGCAACTCCCGGTAAAGCCGCCCCCATTTTAACCCGGGATGGGAGTAAATGACGAGGCATTAATCCACCGGAAGGGAAAAAACCGCCATCCCCCAGGCGCCACAGGGCGCCTATGTGCAATTACCCCTCGCTTTTGCGGCGCAATATCGCTATGCCGGGCTCAAATCTCACCACCCTTGCCGAACCACGGGGCATCTGCTCCGTGGTTCGGTTTGGGCTAGCCATTGGGTAGTCTCTGTATGTCCGCGCCGAAAATCCGCAACATTGCCATCATCGCTCACGTTGACCATGGCAAGACCACGCTCACCGACCAGCTGCTGAAGCAGTCCGGCGCCTTCGCGGCGCACCAGGCCGTGGCCGAGCGCGCGCTTGACCGCAACGACCTGGAAAAGGAGCGCGGCATCACCATTCTGGCGAAGGTCGCCTCGGTGGTGTGGAAGGACGTGCGCATCAACATCGTCGACACTCCTGGCCACGCCGATTTCGGCGGCGAGGTCGAGCGTATCCTGAGCATGGTCGATGGCGCTGTCATCCTCGTGGACGCCGCCGAGGGCGTGCTGCCGCAGACCAAATTCGTGCTCGGCAAGGCTCTGGCGCGCGGCCTGAAGCCGATCGTGGTGGTGAACAAGATCGACCGTGGCGACGCCCGCCCGGACGACGTGCATAACGAGATGTTCGACCTGTTCGCCTCGCTGGACGCCAACGAGGAGCAGCTGGACTTCCCCATGCTCTTCGCCTCGGGCCGCCAGGGTTGGGCTGTCGCCAACCTGGACGACCCGCGCGAGAGCCTGACCCCGCTGTTCGACCTGATCCTGAGCCATGTGCCGGCCCCGAACCTGGACGTAGACGCGCCCTTCGCCATGGTCGCCACCATCCTGGAGGCCGATACCTTCCTTGGCCGCGTGCTGACCGGTCGCGTCGAGCAGGGCCGCGCCACGCTGAACATGCCGGTGAAGGTGCTGAACCTGGAAGGCAAACTCGTGGAAACCGGCCGCCTGACCAAGCTGCTCTCCTTCCGCGGGCTGGAGCGCGTGCCGGTGGACGAGGTGAGCGCGGGCGATATCGTGGCCGTGGCCGGACTGGCCGATACCACCGTACCGTACACCATCTGCTCACCGGAAGTGACCTCGCCGCTGCCCGCGACCCCGATCGACCCGCCGACCCTGTCCATGACCTTCCGCATCAATGACGGCCCGCTCGGTGGCCGCGAAGGCAAGAAGGTCACGTCACGCCAGATCCGCGACCGCCTGTTCAGCGAGACCGAAGGCAATGTCGCCATCCAGGTCGTCGCCTCCACCGAGAGCGACGCCTTTGAGGTGTTTGGCCGCGGCGAACTCCAGCTCGGCGTGCTCATCGAGACGATGCGCCGCGAGGGCTTCGAGTTGACCATCGGCCGTCCCCGCGTGCTGACCCGCCTCAACGAGGAGACCGGCGAGCGCGAGGAGCCGTATGAGGAAGTGCTCATCGACGTGGACGAGCCCTATGCCGGCGCGGTGGTGGAGAAGATGTCCCGCCGCAAGGGCGAGCTCTCCGACATCCGCCCCTCCGGCGGCGACAAGCAGCGCCTCACCTTCAAGATCCCCTCGCGCGGCCTCATCGGCTATCACGGCGAGTTCCTGACCGACACCCGCGGCACCGGCGTGATGAACCGCCTGTTCGCCGGCTACGGCCCGTGGAAAGGCAAGATCGAGGGGCGCCGCAATGGCGCGCTCATCTCCTCCGAGGACGGCGAGGCCGTGCAGTACTCTCTGTTCTCGCTGCAGGACCGCGGCACGCTGTTCGTCAGCCCAGGCGAGAAGGTTTACGTGGGCATGATCCTCGGCGAGCACAGCCGCGAGAACGACCTGGACGTGAACCCGGTGCGTGAAAAGAAACTCACCAACATCCGCGCCGCCGGTAAGGACGAGGCGCTGCTCCTGGTGCCGCCCCGCAAGATGTCGCTGGAGCAGGCTATTGCCTATATCGAGGATGACGAGCTGGTGGAGGTCACCCCCTCCGCCGTGCGCATCCGCAAGCGCTACCTGAACCCGAACGAACGCAAGAAGGCCGAGCGCCGCTCGGACGACGCCGCATAACGAAAAGGGGCCGCAAGGCCCCTTTTTTATTGCGTCTCGAACCGCACCCAGAGTTTCAATGTCGAAGCCACGGGCTTGCCGTTATGCAGCGCAGGCTTGAAGTGCCATTGCTGCGCCGCCACGCGTACATTGTTATCTAGGTCGGCATAGCCGCTGCTGCCGGTAATGGTCACATGCCGCACCGTACCCCAGGGCGAGATGTCGACCACGAAATGCACCTCGCCCTGCTCGCCCGCCATGCGGGCCTCGGGGCTGTAATTGGGCGCAACATTGCCTGAATTGGGCTGGGCCGGGCGGGTGACAGCGACAGCCTGGGTCCCACGGTGCGATGCCACCACGCGGCTGCCCTGCGTATGGGCCTGTTGCTGCCGGGGTGGATGCGGCGGCACCGGGCGCGGCGGCGCAACTGGCGGCGGGAGAGGCAGCAGCGCATCCGGCGTGGGTGCCGCGCTGGCCATGGGCGTGGTGAGCGGCTGCGGCGCGGGCGGCACGGCCTGGGGCTGGACATCGCCTTGCGGCGGCGCTTCGGGGATGACGCTGATCACCGCCTGATCCGGCGGTGGTTCCGGCATATGCAGCCCGATCAGCAGGAGCATCAGCACCACCGTGGCCGCGTGCAAGCCGGCGGCCACGATCCCCGCCTCCCAGTCGTAGGACAAGGGGAGGCTAAGGCGGCCGAAGCGCAAATCGCCCCACGCGCGCAATCCGGTGTTCTGCGCCAATATCTCCGGCGTAAGTCGCTGGCGCTGGGGGGGGCGGGTCATGTGGGCCTCAAGGCACCAGCACGCCCTCGTGCTTCGCCTTCTCCGGAGGCTCGACATGGATGGTGATGATGACACCATCCATCTCGGCCTTCAGCGCCGCCTCGATGCGGTCGCAGATGGCATGGGATTCGTTCACGGTCATCTCGCCCGGCACGACGAGGTGGAATTCCAGAAAGCTCGCATGGCCGGCCTGGCGGATGCGCAGATCATGCGCCTCGATCGCTCCGCTGGCGCGCTCGCGCACCAGGTTATGGATGCGCTCGGTGATCGCCGGGGGCGGCGCTTCGTCGAGCAGGCCGCTGATCGAGCGCATCACCGTGTGCCAGCCCATCACCGCGATCTGCGCCGCGATGGCGAGCGCGATAATCGGGTCAAGCCTTGGGAGATGCGCCCAGGCCGCCGCCAGCAGGGCGATGACGATGCCCACCGAGGTCAGCACGTCGCTCAGCAGATGCTCGGCATCGGCAAGTAGCGCGGGGGAACGGTCCTTCTTGCCGTAATGGCGCAGCACCATGGCCCAGCCGGCATTCACGGCCCCGGCCCCGGCATTAAGCGCCAGGCCCAGCCCCAGCCCGCCTTCAAGCGCCGCCAAGCCCTGCGGGTGCCACAGGGCCAGAACGGCACGGTGGAAGATGAGCAGCGCGGCGAGCAGGATCATCGCCCCGGTGGCGATGGCGCTGAGCAGCTCAGCCTTGGCATGGCCGTAATTATGCACCTCATCCGCCGGCTTGGCGCCGATGACGAGCGCGTACAGCGCCAGCGCCGATGAGGCGACGTTCACCAGGGCTTCCAGGGCATCAGAAAACAGCGCTGTGCTGCCGCTGACCTTCGCCGCCAGCATCTTGCCGGCAAAGACCAGGACACCGACCGCGATACTCCCCGCCGCGATTTTTAGGATTGGTTTCACGCGCTTAGCTACCAGGGGTTAAGGGCAAAAGGCAACGACTGCATATTCCCGCACGGCGGGCCATGCGGGTGTTATTTCCCCGTCAGTTCTATTGACATTTCAGTAATAACTCTTTGTCATATGGGCGGCTTCTGGTCTGGATTCACTACATAAAAAAGGGCAAGCTTATGTCGGAGGCGTTACGGCGCGCAGTGCAACTTGGCGCCATTGCAGGGTTGTGCCTGGGCGGGCAGGCCGCGCGGGCCTCCGACCCGCTGACGGGCGAAACCATCGCCCCTCCGCCAAATTTGAACATTTTCTTTTACTACAATGCCTTTGCGAATGCCGGCGCCATCGGCACGCCGCATGACGGGACCTACGGCCAGAATACGCGTGTTAACGCCGATATACAGGCGTTGCGTTACATCCGCAGCTTCGAGCTTGGCGGCATGATCGCCGGCGTGCAGATGTATGACGCCTATTCCAACTTCATCGGGCCGCAGGAAGCGGGCATCCTCGCCGTCGGCCCGTTCGGGCCCGGCCGGGCGAAGCTCGACCATACCAATGGCTTTTCGCAACCCAGCTTCGGGGCCTTCATCTTCCCTTATGCCGATGCGCAAAAGGGCAACTACCTTGTTACCGGCGTCTGGCTTTCGCCGCCCATCGGCGACTACAACAAGAACGCGACGCTAAACTATTCGCGGCATCTCTGGACCTTCGAGGGCGAGGCCGGGGGGCGTGCGACGCTGCTTGGCACGCCAACGGACCAGAACGTGGCGCTGGAGCTCTGGGGCGAGATCTACGGCTATGGCAACAATAACGATTCGGCTTACGTCACCCCCGCCGTTTACGCCAACAGCATGTTGGGCGCGGGCCCGCTTGTACCCGCCAACAGCACGCCAGCCACGCTGCACGAACAGCCAACGGGCGAGTTGCGCGCCTACCTGCCGTACCAGTTCTACCCCCCTACCCGCGCCGTCATCGCGCCGGGTTTTTACCAATCTTTTGGCGGCAAGCAGGTTTATACGCTGGACAATGGCGAGAAGCTCGACAGCGGCTTGCGCACCAACGAGAGCCAGCTGCGGTTGATGCTCGTCACCTATCTCTCACCCCACTGGCAGGCCACGCTAGATGGCGAATATGACATCGCCTCGCATGGCGGCCTGCTCCAACGCAATATCGAGCTGCGCCTGATCGCGGCCTTCTGACCCCGCGACTAGGCGCTCAGCCTTACTCCAGGGTGGCGCGCACGCCCATCAGCAGCGAGGCGCCGGGGATCTGCAAGCCATTCGCCGCCTCGAAGTTCGAGTTGAGAATGTTATTGCCTGTGGCGAACAGGGTGAACTTGTCGTTCAGCCTGTAGGACACGTTCAGGTTCACGATGGTGCCCGGAGCAGAGCTGCCGGTGCCGGTCAGGTAGCCACTGTCATTATAGAGATAATCGTTGAAACGGCCGACATACTGCACCTGCGGCGTGATGATGAGCCCCGGCAAGGGCTTGATCGTGACGATCGCGCTGCCCGCGTTCTGCGGCCGGCGCAGCAAAGCCGGACCGTCACTGCCGGAGATGGCGCGGGTGTAGGTGTAGTTCACCTGCGCCGAGAACCAGGGGGCCGGGTTCAGCACATAAACCGTCTCCACGCCATTGATGTTGGCGCGAGAGACGTTCTCCTCCGTGTAGGCACCGTTGGCGTTGGCCTCGGCCTGGATCAGATCACGGATGCTGGTCGAGAAATATGTGGCCGAAACGCTGGCAAAATCCGGCTGACCGAAAGCGGGAATGTCGAATTGCGGGCCGATCTCCCAGCCGGTGCTGTATTCCGGGCGCAGATTCGGGTTGCCGCTGTCCCCGTAATTATCGACGTAATAAAGGTCGAACAGCGAGGGGGCGAGGAAGCCGGTGCCAACCGAGCCTTTCAGCGTGGCGTCGATCTCCGGCACGGCCAGCACCGCGCCCGCGCGCCAGGTGGTGGCATTGCCGAAGCTGGAGACGGTGTCATTTCGCACCGCGCCGGTAAGGGTGAGGCGGTTGGCGACGGTGGTCTGCAGCCCCATATGCCCGGACCAGCTATGCTGCGAGGCATGCACGTAAGTCGTGAAACCGCCGCTATTCTCGTTCACATTTTCGTGCGCGGTATCGTTGGTATACTCAGTGCCGAACAGCAGCGATGAGAAGGTGAGCGCCCCGGCATCCGGCAGGCGCAGCGTGTTGTTCCACTGCGTGTCCGTGCGGTAGCCGTTGTAAATGTCGTTGGCACTGGCGAAATTGGGGTCGTTGGCGTCCAGCAGATTGCGGTTATGCAACTGATCCTGCAACTGGGCGACGAACAGATCGGTGCTGAGGCGCCCGTCCAACAACGTACTGGAAACGCCGAGTTTGCCGAAATAGGTGCTATTGTAGAAGAAGTTGTTCGGGTCGTCGAATTCCGGGTAGGCGAGATCCGGCGAGGCGGCATCCGTGCCCTGGGCGCTCACGATGGCATAAATGCGCGTCAGCGGCGTTATGTGGTAGCCAAGCTGCAGGTAGCCAAGCTGGGAGCGGTACGGGTCCTGGTTATTGGCATACACGCTCATGCGCTTTGGGGTGTAGTCGAATCCGGCTTGTTCATCGATTCCGCCCGTCAGCGCATAGTCGAACTTTCCCGCCACGCCGGAGACCGTAACGTTGGTCTGGGCCTGGGCCGGATAGCCGCCAGCCGCGGTGATGGTGACGTTGGAGGGCTTGGTACCGCGCTTGGTGATGATGTTGATGACGCCGCCAATGGCGTTCGAGCCGTACAGGCCCGACATGGCGCCGCGTACAATCTCCACACGCTCGATATCCGCCAGTTCGTACTGGCCGAAATCGAAGGCGCCGTTGGCATTGGCCGGGTTGTTTACCGGCACGCCATCGAGCAGCACCAGCACATCCTCTGAATTCGTGCCGCGGATGAACACGCTGGCCTGATTGCCTGGCCCGCCGAGTTGCACCACGTTCACCCCCGGCACCTCGGACAGCGCCTGCACCAGCGTGTTATCGCCCCGTTTGGCGAAATCGGCCTGGGTCAGCACCGTAACCCCCGCGGGCACCTGGCTCGACGGGGTGGGAATACGCGTGGCCGTAACGGTGATCGGCCCGTAGATCGTCTGGTCGTCAGCCTGGGCCACCCAAGGCGCCAATGATGCCGCCACGCAGAACGGCAGAAGATATTTTTGAAGCATGAAGCCCTCCTCGCACACGCCGGCCGGTTTTCTTTTGCCGGCGCAACCCAAAACAGCGACAGAGGCTCGGGGTCTCTCCCCTTCGTGCCCGGTGCACCCCGCCCGGAAACGCGCATATGTCTCGATGCCGGCCGGTATCCTGGCTCACGGGTCACTGCTCCGCCCCGCCTTCTCGCCTTGGCAGGCAATGGCATGTTGGGGCGGCACTCGCCGTTCACAGTTGCGGGGGCAGCCACGGATTACCGTGTTCCCGTTTAAGCCCTTTATCCAGGGCCACCGTCATCTGGCGCGGGTGGTAAACTGGCGCGCCATTGGGCGCAAGCGTTAAAAATCCTTGTCCCGGCGCATTTTTTTTACATCGGCCCGGCGGCTCTTGGCCTCCAGGCGACGGGTTTTCGAGGCTTTGGTCGGCTTGGTCGGGCGGCGGACCTTGGGGACGACCGCGGCCTCACGGATGAGCGCAAACAGCCGCTCCCGCGCATCCTCCCGGTTGCGCGGCTGGTCGCGGAACTGCTCGGCCTGGATGATGACCACGCCGTCCTTGGTCAGGCGCCAGCCGGCCAGTTGCGCCAGCTTGGCCTTCACATGCTCCGGTAATGTGGTGTTAGCCGCGAGGTTGAAGCGCAGCTGCACCGCGCTCGCCACCTTGTTCACGTTCTGCCCGCCCGGGCCGGAGGCAGTGACAAACGATTCCTCCAGATCAGACTCGCTGATCTGGAGGCTCCGCGTAATTCTTATAAGCATGGGAGCCTTGGGGTGGTATGCCGAGGCTGCCCTAGCCTTGCGTCCGCACCGAAGATGGATTGCTTCGCTGCGCTCGCAATGACGGGACTCAGGCGGCCTTGGCTTCTTTCTTCGCTATGGCGCGCTCCAGGCGGCGCTTCAGCGCCAGGCCTTCGCCGGTCAGCTTGGCATCGGTCTGGGAGAGCAGGAACGCATCCAGCCCGCCATTATGCTCGATCGTGCGGATCGCGCGGGTGGAGAGGCGCATGCGCACATTGCCGAGCGCATCGGAGAGCAGCGTGGTGACCTGCAGGTTCGGCAGGAACCGGCGGCGGGTCTTGTTGTTCGCGTGGCTGACATTATTGCCAGTTTGCACGGTCTTTCCGGTCAGTTCGCAACGGCGGGCCATGGGTCTATCCTCAAAAAACGCAAAGCGGGCTGGCAGGGCCAACCCGGAATTGGGCAGGCTTATGGTTCAAACGGCAGGAGTCGTCAAGCCTCGCCTGCGTGATCCTTGCCCGCGGCGTCGCGCATTTCACCATTTTCGATGCTTTCGATGGCATTTTGCAGGATCTGCACCACCACCTCGTCCGGCAGGGCCTGGGTGAGCAGGCCCATCGCGCCGCCGAGCAGGGCAGAGGCAATGGCCAGCTCGCTCAGATTCTGCCCGATCATATACTCGATCGCCTTGTCCACCACCGATCCGGCATGGCTCAGCTCGCGTTCCGGCGGGGATTGTCTGTCACTCATCGTATCTTCCATTCCAAGTCTTCAATTCCGGCACGTCGCTACCACGCGGGGGCTTACTTCGCCACGGCCTCTTGCAGCTGCACGCCGTCATCCACCCCGGCATCGGAGGTTTCATCCAGCTCCACCTGCGCCGCCCACATGCCGGCATACACGCCGCCCAGCGCCAGCAGCGCCGCATGGGTGCCGCGTTCGACGATCAGCCCATTCCGCAGTACCAGGATCTCGTCCGCGTCGGTCACGGTGGAGAGCCGGTGCGCGATCACCAGCGTGGTGCGGTCATGCGCCACGTCGCGCAGCGCGGCGGAGATTTCCTGCTCGGTGTGGGTATCGAGCGCGCTGGTCGCCTCGTCCAGGATCAGGATTCGCGGATTCTTCAGGATGGTGCGGGCGATGGCGACTCGCTGCTTCTCGCCGCCCGAGAGCTTCAGCCCGCGCTCGCCCACCTTGGTCTTGTAGCCCTGCGGCAGGGACACGATGAAGTCATGCACCTGCGCGAGCGTGGCCGCCTGCTCGATCTCCTCCACAGTGGCGCCGGGGCGGCCATAGGCGATGTTGTAGAAGATTGTGTCGTTGAACAACACCGTGTCCTGCGGCACCACACCGATGGCGGCGCGCAGCGATTCCTGGGTGTAGTCCCGTACGTCATGGCCATCCACGAGCACGGCGCCTTCGGTCGCGTCGTAGAAGCGGAACAGCAGGCGCGAGATGGTGGACTTGCCCGAGCCCGTGGGGCCGACGATGGCGATCTTCTCGCCCGGCGCGGCGGTAAAGCTGACCCCCTTCAGGATCTGCCGGTCCGGGTTGTAGCCGAAATGCACATCCTCGAACCGCACCTCGGCCGGTGCGCCGTGGCGCTCCAGCGTGAGCGCGCCGGGCGTGTCCTTCACTTCCTGGTTGACACGCAGCAGCGAGAACATCTGCTCCATGTCGATAAGCCCCTGATTCAGCGTGAGATAGGTGAAGCCCAGGAAGTTGAGCGGCACGTAGAGCTGCATCAGATAGGTGTTCACCACCACGAAACTGCCGGGGGACATATGGTTGTACACCACGCCCCAGGCAGCCATCAGCATCATCGCGCCCAGCGCCAGGGAGATGATGACAGCCTGGCCGATATTGAGCATGTTGAGCGACACCTGGGACTTCACCGAGGCCGTCTCGTACCGTGCCAGGCTCTCGTCGAAGCGCTTCGATTCATGCACCTCGTTGCCGAAATACTTCACCGTCTCGAAGTTCAGCAGGCTGTCGATGGCCTTGCTCTGCGCCTCGGCGTCGGTCTCGTTCATGGCGCGGCGGAACTTGGTGCGCCATGTGGTGAAGGAGAAGGTGAAGGCGATGTAGCAGCCGATGGCGCCGAAGGTGATGAGCGCGTACCAGCCAGTGAACAGATGCCATAGCATGAAGGTGGTGAGCAGCAGCTCGATGACGGTCGGCAGCAGGTTGAACGTGGCGAGACGCAGCACATTCTGGATGCCGAGCGTGCCGCGCAGGATGATGTTGGAGAGCCCGCCGGTCTGCCTGTCCAGGTGGAAGCGCATGGAGAGCGCATGCAGATGCTCGAAGGTCTTGCGGGCCACGACACGGGAGGCGCGCATCTGCACCGCCGCGAACAAGGCGTCGCGCAACTCGCCGAAGGCGGCGGAGGCAACGCGCACCAGCGCGTAGCCGATGATCAACGCCGCCGGAACAGTCAGCGGCCCGGCCGCGTGGCTGAGCCTGTCCACCGCCCGGCCATAAACCACCGGGACATACACCGTAGCCACCTTGGAAAGCAGCATGGCAATGCTCGCCAGCACCAGCCGGGCACGCAGGGCGGGTTCTCCCTTGGGCCAGAGATAAGGCAGCAGCGAAATGATGGTGGCAAAGGAGCCACGCGTCTGCTTGGCGCCGGGGTTAGGCGCAAGATGGGGGTTGGCACGGGCGGCATTACGGGTCATGGGAGCGCACATGGCATCTGACGCACGAAATGCAAAGCTCCTCTCGCACATAGCGGCCTGCCACACGGCCGTTCTGCCCGGCGAACGCCTGCCGCTTTACGCCGGGGCGCACCATATCGGGTATCTCCGCCCTGCCCTGGCGGCGCGGCTGGCCGAAGTCTCGCCGCGTGTGACCGTGCTGGCGCACAAGGTGCTGCTGGACGAAGCCGCCCTGCCACAACTCAACGAACTCGCCGCCGCAGCCGGCGCCCCCACCCGGGCGGAGGATTTTGACGTGCGCGAGACCGCCGACGGCCCGGTGCTGGCGGTGCTGGACCGTGGCGCCCTGCCCGCCTTCGGGGTCATCGGCGTGGGCGTGCATCTCAATGGCATTGTCCGCCGGGCGGATGGCGTGCATGTCTGGGTTGGCCGCCGTGCCGCCAACAAGAAGCTCGACCCCGGCAAGCTCGACCATCTGGTCGCGGGCGGGGTACCCGCTGGGTACACGCCGTTCCAGGCACTGGTGAAGGAATCCGAGGAAGAGGCCGCGCTGCCCGAAGCCATGGCGGTCCATGCCCGGCTTGTGGGCAGCTTCCGCTACGACATGGAGCGCCCCGAGGGGCTGCGCCGGGATCTGATCCACGCCTACGACCTGGAACTGCCCGAGAGCTTCATGCCCGAGCCGGTGGATGGCGAGGTGGAGTCCTTCTCGCTCTGGCCGCTGCCGCAAGTGCTGGAGGTGCTCTCCACCACCGACGAGTTCAAGTTCAACGTCACGCTGGTCCTCATCGACCTGCTGCTGCGCGAAGGACTTATACAGGGCGAAGCGGCGCAGACGCTGCGAGCCGCCCTGGCCGCCTGACCCCATTGACTCCGGCGCCCGAGGGGCGCATGAGCCGAACCACATAAACCGCCGTGCTGCGAGGGTTCGCACCACGGCGCGTTTTGCGTTGTAAGGAATTCTGGCCATGTTCGACACGCTGTCGGGCAAATTTTCGGATATTTTCGACCGGCTCCGCCGCCGCGGGGCGCTGTCTGAGTCCGACGTAAACGAGGCGCTGCGGGAGATCCGCCTGGCGCTGCTCGATGCCGACGTGGCTCTGCCGGTGGTGAAGGACTTCGTCGCCAAGGTGAAGGAACAGGCGGTCGGCACGGAAGTGCTGCGCTCCGTCTCGCCCGGCCAGATGGTGGTGAAAATCGTCAACGACGCGCTGATCGAAGCGCTCGGCGGCGCGCCAGCCCCGCTCAACCTGTTCGCCCCGGCGCCAATTCCATTCCTCATGGTCGGCCTCCAGGGCTCCGGCAAAACCACCACCTCCGCCAAGATCGCCCTGCGGCTGAAGACCCGCGAGCGCAAGAAGGTGCTGCTGGCCAGCCTGGATACGCAGCGCCCCGCCGCCCAGCTCCAGCTTGAGCAGTTGGCGCAGAAGGCCGAGGTCGCCTGCCTGCCGATCATCCCCGGGCAGACGCCGCTGCAGATCGCCCAACGCGCCATGGATACGGCGCGGCGGGAAGTCTATGACGTGGTGATCCTGGATACCGCCGGGCGCCTGTCCATCGACCTCGCGCTGATGGAAGAGGTGAAGGCGATCCGCAACGCGGTGAACCCGGTGGAAACCCTGCTGGTCGTGGACGCCATGACCGGCCAGGACGCCGTGACCACCGCCACCGCCTTCAACGAGGCGGTGCAGATCACCGGCATCGTGATGACCCGCTTGGACGGCGATGCCCGTGGTGGTGCTGCGCTTTCCATGCGCTCGGTCACCGGCGCGCCGATCAAGCTCGCCGGCATGGGCGAAAAGCTGGACGCGCTGGACGAGTTCAACCCGGAGCGCATCGCCGGGCGCATCCTCGGCATGGGCGACATTGTCGGCCTCGTCGAGCGCGCGGCGCAGAATATCGACCAGGTGGAAGCCGAAAAACTCGCCAAGAAGATGGCGAAGGGCAAGTTCGACCTGGAAGACTACGCGGCGCAGCTGAAGCAGATTTCCAAGATGGGCTCGCTCTCCGGCATTCTCGGCATGCTGCCGGGTGTCGGCAAGATGAAGCAGCAGATCGAGAATGCGAATCTGGACACCACAATGTTCAAGAAGCACGTGGCGATCATCAGCTCGATGACCCCGGCCGAGCGCCGCGCCCCGGACATCCTGAAGGCCAGCCGCAAGAAGCGCATCGCGGCGGGCTCCGGCACCACCGTGCAGGAAGTGAACAAGCTGCTGAAGCAGTTCGACGATATGTCGACCATGATGAAGCGCATGAACAAGATGGGCGGCCCGGAGGCGATGATGCGCCAGATGCAGTCCGCCATGGGCGGCGCCAAAGGCGGCCGCCGGCCGTTTTAACCAGTTTTTAGTTAACCGAAGGAGTACTCATGTCTGTTAAAATCCGTTTGTCCCGCGGCGGCGCCAAGAAGCGCCCGTTCTACCACATCGTCATCGCTGACGCGAACGCTCCGCGCGACGGCAAGTTCATCGAGCGCGTCGGCACCTATAACCCGATGCTGCCCGCCGACCACGCCGACCGCGTGACCCTGGTGACCGAGCGCCTGCAGTACTGGATCGCCAACGGCGCCCAGGCGACCGACCGCGTCGCCCGTTTCCTCGCCAAGGCCGACCTGATCAAGGCCCCGGTGCGCTCCGAGCAGCCGAAGCAGTCCGCGCCGAAGAAGAAGGCGCAGGAGCGCGAAGCCGCGCGCGCCAAGGCCGCGGCAGCCGCCTAACCAAGCAGAGGACGCGTGGACGACCGGTTGATCCTGATGGGCGTGATTGGCAAGCCGCACGGCGTGCGCGGCCAGGTGCGCGTGAACGTCTTCGCCGAGGACCCGGAGTCCCTGGCGGCATACACGCTTACCGACCGCAAGGGCCGGCAGTTTGCGCTGGAATGGGCGCATGAGAATGCCGCCTGGATCAGCGAGATCACACCCAAGGGCAAGCGCCGGATCACCGACCGCACCGAGGCCGAGACGCTGACGAATTTGGAGCTGTTCATCCCCCGCGAGGCCCTGCCCGAGGCGGAGGAGGAGGAGTTCTATTTCACGGATCTCATCGGCCTGCAGGCGCGCGGCGACGCGGGCGAAGAAATCGGGCGCGTGGCCAACGTGCTGGATTACGGCGCCGGCGCCAGCCTGGAGATCATGCCGGGCGGCAGGCTCATCCCCTTCACCAAGGCCTGCGTGCCGGTGGTGAATGTCAGCGAGGGCTTCGTGGTCGTCACCCCGCCGGCCGAGGTGGAGGCGCGCGAGGAAGCATGACTTGGCGCGCGGACATCCTCACCCTGTTCCCGTCCATGTTTCCGGGCCCGCTGGGGGAATCCCTGGCCGGCAAGGCGCTGGCGGAGCAGAAATGGAGCCTGAAGGTCACGGATATCCGCGACTTCGGGCTGGGCAGGCACCGCAGCGTGGACGACACGCCTTTCGGTGGCGGCGCGGGCATGGTGCTGCGGCCGGACGTGGTGGACGCGGCCATCGGCTCGGTTGAAGATGAGCGGCCGCTCATCTTCCTCACGCCGCGCGGCGCGCCGCTCACGCAAGGCCGCGTACGGGAACTGGCGGAAGGCCCGGGCGCTGTGCTGGTGTGCGGGCGGTTCGAGGGCTTCGACCAGCGCGTCATCGAGGCGCGCCAGGGCGAGGAGATCAGCATCGGGGACTATGTCCTCTCCGGCGGGGAGCTGCCGGCGCTGGTGCTGCTCGATTCCGTCATCCGCCTGCTGCCCGGCGTTATGGGCCATGCGGAAAGCGGCGTGGAGGAGAGCTTCTCCGACGCGCTGCTGGAATACCCGCACTACACCCGCCCGGCTGTCTGGGCGGGCCGCGCCGTGCCGGAAGTGCTTACCTCCGGCAACCATGCCGCCATCGCCGCCTGGCGCCTCGCCGAGGCCAGGCAGACCACGCAACGCCGCCGGCCCGACCTCTACAACCAATACATTGCATCCGGGGCCCACGCGCCCTAAACACCCCATTCGAGAAGGACCCTGACCCATGAACATCATCCAGACGCTGGAAGCCGAGCAGATCGCGAAGCTGACCGAAGCCAAAGCCATCCCCACCTTCGCCCCCGGTGACACCCTGCGCGTGAACGTGCAGGTGAAGGAAGGCGAGCGTTCGCGTATCCAGGCCTTCGAGGGCCTGTGCATCGCCCGCTCAAACCGCGGCATTAACTCCTCCTTCACCGTGCGGAAGATCTCCTACGGCGAAGGCGTGGAGCGTATCTTCCCGCTCTACGCGCCGACCATCGCCGACATCACCGTCGTGCGCCGTGGCGACGTGCGCCGTGCCAAGTTGTACTACCTGCGCGGCCGCCGCGGTAAGTCCGCCCGCATCGCCGAGAAGGCGCGCGAGGTGGAAGCTCCCGCCGCCGCTGCCGAGTAAGGCAAGCCCTGGGGGGAGGCTCTCCCCCCAAAGCCACCCAGCCATGAGCCGGGAGGCTCTTGGAACCCGCATACCGGGCTACGAAATGGGGGCTTTACGCCCCCTTTTTCATAGCCCGGGGGATACCAGAGGGGCGGCGCCCCGATGGTTCCAGTTTCACGCAGGAGGTTGCAGTTTCGATGCCGCGGACGTTATTCGACAAGATTTGGGATGCGCATGTGGTGGACCGGTTGGAGGACGGCACATGCGTGCTCTACATCGACCGGCATCTCGTGCATGAGGTGACCAGCCCGCAGGCCTTCGAGGGGCTGCGCATGGCGGGCCGCAAGGTGCGCCGGGTGGAGAACACCATCGCGGTGGTGGACCACAACGTGCCCACCGACAATGACCGCCTGAAGGGCATTAACGAGCCCGAGAGCAAGCTGCAGATCGAGACGCTGGAACATAACGTCGCCGAGTTCGGGGTGCCGTATTTCCCGATCTCCGACACGCGCCAGGGCATCGTGCACGTGGTCGGGCCGGAGCAGGGCATCTCCCTGCCGGGCATGACCATCGTCTGCGGCGACTCCCATACCTCCACCCACGGCGCCCTGGGCGCGCTGGCGTTTGGCATCGGCACCTCCGAGGTGGAGCATGTGCTGGCCACCCAGACGCTGCTGCAAAAGCCCGCCAAGAACATGCTGGTGCGCGTGGACGGCAAGCTGCATCCCGGCTGCTCGGGCAAGGATATTGTGCTGGCGATCATCGGCAAGATCGGCACCGCGGGCGGCACCGGGCATGTCATCGAGTTCGCGGGCGAGGCGATTCGCGCGCTGGACATGGCCGGGCGGCTGACCGTGTGCAACATGGCCATCGAGGCCGGTGCGCGCGCCGGGCTGATCGCGCCGGACGAGACGACCTTCGAATACATCAAGGGCCGCCCCTTCGCGCCGAAGGGCGCGGATTTCGACGCCGCCGTGGCGTATTGGAAGACCCTGCCCAGCGACGAGGGCGCGCATTACGACAAGGTGGTGGTGCTGGATGCCGCTGAGATTGAGCCTCAAGTCACCTGGGGCACGAATCCGGAGGCCGTGATCCCCATTACCGGCACGGTGCCCGGACCCGGCAGCGGAGCCGGACGAGGTGAAGCGCGCGCCAGATGCAGCGCATGCTCACCTATATGGACCTGAAGGCCGGGCAGAAGATCGCGGGCACGAAGATCGACGTGGTGTTCATCGGCTCCTGCACCAATTCGCGCATCGAGGATCTGCGCGATGCCGCCGCCGTGGCCAAGGGCCGCCATGTGGCACCAAACGTGCGCGTGCTGGTGGTGCCGGGCTCCGGCCTGGTGAAGCAGCAGGCCGAGGATGAAGGCCTGGCCAAGATCTTCATCGATGCCGGGTTCGAGTGGCGCGAGGCCGGGTGCTCCATGTGCCTAGGCATGAACCCGGATAAGCTGACACCGGGCCAGCGCTGCGCCTCCACCTCCAACCGCAATTTCGAGGGCCGCCAGGGGCCGGGTGGGCGCACCCACCTGCTCTCCCCCGCCATGGCCGCCGCCGCCGCCGTTACTGGCGCGCTCACTGATGTCCGGGAGCTGATCTGATGGATAAGTTCACCACCCTCACTGCTGTTGCAGCGCCGCTGAACGTAGCGAACGTGGATACCGACAAGATCATCCCCGCGCGCTTCCTCAAGACCATCAAGCGCACCGGGCTCGGCAAGAGCCTGTTCGCCGACATGCGCTACAACGAGGATGGCTCCGAAAAGCCGGATTTCGTGCTGAACCAGGAGAAGTACCGCCACGCGCAGATCCTGGTCGCGGGCGATAATTTCGGCTGCGGCTCCTCGCGCGAGCACGCCCCCTGGGCGCTGCTGGATTTCGGCATCCGCTGCGTCATCGCGCCCAGCTTCGCCGACATCTTCTTCAACAACTGCTTCAAGAACGGCATCCTGCCGATCGCGCTGCCGGAAGAGGTCTGTGAGACGCTGATGGATGATGCAGCACTCGGCACCAATGCGCGCCTCACCGTGGATCTGGAGCGGCAGGTCGTGATGCGGCCCAATGGCGCGGAGATCGCCTTCAACGTCGATCCGTTCCGCAAGCACTGCCTGCTGAACGGGCTGGACGATATCGGCCTGACCCTGGAACACACCGCCGCCATCGACGCCTATGAGGCGAAGACCCCCGCCTGGCAGCCGAAAATTCACGGAGCTTAACATGACGATCAACAAGACCCTGCTGCTGCTGCCCGGTGACGGCATCGGCCCCGAAGTGATGGCCCAGGCCAAGCGCGTGCTGAACTGGCTGCAAAGCTCCGGCCGCGCCAGCTTCACCATCACCGAGGATCTGGTGGGCGGCGCCTCCATCGACGCCAACGGCGTGCCGGTGACGGACGCCACCGTGGCCAAGGCGAAGGAGGTGGACGCGGTGCTGTTCGGCTCCGTCGGCGGGCCGAAGTGGGACAAGGTGCCCTTCGAGATCCGCCCCGAGGCCGGGCTGCTGCGCCTGCGCGCAGGAGCTGCAGGTGTTCGCCAACCTGCGCCCGGCCAAGGTGTTCGACGCGCTGGCTGACGCCTCCTCGCTGAAGCCGGAGCTGGTGCGCGGGCTGGACATCATGATCGTGCGCGAGTGCATCGGCGGCATTTATTTCGGTGAGCCGCGCGGCATCGAGACCCTGCCCGACGGCATCCAGCGTGGCATCAACACCGAGGTATACACCACGCCCGAGATCCTGCGCGTGGGCCGCGTGGCGTTCGACCTCGCGCGCAAGCGCCAGGGCCGCGTGTGCAGCGTGGAAAAGGCGAACGTGATGGAGGCCGGGCTGCTCTGGCGCCAGGTGATGACGAAGCTGCAGGGCGAGGAATACCCGGACGTGCAGCTGAGCCACATGTACGCCGACAACTGCGCCATGCAACTCGCCAAGAACCCGAAGCAGTTCGACGTGATCGTGACCGGCAATCTGTTCGGCGACATTCTCTCCGACCTCGCGGCCATGCTCACCGGCTCGCTGGGGCTCCTGCCCTCCGCCACGCTGGGCGCCAAGGATGCCTCCGGCCGTCGCCCGGGCTTCTACGAGCCGATCCATGGCTCCGCCCCGGACATCGCGGGCAAGGGGGTCGCCAACCCGCTGGCGCAGATCCTGAGCCTCGCGCTGCTGCTGCGCTACTCCTTCGACATGGAGGACAGCGCCGCCGCGATCGAGGCCGCCGTGGAGCGCGTGCTGGCCAAGGCCGGCCGCACGCCGGATATCGCCGTGCCGGGCCGCCCCGTCATCTCCACCACGGAGATGGGGGATGCGCTGATCGCGGAGCTCGAGGCTATTTAATTTACCGGGCGGGGTTGCCTGATCGAGAAGGTTCGGTTACATCCCCGCCCACGACGCGCCCGTAGCTCAGCTGGATAGAGCATCAGACTACGAATCTGAGGGTCAGGAGTTCGAATCTCTTCGGGCGCGCCATTTTCCATTTGAAAATCAAGAGTTTTTTTGGACAGGCCCTGAACCCGCCGCGCGGCGTGGCCGCCGCTGCCCACCACAATCCCACCGCTGGCCCCATTTTGCCGCCGATCGCCCCGTGGGATGAATCCGGAGCGAAGCCTGAGCCCTGAGAGCCCAGGCCGACTGGCCGACATCGGCCCCTTCGTCTTCCTCTGGCTGGTTGCCTTTACTGGGAAGCAGACCACGCCGGCTCAACCGGCACGGGACACGGTAGGCTGAAGGCCCCTTGCTCCCAGCCGCCGGAAGCCGGGTTGATCGAAATCAAGGACGTATCATTCCGCATGTGTTCTATTCCACCAGGCATGAGGCTGCCCAAGTTTCCCCGTGCAGCGCCATGCCGGTAATCACAGGAGACAGTTCCATGGGCTGGACATCACACGGCTTGGCTGCGTTCGTCGCGGCCGGTTTGGCTTTTGCCGGCATGGCGCCGGCCGCTCTGGCGCAGGAGGAATCAGGCGCCGCTGCATCCACCACCACGGCCCAACCGGCCGAACCGGGGGGCTACGGCCCTGGCATGATGGACGGTGGTATGATGGGGGGCGGCTGGGGTGAAAAACCAGGGCCCTGCCGTTGGGGCGGGCCGGCGGTCTCGATCGCGGACCGACTGGCGGCGCTGAAAGACGAACTGAACATCACGGCCGGCGAAAACGATGACTGGAACACCTATGCGGCGGCGGTGACGGCGGCGGATAAGAGCTTCGCGGACGGGGCGAGTTCGTTGTGGCATCCCCCGGCCGGTGGGGCGATGACGCCGGATGAGCGTTTCGACACCATGACCAAGATGGTCGCACTGATGAAGCAGGCTTACGACCAGAAGAAAGCCGCGGCGGATGCGCTGATGCCGCATCTAACGCAGTATCAGCAGGGCCAAGCCAGCGAGATTCTGCCCGGCCTGGCCACCCGGCGCGGCGGCTGGGGCATGATGGGCGGCGGTACGAGGGGTGGAGGCATGATGGGCGGCTGGTAAGCCGGGTAAGGTCGAAGCCTAACCCCCACCAAAAAACAAATGCTGTTGCATGGCGCGCTGGGTCTCCCCTGGCGCGCCATGCCTTTTGCATCGGTCACCTACCAGAGCGCAGCGGGGCCTG
Organism: uncultured Alphaproteobacteria bacterium; assembly: GCA_963750235.1. GTDB lineage: Bacteria > Pseudomonadota > Alphaproteobacteria > Acetobacterales > Acetobacteraceae > Acidocella. Next base: position 281,332 of record CAVVPW010000002.1, read on the forward strand.
AACGCCCTGCCCCTCCGCGAAGTACGCATCGGCGGCCCAGCCTATGGCCTCGGTTATGGCGGCGGCGGTGGCGGCGTTGAGCAGGTTGCCGAACCCCGGCACCCAGCCGAGCAGGCATTGGCTCAGCCCCCGGCCGACGGCCGCGGCGGAGAACGGCAGGATCAGCTCGGCCGCCGCCCCCTTGCTCAGCTGCACGCCGTGCTCGACACCCACGGCCGCGATCATGCTCGCCTGGATCGGCGCGATCACCGCCGCGTCGGAGCCCGGCGCCTGCGCCAAGCCGCCCCCGACGGCCGCCGCGGCCAGCGCCGCGGTGTGGATGATGCCGTGCATCTTATGGGCCCTGCTGGCCATGCTCATGTCTCCCGTGCTTGGTTGTGAATGGATCAACAGCGAAGCGCCGAAGGCGCTCAGCGCTTTCGCCTTTCCCGTGTTCGGTGCGGTGGTCTTGATCGCGCCATACCTTGGCTCAGCCTCGGCCAGCCGCGTGCGCCAACGCGCTCCGGTGGCTATCAGCGGTAGCGGCTTCTTGCCGCGTCCCGGCGGTGCGTATAGCCACGCGGCATGATGGTCAAATCCCATGTCGTTGTCGGCCTCGCGGCGTGGATCGCCGCGGCGCCCCTGCTACACCTCTCACCCGTCGATCCAGCTTGTCTCGCCTTGGCCGTGGCCGGGTCACTCCTGCCGGACGTGGACCACCCCAACTCCTGGATCGGCCGGCGATCTCGGCCGGTCTCGACGGCAATCGCCGCGGCCCTGGGCCACCGTGGCTTAACGCACTCGGCCGTCGCGGTGGTCGGCTTGGTGGCGGTGCTGTTGCACGCGGGGTACCGGCAAGCAGACGTGTCCGCCTTGGCCGTCGGCTACCTGTCTCACTTGGCGGCGGACATGCTGACGCCGCGAGGGTTGAGGCTGGCTTGGCCACTTCGAAAAACCTGGGGATTGCCGCTATGCCGCACCGGTTCTCCCATGGAGGGCGTCATCGTCGCTCTCCTGGTGTGCGGGGTCGCCTGGCGGCTTTTTGCGCATGACACGAACCGGTTGGCGGCGATCCTGTAAGCCAGGCAGCCCCACAACTCGGCGGCTGGCAGGTGATCTCCTGGGCGCTGGTGCTGACCCTGCCGCTCATGCTGCTGACCTGCTGGCTCACCCGGCCGGACACGTTCGGCCAAGTATCCCATGCCGCCTGGGCGGGGTTGGCCTAGGTCTCGGCCTTCAGCATGCTTCTCGCTTCGTTTTCTGGCACCGCGGGCTAACGCTGGGCGGCATCGCCGCGGTGGGTCAGCTCCAGCTCCTGCAATCAGTTCTGGACCTCGTTGCCTCGGCCCTGGTGCTGCACGAGACCGTGCCGCCCATCACGCTCGCCACCGCCACAGCCATCGTGCTCTGCGTAGCAGGAGCCAAAAGGTGCGCTTGATCATTCACGAGGCCGGGCTGACATCGGCGATCAACAGCGTAACCTCTCGAGCGTAACCTCTCGGCAGAGCGCAGAGAGTGCCCCCTCCATATTCCTCCCGTCGGTGCAGTCTGGTTATCACTCCCGGTAGCGCAATGCCTCCACGAGCAGCGTGAAGGCCGGGATGGGTTGGCGGCGGCTGGGGTAATAGAGGTGAAAGCCCGGAAAGGGCGGGCACCAATCGGCAAGCACACGAGCCAGACGCCCTGCGGACAGGGCCTCCTGCACGTGGTCCTCGGGGAGAAAAGCGATGCCGAACCCGGCCTCGGCGGCCTGCTGGATGAGCCGCGTGCTGTTGAAGGCCAGGCGGCCCTCGACGCGGACATTGAGCACCCGGCCGTCCTTCTCGAACTCCCAGGGGTAGAATCCGCCGAATGTGGGCAGGCGCAGATTGATACAGTCGTGCCGGGCCAGGTCGTGCGGCGTCTGCGGCGCCCGGTGCCGTGCCAGATAGGCGGGCGCGGCGACCGCGGCCATGCGCAGGTCCGGCCCGATGCGCACGGCGACCATGTCCTTCTCCACCTGCTCGCCTAGGCGCACCCCGGCGTCGAACCGCTCGGCGACGATGTCGGTGAGACCGAACTCGACGCTCAGCTCCACCTTGATGTCTGGGTAGCGGGGTAGAAAGCCCGCCAGCACCGGCCAAAGCCGCGTGGTGGCGGCGTGCTCCGAGGCGGTGATGCGGATGGTCCCCGCGGGCTTCTCCCGCAATTCTCCCAGCGCGGCCAGTTCGGCCGCGATGCCGTCGAAATGCGGGCCAATGCGGGCCAGCAGCCGCTCCCCGGCCTCGGTGGGGGCGACGCTGCGCGTGGTGCGGGTGAGCAGGCGCACGCCGAGGTGTTCCTCCAGCCCGGCGATGGTCTGGCTGAGCGCCGATTGCGACACGCCGAGCCCCGCCGCGGCGCGGGTGAAGCTGCGGGCCCGAGCGACGGCTAAAAACGCGGTGAGGTCGGAAAGTGTGTCACGCGCCATTAAGAAGCCCTGCTTATAAAGCCATGCGGATTATCTCGTCTAATCGCCGGGGCGGCGCGGGTCTAGATAAAGGGTCCCCAAACCAAGGAGAGTCTCCATGGAGATCAAACGCGCTGGTTCGCAACCCTCGGGGCGCGGCCCGGCAGAGTATTTCACCGGCAATGTACGGGTGGACCCGCTCAACACCCCGCCGGACCCAGCCCGCGTCGCCATGGCGTTGGTCACTTTCGAGCCCAGCGCCCGCACCGCCTGGCATACGCATCCGCTGGGGCAGACGCTGATTGTCACGGCCGGTTGCGGGCGCATGCAGCCTGCGGGCGAGCCTGTGCAGGAGATCCGCCCTGGCGACGTGGTGTGGATCGCGCCCGGCGAGCGCCATTGGCACGGCGCCGGGCCGCAAACCGCGATGAGCCATATCGCCATCCAGGAGCGGCTGGAGGGTTCAGCCGTGACCTGGATGGAACACGTCACCGACGAACAATACGGGAGCTAAGACATGGAAAAGCGTCAACTTGGCCGCAGCGGCCTGGAAGTCTCCGCCCTTGGCCTGGGCTGCATGGGGTTGAGCTTCGGCTACGGCCCAGCCACCGAGCGCGGGGCGGCCATCGCCCTTATCCGCGCCGCCTATGAGCGTGGCGTCACCTTCTTCGACACCGCCGAAGCCTATGGCCCCGGTGCCAACGAGGAGTTGCTGGGCGAGGCGCTGGCGCCGTTCCGCGACGAGGTGGTGATCGCCACCAAGTTCGGCTTCAAGGGCGGCGTGGTGGCGCAGGGACTGGACAGCCGGCCGGAAAACATCCGCGCCGTGTGTGATGCCTCTCTCAAGCGCCTGCGCACTGACCGCATCGACCTGCTCTACCAGCACCGCGTGGACCCCGCCGTGCCGATGGAGGACGTGGCCGGGACGGTGAGGGCGCTGATCGCCGAGGGCAAGGTGAAGCACTTTGGCCTCTCGGAGGCGGGAGCAGAAAGCATCCGCCGCGCCCACGTGGTGCAGCCCGTCACCGCGTTGCAGAGCGAGTATTCGCTATGGTGGCGCGCGCCGGAGGCGGAAATTCTGCCGTTGCTGGAGGAACTGGGTGTTGGCTTCGTGCCCTTCAGCCCCCTGGGCAAGGGCTTTCTCACCGGCGCCATCACTGCGCAAACCCAGTTCAGCGCCGATGACTTCCGCAATGTGGTGCCGCGCTTCACCCCCGAGGCCCGCGCGGCCAATCAGGCGCTGGTCGAGCGGCTGACCCACGTTGCCGCGGCCAAGGGGGCCACGCCAGCGCAGATCGCCCTAGCCTGGCTTCTGGCCCAGAAGCCCTGGATCGTGCCCATCCCCGGCACCACCAAGCTACACCGGCTGGAGGAGAATCTCGGCGCCGCCGCGCTGACATTGTCGGTGGACGACCTTGCCACCATCGGCACGGCGCTGACGGCGCTCCCGGTGACCGGCGACCGCTACCCCGCCGCGCTGGCGGCGATCGCCATGCGCTGAATGGAGACAGGCGTATGAGCGACAACGTCACGGGCAAGGTGGTGGTCATCACTGGGGCCAGTTCGGGTTTGGGCGCGGCGGCGGCACGGCGTCTGGCAGCGCGAGGTGCCAGGCTGGTGCTGGGCGCGCGGCGTGTGAACCGGCTGGAGGCGCTGGTAGCAGAGCTACGCGTGGCGGGCGGCGAGGCGCTTGCCGTGCCAACCGACGTCACCGATCCCGCCCAGGTGCAGGGCTTGGTGGATGCGGCGGTGGCGGCCTTCGGCGGACTCGACGTCATCATCAACAATGCCGGGCTGATGCCGCAATCGCCGCTGGAGCGGCGGCGCATCGACGAATGGGACCGCATGATCGACGTCAACATCAAGGGCGTACTGTACGGAATCGCTGCCGCCCTGCCGGTGATGCAGGCACAAAAGCGCGGGCATATCATCAATGTCGCCTCGGTGGCCGGGCACAAGGTGCGGGCGGGCGGCGCGGTGTATTCGGCCACCAAGCACGCGGTGCGGGTCATCTCGGAAGGGCTGCGCCAGGAGGTGAAGCCGTATAACATTCGCACCACGGTGATCTCGCCCGGCGCGGTGGATACCGAACTTCCCCAGAGCATCTCCGAGCCCGATATCGCCGCCGGCACGCGCGCCTTCTACGACGCCTATGCCATCTCACCGGACTCCTTCGCCGACGCGGTGCTCTACGCCATGGGCCAGCCCGAGAACGTGGACATCAACGAGATCCTCTACCGGCCGACCAACCAGGAATACTGAGAGGCAAGGAAACGCGATCGTCGGGATCGAGGCGATCTGCCCGATGGGCAGATGCAGCGGAAGCCAGAACGCGCGCTTGGCTGTCACGCTTGTCTCGATTGCGCTGTCGCGCCCCCAAATTGTACCCTGGGGCATGGATAGCCCATCGCCAGACACCACCACCTTGCCACCGAACGTCGTTGCCGCCCCAGGCGAGGTGCTGCACCGCCTGTTCGGGCTCTCCGCCTTTCGTGGGCAGCAGGAAGCCGTGGTCTCGCAGGTCATTGCCGGAGGCGATGCGATCGTGCTGATGCCGACGGGGGGCGGCAAATCCCTCTGTTACCAGTTGCCGGCGTTGTGCCGGCGCGGGGTCGGCATTATCGTCTCGCCGCTGATCGCGCTGATGCGCGACCAGGTGGCGGCGCTGCGCCAACTCGGCGTGGCGGCGGCGGCGATGAACTCCAGCCTCTCGGGGCCTGAGCGGGCGCAGGTGCGCAATGATCTGCGCGCGGGGCGGCTGAAATTGCTCTACGCCGCACCAGAGCGGCTGTTGATGCCGGATTTCCTGGACATGCTGGACGGGGTGGAGATCGCGCTCTTCGCCATCGATGAGGCGCATTGCGTCAGCCAATGGGGGCATGATTTCCGCCCGGAATATCTGGAGCTCGCCAGGCTGGCGGCGCGGTTTCCCGGTGTGCCGCGCATCGCCCTCACCGCCACGGCGGACCCGCAGACGCGCGAGGATATCGCCCGTCGCCTGAAACTGGGGGAGGCCAGGCTGTTCCTCTCCAGCTTCGACCGCCCCAACATCCGCTACGCCGTGCTGCGCAAGGAGGCGCCGCTACGCCAGCTGCTCACCTTTCTGCGGGCGCATGAGGGCGAGAGCGGCATCGTCTATTGCCTCAGCCGCAACACGGTGGAGCAGACGGCAGCGGCGCTCAACTCGCATGGCATCAAGGCGCTGCCCTACCATGCCAGGCTGCCGCCCGAAGTACGAGCCGCCAACCAGGATGCCTTCCTGACCACGGAAGAAGGGCTGGTGCTGGTCGCTACCGTCGCCTTCGGCATGGGGATCGACAAGCCCGATGTCCGCTTCGTCGCGCATCTTGACCTGCCTGCCAGCCTGGAAGCGTTCTACCAGGAGACGGGCCGCGCCGGGCGCGACGGCCTGCCAGCCGAGACGCTGCTGCTCTATGGCATGCAGGATCTGGTGATGCGCCGGGGCATGATCGAGCAGAGCGGCGCACCGCCGCAGGTCAAGCAGGTCGAACGCGGCAAGCTCGATGCGTTGCTCGGGGTGTGCGAGACCGTCACCTGCCGGCGTCAGGCCATCCTCGCGCATTTTGGCGAAACCCTGGCCGCCCCTTGCGGCAATTGCGATAATTGCCTGACCCCGGCCGAAACCTGGGACGGCACCGTGGCGGCGCAAAAGGCGCTCTCGGCGGTGTGGCGGACGCGCCAGCGCTTTGGCGTCGGACATCTGAGCGATCTGCTGCTCGGGGTGAAAACCGAGAAGATCGAGCGCTTCGAGCATGACCAGCTGCCGACCTTCGGCGTCGGCACGGAGCTGGACCGCAAAGGCTGGGGCTCGGTGTTCCGGCAGCTCATCGTACGACGGGCGCTGGAGGTGGACCATGAGAATTTTGGCGCCCTGTGCCTGACGGAAGCGGGTGAGACGATCCTGCGGGGCAAGGAGACGGTGAAGCTCCGCAAGGAGACAGCCAGCGGCAGCGCGCGCACGATCCTGAAAAAGAAGGCTGAGCGGCTCGAGGTGGCGGCGCAGGACCAGGCGCTGTTCGAGGCGCTGCGCACCGAGCGGGCCCGGCTTGCCAAGGAGCAAAACGTGCCGGCCTATGTCATCTTCCATGACGCAACCCTGGCGGCCATTGCCGCCGCGCGGCCGGGGAGCGAGGCAGCGCTGGCCCAGATCCCCGGCATGGGGGCCTCCAAGATTGAGCGTTACAGCGCGGTGATCCTGAGCATCATCGCCGCCGGACAATAGGCCCAAAACACGAGCTGCCAGGAGCTTTCAGCACGCCAAAGACCGGGGGCAAAAATCCCGCCTTTTCCCATTCGCCAGCGCGGACATGGAAGCTCAGAATTCCTGCGCGGTGGGGCGGAAGAGGATCTCGTTCACATCCACCTCATCGGGCCTGCCCTGGACGGGGTTGATTTCGGCTCCGGCTAGCGGCAGGGAAAACGAATGATCCAGACACCACCGCTACCCACTCCTGCCGACACCCGGAGGGTCAAGGCGCTGACACGCGCCGTGGCCACGGATTTGCGCCGACACGGCACGCCGGCACTCGACCAGGAGGGCATGGCCTGGATGGAGGACCATCCTGAATGTTTGTGGCCGTTACTCGACACTGCGGTGGATGCCAGCACCGCCGGCCAGCGCGACGAGGCGCTGATCATCGCTTGCCGCTGGTTGCTCGCCAATCAACTGGAGTTGATCCGCTATCGGCTCGAACGCGGCCACGACTGGGCGCGCTCGATTCTCGATGCTTACCAAGAAAAGCTGATCGCGCTGCCCCAAACCAGCACGATGCCACGGGCCGACTGGTTCGAGTTGGTCAACCTGCTCAAGCTTGCCAAGGTACCGATCGGCCCCGAGACCGCTGAGGCACTGGCCCAAGCCGCGGCGGACGCAAATCCCGGTGAGGAGCCTTCCCCGGCGGAAGTCTCGCGGGGATTGCGTGACATGCTCGACGAAATTGCCGGCTCGGCCGAAGACCCGTTCATGGTGGTCGAGGTGCTGGCGGATAGCGGCGCGCTGATACCGCCGGACATGCGTGCCTACCTGACGCACGAACTTGGCCTGTCGTCACATGCGGTAATGCGCGAGGCGGTGCCCCTGGTACTGCTCGATCCCGAATTGGCCGTACGCCAAGCCGCAGCAGCTGTGCTGGAGCAGATCGCGGGTCCGGAGACGTTCTCGCCGGTGATGCTGCGGCGGACCCTGCTGGTCCGCAACTGGGTGCCGGCGACCGAGCGAGACGCAATCGACCGGCTGGTCCGCAAGGCGCGTGTGAAGGGGGTGGCCTGCGCACAATGGGCGCCGACACCGGCGCTGGCGATCCACGGCTCGCTGGTGGACGGCTCCGGGGCGCAGAGCCTGATCCTGACCACGCCGAAGGGCCGCACCGGCCTGTTCGCCGGGCTGCTGCTCAAGCAAAGCTTCGGTTTGCGCGACGCTTGGTGCGATCTATCCGCGCCGCGCCGGGAGATCACCCGCACGCTCAAGGAGGCGCAGCGGCAGACGGCGTGGCTCCCGGTTGGGCGCGACTATCTCGACATTGTCGTGCAGCACCACATCGCCCGCGGTCTGGATAGGGGAAACCTGCCGATGGCTGCGACCGTTGCCATCGCCGAGGCAACCGGTGCGGCGGACTGGAAGGATCGCGGCCTCGACGTGGCTGCGGAAACCGCGCGGTTGTTCGCCGGATTGGATGCGGTGGCGGGAAGCGAGGCTGCGATCACCGCCTCCTTGCAGCGCAGCGGCGCTTGGCTCGATGAGGACCCGCTGCTGCAATCCTGGTTCGAGGATGACGCGGAGATCAGGGCGGTGGTGACGGCCAAGTCGCGGGCGAAGCTGGCCACGGTCATGCGGCGGATACTGGAGGATGTATTGCCGGCGCGACGAGAGACCTGGGCAGAACGGCTACTGCTGCTGGCGTTGTGGCTGCGGGCCGGCAAGGGCGACGGGACACCGGACGAGCGATGGCAGGATTGCATCGTGCTGGCGCATGAATTGCTGGCTGGGCGGGGGCTGGCGGACCTGCCAGCGATGACGGTGATCGCCGGGCGCAGCGCTTTCGCGGCATTGGGGGAACCTTGGTGACGCCCATACACCGTTTGATGTCGATTTTGGCACAGGACGCAACGCTCCATACGCCCTAAATCATGCGGGGCCTTGCAATCGTTTCACCTCAGGCTCAAATGCCCTTCCTCAAATTGCCCCCGTTGGTATTGGCTAGGGCCAAAACCCAATAAACCTATTGATGTTTCAATGGTCTGATGATTCCCTACTTTCAATTCGGGAGGGGCACATGAGGCGGAACTTATTTTGGTTATCGGACGAGCAGTGGGCGAAGATTGAACCGCTTTTGCCGACTGATGTTCGCGGCAAGATGCGCGTTGACGACCGGCGCGTGCTGAGCGGCATCTTGCACGTGATGAAAAGCGGTTGCCGCTGGTGCGACTGCCCGCCGGAATATGGCCCTTCGACGACGATCTATAATCGGTTTGTACGCTGGGCCGAGCGCGGGGTTTGGGAAAGACTGTTTCAGGAGCTCGCCAGCCGCGGCAGATCGGCTGCCACGCAAATGATTGATTCTACTCACATTAAGGCTCACCGCTCTGCATCGGGCGGAAACGTATGGCCCGCCCCGTCTGCAAGCGGTTTGTGGCAATCTGATCAAGGCAGTCTGCATCAACGTATCCGGTCTCAGGGTCGAACCCTGGCCAAGATGGAGATCCGCGCGTCCCGAGCCTCATAAAGGGGCCGGCATCGAGTGCCATTTTTCGCCGTAGGCTGACGGGACACCGGTTGACTGTCAGGCCATCTCGCTTCCACCACCCGCAGACCCTCTACGGCTCGCGATGTCGGGTGATCATCGCCAGCCGATGCCGTCCTATACCGTCATGAGCCTGCCAGCGACGAACCCGGTCTCATTGCGCAGTAGCGCCCACGCGATCCGCGCCAACTTGCTCGCCAATGCGACCACTACTGTGTTGCTGTGTGCTCGTGCCAGCAAGCCTCGCAGCCAGGCGCCCAACGCCGTCGCTGTCCTTGCCAGCGACGGCAGCGCTGCACGCGCCCCTTGGATGATCAGCTTGCGCAAGTATTTGCTCCCGCGCTTGGTGATTCCGAGCAGCTTCGGCTTGCCTCCCGTTGTCGCCTGGCGCGGCACCAGGCCAAGCCAGGCTGAGAGGTCGCGGCCGCGGCTGAAGGTGCGCCCGTCCCCAATCGCCGCCACCAATGCCGTCGCATTCATCACCCCAATTCCCGGGATTGTGGTCAGTCGCCGCGCGGCCGGATCATTGCGCGCCATCTCAGTGAACTCTTCGTCCAGCGCCATGATGCGTTCATCGAGCGCACGCCACTGGCACAACATGTCGTCGAGCAGAACCCGCATACGCGCACCAATCCCGCTGTCCTCTTGCGACAGCGCCGCAAGCGCATCCAGCAGGCTACGCCTGCCTTGCGCGACTGAGATCCCGCGTTCGAGCAGGATGCTGCGCATCTGGTTCATCAGCGATGTCCGTTGGCCCACCAGCCGGTCCCGCACACGATGCAGGACTTGCACGTCGAGTTGTGCCTCGCTCTTGAGCGCAACGAAGCGCATGGTTGGCCGAGTGGCGGCCTCGGCAATTGCCTCCGCGTCCCGGTCGTCATTCTTCTGCGCCTTGACGTAAGGACGCACATACTCAGGCGACATAAGCCGCACCTCGTGTCCCCGCGCAACCAATGTCCGCCCGAGATGGTGCGCACCGCAGCACGCCTCCATCGCGACGATGCAGCCCGGCAGCTTGGCTGCAAGTGCGACAATGCTCTCCCGCCGCATCCGCCGGCGCAGCAGAACTCGCCCCTCTGCATCCATCCCGACTACGCTGCAGCTGTTCTTGCCCAAGTCTACCCCAAGTATCCGAACGTCCTTCATGTCGTCCTCCGGTTGCTTACCCGATCATGGTAGAGAAGAGGGGCGGGCCATTCCATAAAGGGGGGAGCAAAATCAGGCGATTGGTCGGTCGCGAGGCGGGCGCAATACGAAAATCCATGCAATTGCAGATGCTAAAGGACGTCTTCTTTCCCTCACCCTGACGGGTGGTGAGGCGCATGACTGCCCGATTGCCGAACCATTGATCCAAAAGACCAAGAAGGCCAAGAAATTCCTCGCCGACAAAGCCTATGACAGCACTGAATTGCGGAAGTCACTGAAAAAGCGAGGCACGAAGCCCGTCATTCCGAACAAACGCAATCGAAAACAGCCCTTCAGTTTCAGCAAAAAGGCATACAAGGATCGGCATCTCATCGAAAATGCCTTCTGCCGACTGAAAGACTTCAGACGCATCGCCACCCGTTACGACCGGCTGGCAGTCAATTTCGCCGCATCAATTTATCTGGTAGCCGCCGTCGTCTGGTGGATATTATGAGTCTGGACCCTAATTTAGGGGGAAGCTGAATGTCATGCATGAGTAAGGACATTATCCCCGCTCCACGGGGCATACCGGCAGGTCAGGCGAACAGCAGTACTGGAGGCTGATCTTTGGGATGGTTTTGGTCAAACACGACCCACGCATGGTGGTGCTGAGCGGTATTCGTGTCTGCCCCCATGTCAAACCAGCGAATGCGCTGCATCAGCGTGATCACAGCGGAAAACCTCGCCGCCGACATCAATTCGGCGGCGCGCCGGCCTGCGATCCATTGCAGACGCACCAGAAGCGCCAACTGCCCGTCCGCCGCTTCCGCCAGGGATATGGCGTGGCGCACGAACCGCAGCATAGCCGCCGATGATTTTTCCTGCCCGACATGGGAACCGGTATCGCCGTAAGGCGGGTTGGTCACGATGCAGCGGCAGCCGCTCGGCACCGCGGTGCGATGAAAGAAATCCACGCCTGCCTCACCAAAGCCACGATCGGCAATATCGGTAGACACGACCTCGTATCCATGGGCGGCCAAGACCGTCGACATCGCCCCCGTGCCACAGCAGGGTTCCCAGATCGGTCCTCGAAAGCGAACATGCCGCAGCAACGCTTCCGTGACCCAGGCCGGGGTGGCATAAAAATCCCGCCCTTCTCGTTCATATCCGGAAACGTGCACCGCACGCCGCTCCGGCGGATTAGGTACCTCCTGGGACGGTGCCTCAAGAAATGGGAGGATCTTTTGTTCTTTAGTATTCTTCATGCTGCCGATAAGGCAAAGAAACGGAAATGAATGCAACCTCGAACGCCGGAATGCGTCCCTGCCATCGGTACCAGCGGACCGGCATGTTGGACATGACCGCCGCACCTTCCCCGCCCAATCGTCCATGGAAAACACCCCCGTCGTGGGGACTTGGCCTAGGTCGTAGTGACGAATTATTGCCTGGCTTTGCCAGTTTTCGAAGCCTCTGAGCCGTTACTGTTCCTGAAGACGGTTGACAGGCTTGGTCCTATCCACTACTCGCCTAAATGATAATGCGAATAATTCGCATTATCATTTAGGCGAGTCTTTTATCCCGCATGAAGTATGCATCTGCCTTACTCGTAGCCGGTCTCGGTCTGGGCTTGGGTCTGCAGGCGTCGCGTGCCCTGCCGGTCAGGTTGGCGCTCTACAGCATCCAGCATCCGCAAGCGGACGCAACGCTGACGGATGCGAACGGTAACTACATCATCCCGGAAACCTCGCATATGCGGCTGGCGGCACCCGCGAATAATGGCGGCGCGCAGATCCTGCGGCGGTCCTATTCCTACAATGACGGCGCGAATTTCGTCGCCGAGCGCTGGCCGCCCTGGCACCAGGGTATCGAGTACGATTCCGGTCTGTTCTTTCAGGCTTATCAGAAAGATCCGCGGACCGGCTTCGTCAGGATCTTCGATAAGATGTCGAAGATCGACGCGTTGAACCAATTCACCACGCATGTCGGCAGCGCGATCTTCGCCTGTCCGCCCGGGGGACGGAAAGGTGAATATATCGGTCAGACGCTGTTCGAGGCCGTATAATCTAACAGGCTGACTTTACAGGAGAGCGTAATGGGAAACTCCAATCGTGATTGGATGCGGGGCGGCTTGTCCGCAATGTCGCTGGCGGCGGTGCTCGGCACACTGGGTGCCGCGCCGGCTCTGGCGCAGAGCGAGACCGGCAATATCTGGCAGAGGTCAAACCTGCTCGGCGACGTGGGCGGTCTGCGCACCGTCCTGGGCAATTATGGCGCCACGCTCAGTATCACGGATAGCGAGAACCTGCTCGGCAACACCCTGGGCGGTGTCAAGCAAGGGGCAACGCTGCAGGGCGTGACCACGGGCATTCTGGAAATCGACACTGGCAAGGCATTCGGGTTGCAGGGCGGTACGTTCCACATCAGCGCCTTGCAAATCCATGGTCAACAGCTGAGCCCCGCGTACCTGGACAACCTGCAGACCGCCAATGGCAATGAGGCCGAGGATGGCACAAGGCTGTGGGAAATGTGGTACGACCAAGCCTTCGACCACAGCCGCGCCGATATCAAGATCGGCCAGCAGAGCATCGACAACGAATTTATCATCAGCAAATATTCCGGTCTGTTCGTCAACACGATGGCCGGCTGGCCGCTGGTCCCAACCTACGATCTTTATGGCGGGGGTCCGGCCTATCCGCTCTCGTCCCTGGGCGTACGGCTGCAATTCAAACCGGCCGATAATCAGGCGATCCTGGCAGGCGTGTTCGACGACAATCCCGGCGGCGGGTCGTTCAACGAGGATGCGCAGATGCTCGACGCCAATGGCGCCAAGTTCAACCTGAATACCGGCGCGCTGTACATCGCCGAATACCAATATGCGGTGAACCAGCCGGTGGTTGGCGAGACGGGGCAGAGCGCCGGTCAGTCGTCAGGCCTGCCGGGCACCTACAAGCTTGGCTTCTGGTACGATACGGGAAGCTTTCCGGATCAGGAGTTCGGCACGGACGGACTCCCTCTTTCCGCGCCAAATAGCAACGGCAATCCGATCATGCACCATGGCAATTACGGCCTTTACGGCGTGGTGGACCAGACGGTGTGGCAATCGGCGGCCGACAGTTCCAGAAACCTGAACGTTTTTGGCAAAATCATGGGCGCGCCTGACACGCAGAATTTGATCGATTTCTTCTTCAATGGCGGTGTGGCGCTGGCGTCTCCCCTGCCGGGGCGGGACAACGACCAGGCGGGCATCGATTTTGGGTTGGGTAAGGTGAGCAGCCGTGCCGCGGCCTTGGACCGGGATGCGGGCGTAACCGCGCGGGGGACCGAAGAACTGATAGAAGTCACGTACCAGGCGCAAGTCGTACCATGGCTGGCGGTGCAGCCCGATTTTCAATACATTATCAACCCGGGTGCCGGCGTGCCTGATCCCGACGACCCGACGCATAACCTGCGCAATGAGTTTGTTGCCGGCGTCAGAGCCGTGACGACGTTCTGAGTAGAGCCCTAAAATTTTATCAGCCTGCCAGCAGCGCCTGCTCGGGACATAACCCTGTTTGTGTTGGAGCCCCTTGACCTGAGACCGGGAATTCATCCTGCTTGAAATGAGAGCTTTTTTGGTAAGATTTCATGCCCTGAAGCAGGGGGATTTCTCCGATAAAGACTGGGGTGCCCCCGCAGACACGACCCAAAATCAGATGGTTAATGCGCCGACAGGCGTCGCCTCCCCTGCCGATTTACACGCCGCAAAGAACCGCGAAGTGGATTTTCTCGGGCTCGAACCGATTGATTTGGATCAATGCAATCTCAGCGGGCAGCGCGCCAGTGGTGCTCACTTATGCTGGCGGGCATCCGGCGCCTTGGTCGTCGTTGCACGCCGCTCCGACGGATGGAGTGGAGATAATCAGCGTGGCGGATAGACCTCAGACTTTCTACGAGTTGATGCGGGCGCAGGGCACATCCCGGCGCTCTTTTCTTAAGTTCTGCAGCCTGACGGCCGCGGCGCTGGGCCTCGAGCCGGTCTATGCCGACAAGATCGCGCATGCGATGGAAACCAAGCCGCGCCTGCCGGTGCTGTGGCTGCATGGGCTGGAATGCACCTGCTGCTCGGAGTCGTTCATCCGCTCCGGCAACCCGCTCTCCTCCGACGTCATCCTGAAGATGATCTCCCTCGACTACGACGACACGCTGATGGCCGCTGCCGGCCATGACGCGGAGTCGATCCTTGATGACATTCCGAACAAATATCCCGGCGAGTATGTGCTGGCGGTGGAGGGCAACCCGCCGCTCAACGAGGACGGCATGTACTGCATCATCGGCGGCAAGCCCTTCGTGGAGCGGCTGCAGCAGGTGGCCAAGAACGCCAGGGCCGTGATCGCCTGGGGTGCGTGCGCCAGCTGGGGCTGCGTGCAGGCCGCCAAGCCGAACCCGACCCAGGCCGTGCCCATCGACAAGGTTATCACCGACAAGCCGATCATCAAGGTGCCTGGCTGCCCGCCCATCGCCGAGGTGATGACCGGCGTGATCTCCTACATCCTCACCTTCGACCGCCTGCCCGAGCTGGACAGCCGCGGCCGTCCGGCCATGTTCTACGGCCAGCGCATTCACGACAAATGCTACCGCCGCCCGCATTTCGACGCCGGCGAGTTCGTGCAGTCCTGGGACGATGAAGGCGCGCACCAAGGCTACTGCCTGTACAAGATGGGCTGCAAGGGCCCGACCACCTATAACGCCTGCTCCACCGTGCGCTGGAATGGCGGCGTGTCCTTCCCCATCCAATCCGGCCATGGCTGCATCGGCTGCTCGGAAGAGAATTTCTGGGATAACGGCCCGTTCTATTCTCGTCTGGCGAATATCGGCGCCGGGTTCGGTGTCGAGGCCACGGCGGATACCGTCGGCGCCACCGCCGCCGTCGCCGCTCTGGCCGGCGTGGCCGCGCATGCCGGGGCCAGCGCCATCAAGCATTTCACCCGCAAGCCGGGTGACGGAGACAAGCAGTAATGACCGTGCAAACCCCGAACGGCTTCACGCTCGACAATTCCGGCCGCCGCATGGTGGTCGATCCCGTCACGCGCATCGAAGGCCACATGCGCTGCGAGGTGAATCTCGACAGCGACAACGTCATCCGCAACGCGGTCTCCACCGGCACCATGTGGCGCGGGCTGGAGATCATCCTCAAGGGCCGCGACCCGCGCGACGCCTGGGCCTTCTGCGAGCGCATCTGCGGCGTGTGCACCGGCACCCATGCGCTCACCTCTGTGCGCGCGGTGGAGAACGCGCTCGGCATCCAGATCCCCGAGAACGCCAACATCATCCGCAACATGATGCAGCTCACGCTGTGGGCGCATGACCATCTCGTGCATTTCTACCACCTCCACGCGCTGGACTGGGTGGACGTGATCTCCGCGCTGAAGGCGGACCCGAAGGCGACGAGCGCGCTGGCGCAGAGCATCTCGCCCTGGGGCAAGTCCTCGCCGGGCTATTTCTCCGATGTGCAGGCGCGGCTGCAGCGCTTCGTCGATTCCGGCCAGCTTGGCCCGTTCATGAACGGCTATTGGGGCAACCCGGCCTATGTGCTGCCGCCCGAGGCCAATCTGATGGCCGTCGCGCATTACCTGGAAGCGCTCGATTTCCAGCGTGAGATCGTGAAGATCCACACCGTGTTCGGCGGCAAGAACCCGCACCCGAACTGGCTGGTGGGCGGCATGGCCTGCGCCATAAACATGGACGCGCCGATGGGCGCCGGCGCCCCTGTGAACGTCGTCCAGCTCAACCTGGTGGCGGACATCATCGGCCGCACGATCGCGTTCATCGACCAGGTTTACATCCCCGATCTGAAAGCCATCGCCAGCTTCTACAAGAACTGGGATTACGGCCAGGGCCTCGCCGGCCAGAATGTGCTGGCTTACGGCGAGTTCCCGCTCCACGCCAACGACTATACCAACCTGATGATTCCGCGCGGTGCCATCGTCAACGGCAACCTCAACGAGGTGATGGACGTGGACCTCACCGATCCGGATCAGGTGCAGGAATTCGTCGATCACTCCTGGTACAAGTACCCGGACGAGTCCAAGGGGCTGCATCCGTGGGATGGCATCACCGAGCCGAATTTCGAGCTTGGTCCGAACACGGTTGGCACCAAGACGAACATCCAGCAGCTCGATGAGGGGGCCAAATACTCCTACATCAAGGCGGCGCGCTGGCGCGGTCATGCCATGGAGGTGGGGCCGCTCTCGCGCTTCACCATCGGCTACGCCAAGGGCATTTCCGAGTTCAAGGACCCGGTGGACAAGCTGCTCACCGATCTCGGCCTGCCCTTCGGCGCGCTCTTCACCACGCTGGGCCGCACCGCGGCGCGCGGGCTGGAAGCCAGCTGGGCCGCGCACAAGCTGAAGGATTGCTACAACCAGCTCATCGCCAATATCGCCGCGGGCGACACGGCGACGGCGAACACGGAGAACTGGGAATCCGCCACCTGGCCCGCCAGCGTGAAGGGCGTGGGTTTCACCGAGGCCCCGCGCGGCGCGCTCGGTCATTGGGTGCATATCGAGAACAGCAAGATCGCCTCCTACCAGGCGGTGGTGCCCACAACCTGGAACGGCTCGCCGCGCGACCCAGCCGGCAATGTCGGCGCGTTCGAGGCCGCACTGCTCGGCACGCCGCTGGCCAACCCGAACCAGCCGCTCGAAATCCTGCGCACGCTGCACAGCTTCGACCCGTGCCTGGCCTGCTCCACACATGTGATGGCACCGGATGGCGGAGAGCTGATCCGCGTGCAGGTGCGCTGAACCATGAGCGCGCCCAACACCAAGCCGGGGGTGCATGCCCCCGCCTATGTCTACGAGCTTCCCGTTCGGCTCTGGCACTGGGTGACGGCGCCTTGCATCCTCATCGTCGCCGCCACGGGCTATCTCATCGGCAACCCGGCTTGGCCGCTCATCGCGGGCGAGCCGTTCCACCACTTCATCATGGGCGATATCCGGCTCATCCACTTCACTGCCGCCTATATCCTGGGCGTTGGCTTCTTGCTGCGTATCTATTGGGCGTTGGTGGGCAACAAATACGCGCGGGAGCTTTTCCTGCCGCGCGTATGGTCGGGCGAATGGCGCCACGAATTCTGGAAAACATTGCGCTGGTACCTGCTCCTCGAGCGAGAATCCCTGCGCGAGGTCGGGCATAATCCGCTGGCGCAAACTGCGATGTTCCTGATGTTCGTGTTCGGCGTGATCTTCCAGATCGTCACCGGCTTCGCGCTGTACGGCGAGGGCGCGGGCGGCTGGTCGCACGCCCTGTTCACCTCCTGGGTGATTCCGTTATTCGGCGGCAGCATGCAGGTGCATACCTGGCACCACCTGGGCATGTGGTACATCCTGATCTTCGTGATCGCGCATATCTATCTTGTCCTCCGCGAGGACATCATGTCCCGCCAGACCATGGTCAGCACCATGATCAACGGGTGGCGCTTTTTCAAAGATAACCGGCCATGAAGACCGTCACCATCCTCGGTGTGGGCAACATCCTCTGGGCGGATGAGGGGTTCGGCGTGCGCGCCGTGGAAGCCCTGCATGCGCGCTATGTGTTCCCCGAGACCGTGAAGCTCGTCGATGGCGGCACGCAGGGCTTGGCCCTGCTGCCGCTGGTCGAGGACACGGATGTGCTGGTTATCCTGGATGCGGTGGATTTCGGGCGCGAGCCGGGTGAGATGGTGCTGGCGGACGACGACGACGTGCCGCAATGCCTGACCGCCAAGAAGATGAGCCTGCACCAGACCAGCATGGTGGACGTGCTCGGCCTCGCCCGGCTCAAGGACACGCTGCCCTTGCATGTGCGGCTCATCGGCGTGCAGCCGCTGGACCTTGAGAATTATGGCGGCAGCATTACCGCGCCTGTGCGGGCGCAGATCGACGCGGCGATCGCCGAGGCTATTTCCTATCTCTCACGATTCGGCGTGGTGCCGAGGCTGCGCACCGCCCAGGATGCGGCAGCCTCGCTGGGCCCGGATTCCGTGGCGCTGGACAATTACGAGGCGGGTTGCTTCGCATGAATAC
The DNA here is from genome assembly GCA_963750235.1 of uncultured Alphaproteobacteria bacterium. Lineage (GTDB taxonomy): Bacteria > Pseudomonadota > Alphaproteobacteria > Acetobacterales > Acetobacteraceae > Acidocella. The sequence goes on from CAVVPW010000002.1 coordinate 299,667, forward strand.
CGATACACTCTCGGCGCCGCTGCGCCGCCTGTTGCAAATGCCAGGCATTGTCTCGCTGGGGCAGGACGATGTGGATGGCTTCACCGCCCAGGGCCTCACCGCGCTGTTCTTCACGGGCAATCCCTCGCGCTATCCGGAAATCGACGATCTTGCCGTGGTGTTGCCGGAGCTGCTGAAGGAGTTTCCCGGACAGTTTCGTATTGGCGTGATCGATCCAGACACCGAGAAGAAACTTGCCGTACGCTTCAAGATCAGCGTGCGGCCGACTTTGCTGTTCCTGCGCGACGGCGCCGTGGTGCTCAGCCTGCCTCGCATACGCGATTGGAGCGTGTATAGTGAGGAAGTCAGCAAGATCCTCAGCCCGGAGCGAACCGCATAATGTCCGTGACGCCGGAAGAAGGCCCCGCCTACCTGCCCCTGCCCAGCAGCGTGGCGCAGTACGTGCCGCCGCTGCTGCCCGACGATCCGGAATTGCGCACGGCTGGAGAGGTCTGGCTGGACCGGATCGAGCAGGCGCTCACCACCTTCACACCCGGCGTGCCGCAAATGCTGGATCTGCGGGACGCCACACCGGCGGCCCTGCGCTTTCTCACGGAGGTTCTGGGGTCTGGCGAGGTCTCGGCGCTGGCCATGGGCCGCCCGGATCTGCAGGTGGAGGAAACCATCTTCGCCGGGCTCTGGCGCGTACGCGGCGAGGCGGTGGATTACCTGGAGGTCGGCGATGTACCAGAGGTCCTGCGTCAGCGCGCCGCCGCCAAGCCGATGGCTCTGCCAGACCCGGAGACCATCCCCGACGACGTCATCAACGCTCCGCATGTGCTGGCTGAGATTATCGCCCGCAGCGAGCGTTTTATGACTATGGGCGCGACGCATAATTTCAACCTAGACCTTGTGCCGATGTCCGATGCCGATCTCGGCTGGCTGGTGCGCACGCTGGGCGAGGGCGATGTCGTCATCATCTCCGCGGGTTACGGCTCTTGCCGTATCCGCTCCACGCATCTTGCCGCGACATGGTGGGTGCAGTTCTCCAACGCCTCCAACCAGCTCATCCTGAATTCGCTGGACATTGTGGAGATCCCCGCCATGGCCTGCGCCGCGCCGGACGATATCGCGGATTCCGCCAAACGCGTGCGTGCACTGCGCGGTGTATACCGGTGAGCAGGCCTTGGGAGTGCCGCATCTGCTGGCATGTGTACGACCCGGAAGAGGGCGACGATGTGTGGCAGATCCCACCCGGTACCCCCTTCGAGGAACTGCCTGACAACTGGACCTGCCCGGTCTGCGAGGCGCCGAAGAACAAGTTCATCCGCCTGGGTGATGCCGATGCATGAGATGTCACTCTGCGAGGGGCTGGTGCAGACACTGGAGGCACAAGCCACCGCGCAGCATTTTACCCAGGTGCACAAGGTGTGGCTGGAGATCGGCGCACTCGCGACCATCGAGCCGGAGGCGATGCGCTTCAACTTCCCCATTGTCGCGCGCGGCACGCTGGCCGAGGACGCGGAGCTCATCACCGAAGTTGTGGACGGCGAGGCGTGGTGCATGCAATGCTGCGCCCGCGTGGCGGTGCGCCGCCATGGCGATGGCTGCCCGAATTGCGGCAGCTACCAATTGCAGATTCTGGAAGGCCAGCAGATGCGGGTCAGGCAGCTGGAGGTATCATAATATGTGCGGCGTTTGCGGCTGCGGCGATCATTCCCACGATCATGATCATCACCATGATCATCACGGGCCGGAGCATGCCCACGCGCCGGGACTTTCCAACACCCGCATGGTGCAGGTGGAACAGGACATCATGGCCGCGAACCAGCGCCATGCCGATGCCAACCGCCGTTTTTTCACCGGGCAGGGCATCTTCGTCATCAACCTCGTCTCCTCGCCCGGTTCCGGCAAGACGACGCTGCTGGTGAAAACCATCGAGGGGCTGAAAGGCGAGTTCCCCATCGGGGTGATCGAGGGCGACCAGCAAACCGGGCTGGATGCCGACCGCATCAAAGCTACCGGCGTCCCGGCGCATCAGATCAACACCGGCAAGGGCTGCCATCTGGACGCACATGGCATCGGCCACGCGCTTGAGCATCTGCCTTCCTTACGCGGCGGATTGCTGTTCATCGAGAATGTCGGCAACCTTGTCTGCCCGGCGGGGTTCGACCTCGGCGAGACCCACAAGGTGGTGGTGCTCTCCACGACCGAGGGCGAGGACAAGCCGCTGAAATATCCGGACATGTTCTATGCCTCGGATCTGATGCTGTTGAATAAATCCGACCTGCTGCCGTATCTCGATTTCTCCGTGGAGACGGCGCAGGGCTACGCGCAGCGGGTGCATCCTGGCATGGCCTGCCTTACCCTCTCGGCCCGCACCTGGGAGGGCATGGAGAACTGGCTCGCCTGGCTGCGCAAGGGCGTGGCCGCGGCGGCGCGCCCCAAGGTGCTGCTCTCCGAAGGCACCTAACAATCCGCGGTCGCGCGTCTTCTTCCAACTCGGGGAGGACGCGGCTCCCGCCGATTGGCGTACGCAGCACCACCGCGCCGCTGGGGGCAGGTTCATCGGCGCCCTGCTGCTCGAGCAAAACGACGAATGGGCCACGCAGCGCGCCAGATACATGACACTGAAAACCATGGCGCTTTTGAGCGATTCTCCCAGCGTCAGCGTGGCAGAACTGGCTGCCGGCTCGTCGCCGCGGCGCATGCTGCCGCGCTCGGCATCCTCAGCCGCATCCTCAGCTTGCGCGCGAGCCTCTCAGGCGGCCGCGCGCTGCAATATCGCCGCCGCCCCTGCCCTCACCGGCAGCGACCCGAACGCAAACCCGCCACCCTGCCCCAGACGCGTCGCGCAGAACGCCTCGGCCAGCGCCGTCGGCGCGTGGCGCAGCAACAGGCTCGCCGTCAGCGCCACCGCCAGATGCTGTGTCAGTTGCCGCGCATGGCCCTCCGTGGGCGGTGGCAGAGGTGCGGCCAGCCACTCATCCAGCGCCTTGTGCCCGCCCGCCGCCAGGGCGATCTCGGCCCGCAGCGCCGCGGCGGCCTCGGGCTCGCGCGTCAGGGCGCGAAGAACGTCCAGGCAGATGACATTGCCCGAGCCCTCCCACAGCCCGTTCACGGGGGCGTCCCGGTACAGCCGCGCCGCCGGGTGCTCCTCGATGAAGCCATTGCCGCCATGGCATTCCATCGCCTCCGCCGCCACGGCCGGGGCGCGCTTGCAGATCCAGTATTTGGCAATGGGTGCCAGGATGCGGAACAGCGCCGCCTCAGCGGCATTAAGCGGGGCGGCGTCGAGCGCGGCGGCGGCGCGCATGGCCAGCCACATCGCCCCCTCGGCCTCCAGGGCGAGATCGGCGAGCACGGTCTCCATCAAGGGCTGGTCGGCCAGACGGCGCTGGAACGCCGTGCGGTGGCTGGCGTGGTGGATGGCCAGACCCACCGCCTGGCGCATCAGCCCGGCCGAGCCCAGGGCGCATTCCAGCCGGGTGAGCTGCGCCATCTCTAAAATCGTGGCTATGCCGCGCCCCTCCACCCCCACAAGCTCTGCCTCCAGCCCGCGGAACTCCACCTCCGACGAGGCGTTGGAGCGATTTCCGCATTTATCCTTCAACCGTTGCAGCAGCAGGAAATTGCGCTCGCCCTCGTCGCGCCAGCCCTGGGCCAAAAAGCAGGAGATGCCCGCCTCCGTGCGCGCCAGGGTAAGAAACAGGTCGGAGGTGGGAACGGAGAAAAACCATTTATGCCCGATGAGCCGGAACTTCCCGCCACCGGCCGGGGCGGCGGTCGTCTGCGTCTGCCGCAGGTCCGAGCCGCCCTGCTTCTCGGTCATCGCCATCGCCACGGTGAGCGCGGTTTTGGCGCCCGGTGGCACAGGGGCGGGGTCGTAGCCGGGCGACAAGATTTTCTCCCGGAATTTTTCCAGCAGCCCCGGCGCGTGGCGCAAGGCGGCGATGGACGCAAACGTCATGGCGGCGGGGCAGCCCACCCCGGCCTCCCCTTGCGACCACAGATACGACAGCGCGGCCCGCGCCATTTGCGCGCCGGGGCGGCCGGCATTCCAGCCCAGCGCATGCACCTCATCCGCCCGCAGCATAGTCATCAGCTCGTGCCAGGCGGGGTGGAACTCCACCTCGTCGATGCGGTGGCCGAAGCGGTCATGCGTGCGCAGCTCCGGCGTATGGCGGTTGGCGTCCCGCGCCAGGGCCTGCATATGCGCGCTGCCGATGCGCGCGCCGCAGGCCGCCAGCCGCTCCTCCGCCCAGCTGGCGCCAAACGCCGCCACCGCGTCGCGCAGCGCGGCATCGCCGAGATAGGCATTGAAGCCGGCGAATTCCGGCGGCTGGTTCAGCACCTCGTGCGTGGCATAGCCGGACATCTGACGCTCCTCTTGTTTTGCTTGTTTAACGAGGACGCTAGCGGAGTACACCTCCTGGATACAGCAGCACTCCTTCCCTTCTTCGAGCGCGGCGCGGCAAAGAGTGGCGCACGGTCAGCCGAGAATCCCCGGCAGGTCGAGGCCCTTCTCGCGCGCGCAGTTCAGCGCGATGTCGTAGCCCGCATCGGCATGGCGCATCACGCCAGTGGCCGGGTCGTTCCACAGCACACGCTCTAGCCGCTTGGCCGCTTCCGGCGTGCCGTCGGCGCAGATGACCATGCCCGCATGCTGGGAGAAGCCCATCCCCACGCCGCCGCCGTGATGCAGCGACACCCAGGTGGCGCCCGAGGCACAGTTGAGCAGCGCGTTCAGCAGCGGCCAGTCGGACACCGCATCCGAGCCATCCTTCATGGCCTCGGTCTCGCGGTTGGGCGAGGCGACGGAGCCGGAATCGAGATGATCGCGGCCGATGACGATAGGCGCCGAGAGTTCCCCCTTCGCCACCATCTCGTTGAAGGCGAGGCCCAAGCGGTGGCGGTCGCCCAGGCCCACCCAGCAGATGCGCGCGGGCAGGCCCTGGAAGGCAATGCGCTCCTTCGCCATGTCCAGCCAGTTATGCAGGTGCTTGTTGTCCGGCAGCAGCTCCTTCACTTTGGCGTCGGTCTTGTAGATATCCTCCGGGTCGCCCGAGAGTGCCGCCCAGCGGAACGGGCCGATGCCCTTGCAGAACAGCGGGCGGATATAGGCGGGCACGAAGCCGGGGAAGGCGAAGGCATCCTGCACACCTTCCTCCTTGGCGCGCTGGCGGATGTTGTTGCCGTAGTCGAAGGTCGGCACGCCCAGCGCGTGGAAACCCAGCATGGCGCGCACATGCACGGCCATGGAGGCGCGGGCTGCCTTCTCCACGGCGGCCGGATCGGTCTCGCGCTTGGCTTCCCATTCCGCCACGCTCCAGCCAATTGGCAGATAGCCGTTCACCGGGTCGTGCGCCGATGTCTGGTCGGTGAGCAGATCGGGCTTCACGCCGCGTTTCAGCAGCTCGGGCAGGATTTCCGCCGCGTTGCCGAGCAGGCCAACGGAAACCGGCTTCTTCTCGGCGCAGGAACGCTCGATGATCGCCAGAGCCTCGTCCAGCGTGTCGGCGCGCATGTCCACGTAGCGGGTCTTCAGGCGCATCTCAATGCGGCTCGCCTGACATTCGATGGCAAGGCACGAGGCACCCGCCATGGTGGCGGCCAGAGGCTGCGCGCCGCCCATGCCGCCAAGCCCGGCTGTGAGCACCCATTTGCCAGCGAGGTCACCGCCATAATGGCGCCGCCCGGCCTCGACAAACGTCTCATACGTGCCCTGCACGATGCCCTGCGTGCCGATGTAAATCCAGGAGCCCGCCGTCATCTGCCCGTACATCATCAAGCCCTTGCGATCGAGCTCGTTGAAATGCGCCCAGTTCGACCAGTTTGGCACAAGGTTGGAATTGGCGATGAGCACGCGCGGGGCATCGGTGTGCGTGCGGAACACGCCGACCGGCTTGCCAGACTGCACGAGCAGGGTCTCGTCGGCCTCCAGGCGCTTGAGCGTGGAGACGATGCGGTCGAAGCTCTCCCAGTCCCGCGCGGCGCGGCCGATGCCGCCATACACCACCAGCTCCTCCGGGCGCTCGGCCACCATCGGGTCGAGGTTGTTCATCAGCATGCGCAGCGGCGCTTCGGTAAGCCAGGATTTGGCGGAAAGCGCCGCCCCATGCGGCGCGCGGATGACACGGGCATTGTCGAGACGCGTCATGGGCAAAGTCCTTTCAGGATGTCTTGCAGAACAGGCAGAATGGGCGCGGCAGGGTTGAGGAGTGCGGGCCAGTTTTCGGGCGTGGGCGTTGCGGGCTCGTCCATGTAGCCGCGCATGGCGAGTTCCATCTGGATGGCGTGAACGCCAGCTTGCGGGTTGCCGTAATGGCGGGTGATCCAACCGCCCCTGAAGCGCCCGTTCAGCACCCAGGAGAAGCCGGAGCGCGCGCAGATTCCGGCAACGAGTGCTTCGTATTCCGGCGCGCAGGACGTGCCGCCATTGGTGCCGATGTTGAACTGCGGCAACTCCCCTGGGAACAGCCGGGCGACGCGGCTGCGGATGGAGTGGCAGTCATAGAGCACAATATTCTCATGCTTCGCGCGCAGCCGGGCGATCTCGCCTTCAAGCGCCGCATGATAGGGGCGGAAGTAGAGCGCCAGCCTGCGTGCGGTCTCCGCGTCGTCCGGCGGGGCGGAGGCGTAGAGCGGTTCGCCGTCGAAGGTTTCGGCGGGGCAGAGGCCGGTGGTCATCTGGCCCGGATAAAGTGAGGCGCCGGAGGGGGCACGGTTCAGGTCGATAACCGTGCGGGAGATGTTGGCGGCGATGATCGTCGCATCCCAACGCCTCGGCAAAGGCGTAGAGCGCGGGAATGTGCCAGTCGGTGTCCTTGCGCGCCAGCCAACCGGAGACGAAGCACCCTGCGAATTCCTCAGGAATTTCCGTGCCCCCATGGGGCATCGAGAGGATCAGCGGCGCCTCGCCACGGCGCAGGGTGAACAGGCTCATGCCAGCCCCGGCAGAGTTGCGTCGTCCAGCGCGCCCTCGGCCAGCAGGGCGATCGCCGCCTCGATGTCGGGCGCGAAATACCGGTCCTCGTCCAGATGCGGGACTTTCGCGCGCAAGGTGGCACGGGCAGCCTCCAGCGGGACCGATGATGGCATGGGCCAGAAATCGCACCCTTGCACGGCGGCGAGCCATTCGATGGCGATGACCGCCCGCAGATTGTCGTTCATCTCGGCCAGGCGCCGCGCCCCATGGGCGGCCATGGAAACATGGTCCTCCTGGTTGGCCGAGGTGGGGATGGAATCCACTGAAGCCGGGAAGGCGCGGGTCTTGTTCTCGGAGACCAAAGCCGCAGCCGTCACCTGCGGGATCATGAAGCCGGAATTTAGGCCGGGATGCGGCGTAAGGAAAGCCGGAAGGCCGGAAAGCGCCGGATCCACCAGCATGGCGAGGCGGCGTTCGGCGAGCGAGCCGATCTCGCACAGCGCCATGGCGATCATGTCAGCCGCGAAGGCCACCGGCTCGGCGTGGAAATTGCCGCCGGAGAGCGCTTCGGTGGGGTTGATGAAGATCAGCGGGTTGTCGGTCACGCCGTTGGCTTCCGTTTCCAGCGTGGCGGCAGCCTGGCGCAGCACGTCCAGCACCGCGCCCATCACCTGCGGCTGGCAGCGCAGGCAATACGGGTCCTGCACGCGCGGGTCGTTCACCCGGTGCGAGGCGCGGATGGCGCTGCCCGCCATGAGGCCGCGCAGGGCGTCGGCGACCTCGACCTGCCCCCGGTGGCGGCGCACCGCATGGATGCGCGGGTCGAACGGCGCGTCCGTGCCTTTGGCGGCATCGGTCGAGAGCGCGCCGGTGACGAGCGCGGAACGGAACAGGCGCTCGGCCTCGAAAAGCCCGGCCAGGGCGTTCGCGGTGGAGAATTGCGTGCCATTAAGCAGGGCCAGCCCCTCCTTGGGGCCAAGCACGAGCGGCGCGAGACCGGCCTGCGCCAGCGCCTCGGCGGCGGGAACGCGCTCGCCCTTCACGAAGAACGCGCCGACGCCCAGCATCGCGGCGGTCATGTGCGCGAGCGGCGCGAGATCGCCCGACGCGCCGACCGAGCCCTGGGCGGGCACCACGGGGATCAGGTCTTTCTCAAGCAGGGCGGCGAGCATGCACACGGTCTCCACCCGCACGCCCGATGCGCCCTGGCCGAGCGAGCCGAGCTTGAGCGCCATCATAAGCCGCGCGATGGCCACCGGCATGGCAGGCCCGACACCCGCCGCGTGCGAGAGCACGAGATTGCGCTGCAGCGTGGCGAGATCATCGGGCGCGATGCGCACCGTGGCCAGCTTGCCGAAGCCCGTGTTGATGCCATAGGCCGGTTCGTCGCGGGATAAAATTTCTTCGACCGCCGCAGCGCCGGCCGCGATGGCGGGCAGGGCAGCCTCGTCGAACGCCACGGCAGCACCACGATAAATCGCGCGCCATTGCGCAAGCGTCACATCGCCGGGGGTGAGCTTCATGAGGCACTCCAGATTCGTTTGTAAAGCGGATTAAAGCCGAGCCTGTAGACAAGCTCGGCAGGATGTTCGATGTCCCAGATCGCCAGATGGCATTTGGCACCGGCCCGGAGCACGCCGACATCGCGGCGCCCGAGCGCCATGGCGGCGTGGCGGGTGACGCCGAGCAGACACTCGGTAACGGTGAGACGAAACTGCGTCGCCGCCATGTTCATCGCCAGCAGCAGCGAGAATAATGGTGACGTGCCGGGGTTGAGATCCGTGGAGACGGCCATGGGCACGCCATGCTTGCGGAAAGCCGCGATGGGCGGCAGGCGCGTCTCGCGCAGCATGAAGAACGCGCCGGGCAGCAGCACCGCCACCGTGCCGGCTTCCGCCACGGCGCGGACGCCGGGCTCATCGGTACATTCGAGATGATCAGCCGAAAGCGCATGGTAGCGCGCGGCAAGAGCGGCCCCGTGCAGGTTGGAGAGCTGATCGACATGCAGCTTCACCCGCAGCCCGGCTTTTAGCGCGGCGTCGAAAACCCGTTCGGTCTCCGCGGGAGAGAAGGCGATGGTCTCGCAGAACGCGTCCACCGCCTCGGCCAAATGGTGCCGGGCGACGTGGGGGATCATCTCATCGCAAAGCAGGCGAAGATAATCCTCGCGTGCGCAATCGGGCGGGACGCTATGCGCGCCGAGAAAGGTTGCGGAAATATCAATAAGATCGCCTAGCCCGCGAGCGACCTCCAGGCATTTATATTCAGCCGCGGGCGAGAGCCCGTAGCCGGATTTGATCTCCACCGTCGTTACACCCTCGGCCAGCAGTGGCGCCAGATGCTTGCGGGCAGCGGCATCGAGTTCGGCGGGTGTCGCCGCGCGCGTGGCGCGCATGGTGCCGAGAATCCCTCCGCCCGCGCGGGCAATCTCCTCATAGCTGGCACCTTCGAGCCTGGCTTCGAACTCCGCCGCGCGGTCCCCGGCGAAGACCAGATGCGTGTGGCAATCGATAAGCCCCGGGGTGATCCAGCGATTTTCACAATCGACGATCTCATCAGCCGGCAGGTCGCAGGCCGGACCGGCATAAACAATGCGCCCGCCCTCCTCGGCCAGCATGCCGTCCTCGACCATGCCCAAGCCGGGCATGTCAGGCGTTCATGGTCGCCAAACGGGCATGGGTGAAAACGCGCATCGCAAGTTCGGCCTTGGCGGACTGTGAGTTTCAGTTGTATATACAATATCGGAGATCGACAGGGGCTGTCCAGTGTCAAACACATATTTGTTCCGTCACGCGCTGCTGCCCGCCGGCTGGGCCGAGAACGTGCTGGTGCGCGTGGAGCACGGCATGATCTCCGAGGTGCGGACCGGCGTGCCGGGCGGGCATGGCATCGCCTTGCCGGGCATGCCCAATTTGCACAGCCATGCGTTTCAGCGCGCCATGGCCGGGCATGTAGAGCGCCGGGGCGCGGAGCAGGACAGTTTCTGGACCTGGCGGACGCTGATGTACAAACTCGCACTTTCCATGTCGCCCGACGATATGCAGGACGCCGCGACGCTCGCCTTCGTCGAGATGCTTGAAGGCGGGTTCACGTCCGTTGCCGAATTCCATTATCTGCACCACGCCCCCGACGGCACGCCTTACGACGATATCGGAGAGATGGCGGCGCGGCTCGCGGCGGCCGCCGACGCGGCAGGCATCGAGCTGCTGCTGCTCCCCGTGTTCTACGCCCATGCCGGGTTCGGCGGCACGCCCCCTGCCCCCGAGCAACGGCGCTTCGTCTCATCGCTTGACGGTTACACGAAGCTTTACGAGCGCTGCGCAGCGCTCGCACCCTCCGGCGTGGCGCCGCATTCGCTGCGCGCCGCCACAATGCCCGAGGTGAAAGCGCTTGCGCAGCTGGCGGGCGAACGGCCCGTGCATATCCACATTGCCGAGCAAATGGCCGAGGTCGAGGCCTGCCTCGGCTTTTGCGGCCAGCGCCCGGTTGAGTCCCTGCTGGACAATGCGCCGGTCGGCCCGAACTGGTGCCTGGTGCATGCCACGCACATCACGCCGGATGAAGGTGCGGCAATGGCAGCAACAGGCGCCGTCGCCGGGCTATGCCCGATCACCGAGGCCAATCTGGGCGACGGCATTTTCCCCGCCCAGCATTTTACCGGCGCCTGGGGCGTGGGGTCGGATTCCAACGTGCTCATCGACGCAGCGCGGGAGTTGCAGATGCTGGAATACTCGCAGCGCCTTACCCGCCACGCCCGAAACGTAATGGCATCACCCAAGGAACCGGCAACGGCCACCGCGCTCTATCAGGCGGCTGTGGCGGGCGGGGCGCAGGCGCTCGGGCTGCAAGGCGGGCTTCGCCCCGGCGCGCCAGCCAGCTTCGTCACGCTGGACGGCGAGGCCCCAGAGCTTACCCTGTCGCAATCGGTATTCTGCACCCGCCAGCCCGCCGTGCGCGATGTATGGGCAGGCGGCCGCCAGGTTGTGGCGCAAGGCCGCCACGCCCTTGCACAAACCGCGCGGCTGCGGTTTGACGCAATGGTGAACCGGCTGGTCTGAGATGGGCGAGAAACCACCCAAACTCTACGAACAGGTAAAGACCTACCTGCTGGAGGGCATCGCCGCCGGGCGCTGGGCCGAAGGCGGCAAAATTCCTTCCGAATTCGAACTGATGGAAACGCTCGGCGCCTCACGCATGACGGTGCACCGGGCCCTGCGCGAGATGTCGGCTGACGGGCTGCTGCTGCGCGTGCAGGGGGTTGGCACCTTCGTGCAGCCCCGCGCCCCGCGCGCAACACTGCTGGAAGTTTATGACATCGCCGAAGACATAAGCGCGCGTGGCCACACTCACCGCGCGGAGGTTTTGCGCCTCGAGGCGCTGCGCGCCGACGCCGCGCTCACCGCCGAATTCCGCCTCTCACCGCGTGGCAAGATCTTCTATTCCGAGATCGTGCATTACGAGAACGGCGCCGCCGTGCAACTGGAAGAACGCTTCGTCTCGCCGGATTTCGCGCCGGGTTATCTCAAGCAGGATTTCACCACGCTCACCCCCAACCGCTATCTGCAGTCCGTCGCTCCGCCTGCGGAGGTTGAGCATATAATCCACGCCATCACGCCGGATCCACATGTGCAGGCCCGGCTGAATGTTGGGCCGCACGAGCCCTGCCTGCGCCTGTTGCGCCGGACCTGGACGCAGATGGGACCTGCGACACGCTCGGTGCTGACCCACCCTGGTAGCCGCTACTCGCTGGGCAGCCGCTACCGGCCCGCCGCTTGGTCCCCTAAGCCGGGCTGAAGCCGGACTTTGGCTAGACCGTAATCGTCTTGACCCAGAAATCATGCCGGTTGCAGGTGCTGGTGACGGTAACCTTCCCGGCATATCCGGCCGGAAGAGTATGCGTCGAAGCCGGCTTGTCCTCCCAGGTGAAGGTCCGGCGGTCGAGGAATTGGCCGTTTTCTAGCACCACGGTGTGACTCACGATGTAGTGGGGCTCGCTCATCGGATGCGGCGTCACGACGGAAAGTTGGCTGCCCGAGACTGTCACATTCGGCACGTGCAGCTGCACCATCTGCTGCCAATGTCCTGGATTGTCCTCGGTGAAAACGACATTGAGGTCGGGACACATGCCCGAACTCATGCCCATGGAGCCTCCGCTCATTCCGTTCTGGGCCAGAGCGGATACAGGAATCGCTGCTGCCGCGGAGGCGAGAGCAGTTTTAGCAAGCAAACGGCGTTGCATGGTGTTCCCTCCAAAATGGGGCGCCGAATAGCAACCCCACCAGATTAAATAATCCCGACGGCAACCATGCAGACATGAAAATTGTTTAAGCTATGCGCAGGAAACTATACGAGACAGGGGGCGCAACTCAGACAAGACCAAATGCCGCTTGCGATAGCCACTCTGCCGCCCCTAAACCCCGCTCGACATGAACAAGGTGGCCAGACAATCCGGGGTGATCCCCTACCGGTTCGCACAGGACAACCTGCAGGTGCTGCTCATCACCTCGCGGGAGACACAGCGCTGGGTGATTCCCAAGGGGAACATTGGCAAGGGACAAAGCTCCCGCGTGGCGGCCGAGCTCGAAGCCTATGAGGAAGCCGGCGTCCGAGGGGGCGCGGACAACATACCGCTCGGCTTCTACACGTACGGAAAGACCCTGGCCGACGGAACCGCCCAGCCGACGGTGGTCGAGGTTTTCGCCCTGCAGGTCAGGAAGGAAGCCAAGAACTGGCCGGAGAAGGCGGAGCGGCAAACCCTGTGGATGACACCTCAGGAGGCGGCGAAGCGCGTCCAGGAACCGGGGCTTGCTGAGTTGCTCCTGCGGCTGGCCGAATGCCACGAGCCCTTCAGCATCGCACCGTGAAGCTTCTGCGCGCCCTCCTGACGGCCGGCACAGGGACACCGTCAGCGCCGCTCCTCCCGCAAACCGGCACGCACCCTCTTGCAACCTCACGACCTTCCGTCCGATATCCCCCGGATGGAGCCATGCCGCAGACCGTGCATGGATGAGGAGAAGGATATGGGCTTGCAGGACGCGCGGACGGAACTTGAAACCTTCATCACTGGCCTGCCAAAGGCGGAGTTGCATCTGCATATCGAGGGCTCACTGGAACCCGAGCTGATGTTCGCCCTGGCCCGGCGCAACGGACTGGAACTGCCGTTCAAGACGGTGGAGGAGGTTCGCGCCGCCTACAACTTCTCCAACCTGCAGGATTTTCTGAACATCTATTACGCCGGGGCCCAGGTCCTGCTTCGGGAAGAGGATTTCCGCGACCTCACCGTTGCCTATTTCGACCGCGCTGCGGCGGATGGCGTGCTGCATGCGGAAATTTTCTTCGACCCGCAGACCCATACGGACCGGGGCATACCCTTTGCCGCGGTGGCCGAGGGCATTCTGGGCGGCATGGCGGAAGCGCAGGCCCGCCACGGCATCACCTCCAAGCTAATCCTGTGCTTCCTGCGCCATCTGGACGAAGACGCCGCTTTTGCCACTTTCCGCATGGCCGAGCCGTGGCTGGACCGCATCGCCGGGGTGGGCCTCGACTCCTCCGAGCGCGGCCACCCGCCGGGCAAATTCGCCCGCGTTTTTGCCGCCGCCGGAGAAGCAGGGCTGAAGCGCGTCGCCCATGCCGGGGAGGAAGGCCCCGCCGCCTATGTCTGGGAGGCGCTGGATACGCTGCATATCGACCGGCTGGACCACGGCAACCACGCGCTGGACGACGAAGCCCTGATCGAGCGCCTGGCGGCAACGCAGATGACGCTCACCGTCTGCCCGCTGTCCAATGTCCGCCTTTGCGTGGTGCCGGAGATCGGCGTCCACCCCATCGACACCATGCTGGCCAAGGGCCTGCGCGCGACGGTGAACTCCGACGATCCCGCCTATTTCGGCGGCTATATCGGCGAGAATTTCAAGGCCGTGGCGCTTGGCCGCCAGCTCAGCCGCGAACAGCTTATCACGCTGGCCCGCAACAGCTTCCTCGGTGCGTTCCTGGACGACGCCACGCGGCAGGACTACCTCCGCCGGCTGGACGCCTACGCCCAGGCGGGTTGAACCCGCCAGCCGGGAGCCCTGGCGGCAGCGGAAATTCTGGGAGCCTCAAGACTGCTGTCCTGCCTCGCAAACCCCAGACAAGCCGCTGATCAACAACATTTGACTGGAATTTTCTGTATGGACTCGACTAAATATTTCGAACATGGAAAATAAATCACAGTTATTGCGCAGCGAGTTGCAGACGCTTTTGGACACGGAAAAGCGCGGGGCAAAGCGCGCCCCCGTTAAAAGAGATGGCCGCCTGGCGTATGGCGGGTTAAACCCCGGCATCGTTGGCTGCCAGATTCTTGATTTATCGGAGACCGGCGTTCGCGTGAGAACATTCACCACGATCGATCCTGTTCCTGAATTTTTTTCAATTGAGTTCTGCGACGTCTACAGCCGCGCGCGGCTCCGCTGGTCCAAAGACCACGAACTGGGGCTTGAATTTATATTCGACTGAGCTGCGTTCGCCACAGGCGATGGACGCCCTGGCAACGGCCTTGCCATCACCATCAATACGAAAACGATTAAACGCCGTTAGCGGCGCTGGCGCAGCAGGCTCAGCAGCTCGCCCAGCGGCCGCGTATTCAGCACCTCCGCCGCTTCCAGCCAGCCCCTGCGCGCCTGGTCCACGCCAAAGCGCATGAAGCCGAGTTCCGGCTCGGCGTGAGCGTCGGTGGAAATCGCCACTTTCAACCCTAATGACTTGGCGAGGCGGCAATGCGCGTCGTTAAGGTCCAGCCGGTCCGGCTGGGCGTTGAGTTCCAGAAAACAGCCGCGCTCCAGAGCGCCGCGCATCACCCGCTCCATGTGCACGGCATAAGCCGGGCGCTGCTTGATCAGCCGCCCGGTGGGGTGGGCTAGAATATTGAAATAGCGATTGTCCATGGCGCGCAGGATACGCTCGGTCTGCTTGGCCTGGGGCAGGTCTAGTCGCGAGTGAATGGCGCCGACCACCAGATCGAGCTTGCTCAATATGGTATCCGGCAAGTCCAGCGCGCCATCTTCGAGGATATCCACCTCGATGGACTTGAGCACGGTGAAACCCTTCAGCCCCGCGTTCACGCGGTCGATCTCGTCCATCTGCCGCGCCAGGCGCTTGGCATCCAGCCCATGCGCAATGCCGAGCCTGCGGCTATGGTCGGTTATGGCGATATAGCCATACCCTCTGGCCCGCGCCGAAGCAGCCACCTCGCGCAGGCTCGCCCGGCCATCCGTCGCATTGGTATGGATGTGCAGATCGCCCCATATATCCTTCACGGATACCAGGTGCGGCAGGCGGCCATGCCGGGCGGCGTCGATCTCGCCCTGGTCCTCGCGCAGTTCCGGCGGGATGTAGCTCAGGCCCAGCTGCTCGTAGAGCTCTTCCTCCGTTCGCCCGGCAATCTGGCGCACGCCCTTGTGCAGACCGTATTCGTTGAGCTTCAGCCCCTGCTCGACCGCGATCTGGCGCAGCGCGATGTTATGCGCCTTGGAGCCGGTGAAATAGACCAGCGCGGCGCCGTAGCTTTCCTCCGGCACGACGCGCAGGTCCACCTGCAAACCGCTGCGCAGACGCACGGTGGCACGGGTCGGTCCCTCCTCCACCACTTCGGCCACCACCTCGTTACCCGTAAAGCGCTTCATCACCGGCTGGCTCGGCACGGCCGCCACCACGATATCGATATCTCCGACCGTCTCCCGCCGGCGCCTGTAGCTACCCGCGATTTCGGCCTGCCGCACCCCATCCGCCTGCCACAAATCCTGCAGCAGCGCCCTGGCAACCTGCTCCGCAGTGGCAATGCTGGTCCGCGGCACCGCACCCGCGCCCGAAGCAAGAGCGCGCAGGATCTTCGCCTCCAGCCCGCGGCCGAAGCCCGGCACCTCGCGCAGCTTGCCCGCATTGGCGGCCTCGGTCAGGGCCGCAACCGTGTCTATGCCGAGCGTCTCAAGCAATTGGTGGACGCGCCTCGGCCCCAGCCCGGGAACCGCGAGCAGTGCCGCGACCCCGGGTGGCACCTCATGCTCCAGTTCATCGAGCATCGGCAACTCGCTGCCCTGGGCTAGGGTGGCAATCTTGCCGGCAAGATCCGGCCCTATTCCCGGCAACTCATCGAGGTCCGCGCCCGCGGCCAGCATGTCCGCCACATTGCGCGGCAACTCACCCACCAGCCGCGCCGCCCGACGATAAGCGCGGATACGAAAGGGATTGGCCGCCTCGATGTCGAGCAGATCGGCGATCTTCTCGAGTTGGGCGGCAATCTCGGCGTTGCTGATCTGCATCCCGCTCTCGTTTTGCCCCCGTTTGCCGCTAATCCTGAACGCTCGCGCAATTCAAGCCAAACTGTGACAGCGCTTCTTCCAGGTAATCGGCCAGCAGCGGCATGCCGAGCAGATATTCCGCCGTACGGCCGTTATAGGCATTCACCGCCTCGGCCCGCAGCGCCCCCCACCCGTCGAGATCGCCATCGCCGCGGCCAAGCCATGCCAGCGTGACCAAATCGATCTGCGCATCCTCGCTGAGATCGTCGATGACACTGGTGATCTCTATCGTCACCGGGTCGTCCTCGTGATCCTCAAGCACGGCGCGCATGTCGTCGTCGCTCGGATTGGAGCCTGGGTCGGGCTCCGACACTTCATCCTTGGCGTCAAATTCGCGCGCCTTGCCAATGATGAAGCAGATGGTTTCGAGCGGAATTGATAGGTTCGGTTCGTCAGCCATGGTTTCCTCGCTTCGTTCTCGGGCCGCCGCAAGGCTTTCCAGCAAGCACGCCGCCGCAGCCTGTTTATTGATTTACCGCAACATTGCACAAATTTAAACACCGTGCCAGCTCCGTACGGCAGCCCCAAACTGAAAAGAAGCTCGTAGACTGCGCATTTCGGCCAGCCCTTAGTGGAGAGCGTCATGCAACTCATCAGCCCGGCCTTCACGGCCTATGAATGGATACCCGAACGCTACACCTGCGATGGCGACGACATCTCGCCGCCGCTCTCCTGGTCGCATCCGCCCGCCCATACGCGCAGCTTCGCGCTCGTCTGCTCCGATCCGGACGCGCCGCACGGCACATGGTACCACTGGGCGATTTACGACATCCCCGCTGCAACCAGGGAACTGCCCGAGAACTGGCCGCCGACCCAGGCCGCGCCGCCGCAGGGGCTCAATGATTTCGGCCATATGGGATATGGCGGCCCATGCCCACCGAATAATGGGCGGCCGCACCATTATCAATTCGTGCTTTACGCGCTTGATGTCGAGAAGCTGGCGGTTCCCGCACGCCCGCGTTGCCGGGAGGTCGCCGCCGCCTGCGCCAATGCACTGGCACAGGCTAAGCTGATCGGTCTGTACGGAAGGAACTAGCCGACTTCGAGCAGGTTCACCACCTGCTCAACACCGCAGACATACCACGCATCATCCTCGGCGAGCTTGCGCTCCGCCGGGTGTGGCACGCTGCCCGTCAACGTCACGGTCCGCCCGCGCGTGTACACATGGATGCTCTCGGCGTTGATCAGCGGGTCCTTCTCCAGAACCTGGAGCACCACGTCCGTCACGGCGGCCTCGCTATCCTGCTCCTGCGGCGTCACGCCAATGCCGTTGATGACATCACGGCTACCCGGTACCCACCAGGCGAGCACACCGGCGATGCGTTTCTCCCCCGGGCCCGGCACGTCGCCATGCAGCGTCACCACGCCATCATCAACACGGACCTCGATCTCGCCATCCGCTTCAGGCGGCTCCCGCACCGTCTCCACATGCCCCTTGGCACGTACACGAATCACGCAGGAGGCGAGCGCCACTTCCTGCACCAGGGCGTCACGCACCAGGTTGAGGATTTCGCCATCACCCATGGGAAATGCCGGATGGACGCGCAGCCTATCGATGATCCGGTGCACGCCCGGAATCCGCGCGGCCGCTTCCAGGGCCAGCTTCTTGCCGGCGATATGGTCAACCTCGCCCTCCACCGTCAACTCGCCATTGGTTAAGCCGAGATGGACATGGCCGCTGGCGCGAATCCGAGGCTCGCTGTGCAGCGCGGCGCGCACTGCTTCCAGTACCTCCTGTCCTGTGGTCATAGCGGAATCACGGTGCTGGCATGGGGGCCTTTTTCACCTTCACCGGCATCCGCCACGTAGCGCACCTTATCGCCCACGTGCAGATCCTCGAACCTGCCGCCGACGACCGCGTTCTTGTGCAGGTACAACTCATTGCCATCGCTCGTGCGCAGGAAGCCGTAACCCTTGTCCCGCACCAGATGCACGATCTCGCCCTCTTCCGGCGGGACATGCACCTTGGTGTCGGCGCGCATCTCCCTCACATAATCCTGCAGCCTGCGCTTTGTGTCGTCGAAAGCGTCCTTGATCGCGACATGAATATCCTCATTCTCGTGGTGCGCGGACGGCTCGCGCTTCACCACGATCTCGCGTCCCGGCACGACCAGATCCACGCGGACATGATACAGGTTTCCATGATGATGACGCCTATGGTCGAGTTCTACCATAACCTTGCATGCGGTGATCCGTTTAAAAAATGTTTCGAGATGAGCCACGTGTTCGCGGATCGAGTCCTCGATCCCCATCGGCGTGTCCATCCCCCGGAACGCGATTTGAACTTGCTCTTGCATAAGAGCCTCCTGGACGAAGTGGAAGAACTACACCCAAGCCGGAGAAAGCAGCGTTAATTTTTGGTCAAGCACAGGTTCAAAAAGCGTCATGGCAGGCCATGACAGCCTGCGCGATCGCGCCGCTGACATCGATAATTGTCAAGCGCTGCGCTGCGACATCCACAGGCAGGCGGAACGGCGGGACGGTATTGGCGATGGCAATGCCGCTGATCTCCGCCGCGCCAAACAGCTCTGGTGCGCCGCCGATGAACAGGCCATGCGCCGCAGCGGTGAACACCCGTAGCGCCCCGCTCTCACGGCATGCCTTGGCGGCGCGCGCCAGAGTGTTGCCGGTGCTGATGAGGTCATCGACGATAACCGCAACCTTGCCACGCACGTCGCCCGCCAGAAGTTCGCCGCTCACCACCCCGGCGCTGCGGTATTTCTCCATATACGCGCTTCCTACGGCGTGGCCGGTCAGCCCCTCCAGCGTCAGGCGGAATTGCTCGGCGCGCTTGGCCCCGCCCGCATCGGGTGAGACGGCGACGATCTTCTCGTCACGCAGCAGGGGCGCGAAATGCGCGGCAAAGAGCGGCATCGTGTCGATATGCCCGACCGGGCAGCGGAACGCATTCTCGAACGCGGCGAGGTTGTGCACCTCCACGGTGATCACGCTATCCACCCGCATTGCCTCGAAAAGTGCCGCGACATAACGTGTGGTGATCGGGTCGTTCGGCTTCGTCCGCCGGTCCTTGCGGGCATAGCAGAGATACGGCACCACGGCGGTAACGCGTGCCGCGCCTGCATCGCGCAATGCGCCGCAGAAAAACAGCAGGCGGCAGAGCTTGTCGTTGCTGGTTTCCCGTTCATCGCCATGCAGGCTGTGCAGCACGAACACGTCGTGCCCGCGCACATCCTGCAACGGCCTGGCCTTGTGCTCTCCATCCTCGAAATGCCGCTCCTCGTGCAAAGCGGGCGTCACCTCCAGCCTGGCGGCGACGGTTTCCGTCAACTCGCGGCTGCCAGCCAGGCCGAAAAGGGTAAGAGGATGTGAACTCATGGTTTGTTTTTCTCCGCCTGCGCCAGCAGGGCGATGACCTCATCATCCTGGGTCTGCCGGAAATCCTGGTAGAATTGCCCAACGGCGGCGAAATACTCGGGCGCGTGCAGGCAGATTGTCTCATCCGCCTCTTCCGCCAGCCGCCGCAGCGAGTCCGGCGGAGCCACCGGCACCGCGAGCACCAGCCACGCCGGGTTCCGCCGCCGCACCGCGCGCAGCGCCGCGCGCATGGTGGCCCCCGTGGCGATACCGTCATCGACGATGATGGCCGTATGCCCCGCGATTTCGACCGGCGCCCGGTTGCCGAGATACACACGGCGGCGGCGCTCAATCTCTTTCAGCGCTTCGGCTTTCGCCCGCTCGACATAGTCTTGCGGGATATTCAGGCTGCGGCGGATGTTTTCATCGATGACGAGTTCTGGCTCGCCGCCATCGGCAATGGCGCCGAGCGCGTACTCCTCCTGAAACGGCACGCCAATCTTGCGCACCAGCACCAGATCCAGCGGCGCGCCGAGTGCCTTGGCCACCTCGAACGCCACCGGCACGCCGCCACGCGGCAGCGCCAGCACCACGGGCTGTTTCTCCTTCAGCGGGAGCAGCCGCTTGGCGAGCTTCTTGCCTGCATCGGCGCGGTCGGTGAACAGCATGTCACGCCCCCGCCGGGCCAAAATGCTGAAGAAACCACTCCCGCGCCAGTTCCACCACTTGCTCAAGTGCGCCTGACTCCTCGAACAGATGCGTCGCCCCCGGCACCACTGCCACGCGGCGCTCGCAGCGCATCCGGCGAAAAGCGGCGCGGTTGAGCGACAGTACCTCGATATCATCACCGCCAACGATCAGCAGCGTCGCGGCCCTCACCGCGCCGAGCGCGTCGCCCGCCAGATCCGGCCGCCCGCCCCGGCTGACCACGGCCCGCACATCCCGCCGGGCCGCAGAGCCAACCAGTGCCGCCGCCGCCCCGGTGCTGGCGCCAAAATAGCCCAGCGGCATCGGCCAACCGGGCAACTTGGTCTCAAGCCAGGCAGCGGCCTGGTTCAACCGGGACGCAAGCAGCGAAATATCGAACACATTCGCGCGGTCCTCGGCTTCCGCGTCGGTCAGCAGGTCGAACAGCATGTAGGCCAGCCCCGCGTCCCGCAGCGCCTCCGCCACGAACATGTTGCGCGGGCTGCGATGGCTGCTGCCGCTGCCATGGGCGAACAGCACGATACCGCTCGGCTTGCCCACCGGGAGGCCGAGCGTCCCCTCCCGCGCGAATGGCGGCAGGAGCACCGGAAGTGTGCGGTCAGCGTCGGACATGACCCTCTCAGCCTTGGTCTGGTGGAGACTGAAACTCTGTTCGCTGCATTTGCGCATTGATCCGCGTCAAGCCTCGCCAGTTCGGCGAGAGGAAGCCCAATCCAGCGGCAATGTGCCGCCGCGCCAGCGCCATCTTGCGCGCGGCCTGATCCGGATCCGCCTGCCGGCTGGCGCTGCCTGCCAGCGCGTAAGCACGTGTCGCCGCTCGCAGGGCCAGGAACAGGGGCAGCGCGTGCAGCCCCTCGGTTTCCGGCGCGAGGCCGAGATACGCATCAAGCGCGGCATTGGCGAGGTCGGCACGGCCATGCACGAGCAAGTCCATCAGCAGGAAGGCGATGTCGTACAGCACGTCAATGCAGCCGATCTCATCGCTGAACTCGACGGCATCGAACGGCGTAGGTACCCCATCCCACAGGCAGATATTCGCCAGCCGCAAATCGCCATGGCACCGGCGGACTTTTCCTTCGACCCGCCGGCGGTCGAGCAGTCCGGCGACCTGATCCAGCGCCAGCGTGGTGCGGGTGGTGAGCGCGCTGACATCCGCGCCGTCCAAAGCGGTGGCGACACGGGCCAGCTCCCGCGCGTTGTCGGCGATCACCCGCCGCATCGCGGCGCTGCCGCCAAAGGCTGGGGTCGGCTCGGCCGCATTGTGCAACTGCGCAATGCCCCGCCCCAGCGCCTGCATCAGCGCGGGCGTCAGCCCGCCATGCTCCAGCAGATGGTCGAGCAGCGCCGTCTGCGCGAAACGACGCATGACCACCACGGGCTCCAGCACGGTGCCGGGCCCGTCGAACACCAGGCCGCCATCCGGGCCACGGCTGATGGCGCTGACGCCGAGATAGATCTCCGGCGCGGTCCGCCGGTTGAGCACCAGCTCCGCCGCGCAGGCGGCTTGGCGCTGCGCCAGCGTGGTGTAGTCGAGCGACGAATAGCGGATCGCCCGCTTCAGCTTGTAGGCGCGCTCCCCGGCAAGGAACACGACGGAGCAATGCGTCTCGATCTTCTCCACCGCCCCGCCGTGCAGGCCATAGCTTTCCGGTCGGGAGAGAAACCAGATCACCTCCTCCTGGCTGTTCACGCTGCCAAATCCTGGTCCAGCCACGCCGCCAAGGCGCGCAGCCGGGGGCTGATTTCGACCGGCACCGTCGCCTGCTCCAAACGCCGCAGCGGGGCGGGCAGCCGGGCAAGGGAGTTGGCCGCGCGGGCGCGGGCCTCGGCAAGCACAGGCAGACCCGGCACACGCCGTCCGGCGCGGATGGCGGGCTGCAGAAGGGCCTCCCCTGGCATCGGCTCATCGAGCAGGGCCACCACATCGCCCGCGATTGTGCCGTCTTGCGCATAGCGCCGGTACACCTGCTTGCGCCCCGGCCAAGTGGCCTTGCCCTCGCTGCGCTTGCGCCGGGGCTTGCCGGCGTATTCCTGCAGCTTGTAGGCGCAATCCAGCGCCGGAACGTCCGACGAAGTGGTCAGGCTTGTACCGACGCCGAAGCCGTCGATCGGCGCGCCACCAATGCACAGGGCCTGCAAGCTGTATTCATCCAGCCCGCCGCTGGCGAAGATACGGATGCGCCGCAGCCCGGCATCGTCCAGAATAGCGCGGACGGCCCGGGCATTGGCGGCAAGGTCGCCGCTATCCAGCCGCACGGCGTTCACCAGGATGCCCTCCACCGCCAGCCGCGGGGCCAGAGCCGCGACAATACGCGCCCCACGTTCGGTGTCGTAGGTGTCAATCAGCAATGTCAGCCCATGCGGCCGCGCCCGGGCAAAACGCTCAAAGGCGGCGGCCTCGTCGTCATGCGCCTGCACGAAGGAATGCGCCATGGTGCCGACGGCGGGGATGCCGAACTCCTGACTGGCCTGCAATGTCGCCGTTCCATCGAACCCAGCCAGATAGCTCGCCCGCGCCGCCAGCAGCCCGGCCTCGGCCCCGTGCGCCCGGCGCAAGCCAAAATCCACCAGTTGCCTGCCCGGAGCCGCCAACACCATGCGCGCGGCCTTGGAGGCGATCACGGTCTGGAAATGAATCAGGTTGAGCAACCTGGTTTCCACCAGTTGCGCCTGCGGCAGCGGCGCGGTGACACGCAGCACCGGCTCATCGGCAAACACCACCGTGCCCTCCGGCACCGCCTCAACATCTCCCGTGAATCGGAACCCCGCCAGCGACGCCACAAAGTCCGGCGCGAACAGGCCCGAGGTAGAGAGCCAGGCAAGATCCTCCGGCGTAAAGCGCAGGTTGTCCAGATACTCCATCGCCTGCTCGAGCCCCGCCACGAGCAGAAACCCGCGCTCCGGCGGCAGCTTGCGGAAGAACAGCTCGAACACTGCAATATCCGCCATGCCGTGTGCCCAGTAGGCCTCGAGCATCGACAGTTCATACGCGTCTGTCAGCAGCAGGCTTTGTTCGATCATTGTGCGCCGCGTTTCAGTTGGAAACGTAAACGATCATTTGCCGCAGTTGAAGTTCGGCGCGGCAATTGTTGCGCCGTATTAATATTCCCCGTGCCGCATGATGGTTGATCGGATTCAATGCGCGCACCATCAAATGGGGAGAAAAAGCAACGCGCTTTCAGGAGAACGATCATGAAAACGTCGACGCCGCTCAAACTCGGGCTGGCAGCCGCTCTGTTCGCCGTAACCGCCGCAACCGCCTCTTCGACCACCGAAAAGGTCAGCCCTTCCGCCCAAAACGAGCAGATGGGCGCAACGACCGGCCTTGGTGAGTCCCACCGCTTCCCCACCGTCGCCAAAGCGACAGATCATTGCCCTGGGGACACCATCGTCTGGCTGCACGGCCCGAACCTGACCTACTACCTGCCCGGCACAGCGAAATACGGCAAAGGCGCGGGCAGCTATGCCTGCAAGGCCGAAGCGGATGACGCGGGCTTCAATAGCGCCAGCCAGTAGCCGCCCGGATTGCTATCGCCACGGATCGTGATCTACGCTGCGACTGTAAATCGCTTGACTCGCCTGCACTCAGGTTACTCCATTCATGCCGCTTTTTGGGCTTCGCGCCGTTGTTGCAGGCTTGTTCTGCGTTATTGCCGGGTCCGCCATGGCGGAGCCGTCCGTTCCCATACTGGTCTATCACCGGTTCGACCCGGCAAAATCCGGGCTGACGACCGTTACCACCAGCGCGTTCGAGCAGCAGCTCGGCTGGCTGGAAGCGCATCATTACAGCATATTGCCGCTGCAAACGCTTGTGCAGTGGCGGAATATCCCCACGCCCGCCGTGGCGATCACGGTGGATGACGGGCACGAATCCGTTTTCACCCAGCTCTACCCCATCCTCCAGCGGCGCCACATCCACGTCACGCTGTTCATCTATCCCTCGGCGATCTCCAACGCATCCTACGCGCTCACCTGGACGCAGTTGGATGCGATGGTGAAATCCGGACTGGTGGACGTGCAATCCCACACCTATTGGCATCCGGATTTCCGCAAGGAGCGGGAAAAACGCATCCCGGCCGACTACAGCGCCTTTGTCGATATGCAGCTCACCCGCTCCAGGAACGTGCTGGAACAGCGGCTCGGCATTTCCGTCACCATGCTGGCCTGGCCCTATGGCATCCACGACCCGGATCTCGAAGCTGCGGCGCGCCGCGCGGGCTACCAGTGGGGCTTCGCCTTTGCCGGCGGGCAGGCGCATCCGGGTAGCGACCCCCTGGCCATCCCCCGCATTCCCATCTCAGGCGGGTTGAGCCTCGCCGGGTTCGCGGCGGTGGTCGCGGAACCACCGCAATGAGGCGCCGCATGGTGGCGGCGTTGCTCTCGCTGGCATTGACGCACCCGGCACAGGCCGCCTTGTTGCAGGTGGTGGACGCCGCCACGGGCAAGCAGATTTCCGGCGCCACGGCCGTGGAAGCCGGGCAGGAATTGCAGGCCGATGCCCAGGGCGATTTCGATACGCGGGGCAATACGGGCACGCTGTTCGTCCGCGCCCCCGGCTACCGCGCGGGCAGCTTCGACCTTGCCGCCCCGCCAGCTGACGGCCAACTGCCCCTCGCCCCATTCGCGCCGCGGGCGCTGTATCTCAGCGTCTATGGCGTGGGTTCGCATGTCCTGCTCGGCAATGCGCTGGCCCTGGCGCAGAGCGGCGCGGTGAACGCCCTGGTCGTGGACATCAAGGGCGATAGCGGCATCATCCCCTACCCCAGCGCCGTGCCATTGGCGCAGCAGGACGGGGCGCGGCGGATCACCACCATCCCCGACCTCGCCGCCTTTGTGCGGATGCTGCATGCCAGGGGCATCTACGCCATCGCCCGCATCGTCACCTTCAAGGACGACACGCTCGCCACCTACCGCCCGAACCTCGCCGTACATACCGCCAGCGGCGCGCCGTTCCGCGACCGCGAGAACATGGCCTGGACCGACCCGTTCCAGCCCGAGGTGCGGGCCTATGACATCGCCATCGCCACCGAGGCCGCGCAGGCCGGATTCGACGAAATCCAGTTCGACTATCTGCGCTTTCCCGATGCCTCGCAGACCCTGCAATTCGCGCACCCCATCTCGGCGCCCGCCCGTGTGGCCACCATCGCCGGCTTCCTGGCCGAGGCCCGGCAGCAATTGCGCCCCTACAATGTCTATATCTCTGCCGATATCTTCGGCTATGTCTGTTGGAACCGCAACGATACCGGCATCGGTCAGACGCTGGACGCCGTCGCCCAGAATGTCGACTACATTTCGCCGATGCTTTACCCGTCCGGCTTCCAGTTCGGCATCCCAGGCTACCCCGACCCGGTCGAGCATGCCTACGACATCGTCTATCTCTCGCTACAGCAGGCGCAGCAGCGGCTGAACATCTCGCCCCTGCGCTTCCGCCCCTGGCTCCAGGCCTTCACCGATTACGCCTTCGACCACCGCCCCTTCGCGGCGGAGGAGGTCGGGGAACAGACAAGGGCGGCAGCGGATTTCGGCTCCGATGGCTGGATGCTTTGGAACCCGCACAATAATTACAGCAATGCCGGGCTCAGCCCTGTTGCAGAACCTTTTCCACCGGATACAGCGCCTGCCCCAGCGCCTCGGCCACGGCCGGGTGGGTGATGCGCCCCTCGGCCACGTTCAGCCCGTGGCGCAGATGCACATCCTCGCTCAGCGCCGCGCGCCAGCCCTTGTCCGCCAGCTTCAGCGTGTAGGGGATCGTCGCCTGGGTCAGCGCGAGGGTGGAGGTGCGGGGTACCGCGCCGGGCATGTTGGCGACACAGTAATGCACAATGCCGTGGAGCACGAAGGTGGGGTGTGAATGGGTCGTGGGGTGGCTGGTCTCGAAACAGCCGCCCTGGTCGATTGCGACATCCACCAGCACCGCGCCAGGGCGCAGATATGGCAGCATCGCGTGGGTGACGAGCCTGGGCGCCGCCGCCCCCGGCACCAGCACCGCGCCGATGATGAGGTCGGCATGGAACACCGCCTCCTCCACCGCCTCGGGCGTGGAGTAGCAGGTCTTCAGATGCGGGCCGTAAAGGTCGTCGAGCTGCGCCAGCCGGGGGAGCGAGCGGTCGAAGATCGTCACATCCGCGCCGATGCCTAGCGCGATGCGCGCCGCGTTGGTGCCGACCACGCCGCCGCCCAGCACCACCACCTTCGCGGGAGGCACGCCGGGCACGCCCGCCAGCAGCACGCCAAGCCCGCCATGTGCCTTTTGCAGGCAGACCGCCCCCACCTGCACCGCCATGCGCCCGGCTACCTCGCTCATCGGCGCCAGCAGCGGCAGGCGCCCGGCGGCATCCGTCACCGTCTCGTAGGCAATCGCAACCGCGCCGGAAGCCTCGATCATCTTTGCCTGCTCCGGGTCCGGCGCCAGATGCAGATAGGTGAACAATATCTGCCCCGGGCGGAGCATGCGGCACTCCACCGGCTGCGGCTCCTTCACCTTCACAATCATCTCGGCGCGGGCGAAGATCTCGGCGGCGTCCGGGGTAATCTCGGCCCCGGCCTTGATATAGGCGTCATCGCCCATGCCGATTCCCGCCCCCGCGCCGCTCTGCACCAGCACATTGTGCCCGTGTGCCTTCAGCTCGCGCACCGAGGCCGGGGTCAACCCGACGCGGAATTCATTGTCCTTGATCTCTCTCGGCAGCCCAACAAGCATGTTCCGCTCCCCACTTATGGCGGTTGGATCCGGCTAAGAGATGGTAGCTCGGTCTCCTAAGCCAAACACCAAGAAGCCGGGCTTGGTAATCCGCCCCGGCTCGTCTATCCAACCCGCATGCAGGGTGTACTCGTCACGGGCAGCGGCAAGCGCATCGGCGCCGCCATCGCAACACATCTCGGGGCCAAGGGCTGGCACGTCTTTGTCCACTACAACCATTCCCGGGCAGAGGCCGAGGCGGTCGCCGTGGGTGTCGTCGCGGCAGGCGGCCAAGCCACCGCCATCGGGGCGGACCTTGCCGATGCGGAGGCGGTGACGCAGCTCATCGCGCGCTGCGAGGCGATCTGCCCGCTCGGCCTGCTGGTGAATAACGCCTCCACCTTCGAGTACGACACCGCCGCCACCACCAGCGCCGCAGCGCTGGACCGCAACATGCGCGTGAACCTCTACGCCCCTGCCCTGCTCTCCAAGGCTCTGCACGCAGCGGTGAAGGCGCGCGGCGCGGAGGGCGTCATCATCAACCTCGTCGACAACAAGGTCTTCGCCCTCAACCCGGATTATTTCTCCTATACCCTCGCCAAGGTGGCGCTGCAGGGCATGACGCAGATGCTCGCCATGGCCTTTGCCCCAACCATCCGCGTCGCCGGTATCGCGCCGGGTATCACGCTGATCAGCGGCAAGCAGACAGAGGCCGAGTTCATCCGCACCCATAACAACAACCCGCTGGGCCGTGGCTGCACCCCCGAGCAGATTCTGGGCGCGGTGGATTTCATCCTCGCCACGCCCTCCTACCATGGACAGACATTGGTCATCGACGGCGGCCAGGTGCTGCAACGCCGCCCGCGCGACATCGCCTTCCTCGACCGGGACGCCAAGAATGCGGATATCTGAGGCCACGCTGATCCTGCGCGGGTTCGAGGCGCAGGCCTCGATCGGCATCCACGATTTCGAGAAAGCCGCACCTCAGCGCCTGCTCATCGACATCGAACTGACGCTGAACAACGCCCAACGGCCGGAGGCGGACCATATCGCCCATGTGGTGGATTACGACTTCCTGCGCGAAGAGACGCTGAAGCTGTTGGCCGCGCGGCATTACGAGCTGCAGGAAACCTTGTGCCACGATATCGCGGAATTCTGCCTGGCGCGGCCCGAGGTCCGGCATGTGATCGTCTATTCCCGCAAGCCGGATGTTTACCCCGATTGCGAGAGCGTCGGCTTCTGCCTCACCGCCTCGAAATTAAAGCCATAAAAAAACCGGGAGGATCGCTCCTCCCGGCTCGAACTTGGCCTCGCGCTGCTTACCGCGTGGGCTTGGGCGGGTTGCTGCTGTAGTCGTAGAAGCCACGGCCGGATTTGCGGCCCAGCCAGCCCGCCTCGACATATTTCACCAGCAGCTGCGCGGGGCGGTATTTGGCCTCGCCCAATTCCCCGTGCAGCACGCGCATGATCGAGAGCAACGTATCCAGCCCCACGAAATCCGCCAGCTCCAGCGGGCCCATCGGGTGGTTGGCACCGAGCTTCATGGCCGAGTCGATATCGGCGACGGAGCCAACGCCTTCAGCGAGGGCGAAGATCGCCTCGTTCAGCTCCGGGCAGAGGATGCGGTTGACGATGAAGCCCGGCGCATCCTGCACATTCACCGAGGTCTTGCCCAGCTTTTCCGCCAAGGCATGCACGGCCTGGTAAGTCTCATCGGAGGTGGCGAGACCACGGATGATCTCGACCAGCTTCATCATCGGCACCGGGTTGAAGAAGTGCAGCCCGATAAACTTGTCCGGACGGCCGGACATCATGCCAAGCTTGGTGATGGAAATGGAGGAGGTATTGGAGGCCAGGATGGCTTCCGGCTTCAGCACGGAGGCCAGTTCCTTGTAGATGGTCTCCTTGATCTCCAGCTTCTCCGGCACCGCCTCGATAACGATGTCGGCATCGGCGACGGCGTGCCAATCGGTGGAGGTGGTCAGGCGGGCCAGCGCGGCGGCCTTCGCCTCCTCGGTGATGACGCCCTTGGAAACCTGGCGCTCCATGTTCTTGGTCATGGTCGCCAGGGCCTTGGGCAGCGCCGCCTCGAAGGCGTCCACAAGCACAACGTTAAAACCGGCAAGCACCGCCGCGTGAGCGATGCCGTTACCCATAAGTCCGGCGCCAATGACGCCAATTTTGCTGATGGTCATAGTGCTTTCTCCAGTTCCGGCAGGATGTTGAAGAGATCGCCGACGAGGCCGTAATCCGCGACCTGGAAGATGGGCGCGTCCTCGTCCTTGTTGATGGCGACGATGACCTTGCTGTCCTTCATGCCGGCGAGGTGCTGGATGGCACCGGAGATGCCGACGGCGATGTACAGCTCAGGCGCCACGATCTTGCCGGTCTGGCCGACCTGGTAGTCGTTCGGCACGAAGCCCGCGTCCACCGCCGCGCGCGAGGCGCCAACGGCAGCACCCAGCTTGTCGGCGATCGGGTCGAGCAGCTTGGTGAAGTTCTCGCCATTCTGCATGCCGCGCCCGCCGGAGATGATGATCTTCGCGGCGGTCAGCTCGGGACGCTCGGACTTGGAGAGCTCGGAGCCGAGATACTTGGACTTGCCCTCCACCGGGGCGATGCTCACCGCCTCGATGGCAGCAGAACCGCCCTCGGCCGGCACCGGGTCGAAGGAAGAGGCGCGCACGGTCAGCACCTTCTTCGCATCGGCGGACTTCACGGTGGCCAGCGCGTTGCCGGCATAAATCGGGCGGACGAAGGTATCGGCATCGACCACGCCGGAGATGTCCGAGATCACCTGCACGTCGAGCAGGGCGGCGGCGCGGGGCAGCACGTTCTTGCCCATGGCCGTGGCGGCCTGCAGGATGTGGCTGTAGTTCGGGGCCAGCGCCACCAGCAGCGCCGCCACCGGCTCGGCCAGCTCATGGTCGTAGCCCGGCGCGTCGGCCACCAGCACCTTGGTCAGGCCCGGGATCTTGGCCGCGGCCTCGGCGGCGGCGGCAACGCCGTTGCCGACCACCAGGCCGTGCACCTCGCCCAGCTTGGCGGCGGCGGCGATGGCGGAACGGGCCGGCTGCTTGATGCCATGGGCGTCGAAATCGAGAACAACAAGAGCCGTCATGGTCAGATCACCTTCGCTTCGTTACGCAGTTTCTCAATCAGGGTGGCGACATCCGGCACCTTGATGCCGGCCTTGCGCACCGGCGGCTCGGACACGCTGACGGTGGTCAGGCGCGGGGTGACGTCCACGCCGAGATCGCCCGGCTTGACCACGTCGATGGCCTTCTTGCGCGCCTTCATGATGTTCGGCAGCGAGGCATAGCGCGGCTCGTTCAGGCGCAGATCGGCGGTGATCACCGCCGGCAGGGCCAGCGCCACGGTCTCCAGCCCGCCATCCACCTCGCGGGTGACGGTGGCGGTGCCATCGGCAATTTCGACCTTGGAGGCGAAGGTGCCCTGCGGCCAGCCGAGCAGCGCCGCCAGCATCTGGCCGGTGGCGTTCATGTCGTCATCGATCGCCTGCTTGCCGAGCACGACGATGTCAGCGCCTTCCTTCTCGGCCAGCGCCTTCAGCAGCTTGGCCACGGCCAGCGGCTCCACGGCAACATCGGTCTCCACCAGAATGCCGCGGTCGGCGCCCATGGCCAGCGCGGTGCGGATGGTCTCCTGCGCCTGGGTCACGCCGATCGAGACGGCGACGATCTCGGTGGCAACGCCCTTCTCCTTCAGGCGCACCGCTTCCTCAACCGCAATCTCGTCAAACGGGTTCATGGACATTTTCACGCCCGCGGTCTCAACGCCCGTCTTGTCCGACTTCACCCGGACCTTAACGTTGTAATCAACCACACGCTTCACAGCGACCAGCAATTTCATTTCTTATATACCTCGCTTCTGTCCCAAAATAGGGCGCAGCCTTGATATTGGATGTTGCCAACTCTGGAAAGCCCGGAGCAGGCCAGCAACAAGGCCGCTTACTTCATCCGGCGCAGCCGCTGCATCGCCTCTTCGATATCCGGCAGCCTGGCGCAATAGCTCATGCGCAGATACTGCCCGCCGCGCGCCGCGTCGAAATCATAGCCGGGGGTGGCCGCTATATTGTGGTCCTCGAGCATCCGGGCGCAGAAGGCGGCGCTGTCCTCGCTACGGCCGTGCAGGTCCACATATACGTAAAAGGCGCCATCCGGGGGTGAAAATACGGTGAACCCGGCGGCGCGGAGCCCCTCGGTCATCACCTTGCGGGAGGTTTCGTAGTTCCTCCGGTTGGCTTCCAGCTCCTCGTGGCAGTCCAGCGCCGCCTCGGCCGCGACCTGCGAAATGTACGAGGGCGAGACGAAGAAATTCGCCGCCAACCGCTCCACGACCGGCACCAGATCCTCGGGCAGCACCATCCAGCCGACGCGCCAGCCCGTCATGGAGAAGTATTTGGAGAATGAGTTGATGACGATGGCGCTGGCGGAAAACTGCGCGGCGGACGCCTGCGGCTTACCGTAGGTCAGGCCATGATAGATCTCGTCCGAAATCAGGCGGATGCCTTGGTCATGGCAGTAGCGGGCCAGTTCGGCCAGAGATTTGGGGGCCAGCATGGAACCCGTGGGGTTGGCGGGGCTGGCGACGATCAGCCCCTCGGGCCGGCGCGGCAGGGCTTCGAGCATGGCCACAGTGGGCTGGAACCCGGTCTCGATGCCGCAGGGTAACACCACCGGCTTCAAACGGAGCGCCACCGCGACGTTCACGTAAGGCGGATAATAGGGGGCGGCCAGGGCGATCTCGTCGCCGGGGTCGAAGGCCGCGAGATAAGCCAGCGGAAACGCGCCCGACGCGCCAAAGGTGACGGCGATGCGCTCCGGCGGCACGGCCACGCCGTACCACTCCTGTATATGCGTGGCGAGCCGGCGCCGCAGCTCGGGGCGGCCCAGCGCCTCGGTGTAGCCCAGCGTGTCATCACCCTGCAGCGCCGCCGCCACCGCCGCCTTTGCGCCCGCGGGCAGGCCCGTGCCGGGCTGGCCGACTTCCAGGCGCAGCACCCGCGGCGCACCGGGGGGCAATGCAGACGCCTGGGCATTGGCCCGGGTGATGACCTCCATCACCCGGAAAGGTGGAACATGCCTCCCGGCGCCGATCTTCACGGCTTACTTGCCGCCGATGGCGAGCCCCTGGCCTCGGGCATCTGCCGTGGCCGTGCAGGAGCCTTCGCCGCCCGGAACCCCGCCCGGGCAGGAGATGACATTGGCGCGGCCGGGCTCAGGCACCGGCGCCGCCGGTTGGCCGGCGAGCGCATTGGCCAGACCGGCCTGCGCCGCCTCGGCAGCGCCGCTCTGGCCCGTGCCGCTGGCGCCGGCGCGGAAGGTGTTGCCGGTGTAGGCCATGGCGGCAGCAAGATCCGGTGTGGGGTTGCTATGCGGCGAGGCCGCAAGCAGCACGCCGGTGCCCGGGGCGATGCGCCCGGTGCCAAACAGGTTGTTCAACGAGGTGACGCAGATCACCGCGCCGCCGTTCTTGTCGAGCGCCATGAAGCTGGCGGAGGCGGGCAGCGTTTCCATCGGCGCAGTGACAACCGGCAGCGAAGCCGTGGTGTAATTTTTGGCCTTGCCGAACACCGGTGTTTCAATGCGCGGCTTCGCGACGCCGAGATCCTGCAGGGTAAGCCCGCCGCCCGCTTCCTGGGCGGCGGCGGCGAAGGTCTGCGCGTAAACCCCGGCATAGAAGCCCTGCACGCCCTGGGTGCGCAGGGTATCCAGCGTCGTGGCGAGGTCCGGCTGCGTCAGGTTGGCATTGGCGGGCAGCATCGTGCCGTTAGGGGCGAACACGGCGGCGGAAGCCGGGTCAGCCAGCAGCGCCGAGCCCACAACCTGCAGGTCCGACTCGAGAGCCGGGGAGAGCTGCGCGATGGCGGCCAGGCGCTCGGCCGGCACGATGACGGCGGATTGCGGCAACTGGCCGTAGCTCGCCTGCAGCGCCAGCAGGCCGCGGGCCATGGTCGGCACGGCGGCCGGCCTGTCTCCACCCAAAGCGGCGGGCGAACCGGCGGGGAAGAGCAGCGCCACCGCCGGCTGCAAACGCCCCTGGGAATCCGGCATCCGCACCAGGCAGGCGCCGCCACCGCCCAGCGAGGCGCGGGACGGCAGCGTCACCGCCATGGCAAAGCCTTCCGCTGCCGCGGCATCCGCCGCATTGCCGCCCTGGTTGAGGATCTGCCGCCCCACCAGCGCCGCCTGCGGCTCATCCGCCACCGCGTAGCCAAACACAGCGGGAGGCTCGGCGTTCTGGCCGCTTCCCTGCCCCGAGTTCAGGCCGAGAAGTTGGTGGCCCAGCGTGGCACAGCCGGAAAGCGCGATGAGAGAAACGGCGGCGGTAAGGCGGAAAAAGCGGCTGCGCAAGTTGAAATACCCTTGAAAAAACTGGAATATGGCCAAAACTGGCGCCCCGCCTGCTTAGCGGCGAATGCAACAGGCCGCAACGGAGTGGGGGGTTACGCCGCGGCGCCGCGGCGCGGGCGCATCACGCCGAGCCGTTTCGTCAGGCCGTGGCGCAGCCTGGCGATTCGGCCAATTCCGGCGAGGCGGCGGTCGAGGAAGGCCAGCGTCCTTTCATTCTCCGGCGAGGTATCGCTCAACCAGTACAAAAGCGTGGCGAGATAGATGGCGCCCAGGCTGGCGCGCTTGGTGTACCATGAAAAATCCGCGGATTTGTCCCCCGCCGCGTACCAGATGGCATCCACCGTGGCGGCGGTGATGCACGCCATGCGGGGCGCCTGGGATGGCAGCGCCAGCCAGGAAAGGGCGCGGCGGATCGCCTCCTTGTCGCCCTCTGTCTGCGCCAGGCGCAGCGCGACGACGGCGCGCACCCGGGCGGTGAGCCCGCCTTCCAGCCCCTGCGCCGCCTCAATCATGCGCTGGTCGGCCAGGGCGAAATAAGCCTCGATCATCTCACCCGCACCGCCGTTGAAGATCAACCCCGCTTCCTCCGGCGCCCGGCCAAGCGCCGCCAGCGCGGCGAGCAGCGCCTTGCTGGTCCAGCCATCGAAAGGCACATGCGGCACCAACGCGTCCAGCACCTTGGCGGTTTCGTTATCGACCTGCATCCTCATATCTCCGGCAGGGGCGCGGGGTTGCGCTCCAGTTCCTCAATGTAGCCGAAATAGCGGAAATCCTCCATCCGCATGGGGTAGAGGATGCCGTCCAGATGATCGGTCTCGTGTTGAACAACGCGGGCGGCGAAGCCGGTAAGCTGCTCATCCACCTCGGCTCCATCGGGGGCAAGGCCGGTCAGGCGGATGGACTGAAAGCGCGGCACAGCGGCGCGCAGCCCGGGAATCGAAAGGCAACCCTCCCAGCCCAGCACCCGCTCCGGCGACAGCGGCGTGACCACCGGGTTGATGATGGCGCGCAGCGGCAGCGCCGCCCCGGTATCGGACCGGCTGGCCGGCACATGAAAGAGAAAGACACGCAGCGAGGCGAACACCTGCGGCGCGGCCAGGCCGACACCGCCGGAATCGGCCAGGGTTTCGGCCATGTCCGCCAGAAGGCGGGCGAATTCCGGCGCCGCAAGATCCTCCACCTCCGCTGCGCGGGCGAGCAGAACCGGGTGGCCCATGCGGGCTATCTTAAGAATTGCCATATTTGCATGATTGCCCCGGCAGAAATGATTTGGCGAGAGCCGAATCTGTGCTATAGGCGCCTTCACCTTTGCGGAACCGGCCTGCCCAGGGCCGCGTTTCGCGTTACTTTTTTTGAAATCTTTTCAGGAGTTGGCGAGCCGGTGCAAGTTCTCGTTCGTGACAATAACGTCGACCAGGCGCTGAAGGCGCTCAAGAAGAAGCTCCAGCGCGAAGGCGTATTCCGCGAGATGAAGCTCCGCCGCCATTACGAGAAGCCCTCCGAGCGCCGCGCCCGCGAGGCCGCCGAGGCCGTGCGCCGCGCCCGCAAGATGGAGCGCAAGCGCATCGAGCGCGAAGGCTTCTAAGACTTTTTCACGACATTTCGCCGGATTGAGCCGTGGATGGCACGCCATCCACGGCTTTTGGCGTTTCAGCCCTTCTGGATCACCAGCAGCCAAGTGCCGTCCGGCTGTTCCAGCAGGTCCAGCGGGTCGTGGCCCTGGTCCGCCGCGGCGCGGGGGACGTTCTTCAGCGGGTCCTCCCCCTTCAGGCGCACCAGCAGCACCTGCCCGGACATCATCATGTCCAACGCGAGGCGGGTCCGCACATATGTCATCGGACAGGTTTCGGCGGTAATATCTATGGCTTTGTCGTGTTTCGGCAGGGCGGATAATGACATGGTATTTCCCGTTAAGGCTGGACCAGAGCATAAACTTGGGCCACAAGGCACGACGATGGATATAAGCATCGAACGCCTGTGCATAGAGAACGGGCTGAAGATGACAGGGCCGCGCCGGGTTATCGCGCGGGTGTTGTCTGAGGCGACCGACCACCCGGATGTGGATGAGCTGCACCGGCGGGCGAATCGCGTCGATAGCCGGATCTCGCTCGCCACCGTGTACCGCACCGTTCGCCTGCTCGAATCCAAGGGCATTCTCTCCCGCCGGGACCTCGGCAGCCGCCGCGCGCGATACGAGCCGAGCGGGGACAAGCACCATTTCCACCTGGTCGATAAGGACACCGGCACGGTGGTGGAATTCGCCGCCCCTCAGGCGGAGGCTCTGCTGAGCGAAATCGCCGCGGCGCAGGGCTTCGAGGTGGACAATATTAAAATCGAGCTTTTTGGCCGGCGGACGGCCAAATGAATCAGAAGTCTCATGCCCGAGCTGCCGCGCTTTACCATCGGCAATGCCGCCCCTGGCTTCCCGGAGCTGCGCGCCAGTAATCTCGGTGTGCGCTTGGCCACCACCACGGAAGAGCTGGAGGCAGCGCAGAACCTGCGCTATCGCGTGTTCTACGAGGAAATGGGCGCCCAGGCCGATGCTGCAACCATCGCCACATGCCGCGACAGCGACGAGTTTGACGCCATCGCCGACCATCTGTTGGTGGTGGACCATGACCTGGGCGAGGGCGCTGCGAGCGTCGTCGGCACCTACCGGCTGATCCGCCAGGAGGAGGCGCAAACGGCTCGGCCGCTTCTATTCCGAGAGCGAGTACGACATCGGCAAGCTGAACGCCTTCCCCGGCAAGAAGCTGGAGCTGGGGCGCAGCTGCACGGCCGCCGCCTACCGTTCCCGCGCGGTGATGCAGCTGCTCTGGCGCGGCATCGCGGCCTATGTGTTCCATTACGGCATCGACCTGATGTTCGGCTGCGCCAGCCTCTCCGGAACCGACCCGGATGCGCTGGCTGAGGAGCTTACCTATCTCGCCACGCACCACATGGCGCCGGAGGCGATCCGCCCGCGCGCCCTGCCCTCCCGCTATGTGGAGATGCGCCGGCTGGATCCTGCCAGCATCCATCCGAAAACCGCGCTGATGCGCCTGCCGCCGCTCGTCAAGGGCTATCTGCGCCTTGGCGGCTTCGTCGGCGACGGCGCGGTGATTGACGCCCAATTCAACACCACCGATATCGCGGTAGTCGTGCAGACCGACCTCGTTACGGAAAAATATTACCGGCACTATGAGCGTGAGGCGCGCTAAGGCATAAGCCGCGTCCACAAAACGCCCCGCCCCGGGAGAGTATAAAATGACCGACGATGATGTGACCATACCGGATTCGCTGCTGCCCTATGACGAATGGACGCAGGATGCGCTGCGCCAGGTTGTGGTAACCGCACTGCGACATGTTGCGCATGAGGGGCTGCCCGGCGGGCACCATTTCTATATCAGCTTCAAGACCGCCTATCCCGGCGTGGTCCTGCCTGAGCGCCTGCGCGCCCAGTACCCGGACGAGATGACCATCGTGCTGCAGCACCAGTTCCACGCGCTCACCGTGGACGAGGCCGGCAGCGTCATGTCCGTCGGGCTGTCCTTCTCCGGCATCCCCTCCACCCTCACCATTCCCATCGCTGCCATTACCAGCTTCGCCGATCCGGAAGTGCGCTTTGGCCTGCATTTCGAGGTTGCGGTGCCCGAGCCGGTGAAGGTGGCGGATATTCCGGCGCCGGAGGGCGATGACGTGCCATCCCGCCCGAATGACGGCCCGGCCGCGGTGGTGAGCCTGGACGCGTTTCGTAAACGGCAGAAAGACTGAAGAAAGACTGAAGCATGAACGTAGTGACGAAGCACAGTGCTGGTTTTGCCTACTCGCCCATGTTCCCGCTCGGCGAGGACACGACGATGTACCGCAAGCTGGATATCCCCGGCGTCTCCACCATCGAGGTGGACGGCAAGACCGTGCTGAAAGTGACCGCTGAGGCCCTTGAGGAACTCGCCTTCACCGCTTTCGACGATGTCGCGCACCTGCTCCGCCCCGGGCATCTGCAGCAGCTTGCCAATATCCTGAAGGACCCCGAGGCCAGCGAGAATGACCGCTACGTGGCCATGGAGTTCCTGAAGAACGCCGTGATCTCCGCCAAGGGCGTGCTGCCCATGTGCCAGGACACCGGCACCGCCCTGATCTTCGGCAAGAAGGGCCAGCGCGTGTGGGTGGAAGGCAACGAGGAGGAGGCGTTCTCCTACGGCGTGCACCGCACCTATACCGAGACCAATCTGCGCTATTCGCAGATGGCCCCGATCACCATGTTCGACGAGAAGAACACCGGCAACAACCTGCCGGTGCAGTTCGACATCATGGCCGCCCCCGGCGACTACCATGCCGATGAGTTCCACCTGCAGTTCATGGCCAAGGGCGGCGGCTCGGCCAACAAGACCTATCTGTTCCAGGAAACCCGCGCGACGCTGACGCCGGAGAAGATCTATTCCTTCCTGGAAGCCAAGATCAAAACCCTCGGCACCTCCGCCTGCCCGCCTTACCATCTCTGCATCGTCATCGGCGGCACCTCCGCCGAGCTGAACCTGAAGACGGTGAAGATGGGCTCCACCCGGTATTATGACGCCCTGCCGACCACGGGCGACATGACCGGCCATGCCTTCCGCGACCTGGAAATGGAGCAGAAGGTGCTGGAGATCACCCAGAAGATCGGCATCGGCGCGCAGTTCGGCGGCAAGTATTTCTGCCACGATGTCCGCGTCATCCGCCTGCCGCGCCACGGCGCGTCCCTGCCCATCGGCATCGGCGTTTCCTGCTCGGCGGACCGCCAGATCAAGGCGAAGATCACCAAGGATGGCGTCTTCCTGGAGCAGCTGGAGCGCGAGCCGGCCAAGTACCTGCCCGAGATCACCGATGAGCATCTGGGCGGCGAGGTCGTGGCTATCGACCTGAACCGGCCGATGCAGGATATCCTGGCCGAACTCTCCAAGCACCCGATCAAGACCCGCGTGGCGCTCACCGGCACCATCGTCGTGGCGCGCGACATCGCCCATGCCAAGCTGAAGGAGCGGCTGGATGCCGGGCCAGGGCCTGCCGGATTACCTCAAGAACCACCCGGTGTATTACGCCGGCCCGGCCAAGACGCCGGAAGGCATGCCCACCGGCAGCTTCGGCCCCACCACCGCCGGGCGCATGGATTCCTACGTTGACCAGTTCCAGGCTGCCGGCGGCTCGCTGGTGATGCTGGCCAAGGGCAACCGCTCCAAGGCCGTCACCGAAGCCTGCCACAAGCATGGCGGGTTCTATCTCGGCTCCATTGGCGGACCGGCCGCGGTGCTGGCGCAGAACAACATCACAGAAGGTCGAGGTTCTGGAATACTCCGAGCTTGGCATGGAAGCCGTGTGGAAGATCGAAGTGAAGGACTTCCCGGCCTTCATCGTGGTCGACGACAAGGGCAACGACTTTTTCGCCGATCTCGCATGAAGTTCACCGTCGACCGTATCGACCATATCGTGATGGTCTGCCGCGACCTCCCGGCCACGGCAGCCTGGTACCAGCGCGTGCTCGGCATGGAGCGCGAGGAATATGGCGGCAAAAACCGCACGGCCCTGCGATTCGGCGCGCAGAAGATCAACCTGCACGAAGTCGGCGCCGAGGTGATCCCGCACGCCGAGGATGCAAGGCCCGGCACGCTGGATCTGTGCTTCGTCGTCGCCGTGCGGCCAGAGGACGTGGTGGCGCAGCTGCATGCCTGCGGCGTGGCCGTCGAGCGCGGGCCGGTCTCGCGCATCGGCGCGCTGGGCGACATCGTGTCCGTCTATTGCCGCGACCCTGACGGCAACCTGATCGAGCTCGCCTCGTATCTGGGGGCGTAATTCATGGGTTCGCACGCAAGGGGGCGAGCCCCCTTGGGGGCAAGACCATGAACCTCTCCGATTTCGATTACCATCTGCCGCCAGAGCGCATTGCCGTGGCCCCGGCCCGCCCGCGCGATTCGGCGCGGCTGCTGCATGTCGGCCCCACGCTGACGGACCACATCATCCGTGACCTCCCCGGCCTGCTGCAGCCCGGCGACCTGCTGGTGGTAAACGATACCAAGGTAATACCCGCGCAGCTGAGCGCCATGCGGGGCGCTGCGAAGATCGGCATCACGCTCGACCGGCGGCTGGATGACGGCAGCTGGCACGTGCTGCTGCGCAACGCCAAGCGCGTGCGCGCGGGGGACGTGCTGGTGATCGACCAGGAATTCTCCGCCGAGGTGCTGGAGGTTTTGGAAGGCGGCGCGGCATTGCTGCGCTTCGTGGCGGATGATTTCTACGCCGCCCTGGCCCGCAGCGGGGCTTTGGCGCTGCCGCCCTATATCGCCCGGCCCGAGGGTATCACCGAACAGGATGCCGCGGACTACCAGACCATGTTCGCGGCGCATGAGGGCGCGGTGGCCGCCCCCACTGCCGGGCTGCATTTCACGCCCGGGCTGCTGGCGGCATTGCGGGAGCGCGAGGTGGAAACCACGCGGGTGACGTTGCATGTCGGCGCCGGAACCTTCCTGCCGGTGCGGGTTGAGGATGTGACGCAGCACAAGATGCATGCCGAGCGCGGCTTCGTCACGGCGGAAACGGCGGCGAAGATCAACGCCACGCGCAAAGCGGGCGGGCGGATCATCCCCGTCGGCACCACGGCGCTGCGGCTGGTCGAGAGCGCGGCGGACGAGCGCGGCACTGTGCATGCGTTCAACGGCGAGACCGATATCTTCATCCTCCCCGGCTACCGCTTCAAGATCGCGGATCTGCTGTTCACCAATTTCCATTTGCCGAAATCCACCCTGCTGATGCTGGTCTCCGCCTTTGCCGGTGTTGAGCGCATCCGCGCCGCCTATGCGCATGCCATCGCGTCGGGTTACCGGTTCTATTCCTATGGCGATGCCTGTTTGCTGGAGCGTGCATGAGTTTTTCCTTCGACCTTCTGGCCACTGACGGCGCCGCCCGCGCCGGCATGCTGCACACCGCGCATGGCGATGTCCCCACCCCCACCTTCATGGCTGTCGGCACCGCGGGCACGGTGAAGGCGATGACCGCCGACGCCGTGCGGGCCACAGGCGCCAAGATCGTGCTCGGCAACACCTATCACCTGATGCTCCGCCCGGGTGCTGAGCGCGTCGCCAAGCTCGGCGGCCTGCACAAGATGATGGACTGGCCGGGCCCGATCCTCACCGATTCAGGCGGGT
The DNA here is from genome assembly GCA_963750235.1 of uncultured Alphaproteobacteria bacterium. GTDB lineage: Bacteria > Pseudomonadota > Alphaproteobacteria > Acetobacterales > Acetobacteraceae > Acidocella. Next base: position 340,145 of record CAVVPW010000002.1, read on the forward strand.
TCCAGGTGATGTCGCTCGCCAAGCTGCGCAAGATGGATGAGAGCGGCGTGACCTTCCGTTCCCACATCGATGGCACGCCGTTTCACCTGACGCCCGAGCGCTCGACGGAAATCCAGTATCTGCTGGATTCCACCATCACCATGCAGCTCGATGAATGCACGAAGTTTCCCGCCACGCATCAGGAAGCCGCCGACTCCATGCGCATGTCCACGCGCTGGGCCAAGCGTTCGCGCGATGCTTTCGTGCAGCGGGAAGGCTATGGCCAGTTCGGCATTGTGCAAGGTTCCACCTACCAGGATCTTCGCCGCGAATCGGCGGACGCGCTGGCGGCACAGGAGTTCGAGGGCTACGCCATCGGCGGTCTGGCCGTGGGCGAAGGCCAGGAAATGATGTTCGAGGTGCTGGACTACACCGCGCCGATGCTGCCCCGGAACAAGCCGCGCTACCTCATGGGCGTGGGCACGCCGGACGATCTTCTAGGCTCCGTGGCGCGCGGCGTTGACATGTTCGACTGCGTGATGCCCACCCGCGCCGGGCGCACGGCCCGGGCCTTCACCTCGCGAGGCATCTTCAACATGCGCAACGCGAAATTCCAGGACGACACGCGCCCGCTGGACGAGGACTGTTCCTGCCTGTGCTGCACGCGCCATACCCGCGCCTATCTGCACCATCTGTTCCGGTGCGAGGAAATGCTGGGGCCGATGCTGCTCACCACCCACAACCTCACCTATTACCAGAGCCTGATGCAAGGCGGGCGGGATGCGATTCTCGCTGGAAACTACGCAGAATATTGCGATACGGTACGCGCCGGCTGGGCGGAGGGGACTACATGACCGATGAACGCTATGCAGGATTGACACAGCTTGGCGCCAACACCCCGGCCCCTACCTCGCCCGAAGAGGCAATTCTGGAGCGCGTCCCTGCCAAAACCGGCGGCAAGAACGCCGTGGTGCGCTTCGTCTGCTCGGAATTCACCTCGCTCTGCCCGCTCACCGGCCAGCCGGATTTCGCGCATATCGTCATCGACTACATCCCCGGCGATTGGCTGGTGGAGAGCAAGTCGCTGAAGCTGTTCTTCCATTCCTTCCGCAATCATGGCGGCTTCCATGAGGCCTGCACGCTGATGATCGCCGACCGGCTGGTGGAGCTGCTGTCGCCGAAATGGCTGCGCATCGGCGCCTATTGGTATCCACGCGGGGGTATCCCCATTGACGTGTTCTGGCAGACCGGCACACCGCCCGAAGGCGCGTGGATCCCCGAGCAGGGCGTGCCGCCTTACCGTGGCCGGGGCTGACCCCAAAGCGCAGATCACCGCGCGCGCCGAAGCGCTTGGCTTCGACGCTATCGGCTTTTGCTCCGCCACCCTGCCGGCCGAAACCCGGCAAAGGCTGAACGCGTTCATCTCCGTCGGGCGCCATGGCGGCATGGGGTGGATGGAAGAGCGGGCAGACCAGCGCGCCCACCCCCAGGCGCTATGGCCCGAGGCCGTCAGCGTGATCTCGCTCGGCCTCTCCTACGCACCGGAGGGCGACGCGCTGGCCAATCTCGCCCGGCCGGAGGTTGGCAATATTTCCGTCTATGCCCGCCACCGGGACTACCACGACATCATCAAGGGCAGGCTCAAGCATCTGGCCCAGTACATCGCGGCACTCGGCGCGGGCGTGAAGGTCTTCGTGGACACCGCCCCGGTGATGGAAAAGCCGCTGGCCGCGCAGGCTGGGCTGGGCTGGCAGGGCAAGCACACAAATCTCGTCTCGCGCACGCATGGTTCCTGGCTGTTCCTGGGGGAAATCTACACCACCCTGGCTTTGGCGCCGGACTTGCCCCACCCCGACCGCTGCGGCTCCTGCACCGCCTGCCAGACCGCCTGCCCCACCGCCGCCTTCCCCGCCCCGTACCAGCTCGATGCGCGGCGCTGCATCTCCTACCTCACCATCGAACATGCGGGGCCAATCCCCGAGGAATTCCGCGAGGCCATGAGCAACCGCATCTATGGCTGCGACGACTGCCTCGCCGTCTGCCCCTGGAACAAGTTCGCGCAGGCGGGGCGGGAGCAGAAGCTGGCGGCGCGGGAGGACCTCACGGCGCCGCTGCTGGCCGAACTGGCCGCGCTGGATGACGCCGCCTTCCGCGCCAAATTCTCCGGCTCGCCGATCAAGCGCATCGGCCGCAACCGATTCGCCCGCAACGTCGCCATCGCCATCGGTAATAGTGGAGAACCCGCCCTGCTGCCCACCGCGCGGGCCCTGGCACAGGACGCCGACCCAGTGGTGGCGGAGGCAGGGGCGTGGGCCGTGGCGCGCTTGCTTCCCTTATCCGCGCAAAACGGCTAATCCCTTCGCCCATGAGCTGGCTTACCGAATTCGTTCGCCCCAAAATCCGCACTTTGCTTGGCCGCAAGGAGGCGCCGGATAATCTCTGGCACCAATGCCCCTCCTGCCAGCAGATGATCTTCCACCGCGAGCTGGAGGCCGCGAAGAAGGTGTGCCCGCATTGCGGCCATCATATGCGCGCCACCGCGACCGAGCGCCTGGCCTGGACCTTCGATGAAGGCCACTACACCCGGATCGACCTGCCGAAGGCCGTGCCGGACCCGCTGAAGTTCCGCGACCAGAAGCGCTACTCCGACCGCATGAAGGAAGCCCGCGACAAGACCAAGCAGGATGACGCCATCCTGGTCGCGCATGGCACCGTCGGCGGCAAAAAGGCCGTGGTCGCCGCCATGTCCTTCGAGTTCATGGGCGGCTCCATGGGGTCTGCCGTGGGCGAGGGGCTGGTCGCCGCGGCCAGGCTCGCCGTGCTGCAGCACGCGCCGCTTATCGTCTACACCGCCTCCGGCGGCGCGCGCATGCAGGAAGGCGCGATCAGCCTGATGCAGATGCCGCGCTCCATCATCGCCAGCCAGATGGTGAAGGAAGCCGGGCTGCCTTACATCGTGGTGCTCACCGACCCCACCACCGGCGGCGTCACCGCCTCCTTCGCCATGCTGGGCGATATCCAGATCGCCGAGCCGAACACGCTGATCGGCTTCGCCGGTGCGCGCGTGATCGAGCAGACCGTGCGCGAGAAGCTGCCCCCCGGCTTCCAGCGCGCGGAATACCTGCATGAGCACGGCATCATCGACATGGTGGTGAAGCGCGACGACCTGACCGCCACGCTGGCACGGCTCATCGAGTTCACGACCGCCAATCAGCGCGCCACCGCTTGACCAACGAGCTGGCGCGCGAGCCCGGCGCCTCGGCCTCCCGGGTGAGGGTCAGCGCGGCGCTGGAGCGGCTGCACCAGCTCTACCCGAAGCTGATCGACCTGAAGCTCGACCGACTGCAGCGCCTGCTGGGCGATCTCGGCCACCCCGAGTACCGCCTGCCGCCGGTCATCCATGTGGCGGGCACCAACGGCAAGGGCTCGGTCTGCGCCCTTGCCCGCGCCGTGGCCGAGGCCGCGGGCTTGCGCGTGCATGTCTTCACCTCGCCGCATCTCGTGCGGTTCAACGAGCGCATCCGCCTAGCAGGCGAACTGGCGACCGATGAGCAACTGGCCGAAGCGCTGGATGCGATCGAGGCCGTGAACGGCCCGCAGCAGATCACCGTGTTCGAGGCCGTTGCCGCCGCGGCCTTCTGGCTGTTCGCGCGTGTTCCCGCGGACCTCGCCATCGTGGAGGTCGGGCTCGGCGGGCGGCTGGACGCGACGAATGTGGTTAACCCCGCCGCCTGTGCCATCACCTCCATCTCGCTTGACCACCAGGATTTCCTGGGCGCGACGCTGGAGATCATCGCGGGCGAAAAGGCCGGGATCATCAAGCCCGGCGTGCCCGTCGTCACCGGCTTCCACCCGCCCGAGGTGCTGGCGCGAATCGAGGCCATCGCTGCCGAAAACCACGCCCCTCTGCTGCGCCGGGGGCATGAGTGGAAGGCCGAGCCCACGCCCAACGGCATGGAGTTCGACGGCATCGCTTTGCCGCCGCCCGCCCTGGCCGGGGCGCATCAAGTGGAGAACGCGGGCATCGCCCTGGCCGCCCTGCGCGCCGCGGGCTTTGCCATCAGCCCCGAGGCCATGGCCAAGGGCCTGCAAAGCGCCGAATGGCCCGCCCGGCTGCAGCGCCTGCACGGCGAGCTGGCCGCGCTGCTGCCCAAGGGCTCGGAACTCTGGCTGGACGGCGCGCATAATCCCGGTGGCGCGGAAATCCTCGCAGCACAACTCGCCGCCTGGGAAGGGCCGACCACGCTCATCCTCGGCATGAAGCAGTCCAAGGACGTGGCCGAGGTGCTGCGCATCCTCATTCCCCATGCGGCTGCGGTATATGCGGTGGTGGAGCCCGAGCAACATCTGGCCCTGCCGGTGGCGGCGATCATCGAGGCGTCGGGCGGCATCGCCAAGCCGGGCCCGGATATACGCGGCGCGCTGGCCCAGATCACAGCCCCCACCCGCGTGTTGATCTGCGGCAGCCTTTATCTCGCCGGTGAGGTTCTGAAGCTCGACGCTGCATAAGCCACGGTTTTTCTTAAAACTGCCACAGACAAGGCAATGCAGGTTTGTTATCCGGCCGCTGATTGCACGAGGTCCAACCATGAAGCTGACACGCCGCGAATTCGTCTCCTCTGCCGCCTTTCTCGGCGCCGGGGCCGCGCTCTGCCCGCCGGTCATCGCCGGGGAAAGCGCCCTGCCCTTCATCCTGGTGGGCGACTGGGGCCGCAACGGGCATGATGACCAGCGCAACGTAGCGACGCAGATGGGCAAGACCGCCTCCGCCATCGGCAGCCGCTTCACCGTCTCGGTCGGCGATAATTTCTACGAGAACGGCGTCACCTCGGTGGACGACGCGCAGTGGGAAGGCTCCTTCGAGCAGATCTACACCGCCGACTCGCTGCAGACGCCGTGGAAGCTGATCCTCGGAAACCACGACTACCGCGGCAACGTGCAGGCGCAACTCGACTATTCCGCCCGCTCCCAACGCTGGCAACTCCCGGCGCGCTACTATACCGAGACCGTCGCCCTGCCGGACGGCGCGAAGGCGGCGATCTATTACCTCGACACCTCGCCCTTCATCAAAAAATACTACGGCTCCAAGGTCCGCGTGGATGGCCAGGACAGCCAGGCCCAGCTCGACTGGCTGGACGCGCAGCTCGCCTCCTCCAAGGCCGAGTGGAATATCGTGATCGGCCACCACCCGATTTACACCGCGCTCGATGACAGCGACGGCGAGGAGCACGACCAGCCGGACCTCGTCGCCCGCCTGAACCCCATCCTCGCCAAGCATAACGTGCCGGTTTACATCGCCGGGCATGACCACACGCTACAATCGGTGAAGATGGACGACATCACCTACGTCGTCACCGGCGCGGGTTCGCGGACATACACGCCCAAGGCGGCCATCCGTGGCGGCTTCGCCTCCGGCTCCCACGGCTTCATGGTCGCCAAACTCTCCGGCGCGTGCTTCGACTACAGCCTTGTCGACACGCACGGCACCGCCCTGTTCTCGCAGTCCATCCTGCGGGTCTGAGCCAACCCCACGGCGATGCAAATAAAAAGGGCCCCTCTCGAGGGGCCCTTTTCTGTTTCAGCGGTTGGAGCCGAAGCCTTAATGTCCCGCGTTGGTGGCCGAGAAATCCGGAGCCAGCCCCGAAGCGGCAAGCTGCCCGGCCAGGGCGGCCTTGAGGCGGGAGAGCCCGGCCTCGGATGTGCTTTCCGCGCGGGCAACCAGCACCGCCTGGGTGTTGGAAGCACGCAGCAGCCACCAGCCATCCTCGGTGTTCACGCGCACGCCATCGGTATCGGAGACTTTTTCACCCGCCGCCTTCAGCCGCGCGGCCACTTCGGCCACCACGGCGAATTTGCGGTCCTCGGCGCAATCGAAGCGCAACTCCGGGGTGTTGACCACTGCGGGCAGGCTGGCGCGGAATTCGCCGACGGTGCCCGGCGTGCGGGCAATCACGCCGAGGATGCGCACAGCGGCGTAGAGCGCGTCATCGAACCCGTACCATTTGTCATTATAGAAGATATGGCCCGACATCTCGCCCGCGAGCGGGGAGCCCAGCTCGGCCATCTTGGACTTGATGAGCGAATGCCCGGTCTTCCACATCAGCGGCGTGCCGCCAGCCTTGGCCACTTCGTCGAACAGCACTTGGCTCGCCTTCACGTCGGCGATGATGGTGGCGCCCGGGTGCTCGCGCAGCACGTCACGCGCCATCAGGATCAGGAACTGGTCGCCGAACAGAATATGCCCTTCGTTATCGACCAAGCCGATTCGGTCCGCGTCACCATCGAAGGCGATGCCGACATCGGCCCCTTCCTTCTTCACGGCGTCGATCAGCTGCTCCAGGTTCTTCGGCACGGTCGGATCCGGGTGATGCGCCGGGAAGGTGCCGTCGATCTTGGCGTTCAGCAGCTTGTGCTCGCCCGGCAACTGCTCGACCAGCTTCACCAGCACGTCGCCTGCGGCGCCGTTGCCGTTATCCCACACCACTTTCAGCTTGCGCTCGCCGTCCCAGTCCTTGAGCATGCGGGCAACGTAAGCCGCGGAGATATCCTTCTGCGACACGATGCCCTGAGCTTCGGGCACGACCTGCCCGGCGGCGGCACGCGCGCCGAGGGTCTGGATCTGCGCGCCGAAGAACGGCTTGTTCTTCAGCATCATCTTGAAGCCGTTATAGTTGGGCGGGTTGTGGCTGCCGGTCACCATCACCGCGCCGTCGGCCGGCTCAGCGAAGGAGGCGTAGTACAGCATCGGCGTCGGCCCCTGGCCGATATCGACGACCTCTGCCCCGCTCTCCATCAGCCCCTTGATCAGCGATGCCGCCAGCGCGGGGGAAGAGAGCCGTCCGTCACGCCCAACGGCCACCTTGCGGCCGCCCGCTTCGGCGACCATGGAGCCGAACACCCGGCCAATGGCGAAGGCGTCGGCCTCGGTCAGCGTCTCGCCGACAATGCCGCGGATATCGTACTCGCGCAGCGAGCTGGCGTGGAATTTATGCGAAAAAGTCATGCATACCTCGTGCGGTGCTGTTCATATGCCGGACGGCGTTGTGACGGCTGTTTGCGGCCGATTTTAGGCCGCCCCAGGCAAAAAAGCCGGCGGGCCCGCCGGCAAGGCGAGCCCGAAGTTTTCTCAGGAGTTGACGTAGTTCTTGAGGAACTCGCGCACAGAGGGACCAAGATCCGGCCGGGCGAGGGAGAACGCGATCTGCGCCTCCAGGAAGCCGATCTTGTCGCCGCAGTCGAAGCGCTTGCCCTCGAACTTGAGGCCGTGGAACGGCGCTTGGCCGATCATCTTGGCCATCGCATCGGTCAGCTGCACCTCGTTGCCAGCCCCCGCCTCCATGCGCGAGAGATAGGTGATCACCTCCGGCAGCAGGATGTAGCGGCCGATGATGGAGAGGTTGGAGGGCGCCTTCTCAGGAGCGGGCTTCTCGACAAGCCCGGTGACCTCCACGCGGTCGCCTTGGGTCTCACCCACCTTCAGGATACCGTAGCGGCTGGTGTGCTCCTTCGGCACCTCTGAAACGGCCACCACGTTGCCACCGGTCTCGTTATACACATTCACCAGCTGCGCGGTGCAAGGCGTCTGGCTCAGCACCAGGTCGTCCGGCAGCAGGATGGCGAACGGATCATCGCCGATGAAGGTGCGGGCGCACCAGATGGCGTGGCCCAGCCCCAGCGGCACCTGCTGGCGCACGGTGGAGATGGCGCCGGGCGGCATCGCCTCCTCGCGCAGCAGCGCCAGCGCCTCGCGCTTGTTGCGCTCCGCGAGAGTCGCCTCCAGCTCGAAGGCGATGTCGAAATGGTCGATCAGCGCGGTCTTACCGCGGCCGGTGACCATACAGAACTGGTCGATGCCCGCGGCGCGGGCCTCATCGACGGCGTACTGGATCAGCGGCTTGTCGACGACCGGCAGCATCTCCTTGGGCATGGCCTTGGTGGCAGGCAGGAAGCGGGTGCCCAAACCGGCAACGGGGAGCACGGCCTTACGCAATGGTTTTACCAAGAATTCCTCCTTGTTGGGCGATCGTGCCAATCAGTGCCATGCCAGGCAAAGGCGGGCAAGCAGATGATTTTTCCGCAAAGCGTTTAAGATCGGTGACGGCTCAGGCCTGTTTGGCCTGAGCCTGGTCAGCCGGAACCTTCATCATGGTCCCGGTCATCGGAATGAAGAAGCAGCCCAGATCACGGCGGGAATGGATCTTCCCCGCGGCATCTTTGTGGTAAACATAGAAAACCTGCCCCTGCTTGAAGGGTTGGCCGATGGGGATGATCATCCGTCCGCCGGGCTTGAGCTGCTCGAACAACGCCGGCGGGGCGTACTGGGCAGCGCAGGTAACGATAATAACATCGAACCCGCCCTGCACCTCCGGCCAGCCGTAATAGCCATCGCCCACGCGGGTGGTGACATTGTCGTAGCCCAGCGGCGCAAAAATCTTTTTCACCGCCTCGCCCAGGGGCTGGATGATCTCGATGGAATAGGCGCGGCTGACGATGCGCGACAGCAGAGAGGACTGGAAACCCGAGCCGGTACCGATCTCCAGCGAGACATCGCCCGGCTTCGGCGCGATGATCTGCGTCATGTAGGCCTGGCCGAGATAGTCCGAGAGGGCCGAGCCGTAGCCGAGCGCCCAGGGCTTGGGCGGCATGTCATAGGCATCGCCGCAGGTGGAGCGGCGCTCCTGGTAGTTGTAGTGGTAGTACTCGCGCGGCAGCGCCTCGAACGCCGCCAGCACCAGCGGATCCGGCTTGCCCAGGCGCTGGGTCAGGTAATCGGCGATCGCCTTCATCGCCGCGGGCTTGCGCGCCTGGATGGCGGCAAACTGCTCGTCGGTGAGCGAAACCGGGCGGCCGGACGCGGCCATCGCCGTCTCGAAGGCGGCCTTGTCCCAGGGCTCGCCGTTCGGCGTTGTCGGGGTGGGCGGCACCGGGGCCGTTGCCGCAGGCGCCGGGGCCGGGCTGGCCGCCGGAGCGGCGGGAGCGATGGCGGGAGCGGGTGGAACGGCGCTGTCGGCAAAGGCGGGGGCGGCGGCGCAGGCGGCCAGCCCTGCGATCAATCCACGGCGGCTGAGCGTTTCAGAGATGGAATCCAAGCAATCTGTCCTTCAAGCGCGGGAAAGCTGAGCGCGGCGATAGTGTACAGTAGAACGGCACCGCCTAAAACCGCATGCAGGCCTATAGTGCGCAGCAGCAAATTGGCAAAGGGGGTAGCCACGACCGAGAAGGCGCCGTTCAACCCCCAGGCCCAGGGCAGGAAGAACTCGCCCCGGAGCTGGCGCAGGCCGAGCGGAAAGGGCAGCCCCATGGCGAAGCTGACCGGCGCCAGGATCAGCACGATCAGCGCCACCCGCAGCCAGCTGGGCAGCTCGCCGCCGGCCAGCGCCGCCGGGCCGGAGAGGCAGAGCATCGCCACACCCCAGAGCGCCACGGTCATCCAGGCAAGGCGCATGGCGCTGGCGGCGGAGGTGATACGGCTGGAGACAAAGCTGCCCAGCCCGGAGAAGACCAGCATGGCCCCAAGCACCAGGGAGAAGCCCATGGCCCGGTCGTCGAGCGCCTGGGAGGCGCGCTCGATGGCGAACAGCTCCAGGAACAGGAACCCCAGGGCCAAAGCGGAGAAATACACCGCCGGGCGCAGCACCGGGTGCCTTTGGCGCTCGCGCCTGGGGGCGGCGAGCGGCACCAGCAATACCAGCACGGCGATCACCACCGCCTGGACCAGCACGGCGAGGTTCACCAGAGCGCCGATCTCGGCCTGGGGCAAAATCTGCAGCCGGGCCAGCAGCAGCTGGAGCTGGTTGAGGCGCAGAATGGCGTAGAAGGCGGGGCGGTCATCGGTGACCGGGCGCAGATCGAAGGCGCTGGCGGACGGCGTCACCTGCCCCGCGAGGATGCCCGGCGCCTCGTCGGCCAGCGAGTCGTCATCGCCCTGCGCCGCCATGGTACCGGCATCGAAGGAGACGGCAGGCAGGTCGTTATACAGGTTGGAGCGGGCCGCCACGGCGTCGAAGCCCTGGTAGTAGGAGACATCGAAGGATCGGTCGTCGCACCATTTTGCGGCGGCGGCGAGGTCCGCGGCGGAGAACGGCGCTGGGCTGGCCAGCAGCCTCGCGTTCCAGGCCGAGCGGTAGAGGAAGAGATGCGCCCCCGGATCCACCACGCCGCGCAGGACCAGGGCCTCGCGCATGGTGGCAAGCAGCCGCAGCGCATAGGCTGGGAAATCCTGGATGGAGATGGGGACCGAGAGGACACCGTTGGGGCTCAGCGCCGCAAGGTCGGCGGCGAAGGCCTCGGCCGAGAAGGCATAGACATTGGCCGGGGCTTCGTCGAGGAAATCGGCCGAAATGTCGATGACGTCATAGCCGGCACCCGGCGAGACCATGGCGCGCGGATTGTCATTGAAAATTCTCAGACCAGGGACAGCCGGCACCGGTGGCGAGCCGTCCAGCCCCTGGCGCAGGGCGCGGTAGAGCACCGGGTCCGGCTCCAGCGCGGTGAGCGGGGTGGCGCCGAGCGCCAGCGTCTCGGTGATTCGCATGCCGCCCGACGCGCCAATGAGCAGCGTGCGCGGGTGCGGGCGCAGCGCATAGGGCAGCGCATCGAGCGCGCCGGGGGCGTAGCCGGTCTGCGCTCCGCCCGGCATGGGCAGGGAGGCGATGCGCGCGCCGTCACGGTACAGCCCATAGCTGCGCGGCGGGCTTGGATAGCCCATCATACCGGAATTGTTGGAGATGTCGGTGTTCACCCGCTCGGTGAAATCGTCGAGCAGCATATACTCGCCGCGCGGGCTGTGCACGGTGGCGAGTACGCGCGCGCCGGGCGTGTGCAGCGGCGGATAGATGGGCTTGTACTGGCTGATGGCGGCTTGCGGGCCGAGGGCCAGCAGCAGTTCGGCGGCGAGCAGCGCGGCCAGCGCGGCAAGGCTGGCGCGCTTGCGGTAGCGCGCCGCCCCGAGCGAGGCCAGCGCCAGCAGCGGCAGCAGGCAGGGAATGAGCGCGAAGGGCGAGACCAGGAACATCAGCCCCAGCACCAGCACCGAGCCAAGCCCGGCGCCGAACAGGTCCGCCGCGTACACCGCGCCGATGCGCAGTGCATTGGTAGCGAAGGAGAGCGAGATATAAAGCCCTGCCAGGAAGAAGAACGGCAGCAGCGCCGCGTAATACAGCGCGATCAACCCGAGCTGCGGCGCATAGGTGTCCGGGTTCTGCAGCGCCAGCGGGTTGAAGGGGTTGAGGATGGTGCCGCAATAGCCCAGCGCCGCGCTGAGGGTGAGCAGCGCCGGGAGGGCCGCGAACAGCGCCTCGGCATGGCGGTGGAACACACCGCGCCCAAGTGCCAGCACCGCGCCCGAGAGCGCGAACCCGACCATGACGATGGAGATGACCCAGTAGCCGTAGTCCGACCAGTTGGCCACGGCGAAGTAGCGTGTCAGCGCCGTCTCCATGCCGACAGCGGCGGCGGAGACCAGGAACAGCGGCCAGAATTGCGTTTTAGTTTGCGCGCGATGCCAGCCGCCTTGCGGCGACAAAATATTCCCTTGGCTGGCTGGCATCATAAACCGACTTTGGTATCCAGGAATTGTTGCATAAGCGCGTCGAAGCGGTCAGCCTCGTCGACAAACAGCGCATGGCCTGCTTTCGGGAATATCGCAATAGAGGTGTTCGGCCGGTCGATAAGCAGGTTCTGGGCCTGCCCCTCAAGACGCGGGCGCACAGCGTAGAGCACCGGAACATCCGTGGAGAGGATCGCCTCTTTCCAATAGCTGCGCGGCACAGGGTAGCGCCGCAGTTCCTCGGCCTTAGCCTGAGGAACACGCAGACACGAGGCGGTCAGCCGGTCGAGATAATCCCGCGCCGGGCAGGTGCGGAACATGCCGGCGACAAAGGCGTACATCTTCTCATTACGGCTCCTTGGCGGCGGCGCGGGCGGGCCGGGAGGACCAGACGTGGACGTAGGCGTGGGCGGAGGGTTCTCGCCCACGGAATTGTCGATCAGCACCAGCCCGGCCAACTTGCCGCTGCCGCCCTGGTGGATCCAGGCCAGCGTGTCCAGCACGCCGAGCGACCAGCCGATGACCACGACCTTGCCCGGCAGCAAGTCCACCAACTCACCCAGGTCCTCGCCGCGCCGGTCCTGGTTGTAACCCGTGGCGGTGATCTCGGAGCTGCCCTGGCCGCGCGGGTCGAACAGCACAACGCGATATTTGGGAGAGAAGGCTTTCAGCTGCGGGGTGAATATCCAGCCCGGCATGGTCCAGCCGGGCACGAAGACGAGAAACGGCGCACCGGCCGGGCCGGTTTCCGTGTAGTGCAGCCGCGCGCCGTCCGAGGCATTAAAATAGTAATCCGCCGCCCGCGCCGGGGCGGCGAATAACAGGCAGAACAGAGCGAGTAGCCAAGTCCGCATGGCGTATTTGCTCCCGCTGGCGGCGCCGCTGTCAAATTAATTTCCAAGAGGCTGTTTCAGAAGTCGCTCTGGCGAGTTGAATAACCGTGTTTTGCGAGCACCGGAGCGGAGCGTACTTAAAGTACGTGAGCACCGGAGCGCAACAAAACGCGGTTAGGCAACCGCCAGAGTAGACTTGTGGAACAGCCTCTCAGCGGGGTGCCGCGGCGCGGGCCAACCGGTCGTTGATGGCCAGGCCCAGCCCGGCGGCGGGGACGGGCTGTGCTGCGATGCGCTTCAACCCCAGCGCTGGGGCGCGGGCGTCCAGCTCGTGCAATCCCTCGAACAGCCGCGCCGCCGCCTCGTGCAGATCCCGGCTGGCAGAGAGCTGGAAGCATAGCTTCGCGCCTGGCAGCGGCGGACCGAAGGCAAGCACTGCCTCATCCGCCCCGGCCTCAGTGGCGTTGAGCCGCACCGGCAGCCCGGGGGCGTAATGCGAGGCCAGCATGCCCGGTGAAGCCGGGGCAGAGGCATCGCCCGTGGCGCAGGCAATGGGGCCGATTTCCGCCTCCAGCGCCTCCAGAGTGACGCCGCCGGGGCGGAGCAGCACCGGCGCCTTTCCGGAAAGGCCCAGCACCGTGGATTCCACCCCAACCGCGCATGGTCCCGAATCGAGCACCGCCGCGATCCGCCCGCCCAAATCGGCCAGCACATGCGCGGCGCTGGTGGGGGAGATCCGCCCGGAGCGGTTGGCCGAGGGTGCCGCCACCGGGCCGCCGAACGCCGCCAGCAGGCGCAGCGCGACGGGCTGGGCGGGCACTCGCACGGCCAGCGTGGGCAGGCCAGCGCCGGCAAGCTGCGACACAGGGCAGTCCTCCGCGCGCGGCAGCACCAGGGTCAGCGGCCCGGGCCAGAATTTCGCAGCGAGTTTTTCCGCCAAGGCATTGGCCCGCACATAGCGAAAGGCCGTCCCCGCCTCAGCAAAATGGCAGATCAGCGGGTTGAAGCTGGGACGCCCCTTGGCGGCGTAGATCGCCGCGACGGCTTGCGCGTTGCAGGCATCGGCGCCGAGCCCGTACACCGTCTCGGTGCCGAAGGCGACAAGCTCGCCTGCGCGCAGCAACTCCACCGCCCGGCTGATCTCGTCAGGGGTCAGGCGTTCGGTCATGTAAGCTGGTCTAGTCCTCGGACTCGCCGGGCTCGCCGCCGAGATCCCGTACCACCTCGGGCTTGTGCAGAATCTCGTTGATCCGCGTCGCCTGCTCCATCGCCTCATCGGCGACGAATTTCAGCTCCGGCGTCACCCGCAAGCCCAGGCGCGGCGCGATCTGCGCGCGCAGGAACGGCGCCACGCGCTTCAGCGCAGGGAGCAGCGGGGTGATGTCCTTGTGCCCGAGCACGGTCGCGAACACGAGGGCGTGCTTCAGGTCCGGGGACATCCGCACCTCCGACACGGTGATGTGCTCGCGCGCCAGCACTGGGTCGTGGAACTCGGTGCGCAGCATCACGTCGGAGAGGATGTGGCGGATCTCCTCCCCTACCCGCAGCTGGCGCTGCGAGGGCGCCGAACTAGGCTGGGACGATTTCGGTTTCATAGCACTCGACCACATCGCCTTCACGCAGATCCTGGAAGCCGGCGAAGGACAGGCCGCATTCATAGCCGCGCGCCACTTCCTTCACGTCGTCCTTGAACCGCTTGAGCTGCGACAGCTCGCCCTGGTGGATGACCACGTTGTCGCGCAGCAGGCGGACGCCGCAACCGCGCTTGACCAGCCCCTCGGTGACGTAACAACCCGCGACCTTGCCGGTCTTGGTGATGTTGAACACCTGGCGGATTTCCGCATAGCCCAGGAACTTCTCGCGCACGATCGGCGCCAGCTTGCCCTTGACCAACTTCTCGATGTCATCCGCGACTTCGTAGATGATCGAGTAGTAGCGGATATCGACACCCTCGCGCTGCGCCAGCTCGCGCGCCTGCGCATTGGCGCGGACATTGAAGGCGACGAGGATCGCATCCGAGGCTTTCGCCAGCTGCACGTCGCTCTCGGTGATCTGGCCGACGCCGGAGTAGATGACGCGCACGCGCACCTCCTCGTTGCCGACCCGCGTGACCACCACGCCGATTGCCTCGGCAGAGCCCTGCACATCGGCCTTGACCACAAGGGCCACTTCCTTCTGTGCGCCGGCCTGAATACGGGCCAGCATCTCTTCCATGGTGCCGCGCATCGCGCTCTGCGCCGCCACCTGGCGTTCGCGCAGCTTCTGCTGACGGTACTCGGTGATCTCACGGGCACGCTGCTCGTTCTCCACGACCACGAAGGGCTCGCCCGCAGTAGGCGCGCCGGAGAGGCCGAGGATTTCCACCGGTAGCGAGGGCGGCGCCTCTTTCACGTTCTGGCCCTTGTCGTTCAACATGGCGCGCACGCGGCCCCACTGGGCCCCGGCCACCACGATGTCGCCCTGGTAGAGCGTGCCTTTCTGCACAAGCACAGTGGCCACCGGGCCACGGCCGCGGTCCAGACGGCTCTCGATGATCGCGCCTTCGGCCGTGCGGTCCGGGTTGGCGCGCAGCTCAAGCACCTCGGCCTGCAGCAGAATCGCCTCTTCCAGCTTGTCCAGGCCGATCTTCTTCAGCGCCGAGACTTCCACATCTATGGTCTCGCCGCCCATGTCCTCCACCACGATCTCGTGCTGGAGCAGTTCGTTGCGAACGCGGTTGGCGTCGGCGCCGGGGCGGTCGATCTTGTTGATCGCCACGATGATCGGCACACCCGCCGCCTTGGCGTGTTTGATCGCCTCGATCGTCTGCGGCATCACGCCGTCATCAGCCGCGACCACCAGCACGACGATATCCGTCGAGGCGGCGCCGCGGGCGCGCATGGCGGTGAAGGCCTCATGGCCCGGCGTGTCGAGGAAGGTGATCTGCGCGCCGGACGGCAGGGTGACCTGATAGGCGCCGATATGCTGGGTGATGCCGCCGGCCTCGCCCGCCGCCACGTCCGTGTGGCGCAGCGCGTCCAGCAGGCTGGTCTTGCCGTGGTCGACATGGCCCATGATGGTGACGACCGGCGGGCGCGGCTGCAGTTCGGCTTCCTCGTCCTCCTCGCCCTCCAGGCCGATCTCGACATCCGAATCGGCAACGCGGCGCACCTTGTGGCCGAACTCGGTGACCACCAGTTCGGCGGTGTCTGCGTCGATGGCCTGGGTGATCGTCGCCATCACGCCCATTTTCATCAGGGCGCGCACCACGTCGCGGCCCTGGGCGGCCATGCGGTTAGCCAGTTCCTGCACGGTGATGGTCTCGGGCAGCACGACCTCGCGCACCACCTTCAGGCCATCGGAGCGCAGCAGCTCCAGCTCCGCCTGGCGGCGCTCACGCTCGCGCTGGCGGCGCACGGAGGCCAGGGAGCGGGTCTTCTCGTCCTCACCCTCGATCGCGGCTTGCACATCGATGCGGCCGCTCCGGCGGTTGCCATCGCCGAGCTTCTTGGCCGGGGCCAGGGGCACCCCACGCTTGGGCGCGGGCGTGCTGATGCGGCGGACGCCAGGGCGAGCCGCTTCTTCCTCTTCCTCCGTCCCCGTGCCCGTACGGCCGCCGGGCTTGAGCTGCAGCGTCTCGCGGGCCGCGGGTGCTACAGGGCGCGCAGCCGGCGCGCCAGGACGGGGCGGCACAGCCTTTGGCGCGGCGGGAGCAGCGGGGGCAGCCTGCGGCGCCGCGGCGGCGGCCTTCGCATTTGCTTCTTCCTCGGCCTTCGCCTTGGCTTCAGCCTCGGCCTGCGCCTCTTCCTCGGCCTTCAGCCGGGCTTCTTCCTCGGCCTTGCGGCGCGCTTCCTCGGCGGCGGAGAGGATGGAAATTTTTTCCTGCTCACGGCGCTCGGCCTCGCGCTGCGCTGCCAGGCGCTGCTGCTCGGCCAGCACGCGCTGACGTGTCGCCTGCTCGGCGGCAGTGAGGGCACGGCCACCCGGGCCAGAGGCTGGGCGCGGGCGTGGCGCCTGCGGCGCGGGGGCCGGGCTGGCGGGGCGCTCCGCGGCGGGCTTCAGCGCGATAGTTGCTGGCGCTGCGGGCGCGGGAGCACCGGCCGGCGCCGGGCCAGGTCCGCGCTTCTTGCGCACTTCCACCTGCACCACCTTGGAGCGGCCATGCGAAAAACTCTGACGCACGGATCCGGCATCGACAGTATGCCCCGCATCCCCACGCGCCGCCGGACGCAGCGAGAGCCTGCCTTTGGTTTCATTCTGGTCGTTGCCGTCACTCATGCCTAATCCGGTCCAATCCACTCAGTCGTCGCCGGGGTTAACCGGCCTTGTTGGGCTCTACTGCCCGCTTGTTACTTCCACCGCAACACCTTGGAGGCGTTGCGCTTCGATTTCGATCATCCTGGCCAGCCGCCCGGGGGCGATAACCACATGCACCGTGTGCTCACGGCCAAAGACTTTTCCCAGCATGGCGGCGCTCAGCACCGCCACCACGGGCACATCCCGCCCGCCCAGGAACCTCGCCCGCTCATCGGCGCTGCCATCCGCCGCCTGCACCACCAGCCCGGCCTTGCCTGCCTGCAGCCATTCCCGCGCCTTCTCGAAGCCCGATATGGCGACGCCACCGCGCCGGGCCAAGCCCAGCAGGTCAGCCACGCGGCGAGCGAGTGCCGCACGCACTTCGGCCAGAAGATCTGGCGGCAGCACCAGCTGCGCCTTGGCGGCACGGGAGAATACGCCACGCCGGACTGCTTGTTCTAGCACATCGGCGCGCGCACTCAACCACATGCCGCGTCCGGGCAGGGTTGCGGCGGCGTCGAACACCAGGCGCCGCTCCGGCCCCACGACAAAGCGCAGGGCCTGCTCGCGCGGCACGGTCTCGCGGGTGACAAGGCAGCGGCGCAGCGGACCGCGCTCCTCCCCCTCGTCAATCGCCTCCAGAGCCTGGGGTTCAGCCTCCGTTGCCATTCTCCCCTTCGAACCAATGCGCGCGGGCAGCCATGATGATCTCGTTGGCCTGCTCCTCGGTCATCACGTCCTTGCCAAGGATCTCCACCAGTTCGTCGCCGGCCAAGTCCGCGAGGTCGTCCTGCGTCTTCACACCATTCTCACCGAGCGCGATCAGATCCTTGGCGGAGAACGCCTCAAACGCGGCGACCTCGTCGGCCACGCCCAGGGCGACGCGCTTCTCCTCAAGCTCGGCGGCCTGGCGCTCCAGGAAGGCTGTGGCGCGGCGCAGCAGCTCGGTGGCCACGTTTTCATCGAAGCCCTCGATGGCGGCGACTTCCTCTTCCGGCGTGGCGGCCAGGTCCTCGATGGTCTCGAAGCCCTCTTGTACCAGCAGGCCGGCGATCACGTCGTCCACGTCCAGCGCCTCGACGAACAGGCCCGTCTTGCGGCGGAATTCCTCTTGCCGGCGCTCGGACTCCTCGGCCTCCGTCAGGATGTCGATATCCCAGCGGGTGAGCTGCGAAGCGAGGCGCACGTTCTGACCGCGGCGGCCAATGGCCAGCGAAAGCTGGTTGTCCGGCACCACCACTTCAACGCGGCCGGCTTCCTCGTCCATCACCACCTTGGAGACTTCCGCCGGGGCCAGCGCGTTCACCACGAAGGTGGCCACGTTGGGCGACCAGGGGATAATGTCGATCTTCTCGCCCTGCAGCTCGGCCACCACCGCCTGCACGCGCGAGCCGCGCATGCCGACGCAGGCGCCGACCGGGTCGATCGAGGCGTCGCGCGAGATCACCGCCATTTTGGCGCGGGAACCGGGGTCGCGGGCCACGGCCTTGATCTCGATGATGCCGTCGTAGATTTCCGGCACTTCCTGCGCGAACAGCTTGGCCAAGAAACCGGGATGCGTGCGTGAGAGGAAAATCTGCGGGCCGCGCGGCTCCTCGCGCACGTCATAGATATAAGCGCGCACCCGGTCGCCGTTCTTCAGGTTCTCACGCGCAATGCACTCGTCGCGGCGCAGCAGCGCCTCGGCGCGGCCGAGATCAACCATCAGGTTGCCGTACTCGGTGCGCTTGACCACGCCGTTGATGATCTCGCCGACACGGTCCTTGTATTCGTTAAACTGCTTGGCGCGTTCATACTCACGCACGCGCTGCACGATCACCTGCTTGGCGGTCTGCGCGGCGATACGGCCGAAATCGATCGGCGGCAGCGGGTCAACGATGAAGTCCCCGACATTCTTCTCCGGGGCGAACTTCTTCGCGATGGCGACGGGGATCTGCGTCTCCTCGTTCTCCACGGTCTCGACGATCTCGGTCCAGCGGGAAAGGCGTACCTCCCCGCTCTTGCGGTCGATGACGGCGCGGATGTCCTTCTCATGCCCGTATTTGGCGCGGCCGGCTTTCTGGATCGCCTGCTCCATCGCCTCCAAAACTTCCTCGCGGTCGATCATCTTCTCGCGGGCCACGGCATCGGCGACGAGCAGCAATTCCGGGCGGTTGACTGCGGTATCCATGAAGTCCTCTAGTTGGTCGCTGTAGGTTGGGTAGTGAAGGCGATCAGCGCGTCCGTCAGCACGAGCTTGGCCTTGCGGATATCGGTGCGGCGGAGTTCGACGATCTCGTCCTTCTCCAGCGTCAGCCGCACGGTCTCGGCGTCGGCACCCACCAGCTTGCCGGTGAAGCGCTTGCGGTTGCCGGGGCCGGGGAAATTTAACTCTATGCGCGCGTCGAACCCAGCATAGCGGTTGAAGTCCTTGGTGCGGGTCAGCGGCCGGTCGATCCCGGCCGAGGAAACCTCCAGCGTCCAGGCGGAGTCGATCGGGTCTTCCACGTCGAGCACGGCGGAGAGCAGGTGGCTGACAGCCTCGCAATCCTCGATGGTGAAGGAAGCGCCATCGGCACGGTCGGCCATGATCTGCACGGTCGGCGTTTCGGTGCCCATTACCTGCACGCGCACCAACTCATAGCCCTGGGCCTCCAGCGGCTCCATAATGATGTCTGCGATGCGGCCCTCAAGGCCGGTATGGGTCGGGCGGTTTTCGGACAAGCGGTAAAAATCCAATAAAAAAGGCGGCCTGTTGAGGGCCACCCTGCGAGAAAGCGGGTTTTTGTTGGCCGTTATGTACGCCCTCCCCACGGAAACGGCAAGGCATTTTTTCCGGCCGGGGCCGCGGTCGCCAGATACGAAACGGGGGCCCGAAGGCCCCCGTTCATGGGATGAACCGCCGCTTAAGCGGAGTAGTACATCTCGAACTCGACCGGGTGCGGCGTGTGCTCGAACTTGTACACTTCCTTCCACTTGATCTCCATGTAGGACTCGATCTGCTCCTTGGTGAACACATCGCCCTGCAGCAGGAACTCGTGGTCGGCTTCCAGCGCCTGCAGCGCCTCGCGCAGCGAACCGCAAACGGTCGGGATGCCCTTCAGCTCTTCCGGCGGCAGTTCGTACAGATCCTTGTCCATCGGGTCGCCCGGGTGGATCTTGTTCTTGATGCCGTCGAGGCCGGCCATCAGCAGCGCGGAGAAGGACAGATACGGGTTGCAGGTCGGGTCGGGGAAGCGGACCTCAACGCGCTTGGCCTTCGGGCTGGTGGTGTACGGAATACGGCAGGAGGCCGAGCGGTTGCGGGCGGAATAGGCCAGCAGAACAGGGGCCTCGAAGCCCGGGATCAGACGCTTGTACGAGTTGGTGGACGGGTTCGAGAAGGCGTTGATGGCCTTCGCGTGCTTGATCACGCCACCGATGAAGTACAGGCAGATCTCGGACAGGTCGGCATAGCCATTGCCGGCGAAGAGCGGCTTGCCATTCTTCCAGATCGAGGCGTGCGTGTGCATGCCCGAGCCGTTATCGCCGTAGATCGGCTTCGGCATGAAGGTCGCGGTCTTGCCGTAGGAGTGGGCGACGTTGTGGACGCAGTACTTATAGATCTGCATCTGGTCGGCCATCTTGGTCAGCGGGTTGAACCGGGTCCCAAGCTCGTGCTGGCTCTGCGCCACCTCGTGGTGATGCTTCTCGATCGGCAGGCCCATCTCGCCCATGGCGGAGAGCATCTCGGCGCGCAGGTCGGAGTCGTTGTCCACCGGCGGGACCGGGAAGTAACCGCCCTTGACAGCCGGGCGATGGCCCATGTTGCCTTCCGGGTAGTCCTTCAGGGAGGAGCCGGGGCCCTCGATGCTGTCGAGCTGGTAGGTGCCGAAATTGCCGCCGGTGCCGAACTTCACGGAGTCGAAAATGAAGAACTCAGCTTCGGCGCCGATGAAGGCGGTGTCGCCAATGCCGGTGGACTTCAGGTAAGCCTCGGCCTTCTTGGCGGTGGAGCGCGGGTCGCGGGCATAGCCCTGGCCGGTAGCGGGCTCGATGATGTCGCAGAACAGGATCAGGCTCGGCTTGGCCGAGAAAGGATCCATCACGGCGGACTCCAGGTCCGGCTGCAGGATCATGTCGGACTCGTTGATCGCCTTCCAGCCAGCGATGGAGGAGCCGTCGAACATGAAGCCGTCCTTCAGCGTGTCCTCGTTGATGGTGGCGACATGCTGCGCAGTGTGCTGCCACTTGCCCTTCGGATCAGTGAACCGCAGATCGACGTACTCGACCCCGTTCTCCTTGATCAGATTAAGAACCTTCGCGACGGCATCGTCGCCCTCGGCCTTCTTAGCCATGTTTGTTCCTCGTTGTGTAAAAAAATTGCCAGTCAACACCGCAGGGGCACACCATGCGCCCCCACCCTGTCTGCGCACAGCACGGGCATGTTAGCCATGCACGGCTTCGTCGACAATGGCAGCTTAGACGGCGGCCTCGCCTTTCTCGCCGGTGCGGATGCGGATCACTTCCTCGACCGTGGAGATGAAGATCTTGCCGTCGCCGATCCGGCCGGTCCGAGCCGCGCTCATGATCGCCTCGACCGCGCGCTCGACCACGCCATCCTCACAGACAACCTCGATCTTCACCTTCGGCAGAAAATCCACCACGTATTCAGCGCCGCGATAGAGCTCGGTATGCCCCTTCTGGCGGCCAAAGCCCTTGGCCTCGACAACGGTAATGCCCTGAAGCCCGACCTCGTGCAGCGCTTCCTTCACCTCGTCGAGCTTAAACGGCTTGATGATCGCTTCGATCTTCTTCATCTGGTTCACGCCGGGCCGCAAGGCCCGCGTCCTCCTCTGTGTTTCCTGCGACAGCGCGAATGCGCGCCAGCCGTTGGACTGGCGAGGGTGTTGTAGCACAGTTCGTGCCAACCCAATTGCGGCCAGAACCCGGGATTGCAGCTATTTTTGCAATGACAAATCCGCGCCCTGCCCCAAGGGATGGCGATTTTTGCCTAAAATTTGTGCCAACTTGCCGCCCTGTGGTTGAGCAGGGTAGTCTGGCCTGCGACTAAGGAATTGACCCCGTGAAACCCGCGAACGCTCTCCTGGCCCAGACGGGCACCACCATCTTCACCGTCATGTCGGCGCTGGCCGTGCAGCACGGCGCCATCAATCTCGGCCAGGGCTTCCCCGACACGGAAGGCCCGGCAGATGTGGTGCGCGCGGCAGCGGATGCGCTGCTGGATGGCCGCAACCAATACCCCCCGCTCACCGGCACGCCGGAATTGCGCGAGGCCGTGGCCGCGGCGAACAAACGCTTCTACGGCCTGGAAATTGACGCCGCTAAGGGCGTCTGTGTCACCTCCGGGGCCACGGAGGCGATCACCGCCAGCCTGATGGCGCTGCTCAATCCGGGCGACGAGGTGGTGCTGATCGAGCCGCTCTACGACACCTACCTGCCGGTGGTGAAGCTGCTCGGCGCCACAGCCCGGCTGGTGCGGCTGGAGCCGCCGCGCTGGGAGTTGCCCCGCGCCGAACTGGCGGCCGCCTTCGGGCCGAAAACGAAGCTCCTGCTCCTCAACTCGCCAATGAACCCGACCGGCAAGGTGTTTTCGCCGGAGGAGTTGGCGTTCATCGCCGGGCTGCTGCGCGAGCACGATGCCTATGCCGTGTGCGACGAGGTGTACGAGCATCTGGTCTTCAAGGGCGCAAAACATATCCCGCTGATGACCCTGCCGGGCATGGCGGAACGTTGCGTGCGCATCGGCAGCGCGGGCAAAACCTTCTCCCTCACCGGCTGGAAGGTGGGCTACGTCTCAGGGGCGACAGATTTGATTTCGCTGGTGGCCAAGGCGCACCAGAACCTCACCTTCACCACCGCCCCCAACCTTCAGCGCGCCGCAGCCTACGGGCTGGGCAAGCTGGATGAATATTTCACCAGCCTGGCCGATGAGCTGCAAGCCAAGCGGGACCTGCTGGAGAGCGGCCTGCGGCGGCTGGGGTTCGCCACCCTGCCCGCCCAGGGCAGCTACTTCATCACCGCCGATTTCTCCGGCCTGGGCTTTAGCGGGGATGACGCGGCCTTCTGCCGCACCCTCACGGAACAGGCCGGGGTGACGGCGATTCCCGTCTCCGCCTTCTATGTGGACAACCCGCCCCGGCACTACGTCCGGTTTGCTTTCTGCAAGCAAAACGCCGTTCTGGAGGCAGCTTTGCAGCGATTGGAACGCTGGATGTCATCAAGGCCATTGACGGCATTGGCCTGACCGCGTTACGACGCCGCACCCTGGATGGCGGACGTAGCTCAGTTGGTAGAGCGCCGGTTTGTGGTACCGGTTGTCGCGGGTTCGATCCCCGTCGTTCGCCCCAGGGGTTTTGCCTGACATTTTAGCCCGCCCGCACCCGCCCGTGTTGGCGGGTTTGTTGTTTTTGCGGGCAACAAAAAACCCCGGCGGTCTCCCGCCGGGGGTTGCTTTTGGCGATGATGCCGAAGCGATTAGTGCATCACGATCTCGACACGGCGGTTCTGCGGCTCGCGCACACCCGGGCCGGTCGGCACCAGCAGATGCGTCTCGCCATAGGCGTGGATCTCGATCTCGGAGGCCGGGACGCCATCCTTGACCAACTCGGCGGAAACCGCCTTCGCGCGGCGATCGGACAGGCCCATGTTGTACTGCGGCGTGCCCGAGGTGTCGGTATAGCCGGAAACATCCAGCGTGGTGACGTTCTGCGTCTTGGAGTCGGACGCCGCCTGGGCGACGATCTCGGTCGCGCGCGGGGTCAGGTTGTACTTATCCCAGTCGAAGAACACCAGGTAGGTCTTGGCCGGAGCCGGAGCCGGAGCCGCCACCGGGGCCGGAGCGGGCGCCGGGGCCGGCGGCGGCGGGGTGAACAGCTGATAGCGCAGGCCGACCAGGAAAGTGTGATAGGACTGCTGGCCCAGTTTCACGTAGGAGCTTTCGCCGTCGACTGAGCCATTGTAGTTGCGGCTCGCCGTCAGCTGCATGAACCGGTACTCAGCCGTGGCGGAGAGGCCCTGCACCCAGGGCAGCGGGTAGGACAGACCGGCGATGATCTGATAGGCGAAGCTGCCTTTGGTGCCGCCAACCGAGACGCCTGAAGTATTGATATCCCGGTTCAGCTTGACCCACTGATAGCCAATACCAACGCCGACATAGGGGAACACCGGCAAGCCGACATCCATGTCGTACAGGCCGCTGACCATCGGGCCATAAGTCCTCGCCGCACCGTACGCCCGGTAATGAATGTCACCATCAACGCTGTTCACGTCAGCCTCATGAACTGTATCCCGGTACATATTCATATCGAGCTGCACCCGGAAACCATTGCCGAACCCGTAGCCAGGCCCCCGGAAACGGCCAAAGAGGGACGGAACAAGACCTTCCCGCCTGTACCGTACTGAGCCGATGAGAAGTTTGTCGGGGTAAGGATGCTGGTGCCGAGCCCGAGGCTCACATACGGGCCAGTAACGGGTTGGGCGTGTGCCGCGAGCGGCAGGGCAAGACAGGTGGCAGCGGCCAGAGCCAGACGGATCTTCATGTAACAACCTCCAACGTTTTCTTTTTCTGAGATTAACTTCCAGCTTTAGCCAAAACCACAACAAACATGCCTCGGGCTGCTGAATTGTTTCGATTGTATCCTTTTTAACACAGTGCCGCAGCCAAGGGTGGCTACACCTGCCGGGGCGGGTTCGGCGGCGGCAGGAAGTCCTGCAGATGCGGCCACAAGGCGCTGTCCGGCGTCTTGGTCAGATCCTTGGTCAACGTGCCGCCGAGCTTGGCGCGTGTCTCGGCATTCAACTCCCGGCGAATGACATTCAGCGTGTGCGCGGGTGCTGCAATGATCAGCACGTCAAACTCGGAGTCACCCTGAATTACGTTCAGCTCCTGGGCGACATGCTGGGCGAATTTCTCCGCCTCCAGCTCCTGCGGGTCGTGGCGGGGCGTCATCGCGTGATGCGCCGTGGAGTCGCTGTGGAACGAGGCGCCCGGGTGGTCGCTGCGCAGGTCGGAGGACCGCTGGTGCGCCGTGGTTGAGTTCGATCCAGCGCTCGGTATGCAACACGTTATGGGCATCGGCCCGGACGATGCGGGCATGTTCGCCATCGGCGATGGCGACGAGAAAACGCTTCTGAGTGGACATTCAACTTCCTCCTCTTGACCGCGCAAGCCTAGCCCTGCGCCCACCCGGAATGTTTGACCTAGGTCAATCCCCAGGCCTTACCCCAGATTTTGCCGTCGCCCGCGCTTGCGAGTATCCTGCGCCAGAGCGTTCAACCATAGGCAGAACGCTCCAACTTTATGTTTGAGCGAGCAATTTCATGTATTTAGGTGCTGAATCCTTCGGTTCAACCTAAATACATATCGCTCTAGGAAAACGCTCTGAGGTGCATAAAATCATGGATCAGCCGCTCAGTCTCGTCGCGCTCGAAACCAGCCCGCCGTCCTTCTCCGCCGAGGCGGCGGCCAGCATGGCCCAGGAGATTTTCGGCATCGGCGGCACGGCGCATCCGCTCTACGGCGAGCGCGATCAGAATTTCCGCATAAAAACGGCCGCCGGCTCAAACATCATCCTGAAGATCCTTGGTCCCAACGAGGACCCGGGCAGCGTCGAGTTCCAGACCGAGGCGCTGACACATATCGCCATGATGGACCCCAGCCTGCCCGTGCCGCGCGTCCGCCGTACCGTCAGCGGCGAGGCCTATACGCGGATTACCGACGAGCGCGGCATCCCCCATATTATCCGCGCGCTGGACTTCCAGCCCGGCCTGGTGATGGACGGCGTCGAGCCCTCCCCCGTCCTGCTGCGCCACGCGGGCGGCACGCTGGCCCGGCTCAACCTGGCGCTGGCCAATTTCTTCCACCCGGCGGCGGGGCAGCGCATCGTGTGGGATCTGCGCCGGATCGTCGATCTGCGCCCTTCGTCCAAGCTGATCGAGGACGTGGAAACCCGCAAGCTGATCGAAGCCGTGCTCGACCGCTTCATCGCCTTCCTGCCCCAGATGTCCCGGCTGCGGCACCAGATGGTGCATAACGACCTTCACCCCGGCAACATGCTGGTGGACGACGCCGCCACGCAGGTCACCGGCCTGCTCGATTTCGGCGACATGATCCACGCCCCGCTGGTGTTCGACGTGGCGGTGACCGCCGCCGAGACGGTGGGGGACATGCCGCCCATCGAATACGGAACCGAGATCGTCGCCGGGTACGATGCCGTGATGCCGTTGCAGGAGGCCGAATT
This sequence comes from uncultured Alphaproteobacteria bacterium, assembly GCA_963750235.1. Taxonomy (GTDB): domain Bacteria; phylum Pseudomonadota; class Alphaproteobacteria; order Acetobacterales; family Acetobacteraceae; genus Acidocella. The sequence continues at coordinate 366,001 of CAVVPW010000002.1, forward strand.
CCCCGCCCTGTTCGAGGCGATCATCGCCCGCCACGCGCTCTCCGCCACCATCCATGCCTGGCGGCGGCACAACGATCCGGCTGGGGCGGAGAAGCTCGGCGCGCTCTCGGCGCTCAGCGCCCCGGCCATCGAGGCGTATCTCAGAGCCGGGCGCGACGAGGTGGTGGCGAAGTTCCGGGCCGCCGCTGCGGCCAAGGCGGGGACGGCGAACCTCGCCGAGCGGCGCTTCCACGCGCTCGGGCGCGGGCTGGAACTCTCGTACGCCGAGCCGGTGCATCTGGTGCGCGGCGAAGGCGTGTTCCTCTACGCGCCAGACGGCACGCGCTATCTCGACGCCTATAACAACGTGCCCTCGGTCGGCCATGGCAACCGCAAGGTGGCTGCCGCCATCGCCCGGCAGATGGAAACGCTCTGCACCAACACGCGCTATCTGCACGAGAGCATCGTGGAATATGCAGAGCGGCTGACCGCCACCCTGCCCAAGGAGCTGGACACCTGCCTGTTCGTGAATTCCGGCTCGGAGGCGAATGACGCCGCCTACCGGATTGCCAAAATCGTCACCGGCAAGACCGGCGCCATAGTCATGGAGCACGCCTATCATGGCGTGACGGACGTGGTGGCGGCGCTCTCGCCCTATTACGGGCCGTTCGTGCAGCCACTGGCGCCCTTCGTGCAGACCCTGCCCTCGCCCGATACCGACGCGGACCCCGTAGAGGCGGCGCGGAGGGCCATCGCGGCACTGCGGGAGAGCGGCCACGGCGTGGCGATGCTGCTGATCGACTCCGCCTTCGTCTCCAACGGCATCGTCAACGTGCCACAGGGCTGGTTCGCCGCCGTGGCCGGGGAGGTGCGCAAGGCCGGCGGCCTGGTGGTGGGGGATGAGGTGCAATCCGGCTTTGGCCGCATGGGCGACGAATTCTGGGGCTTTGCCACGCATGGCGTGGTGCCGGACCTGGTCACCCTGGGCAAGCCAATGGCCAACGGCCACCCCACGGGTGCGGTGGTGGCACGGCGCGAACTGCTGGACGCCTTCACGAGCCGAATCGAGTTCTTCTCCACCTTCGGCGGCAACCCGGTTTCCGCCGCCGCGGCACTGGCCACGCTCGATGAGCTGCAATCGCGGAACCTTCAGGACAACGCCCACACCACCGGCGCGAAGCTGCGTGAAGAAATTCGCGGCCTCAACCACCCGGTGCTCGGCGAGGTGCGCGGCAGCGGGCTGATGGTCGGCGTGCAGGTGAACGGCAACGCGGCGCTGGCCAAGGGCATCGCCAATGCCACGCGGCGCAACCGCGTGCTCATCGGCACCGAGGGGCCGGCAGGCAATGTGCTGAAGATCCGCCCGCCTCTGCCCTTCGGGCCAGAGCATGTGGAGATATTTGTCGAAGCCCTGCGGGCCAGCCTGCCCTAAAAATCCAGACCGATATCCAGCACGCGGGCGGAATGGGTGAGCCATCCGGCGGAGAGCAAATCCACCCCGCTCTCCGCGATGGCGGGGGCGGTCTCGGCGTTGATCCGCCCTGAGGCCTCGGCGATGGCGCGGCCGTTGATGCGCCGCACCGCCTCGCGCAGGGTCTCGGGATTCATGTTGTCGAGCAGGATGGCATCCGGGCCGTGGCGCAGCGCCTCGTCGAGCTGGTCCAGCGTGTCCACCTCGATCTCGATCTTCACCAGATGCCCCGCCGCCGACCGCGCGCGCGTCATCGCCACGCCCACCCCGCCAGCGATGGCGATGTGGTTGTCCTTGATCAGGATGGCGTCATCCAGCCCGAAGCGGTGATTCGCCCCGCCGCCCGCACGCACCGCGTATTTCTCGGCAAAGCGCAGGCCGGGCGTGGTCTTGCGCGTGCAACTGATCTTCGCCTTGGTATGGGAGATGGCATCGGCAATGTCCCGCGTGGCGGAGGCGATGCCGGAGAGATGGCCGAGGAAATTCAGCGCCACACGCTCGGCGGTGAGAATGCCCCTGGCCGGGCCTTCGATTTCGGCAATGATATCGCCTGGCTGCAGCCGCGCGCCGTCATCCAGCCGTGGAGCGAAGCGGATGGCCGGGTCAACGAGCGCGAAGGCGATACGGGCAAAACCCAACCCCGCCACCACGCCGCGCTCACGCGCCACCAGCGCCACGCGGGCCTGGGTCTTGGGCGGGATTACGGCATCGGAGGTGATGTCCCCCGCCCGGCCCAGATCCTCCAGCAGGGCGGCGCGCACCACCGGTTCGATCATGATGTCTGGAAGCGAAAGCAGGGTCATCAGGCCGCCTTGTGCATTTGGTTGGCATCGGCACGGGCATGCGCGCCGACAGATTCTTTGCGCGCCAGCGCCGCCTGGGCAATGCGCTGGCAAAGCGCAGCGGCTTGGTTGGTATCCGCCATGGCCGCGAATGCCGTTGCGGCGGCAGCCAGCCCCGCTTCATCGCGCAGCACGCCGAGATGCGCGGACATCAGGGCGCGCAGCGGCGCGGCATCGGGCGCCGGGGGTGGGGCGATCTCCGGCAAGGCGCGCAGGGGCTTGGCCGCCATGCCCGCCATCACGCGCCCGGCAGCCTCGCCGCAGATCGCGGCTTCGAGCAGGGAGTTGCTGGCCAGGCGGTTGGCGCCGTGCAGCCCGGTGCAGGCCACCTCGCCCGCCGCGAACAGCCCGTCCACGCTGGTGCGGCCAACCGCATCCACCGCCACGCCGCCCATGTGGTAATGCGCCGCCGGGCGCACGGGAATCGGCTGCGTGGCCGGGTCGATCCCCACCTGCGCGCAAATGGCGGAAATAGCGGGAAAGCGCGTGACGAAGCGCGCGCCGATGGGCCGGGCGTCGAGATACACGCGGTGCCCGGCCTGGGCATGGGCGAATACGGCGCGGGCCACCACGTCACGCGGGGCGAGATCGCCTCCGCGCATGAAATGCGCCCCGGTTTCGTCGACGAACCTTGCCCCCTCACCGCGCACGGCCTCCGAGATCAGCGGTAGCGAGCCGCCGCCAGGCACGTCCAGCGCCGTGGGGTGGAACTGGATGAATTCCAAATCCCGCAGTTCTGCCTCGGCCTGCATGGCCAGCATCAGCCCCTGGCCGATGGCCCCCAGCGGGTTGGTGGAATAGCGGAATAGCCCGCCAATGCCGCCCGTGGCCAGCAGCACACGGTCTGTAGGCAGAGCGATCATCTCGCCGCCCCGCGCGGCGAGCACGCCGGTCACCCCGGCATCGTTGGTAAAAATGTGCCGGACCGTGGCATCGAGCACCTTCACATGCCCAGCCGCCCGCACCCGTTCGGCCAGAGCACGCATGATCTCAGCCCCGGTGGCATCGCCATTGGCGTGCAGGATGCGGTGGCGGGCATGCGCCGCCTCCAGCCCCAGGGCCAGCGCGCCGGTCGCATCACGGTCGAAGCGCACGCCCAAGCGCAGCAGCGTTTCCACCAGCGCCGGGCCCGCGGCGATGATGCGCTCCACCGCCGCGCGGTCGCACAGGCCAGCGCCAGCGGCGAGCGTGTCGGCCACATGCAGCGCCACGCTGTCCTCAGGCCCGATGGCAGCAGCCATACCGCCCTGGGAGAGCCTGCTCGCCGCCCCTTCACCCAGCTTCCCGGCGTTGAGCAGTGTGACCGGATGGGGTGCGGCGGCCAGGGCCGCCATCAGCCCCGCCACGCCGCCGCCAATGATGATCATTTGACCGCCAACATTCTTTCGACTGCCCGCCGCGCTGGGGCGAAGAACTCGGCCGGAATCGTCACCTCGGTCTGCATCTCCTCCAGCGCCTTGCGGATGTTCTTCAGCGTGATCCGCTTCATATGCGGGCAGAGATTGCAGGGGCGGACGAATGCCGTGCCCGGATTGGCCTGGGCGATATTGTCGCTCATCGAGCATTCGGTGATCAGCGCCACGCGGGCGGGTTTTTGCGTGCGCACGAAATCGGCCATCACCGCGGTGGAGCCGGAGAAATCCGCCACCTCCACCACCTCGGGCGGGCATTCGGGGTGCGCCAGGATGACCACGCCAGGATGCGTCTGGCGCAGCTGCACGATCTCCTGCGCGGTGAAGCGCTCATGCACCTCGCAATGGCCCTTCCAGGCGATAATCTTCACGCTGGTTTCCTTGGCGACATTCTGGGCCAGGAACTCGTCAGGGATCATGATGACCTCAGGCATCCCAAGCAATTCCACCACCTTTTTGGCATTGCCGGAGGTGCAGCAGATATCGCTCGCCGCCTTCACCGCCGCCGAGGTGTTCACATACGCCACCACCGGGCGGCCGGGGTACCTGGCCCGCAACAGCGCCACGTCCTCCGCGGTGATCGATTCCGCCAGCGAGCAGCCCGCCGCCGCGTCGGGGATCAGCACGGTCTTTTCCGGGTTCATCAGCTTCGCCGTCTCGGCCATGAAGTGCACGCCAGCCAGCACGATCACATCGGCATCGGCCTTCTCGGCCTCACGCGCGAGGGCCAAACTGTCCCCCACAATGTCCGCGACGCCGTGGAATATCTCGGGGGTCTGGTAGTTATGCGCCAGTATCACGGCGCGGCGCTTGCGCTTGAGTTCGAGGATCGCCTCGGCATCCTCCGCCATGGTGGCCCATTCGATGGGCGGGATGACACGGGAAACACGGTCGTACAGATCAAGCGGCATAACGCACTCCTTTTATACTCAAAGTGAGTATAAATCTTACGCCCGCAGTTATACTCACCATGAGAATAAGCTTGCAACAATTATTTCACGAGGGGCAGCTTTGTGCCGGAAACATCGCGCTCCTCCAGCACCGCCTGGCGGAAGCGGAACAGCTTGGCCGGGCGGCCAGCGAGGCCCGAGGTGGATTTCCCGGTCTCCTCCACCAGCTCCTGCTGCTCGATCAGGCGGCGGAAATTCGGCTTGTGCAGCGTCTGCCCGGCCAGGGCCTCCATGGTCTGCTGCAATTCCAGCAGGGTGAACTCATGCGCCAGCAGCTCGAACACCACGGGACGATATTTGATCTTGGCGCGCAGCCTCGCGATCGCTGTGGCGAGGATGCGGCGGTGATCGTGCGTCATGTCCTTGCCGGGCACGGTTTCGCCCTCGCCCCGGCGGGTGCGGCGGGCTTCGGGGACAAGGGCTGCCTCCCAGAGCAGCTCATAGCGCTGGAGCACCAGCTCCTCGTTCCAGCCCTCCGCGCCGAACAGCCCCGCCACCCGCGCCTGCCGGGCCGAATCCGCTCCGGCCCAGGCGTGCAGCCGGGGCAGAATGGCCGCCACATGCCCCGCCCCAGCCCCCTGGCGCGCATCCTCCCAGGGGAAGTACTCGTACCAGCTATGCCATTCGGCGCCGGGATATTCCACCACCGCCTGCCGGCTGAGGCCGAGATAGGAGATGGAAATGCCGCGGGCCGAACCGGGCAACTGCCCGGCGAAGGTGTAAAGCTGTTCGACATAGCCGAGCGGATGGTGCGTCTGCCGCTCCACCCACGCCCGCAGCCCGGATTGCAGGGAGCGATGCCCCTCCTCCAGCGGGCCGGACGGCAGGGCATAGCCGGAGCCGATGGTCAGCACGCGCGGATCGCCATCCGTCACGGCGGCAAGAACCGCGATCAACTCCGCCTGGACCGTTCCACCTTCCATGCCTGCTTGTCGCGCATTTGCCGCCGCGCGGGAAGGCGCGCAGAGGGCGTCTCAATCAAGCGATTTCTCGAAACGCAGCACGCTGACGGCAAGCATAATCCCGCCAAGCACCGCGAGCGCCAGGAAGTCCGGCCAGAGCACGGCAAACCCCACGCCTTTGAGAAACACCGCGCGGAGGATGACGAGAAAGTAGCGCAGCGGATTGATGAACGTGAGCCATTGCAGCACCGCCGGCATGGCGGCGATGGGAAAGGCAAAGCCGGAGAGGATGAAAAGCGGATTCACCAGGAAGAAGTTCAACGCGAAGGCCTGCTGCTGTGTGCGCGAGGCCGTGGAGAGCAGCAGGCCGAGCCCGATAGCGGCCAGCAGGAACAGCGCGGAGCCGAACAGCAGCACCAGCGGATTGCCGACGAAGGGCACATGGAACCATGCAGAGCCCAGCCCCGCGACCAGCGCGACATCGCCAAAGCCGATGAGGAAGAAGGGCACGGTCTTTCCCAGGATAAATTCCACCCGGCTGATCGGGCTGACCATGATCTGCTCCAGCGTGCCCATCTCGCGCTCGCGCACCACGGCGAAGGCGGTGAGACTGACCACCTGCATCAGCGCCAGAGTGCCGATAACGCCGGGGATGAAGAACCAGCGGTCGTCCAGCCCCTCGTTGAACCAGGGCCGCTCCTGCAACGATACGCTCACCGCCCCCGGCGCGGCGGCGCTGCCGCCTCCGGCTGCCGGGCTGGCCTCATCCTCCTCGAACAGAGTGACGATCTGGCTGACATAGCCGAGCGAGATGAGCGCGGTGTTGGAGTTCGTGCCATCCACCACCACTTCCAGCGGCGCAGTCCGGCCGTTGAAAAAATCCTTGGCGAAACCGGCATGGATGATGATCCCCGCCACCGCCTGCCCGGTGTCGATATCGCGGTTGAGCCTGGCCTGGCTTGCCACGTTATCCACGATATCGAAACGCTTCGTGGCGGTGAAATGCGAGACCAGTGCGCGGCTGGCTTGGGTGTGGTCGAGGTCGAGAACGGCGGTGGAGACATGGTTCACGGTGAAGGTGGCAGCGTAACCGTAGACGAAAAGCTGAATAACCAGCGGCGCGACCAGGCGGAATATCGCCCAGGGGTCGCGCTTTAGCTCGATGAACTCCTTCATCAGCATGACGTAGATGCGCTCGAACATCGCTAATCCAGGCTCTTCTTGAACGCGCGGGCCGCCAGCCGGATGATGATGGCGGCATAGACGGCCAGCGCCAGCACCGGAACAACCAGTTCCCCGAGCGAACTGCCCTTCAGGAACACGGCACGCAGAATGGTGACGTAATAGCGCGCCGGGATCACCCAGGAGATGACGCGCACCGCCTCGGGCATCTGGTCGAGCGGGAAGGTGTAGCCGGAGAGCAGCGTCGTGGGCAGCATGGTGAGCATGAGCGCGATCTGGCTGGCGCCGAGCTGGTTGTGGATGCGCACCGAGAGCAGATAGCCGATCCCCAAGACCACCAGGCCGAACAAAGCGGTGGTGACGATGAGCGTGAACAGGCTGCCGCGGAACGGCACATTGAACCAGAAGGCGGCGACGCTGAGGCAGAAGGCGGCATCCAGCAGGCCCAGCGCGAAATACGGCGTCAGCTTGCCGAACATCAGCTCCAGCGCCGTCACCGGCGTGGAGATCAGCTGCTCCATCGTGCCGCGCTCCCATTCGCGCGAGACGGTGAGCGAAGTGAGTTGCGACCCGACCAGCGCGAGGATGACGGCGACCACGCCCGGCACGATGAAGTTGCGGCTGTCCAACCCCTCGTTGAACCAGACGCGCGGAGAGAGATTGATCGTGCCTATGGTCTGCGCCTTGTCGCCATGCGCGGCCTGCCAGCGCGCGTCGAGGTCGGCATTCAGCTGTGCCGTAATGCCCTGGGCGTAGCCGATGGCAACATTCGTGGTGTTGGTGTCGGTGGCATCGAACACCGTCTGCAGCCCGGCCTGGCCGGTGGTGAACAGCGTGCGGGAGAAATCCACCGGGATCACCAGCGCGGCAATGCAGGTGCTGCGGTCCATCGCCGCGCGCAAGGCGCGGTCGGTGTCCAGCACCGCAACGGGCTGGAACCAGTGCGAGGCGGTGAAGCGGTCCACGACCTCGCGGCTGAGCTGGCTGCGCTCCTGGTCGTAGACGCAAAGGGGCACGCGCTTGATGTCCAGGCTGACGCCATAGCCGAGCAGCCCCATCTGCATCAGCGGCATCAGCAGCGCGATGGCGAGGCTGCGCGGGTCCCGCCAGATCTGCAGCGTCTCCTTGTAGGCGATGGCGATGAGGCGGCGCAGGTTCATGCGGCCTCCTGCGCACGGCGATGCGAGACGATGCGGACGAACACATCCTCAAGGCTGGGCGTAATAAGCTGCGGCGACCCTGCGGCAATGCCGTGCGCCGCGAGCAAAGGCGGCAACGTCGCCGGGTCGGCCACGGGCGCCACCAGCACATGCAGCTTGTCGCCGAAAATCGCCGCCTCGATCACGCCCGGCGCCCGGCGCAGCACCGCCAGCGCCGCCCCCAGCGGCGTGCCTTCCAGCTCCACCAGCACGCCGCCAAGATCATGCCGCCTGAGTTCACCGGGGCTGCCGATGGCCACCAGATGCCCGCCATCGATCAGCGCGATGCGGTTACAATACTCGGCTTCGTCCATGTAATGGGTGGTGACAAGGATGGTCACGCCATCCCCGGCCAGGCTGTGGATCAGGTCCCAGAAGCGCCGCCGCGCCTTGGGCTCCACGCCGGAGGTGGGTTCGTCGAGGAACAGCACCGGCGGGCGATGCAGAATGGCGCAGCCCAGCGCCAAACGCTGTTTCCAGCCGCCAGCCAGCGTGCGCACCAGCGCATCCTCGCGCCCCGTCAGCCCCGCCATGGTGATGGCGAAATCCATGCGCTCCTTTAACTCGGCACGCGGCACGCGATAGATGCCGCCGAAGAAGCGCAGGTTCTCCGATACCGTGAGGTCGCCATAGAGCGAGAATTTCTGCGACATGTAGCCTATATGCGCGCGCACCGCCTCCGGCTGGCGGGCGACATCGAACCCCGCGACGGTAGCGGTGCCGGCGCTGGGCCGCAGCAGGCCGCAGAACATGCGGATGGTGGTGGATTTGCCCGCGCCGTTGGGACCGATGAAGCCGACAACCTCGCCCTTGGCGATGTCCAGGTCGAGCGCGTCCACGGCCACGAAATCGCCGAAGCGCTTGGTCAGGCCGCGCGCCTGCACAACCGGGGGGGCGCCGGTCATGCCGCGCCCTCATCACCGCCGGTGAGGGCGACAAACACATCCTCGATCCCCGGCTCCTTCTGGGCAATACCGCTGTAAGCCACGCCTTGCGCCCGCAGCCTGCCGGCGAATTCCGCCATCCGCACGGCTGAGTCGGCGCGCAGATTCACATGGTCGCCCTTCAGCAGCACGCCGAGCACGCCGGGCGCATCCGCCAGGGCCGCCCGAACCGCGCGCGGGTCTGGCGTGGTAATTGCGAGCAGCACGCCCGGCATGTTGCGCTTCAGCCGCGCCGGGGTGTCGCAGTCTTGCACCCGCCCGGCATGCATCAGCGCCAGACGCGAGCAGCGCTCGGCCTCGTCCATATAGGCGGTGGAGAACAGGATGGTGACGCCGCTTTCCCGCAGGTTGTACAGGATGCCCCAGAAATCCCGGCGCGAGACCGGGTCCACCCCGGTGGTCGGCTCGTCCAGCAGCAGCACGGCCGGCGTGTGGATCAGCGCGCAGACCAGCCCTAGCTTCTGCTTCATCCCGCCCGAGAGCTTGCCCGCGAGGCGGCGGCGGAACGGCGCCATGCCCGCCGCTTCCAGCAGTTCCGCCGCACGCGCCTCCCGGGCTTTCCGCGCCACGCCGAACAGCTCGGCATAGAAGAAGATGTTCTCATCCACGGTCAGGTCCTCATACAGGCCGAACCGCTGCGGCATATAGCTGAGCCGGGATTTCGCCGCTTCCGGGTCGGCCAGCACATCCACGCCGTCGAGCGTGATCTCACCCGCATCCGGGCTCAGCACGCCGGCCAGCATGCGCATCAGGGTCGTCTTGCCAGCGCCATCCGGGCCGACGAGGCCGAAAATCTCGCCGCGACTGATGCTCAGGCTGACCTCGCTCACCGCCGCCAGCGCGCCGAAATGCCGGGTGACGGCACGGGCGTCGATCGCGATCTGCCCGCCTGCCTCGCTCATGGCCCGGGTGGCAGTAGCGGAATGCGGGCATCCGCTGGCATTCCGGGCAGGAGTTCATGCGTCGGATTGTCGATGTCGATGCGCACGCGGTAAACTAGCGTGATGCGCTCGGCGAAGGTCTGCACGGTTTTTGGCGTGAACTCCGCCTCCGGCGAGACGAAGCTGATCCGACCGTGATAAATCTTGCCCGGGTAGGTGTCAGTAGCCACCTCCACAGCCTCGCCCAGGCGGATCTTGCCCAGGTCCGGCTCGTTCACATAGGCACGCAGCCAGACATGGTCGAGGTCGTCCAGCGTGAAGATATTCACCCCCGGGCCGGCCAACTCACCCAGCTCGGCCTCGCGCACGGCGATGACGCCGGAAAACGGCGCGGTGAGCGTGGCATAGCCAAGCGTGATTTCATCGAGATGCAGCTTCGCCTCGGCAGCGTCGATATTGGCCTGCGCCAGCCCGATATTGGACTGCGCCTGCTCCACAAGGGACTGGTCATGCGCAAGCGTGGCGGCGGATTGCTTCTCCGCCGTCGCGGCGAGGTCACGCGCCTGCACCGAGATGGTCCGGGAGGCAACCAGCGCCTCAGCCCGCCTGTAGTCGAGCTGCTTCTCGGCCAGATCGGCCTCATCGCTGGTCACATTATGCTGCGCGGCGGCAAGGCTGCTCTGGTTCGCCGCCACCTGCGCCTGCGCCACCTGCAAATTGGCGCGGTCGATCTCGACCTGCTGGCGGTAGAGCCGGTCATCGACCCGCGCCAGCACTGTGCCCTGCTTCACCTCCGCCCCCTCATCGAAGGGCAGTTCGACGATCGGCGCCTGCACGCTGGTGAAGCTCAGCACGGCCTCATGCGCCTCGATATTGCCGGAGACGATGACATTGCCCGGCCCCGCCGCGCCGAACGGCCCGGTTCCCTCCGTATTCCAGCGCCAGGCCGCATAAAGCCCGGCCGCCACGAGAAGCGCGGCGGCGGCAGCCAGGGCGCGGCGGCGGTTCATGCCCGGAGCTGTTTGCAGGACGTTATCATCTTGCAATGTCGTAATCTCCGCCCCCTGAAGCCGCTTTGACCTGCGTCAATTCGCTCAGTCCGGTGCCGCCAGCGCCATGCTGCCCCGCCCTTGCTCCTATTGATCCGCACGCGCTTACCGCATAGGTTGCGCCACCCCCCGCCGTGCCCCGCGCGGCTTTGTTATTGGCGCCGCCGCCCCTCCCGGCCGGAATTTGATGGTCTAGCATGAGAATTTTGTTCGCTTTCGAAAACCCTCTGCCCAACGCCGAGGCGGATGCCGAGGTGTTCGCCACGACCGCCAAATATCTCGGCCCGCTGACCGAAGGCTCCTGGCTGCATGCGCCTGTCGCCGCGGGCTCCACGCCTGAGGCGGTGAGCCGCATGGTGGGGATGCCGATCGTCCGGGCCTGGGCGCCGCTGAAGCCCGCGGCGCTGCGGCATTTCTGCTGCGGGCTGACCATTCCCTGGCGCCGGGAGTTTCGCCAGGCGGATTTCGTCTATACCCGTAATCTCTGGGTGGCGTGGATGTCCATCCTGTCCGGCCAGCGCGTGGTGTTCGACCATTACCGCCCCTGGCCGGACCAGATCCCGCCGCTGCAATTCTGGCTGTACAAACTGTTTTGCCATGAGCGGTTCCTGGGCAGCATCTGCCACTCGGAATACACGCGGCAGAAATACATCGAGCTCGGCGTGCCCGCCGCCAAGCTGCATTGCGTGCATAACGGCTTCGAGCCCGCGCGGTTCGAGGCGGCGATCCCGCTCGATGAGGCCAAGCGCCAGATCGGCGTGCCGCCCGAGGCCAAGACCGCGGTCTATACCGGGCGCATCAACCACAAGAAGGGGCTGGAGCTGGTCATCCGGGCCGCGCGCCAGCTGCCCGAGCTGCTGTTCCTCCTGGTCGGCTCCTATGGCGACGGCCCGATCGAGCGCCTGGCCGCCGAGTTGCCGAATGTCCGCATCGTGCCCTGGCAGACCGAGGCGACGCTGGGGCGCTACATCTTCGCGGCCGATGTATTGCTCATCCCGCCCTCGCTCCAGCCTCTGGCTAAGTTCGGCTCCACCGTGCTGCCGCTGAAGCTGTTCTTCTATCTTGGCTCCGGCAGGCCCATCCTGGCCGGGGACACGCCGGATGTGGCGGAAGTGCTGCGCGCTGACGAGACCGCCCTGCTCTGCCAGCCCGATTCGCTGGATGCGCTGGTGGACGGGCTGCGGCAACTGACCACCGATGAGGCTCTGGCCACCCGCCTCGCCACCGCGGCGCGGGCGCACAGCCGGAACTACACCTGGGAAGCCCGGGCGCGGAAAATCGCCGGCATCATCGCCAACTGGCGGCAAGCCGCCACGCCGGCGCCGGGCAGCTGGGGCCGTGCGCAGTCTCGCAGCTGGCTCGGCCAGTCCCGCCGCTGGTTTGTGCATTTCGCGCGCACGCGCTCCTGGATCCTGCCGCCGGGCGCGCTGGCCCCGGCTGAAAAAACGCCGCCGCGCTGAATGGCGGAGGAGCCGCAAGTGCCGGAAGACGCCATGGCGCAGCACCGCCGGGCTCTGGGCCGGGGGTTCAACTGGCTGGGCGGCGCCACGATCATCGCCAAGGTCACGGATTTTTCGACCACCCTGGTGGTGCTGCTGTTTCTCAGCAAGCAGCAGGTCGGCATCGGCTCGCTGGTCGTCTCCATCGGCATGGTCGTTGAGGCGTTCGACGGTCTGGGCACTGGCGACGCGCTGGTGCAGGCGGAGTCAGTCACCCGCCGGCAGCTCGATTCATTGTTCTGGTTCATCCTGGGCGCGGCGGGCTTGGTCGCGGCGCTGACGCTGGCTGCCGCCCCGGCGGTGCAGGCCATCTATGGCGTGCCGGGCATGGCGGCGTATTTCGTCGCGGTGGCAGCCAAGCAGCCGCTGGTCGGCGCGGCGGTGATACCGCTCGCCAGGCTGAACCGCGCCCTGCGCTACGAGCGGATCGCCGCCGTCAATGTCGGGGCGACGTTCGGCGCTGCGCTGGCGCGGGCGGGCATCGCCCTGGCGGGCGGCGGGGCCTGGGCGCTGGCCGGGGGTTACGCGGCAAGCGGCGTGTTCATCCTCGCGGGCGCGCTGATGGTCAGCCCCTTCCGGCCGCGGCTGCGCTTCAACATGGCCGAGATCGCGCCGCTGCTGCATTTTGGCCTGCGCTCCTCCTCGGCCAACATCTTCGAGCAGATCTTCAAGAACATCGACTTCCTGCTCGTCGGCTGGTTCTACGGCGCGGCACCGCTGGCCGTGTACCGGGTGGCGTTCGACGTGGCGATGGAACCGGCGATGGCCATCGGCACCATTATCAACCGCACCGCGCTGCCGGTGTTCGCCCGGGCCGCCGTCGTGCCGGAGCATCTCACCGGGGCGCTGCTCTGGTCGCTGCAACGGCTCACCGCGCTGAACGCGCCGCTAATGGCCGGGATTTTGCTCCTGGCCACGCCGCTCACCGCGTTGCTGCACGATAGCCAAGGCCACAGCTACGGCGGCGCCGCGCTGCCGATGCAAATCCTCGCCTTGGCGGCGATATTGCGGATAACCTCGCAACTGCTCACCCCGGTGCTGCTAGCCACAGGCGAGCCCGGCCGGGCGGCCAGGCTCTCGGCCGCGACTCTGGCGCTGCTCGGCACCGGAATTCTCGCCGCTGGGCTGAGCTTCCCGGCGCGCACCGGCATCATCGCCGTCTCGGCTGTATGGCTTGCCGTGTACCCGGCGCTGCTCTGCTGGGGCATGCTGTATCTCTACCAGCATTGGCGCATCCGCCCCGGCGCTCTGGCCCGCCCCTTCCTCGCCCCGGGCCTCGGCATCGCCATCATGCTGCTGGGCGCGGAAACGGCCCGGCATTTCGCAGCACCTTACGGACCGGAGGTGCAGATCGGCATCGCCTTGGCCGCAACGCTGCTCACCTATGGCGGCCTCTCGCTGCATGCGCGCAAAACGCATCATGCCACGGTGACGGTGGAGTTCTGGGCGTTAGTCCAGCACGCGGGCGGCGCTGACCAGCCGCCACCAGCGCAGGCGGGAGATATCGAGCAGCGTCTCGCTTTTGAGCGCGTAAAGCGGCTCGCCGCGGCCGGCCGGGGGCTGCGCGTACAATGTCTCACGCCGTGGCCAGCGATAGGCCAGCATCCAAGTCCAGGCGCCGTGGCGCAGATAAATCCAGCGCCAGCGGCGGGCCAAGAGCGTGTCGGGGCGGACGATCCGGCATTGCGCCCAGCATGGCCGGGCGGCTTCCTGCCGGGCCAGCGGCCAGCTCAGCGGCGCGGCATAGTTGGAGAACCAGATCGTATACCCCAGTTCCTCCTGCAGCGCGGCGACGGCACGGTACACCTGCACATGCTCCGGATGCCCGTACTCGCCCCAAGGGTTATGCGTATAGACATTGGCGCACCCAGCCAGAACCGGGCGCAGCGCCGCCACCAGGGCGGCGAAATTCGCCTCGTAGCGGGCGCGCCCGGCTTCATCGGCAATCTCGATGCCATAGGGCGTGGGCCGCGTATGCGCCCAGTCCACCAGCTTGCGTGTGCCGCTCTCGGGCAGCTTGAGGTCAGTGAGGTTGGGCAGGTTCAGGGCCGCCACGGCGCGGCGGCGGGCGGCGGAACGCTTCGGGTTACCGAACAGATCGCCGAAGCAGAAGAGGATCCGGTCCGCCGAGGCCAGAGCGGAACTCAGCCAGAGGATCTCGTCATCCGGATGCGCCACGACCACGGCGCTCCTGCCCTGCATCATGCCCCCTCCAGCACGGCGTCGTAGAGATCTTCCAGCGCCGCCGTCTGCCGGGTGATGTCGAAGTCCCGCGCCGCTCGCTGCCGTGCCGCAGCCCCCAGCTTCCGGCGCAGCGCCTCGTCATCCAGCAGGGCCAGCACCCGCGCGGCCAGGGCCTGCGGATCGCGCTCTGGGACCAGGAAGCCGGTCTCGCCGTCCTCGACCACCTCGGGGATGCCGCCAAGCGCCGAGCCAATCACGGGCAGGCCGGTCGCCGCCGCTTCCAGCGTGACCATGCCCAGCCCCTCCACCCGCCCGGAGACGGTGCGCACGCTCGGCAGAACCAGCATGGCCGCCCGGCGCATCCGCGCCAGCGCCTGGGCATGCGCCATTGCGCCGAGAAATTGCACGCTCTCCGCCACCCCGCAGGACTGAGCCAGCCGTTCCAGCTTGCCCCGCAACGGACCGTCGCCGATAATCACCAGCCGGGCGGAGGGATGCTGCCCCGCCACTTCGGCGAAGGCGCGGATGAGGTATTCGGTGCCCTTCACCTCCACCAGCCGCGCCACGTGCAGGATCTCCAGCGCCTCCTCGGCGGCATCGCGCTGCTGGACCGCGCCGCAATCCACGCCGATATAGTGCACCCTCGTCCGCTCCGGGGGAAACCCCATCGCCAGCAGCCGCTCGCGGATGAAGCGGGAGGCGCAGAGGAACAGATCGCCCCGTTGCGCCAGGTGCTGCCGCCCGAGCGCGTAATGCGCATAGGCTGGCGAGCAGAGCAGCGCGGCGGTGGAGAGCGTGGCGTCGAAGCCATGGAACGTCGTGACGAGCGGCACGCCAAGACGCGCCGCCAGCGGCAAAGCGTAAACGCCCTCGACCCCGAAATGCGCGTGGATCAGCGCCGGGCGGCGGCCAGCCAGCAGGCGCTCATACGGGGCCGGGTTCATCGTCAGCATCTGCCGGGCGACGAAGGGGACCGGCCAGCCTTTGACCAGATCTTCCAGCGCCAGGGACTCCGCGCCGGGCGGCGGCGAGCCGTAACGCAGCCGCCCCACATAAAGCGGCCGGTAGCGGCGCAGATGCTCCGCCTGTTCCGTGATGAACGGCTCCGATACCTTGAACAGGTTGTGGCGGAAGATGGCGATTTGGCGCATCCGCCTCTCCGGCCCGGGCGGTGTTCCGCCCATGCCCCTACTTCGCGGCGACGAGAATGACTTCGCCCTGCTTCTGTACGCTGGCGGGGGGGATCAGCCCCATCTCGCGCCCGGCCTCGGCGAACATGGCGATGGCATGGTCGATCTGCGCGGAGCTATGCGCGGCGCTGACGCTGGAACGCAGCAAGGCTAGGCCCTTCGGCGTGGCCGGCGGCAGGCTGACATTGGTGTATAGCCCGGCATGCAGCAGCCGGGACCAGAAGGCGAAAGCCGCCTCCGGGCTGGGCATGACCGTGGAAACCACCGGACTCGGCTCGGGCCCAACCGTGAAGCCAAGCGCGGCCAGCCCATTATAGAGCCGGTTCGCGTTTGCACTGAGCTGGCGGCGCAGGCCGGGGCGGGTCTGCAACTGGTGCAGCGCCTCCAGCGTGGCCGCGATCACGCCCGGCGGGAGCGAGGCGGTGAACATATACGGCCGGGTGACGACACGCAGGATATCGAAGCCCTCGGCATCGCTGACGCAGAACCCGCCAACGCCCCCGAGACTCTTGGAGAAGGTGCCGACGACGAAATCCACATCCTGCTCAACACAAGCTGCTTCCGCGAGGCCGCGCCCGTTCTCGCCAAGCACGCCGAGCGAATGCGCCTCGTCCACCACCAGGTAAGTGTTGGCATATTCGCGCTTCACCGCGGCAAATTCGCGCAAGGGCGCGGTATCGCCCAGCATGGAGTAAATGCCCTCAACGACAATGACCTTGTCGCCCGGCGTGCCCTCGAGCCGGCGCAGGCGGTTGGCTAGATCCTCGGGGCTGTTATGGCGGAAGCGCGTCACCTGGGTATGGCCGAGCCGCGCGCCATCATAGATGCTGGCATGCGAATCAGCATCCAGGATCAGGTGGTCGTCCTTGCCCGCCAGGGTGGAGAGCATGCCGAGATTAGCCTGATAGCCGGTGGAGAACACCATGCCATGCTTGCGGTTGAAGAACCCGGCGAGGGCGTGTTCGAGCTGCTTGTGGCCGTCATAGCTGCCATTGGCGATGCGCGACCCCGTGGTGCCGGTGCCGTAAAGCTCCGTTGCCTCCACCGCCTTGGCGATGACGGCGGGGTCGTAGGTCAGGCCGAGATAGTTGTTCGTGCCCAGCAGAAGAACCGGCTGGTCCTTGATCATCGCCTCGGTCGGCGAGAGCACGGAATCAAACGACACATTGAAGGGGTTCGCGCCAGCTTCTTCCAGCTGGCGGTATTGCGCCGCCAGGGGCGCGAACTTGGTAAACAACGACATCAGCTAGGAGCCAGCCCTCAAATTTTGCATGGCCGCGATCAGATCGCCGACCGTCTCGATCTCGGCAATCTTGTCCAGAGGCACGGAGATATCCAGACGGTCCTCGATCTCCATCACGAAATCCATGACCGCTACGGAATCGAGGCCGAGATCCTCGACGATATGCGTCTTTTCGGTAATTTCAACCGGCTTCGGCAAAGACGAGCGCAACGTCTCGAAAATGATCTCACGGATATCACCGACCAAAGCACTCACGCCCCTGCTGCCAGACTCTTGGTTGAATTCGCCCGCGCGCACGCGATGCTCCGCGCAATGACAATTTCATAACAACGCCTATACATGGCAAGGCAAATTATTTAAAGGGCAAGCAGGTCGCAATTACTGTCTTTTAAAGGCAGGCTCTTGAGCCCCATGTGCGGCATGCCGCCGCGAAGGCTGAGAGTAGGCGCCGGCAAGACCGGGAATGAATGGTTTAACGCATTGATCCTCAACCGTTATCTAACCGGGGAAATCAGCCGGCCCTTCGCCGTCATCCTTGGCATTCTTTGCGTCCTGTTCGGCGGCTACAGCGTTGCCAGCATTCTCTCGGATGCTGTAAGCGGGTTGCTGCCCGCCGTTACCATCATGGAGTTGACCGGCCTCAAGCTGCTTATCGCGCTGGATGTACTGGTCCCGATCTCGCTGTATTTCGCGGTGCTGCTGGCCTTCGGCCGGCTGTACGGAGATTCCGAATTCACCGCCATGGCCGCTGTCAGCGTCGGGCCGGTGCAGGCCGCGCGCGTGGTGCTCTCGTTCGCCGGGGTCATCGCCCTGGTTGTGGCCGCCCTGTCGCTCGTGGCGCGCCCCTGGGCCTATCGCGAATCACACACCATTACCTGGGAAGGCGCCACGAGCCTGAACGTGGACGCGATGCAGGCCGGCACGTTCTATACGAGCGAGGATGGCCAGCGCGCGATCTTCCTCACCCATCGCGCCGGGCCGGGCACGCCGGCACAGGATGTGTTCGTGCGGCGCAAGCTTTCTGACCACACCGAGGTCATTTTCGCCCGGCTTGCCGCGCCGCTGCAGCCAACAGCCGGAGATGGCAAACACCTGGTCTATCTCTCCGGCGCGCATGTCTACGAACTCGACCCTGTCAATCCGCAGAACGACCAGATCCTCACTGTGCAGGGCCTCATCCTGGATCCGGAGAGCGCTCCCGGCGCTGCGCCTGCATACAACCCGATCACCGCCAACAGCACCGACCTGGCCTGGTCCCATGTGCCGCGCGACATCGCCGAACTGCAATGGCGGATATCCACCCCCATCTCGACTCTGCTGCTCGCACTAATGGCCGTGCCGTTGAGCCGTACACGGGTTCGACAGGGGAGATACGCCAAATTCGGCCAGGCGATCCTGATCTATGCGGGCTATTACCTGCTCTGCACCACGGCTCGCACATGGGTGGAGCACGGCATGATCAGCCAGTTCCCCGGCATCTGGTGGGCCCCCGGCCTGCTCGGGCTGGTTCTGCTCCTGGTCGTGGCCGCACCGCATTTGCGCAACAGGCGGCACAAAATCTCCGCATCCAGCACGCCTGTGAGCCTGGGCGCGCCATGAACCTGCTCGAACATTATCTTGTTGCTACAGTGCTTCGCAGCATGCTGCTTATTGCCGCCGTACTCACAGTGCTGTTCAGCCTGCTCGCCTTTGTCGAGCAGCTCGGCTTTGTCGGCCAGTGGCGATACAGCGCGGCGGATGCGTTCATCTGCGTGCTGCTCACCACGCCGTACCGCGTGGTGCAGGTGGCGCCTGTGTCCATGCTGCTTGGCACCCTGCTGGGGCTCGGCGGGCTCGCGCGGAATTCGGAGCTCACCGCGTTCCGCACGCTGGGCGTCTCGGAGGCCCGCATCGTCGGTGCCGTGCTCAAACTTGCCGTGCCGGTCACCATCGCCCTATTCCTCATCGCGCAGTTCGTGATCCCGCCGGGACAGTTGCTCGCCCAGAACCTGCAGGCCGCCGCGTCGGGCGAAGCCACGCCTCTGCGCAGCGCTGGCGGGTTCTGGGTGGAGCATGAGCGCCAATATCTGAACGTGCAGGACTTCGGCTACGGCAACGTGCCCGAGAATATCGACATCTATGCCTTTGGCGACGACGGCAGCCTGACCAGCTATATCCACGCCAAACGCGCCGAGATCGAGCCCGACGGCACATGGCTTCTGGCCGGTGTGCTGAAAAAGACCGCCAACGACACCCAGTTCACCACAACGCGGCTGGACTCGCTGCCCTGGCAGTCATTCATCTCCTCTCACCAGATGCAAATGCTGATGCTGCCGCCGGAGATGATGCCGCCAGTGGCATTGTATAAGTATATTGGCGAACGCAAGCGCCTGGACCAGCAGGCGCAGCGCGATGAGCTGACCTTCTGGACGATGGTCAGCATCCCCGTCTCGCTGTTCGGCATGGTGATAATCGCAGCACCTTTCACCTTTGGCGTGCAACGCATGCAGAGCGCCGGGCGGCAATTGCTCATCGGCGCGCTGCTGGGGATCGCGTTCCAGATCAGCCAGCAAGTCATCTTCTATCTGGGCCTGCGGATGAGCCTCAATCCCGCCCTCACCGCATTAACGCCGTCGGTCGCCCTGCTGGCATACGCCTCGTATCGGCTGCGGCGAATCCATCTCGAACTGCGCTAAATTCTAGCTTCTGCTGGCCAGATCGAGAAACATCCGGTAGCGCCGGCGTTGCCCCGAAAGCAAACCCACAAGAATGGTGCTGAAGCCGAAAATCTCGAACAGGAAATAGAACATTGGCATCCCCGCCACAGCGAACAGGAAGATCGCAATGGTGCGGTAATTCGCCGAGAGGATCGCCCAGCGCCGGACGGATGGGGCAAAAACCTCGCGGTAATCCTGGCGCAAGACAGCCTCGCGTTCCGGCCGAGCGGCCAGAATGACCCCGAGGTCACGGTTGAACCCGGCGGCGCCGCCAGTGGCTGCGACCTGCATGCGCGTATAGAGGCCATGCAACAGATTGGCCGTGCGCCTGAGCATAGGCTGCCCCTGGCGCTCCGCCTTCGGTTGGTGCAAATCCGGCAGCGCCGCGGATTTCCGCCCCCAGCCCCAGAAATTATATTGCTGGCGCTGCAGCTCATAGGCGGCGGACTGCACCGCATGGCAAAGGCCAGAGACCGCCACCAAGCCCCAGACCCAGCTGCCAACATACTGGCTGAGCGTCAGCGCCAGGCCGACATAGACAGCCGTGAAGGTGGCATAATCGCAGATGCCGTCGATAATCTTGCCGAACTCGGACTGCGCGTTGGTGAGCCGGGCGAGTTGGCCGTCGGCGCCATCCAGCACATGCCAGGCCAGCATGAGGACAAAGCCGAACACGCAGCACCAGGAACTCTGGTACCAGTGGTAGGCGAAACCCGCCGCGACGCCACAGCCCATGCCGGCGAGCGACACCGCATTGGGCGAAATGCCCAGCCGTGCGCAATGCGGTACGATCCACGCGGAGAGCGGATGGATGACGTAGAGGTTCGTCGGCTCCTCGATCTCCGAGGTGCGGCGGACGGGCTCCGCGTCAGCCGCGGCCCGCGGCGGCTCGCTGGTAATTTCCTGCTGCATGGCGGGGGCTACAGCTGCCCGGCTTCGAGCAACTGCTCGGCCTTGGCAAACGCGGCGGGGTCATCGACATCGACCCAGAGACGGTTCTGAATGTCGAAGACGCGGGCCTTGTTCCACTCAGCCAGCACATTCATGGCGCCGGAGATGCTGTCATCGCCCCGCGCCTGGCTCTCGGCCAGCGCATCGAACATCACTGGCGTGCAGCGGAACACGCCCGTGTCGAAGCAATTGAAGTCGCGGATGACCTTGCCGATGTTCAGCAACCTGCCATCCTGGCACTTCACCCGTGTCACGTCCTCGGGGTCGTTCAGCGGGCTGTCGATGTTGAAATCCACGCCCAGCGTCACGGTGTCCGGCTCCAGGGGGGCGGCCATCAGGGCGCGGAAGATCTCCGGGTCCACCAGATGGTCGCACATCGTCAGCAGGAAGGGTTCGTCGAGATACTGCTTGGCCGCGAGCACGGACACGCCATTGGCGCGGTCCCAGGCACGGTTGAAGATACGGGTGATGCGCACGCCGGTCCGCTTGGCGATCTCGCCAAGCTTGTCCTGCAGTGTCTCCGCCCGGTAGCCGGTGACGACGAGAAACTCGTCGACCCCGGCGGCATGGGCAGCCCCGATCACGCGCTCGATCAGCGGTACGCCCTTGATGGGGATCAAGGGCTTCAGCTCACCTTTTTCCCGCAGCCGCGTCCCCTGACCGGCCGCGACGATCAGGCATTTCATCCGACGACCGCGACCTTCACCGGCTCGGGGCGGCGCTTGATGAACTCTTCGGTCATGTCATACGCCACATCGTCGGTGTACTGCACGGGCGGATGCTTGCAGAAATAGGCGCTCGGGCCGGCGAGCACGCCGCCGATGCCGTGTTCCAGCGCCAGCTTGCAGCAGCGGATCATGTCGATGACCACACCGGCGGAGTTCGGGCGAATCCTGCACCGAGAGGCGGAGTTCCAGGTCCATCGGCACGTCGCCGAACAGCTGGCCTTCCATGCGGATGAAGCAGACCTTGTTGTCGTTCTGCCAGGGCACGTAGTCGCTCGGGCCGATATGGATATTCTCGTTCTCAAGGCGGTCCTTGGTCACGGCCTGCACCGCCTCGGTCTTGGACTTCTTCTTCGAAGCCAGGCGCTGCTGGTTCTTCATGTTCAGGAAGTCCGTGTTGCCGCCGGTGTTCAGCTGGTAGGTCCGCAGCAGCTTGACGCCGCGCTTGGCGAAGATATCCGTCAGCACGCGGTGCGTGATGGTGGCGCCGAGCTGGGACTTGATGTCGTCGCCGATGATCGGGAGGTTGCGGGCCTTGAAGCGGTCGGCGAAGCTCTTATCGCTGGCGATGAACACCGGCATGTTGTTGATGAAGGCGACGCCCGCCTCCAGCGCGCACTCGGCGTAGAAGCGCGCCGCCTGCTCGGAGCCTACCGGCATATAGTTCAGCAGAACATCGGTGCCGCTGCGCTTCAGCTCGGCCACGATCTCGGCCTTGGTCAGCTCCGGAGCAGAAGAACGGACGAAGGTGCGGTCATCCTCATAGGCCGCCATGTGCTCGGAGATGCCATCAAGCACCTGGCCCATGCGCACGATCACGCCGCTATCCGGAATATCGGCCTGGAACACCTTGGTGCAGTTCGGCTTCGCGAAAATGGCGCGGCTCACATCGACGCCAACCTTGCGGGCATCGACATCGAAGGCCGCCACGACGTCGATATCACAGGGCCGGTAACCCCCGATCTCGGTGTGCATCAGCCCGATCACGCCCTCGCGGCAGCGCTCCGGAGTGTAGTAGTGGATGCCCTGAATCAGAGAGCTCGCACAATTCCCGATCCCGGCAATCGCAATCCGGATGCGGCCTTTATTCGCCATGATGAACCTCGTCCACAAAAAAAACCTAGCCAAACAACGAAAACAGGAAGAAGGCGCGAATAGCCACGACCACCCTGCCCGCTTGAGCAGGAGCCGCAACCGCGCCGTTCAATTGCTCCACCTGGGCTTCAAACCCTTGGCAGGCTGCACCCCGACTTCCGCCGTCCCCAATCCAACTCTCTCCTGCCAGCGCAGCACCGCCAACCACGACCTTGATCACTCAGTGCCTCGGCCGTGCAACCCTCTGCCCGGCCTACCTGCCTTGCAACCTCCGGCCAGCGCCGGCAACGGCTACAGGGTTAGGTCATAAACACTGCGCTTATAGTGGTGGGTCAATCTACAATGCCAGTGAGTGTGTCGCAAGCATTACAGTGGACTTAACATTAAGGTCCGGCGAACTCAGGCCGGTTCCGGGAGGCTGTGGATGGCCGAGCAGACCAGAGCGCTGTAGAGTTGGCTGTTCCGGTGCTCGCGCACATAGCCCGGGCTGATGCGGGCGACATAGGGCTTGCTGCGTACCGAGGCATACCAATGCACTACGCGGGTGTCCGGCGGCAGCACCTGCTCCAGCCTGGCGCCCCGACTGGGCCTGAACCAGTGTTCCGAGATCTCCGGCGCCAACGGGTAGAACACCGGGGGCGGATGGATGGTCAGCTCCTCCGCCGGGTAATGGCTGACGAGCGCCTGTAGCAGGTCAGGCCCCAGCGCGTAGGGCTCAGTCTGGCGTTCCCGCGGCAGCGCCAGCATGGCCCGCAGATACGCCGCGAACAGGGGCGCCCCCGGCGCCGCGCCCATCACGGCATTGTTCACGCCGGGGAAATACAAGCCTTCGACTCGCCGGAACGCCTGCCAGCCGCCCGGCAGCAGGCGCATGGCCTTGCGCATCAGGTCGAGCGCCAGATGCCGCGCCCAGACCAAGGGAGAGCGCGAGGTGCGAACCGCATGCGGCCAGACGATGAATTCCGAACCGACGAATTGCGACACGCCGAGCAAAGGCCGTAGCGAGGCGACGGTGATGGTGTCCAGATCGAGATAGATCCCGCCCTGAAGGTACAAAATCGCGGCGCGCAGCACATCCGCCCGCATCACCGGGCTGGTGAGCCTGGCGTAGAGCGAGGTCAGCCCATCCCCAAGGCCAAGCTGCGCCTGCGTGTCGGCGAGGCAAGCCAGCGGGTCGGTATGTTCCAGCCGCACGCCTGGGGCCTGCCGCAAGGCACGCAATTGCGGGCCGTCCTCGAGTTCATCGGTATGGTGCAGCACCACCGCGTCCATCCCGCCTTGCTCGGCGGCGGAGAGCACGGCAAACACATAGGCCCAGGGCAGGCGCTTGCCGATCCAGCAGAAATGCACGCAAGCGGGAATGTTCATGCTGGGCTAGGCCGCCGATCAATTGGTCGCAAATGGGCGGGGTAGATAGGCTGCCACGGGACTGGCCGTCAACCGCCTCGTGCCGGGCGGCACCCCGGGTAAATTGCAGCGGCATTGCCATTCCGGCGCGACTCTGTTAGCCCGGAAAACCGTATCAACGCCATACCCCCGTATATATGACAGAGCCATCGCCAACCCGGTATTCAGGGCAAATTATGCGTTACGCCGATTTCGGTACCATTGCCGAAGCGCTGGACTATGCTGCCCAAGGTGATGCGGGCTTCAACTTTTATTCCGGCAAGGGGCAACTGGTTGAAACTCTGCCGTATCGCCGCCTGCGCGAGCAGGCCCTGGGCCTTGCCGCCCGCATGCTGGGCGCCGGGCTCAAGCCTGGAGACAAGGTCGCGCTGATCGCGGAGAGCGATGGCGATTTCTCCCGCGCCTTCTTCGCCTGCCAATATGCCGGACTGGTGCCCGCCCCGCTGCCGCTGCCGGCGGCGTTCGGCGGCAAGGATGGCTATATCGCCCACCTGCGCCGCATGGTTACGAGCGCCCATGCCGTCGCCCTGCTCGGCCCGGCCGTGCTGGAGGCCTGGCTCGGCGAGGCCGCGAACGGGCTGAACCTCAGGCTGGCCGGCACCTTCGCGCTGCTCGACACCGTGGCCCCCAGCAGCGAGCCCCTGCCGGCGCAGGACGCGAACGCCCTCGCCTATCTGCAGTTCTCCTCTGGCAGCACCCGTTTTCCGCTCGGCGTGGCGGTGACGCAACACGCCTTCATGGCCAACGCCCACTACATGGCGCGTTACGGGCTGGCCGTGACCGCCGAGGACCGCTGCACCTCATGGCTGCCCTACTATCATGACATGGGGCTGGTCGGCTTCTTCCTGATGCCGATGGCCTGCCAGCTCTCGGTGGACATCCTGCCGACGCGCGAATTCGCCCGCCGCCCGCTGCTCTGGCTCGACCTGATCGGCCGCAACCGCGGCACGGTCTCTTTCAGCCCGTCCTTCGGCTACGAGCTGTGCCTGCGCCGCGCCGAAACCGCCTCCATCGATGGGCTGGACCTGTCCAGCTGGCGCCGCGCCGGCATTGGCGGCGACATGGTTCGCCCCGGCGTGCTCACACGCTTTGCCGAGCGCTTCGGCCCGCAGGGCTTCTCCACCGGCGCCTTCGTGCCCTGCTACGGCATGGCGGAAGCCACACTGGCTTTGAGCTTCACCCCGCCCGGCCAGGGCGCGCTGCAGGACGTCATTGACGGCACGATCCTGGAGCGGGAGCACCGCGCCGTGCCGGCGCGTGAGGGCACAGCGCGCACGCGCAGCTTCGTGCTGTGCGGCCGCATGCTGCCGGAGCACGAGGCGGAGGTCCGCGGTGAAAAGGGGCGGATCCTGCCCGACCGCCATGTGGGCCGCATCTATGTGCGCGGCCCCAGCCTGATGCTCGGCTATTTCGGCGAGCCGGAGGAGACCGAGCGGGTGCTGGCGGCGGATGGCTGGCTCGACACCGGCGATCTTGGCTATTTCGTCGACGGGCAGACTCGTGATCACCGGGCGGGCCAAGGACCTCATCCTCGTCAATGGCCGCAATGTCTGGCCGCAGGACCTGGAATGGGCGGCGGAGGCGGACATCGCCCTCCTGCGCAGCGGCGACGTCGCGGTCTTCTCCGTCGATAACGGCGTCGCGGAAGAGGTCGTGGTGCTCGTGCAGTGCCGAACCACCGACATGGCGGCGCGCGAGGCGCTGATCCGCGACATCACCAAGTTCTTCCGTGGCCGCCATGGGCTGGAAACGCGGGTGGTGCTGGTGCCGCCGCGCAGCCTGCCGCAAACCTCGTCCGGCAAGCTTAGCCGCAGCCGCGCCCGCGCGATGTATCTCGAAGGCGCCTTCCAGCCGGCCAAGACCTCCAACGCGGCATGACCCGGCCCACCGTTGCCGTTACCGGCGCAACGGGGTTTCTCGGTCTGCATTTGGTGGTGGCGCTGGCAAAGGCGGGCGCGCATATCCGCATTCTGGCCCGGCGCGACCCGGCGCATGAATTCTGGCGCGGCATAAGCTTCGAGACCATCCGGGGCAGCCTGGAGGACGAGGCCGCACTGGCCCGCCTGACCGAAGGCGCGGATGCGGTGATCCATGCCGCCGGGCTGATCAAGGCGCTGGACCGCGCCACGTTCCTGCGCATCAACCGCGACGGCACGCAGGCTGTGGCCAACGCCGCGCGGCGCCACGCTCCGACGGCGCGCTGCCTCATCATCTCCTCCCTCGCCGCCCGGGAACCGCGGCTCTCCTCCTACGCCTTCAGCAAGCGCGCCGGGGAAGACGCGGCGCGGAACGTTTACGCGGACGCACCGGAGCGCCTGGTCATCATCCGCCCGCCCGCCATTTACGGCCCGTGGGACCGGGAGAGCCTGGCAATTTTCAAGGCCGCGAGGTCGCCCGTCGTGCCGCTCTTCAGCCGGGGCAGCGTGGCGATCATCCACGCCGCGGATGCCGCCGGTGCCATCACGCAACTGGCCCTGGGCGCGGGCGAGGCCGGGCTCTATGCCCTCGCTGACGAGCGGCCGGAGGGCTATGACATGCGCACGCTTCTGACCGAGGCGGCACACGCCCTGGGCCGGCGCCAGCCGCGCTTCATGTCCGTGCCAGCGCCGCTGGTTCGCCTCGCGGGCCGGGCCTCCGGGGCTTGGGGCCGGCTGCGCGGACAGGCGCCCGTGTTCACGGCTGAAAAAGCACGGGAAATTCTGCATCCGGATTGGTCGGTCTCCGCCGCCGAGGCGCTACCCGCCAGCATCCACCAGCCGCAAATCGGCCTGACAGAAGGCTTCCGCCAAACCGCGGCCTGGTACCGGGAGAAAGGCTGGCTCGGTTAGAGGCTGTTTCAGGAGCCGCTCTGACGAGCTGGATAGCCGTGTTTTGCGAGCACCGGAGCGGAGGGTACACGCATTACGTGAGCACCGGAGCGCAGAAAAACGCGGCTAGACAGCCGCCAGAGTAGACTTATGAAACAGCCTCTAGAGCGGCTTCTCGTAGATCCGGTAGGTCTTGTAGGCCGTCGCGCCCAGGCTCTCGTTCATCCGGCGCATGGGCATATTGTCCTCGAGAATCCAGGACAGCTCGATATGGGTGAAGCCCCGCTTCAGCCCTTCCCGGCGCACCATGTCTACCATCAGGAAGGGCAGCAGGCCGCCGATCATGTCATTCGCGGCGGAGCGGCGCACGCCCATAAGCGGCACGCGGGCGGTCTTCACGCCCTTCACCTTCAGCCGCCAGAGCAGCTTGGCCCAGCCGAAGGGCAGAAGCTTGCCGTCCAGCCCGCGAATCGCCTCGTTCAAGTTGGGTAGCGCGATGAGAAAGCCGACCGGCTCGCCATTGCGTTCCACCACGCTGGTCAAATGCGGGTTGAGCAGCGGCTTGAGCGATTTCGCCAGATAGTCCGTTTCCGTCTCGGTCAGGGGCACAAAGCCCCAGTTATTGGCCCAGGCATCGTTGAAGATGCTGGTGACGGTACGGATTTCCTCGTTATAGCGCTTGAAGTCGATCTGCCGGACGGTGAGGTCCTTGGGCAGCGGACGGTCGAGCACCCGGCGCACGCTGCCGGGCAGGTCCACGGTCATGTCGTAGAGATAGGCGTAAACGTCTTTCTCCTTCACCAGCCCCAGCTGCTCCAGCCGGGGGCCGATATAGGGCTTGTCGTGGCCCATCAGCAGCACGGGCGGCGTGTCGAACCCCGCCACCAGCAGCCCTGTTTCCTCGTTGATATTGAGGTTGAACGGACCCTGCATGCGCCGCATGCCCCGGGCGCGCAGCCAATCCGCCGCGGTATCCACCAGCACCTTAAAGACAGCCGGGTCGTCCTCGGCGGCGATCATCCCGAACTGGCCGGTGCCATCTGGGCGCAGGGCCAGGCCTTGCTGGTCGATTTGCGCGCTGATGCGGCCAACATCGCGCCCGTCGCGCTGCGCCAGCCAGAACTGCACCTCGGCATGGCCGAAGAAGGGGTTCTTCGGCGTCAGCGCTTCCTGGCGCTCCAGGTGCAGCGGCGCGATGTATTGCGGGTCATCGCGGTGAAGGCGTTCGGGGAGAAGGATGAAGCGGTTGAGCAGCGCACGGCCGGTAACCGGGATTATCTTGATCTCGCTCACGCTGCCGCTCCTGACTTGGCTCCGCGTTCCATGGCGGAGCGGGGGCGATCCCGCGGCGGCGCGCCGGTGATCTCCATCACCCACGGGTACCGCCGCGCCTCGTCCAGGTCGTAGCCCAGATTGAACACGGTGGCGCTCTTCGGGCAGTCTCGCGCGCCAGCGGCGTAGGTGCCGAACATCCGGTCCGGCGTGAAGCTGACGATGCCGAGATTGATCTTCTCGTTATGGAAATGGTGCAACAAATGCTCGCGCTTCATCTTCTGGATGAAGCGGCCCTTTGGTTTATAGTTAAGGTGCTGGATGCAGTGGAAGAACTCGTACACGCAGGTGGTGGCCAGCGCGGTGGCGAAGGCCGCCAAAGACCCAGCCCAACCGGCGATGGCATAGCCGATCGGTCCGGTGATGACGAGCATAGTGGGGATGGTGTTGAGCGGCGAGCCGAACAGCACTTCCAGCAGATGCGGGTCCTGGTGATGGTCGAAATGGATGCGCTTCCATAGCGCGGCCGTCCACTTCATCCTGTAGAGCCAGCGGCCGTGCAGTATATATTGGTGCAGGCCATACCAGACGAAGGGATAAACAAGGCAGACGGCCAGAACCGGCAGCGCGATATCCTGCCAGCGCCGGGCGAGGCAGAGCGCCGCCCCGCCGCAAAGCACGGTCAGGAAGGCATAGAGATTGATCGCGGGATAAGTCAGGTACGCCCGCCAGAGATCGGGCAGGGTCATGCGCCCAAGATCGTAGCTCCGCTCATGCCAAGACCGGCCCCAAGCAAGTTTTTCCGCCATGCTGCCTTTACCCTGTTCTGCGGGCGCGGGATCCCGCGTCGCACCGCGGGTGCGATAGCAGCGCCGCCAGCCGCTGGCAAATAAAGCGGCTAGCCGGGCAGCGGGGCTTTTGGCTGGTCTGGAACCCAGATCAGGATTTCCGGCGTGCGCAGGGCCACGCTGTAACGCTGCGCAAGGGCCTGCAGGAATGCCTTGGAGAACCGCGTCGTGCCGTTCGGGTTGGCAAGATCGACATCGCCGATCTCCACCGCGCCCAAGCGCTGGGACTCGACCATGGCCACGAATTGCCCCGGATCGAGCCTGCCCAGCTTGATCTGGTCCTGGACATGGTAGGGATCGAACGCGGAAGGCTTGCCCGCTTCGTCGCACATCAGCAGGTTCTCGCACACCACCGGACCGGACGTCTGGCGCAGCAGCGCCACCCCGGCGGCGAAGTCCGCCTCATGCTCCGGCAGTTCCCGCCACTCAATAGCGCCCGAGACGATGCTGTAGGGCAGCTTGCTCAGCGGAAACAGAAGCTGGCTGAGCGGGAACAGCATGGGCAGCACGCAGACCAGGGCCAGCCGGTTAGGCGTGACACGTCCGGGCATGGCGAAATAATCGGCGCATGCAATTACGGCAATGACGGCGTCAAGCAGAATCGCCTCGAAGAAGATGTTGCGGCTCACGCCATCGCCGCCCGCCCAGGCGAAGGAGAGGACATGCGCGGCGGCCCAGCTCCAGGCCAGCGGGGCGCGGCGCTCATCGCGCCAGTTGCGCCAGGACCAGACACCGCCAAGAAGCACGAAAGGCAGGAAAATGATCAGGTAGGTGCCAATATTGTGCAGCGTGTCGCGCAGGTCATAGGCGCGGGGCTGCAGCATGTGTGCCAGGAAATACGGCCCGTCGAGGCGAAACGTGACCCAAAGCAACGCGCAGGCGGCCAGCACGCCAGCACCAACCCAGGGGATGAGACGCCGCCAATCCCGCCTTGCCAGCAGGGCGAGCCCCGCCCCCAGCGGCAGGGCCAGAAGGTTGTGCTTGGTGAACACCGCCAGTGCGAAAAGCGATGCGCTGCGCCACCCATTTTGCCCGCTCCGCACGGCGCGAACAAAACCGTAAAACCCGAGCAACTCGAATACCATGCCAAGCAACTGCGGATCATTCACGCCAATCCGCCTTGGCATCCACATTTCCAGCCACAGCGCGAAAAGCAGCGCGGCGCATGCGCCTGCATAACGTGCCGGAACAAAGAGACGCACCAGCGCGCCGGCCAGAACGCACACCGCCACCAGCGCCGCGAGCGACAGAAACCGCCCGGTCTCGTTGGCATCACCGGTCAGCAGACTCAGGAGGCCAACGATATGAAAGGAGAGTGGTGGGTAATTGGTGCTGTCCAGCCCCGGCGGCGCGGCATAAAGCGGCAGAAAATGCGCGGCCTGCTGCTGCCGGAGCGCGTTCCAGCCCTCGTCATAGTCGAGCTGCACCATGGCGGTGCTGCGCAGTAGCAGCGGCCAGCCGATGATCGCGACAAGCACCGCAAGAACCGCCGCGGCATCCCGCCAGATGCGTTGGCTTGCCCTTGCGATAATGTCGGACAGTCCAGCTTGGTCGAACAACAAAATCTCCGCGCAAATATCTGGTGGAGTTGCAGCAAAGCCAGCACCATGCCAGCCGCCCGGACGCACCTCACGTTGATCGCGGCCTCCTATATCTTTATGTTTTCAACATGGCATCTGAATCATGCTTTACAAAAAATGACGAATTTTACATGAATATTACGAAAAATATGCCGCAGTTCTTGCAACACGAGCTTGCCTTGCTGGCTTTTTTGGTTGCCGGTTATTTTTTCTATGCCAATCCGGAACCAAATTCCGTACCGACATATTTTGGCAACACCGCTGACCCTCTTGGCTTCATCTGGTTTTTGAACTGGCGGCTCGTCACTGCTCAGCACCACCTGCCGTTTTTCTATACTTATTACGCCGACGCCCCATTCGGCACCGATCTGGCCTGGACGACCAACATACTCAGCCTCGGGACGCTTACATTTCCCTTGCTCGCCAAATTCGGCGCCTTCGCTGTCTACAACGGCCTCATGCTGGCCTCACCGGGCCTCGCCTGTTGGGGGGCATATCTGGCGGGTTTCGAACTGACCGAAGATTACCTCGCCGCGCTGGCGGCTGGGCTGGTGTTCGGATTCTCCAGCTACATGCTGGGCCAATTGCTGGATCATCTCAACCTCTGCTTCATTTTCGCCGTACCATTTTGTTTGTGGGCGTGTATTGCCGCCGCCAAGCATGGCTGGAACAAGTGGCGCTTGGGGGTGTTGCTCGGCGTGGCCCTGGCCTTCCAGTTCGGCGTCAGCCAGGAGATTTTCGCCAGCCTGGTCATGTTCGCGGCGCTGGCCGTCATGGTCATCCATGTGCTGCATCCGGCGGCGCGGCCGGCGCTGCGGCGGCTGCTGCCGGGAATGACCTTGGGCCTGTGCCTAAGCCTGCTGCTCATCTCCCCCGTCATCTGGGAGATGCTGCGCTGGTATGGCGATGCCGGGCGCAACGTCGCCGCCGCCAAAAATTATTCGACCGACCTGCTTGGCTTCATCATCCCGACGCCGCTCGACTGGCTGGGCGGCAATTTGCTTCAGCCCGTAACAAAGCTTTTCAAGGGCAATTACGCGGAAGACGGCGCGTATATCGGTTTGCCGCTCCTGCTCTTGCTGGTCAGGCTGGCCTGGGGGCATCGCCGCGACCCACGATTTGGGATCCCTGGCGTCATCGCGCTGCTCGCCGCCGTGCTCTCGCTTGGCCCCTACGCCCACGTTCTCGGGCACGAGGTAAGCACCGCGCCATGGATTCTGGCGTTCAAGCTACCCTTCCTGAAATCCATGCTGCCAATGCGGTTCATGCTCTATGCCTGGCTGGCGATCGCCATGCTGCTCGCCACTTGGCTGGCTGCCCCCGGGCAGAAATACCGGCGCTATACGGCGCTCGCATTCTGCCTGCTGTTTCTTGCCCCCTGCCGCGCCTATGACCGCAACTGGACGCAGTTGGCGACGCCAACGCTGCTGACGGACGGCACGCTTCCGCCGGGCAGCCGGATCCTCATCCTGCCTGAATACTTCAATGAGATGGGGTACCAATACGAATCCGGCATGAAATTCTCGCTCGCCGCGCAGGGCTATCTCAGCGGCGGCATGCCCGAGCCCTTCGTAAAATGGCCTCTGTACCGGACGATCTTTCTGCAGAAATACCAGAAATATATTCCACTCGTTGATCCGCACATGCTGGCGGCGTTTCTGGCAACATATCAGGTGCAAAATGTCGTCGTCACCGGTGATGCCAAAGAGTTCGCGGACGGCCACACGCAAAGCGCCCAACTGGCTGCGTTGTTGCAGCAGGCGGGCTGGGTGGCTGTGCTCACGGATTCGGATGCGCGGCTATACCGCCCCGCCACGCCGCAAGCCGTGCCGGATGCGGCTCAGATCGAGGCATATATGCGAATGCAGAGACCCGAGAACCACGCCCGGGCAATCGACTACGAAACTTACTGGGTCAAAGGCATACGCACGCTGGCGCGTGTGAGCGGGCTGAATGCCCAGCCTTTCCTGAGCTTTTATGCGGCGTACGCGCACCCACCCTTGCCGGTTGAAGCCGTTCCCGGAGGCAAATGGCAATGATCTCCAACACAGTCTGGCTTGCGCTGATCAGCGCCGGTTTTGTTTACCGGGACGCCAAATGCCACCGCCTGCCCCGCCCTCTGGCCTGGGCAGGCGCTGTATTGATTTTCTGGATCGTGGCGCTGCCCTGCTATCTTTGGCAGCGGTCGCGCCACAATCCGCCGGCTAGGCTACCTTAACAGGACGGCGCGGAACGATCGGCTCCGCCGCGGCAGGCGCGGCTTCCGGCGCGGCCATTGGGTCAAACCGCTCTGAGGAAGCCCTGAGTTCGTTGATGCTGCTCAGATCCTGCATCATCAACGTGCCAGCGCTCTGCCACGCGGCGACGTCTGCAAATATCCGCTGCACCGCGCCCGAGAACCATTCCTGCTGCGCCTTGAACATCGCCGATGGGTCATGTGCATCGCGCATTTGCGATGCGAAACGCTCCATCGCTTCACAACCGTTGCGCCGGCGCTGCAAAGCTTCCGTGAGCACGGTCTCCAGCCGGTCCAACCGGCTGGTCTGCATACGGCAGGCGCGTTCAAAGCTCTCGAAAAGTGGCTTGTTAAACAGAGAATTGCTCGCGATCTGCTGTTCGGCGAAACCCGTAAAATCCTTCTTCCCGGTCATACTCATTCCTCCAATTCGCGCTTTATCTGTGCCCGCTTTCCTCGCGCGAAAAACGTGCTCTAAACCCTCGCAACGCCCGCTTCGCCGCACTCCTCAACAGAGCGCGCGGACGTTAGGAGCGCGCGGACACGGCACGGCTCGATCTATACCAAGAATATCAGGCTTATGGTGTTTTCTGGATACTTCTTAACTCCATGTTCAGATTTTTTACTGCCCAGAAACACTGTCAACCGTCTGTAACACTTGCCGGACCCGGCAATGGCCGAGCAGTTTCTCTTTCCAACCTCCACGATCAACAGAATGTGCCTGAAAATTCAGCCTAAATGCCCACCGCTGAGGTATTCGTGATTGGCTCTTTTGATAATGCACCGATATTTCCCAGGCCCGCGCCAAGTCGAACAAGGCTGCCAGCCCCTTCGCAAATCTGGAGAGGGTTCAAATCCCGTATGGCGTGTCATCCGCCACGAAGGCGATAACTGGAGGGCACTGAAATCGTTATGGATTCGCGCAATCAGGCGCCCCCCTACAGCAGCCCCAGCTCCAATTTCCCGGCATCCGTCATGCGCTCAGCCGTCCAGGGCGGATCCCACACCAGCGCCACCACCACTGCGGCCACGCCAGGGACCATCGCCACCGCCTGCTGCACCTGCTGCGGCAACTGCCCCGCCACCGGACAGCCGGGGCTTGTGAGCGTCATGGCGAGGCGCACGATGCCCAGCTCATCGACGTTCAGCTCATAGATCAGCCCCAGATCAACCAGGTTCACCGGGATTTCCGGATCCTGCACCGTGCGGATGGCGTCGAGGATCTCCTCCTCAAGTCCGGTCTCAAGCGCCGCCGACATGCTCTTCCTTCCCCACCGCGGCGTCAAACGTGTGCCACGCGAGCGTGGCGCATTTCACCCGCGCCGGATAGGATTTCACCCCGGTGAGCGGGTGCAGGCGCTCCGCATCTTCCTCCAGTTCTTCCGGCAGATTGTTGGGCGGCCCGCCCGTCACGCTGGCGTGGAAGTTGTTGAACAACAGACGCGCGTCATCCAGCGTCTTGCCTTTGAGAATTTCGGTCATCAGCGAGGCCGAGGCCACCGAGATGGCGCAGCCCTGACCCTCGAAGCTGACATCGGTGACGACACCGTCCACGATGTCGACATAGACCACCACCTTGTCGCCACAGAGCGGATTATGACCATGGGCGAAATGGCTGGGCGCCGCCAACGCGTGGAAATTGCGCGGATGCCGGCCGTGGTCAAGGATGATGTCCTGGTAAAGCTCGCGCAGATCCATGGCCTACACTCCGAACAGGCGTTGCGCCGCGCCAATGGCGGCGATGAGCGCGTCGACATCCTCGTGCGTGTTGTACACGCCAAAAGATAACCGGGCGGTCGCGGCCAGACCTAGCCGGTCCATGAGCGGCTGCGCGCAATGGTGCCCGGCACGGATGGCGATGTGATGCTGGTCGAAGATGGTGGCGAGGTCGTGCGGGTGGATACCCTCGACCGTGAAGGAGATGGCACCAAGCTGGTTTCCGCCGCCAGGCACCAGCCGCACCCCGGGCTGGTCGGAGAGCGCGGCAAGCGCGTAGTCGGTCAGCTCCTGCTCATGCGCCTCGATGGCCTCCAAGCCCAGGCGCATCATGAAGCGCAAGGCGATATCCAACCCCACGGCCCCGGCAATGTCCGGCGTGCCGGCCTCAAAGCGCAGTGGCGCATCCTGGTAGGTGGTCTCCTCGAAGCGCACCGTACGAATCATGTCACCGCCGCCCTGCCAGGGCGGCATCGCGGCCAGCAGCTCACGCTTGCCGTAGAGCGCGCCAATGCCGGTGGGGCCGTAGCATTTATGCCCGGAAAAGACATAGAAATCGCAGTCCAGGGCGCGCACGTCCACGGGCAGGCGCGGGGCGGCCTGGCAGCCATCCAGCAGGATGCGCGCCCCGGCCGCATGTGCCAGGCGCACGGCCTCGGCCACTGGCGTAACATGGCCGGTGACATTGGCGACATGAGTCAGCGCCACCAGCTTTGTCCGCGGGGTAAGCAGACGGGCGAATTCCGCCATGTCCAGCCCGCCATCGTCGGTGACCGGAACCACCGAAAGGGTGAGTCCCAGGCGGTCGCGCAGCATCTGCCAGGGCACGATGTTGGCGTGGTGCTCCAGCCCCGTGAGCAGGATCTCGTCGCCGGGCTTAAGCCCCATCCCCCAGCTATTGGCCACGAGGTTGATCGCCTCGGTGGCGCCGCGCACGAAGACGATCTCCTCGACACTGGCGGCGTTGAGGAAGCGGCGCACCGTCTCGCGCGCCTGTTCGTATCGCTCGGTGGCGCGCACGCTTAAGGCATAGGCGCCGCGATGCACATTGGCGTATTCGGCGCGGTAGAACTCGGCGATGCCCTCAATGACCTCTTCGGGCTTCTGGGCGCTGGCGGCTGTATCCAGATATACGAGCCCCGGATGGCGCGCGAAGACCGGGAAATCCGCCTTCAGCGCCAGCGGGTCGAAACCCGCTCCCAGGGGCACGGCGCGCAGCGCGGTCATGCCAGCGCCTCTGCCCAGGAAGAGAGCGCCCGCTGCAGCGCGTCACGCTGAGGCTCGGCGAGGTCGGCCTCGTCCACGATTTCAGCGGCAAAGGCCTCGATGAGCATCCGCCGCGCCTGATGCGGCGGGAGGCCACGCGATTGCAGGTAGAACAACGCCGTCTCGTCCAGGTCACCCACCGTGGCGCCGTGGCTGCATTTCACGTCGTCGGCCAGGATTTCCAGGCGCGGGCGCGTGTCCACACGCGCGCCTGCGCTGAGCAGGATGTTGCGGTTGGTCTGGCTGGCATCGGTACCGTCCGCGCCTTCGGGCACGCCGATATGCCCGAGAAACACACCATGCGCCTCGCCGCCCAGCACGCCCTTCACCAGCTGGCGGCTGCTGCAATGGCGCGCGAGGTGCAGCACCTCGGGCACGAAGCTGGCCTCCTGCTTGCCGCCCAGCAGATACGCCCCGCGCAGCGAGACGGTGGCGCCCTCCCCGGCCAGAACCGCCGTCACCGCCTCGCGCGAGACGCCCGCCCCCAGCGCGAGAATGACCGATTCATGGTCCGCGCCCTCGCCCAGCGTCAGCGTCATGGCGGAGAGATGCACCAACTCGGCCGCCTGCGCCTGCCGCTTGGCATGGCGCAGGCGCGCGCCGCCGCCGAGCGCGACATGGGTGACGCTGTTCGTCCACCCCGTGCCGGTGGCATGCTCCACCAGCGTGACAGAAGCCCCCTCGCCCAACAGTACCAGCCCCCGCGTATGGACAGCCCCGCCCTGATTGTCTTGGAAGACCTCCAGCGGCTCGTCCAGGCGCACACCCGGCGCCACCTCAAGCACGTAGCCGTCGCTAAACATCGCCAGGTTGAGCGCCGAAAGGGCGTCGGCACCCTCGGGCAGCGCCAGCAGCGCCTCCAGGCGTTCAGGCGCGTCACGCAGCATGGCGGAGATGGATGCGAAGCGCACGCCTTCCGGCAAAGCCGGGGCGTTCAGCGTCAGCCGTGCAGCACCACCGGCCGGCGGCGACGCCAGCACGCGCAAATTAGTGAAGCGCCACGCCTCGTCCTTGGATGTGGGCAGGCCCAGCGCCGCGAAGCGGTCCTTGGCCGCCGCCCGGCGCGCCACCAGCCAGGACGGCTCAGCCGCCTGCACCATGGCACTCATGCCGCGCGCTCCAGATGCGCGTAGCCGGTCTTCTCCAGTTCGCGGGCAAACGACTTGTCGCCGGAGGCGACGATCCGCCCACCCGCCAGCACATGCACAAAGTCAGGCTCGATATAATCGAGCAGGCGCTGGTAGTGCGTAATCATCACGATCGCCCGGCCCGGATCGCGCAGCTTGTTCACGCCCTCGGAGACGGCGCGCAGGGCGTCGATGTCCAGCCCGCTGTCGGTTTCGTCCAGAATGGCGAGCTTGGGTTCGAGCATCGCCATCTGGAAGATTTCGTTGCGCTTCTTCTCGCCGCCCGAGAAGCCGACATTCACCGCGCGTTTGAGCAGGTCATCCTTGATGTCGAGCAGCGACATCTTCTTCTTCACCAGCTTGAGAAATTGCGCGGCATCCAGCTCCGGCTCGCCACGCTCACGGCGCATCGCGTTCACGGAGGCGCGCAGGAAATACGTGTTGTTCACGCCGGGGATTTCCACCGGATACTGGAACGCGAGGAAAACCCCCTTGCGGGCACGCTCATCGGCGGGCATCTCCGCAATGTCGGCGCCGTCATAGAGGATGCGCCCAGCCGTCACCTCGTAGCCCGGCTTGGCGGCCAACACGCTGGAAAGCGTGGACTTTCCCGCGCCGTTGGGGCCCATGATGGCATGGACTTCACCCGCCCCTACGCTCAGCGAAATCCCCTTGAGAATATCGCGCCCGCCAGCGATGCGCGCGTGCAGATCCTCGACTTCGAGCAGCTTGGTCATGGCGTGACTCCTTGTGCAAAACGGTTCATCCGACGCTCCCCTCCAGGCTCACGGCCAGCAGCTTCTGCGCCTCCACGGCGAATTCCATAGGCAGCTCCTTGAGCACTTCCTTGCAGAAGCCATTCACGATGAGCGAAACAGATTCCTCTGGCGTAAGCCCACGCTGCAGACAGTAGAAGAGCTGCTCGTCGGAAATCTTCGAGGCCGTGGCCTCGTGCTCCACGCGCGCGCTGGGATTGCGCGTGTCGATATACGGGATCGCGTGCGCGCCGCAGGTCTTGCCGATGAGCAGGGAGTCGCACTGCGTGTAGTTCCGCGCCCCCTCCGCACCGGGCATGATTTTGACCGCGCCCCGATAAGTGTTCTGTCCATGCCCGGCGGAAATGCCCTTGGAAATGATCGTGCTCTTCGTGTTGCGACCCAGGTGGATCATCTTGGTGCCGGTATCGGCCTGCTGGCGGTTGGCGGTCACGGCCACCGAGTAAAATTCGCCAACAGAATTTTCACCCTCGAGGATGCAGCTTGGATATTTCCAGGTGATGGCCGATCCGGTTTCCACCTGCGTCCAGGAGATTTTTGATCCGCTGCCCCGGCAGGCGCCGCGCTTGGTAACAAAGTTATAGATGCCGCCTACACCATTCTCATCGCCCGGATACCAGTTCTGTACCGTGGAGTATTTGATCTCGGCATCCGCCAGCGCGACAAGCTCAACCACGGCGGCGTGCAGCTGGTTCTCGTCACGCCGTGGCGCGGTGCAGCCCTCCAGATACGAAACATACGCGCCCTCATCGGCGATCAGCAGCGTGCGCTCGAACTGGCCGGACTTGGCGGCATTGATGCGGAAATAGGTGGAGAGTTCCATCGGGCAGCGCACGCCGGGCGGGATGTAGGCGAAGGAGCCGTCGGAAAACACCGCCGAATTGAGCGCCGAGAAGAAATTGTCGCCCTGTGGCACCACGGTGCCAAGATATTTTTGCACCAGTTCGGGGTGCTCGCGCACGGCCTCACCGAAGGAGCAGAAGATGATGCCCTGCTCCGCCAGCGTGTCCTTGAAGGTTGTTGCCACCGACACGGAATCGAACACCGCATCCACCGCCACGCCGGCCAGCGCCGCGCGTTCACCAAGGGGAATGCCGAGCTTCTCGTAGGTCTTCAGCAGTTCGGGATCGACCTCGTCGAGCGATTTCGGGCCTTCTGCGTTTTTTGGCGCCGAGTAATAGGTGGCGCCCTGATAGTCGATCGGCGCGATGTTGAGCCTGGCCCAATCGGGCTGCTCCATCTTCTGCCAGCGGCGGAAGGCTTTCAGGCGCCATTCCAGCAGCCATTCCGGCTCCTGCTTCTTGGCCGAGATGAAACGCACCGTGTCTTCGGTCAAACCAGGCGGCGCAGTGTCGGCCTCGATATCTGTTACGAAGCCGTATTTGTAGCCGTCACCGCTGCCTGCGGCGAGTTCCTCGATGGTTTCGAGATGTGCGCTCATTGCCGTTACACTCTCCATCCGCTCTGGGAGGAGTAACTGCAAGCACCATGCCAGCGCCGTCAGAGCCGTTTGTCAGCCTTCGGTGTGCGCGCAGCAGCGATTTGTCGGGTTCTCGACAGTCGAATTTGCGACGTGTACGCAATCCGCGGGCGAAGGCTCGTGCGCCCCCGTGCCACCAAAGCTCTGCCCGGCATCATGCGGATTGCCGTCCTGATTGCGCATCCAGTCGGCCAACTTGACGAAATTCACGGTGATCTCGGCGCGCGCCTGGGTGTCGGCCACGGTCGCGGCCAGAGCTTCCGTCATGCAGCGCATCCAGTCGTCGCGCTCGGCCTCGCCGATGCGGATGTGCATGTGGCGGCGGCGCAGGCGCGGATGCCCCTTGGCGGCCGAGTAGTTGGCCGGGCCACCCGTCCATTCCATCAGGTACAGCTTCAGCACGTCGCGGGTCGCCGCGAGGTCTGGCGCATGCAGGGCGCGCAGGGCGGCGAATCCAGCGCGCTGCTCCATGTTGTCGTAAAAGGCGTCCACCAGCCGGGCGATGCCATCGGCACCTCCCAGGCGGGTGAACAGAGCAATATCGGGCATGACCAATCTCCTTGTGCTACTGCGCCCCGGCCAGGGCCTCGGCCTTGACCTGCGCAAAAACCTCCTGACCGAGCGCAAAACCCAGTTGGTCCCAGGATTTGCGGGTGATGCGCGCCAGCAGCCGGGCCTCGCCCACCCGCAGCGCCACCAGCACATGCGGGCCATCCGCTGTTTCCGCCGCCAGGATGCGCGCGGGCAGCGTGTTGAGGATGCTGCTCGACGCCGGTGCGCGCAGCAGGCTGACATCGCTGGCCAGCACGCGCAGACGAATCAGCTCCCCCACCGCGCCCAGCCGTCCGGGAACCGTAAGGCGCAATGGTGGCGTGCCGCAGAGCATCAGCCCATAGGCGTCGTCATGCGCGCTTACCGGCAGGTCGAGCACCGTGGCGGCCCCGGTGCGCGCCGCGAAGGGGAGCGAAAGGTCGGTCAGCAGGTCAACAAGCGGTCCCGCCGCTACGACGCGCCCGGCCCGCATGAACAGCAGGTGCTGGGCAATGCGTTCAATCTCATCCATCTGGTGTGAGACATAGAGCGCCGGCACGCCAAATCGCGCCGAAAGCCCGCGCAGGCGGGGCAGAATCTCGTCGGCGCTGTCGCGGTCGAGGGCGGCGAGCGGCTCGTCCATCAGCAGCAGGCGCGGTTGCGCCAGCAGGGCGCGGCCGATGGCCACGCGCTGGCGCTCACCGCCCGAGAGCCTGGCCGGATACCGCCCCAACAGCGGCGCCAGGCCGAGGAATTCCACCACGTCGGCCTCAGCGACCTTCCCGCCGCCCGCGCGGCGCAGGCCAAAACGCAGATTGTCTCGCACAGAAAGATGCGGAAACAGTCGCGCGTCCTGGAACACATAGCCCAGCGGACGGCGATAGGGCGGCATGAAGACCTCGGCCCCCTGCCAAGTCTCCTCCCCCACGCGCAGGCTTCCTCCGGGCAGGCGGGTCAGCCCGGCCAAGCAGCGCAGCAGCGTGCTCTTGCCACAGCCCGACGGGCCGAACAGGCCGGTGACCCCGTGCGCCGGAATGTCAAACGCGGCGTCAAAATGGAACGTCCCCAGCGTTCCGGCAAAACGACCGGTGATGCGGCTCATGTCCGCTCCATGCGCCGCCCCAGCCGCAGTGTCACCAGGATGACCAGAAAGGAAAACAGTGCCAGCGCGGTGGCGATCTGGCCGGCCTGGGTCCAGTTTAGATTCTCCACATCGTCAAAGATGACGATGGAGAGCACCTCGGTTTTGCCCGGAATATCGCCGCCAATCATCAACACCACGCCGAACTCACCCAGCGTATGGGCGAAGGCCAGCAGCGCCCCGGTGGCAATTCCGCCGCGCGCCAGCGGCAGGGCCACCGAGAAAAAAGCATCCCAAGGCGCGGCGCGCAGCGTAAGTGCTGCCTCCCACGCGCCCTGCCCCAGAGCCGCGAAGGCGCTCCGCACGGGCTGCACCATGAAGGGCAGCGAATACACGCAGGAGCCGAAGACCAGACCTGGAAACGAGAAAGCCAGGGTGGTCACGCCAAAACGGGTGAGCAGCGGGGCCAGCGGTCCGTTGGGGCCGAGCAGGATGAGTAGGTAGAAGCCCAGCACGGTGGGCGGCAGCACCAGCGGCAACGTGACCGCTGCCCCGACGACCTCCGCCCACCAGCCTTTGGCGCGGGCAAGCCCCCAGGCCAGCGGCACGCCCAGCACGAGCAGAACTAGCGTCGTGATACTCGCCAATTCCAGCGTGAGGGCGACCGCCGTCCACATGGTTACGGCGTGGTCGCGTAGCCGTAGGAGCGGATCACCGCCAGGGCCTCGGGGGTCTTGATGTAGGCGAGGAAGGCCTTGGCCACTGGATCGCTCTCACCCGCTTTCAGCAGCACGGCGTCCTGAATGATGGGCTTGTAGTCGGCGGCGGGCACCAGCCACTGCGAGCCGCCCTTGGTGTTGATCACCTGCGAGAGCGCAACAAAACCCAGTTCGGCATTGCCAGAGGCGACAAACTGGTAGGTCTGGGCGATGCTCTTGCCAGTGACGATCTTCGGCGCCACGGCGTCGTAAATGCCCAGCGTCTTAAGAGTCTCAACGCCGGCCTCGCCATAGGGTGCGGCCTTGGGGTCGGCGATGGCGATATGCGCAAACGTGCCAGCCCCCAGCACCTTGCCCTGCGCATCCACATAGCCCGGCTTGGCGCTATAGAGCACCAGCTTGCCAATGGCGTAGGTGAACAGGCTGGACTTGTCGGCCAAGCCGAGGCTGGCCAGCTTCTGCGGACGCGCGGCATCGGCGGAGAGGAACGCCTCATAGGGTGCGCCCTGGGTGATCTCGGTGACGAACTGGCCCGAGGAGCCGAAGCTCAGCACCACGTGATCGCCGGTCTTCAGCTCGAAGGCAGCGGCGAGGCGCTTGGCGGGCTCGGTAAAGTTGGCGGCCACGGCAATGGAGGTGGAGGCGGCCCGCGCGGGCGCGGGAAGTGCTGCAAACACCGCCACAGCCGCAGCGGCAAAACCCAGGGCGAGGCGGCACTTTAGGGGAAATCGTGTTGTCTTCATTTCAGGCTCCTTTGATAGTGCCAGCCAATGATACCGACACGGCTGGGTGAAGCCACCCAGCCATATCGCCGTATCTTGGAATCATGAAGCCTGTGGCGAAAATGACAACACCCCTTGTCGGGTTTCCGACAAGGAGTCTATGCCGATCACAACCCCGAGCCGAAGCCCAGCAGCTCGATCTTCACATTCTCGGTGCCCAGAAACGTGGCCTGGCAGGCGAGGCGCGACTTCGACCCCACGCCAACAATCGTGTCCAGACGCTCGTTCTCCTCGCGGGCGATCTTGGACACGCCCTTGCGGCCCTCCTGCACGTAGATGTGGCAGGTGCCGCAGGCGGCCTTGCCCTCGCACTTATGCGTGAGCGACTCGTCGGCGGCGAGGATGGCGGCAAGCAGCGTGGTGCCGGCCGCAACCTCAACGCTCTTGCCCGACGGCATGATGGTCAGCATGGACATGGTATTCTTCCTTTCTGTTGGACTGTGGGAAATTCAGTAGATCGCGGCCCCGGCGCCGACATTCACCGAGGCGTCTTTCAGCGTCTCGACGATGAACTCGATCTCATCGGCGGTGAGATGGGCGTGGAACGGCAGCGCGATGGCGCGGTCGGCGATCTTTTCGGTCACCAGGAAGTCGCCCCGCCGGTAGCCCGACTCGAAGTACAGGCGCTGCAAATGCAGTGGCGAGGAATAGGCCACCGCCGCGATACCGGCGCCGTTCAGGTCATCAACAATAGCGTCGCGGCTGGAGCGCGAGAAGCGCGTGCCGAGATGCACGAGGTAGAACATCCAGTGCATCTCGGTAACATCCGGCGCGGCGTAAGGCGGCTTGATGCCCTCGAAGGACTGCATATGCACCTCGTACAGCGCCTCGGTGAGCTTGCGCCGCTCCAGCAACTCGGGCAGCCGGCGCAGCTGGGCGCGGCCAAGCGCTGCCGTGAGGCTGCTCATGCCAGCCTGCAGGGGCGCGGTGCCCGTGGCCAGCACCGAGCCGCGCTCCTCAAGCCGCCGGGCGGCATGGCGGCGGATGGAAGAGGCCAGCGCGGCATCGTCGGTCACCACCATGGTGCCTTCGCCGCAGGCGAGCGCCGATGGCGCGGAGAAATCGAACAGGGCGGCGTCGCCGAACGTGCCGACCAGCTGGCCGTGCAGGCGCGAGCCCAGCGCCTCGGTGCTGTCCTCGATCAGCCCCAGACCATGCATGGTCGCCAGATCCCGCAGCGCGTCCCAGGGCGCCGGATGGCCGTTATTATTGGCCCCCAGAATAGCGCGGGTGCGCGGCGTGATCTTCTCGGCCACCTTGGCGGGGGCGAGCGTGCCGGACCAGTAGTCGATATCGGCGAAAACCGGCTTGGCCCCGGCGACGTGAATAGCATGCGCCGTCTCGCGGAAACCATGCGGCGAGCAGATCACCTCATCCCCGACGCCAATCTCCATGGCGCGCAGCAGGCAGAGCAGCCCCAGCGTGGCGCTGGACACCGCCACCGCATAGCCGCGCCCAAGATAGGCCGCGAATTCAACCTCGAAGGCCGTCACCTCGGGTCCGGTGGAAATATTCGGCGAGCGCAGCGCCTCGGCCACGGCGGCGAGTTCCATGCCCGAGATGTCAGGGTCCGAGAGCAGGATGCTCATGCGCCACCCCGCCGCGCCAGCAGCACGCCGCTGGCCTGGGCGGCATCGGCCACCACCTGCACGCAATGACTCGAACAGTCGAGAAAATGCAGGTCCAGTTGCGCGTAGCTGTGGAACGGGTCCTCCGTCACATCGGCGGCGTCGCAGGCGAGCCAGCGCAGATGCGGAAACGCCGTGCGTAGTTTCGCCAAGGTCTCCGCCACGCTGGCAACGTCGGCCAGCGCTTGATCAATGGCAGCAAGGTCTTCGGCGCTGACGGCCATGCGGATGTCCCTTTCGAGCAAAGTCTCAAACCTGGCAATGCAAATTCACTGCCAAAATTTCCGGTCGGCATCCTCGGTCAGAACAGCCAGCGCGTCGTGCAGCTTGCCGAACAAGTCCACCAGCAGCCACTCATCCGCTTCATGGTTCTTGCGATACAAACGCCATGCGGGCTCGGCCGCGTCGTATTCGATCAAGGCGATGTCTATGATCCCGCCCGCGGCATCAACATTGCG
Organism: uncultured Alphaproteobacteria bacterium; assembly: GCA_963750235.1. GTDB lineage: Bacteria > Pseudomonadota > Alphaproteobacteria > Acetobacterales > Acetobacteraceae > Acidocella. The sequence goes on from CAVVPW010000002.1 coordinate 410,109, forward strand.
AGAGCAGCACGGACTCTCCACCTTGTAACCTCGCGCCACGCTTACCACGCGCGGCGCCACGTAGCGGTAGCGCACACGCTGCGCCAATGCGCGCTCTATACGGCGCTGGTCCAACTCGTTGGGATGCGGCGTCATGGCGAAACCGGGGTAATCTCCTCCTCCAGGCAGCCGACCACGCGGTTGTCTGAGAACTCCACCAGATAGACCGGCAGGTTGGCTTCCACATGAGTGCCCACATTGACGATCTCGCCGCGCTCGCCCGCCTCCACCAGCCGAGCGCCTTCCTCGGCACCGGGAAAGCTGCCGTCGTTTAAGAGGTCTTCGGCGGCCAGCACGGGCTGGCCCCAGCCATATTTGGGCACACGAGGTTCAATCATCGGCCGCTCCTTCCGGGCAGGGGGATATCGTCATCATCACTGGCGGGCCGCACAGGTTCCAGCTCGCGCCGCTTCATGCCCACGCGATGCCCAGAGGCCGTGAATTCGACACCGTAGATATAGAATTGCTGCAGGAATGTCCCGATGCTGACAACGAAACCTTCCTCGCCCTTCTTCACGAGCTGTTCGCCGATCTCCTTGCCAGGATAGGTGCCATCATTACGGATGACGCGGCGCGAGCGGACCTTCTCGCCATAGCTGAAGGCGGGCGGGCCGGAGAGCTCCACCTCGTCGCTGTCGCGCACGATGTTGGTCATGGCGCCACCGCCTCGGCGCGGGGCGCCAGACGCTGGCGTGCCGCCTCGGCCACCAGCGGGTCCGGGTCGTTTGCCAGCCCGGCGGCAATGCCGCGCGGACCGCGCTGCGCCACTTCGAGGCGCACGCGCCAGCTCTCATCGCCGCGCAACCGATTCAACAGATCGGCTGGCAAACGCTGCACCACCTCGCGCCGCACCAGCTCATCGGGGTCCGCCGCCAGCAGCAAGAGCTGGTCCACCGGCAGGCGGGATGCCACTACGCGCCGCACCTCGGCCTCAGCGTCTTGGACCAGGCGCAGCAACAGCGCCGGCGGCACGCGCCGCGCCACAACCAGGCGCACGTAATAATCGGGGTCCAGGAGCATGGGGGCCAGATCAGCGCCATCCAACCGTGTCGCCACGCGGATGCGCACCTCGCGGTGCGGGTCGTCGCGCAGCTTCAGGCAGTGGCTGGCGGGCAGACGCCGCGCCGCGTTCCAGCGCACCGTCTCATCCTCATCCTCCAGCAGCGGTGGCAGACGGAAGACATCGGCATGCTTGGCGGCAATGGCACGCACCTCGAAATGCGGATGGTCGAGGTAGCCATTGGCAAGCGCCGGATTCCAGTCGAAGAACCGGTCGATGCGCCGGGCGTAGCGGTCCTGCACGCAGGCGCGCAGGAGGCTGCATTTGGCCTGTCCGTTATGCGGACAAGGGACACAGTCCACGGTGGTGCCGCGCCAGTCGATGGCTTCGTCGATGTCAGTCATCCTCCGCCGCCTCCGCCCGCGCAATGACATCGAGCAGCACTTGCGCGCCGATCTTGTCCGAGGAGTCGAGTTCCAGGAGTTTCTGCAAGGCGTGGCGGCCCTCGTCCATGTCGCCCAGGCGCATGCGCAGATAGGCATAGCCCTTGAGTGAAAACAGGAAAAAGCGCGGCGCCATCTCCTCATAGGCATCAAACCGCGCCATGCCGGGGCGCACCTCGCGCCAGTCGCCGGGCAGACCCATCTCGCGCGCCGCCTTGCCCAGGCATTGCTGCGCGATCTCCAGCGTTTGCGCGAGCTGCCCCTGGTAGAAGTAGAAGCGGTAGAGGCCGATAAGCACGGCCGCGTGGCCCGGTGCGGCGGTCTGCGCATCGAGCAGATGCGCCTCGGCGACATCGCCGAAACGGTAATTCTCCGCCGCCAGGCGCAGGTGACGCTCAGCCTCGGGCGGCAACCCCTCGCCCAGCAGGGCCGCCGAGAACTCCGCGAAGGGGGCGTCCGAACCGGGCGTCATGGCGGCCGCTTACGCGGGCAGGCCCAGCGCCGAGCCGCAGACGGTGGGCTTGGCCGTGATAAAGACGAGGCCGGTCTTGGCGGTGCTGTCAGTAAAGTCGATGGTGGCGCCCTCAAGCAGGATGCGGCTCTCGGCGTTAAGGAACAGCTTGATGCCGGCGACCTCAAACACGGCCTCGCCCTCGCCGGGCGTGGCCTGCACGGCGATGTCCGAATTCAGCCCCGAGCAGCCTCCCGGCGTGACCGCAAGGCGGAACCCGGCACCCGGCCCGCCATCGGCCAGGAGCATGAAGCGGATGAATTTCTGCGCCTTCGGCGTGATGGTGAGGTTCATGCGCTTATGCCTTTGCCTGATAGCGGGGATAGGCGGTATCGATGATGCAGGTATTGTCCACCGGACAAACCGCCACGCATTGCGCGGTCTCGAAATAACCGATGCATTCCGTGCATTTTTTCGGGTCGATGACGAAGGTGCCGCCCTTCTCGGAGATGGCGACGTTGGGGCACTCTGCCTCACATGCCGAACAACTCGTGCACTGCGAGGAAACGATCTTGTAGGCCATTGCAAACTCCCTTTTTATGCCGCTGAGATGAGCGCGCCCTGGCGGATTTGCGCATCGCCCCGGCTGACATGCACAATTTCGCCGCTTGCCACCTTGGCCAGATACTCCTTGAACCAGGCCAGCGCCGATTTCTCGATGAACTCATGCGCGGAGCCGTCCACCGGCTCGATCCCCGCTTTGACGAGGTCGGCCTTGGGGCAGCCGCCGATCTTGGCAACGAACACCGCGTGGCAGTCGTTGATCGCCCGGATGACGGTCTCCAGCGTGTCCTCCTCGCCATAGCCACCCTGGCAATACATGTCCACGCGCCGGTGCCCGACGAACTTCGCCCCCGACGTGGACAGCTCGTAGATCTGGAACTCCTTGGCGTGACCAAAATGTTCGTTGATAAGCCCCGAGCCCTTGGTGGCCACGGCCACGAGTAGTGAAATATCGCTCTCCTCACCAGCGAGTTTCGCCAGCTCCTCGTGCTTGGCGGCGACCTTCGCCTGGCGCTCCTCCTCCACCGCCTCCTGATAGGTGCGGCGGGCCTCGAGGTCGTAATTCACGTCCATCGCCATGATCTTGTCGGTGGTGAATTCCGCCGAGCGGTCCTCGCCCAGCAGACCCACCGCATCGGCGCGGCACTGACGGCAATGGCGCATCATGTTCATCTCGCCCTGACACTCATCCTGCAGCACCTTCAGCTCCTGCGCCGTCGGCCCGCGCTGGCCGTTGAGGCCAAACACGGTGCCGTGCTCGGGCGCCGAGATGAGCGGCATGATGTTGTGCAGGAACGCACCGCGCGACTTCACCGCCTTGTTCACCTCGACGAGGTGCTTGTCGTTGACGCCCGGGATCATCACCGAATTCACCTTGCACAGGATGCCGCGTTCGGTGAGCATCTCCAGCCCGCGCAACTGGTGCTCGGAGAGGATCCGCGCCGCCTCAACACCCGTGTAGCGCTTGTGATTCCAGAAAATCCACGGATAGATTTTCGCGCCCACCTCAGGATCAACCATGTTGATGGTAATCGTCACGTGATCAATATTGTATTGCGCGATGCGGTCCACATATTCGGGCAGCGCCAGACCATTGGTGGAAAGGCACAGCTTGATGTCAGGCGCGCCCTTGGCCACCAGTTCGAAGGTCTGGAAGGTCTTGGCCGGGTTGGCAAGCGGGTCGCCGGGGCCAGCGATGCCAAGCACCGTCATCTGCGGAATCACCGAGGCCACGGCCACAACTTTCTTTGCCGCCTGTTCTGGCGTGAGCTTCTCGCTGACCACGCCGGGGCGGGATTTCGTTCGCGCAATCATATTTGCGGTTGCAATAGTTGCACTGGATATTGCAGGCGGGCGCCACCGCCACATGCATGCGCGCGAAGTGGTGATGCGCCTCCTCGGAATAGCAAGGATGGTTCTTCACCTTTTCCCAGATCTCGGTGGGCAGGTCGCCCTGCCCGGCGCTGGAACCGCAACTCGCCTTGCCGGAGCCGCCGGAAGTACCGCAGCCCTTATGCTCGGCAACCTGCTGCATCACGTCCTCGATACTTAGGCTGGAAGTCTGCGCGATCATCTCAACCATGTCAGCTCCTTGTCATTTGTGGCTCTTGGGTTGTTTCCCAAGAGCCGCGGCTACACGTCCCGCAGCAACCCCAGCAAACCTCGTGCCAACGAAAAACCATCGATTTTTCCTTGATCCGTCGCCTTGCCTACACTGTTTCGTGTCACAAACACGACGTCACAGACAGGACAAAAGTTCCGACATCGCGTCGCCAAATGGCAGACCGACGGGGACAATGCCCTGCTCAGCGAGGAAGCGACTCTCGTTGCGCGTGAGTTCGCCTTCGGGCAGCAACGCGTAATGCTTGGCGCCGCTGCGTTTCATAATTTGCCGCGCATAGGAGCGCAGCATCTGGTCGTGGAACCGGCAACCAATGAACACGAAGCTGCGCCCCGCGCGGCGGTGCCGCACCTCATCGGGGATCGGCGTCTGGATGTCGATCTCGGTCAGCACCTCGACATAATCGGCATCGGAAATGAGGTAGTTGCGCGCTGGGGTAACACCGCCGTGCGGGCGGTAGAGCAGCGTCGTCCAGCCCGCCGCCTGCTCCGCCGTCGCGGCGGCCCCGGTTGAATCGTAGAAGCGGAACCAACGGTCCTCACCGATGCCGGCACGGGTGATGCCCTGCACTTCGCCCCAGTTGTCCCGCCCCGCCAAAGCCGCGCGCATCGCGTCGTCGTACCAGCTTTCCACGATCAGCGGCAGCTTGAGCGCAGCCAACGCACTGTGCAGCGGGGCGGGCGGCACGGGGGCGGCAAAGGCCTCGTTCATCAGCGCCGTCACCGTGTTGCGGTGCTTGTAGCTCTCAATATGCTGCGCGGCGGCCCAGACATTGCCCTTGGCGCGCCTGGGCAGCGCCACCTTGGCGCCGAAAAACGCGGCCAGCGCCTCGGGCGTGCGCGGACCGGGGGCGGCAACCGCCACGGCCGGACCAAGATAGGGCGCGGCGCCGCCAGCTTTCAGCAACTCAGCGATGGCGCGCAACGCTGCGCGCGCCTCGGCAATGGTATCGAGCGCCGCGCTCATCTCACTCCTCCTCGCCGCGCTTGCGCGCATTCACCGTCACGGGCAGGCGCGTGTCCTCCGGCATCTCCGGCAGCTCCAGCACCCAGCCATTGGCCACACGCACCCACCCGCCCCACAGGCTCTCGCGCTCCGTCTCCACGATCGGCTCTTCGAGGTCCTTCTTGGGCACGTAGATGGAGAGGCCGGTTTCCGGCGACCGCCGGATCATGATCTTCACGCCGGCACGCAGGTCTTGGGAACCGGGCAAACCTCGGCGCATTTGGGTGAATCGAACGAGCCTTCGCACTCCGTGCACTTCTTGGGATCGATGATGAAGGTCTCGCCCTTCATCGAGATGGCGGCGTTGGGGCACTCGAACTCACAGGCCGAGCAGCCGGAGCATTGCGAGGCGATAATCTTGTAGGCCATTGTTGGACTCCTTCCGGTAAGACATGCTCTGCCCGGGTAACAGCAAACTGCGTGCCATCCGTGAAACCGGCAGGCAGTCGCCAAACGGGCAAGAGCTACGACAAACACCGTCGGTTTTGCGACGCGTCCGGCAGCAAGAAGACACTGGCGCGGCAGTTGCCGGGCCTTTCGGCACCGGAGGCTTATGAGGCCAAATATTGTCGTAAAGCCGACACAGGAGACAAACATGCGGCTCAGTAGCGATCCGCCGCAACCACCGCTCACCCCGCCGGCTCTGCTCTACGAGGCGAGCGAGGACACAGCGACGCAGCTGGGAAGCCTGGCGTCTCGGTTGCAGGCGCAGAACTTCAGGATTGGCGGCGTTTTACCGCGCCAGGGCGGCTATGGCGCGGTGTTGTCGTGCCGCGATGATGTGGCGTGGCAATGGTGGGAGGATATGACGCGCTGGGGTAGGCTTTACCGGCTCGTACCCCAGCGCGCCGGGACGTAATGTTTACTTGCCGATCATCACGTCGGAGGACTTGATGACGGCGCTGACATTATCGCCGACAACCAGGGCGAGATCCTCGACCGCCTCATTGGTGATGGAGGAGGTGATAATCTGCCCGGGGGCGATCTCCACCCTGATGTGAGAGGTTGTCGCGCCCTTGGCGATGGCGATGACCTTGCCCGGAATGATATTGCGTGCGCTAAGCTTCATGATTCACCCCTGTTTTGTTAAGGTGGTTACAAAACCCTTCAGGCTTGGCGCCAAAGCGCCAAGCCTGAAATTACATGGTATCGAAGGGGCACCAGCGCCACAAGAGGCGGCACCAAGGGAAGCTCAGAACCGCTTGATGGGTATGTTGTGCTTGCGCAGGGCATAGCCGATCTGCCGCGGGGTAAGCTTAAGCATGCGCGCGGCTTTGGCCTGCACCCAGCCCGTGGCCTCCATGGCCTGGATCAGCTGCTCGCGTTCCATCTGGGGCTCGCTGTTGAGCGAACGGCAGGTTTCCACTTGCGGACAACTGGCCGGATCAATCACCGGCTCCGGCTCGGCCGAACGGGTTACCGGTGGCGTCATCCGCGTGCTTTCGGGCGGAAGAATGTTGAACAGCTCGGCGCTTCCGGCGCCACGCCACAGTGTGGCGGAGAGGCATTCGTCATGCCGGCAGGCGAAGTCGTCTGCCGCAAGCTCCTGGCGCTTGGCGAGCGTTGCCGTCCGCCGCACGCAGTTTTCCAGCTCGCGGACATTGCCTGGAAACCCGCATTCCATCAGCAACCTGGCGGCCTGCGGCCCAAGCGTCAGGTTGGTGCCATGCTCAGCGTTAAAGCGCCGCAGGAACTCACGGGCCAGCGGAACGATATCCTCGCTGCGCGACCGCAACGGTGGCAGCAAGATGGAAACGACGTTGATCCGGTAGTAGAGATCGGCGCGGAACTCCCCCTTCGCAACGGCCTCTTCCAGGTTCTTGTTGGTGGCGGTGACGAGGCGGACATTTGTCTTGATCGTCTTCATGCCGCCGACGCGCTCAAACTCTCCCTCCTGCAGCACGCGCAGCAGCTTGGCCTGAAAGGCCGCCGAGATTTCGCCGATTTCGTCAAGGAACAGCGTGCCGCCATCGGCCAGCTCAAAACGCCCCTTGCGCTGGGCCAGCGCGCCGGTGAACGCCCCCTTCTCGTGGCCGAAAAGCTCCGATTCCAGCATCGACTCGGGAAGTGCCGCGCAGTTTACCTTGATGAAAGGGCCGTCGCGGCGCGGAGAGAGATCGTGGGTGGCGCGCGCGAACAGCTCCTTGCCAGTGCCCGACTCGCCGCGCAGCAGCACGGTAGAATGGCTCCGTGCCACCACGCTGATTTTTTCGATGACCGCGCGGATGGTCAAGCTCTCACCGATGATGTCAGTAACACCCGCGACATGCTCGCCCTTGCCGACGAGCGAGAGCTCCTTTTCCAGACGCCGCTGTGCGCTCATCAGGCGTTCCCGGTCGCGCCCCACCACGTCGTACAGACGAATGGTCTGACCAACCAGATTGGCGATCATCGCGAGGAATTGAACATCCTGGTCCATGCCGAAGGTCGCGTGGCGGTCCCACACGCGGTCCAGCGTGATGGTGCCGATCACCTTGTCGCGGAGCTTTATGGGTACGCCGATGAACGAGACCATGGCGTCGGTATGGCCCCACTCCGTCTCCCACCAGCCGGCGAAGAGCGGGCTCTTTTTGATGTTCTCGATCACCACCGGCATTTTCGTGGTCACGATCTGCCCAACAGCTCGCTCCGGCAGACGGTTGAAATGGTGCTTGGCGGTTTCCTCGGTCCAGCCGGTGCCAACCGCAATATCGGGCAGACCATCGGCGTTCAGCAACGCGATGATGCCATGATGCATGTCCATGAAGCTGGAGAGCACACCCAGCACGTTGGAGAGCGTGGTCTCCAGCCGCGCCGGCGACGCCAACACCTTGGAGACCTCGTAAACCCCATGCAGCGCGATCTCGGCGCGGGTGGAATAGCTGCCCAGGCTGGTTGACGCATGGACAGAACGATGATCTGACGACGCTTCCGAGACACAATCCCTCTCGGCAGACATGCGTCTGTCGGAATTTACAACCTGCATTGCACCCCCTTTACGCCAGGGCGCTTCCTCCGATTGCCGGCTCGGACGCCTTATATGGCGCCTCAACGGCATCAATTAGGGTTGCAAATCCCGCCCCACATTGCAAGAAGTTCTTTACGCTTCTCAGGGAAGTTAGCGTCCTCACGCCACCATCTTCCTAAAAATCACTTCAATATCAAGTGGTTTTGCATAGAAGGGCGCCGAGGTGACGAACGTGTCGACACCAGTTGCAGCATAGCTTGCGGCATTTTGCGAATTGATCCCGCCCGCCGCGGCAATCAGGGGGCGTCCGTCCGTTCTCTTGGTTACCGCGCGCACTGCCGCCGCCGCTTCCTCGGGCGTGAATTTCTCCAGCTGGATGACATCCGCCCCTGCCAGCGCCGCCTCGCGCACGCTGGCCTCGTCCTTCACCTCCACCATCACCGCGCGCTCGGGGGCCTGCCGCCGCGCCGCCGCCACAGCCTCAGCCAAGCCACCGGCAAAAAACACCAGATGCTCGGGGAAGATCATGAACGTATCATGCAGGCCGAGGCGGTGGATTTCCGCGCCGCCGGCCAGCGCCGCTTTCAGCGACAGCGTCCGCGTGAACGGAATCGACTTGCGCGTTACCATCACGGCGATGCCGGGTGCCACCGCGCGCGCCGCCGCGACGATCGCAGCTGCCTCGGTGGCCACGCCCGATGCAAATTCCATGACGAGCTGTGCCATCTTCCAGCCCGCATGCAGCGCGCTGGCCGGGCCGGTGGCACGCAGCACCACCTCGCCTGCCGGCATATCAGCGCCGCTGGCGGCACTGAAGGTGATCTGCGCTCCCAGCCCAGCGAGGATCTGTGCCGCCTCTTCCACGGCACACAGTCTCAAGCCCTGGCGCGCCGCAAAGGTGATTTGCCCCCGCACCGCACCAATGCCCAGCGCGCGCGTGGTCAAATCGCCAAAGCGGACGTCATCTTCAAGCAGGCGGAGCAGATCAGTCCCCGCCCCCAATGGCCATAACGGCGGCGGCACGCTCAGCCGAATTTGTACAGCACGCCGTAGCCGCCGCGCGGATACTGCCAGTCGATCTCGCCGGTTTTGGCTGTGACCACGCGGCAGGTGCCGCATTCCATGCAGCCATCGGTGACGATCTCGACCTGCCCCTTGTCATTGGTGCTGTAGCACCCAGCCGGACAGGTAGTGACGAGCGAACGCAGCGCTGCCGAAGGCTCCTGCCCCGGATTCAACTTGATATGCGGCCGCCCGGCATCCACCAGATAGCGGTTCTGGAACAGCTTTTCCTCGACCTTGGGAGCCGCGCTCCCCGTGTTCATCGCACCACTCATCGCCATGCCCTCGCCAGTTTGAATGCATCCCCCACCAGGCCGAACAAAGACCGCCCCTTGCGGAAGCTCGCGAAAATTTCGGCCTCTTTACTGCGCTTATCCTTGCCGTCCACGCGGAACCAGGTGTGCGCCGCCTGCGCGATGAGGCGAGGATACAACCCGAACACCTGCTCCGCCCGCTTGTGCAGGAAGTCGGGAATGTTGCGGTACTTCTTCATGTCCTTCATCACGAAGCTGGCCTCCAGACGGCGCTGGTATTCGGCCAGGTTCGCGGCGGTGGCCGGATCGCGGCGGGTCTTCAGCCAGGCAATGGTCTCGCCCGCGATGCGCCCGGTGGTCATGGCCAGGTTCGACCCCTCGCGGTGGACCGCGTTCACGAATTGCCCGGCATCGCCCACCACCAGCCAGCCATCGCCATAAAGCTGCGGGATGGTCTTGTAGCCGCCCTCGGGGATGAGATGGGCAGCGTATTCCTTGCATTCGGAGCCGGCCAGCAGCGGTTTGATGCTGGGATGGTTCTTGAAGGCCTCAAGCAGCCCATACGGCGTCTGGCCGGTGCCCTCGAAGTCGGAGACGATGCAGCCAATACCGACAGAGATGGACTTGCCGTTGGTGTAGAGAAAAGCGGTGCCGGTCATGCCGTTGGTGATGGTGCCCATCGCCTCGATGACCACGCCCTCATTACCCCTGAGGTTGAAGCGCTCGTCGATCACCTCGCGCGGCAGAAAATGCATCTCCTTCACCGCCAGCGCCACGCTCTCGGGTGTGACCACCGGGCGTAGCCCTGCGCGCTGGCCCACGAGCCCGTTCACACCCTCGGCCAGCACCACCACATTGGCGAAGACAACGCCGTCGGCGCGGTCGGTGCGCACGCCTATCACCTTGCCCTGGCCGTCACGGATCAACTCCGTCACCGTGGTCTCGCACAGCAGCGTCACCCCGGCGTCGCGCACCTTGCGGCTGAACCATTTGTCGAACTGCGCGCGAACGATGGTGTAGCGGTTGGGCCGCTCCTCGTTGAAATCGTCGGAGCGATAATGCATGCCAACATGCGACGTATCTGTCATCGTCCACATGCGCTGCTCGATGACATGACGCTCCAGCGGGGCGTCGTCGCGGAAGTCGGGGATGATCTTCTCCAGCGCGTCGGCGTACAGGATTGCGCCCTGGACGTTCTTCGAGCCCGGATACTCGCCGCGCTCGAGTTGCAGAACCTTCAGCCCCAGCTTGGCCATGGTGTAGGCGCAGGCATTGCCGGAAGCGCCCGCCCCCACCACGATCGCATCAAATTTTTCCTCGATCATTGCTCTGCTCCTCAGCCCGCCAGACGGTTGACGGACAAATACGAACGGAACGCCTCGGTGAGTTTGGGCAGGAACTCAATGGCGTCGGCGACGATGCCCAGATGCGCGAACTCGAAGATCTGCGCCTTGGGATCGGTGTTGATCGCGACGATCATGTCGGCCCCCTCCACACCCACACGGTGCTGAATGGCCCCCGAGATGCCTGCGGCGATGTAGAGTTTCGGACGGATCGTCTTGCCGGTCTGGCCGATCTGGCGGTCGGCGGTAATCCAGCCCTTCTGCACCAGGGGGCGCGAGCCGCCATATTCGGCTCCCAGCACCTCGGCCAGTGTTTTTACCAGCTGGAAGTTCTCGATGGAGCGCAAGCCCAGACCGCCCGCCACCACGATGTCGGCATAGGCCAGCTGCGCCTTGTTGGAGTCGCGGTCGGCAATGAATTCGATGACCTTGGTGATGACGTCGTCCTCGGCCAGGTCAAGCTTGTGTTCGACAATCCGCCCTATCCGCCCCGGCTCCCGCGCCGGCATGGCCAGCACGCGCGGGCGCACGGTGGCCATCTGCGGACGGAAGTTCAGCGTCATGATCGTGCACAGCAGCGAGCCGCCGAAAGTGGGGCGGGTGGCCGCCAGCGAGCCTTCGTCGTCGATGGCCAACTCGGTGCAGTCGGCTGTGAGACCTGTCTTGAGCGTGGTGGCCACCGAGCCCGCGAGGTCGCGGCCCAGATTGGTGGCGCCGAGCAGCAGGATTTCCGGTTTGTAGGTGTTAACCAGATCGGTGAGGGCCTTGGTGGCCGCCTCGTTGCGATAATGCGTGAGAACCGGATCAATGACCGTATACACCACATCGGCCCCGTACTCGAAGCAGGCCAGCGCCGCCTCGGCCACGCTGGTGGCGTCGCCGCCCATCACCACGCCGGCCAGCTCCGCACCGCGCTTGTCAGCCAGCTTGCGGCCCTCGCCCAGCAGCTCGAACGACACCGGATGGACGACGCCGTGTTCAACCTCCACGGCGACCCAGACATGCTTGTAGGCCTTGAAATGCTCGGGCAGCTCCTTCTTGGTGCTGGCGCGGCTGGATTCGGACATGACCGTTCTCCTTACTGGCCGGCGGCGAACCGCATGAGGTCCGCCTCCAGGGCTGGCTGGCGCTTGAAAATCTCGTTCATCAGGGCCGCAGCGGCGGCGGCGTAACCGTCCTCGACCTGCAGCATTGTGGCCTTCTCGGCGCGGGCCTGCGGCGCGAATACCTTCTTCACGATGGTCGGCGAGCCGCGCAGGCCGCATTTGGTGAGATCAGTGATCCCTGCATCCGTCGCATTCCAGGTGACGATCTTCGCCGAGGCGGCACGATAGGCGTCAGCCAGCGAACCGCGGCGGATCTCGTTGGTGCCCTCCAGCATGGTGATGAGCACGGGCAGCTTCGTCTTAAGCACCTGCACGCCGCCTTCGGCGCGGCGCTCCACGGTGATGCTCCCGGCCGCCGGGTCAAGCTCATTAATGCGCGAGGCATAGGTGAGTTGGTTGAGGTTCAACCGCTTGGCGATGCCGGGGCCGACCTGGGCGGTGTCGCCGTCGATGGTCTGCTTGCCGGTGAAGACGATGGGCGTCTCGCCGAACTCCTTGCCGATTTTCTCCAGTGCTGCCGCGAGGGCAAAACTCGTGGCCAAGGTGTCGGAGCCGGCGAAGAAGCGGTCGGTGAGCAGCACGGCGCGGTCGGCGCCGAAGGTGAGCGCCTTGCGCAGCGAGTCCTCGGCCATCGGCGGGCCCATGGTCAGCACCGTCACCTCGCCGCCGAACTTGTCACGCAGGCGCAGGGCCTCTTCCAGCGCGAACAAATCGTACGGGTTGATGATGGTCGGCACGCCCTGGCGCATGATGGTGTTGGTCACCGGATGCACGCGAATCTGCGCGCTGTCAGGCACCTGTTTCATACACACCGCTATATGCATCACACGGTCTCTTTCCTGGCTGATCCGTCGCCGCCGTCGTTCTGTCGTCTCCGGCGGGCAGAACAGACGGAGCAAACACCGTGCCAAGCTCCGCCGCGTGCAAAACGCCGGGTTTGCGCCACGGCAAAGCCGATTTTCGACACCGGCGGCGCATAAACCCCACCAACATGTCGCATCGCCGACATTCCTACCCGCCCTGGACGCCAGTGAGCATGGTTAGCGGCACAAAGGGCTTTTCCGGGGCCGCCTTGGGTGCAACCGCGTCCTGATGGACTTTGAACAAACGCTCCTGGATTGGCGTGGATACAACAAAATCCTGGTAGGCTTTGGCCAGATGGTCGCGGCAGAGCAGGCGAATGCCGTCGTCATCAAGCCGCGCGAAGGCCTCGCGCGTCTCGCTCTCGCGCAGGTACTGGCCCATGCGCCGCAGGATGTGCAGGCGCGAAACGTGAACGACCGCCGGGTCGTAGTCCACGTCAAGATAGGCGAAGAACTCCTCGGCGGCGGAGAGCTTGGAGAGATCGTCAAGTATGGTCATGTGTCTGTCTCCACGGTGAAGCGGCGCGCAGACGCTGCGCCCCGCGCAGATGCGCCACCTGGGTTTCCAGGAAGGCGATGCGGTCGAGCATGAGGGTGAGAACTGCGCCCACCGGATCGGGGATGAGGTGATGCTCCAGGTCGATGCGTCCATCGGCCAGGCGCCGCTCGCGCAAATCGCGCACGATGCGCCCCGGAATGCCGACCACGGTCATGCCCTCGGGCACATCCTCCACCACCACCGAGTTGGCGCCCACGCGCGAACCCGCGCCCACCGTGATCGGCCCGAGGATTTTTGCCCCCGCCCCGACCAGCACGCCATCACCCAGCGTGGGGTGGCGCTTGCCCGGCGACCAGCTGACGCCGCCCAGCGTGACGCCGTGATATAACGTGACGTCATCGCCCAGCACCGCGGTTTCACCGATGACCACTCCGGCACCGTGGTCGATGAAGCAGCGCCGGCCGATGGTCGCCCCCGGATGGATGTCGATATTGGTGACAAGCCGCGCGAACCAGGAAAGCACGCGTGCGGGAAAGCTCAGGTCGCGCCGCCAGAGCGCATTGGCGAAACGGTAGTAGAACAGCGCGTGCACGCCGGGATAGGTGAGCACGATCTCCGCCGCGCCGCGTGCCGCCGGGTCGCGCCCGCGCACGCAGGCGACGTCCTCGGCCCAGCGGCCCAGCGGCCTCACTGGCGAACCTGCGGCGTCACCTGGTGGGCGGCGTGGTAGAAGGCCGCCAGCTCGACGTCGCTCACCACACGTTTGGAGGTCTGGGCGCGGGCGCGCACCAGCACCAGCACCGTCTGCGCCTCGTCACGACTGGGGGAAAAACCGAGCCGCTCCAAAGCGTTCACGACGGCGGCCGTGCCCGAATGCTTGCCCAGCACAATCTCGCGGCGGCGCCCCACGCGGGCCGGGTCCAGCGCCTCGTAGCATTGCGGATCGCGCAGCAAACCGGAGACATGAATCCCCGACTCATGCTCAAACACCGCCGAACCGACGATGGGCTTGGCCGCGTCTATGGGCCGGCGCGCCGCGCGCGACACCAGCGCCGCAAGGGCGGGCAGACGGGTCAGGTCGACATTGGCGCACATCCCCAGAATGGGCGAAAGTGCCGCCGCCACTTCCTCAAGTGCTGCATTGCCGGCGCGCTCGCCCAGGCCCAGCACGCACACGCTGGCATGCGTGGCCCCACCCCGCAGCGCCGCCAGCGTGTTGGCGGTGGCCAGGCCCAGATCGTCATGGCCGTGGAATTCCAGCTCAATGTCGGTATGCGCCCACAATGTCTGGAAAATGCCAAAGGTCGCGAAGGGATCGAGCACGCCCAGCGTGTCGGCAAAGCGCAGGCGGTGCGCACCAGCCTCCTCGGCCGCCTCCAGCACCTGAAGCAAGAAATCCATGTCCGCCCGGCTGGCATCCTCGCAGCCCACGGCCACGGCCAAGCCGGCATCACGCGCCAGCCCTACGATGCGGCGCAGGCGCGCCAGCGCATCGGCGCGGTCCGTGCCGAACTTCGCCTGGATCTGGCGGTCGGACACCGGCAGCGACAGATTAACGCGCGACACCCCGGCCTGACGCGCGGACTTCACGTCGGCCTCGGTCATCCGGCACCAGGCGATAACAGCCGCGGAGCGGACAACCTCGCGCACCGCGCCGATGGCCTCGATCTCCGCCTCACCCATAACCGGGATTCCGGCCTCGATCTCATCCGCCCCCGCCTCATCCAGCGCGCGGGCAATCTGCAGCTTCTCATCAAGCGTAAAGGCCACCCCCGGTGCCTGCTCGCCGTCACGCAGAGTGGTGTCGTTGAAGATGACGGGAATGGGATATGGTTTCATGTCTTCAGCTCCTCACGCAAAGCCCACGGCTTTCTGGCGGTCCGCCCACAGCGGCGAGCGCTCCCGCGCCTTGGCGACAATGCCGGGCAGCACGGCCAGCACGTAGCCAATCTCGGCTTCCGTCGTCTCGGCGGAGAGCGACAAGCGCACGGCGCCGTGCAGCACGTTATGGGGCACCCGCATGGCGCGCAGCACATGCGAGGGCTCCATGCTGCCCGAGGTGCAGGCCGAACCTGACGAGGCGGCGATGCCAGCGCGGGCGAGACTGTGCAGCACGGCTTCGCCGTCCACGTCCTCAAAGGCCAGATTGCAGGTATTGGGCAGACGGTTCGCCGCATCGCCATTCACCCGGCAACCCGGCACCGCAGCCAGAATCCCGGCCTCCAGACGGTCGCGCAGCACGGCCATGCGGGACCAGGCGGCGCTATCCACCCTCGCCGCCGCTGCCCCAAGCCCGACAATGGCGGGCACGTTCTCGGTGCCCGCACGGCGCCCGCGCTCCTGGTGGCCGCCGCGCAGCAGGGGATGGAATTTCAAGCCCTTGCGGACATAGAGCGCACCGATCCCCTTGGGGCCGTGCAGCTTGTGTCCGGAGAGCGACAGCATGTCGATTGCCGTATCCGCCAGCGCGATGGGCAGCTTGCCGGCCGCCTGCACGGCGTCGGTATGGAACAGCGCCCCCGCCTCCTTGGCCAAGGCCGCCAGCGCGCCCACCGGAAACACCGTCCCGGTCTCGTTATTCGCCCACATCAGACTGACCAGCGCCGTGCGCGGCCCCAAGGCGGCGCGATAGGCGTCAAGGTCCAGGCGCCCGTTTGCGTCCACCGGAATGTGATGCACTTTTATGCCGCGCGTCTTCTGCGCCCAAGCCAGCGGCGAGAGGATCGCCGCGTGCTCAACGGTGCTGGTGATGAACTCGTCGCGCCCGGGCTGGGTCTCCAGCGCCGTGTGGATGGCGGTGTTATTGGCCTCGGTGCCGCCCGAGCAGAATACAATCTCCTGCTCGGATGCCGCGCCCAGCAGCGCCAACACCTGGCGGCGGGCGGTGCGCAGGACCCCGCTCACGTCGCCGCCCAGCCCATGCGCCGACGAGGCGTTGCCAAAATGCTCGGTGAAATACGGCAGCATTGCCGACACCACGGCCGGATCGGCGCGGGTCGTCGCGTTGTTGTCGAGATAGACCTGCATGGTGGCCCCCTCAGGCAAACGGGTCAGTGGGCCGGCTTGGCGGCTCCGGGTACCGGCACCAGGCGCACGAACTCGCCCAGCTTCTCCACGATGCGGCTCTGGATGCCCTCCAGCGTCGCGCCACTGAGCTTGCAGAACATGCAGGCCCCGGTGAGCTTCACCATCACGGTCTTGCCCTCGATGCCCACCAGCACGCAGTCGCCGCCGTCCCGGCGCAGGCCGGGCCTGATTTCCTCGATGGCGGCCTCAATCAACTGCCGGCGCGCGTCGTCGGCGGTGGCGGACGGCAGGGCCTGGGTTTCTTGCTGTTGCAGCATAGCGCCCCCCTACCCGAAAGACTTGCCGCAGGAGCAGCTGTTGGTGGCGTTGGGATTCTCGAAGGTGAAGCCCGAACCCTGCAGCGCCACCACGAAGTCGATGGTGGTGCCCGCCAGCAGCGCGCGGCTCTTGGGGTCCACGTACACCTTGACGCCATCGCGTTCCACGACGTCGTCATCCTCATTGGGCTCGGGCACCAGCCCCATCATGTATTTGTACCCGGCGCAACCGCCGCTCTCCACCATGATGCGCAATCCGCCCACCGGGCCGGAAGCCCCCGCCATCGCCGTCCGCACCGCATTCAACGCGCTGTCTGTCAAGTTGATCATGGTCCACTCCGTTGTCGTGGCGCGGCGCACCGCGCGGTTACAGGGGGTTAACTGCAGACCTAAATGCAACCCCCGTGCCAGCACCGAACGACATGAATTGTCGGGATTTTTTCCAAGCATGTCGGGCTTGGCCGCGTCCTGTCGGCTTCCCGACACGGCGGCCTGTCGGTTGGCCGACACGCGCCTCCAAACCGCCCTCCCGCGGCGGCGCGCTATTCCGGCACGCTCCTTGCCTTAGGTGCTGTGCGCAGTGACGCGCCCCGAGACCCACCAAGACAAGGACGTTTGCATGACCAGTATCGAGACCACGGCGCTGAATCGCTTGGAGCAGGAGCACCGTCTGCTCAACGCGGTGCTCAAGGCGCCCACCACCAAACCTGGACGCTTCGGCTTCCGCGGGGACATCGCGCTCAAATTCCAGCAGCAGTTGGCCGACGAGAAGCGCCCGCCCGAATACTCTATCGAGCAAGTCTTCCTCATCGCGTCAGAGGACGGCAGCCCGCTCCCCTTTCTGGCCGGCTACCTGCACTCCTTCGCGTACCTGGCCGATGCCGCGGAGGTGCTGAAAGGGTTGCTCTCGCCCACCGGCACCTACTTCCTGTTCTGCAACAATATCGACCTGCTCGCCAAGTACCGCGTGAAGATGGGCGACATCACCTTCAACATCCTGCCGCTCGATGAATCCACCGTGTGGGTGGAGTTGCTGGAGCTGGCGGGCATCGACAAGAACGACGTGAAGAAGCTCAACACCGGCGGCAAGCTGGACCACCTCGCCGATAAGGCGATCGGCTTTGTCTCCGACTACGAGGAGATCAGCTTCGAGGAAGGTCTCAAGCGCATGGGGCCGATCAAGAACCGCAACGAGAACCGCCCGGTTTAAAGCTCATCGGGCTCCACAAGGTCAACGCCGAGGAGGCAGACATCGCCATCCTCGACGCTGACCGGGATGGAGACGAGAGAAGCGCCCGCGCACGGGCCCTCAATACACAGGCCAGTATCGAGTTCGAACAGCGCGCCGTGCTTGCCGCAGATCAGCCGCTCGCCCGAGCCGTCCATGAACTGGTCCTTTTCCCAATCCAGACGCGTTCCCTGGTGCGGACACTTGTTCTCGTACGCAAACACATGCCGGCCCCAGCGCACGATGAACACAGGCCAGGCGATCTCTTCGCCGGCCTCGCCGCGCCGGGCCAACAGGAAGCCGCAAGCCTGACGGCTTGGAACGTCCTCCAGGCGGCAAATCACATAGGCGGTTGTCATATCGTCAGCCTGCCGCAAGCCGAACGGGCAATCAAGCCGCCGGTTGCACGAAATTATTGCTGACACGCGCCAGCAGAGCCTCGCCGTCCTCATCGCCAAAACAGTTGTCGAAATCGACGCAGTCTGAGCACACGGGGGCAGCGCAGAGCGAAAAGCCCTCCGAGCGGCAAATCATCCGATAGAAGAATTTCTTCCACTTCATGTCCTGGCTGTTGCGCGCCTTAAGCCGCGGAAAATGCCGCTCAATGAGTGCTGAAGCCTCGTCCCGGCTGCGCAGCCCCAGGTCCTGCCACAGATGGTTGGGCGATTGCGCGCGACGTGCGACCATGGCGCCGATCCATTCGGTCAGCGCGGACGTATCGCGCGCGTACAGCCGGAACAAGTCGCGAAGCGCCTGCTCCTCCTCCGGCACGTCAACACCGATGCTCGTGCCAATGCCGCAGAACATCTCGGCAGCCGCCGGGAACATCCCGGCCACGAGCTGCCCCAGCGCGCCACCGCTTAAGCCTACCCTCGCGCACACGTCGCGCAAATTGCCCCTCGCTTCCGCCAGTCCCACCGCCAGAATACTGGCAACGGCATGGCGGTCGGCTGCATCATGCGCTGGCGACGATGCGTCCATCAGCCAGGCATACGCCAGGCCCGCGTCCATGTTCAGGCCGCTCCGTGAGTTTGGCAGTTGGTCGGGCACACGCGCGCACAGGCGCCGCAGCCAATGCAGGCACCGGCCTTGGCCAGCACCATCACCTTCTTCTCGACCTCGTCATCCTCGTCGTCGAGCTCGACATATTCGCCGTCCTCGTTCAGCCCCTTCAGCGTCATCACCTCACGGCCGCAAACCTTGAAGCAGCGGCCGCAGCCGATGCATTTCTCGGCGCTGATGGCCAACAAATATTCCGGCTCCCAGCTGCTCCCATCCCGCGTTGTCAAACTCATAGCATCTCTCCTCAGGCTTTTTCCGATTCCAGCGCCTTCAGCGCCCCGCGCTTTTCCTCCAGCGCCGCGAACGCCTCATGGGTGCGCTGGGCAACACTGATGATCGACTGCCAGTTCACGGGCAGCTCCTCGGAGAGATCATGCAGGTCCATTTTCGCTTGCATGGCCTTGGCCGAAAGCTTCTTGATCTCCGCCTTCAGGGTCTCAATGTCGTTCATCCCTGCCTCCTCAATAGTTCGCCACTTCGGGGAATTTTGCGATCATCTCGACACCCGACTGGACATATTTGTCACCCTCGGCGGCGAGCTTGGCGAGACTGTCGAAGCCGAAACGGTGCACATCGCGCAGCTGCTTATTCACCACAATCAACCGCCCGCCGATCAGCACCATGCGGCCGAAACCCTCATGGCTCATTTTCAGCATCGGCGTTATCATCACGCCCGTGGCGCGCTCGATGCTCAACGCCACGGCGTTGAAGAACAGCTCCAGCCGCCAGATCGTCTCAGGATCGGGATCACCGATGATCGGCAGCGCGCGCCGCGCCTCCTTGTCCAGAATATACGGCGACAGCAGCTCAAGGTCCGGCTTGCCGTCCCAGGTTCCGTGCGAGTCCTGGGCGCGCCAGATCTTCACAAGCTCCTTCACGAACGGGGCGTCAACTGCGTCAATCACATCAGACATGCTCTTAATCCTCAAAGTCCAAGACTTTTTCTTTGTCCTTCGCCAAGGCCTTGCGCAGCCAGGGCGGCGGCGATCCCTTCAGGACCTCCTGCAGCTTCACCAGCAACTCCTCAATCGGCTCCGGCTGATTGACCTTGATGGGGTGGATGTTGCTGGCCACGACGCGCGCCGCGCCAGAGCCGCCAATGGCCGCTACATACAAGATGGCACAGTCCTTGATCGCCTCAAGCTTCGGAGCCAGCTTGTCCTCGTTACCATCCTCCTTCAGGTCGCCATCGAACGTCACGTCCTGAAGAAATGTGTAGCCATCAGGCCCAATCTCATAGATCACGATATGGCGCGCCCAGCCGAAATGCGCGTCGACGCGCTTCATGTCCTGTGTGGCAAATGCGATTTTCATGCAGCCTCCTCTTGCGCCGGTGTACGCCACGACTCCGGTGTGAGCTCGTGATGCATTTCGTTGTGTTCAATCAGCAAGTTGGCCATGTTGAAGATAAGATTGCGCGTGCCCTTGTAGCCAATCGTCACCAGATGCGCGGCTCCCAGCCTATCGAACATCGGCAAACCGATGCGGAAGAACGGCAATTCCAGCCGTTCCGCCATCTGCCGGCCATGCGCGTGGGTCACCAGAAAATCGGCGCCGCGCTCCCTGGCGCGCATCTCCAAATCCTCGAGATCACCGATAAGGACCTCGTCCGCGGGCAGCTTTTCAAGCACCGGCGAGACCGTCGTCGTAACCGCTGCCACGATCTCCGCACCCATCTCCCGCAACATCGAGCCGATATCGTATAAAAGATCCGGCTCCGCCGCGATGGCAAGCTTGCGTCCACCCGTATGGAAATGCCCGTCGAGCATTGCGTCAACCAACTGGCTGCGCTGGCGCCGATACTTCAACGGCACCGGCCTGCCACTGATCTCGCTTAGAAACGCGAAGAACTCGTCGTTCGGCAGCAAGCCACACAGGCGCTCAAACACCCTGTAGGGAACACCCATCCGTTCCTCGAGCGCCTGCGCCGCACGACTCATCTGCGCGCCGATCGCAATGGTCCAGCTTGCCGCGCCCATTTTCGTGACCTCATCAACCCCAATGCCACCCAATGTGGTCGGTGTGAAATCCTCGGGGATGTGGCCATCGAGAGACCCTGACAGATCCGGCAAAAAAGCTGCCTCGAGACCGAAATTCTCAAAAATTTCTCGCAGTTCATCAATGTCGCCGGGTGTCATGTGGCAGCCGGGCAGAACATTCACGCGACGTGGATCACGCGGCATAACCTGCGCTGGCACCAGCGCCTCCACAATCTTCGTGACCGCCTTTGCCCAGCCATCCTGGAAGGCACCCGCGAAGTCCGGCGTTGATACATACACCAGCGGATAGTCCGCGAACTCCGGATGATTATCCCGGAACAGTTTGATGAACCCCTCCACGTCGTCACCTTTTATTTCGGTAACGCCGGTAGAGCAGATGCCGATAAGTTCGGGCTTGGCGCGCTTGTAGATGTTCAGTATCGCCTGCTCGACATTCTCGTATCCGCCAAGAACCGTCGCAACCTCGCTCATCGCGGTGGTTTGCAGCGGAATGGCCTCCTTGAAATGCCTGACGAAAAGCACAAGGCCGAACGACGTGCAGCCCTGGCTGCCGTGCAGCAGCGGCATCGTATTGCGCAAACCCATGAAGGCCAGCGCACCGCCGATTGGCTGGCTCATCTTCAGCGGATTCACGGTACAGGATTTCTTGACGGCTGTAACAATGGCCATTGCCGCTTACTCCGCTGCGAGGGGTAGCGTGGCAAACTCCGCTTGCGCCCTCTTTTGCCACGTTTCGCCATTCGTGTCCCAGGGGGCGGGGCGGCGCACTTCCGTCCAAATCGGATTATAGAGGCTCTTCTCAATCTGGCGGACAAGCTCCACCATGCCGACATAACCCATGTAGGCATGATGACGTTCCTGGTTGATATCCAGCCATGGCATCGCCGCCTTCAGCGCCACAAATTGCGAGCGCCCGCCGGAGAGCATGATATCAGCCCGTGCCTCGCGAAGCATCTTGTACATCTCGCGCGGCGTCATGTCCTCGATCATATGCGCATCCTCGCCCATGATCTGTTTGATGCGCTCCTTGTCCTCTTTCGTCGATTTCTTGACGCTGGTGCCGACAATTTCCAGCCCAGCCTCCTGCAACGCCGCGACAACCGACCAGGACTTGACACCGCCGGTAATCAGCAGGACGCGCTTGCCCGCAAGCCTAGGCTTGAGCGGCGCAATCCTGGCATTGGCTTTCTGCTCCTCACGTGCGATCAGTGCTTCCGTGCGGTCCATCAACTCCGCTGGCGCACCACGGCTGATGAGCAAACGGGAAATCTCCCGAAGGGAGTCGCTGGTATCACCAATACCGTAGAAAGATCCTTCAAAGAACGGAATTTCATAGCGCTCCTCCATCTTGCGCGCGACGTTGATCATGGCGCGCGAGCACACCATCATCGCCGCCTTCGCACGATGGGAATAAGCCGCCTCGCGGTACTTGCCGTCACCGGAGATGCAGGAGAGAATGCGGATTCCAAGTTCATCCAGCAGCGGCTTCACCTGCCACAGCTCACCAGAAAGATTGTATTCGCCGATGATATTGATGTCATAGGGCGTCGTATATTCCGGCTCGGCCGTACCGATGACGTGGTCAAGCAGCGCCTCACCGGCCAGCTTGTTACCCAAGTTCTTCTGACCCACGAAGCCAGGCGAGTTCACCGGAATCACCGGTCGACCGAACTTCTCCGCCGCTGCCTTGCATACGGCATTGATGTCGTCGCCAATCATGGCGGGGACGCAGGTTTGATAAACGAAGATCGCAGCGGGATCGTACTTCTCACCAATTTCCTTGATCGCTTTATAAAGGCGCTTTTCGCCGCCAAAGACGATGTCGGTCTCATTCATGTCCGTGGTGAAGCTCGTGCGCCAAAGCGACGATCCAGACGACTTTGCACCACGATTATCCCAGGAATTTCCTTCGCAGGCGATCGGACCGTGCACCAGATGCGCAACGTCCGTGAATGGCTGCAGTGCAATCTTCGCACCATCAAAGGCGCAACCACCAGCCGCACCACCAGGCTGCAACTGCTTGGTGCACCCCTTCTTGCGCTCCTTTTCGGTCTTGTCCTGGTTAATGCCGCAAGCAGGTTCGTTGAAAACCTCCTGGATCTTAGCGTTCAGCGAAGTCATGCGGCCTGCTCCTTATGGTACGATATCGCATTCCCAAGTCAGTCTGCCTCCGCCACCTTCCCGCGGCGGAGGCGTGGCATCCTCAGCGGATGATATCGTAGCTGTAGTCGGTCTGGCCTGGAATGTTCGTGGTCGCATCCATCGTATCAAAAATCTTGTCGAGGATGGTGATGAGCACGTTCATGCCACCCTGGTAACCCCACACCGGCCGGCGGTGATGGTGGTGCCGGTCGAAGATGGGGAAACCGATGCGGATCAGCGGCGTGCCGGTGTCGCGCTCCAGGTACTTCCCGTAGGTGTTGCCAATGAGGAAGTCCACAGGCTCGGTGAACAGCAGCGAGCGCATGTGCCACAGATCCTTACCTGGATACGCCTTGCAATTGGCACCGAACGGCGAACTGTCGAACAAAGCCTTCATCTTCGCCGCCCAGGCCTTGCCACCGTTGGTCGCAAGCACATGCACGGGTTCTGCACCCAGCTCCAGGAGGAACGCGGCCAGACCGTAGGTCAGGTCGGGATCGCCATAGATGGCAAACTTCTTGCCGTGGATGTGGGTGTTGGAGTCGGCTATGGCGTCCACCAAGCGACCGCGTTCCTTCTCCAACTCCGCCGGGATCGGCTTGCCGGAAAGACGCGATACTTCCATCAGGAACTTGTCGGTCCCAGCGACACCCACCGGGTGGTTGAAGGCCCGCACTTCATGGCCGTGATTGCGAACGAGCTCCAGCGTCTTCTCGGTGCAGAACTCCTGCATCGAAATTGTCGCCTTGGCGTTAACGGCCTTCGCCACATCATCCAACTTGGTGCCGCCGTCATACATGCGGAACTCGCCATCGGTCGGGGTGTCCCACACCTCGGAATTGTCGCCGAGGATCGTGTACTCCACCTGCATCACATCGAAGATGCGCTTCATTTCGCGCATGTTGCCGACGGTGTAGCCGTCAAACCCGCCGATGAAATTGATAGAGCCATTCTCCACGCGCTCCAGCTTTGGCACGGTGCCGGCCTTGCCGTCCCAGAAATGCTCGATCACGCCTTTCATCGCGTTGTCGTACCCTGTCACATGGCTGCCCACGAAGGCCGGCGTGTGCGCGAAAGGAACGTCGAACTCGGCGGGAACGGAGCCCTTCTCCTTTGCCGTCTTGATGAAGGCGTTAAGGTCGTCGCCGATGACTTCCGCCATGCAGGTGGTGGAGACGGCAATCATCTTGGGCTGGTACATGCTGTAGGTGTTGGCCAGGCCGTCAACCATGTTGTTGAGGCCGCCGAACACCGCCGCGTCCTCGGTCATCGACGAGGAGACGCACGAGGTCGGCTCCTTGAAGTGACGCGAGAAATGGCTGCGGTAATACGCAACGCAGCCCTGCGACCCATGCACGAAGGGCAGCGTTCCCTCGAAACCTACGGCCACGAACACGGCACCCAGCGGCTGGCAGGCCTTGGCGGGGTTCACCACCAGCGCCTCGCGGGCGAAGTTCTTCTCCTGGTATTCCTTGGTCTTCGCCCACTCGCGTACACGGTCCACCTCTTCGGCGGGGTGCGCGTTTTCAAAGTTCGCCTTCTTGCTGGCGAACATTTCCTTGTATTCAGCGCCGCGGAACAGCTCGAAATGGTCGAGCACCTTATCTGCATCTTGGGTCATGATGAAGCCCTTTTCTAAAGTCCTGAGAAAGACCGCTTATTCCGCGGCGAGCGGCAGCGGCTGGGGGTTGGGGGCCCACGGCGCCTTGGTCAGCTTCCACACAGGGGAGTTGATTGCCATGTCCATGTCGCGGGCGAAGATGGCGAAGCCATCATAGCCGTGATACGGGCCCGAGTAGTCCCACGAGTGCATTTGGCGGAACGGAACACCCATCTTCTGGAAGATGTATTTCTCCTTGATGCCGGAGCCAACCAGGTCGGGCTGAATCTTTTCCACGAACTTTTCAAACTCGTAGCCGGTCACGTCGTCATAGATCAGCGTCGCGTCCTTCACGTAGTGCTGGGCGGTGCGCTGATAATCGTCGTTATGGCCAAACTCGTAGCCGGTGCCGACAACCTCCATGCCCAGGTCCTCGTAGGCGCCGATCACGTGGCGCGGACGCAGACCGCCGACATAGAGCATCACCGTCTTGCCCTGCAAGCGGGGCTTGTACTTGGCGATGACGGCATCGACCAGCGGCTGGTACTTGGCGATAACGCGCTCGGCACCTTCCTTGATCTTGTCATCGAAGTAGCTGGCGATCTTACGCAGGGACTCGATGATCTTGGTCGGGCCGAAGAAGTTGTACTCCACCCAGGGGGTGCCGTATTTCTCTTCCATGTGGCGCGAGATGTAGTTCATCGAGCGGTAGCAATGCAGCACGTTCAGCTTGGCGCGCGGGGTCGCCTCCAGCTCGGCCAATGTGCCGTCGCCCGACCACTGCGCGATCACGCGCAGCCCCATCTCCTCCAGCAGGATGCGCGAGGACCAGGCATCGCCACCAATGTTGTAGTCGCCGATGATCGCCACGTCATACGGACCGGGCTCAAAGGCCACCGGCTTTCCTTCCGACTTGTCAAACACCCAGTCACGCACGGCGTCGTTGGCAATGTGGTGGCCAAGCGACTGCGACACGCCGCGGAAGCCCTCGCAGCGGACCGGCACGATCGTCTTGCCGTCATATTCCTTTGACTTGTTCTTGGAGACCGCTTCAATGTCATCCCCGATGAGGCCGATGGGGCATTCCGACTGCACCGAGATGCCGCGGTTGAGCGGGAACAGGGTCTGAATTTCGTCGATCACCTTGCCAAGTTTCTTGTCACCGCCGAAGACGATGTCATTCTCCTGGAAGTCCGAGGTAAACTGCATGGTGCCAAAGGTGTCGATACCGGTGATGCCGATATAATAGTTGCGACGCGCTGCCCAGCTGTACTGGCCGCAGCCCACAGGGCCGTGGCTGATATGGATCATGTCCTTGATCGGCCCCCACACCACACCCTTCGAGCCGGCATAGGCGCAGCCGCGAATGGTCATCACGCCCGGGATCGACTTGATGTTCGACTTTACACCGCAATCCGACTTGCCGGCCTGATGCACGTTCAGGTGCTTGGCACGGCGCTTGGCGGTCTTCTCCGGATAGACCCGGAGCACCTCTTCGATCAGTTCCTTGTTGCGCGCCTTGATGTCTTCGACGCTCAGGGTTTCTACAACGCTCATCTTCTTGCTCCTTGGCTTATCCGGTGGGTGCCCTGGCCGTTTGGCGGCCAGGGCCATGAGCCTTAGGCGACCAGCTCAGCGGCAGACTTGCCGATGAGGGATTCGTCCACAGATTTCATGATGCCGTGCTCCATCAGCATGTCCTCAAGCTCGTCCATGGTGATCGGGGTCGGGATTACGCCCTTGCCGGCATTGGCGTGGACCTTGCGGGCCAGCGTGCGGTATTCCTCAGCCTGCTTGGAGTCCGGGGCATATTCCAGCACGGTCATCCGGCGCAGCTCGGCGTGCTGCACAATGTTGTCGCGCGGCACGAAGTGGATGAGGTGGGTACCCAGCTTTGCGGCCAGCGACTCAGCGAGTTCCAGTTCCTTGTCGGTCTGACGCTCGTTGCAGACCAGCCCGCCCAGACGCACGCCGCCGGAGTTCGCGTACTTGAGAATGCCCTTGGCAATGTTATTGGCGGCGTACATGGCCATCATCTCGCCGGACATGACGATGTAAATCTCCTGCGCCTTGTTCTCGCGGATGGGCATGGCGAAGCCGCCGCACACCACGTCGCCGAGCACGTCGTAGGAGACGTAGTCGATGTCCTCATAGGCGCCGTTCTCCTCCAGGAAGTTGATGGAGGTAATAACGCCGCGGCCAGCGCAGCCCACGCCCGGCTCGGGACCGCCCAACTCAACGCAGCGGATGTCGCGGTAGCCGACCTTCATCACCTCTTCCAGTTCCAGGTCCTCCACCGAGCCGGCGGCGGCGGCGAGGCTCAGGATGGTGTCCTGCGCCTTGGCATGCAGGATGAGGCGGGTGGAGTCCGCCTTGGGGTCGCAGCCCACGATGAGGATGCGCTGGCCCATTTCGGCCAGGGCGGCCAGGGTGTTCTGCGAGGTGGTGGACTTGCCGATGCCACCCTTTCCGTAAAACGCGATCTGTCTCAAAGACATTGTCGTATCTCCTGTGAGTTCGTTGCCAATCTCCGCGCTCCTCACGCGGTTCATCTCTTTCGGTAACGTGCTCGCGGTCACGGGAAGGAACACACCGCTCGTCTTTCGCGTCTGCCTGTGTTCAGCCCTCACTCGCCGTCCCGCTGCGGTAATTGCAACCCCCGTGCCAAACCGATTTTTCTAAAAAACACACTGAAATTGCATGACTTTTCTGGCATTATGCGGATGTGCCGAACCTGACAGCTTGTGTCGGCCCTGTCTTAAACGGGACAAAGCCCCACCCCGCCGGGGCGGGAACGGTTCTTGCTAGTCTCCATCCAGCCAAAGCAAGTGGAGGTGCAGGATGCAGATTGGTGTGGATACAGCCAAGGCGGTGGATCAGCGCCGCGTATTCATCGTGGAACCCGATGAGATCACCCGCGCGGTGCTGCAGTTCATCCTGCAGGATGAGATCGAAACGCATGAGATGTCCTCGCCCGAGGACGTGTATGAAAAGGGACAGGATTGGCTGAAACCCGACCTCGTGCTGCTGGCAGCGGAACTGGTGGCGGCGCGCGGGGCGGGTGTGATCGGCGAACTCACAGCAGCCTACCCCGGCCTGCGCGTGCTGGTGGTGCATGACAAGCAGACGGAGGCACCCGCGCTGGCGGCGCTGAAGGCCGGGGCGCATGGCGCGCTGGCCAAGCCGCTCTCCATAGAGACGGTGCGCAAGAAGGTGGACACGGTGCTGGGCCGTGGCGGCGCGCCGCTCATCCAGCTGAGCCTGTAGCCATGGAGATCGTGTTCTATGAGAAGCCCGGCTGCGCGGGGAACGCCCGCCAGAAGGCGGTGCTGCGCGCGGCCGGGCATGAGGTGATCGCCCGCAGCCTGCTCGCCGAGCCATGGACAGCCGAACGTCTGCGCGGCTTCTTTGGCGCGTTGCCGGTGGCGGCGTGGTTCAACATGTCTGCCCCGGCGGTGAAAACGGGGGAAGTCCAGCCGGAAACCATTGCCGCTGACGACGCCCTGGCGCTGATGCTGAAACAGCCCCTGCTGATCCGCCGGCCCCTGCTGCAAGTGGGTGAGCGCCTGTGCACGGGCTTTGCTGCCGCCGACCTGAAGGACCGGCTGGGCCTGGAACTGCCCGAGGCGCCGGATGGGTGCGCGCACCCGTCCATATAGTCAGCGCGTCAGCACTACAGCCAGACGTTCGACGATATCACCGCCCTTGAGGTGCGTGTCGACGATCTCGCCCACATCTTCGGGCGCCTGCGGGCGGTACCAAACGCCCTCGGGGTACACGACCATAAGCGGCTGCGCCTGACAAAACCCAAGACAGCCGGTGGCAGTGAGCCCGACCCTGGCATTCAGCCCCTCGGCTTCCAGCTTGGCCTTCATCAGGTCGAAATACTTGCTGCTCCCGGCGCCGCCGCAGCTGCCGTGCGGATGTCCCGGCGGGCGCTGGGTGAGGCACATGAACACATGGCGCTCGAAAACTTGCGGCAGCGCGTCCATCACGCCACCCCCGTCATTGCCACGTTCTTGGCCTTCAGCATGGCCACCAGTTCGCCTGTCGCCATCATGTCGCGCACAATGTCGGCGCCACCGATGAACTCGCCGGCAACATAGAGCTGCGGAATCGTCGGCCAGTCGGCGTAGATCTTGATGGCGTCACGGATCTCGGGTTCTGCCAGCACGTTCACGCTGGCGAACTGCACACCCAACTGCATGAGGATGCGCGCCACCGTGGCTGAAAACCCGCATTGCGGCGCCAGCGGCGTGCCCTTCATGAACAGCACCACCGGATCGGCGGCTATGATCTGCGCGATCCGCGTTATCACGTCGTCACTCATCTTCTGGCCTCCTGGTCTTTTGCCACAAGGCTGCGCAGCAAGAAGCGGGCCAGCCAACCGGCCCGAAAAACCGGCCGTGTTGCGCCGCTTTACGACACAAGCGGCGTCGCCAATGCGACAACAGGCCGACAAAACCGGCCTTCAGCCCCACCTAGGCAATGGCCTGCTTCTTGCTTGGCCACGCGAGCGACATTAAGGAACTCCCGCCATGCAGGCCCCCTCCCCGGGCGGACAACGCCGTCCCTTTGCCGTCATTCTCGGCACCAACGAAATCGCCTCGGCCACGGCGGTGCGGCTGCATCAGCAGGGCTACTTCACCGTGCTCTCGCACGACCCTTTCCCGCCCGTCATCCGCCGCAGGATGGCCTTTCACGACGCTCTGTTCGACGAGGCCATCACGCTCGATGGGGTCAGCGCGAAGCGCGCCGACGGCCTGCGCGACCTGCTGGTGCTGCGCCAGCAAGGGCAGCATGTCGCGATCACCGAGATGGGACTGACCGACCTGCTGGTGCTGCAGATACCCGATCTTTTGATCGACGCGCGCATGCAGAAATACCAGGTGACACCGGATCTACGCCACTTGGCGCGCCTGACCATAGGCCTGGGCCCGAGCTTCGCGGCAGGCGAGAATAGCGACCTGGCGATAGAGACCCGCCCCAGCAAACACGGGCGCATTATACAGAGCGGCGCCACCGACCGACCGGATGGCACGCCCCGCCCGCTGGGCGGACGCGGCGAGGAGCGCTTTGTCCGCGCCGCCTTTGCGGGCCGCTGGCACACGCCGCTTGAGATCGGCACGCGCATCTTCAAGGATTTCCCGGCCGGTTTTCTCGACAACGTACCCGTGCTGGCACCCTTTGATGGTGTGCTGCGCGGCGTGGTCCGCGACGGCCAGGAGGTGCAGCCGGGAGTGAAGCTGCTGGAGATGGACCCAAGGGGACGCGACGCCGTGTGGTGGGGGATGGAGGAGCATGCCGTGAAGATTGCCCATGCCGTGCTCAAGGCACTGATCCTGCACGCCAGCCGCGTGCGCGGTGGCGCCGGACTGTTTCAGGTCGTGAAATAGGGGCCGCCCGCCTTTATCCGTGGGTGAGCGGTGAGAGTCGCAACCCAATGCTACCCAAAAACCGCCCCGGTGGCCGCCAATCGGCCCGCCGCCGCCAGAACTCTCGGCGGTCGCTACGGCAGGCCGATTACCGGCCTCCTACACCACCGCCTGGGGCGCGACCGAGTCTACGTACGGGGCGTTGCGTGCCCAATTTATATCAACCTTCCCGCCAGACCACCAGCGAACTGATGACATGACTATAACCCAAGGGAGCCCGGGGAATAACCGAACGCGGCAAAATCCGAAAATGTGGCGAAAATTGGCGTTTGTTTGCAACCCGAGAATCAGCCGCTAAACCCCTCAAAAGAATTGCATGAATTTCATATGGAGGCTGCCACCTGGGCTGGTTGAGCGCGCACATTGCCCGAATTGGCTTGGCCAAGGCGCCTCCGCCCCCTAAGATGGCCGCATGACGACTGACTGCACGCCCCAAACGCTTCAGGAAGCCGAGCTGGCTCAGCTGATCGCCGAAACGCTCAATCTGGACATCCCGGCCACGGACATCGACCCGGAAGCGCCGCTTTACGGCGAGGGGCTCGGCCTGGATTCGATTGACATGCTGGAAATCTCGCTCGTTCTGTCGCAGCGCTTCGGCATCAAGCTGCGGGCCGACGACAAGGACAATGAGCAGATCTTCCGGTCGTTACGCAGCCTCAATGCGTACATCCAGGCCCACCGGGAAAGCTGAATGCCGACCACCGCCGCCGAGCGCCCGCCCGTATTGGCGATCCTGGCCGCCGCCGCCGTTCCCGTGCTGTTTCATCTCGCCATCGTTGAGACCAGCCATATCCGCCTCGGCTTGCACCTGACCTTCGCGGGGCTGTGCAAGCTCGGCTTCGTCACCGCGTCGGCGGTGATGCATTGGAGCATCTATGCCAGTCTGCTGGCCAGTTTCGCGCTCACGCTGCGGCCAGGCCATGTGCCGCTCATCACCGCCATGGAGCGCCGGCTGCATGGCGACATCTCCGCCGAGCTTGCCGCCTATACGCGCAATGTCACCCTCGCCTGGTCGGTTTTTTTCGCGGTGCAGCTGGGCCTGTCGGTTTTCCTGTTCTGCCTCGCTCCGCTGAGGTGGTGGTCGTTTTTCGTGAACATCCTCGATCTTCCGTTGGTCGCGCTGATGTTCGCGGCGGAATACATGGTCCGGCTTCGCTGCCTGAGCGACCCGCCACGCCATTCGCTGGCCACAATCGTGAGCATGGTCAGGGCCACCATACCGGACAAGCGCAAGCGCCCCTTGGCACGCGGCGCGGCAGAGGCGGAACTGTAATATATTTAATTTAAGATGACGCCGAGCAGTAATTTCACGAACAGGTCAGCCCTGCCCGCCCCCGATGCGCCTGCTCTGCCGCCTGACAAGGATGGCGTGGTGGCCGCAGGGCGGCAAGGTCTTATCTCCGGGGCGCAATTTAGCCGCGATGCCGCCGCCCTCGCGTCCCGCCTGCCCGCGCACGACTACATCGTCAATCTCTGCACGGACCGCTACAGGTTCATCACCGGCTTTGCCGCCGCGCTGCGCCGTGGGCAGGTGAGCCTGATGCCCTCGGCCAATGTACCCGCGGCGCTCACCGCACTGGCGGAGGATTATCCTGATCTGTACGCGCTGAGCGATGGCGCCCGGCCACCCTTGCCCTGCCTGGATTACCCTGAGGACATTGAGGACGCCGCGACGCCCCCTGGCCCCTGGGCGCCGCAGGCGGACCAGCCGGCGGTGATCCTGTTCACCTCCGGCTCCACGGGCCGGCCGCAGCCGGCGGCCAAAGACTGGGGCACGCTCGAACGCAGCGCCCGCGCCGCCGGAAAACGGCTGGGCATTGCGCAGCTGCGGGGTGCCACCGTGATCGGCACGGTACCGCATCATCACAGCTACGGGCTGGAATCCGTCATCCTGCTGGGGCTGCTGCACGGGCTGACTATCGACGCCAGCTGGCCGCTGTACCCCGGCGATATCCGCGCCGCCCTCGCCAGGGCGCCTGGGCCGCGCATTTTGGTGACAACGCCGGTGCATCTGCGCGCGCTCCTCGCCGAGCCCGAGGATATGCCACGAGCCGATCTCATTCTCTCGGCGACGGCGCCGCTGCCGCCCGAGCTGGCCAGGGCGGCGGAAGCCTGCTTCGGCGGGACGCTTATAGAAATCTACGGCTGCACCGAGGCTGGGCAAGTGGCCACAAGACGCACCGCGCGCGAGACGGAATGGCACTGCCTGGAAGGCGTTGAGCTGCGCCAGGATGCCCAAGGCACCTGGGCCGGCGGCCCGGCGGTGGCTGGCCCGGCGCTGCTGCACGACATGATCGAGCTGACCGGCCCCGGCGCCTTCCGGCTCGGGCCGCGCCAAGCCGATCTCGTCAATGTCGCGGGCAAGCGCGCCTCGCTCGCGCATCTCAACCACCAGCTCCTCAGCATCCCCGGCGTTAAGGACGGCGTGTTCCTGATGGGTGAGGCGCAGGGCGGCAACGTCGCCCGGCTGGCGGCCCTGGTGGTGGCGCCGGGGCTGACGCCGCAGGCCATCCGCGAGGCGCTGCGGCAGCGGATCGATGCCGCCTTCCTGCCGCGTCCACTCCTGCTGGTCGATGAACTGCCACGCAACACGCTAGGTAAATTGCCGCGCGCGGAATTGCTGCAGCGCCTCGGCCAAGTGTAAAGCGGTTGAGCATGTGGCTGACGCAAGAACTCCAGTTCCCCGGCGACCACCCCACGGCGGCGGGGCATTTCCCCGGCAATCCTGTCGTGCCTGGAGCGCTGCTGCTCGATGCGGTGGTGGCGGCCATTGCCGGCAGTCGCGGCGTCACCATCCGCGCCACGAAATTCCTCCAGCCCGTGCGCCCTGGCGAATGCCTGCGGCTGCGCTGGCAGCCTCTCGGCGGCGCGCTGTTCCGCTACGAATGCCGGCGGGCCGGCGATGACATGCTGGCCATGTCCGGCACGCTAGAAACCGGCGCGCCCACACCATGACCGACGCCGCACGCGCCCAGGAATGGACGACCCGCCGCGAGCGCGGATCGCTGCCGCTGATCCGTTTTGGCGTATGGACGGCACGTTGCTTGGGCCGGCGCACGGCAAGGCTCTTCCTGTATCCGCTCTGCCTGTATTTCCTCGTCTCCTCGCCGGCGGCCTCTCGCGCCTCGCGCGACTATCTTCGCCGCGTGCTGGGGCGGGCGCCGCACCTTGCCGACATCTTCACCCATTTTCTTACCTTCGCCTCCTGCCTGCTCGACCGCGTGTTCCTGCTCAACGACCAAAGCGATGAGTTCGACATCACCGTGCATGGTGAGGAGCCTTTGCGCGAGATTGAGCAGCAGGGCGGCGGCTGCATGCTGTTCGGCGCGCATTTCGGCAGTTTCGAGGTGGCGCGCGCCGTCGGCCGCCGCCGCGGCTCTCTGCCCATCAGCCTGTTGATGTATGAGGAGAACGCGCAAAAGATCCGCGCCGCGCTGGCCGCGATCAATCCGCAACTGGGGACGGAAGTGATCGGCCTCGGCCGGATGGATTCGCTGATCACAGTGGCGGAGCGGCTGCGGCGCGGCCATTTCATCGGTGTGCTGGCGGACCGCAATGTCGATGGAAAGGATCTTGTCCGGCACCCGTTCCTGGGCGCTGAGGCCGCTTTTCCGCAAGGCCCGTTCCGCGTGGCCATGCTGCTGCGGCGGCCGGTGGTGATGATGGTGGGCATATACCGGGGCGGGCGGCAGTATGAAGTGCATTTCGAGACCCTGGCCGAGGCCACCGAGGAACGGCCGCGTGATCCACAGCTCTGGCTCGACGAGATCATGCGCCGCTACGTCGCCAGGCTTGAGCATTATTGCCGGGAGGCACCGTTCAACTGGTTCAATTTCTATGATTTCTGGGGCTGATATTCGCCGCCTCCGCTGGTTCCTCGCCGGCTGCGCGCTCGCCGCCGCCAGCGCCCCTCCCGCCCTGGCGCAGAGCGCCCCCGTCAGCTGGGGGCTGCCGCAACTGATGCAGGAAATGGCGCGGGTGCATTCGGCCACGGCCAGCTTCACCGAGCGACGAACCGCCCCGGTGCTCAGCGCGCCGCTGCTCAGCCAGGGCACGCTGACCTACGAAGCGCCGGACTATATGCGCAAGACCACGGCCACGCCGGTGCCGGAGGATTTCGTGCTCGACAATGGCCGCATCACGATGACCGGCGGCCCCGATGGCGCCACGCATCATTTCGCGCTGACCGACGACCCGCGGATTGGCGGGCTTGTCGAAGGTATTCGCGCGACGCTGGCCGGCGACCTGCCGGCGCTCGAACACTATTACACCCTGAGCCTCGGCGGCAGTGCTGCGAACTGGCAGCTTAGCCTGCAGCCGCGAAACCCAGCCTTGCAGCATTTCATCCAGTCGATCGTGATCCACGGCCAGCAGGACCGCATCGCCAGCATCGACACGCTGAGCCGCGATGGCGGCGAGTCACTGATGAACCTTGGCGCGGAAGCCGTGAACGATGCCCCCTAGGCGCTTGGCGCTCGGTCTCTGGCTGGCACTGCTCATCACCTGCGGCATCGTCGCCGCACGCGGCAGCTACCGCACCGACATGGGGGATTTCCTGCCGCATTCAGCCTCGCTAGCGCAGCAGGTGTTGGCCGGGCAGGTGAATGGGGGGGCGGCCTCGCATATCGTGCTGCTCGCCATCAAGGGCGCGCCGGAACCGGTGCTGGTGGCGCTGAGTCAGGCCCTGGCGGGCGAGTTGCGGCGACAGCCGGACTTCATCGACGTGATGAACGGCGACGACGCGTCCTTCGCCGGGGTGCAGGATTTCGTCTGGCGCAACCGCTATCTGCTCAGCCCCGGCCTGAACGCACAGCTTTTCTCCGCGGCGGGGCTGCATGTCGCGCTGCTGAACGATCTGGCGCTGCTCAGCTCGGAGCTGGACCCGGTGATGGGCCCGAGCCTGGCCAGCGACCCGACCGGCGAGGTGCTGCAGCTGATGGGCCAGCTCGGCGGCGGCGCTGGCGGCCCGGCGCGGCAGGGCGGCGCCTGGGTTGCAGCCGATGGCAGCACGGCGCTGCTGCTGGCGCACACGAGCGCGCCGGGCTTTGACCTTGACGGCCAGCAACGGGCGCTGGCGCTGATCAACGGCGATTTTGCCCAAGTCCGGGCCACAGTACCGGGTGCCGAATCCGCCTATCTTCAAGCCAGCGGGCCGGGCGTGTTCGGCGTGCGCACGCGCGATACGACAAAACACGATGTCACGCGCCTGTCGCTGCTCGCCATGGCCGGGGCGGCAGGGCTGCTCGCCTTCGCCTACCGTTCACCGCGCGTGCTGCTGCTCGGCCTGCTCCCCATCGCCAGCGGCGCGCTGGCCGCCATTGCCGCCGTGGAGCTGGCATTCGGCTTCGTGCATGGCATCACGCTCGGCTTTGGCGTCACGCTCATCGGCGAATCGCTTGATTACGCAATCTACCTTTTCACGCAGACGGCGCGTGGCGATTCAGCACGGGACACGCTCGCGCGCATCTGGCCGACGCTGCGCCTGGGCGCGCTCACCTCCGTCGCCGGGTTCGCCGCCATGCTGTTCTCCAGTTTCACCGGCTTCGCGCAGTTGGGGCTGTTCTCAATCGCCGGGCTTATCGCCGCCGCCGCAACCACGCGCTTCGTGCTGCCGCATTTCGTGCCGCGCGGGTTTTACGCCGCCGGGGCCGAGCCGGTGGCTCGGCCGCTGAATGTCATCATCCGCCACCGGCGGGCCGCGCGCGTTCTGTTGGCTGCCGCCCTGCTCGCCGGCTGCGCCGCGCTGCTGACGCATCGCGGCGGGTTGTGGGACGGCAATTTGCTCGACCTCAGCCCGATCCCCGCCGCCGACCAGACCCTCGACCGGACGCTGCGGCATGAGCTCGGCGTGCCGGATCTCCGCTTCTTCGTGGTGTTCCGCGCCGCCGATGAGCAGCAGGCGCTGCAGGAAAGCGAGGCGCTGACCCCTGTGCTGAACAGGCTGGTAGCGGCGCACCGGGTTGGCGGCTTCGATACGCCCACCGCGCTTCTGCCCAGCGACCGTACCCAGCTGGCGAGGCAGGCAGCCCTGCCCGATGCCGCCACGCTGCGCGCCCGCTTCACGCAGGCAGCAGCGGGCCTGCCGTTCAACGTGCCGGCCTTCGCGCCGTTCTTCACCGATGTCGCAGCGGCACGGACAGCACCGCTGCTTACCACTGCCAGCCTGCCGCCTCCCCTGGCGCTCAGGCTCGATTCCATGCTGGTGCGCGAGGGCACCGGCTGGGTGGTGATGCTGCCGCTATACGATGTTGCCGACCCAGCCGGGGTGGATCAGGCCATTGCCGCCGCCGGGCCGCCGGACGTGACTCTGGCCGATCTCAACCACGAATCAGACAAGCTGCTGACAACATTCCAGACCGAGGCGGTGGCGCTTGCCGTAAGCGGCAGCCTGGCAATTCTGGCGCTGCTGCTGCTGGGCTTGCGCTCGCCCCGACGCGTGGCCGCCGTGGCCACGCCGCTCGCCGCCGCCGTGACCATGACCGCCGCGCTGCTGACGCTGGGCGGCGGCAAGCTCTCGATCTTCATGGTCGCCGGTTTTCTGCTCATCATCGCCGTCGGTTCCAATTACTGCCTGTTCTTCGAGCGGACGGCCCCCGGCACGCCGGGCTGGCCGCGCTCGGCTTCGTCCATCGTGCTGGCCAATCTCTGCACTGTGGCGGCCTATGGGATAATGTCGCTCTCACACATCCCCGTGCTGCGCGATCTCGGCCTGACCGTGGCGGCCGGAACATTCCTCAGCCTGATCTGCGGCGCCGTGCTCAGCACCCCAGCCGCGAAAAACCCAGCATGAACAATAAGGAGGATATGCTGGTCAACTGCATCCACCACGAAGCGCCGGACGGTCAGGCGGAGCTGCTGCTGATCATGCTACCCGGGGCGGGGATCGAAGCCGCGGACTTTGCCGAGCAGGGCATGGTGGCGGCCGTGCATGAGCATGGGGTGGCGGCCGAAATCGTCGTGGCGCACCCGGACCTTGGGCTTTATCTGGAAGATGGCGTGACCGAAGCACTGCACCGCGCCGTGGTGGAACCGGCGCGGGCACATGGCCGCAGGCGGATCTGGCTGCTCGGCATCTCGTTGGGCGGCATGGGCGCGCTGCTCTATGCCAGCGCGCACGCGGCTGAGGTGGAAGGGATTGTGCTGCTGGCGCCTTTTCTCGGCACCAAGGGCACCGTGGCCGAGATGGCGCGGGCGGGCGGGCTGGCGGGCTGGTCCGCCGAGACCTCGGCCGCCACTGCGCCCGAGAAGCGGATGCTGACCTGGCTGCAAACACAGCTGGCCCAGCCCAAGGCGGCGCCGGCGCTTTACCTCGGCTACGGGCAGGCGGACCGTTTTGCCGCCGGGCACAGGATGTTGGCGGAATTACTGCCCCCGGCGCACGTGGCGGTGGTGCCGGGCGGGCATGACTGGCCGAGTTGGGCGGCGCTGTGGCGGCAGCTGCTAGGCCGCTCCCCCTTCGCGGGTCCGGGCGCTGGACGGTGCCAGGAGCGATGAATATATTGGCCCGTGAAGGGGATTGCGGGACGGGAAGCATGGGTGTCGGTCATGTCGCGCTTGCCAGCCATGGCACAATGAGCGCGGACGAGCCCCGCAGCGGCACCGCCTATGAAGATCTTTACCCCTATCATGCCGAGCTGTGCGCGCTCTCCGAGCTGTGCAAGAAACCCGGATTCGGCGTCCCGCTGCGCAGCGGCAGGGGCGGGCATTCGCTGCTCTACCTCAATGGCGTGCGCCTCGACCGCGCAGCAGGCTACCCCACGCTCAGGCTCTGCACGCCGGACGAGACACCAGCACGGCATGGCGTCGGCATCAGCGTGAACTCACATTACCGGAATGCCAATTGGGTGGGCGTGGAGGGGCGCGAATTTCTCTGGCGCGGCGCGCTGGCCCCCGGCGAGCGGCTGACGCGCGAAGCTTACGCACACACGCAGGAGCGCGCCCAGGCGATGGGGATTCTCGATGGCATCGAGTTCCACGAAGAATTTTTCCGCGACAAGCCAGGCGGCATGACCGTCCGGGATTTTATGTACGAGATCTCCGTGGCGACCGACTATGCCGCGCAATTCGGCCGCAACACGTTTCGCGCCCGTGTACCGCTCGACCGCGCGCGGATGGTCGCCATTGTCGATTTCCTCAACAGCCTCAACACGCCCTACCGGGAGGGCAAGCGGATCTATCGCTGGCGCCTCTTCAACGATAATTGCGCGCATGTGGGGCATAACGCGCTGGCGGCGGCGGGGCTGTGGGCGCCATGGCCAACCGGCCAGTTCTTCGCCTTCGCCGCTTTCAAGTTTCCGGTGCCGAAGAATGAGTTCGTGGACCTGATGCTGCGGGCCAATGATCTGCCGATTGAGGACGCGCATGCCCTGTACGCCGACGCGCCCGCACGGCGCGCGCTGCTTGCCACCGGCACGCTGCCCACGGCGGCGGGCGCGCTGGCGCTTGCCGGGCCGGCGGTTGCGGAGAACGACGTTTACAATGTGGCCCGGCTGCGCCTGATTTTTTACGATAATCCATTCTGGGGGCCATATCGCGGCTGGTTCAGGCGCGTTCTCAGTGAGCCGCGCTATTGCGATCTGCACGCCAATTTGCGCCACTTCGCCGGCCGGTATTCGGCGGCGCGGGCGCGCGGCGGCGGCCGTGGGCGCATCTGCGGTGAGCGCGCGGCGTTTTTGCGGCACTACGACGAGCATATCGCGCGCGAAGCCGCGAGGGTCAGCCACCTTCTGGCGCGGTTGGAGAGGGGAGCGCCATGACCGCGCTCGCGCTCAGCGATTTTTCGCTGGTAACCTGCCTGGGGGCGGGGCGTGACCAGACCATCGCGGCCCTGCGCGAAGGGCGCAGCGGCCTCGCCCCCTGCACGTTCGAGACGCTGCCGCTCGATGCCTATG
This sequence comes from uncultured Alphaproteobacteria bacterium, assembly GCA_963750235.1. Taxonomy (GTDB): domain Bacteria; phylum Pseudomonadota; class Alphaproteobacteria; order Acetobacterales; family Acetobacteraceae; genus Acidocella. The sequence continues at coordinate 449,008 of CAVVPW010000002.1, forward strand.
CCGGTGAGGTGGCCGGACTGGAGACGCAGCCGCTGACCGGTGAATGGGCGGGGTTCGATTGCCGCAACAACCGGCTCGCCGCGCTGGCGCTGCACCAGGATGGCTTCATGGACAATGTGGCGGCGGCGCGGGCGCGTTATGGCGCCGCGCGCATCGGCGTGTTCGTCGGCACCAGCACCTCCGGCATATTGGAGACGGAGGCCGCCTATCGCCGGCGCGATCCGGCGGGCAATCTGCCCGCTGGCTTCGACTACGCGCGCACGCATAATACCTACGCCCTCGGGCACTTCGTGCGCGATTATCTCGGTCTCAAGGGTCCGGCCATCGCCGTGTCCACGGCTTGCGCCGCGACCTCCAAGGTTTTTGCCAGTGCCGCGCGGATGATCGATGCCGGGCTGTGCGATGCCGCCATTGTCGGTGGCGCCGATACGCTCTGCGCCACAACCCTGTTCGGCTTCCATGCACTCGGCGTGATGGCGGAGGGGCCGTGCCGGCCCTTCGATGCCGCGCGCAACGGCATCTCGATCGGCGAGGGGGCGGGCTTCGTCCTGCTGGAGCGGCCGGGGCCAAGGCACGACGCCAACACAGTGCTGTTGCTCGGCACCGGCGAGAGCTCCGATGCCTACCATATGTCTTCGCCGCATCCCGAGGGACTGGGCGCCAGGCGCGCGATGGCGCAGGCCCTGGCGCAAGCCGGGCTGGAACCCTCAGCAATCGACTATATCAATCTGCATGGCACGGCGACCCTGACGGGCGACGCGGCCGAGGATCGCGCCATCACCGACCTGTTCGGCAGCAATGTGCCGTGCAACTCAAACAAGGGGTTCACCGGGCACACGCTGGGGGCCTCCGGCGTGGTCGGGTCGGCGATCAGCGCGCTCGCCATCCAGCACGGCTTTCTGCCCGGCAGCCCGCATACGAACCGCCTCGACCCGAGCTTTGGCAGTGGCTACGTGCTCACGGGGCGGCCTGCGCGCCTTAGCCGGGTCTTGATCAATGCCTTCGGCTTTGGCGGCGTAAATTGCAGCCTCGTGCTCGGACGGGCGGCATGATGCGCATCTACCTCGAAGGTGTTGGGCTGTATGGCCCAGGGATGGAGGGCTGGACGCACGCCAAGGAGGTGCTGGCGGGCCGGGCGGAACATTTGCCAGGGCCGGCGACCCTGCCACCGAGCCCCCTGCTGCCGGCCAATGAGCGGCGCCGCGCACCGAAAATCGTGAAAATCGCGCTCGCCGCTGGGGCGGAGGCTTTTACCGCCGCCGGGCGCGATCCCGCTCACACGCCGGCGATCTTCGCCTCCTCGGGCGGCGATGGCGATACGATCCACGATATTCTCAGCGCGCTGGCCTCGCCGCAGCGGGAACTGTCGCCGACCAAGTTCCATAATTCCGTGCATAACGCGGCTGCGGGCTATTGGAGCATCGCCACGGGCGCGACTTCCGCCTTGACTAGCCTGTGCGCCCATGATGGCAGTTTCGCCGCCGGACTGCTCGAGGCCGCCACGCAGGCTGCCGCACTGCGCGAGGCTGTGGCGCTGATCGCCTACGATGTGCCCTACCCCGCCCCGCTCAGCGCGGTGCGTCCGATCGGCGCGGCCTTCGGCGCGGCGCTGGTGCTGTCGCCATCGCCCTCGGCGGCAGGCTTCGCGAGGCTTGGGCTGACGCTGCTTCCGGGAAGCCACGCGCCCTCACCTGCCGCCAGCCCGGCGCTGGAGCAGTTGCGGCGGACCACGCCTGCGGCGCGTTGCCTGCCGCTGCTGGCGGCGCTGGCGGATGATGTGGCTGCGGCGGTGGCGCTGGATTATCTGGAGGACATGGCGCTCATGCTCAACATTGCGCCGCGCCCGGCGGCGGGCTGGCAGGACCCGGCATGAGCCGCATCGGCCGCGAGCGCATTCTGGCGCTGATCCCTCATGGCGGCGCCATGTGCCTGCTCGACGAAGTGCTGGACTGGGACGCGGACTCGGTGCGCTGCCTGTCCCATTGTTACCGCAACCCGGACAACCCGATGCGCCGCGCCGATGGCACGCTGGGGGCTGCGTGCGGGATCGAGATCGCGGCGCAGGCCATGGCCGTGCATGGTCGGCTGACCGCCGATGAGGCGGGTCCGCCAGTGCCCGGCTACCTCGTGAGCTTGCGGGATGTCCGGCTGGCGCGCGCGCAGCTCGATGCCGCGGGGCCGCTCATCATCAGCGCCACGCGCCTTATCGGTGATACGCGCGGGGCATCTTATAGTTTCACGGTCACGGACGGCGAGGTCGAGCTGCTTGGCGGCCGTGCCACTGTGCTGTTCGGGGCAAACCCGTGAGCCGCGCCCTGGTCACCGGCGGCAGCGGCACAATCGGCGGCGCCATCGCGCGCGCGCTGGCGGCGGCGGGGCACCATGTCTATGTCCATGCCCATGGCCAGGCAGACCGCGCGGCGGAGATCGCGGCCGGGATAAAGGCCCAGGGCGGCTCAGCGGAGGTGGTGCGCTTCGACATCACCGACGCGGCGCAGACCGGACAGGCGCTGGCGCAGCTGCTGGAGGCTGGGCCGATCCAGATTCTCGTGAACAATGCCGGCATCCATGACGACGCCGTGATGCCGGGGATGCGCCAGGAGCAATGGGCGCGGGTCATCGACGTGTCTCTCAACGGCTTCTTCAATGTCACGCAGCCGCTGCTGCTGCCGATGCTCCGCACACGCTGGGGGCGGATCGTTAACATCTCCTCCGTCGCGGCGGTGATGGGCAATCGAGGCCAGGCCAATTATGCCGCGGCCAAGGCGGGGCTGCACGGGGCCACGCGGTCTCTGGCGCTGGAACTGGCCAGCCGGGGCGTCACGGTCAATACTGTGGCGCCGGGGATCATCGCCTCGCCCGCCACTGAAGGCATTTTTCCGAAAGAGACGATCACGAAGCTGGTCCCGATGCAGCGGGCGGGACAGCCAGAGGAGGTGGCCGATCTCGTTGCCTTCCTGGCCTCCGACCGGGCCAGCTATATTTCCGGTCAGCTGATTTCGATCAACGGCGGAATGGCCTAAACAGGGCGGCGGCGATGAGCCGGGCGTGCATGGCGGCGAGGTGGAGATTGTCGCGGCCATAGCGAAAATGCGAGACGCCGCCTTGCGCCGCGGTGAAATAGCGCACCGGGACCGGGTGATTGATCACCTTCACGCCGCGCCAGCACAGCCGCACCACCGCCTCGGTGTCGAAATCGTAGCGCCGCATGTGGCGGCTTGCGGCCATAACGTCCAGCAACGGGACCAGCGGATAGACGCGGAAACCAAACAGCGCATCGCCGATATCGCATCGCGTTTCCAGCCGCGCGAGCACGTTGGAAATGCGCCGGCCGATGACACGGATGCGGGGCGCGCTGGCGTCGAATTGCGGGAGACCGAGAATCATCGCTTGCGGGTTTTGTTGTGAGATCGCCATCAGCTCGGTAATCTTGGCGGCCGGGTGCTGGCCGTCGGCATCCATCACCAGCACGTGGGTGAAGCCCGCTGCTGCTGCGGCGCGCAGCCCGTCGAGCACTGCAGCGCCCTTGCCGCCATTGGTGGGGCGGTGGATGACGCGCAGTCCCGGCTCATCCTGCTTCAGCGCCGCATCGCTGCCATCGGTACTGCCGTCAATCACCACCCATACGGTCTGCCAGTGGCGCAACGCCTCGGCAATTGTTTCCCCAAGCTTGGCACCCGTATTGTAGCTGGGAACGAGAACGAGATGGGTGCTCGACACGGCCGGGCCTAGGATCTGGCCTCGCTCGGCTTAGCCTCGGGCGCATGCTGCCCGCGCCCGGCAAAACGGTGCCGCAGATGCGAAAATTTCGTCGCATAATAGAGGGCGCGGAACAGATAAAGGCGCAGGCGGACCGGCCAGCCGTCGGAGAAACCACCGGCAAGCAGGGAGAGAACAGCCTCCTCCACACGGAACACGTTGCGCGGTGACATGAACAGGTTGCGCATGGCGGGCTCGCGTATGCGGTAGATGAACCAGGTGAAGGCATCCAGGGCGTTGCGCATTGCCGCGTCGTAGCGGCGCAGTTCGCGCGCCGCGCGTTGCGGTGTACACAGGCAGGACTCCACCACATCCGCAGCCCAGAAGCCCGTCTTCATCGCCAGATACACGCCGGTCGAAAAGACCGGATCGATGAAGGCGCAGGCGTCTCCGACCATGATGAAATTGCGCCCGCTGGTGGTCTTCGAGAGGTAGGAGTAATTGCCGGTGGCGGTCACGCTGCCCGTCAGCGTGGCATCCTTCAGCCGGTCGGCAATCTCGGGGCAGGACGCGATCAGGCTCATGAAAAAGCTGGTCAGATCGGTGCCGCGGTTCTTGAAGAACGCCGCCGGGCAGACGGCGCCGATGCTGGTTGTGCCGTCGGAGAGCGGAATGAACCAGAACCAGCCATGGTCGAACCAGACGACGGTGATATTACCTTCCGCCTTGCCCGGCAGCCGGCGGGCGCCGGTGAAATGGCCGAAGATGGCGGCGCTGTCATTGCGCGGATTACGCTCCTTGGCGCCCAACTGCGAGGCCAGCAGCGTGTCACGGCCCGAGGCATCGACGATGAATTTGGCGCGCCATTGCCGCGTTGCGCCATCCTCGTCACGCCCCGTGACGCGCGGCGGTCCATCCTCGGGAAATTCGACCGCGGTAACGCGGCAGCCCTCGATGACCTCGCCCCCCTTGGCGGCGGCGTTGCGCAGCAGGATATGGTCAAACGACGAACGGCGGACCTGGAACGCGTAGGGGAAGCGTTTGTCCCAGGCCTTGGCAAATTCATAGCGCACGGTCTTGCCATGATAAGGCGAGACGAATTCGATGCCATGCTTCTGGATCGCGCTCGCCTCGATCTGGCCGCGCACGCCGAGCCGATCCAGCAATGGCAGATTATGCGGCAGCAACAATTCGCCGATATGGAAGCGCGGATGCCGGTCCTTCTCGACGAGAATCACGCGACGGCCGCGCTCGGCGAGCAGCGCCGCAACGGTGGACCCAGCCGGGCCGCCGCCGATAACGAGTACGTCGCAATCCGCGGGCGAGGACAATGAGCCAACCTGCTGAAGCTGCGCCACGCGGAAAACTCCTTCCCAAATACGCACAGGATACGCCACGTTGACCCGGATGCCGTATCCGCCGAAGATCTGTAACAGCCGCAATAAGCCACAGGTCCGCCGTCATGTCCAACCTCGATGAGTACGATGACACTGCGCGGTTCCAGGCCGTCTTCGAGGAAATTTATTCCGACCTAGCACGGCGCCCGCCCATTGTGCGCGACATGGCCGCGTGCGGTTTCACCAGCGATGCCTGCGCGAGCAGGTCCGGCTTGTTGCACCCTTTTACCTGCCAGACACCAGAAGCCCAGGCATAGCAAGAATGACACCAGCGACCGCCCCGCAGCAGACCGAAACGCTGCTGATCACCATCCTTGTCCAGTTGGTCGTGATGATCGGCGCGGCGCGGCTGATGAACCTGCTGTTCCGCCGCTTCCGCCAGCCGGGCGTGATCGGCGAGATCGTCGCCGGGCTGCTGCTTGGCCCCTCCCTGTTCGGGCATTTCTGCCCCTCCGTCTCAGCCGCCATTTTTGGTGCGCAGCCAGCGCCGGCCATCGTGATTTTGTCGCAAATCGGCCTCATTCTGCTGATGTTCCAGATCGGCATGAGCTTCGAGTTCGGCCATCTGCGCGAGGCGCGGGCGCGGCGGGCGCTGCTGCCAATAGCGGCCGTATCCGTTGGGGTTCCATTCGGGCTCGGCCTATGGCTTGGGCATCTCTCCGCGCCGGTATTCGCCGGGTCTGTCGCCGCCCACGTCTATGCGCTGTTCTGCGGCGTGGCCATGGCGATCACCGCGGTGCCCATACTGGGCCGCATCCTCACCGAATACGGCATGATGCGGCACGAACTCGGCGTGCTGGCGATCTCCGCCGCAGCACTTAACGATGTCGCCGGCTGGCTGCTGCTGGCAACGGTGTCGGCGGTCGCCACGGCAACATTCGCCCCAGCGCGAACCGCGCTACAGATTGCAGGTGTGCTTGGCTTCGCATTTGCCTGCGTGTGGTTGCTGCGCCCCGCCGCCCGGTGGCTGTTGAAGGCATATCCGGTGCATAACGACGAAGTGCCGCCGACGCTGATGGCGATCATTCTCATCTCCGTGTTCGTCCTTGGCATGATCACGTTCAAGCTCGGCATATTCGGAATTTTCGGCGGCTTTGTCGGCGGGCTGCTGGTGCATCACGACCAGGCCTTCGCCGCGGCGTGGCGGCGCCAGGTAGGCACTTTCGTGCTTGTCTTCTTCCTGCCAGTGTTTTTCACCTATACCGGCCTGCACACCAATCTGCTCGGCCTCACCTCCCAAACTGACTGGCTCTGGCTGCTGATCTTCATGACCTTCTCGATCCTCGGCAAAATTGTTCCGGTAACGCTGGCGAGCCGGATGGCCGGCTACAGCGGCCACGCGGCGCTGCTGCTCGGCGTACTGATGAACACGCGGGCATTGATGGAACTGATCGTTCTGAATATTGGCCTGGAAACCGGCTTTCTGCCGCAAAAAATCTTCACCATGCTCGTCATCATGGCGGTGGTGACAACTCTGATGACCGGGCCTCTGCTGAAATTCGTGATGCCGAAACTGGGCCTCGCCATTCCGCGCAATATCGAGGCATAAGCACGGCCTATGCCATGCTTATGCCGGCCGCCTCGATCTCGACAAGCAAATCGGGGCGGCAGATGTCGGCATGCAGATAGAGGCGCTGGCTTTGCGCGCCGAACATCGCCGTAAGCTGCGCCTCGACCGCCGACTGGTAAAGCGGATCACGGAGATAGGCTTTAAGGGCCCAATCTTCAGACCGGGCGATACGCTTTCCGGCGTTGGTGATAAGTGCGCGGAGATTCTCGATTGTCTCGGCGATCTGCCCCTCCAGGTCGCCGTGGTGGCGCGTCTCATGGCCGACAATGCTCGCAGTTCCTGAAATGAACAGCATCTCCGCGCCGCGCTTGGCATACAAAGATGCGCGCGAAAAACTCGGACTGCACGGGCCGTAAACCGGCGGATAGGCGTAGGCGGCAATCTGACGCGGGTTTTCTATCGCCTGTGCCGGCTCGCGCGCCGCCAGAAAATAAATCACCGAGGCGCCATGATGGGCCCCAAGGCAGCTGGCCGCCGGCGGCACCTTCTGGCGCAGCCGCTCGATGAAGGCGCTCTGGCGGCCAATATTGAATCGCCGGTAACGCTCCAGCCCCCGTTCTTCCTCGGTGATCGCGGTCAGATAATTCCAAAACCGGATTGGCTGATTACAGCCCGTATGCTCAAGAAAATCAAAAATATCCTGATAAGCTTGAGCAACAATATCTTCCAGCGCGGCGCCTTCGCGCTCTTCCAGAATGAGGCTGCCAAAAGCCAGTTCGCCATTACAGGCCCCTGCAACCGGCCCGAGCTGGCAGCGCCTGATTGGTGAAGCGGCGGTCCATATTTCGAGTACCGCGCCCCCAGGCACGGGCAGCAGCGGGACGGGCAAAAAAGGGCATGATGGCGGCAAGCCTCCAGGGCGCTCCGCACCATAGCCGACCACGCCGAAGGAGTTGGTCGGGACATGCCAGAAGCGGGCTGGCTGCAACGGGATCCGCGTAGTGAACCGCAAGAAAGGCTGGCGAGGTTAGCAAGGCGCACCAGCCTCGAGACAAAGAGATCGCTGCAAAAAAGACTCCTTCAACGGCTAACCGGCATCGCCCAGTCAACGGCGTTACTTCTAACGGAGGAAACGCAGCACATCCATCCGGCTTGAATTTTCACGACTTTCAGGGCGTCTGAGCAAGCGTGTTTCATGTGACCACAAGTTCGACGGTTGGGCCGGAATCCGGCTGTTTGGGCCCAACGAGGGGGTAGAACGCCGTTTATGTGCGATAAGATGGGCTTGAATTTTTGCGCCTCGCCTAGCGCCCGGGTTGACACATAAAGTTCATGTGTCTCCCGCTCGACCTTGTGGTCAGCTGTCACCAATCGAGGCGTGATACGCCCCAGCAGCTACCGGGATCGGGGCGTTGCTCGTGTGCCTGCAACAAGGGGATGAGCGGCCATGGACGAAATGGTGGACAAGCGCGGGACGGCGCCAGGCTCCAAGACAGTCCAAGAGTATATCGACGAGCTGCCGGCCTGGTCTGACGGCACCAGGCTGAAATCGGCGCCGCTGACCGGCATGCAGTGGCGCATCTGGATGCTCGCCGCCGCCGGCAAGTTCTTCGAGGGATTCGTGGTGTTCATGGGCGGCGTGACTGTGCCGCTGATCACCAGGGAGTACCATCTCGTCGCGGATGAAAAGGGCTTCGTCACCTCGGCAAGCCTCGCCGGCATCCTGGTTGGCACCATGCTCCTCGGCGGAATGTCGGATTATTTCGGCCGCAAGCGCATGTTCATCGCCGAGATGATCATGTTCTGCGCCTTCCTGGCGCTGCTGACCATGGTGCAGAACTTCATCTCGCTGGCGATCTGCCTGTTCGGCGTCGGCATGGCGCTCGGCTGCGACTATCCAACCGCGCATATGATCATCTCGGAAAACATCCCGAGCGCCTCTCGCGGGCGCCTCGTGCTCGGCGCCTTCGCCTTCCAGGCGATCGGCGCCATGACCGGCATCGCGATCGGCGCCGCCGTGCTGGTGCGCGACCCCGACCTCGACGCCTGGCGCTGGATGTACGCGACCGCCCTGGTGCCTGCCATCCTCATCACTGTCGGCCGCTTCTTCATCCCCGAAAGCGCCAACTGGCTTATCGTTCGCGGCGCCCACAAGGAGGCCGAGGCCGCCGTAACCCAGCTGCTCTACCGCAAGCCGCTCTACCCGCGCGCGGTGGCGCTCATGCGCCATGTCGCCGACGAGGCAAGCGCCTCCAGCCAGTCGTTCTTCGCGCTGTTCAACAAGCGCAACCTCCGTGCCACTATCTTCGCCTCCGCCCCCTGGTTCATCCAGGATCTCGGCACCTACGGCATCGGTGTGTTCACGCCGACCATCCTCGCCACGGCGCTCGGCGGGGCGCCCGACAAGGTGCGGAGCCTCTCCGACATGATTACCAACAGCATCCGCTCCGCCGAGGGTTCGGCGCTGATCACCTCGCTGCTCGTGGTTGGCATTCTGTTCGCGATCGCGCTCACCGACACCTTCGGCCGCATCCGCCTGCAGATCTTCGGCTTCCTCGGCTGCGCGGTCGGCCTCGCGATCGCCTCGTTCTCGATAGGCGCCTCCGGCAGCCTCAAGATCACCCTGATCTTCACCGGTTTCATGCTGTTCAACTTCATGACCAATCTCGGCCCGAACGCGCAGACCTATTTGCTCGCGGGCGAGGTGTTCCCGACCGAGGTGCGCGGCATGGGCGCGGGCTTCGCGGCGATGGTCGCCAAGATAGGCGCGGTCGGCACCACCTTCGGCTTCCCGATCCTGATGGCCTCGATCGGCACCCGAGGCCTGCTCTACGCGCTTGTGCTCACCTCGGTGCTCGGCGCGGTCGTCACCTGGCTCTACCGGATCGAAACGACCGGCGTGAGTCTCGACCGGGTCGGGCGCTGAGGCGGCAGACGGCATAAAAAGAACAGGAGACCTCGTCACATGGCAAAATCATCCCCACAGGCCGCACAACGAAGCGCGTACCTGCTCGCCGCGGCCTGCCTGTCGCTCTTCCTGCTAGCCGCCGACCGCCCGGCGCAGGCCGGCAGCATCGTGCTGAGAGAGAGCGGCTCGACCTTGCTCTTCCCCCTCTTCGAGCAATGGATCACCGATTACGGTGAGATCGATCCGAGCGTCACGCTCACCGCCGCCCCCACCGGCTCGGGCGCCGGGATCGCGGCGGCGATCGCCGGCACCGCGAGCATCGGCGCGTCTGACGCCTATCTCTCCGACGAGGCCACCGAGCAGAACCCGCAAATCCTCGACATCCCGCTCGCCATCTCGGCGCAGACCGTGAACTACAACCTCCCCGGCCTGAACGGCGCGGGCGTGAAGCTCGACGGCCCGACCCTCGCCGGCATCTACAGCGGTGAGATCACCGAATGGGACGACCCCGCGATCAAGGGGATGAATCCGGGCGTCGCCCTGCCGCACCAAACGATCATCCCGATCCGCCGAGCCGACGCCTCGGGCGATACCTTCATCTTCACCCAGTTCCTCGATTTCTCGACGCAGAGCTGGGAAGACGCCATTGGCTACGGCACCAGCGTCGCCTGGCCGGACGTCGCCGCGGAGCAAACCGCGATCGGCAATGTCGGCGTGGCGAAGGCGCTGGCCGCAACCCCCTACTCCGTCGGCTATGTCGGCATCAGCTACCAAAACGAGATCGCCAAGGCCGGCCTCGGCATTTCGCCGATAGAAAACCAGAACGGCAAATTCGTGCTGCCGACGCTGGAGACGATCGCCGCCGCCGCCGCCGAGCTCGACCCGCGCACCCCGCCCGACGAGCGCCTCAGCCTGGTCTTCGCCACTGGTGACGACAGCTATCCGCTGGTCAACTACGAATACGCCGTGGTCTCCAAGAGCCAACCCAACGCCGCGACCGCAGCGGCGCTCCGCCGCTTCCTGCTCTGGGCGATCGCCGTCGACGGCGGCAATGCCCCGAATTACCTCTCGAGCATCGGCTTCGTGCCGCTGCCAGACTTCATCCGTGGCCTGTCCGAGGCGCAGATCAACAAGATCCAGTAGAGCCGGATTGGGAATCGTCCAAACAGACGGAGGGCTTTCGCCCCCCGTTAGGTCTGACGCGCTCTGGAAGTCGTCATTTCTCTCCCCCCGATTTCCCCCGAAGATCGGCTCAGCGCCCTGCTGGCTAACCGGCTTGCGAGCGAGAGGGCGGATATCGACGGAAGGTTATTACATTATAAATTAGACACGTCCAGACAAAGCCTAAAAGAGTCCTTCAAACTGGGGCAACTCCAACTCCATATGGAGATTAATGGATGCCCCAAACACATCGCCGCCCGGTGCCGCAGCGATTAATCAGCGCGTTGACAAGAACCGCCGCGCAGCCTTCGCACCTTACCATGCGTTGGCACCATGTGTTGGCAAGCCACATAAGTCTGTCTGTGGTGAAACGCCTGCTGGCCTTGCGGCAGTCGTGCCCAGCGACGTGCTACGAAGAGACGGGGGCGGCGGGAACTGCCGGCATCAGAAAAACGGCGCACCGGCCGGCTGATGACCGAGTAGGGAGGTAATCAATGACCAAGAGCCTGCCACAGGAAAAACCAGCTTCGCCCACGTCTGCGATCCGCGGTCCCGGACCGCTGCAAACGCCTCGGCCTGAGACGCAGGATCTGCCGGGCGACCACTTGCTTGAGGAGGACGTGCACCAACTTGGCGAATGGCTGGCCGGGGATCCGCTTCTGCTCGCAAGCGAGGAAACGCTGAACGCCAATCCGCTCCATGAGGTAATCCCCGTCGACTGGGCCGAGATCGTCCGGGCGCTGCGCACCGTCTGGCTTCACCAGCTCAGCCGGCCAGAGGCCGCGATTACCGCCGCGGCGGAGTTCAATCTTAAGCTGATCCAGTCCACCGTCGATACCTGGACGGAGTTCGCCCAGCGCTGGTACGGCATGGCACCGTCCAGCGCAGATGCCGCTGGGGGCGAACCAGCGAGTGGCAAAGACAAGCGTTTCGCTGCCCCTGAGTGGCAAAATAACCCGGTCTATCGCACCCTGAAGGAATTCTACCTGCTGGCGTCGGACTGGCTGCTCCACCAGCCGGACGGGTTCGATGACATAACCGCGGCGGAGCGGCAGCGGCTCAACTTCCATCTCCGCCAATTTGTCGATGCCGTAAGTCCGACATTGATGCCGCTGTCCAATCCGTTGGCGATGCACCGCGTCGTGGAGACCGGAGGGGCGAGTATCGCAGACGGGATCCGAAACCTAATGCACGATATCGAGGAGGGCCGGCTGAGCATGGTCGATACTGAGGCGTTCGCGCCCGGGCGCAACCTGGCTCTATCCCCCGGCAAGGTGGTTTACCGTAATAAATTGATCGAACTGATCCAATATGAGCCAAAGACGGCCAAGGTCCATGAGGTGCCGCTGCTGATTTTCCCGCCATGGATCAACAAATTCTACATCATGGACCTGCAACCCAAGAACAGCATGGTGCGTTATCTTGTCGAACAAGGGTTTACGGTTTTCATGGCGTCCTGGAAGAATCCGGATGCTTCCATGGAGGAAACGACGATCGAGGACTACGTGGAACTCGGTCCTCTGGCGGCGAGCGACGTTGTCCGCAAGATCACCAGCAGCCCCACTGTGAACGTCATGGGGTATTGCATCGGCGGCACCTTGCTCGCGATGACACTTGCCTTGCTGGCAGCCAAAGGTGACAAACGCTTCAACACGGCGACCTTTATGGTATCGCTCCAGGATTTCGAGAAAGTCGGCGACACTGCGCTGTTCCTTGGCGAAGACTCGATCGATTTTATCGAGAAGCAGATGCTGGAACGCGGCTACCTCGATAGCCGGCAGATGTCCGATATGTTCAACCTGCTGCGCAGCAACGATCTGATCTGGTCGAATGTGGTAAACAACTACATTCTGGGTCAGAAACCACCCGCCTTCGACCTGCTGTACTGGAACAACGATGGCACGCGGATGGCGCGCACGGCCCATAGCTGGTACCTGCATAATACCTACATTGAGAACAACCTGATCCAGCCCGGCAAGATCCAACTGATGGGCGAAGCGTTGGACCTTCGCCGCATCACGCTCGACGTTTACGCGGTGGGCGCCGAAAAGGATCATATCGTGCCATGGGAGTCCGCTTGGCGGCTCACGCAACTCACCGGTGGAACCGTGCGCTTCATCCTCGCGTCGAGCGGCCATATCGCGGGTATCATCAACCCGCCCGGCAGTAAAAATGCCGCGTACTGGACCCTCAAGGAGGCGACGGCCGCAGCGACTACCGCCCAGGAATGGCGCGCCTACGCCGAACGCTATGACGGAAGCTGGTGGGGCGACTGGTCAGTCTGGCTTGGTGCCCGTGCTGGTGCCATGGCCCAACCACCCGCCCTGGGCAGCGCCGCCCACCCGCCGCTGTGCGATGCGCCTGGAACCTACGTAATGGAAAAATGATAAGACATCGTGCTCTGATGTGGATGTGTAGGAGCTCGTGAGACATTCTTTTTGGGAGCTTCAGTCAAGGAAAAGAGGCATTTTGTGACGAGCGTCAAATCCAACGCAAGCTGGGCATGTTGAAGGCCTGCAGATGAATCTGAGGACGTTTGCAAAAGCTGCCGCGACTTCCGGATCAGCCGCGCCTTGCCTATAATACCGATCCGCCTAAAGACTGACACACGCCCAATCGCGGCTACCAATTGAGTTGATGCGGTCCGGATCGGCGATGAACCAATTCCATGCGGTTTTGCCGGCTTCCACGATATCGTTGTAGTTGTCCCAGACCGTGGCGCATAGTTTGTTCTGCCGCAGATAGTCCCAGACGTTCTCCATGGGGTTCAATTCGGGACTGTAGGTCGGCAGGGGCAGCAAGGTCATATTCTCGGGTATGTGCAAGAGCTTGCCCTTCTGATGCCAGCCGGCGCCATCGCAAATCAGCATGGCGTGGGCCCCCGGTGCCACTTGTGTGCTGATTTCGGCCAAGTGCAAGTTCATCATCTCGGTGTTTGCGCCAGGTGTGATGATCGCAGCCCCAACGCCGCGCTGCGGGCAGATCGCACCAAAGATGTAGGCGGAGTCATGGCGGTTATCACGCACCATCAGCGGCCGTGAGCCACGTGGCGCCCAGATATAGGCGTGACCTCCCTTCTGACCGACCCTGGCCTCGTCCTTACATGAGGGTCAGGCTGTCAACGGTGTTTCTGCAAGCTTTGCTCCCTGGCTGGTTGAACGACAATCCTGTAGTCCTCGGGTCTCGGGCGTGCGGCATCGCAGCGGCAGCTGCGTAACCTTACATGCGGCCGGGTCTGGCGAAGCAGCCCGCACCATAATGCCTCATACACGAGGCGTGCCCGAGTGAGACGCGACCCACCTGAAACGCGGTAACCCAAGGGTTACCAAAGAAGAAGACGGTCGCGCTTCCCGCATTGTCGCCGGCGGTGATGTCGCCTGCGACAATCCCGTTGAATTATGCTGCGGCCTCTGCCGCCGTGCTGATCTCGATGCTCTCCGGCACGACGCCAGTCTCGACGTAGCGCCAGAGTGCAATCAGAAGTTTTCTTGCCATCGCGACGATGGCAATCCGGCGCGTGCGTCCGGCGAGCGTGCCGACGCGCTCGCGGAACCATATGGCAAGCGCACTGCCTGGTTGATAGCGCAGCCACAGCCAGGCAAGCTGGATCATTGTCGTGCGTGCTCGCGGATTACCAGCACGGCTGATGCTTCGATCGCGGTCCATGCCGCCACTCTGGTAGGGCATGGGCGCGATGCCGACGTAGCTTGCGAGCTGCCGGCGGTTGCCGAACGAACGGTAGAACACCTCGCGCACCAAGACGGCGGAGAAGTTGGCGCCGATGCCGCGGATATGCTGCAGCGCGATAATCTTCCGGGTCGTCGCATCCTCGGCCGTGGCGGTCTGTGCTTCGGCACGCTCAGATTCCATCTCGCGAATCAACTCCAGGATCAGGACGAGCCGCCGTCTGAGGCGGTTGAGTTCGGCTTGCATGAAGGTAGGTAATGCGCGCCCGTCTCCGGTGCGCAGGGCGGCCATGTCGCGGTCCCACGAACGCAGGGACGGCCTTCCCCGGATGCCCTGTGTAAACAGCAGTGCCTCGATCCTGTTCTCGATGCGGAGCTTCTCCTGGACGAGATGCTCTCGTTCTCGGTGTGGTCTTTTGGCGTCCTCCTCCTCAGGTGTCGGCACCCGCACCATGCTGCAGACCTGCCGGTCACCGCCCAGCCACCTTGCCAGCACACGGAGCATGCCTTCTGCGTCAAGCCGGTCGGTCTTGGCCCGGCGAGCACGCCGGTTCACCAGAATGCTGGTCGGCTCGAGGACATACGCGTCAATGCCCTGTGCGGTCAGCAATCGATGCAGCCAAAAGCCGTCACGGCCTGCCTCAAAGCAGCACGCTACATCTGCGGCGCAGTCGAGCTTGGCCGACGTACGCGCTCTTAACTCGGCAATCAGCGCGAGCAACGCTTTCGTGTCGCCTCCTTCGAGATGGTGCAATCGTGACTTATCCGCGCCTGGCAGCCGCACTGCGACAAGCCACGACGTGACGCTGAGTTCGATGGCAATATGGATGGTGTTCTCGGACGGCATGGTGGCGAGCTCCTCGATCTGGTTGCGGACGCTTGCCAGTTTGAACCCTCTGCCCGGGCAATGTCCTCCCTCATAGCATCTGGAACCAAATTTCTATCGGCGCGCCAGCCGTGGTGTCGATGAGTGCGGCGCGCACCAGACTGGCGAAGTTTTTTTAAAAGTCGCTGCCGCCGCAGCATCCTTTTTGGGATGCACGGGCCGCGGCAACTCACCATCGAGACCAACGGCACGGTCACGGTCTATGACACGCTGGATCATCAGATAGGAGATAGGCGGGTTCTCGCAGCAGCAGTCCTATGGCGGCTCAATTACCTTCTCCAGCCAGCATGGCATTGTGAGCGTTTCCGACTTACCCGTCGTTGCGATAAGCGGCGTGCCCCAGGCGCCGCCGCCGCCGCGATCCCCCAGTTAAACGACCGATGCCGGCGACACTCGTGCGACACTCTAGGGCACTGGCGGTGCTTGGTCCGTGACGAAAGTATCCAGAGCCTGCGGTGTCGACAGGGTCAGCACCGCCTTGAATTCGGCGCCGCTGTTCAGACAGAAGAGCGAGCCTTGCGATCTCGCGCTTACCGATAGGTTATTGGCCAGCATTGTCTCGAACGCATCTTCCTTGCTCCGACCGGCAGACCCGCCCAAGCGGTGGAAATAGTTGTCCATGATATGCTGCTCGGCCAGAATATGCGGCTGGAACGCCGTCATGAAGGCATCATACTGGCTCTTCTGTTCACAGGTAAGCGCGCCGATCATCAAAGCCAATTTCAGCCCGATGATATTGAACGCCTGCTGATAGGTCTCCCCTTGTTGCGGGGTAATTTTAACACGGTGGGAGGTGGGCGGCGGCATCTGCACCATGGTCGGGAAGATATGCCCGACCGGTGCCGCAACAACGGCAACCGGGACCGGTTTGGAACAGCCTGCCAATGTCAGAAAACTCAGGCTGATCAGCATTCCCGCTTTGCTTTTGGCACCGCCTGCTCGCGTTGAACGCAGTATAAAACCCTGTAGAATAAGTTGCTTAAATTCTTCTTTGTAGTTCCTCAATACAGAGACACCGCCGATCGTCCAACGAGATGGCATGGCAATACCGGTGCGCCGCCCGGAGGGCCACGGTGACAATGGGACGGCTTGAACGGCGGGCGATACATCGCTCAGTGGGATCATGTCTTTTCTCACCCTGGAAAGTACCTACGACGGCCGGTGAAGAACACTTGTAGCGCGACGATCTGTGTAAGAGTTCTCGTGTTGCCTCACCGGCAGCTGTTTCGGAGCAGGCTGGTCGTTGCCTCACGTAAATATTCCCGTACATCTGGACAATATGCTTCACCAGCTTTTTGGTGGGCTTAAAGCAGTGAGCTACGTAGCGTAGCCCCCGGCTCCGCTAAACGAAGCAGCCCACTGCTTTAGCGGTCACGGTCATCAGGCGAGTTCGACTGCGGGCGCATCCTGTGGCCTGGAACCAAAGACCATTTCATGTGCGCGTTCGGCACGCCAGATTTTAAGCCGGCACTGCAGCGGGCAGCGGAATAGAAATTCGCGGTTGGTTTTTGTGCGTTGCGGAATCGCAATGCATGGTTGCAGTTTGTTCCCGTGCATTTTCAGGGGGTAAATTCCACTCTCCCCTGCCCCCGAGCCCCGCCTAAATTTGATGGATTAAGTCGGACAGACGCTTTTCCCTATTTATCGCGTCCCGCCAATGCGGACAGATTGCCGGCATGGTTTGTCAGTGTGGCCGTAAACAGCGAGTGGAATACTGGGCTAGATTTTTTGTCAGATTGATGTGTGAAGTTGTCCCGGTATATGCAACCATGAGGGCGCGTGACCCTGCGGCACCTCCATTCCCGGAAACACCTTATGCACCAGTAGCAGCACGAGCAGGACAATAATGAGGGCAGCGAAGAAGCCCCCCAATGCGCGAATAGCAAGAATTACCATGCCCACCGCCGCGACGACGAGTAAAATGGTCTGCACATTTGGCGGAATGCCAGCCGAGGTCATCAAAGCGGCCAGAATGCCGTCAATAAAGTCGATGAAAGCCATTACCAGCCCAGCCAACGTCATGATTACAAATACGACAAAGTTGATGGCTTGGGTCATTGTGCGGTCCTTGTTCTAATTTCCGTAATTATAGTCCACCGCTAACCTTTATGTCCCGACCATTTTTCCGGCCAGTGGCGAAAGGAGTAATGGCGCCCATCAAGCGGAACCAGCACAACACGGGCACGGCGTAAAGAAATACAGCGCTGTATATGATCGTGAACACCCATAATCACGGGTTCCAGTATATCAGTCCATCGACCTCGCGGAAACGACCGGATAGGCTGGCCATCGAGGAAATGTCGGTCTAGTACCCTGGGTGATTATAGCCTTCGCTGCCCGGGCCAGGGCTTGGCCCACCGTCTGGATGGTTGTAGCCAGATTCTGGGCCACCGTTGGGATGGTTGTAGTTCAATTCCGGACCACCACCATAGCCGGGACGGCCATAGTCGCCGTGGTCGCCACCATACCAGTAGCAGCCCGATAGGCTGACGGCGAGGAGTAGGAAAGCGGCGGGCGCAGGAAAATATCTTTTCATAGGCAGGAGATGGTGCTGGCAATACGCGGCGCCAACCCCGAATCGGTCTAACTATCGTTTTAGTCGTCCTGCTGCTCGGCGGCGGCGGTTATTACGGAGTGATTGCGATGGATCGGTAGCGGACCGAACCGGTGAAAGCCAAATCAAGGTCCGGTTTCGGCAAGCAGTAGCTCGCACGTTGATGACCGGGATGGTGAAGGATTTCGGTTGAGACATTTAAAGGAATCCGTCACGGCCGCTGGTGATAGCGAACGCCTGCACGCAGACCTCAGTAAGGGGCTGATCTCGTCAGAAAACGAAGGGGACCAACCGCCAAGTGTGGGCGCAATAGGCGTCATACTCGGTGCCAAATTGCGCCCGCAGCAGTTTCTCTTCCGAGGCGATGCGGGCGAGTAGCGGCACAAGCGTAAGGGCCGTGAGCAAGATGCCGATTCCCGAGCGGAAGGCGAGTGCCCAGCCGAGCATGTTCACCAGGAGGCCGAGATAACTCGGGTGGCGGATCACGCCATAAACGCCGGTGGTGACTAGCGTATGGCCGGGCTGGATTGCGACCAGGCCGCTAAAGCGGCGGCCGAGCACAAAGACCGGCCACATGCGCAGAACGCCACCTGCCGCGAAGAGCACCACGCCTAGCCAGCGGAGTGTCTCGCCGCCGAGTGTGCAGAAGCCGATACGGTCGGTATACGCAGGAAGGTAGCCGTCAAGCAGGCCGAGCACCGCGAAAGCCGCAAGTACCCATCGGTTGCCGCGATCCTCGCGCTCGCCGCGTCTGATGCCACCTTGGGTGAAGAGCGCCGAGGCCGACAGCGCGAGGGTAATGAGGGCAAGCGCCACGAATTGCGGGCGAGCAAGGAAGGCGTTGATCCCGCCAGCGCCGAAGGCGGCGAGGGCGAGATAGGCGAGCGTCATCGCCATCACGAAAACCGCCATTGCTGGCTGGATCTTCACATGGTCTCCTGCTGTTACCGCCAGCCGCCGTCGTCTCCAGTATCTCTGCATGCGGGCGGAGGTGCGTGGAATGTGTAGCATATTCGCTGTCGACGGCGAAGCCTGCTAGGCAAACGGCCTCGCGCGACGCGGCAAGGTCACTCCGTTCCGGTTTCGGGCATATGTTCCGGTAAATCCGAAAGTCCGAATATCTAAAATTACGGGCCGTGTCCAAATGACCGCCGTCGGGTCACGCGATGGGTCCCAGAATGGCGGAGATGGTGAAGGATTTATGGTGAATGATTTCGGATGCCGACCTGCACGAGCATGGGGGCGGCGTCCGAAATCCGCCCATGGACGAATATTGTTGAAAAAGTAGGGTTTTTGTTGCTTGACCTGGTGCTAACGTAATTCGTACCGACGTCGGAATTGTGCATTCTTAATCAAGCTCAATGCATGGTTCCCGTTGCGCGTATTATTAAATAGTCGACTAGAATCTGAGAAGCAGCAAGAGGTGTCGCTTTCCGTAAATTTTTGTCCAACGGAGGCCCTCTTATTGCTCTGTTTCGTGATGTCGCCTTAGTCGACAAGCAACGTCAGTGCATCGCTCCCACGCAATCAGATGTCAGTAGCAAAGGAATTCCTGTCATGACCAACCCCTCTGTCGAGGATATTATCAAACCCAATATCGACGCTATAACCAAGAGCACTGATGCCTCCAATACCGCTATTCAGGAGTTGATTAAGGCATATCAGGAGCTGGCGGCCAGAAACGCGAAAAATGTAATGGCTGCGATCCAAGCGCTTGCCGCCGTGAAGAGCCCGGCGGAGTTCATCGAGCTACAGCAGAAGTTAATCAAGGATGGCGTCGATGCCGCTGTCCGGGATAGCCAACACATTGCCCAATTGACCAATGCCGTGTTCACCGCCGCTTCCGAACCAGTGAAGAAGCAGATCGAGGCGGCGCAGACCGAACCGGTGAAGAAGCAGGTCGACGAGGTGCGGAAGGCCGAGGCAGTGCAGGCCGAGGCGGTGGAGAAGGCGGAGGCAGTGCAGGCCGAGGCGGTGGGGAAGGTGGAGGCAGTGCAGGCCGAGGCGCTGGAGAAGGCGGAGTCAGTGCAGGCCGAGGCGGTGCGGAAGACCGGACGGAGCTAAGAGTTTGTGCTACCGCGACCAGGGAAGCGCCTAGGAGCGTGTCCTGGTAACGGCTGAATGGGTCTCGACGCGGCGTGATTTTGATGATTCTCTTTTTGCATGAGCAAAGTGTTTCATCCCTGGAGAATTGATGAGGTTTGGCTTTTGCCGCCTTCGGTCGCCGACTTTGTGCCGAGCGGCCATCCCGCGCATCTGGTTCGTGATCTGGTCTGCGAGGAGCTTGATCTTTCGGCGATCATGGCGGCCTACACCGAGGTCAGGGGTTATCCGCCGTATCACCCTGGAATGATGGTGGCGCTGTTGCTCTATGCTTACAGAAGCGGGATTTATTCGCCGCGCCGTTTTGCCCGCGCCTGTGAGGAGCGGTTCGATTTTCAGGCGGTGACGGCGCTGATCCGGCCTGATTTTCGTACGATCTCCGAGTTCCGCCGCCGGCATCTCGATGCTCTGGCGGGGTTGTTCGTGCAGGTTCTGGCGCTGTGCCACCGGGCTGGCGTGGCCGGGCTTGAGCATGTTGCGGTGGACGGTACCAAGATCAAGGCCAACGCCTCGAAGCACAAGGCGGTGAGCTATGCCCGCATGGTCGAGACCGAGACGTCGCTTGCCGAGGAGGTGGCCGAATGGCTGGCTCCCGCGCAAACTGAGGATGCGGCTGAGGATGCGGCTGAGGATGCGGAGCGCCGCAGCATGCGCCGCGGCGACGAACCGCCGGATTGGATGTGCGACAAGCAGGTCGGGCTGGCGCGCATTCGCGCCGCCAAGGCTGAGCTTGAAGCCGAAGCCCGGCAAGCGGAAGCCGCGGGGCCATGGCCGCCGCTCAAGCCTGATGGCAGCCCCGAGCTGCGGCCGGCAGAACGCCCAAACATCCGCCCGGCCAACCAAAGCCCAAAGTGCAGCGTAACTTCACCGATCCAGAAAGCCGGATCATGAAGGGCCGGGACGGCTTCATTCAAGCCTACAATGCACAAGCCGCCGTCGATGCAGACGCGCAGATTATCGTAGCGCATCGCCTCACCAATAACGGTTCCGACCAGGACACCTTGCTGGCGCTGCTCGATGCGGTGGCGGAAAATACCGGTGAAATGCCGACCGAAGTTTCCGCGGATAACGGCTTCTGCTCAGAGGCCAACCTCGAAGGTCTCAACGTGCGCACGGTGCGCGGCTACATCGCGGCTGGCCGTGCCAGCAAGCCCAGCGGTGGCAAGAAGGGGGGCAAACTGGTGCAGGCCATGCGGGCCAGGCTCCGGCAAGGCGGACATAAAACTCGATACCGGATGCGAAAATACATCGTCGAACCCGTCTTCGGACAGATCAAGCAGGCCAGAAGCTTCCGCCAATTCCTCCCACGCGGCATCCACAAGGTAAAATGCGAATGGGCGATGATCTGCACCGCTCACAATCTCGCAAAGCTAACCGCATGAGAACGCGCCGCCACAAACAGCCTACGGCCATCGAGACCCATTCAGCCGTTGCCAGGACACGCTCCTAGGCCGAGGAACCGCCGGTTAGCCGATCGGCGCGCCTCTGTCACGACGGGGCTGTGCCCCCTGAACTTACTTAGTCACGACCCCGGTAACAGCGCCGACACCGCCGCCGATGAGAGCGCCTTTGCCAGCGCCCACGCCGGTTACGGCGCCGATGGCGGCACCGCCGCCAGCGCCGATAGCACCGCCCGTGACGCCGCGCGAGAGGTAGGTGTCGCCGCAGCCGGAAAGCGCCGTTATCGCGACGGCCAACATCAGGCCCGATGTCAATTTACGAAACATGGTGAAACTCCGTTAATTGAGTGAGTGCGGTGGCCCCGTTGGTTCGACCGAAACTACGCTGAATTAAGAGAGTCACGGCGGTTAAAGATCCCTGATTATGCCACCAGGAACTCTGGAGTGGAAGGCATTGCTTTTCCTGCATAGCTTGATCCCTTTTCTGTCTGTCGCTGTTCCGCGTATGGGGATGTGTGCAATGGGTCTGCTATGTATATTTATTCCTCAAATCGGCGAAAAGATCAGAATACGAGAGATCTCCAGAAAGAAATCGTGCAACTTACGGTGGTTGGGGTATTGGGATGGGCATTTGCCTCCGCCATGCTGGTCGACTGCCCCGTGGCGCCTGCCTGGCCAATAGTATTGATTACGCCATAAATGGGCCCGCTTGAACCGCCGGCGATGCTGGACGCCGTCTTGCTGACATTATGCTTCTCCAGGGCTTGGCAGGCATTAATGCTGCCGCCGACGACCATGGGCACAAGAAAAAATAATGCCAACAACATTACGAACGCGCCGGCAACTGTTTTCATGGGATGTTTCCACAGTTCAGAACAACAATAAGCTAAGTGGTCATGGTCCATCTGCCGATTAAGGTCACGGCCACATTCATTAACAAATAGTTAGATTGCGTTCACTCCAGGTGGTGCACTCTAAAAAATCCGCGCAACGGCAATTTTGTAGCCCGGGTGCTGCTTTCCACTGAGTTTGCCACCGGCGTTTCCGACCCGCTGTGAATGAAACTGCGGGCGTGTTGGTGGTATGGTGTTGAGGCGTCGTCGGCATTGAGGTCGGGTTGTTTCTTGGTGCGTGTGAGCCCGTCACTGAGTTGGACCGGGGATCCTTGAGCACCCCTGATTGCGCCATGGGTCGGCTTCGACCTGGGAGCGCGTTTTCTAGAGTTCCTTGGACGGGGGTCCCAAGCCGGCGGCGCACCAGGAGGGAAAGACATGGACGTTCTTTATCCGAATTGTGCTGGCCTTGATGTGCACAAGGACATGGTGGTGGCGAGCCGTCGGCGGATGGTGGACGGCAAGGTCGAGCGCGAGGTCCAGACGGTCAAGACGACCACGAAGGAGCTTCTCAAGCTGTCGGCCTGGCTGGCCGCAGCGGGATGTACGCACATCGTCATGGAGGCAACCGGGGTCTATTGGAAGCCGGTCTGGCACATTCTCAGCGATGGCGATTTCGCGCTGGTGCTGGCGAATGCGGCCCATGTGAAGAACGTGCCGGGCCGCAAGACCGACGTGAACGACGCGACCTGGCTTGCGGATCTGCTGGCACACGGCTTGGTCCGGGGCAGCTTCGTGCCAGATGCCCAGACCCAGGAGATGCGCAACCTGCTGCGCACCCGCAAGCAGCTCGTCCGCGAATGCACGAGCCATGTCCAGCGGCTTCAGAAGACGCTGGAGGACGCCAACATCAAGCTCGATTCGGTGATCACCGATATCATGGGCCAGTCCGGTCGGACTATGATCGAGGCATTGATCGCCGGCGAAACTGATCCCGACAGGCTCGCGGCGCTCGCCCATCGCCGGATCAAGGCACTTCCCGAGGAGCTTCGTGAGGCACTGCGCGGCCGGGTGACGAAGCATCATCGCTTCCTGCTGCGCCTGCACCTTCAGCAGATTGATACGCTCCATGTGGCCATCGACGAGATCGATCAGAAGGTCGACGCCAACGTCGAACCCTTTCTCGTACTGATCAGACTGCTTACCTCGATCCCCGGCATCAGCGATTTGAGCGCCAGGGTCATTCTCTCCGAAATTGGCAGCAACATGAGCCGCTTTCCAAGCGACGGCCACCTCGTCTCATGGGCGGGTCTCTGCCCGAGGAATGACGAGAGCGCCGGAAAACGACGATCCAACCAGATGCGCAAAGGCGCCCCCTGGCTCAAGACCACCCTGATCCAGTGCGCCTGGGCTGCGGCACGCAACAAGGGCAGCTACCTACAGGCACAATTCCATCGTCTGCGGGCACGACGCGGAGCGAAGAAAGCCATCGGCGCGGTCGCCGCCTCGATACTGACAACCGTCTATCACATGCTAAAGGATGGCACCCTGTACCAGGACCTCGGGCCCGACCACTTCGACCGGCGCGTCAAAATTGCTCAAACAAACCGCCTCATCGCCAGACTCCAAAACCTCGGATGCGTTGTCCAGATTACCCCCCTCGCGGCCTAACGGCAGAATTGTTTCTTTCTAGAAGTGTTAAGGTAAAATGGCCCACGGCATTGGATGTGGCAAGATGAGGTCGCTCAGTTGGCCGTCATGAAAGAGCCGTTATATGGGCATATATTAACTTTGCTAAGGTGCTATGAAGGCAAAGAATACGTTGAGTTCTTCACCTAAACCGGAGCCGGCGTCAAAATTGGGGGCGGTATCGGATGCGCCCAAACAAGTCGAGACGCAGACTTGTCCGCCCGCGCCAAGTGCCGCCTCTGCCAACTCCATCGACGCCCGCGACCGAGTTTCAAAGGCGGCTTGACGGGCGACAAGGCCCGCCGCCGGCTCGCTAAATTCGGCCCCAACGCGATGCCGTACACGACCATGCATCCGCTGCGCATGGCACTGCAGAAGTTCCAGGCACGCGTGCCGTGGATGCTCGAAGCCGCGATTGTGCTCGAGGTGGTGCTCGATAAATATATCGAGGCTGCTATCATCGCCTTTCTCCTTGTGTTCAACGCAGCCCTCGAACTCTTCCAGGAAAGCCGCGCCCAAGCGACGCTCGCCGCGTTGAAGTCGCGGCTTGCGCTCTCCGCCTCTGTCAAACGCGACGGAGCATGGAAAACCGTACCTGCCACAGACCTGGTCCCCGGCGATCTGATGAAGCTCTCGCTGGGCGCCGTGGTGGCAACGGATGTTAAGCTCATAAGCGGCGAAGTTCTGCTCGACCAGTCCATGCTCACCGGTGAATCCGTCCTGATCAAGGCTAGCGCGGGGCTTCAAACCTTCGCGGGGGCGATTGGTTCGGCGCGGCGAGGCCGAGGCGGAGGTTACCGCAACCAGTACACGCACCAGTTGGCGCCAGAGACCGGGCCCGCGCCGCCTCGTAAAAGTGCTTGTAGTCCTCAAGGCAGAACCACGGCCGGTGCGTGATCTTGCCCTGGGTCCGATAAGGCGGCGCCAGATCGGGCAGATGCTCCAGCCAGGCATTGCAGCACTTAACGGGTGCGTGACCCTGGCTGGCGGCTGACGCCCGTCTTGCCACGCCACGGGCCATGGCCATATGGCATAGTCGGCCGGCCTGGCGCAGGCAAACGCAGAGCGTATCCGCGAGGTGTGAAATGGAATTGCGTCATCTCCGCTATTTTGTCGCCGTGGCGCAGGAGCGGAATTTCACCCGTGCGGCGGAGCGGCTGCACATCGCCCAGCCGCCGCTCAGCCGCCAGATCCAGCAATTGGAGGAAGAGCTCGGGCTACAACTGTTCGAGCGCGATAGCAGGCCGCTGAAGACCACGGACGCGGGACAACTGTTTTTGGAGCAGGCCACGCAGGTGCTTGAACGGGTGGACAGCGTGCGGATGATGATGCAGCGCCTGAAAGAAAGCGGCCGGCCGCGCTTTGTCATCGGTTTCGCCCCATCCACCATTTACGCCGCCTTGCCGAATCTCATTCGCCGCTTCCGCGCGGAGGCACCCGATGTGGAGCTGAGCCTGGTGGAAATGGTCAGCTTCGAGCAAATCGCCGCGCTGAAGGAGGGGCGGATCGATGTCGGTTTCGGACGCATCCGCCGGGAGGACCCCGGCGTACGGCGCGACGTGCTGCGGAACGAGCCGCTGGTGGTGGCCCTGCCGCTTTCGCACCACCTCGTATCCCACGAGGGATCGCTCGCACTCAGCCTCGCCAGCCTGGCCCCTGAGCCGCTCGTCATCTACCCGCGCGAGCCGCGCCCGAGCTATGCCGACCAGGTGATCTCCCTGTTTCACGACCGTGGCCTGACACCGAATATCGTGCATGAGGCCCGTGAACTGCAGACCGCTATCGGCCTCGTCGCAGCTGAGGTCGGCTATGCCATCATCCCTGAATCCGTGGCGCGGCTGCGGAGAGACGATATCGTCTACCGCGAATTGGACGAGGCCGGCGCCACCTCGCCCATCATCATGAGCCGGCGGGTCGGCGACCATTCCGCCGTGCTCGCGCTCATGTCCCACGTTATCATCGAAACCTATACCGAATGGGGCTTACCAGCGCCGGCCGGACTGGAGAGCTGATCCCCGCCTAGCCGAGATCGCCACCGGCCACCGGGAGCGTGACGCCGGTGATGTAGGAAGCCTCGTCCGAGGCCAGGAACAGAATCGCGCCGACCTGCTCATCAAGCGTGCCGTAGCGGTGCATCAGGCTGGAGTGCACGGTCTGGTCCACGATCTGCTGGTACCAGATCTTCTCCTGCGGGGTCTGCTCCGCCCCGTTGCGCGGAATGCGGCGCGGCGGCGCTTCCGTGCCGCCAGGGGCAACGGCGTTCACGCGGATATTCTGCTCGGCATATTCCCAGGCGAGGCAGGCGGTGAGCGCGTTAACGCCCCCCTTGGCCGAGGCGTAGGGCACGCGGTTCACGCCGCGCGTGGCCACGGAGGAGATGTTGACGATTGCCCCGCCCTTGCCGGCAAGGAACAGTGGCAAAGCGGCGCGGCAGCCCCAGAGCGTGGGGAAGAGAGAGCGGCGGATTTCCGCCTCGATCTGTTCCGGCGTGTATTCGCCGTAGGGCTTGGCCCAGATCGTGCCGCCGATATTGTTGATGAGCACGTCGATGCGGCCAAACGTCTTCTCCGCCGCGTCCATCACCGCCTCGGCGCCCGCGTATTGCTCAAGGTCCGCCTGCACGGCGATGGTCTCGGCGCCGAGGGATTGCGCCTCGCTCCGCACGTCTTCCACCAGCGCGGAACGGTCAGCCAGCACCAGCCCCGCCCCTTCGCGCGCCAAGCGCAAGGCGGCCTGCTGGCCGATGCCCTGCGCCGCGCCGGTGATAACCGCGATCTTGCCCGCGAAACGGCCGCTCCAGGTGGGCGCGCTCATGCCGCCTTTTCCGCAGGCGCACTGGCGGCGAACTTCTCGTAATGGAAGCTCGCCGGAATCACGCCGCTATCGGTAAAGTATTTGCGTACAGCTTCAACCATAGCTGGCGGGCCGCAAAGATACACATCGACATCGCCGCCATTGACCTGCTCAGGCAGGATATACTGCGTCACATAGCCCTTCTCCGGGTAGGCGCTGGCGGGATTGGCGACGCAGGCCTGCCAGGTGAAGCCGGGGATTTTTGCCGCGTAGTCATCCAGCGCCGCGGTCTCGACCAGATCTTCGTCGTTGGTAACGCCGTAGACGAGATGCACCTTGTGCGCGGGCGGTTCGGCCCGCAGATGCGCCAGCATGGAGAGCATCGGCGCCAGTCCGGTGCCGCCGGCGAGCAGCAGCAGCGGACGCTTCACCTCGCGCAGGAAGAAACTCCCCGAGGGACCAACAAAGCTGATCGGCGTGCCCGGCCACGCGTTGGCGATGAACGTGCTCATCAACCCGCCGGGAATGTTGCGGATGAGGAAGCTCGCTACGCCAGCACCAGGAGCGGAGCTGAAGGAATAGGCACGGCTCTGGTTCGTGCCCGGCACCTCGATGCTCACATACTGCCCGGGCAGGAACGTCACCGGCTCTGCGAGCTTTAACGAGAAGGAGATGGTGGTTGGCGAGAGCTTGTTCACCGCCGCCAGCGTCGCCGCCTGCTTCGCCGGCCCGGTCTTACAGGCCGGCGAAGGCACCGGAACGTTCAGCACAAGGTCTGAACGCGGGCGCATCTGGCAGGCCAAAGCGAAACCCTGCGCCGCCTCCTCATCCGTTAGCGCATCCTCGATGTAGGACCCACCATCGTATTTGCCGGACTCGCATAACAGCTTGCAGGTGCCGCAGGCGCCGTCGCGGCAATCCAGCGGAATGTTAATCCCGGCGCGATACGAAGCGTCGGCCACCGTGTCGGTGTCCGCGCAGTTGATGAAGCGCGTGACGCCATCCTCGAAGTTGAGCGCAACCTTGAACGCCATGATCCCCTCCCCGCTCAGATATGGTAGATGTCGACGACGTGGTGGATGTAATCGTTCTTCAGCACCACTTTCTTGTTCGTGATCTTGGGCTCCGCGTTGAAGACGTCCAGCGTGTAGAATGACACGCCGAAGAATGTGTCGGTGGTTTTGTAACGGTGGCTCAGCGTGAACCAGTTGAAGCGCAGCTTGCATTCATTGCCGTTCTGCTCGAGGAGCTCGACATTGCTGATATTGTGCGAGGTGCGCGGCTCCGGCATCGAGGCGCTGGAGCGCTCGGTGCGGATTCGGAAGATGCGATCCTCCAGCCCGCCGCGGTTCGGATAGTAAATCAGCGAGATCTGGCTCTGCGGATCGGTCACCAGGGAGTCATCCTCCTTCCAGGACGGCATCCAGAACTCCGCTTGCGGCGAATATAGTGCAAGCCAGGAATCCCAGTCGCGGTCATCGAGGTAACGAGCTTCCTTGTACAGGAACCCCTGGGCCTGTTCGGTCGTGATCATATTGTTTCTGTCCCGTGGTTATTTGGTATTATTCTTCGTCAGCCTGGAATTCGCCTTCGAGAGCCTTGTTCATGACATCCAGCCAGTAGCGGTGCTGCTCCACGTACAGGCCTTCGTCCTCGGTGCGCGTGCCGCTGAGCAGCGGCTTAAGGCCGATGGTGTTGGCCATCTCATCCGGCCCCTTGACCCAGTGCTTGGCGCCGCGCGAGAGATCGTTCCACGCCGCGGCGCGGCCCAAATAACCCTGCTGGCAAGCGCGGAATTCCTCGAGATCATCCGGCGTGGCCATGCCGGAAGCATTGAAGAAATCCTCGTACTGGCGGATGCGGTGCGCGCGGGCGTCGGCGTCCTCACCCTTCGGCGCGATGCAGTAGATCGCCACCTCGGTCTTATCGACTGAGAGCGGCCGCAGGATACGAATCTGCGAGCTGAACTGGTCCATCAAATAGACGTTCGGGTACAGACAGAGATTACGCGAGCGCAGCACCATCCAGTCCGCCATGGCCTGCCCGTGCTTCGCCGCCAGTTCCTCGCGACGGCCCCAGTTCGGCCGGTCCTCGGGGTTCGCCCAGTTGCTCCAGAGCAGCATGTGGCCATGCTCAAAGGAGTAGGAACCGCCGCCCGTCTTGGCCCAGCCGCCTGCGGACATGGCGCGCACGTTATCCTCGCGCTCCAACTCCTTGCGGCGGCCGGTGGTGGCGGCATAGTTCCAGTGCGTCGCGGTCACGTGGTAGCCGTCAGCGCCGTTCTCGGCCTGCAGCTTCCAGTTGCCGTCGAACACATAGGTGGAGGCGCCATCCAGCACTTCCAGCCCTTCCGGCGACTGGTCGACGATCATGTCGATGATCTTGGCGGCTTCGCCCAGGTGTTCTTCCAGCGGCTTCACATCCGCGTTCAGGCTGCCGAACAGGAAGCCGCGATAACTCTCGAACCGCGCCACCTTGGTCAGGTCGTGCGAGCCCTTCTTGTTGAAGCTCTCGGGGTATTCGGCACCCTCGGGGTCCTTCACCTTGAGCAGCTTGCCGGAATTATTGAAGGTCCAGCCATGGAACGGGCAGGTATAGGTGCCCTGATTGCCACGCTTGCGGCGGCACAGCATGGCGCCGCGATGGCTGCATGCGTTGATGAAGGCATTCAGCTCGCCATTGCGGTTGCGCGCGATGACGATCGGCTGACGGCCGATATTGGTGGTGAAGTAATCGTTATTGTTTGGGATCTGCGTCTCATGCGCCAGGAAGACCCAGTTGCCTTCGAAGATGTACTGCATCTCCAGCTCGAATAGCTCCGGGTCGGTGAAGATGTCGCGGCGGCAGCGGTAATGGCCGGTGGCGGGGTCATCCTCCAGCATGGCGCCGAGAGGGGACTGCGAAAGATCGTCCAGCATGCTTACGTTTCCTTGTCTGC
Organism: uncultured Alphaproteobacteria bacterium; assembly: GCA_963750235.1. Lineage (GTDB taxonomy): Bacteria > Pseudomonadota > Alphaproteobacteria > Acetobacterales > Acetobacteraceae > Acidocella. The sequence continues at coordinate 478,565 of CAVVPW010000002.1, forward strand.
TTTTGTTGCGCGAGGAACCGGGCTCTTTCCCCGGCGGCTTGACACTGGAATAGAATTTCGAGATTTTTGGGTCCAACACTGATTATGTATATTTCAATACCCGCAGGATATAGTAGCCCTCGCCAGCGCCAAATCCGCCCCTCGGTTTGTGATGCACCGCAAAAGCCGCTAAAACATCGGTAACCACATATACGGAACGCCAAGATGCCCGATAATACCGAAAATATTTTCAAATCATCCCTGGCCATGGGAGAGACGATGATCGGCCTGTGGCTGACGCTCGCGGACCCATACTCCGCCGAGATCTGCGCCGGGGCGGGGTTCGATTGGGTATTGATTGACGGCGAGCATGCCCCAAACGACCTGCGCAGCGTGCTGGGGCAGTTGCAGGCCATCGCCCCATACGGCACCGAGGCCGTGGTGCGCCCGCCAGTAGGCGAACCGCACCGCATCAAGCAGTTGCTGGATATCGGCGTGCGCAGCCTGCTCATCCCGATGATCGAGACCGCCGAACAGGCCGCCGCGATGGTGAGCGCCGTGCGCTACCCACCCGTGGGCATACGTGGCGTGGGCAGCGCCATCGCCCGTGCCTCGCGCTGGGGGCGGATCGGCGATTACCTGGAACATGCCGATGACAGCATCTGCCTGCTGTTGCAGGTGGAATCCGGAACCGCGCTAGAGAATCTCGACGAAATCCTGGCCGTGCCGGGGGTGGACGGGATTTTCGTGGGCCCAGCCGATCTCTCCGCTTCGCTCGGCTATCTGGGTGCGCCGGACCACCCGGAGGTGCAAGCGAAGATCCTCGACGCCATCACGCGCATCCGCAGGGCCGGCAAAGCTGCGGGCATCCTTAGCTCCGACGAAGCCTTGTCGCAAAGCTATATCGAGGCCGGTTGCAGCTTCGTCGCCGTGGGCGTGGATGCAACGCTGCTCGCGCGCGGCACCGAGCGCCTGGCCCGCAGGTTCAAGCCTTCGTCCGGACCAGCCGTTAAGCCGGGCAGCGTGTACTGAGTTAGACTGCGGCCGCGCCCCTGATACTCAGCCATATCGTTTCTGTACTGTTCCCACTATTTGCGATCAGCGCGCTCGGCTATATCGTTGGCCGCCGCACCAGCCCCGACCTCACGACGGCCAACCGGCTGAATATGGATGTGTTCACCCCTGCCCTCGTGTTCAGCGCGATGGCGGATAAGGATTTTCATATCCGAGGCTTTGCCGCGCTTGCTGCCGCGGCGTTTCTTATCATCGCCGGCTCCGGTGTGGCGGGATGGGGCATCGCCCGGGCGCTGCGCATCGACCCGAAAACCCTGGTGCCGCCGTTGATGTTCAATAATTGCGGCAATCTCGGCCTGCCCATCGCAATGCTGGCGTTCGGCCCTCAAGCGCTGGCACCGGCTGTGACAACCTTCCTGGTCTCCAACGTGATGCAATTTTCCTTCGGCACCTGGCTGCTTGACCGGCAGACGAGACTGGCGGGGATATGGCGCTCGCCTACTATCCTGGCGGCGATTGCGGGGCTGGCCGTGGCACTGGCGGGAGTGCAGGTATGGCCGCCCTTGCTGGTGTCGGTAAAAATGCTTGGCGACATTTCGATCCCGCTGATGCTGTTCGCGCTCGGCGCGCGGCTGGCGGGGGCACATTTTCACGCGGTGGGCTTTGGTATTCTCGGGGGCATGCTGCGCCCAGTGTTGGGCATGGCTCTGGCCTGGGCAGCCATACGCTGCATCCCGCTGCCGCCACAACAACAGGCGCTGCTGCTCATCTTCGGCGCACTGCCTCCGGCGGTCCTGAACTACATATTCGCCGAGCGCTACCACCAGGAGCCGGACAAGGTCGCATCAATGGTCTTAATCGGCAACCTGGCGGCGCTGGTGTTTTTGCCTATCGCCCTGATGCTGACGCTGACTTAAGGTCAAAGAAAAACGGCCCGGTTCCGCACCGGGCCGTTTCCTGGCTCGTGGCTTTTTGACCTTAAAAGCGTGTCGTCAGGCGGACATTGAAGAAATCGCCAGCCACGTCGTTTCTGGTGGCGAAGCTGTGGTTCCAGTACGCGGTGACGCCGACACCGCCAGCGAACTCATAACCAACGATCGGGCCGACGGCGTAGTTGCTCGTCTGGCTTTGCGGCACAGGCGCACCGTTGAATGTATCCTTGCCAAACTGGTTCTCCTGTTCACCACCGACGCCGAGTGTCCACTTGCCGATCGTTTTCGTCACCGTGTAGTCAGCCGCGAATTCCGCGGCGGAGTGATAGCTGTTGCCGTTATAATGGTCGGACGTGACCGGGACCGCGTAATGCGTACCGACGCTCACATTCCAGCCATTGGAGAGCCAGCTGAAGCCGAGATCCGGCTGCATGGTGGTATAGCCGTTACCCGAAGGCGCGCCGCCATTGGTAAGCTTGCCCTTGTTCAGGTCCGCCATGGTTGTGGAAGCATCATCGAACAGCACGGTGAGGCCGACGCGCGCATAGATGTGATGCGGAAGCGACCAGGACAGCATGCCCGGCACCAGAATCGTGTTGTAGATACCCATGTTGCCACCACCACCACCAAAGGCATGCTGGAACGGCTGGAACGAGGTATAATCAAACGGTTGGGCAATAACCGCGCCATAATCGCCACCGAGGATCTTGATGCCAGGAACCCAAAGCACGGCAGGCACTTCAACCAGCGCGCTGAGATGGGTGCCGGGCACTTTCGAGCCGGCGCCGTAGCCCTGCTCCCGGCCGAACGGCTGCCCGTACATGCTGTAAGAGGTCCAGTAATTATCGAGTTCGCCATAAACGCCCGGCGGCGGCAGCGCGCCGGCCGGTACGCCTTCAAACACGCCGCGCAGATACGGATCCCAAAGCTCTTCCGCCTTGGCCGCCGTCGCCGTAACGATGGAGCCGGCCATGGCGAAAGTCATAGTGCTCGTGAAAAGCTTAAGTTTGATGGACATTATATGTTATGATCCCTGTTCTGAGATATGCGATCACGCGAACCGCAAAAAGCCATGCAGCTTCGATTATTCTGATGATTGCGCCCGATGCCGGAATGATAATCCGGAGCGGCTTCCGATCGCGGCCCCATTATAAGGCCCCGTTCGTGGCTACCTCATTTCTCTGATGAAGCATCAATTTAATGATAGTTACACTTCATGCTTAGAGGTTTTTAAACAATGGGCTCCTCGCCTGCCTTTTTTCATCTCCAGCGGTAAGGAAGCGCTCCATTAAAATATGCTTCTCGAACAAGCGGCCGCGCATCAGCGTATTCACGCAGGCTTCGATCATCACCGGCGGGCCGCATAGATAGGCGTTGAGCCCCTCGAATAGATCGCCATAAAGCCGTGCAGCCACGTCGTGCACGAAGCCGCGCTCGCCGGTCCAGCCGGATTCCTCGGGTTCGGAGGAAAGCGCCGGAACATAGCGGAAATTGGGATGCTGCCGTGCCAGTGTTTCGAACTCTCCGTCGCAATAGAGATCGGCACGAGTCCGCACACCATGGATAAGCGTAATCGGCTCTGCATAGCCTTCCGCCAACAGGTCGAGAATCATCGAACGCGGGCTGGAGACACCAGTGCCGCCGGCAAGAAACAACAAGGGCCCGCCGCGGGACTTGCGCACGAAGAAGCGGCCATAGGGGCCGGAAAGGGTAAGCCTATCGCCCTCTTTTAAAACCTCATGGATATATGTGGTGCCTTTACCGCTGGGCAGCAGGCGGATTTGCAGGTCGACATGTCCGCTCTCCGAAGGCGGGTTGGCAATGGAGAAAGCCCGCGTCCCCTCCACCCCGGGCAAGGTGAGGTTGACGTATTGGCCGCCCTGGAAATCAATGGCCTTTCCCTCCAGGCGCAGGCGCACACCCTTCACGTCATACGTCAGGTTGTCCAGCTTCTCTACAGTGACGGCAAAATCCTGGATGGGGATCCGGCGCTGGTCCGGATCCTCCTCGATATCTGCCTCAATGGTCACATCGCTCTTCAGCCGCGCCGAGCAGGCCAGCGTCTTGCCTTCACCGCGTTCGAAATCCATCAGTGCGAAGCTGGAGGCATCCGCATGGTCCACTTCGCCGTCAAGGACCTCTACCTTGCACGTACCGCACAGGCCGTGCCCACAGGCGTAAGGTAGGTAGATACCCTGCCTCAGGCACGCATCGAGAATGGTCTGGCCTTCCTCGACCTCGATTGTCTCGCCCACAGGTTCGACGGTTAGCTGGTAGCTCATTAGCCTGTTCCATCCAGTTTAAGAGAAAGCCACCCCGGAGAGGCCGGGCGTCCAGAACCGGACCAGGGATTTGTGGTGCAGCCCATTAGCCTCCAGCGAGGCATTTAAATCGGGCGCCTTCTTCTCGCCATCGATGGACCAGACTACCTTCGACCAATCGATCTTCTCCGCGTCCGGGTGTGCGGCGTAGTGAGGCGCGATCACCTCGCTCACGAACGCGCTGAACGGCATCGCTGGCGGCAACGGGAAGGCGATCGCCGAGCAGAAGGAGAGATGCTCTTCCCAGTGCACGAAGACCAGGATATTGCCATGGAAATTCTTCTGTAGATCGCGAATCTCGACCTTGAACTCGTAACCGGGCTCAAGCGCAACAACCGACATATTTTCCTCCTTGGGGAGCGCATGGCACACGTGGTGCCATGCGTCTTCTTGTTATTTCAGCTGGCTTGGCGGAGCTTTTCCGCGTGCCATTCGTTCCACAGCTTCTCGTCGGGCGAACCCACATAGTCCATGTTATCCGCACCATTGTTCAGATTATACCATTTCAGAACATCCGGCACGGTGGCACCGCCGCAATTGCCCTGGAAGATCTGGTTCACCGGCAGCCACGCCTGACTGAACTTCTCCGGCTCGTCGCAGAAGATGTCTTTGCAGCCGTCGGAGCAGAAGTGATAGGTATCACCTTTGTACTTCGTGGAGCGGAAGCAGATCGTGGTCGGATCGCCAGGCTCGGTATAAGCCATCGGGATCTGGCAAGTCTGGCAGAGCTGCGGCAGTGCGCTGTTGTAGAACCGCTTGCCTTCCTTCTCCATCTTTGCCCACATCTCCCAACGCGGCCGGTAGTATTTGTCGAAGGTGTTGGGATATTTCTCGGACAGCCAGTCCAGA
>CAVVPW010000003.1:0-617500 GCA_963750235.1 uncultured Alphaproteobacteria bacterium
TAAGGTAAGCTGCACAGACCTGACAGGAGTTGCCACGCTCGAAAATTATCCGACTGTTGTGGTGGCGGGCTTAACAACTCAGCGGACAAAGCGCCGTCTGCCCCAACTGCTCGAGGGCAACGCGCGTGCAGGCGGGACCCCGCTCTGCTGCGCGTGCCCTGCTGGACGAGGTCGTTACCGCGTGCGCCCAGCAATTTTAGAGTTTACGGAAAAACATGATAGGCTGCTCGACGCGGGCGGGTCGTATACATAGGCGCTGAGCTCGAAAGCTGGCAGAAATGCCGTGCGCGCATAACGCTCGGGGATCAAGCTCTCGCCATAGAAGCTGGCATTCATCCGCCCTCCACCTGATACCCCCGGGACGTTGGAATGCACGAATTCGGCCTCATCGTAGCGACGCCGCGCGTCGTCAAAGTCCCCGAATAGTCCCGCCAGGGCGGCGCTGTAGCCGTCAGTGGCGCGGCCTTTCAGTGCCTCGCAGGTGGCAAAGAAGTCCCGCCCGCGCGTGGTCACCGCCACCAACCCACCCGGTGTGAGGATCCGGGCGAATTCCGCCATCCAAGCTAGGCAAGCCTTTTCTGAAAGATGCGAAAACACCGAGTAGGCCACTACGAAGTCAAAGCGCGCATTTGGAATGGGCGTGGGCGGCAGCGGCTCGGTGGCGATGAAATTATGGCTGCGGAACGCAGACTTGCAAAAATCTGCAAATTCAGGGGTGACGTCGATGCCGAAGATGTTGGAAGGCGGGATGTCGCGGATGAAACAGCGCGCAATGCGCCCCCAGCCGCAGCCAAAATCCAACAGGCTATGTTCAGGGCTCGGCACGCGGCCCATTTGAGCAAACTGCGCAAGGCAGTGCTGGTAAAACGCGAAGGCTTCGGCCATAGCGTGCTCCCCTGCCTTACCCACAGTATTGCGCTGCAAATCCGCTGGAGGAAAGCCGGGAAGGGGACGACCGTTATACGCTAGCCCCGAATTGCTGACGCTCGCGCAAAGAACCCCAAACCAATCCGCATCTGATATCATGTGTCTGTACTATAACGGAAAACGGCAGGAGCCAACCAGCCTCCTAACCTAGTGGACCAATGGCTGTCTTGGGATGCAGAGGCGGTGCACCAGAGAGCGGCATGGATCAAGCAGGAAGTGGCTGCCTTTCAGGGCCCATGACCGGAAAGCGGCCAATCCGTTCACGGCCCGATCCTGGCCTATGATAAGCTCATCACCACTCCGCCCGCGACGCTGTCGTTGCACCTGCCGCCTGATTCCCTGGCCCGCAACGCCCTGCACAACGCCCGGCGCACGCGGTCGCGGGTGGCGGATTGCGCCGACATGACCAGGGGTTTCTTGGGCACGCAGCCGATATTGACGCAGGTGCCGCCCCAGAAGCGGCTCTCCGCCACGCCCACCCGGGCGCCATGCCCCGCCGCGATGCGCGAGCAGCGCACCCCGGCCGAGCCGCGGCCAATGACGAAAAGATCGAAGTTCATGGAGGTTATTCAGGGGGCGGCACGCGGCGGGTCCAGAAGCATTGTTTAGCGCGGGTAGTGGAGGCATAGAGGAAGCGGCAAGCCAAGAGAAAACGTGATGCAATACGAAATGATCCGCGAGCGCCTGGACAGCGGCAATATCGACAATGCCGGGCTGATCGGTCAACCCGGCTACACGCTGCCTGGGCCGGACGGCATGCAGGCCCATACGTTGGTGGACCTTGCCAAGGGAGCGGTAGCCAACATCACTGTGAGGGCGAGGTGACCGGGAGACCGGCACGCTATTTCTGCACCGCGCCGCTGCCCTGGCCAAACCGATGCGTCTGCACGTAAATCGCCACGTACGCCGGGCAATCATAGTGATAGGGGCGGAATGCCAGCTTCGGGTGATCTCAATATCTGGGGTGACGATCAACTTGTAGTGCTGAGGCGGGGCCGCTACAGTCGGGCATGCGGGTTATTTTACGCTTCAGACTTGGAGTTCGTTCAATACGCTGTTCGTCGGTCACGGTGCGACCACCAATGGTAATGCCTACCTGCTTGCTGGCCCGGGAAAGTCGGTGATCGTAGGCGATGATTGCATGTTCGCTAATAATATTAGTCTGAGGATCGACGACCAGCACGCCGTAGTCGAGATGGAAACGGGCACTTGGCGCAACCCGCAGGCAAGTATCGTTATCGAGCCGCACGTATGGCTGAGCGAGGGGGTGAGCGTTGGCAAGGGTGTGGTCGTGGGGCTAGGCAGCGTGGTGGGCGCGCGGTCATTGGCGCTCAGGAGCTGTCCGCGTTTTTCACTGCTGGTTGGTGTGCCGGCCGGCGTATTGCGCGCGGGGATTTCTGGGACGTAAGAACGCTCCGTCGCCGGACTGGTGGAGGGTTTACGACAGCTGGCAACTAAGGTGCCGGCAGCACCGGCTATGGTCAGTAGAGACACGATCAACCCGTGCATGTCAAAACCGGTGTAACCAGCGGCTCTCCGCCACGCCTACCCGGGCGCCATGCCCCGCCGCGATGCGCGCGCAGCGTACTCCGGCCGAGCCGCCGCCGATGACCAAAAGATCGAAGTTCATGGGGTGATGGTAGCGGCGGATGGGGGGATGATCCAGGGGGCTGCACGTCCCGGTGTGAACAGTTAAATCGGGGGCGATAAGATTTGATTCAGGCTCTAAGAAGTTAATCATTGGGAACCTACTTCTAAAACTGTGGCGGTAGACTGAGCTGTTTTTAGCATACGAGTTGTCTAAAAAATCGCACTCCTTTTGGATCAGCGCACAGCTGATGCCAACGTGGAGCCGGTCGGAAATCACCTTTTTGGCTAGGGATACAGCTTTCAACATGCACCAAGCACCAACTTGCGCGTTCTCAGGCCAAACCCCCGTGGAAAAGACATCCGAGATGTCGACCAGCGATGTTGGTTTCGTTGCTCTGGATTCCCAGTCGAGGCGTGTGTAGCGCACTGTCTCCATCTCTTAAATCGTCGCCTCTGACAGGCCTTTCTCCTCTAGTTGGGCATAAAACCTCAGCGCTGCGACTTGAGCAATCGCGTTATTCTTGAGCAGATCAGGCCCGTTAAGGTGGAAGGCCATATCATGAGCTAGGTATACTTCGGCCTTTGTATTGAGGGATGTCACGTATTGGTAGCCGACAGCATCACGGCAAAATAAGGTGAATTTGCTGTCAAGGCCGGAAATCTGTTCCGCGTTGTCCCGGATCGTGTGCGGTAAGACAATGATTTTGGCAGCTCTGTCCCGGAAACGTTCAATTGCTGTGCTAATGTTCTTGTAGAGCCGAACGTAGTTGCCGCCGCCACCTAAAAAAACAATCTTACCGGAGACGTCGGCGTCGAGAGTGATCGGTGTGTAATTGACCGCACAGGTCCGGAAAGCTTCATATGTTCCTGCAGCAATAAGGCTGTCTCCTCCGTTCCCAGGATTAGGATAAAATAACACTTCTCGGTGAGAAAACTGCCGGAGGAAGTCTTCGGTCTGTAGCCGCAAGTTGTGGTAGTCTGACATAGTTTGCCTTACCGTTTGCAGTTGCGGTGTAGCCTGTAATGTAGTGGATTTCGCGAAACAAGCCAATATTGGCACATTCGATGCCGTTGGGCCGTCCACCCCAAAAACCAAACCCTTATAACAAAAACGACAAAAATATGACCTTATTTATCGACCAATGAGGAAGGGATAAAAGCACAAGGCAACCTCCTTGTCAGGGTACTTTCGAGCGCGCGGTTCACCTCCTCCTCATTGCCGAGGTCGTCAAGAAACTTCCGCATAAAAGGTGATGTGGCATATTGAGCATATTCAATGTATTCATCTAGGGTGAAGGTTTTGGGGCTTTGCTTTCCGTCCCATACCATATGGGTGGTTTTTCTGCGGCGCGCGTTGATCTCGGTAGGATGAATTGGCCAGAATTGTTTGAAAATAGGCTTCATCTGCTACGTCAGTTGTCGCCAAGCGAGTCCTGATCAGGTCTGACTCCGGACGTAAGGCAAAGCCCGCATGCGCGCGCGCCAGCGCCACCCATTGTGAGCCGGTGCCATAGATGAAGCCGAGCGGTGGCGCCCGCTCAATTTTTTTCATGCCCGTGCCGGGCTCTTCTTCATAATACCAATTGAAGCGGCTCCAGATGGCCATGCCCCATTTATCTTCGGGGCAGGTTTCGGTTTGAGGGAACTCAAACCAGTTTATGCAGCTTTCATCCTCAACCAGCCATGCCCGGATCTTTTCTCTGGGCCAGGCGGGCAGATGCGTACCACTGAGAAACACCGCATGGGTCCAAGGTGTGGTTTCAACAGCAAAGCCCGTTTTGAGCATGTCAATTTCAGTGGCGACTAGGCTAAACCCGCCCCATGAGCAGACGTGGTTGGAAATGACGTGAATATTCAGGAATGGCGCAGCGCGGCTGCGGATCAGGTCGATATAATCTGGCGTTGCGGAACGATCAACGTGAATAACAAACAAGTCGGTTTCATTATAGATCGCGCGGAGCAGCCGCAGCGTCTGCCGGGGGAAGGCATGAGTGAGGATGCAGTAGAGAATGGGTGCGGACATGGGCTGTATCCGGCTTTTTTAATTCTTTTTCGCCTGTAACAGTGCCGCCGTCTTCTCCACCAGCGCCGCCGAAGAATTCGCCCAGTTCACGCCGCGCATCCGTTCCATGGCCTGGGTGGCCATCGCCGCGCGCAGTGTGGTGGATTCAGCCAGGCGGCGCAGCCCGTCCAGCGCGATGGCCACAACGGTTTGCAGTTCGGCATTGGGCACCAGAACGCCGTTCGCCCCGTTCTCGATCATCTCGCAAACGGCGCCGACATCGGTGGCGATGGGGATGGTCCCCAGGCTCTGCGCCTCCAGGATCAGCAGGGGCGAGCCCTCCCAGCGGGAGAGCAGTATCACCGCATCGGCCCAGAGCAGGCGCTCCATCACCCCGGCGCGGTCGTAGATTGGGGGCTCAACGGTTAGTCCGGATTCCGCCTGACTACCATCCGGCACTACCTTGCCGCCGACGAAGCGCCACTCCGCCTCCAGCCCAGCCTCGCGCGCGGCGTTGACCAGCGCTTCCAGCCGCTCGCCGCCTTTCTGCCGGTCCAGCCGGCCGATGGAGAGTATGCGCAGCTTGCGTGGGGCGGTGTCCTGCTGCAAGGCTTGGCGGCGCTGCGCCTGCATCTCCGCGCTGGCAATGAAGCTCGGCGCATTTGGCAGATACACCAGCTTTTCCTCCGGCACGCCGGTGCTGGCGCAAAATGCCAGCAGCTTGCGCGCCGGGGCGCAGACGAGATCGAACGCATGCTCATAGGCCAGGGTGAGATACGGGTGGCCCACCGGAACGTTGAACAGGTCCCGGTCCAGCAGATGCAGTGAGTTGATTGTGACCATGCCCTGCCGCCGCAGCCAGCCCATCACTTCGTAGCCATGGTTGGCTTGCAGCACCATCACGGCGGCGCAACCGGCCAGTTGGCCGATCAGGCGGTCATGCCGGCCGTTTACCGGCCAGGATTGCAACTCGTGCCCGTAATACTTCAGGTCCGAGGGGCGCCAGTCCGCGTAGAAATCGTCGTTGAGAAACAGGATGGAGTCGAAAACGTCGAACAGCCGGGCGGGGGCCTTGGCCTCGTTGTGCTCCGTGACCACAAGCCGGGTGCGCCAGCCCGCCGCCTTGTATTGTGCCGCGACCTGAAGCCCCACCTGCTCCACCCCGCCAAACGAGACGAGCGGCAGCAAGAACGCGATTTCCGGCCGGTCCTCCGATGCGCCCCGTGCGATTGGCGCCATGGCGGACAGATGCGTGCGTACCCGGCGGAAGAGGTCTTTGTCGGGGATGAAGCTGTCGGTGCTGCGCCATTCCCAGGACGGCGCTGCGCCGCGCTTGAATGGCGATTCCCGCAGCTGGCCGAGCGCGCGGAAAAACACGTCCAGTTGGTTATGTATGCCCTGCCGGCCGAGAACCGAAAGCGAAAACGGCGCGCTGACTGTGAGCGCCGCGACGCTGGGCGACGGTTCGGGGGTGCGGATACTGTCGATCCACGCGGTGGACGAATCGAGCGCGCACTCCGTGAGCAGCCGGCTCTGTATCGCCACGATGCAGGGACCTTGCACTCCCGGGGTCGCGTGATGCTCCTGGCCGCCGGTCTGGAGCTTGATGGCGTTATCCTCGAAACGCAGTGAGACCAGAACCACGGCATTTGTCTCCAACGCATCTTCGATGTGCCAGAATACATTGTCAGCGAGTTTCAGCCGGACCAACTCGTCGATGATCCGCTGATCGGCGGCCACAACGTAGCTGGGAAAGTGAAATTGCGACGGATAGAGATCTGCCGCCCAGAACGCTCGGTCCAGTTCTGCGAATTTGCCCGAGGAGGAGGACTCTCCGGCAACGCTGGTCCAGCTGAAGCGTTGCTGTGTGCCGCCGTCGATGATGCAATAGCGCGGCGCCCGCTCCTGCTCCAGGGCCAGGAGCGCCCGGGGGCTGAACAGCCGCTTATGCTTGAGATGCATTTTGGCGATGATGGCATTGCCGCTGCGATCGGAATCGCGGACCATGCTCTCGCGCCGGGCCCGGTACTGCAGGCCGAAGCTCGCGCACGGGGCCCCGAGGAACCCGGCCTCGACGCACTGCAGCCAGAATTCCCAGTCCTCGTAGCCCTGCAGCATCGTTTCGTCGAAAAATATGCCGGCATCGAATATGCGGCGATGGATCAGGCTGCCCGCCTCGCAGATGTTTTGGAATAAATGCCGCAGTACGCTGTAAGGCGCCGTGAAGTCGCCATTCCATTCCAGGCCGAACTTGTCGATATTCGGATAGACCCAGGCCGCGCCGGTTTCCGCCATTGTCTCGTGCGCGCGGCGCATGGCGCCAGCGCCCAGGCGGTTGTCGGCGTCGAGCAGGTAGATCGTCTCGATGCTCGGAAAACGTGCCAGGGCGTATTTGATCCCGCGGTTGCGTGCGGTGGAAAGGCCGCCATTGGGGGTGCGGATATACTCCACAAACTCTGGCTCGGCGGTGGCGAAGGTGAGACAGACCTCATGCGTTTCGGCGTAGGGGCAGCCGTCGTTGATAATGACCAGCACACCATTGGCAAGCCGCGCCTCACGTAGACCCGCCGCGATGGCCTCGGTCACCAAGACCGAGTGCTTGAAGACGGGGATGACGATGGCCAGGGTGGGCGTGCGCCGGATCTTGGGCGAGAGAGGTGCTGCGGTCGCGTCTTCCAGGAAGGAGTGATCGAAATCCATTATTTTAGAATGTCCCCTGGAAGCTGACACGCAGGAATTGTGCCCAGCCGTAAGCGGAGGACTGCCCCTGCAAGAGGCGTGTCATCAGGTACAAATCCCCGGGGGATTGCAGCGTTTCGGGGAGGGAGAGAGCAACACTTCCGGTCACGGCGGGCGGCAGCTCCACCCAGTCGGAGGCGGCGATGTCCTCCGGCAGCTTTCCGAGGCGCCCCGCCAGCTGCGTTTGTTCGGGCGAGAGCACCGCTATGGCGTACTCAACCTGCCCGGCATTCGGACTGTCGGTCTCCATTTCCACCACCACGCGGCTGGTGCCAGGGGGGCAGGTCTCGAACAGGCACGCGACCGAAATCTGCCCCTCCACGGGATGCACCTGAATGCGTTTGCGTGCGGGCAGCAGAGTGATGCGCTGGAAACCATCTTGCGCCGCCTGATTGAGGATATCGGCGACAGCCAGAGTTTCGTCGATCGTCAGCTCGATTTGCGACACTGGTTTGCGGTCCACCAGCACCACGGGCCACATCTGGCTGGTCACGTTGAGCGGTGCGCCGGGAACGGATTGCCATACTTGCAGGGCCAGAGGGCGGGAGCCGAGCTGTCCGTTCACGCGGGCTGCCATGTCTTGGCGCAGCTGCGGCTTGGCCATGCCGAACAGAGGCGCCGGGCCGGTCACGGTTTCAAAGCGTAGCCGCAACACGGGCGATTTCCGCCAGAAGCGCTCATTCTGCTCGAAGGCGAAGGTAACCCAGCCCTGCGTCAACTCCTTATACGAGGCCCGCCAGGAAAGGCTGATGTCGTCATCCTCCGCGGCGACAAGATCCACCAGCAGCCGCCCTTCGGCGGAACTGGGAGTTTGCGCTGCCAGATAAAGGCTGACGCCGCATAGCGAGCGTGAGTCCACGGGCAGGGGTTGCAGAACTTCGGAGACGCTCTCCGGCAGGACCGCGCTGCTATCTGTGTCGGGCTGATTGATGAAGCCGAGTCGGGGCGGGACCAAGCTGTTTTCGCAGACGTAATTGCGCAGGGCGTTGTAGCTGTTCTGCACCTCCTCATGCACGGCGCGAAGCTCGGCGAGGCGCAGTATCAATTCCGCGTTCCTTCCCGCAGCCTGGGCCAGCCGCCGGGAAACCGCCGCCAGAGCGGAGGGGGTGTCGGGCATGTGCGCAACCAAGGGGGCATCGATCCCGGCCTCGTCGCGCCAGCGCAGCAGTTCCGCGGGCGCCTCGCCACCGTGGACGATGGCGATCACGTTCTGTGGCGGATAGGTTAAAATCAGCCCCGACGCCTCATCCAGGACATCCATCCCGCCCTCCCGCGGCTGTAACAGGGCTGTCTTCAGGGCGGGGCGGTAAGCCTCAGCAGATGCGGTGTCCAGGCCATGTAGAAGAATCCAACCAGAACTCGCATCCGCCTGAAAAAGCATGATTTATTAAGCCTTTAGTCAAGATTTAAAAGACGGTTTATATTATGGAAGGGTAAATCACAAAAGTCCAGCGAACGAAAGTTTGGCAGGTGTTGGTGTGTGGGCGTGGCTTTGGGGTGGTTCAATACATTTTTACCATTTCAACCAGTGTATCGGTGTCGGTACGCCAGCGCTTTTGCACAGAAGGATCGCTCTGGTCGGCTCCACCAAGAAGAAAGGAGTATTTGTGTCGCATGCTGGCAAAAATATTGGCATGCAGCCCCACCCAATTGGGAAGAGGTTCAATAGAAATGGCATTGCTTTCCGGGCGAGAAAAGATTGTATTGAACATTCCGGCACCGCCTGGTCCGACAATGAACTCAGCCGCTGCAAACGTAGAAATTTGATTCTCAAGCGGGTGCAGTTCTGGCTCATAAATGAAAAAACCGTGCTTTTTCATCTCGCGTATAACATCATCTTCGTTAAGGAGCGCGCGGTAGTCTGGTCTTTTCAGGCTTTGAGAGCGGCGGGAGACATATAGCCGTTCATGCTTTTTGAAGTTGCTGTTTTTCTGTAATATGTTTTTTGCCATAGTTTGAAATAACTCTCTTGTTTCATCGTCCAAAAAAAATTCTGATGTGCGCATGCTTGGTACAATCAGATTTTGAAATTTATATGTTCTAGCGCGTTCGTAAGGAATAATTTTGTCAGGAGAAACGTCAAACATTTCAAGAATGTTGCGCTGCCATTGATTGTTAACGGCAACGATAAATTTTAAATGGTCAAGGCCAAGCTTTTTGATAAGAAGAAGTTTTGGAATAACGCGAAGTAGAAATGCGCCGTAATTTCCTTGTTCCATGGCAGAAAGAAGGATGACGTCTTCGTTAATTTCAACGTGGGGGTGGGCATCATTACTATAAGCAAAACCATCGCCTAAGAAGTTTAAGTGAACGGCTTCAAAGTTGCGCCGTTTGCGCGGCGACGATTACGATGGCCGGTTGAGCGACAACTATGATGGCCGGTATGCTCGCCCGTCAGGCCCGCTCGCAGGGAGGGGCGAAGCCCCGACCGTAGAGCGGGCCTGACGGGCGACGGCTATCTTCAAAGCCCCTCTGATTGGGGGCTCTGATCGGGCTGCGGCGGGTGGTGGTATTGGAACGGCTATCGAACATAGCAACGATGGGTTCCGATGCCTGGGCACCACATTTCTGATCAACAGGTATTTCTCTATATGGTTCAGCGTCGTCAACACAGCCAGACCGTCGCGGCCGCCAAGGCCGGCATCAGCGAACGCAGCGCACGTCGGATCGACAAAGATCCCCGCCTGCCATCCCAGAAGAAGAAGCTCGAGCGCCACTGGCGAACCCGTCAGGACCCCCTCGAACAGGTGTGGTCGCGCGTGGAAGAGCTGCTCAAGATCGAGGGCATCCTTGCCGTCACCATCTTCGAGACTGTGCAGGACGAGTTCGGGGAGGCCGTTGTCCCTGACGGGGTGAGGCGCACCCTCGAACGCCGGATCGCCCGCTGGCGGGCGCTGAACGGCGGCGAGAAGGAGGTCTTCTTCCCCCAGCATCACCAGATCGGCCGACAGGGCCTGTCGGACTTTACCGTCTGCGACGAACTGCGCGTCACCATGGCCGGCAAGCGCTTCGACCATCGCCTCTTTCATTTTCGCCTGGCTTGCAGTGGCTGGGAACATGCCGCCCTTGTTCTGGGGGGTGAGAGCTTCAGCGCCCTGTCCGAACATCTGCAGGATGCGCTGTGGAAGCTGGGCGGCGTGCCGGCGGAACACCGCAGTGACTCGCTCTCGGCCGCCTACAAGAACCTCGACGCTGACGCCCAGCGTGATTTCACCCGCAGCTACGAAGATCTGTGCCGACATTACGGCATGCGCGCCACCCGTAACAACCGCGGCGAAGCCCATGAGAACGGCTCGATCGAAAGCCCCAACGGTCACCTCAAGCGGCGGCTCGACCAGGCTCTACGCCGCCGGGGCAGCCGCGATTTCGCCAGCGTCGAAGACTATCGCCGTTTCGTCGAGGAGGATGTTGCCAAGCAGAACCGACGCCGGACCGCGCTCGTGGACGAGGAACGGCGTTTGCTGGGGCCGTTGCCGCCGCGGCGGACCACAGACTTCACGCTGGTCAGCGCTGACGTCACCCGCAACGGCACCGTCAGCATTGATCGGGTCACCTATTCGGTGCCCTCACGCCTTATCGGCCACCGCCTCCACGCCCATCTCCATGACGAGCGCATCGAGCTCTTCCTCGGGCCCGACCGGGTAATGACCACCACCCGGGTCCGCATCAAGCATCCCGGACGCGGGCACAGCATCGATTTCCGGCACGTCGTCGGCAACCTGCGGCGCAAGCCTGGCGCCTTGCGCTATCTGGTCTACCGCGACGCCCTGTTCCCCACCCATGCCTATCTGCGGGCATGGCAGGCGCTCGATGCCGCACTCGATGCCCGACAGGCCTGTCGTGACATGGTCGCGCTTCTCGATATCGCCGCCAACGGCAATTGCGTCGACGCGCTGGGCCTGCGGATCGAGGCCGCGCTCGATGGAGGCGGGCTTCCCGATATCGCCGAACTGAGGCGCGCGTTTCTGCCCACCGCCAGGGCCCGTGACGATGTCACGATCCCGCCGCCCAATTCCAGAGCATACAACTGCCTGCTCGCCAGCACGCAGGTGCAGTGATGACCAGATCCAACGATCAGGCCGCCGCCGTGCTGCCCACCATGCTGACGGCGCTGCGCCTGCCCAGCATCAACCGCAACTGGAAGCGTCTCACCGAAACTGCCGATCGCGATGGCTGGCCCGCGGCCCACCTGCTCGCCTCGCTGCTCGAGATCGAGATGGCCGAGCGCACATCGCGGCGCATCCAGCGTCATCGCGACCAGTCCGGCCTGCCGGCCGGGAAAACCTTCGCCACTTTCGACTTCGCCGCCGCTCCCGGCATCCGTAAGCCTCACCTGCTTGCCCTAGCCACAGGTGATGGCTGGATCGACAGCGGCGGCAATCTCCTCATCTTCGGCCAATCTGGCACCGGGAAGAGCCACGCCATCGCCGCCATCAGCCACGCCCTGATCGATACCGGGCGCCGCGTCCTGTTCTGCACCACCACCGACATGGTCCAAAAGCTCCAGACCGCCCGTCGCGAACTCAGCCTGTCCTCGATGCTCGACAAGCTCGACAAATACGATCTCATCGTCCTCGACGACCTGTCCTACGTCCGCAAAGACCAGATCGAGACCAGCGCCCTGTTCGAACTCATCGCCCATCGCTACGAGCGCCACTCTATCGCCATCACCGCCAACCAGCCATTCTCGGCCTGGTCCGACGTCTTCCCAGATCCCGCAATGACGGTCGCGGCCATTGACCGCCTTGTTCACCACTCCACCATCATCGAGATGAACGGCGAGAGTTACCGCAAGCGCTCCGCCGTTGCCCGCGTCTCCGCCAAGGAAAGCCCCAGCGACAATTACCCGCACGAGGCGCCGCACGACCGGCCATCATAATTGTCGCTGGATAAACGTCGCTGGCGACAATTATCCGGGCAACCTTCGCGACCAGATCGAACCGGCTCACTGCGTCGCTCAGCGACAATTACAACTCCGCGTCATTGTCGCTGGGTTGTTGCCAAAATCGCAGGCGCGTGATAGCCAAAATGCACCACTCGGCGCCGCCGTATACCGGCCATCATAATCGCCGCCGACCGGCCTCCCTAATCGTCGCGCTACAGCCGTTCTTCCTCTTTAAAAATGTTGGCAGAATGCTGAGGGTGGGCGCTGTCTGTTATCAGGTTGTGGGGAAATTCTGTGACAATGGCTCGCTCTCCGGCCAAAACAGCCCCGGGTACGGACAGAACAAAATCTGGCGGGCTAGCGATTTGGGTATGGGTAAATAAATAATCACCAATCGCAAAGTGCTCAAAGGGCATTTTTACGAAAGCAGGCTTTGGTCTATGTACGATCCCCGCTTGGTCAGTCATGCCAGTGGCAGAAAACGGTTGTACATACAGTGTTTTTACCCCCGTTTCGACGGGGAGGTCTAAGGGGTGTCCGGGGAGGATCATGCTCGAGCTCTTGAGGGTGATGCGTATTTAGCCACTTAAGGAAGTGTATAGGAGGGCTTTTGCTGGTGTCAAAAAATCAAAAAAGTCAAATTAATGATGTATTTTCTGAAGCTGCATGCGTCGCGGTGTGTGGCGGTTAGTCTTAACCTTTCTAACTTGACGCTGGCCAGTTTCAGCATCATCAACTGCACTGGGTACCCAGTGCCCTCTACGAACAAGGGTTTTGCCTTGGCTCCATAGGCGGCTGCCGGCTGGGTCGAGTCTGGCGGTGTCGTTCACATAAATCTCTTAAAATGCGATGTTTTTGTCGTGATTCCCGGAAATATCCTGCCGAAAGTCGGCCAAAACCGGCGGCAGTCGACGGCCTCATCTGGAATTTTGGGTGTCTTCACAAAGCTGTGATGTCTGGTTGTCAGAATTCCGAAAACACAACGTGTCAATCGAGAGCTTTTCGTTTCGAATGGCGCTGTTGCGGGGTTGCTTACCCACCAATTGTGTTTAATAGGCATCAATGGTGCAGTCCCGCTTTCGTATGGAGCTGATTTCTTAGAGTTCATACAAATGGCTTGGCGCCGTCGAACGCATTTTCTCGCCCCAGCGTTGTTGTCTCCAGGTCGGAGTTATCCCTGTTCGAGGGAATAGCCGTGGCCGGCCTTGCTCTTCTGTACGCATCAACCTCGGAAGCCGGGGATATTGTTGTCGAATCTGCGGGAGGTAGAGTCCCCCCTGGCACTGCGCCGATGCTCTGCGCGGGTTTTCTTGCGGCCACGCCGGAAGCGCTGAGCTTGCTCGAGGAGGTCAGGCAGGATTTCACGCGCTGGGCTGGCCTGGCGTTTCCGGCGCCTGTGCTGGTTGAGCGGTTCGATGTGCTGAGCTTGCTGCTTGCCTCCAATTTGGTGCAGCAAGGGCAGCAAGTTGCGGCTTATGCCACGCGGCTCGCGCGGGAGTTGTCCCTGCTGCGTAATGCGCATGAGATTCTGCAAAACAATTTTGCCAAGGCCGAGGCGCTGATCAATCAGGTAGATTTAGCCAAGGTCAGCCTGCGCTTCATCAATCCACCGGGGAAGCTGACCACGGGAGGCGGGCGTCAGCGTATCTGCCAGACTTTACCGGCCAGCACGTCTGGGCTGGTAGCGTTGGACGTGCACGTCGCCGCGCCGGGTAGTGGCCTCGCGGTGCAGTTGTATACGCTGGAGGACCATCAGCTCCAGGTCAGTTGGGTGGTGGAAGCCGATGAATGCGCGGCGGGCTGGGTCCCGCTGATTCTGCCTGCGGGGTTGTCCGGCCTGGCACGCACGCCGGAGCTGGTCATTACCCCGCTGGGCGGTGTTTCCACCCTCCCTGAATTCTCTCTTGGCCCTCCGCAACCTTTGCCGGGTTTCCGGGTGTCGGTGGACGGCGTTGTCCGCACCGCCAGCCTGGCCTTGCGCTGCTGGGCTGGTTTGCCCGGAGTGAGACCGCCCCCCCAAGGGGCTATGCCGCAACCGGGCGAGGCGGCCGCCCTGGTCACTGAAATCCGCTGCCCCCCCGTACTGCGCGCCACAGCCACGCGGGCGTGCAGCGCCTGGCAGACGGAATGGCCCGTCATCCGCGACGTACCGGAAAAGAATGGCGTTTTCTGCCATCCGCCGCCAAGTAATGTTAAGCCCGAGTTTAGCGCGGCGATGATCGAAGGGCTGACGGCGGACAGGCCGCTGCGCATCTCCGCGCGTGGTGTTGTCTGGGATGAGCGTGCGGCGCCGGTGGAGTTTGCGCTGGCTGCAGCACCACCGGGCGTGGATGTTCTCGGCCGGCTGGCCAAGGGCGAGGGCGGCTTCTACTTTTCCGGATGGGAGCGAGGGAGCTTCAAGGCGCTGGCGTTCATTGCGCTGCATGTGCCGCCGCATGCGCTCAAGCAAAACCTGTTTCTGCTTACCCGCATGGCCGATCGTGCGGAGAATTATTACGCCCAGGCCGGATTTGAGGATCTGCGCATCACTTTTCTCGGGGCGCCCCAACCTTGTCTCGTACGCGGGGTAATGGTCCCCGTATCGAAGCTGCAAGATGCGAAAAATCCGCTTGCCCCTGAAGATGAAGGTGTCGCTTACAAAGAGCACGAACAAGCCGTGCTGTGTCACCCCGTGGCCGCGGGGGTCAAACTCGGCAGCATCGCGCGTCTTGTGCCGGCGGACGCCATAGGCGTGTCCGCGCAGGTCAAGCTTGGCCATGTCCAGTCCCAGCCGGTGCAATTCGCCATCGCGGTGTCGACGCGTCCAGGTAAGGAGGTTCTGGCCTGTTTGCAAACTGGACACGCTGAGGTTGCCTACTCCCCCTGGTTGGAGTTGCGGGTGGGGGAGACGGCCCGGCTGGAACTGTCGACCGAGAACCTCGCGCTGCCGCCGGAAGGGGCGACTCTTTACCTTCTCACCCGCATGGCGCCGGAGGCGCCAAATGCCGACTGGGCCTGGGCCTATTTCCAGGATTTGCAGATACTCTTGCCCGAACTCGAGGCGAGGTGAGCATGGATGCTGCCGGGCCAGATCAGGGCCTTCAGCCTCTGGTCGTTTTCGTCATGCCGGCTTATGGCCACCCGGTGCTGATGACCGAGGCGCTGGAATCGCTCCTGGCGCAGACAGCAACCGTGCCGTATCGCGTTGTTGTCGTGGCCGATGGCTGCCCCCTGCCTGAGACTGATCTTGTCTGCCGTACCTACGCCCTGGCGCATCGGCAGATCATCTATCTGCGCCAGCCCAATGGCGGGCCGGGCAGCGCGCGCAACCGGGGCATAGACTTCGCGCTTTCCACCTGGCCCGCGCTTGAGGCAGTATTCTTCATCGACGCGGACAACCGCCTGGCGCCTACCGCATTGCAGGATGCCTGGGCGGCGCTGGCCGCGCATCCGCAGGCGGGCTGGATCTATACGGATCTCGATACGTTCGGCCTCGACTGGACCGCGAATTACAGCATTCCCTACGCGCCGCTGCTGCATGTCGTGCACGATAATATTTGCGATACCGGTTCACTGGTCCGGCGCGCGGTGTTCGAGGCTGGCGTGCGCTTCGACGAAGACCGCCGCGCCGGGTTCGAGGACTGGGACTTCTTTCTGCAAGCCCTTGGGCGGGGGTTTGTGGGGGTGCCCGCGCGGTTCGGCTTCGCCTACCGCCAGCGCCCCGAGAGCCGTTACCGCGCCATGAACCGCAGCCGTGCGGCGACGCTGGATTACCTGCGCTCGCGCCACCGGGAACTGTCGCGCGCCGGCACGCTGCTGCGGTTTGAACATGAGCGTGATCCGCGGTTCGCTTGGCGCGTGCAGGAGCATGAGGCGCTGCTGCGTTTCACAGACCCATCGCGGCCACATCCTGAAATGCCGGAAACGGAATTCGCCGGGCATTTCTGGGCCGCGCTGGCGGAGCCGGATGTGCATCCGCTGGCGCCGTTTTTTGCCTGGGGCACGGCGACGCTGCTGGATGAACTGGCGCGGTTTAAACTGCTGCACGGCGTTATCTGGCTGATGGAGCGCGGCTGTGGCGAGTGCGCCTTCGTTGCTCTCACCGTGCAGGACGCCGTCGATGAAATCGGCATCGCGATTTCACCTCCGGCAGCCCCCGGCACATTGGCGGAACGCGCGGTATTGTGGATGGCTGCGAGCGCGCAGGTCAAGACGCTGGCGCGCGATCCGCAAATGCCGCTGCCAGGGCAGGATGAGTTCGCAGACGTGCTCGAAATCACGCTGCGAGCTCCTGGCCTTGGTGCTGCGGAGCTTGCCCCCAGCCTGCCCAACATGTGGGAGGGCATTGCCGCCTTGCGCGCCAGCCCGTTCGCCTCTCACGCGCAACAGCGCTGGACATGGCGCCCGCCGCAAATGCCAGCGCGGGATGAGTATGCCCTGGCGCTGCGCCGCTATCTGGAGGCCGAGACGGTGATGCCGCGCCTGCCCGTACCGGGACGCATGGATATTGGCATTGCCGTTCCCATCGCTGCCTTTGGCGGGGCGGATAAGGTATCCTACGCCATGGCGCGCGAACTGCGCCGGGCAGGGGCCCGTGTGCACCTTTTCGTACTCGGCAAGCCCAGCCTAAAGCTGCGCCCAGATTATGACGATAATTTTGATACTGTGACATTTCTCGCCGACCCGGAGGTGCCGTTCTGGGGTGGGCCGTTCACGTCCTTCGGCCAGGAATTGTTCCTGCCGGACAGCAAGGAACTGAAGACTGAGCGTCTCACCGGCCTGCTCGCGGGGTTGGATGTTATCATCAACTGCCATTTCGCCCCGCTTAACAGCGTGATGGGCGCGTTGCGCCGCCAGGGCGTGCGCACTGCCAGCTATCTGCATGTCACCGACTTGTCGGCGCTGGGCCGGCTGGTCGGGCATACCTACCTCGCCGTTGCTTTTGAACACGCCTATGACCGGCTGATCACCTGCTCCAACTTGCTGGCAGATGATCTGCACGCGCTGGGCGTGCCGTGTGACAAGATCATGCCCATTCCTAATGCGGCGAGCTTCATCCCGCCCGCGGATATGGTGGCGAAGGCCAAGGCTGCGAGGGCTGAGCCGCGGGCTGGCCGCTCACTGCGGCTGCTCTACCTCAGGGCGGCTGGACCCGCAAAAGGGCGTGGAACGCCTCTACGCGTTGGCGCGGGATGCTGTTGCCGCAGCAATGCCGGTGGAATTGCGCATCATCGGCGCCAAGCTGATGGGCGAGGAAGGGGACGACGGCTGGGCGGAAAAATTCGCTGCACTGGGCATTTCTCTGCTGCCTCCGGTTTACCGGAATGACGATTTGGCCGCCGCCTATGCCTGGGCGGATGTGCTGCTTTTGCCCTCACGCTGGGAGGGCGCCCCCCTGGTCATCGCCGAATGCCACGAGCTTGGTTGCATCCCGCTCGCGACCGATGTGGGCGCGGTGCGGGAAATGTTGAGCGATGGTAAGGATGGCCTGCTGGTGCCAAGCGTTGGCGATGAAGAGACTGGCCAGGCCATGCTTGAAGTGCTCCGCCGCCTGTTGCAGGACGACGAGCTGCGCTGCCGCGTGGCGCTTGCCGGGTTTGCCCGCGCGCAAACCCGGTCCTGGGAGGAAAGCTTCGTCCCGCTACGCCGCTGGCTCGGGCTTTGAGATCTTCGGCACCGCCTCGGTGAATTGCCTATCCGACCAGTGTTCGCCGGCAAACTTGTAGCGAGCATGACAGTGCGGCGCCACGCTCCGCCGGAGTGCCGGCTTGGTAAGAAGCGCCGTGCTCCGCAGCAACTCCGGCCAGCGCCTGCCCTGCTGCAGGAGCGCGCTGACAAAGCTGCGGGTGAGCAGCGCAGGCCCGGTGGATAGCCAGATAATATCTCGGTCGGAGCGCATTAGTGCGGCGATAGCTCCCGTGAAAGCCAGCTCAATGGCCCTGTGCCCCGGCTGTGCGCCGATCAGGTTATTGCCGAGCGTGGCAAATTCTTCCTGATATGTCGCCAGTGTCGCGCTGTTGGTGCCCAGCGTGGTCAGCGGCGCGAGGCAGCGGTCATCCGCATCAGCGTACCAGCCACCCTCGTGCAGCAGCAAAGCGAGGCGCAGCACGTCGCTCTTCTGCACGAAGCTTTGGGTGTTGAGATAGGCGCGCAGGGCTTCGGGGGCATGGCTTTGCAGCCACGCCCTGGCGCTGGCATCGGTGAAGCGGCGGTATTCCCAGCCCGGATGCGCTGCCGGCCAGGTCTCCATCAACGCCTCGATGTCCGGTGGTGGAGTTTCCGCGTGCCAGTATTGAAATATGCGCCGCGGGATGCCTGACTGTGCCGCTGGCTCAGTATCGTTGCGGTCGAGCAGGCCGCCCTCGCGGAGCGCCAGCAGCACGGCGCAGGAGGCTGGTGTCCAGTCGGGCAGCTGCCGCGCCAGCTCCATCGAGGGCGCCAGCCTTAGTGCCGCGGGCTCGCGTGTCAGCTCCCTGATCCGCTCCATCGCCTTGGGCTCGAACGTATGTTCCTCGTGATATTGCCCCCAGAAGCTTTGCGAAACATTGGCCGAGAGCCCACGCGCCTGCCGGTCCGGCATTTCCAGCCGGCTGAATTCCAGCAGCTTTTCTCGGCTCAGTTCGAGGTCGCCGGAGAGCAGCGCAAGACGGATCTGCCCTTCCAGTGCCGGCCGGCTGTCTCGCTGCCAGCCCTCGAGCCGGCGGTACAGCGCTGCCGCGTCCTCCCGTCGCCAGGAATCTTCAGCGATTGCCGCTTGCAGGAGCAACCACCTCATCTTGTGTCCGGGGTCTCGCACGGGCGCGATGGCGGCGGCGAGCTGCGCCGCCCTTGCGGCTTGCCCGGTACGGTGGGCCAGTTCGGCTGCCATCAGGGCGAGGGATTCATCGCTGGGGTACGCGTGCATGGCGTCCGCGAGCACTGCTTGCGCTTCATCTAGGCGCCCGCGTTTGGCCAGCAACTCGCCGCGGACCCGGGCGACCAGGAAATGTCCGCCATATGCGGTCTGCGCCTCGGCCAATGCGGTGTCGCATTCCATGTACAGCCCGAGTTCGAACAGGGTCTGCGCCAGACATAGATCCACCCAGATGTCCTTGGCGCAATTCTGCTTCGCCTGGGTGAGGTAATAGAGCGCCAGCGTATGGTTGTGTGTTTGCCGGGCCAGGTCGCTCAGCTTCAGCAGCGCTTTCGGGTTGCGCGGGTCGCGGGGAATCGCTGCTTCCAGTGCCGCCTGGGCGCCGGCCAAGTTCCCGGCCTGCCGTACCAGCGCGGCGATTTCGATCAGGAATTCCGGGTTTTGCAGAAATTGCTCGGCGCCGGTGCGTAACAGGCTCAGCGCCTCGTCGCGGCGCTCCAGCGCGGACAGCAACTGCGCCCGCTCCAGCATTATCTCTTCCGTCTGGTCCGGCAAGGAGGTCAGCGCCAGTAATGCGGCAGCCTTGTCGTCGCGCATTCTGGCCAGACGGACCATGCCCCGCAGGGCATTGATTTCATCTGGCTTCAAGGCCAATACCGCGTTCCATTCGGCTTCCGCCTCCGTCCATCGGCCGAGCGCGAAATAATCCTCTGCCGCTTCCACGTGCGGCCAGTAGCTGTGCGGATGATCCTCGTGCGCACGGCGATGAAATTCCAGCGCCGTCAGGTGGTCGCCCTCGCGCCTGGCGCAAACTCCCAGGCCCAGCGTGGAGAACTCCTCGTTCGGAAGTACTGCCAGGACGCGATTGTAGAGTTCCCGCGCCTCGGCGGTGTGGCCGCTATCCCGGAAGATCTCGGCCTGTTTGATTAGCGCAGAGATCGAATCCTGATCCACGGCTTCTCCCGCAGCGCGGCGCGCTCAGGCGCCGGCGAGTTCGTTGTCCAATGGGGTTTGCTATGCCACGGATTGTGCCGAAATGCCAATAACCGCGGCAAGCCGCGCAAGTGCCGAGGGTACCGGGGGAAGGCTGCGGAGCTTTGGCGGCCAACTCGCCGATCAGTTCCAGGGTGGCTCCCGCCTCGGCCGGGGATGGGGGGCCGCACCGTATACCATTGCGGGCCGCGTTGGAGGCCGTGGTAACGGCGGTTAACAGGGGGGATCATGAAATCCCCTGGCTGTTATCGGGGCCGGGCCTTGTTACGCGCGCGCTGTCGCGGCATCTGGCAATATCCGGCGCGGTGACGAGCGTGCCGGCCGGGCTGGCCCTGCTCGACCGGCGTGCGCTGAACCAGGCGGTCGCGCCGGAATGTTATGCAACCTACACGGTGTACAAGTTCAAGAACAAGAAGAGGGGCGATGCGGCAGCCTATAAACGCTAGTTGATCTTCAGGGCCAGTCCGCTCCATTCGGAGCTAAATTGTATATGCCCGAAAACAGACTGGCCAAAATATGCGCCGGTGATGGCCCAGTCCGACAAATTCTGGTCCATCCCGAAAGAGTTCCCTTGGGCGATTAGCTCCTCAATTCGTGGAAGCAGATTGAGATCGAATACAGAAACATTACCGATCACTGCAGGGGGCATATTATAGGCGTCTGCCCAGACCCGGTCGCCATATCCAAAATTCTGGCGGTTTCCGGTTTGAGAGCTGATCCCCTTTGAGAACCAGTCCGGTTTGCGCAAGCTCAGCGACATGGATTGACCGTCTGCCTGGTACAAATTGAAGTTGATCTGGTAAAAAAATGTTTGGTGTATTGTTCTATTGCTCAGCACAATGCCAACGCTGGCTGTTGCCCAGCTTATCTGGCAAGTTGAATCCACCAGGGTCAAAGACGTCGGCTTTAAATTCGCCTCCAGAAAAATATGATTTAACTTGGAAAGCGGAAGGGTGTCATTTTTAAACGCTTGGGGAAATGCAGGATAAATATGTGTTGCCGGTGATACAAAAAGATCAAATTCATCAACCAGCTTCTTGCCGCTAGGGAAGATTTTTTCGCAAGGCAGCTTAGTGCCGTCTTGCTGTAAAGCGAAGCCGACGCCAGGAAAAAAACGAGCTGAAGCAAATTCGTTTTGAGTAAAATTGTTTTGAAACGGCGGAAGCTCATCGGGAATGTCCCATTGTGCCAATACCCAGTTTGCGGCAGATGACGTGCCGCCATAGAGCGTGGTTGTGCCCGGCATGCCGTTTTTGGCCGTGGGCGCTATCAAAACCCCCTTTGGTTGCTCAAAAACATCCATTGAATCTGGGTGCCTTGTTGTTTCCTGGGCGTTGGCAAGAGGGCCAGTGAGACAAAAACATAATAACAAAAAACGGCCGACAAAAATGTCAGCTGTTTTTTGTCTGGCGAAAAATCTGAATTTGGCTACATCCATTTTGTTTAAGCCGTTTTTAGGTAGAGATCACGCCATAAGGCATTGATCGCGCCGGCTTGCCGCTCAATACGAACGTGCTCTGGAACCACGCTCAGCCCATCCAGGCCAAGGTGGCGATTGATCATATCCAGGTATTGGGCAGGACTGTCTACAAGTTGTTCATAGTTGATGTTTGTCGGTACAATCCCGTTTTTGGCAAAAAATAGATCGAACATTTTATAGTTTTCGACCAGTCCATTCAGAATATTGTTGATGAGATCAGCAGAAAATTTTAGATCTTTCTCATCCGTGTGTCCATTTATGCTCGACGTGAATTTTCCCGTGGCGAAGGCAATTGCAAACGAGACTGCCTGGCTTAATTTATCGGCCCTTTCAATTAGGACAAACCTCGAGTCAGAATTGATTTGATCGAGGATGCCAGCTTTTTCAAGAAGCTGAAGATGGGGCGGAGCAACTTTCAAAAAGAAAACTTCTGATTTTGTTTTCATGTTTACAAGGAAACAAAAATATTCTTGAAAATTTTTAAAGCCATGGCTGGTTGAGTGATCAACAACGGTATCAAAGTTTAGGTCTTCGCCAGCCAAGTTGTAAGCTCCACTTGAGGCAAAAAGTTCGGCGACATAATTAGACCCGCAACGGTTTGTGTAGCAGAGGAAAATGAACTTTGTACCTGTGGGAATTTTAATGGCCCCAGGGGTAATAGAACCAAAAAAATCCTCAATATTCTTAAGATGATCGTTGTTGGGCACGTTGGGAACGAACATTTGTAATCAACCTTTGCCTAGAAATACTAGCTTTATGGCCCTAGCAGGCCAAAGAAGTGCTCAAAGCCTCTTTTGAGGCCGACTCTTTTACCTTTTCAGCGACACGCACATACACGTCTCTTTGGAAGTGATTGATCTGAATTTGCTGCGCTTTTGAGTCCACAAAATCTGCCAAGCTCACGAAGCTCACATTTCCCAGATTGGACAGAATTTGGCGAACAAGCTCGTTTGTTGTGCTGTTGTCGTGATATTTCTGCACATCGATCATGGTAATATCATCAAAGCCTTCAACAACAATAAAGGGTTTTCCGAGTTTTTCTAATTTTTCCCTAAGTTTGATTAGGTCGGCAGCGAGCAGCTCAAGATCGAAGCGGGAGTGAAAGACGAACTCCCGCTGCATAGCCTTTATTTGTTCAATATCCAGTTTAGGATGGACCGCTTGCACCTCTTCGGCGGGCATCGAGGTTATATCGACACGATCAAGCCTGCCAATTGACAAGGGAATTATAAGGCCGGTTTTTACATGCCTGTAGAATGATATCTCGGATTTAAGCGAAAAGTTAAATACGCCAATATCCGCCTGCCCATCCAAGAAGCTGCACTCCAGGGCAGAAAACTCAAAACCGCCAAAATTTTCAGTCAGTCCAAGCTGCGTGCAGTTGGTGATGTCCAAAGCCGCCAGTTCATCTTTCAGGCCAAAATAACGAGTCAAAGGCCTTTGAATACCCCACCCTTCCTTTGGGTATTGAAATTCCTCAACAATATTGAAATAGGGGCGAAGATAGTGAGCCGATTGCACGAGTTCACAAGGACCATGCAGGTCTAGCGTCAAGGAATGAGGCGTTAAGGCGGCTTCTTCCTCGGTGCCACACATTTCCGCATCTTCAACAATGCTGATCCAGTCTACAAGTTGCTCGCGTTTAAGCGATCCAACAAAAGGCGGCTCCAGTTTAATCCACGGGAAGTTCAGTTTTTGAAAAACAAACTGCTCAACTCCCATGTTCAACACGCGGCAGGAAAACAGAAAATGCTTCGCTTGCGCCGGTTGCCCGACATTTTCAAAAAAACCACAAATGCCATAATAGCCAAATTTGTCTCGAACCTTAATGTAGCCGCTGTTCACACTGTAGCTTTTCTTGACGTACTCTTCATACTCTCGCCGAGCGGTCTCAATATCCTCATTCCAACGTACTTTTGTAAAATTCAGCTGATTGGTGCGGTTGACCAGGTCATGAATACGATCGAACTCATTCAGCACATCAAAATGGAATGACACCTGAATTTCGCAGTCGCGCAGGAAGTCTTGTGGCTGTTCGGTCTTTTTAATTTCGTGCTGCTTCATTTGAAGCACGCGGTAGCGCTCAAGCCGGGTCAACTCAGGGTCTGGCTTGCCGCAAAGTTGAGGGTGCGAGAGCAGGTGTGGAATAATGTCCTCGGAGGCGACGTTGATTCCAGGGATGCGTTCCTTCACTTCTCCGCGGTTGAAGTGGTTGTCGTCGATGAACAAAATGGTTTCAGCGCGCAAGCCCATCTGCTCGATTATGCAGGGAATCATAATCGACTTGAAATCATAGTCGATCATGGGAAACACAAACCAGTCCCACAGCCCTTCAGCCTCCAGGCGCTGTTTTGTGGGTTCGAATGAATTTTTGGAGCAGATCGAACTGATGATTCCGCGCCGAGCAAGGGTCTCAACAATCTGCACGTGTTCAGATGGTATGCTGACAGCCCCCTCCTCCAGCGTGCCTTGCCAAAATGTCTCGTCAAGATCCCAGATCACGAGACGAATATTCTCCGCAAAAGACGCACTATCCATTATTCTCTCCAATCGTCGGGGATTGCATATTTAACGGGGCATAGAGCGCTGCCCCTTGCTCGCGTAAAAATTTTCTTGCCCGCAGGGCCAAAAATTTGGCTAAGCCTCACGTGCAACAAACTCCATAAGTTTGATGCGCTCAGGCTGGTACGGTGTCATACCTTCATCGATTCGACGTTTGACATAATCGAGAAATTTCATCGGTTCGGCAATCGATGCATCGGGAAAATCCCAGAACGCGAATCGCCACCATGCAAGGTGTTGCATCCGGGCGGCGATCCGGGGCGGAAAGCGCATCCCGGTAATCACCCCTGGATTTCCAGCAACAATGGCAAACGGCGGCACATCCTTCGTCACCACGGCAATTGGCTCTATCACGGCGCCATCGCTGATGGTAACCCCCTGGTTCACCAGAGCACCGTGGCCAATGCGGACGTCATTGCCAATTGCCGTGACGACAGCCCGTTGCGGGGGGGCAAGCGTCTGAAACTCTGCTGCCTCTTCGAGGTCTTGGTCAAAAACCGCCTTGTGATGCTGATAGAAAAGCGGCGAGGTGCTCCCCCAAGTGATGGGATGCGAGCCGCGGCCAATCTGCACGCCTTTGCCGATCGAGGTGTAACGTCCAATTTTTACGCCGAAATAGTAGCCGCTTTCAGCGTAAGAAAAGGCGCCCATCTCCAAAGAATACACAGCCTGCATCAGCTTAAGGCTACAGGGGGGCTCCAGCACCGTATTGTCAGGCAGCATGAATTGCCCGCGACCCAATGTGGTTATGCCTTTTTCCGCCAGAGCCTGCTTCAGGGACGGGGTAACAAGCAAACGCGTAACTCCAAGATTCGATTGCACGGGCAAACGGTTCTTGGAGGTCTTAACGTCAACTTCGGGCGTAAACCAGCCCTAATTTGCGCATCAAGCTGGCAGGCTGCGTGCCAACTCAGCCAGATTGATCGGCGCTGGCTGATACGGCTTGATCCCCCGCGCGATGGCGGTTTCCACATGGTCCAAAAATGCTTCCGGGTCGGCGACTGGCGCGCGGGAGAGGTTCCAGAACGCGTATTGCCACCAGGCAACCGCCTGCATGCGGGCGATGGTCTTGGCCGGAAAGCGTAGCTTGATGATGGTGGCCGGGTTGCCCACCACCACGGAATAGGGGGGCACGTCCTTGGTCACCACGGCATAGGCGCCGACCACGGCACCATCGCCAATGGTAACCCCCTGGCCGATGAAGGCGCCGTGTCCGATATAGCAGTCATTGCCGATGGTGGTAATCTTCGCGGTCTGCTCCGGCGCGTTGAAATGATAGGCGACGGCCTCCGGCCGCTCCTGGTCCAGAACAAAACGGTGCGGCTGATAGAAGAGCGGGGAGGTGCTACCCCAGCTGATGGGATGTGAGCCACGGCCGATCTGCACGGCCTCGCCAATTGAGGTATAGCGCCCGATTTTTACGCCAAAATAGTAGCCGCTCACCGCATAGGAAAAGGCGCCCATCTCAAGCGAGTGTTCGGCCTGCATCCATTTGATGCTGCATGGCGCCTCCAAGATAGTCTGATTTGGCAATTCGAAGGGTGCTGCATTCAGGGTCGTGACGCCGAGCCGCGCCAGAGCTGACTTTATGCTGTTCGTTACTTGCATCGAGCACCCAATCCCTGAACCAAAGCTCAAAAACTATGGCCGGATTTCAGCTTGCTGCCTAGTCACACTCAGCCAGCTCGCTTGTATCGTTTGGTGTCGAAACGTGTAAAATCTCCGTGAGCCGCGTGAATACGTGTTCGCCGGGAAAGAACCGCGCCGGGGTTGCGCCGGGGGCAACCGGCTGCACCGTCCCGGAAGCGATCTGGTCAATCAGGCTCAACACCGCCTCCGCATCGGCGGGGAAGGGGAATACCGCGCCATACTCCGCCGCCCGCACGCGGTCCGCCGGGGCGCCGATATCGGGCACCAGCGGTATAAAGCCGTACCTCACCAGCTCGGAGAGGGTGTAGGAATAGGTCTCCGGCCAAGCAGGCAGGAACAGCGCCAGCCGCCCCTTGGTATCGCGCAGGTGCCGGGGAAGCTCGTCCGGCTTGTATTTGCCGGTGATGCTGACATTGCCGACGGCTTTCAGCTGCTTGTCGATATTGGTGTAGCCGATGACGCGGAAATGCAGGTGCGGATGCGTCAGCCGCGCCCGCTGCGCGATTTCCAGCAGTTTCTGCGAGCCTTTGTGCGGGCCAATCGCGCCGAGCATGATGATCTCGTCATCGCTGCCCTTGCGCGCCGCCACGGCGATGCCCTCGTCCGGCTCGGGATGCGCCAGCGCCTCAATGTCGATCTCGGGGAAGATGCGGGAGAGATAGCCCGCCGCGTTGGCCGAGGGGGCGAGCACATGGGTGAAGCCGCCGAGCAGCTCCGCGAACAGGGCGCGGTGCTGCGCCGGGGTAAGCTCGGTGAGGCTTGAGGTCTCGTGCGCCCCGCCCATCTCCACGCAGCGGGCGCAGGTCTCGGCGTCCGCGCCGCCACAGAACCGGCCGATGGCGTCGATCATCGTCACGCGCGGGCAGAGGGGATAGAAATCATGCGCCCAGAACACGCTGTGCCTGGATTTCTGCCAGCGTTCGAAGGCGGAGAGGAACGAGGCGGGGAAGCCCAGCAACTGGTGCACCAGCACTGTTTCCGGGGCGGCGGCATCCAGCACGGCGAACAGCGCGGCGGTTTCCCCGGGAGGAAGCTGGCGCGCAGCAGCGGGTTCTTGGCCTCCAGTTCCAGCAGCCCGCCGGAGGCCACGCGCAACGTCACGGTTTCCGTGCCGCCATAGCCGATATAGGTTTCGATGTCGGTGATCGCCTTGGCGGTACCGCCTTCCAGTGCGTTGCTCACCACCAGAGTAAAGCGCGTACCGCCGGTGCGGGCGCGCTCCAGCCGGGCGCGGTCCAGTGCCCAGCGAAGCTGGCGCAAACCATCCTGGCGTTCGAACTCCATGATGAGCGGTGTGTATTCCGGGTAGAGCTTGTTCAGCCTCGGCTGGTTCCGGGCCACTAGGCTGGCGCGCTCGTTCTGGAAGGAGATGCTCTCCTTATGTTCCACCAGCACGCCCCCGGCCGCGACGTTGCGGTAGCCAAGTGCTGCAGCGCGGGCGCAGAAGTCGTTCTCCTCGCCATAGCCGCGGCCAAACCCTTCATCGAGATAGCCGATGCGGCGGATCACCTCGGCCTTGATGAACATGCAGAAGCCATGGCCGGTCGGCACGTCGACACATTGCCCGGCATTCTCGGCCAGGGCGATTCCGGCCAGCTCGTGCCACGAAACATCGTTCAAGCTTGGGTGGCGCAGCTCGGCATGCGGGTAGGAGAACACCGTGGCGTTGTTGGAGATCGCGGTGACGGTGCCGATGTCCGGATGCGCGTCGGCAACCCGGATCAGCTCAGCGAAACCGCCCGCATGTACAACAGTGTCGGAATTCAGCAGCACCACATCCATTCCATGCGCCAGCCCGAGGCCGCGGTTGACGGTGCGGACGAAGCCGAGATTCTCGGTATTGGTGAGCAGGAGCACATTCTCCCGCGCGGCATAGGGGGCGAGCATTCCGGCCATGTGCGCGTCGGGCGAATAATCGTTGATCAGGATCAGCTGGTGCGCTGCCGTGTCCCGGTGTGCCAGTACGGATTCGATGCATGCCTGCGTGACCTCGACCCCGCGATAGATCGGGATGATGATGGCCATGCGCGGACGCTTGAGCGGCGCCAGGCCGGATTCCGGCTGGCGGGCGAGAATGAAGCCGTCCTCGTTGCGGACCTTGGCGAGATAGTCGGTGAGCGCCTGGGTCAGCACGGCGCGTTCGGCCGCGCCGATCCCGGGCAGGCCGAGCTGGCCAAGCCGCGCCGCATTGTGCACGGCGGTCACGGCGGCCGGACGACCGGCCAGCACATAGGGGCCGCTGAACAGCTCGCGGTCGGACCCGGCGAAGCGCAGGCTGAGCGTCACCGCCTCGTCGACGTTATGGGTGGGCCGGTCGAGCTGGATATCGAAACCGGCTGGGCCGCAATCCGGGTAGATGCCGCGCACGTCCTCGCGCTCATGCTCGCAAACGCCATGTCCGGCCAGCACGCCATCGCGGTACACCAGGATCTCGAAATTGCGCCGCGCCATATCCGGAGAGGTGAGCCAGCCCTGGCAGCGCCCGGCGCTGATGGTCTCGATATTGCCGGCCAGCGCAAGGTTGCAGCTGGCGGTGCCAATCTCGACGCCGTTAGCCAGCACGCGCAAAATTTGCTCGCCAGCGCCGAAACATTGGTCGTCCAGCGTGACGGCGAAATGCGCCGGAGTGAAGAGCGGGTCGGCCGCGTCGGGGGCGAGTTGGCTGGCGCCGCGCCCGACCTCGATGCCCTGGTGGTTGAGCACTGTGATCATGGGCGGGGCGGCATCGGCGATTCGCTCCGTGGCCCAGCCAGCAATGGTGTCCCCATCCATGGTGCAGAAGCCGTCGAACTGTCCGGGACCCGTGACGATCGGCGAGCCTGGCAACTCCTGATCATCGCCGAAAATATGCAGGATGCGCGGTTCCCCGGCATGCGGCACGGCGATGCGGAAGGCGAGCGTGGTGCGCCCGAGGCCGAGCGCGGCGAGGTCCGGCCGGTGGCGTGAGGCGCGGCCTTTCGCCAGGAGCGCGCCGCTGGCATCCTTTACGGTGATGGTGCAGTTGCCTTTGTCCGGTGCCGCCGCCCAGCCGACGACATAGCCGCCTTCCATGCCGTCCACGTGTCCTCTGACCGCCATCCCCTGTCCACCTTTGCTTTCGCCCAGCCCGCACGCATGGTGCCTTGCTGTTTTGTCGCATTGGCGGCGTGGCCTCAAGTCGCGCGCTTACTGCGCGGCAAAAATATTTTTTTTAAGCTGGTCAACTGATTGGGCGTGCCGTACTAGTTCTCCGCAGGGGCGTGACTAACGTGTCGTTAGGTTTGTAACAATGAGCCGACGGAAGGGGATAATCTTGCGGTCTTATAGCTATCTGATGAGCGACAGCGGCGCGGCCGGCGGCCACTATGTGGAGCTTCTCGAATCAAAACTGCACGAGGTGCTCCAGTTTCTGCTGGTGCAGGTTAATGTGGATGAGCGTTGGTATCTCTCCGCATATGGCGACGTGGCCGACGCAGTGCGCGCGGGTGAGCTGAAATCCGCGAAAGAGCACTATATAAAGGCCGGGTTTTTTGAAAACCGCTTACCCCGGCCGGTCACCGTCGACGAGCAGTGGTATATAGAGGAATACCCGGACGTTGCCGATGCCGTAAGGGCTGGCGCGTTTACCTCCGCGCGGCAGCATTTCGAGGCCAACGGTTTCAGGGAAGGTCGGCTTCCGCACCGAGGCTGGTCCCTGCTTGGCGGCGAGTTGGTGCGAGAAATGGCCTGAGGCGACTTCACGTTAAAGTTGGTTAATTAATGTAGCTGAGTTGTTGGTTTCTGTCCTGCGGGCGCAGCAACTTCGGGAAGCGAGGCGTTAGTTCCGCGCTGCCGGCAGCAAGAGACTTGTCCAGCGTGTCCAGCCGCAGCATGGCGAGGCCAAATTCCGCCCCGCAGAAGCGCAAATCGCACACCTCCTAGCCGTCGGTGGTCACCAGTGTGCGGAGAGCAGGGGTCGGGCCGGGGAACGCCACCGGCACAAGCTGGCGCTTCACTAGCCCGCAGTATAGTGTTCGGGGCGTAGCGGAATGGGCTGCCGCGTCGGCGGCGCTTGGATACGCGGTGAGTAACATTCGGTCAGCCTCCAGGGCGATCCCATCAATTGACAGGCCAGCAGGTGAAACCCGCTGAAACAATGTGCGACGCATCCAAGCTCTCCCCCGATCATGGCCGTGAACTCTACCGTGCCTGCACCAAGATTTGAGTCAGAGCCCCAATCCAATGTCGATTGACTACTTTTAGCAGCAGAGCGCGCCCCGCCCGAGGCGGCCATGGGCACCTATGGCTTCAGCTTTGTCGCCCAGGCCTGCGCCGATATCCGTTCAACGCGCCGGGTCATCTCTGCCGCCCGCCGCGAGACATTTATCAACAGAATGCGCCGTAGGTCGACGCCATTGACGATCAGATGGGAGGTTCGGTGGGCCAGAGTTTTGCTGGAGCCGGCATCGGCGATGATCAGGAGCAGTTCATTTTTTAGGTGTTGGGGCTGTAGCCCACGGACCCATCTGGTCGGAATGTCACACCCATGGCTTCAAGCGCCGTTTTGATGGCGTGGAGATTGGCCTCGGTTACTGGGGGGATCCCATCAACGAACTCCGCGCGGACAACAGTCATTCGTGCGAGTTGGGCGATTTTAGCCAACTCGGCGGCCGATAGTTTGGCAAAGGCCCTTCCGGCCCTAATTTGACCACCCGTTATCATACATCACCAGATTTTTATATCTCATAGATCAAATTGCCCACGGTGGCCAAGGTGGCCATTTATCTAAAGCCAATCATAATGCTTTAAATTGCTCAAAATGATTGACTTGATGATTTGCGGTCGCTAAATTGGGGTTGTGCATAATGATCAATATAAATCAATTTATGAGATCTTAGCATGCTCAGTCGGTCTTCGGGCCACCGTGCCGGACGGCTTCCGGTAAAAGCGGCTAGGAAGAGTGTTTCAGCACTCCCCCTAGCCTCGCCAAAACACGTGGATAAGCACACATGTCACAGGCTGCGAGGATATATAGCAACAGTTCAGCGTCGGAAAATGCTCATCCGACTCACTCATTGTTAACGGCGGTCGTACCGACAGCATCAGATGTTCCCCGGGCGCAGCTGAAAGAGCCTTTTGGCGCGTCAAATAACACCGGTGGACTAAAGATGACGCCAGTGAGCCGCCCACGCGGATTGCCGCAGGAAATCCTGATCGGGGAAGCCGGCGCCAACTACGTTCTTTCGAAGCTGCAGGCGTGGGGCATACCCTCACAAGCTGCGATGGCCGGGCTCGCCTACGATATCGTGGCTGATATTGCTGGCGCAGGTCTGGTTCGTATTCAGGTGAAAACGACGACCCGTCTTCAGGGGAAGAGATATGCTTT
Organism: uncultured Alphaproteobacteria bacterium; assembly: GCA_963750235.1. Taxonomy (GTDB): domain Bacteria; phylum Pseudomonadota; class Alphaproteobacteria; order Acetobacterales; family Acetobacteraceae; genus Acidocella. The sequence goes on from CAVVPW010000003.1 coordinate 31,005, forward strand.
TCTGATGAAACGCGGATTTTATTATTCCAGGCAGGGCAACTTTGGTTACGAAAGCAGCGATTATGATATTGCCGCGTTTGTATGTCTGCCGTTAGCCCGCGTTTGCTTTTGCGCCGCACCCATCAAACGCTTTAGCGCTCGTCCAGATTGGTTTTTGATTGAGGGGATCGAGTGGCAAACCCTACAAATGGCGGTGCCGTCGTTGATGCAATGTAATTCGCCAATATCCCCGCCATTAACGCCGAATAACCCAATTCAATCGAGCACGATATCCATCCCCGGCCGCCAGGGCAGGGTGCTGAGAAAGCGCTCACGCTCTGGCGTGAATTGCACGGGAGTCTTCCTGTGACCATGCAAGCAGACCAGAAAGTTGGACATGTATCTGAATTTCCCGTTGATCTTGATGACATAATGGATGGATTTGCTGACATGCCTGAGTCTGGCGCCGCAGCGTCTCCGCCCCAGGACCGCGCTGAAATGGCGGCAGCCAGCCTGCTGCGGCGGGCTGTTGATAGCCACGCGCAAAAACTTGGCCAACATGATCTGATCATTATCGAAGTTCCTGCGGCCGAATGGGTACAGCCAACCTCGGAAGTGGCTCTGGCTGTGTTGTTTGGCTGGAAGGAGGTTGGGGACGGTCAGGGGGGCTCAAAACGGTCAAGGCATGATGATAGCCGTTTTCGCAAATATGAATGCGATGACCACCAAAATAAAAAGTCGCATGAGCGGCTTGGCCAGGAGGTCGCGGCAGATCTCCTTGCTTCAAAGACTGTGATCATCATTACATGCGATTCAAATACGATGCTTCCTCCATCGGTCCTAAAATCGGCGGACCATAACTTCGCGCTTCCATATATGGATGCCGATTGGTTTTCTGAATTTGTGAGCGAAGCGACCGGACGTGCGGTCGTGGGGACTTGGCCGGATATAAGCTTTGAGGATCTCACTCCAGATATGTTACGCTTGGCCACACGTCATGGTCAAACGGCAGAAGATTATGCCCGGCGTTTGGCACGATTAACGCAACAGGCGGAACCGAAAAAATTCACTCGTCCGTTGGCGCTGGAGGATCTGCACGGGATGCCTGCGGTCGTAAATTGGGCGAAGGCGTTGGCCGTTGATCTTCGGGAATACCAAGCGGGGCGGTTGTCCTGGAATGATTGTGATCGCGGGGCACTGCTCTACGGTCCATCTGGCGCCGGTAAAACGACGGCGGCCCGTGCCATCGCAGAATATTGTGGAATTCCATTTTTTCCAACAAGCTACGCGGATTGGCAATCTCACGGCGAGGGCCATCTGGGAGATGTAACAAAAGCCATACGTTCGACGTTCCAGCGCGCTCGTAAGACGACCCCATCACTTATTTTTATCGACGAGTTGGATAGTGTGAGTAGACGCGACAAAGCCACGGCTAATAATGAATGGTGGCGAAGCATAACAAATACACTGCTGGAGCAGCTCGATGGGGTGGCCGACCGGGAAGGGGTGCTTGTCATCGGTGCCACTAATTTCAGGGAAGACATTGATCCTGCCATCAGGCGGGCAGGCCGGCTTGACCGTGAGATCGAGATTGGGCTGCCTGACACTGCGGCCCTGACAGATATCTATCGCGTCCACCTTGGTGATGCGCTTGAGGCAAACGATTTGTTGCGTCTTGCGGCATTATCGATGGGTCGAACTGGTGCCGACGTTGCTAGGTGGGCGCGAGGAGCACGCAGGCGTGCGCGCATAGAGCGGCGTAGTGTTATCTTTGACGATGTCTTCAAAGAAATAGCGGGCAGTCTACCGAATGCGGAGGATCCATTTTTGCGGCGGGTGGCCATACATGAAGCCGGGCACGCGGTCGTAATTACCATGCAAAACCCAGGTTCGGCACCTATGCTGAGTCTTTGTTCTGAAGGACGATTATCTGGCGCAACGCGGTTTACATCAGATAAGCAGTCCGCGCTGACGGCGACGGTCATCGACAATATGCTCGTGGTGCTCTTGGCTGGCCGTGCCGCGGAGGAAATTATCCATGGCGCGCCATCAGCCGGGGCAGGCGGCTCCCGCGAGAGCGACCTTGCCAAGGCCACGCGGTTGGCCATGCAGGCGGAAGCCAGCTTTGGCTTGGGAACCACGGGACTAATTTGGAGTGATTTTCCTGATCCGGACAGGGCGCATGCGGTGTTGGCAATGCGAGGCGGTACTGAAACGGCCGTGCGCAGGAGGCTGGATGAAGCTTATGGCGAGGCCAAGATGATCATTACCGAAAAACGCCACGTGGTTGAGCGAATTGCCGAGGCTTTGTTGGCTCGCATTGTGCTGACGCCGGGGGAGGTGGCCGATATCATAGCGGTGAATCCCGTAGGGGCTTGAACAGTTCGCCTACAGTCTACCTTAATGTACGCATATATATGCATAACGGAAAGATTGGTTGGCATTGGTGAAGCTGTTTCTGCGCTTGGCGTGTCGATTACGACGCTGCGGCGTTGGGAGGCTGAAGGCCGGGTGTTCGCTGAGTATACCCCTGGCTGCCACCGGCGCAATGACCTCGCCAAGCTGCGGCATGAACAGTTTCGAGTCGCGGAGGCCGCCAAGCGGAAGACGATCGCCTATGCCCGCGTGTCAAGCCAAGATCAGAAGGACGACCTGGATCGTCAGAAGCAGGTGCTTGAACTCTATTGCGCCCGCCAGGGTTGGATGTTCGAGGTGATCGCCGATCTTGGCTTGGGCCCGAACTACCACAAGAAGGGCTTGAAGCGCCTGCTCGCCGCCATTTTGAATGCAGAAATCGGGCGGTTGGTCATCACCCGCAAGGACCAGCTGCCCCGCTTTGCTGCGGAACTGGTGTTTGCCATCTGTGAGGCTAAAGGGGGCGAGGTCGTCATTCTAAATCAGGGTGAGGACACGACCCTCGAAGAAGACCTGGCCAAGGATGTGCTGGAGATCATCACCGTGTTTTCTGCCCGTTTGTACGGAGCGCTCCCGCACAAGAACGCACGCGAAGCTCCTGGCCGGCGGCGCACAGGCCGTCAAGGATGCGGAAACTGCCTGATCTAGCCAGCGGCGTCCAGCGTCAGCAGCGCGGTGACGATACTGGGCAGGCTCGCCGGCCAATCCGGCAGTGTCACGCCGAAAATCCGCGCCAGTTTGGCACAATCCAGTCTGGAGTCTGGCGGGCGGCGGGTCGGGGTTGGCCAGTCGGCGGTGGCGATGGCCTGCACGTCCGGTGCCTTGTAGCCGTGCTTGGCAGCCTCGGCGAAGATGGCGGTGGCGAAGCCGTGCCAGGTGGTCTCGCCGGAGCCAGTCGCGTGGAATATGCCCCGGTACTGTTGCTCCCAGCCGGTCTCGTTGATTTTATCCACGATGCCCATGATCGCCGCCGCCAGGTCTGCGGCTGCGGTTGGCGTGCCGCGCTGGTCCGCCACCACGCGCAGCTGCGGCATCTTGCGCCCGGCATTCAGCATGGTGCGGGTGAAGTTCTTGCCGTGAGCCGCATACACCCAGGCGGTGCGCAGAATCACCGCCTTGGCGCTGGTCGCCAGAATCGCCTCTTCCCCATCGCGCTTGGTGGCGCCGTACACGCCGGTCGGCCCGGTCGGGTCGGTCTCCACATAAGGGGCGCCCTTGTCGCCGTCGAACACGTAATCGGTGGAGACGTGGATGAACGGGATGCCCGCGCCCTCGCACAACCTCGCCAGCGCCAGCGGGCCGGTATGGTTGCCGGCCTTCGCCGCCGCCTGGTCCGTCTCGGCCCTGTCCACCGCCGTATAGGCGGCGGCATTGATCACCAGATCAGGCGCCGCGGCCTTGAAGCAAGCCTCGATGGTCTCCGGGCGTTCGAAATCGAATTCCGGCCGCGCCACGGCGGTAAAGGCGATGTCCCGCTCACGGCACAGCTTCACCAGCGCATTGCCCAACTGCCCGGAGGCTCCGGTGATCAGGATCATGCGTAGGTGAACCAGGTGTCTTCGGGGCTGAAGGCGGGTGCTGCCTTGTCCTTGTCGGAGAGTGTTTCCTCCCCCGCCGCCACCGGCCAGGGTACGGCCAGCGTGGGATCATTCCACACCACCGCGCGCTCGGCCGCTTTGTCGTAATCGGCGGTGACCTTGTAGATCACCTCGGTATCCGGCGCGATGGTGCAGAACCCGTGCAGGAAGCCCCCCGGAATCCAGAGCTGCGACCAGTTGGCCTCGCTCAGCTCCGCCGCCACCCATTTGCCGTAGCTGGGCGACCCCTTGCGGATATCCACCGCCACATCCCAGATCGCGCCCTTGATCACCCGTACCAGCTTGCCCTGCACGCTCGGCGCCACTTGGCAGTGCAGGCCGCGGACCGTCCCCTTGGCGGCGGAGAAGCTGTGGTTGTCCTGCACGAAATGCTCGTCAAACCCCTGCGCCTTCAGCTTTGAGGCAGTCCAGGATTCGGAGAAAAAGCCGCGCGAATCGCCAAATTTCGGCGGAGTGATGAGCAGCACCTCGGGGATGGCGAGTTTTTCGATCTTCATCAGTGGTGCACCCCTTCGGCGATGTCGTACAAAATCCGGCCCAGCTCGGTCTTGCCGATCAGCTTGGCGCGGGCCTTAAGCTGCGCGTTATCGATGAAGCCCATGCGGAACGCCACCTCCTCCGGGCAGCCGACGAGGTTGCCCTGGCGGCTTTGGATGGTTTGCACGAAGGTGGCGGCCTGCAGCAGCAAATCCGGCGTGCCGGCGTCCAGCCAAGCGGTGCCGCGCCCGAGCCGCTCCACCTTCAGCGTGCCTTCCTGCAGATATAGATTGTTCAGGTCGGTGATCTCCAGTTCGCCGCGGGCGGAGGGCTTGATCGTCTTGGCCAGTTCCACCACCCGGTTGTCGTAGAAATACAGGCCCGTGACGGCCCAGGGGGAGGTGGGGTTCTGCGGCTTCTCGACGATATCCAACGCCTTGCCGTCGGCATCGAAGCTGACGACGCCGTAGCGTTCCGGGTCGCGCACCTGGTAGGCGAACACGGTCGCGCCCTCGGGACGGGTGCCGGCAGCGCGCAGCAGGGTGGAAAGGTGGTCGCCATGGATGAGGTTGTCGCCCAGCGCCAGGGCGCAGGCCTCGCCGTCGATCCATTCCTCGCCGATGAGGAAGGCCTGGGCCAGGCCATCCGGGCTCGGCTGCTCGGCATAGGAGATGCGGATGCCGAGATGCGAGCCGTCATGGAACAGGCGCTGGAATTGCGGCAGGTCGCCTGGGGTGGAGATGATCAGCACTTCCTTGATCCCCGCCAGCAGCAGGGTGCAGAGCGGGTAGTAGACCATCGGCTTGTCGTACACCGGCAGCAGCTGCTTGGAACTGGCCTGGGTGATGGGGTGCAGCCGTGTGCCGGACCCGCCCGCGAGAATAATGCCCTTGCGAATCATGCCGCCGCTCCCAGCCTCTGCCCCGAATATTTCTTGGCCCTGATGCCCTGCCACCATTCGGTGTTGGCCAGGTACCAATCGATCGTCGCCCGCAGGCCGCGCTCGAAATCATGCGCCGCCGTCCAGTTCAGGGCTTTCTCCGCGCTGGTCGGGTCGATCTCGTAGCGGTGGTCATGCCCGGGCCGGTCGGTCACGTAGGTGATCAGCCGCTCCCGCGCGCCGTTGGGGCTGGGCAGCTTCTCATCGAGCACGGCGCAGATCGCCTTCACCACGTCGATATTCTTGCGCGGCTGGCGGGCGCCGATGCAGTAGGTCTCGCCCGGCGTGCCAAGTGTGACCACCTTCAGCAGCGCCTCGGCATGGTCGTCCACGAACAGCCAGTCGCGCGTGTTCAACCCAGCGCCATACACGGGCAGCGGCTTCTCCTCGATGGCGTTCAGCGTCACCAGCGGGATCAGCTTCTCGGGGAATTGCCACTTGCCGTAGTTGTTGGTTGTGTTGGAAACAATAACGGGCAGTCCGTAGGTGTGCATCCAGGCCCGCGCCAGATGGTCAGAGGCCGCCTTGGAGGCCGAATATGGGCTGCGCGGATCGTAGGGCGTGTGCTCATTGAACGGCGGGTCGCTGTCCGCCAGCGCGCCAAACACTTCGTCAGTGGAGATGTGGTGGAAGCGGAAGCGTTCGCGCTTCTCGCCGCTCAGCGAGGCAAAATACTCCCGCGCCGCCTCCAGCATGATGAAGGTGCCGGTGACATTGGTGTGCACGAACGCCGCCGGGCCGTCGATGGAGCGGTCCACATGGCTTTCCGCCGCCAGATGCATCACCGCATCCGGCTGGTGCGCGGCAAAGGCGGCGCGGATGCCGGCGAGGTCGCAGATATCCTGCTTCAGCAGCGTGTGGCTGGGGTGGTGGAGCGCATCCTCCAGCGCATCCTCCGAGGCGGCATAGGTCATCTTGTCGATATTGATGACCTGATGTCCCTCTTGCCGGATCGCCCTCCTTACCACTGCCGAACCAATGAAACCGCAGCCGCCGGTAAGAAGAATTTTCATAAGCGCATCCTGAAGCCGGAGAGACGTTTAGCCGCTTCGCTTCAATCAAACCTTGCGCCGTCTGGCAACCGGCTTCACCGGCTTTTTTCCCGCGCGGGCGAATTGCGCCTCCAGCCGGGCGAGGTCCTCGGCCTGCTCGGCCAGCCGCGCCTCGGGCATCTGTGAGGCTAAAGGGGGCGAGGTCGTCATCCTGAATCAGGGTGAGGACACGACCCTCGAAGAAGACCTGGCCAAGGATGTGCTGGAGCTCATCACCCTGTTTTCTGCCCGCTTGTACAGAGCGGCTCGCATAAGAACGCGAAGCTCCAGGCCGGCGTCGCACAGGCCGTGAAGGATGCGGAAACTGCCTGATCTGGTTCGCACATTTCAATGTCGCATTGAGGCTCATCCAGCATTGGATGCGATGGCGGCGTGTAGTTGTGTGCCGGCTGGAGCGCAAATTTTATGCCGAAATCGCTGCCGACACTGCCGACGTGACAGAAGAGGCTGAAGCGGCGATTTATCTGTCAATCGGCCGGTAGTTGCAGATCAACTTCCGCGACACCCGGGTGTGTGCGGATTGGCGAGGAGCGGCTATGCCCGTGCCCCCGACCGCTTGTCGCCATTAAGCGTGCATCGGGATCGGTCAGCGACACCTGGTTGTCCGGCGCAGCCTGAACCTGTTGTTCCATCGCGTTCAAGGCCAGCATCTGACGGTGCAGACCGTTGATCTTGTCCTTGATGCGGGTGGTCTTGGCTTCAGCGAGGTCGCTGTCTTCGCGATCGGCCCGGTCCAGGGCCGCCAGGTAGCGCTCGATGCCGGCGTCGGCCTGCTTCCAGGCGCTTGGGAGTCCTGATGGCGGATAATCTGGATTAGCCGAAAAATTGGCTTGCAAGATATTGATTTTGCTATCTTTATTGACATTTTTGCCGCAAAGTGCCGCAAAGTGCCGCTTTGTGCTGCACTTTGCGGCAAAAATGTTTTTTACAGTAATCGCTATTTTTTTCTCAAAATTAAAACGCACACCATGGCGCATCAAAATATCCGTTTGACCTTATCAAACTACAATTTAAGGCGCATCCAAATACAATTTGACCTGCAAGCGACGAGCCGCAAAGTTATAATGGGATGCGCCAAAATGGATATTGTGATGCGTCCAACCTGGCATCCGGATGCGCTAAAAACGCGATTTGGATGGGATTTAAGCTGGATAGGGCGGGGGGTTGGCCTCGATTTTAAGGCTAATCTTCGTTGGCTGCGATCAACAAGGCATATAATGATAACGACAATAAGAATGATCGCCTTTAATATGTCACAGTAGTCCATCATTTGCTGGCCACCCTGACTGTAAAGAAAACCCACTCGGGCTGAGCCCATCGTAAACACCAAAAAAGACCTGCCTACGGACGTATGTCCACAAAATGAGACGCGCGAAATGACCGATTAAACCGCCGCGCTCTTCGAACTCATCGCCGAACGCTACGAGCGGCGTTCGCTCATCATCACCTGCAGCCAACCTTTTTCCGAATCGGGCACGATCTTTCTTAACGCTACCGTGGCCGTGGCTGCGATTGATCGCCTCGTCCATCACGCCACCATTCTCGTCGAGAGCGATTACCTTCTTGGGGTGGCGAATGAGACCCGCCTATCCACTTTTCGACGCTAAAAATCAGCCTACCCGCTTTCGTGCCCCCACCTCCACGGGACGATCGGTTGGCGTGACGACCCTCGGTCAGCAAGCCTGTTCGAGTTCGGCGGCGAGGGTCGCCACCAGTTGGGCGGCGGGCATTGGCCGGGCGAGCGGCGCGCCTTGGCCCGCCCATTGCGCGCCGTAGCCAAATTCGGCTTTCGCCTTGCCAGCGGCGTGGAGCGCCTTTCCAAGGTCGTAGGCGATCGGATAAGCGGGAATTTGAACCGCCGGCACCTCCACGCCGAGGGCGGTGAAGCGGTTGGCGAGACTCCGCGCCTGCCGCCCCGAGATGACGCGGGTCATCACCGTATGATTGGCGGCGTCGCTGAGGAGCGCCGCACGATAGCCCGCATCGGCCAGACTCTCATCGGTGGCGATGAACGCGGTGCCGAGCTGAGCCGCCGATGCGCCAAGCTTCAGCGCAGCGGCAATTCCAGCTCCGTCCATGATCCCGCCAGCAGCAATAACCGGGCGGTCGATCTCTCGAGAGAGCAGCCTGGTCAGCGCCATGATGCCGATCTGATCGTCCGGCGCATCTGGATCGAACACGCCACGGTGACCGCCTGCTTCCCAACCCTGCGCGATGATGGCATGAATGCCCGCTGCAGCGAGGACCCGAGCCTCCGCAAGGCTGGTAACCGAACCCAGCAAGATAATCCCCGAATCACGTAGTGCACGTATAGCGGCCTCCCGCGGCAGTCCAAAATGGAAGCTGACAACCGATGGCCGCACGTCGAGCAGCAGGGCCAGCATGTCGTCATCCTCAACGAAGCTGCGATAAATCTCGGTCAGCGCTGGCGGCGGTGTCGCGCCCAGCGCCTCGAACTCGGGACGCAGCCGCTCGATCCAGGCCGCTTCCACCGCGCGGTTTGGCGTAGCAGGTTGATGGCAGAAGACGTTCACATTGAGCGGCCCGTTTGACCGTTCGCGCACTGCCGCGATCATCGCCCCCGCGCCTACCGCGTCGGTGGCGCCGACGCCCACTGAGCCGAGCGCGCCGGCCTCAGTCACTGCGGCAGCCATCGCGGGCGAAGACACGCCCGCCATGGGCGCCTGGACAATCGGTAGGTGGATGCCAAGCAGATCAAGTAAGGGGTTGTTGTTTGCCATGGCGGTGTCTCCTCACAGCAGTCCAGCTTCGCCGGCTTGGTTGGCCTGTAGTTCGCCAAATGCGGCGACGGGCATGACGCCCCATCCACAATTCTCCCTCTTCATTTCTTGGAGCGCAACCCAGTTCCAGTCGCGCGGCTTGCCAAGTGCGTCGTGCAGCACCTGACTCCGGCCCCGGTAGCCTTGGGATCGGCTGCTTTCCCGGCCTAACCGCCCGAAACCCGCCATTCCGCTTCCAGACCAGACGAGCTCATATCATTCACTGCGCTTCATGGCATTCCTGCTACTCTCGGGTGTTGATTTCCGCTGAGTTTGCCACCGGCGTTTCCGACCCGCTGTGAATGAAACTGCGGGCGTGTTGGTGGTATGGTGTTGAGGCGTCGTCGGCATTGAGGTCGGGTTGTTTCTTGGTGCGTGTGAGCCCGTCACTGAGTTGGACCGGGGATCCCTGAGCACCCCTGATTGCGCCATGGGTCGGCTTCGACCTGGGAGCGCGTTTTCTAGAGTTCCTTGGACGGGGGTCCCAAGCCGGCGGCGCACCAGGAGGGAAAGACATGGACGTTCTTTATCCGAATTGTGCTGGCCTTGATGTGCACAAGGACATGGTGGTGGCGAGCCGTCGGCGGATGGTGGACGGCAAGGTCGAGCGCGAGGTCCAGACGGTCAAGACGACCACGAAGGAGCTTCTCAAGCTGTCGGCCTGGCTGGCCGCAGCGGGATGTACGCACATCGTCATGGAGGCAACCGGGGTCTATTGGAAGCCGGTCTGGCACATTCTCAGCGATGGCGATTTCGCGCTGGTGCTGGCGAATGCGGCCCATGTGAAGAACGTGCCGGGCCGCAAGACCGACGTGAACGACGCGACCTGGCTTGCGGATCTGCTGGCACACGGCTTGGTCCGGGGCAGCTTCGTGCCAGATGCCCAGACCCAGGAGATGCGCAACCCGCTGCGCACCCGCAAGCAGCTCGTCCGCGAATGCACGAGCCATGTCCAGCGGCTTCAGAAGACGCTGGAGGACGCCAACATCAAGCTCGATTCGGTGATCACCGATATCATGGGCCAGTCCGGTCGGACTATGATCGAGGCATTGATCGCCGGCGAAACTGATCCCGACAGGCTCGCGGCGCTCGCCCATCGCCGGATCAAGGCACTTCCCGAGGAGCTTCGTGAGGCACTGCGCGGCCGGGTGACGAAGCATCATCGCTTCCTGCTGCGCCTGCACCTTCAGCAGATTGATACGCTCCATGTGGCCATCGACGAGATCGATCAGGAGGTCGACGCCAACGTCGAACCCTTTCTCGTACTGATCAGACTGCTTACCTCGATCCCCGGCATCAGCGATTTGAGCGCCAGGGTCATTCTCTCCGAAATTGGCAGCGACATGAGCCGCTTTCCAAGCGACGGCCACCTCGTCTCATGGGCGGGTCTCTGCCCGAGGAATGACGAGAGCGCCGGAAAACGACGATCCAACCAGATGCGCAAAGGCGCCCCCTGGCTCAAGACCACCCTGATCCAGTGCGCCTGGGCTGCGGCACGCAACAAGGGCAGCTACCTACAGGCACAATTCCATCGTCTGCGGGCACGACGCGGAGCGAAGAAAGCCATCGGCGCGGTCGCCGCCTCGATACTGACAACCGTCTATCACATGCTAAAGGATGGCACCCTGTACCAGGACCTCGGGCCCGACCACTTCGACCGGCGCGCCAAAATTGCTCAAACAAACCGCCTCATCGCCAAACTCCAAAACCTCGGATGCGTTGTCCAGATTACCCCCCTCGCGGCCTAACGGCAGAATTGTTTCTTTCTAGAAGTGACCCACGTTTGACTGTTTCCCCGTCTGGAATGTGAATAGGCGCCGAACTGTGACCCCGCGCCTGATCAAAGCAACTCATTGAATACATTGACTGAATCTGGATTTGACTTGGGTCACGGTTGACGCCGATCGTGACCTCAGGCAACGAGCCATTTCGTCCATTAAATCAATAGCTTGCACAGTTTCCTGCCGGGGTCATGCTTCGGCGCTTATTCACATTCAGTTCCCACATAAACGGCCAAACCATTATTGGCCCGTCGCGGTCGAGGTCATTGTTTCGGGCTGACGGTTACGAGCTACGGCTAGAAGGGTTAAGATACCCCGCACAACGGCAGGGGGCAGCCATGGCTTTGGAAATCGAGCGCAAATTCCTTGTTTGCAGCGACGAATGGCGCTGCAGCGTCCGTCAAACCGTTCGCATCCGACAGGGCTATTTCTGCCGCACCCAGCTCATGTGCGGCCGCGTCCGCATTTTTGGCGACAAGGGCTTTGTCACCTTGAAGAGTGAGGCGGGGACTTTGGTCCGTCATGAGTATGAATACGAGATCCCAGTCGCCGACGCGGCTGAAATCATCGAGCGTTTCTGCATTGAGCCTTCGATCGTGAAACAGCGTCATATGCTGTATCACGAGGGTATGCTCTGGACGGTTGATGTCTTCGAGGAGGCTAACCGGGGGCTTGTCATGGCGGAAGTAGAGTTGCAGCACCTGGAGCAGCCCGTCACCATTCCACCCTGGGTCGGCCCTGACGTGACAGCGGACCCGCGCTACAGCAATTCCAACCTGGCGCGCTCCCCTTTCGTGACCTGGAAATAGGTTGGGCCGCCGCGGTTGCCCTCCTCGAAAACAAACAAGAGGTCCGCTTTTCACCTTTCAGGCAGCAAAAGCCGACAGACCGGATTCGGCCCAGTGCATCCATATAATGAGACGGTTGTGACGGCTCTGGGGAGGGGATAGGCACGATGCCCCCTGGTCCGCCGCATCGGGGGTCAGCTGCCGTGGGCCGTTTCACGCCACCAATTCTCATCGCAAATCAACAGGGCAGTCCGCATCGGGTTCCATCACAGCGTAACCGGGCCTTAAATCATTGGATCTACGTGCCGCAAAAGGTCCGGTAGATGCCCCCGCTCGGCGGTGGCGGCTCGGCGTAGGCGGCGAACTCAGGTTGGTCGTCATAGGGGGCGGCAAGGATCGCGAGCAGGGTTTCGAAGCCGGAGACATCGTCCTTTTCAATGGCCTGTTCGAGCGCGGCCTCGACGCGATGATTGCGCGGGATGAAGGCCGGATTGACGCGGCGCATCGCAGCGCGGCGGGCCTCCGGGGCGAGGTCCTCCTGGGCCAGCCGCGCCCGCCAGCGCGGAACCCAGTCGGCAAAGCCGCTGAACAGCGTGGTATCTGCTTTGGGATTTACGGCGGCGTCGCACAGTCGCCGGAAGGTGAGCGTGAAATCGGCGCCGCTCTCCGCCATCAGGCCGAGCAGGTCTTGCGCCAGTGCGGCATCGCCCTCTTGTGGCGTGGCCAGACCCAGCTTGCGCCGCAGCCCGTCCAGATGCGCTGCGGCGAACCCCTCTCGGAAGCGGTCCAGCGCCGCGTTGGCCAGGGCCACGGCCGTTTCCTCATCTGGGCTGAGCAGCGGCAGCAGACATTCCGCCAGCCGGCAAAGATTCCACAGCGCGATGTCCGGCTGGCGGTCATAGGCGTAGCGGCCACCCTCATCGATGGAGCTGAACACCGTGGCGGGATTGTAGGCGTCCATGAAGGCGCAGGGGCCGTAATCGATGGTCTCGCCGGAAATCGACATGTTGTCGGTATTCATCACCCCATGGATGAACCCGACCAGCAGCCATTGCGCCACCAGCGCGGCCTGGCGGGCGATGACGCCCTCCAGCAGCGCGAGATAGGGCGCGGGGGCGGACACCGCCTTGGGATAATGCCGGGCGATGGCGTAGTCGGCCAGGCGCCGCAGACTCGCCTCGTCGCCGCGTGCGGCAAAGAACTGGAAGGTGCCGATGCGGATATGGCTCGCGGCGACACGGGTGAGGATAGCGCCGGGTAGCGCCCTGTCGCGCCATACGATTTCGCCCGTGACCACGGCGGCGAGTGCTCGTGTGGTGGGGATGCCGAGCGCCGCCATGGCCTCGCTCACCAGATATTCGCGCAGCACCGGGCCGAGGGCGGCGCGCCCATCGCCGCGCCGGGAGAAGGGCGTGGGCCCGGCGCCTTTCAGCTGGATGTCGCGGTTTGTGCCGTTTTGGTCGAGCACCTCGCCCAGCAGGATCGCCCGCCCGTCGCCTAAGCGCGGCACGAACTGGCCGAACTGGTGCCCGGCATAGGCCATGGCCAGGGGCTCGGCGCCTTGAGGGATGCGCACGCCTGCAAAAATCTCCGCCCCCTCTGGCGTGGCCAGGCTTTCAGGGTCCAGCCCCAGCTCACGCGCCAGCACGTGGTTGAACTTGATGAGGCGGGGGGCTGCGACCTTGGTTGGCAGAACGGGGGCAAAAAACCCTTCGGGCAGCCGCGCATAGGAGTTATCGAAGCGAATGAGCGGCGTCATGGGCGGGGGACCTCCTGCGGGCCCTGTTCGGGCAGCAAGCGTATGAGGCTTTGCCGGCAAAGTCCAGTTTGGCCGGGAGAGCGGCGTCCGTGGAGAGTGTCTTCTAAATCATAATAATTAAGCCCTTGCGCGCCGGGCTGTGCGCGACCCAAGCTCGTGACAATCAAGAGTTGAGAACCCTGCATGTTGAACATGCGCCCAACCTGGGCATTCGAGCGCCTTGGTCGCCTGCCCAGGAGCGGACATTTACGCATTTAGCTGGAGCGTATTTTAAGAAATTTGCACTAGCCGAGGGTGACCCGAAGCGGTCCTAGCTTCAGGGGTTGGCCGGAAGCGCCTCGAGTTCCTTGCGCGCTGTTCCGAAGTCGCCAAGCTGATAGACCGAGGCGCCCGTTGGCGAGAAAGTGAAGGCTTCGAACGGCTTCGCCAGTAGGGCATCGAGAACCGCCTTGGTGCCGACCCCGGTGCTGACGTGTGGGTTGTAGTTCGTGCCGGTCTGGTCCGGCACGAAGTCGACGATGTAGGGGATCAACGACGGGTGGATGTTTGGCTCGGCTGGGGTCGTGTAGAATGCCGTCACAGTTCCCGTATTCACGGTGTAAGGTGCCACCGCATCGACGACTTCCTGCTGCAGCCTGATTAGGTCCGGCGTCGGCTTGATCACAATGCCGGCCACACCAATGGACCCAGCGGATACATAATAGTACTTAAACGCGGTCAGTTTCCAGGTGGTGTATTTTTCCTTGGCCAACACCTTCTCAGTCGCGGCATAGATTTTCGGAAGATCGTCGGTGCGGACAAAGCGTTGCAGAAGCGTGATGTGCGCATGGTGCGTGGCATCCAATGCAAAGCCTTGAGGGAAGGTCTCGCGTAGGGCCGCGTTTGCCGCATAAGCGCGGCCCGTCATCACCGCATCCGGCTCCAGCGCGATGTCGATGGCGGTAACTGAGCTCTCCTGTGCGCTAGCGCGCTCCGTCGCACCGATGGTCATGGCCACACCGATGACGAGGATTGCAAATGCCTTCCGATATACAGACATGGATATTTCGCTTTCAGGCACATTGACAAAGCACCGCTCCTATTCGAACGCAAACACCCGTTTCCAGTCGTTCTTCATGCTGATGACCGTCCAGCCCCTCTCACGCGCTTCATCGTAAAGCGACTGGGGGAATGGCCCAATCTCGCTGTCTGGCAAGCCCATCGCCGGACCATAAGCATATTCCCGGATCTCGTCGTCGTGGAGCAGCAACAGCCCCATCGCGGGCCCGCCGCCGCCGGTCGTGAAATCGAGCATCGCCTCGTCGCCGAGTGAATTGCCGAAGGCAATGGTGGGCCGGCGGCCGATCATCATGTGGATGCCTTCGGGTTTGGCGGCGAGGTCGTTGTTAAGGGTGAGGGTGGGGATCTTGGTAAGTGTGGGCGCACCGGTCGCGTCGTGGCCGAACCTCGTCGCCATGACGCTGCCGACCACCCTGTCGCGGGGAATGCCGTAAGTCTCCTCGGCGAAAACACGCACGAAATCCTGCCCCCCGCCGGTAACGATGTAGACCGAAAAGCCCGCCGAGCTTAGATAGGCCATCACCTCATGCATCGGCTGGTAGGTGAGTTCCGTATATCGGCGACCGAAGCGAGGGTCCCGGGCCTTGGCGATCCATTCGGCCGCGGCGGCGCCGAACGCTTCCACCGTGATGCCAGCATGTGTGGCTTCTATGATCGGCTCCAAATCCTTCAGGGAGAGGGCGGTGATCGCTGCCCAGTCGCGAGAGAGTACCGTTTTAAACGGCTCAATTGTCCTCAACTCCGGCCGGTCGTCCACCACGGTGGCAAGACGGTCAAAGGCAAACACCGCTTGGGCGTAAATCGGCTGCTCGACCCAGAGGGTGCCGTCCTGATCGAATGTGGCGATGCGATTTGCCACCGGCACAAAGCCTGGGCTCGTCTCATCGGTGGAGCGTATCACAAAATCCACGATTGCCCGCTTAGCCGGCCCGTCGTTCCACGAGGGGAGCGACGTTGCGGTAGCATTGAGCAAATCCCGGTCAGTCTCTTTGGAAGCGGAGGATGACATAGGCGTCTCCCTGGCGGTTAAATAATATCTGACTAGGCAGGATCAGGCAAACGCCGCGTTCGTGGCAAGCGGTCGTACGATCCACAGAGGACGATCAGCGTCGCCCAGTGCCGACAGCAACGCGCCCATCCCAGTCGCTTGGCCCAAAAGATTCGGTTCTCACGAGCGAACACCATGTCTACGCTGCTTCTTCGGCGGTCATGGGGAGGAAAGCAGTCGTTTACGGCGCGCGCGGCGGGCCAATGAGCGGGGTGCGGACCGGCCTGGCCATGCCATAAAACACCACCACCCCCTGTCCCCCGCAGCGGGTGGAAAGAGCCTCCTGCGGTGTACCGATGCAACTATCGATATCCTGCCAGTTGTTCATCACCCACACATCTCCGGCCGGGTCGATGGCAATATCGGTCTGCATCTGCAAACCGCCGCCCACATAACCGCCGGGCGGTGAAATCTGTTCGCCGGTCTTAAATCCGGGCGGGCACGCCCCTGCGCGAACGCCACACAATTCTGCAATAGGGCTGTCGGAAGCTGCAAAATTGGAGATCCAAACGTTGTCATTGCCATCCACCGCGACGGCCCAGGGGCCTGGGAGGCCGGTCCCCTTAAAGGGTGAGCCCGGATATTGCGTACCATCCGGCCGCAGCAGTGTCACACTGCCGCCGAAATAGCCGCCTTTCTGCTTTGACATGACTGTCGTCAGATAGTCAGACGCGGACTCGACACCAAAAAGCTTAAGCCGCCCCCCCATGTCGATCAAATGGGCCATCCCAAGCAGCCCACTGCCGAACCGGTTGGTGACCCAAACGTCGCCTTCGCTGTCGACGGCCAGCCCGCTATTATTGATTCCGGTGCCGAAATTCTCGGCCTTGCTCGGATCAGAAGCGGGAAAGCGCGTGACATGATTGACGCCACTATTTGATACCCAGATACGGTTCTGTTGATCGATAGCAAGATGAAATGGCGCCCGGAATGACTTGCATGGCTCAGCTGAATCGCCCTCGCATATAATCCGGCCCCTGGTCCAGTCTCCTTTAGGAAAATAGACGAGCTGGCTCTTCGAAATACCCAGAACCCATACATCGCCGTTCTGCGCCACAATAATGCCTTGCATCAGGCCAAGTTTACCGCCGAAGTTTATGCCATCCGGCGGCGTCAGCGGCTTGCCGTTCTTGTCAAAAACTGTAATCGACTGGCTACCGTAGCTATCGAGCCATGCATTATCATGGGCATCGATTGCAGCGCCGAAGGTGCCGCCTTCCATGCCGCCGCCAGTAAATCCGGTGGTAATCGGCGAGAGCGCTTGGCCGTCTGGCGCAAACTCGGTCGCGTTACCTTCCCATAGGGAATCCTGGCCTTGCCAGCCGACCGTGAAGTTATCCCCCACCCACAAATTGCCTTTGCTGTCGAATACCGCCTTGCCGCCGGCACGGTATCCGCCACCGTCGAACTTCAGTGGCAGCACCCAAGCGCTGGGAGCGTAAAGGAGGTAGGGCGTGAATGGAACCGGACGCAGGTTCTTGCCCGGCGGCATAGGATAAAACTGGTCTATCAGTGAGAAAACTCGTTCAGGCCGATACCACGGATAACGAACAATCGTTTCGGCTGCCGTCAAAGTGTCCGCCGGGGCCGGATCGACTGGTCCACTGGCCGCCGCAAACAGCTTGCTGCACGCATCAGCTGTAGCCTTCGTGGCGCATCCGGAGAGGGCGTCTGCCAGTGTGCCGAAATTGGCCATCGTCGGCGTTTGGCCGCTGTTGAGCGGATCCTGGATGGTGCTGCCCCAGCCGCCGGTCGAAAGGTTCACAAAATTGGGCACGTTGCCCGCTGCAATGCTCAGTCCAAGGGCGTTACCTTGTAAGGTAGTTCCCTCGAGGAATTGCGCGTTGGTCCAGACTGAGGCGACCGTGGTGTACTCATTGACGACAATCTCGCTGGGCGGATTGTCGCCCAACACAGATATAAAATCGATCGCCGGATTGGTTCCTGCGGCTTTGTTTGCCGCCGGCGTTCCGCCGGACGCAACCACATAATACGATACCGTGCTGCCCGCAGGCGCCTGGGGGATAGGCAGAACAAACGAGCCATCGGAGCCGGACTTCGTTTGAACAACTTTTTGCGGCGCAACGGCGCTCGCGGCCCAAAGGGTCACCGTTGATCCAGCCAACGCACTACCGCCCGCCTCGACCCGACCCTGTATGCCGACCGCGGCAGATGCGGCGACAACTCCGCCGAACATCCAAGCCACCGTTGTAATCGCCGTGAAACAAGCCCTGCGCCTTGAGGTCATTTCTCGGCTCCCTAATTTGAAGCAATATGTTATGATTTCAAAAGTAACGCTAAATTCGACGAGGCACGCTACTTAATTTTCGGATACATAAATTGCCTTTTCGTGCGTTGACTAAGACGATTTGACGTAGATTAAACGCAGGGCTGAAGCTGAACCTTCCCAGCCACTTTACGTAAGAGCCACTACCGGCATGGCTGAACCGAGGGGCCGCTATGAGGTCGCTACCTGCCGCCGGCAATTTCTCTGAGCGAACGTCTGCTAGTCACCGTTGGACGCTCCAAACCAGCCGGTCTCCTTTCGTGCCCAACCAGTGCAGTCGAGCCCCGCAAGTCTATGCAGCGGCCAACGACAAGCATTGGCCCCATGGCCACCCGAGGCTAGACTGCCGGTATGTGCGGACGCTATGCCAGCACCACGCCGCCAGTGGCGATCGCCAAGCTGGTGAAGGCCGTCAACCCGGTGCCGAACGTAGCGCCAAGCTGGAACGTTGCCCCCAGCCAACAAGCCATGGCGGTGCGCCGCCATCCCAAGACCGGCGAGCGCCATCTCGACCTGCTCACCTGGCGCTTCGTGCCGCATTGGGCCGAAGATCCGAAGGCTGCGCGCAAGCCGATCAACGCCCGCGTCGACACGGCGGCGACGACACCGCTGTTCCGTGCCGCCTTCGCGCATCACTGTAAATCGGCGTCCGAATGAGACCCAAGTTGAAACTGCGCTAGCGCATTCAAATTGTGTGCGAATCGGTCGAGACGGTGGGGTCCCGTCGGCGCCGATCCGGACCCCACGCAGAACGCGATTTCTACTGCCATATCAGTAGGTTGACGACGATCAGAGGCAGGGCCGTACTTCGACGCGGATTCACAAGTCAACTTTGAGCAGGAACTGGAGGGACCGGCTTAATCAACGTTCCCTATCGATGGTTTTAAGTTTTTCATTTGCTGTGGGGCTTCCGACGCGCTCATATGTGCGGTGTGAAAATCGGGGCGTCTGTTCGCCTCAGTCGGCGATTACTAAGCCTGTGTCGTGGGGCAGGAGGAGTGTTTCGATGTCCAAAGGGCGCGAAGTTCCGGGGATCAGGCGATACGGCCAGTCTGCTGGTGGCTGGGGCGCGTTGCGCGCCACGGCAAAGGCAGTGCGTGAGGAGATGGATGTCACCGAGGCGCCACAACTCCTCTACCGGACCAATAAGCCCGAGGGCTTCGACTGTCCGGGGTGCGCATGGCCGGACAAGGAGCACAGCTCCACCTTCCAGTTCTGCGAGAACGGTGCGAAGGCGGTAACCTGGGAAGCCACCAAGAAGCGTGTGACGCCGGAATTTTTCGCCGGCCATACGGTGTCATCGCTACTAGGTTGGACTGACCACCAGCTGGAAAATGAAGGCCGTCTGACGCATCCCATGCGCTATGACCCAGCCAGCGATACCTATAAGCCGATCGGTTGGGATCAGGCGTTCGCGCGCATCGGCGAGGTTTTGCGCGCCATGCCGGATCCCAACATGGTGGAATTCTATGCTTCCGGCCGCACCTCCAACGAGGCCGCCTTTCTCTATCAGATCTTCGTCCGGGAATACGGCACGAACAATTTTCCCGATTGCGCGAATATGTGCCACGAGGCGACAAGTGTCGGCCTGCCGAAATCCATTGGCATTGGCAAGGGGACCGTGTCGCTCGACGATTTCGAGCATTGCGAACTGATCATCTCCATGGGTCATAACCCGGGCACCAATCATCCGCGCATGATGGGCACGTTGCACGAAGCGTCCCGGCGCGGCGTGCCGATCATCGTGTTCAACCCGCTGCGGGAACGGGCATTGGAACGCTTCACCGACCCGCAGAATGCGGTGGAGATGGCAAGCTTCGGGTCGACCCGGATCGCCTCATCCTATTATCAGGTGAAGATTGGCGGTGACGGGGCGGCGCTGAAGGGGATCATGAAGGCGCTGATCGCAATGGACGATTCCGCCAGCAGCCCCGATGCCGTTCTGGACCATGATTTTATCGCAACGCATACGAACGGCTTCAATGCCTTGGCCGCAGACCTGCGCGCGACCGCATGGGCCGATATCGAAGCCGCCAGCGGGCTGACGCGCACTGACCTGGAAACTGTGGCAATCGCCTACGCGAAATCGAAAGCCACGATCGTTAGCTACGGCATGGGCATCACGCAAAACCGGAAGGGTACGTCAAACGTGCAGCAGATCGCCAACCTGCTGCTGCTGCGTGGAAACTTCGGAAAACCGGGGGCTGGCATCTGCCCTCTGCGCGGCCATTCGAATGTGCAAGGAGACCGCACAGTCGGCATTACCGAGAAACCGGCTGCCGCCATGCTGGAAGCCATCGAGCGGGTCTTCGGCTTCAAACCGCCGCGTGAGCACGGCCACGACGCGGTGGCGTCGATGCAAGCCATCACCGATGGCCGGTCCAGGGCGCTCATCTGCCTCGGCGGTAACCTTGCCGTGGCAATGCCCGATCCGGACCAAATCTACCGGGGCATGCGCTCGCTCGACCTCGCCGTGCATATCCTTACCAAGCTGAACCGTTCCGCGCTGCTGGTGGGCAAGGAATCGATTATCCTTCCCTGCCTTGGTCGCACGGAGCAGGATATCCAGGCCTCGGGTCCGCAATCGGTCACGGTCGAGGATTCGATGTCGATGGTACACGCCTCCCGGGGCAAACTGCCGCCCGCCTCCGAGCAACTGCGCTCCGAACCCGCGATTGTCGCAGGCATGGCCCAGGCAGTCCTGCCCGGCAGCAAGGTGCCATGGCAGGACATGGTCGGCGATTACGACCTAATCCGCGATGCCATCGAGGCCGTGTTTCCGGATTTCAAGGATTACAACAAGCGCATCCGCGTTCCCGGCGGCTTCCGCCTGCCCTTGCCGCCGACTGAACGGATCTGGCGGACCGCATCCGGCAAGGCGGAGTTCCTTTTGTATGACGGGCTGAACCAAGCCCCCGCAACTGATGGTCGCGATGTGTTCCGCCTGACGACGCTACGCAGCCACGGCCAGTACAACACCACGATTTACGGGCTGGACGACCGGTATCGCGGTGTCTTCGGCCGGCGTGACATCATCTTCATGAACGCAGATGACCTCGCCGAGCACAATCTCGAGCATGGCGACATCGTCGATATCGAGACGGCGCTGCCGTCCTCCGGGTCGCACCGGCTCGAGGGGTTTACCGTAATCGCTTACGACATCGCCCGCGGCTCGGTCGGCGCCTATTATCCGGAGGCCAACGGCCTCGTGCCGCTCTCGTATCATGATGAGCATAGCGGTACGCCATCCTACAAATCCGTGCCCGTCCGGATTACACGCCGCACGGCATGAAGACAGATCCGCCGCCGATAACCCGCGTGAGTGCTGCGGCTTGGCGTGGCGGCACGCCGGCGGCGCACGCGCGGGCAGTGCCTGACGAAGTCGCTGTTGCATTAACGTACGATCACGCAACGTTCGCGGTCATGATGGCAACCCCCGCAGAGCTTGAGGATTTTGCTATTGGATTTTCATTGTCGGAGGGTATTATTGGGAAAGTGTCGGATATAACCGGTTTCGAGGCGGTCGTCGTCGAGCAGGGGATCGACTGCCGTATGACCTTGTCCCCGGCAAGACGCGATGCGCTGGATGCGCGACGCCGGCGTATCGCGGGGCCGGTGGGCTGCGGATCATGCGGGCTGGACAGTCTGAAGGAAGCCGATCGTCCGATACCAAGAATCAAGTCCGCCGTGCACGTGGCGGCCGATGTCATCGCAGACGCGGTCTCGCGCATGTCGCAGCTGCAAACTCTGAATATTGAAACGCGGGCGGTGCATGCGGCCGCGTTTTTCGACCCCTCGGGCAATGATATTTTGCTCCGCGAGGATATCGGGCGGCATAACGCGCTGGACAAACTCATCGGCGCCGTATTGCGCCGCGGCGATGACCCGAGTGCCGGGGCTGTATTCCTGACCAGCCGCGTTTCGCTTGATCTCATTCAAAAAGCGGCGGTCTTCGGTGCCGCCATCCTGGTTGCCGTTTCAGTGCCTTCCGCGAGCGCGGTCCGCGCAGCCGAGGCTGCCGGCATTACACTCATTGCCGTGGCGCGGC
The DNA here is from genome assembly GCA_963750235.1 of uncultured Alphaproteobacteria bacterium. Classification (GTDB taxonomy): domain Bacteria; phylum Pseudomonadota; class Alphaproteobacteria; order Acetobacterales; family Acetobacteraceae; genus Acidocella. Next base: position 53,016 of record CAVVPW010000003.1, read on the forward strand.
ATGATGGATTCGAAATATTCACCCATCCGCAGCGTGTGACCTTTGGAACGAATACTGAATGAGACTTTTCGGCTTTGATTTGATTGTAAATTGTTGGTTGCGGGGGCACGCAGGGATATAGGGATAGCCAAAAAGAGAGCCACCTTCGGCGGCGCCGGGGGGAAGCGGACTGGCTGGTTTCGGAAACGAAGGACAAAAAGCGGCCGCTTTCTGCCCGCCTAACGCGAACAGCCAACCTTTCTTGTTTCACGCGAAATCATCTAAAATCTCAAAAAACTTAGCTAGCGTCACGATGCTAAGCGAGGGGGGAAGGACGTGGGCAAGATCGATACGCTTATCGAGAATGCGCCGGTCATGGGTAATGAAATAGCCGCAACCGGTGTCTGCGGCTTCAGAGAGATGCGAAGCATCGTCCGCGTGCTTACCAGGTTGAGCATTGCCCCGGAGGATCGCGGCAACTTGCGAGCGACGGGTTTGCTGCGATGTATTCAAGCCAGCTCGTAGATTGAAGATTTGTGGCAGTATGTCAGCCTGTACATTGGCGGGTGTGTTGGGGTTCTGGACTTCACCCCGAACGCCGCCAGGGACAACGACCTTGAGCATCTTTGCGGCAACCAGTTCGCGGAAGCGGGCAACTAGGGTATCTCTTGATCCCCCGTCGAGATCGAGAGCATTGGCGTCAAGGGCGATATTACAGATGCGCGGATTGAGGGGACGGCCTGTCATTGCCGCCAGCCCCACGGCACTACCGGAAGATTCCACTCATGGTCATCCCGAAGAGTGCTTTGGGCTGCGGCGGCTTCACAGGCGGCTAGGCTGGGGAATGTGCCAAGCGTGTACATAGTCTCGGGATCAAGCGTGGGATAGATCATGATCTCCCTCCACCAGTTAAGAGAAGTTTGGGAGGTATATGGACCAACGGTGAGGCAACCATAGAAATAATGCGGGATTGGTGGTGGCGGAGAAGCCACGGCATTAGACGGCACCGCAAGCGATGCCGCAGCAATAAACAGCGCAGTTGAGAGTTGAGGCGGGCGCATCATCTTCCTAATCTCGAAGCCGTTTTAATTGCGACGTTATAGCTGCGGACCAACGGGCTTATTGGCGTCGAAGGTATTCCATCCCCTTCAGAGTAATTTTTGGGTTTGAAATCACATGTGACGTAGCCGTTTCGATCAAGCCGCTTTCGACATATCCAAGAATTTCCCAGCTTTAACATGCTTTGAATGTAGGCGCTTCTTTTATCGTCTGAGAGGTCAAGAGCGTCGGTGTCATAGTAATTCGGATAACTCGCGGAAAGCTGCTTAAGCAGCTCGATTTCATAGGGGGACAGCATTTATAGACACCTTCTGCGAAAATCGATACATAACATTTTAGCACCGCCATGGCTTCGGCGAAATGATATTCCTGCCAGTTACTTCGTTGGCCACGGTGGAAACACTGGCGAACATTGGAATGGCTATCGACCGGCTGTCGGTCGCGTTAGTATCGGCACTGACTGACACTGTGTGTCTGCTCTTTAGATCGCCACTCGGGCCGGTCTACGACCGAGCTGGGTCGCTTTCTCCCGTCTATTTTATGAGACGCGGGGCGGGCGTCCCTTCGGTTGGCGAATGGCTTCCGAGGGTGGAAACCCGTCCGTCTGCTGTCGAGCAGTCGGCCACAAAGTCGGACATTCGACCCAGCGCCGTGGCGGGCCGGTAGCGGACTGGCCAACTGTGGATGCGGTCGGCGCGAGCTAGATGAACTGTGCGCGCTTCTCGCTCACCATTGCCGAGGAGCCGTTAGTAACCTTGCGCCTCGCCCATGCGCGGCGGTTTCACTGGAGCCGCCACGCCGTAGATGACGGTGATGCCCGAGCCGCCGCCCCAGGTCGATTTACGTGGATCAGCCTTCGTGGCGACGGCTGCATCCACATCGTTCCAGTTGTTCGCAGCCCAGACGTTGCCGGCCGGGTCGACAGATACATCCGTCAGCAACTGGATGCTGCCACCTTGGAAAAGATGCAGAACGTCACCGGTTTTTGTCCCCGCCGGATGGCCCTTTGTATTGTCACCCGCCATCAGCACAACACCATTTTTGACAGGGCCGAGGTTGCCGATCCAGACATCGTCATTGCCATCGAGATTCAGCCCCCACGGAATATCGACCAGCCCGCCGCCGCTGTAGCCCGCTGGCGTGTCCTGCGTGCCATCGGGACGGATCATGCTGATGACGCCCGTCGGCTTCGGATAATGCATCGCCGCGTCGCCCATGATCTCAAACTGTTCCATGATGGAGGCCCCTCTGGAACCTTCGGCACAGGAAAGTCCAGGGACGCATTACTGGCGACCCAAACATTACCCTTCGAATCCAACGCAAGGGCGCGAACGATGAGTCCAACATGGAACGTATCAACCTTTGTTGGGTCGTCAGCGGGGAACCGGAGCACAGTGTCGGATTGCGAGTTGCTGACCCAGACGCGGTTTTGCGGGTCGATCACGACGTCGAAAGGCGATTTCAACCCGGCGACCTTGACGATTTGCCCAGCCTTCAAATTGCCGCCACGGAAGTAAAGCAACTGATCATCCGAGCCATCGGCAATCCAGACGTCTCCGTTAGCAGCCACGCCAATGCCCATGAGGCCGAGCAACTTCTGCGTGAAAGGAACGTCGCTCTCCTTGTAAGCGGGCTTGCCGTTGAAATCCATCACCAGGATTTTGCCATTGAAACTCGTGATCCAGACTTTATCCCGTGTTACGGCAGTGCCCCAGCCGACCCCGTCGATGCCCATGCCGGTGAAGCCGGTGATTGGCGGTGACAGGAATTGGCCGTTGGGAGTCATCTTGACGACACCGCCACCGATGCTGTGGACGACGCCTGACTGCGAGCCGGGCATCCAGTTCTGGCCGCTCCAGAGATTGCCGTCCGCATCGAACATGAGCCGCCCGTTAGCGTACATGCCACCGCCCGCGAAGCAGAGGCTGAGCGCGAAGTCGTTCGGGGCATAGGCAAGGTACGGAACGAAGGGCGCGGCGCGCCGGGAGCCATCCGCCGGTTGCGGATAGGCGGCGTCGAATAGTGCGTAAAGGTCCTGCGGGTTGGCCCAGGATTCACGATCGATCCCGGCCATTGCCTGCATTGTATCCGCCGGGGCGGAGAGGCTGGATGCCGTTGCATCCGCGAAGAACCGCGCGCGCCAGTTGTTATCCGCAACGGTGGCATAAGCGGTGATGAGCGAACCCAAAGTGTCAAATGTGGCCAGCGTTGTCGTTTGTGTGCTGTTCAGCGGGTCAAGCAGCGTATGGCCCCAGCCGCCGGTCGTCAGGTCTACGAAGTTTGGTACGTTTCCGGCGGCGATGTGAAGCCCAAGCGAGTTTCCAGAGATGGCATCTCCGGTGATGAAGCGATCTGCGGTATAGGCGGAGGCGACTGTCGTGAGTTCGTTGACGACGAGTTTTGCCGGCGGCTTGTCGCCGAGCAGCGCTAGCAGGACGAGACCGGACTCGTCAGCGTTACCGGTGCTGATGGTGGGCCGCCCGCCCTGGGCCGTAATATAGAGAACATCGCCGTGCGGCGCGCTGCCGCTGCTGAGCACGAATTGACCGCCGGAGCCGGTGCGTGTGTGACCAATTTCCTTTGGCGCTCCAGCACTGGCTTCCCAGAGCGTTACGGTTGAACCGTCGACCACGCCGCCGCCAATTTCAACTTGCCCTTGTATGGTTGCGGCTGAAGCAAAAGCTGTGCCGCTGAGCATCAAAGCTGCCGTGACGGTCATTAAGCAGGTTTTTTTTCCCGCAGTCATGAGGTTAGCTCCCTAAATGTTTCGCCGGCCTTTCGCGTGAACTTCGCCTGGTCAAAGACTTACTTCACTTGGGACGGAGGCGCAATTATTGCGGACCACCATCTATTCAGGCGGGCTGTTCGGCCTTGGCCCTGAATGATCTCACTGACTTAAGAGTCCGTCTTAATGTGGACGGAAATCAGCCTTGATGTCGGCACTGGGCGACGCTGAGCGTCCGCTGCTGAGATCACCTCCCGGGCCGGCCTATGCCCGACTTGGGTCAATTCGGGACGGTCCGCTTTTTAGCATCGCTCGCGGGAAAGCGGTCGGGGCGTGAGTGAAACCAAAATCCATTCTCATTATTATTCGAATACCAATTTGCCAGTCTCCAATGTCCGGACCTTTTTACCATAAATCTTTGTTTGTGAGCGGGTTAACTTGAAACTTCCACCATAGAATTTTTATTATCTTGGGTTTCAGGCCTAGCTCTCCCGGTTTATTATCGCGCGTTCGCAACGCTTCTTTGAGTTGTTCTATTCGGGGATCATCATCAAGCCGATCGAGCAAATCCAGCGACATACTTACACAGCCTTTCAAATCTACAGCTGCTCGGACAACCAAATCCGCCACTGCTGCCTGCTGATTGTAGGAACTCAGTGAATTAAATTTATTTATTTCACGCAAAAACTGTAAAAAGCTCCTCGCCGTGAGTGGACCCAAAAGATGAATACGATCCAGACACTTAAGGAGCAAATCGGTTGTTAGGACAACCGGCGATCCATCTTTTGTCCCAGAGATTTCACCACGCTTACGACCTTCCAAGTAAAATCTCTGCTCTTCGGTGATACCTGTGGCAAAAAGCTCTATCGCTGATGCTTCCGCTTCCATGATCCACAACATGGCCCGCGCCTGCGTTTGCCTATCCAGCTTCTGCTGCTGACTATCACGATGCTGTTGCCACCAAGGCACGCCGATTGCGATAGCAAGCGCGACAATGGTCAAACCCGCCTGCCATTCTGCGGCTACCGCTTGCGCCGACGCAGCTTGGTCTGGAGTCATATTGTTTTTCCAAATGCAACAGTATTATTTAGTGGATAACGCCCTCTGCGCCAACCATGCCTTGCTTCTGTGTTGTCTTGCAACGGGTGGCTTGTACCCCAACTGACTGAGCAAGCCAGCCAGCATGGGCGCTATGCCGTCGATCTGCCCGATCTCGGCAACAACTCGCCGCGCAAGCTGCGGATGCAGGCGGCAGACGCCCTCGCTACTCAGGGTAAAGTCGTCCGGTGCAAATGTCTGGCGCTGAACGAACCGAAGAATAATCCCGTCGACTACCGGGCGTAGGGGTTCAAGCAAATCCAAGATCAGAGCCGGGCGGTCCGCCATCGTTTCATGCAGAAAGCCGGTAGCCTGATCTAGACCTATGCGGGCAGTTTCGATCCGAATTTGGCTCTCAAGCACGGCATAGCCATAGTTCGTCATGGCCTGGACTGGATGCCAAGCAAACCTATTTCTGCGGTTCTCCCCCGTGCCACGGGTGCCAATCTTGTACCATGTCTCGGGAATCGGTTTTCTGCCTGTTCCCTTCCAGGCAATCGGTATCCCCCGCCACGCATTAAAATAGAGCTGGGCACATTTACCTTCGACGCCCATCAAGGGCTTTCTGGGGCCAGTCCATGGCCTGGACAACCGGACAATATCGGCATCGAGCCGCTCCAGGGCCTTGGCCTTAATATCTCCGTCTGCCGCTAGGCGAAGCAATGTCTGGCGGCTGGCAATCAGCTTCTGCCGGATCAGCCAGGTGGCTACGGCCATCGACCGCTTGGGGTGCTGCGCCGTGGTGACCTGAAGCTGGAGCAACTCCGGATCTGCCCCCAAGCAGTTAGCTCCGATAGCCGCGACGATCTGGCCCCGATAATCAAGCTGGATAAGGGGGATATTCTGCGTCGAGAGCCATGATATGACGTCCAGGGTTATCGCTCCGCTGCCATCCAGCAGAATGATACGCGAGGGGCGCTCCGGCTCGCCCGGAAATATCCGCCGTTGCTCGCGTTCTTGCGGGTAATGCGTGAAGCCGTTCTGTACTTCCAGCGCACCATGATTGATCCGCATCCGCATCCCGTGCCCGCTCAAAATGAGCGGCACTCTTGTTGGGGACAGGGTAGGCGGGTGGCGTCGCCAATGCTCGCCACGTTCCGCCCAATTATCAAGCATCGGTGGCATGTAGGTCTGATATGGCTTTTAAGACTTCTCGAAGATCAAACTTTCTTAGTAAGACCTCCGCTTGCGACAGCTCCTGTCGAAAGATGTGCGACCGAACTCACAGCGTGGAGCATAAGAAGAAAGATCCCGAAGCTCCACCGGTAATCCTGCATACTGGAAGAAATAACGTCGGTGGCTTCTTTTATTTGGAGTTCTTGACCAGCAATATTGCTTATGATCGGGGGAATGAAATTCAAGAGTTTCTGTTTTATTTTGCAAAAACTTCTGCACTCGTAAAATATATCGCTGGTTGCAGTTTGAAGAGAGTGTATTCCTGATCCCGGTATGGACTTCTCCCCATCCTCAGGCAGATCAAAAAAGCCTTGAAATGAAGTCTTCAACATCATGGCCAGTTCAGAGATTTTATCTCCCATATCACCGGTATCTAAAATCTGGATGCCAGAAAGAAGCGTTACAATGAACTCCACAATTTTCTGCATGTCAGAAAATGATGACGTAGAAAACAATGCCGCATCTGTTAAGTGCTTAAATAACCATGGAGGTGTCGGGCGAAATGAGAAATTGACCCCCTGACGAATTGGAGAACTGACCCCCTCGGGTTTTATGAGAGGAGGGCCGGATGATGAGGGGTATTTCAGGGCATTCTGCATTGTCAGGGACGATGCAGGGGGACGAGATGCTTCAGCCTGAGGAGGTGGCTGCGATGGTGCGGCTGCATGGGCTTGGCTGGGGGGCCAAGCGTCTATCGAAGGAGTTTGGCTGTTCGCGGAACACGGTGCGCCGCTATCTGCGCGCGGGTGGGCCTGTCAGCTACCGCCAGCCTGAACGGCGGACGGCGTTTGACGGCTTGGAGGATTGGCTGCGGGAACGGTTTTTCCGGCACGACGGCAACGCGGATGTGATCCGCCAGGAGCTGGCGAGCGAGCATGGCATTGTCATTGGGCTGCGCTCGGTTGAGCTGCGGGTACGGCAATGGCGGCGTGAACTGAAGGCGCAGAAGCGGGCGACGGTGCGGTTTGAGACCGAGCCCGGCCGGCAGCTGCAGATCGACTTTGGCGATACCCGGGTGTGGATTGGCGATGAGCGGGTGCGGGTGCATCTGTTCGTGGCGACGCTGGGTTATTCCCGGCGGCTGCATATCCGCCCCTCGTTGCGCGAGGGGCAGGCCGACTGGTTTGCCGGGATGGAGGGCTCCTTCCTGCGGTTTGGTGGGGTGCCGGCAGAGGTGTTGTTCGATAATCCGCGGGCGCTGGTCGAGCACCATGACGCGGTGACGCGTGAGGTGCGGTTCAACGACCGGCTGCATGCCTTCGCGCGGTACTGGGGGTTTACACCGCGCGCCTGCGCGCCCTACCGGGCCCGGACCAAGGGCAAGGATGAGCGCGGCGTCGGCTATGTGAAGAAGAACGCGGTCGCGGGCCGGCGGTTTGCCAGCTGGGCGGCGTTCGAGGCGCATCTCGAGCAGTGGACACGCGAGGTCGCCGACCAGCGGGTGCACGGCACGACCGGCGAAGCGCCGGCGGCGCGCTTTGCCAAGGAGGCCGGCGCGTTACGCGCGCTCGGCGGCCGGGCCCCGTTCGGGCAGTTGCGGGATCTGGTCCGCAAGGTGCAGGCGGATTGCGCGATTGATCTCGACACGAACAGCTACTCGGTGCCCTGGCGGCTGATTGGGGAGAGCGTCCAGGTGGTGGTGCTGGGCGGGCGCGTCATCGTGCGCCATGCCGGCCAGGTGGTGGCGGATCATCCAGTTTGTGAAGGCCGCCGGCAGCGGATCATCGACCGGGCGCATTTAGCTGGGGTGGCTGGCGCAACGGGAACGGTACGCTTGTCGCGGCCGTTGCCGGCGCCACCGCCAGACTTGCTGCGGCCGCTGGCTGAATATGAGGCGGTGACGGGAGGGGGCTGGTGATGGCGGTTGATCATGAGGCGCTGGTGGCGATGCTGGACCGGCTGAAGCTGACCGCGATCCGCGACCAGCTTGATACACTCCTGGATGAAGCGGCGCGCTCGGAGATGAATTTGCGCGAAGCCCTGGCGTTCCTCACCGGGCGTGAGATCGCCCGGCGCGATGAGCGGCGCATCGGCATGGCCAGCAAGATCGCGCAGTTCCCGTTCGTGCGGGAACTCGACGGCTTTGACTTTGACGCCCAGCCCTCGCTGGATCCACGCCAGATCCGTGAGCTGGCCGCCTGCCGGTGGATTGCGCACGGGGACACGGTGCTGTTCCTGGGCCCCCCGGGCACGGGCAAGACGCATCTGGCGGTGGCGCTGGGGCGGGAAGCGATCCGGCAGAATTACAGCGTGCAGTTTGTCACGGCGGCGACGCTGGTGGCGATGCTGGCCAAGGCTCATGGCGACGGCGCTCTCGACAAGCAACTGACGATCCTGTCGCGTCCAAAGCTGCTGATCATCGACGAGCTTGGCTACCTGCCGTTCGAGGCCAACGCCGCGCATCTGTTCTTCCAGCTGATCTCCCGGCGCTACGAGCGGGGCTCGATCCTGATCACCTCCAACCGCTCGGTCGGGGAGTGGGGCAGCGTATTCGGTGACCCGGTCGTCGCCACCGCCATCCTGGACAGGCTGCTGCACCATTCCACGGTGATCACCATCCGCGGGGACAGCTACAGGCTCCGCGAAAAGCGCCGGTCCGGCCTTCTGCAGAAGGCCGGACCGGCGCTCGAACCCACCGAAACCAGCGCGCAATGAAAGGGGGGCAGTTCTTCAGTTCGCCCAGGGGGTCAATTCCGCGATTCGCTTGACAGGAGGAATCAATTCGGAAAACGATCCAAGTCTAGGATCCACTTTTTTAAGCCGTTTTTTCCCCAGCCTAATTTTCTCGGTTTGATTCGTGTTTGTTGATTTCCGCTGAGATCTGACCCGGGAAGGCCGGATTTTTCCACTGAGATTTGACCCATGTTTGACTGTTTCCCCGTCTGGAACTGGCGGGGGCGAACGGAGTGTTGGACATGGCGTTTTTGAGCATTATCCGCCGGTGGCATAAGCGTGAGCATGTGCCGATCCGGGAGATTTCCCGGCGGCTTGGCGTGTCGCGGAACACGATCCGCAAATATCTTCGATCTGATCTGGTTGAGCCGAGGTTTCAGGTGCCGGATCGCCCGAGCAAGCTGGACCCGTACGCTGAGAAGCTGGCGGCGTGGCTGCGGCGTGAAGCGGGCCGGCCGCGCAAGCAGCGGCGGACGGTCAAGCAGCTGTACGGTGACCTTGTCAGCCTCGGCTATGACGGCTCCTACAACCGGGTATCGGCCTTTGCGCGGGCCTGGAAGGAGGAGTGCCAGCGGCTGCAGCAGACCGCCGGGCGTGGCACTTTCGTGCCGCTGGCCTTTGCGCCGGGCGAGGCGTTCCAGTTCGATTGGAGCGAGGATTTCGCTGTCATCGGCGGTGTCCGCATCAAGCTGCAGGTGGCGCATACCAAGCTGTCATACAGCCGCGCCTTCATCATCCGTGCCTATTTGCTGCAGACGCATGAGATGCTGTTCGACGCGCATAACCACGCCTTCCGGGTGCTTGGTGGTGTGTCGCGGCGGGGGATCTATGACAACATGAGCACGGCCGTGGACAAGGTTGGCCGCGGCAAGGAGCGTAGCGTCAATCTGCGCTTCCAGGCGATGACCAGCCATTATCTCTTCGAAGCTGAGTTCTGTAACCCCGCCTCGGGCTGGGAGAAGGGCCAGGTTGAGAAGAACGTCCAGGACGCCCGGCACCGCCTCTGGCAAGCCATGCCGCCATTTGAGACCCTCGATGCCCTCAATGATTGGTTGGAGCAACGCTGCCGGGAGCTGTGGGCGCAAACCGCGCATGGCAGTGAGCCGGGGACGATCGCCGATGTCTGGGCGAGCGAGGTTGAGAGCCTCATGCCGATGGGGCGGCCGTTCGACGGGTTCGTGGAGCACACCAAGCGGGTCTCCTCAACCTGCCTGATCCATTTTGAGCGCAACCGCTACAGTGTGCCGGCCTCTTTTGCCAACCGGCCGGTCAGCCTGCGGGTCTATCCCGACAGGCTGGTGGTTGCGACGGAAGGTCAGATCATCTGCGAGCATTTGCGCATCATCGACCGGACACATAACGGCCCCGGGCGCACCATCTATGACTGGCGGCATTATCTGGCGGTGATCCAGCGCAAGCCGGGCGCCTTGCGCAACGGCGCGCCGTTCCTGGAACTGCCCGCTGCCTTCAGGCGACTGCAGCAACATCTCCTGCGCCGTCCTGGCGGTGACCGGGAGATGGTGGAGATCCTGGCCCTGGTGCTGCACCATGACGAGCAGGCGGTGCTGGCGGCGGTGGAGCTGGCGCTGGAGGACGGCGTGCCGGCCAAGACGCATGTCCTCAACCGTAAGCGGTGCTCTCTGGCCCTTTGATTTTGGTCATGACTTTGGAGTCAGGCCGTAGCTGTGGGTTTCCAGCACCAGGGCATAAGCTCGTCGATGCATGACTGAGGCCAACCGTTTACGAGGCGGGTGAGCAGATCTGTGAAGTAGGTCTGCGGATTGATATCGTTGAGCTTGCAAGTCTCGATCAGCGATGCGACAGCTGCCCAGTTTTCAGCGCCTTCATCGGAGCCGGCGAACAGCGAGTTTTTTCTTGATAAGGCAATCGGGCGCATGCTGCGTTCGACATTATTGTTGTCAATTTCGATGCGGCCGTCGGTCAGGAACCGCTCGAGGCCCTCCCAGTGGTTGAGCGCGTAGCGGACCGCTTCGGCGGTCGGGCCGCGGGCGGGCAATGTCTTGATCTGTGTCTCAAACCAAAGACGGAGGTCGTCCACCAGTGGGCGGCTTAGTTCCAGGCGTGCGTCGAGACGCTGCGCTGGGTCCTTGCCGTGGATACCGGCCTCGATGCGGTAGAGGGCGGCGATCCGCGCCATTGCCTCTGTGGCGATCGGCGCTGCGCCGCCCTTGGCAAGATCGTAGAAACCTCGTCGTACGTGGCTCCAGCAAAATGCGAGCGTCACCGGCGGCCCATCGCGCGCTGACACCGGCAAGTTGCTTGTAGGCGGCATAGCCGTCGCACTGCACGATACCGCGATAGCTGCCGAGCAACGCATCGGCATGGCGTGTGCCCCTGCCTGGGGCATATTGATAGATGACCGCCGGCGGTTCGGTTCGCACCCCAGGCCCGATCATCGCGTGCCGCCGCCCAAAAATAACCCTGCTTGGTTCGTCCGCGGCCGGGGTCGAGCACCTGGCATCTTCGTCTCGTCGGCGAAGATCGCGTGCAGAGGACAACACGATGTCCTTCATCCGCCGGACCACAGGGACAATCTCTGCTGCGCCGTAACCAACCCAAAAGGCCAAGTGTCGAGCGGTCGATCAAAACGCCTTGCCGGGCCATGATCTGCGCCTGGCGGTACAGCGGCTGGTGATCGGCAAAGCGCGAGACCATCACATTCGCCACGAGGGTCTCGGTGGGGAGGCCGCCCTCGATCAGCCGCGCCGGCGCAGGCGCTTGCGCCACCACCCCATCGCACGTCCGGCAGGCGAATTTTGGCCGCCGGGTCACGAGCACCCGGTACTGGGCCGGGATGATGTCCAGCCGCTGGGATTCATCATGCCCGATCTCGCGTCATAACCGCCCGGCAGCAGGGGCAGTTCGTATCGTCAGGGGCGAGCGTCACCTCGATCCGCGGCAAATGCGCCGGCAGCGCCCCGCGGCTGGCCCGGCGCTTGGCGATGCCATCGCGTTTGCGCTCGGGGTTACGCTTCTCGCCTTGCGCCTCCAATTGCGCGATGGCGGTCTCGAGGTCGCCCAAAGCGAGCTGCAGTTGCGCCTCGGGGAGCCGTTCCGATTTGGCGCCGAATTTCAGGCGTTTGAGTTTCAGCAGCAAATGCTGCAGGCGCTCGTTCTGCTCGGCCAGCGCGTTGCGTTCGGCAACAACATTATCGCGCTCGGCCAAGGCCGCCAGCAACAAAGCCCGCAATGCTGCAGGATCTTCGGGAAGCGCGTTGATCCGGTTGCCATCGGCGTGCGTCACGCCGCCGAGTTTACCCGGCTTGAGTCGGTCGTGGGAATCCTTGGGGTAGATAAAATTCGCGACCAATCAATGCCGTCAAAGAGGGCGGCATATTCAACCGAGGTGAGCTTCATCACCCCATCGACGATGGGTGGCCAACGGAAGGCGCCGTGCTGAAGCTGCTTCCAGATCAGCACCAAACCGCTACCGTCCCAGAGCAGAATTTTGACTCTGTCGGCGCGCTTGGCGCGAAAAACTATAAGCGCGCCATCGAACGGATCCTGGCCGAGGCTGGCGGCGGCCAGGGCGGCAAGACTATGTGCACCGCGGCGAAAATCCACCGGGCGCGTCGCCAGCATGATGCGAACGCCCGTCGGGATCGTGATCATGCCAGCGATGCCCGCACCGCGCGCAACACCGCAGTGAGTGTTTTGGCATCCACGCCGCCGGCAACCCGAACCACCGCGCCGCCGACATCAATCTCGATCCCAGGCGTGCTCGCCCCAGGCTTTGCCGCTGGTTGAGCCGCGGCCACAGGGGCCGCGATCATCGGCACAAACTCCGGCGCCGTTGCCGCCGGATCGCAGCCCGGGCCCAGGAGCGCGGCGCGGCGCCAGGCAAAAACCTGCTGAGGGCACACCTGCCAACGCCGGGCAATCTGCGAAACCACCGCTCCCGGTGCCAGCGCCTCGGACGCAATCCGCGCCTTTTCTTCAACCGACCAGCGCCGCCGGCGGCCAGGACCAGTCAGAACCTCAACACGCCGGTAGCCAACCTTAGCGTCGTCATTAACGTCGTCCATAATGTCAGCGCGAAGCCTCCTGCATCACGCACGACAATCACAGTCCGCCCTGACTGAGAAGAATGGTCAGGGACCACCGCTTACCCTCAACCGGCTCCACAGGCTGATCGATGGCCTGCCAGCCGCCCCGCCAACCGTAACGGCACCGCAGGCGCTGACCTTGGCCAATGAGCCCAGGGCCGATGTCGAACGCTACGACAGCTTGCGCGCCGCCCCGGAGACCCGCCATGCGTCATGATCCCGCCGCCGGCGCGCTCGTCATCATGCTGCGCAGCCTGAAGATGCATGGCATGGCACAGGCCGTCGACGAACTGGCGCAACAGGGCGCGCCAGCCTTCGAGGCCGCCATCCCGGTGCTCTCTCAGCTGCTCAAGGCCGAGACCGCCGAGCGGGAAGTCCGCTCCATGGCCTACCAGCTCAAGGCTGCCCGCTTCCCGGCTTATCGCGACCTGGCCGGCTTCGACTTCACCAGCAGCGAGGTCAATGAGGCCCTGGTCAGGCAGTTGCATCGCTGCGACTTCATCGAGGCTGCCGACAATGTCGTGCTTGTCGGCGGCCCGGGCACCGGCAAGACCCACATCGCCACCGCGCTCGGCGTGCAGGCCGTTGAGCATCACAAGAAGCGTGTCCGCTTCTTCTCAACCGTCGAACTGGTCAACGCCCTGGAGCAGGAAAAAGCGCAGGGAAAGGCCGGGCAGATCGCCGGACGCCTGATCCATGCCGATCTCGTCATCCTCGACGAACTCGGCTATCTGCCCTTCAGCGCCTCAGGCGGGGCTTTGCTGTTCCACCTGCTCAGCAAACTCTACGAGCGCACCAGCGTTGCCATCACCACCAATCTGAGCTTCAGCGAATGGTCAGCCGTCTTTGGCGACGCCAAGATGACCACCGCCCTCCTCGACCGCCTGACCCACCATTGCCACATCCTCGAGACCGGCAATGACAGCTTCAGGTTCAAAAACAGCTCCGTGCAAAAACCACAAAAACGAAAGGAAAAAAATCAGCCCTTGACCCCATCATGAAACCCAAATCATAACCAAGAGGCGGGTCAATTCTCGGTGGAATTCCCGGGTCAGATCTCAGCGGAAATCAACAGGCAAGTGGCTGAGGGACATTGGTGATTGCTTCAAAATACTCATCTCAAATCTCTATAATTTTAATAATTATAACAAAGATTGTAAACAATTTGACAAAATTCCATACAAGGAGTAGAGATAGCCACTTTCATAAAGTCGCACCCTGTGTGGTGCGTGAATTCGCAAACCATGAAAAAGATCCTTCTTCTGGCCGTTGCCATGGCGATCATTGGGAACGTCGCCGAGGCACGCGGTGGCTTTGTCGGTTTCGGTGGCTACTACAGCGGATATAATGGCTACTACGGCGGTGGCAACCATGGGCGCTTTGGTGAAAGTTACGTTTACTACCCACCCACACCATATTATGTTGCACCGCCGTATTTCTATTACTTCACACCACCGCCATATGACGCCAACGGCGATCAAATATACTATCCAAACTATCCCTAACTGTTTTAATTCGCATCTATCCCTTTGACTCTATCCCTTTGACAAAGGGTTAAATCAGCCAGGATGGGCCGGAATCGCAATGGCAGATAGCAGATGAGGTGGATGGCTCCCGCTCACGGCATCTGAGTGCCAAATTGGGTTGCTGTCATTTCAACCCGAGCAAAGGAGCCACCCGTATGCAAATTACCACCATCGGCCTGGATCTGGCCAAACATGTTTTTCAAGTTCACGCCGTTGATGCTGCGGGCGTGGTCGTCCTGCGGAAGGCTTTGCGGCGCGCCCAGGTGCTGCCGTTCTTCGCCAAGCTTGCACCGTGCCTGATCGGCATTGAAGCGTGCGGCACGTCACACTATTGGGCCCGTGAACTGATCCGCCTCGGGCATGAGGTGCGGCTCATGCCACCGGCTTACGTGAAGCCCTATGTGAAGCGCGGCAAGACCGACGCCGCCGACGCGGAGGCGATCTGCGAGGCCGTGACGCGGCCGACAATGCGCTTCGTGCCGGTGAAGTCACGTGACCAGCAGGCCGCGCTGTCGATGCATCGCGCGCGCAACCTGCTGGTCAAGCAGCGCACCCAACTGGTGAACATGATGCGCGGGCTACTGGCCGAATTCGGCATCGATATTCCGCAGGGTCTCGGGCGCGCTTTGCTGATGGCACAGAGGGTGGTCGAAGGTGCGACGCCAGACGTGCCGGAAGCAGCAGCCAAGATCGTTGGCATGCTGGCACAGCAGGCGCTCGACACTGATGCGCAGCTGCGGGAGATTGATCGCGCTCTTGTCGCTTTGCAGCGAACCGACGATGTGGCGCGGCGCCTGGCAACGATTCCCAGGCATCGGCCCTGTAGGGGCGACGGCGCTGGCCGCAGCCGTCACCGATCCCGGCCAGTTCCGCTCCGGCCGGCAGTTCGCGGCCTGGCTCGGGCTGACACCGCTGCAGAACTCCAGTGGCGGCAAGGAGCGGCTCGGCCGCATCACCAAGATGGGCGACAAGTACCTGCGCAAGCTCCTTGTGATCGGCGCAACCTCGCTGGTCCGGCGCGCCAGGCACAAGCCTGAGACCGTGGACCCACGTCTCGCCGACCTGCTCGCGCGCAAGCCCGTGCGGGTGGCGACGGTGGCCATGGCAAATAAGATGGCGAGGATCGTCTGGGCGATCATGACGCGAGGTGAGGTCTACCAGACATCCCACATGCCAGTGCTGGCGGCATAGAACTGTTAAAAGTTTAGCTGAGGAGATCAGCTTCAGGAGGTTGTGAGAGCGACGCGATGTGATGGCGAAACCGGTCAGGCCGGGAACAGGGACAACCCAGCAAACGTCAAAGGCGTCATAGCCTGATTAGCAGAATGGGACCCCGTTCGCGGACTCCATCATGGCCAGTAGTCCCTACCGACTGCATCAACAGGCCGAACAGAAGACTGCACCCGACAAATACGCCAGATCATCAAATTTAACTTGCAACGCGGGAGCCATCCACAGAGGGCGTTTAGACTGCCATTGCTACGACGACCCGGGAGGGGGGGCGCGCCGCCGGCGAGCGCTGGCAGGTCGACGCGCTCGACCCGGCTGTGCGGTGACCACGCATTCACAGGCGCCTGGGCGGAGCACTCGCAGGAATGCCGGGCGAGTGTGTATCAGGTCAATCTATGAGCCCGGCTCCCTGTAAGGCGCCCACTCTGGCTCGTTAAGTCGGCACCTTGCGGTGAAGAGGTCCGGGAGCGGAGGGGCGGAAAACCACGCCGTCCGCCGCAAGCTGAAATGACCTCTCCACAGATCAGCCTGCGATAAATGGATGGGCGTTGGCACTCGTCTGTCACTGGCTCGTGCGCGGCGGGCAATCAACGATTCCGCTGCTTCGCCCATTTTTTTACCAGCCTGTCGCGCTTCACGCGTGACAGGCGATGAATCCAGAAAATGCCGTCCAACTGGTCGATCTCGTGCTGTAGGCAGACGGCGAGCAACCCGTCCGCTTCTTCTACTGCCGTGACACCGTCAATATCCTGGTACATCACACGCACGCGCGCCGGCCGTTCGACTGTCTCGATGGCGCCGGGCATGGAGACGCTGCCTTCCTCATGAGCTTTCAGCTCAGCGGATTGCCAGATGATCTGAGGATTGACGTATATGCGCACCTCGCCCGGTACTAATTCAAGAACGGTAATACGCCACGATTTTCCGATATGCGGACCCGTGATGCCAATGCCGGGTGCTGCGCGCATGGTGTCGAGGAGGTCGCCGGACAAGGCTTTCAGCGCGCCATCGAAGACGGAGATGACCGCCGCGGGCTGCCGTAAACGTGGATTGGGAAATTTCAGGATGTCACGGATGGTCACTGCGTTATATCTAGCCTGAAACCGTTGCGGCCTGAAGCTTGGCCGGCATGCAAGGCCGCCGAAGCCGCCACCCGGAGCACTGTTACTCCTGGAGGACTGGGCCGGAACCGGAACGGCGACTGCGGGTGACGTTTCAAAAAGAAAGCCGTGAAGCCGCAAAGGGGCTCCACGGCTTTGAACGTGTCCAGAACGATCAGGTCATTCGCTGGCCTGCCAGCCGGTCAACCATTATGCGTAACCTAAAATTTCTGGCATTCAGAGTAAAATTTCGCGCATCTAGAAAGATCTTGAGGTAAGGTTGGCGACGCAGCAACTGGTTGTAATAGACTGATGTCGCGGCAATTTGTTGTAACAAGCCTGCCTGCTGGCGGTGAGGAGCATGGGCGGCTCGCGCCGCGGAGGCAAATGGCCGAAATTTTTCAGGGCAAATCGTGGAAGATGAACCGTAAGGCGGACCAAAAACGCCGGTTATTCCCGCCGTTTTTTCATGCTTTGGCATTTCTTCTGGCCACCGCTTGCGCCCAGCAGGGCAATCTTGGACCGGGCGGCATGTCTCAAAGCAATACTTATGGTAATCTGGCATTTGCGCCGACCCAATATTATCCGCCTCCAGGGCCGCCTGACGATCCTTGGGGGCCGTATATCAAGGAGGCCGCCTCCCGCTACAATGTGCCGGAACAGTGGATACGGGTGGTCATGGCCCAGGAATTTGGCGGGCAGGAACAGGCCGTATCCTCCGTCGGTGCGATGGGCCTGATGCAGGTCATGCCGGATACCTATGAGGAGCTGCGCGAAGAGGATGGCTTGGGCCAGGACCCGTTTAATCCCGAGGACAATATTCTGGCTGGGACCGCCTATATCCGCGAGATGTACGACCGATATGGCGCTCCTGCCTTCCTCGCCGCCTATAATGCTGGGCCAGCTGACCTCGATAATTATCTCGCCGGAAATGGCGATTTGCCGACGGAAACCATGAACTACCTGGCGGCGGTAGCGCCGAACCTTGGTGACAGCATTCCGATGACAGGTCCGCTTGCAGTCTATGCGTCAGCCGGCGGTACCGAAACCACCCCGGTCACCGGCCCAAGCGCCGCCAGTTTCGCCATGGGGTGCGACGTTAACGCGGCATACGATCCCGACCATCCCTGTTCCGCCATACAGACCCCAGCGGCGGTGGTGCCAGCCGTCACGCAAATCCAAGCCGTGCAAACGGCTTCGGCCGGCGTTTGCAATGCGGACGCCGCCTATGATCCGGATAGCCCTTGCACATCGGCACCAGGCGGATCCGCTGCCGCCGGTAGTTGTGACGCGGACATGGCTTATAATCCTGATAGCCCTTGCACACCTGCGAACGAGACGGCACCGGCGCCAATTCGCGTCGCCGAGACGGGGCCTGAGGGGGAAAGTCCTGTGCCGGCTTCTCAGGCGGTCACCATCGCGGGTTCAGCCCTTTATCAGCCGGCCAGCAGTTCCCCAGCTCAGCCAGATCAAATTACGGCTTCGGTGTCCGTTGCGCAGCCCGCTCCGCCGCTGTCCCCAGCGGCAAGTGGCGGAACCTGGGCCGTTCAAGTTGGCGCGTTTTCCAGTTTCGGCCTGGCCCGCGCGGTGGCGGAGGGTGCGCGCGCCGAAGCGCCGGCTGAGCTTGGTGCGGCCACCATCTCATTGCCTGCAACAACCCCATTCGGCGGGCTGGTGCTGTACCGTGCCCGGCTGACGAACCTGTCAGCGGCTGCGGCCGCCAACGCCTGCGCAACGCTCAACGGGCGACAGCTCCCATGCATTGTCGTACCGGCATCGAGCGCGTGAGATGTGAATCAGCGCCCAACTGGCTCCCTAGATGAAATCGGCGTTTTTACACAGCCTGGACATTGCAGCCATAGGAGCGGCAAACTGTCGATCCCAGAGCCGGACGTTCAGCGGCGCCCGGTGTCGGCGGCCGTGCACCCATGCCCGTCGTTCCCGAACCACCACGTGCTGCTTGAAAGCAGCCGACCCATGGTTGGATCTAGAACGGCGGCAAGCCTCCAATGAGCAGCCAAACTCACAGATAGTTATTTCGATGATTTTTGGCTTGCTCAAGGGCGGCCGCGATCAAATTTTGTTTGCCGGATGAATTGTTTAGCGACAATGTTGTGCAATGCAAAAGATCTCGCTCGTGCTGTTTGATATGCATGACGTGCTTTGCCGGTTTGATCAGGCGAAGCGGCTTGAGGACTTGGCGCGGATTTCGGGGAAACCGGCGGACGAGATTTTTGCGGCGATTTGGGGAGCAGGCTTTGAAGCCGAGGCGGACGCCGGGAAGCTGGACAGGGTGGCGTATTTAAAGGGTTTCGGAGAGCGGTTGGGCTACCCGATTACGCTGGATGAATGGGTGGCCAACCGCAAGCTGGCGATGGTTCCGATGCCGGAGGTTTTGGCAATTATGGCGGCGTTGAAAAGCCGGGTGAAGGTGGCGGTGCTCACCAACAATCATACGCTCGTGCGAGAGCATTTGAATGTTTTGTTTCCGGAACTTTTTGCTCTGTGCGGGGACCACGCGTATGTGTCGGCGCAATTCGGCGTCGCAAAGCCGAACCCGGAAGTGTATTTGCGCTGTGTGGCTGCGGCGGGCGGTCGGCCTGAAGAGACTTTGTTCATCGATGATTCGAAAGCCAATGTGGATGGTGCCGTTGCGGCTGGGTTGGCAGGCTATTTGTTCACCGACGCGGCCGCTTTGCGGGTTGCTCTGCGGGATTTTGGTTTGATTTGTAAATCGGCTTCCGATCGTGACCCCGGCGTGGCGTCGTAGTCATCGGATATGATTTGATAAAATGGGGTCGAGGCAGGAGCCCGGCCGGCGCCGACCGCCCCCCACTGAACACTCTTTTCCTACAGAAATTCGATGCCTTAATGGCCGTCGAAGGCGGGAGCAAAGTTGGGTGCTAATTGACACCTTAATCTTTTTCGTTTCTGGTGGACGGGCGCGATCGGTCCGCAGCATCGCCCTCAGCAACGGGGCGCAACGGCAGCAGCAAGGTTGCGGCGGCAAGCCCAAAGGCGCCGCCCAACAGCGTCTCCCAGGCGCGGGCACCAAGGATGGCGGCGGAGTGTTCGCCGGTCACGGCAAGCGTGACGATCAAGGTGAAGGCGTAGGCACCGCAGGCAATATCGTAGCGTTCGGGCA
This sequence comes from uncultured Alphaproteobacteria bacterium, assembly GCA_963750235.1. Taxonomy (GTDB): domain Bacteria; phylum Pseudomonadota; class Alphaproteobacteria; order Acetobacterales; family Acetobacteraceae; genus Acidocella. Next base: position 72,794 of record CAVVPW010000003.1, read on the forward strand.
GCGCCATCGCGTATATCACCATGGCCAACGCCGCGGCTGCCCAGGCGAGAACAGGCATGGTAGATGCCAGGGGTAGAAAGACAAGGCCCAGCGGCACGCCGATAGTGGTGCCGATAATCCGATGCGTCACACGCCGGATGGTGCCCCTCGCGGACCCCGCAATGACATAGGTGCAGGCCGTAATCGCCCAAGCAGACTCGACCAAGCCAAACACCGCGTTCAAGCCAACGATCGTCAAGGCGGCGGCCGCAGCCTGCAATCCCATGGCAAGCTCCGGCGGCGGCGCCCCCGGCTGGATTGGCAGGGCGGGCGGCGGTGGCGGCGGGTGCTCGCCCGGACCGCTCAGGAGTCGCTGCACGACCGACGCGGTAGCTGCGATAGCCGCCGCGATGGCGATCGTATATAAATTACCAGGGCCCAATGCCGCACCATAGGCAAGCAACTGGCCTATATAGATCTGCGAGCCGGCGCCCGTGCCAGTGAGGCCAAATCGCCGCATATAGCCCGCGCAAAAGGCGCCGGAGACGAGCACCAACTCAGGGCCCGCGTGGCCGAGCTGTGCCAACAGCGGCGCAAGAAGCGCGAAACTCACGGCGCCCGCTGCGGCGGCAGCGGTGAGAAGCACCAAATCCCGGCTTGATTCCCTCCTGGTGCCGCGCCCTTCCGAGACGCTGGCCCATAGCGCGAAACCGCCGGCGAGGATGCTTAGCGACGGCCCGTCCCGAAGGCCGCGGGTGATATCTCCCATGGTGCCGAGCATGGCGGCAATACCGTAGGCGGTGATAAGCCGGAGCCCCTTGATGCGGCGATGCGCACCGGGATCGATACGTTCCAGCCGCAGTGCCGCGCGCTGCAGGCAGACGCGCGTGCAGGACGCCAGGGAGGCGACGCGGCGGCTCTGGTTCAAGGTCATGCGTCCCTCCGAGATCCACATGAGCTGGCGCCGGATGGTTTCGGCGTCTTCATGATTTGCCGATCTAATAAGCCTTTGCCGAAAAGAAAGATGATCGCGGCCGCAACTCTTCAGGCAATCGGAGCCGCCGGCAACGGCTTTGACCGCCAGCAAGCGCCAAACTCGTTCAGGGCGTCTCTGTCCGGCGTTCCCCCTTCATCGTCGTCCGGCTTGCCTATGCACCGGACCGCACTGGGCGGCAGCGCTGGTCAGTGGCGCACCAGCCCGCGGGCGGCCATCCAGTCGAGCACCAGGGCCGCTGTGTCGTCGCTGTTATCGTCAGCCATGAGGGCATGGCTGTTGCCATGAATGCCGCGTCCGGGCAGGTCGATGCAGGTCACGTCGCAGCCGGCAGCGGCCAGGGCGTCGCGCCAGCGCTCGCAGGCTGGGCGCGACCGGACCCAGAAGGCGTTGTCCCTCCAATTGTCTCCCCATACGAAAAGATGTGGGATGTCGCGCAGCAGGCCCGCATCCGCATGCGCGGGGGCGGGCGCGCCGGACGGTTCCAGGGAGATGACGGCGCGCACGCGATGAGGCGCGTTCAACGCGGCAGTGAGCCCGAAATTGCCACCCTGGCTATGGGTCAGGATGATGACGCCGGGGTTGAGCCGGCGCAGGAGCGCGTCATAGGCGGCTTGGGTGAGCGCATCGTTGCAGCCCCAGCGCGGAACACTGCCGGCCAGGAATGCCTCGAACGCGCCGATGGGAAAGCGCAGGCCCGGATAAATGCGCCGCAGCGCCGGATCCGGGTGCCAGGAGCCCGAGGGGCCGAACCGGAACGTATCCTCCCATAATTCCTTGGCGGTGCGGAAATAGGGGGGCTCCGGATAGATTTGCGGACAAGGTGCGAACGATGCGCGGCCGCGCTCCACCGCGTCTGAAACATAGGTGTCGAACCCGGCGCGGAGGAAGAACATCTGCCAGCCTGGCCGCCCGTCAGGCGTGGTCTCCCAAGCGGCGCCGGTCATGCCGCCTCCATGCCACATCAGAAGCGGCCCCAACGCCTTTGGAACGGCAAGACGAGTGTATTGCACATACATCTGGCCAGCCATGATCTCCCCGTTGGGATCGATATGGTGGACCGGACCGCCGGCCGTGCTCACCCGTTCGCGCAACGGCAGACCTTCGAGCTTGCACATGCGCCCGCCCACATGGAACGAGCCAATCTCTTCGATCATGACGGGCGGAGGCTTCGGGAGGGGGGCAGTATTGTTCATGGCAGTGGCCTGCTGGATATTTTGTAACCGCGCGATTGAGAGGTTAGCGTAATCATGCGGCCTGATCCAACTGGATTGTGCATCTCGACAGGGTGGTCCGGGAGCGCCTCGATCATGCGTATGCCCGGGCGCGGGAGCTGATCAGGGTCAAGGCCCCGCTGGTCAGCAGGCTGGCCTGGCAGTTGCTGGCCAACACGGGAATGACCGGCGATGAGGTCGCGGCGCTGATCCGGCATGCGGGCGGCGCGGATCCGTCGCCAACGCCAGAACACGGCCCTGGCGGCGGCTGGGTTCACTAAGCCTGAGCCCAGAATGTGCGGCCCCGTACGCGGCCGCACGTAGTTACACTCCGCCCGGCGGATCAGCGCCCAACCCGGCCGTTACGGCATCCTCTCTTCCTACCCAAAACCAGCCGTTCAGGTCCGCGCCGCCGGTCGGCGGCATGGCCGCGCTTATCGTGAGCGGCGGGCCGAAGAAATAGATTTATGGCCATCATGTGCTGACGCTGAGGCTGCGATAGGGCGGCGCTACGCTTAAGGCGGAAATGTGGCTTTTGTTGAAGCCACATAAGCCACATAAAAGGAAGGACAAAAATCCGAGGCGGCGAAGCCGAGTTGCAATTTTCCTGCCTACAGGTGAATCATGCGAGGCACCGCGCCATCTTGGGCGATCAAGCTGAAGGAGGCCCGTGCACATGGCCAGGATTTTGCCCCGTCTGCCCCCTTCGGTAACATACGCGTTTCGCGGCGGCTTTTTGCTCCGGCCATTCGTGATTGCCGTTTTCTTCGGTACGGCGGGGGCGGTTCTTTCCGCCCTGGAAGAGCGGATGCCGGGGCTCAGCGCGTTTGTTCCGGCGGTGCTGTTTCCCTCGCATGCCGATCCGCAGATCGCGCAGGATATTCTCAGCGACATCGCAACCTCGACCATGACTGTGGTGTCGATTGTTTTTGCGATTTTGCTGATGACGCTTACGCTCGCCTCGACGCAATTTTCGCCGCGCATCCTCATCAATTTTATCCGCGACCGGGTGACGCAATGGACGCTGGGAATGTTCCTCGGCACATTTTCCTATTGTATCGCCGCATTGCCTGCGGCGCGTTCCTTGCCGTATCCGTTCGTGCCGGTGGCGACCGTTACAGTAGCGATGCTTCTTGTCCCCGTGTGCGTCGGCTGGTTGATTTTTTTCATTCAGCATATCTCGAACGCGATCAGCGTCAACCACATCGTCGATCGGATCCGACGTGAGACTGAACTGGTCATTGATGAGCTGATGCCCGAGCCGCGCCGCCCGTTGCAGCGTGAGATCGAGCCTGGAACATTCCCAGCAGACCGGGAGTACATCATCCGCAGCCGGCGCTCCGGCTATATCCGCTTCGTCCGGCTCGACCGGCTGCGAGAGCTTGCCATCGCCTACCGGATCTGCCTGCGAGTGGAGCGGCGCATTGGCCAATTCATTCCCGAGGGGGTGGCCTTGCTGCGTGTCTCCTCGAGCTCGCGGCTCGCCGAGGAGCGCGTTGCCGAGCTGCTCGCCACCTTCGATATCGGCCCGGCGCGCACGTTGCAGCAGGATGTCGAGTTCGGCATCGTGCAGATTGTCGATATCGGGCTGAAGGCGATTTCGCCGGCGGTTAATGATCCGACTACGACAATCAGCTGTGTGGATCAGCTCACCTGCATCCTGATCCGCTGGTTGGACCGTGCGCCGCCACTGAGCAACTACTACGCCCCTCCGCATGTGCTGCGGCTGGTGGTGCCCTGGATCTCCTTCAAGGGCCTGTTCGACCTGGCCTTTGAGCAGATCCGCCATTACGCGGTCGGAGATGCGGCCGTGAGCTTGCGGCTGATGCGGGCGATCAGCGATATTGCGAGCACCGTCGAGGATCCGTTGATCCAGGGATTTTTGCTGGATCGGGGCAAGCGCGTGGTCGCCGGCTGCACCGGGCGGTTGCAGGAGGATGATCTAGAACGCTTGCGCCAGCGATTGGGGCTCTTCGCCACCCAGGAGCAACAGACCAGCCCAAGCCGTAGCGGCTATAGGCAACATACCGATTCGACCTGAAGGTATATTGCTCTCAAGCGGTGGAACAGCCGCTTTAAAGCTCGAATGCCGTCATTCCGGTCTCTGCCCGTCACTGCTACTTCGCGCTCATCATGGTCACTCCGGGCGTTGGAAACCTTTCCAGGAAGCCGCCGTTCAGCCCGCTCGGAGCCGAGGGGCGACTCGGGGCGGCCAACTTGATTTGCTCCGCTTCTCAAGGTGCTAAACCAGGAGAAATTCACCCCCACCCCACCGTCCCCACCCTCACTTTCTTTAAGTACCTGCAGGAACGACCCACGCATGCGGGGCGTCCCAAGTAATCCAAACCTCATCCACGATACTAACACCGGCAAGCTGGTGCTGCGGCAGCAGCGTCGCAATCACTTCGCGGCCATCCGACCGTGTCAGTGCATAGCGGAAGACCGTTCCCTGAAAATCACGGGTCCGCAGACGAGCGGCAAACCCGTGAGCCGACAGACGCCCTTGGTCCGCCGGCAGCAGTGCGATCTGCCCTGGACGGACCATGAGCAAAACGCGGTCCCCGGGCATAACGGCGTCCGGAGCCGCCGCCGGTCCAAAACCGCCGCTATCGAGTTCGACCATAACCTCGCCACCGTTACGGGCTTTGACCTGCCCAGGCAGCAAATTCGCCCGGCCCACGAAATTCGCGACGAACTGCGTCTTCGGCCGCAGGTAGATCTCCTCGGGCGTATCGAGCTGCTCGATATAGCCTTCGTTCATCACCGCGATGCGCGATGACATCGTCATCGCTTCTTCCTGGTCGTGGGTGACGAAAATAAAGGTGGTGTTGACCTCCCTTTGGATGCGCTTCAGTTCGAGTTGCATCGTGTGACGGAGATTCACGTCCAGCGCACTCAAGGGTTCGTCCAGCAACAACGCCTTCGGGTAATTGACGAGCGCGCGGGCAAGGGCGACACGTTGCTGCTGGCCACCGGAAAGTTGTCCCGGCTTCTTCGCGGCATGGACGCTCATATTAACCATGGCGAGGGCGTGGGTAACGCGCTCCTTGGTCAAATCGCGGTTGAGTCCCGTCGTACGCGGGCCAAATGCAACATTTTCGAACACCGTCATATGCGGAAACAGCGCGTAATGTTGAAATACGGTGTTGACTGGCCGGCTGTAGGGCGGGCTCGCCGAGACGTCGATGCCATCGATCAGGATACGGCCTGCGCTGGGCGTTTCGAAACCCGCGATCATTTTCAGCGTCGTGGTCTTGCCGCAGCCAGAGGGGCCAAGCAGCGTCAGGAACTCCCCTCGTTCAACATCGAGATCGAGTTCGTGAAGGACAACCGTGTTGCCATAAGCCTTGCGGACCCGCTCCAACTTAATCACCGGATCGGCCGGCTGGTTGCGATCCCGATAGGGGGCAGCCGGGACCGGCCGCGTCTCAGCACTCAGGCTCATCGGATAGTTTTTCCTTTAATCATGATCATTCAAACCTTTTCCCGCAAGCGAACGCGCCGCTGGTCGAACAGAAAGTTACCAAGAAGGAGCGAGGTCAGCAGCACGAACGTACTGGTACCGACGACATAGATCTGCGGTGGCATCGCAATGCGCGCCGTGCCCCACACGAAGAGCGGAAATGTAACCGTCTGGCCCGAAACGAACATGGTAATGATGAAGTCGTCGAGCGATAGCATAAAGGCGAGCAGGCCAGCCGTTACGACTGAGGGCAGGATGATAGGCAGGGTGATCCGGCGAAAGGTGCGCCAACCGCGGGCGCCGAGATCCATTGCCGCCTGCTCCAGGGTTATGTCGAAGGTACGCAACCGCGACTTCACCACAATAGCGACGAAGGCGATGTCGAACATGACATGAGATAGCACCAGGGTCAGTGGTCCAGTCGGTATTTTGACATCCAGGAACAAGTTCAGCAGCGAGGAGCCCATGATCACTTCAGGCGTCGAAATGGTCAGTAACAGCACGAGATCGAGCGCTCGCCGGCCGATGAAGCGGTAGCGAACCATCGCGTAAGCCATGGCTGTACCAATGCTGGTGGCGAGCAGCGACGCGACAAGCGCGATGGCGATGCTTACCTTAAGCGCATCGATCAACCCATCGACGGCAAATGGATGGCGCCAGGCAGCCAAGGAAAAGCCACGCCAAACATAGTCGAACCGGCCCTCGGTGCGGTTGAAGCTCAGGACGATCATCATGACGATCGGCGCCATGAGGTAGGTCGTAGCAAGGAGCGCAACAGCGGTGACGGCGTGATGCCCAAGAAAACTCCCAAGACGGCTTGGTTGCTTGAGTTGCGGTGCTGTGATGGAGGCGGGTGCAATCATGGATTAGCCTGTCAGTTCCTCGGTGCCGAAAATCCGTGAGTAGACCGCGACGCAAATCACCAAACAGATCATCAAGATCAGGGATGCGGCGGAGGCCAGAGGATAGTCCAGCGTCACCAGATAACGATCCTGGATAACATTACCGATCATTTGATTCTGCGGTGCTCCAAGCATCATCGCGTTTACAAAATCACCTGACGCCGGAATGAACGTCAGCAGCGTGCCGGCGAAGACGCCCGGAAGCGATAGTGGCAAAACGACCTTGCGGAACACCCGGAGTGGCGCGGCGAAGAGATCCTCGGCGGCACGCAGCAGGGTGGTGTCGATCCGGTCAAGGCTCACATAGATTGGCAAGACGGCGAAAGGCAGAAAATTATAGGCAAGCGCGAAAACGACGGCCGCTGGCGTGCCCAGAATGAAGCTGCCCTGAGGCAACAGGTGCCAAGCCTTCAGCCAACCGAGAATCGGGCCATTATCAGCGAAAAGCGCCTCGATCGAGATCGTCCGCACGAGATATGTGATCAAGAACGGCACGATCACGGGAAAAAGCAATAACGTTTTCCACTTCCCGCCCCGAAAAACGATGAAATAGGCGAGCGGATAACCGATCAAGATCGTGAGTAAAGTCGCGAGCGCTGCGTAAACGAAGGATCGAAGAAAGACGGTGTCGAAATTCGTCAGCGCCTCGAGATAGTTCTGCCAATGCCAAGTGAAGGAAATTCCCCACAGAATTGATCCCTCTTCAAGAGAAGTCTTAACCTCGCCCAAAAGGGGAACGAGGAACAGTATCGTCAACCACGTGATGCCCGGCAGGACAAGCAGATATGGAATAAGCCGATTGAACTTGTAAGGTCGCATGCTTTACAGATTTTCCGAATTTCAAACGGATCGAAGAAGGCAATAAACTTCTCCGACAGAATTCAAGTAAATTTTACTGTTTCTCAAGGGAAAACAGCTCCTATCTCGCCACCAGCGAGCCGGCAATGTCGAATGCAAATCAACGACACGCGGCGTGCGGTGCACACCGCGTATCAAACTGCTGGCGATGGTTAGTGGCCGATCAACGTATCGAAGAGGCTCGACCATTGCTGGTCTTCCTGAGCCGTCAGCAGCACGAATTCGTGCATGTTCGCGAACTCCACCGGCGTAGGGTAGACCAGCGGATTTGTGAGCAATGCCGGGGCCAGCTCCTTTACATAGGGCTCGGTGCCCGCGACGGGAGAAATATACTGAATGGTCGGCACCATCTCGGCGTAGATTTTTGGATCGTAAATGTAATTCATCCAGGCAAGCGCTGCGTCGCGATGCGGGGGATTCAGTGGCATGACCATGTTGTCGTCGGAGCGATAAAGCCCTTCTTTCGGAAACAGGAAACGCAGGTCCGGATTGTCCGCCTGCAACTGCACGACATCGCCCGACCAAGCAAATGTGACCCAGATATCTCCGCGCGACAGCGCCGCACCGTAATCATTGCCATAGAACTGGCGGATCTGACCGTTGGCGACGTTGTCTTTCAGCTTATTAACCGCTGCCTCGGCATCCGAGTAGGTCGCTTTCGCCGGATCGATGCCCATGCCGAGGAAGACCAAAGCCAGGGTATCGCGCATTTGACTCAGCATGCCAACGTGACCTTTAAAGGCTGGATCGTAAATGTCATTGATGCTGGTAAGCTCGCGGCCCGTTTTCTTGATGTTGTAAGCAACCCCCGTGAGATAAGTCGCCCAAGGCAAGCTGTATTCGCGGTTCGGATCCCAGGATGGGTGGGCCAGCGCCGCCTGGATGTTTTTCGCATTCGGCACTTCGGCATGGCTGAACTTATCAAGCCAGCCCAGCTTGATCAGACGGCCCACCATGTAGTCAGTTGGCACGATGATGTCGCGGCCCGGGTTCTGCCCCATCTGCAACGGTCCGGCGATCTTACCGAACAGGCTGTCGTTGTCATTGATATCCTCGACGTATTTCACGTCAATACCGAACTGCGTCTGGAAGTCAGAGACGGTCGTCTTACCGATATAAAAGGGCCAGTTCGAGATAAGGAGTGGGCCGCTGAGCTTGGTGTCGGCAAGTGCGCGCGATACAGTTATCGGATCGAGCCCGGTCGTCGCGGCAATGGCCGCGCCAGCCATGACAGAGGATTGGATAAATCTACGGCGATCTATGCCGAACCGCGCCTTGCCAAACTGCGTCCTATTTGAATCAGTCATTTTGTTCAACCTTTCTGCTGGCACACGATGGAGAGCCCAAGCGGTGCATCCATGAAATAAAAAAACTACCGTCGATGCCGCATCTACGATGGCACGGCGCGATCTATTCAAGGTCCTGCGCTAAAGACTTCGCACGACATGCTCGATGGTACGTATGAGGCGTATTGTGGAAGATTCCTTTGGCGTTGCCGGTGTCGACGTGGCCTCACATGTCGAGCATACAGGCCGAGTTCAGCCCCTTCATCCAACATCGCCTACTGCTACCAACAATATACCCAACCACACCCTCGAACATGGACAAGCCAAGTTTCAGGGAGGCGGTGGATTGAATCCAATTCGCGCACAAAGAATAAGCAGAGACGCCTTAATACAAATAGCAAGGGGAGTGATCTTGGAATTCACGCTCAAGCTTTTCCCGCCGGCAGAGTAGAGTCCGAGGAGGCTATCCCAACGCAAAGTTGGCGCTCCCCTCAATTTTCCCCCTCGAATTCGCATGGTCGGGTCGGTCAGCAAACGATTGCCATCCCTCTTGAGGCCAGTTTGAACAGCTTATTATATCCGAGCATAAGGACCTCAACCTTTGAAGAACATGCAGATATAACCGCGCGCATAAAGCGACGATGCGAATTCCTTGGACTTCCCATAAAGGAAAAATAAATTTCCGTGCCATAGGCAAGCCCCCAAGCGCCAATCAAAGTCCTATGTAATTATATGAAATCAATAGTGTTCCTTGAAGTGCTCCGGTGTGGTGATTCGTGTCCAGGGTTGGCTTTCGGCGGCCGTTACCCGCAGGCTCAAAGCTGCCAGCGTGATGTCCGGTTGCGCCTTGATCGCCGCCAGCAGCCAAGCACGTTCAGGTTTCACCTTCGAAGGCCGGCGACCGCCCGTGCCTGTAAATCGGCTAGGGGTTTCGGCCCCTATCGGCGCGCCAACCATCAGATTTAGCTTTGTTTTACGGGGTCGCAGCTTGACGCTGATTCACAGCCAGCAGATCATCCAAAAAGATCGCGCCAATGTGGTAAATCAGGAATTTTATTCTGGCGTTATCAGACTGGTCAAGTCGATGCCGAATTTTTAATGAGCACGTTAGCTGTTCTGAAATCTAAAGGATCGCCGTGTGGACATACCATCTTTAGAGTAGTGGCCCGGCACGGCGGCAAGGCTGCTGCCGTCCGCGGCCTGCGCCGGACGCTCCCAGCGGGTCGATGTTAACATCGACCCGCCATCGTTTCATTGACTATCGGATTAATCGTGGCAGGGTCAGCTCTGACGGCGGTGCCCGACCAGCAACAGATGCGTGGCGCGCTCCAGGAAGGCCGGGTTGGTCGAAAAAATTTCTTCGAGGCGAGTTAGATGTTCAAACAGAAGATCATCGACCATGAAGGAAACGGGATTCCATCGTTGGTCCAGCGCGAAGCGACTATGGAACAAGTCAAGGCCGGAAAGGTCCTCGAGCATGAAGTGCACTGAAAACAACTGACGCAACTCGGAAGCACTGAATAGATGTGCACCAAGCACTAGATGACGACCATCATTCAGTTCGACTTCGAATTTGTCAGTTGCTGCATCGCGTTCGAAATGCCGAGCCTTCTCTATAGAATCGACGAAGGCGGTCGGCTGGCTGCCGATTGGCCTGACCGTTGTGATGAACGTGCCGCTTGTAACGCGCGCAATTTCATCTGCAATTCCGGGCATCTGGTCCACCGGTAGATGGCTCAGCACGCTGTAGAGGCAGAGCGTGATATCCACCACGCCGTCGGCCTCGGGGATTCGTTCGGTTAGATCTGCAACGTCGAAATTCAGCCTGACCCCAGGCAACTGACAGAGATCGCGGGCGAGAAAGCGCGCACGCCTGATCTGCGCACGGGCAATATCTAAGCCACGCGCCGTGATCTCTGTAAATCCGAGCTCGCGCGCACGTACGACCATGCGGCGCAGCCATGTGCCTGGGCCGCAACCGGCATCAAGAATAGTGACGCTGCGCGTGCCGGTTTCGCGCAGGTTGCGCAATGCCTCGTCGAGGCGCTTCCAGACGATGCCGTCGGCATAGGCATGGATGCCGCCAAAGTCGAAAAGCTGATCTGAGGCGCCATCTGCATACGACGCATAATGTTCGCCAGCCTGGCTATAGGCATATCCCGTGAGTGCGGAGGCACTGAGGTTACCGTTTATCTTGCCAATATCTGGTGTGGCGTGTTCGGGGCATTGGTCGGTGCCCTGTTGATGGGTGCTGCCGATCCGGTAATCCTGCGCGGTATCTCCCCGTAACCCAGCCATCGGCGCGTTACGCACAGGGATGGTGTGTGGATGGTGAGAGGCAAAGAGGTCAATCCGTGCCATTATGCAATTCCTTTCTTTGTCGGTCGCCCCTTGTTTGGTTCCGCGCAACCCCGCGTTCCGTGATGCAGACGCGCGGTCTGCCGATAGGGCGGCCGGCATGCAAACTAGGTAGGAACATGTAAAAAGGGGATATCGAAAAAGCAGGTCCGCGATAAATCCAGCATAAATCAACGCGCTCCAGAGGTGTGGCACTGGCGTCCGCCATTATCCTTTCCCAGGCGGTTGAGCGACATGGTCATGGGGGACTTCATCTGGTTGCGTGACCAGTTCAAGCGAGGAGCATATTTTATGCTGCGCTCCCTCTCAAAAAGCCTATGGCTGATGCTCTTTGATGTCGTGGTGACGTGCGGACTCTATCCGGCAATCCTGTGGGGCGTTGGCCAGACATTTATTTCCTTCCAGACCAACGGAAGCACGCTGGACGTACCGGATGGCAAGCCGGTTGGCTCCCTGCCCATCGCCCAGCCTTTTACCCAGGACGAATATTTCTGGCCGTACCCTTCGGCGGTCTCGTATAACCGAACGGCGGGAACATGCCTCGGCATTGTCGGTTTCCAACTACGCGCTGAGCGACCGCAGAGGCTGCATGCGGCGCGGCCGAGCGCCGAACGGTTCTTTTTATTTATTTATACCTTATGACAGATGCATAAGATCCCGATGACAATTTTATGTGCGTGCGGCGATATTACGCGCTGCCATGATCGCCAATATCCTAACGCTTGATTGCCGGATTCCGATCCGCCTGGACGATAGGGCGTGGGCGCTTCAGTGGTAAATCGGTCGTCTTGCGCGCAGGATGCGTTGGCCAGAAGCGGCGAGAATCCGCCGGTACCGGGCGGCGTCACATCAGTTTCGCGACGAGTTGCGGTGCGCCTGCCATGCAGGGCGGCCCGGAATCCGGCCCGTGGCCCGGCGAGGGGGAACCTTCGATAAGGGTCCCGTTTTCACAGGAGAATTCCATGTACCTTTGTAAACAAGACGCGACGCTTAGCGGCGTGTGTTCCGTTTCTGACGCCGAACCGGAGGACGACCCAGATACGGCGCTCATTGCTTATGCCGGGGACGTTGCAAACGGCCGCGTCCTGATTCTCGGTCACAGCGCGCCAGCCATTATGTGTGCACTGATCAGGCGTGGCTGTGCTTCCGCGACCGAATTGCGCCAGAGCGATCGCCCAGAGGCGCACACTGCTGATCTGGCCATCGTGCCGGATGTTGGCGCGCTCGATGACGCGGCCCTCGTCATCCGCAATGCCAAACGCGCCCTGATGACAGCCGGGCGCATTTTGCTGTGCATGGCGGCAGAGCCGTCAGGCCGCCTGCTGCAGGGCATATCATCCTTGCTGCGACAACAAGGCTTTTCCGCCATCAGGTGGCGGCGCAATCGCGGGAAGATCATGGTGTCCGCAGCATTACCCGACTTTAGTTCCCTGACCCATGCCTGAGCTATTCCAGGCGCCCACCGCGCCATACATTCTTGCCGGGATCAGCGGGTCATTGGCCGCATTAGCCACACCGTTCCGCGGCAACCAAATCGACGATGCCGCATTGGCAGAACTGGCTGAGCGCCAGATCGCACGTGGCACCGCCGGCCTTGTCGTGTGCGGGAGCACTGGGGAGGCATCCGCACTTACGCCAGCCGAGCACGAGCATGTTGTCCACGTGGTGGTCGACGTCGCCGCCGGTCGTGTGCCGGTGATTGCAGGCTGGACCTCTGCCGCCAGAGAAACCTCCGTGGCATTGGCAGAGACGGCCGCGCACGCGCGCGCGGACGGGCTGCTTGGATCGCTACTTGCCGTCGGCAATTTCCACAAACGAATGTTTGTTTGTCGTCGTCCGACACTCCACAGCAGTCATTCTGCTCTCGGCCCGCCCGACTGAATGCCTATTTCTTCTTCGGCCAAGATGGCCAAGAGGACGAAAACTATGGGACATTCGGAGTATGACCCGGGCGCCAGAGAGTGCCGCCCGTGGAACGCTGGCCGCAAACTGGGTAGCAAGCGCGCGCTGAAGCGACAACAGGTCTGGGCCATCAGAATTCTGGCTCGACCACGAGGGGCGCTTGCGTGACCGGGCGCTGTTTGACCTCGCCATCGACAGCAAGCTCCGCGGCTGCGACGTCGTGAAGATCAAGATCGGCGACCTTGTGAGCGGTGGGCGCGTTCGATCACGAGCCATCGTCGTTCAACAGAAAACCGGCCGGCCGGTTCAGTTCGAACTGCTCGAGTTCGGCTCGCAACAGCATCCTGGCTTGGCTCGAACGCCGCGGGGGCACGATCGACGATTTCGTGTTTCCTAGTCGAATCGACCACGCCGACCATCTCAGCACGCGGCAATATGCCCGCCTTGTGGATGAATGGGTGACCAGTATTGGATTGCGCCGGGAGGATTATGGGACGCATTCGCTGCGACGGACCAAGGCGTCCATCATCTACAAGCAGACCGGCAACCTGCGCGCGGTGCAGATTCTGCTCGGTCACACGAAGATCGAGAGCACCGTGCGATACCTCGGAGTTAACGTTGAGGATGCGCTGGCGCTCGCAGAGGGGACAGAGGTATAGCCGGGAGGCGAGCCCCAGGATCGAGGGGCTTGCCTACTATTGGAATCAACGGCCGTGCACCCGTCACGGTCGCTCAGTCGAAGTGGTCTCGTTCTCCGTAACGGCGCGAATGGCGGCGACGTTCTGCAGACACAAATCGTACCAACGCAACCACCGAAGACGAAGCCCCTTTCTGTATCCCGGAAGGAGGACTGGGTTCTGCTGAGGCCGACGGGGCTATGTCGCCGGGTTGCTGCTGGTGGCGGCCAGTCTTTACAGTGCCCCTGCTCGGCTGTCGTCCAGCGCAGCGAGGCGCTGAGGCACCAACTCATCCAGCTGCGCACGCATCCGCCGCCAATGGGACCCCTGCCAGAAGACGCGACCGCAATGATCGCAAGTTGTAAAGCGGTCGTAACCGGCTTGCACCGACGGCGGCAGTCGATCGAGCACCAATGCCTTGTTGATGGCCCGCAGGGGCACGTTGCACTCCATGCAGAGCGTGAAGGGGCGCAGGCTCCGCGCCAAATCCAGCCGTGCGACGATATCCCGGAACTGCTGCGCCGGCTTCAGGAGGCGGATGTAACAGCCGTGCGTGATGCCGCGCAGCTTGAGCAGTTCGCGGTCGCGCGTCAGAACAATGCGCCCTTCGCGGATGGCGGTGTCGGCGATTTCGCGATCGCGGTAGTCGTTACGGTAAAGGGTGTCGAAGCCGGCCATGCGGAGCAGGCGCGCCAATCCGCCGAGTTGGGCGTCGGCGACGAAGCACATGTGGCGCAGCCGCCACTGGCGCACGCGCAGCAGCGGTGTGATGTCGAGGGCCTCGAACTTCGGGTAGACGGCTATGCGGTCGCCGTCATGCACCAGGCGATCGAAGTCGGCCGATTCGCTGTTGACCAAAATCAGTTCCACCTCGGTGTGCGGCACACCAAGGGCCTCGATCATGTGCTTGGTCGTGGCGGCGCGGGCACACACAGTGCTGAACTCGGACCGTCGCCGCTCGGGCGCCAGGAAGTCATTCAGTTTCTCGTAAAAGCGAAATGTCGCCATCACCATCGCCACTGACCTACCGTTACCACATGCCTACCATATGCCGTCCCCACTGGCGGCGATTCTATGCCCCCGGTGAGGTAAAGGAATGGTGCTTCTCGATATCCATTGCTTGAGCTTCGCGGTTGCGCCCATCCCGGTCGCTTCGGTCAAAACGTCCGGCTCTCGAGAGCGGACGTCGGGTCCAAGGGGGCAGACGATTGACGGGGTCGCGCACGACGCAACGGACCGGCGCCCCGCGCTCGACGAGCTGTTGCACCATCTGCAGGCCGGTTCCGCGCGTCCCGCCGACAATGCAGTAAGGCATTATCGCTGGACTGCCCGTGCCTTTGTCAGCCTGTGCGCAGACCGCGACCCAGCACCGACCCGAGAGCTTCGCCCAGCGTCGCCGCAGGGTTTTCGGAGGATCCGGCGCTACGCCAGCAGACCACCCGGTCGGGTCGCACCAGTACAGCCCCCTTCGCCGAAATCCCCCGGAACTGCGTCCAGGCCAGCCGCGTGTCGAACAGATCGCCATCGATATGGCCGATTCGTAGCGCGTCGATAGGCAACCCGTTCGCCGCTGCGATTGCAGAGGCCGCGCTGCACCATTCCTGCCCATCCTCACCGGCGATTAGCAAAAAGCGGCCGGGTACGACCAAATCCTTCAATGGCCGCCGGTTTCCGGCATCATCGTCGATCCAGGCATGCGGCAAGGGGCTCCCCGGATAGGTGCTCGGCTCGTAAAGGCGGACCTCGTCAATCGCCCGCGGCTCCGGTGAACCGTCCGGGACAATGGCCGCCGACCGATAGCGGTAGCCATATTCGACGTTCAATTCGTTGGCTTCCATGCTGATCCGTCGGATGGCCCGCAAAGCTGCGCGTCGATGGTCTGCATCCTCGGGCTTGCCGCTCCAGATCCTCTTGAATTGCGCCCAATTGGCTTCCGCCGGCGCGCCAGGCGTGAGGCCGAACGTCTGTCCCGCTTCCATATGCGCCATCGAGTTTTCCATCGAACGCTGGATGTTGCGGGCATCCACAGGGCGCCGTTCCGGTTCGTAGCTGTCGAGCAGGGCTTCGCCCGCTTGGCCCTTGAGCACGGCGGCAAGCTTCCAGCACAGATTATGCGCGTCCTGGATGCCGCTGGTGAGGCCGAGACCGCCTGTGGGCGGATGCCGATGTGCCGCGTCGCCAACCAGGAACACGTGGCCCGCGCGGAATTTCGCCGCCAGCACCCCTTCCAACGACCAGCGCGTGATCTTGTGGATCGTCAGCGGCAGGTCAGGAATGCCAAGCGCCAGACGCATGTTCCTTTCGATCTGCTCGTCGGCCAGATCTTTCGGACCTTCGCCGTGGTAGGTGAGGTGAAAGACCCACTCTTCGCTGTCCGGGCCCCAACGGTGCGGCCCCATGGGTACGAGAACCGCCATCTCGCCGATCGCGGGGCACCAGATCCAACGGATCAGCACATCCGGATCTCGCGCGACCTTCGACAGGTCGGCCGAGATATGTGCTGTCGCAGTCTGGGCGATCACACCCAGGCCCTCGTAGGGGATACCGACCATCCGGGGAATGGTGCGGCCGCCATCGCACCCAAGCAGGTAGCGGGCCCTCACCGTATACTCGGCGCCGTCGTCATGGTTCCTGATGCGGGCAACCACACCGTCGCTGTCCTGCTCAAGCCCGACAAGTTCGTGGTGGAAGCGAATGGCGCCAGGACTTAGCTCTTCGGCGCGCGCCTTCATGACCGGCTCCAGGCGAACCTGCGGAAGATTGGCGCTGCGGCACGGGCTGGCCTGCATCCAGTTGAGATTGGTGTATCCGCAGCCCCAGGTCTCGATTTTGCCGATCAGCCGGCCGAAATCCGGATCCGGACCGGCGAGACCGGCATACCAACCCATTGCGCTCATGTTCTCGGCGGGCGTGCTCCTGGCATAGATCGGCTCGGCGAGGCCGACATCGGCGAGTATTTCCATGGTGCGCTGATTCAACACGTGCGCCTTTGGCAAAATCGACGTTGTGGGCAGCGAGCTGACCAGAAGCGTTTCGACGCCAACTTGCGCCAGCAGCATCGAGCAGGTCAGACCCGCACCGCCGCCACCGACGATCAGGACGGGTACTTCGACATCTGCAGTCTTTGCCGCGATCACGGTGTTCATCTTGGATTTTCCCTTTAATTGAATTGTTTTGATATATATTGAGTATCGGTCTTCAACTTATCAACTGACAATCTGGCGGTACGCTTTTCCCTTCGATGAGTGCGGCAGAGCCCCATATCCATGACGCCGCTCTCCGAAGCTTCACTGAGAGGGGCGTGACGCAGTTAACCGTCATAAAACTACCCGAGGAGGCTAGCGTCGCGCGGGGTACCGTCTACAACAACCTCGGCTCGACCGACGCCATGTTCGAGGAGGTGGCGGCTGGACTCGCGAACGAGATATTCCGATGGATCGTCAGCAGCTTTGCGCCCAACCTCGCCGTTTCCTGGCAAATGCTGGCTCCCCTGGAGCAGTCGTTCGTGGGGGTTAGGCGAAACGGGCCGGGCACTTCTGGTAATCTGGGATTGGTACCTGTGTATTTGGTGAAAGCACGCTATATATCCCCGATGCCGCCCTCTGTAGCTCTAAGTGACCTCCGGAAAACGATTGACCGGATCGTTCGCCCTTGGCGTCCCCTAAGCTCTGAGCGCTTTAACCGGGTAACCGGTGATGGATGGCACGGCTCTTCGTGTCATGGTTTCGACGCAGCTCAGAATGAGTTTATTCGATACCGGCGTCCCAATTGAAGATTGCCTTGCGTGCAGCCCTCACGCCAAGCGGCCGTGCGCTGACACATCGTGATCGGCTTTCTAGGAGTTTTGGCGCTCGCTGAGCAGATCCCGCAAGAACAACAATTCGACTCTCTACAGGTTTCAGTTTTATGCAAGACTATGATTTCACTCAAAACTGCCTCCCCGCGGCCGAAGCTAACTGGCGTGACGTGGTGGCGCCTTATACGAAACCGGACACAAGGCGGGCGCTTATTCAGGTGTTAAATACCGGCCTTCCGTTCATCGCGGTGATGCTGACCATATTCCTCGCCTTGCACCACGGGTTTATCGCGGCGGCCATTCTATTCCCGGCCGGCGCGGTATTTTTGGTCCGGCTGTTCATGTTGCAGCACGATTGTGGTCATGGCGCATTCTTCCCGGCGGCATGGGCGAACAACCTGCTGGGCTGGGTATTGGGCGTGTTAACCCTGACGCCCTACACATCCTGGCGGCGTGATCACGCGATCCACCATGCGAGCATGGGTAATTTGGACCGCAGGGGCGTTGGCGATGTGACGACGTTGACGATTTCCGAATATCTAGCTTTGCCTAAATGGCGGCGGCGTGCGTACCGGCTGTACCGGCATCCGCTGGTCATGTTCGGCCTCGGCCCAATCTGGCTGTTCTTTCTGCGGAATCGCATTCCAACGGGAAATCCGCGCCAGCAATGGCGCAATTGGGTGAGCATTCTCGGCACGGATGCCGCACTTGCCGTTATTCTTGTGACGCTATTGCTGACGCTGGGGCCTGTACCGGTGTTGCTGGGCTGGTTGCCGGTCATGTTGCTGGCTGCCACGATTGGCGTTTGGCTATTTTACATTCAGCATCAGTTCGAGAATGTATATTGGGAACCGCGGGGGAGCTGGGATTTTCGCGAAGCCGCCCTCACAGGGTCTTCATTTTACGATTTGCCGCAGCCGTTGCGTTGGTTGACGGCGAATATCGGATTTCATCATATCCACCATCTTTCAAGCAAAATCCCCAACTACCGGCTGCGCAAATGCCATGTCGACAATCCGGTGCTTCAGGCCGCGCCACGGCTGACCTTGCTTGGGAGCCTGAAATGCGCGCGGCTGGCGCTGTGGGACACGGAGCACCGCAAGCTGGTGCCGTTCAGCGCTCTGGCCGCGCGTTAGGTGGCTAAGCGGCGGGCGTCGTCGGATCAGCCTGGCTTTCTTTCCGGAGCTGTTCACGGAATTCGTCGAGATGGGCACGATAACCACCGGCATCACCAAAATCGAGAAACTCGTAATTGTACGTCGGCAAGGAGTTTAGGCGCCTATCGGCACGCCAACCATCAGATTTAGCCGGGTTTTATGGGGTCACAGTGTAACGCCAATTCATCTGTGGACGCCCCGTTCGGTGCAAGAAGAATCTATCGGCTTTCTGATCGCGTAGTCGAATCACGTCATCTGTCCGTATGTGAAGGCCCCCCTCCTTGCAAGAAGAAAGCTCCGGCTCCTGGTTCCGTCTCGTGGTGCGGTCGTATGTCCGGCCCTGTCTGGGCGGCACTTTTGCCGCAGGCCAAGATGGTTTCCGCGAGCGGCGTCCCAATCGGCCTAGGCCGTAGTGACGATTTACCTGAGCAGGATAGCGATAGCGGCGAGAATGACGAATCCCCTGTAGTTTACGAGGAGCTTGTCGTATCTGGTGGCGACCCGGCGAAACTGTTTGAGCTTGTTGAAGAAGCGCTCGATGAGATTGCGCTCCTTGTAGAGGGTTTTGTCATAGGTGGGCGGTGTACGGCGGTTTGATTTTGGTGGAATGACCGGCTCGGCATCGCTGGCGCGCACGGCCTCACGCAGATGATCGGCATCGTATCCCTTGTCGGCGATGATGGCTTGCGTTTCGAACCCTTCGATTAGGTCGTGAGCCTGGGTGATGTCGTTGCGCTGCGCTGGCCCGAACAACAGGCGGACGGGATTGCCGAGCGCGTCGGTGGCGGCGTGGATTTTGGTGCTCAAGCCACCGCGGGATCGGCCCAAACCCTGGGCATCCGCCCCCCTTTTGCCAGCCGTGCGCCCGCCGCGTGCTGATGCGCCCGCACGATTGTTGAGTTGATCATCAGCCATTCAAGGTCGGCTTCCGCGGTCAGCGCGGCAAGAAATTTGTCCAGCGCGCCGCGCTCAATCCAACGGTAATAGCGACGTTTCACGGCCTGATGGTCGCCAAATCGCTCCGGCAGATCGCGCCAGCGGCCGCCTGAACGGGCCATCCAGAGCAGTGCATCGACAAAGCGGCGATTGTCACAACGCGGCCCGCGCTCACCAGCACGCCCGCCAGGAACCAAGTCTCTCAGCCGCTCCCATTGATGGTCCCGCAGCGCGTCAACATCCCGTTCCATCAAGCTGATCCCCAAAAATCAGCCTTGAATCAAATTTTTAGCCGCGCCGGAATCCCCCCAGGCAATAATTCGTCACCGCGCCCTAGCGCGCCCATGGCGCTCGGACACATCCGGGTCTTCGCCGTTGCGGCGCACGGGGAACCGTCTAGCCGATGCACCCTCCCTGCAAAGCCTTTGTTATTTTCCCGCCCCGGCCGTGGTTAGGCCGCAGTCGGCATGGTTTCGCGCCAGATCTCGCCTCGGGACATGACCGCCCAGATCATTCGAGCGGTCTTGTTGGCCAAAGCGATGACCGTGACCTTATAGGGCTTGCGGGCCTTGAGATCGCCGAGCCAAGTTCCTGGTTTGGCCCGATGTACCGTCGAGAGAGCGCCGAGGAACAGCAGGCGCCTGATCTGTGGGTTGCCGGCTTTGGTGATACGACCGAGCCTCTGTTTGCCGCCGCTCGAATTCTGCCTGGATACGATGCCGAGCCATGCTGCGAAGTTACGCCCACGCTTGAACCGAGATGGATCGCCGACCGTTGCCGCCACAAGGGTGGCCAGCAAGGGACCGACCGTCGGAATGGTTGCCAGGTTGCAGCTCGTCTCGTCTGTTTTGTGAAAGGTCATGAGTTCGGATTCGATGACTTTGATTTCCCTGTCGGCATTTTCGATCCGGCGAAAAATGGACTCTGCGGCAACCCTGGCATGACCTGGGAGATTTTCGAGTTCTCCACGCAACTTAGCAATGTTGGCGATTCCCTCTGGGGCGATGATACCGAACTCGGCGAATAGGGCACGGACGCCGTTGACGCCCCGCGTCCGTTCCCCGATCAACGCCTCCCTCTGCGTGTGGAGTGCCAGCACGGCCTGTTGTTCTTCCGTCTTGACCGGGACCAAGAATGTCCCAGGACGCTGTACCGCTTCGTGGATAGCGGCGGCGTCTGCCGCATCGTTCTTCTTCCCACGCTTCACGAACGGCTTTACCACCGTCGGTGGCAGCAGACGGACCTCATGGCCCATCGCGGCCAATTGGCGCCCCCAATAATGGGCCGTTGCACACGCCTCCATCGCAACAATGGCGGGCTGACATCCAGAAAAAAAGGCAGCGAACTTCTCCCTGGATAACTTCAGAGATTTGGTCGCGCCTCCTTCGTCAACGTAGTGCACCTGAAAAACATTCTTGGCGATATCAGCAGAATACAATGTCTTGTTCATGTGAGTAGCCCTTGCCTGCGTTTTGTGCCTCAACCCGGAGCCACCGTAGCCTTGGCTTGGCACGGTAGCGAGGGACCTTCACACCATCGGCCTCTGTTGCGGCCGGTCAGTCGCCGCGGGCCCGTATGGGAGTTCATAGATCGGGTCCAAATCACAGTCGCGTGCTTCAAGCACGGTGAATTGGACTGGTTTTCCCGACCTCGTCTCTTCGACCGTTGCGCCATACTTTCCTTTTGACCCTCCTACGCCTCCGACGCCCCCCTGGTGGCCGCGGGGCTTTATACCGCCGCGGCTACCGGAGCCTTGTAGACCTCGCCTTTCGCCAAGAGCGCCCAGACGACACGGGCCATCTTGTTCGCCAGGGCGACCGTCACGAGCATGCGCGGCTTACGGGCAAGCATGCGCGCCAGCCACGACCCTTCAGGCGCACCCCGTCGAGCGGCCTGGCGCACCACGGCACTGGCGCCAATGATCAGCAGCCGGCGTATCGTTCGCTCGCCCATCTTTGAGGTTGCACCGAGTTTCTGTTTCCCGCCGGTCGAGTGCTGCACCGGCGTCAGCCCCGCCCACGCCGCAAAGTCTCGCCCGCGTTTGAATGTTGCCGCAGGTGGGGCGAGAGCGGCGATGGCGGTCGCAGTGATCGGGCCGACCCCTGGAATACTCGTCAGTCGCAGTGCGACCGGGTCCTCCTTGGCGCGCCTGCCGATCTCGGTGTCGAGCAAGCTGATCTTCTCATCCAGGTCTTTGAGTGAAGCGATCAGTATGCGCAGGATTGGGCGGGCATCCTCGGGCAGCTCACAGGCAGGATCCTCAATGTGCCCAATCAGCTCGGCGACATGAGCAGTCCCCTTGGCAACCACCCAACCGTATTCCGTCAGGTGGCCACGCAACGCATTGATGGTCTGGGTGCGCTGGCGGACCAGCAAATCCCGTGTGCGGAATACCAGGCCGCTGGCCTGCGCCGCCGCACTCTTCACCGCCACAAACCGCATTGTCGGCCGCTGCGCCGCCTCGCAGATCGCCTCAGCGTCGGCAGCGTCGTTCTTCTGCCGCTTCACGAACGGCTTGACGTATTTGGGTGGAATCAGCCGCACCTCATGGCCGAGTTTGGCGATCTCCCGGCCCCAATGATGCGCGCCACCGCATGCCTCCAGAGCGACGACGCAGGGCGGTTGAGAGGCAAGGAACATCAGGACCTTCCCCCGAGCCAGCTTCCTGCGAAACACCACATGCCCCGCGGCATCCGCTCCATGAGCCTGGAAAACCCGCTTGGCGATATCCAACCCGACTGTGCTAACCTGTTCCATGGACGCTTTCCTTTAAGTGGTTTTTGACGACCACACTTTGGCACATGGATGCCGTCGGGGGGCGTCCACCCCATCACAGCCAACTGGATAGGCGCAGGGCGGTGAGGGCAACGGCCAGCATGGCATCACGATACCTGGGTCAGGGCCGGCATTTGGCAGCAAAGGGAGGTTTGGTCATGACGGCAGTACGCATCCCTGCTAATTGTCAGCGATGTCATTGCTAGAGCACCCTGCGCCCGAGGAAGGGGCCGCCGCCAACTTGTCTGTCTGTGTCGCAGCACTCTATAAGTTTGCGCCCTTTGACGATTGCGCGGGCATTCAAGAGGATTTGATAAAGCTTTGTCGCGCGCAAGGCGTGAAGGGCACGCTGATTCTCGCTCGCGAAGGGATCAATGGTACCATCGCCGGGTCGGCCGAGGCGATCGGCCAAGTATTGTCTCATATCAGGCAATTGCCGGGTTGCGCGGACATCGAGGTTAAATTTTCCCGTGCGCTATCGCCACCGTTTTACCGGATGAAGATCCGGATCAAACGGGAGATCGTCACGATGGGTGAGCCGAATACCGATCCGTTGGTCAGCGTGGGCCGTTATGTTCCACCTCGGGACTGGAATGCGCTGATTTCCGAGCCGGGAACGATCCTGATCGACACCCGCAACGACTATGAGGTGGCTGTGGGCAGCTTCGCCGGTGCCATCAACCCCCAAACACGCACGTTCCGTGAATTTCCTGCTTGGTTCCGTGCTGAGCGCGATAGACTGCTTGGCGAAGGCACGCCGCCAAAAGTGGCGATGTTCTGCACCGGCGGCATACGCTGCGAGAAATCCACCGCCTTCCTGGTGGCGGAGGGATTGGATGAGGTCTACCACTTGCAAGGCGGCATCTTGAAATATCTGGAAACCATCCCGCCGGAGCAAAGCTTGTGGGAGGGTGAGTGTTTAGTGTTTGATCAGCGTGTCGCGGTGGGTCACGGCCTTGAACTGGGCAAGCATAGTTTGTGTTACGCTTGTCGCCGCCCTGTGAGCGAGGGCGAACGTTTATCTCCCCTCTTCGAGGAAGGTGTTAGTTGCCCTACCTGCCATAGCGAACGTACTGATGAGCAACGCGCGGGCTATAGGGAGCGCCAGCGGCAGGAAAAACTGGCGGGCGAACGGGGAGAGGAGCATATCGGCGCTGTGCTGGTCTCGCAGCATCAGCAGGATTAGGGAGTTTGAAAATCCTGGCCTGTGCCAATGGTTCGCTCCTGGTAAGGGGGGCGTCGCAGCAAAGGCTGGGCGCCTTATGTTTCTGACTACGGAGAGCATCCGGGCATATGTGGATACGTTGCGGAGGGTGTCGGCGCTGGGCGCACAGCCGTCAGAGCTGGACGACGCGGAGCGTCCGCTTCTCTGGGGTGCCCGCCAGGAAGCGGCCAGGCCGCTAACGGCCCTTACCAGCGGACAACTTTGCCAAAGCGGTCCAGATATTGAAGACCGATCTTTCCTTCCTGGCTAGTAATCGTATCGACGATGTCGCGGATCGTTTCTTCAATCGTAAACGTGGCATCGCCGCCACCCATGTCCGTTTTGATCCATCCCGGCGCCAGAAGGAGGAGCGTGTGCTCTTGCCCCTTCCGAGAAGCATAGCTTCTCATAAGAGTATTTAGAGCAGCCTTGCTTGCTCGGTAAACTTCAAATCCCCCTCGTTCATTGTCGGCCACGCTCCCAAGTCCTGAAGACATAATGCCGATCGTCCCGCCCGCGCGCACATTGCCGTCAAGCTGTTCGACAACTCGCAGCGGCGAGAGCGCGTTTGTCGTCATTACCCGCACGAAGTCCTCCGTGGAGACCTCACCGACAGTTTCGTGCCGCGCATTGGCGACGCCAGCGTTGACGAAAAGGAGGTCGAGGTTCCGGCCCGACAAGCGCGACTTGAGGGCGGAGACTTCTTCCGGCTGGACAATGTCCACGTGTTCAATCTCGAGCCTGTCGGGAAACCTCGCCGCGAGAGCCTGAAGTGGCCCAGCTTCCTGCCTGGCCGTTCCAATGACTTTCCAGCCGCGTTCCAGCAGCTCCTGGACAATAGCCAAGCCTAGCCCCCGCGAGGCGCCGATAATGACGGCCAATTTATTCGGCATAACCACTCCTCTTTCAGCGAGAGCTGAT
The DNA here is from genome assembly GCA_963750235.1 of uncultured Alphaproteobacteria bacterium. GTDB lineage: Bacteria > Pseudomonadota > Alphaproteobacteria > Acetobacterales > Acetobacteraceae > Acidocella. The sequence continues at coordinate 97,216 of CAVVPW010000003.1, forward strand.
ATGGTTTCTATTATATATATTCCCAGGGTAACTTTACCCTGGCAGTGCCCGTTTTCCCAGATTTTAATCCCAGACCGGACAGGCAGGTTTCGGCCCGTCACTGTTGCTTTGCGCCCGGTCCAGCCAAACCGGCCCTTCGGATCTGCGCCCATTTCAGCTATTCCGAGCAAGTTCCTCGGTTCGCAAAACCAGACGTTCAATAAAGGGCGCGAGAATAGGTAATTTTCGCGTTTTTAAAGAACACAAATTATTAAGGGAAAGAAAAGCAACTCTTTCTCACCAAGAGTTGGGAGATTCTTTGCGCGTCTTTACACGGGTATCCTCAGATTGACCTGTGGCAATGTCACCAATGAGCTTAGCCAGAGGCAGCGGGTCGTGGGGCGCGTTTTTCGGTCATTTTTTGCCCACGATCTCCTTAATCCTATCGCGAAGTTCTGAAACTTCTCGATCTGCTTCCTCAAATCGCTCCAAGGGCTCGCCTTCAAGGGCATGTCCATCGGGGACGGCCCCCAACGCAGAAACTACGCGCGCTTCAGCTTTGTGCAATTCCTCACGCAAGGCAGCAAGTTCGGTACGTTGTTCTTCGGTGAGTTTCATACCGATTTATATCACCGACCAGATGCGTTGCGCCAGGCATTCTTTAGGGGAATAATTCAAACTGCCCCACTACCAAGAGCCTATACGTGGCGTCCGCTCTTGAGAACCGAGCCTTTTCTGCGAAACGACCGGAACGGGACGCTGAACGACCGCTTCTGGGATCGCCGCGCAGGCAGCTTAGTGGCTGGGTTGGGTCGATTTGGGATTGGCAGCTTTATCCCCTGAGTTGCCCGAAAGCGGTCAGACCGCTCTCGACAAGTTCGCCCTTCAGGATCGATTTCGCTAGAGCGTGATAGCTTCAAGTTGAATAACCTGCTTCTCTAAAATAGTTGACGCATTCGGTGGGGGTAATTTGGTCGATGAGCCTGCCGATGCAGACGGTTGTTTGCTCAACGGTGCGGGCGTTTTCCTTGCGGAGCAGTGTCTTGAGTTTGGCGAATGCCTGCTCGATTGGGTTGAGGTCGGGGCTGTAGGGCGGCAGGAAGATGAGCTTGGCGCCGGCGTCCCTAATTGCACAGCGGACTGCGCTGGATTTGTGGCTGCTGAGATTGTCCATCACGACGATGTCGCCTGGCCGTAGGGTTGGCACCAAGAACTTGATCACCCAGGCCAGGAAGCTTTTGGCGTTGATCGGCCGGTTGAACAGGCAGGGGGCAACGATGCCGTCACATCGCAGCCCCGCCACGAAGGTCAGCGTTTTCCAGTGGCCATGCGGCACCTTTGCAATGTAAGCGATGCGAGCGCCCCACCTCGCGGCGCGGGTCTGTTTGCTGAACACTGAAGCCCTGAATTTGGGCGAGGTGATATTATGGATAATGACGGTCCTAATGCTAGGCATCAGTACAGTCATCAGGACGCCGAATACCGCCGGGTTGAGCTGATCACGGGCCGCAGGCGGCGTCGGGATTGGACGGCGGATGAGAAAGCGGAAATTCTTGCCGCGAGCATGGCACCAGGATCGAAGATCGCGGAGGTCGCGCGCCGTTACGGGGTCAGCCGAGGCTTGCTTTGGACATGGCGTCGCCAGGCGACAAATGATCTGGCGGCGGCGAGAGCACCGCATTTTGTCCCGTTGCGCCTTGAGGGTGAGGTAGATGTGAACACTGCCTCGGCTTCCGAGCCGGCTTTACCGCCGCCATCGGGCCGGGATCAAGCTGCGGGATCGATTGAGATCGAGATCGGACGTGCCCGGGTCCGCGTGGAAGGTGCGGTCGATCCGGAGGTTTTGCGGCAGGTGCTTGGTCTGATCGGGCGGGCACGGTGATCCTGGGCATTCCGTCCCGGCCGGGGCTGCGGGTGGTGGTGGCATCCAAGCCGGTTGATTTTCGCAAAGGCATGGATGGCCTCGTGGCCATGGTGACACAGGTACTGGCCGCCGACCCATTTGCCGGCGATGTGTTCGTCTTCCGGGCCAAGCGAACCGATAAAGTCAAGCTGCTTCTCTGGGACGGTTCTGGTCTTTGCCTGGTGATCAAGCGGCTGGAGGCTGGTGGTTTTACCTGGCCGCCGGTGCAGGATGGTGCGGTCACGCTGAGTGCGGCGCAGCTGCGCATGCTGTTTTCTGGCATGGATTGGACACAGATACCCGCGCGCTCCGCGGCGCCGGCCAGATCCATGATCCCGGCCGGAAAATTGCAGCATACACCTTAATTTTCTGGCGAAACGTCCGGCATGTTTGGTAACTTTCAGGCATGTCGGATGGCCAACATTCCCCGCATGATCCGGCGCATTTGCTGGCGTTGAACGCGGCATTACAGGCGGAGAACGAGAACCTGCGGGCGATCGTGGCAAGCTTGAAGCGAGCCTTGTATGGCGCGCGCTCCGAGAAGCAGGTTGAGCCGGCGAACCAGTTGCCGCTCGCCTTGGATGATCTTTCCGCCATGCCGGTGGAACCAGCCAAACTGCCAACGCCAGCGAATTCCAACCGGCCGCCGCGGCCAAAAGCGGCGCGCAATATCGGCGGTCTGCCGGCGCATCTGCCACGGGTGGACATCACGATTGAGCCCGCGAGCAAGGCTTGCCCCTGCTGCCAAGGCAGGCTGCACATCATCGGCGAGGATGTCAGTGAGATGCTGGACGTGGTGCCGGCTATCCTGCGCGTCAAACGCATTCACCGGCCGCGCTATGGTTGCCGCGCCTGTGAAGCTGCGGTGGTGCAGGCCAAGGCGCCGCCACGCCCCATCGATGGCGGCATGCCGACCATCGCGCTGCTGACGCATATCGCGGTGATGAAATTTGCCTGGCACCTGCCGCTGCACCGGCAGGTGCAAATGCTCGCCGGTCAGGGGATCGATCTGGATGTTTCGACCCTGGTGCATTGGATCGGCCGGCTGGCGTGGTGGTTAAAGCCGCTGCATGCGGTGCTCGCCGCGCACATCCTGGCGGCGCCGAAGATCTTTTGTGATGACACACCGTTGCCGGTGCTGGACAGAACCAGAAAACGAACGCGCATCGCCCGGCTTTGGGCTTACGCGATGGATGATCGCCCATGGCGCGGCCCGGCGCCACCAGCAGTGGTTTATCTCTACGCCGAAGACCGCAAGGGCCGGCATGTCGAGGAGCATCTGGCCGGCAAAGCCTGCGTGCTGCAGGTGGACGCGTATGCTGGCTATAACCGGCTGACCAGGCAGGAGCGGCCCGGTGGCCCTGTCACCTTGTCATTCTGCCTGGCGCATGCGCGGCGCAAATTCTTTGAAATCCATAAATCGACAGGCTGTCTTGTCTCGGCCGAGGCGCTGCTGCGGTTTGCCGCCATCTACGCCATCGAGGCGCGCATCCGCGGCGCCAGTGCCGAGGAGCGCCTGGCGGTGCGCCAGGCCGAGACGCAAGCCTTGTTCGAGGCGTTCAAGCCCTGGCTGCTGGATCGTTTAAGCGAAATCTCGGCGAAATCCCCGCTGGCCAAAGCCATTCGCTATACGCTTGGGCACTGGAGCGGGCTTGGCGTGTTCCTGACGGACGGCCGGGTTGAGGTGGATAACAACACGGTGGAGCGGAGTATCCGCCCGATCAGCCTTGGCCGCAAGAATGCACTATTCGCCGGCTCCGCCGCCGGCGGTGAGAACTGGGCAATTCTGGCGTCACTGATCAACACCGCCAAACTGCACGAGCTCGACCCGCAGACCTATCTTGCCGATGTGCTGGAGCGCATCGTCTCGGGCCAGACCAAAGTCAACGCGCTGAGCGAATTGCTCCCCTGGCACTGGAAGGCGGCGCAGGCACAACGGGTGCAAGCCGCATGAGGCGGCCGCAGGCAAGCTCAGTACCAGCGGGCAAACGGCCCATGGATCTTGAGACCCTTGATTCCTGGCTGGAACAACTCAAGCCGGCGCCGAAGGTTGACGGCGTCTCGATGCTCGATGGCTACCTCGCCGCCATCGTCGTCGGCCCGTGCTCGATACCGCCGCATGAATGGTTCTTCGATCTGCTCGGCGAGAAGGGCAATATCGCCACGGCGCACGGCAAGCGGCTCGACGCCATCATGGCGATCGCGGCGCGGTTCAATGCGATCGGTGAAATCCTGTCCACGGCGCCATCGAAATACGCGCCGATCTTCCAACGCGCCGACGATGGCGTGGTGTTCGCCGGACCTTGGTGCATGGGCTTCACCACGGCCATGAAGTTGCGCTGGAAGGCATGGGCGCCATTGCTCGATTCCAAAGGCATCGAACGCAGCCTGCTATTGCCGATCATGCTCCACAGCGCCGACGAACTCGCGTTCCACTTCGGCACATTGCCGCAGGCCACCGACGCCAAGTCTTATCTGAAAACCGCCTATCACGACATCCCTATCGTCGTGCCAGCCATCCGAGACTTTTGGATGCCAAACCGCCTCGCCGAAATCAAATAACCACCCCGCCCACATACCTCCGTGGCGGGCTCGCATCGGTTACTTTGCAATTAGCCGTTGGCCAACGGCGCAGCGCCCGTGCAGGCGGGTCATATTTGTCTTTGCCCCGTCGGTCGCTGCGCTCGAACCAGTGGCGCGCTGCTCCCGACCGTCGATAAAGATGATGCGCCGAGCATCAACCTTGCCTTGAAGGCGCTGCCACTGCGCGCGCCGCCGTGCGACGTCAGGCCGATCTTGTTCGGCCGCGCGCAGGGTTTTTTTTATAGCTGAGGCCGGCGCGATCCAGAAAATGCCAGACCGCGTAATAGCTGACATCGACCCCGCGCTCGTGCAACTCGGCCAACAACTCCCGCCCGGTAATGTCCGGCTTCTCGGCCAGCCGCCGCAGGATCCAGTCCGCCTCTTGCGCGAGTTTGAATGGTTTCTTGCCCCCCATCGGAAGGGCGGCCGGGCTGCCCGTTTGCAACGAACGCGAGACCCAATTTATCACCGCCGAATAGCTCACCTGATACAGTTTGGCCGCACACCGCCAACTCATCCCCGACGCCACAGCCGCAACCACGCGCTCACGCAAATCCAAAGAATAGGGAACTCCCATGCATGCTGGCCTCCGCTCCCAGCCTGCATCTTAAATCAAATTTCAGCCCGAGCCGGAATCCAAAAATAACTCTACCTCAAGAAATCATGCTCTAATCCTGAAACCGGTCGTTCGCCGCGCCGCCCTTCCGGAAGCAGAGCGCCCATTATTGCCCTTCGCCTGACCCGGAGGTCTCCTCAGAAGCGGACACTCTCCTGAGCAACCTTTCTGGGCAGGCGGGTGTGGGAAGGCGACAGCCGGCTTTCGGCCCAGGATCCGCTGAAACCTGACATTCGGTTTATGGCCTATGTTCGCCCCTTCCGTAAGGGGCTGATCTATACCGGCTCGCAATGGTCTCAGCTCCCTAATCGCTATACGCCGTCCGGGCCGGCGGGCACGGCGAAGTGAAAGACGGCGCCGTGGGGCACATTTGCGCTTGCCCACAATCGGCCGCCATGCGCTTCAATGATCGACCGGCAGATCGACAGCCCCAGCCCCAACCCGCCGGCTTTTGTCGTGTAGAATGCTTCGAAGAGGTGCCCGTGCGTCTCCGGCGCGATTCCCGGCCCCGAATCCTGCACTGCAACGAGCGCGCCGTTCGTCTCATTGCTCCCGGTGCTGATCAGTAACTCTCGCGGCCCCTCGCTCATGCCGCTCATCGCCTGGACGGCATTGATGATCAGATTGAGAATCACTTGTTGCAGTTGCACCCGGTCGCCTTCGATGAGCGGCAAGCCCTCCGCGAGACACGTCTGCACCGAGATGCCATGCTTCATCACTTCGCCGCGGGTGACCTCGATCACTTCGCGGATGGCCTCGTTGATGTCCAGCCGGTCCTTCCGGGGCGGCGCCTTTTTGATGAGGGCGCGGAGTTGATCGATGACATCGCGTGCGCGATTGCCGTCCCTGACGACATTCTTGAGTGAGCGCCGCGCCTCCTCCAGAGCTGGCGGCTCCGCGGCGAGCCAGTTCAGCGCGGCCTGGGCGCTCATGATCGTCGCGGCGATCGGCTGGCTGACTTCGTGGGCGATCGAGGAGGTGAGCTGGCCCATGGTGGCGACGCGGTTGGCGTGCGCCAGTTCCATCTGCACCTTGCCCAACGCCTCTTCGGTGCGTTTGCGCTCAGTCAGATCGAGCACGAAGATGACCCCTTCGTCTCCGCCTTTCTCGAATGAAGCGCCGCCGATCAGCACCCACACGCGGCTGCCATCCTTGCGAAAATACTGCTTCTCGTAAGGCAAAATCGTTCCGGTTGTCTTCGACGTCTCAAGGACCAATGCGTCACGCTCGCGCCATTCCGGCGGCGTCAGATCCGTCCACCGGATCCGGCCGGACAGGAGATCCTCACGGTCATAGCCCACCATTTGGAGAAATGCGTCATTGGCCTCGAATATCCGGCCGTCCACATTTGCTATGAAGATGCCAATGATATTGGCGTCGATCAGGCGACGGATCTTCGCCTCGCGTTCCGCGACCTCGCGATACAGACGCGTATTCTCCAGCGCGATCGCCGCCTGCGAGGCGAGCAGCTTCAGCACCGCGATCCGGGCTGGCGCGAAGACGCCCGGGGCCAGGTTGTTCTCGAGATACAGCGCGCCGATGAGCTTGGCCTGGGTGAGCAACGGCAAAGCGAGCATGGACCGCGCCTGGTGCTGCCGGTTGTAAGGATCAGTGGCAAATGGGTCCTGCACCGCCGCGTCGTCGAGAACGATGCTCTCCCTGGTGTGCAGAACGTAGTTGAGGACGGCCTCGGGCAGCATCGCCGCGGTCATGGGTGCATCGCACAGACGCACGGCGACCGTGCCGCTGTCGATGCTGGCTTCCGCGGCAATCCGCGTCTCCGCGCCGCGCGCCATGACCAGGAGACCGCGCTCGGCGCCGGCATGCTCGAGCGCGGTGCGCAGGAGCGTGTCGAGCAGCTTTTCCAGGACGATCTCGCCCGAGACGGTTTGGGACACCTTGATCACGGTCGCGAGATCCAGCTGTTCGACCGGCGCGCCGATCGTGCTCGTCGTTGCGGGCGCTCGCTCTTTCTCTCGAAGGTGCGGATAGAGCTGATCGAGTTGCCGCACCTTGCCCTCGGCGCCCCAGCGCAGATAGCCGTAGCGGGCATCCCGCAAATAAACCTGCGCGATCTTCTCGAAGCCGCGTGCCGCGTAGAAACGCGCGGCCAATTCGTAGGCAAGCGCCTCGTTGTGGACAAAGCCGTTCTCGCGCGCCGACCGGATGGCCCGTTCATAGAGATGCATCGCATCGACATCGCGGCCTTCAATGCGGGCGATCTCCGCGCCGACCAGCACGGCGCCGTTCTCAAAGTTCTCGGGGCAATTCTTGGCCCAGACCTGAAGCTGGCGATGGTGGTCGGCCAAGACCTCCAGGTGGCGGGACCGCTCCGGGGTGGGCGTCGTGTCGCAGAGCGCGGCGTGCGCCAGCGCAGCATAGAAATGGTACTCCGCCCGCTCGAAGACAGCCGGCGACGTCCAGAGGTGGCGTTCTGCTTTCGCCGCCGCCGCCACAGCGGCAGTGTGATCGCCGGCGAAAACGCGCGCCTGTAACTTGCGGATCCAATACCAGCAGGCGGCGATCGCCAAGCTCGGATTGGTCTCCAAGCGCTGCTCGAACTGCCCCTCGTCGAACCCGGCCTCATCGAAACAGCCGAATTTCGGGGTCAGGCCGCGCAGCATTCGGATCAACTGGAGCTGCCCGGTAATCCGGTCGACAATGAGACCGAACCGCGCTTGGCGCGCGAAGTCGAGTCCGGCCTCGGCCTCGCGCTGTACCTCGCCGAGCGGGTCGCCACTGGCGAGCAGGTTCGTGATCAGGTGGGTGCGGCTGTAGGCGGCGTAGGTGAGGTCGCCGGCCTGCTGCGCCTCATCGAAGGCGCGCTGCAGCAGCGGGCGGCCCGTCCGGACATGCCGCGTCCAGAGATTCACATGGCTCCCGAAGACCATGTCGGCGCGGGCGGCTTTGGAGCGGCCCAGCCCGCGCCTTTCCACCAGGTCGAGGCCGAGCTGGCCGAAGCGATACCCCGCCTCGTAGTTGCCGAAATACGGTCCCAGCACGGCGCCGAGCAGGACGTAGGCGTGGCACGACGCGTCGCTGTTGCCGTGCTCAAGGCTAAGGTTCGTCATCCGGCAGAAAACGAGACAGAGCAAATTTTCGTCTGTGTGCAAGGCTGGCGGTGCGAGCGCCGTGAGTATGTCCATCGTCGCGCATGCAATTGGCTCCGCCATTCGCGGGAGATCCATTAGCCCCTCGATCGGGCGGTCGCCGAGCTGTCGCCATATCCGCGTGTATTCCTGTCGTACCTCCTCTTGCGTCGGGTGCGCCGCCCAGGTGAGGCCGACACGGTGCAGGTAGTCGAGGCCCGCCTCGACGGCGCGATCGCTCCGACCCGCAGCTATGAAGAGCTCCACCCGCAGCTGGGTGACGGCGGCCAGATCGGGAAGGGTGGCGGCACGGCAAGCCAACTCGGCCAGGCGCTGCTCGGCTTCCGCCAGCGCGCCGGTCAGGAACTCGCACTCGGCCCGCTCGAGCTCCAGCGCGAAGGTGAGTTTATGCCGGCGCTCCCACGAGTCTTCCGCCAACAGCGTGGCACCGGCAGCCAGATAATTCAGCGCCGAGGCATAGGCCGTGGAGGCCTTGGCACGCTTACCCGCGAGCAGGTTGAACTCGGCCAGCTGCTCGCGCTCGGCCTGCTCGTGGATCAGCGCGGCGCCGCGATTGAGTTGATCGACGATGTCGAAGACTCGCCTCCTCCCGCTTCTCGGGAGGTGTGTGCGCCGCAAGCAGTCTGCCGATACGGAGATGAACCTCGGCGCGCCGCTCATTCGGGAACAGCGAATAGGCGGCTTCCTGGACACGATCATGGATGAACTGGTAGGCGCTGGCCAGGCGCACCACGAACTCCTGACGGACGGCCTCCCACAGCACGGCGTGGACCTGCTCCTCCGAAGTCTCGAGGATGATTGAAAGCTTCGTTGTCTCAGCCGTGTTGCCGAGACAGGCCATCTGCTGCAACGCCTTCTGCGTTTCGGCCGGCAGGCGCGTCAGCTTGCCCACCATCAGCTCCACCACGTTATCGGTGTAGCGCTTCGCGTGAATGCGCTCGAGATCCCAGGACCAGCGCGCGGCGTCATGATCGAAGGTGAGCATGCCTTCTTCGGCGAGCGAGGACAGGAACTGGATGGCGAAGAACGGATTGCCGCCGGTCTTCTCGTGCACCAGCTGCGCGAGTGGTGCGGCGCGCGCGGGTTCGCAGCGCAGCGCGTCCGCGATCAACTGCCCGAGATGCTCCCGCGTAAGGGGCGCCAGCGTGATCTCCGTGACCTTGCCGCCGGCAGCTCTTGATGGCGTCGAGCTTGCGCGTCAGCGGATGGCTGGCGGTGACTTCGTTATCGCGATAGGCGCCGATCAGCAGGAGGTAGCGTAGATCCGGCTGGGTCAGCACGTCCTCCAGCAGATCGAGCGTCGCCGCATCGAGCCATTGCAGATCGTCGAGGAAGAGCGCCAGCGGATGCGCCGGCCGGGCGAAGACGCCGATGAACCGCCGGACCACCAGTTGGAAACGGCGTTGCATCTGCTGCGGCTCCAGCTCGGGAACCGGCGGCTGGTCGCCGATGATGAGCCGCAGCTCCGGAACGAGATCGACCATCAGCTGGCCGTTCGGGCCCAGCGCCTCCAGAAGAGCATCGCGCCAGGGCGCCAGGGCGGCGTCGCTCTGGCTGAGCAGAGACCGGACGAGGCTCTGAAAGGCTTGGGCCAGGGTCGCGTACGGGATGTTGCGCTTGTGCTGGTCGAACTTGCCTGACGCGAAGAGCCCGCGCCGGGGCACCAGCGCCTTGTGCAACTCGTTGACGACGGAGGATTTGCCGATGCCGGAATAGCCGGAAACCAGCACCAGCTCCGGCGTGCCGCTCTTGACCACGCGATCGAAGGTGGCGAGCAGGGTCTCGACCTCGCGCGCCCGGCCGTAAAGCTTCTCGGGCATGATCAGCCGGTCGGACCCGTCATGTTCACCGAGGGGAAACGCGTCAATCCGGTGCCGCGCCTGCCACCCCGCCAGGCAGTGCCGCAGGTCGTTCTCCAGGCCGGAAGCGGTCTGGTAGCGGTCCTCGGCTGTTTTGGCGAGCAGCTTCATGACGATCGCCGAAACGGGGCCAGGAATGTCCTCCACCCGGTCGGCGGGGGCGGCCGGTTGCCGTGCGATATGGCAGTGCACCCACTCCATCGGATCGGCGGCGGTAAACGGCAGCGCGCCCGTGAGCATCTGGTAGAAGGTGACGCCAAGCGCATAGAGGTCGCTGCGGGAGTCGATCGAGCGGTTCATCCGTCCGGTCTGTTCGGGCGCCATATAGGCCAGCGTGCCGGCGATGCTCTCGGGCGGCTCGGGCGCCTGGCGTTCGCGCGGCAGCCGCGAGGCAATGCCGAACCCGGTGAGCTTGATCTCGCCGCTCGCGGGATGCGCGAGAATATTGGCCGGTTTGATATCCTTGTGCACGAGACCGCGCCGGTGGACCTGCGCGAGCGCCCCGGCGATGGCGATCGCAAGGGGCAAGAAGTCTTCCATCGCCATCGGCGCGCCGAGCCGTTGGGCGAGCGGCTGGCTGGCGGGATCCTCCAGCACCAGCATGGTCTGGCCTGGGTCGCGGACGAACGCCAGTGGCCGCACCGCCCATGGTCCATCCAGCTCGTCCTTCAAGGCATATTCGTGAGCCAGGCGATCCAGGGTCGCCGGTGCCGGATGCTCCGCGGCCGGGAGCACCGCAAGCACGGCGTACGGGTCGCCATCGGCGCCCGGGCGCCAGGTCCGGCAGAAGACGCGGTCGCCGTCCTCCCACAAGACCTGGAAGTTGCTGTCCCCCTCTGCGCCGAACCGATTAGTTGGGCTCAACTGCCGGACTCCATCATCGGACCGCTCACTACCCTCGGGCCGAGACAGTCTTTGCGATCGTTCCTCTGCTCATCTGGCCGGACCAGACTTGCGCGGAAACTATGCCACAGATGCGGTGCCATGGCGACGTCCGCTGCCTGCAAGCCCCGGAATCAACCCGACGATCGGCTAGGCCGCGTTGCCGTCGGCATTGGGCGGCGCAGGAACTCCGCTCCTGAGATCACCTCCCGGGCCAGCTTACGCCAGACGTGGGTCGATGAAGGATTGGCCGCTTTCCCGGTCGGGCCGTCTGAAAGCGGTCAGGCAGTTATCCGGCCCAGCTTGCCCATATTAAGCCCGGCCAATGGCCGGGCAGCGCCCCAATCCGCCATAAGTCGATCTACCAGGCGATGCTAAAACCGGACATTCGTATGAATTTTTCCGATAGGGGGCGCGTGCCCGTCGCTATGGCGCGGCGGGGTGTCGGCTATGAGCCCGGGCCGGCCGTAGCACTTGGATGCGCGGAGCCGCCAGCGGCCATCCGGTGGCGTCGAGCGACTGCCAGGTGCCGTCTGACGACAAGCTGATACGCACGTACTGCGAACTGCGGCGTCTGATCTCGGGAAGGGTGATGTTCATTACGTCGAGGTAACGCTCCTTGCAGCGCTCCATGCTTATATTGCGGAACGTGATGTTTTCGATGGATGGGCCGTGCAGGAGGTTGGCGGATCCGCTGAGGATCTCGCAGCCCTCCGGAGCTAGCCCGATAAAGAACTTAGCATGAAAATCCTGCTTCTTCACGTTAGCCGAGATGATCTTGTTCTCGAGTTCGTAGCGCTTAAGCAGGTCATACGTCACGTCTCCGTCGCTTAGCTTCCGAAAAGCGCCTAGGGTAGCAGGCCGGGTGATCAGAGTGGTGCGTTCGGCATTTAGTTGGGCGAGGAGCCATGACCAGCGATCGACCTTCTGTTCCGGCTTGTCCCACTGGTGTCCGACATATGGAGACGCGACTATGATTTGATCGCACGTCAGATGCCAGCGGATGAGCAGTTTGGACAGAAAACACATGATGTCTGATTTTGAGAAGAGACCCTCGAGACGGTCAAAGACATTCGTACCGGAAACGTCAGCTAGGAAATAATCTTCGATCGACCGTCTGGCGAAGTCGATAGGAAAGCTAGTGTAGAAGGTGGCGATATGCCGTAAACCGCAGGAGCATGGCACGTCGACATGAACAACTGCGTTCTCGCCACTAAAGGCACTTTTGCTGCAGAGATAGTTTTCTGCTACTTGGTACTCTGCGGTTACGCGTTCGAAATTCGCCTGGAGGACTTGAAGCGCGGCGTGTTCGAGGCTGAGTCCGGTTGTCGGGCACCGGTAGAGAGCTGCACCACCGTAGTCGAATGATGGCGCAAAGTCGCTCTCAGGTACGTTATGAGTTATCTGATCAGTGGCGACGGGCAGTTCTGGAATCACGTCATCCCTGTCGAAACGATCGTCGACCTTGAATTTAGCATGGGATTTGGCCGGATTCGTCACGTTGATCCGGAAGGCGCGGTCACACTGGGCGCATCTCACGCCCCAACAACCTTCGTCGTTGATCCCGCCACGGAACCGCAACTGAGTGTAAGCGTGAGGTGCTCCGCACTTCGGGCACAGCACTACGCGCTTCTCTGTGGTGATATCGGTCATGCGGCGACGTTCCTTCACGACCGGCGTCCAGTCAAGAACCGGCGAAGCGAACGACCCCGCTCCGAGTACGGGCCACCTTGCGACGGCCAGGTAGCTACGTCTGGCAGCGCCGTCCACCGCGACGAAAGGCGCCAGGGTGCTGTTCGCGATATCACGTGTCACTATCTCGAGAATGGGAACGGCTGCGCGATATTCACCGGCGCTGACCGAAGACGGCTACGCACCCAAATTGGATGCTCCCGCGCTCCCAGCCGGGTTCCGAAAGCAGACGCTAGACGCGTATCCGCCGCGGCGTCTTTAAGAGCGTCACCGACCTGGAAATCGCTATCCACGGCTACCTTGCCGAACACAACGATCACCCCAACCCGTTCGTCTGGGCCACCAAGGCCGCCGATATCCTCACCAAGGTGTGCCGAGGGAAACAGGCGTTGGAGTCAGAATACTAGAGAACCGATTGGATGAAGGCGAGCAATTCAGTATCGCTGAATGGCTTCGCCAGAAGGCCAACGACGCCGGCCTGCAATGCGCGCGCCCGGTCCAGCTCATTCGGGAAGGCGGTCATGAGAATGGTCGGAATGGGAGTGCCCGCCTCGACCAGACGGTTGTAAAGTTCCAGCCCCGACATCCCCGGCATCCGCATATCGGATATCAGGCAGGATGTGTCGTGGCGCAGCTCGGATGCCAGAAAGTCATCGGCGCACGGGAACCCCGCCGCGGTGAAGCCCAGCGCCCTCATAAGGTCCATCGTCGCCTCGCGGACCGACAGATCATCGTCGACAATCGAAATCACAGGAACCTCTTAGGAGTCAATAAACTCGGTCGCGAAGTGTGCATTGATTTCGGCCAGCCGCTTTGGATCGATGTCAGCGCCCATTTCGGATACTGCACGGAAATAGGGCTCGTTGCCGCCGGGGATGGTCCACTCAAGCATACTGGCAGTCGACGCCCCAATATTCTTGAACGAATGGATAGCACCGCGCGGCGTAAAGGCGAGAGTTCCGGGCACGATCGTGCTTTCCTTGCCATCGATGACCAAGGAGATAGTGCCCTCTACCAAGAAGAAATATTCATCGTACTCGCGATGCAGATGCGGGGGCGCTCCTTCGCCCGGTTTCAGGTCGGCGAACAGCACCGAACATGTGCCGTTTGTGCGCGCCCCAGAAAGCATGACCTTCATTTCGTTGCCAAAGGGGCGGATGATTTCTGCGTTCTCCCGCCCCCTGATCCAAGGCTCTGTCTGCTTACTCATCGAGGACTCCTGTCTGCTGAGTTAGTCTGCTTCGCAAGTTCTCGCCCGCGCAAAGGCGGCCTTCTGCATGAGCGGGAAACTAGCTGAGGGTCAGGATCACACAGGCCGATCGCCAACGTGCGATGAATAGACGGTGAAGACCCAACCGTCGGGGCCAGGCAGCTCGAACGTGTCATGGTCGAACCGGGCCTGGGCACTGCCCCGGTGAATCGGTGACGGCGACAAGCCCTTCTCGCTATAACCGCGGTGCGCCGCGTCGATGTCATCGACCATCAAATCGAACGGCGCGGTGCCGCCGGCTGCGGGCGCCGGACGAACCACAACATGCGTGCCGCCCCGCAACTCAAGCACGGCGGCCTCATCGCGCACCACGATCGGGCGTAGACCGACTGTTTCCAGCCAGCGTGCGGCAGAACGGACATCTTTCACCGAAAGGTACACATGACCGACCCAAACCGGCGGTCTCTGGTCATTGCTTGATGTCATGGCTTCTTACTCCTTGGTCTAGTTTGCTTTATCTCGACGCCGCGCGCGGCGAAGCGCGCTCCTGTCTCTGGGTTGCGGGCGATGCCAACCAGATTCGCAGGAACTGCTTCGAACGCCCGGTCCAGCACGAGGCCGCCGAGTTGTCCCGTTGCGCCGGTGACTGCGATTCTCATGTCGGCCTCCAAAGGTGAGGTTGCGCTTCGCTCTGCCGACAAGATGGACGCGCACGGGGGGCCACGATAAGGTCGAAAAATCAGAATGGACCTTATTGGAATTCCGAATAATGGGGTGATCCCGATGCTGTCGCCAGGTTTTTCCGAAACGAACGCGCTTGTGACGGTGCTCGAGAAGAGAAGCTTCACCAAGGCGGCAGAGCAGCTCGGACTGTCGCCGGCCCGGGTCAGCGAGCTGGTGCGCAATCTCGAAGAGCGCACGGGAGTCCGGCTGGTCGAGCGGACAACCCGCTCGGTCGCCGCCACGGCCGCCGGTGAGCACCTGCTCCGCCGGCTAAGACCGCTGCTCGACGATTACCAGGCCGCCTTCGACGCTCTGGAGGACTTTCGCACCGCGCCGACCGGCACTTTGCGCCTGACCGTGCCGCCGCCCGCCGCCGATTTCGTTCTGGCGCCCATCGTCGCCCGTTTCGTGGCTCAATATCCCGGCATCAGCCTCGACGTTTCGATCAGCCGCGCCTTCATCGATATCGTCGAAGAGCGGTTTGATGCGGGTATCCGGCCGGGCGAATGTATTGCGCGCGACATGATCGCTGTGCGGATCAGCGACGACATGCCCTTCGGGGTGGCCGCGTCTCCGGCCTATGTCCAACGGCGCGGGGTGCCCAAGACCCCGCAGCAGCTCACCGACCACGCCTGCATCCGCTTCCGGTCCGGGACCGGCGCACTGATTCCGTGGCGCTTCGTTCGCAACCGACGAATAGTCGAGGTGCAAGTCGATGGCCCCCTGATTGCTAATGAGCCTGGCATTGGCATTCGCGCGTCGATCGACGGCACGGGTCTTGTGCAGCTGCCACTTGCTTATCTGAAGCCGGAGATCGATGCCGGCCGGCTTGTCCCGCTTCTCCAGAGCTGGGCCCAGCCGCAGATCGATGCGTTTTGCCTGTATTACTCAAGCCGGCGGCAGATGCGGCCGCCTTTGCGGGCGTTGGTTGATTTTCTGCGGGAGGAACACCGCATCACGACGACCTAGAGGATCGAATTTAACACCGCGCCCGCGCTTAGCGGCGGCGATGCTTTGCAAGCCACGCAGGCCCTCCAGCGCGATGCGGATCTTGTCCTCGACCGAATAATGCCGCCTGCGCAGCCAGGCGTATGTCACGCACTACCGCCTCGGCAGGGGCTTTGGGCGGCTTCGGGGCTAAGGATTTCTGGCTCATCTGCGCTCCTTCGTCGTTACGATGAGCCAGAAATCCTCCCTTATTCAATCACCCCAATCTGTCCAAATGGCCGTGACGGGGACACCCCAGTGCTCACGGCTTTAAGTCGGCACCTGTCTCCGTCTGGTGGTCCGGCGTATGTCCGCTTTTCGGTTCCGGCTGCCCGAAAGCCGCCAAGCCGCATCGGCCTCTTGCGACAGGGTGGCGCCCATTATGACCGTCCAGGACCCTCGGCGGATTTCCCGATTGCGGACATCGTCCGGCCTGGAGAAATCCGCTCCTGGGCAGAAGAACGCCTCATCTCGCTCTGGGAGGATTGAAGACGGGCGACAAGAGGCGAAACTTAGCGCGGCACCGGGGCGGCCGTCGTTTCCCAGTCGGGCTGCAGCAGCGCGAGCACAGTGCGGATAAGTTGCTCGGCCTCGGTAGCCGGACCATCTTGCGCCACCACCCGGTCGGGCCGAACGATGGCAACCCAGCCGAAGGGCACCGCATGCGGCAGGAACGTACCGTCGAGATCCTCCCACTGCAAAGGGTTCGATCCATTCGGGCGATAACCGCGCGGCAGCAGTTCCACCACCCTCCCGCCCAAAGCCTCGAAAGCGCGCATCGTCTTGGGATCCAGCGTTGGCGCCGGACCGAAACTGATCAGCGTCAGGTAATCGCCCACCACCTCGTCGCTCAGCACGATTTCGCCCACCGCATTGCGCACCCAGCCCTGCGGCAGCACACCGCCACGGGCGAGCCTGGCGCCAGACTTGCCGGCGACGAACAGCCCCTTGGCGAACTGGTTCTTCGGCTTGATGCCCAGATCCTGGATATGGCGGCGCAGGGCGGGGATCTTCATCGCGAGCTTCAGCCCGCCATGGATGGCCAGCGCCGAGAGCCAGTTGCGCGGCGCCACCAGCATGCCCATGAAACGCGCGAGATCGATGATTGATTTGGCGTGGGCGCGGCGTTCGAGGTCGTAGCTTTCAAGGATTTTCGCGCCGGCGCGGCCATTGATCACCCAGGCAAGCTTCCAGCTGAGATTGGTGATATCGCGCAGCGCCGCAACCAGCCCCTGCCCGACGAATGGCGGGGTGAGATGGGCCGCATCGCCGACCAGGAAGACACGCCCTTTGGAAAAACGGCTCGCCACACGGGCCTGGAAGCGGTAGATCGCCTTGCGCTCCACCGCGAGGTCTGCGAGCGTGCCCCAGGGCCTGAGCAATTCGGCCAAGCGCGCATCGCTCTCCCATTCTGCCCGAGGCTCGCCCTCGTTGAGGCGGAATTCCCAGCGCTCACGCCCGCCCGGCGCCGCCATATGCGGACAGGGGCGCTTGGGGTCGCAGACAAATTCGATATGATCGATCACCTTGTCCTTTTTGCCTGCGTCCACCACAAGCCAGTCATTGCCGAAAGTGCGGCCTTCGAACTCGGCGCCGATCAGTTGCCGTACTGACGAATTGGCGCCGTCTGCCCCCACGAGATAGCCCGCCCGTACCGTAACCTCACGCCCGCCAGTCAGGCGCAGCTTCGCCGTGAGACCGGTGGCATCCTCGATAAAGCCCAGAAACTCCGTACTGAGCGTCACGCTGACACCTTCATGACGGGCGAGTTGTTCGCGCAGGCGCTCTTCGAGTTCGGGCTGGTAGAAGGTCACCTGGCGCGGATGACCATCATGCGCGCCACTGGTGTTGAAGCGGGCAAACTCTCCCACCACGGTGCTGTGCAGGCGGGCATAGGGCACGGCGATGGTCTCGAAACTGCCTTCGGGTAGCCCGGCCAGTTGCAGAGCGCGCAGTGCTTCGTCATCCAGCGCGATCGCCCGCGGCGCGCGGAAAATATCCGGATGGCGCTCCACCACCAGTACCCGCACGCCGTAACGGCCGAGCAGATTGGCCAGCGCGGCGCCCGCGGGGCCGAGACCGATGATAAGTACATCCACCTCGGCGGGAACCGATGAACCGACGGCGGCGAGATCCGATTTTAGTGCAGCTATGTTCATTTATGACGATTTCCTCAGACTTGAATTATTATTCACTATTGAATGAAGTGGACAGGCTGTCAACAATATTGAATGAACGCCTGAATCTGTCGGCGGAGCGCTTCACTACTCATGAGTAAAACTCCCTTCCCTTCCCAAGCGTCCTCATCCCCCACTTGCCCGGTGGCGGAGGCGGGGGCAGGTGCGATCGAAACACGCAGCGAGCGCCGCAGGCGCGAAACGCGCGACAGGTTGCTCGATGCTGCCCTGCAACTGATGGCCGAGCGCAGTGTGGAGGGCGTCACGATCGGCGAGATTGCCGCGGCCGCCGATGTCGCGGTGGGCTCCTTCTACAACCACTTCCAGTCAAAGGAGGATATTCACGCGACGCTCGTTGCTGTGGTGTTCGAGACATTCGCCGACGCGCTCGACGAGCAGATCGGACAATCCACCGATCCGGCGGAGGTGATCGGGATCAGCGTCTATCTTACGTTGTCCCGGGCGAAAGCCGATCCGATCTGGGGGCAGTTCCTGGCGCGCGAAGGTTTCTCGCCCCAGTTCGTCTCCGGGCGCGGATTAGGATACAGACTGTATCGTGACATTCAGCGCGGTATCGCCTCGGGGCGGTTCCGGCCCGCTGACCCGTTTATGAGCTTTCTGGCCGTGGGCTCGACCGTCGTCGGCACGCTGGTGGCGGAGATGGCGCTTGATCGCGCCTCCTCCGAGCTGCGCAAACTCTCTGAAACCGACAGTGCGAGCCTGCCCCGCCGCGCCGTAATCCTTGTTCTCCAGCTTCTCGGGCTCGACGCCGGGGAAGCGAGCGCACTCGCTGGCAAGCTCTCCGATGCGGCTCCCCCGGCTCGGCCACTTTTAAAATCCAAATAAATTGCTTTCAGAACTCCGGCTGCGCTTGATCCGTCTCTTTCCCCAGGAACAAACTCTACACAAAAGCGCCCAACCTGGCCGCTCCGAAGCGCGACTACCGAGACCGAAACCAGTCATTCCCGCCGGCCAAGAGTTTTCGAAATCCAAGACTTTCGCGTGGATCGCCCCCCATCATTCTGTCTTGGTTGTTAAATGGTCGAGGCGCAGCCGGTGGCGAGGATCGGTCAGCCGTGCTGCGCCGAGCAGAATGGCACCGGTTGCGCCAAGGCCAGTTCCGCCGGCGATCAGGAACATGATCAACAGCTGGTACTTCACCGCATCCTCTGGTGCGGCGCCGGCAAGAATTTGGCCGGTCATCATGCCGGGCAGAAAGACCAGACCCGTCGCCGCCATCGAATTAACCGTGGGCAGCATCGCATTACGGGCCGCCTGCCTGACCGGCCCCAGAAGTGCCGTCCAGCGATCCTCGCCAAGCGCGAGCTGGGCTTCGACTGCCGGGCGCTGGGCCACCACGGCCTGGGTCAACGTATTCAGCCCGAGCGCAATACCCGTCATGGCATTGCCCAGCACCATGCCTAGAAGAGGAATGACGTAGCGCGGATCGTACCACGGGTGCGGCCGTAACTGCGTAACGAGCGCGAATGCCATGACCAGGATGGTGGATGCCGCGATGGACCCGGTGCTAATGCCATATGACCAGCCGCTACCCAGAGGCCGGTCCAGACGCTGGGCGATTTCCCGGCCTGCAAAGAGAAATCATGGCCGCCGCAACCAGGACCGTCCACCAGAGCGAAACAGTGGAAAAAAGCGTGGTGAGAACCAGGCCGACCAGCGCCAGCTGAATGGTCATGCGCAGGGCGGCGACCAGCAGCCGGTAGGCAAGGCCAAGCTGCAGGGCAACCGAAAGCCCGGCATTAACGAAGATGAGGCTGGCCGCCAGCGCCAGATTCCAATAGGCCAGATGCGCGTAGCTCATGGCATGACTTCCCGTACCGCACCGTTTTTCACAATCAGCGTACGGCCCGCAACGCGGCTCGCCTGCCCGGCATCGTGCGTCACCCAGATCACGCCTGCCCCCTGGCCCCGGTACTCCTCAACAAGCGCCTCGGCGAGCGTCCGGGCATCCACATCCAGCGCCGCAGTCGGTTCGTCCAGCAACAGCACGCGCGGCTTGCGGGCCAATGCTCGCGCCAGCGCCAGGCGCTGCCGCTGACCGGTTGAAAGCCGGGTGACAGGACGACTGAGCAGATCAGCCGTCAGACCCAGGCAGGACGCCAACGCCTCGGCTTTCCCCACATCTGGAAAATGCGCGGCGGGGGTTTCGGCCCACCACCCCGGCTCAGCCGCGACATAGACCACCTGCCGGCGCCAAGTTGGCGCGGGCATCTCGTCCCGCGACATGCCACCCAGCCAAACGTTCCCCTCACAAGGGTCCAAGTCGGCGATCCCGCGTAGCAGCAGGCTTTTTCCGGCTCCCGAGGGGCCTCTTACCGCGATGCATTCACGGTCGCCAAGAACGAGATCGACCGGCGCAAGTCCATGGCAACGTAGGCCAGAGACTTTCAAGAGAGGCTCGATAGACATGCGCTAATCTCCGTCTCGGCAGGCACCGGCGGC
Organism: uncultured Alphaproteobacteria bacterium; assembly: GCA_963750235.1. Classification (GTDB taxonomy): domain Bacteria; phylum Pseudomonadota; class Alphaproteobacteria; order Acetobacterales; family Acetobacteraceae; genus Acidocella. The sequence goes on from CAVVPW010000003.1 coordinate 117,400, forward strand.
GTCTGTCCAGACCGCAGGCGCTCTAGGACTAAGGAAAGCGTGGCGTCAATACGGCATTACGAGTGGCGGGACCAAAAGCATAGCCGACACTTCCAAACCTTCCGAACAGCGAACAGCCGAGCACGGAGCCGACGGCGCAATGGTGTGAGCCAGAACACTTACAAAATTCTTCACATCCTCGGTCACCTGGCCAACGCGAGCGCGACACCACCGGCGGCGCTCACCGCCACGACCAGCAGCGGTGGTGCCCGCCACACCGTCAGCAGCACGAAGCCGGTCAACGCAATCCCGAAATCCCCCGGCGTTTTTACCGAGCTGGTCCACACCGGGCTGTAGAGCGCGGCGCCCAGGAGCCCTACTACGGCGGCATTCACCCCATGCATCACCGCCTGGGCACTGGCACGCTTGCGGAACCCATCCCAAAACGGCAGCACGCCCACCAGGATCAACATGCCGGGCAGGAAGATGCCTGCCAGGCCGAGCAGCCCGCCGACCACCCCGTGCGGCTCGATGTTGACGACGGCACCGAGATAGGCCGCGAAGGTGAAGAGAGGCCCAGGCACGGCCTGGGCGGCGCCGTAACCGGCGAGGAAAGTGCCGTCGCTGACCCAGCCCGGTGCCACGAAGGCGTTTCGCAGCAGCGGCAAGACTACATGGCCGCCACCGAACACCAATGCGCCGGAGCGGTAGAAGGCGTCGAACAGCGCAACGGACGACGAGCCCGTCACGCCGCGCAGCACCGGCAGGCCCAGAAGGAGCACGAAGAACGCGGCCAATGCTGTGAGACCGACAGTACGGGAAACGGGTATGGCGATATGGCTGGATGAGCCGGCCGGTACGTTACGACAAAGCCACAAGCCAGCCGTGCCGCCCAGAACGATCACGCCGATCTGCGCCAGGGAAGTGCTGCTGAACAGGATGACCACCGCCGCCGCCACAGCAATGCTGGCCCGCTCGCGGTCCGGGCAGAGCGAACGCGCCATGCCCCAGACTGCCTGCGCCACAATGGCGACGGCGACGAGTTTCAGGCCGTGCAGCAGGCCCACACCGGCCGGGCCGGTGAGCGCACCCGCGCCGAAGGCGAACAGCACCAGTGCGATGGCGGAGGGGAGCGTGAAACCGGTCCAGGCCGCCAACGCGCCGAGGAACCCCGCACGCATCAGCCCAATGGAGAACCCCACCTGGCTGCTGGCCGGCCCCGGCAGGAACTGGCACAGCCCAACGAGATCTGTGTAGGTGTGCTCATCGAGCCATTTCCGGCGAACCACGAACTCGTCGCGGAAATAGCCAATGTGGGCGACAGGACCACCGAAGCAAGTCAGCCCAAGCTTGAGGAAGACACGTAAGACTTCAAGGACCGAACCGTCCTTCGTCGTTTGGGGCGTTGCTGATTCGGTAGTCGTCGCGGTCATATGGCAGAGGTCTCATAGCGGAGAGATGCAATGATCCCGCCGGGCATAGGCGACGTGAGGCGGTTAAGACCAGTTTGGGCGATGTGAAGTATTCATGACGCCAGGTGGCCAACTGACCACGGGGCACAACGATGGCAACTTCCGTGCATTGTTGTCACGAAAGCTGTCAGTCCGGAACGGGCGCGTTGCTGAAGGACGGCATTTTCGGTAGTCCGGAGCCGTAAGCAGATGAGGATTGGCTGCTTCCGTGGACTGTAACCCTAATTCAGCCATTTTCATCGGCACTATTTGCAACATGAGAAACCCGGCGTTGCCGCCGGGCCCAGTGTACCATCAGCTCAACGTGCTCACCGTCCAGGTCGCGGATTTCACGGCTGCTGCCGCCTCCAGCGTGGCCACGGCTTTGTCCAGCTCGCGCTCGGTAGCGCTGGAGGCAACCAGCGTCGCGCCCAACTCCATGACATCATCGCTCTCGCTCAACACCTCAACCTCGCGCACCGGGTAGTGCGCGGCTTCCAGCGTGTCGAACAGCAGGTCGCGCACGTCGGGCACGTCTTCCGGCGCGCAGGTGGCGTGGATGGTGTACTGCGCCTCTGTTGTCTCGGCCGAGACTGGGCGGCGGTTGATGTAGTTCACCAACGGACGCAGCAGCGTGTTGCCGGCCAGCACGAACATGGTGAGCATTGCCGCCTCGCCAGGATAGCCACAGCCAGAGAAGGCGCCGACCGCCGCTGAGCACCAGAGCGTGCCGGCGGTGTTCAGGCCGCGTATATTGGCGCCGTCCTTGAGGATCACGCCCGCGCCCAGGAAGCCGATACCCGAGACGATATAAGCGACGATGCGCGTCGAGCCTTCGGGCCCGGCCAACTGCACGCCCAGATCGGCAAACGCCGCGGCGCCCACCGCCACCAGTACGGTGGTGCGGAGCCCGGCTGAGCGCTGCCGCCACTGGCGCTCGGTGCCGATCAGCGTGCCCAGCACGAAGGCGGTGGCGAAGGCGATAAAGCTCTGCGGAAGGTGCGAGATCATGCCGGTCCTCTCTACTGGCCGATGCCATGATAGAAGCCCCAGCCCATCACCACCAACATCACCAGGATGTAGAGGCGCAGCCCCCAAAACACCACCTGCTGCCAGGGGCGGAGCACCACGCGGGTGATCTCCGTGGGCGGGGCCAGCCAGTTCTCCTGCTCCGCCAGCGCGGCCAGGGCGTCCTCGGTATCCTTGTCGTAATAGCTCATGGCAAAGCTCACAGCGCGTTGGGGAAGACGGTGACCAGGCCATACAGGCCGTTACAGGCGATCAGCAGCACCATCACGCCGACGGACAGCGCGTTGCGCAGCGGCGAGTTCACGTGCTCGCCTAGCAGCTCGCGGTCGTTCAGCAGCATCAGCAGAAACAGCATGGCCGCGGGCATGAACACCGTGGCGATGACCTGGACGGTGAGGTTGAGGAACCCCACCGGCACGTTTGGGAGCATCAGCACGCCGGCGGCAATCGCGGTGCCAAGGATGGCTGGGGCGTAGAACGGCAGCGCCTTGCTCGGGCTGTCGTTGATGGAGCGCGGCAGGTCGAATGCCTCGCCAATGGCCCAGGCAGAGCTCGAGGTAATAACGATGGCTGCGATCAGCCCCGCCTCGACCAAGCCGAGCGCGAAGATGACCATTGCGGCATGACCCACCTTGCTGCCGATGCCGCTCAGCACCTCATTGTCGTCCAGCGAGGCTGCATTGGGCAGCCCGTGCAGATACTGCGCCGTGAGCACGTTGGCGGCGACGAGGTCGACCAGCGAGAACGCGCCCCAGAAGGCGCCGTAGCGCTTCCAGATCATCTCGGCATGGCCGCGCCGGGTGACGGCGCCGAGGCGGATGGTCATCTCCTGCACGAGATAGGCGATGATGCCCAGCGGAACGAGCAGCGGGAGGAACAGGCTGAAGCCATACGTGGCGCCGGTCTGCGCGTAGGTGACGACGCCGCCGGCGTCATTATCGCCCAGCATGACGAGCAGGCCGGGGCCGACCAGCGCCAAGCCCAGGGCCAGACGGTTGGGCAGCGTGGGCTTGGCGGAGCGGAGGTTGGCGATATGCAGCCGGTCGCGCAGGCGGGCCTCCAGCCCTTCAGGCATGGAGAGCGGCGCCGTGGCGAGGGAGGACACACGGTTCTGATTGGCAAACATGAAAAATCTCCGGAACGCTTGGGGCGGCGGCGGTCAGACGCCCGCTTTGGCGCGGATGTCGTCCACCAGCTTCCAGACAATTTTCATGTGGCGCCGGTCTGCGCGTAGGTGACGACGCCGCCGGCGTCATTATCGCCCAGCATGACGAGCAGGCCGGGGCCGACCAGCGCCAAGCCCAGGGCCAGACGGTTGGGCAGCGTGGGCTTGGCGGAGCGGAGGTTGGCGATATGCAGCCGGTCGCGCAGGCGGGCCTCCAGCCCTTCAGGCATGGAGAGCGGCGCCGTGGCGAGGGAGGACACACGGTTCTGATTGGCAAACATGAAAAATCTCCGGAACGCTTGGGGCGGCGGCGGTCAGACGCCCGCTTTGGCGCGGATGTCGTCCACCAGCTTCCAGACAATTTTCATGCGGCCGGTTGCCTCATCGCGGCGCCAGGTGGCCACGATGCGGCGGCGCGGCGGCACCATGGCCAACGCGGAGGTGTTAAAGACAGGGGCCGCAGCGGCACGCGCGGCGTTCTTGCGGAAGATCATGATTGATCCCTCCTCTAGGTTTGACGTTCAGACAAACCGGGAGGGACAAGCTCAAGGATCAGCCCGCTGGGCGCGCTGCTCCTTCAGTGTATCCATCCCGGACGGAATGGCAGACCTGGGCTAACGAGAAGATAGACGCGAAGCGTCTACTGTCGCCCTCCGAGGTCTTGCCGGTAGATCGCGGGTTCATGTGATCCTGCTGATAGGGTTGCGGGTTGCCGGGGGCGGAACGCCAGCGGTGATTGCGAACTATACCCCCCATGGTATATGGTCAACCGCGTAATGCGATACGCTGATAGCGAAAAACGGAAACTCACCAACAGGCTGAGCCGTATCCGCGGCCAGATTGAGGCCATCCAGGCGGCGCTGGCGGATGACGCCTCCTGCACTGCCCTGCTGCAGCAGGCAGTGGCCTGCCGCGGCGCCATGGATGGGTTCATCGGCACCGTGATTGAGCACCATGTGCGCCAGCACCTCGCCGACCCGAATGCCACCGACGAGGACCGGACCCGTGCCGCCGAGGAACTCATAAAGGTGGTCCACGCCTACCTGACCTGAAGCACCGCCACGGAAGCTTCTTTTGACCTCGCGGTGACTGCGGTTTACGCGCCAGCGCCACAGAAGGGACACGACATGTCTGACCAGACCTTCTCCGACACAGGGCTCCGCAAGCTCGCCTCCTATGCCAGCCTGACGGTCGCGGTGGCGCTCACCGCCATCAAGCTTGCCGCCTGGCTGGCCACCGGCTCGGTTTCAATGCTCACCTCGGCCGTGGACGCGCTGGTGGACAGTGCCGCCAGCGTCGTCACCTTTCTGGGCGTGCGCTATGCCAGCCAACCGCCGGACCGCAAGCACCGCTTCGGCCACGGCAAGGCGGAGGCCGTGGCTGGCTTCACCCAGGCCAATTTCGTGGCCGGTGCCGCCTGCGTGCTGGCCTTCCAGTCCATCCAGCGCCTGTTCTCGCCGCAACCGCTCACCCGCCTGGATTTCGGCGTTTGGGTCATCGTCATCTGCCTGGTGGCTGCCGCCGGTCTCACCACGCTGCAGGGCTGGGTGGTGAGGCGTACCAACTCCACCGCCATCGCCGCCGACCGCGCCCATTACATGGCTGACGTCGCGGTAAACGCGGGCGTGCTCGCGGCGCTGGTCATCACCAAGCTCACAGGCTGGACCCGCGCCGACCCGGCCATCGCCCTCTGTCTCTCCGGCTACATGCTGTGGAGCGCCCGTCATATGGTGTTGGAGGCGCTGGTGCAGCTGCTCGACCAGGAACTGCCCGCCGAGGACCGCGCGCGCATCAAGGCGGCGATTCTGGCCTGCGATGGCGTGCGCAACCTGCACGACCTGCGTACTCGCTACGCCGGAGACCGCATTTTCGTTGAATTCCATCTGGAGGTGGAAGGCAGCCTCACCGTCGCACACGGCCATGACATTGTAGATAAAGCCGAAGCCGCCGTGGCAGCGCTGCTGCCAGGAACGGTCGACGTGATGGGCCACATGGAACCCTCGGGCATCGATGACGACCGGCTGGACGCAAGGCTCTCCTCGCCGCAGGGGAAATAGGCGGCGGGCTGCTGGTAAATCCGCTTACGGCCTCGGCGTTAACGCGACCCAACGGCCGGGCCGGGCGCGTTGGTGTGGACAAACGAGATTACAAACCCCTGAATTGAAGCACACCTAGTATAGGTATCCCCCCTATGCTATATAAAGGCTATGACGCACACTATTCATGAAAAGAAGAAGCTGCTGGCGCGGGTCCGGCGGATCAAAGGTCAGGTGGACGCGATCGAACGCGCGCTTGAAGGTGAAGCTGGCTGCGAACCCATTATGCATCTGATCGCGGGAGCACGCGGCGCGATGGCTGGGCTGATGGCCGAAGTGGTTGAGGAACATGTGCGCACGCACCTCGTTGATGAAGAAAAATACCCAACTGCCCTCAACGCCGACGCCGCCGAGCAACTGCTCGAAGTCGTCCGCAGCTATTTGAAATGAGGCTTCCATGAACGACAGCTCGAACTTAACGCCGCTCTCTCATAAGCACGTCTTCCTCGGCGAGGGCCACGAGCAAAGCGAAAGCCGCACCTGGCGCGTGATCTGGCTCTGCGGTGCCATGATGATTCTGGAAATTGTCGGCGGCATCTGGTTCGGCTCTATCGCCCTGGTCGCCGACGGCATGCACATGAGCACCCATGCCGGCGCGTTGCTGCTTGCCGCCCTCGCCTACACCTTCGCGCGCAAACACGTCAATGACCCGCGCTTTTCGTTCGGCACCGGCAAAATCGGCGATCTGGCAGGATTTACCAGCGCCATTATTTTGGCGATGATCTCTATCCTGATCGGGTACGAGGCGGTCAGCCGCCTGTTCGCGCCAGTGCAGATTCACTTTGCCGAAGCGATCCCGATTGCCTGCCTCGGTCTTGGCGTGAACATCGCCAGTGCTTGGCTGCTGAGCAGTGGCGGGCATGATCATGGGCACAGCCATGGACATTCGCACGGCCACGGTGCGGCGCATGAGGGGCATGACCATGATGAGTCGAAGAGCATCGAAACAGGTCTAGGCGCTTTGACTCTTGACGTGTTCGAGGACGGGGTACCGCCGCGCTTCAGGCTGTACGCCGATACCGCCCCCCTCCCGGCGGCTGAGCACGCGTCGGTCGAAACCATCCGGCCTGATGGTTCCCGCCAGATATTCGTCATGGTTGATCGCGGAACTTACCTGGAGTCGATTGACGAAATTCAGGAGCCTCATGCGTTCACCGCCAATGTTAAAATCGGCGCGGAGAATTGTACTGTTCTCTTTGAAGAGCATGAGCACGCCACGGGGGCAACGGCGCGCGACAACAACATGCGCGCGGCCATTGTGCATGTGCTGGCTGATGCGGCCGTTTCCGTCCTCGTCATCGTTGGCTTGATTCTGGCAAAACTGTTTGGATGGCTTTGGATGGACCCGCTCGCGGGTATCGTCGGCGCTTTCGTAATTGCAAGCTGGGCAGTCAGCTTGATCAAGGTCACAGGTGGCATTCTTCTCGATATGACCCCTGACCGCGGCATGGCCGAAAAGCTGCGCCAAGCCATTGAGAGCGATGGCGATACGCTGGCCGACCTCCATCTGTGGCGTTTGGGGCCGGGACATTTGGGGGCCATCATTTCTGTCGGCACCGATAAACAGCGGGGTGTGGGGTACTACCAAGCCAGGCTGGCCCGCTTCCGGTCGCTGTCTCATCTCACCATTGAGGTTCATCATGTCGCGTGAACAAAGGGCCGCTTTCGGGCAAAATGCTGGAGACGATTGGTGGCCACAACGGTGGCGCGATGCAAGTCGGCACTGGGCGACGCTAAGCGTCCGTCCCTGAGAACACCTCCCGGGCCGGCCTATGGCCTACATGGGTCGACTTGGGAATGGCCGCTTCTCTGGGGTGCCAACTGGGAAGCGGTCGGGCCGGTATCGGCCCAGCCTCGCCATAAGGCGAATGGCCGGTTTCTGCGGGTCCTCGTCCGTAAGCTGATAATCTGCTTCCCACCCAAGACGGCTGTTTACCTGATCAACCAAGCAATCCCGACAGCGGCCATTCCGTCTCATTATGTAGACGCGCTTGGGCCAAGAGTAGAATGCGGTTTCGCAGATGGAGCTAACAGATTGTCGCCAGTTCCGGCGGGTTGGCATGTCAGCGCAGATCAATCACACGTCTCCCATGATTCCGTTCAAGCACATAACGGATGATGGACCCGCGCTGGTCCATTCCCGCTACCCTGCAACATGAATTTGCCCAGCATCAACCCCCTGCGCATGGCGCCGTCAGCACCGCGGCGCCATGCGCAGCGCGCCATCCAAGCGGATGACCTCGCCATTGAGCATGATGTTCTCGACGATATGCGCGACCAGCGCGGCGAACTCCGCCGGCCGGCCGAGCCGGGAGGGGAAGGGCACGGTAGCGCTTAGGCTGTCCTGCTGCGCTTGCGGCATGGTGGCCATCATCGGCGTGGCGAAGATGCCCGGCGCGATGGTGACGCAGCGTATGCCGAAACGAGCCAGCTCGCGCGCCACCGGCAGGGTCATGCCGGCCACCCCCGCCTTGGAGGCGGCATAGGCGGCCTGCCCGATCTGGCCGTCATAGGCGGCGATGGAGGCGGTGTTGATGATCACCCCGCGCTCCCCATCCTCACCCGCCGCCTGCCGGGACATGGCGTCGGCGGCGAGGCGCAGCATGTTGAACGTGCCGACGAGGTTGATGTTGATGGCGCGGGCGAAGCTTTCTAGCCGGTGCGGGCCGTCCCGGCCCACCACCTTCTCGGCCGGGGCAATGCCGGCGCAGTTCACCAGCCCATCCAGCCGCCCGAAGGCGCTCAAGGCCCGCGCGATGGCCGCCTGCCCATCCGCCTGGGCGGTCACATCGGTGCGCTGGAACACCGCCGCTGCGCCCAACTCCGCGGCCAGGGGCTCGCCGGCCTCGGCGTTGATATCGGCCAGCACCACGCGGCCGCCGCGAGAGACCAGATGCCGCGCCGCCGCTTCGCCCAGCCCGGAGCCGCCGCCGGCGATGACAAATACGTGGGAATCAATCTGCATGAGCTTGTCCTTGGTCTTTTAGTTGGCCGCCTGCTTGCGCAGGAAGGCGTAATTAGGGCGCGGTACGGAGTTCTGCTGCGGGCCGGTGGTGGGCATGCCGTTTCCTATGGGAGATTGTTGAATGCTTGCTTCAGGGCTCCGGGGCCGCCTGGGGGCATATTGCGTCAGAAGAACATGGCGGTCGATGCCCGCTCCAGCATAATTTGTTTGGCGATTCTACTATATTCGTCATGTCCGCGATCCATGCGGCACGGCACATGATCCGCCTCGGCTTTGTGAAGGAGGCTCTGCGCCGTTCATTGCGGTTCATCGCAGTGCTGCTCAATGACCGGCGCGGCGACCTGGCAAAGGCTGCCGGTGCCGGCCCGGGTGGTGCTGCAAGATGCGGGGAGGCCCCTTCCACCGCGAGATGTTTGTGAAGCAATGAATGCGGTCGGGAGGTGTTGTCGTGGCGGCGCCATTCCCTAATACGGGCTTCCCCTACTATTGGCGTCTCGGCAGTTCCCGGCGACAACCGCATTCGCTTCCCGGATCGCACGGGCTTCGTCGCCGGTTCGGCTCAGGCATTCGTTTGCGACCTTGGCCCAAAGCTCCTTCAATGCCCACGTGGTTGCCTTGTGTGTATGCCTTTCGGCGTCGTCCGGAGTCCACGGCATTTCATAAACCTCCGACAAATGGTTGGCGCTCAAAGAATTACATCGTGTGCCGACACCGCCAAGTCCAGGACCGCCGGTCGCGTCCCCGTTTGGCCAGGAGGGGCCGTGAGCCGCCTGTCTCCTCTCAGGCGCCCGACGCGTAAAAGCGGACGCTGACGTTGGGCAGCTGGTTCGGCAGCTACCGACCCCAGTCGGACATAGGCCGGCCCGGGATGTGATCTCAGGAGCGGATGTTCAGCGTCGCCTGAACCACCCCGGTTTTCCCGGAGGCTGTTTGGTTTGACTCACGCTGCCCGGGCGTTTCCTCTGACGTGACCGCTACGCTGAAGGTTTATTGAGCGACCGGCTTGCAAGAGACTGAGCTATCTGCAACTTTTGAGCGTTGATGGTGCAGAGAATTAATATCGGCGTATTTAAAAGTTTGACGGTGGTGTTCTATGGCGTTCGTTATCAAGCCGCTAAAAACCTTTACGGCGGAGCCGCAAAACCAGGACAATAAGAGGTTATACCTGTACCAGATTGACCCGCTGCTCATTGAGGAGGAAGACGGATTCAATCTGCGTTATTATGAAGATTCGAAAGTTGCCGCACATATCGAGATGTTTAGAGATTCCTATCTGAGTGGCCGTTACGTTCCACCAATGGTGGTCCGCGCGCTGGATGATGGGCGGATCGTGGTCATTGAGGGCCACTGCCGCCGCCGCGGCATACGGCTCGCGATTGAACGCGGAGCGCGTATTCCACTTGTCAGCGTCATTCCCTTCCGCGGCAACAATGCCGAGCGCGTCGAATTGATGCTGCGTTCAGCCCAGGGGCTGAAGCTGGAGACTTTGGATATCGCGCGAGGCTATCTGAGGCTGCTGAACATGGGGCTCGGTCTTGCGGAGATTGCCGCCTCGCAGAGCAAGACGGTGGCCCGCATTGAACAACTTCTGACACTCGCTAGAGCGTGATAGCTTCAAGTTGAATAACCTGCTTCTCTAAAATAGTTGACGCATTCGGTGGGGGTAATTTGGTCGATGAGCCTGCCGATGCAGACGGTTGTTTGCTCAACGGTGCGGGCGTTTTCCTTGCGGAGCAGTGTCTTGAGTTTGGCGAATGCCTGCTCGATTGGGTTGAGGTCGGGGCTGTAGGGCGGCAGGAAGATGAGCTTGGCGCCGGCGTCCCTAATTGCACAGCGGACTGCGCTGGATTTGTGGCTGCTGAGATTGTCCATCACGACGATGTCGCCTGGCCGTAGGGTTGGCACCAAGAACTTGATCACCCAGGCCAGGAAGCTTTTGGCGTTGATCGGCCGGTTGAACAGGCAGGGGGCAACGATGCCGTCACATCGCAGCCCCGCCACGAAGGTCAGCGTTTTCCAGTGGCCATGCGGCACCTTTGCAATTAGCCGTTGGCCAACGGCGCAGCGCCCGTGCAGGCGGGTCATATTTGTCTTTGCCCCGTCGGTCGCTGCGCTCGAACCAGTGGCGCGCTGCTCCCGACCGTCGATAAAGATGATGCGCCGAGCATCAACCTTGCCTTGAAGGCGCTGCCACTGCGCGCGCCGCCGTGCGACGTCAGGCCGATCTTGTTCGGCCGCGCGCAGGGTTTTTTTTATAGCTGAGGCCGGCGCGATCCAGAAAATGCCAGACCGCGTAATAGCTGACATCGACCCCGCGCTCGTGCAACTCGGCCAACAACTCCCGCCCGGTAATGTCCGGCTTCTCGGCCAGCCGCCGCAGGATCCAGTCCGCCTCTTGCGCGAGTTTGAATGGTTTCTTGCCCCCCATCGGAAGGGCGGCCGGGCTGCCCGTTTGCAACGAACGCGAGACCCAATTTATCACCGCCGAATAGCTCACCTGATACAGTTTGGCCGCACACCGCCGACTCATCCCCGACGCCACAGCCGCAACCACGCGCTCACGCAAATCCAAAGAATAGGGAACTCCCATGCATGCTGGCCTCCGCTCCCAGCCTGCATCTTGAATCAAATTTCAGCCCGAGCCGGAATCCAAAAATGACTCTACCTCAAGAAATCATGCTCTAAAGCCAATGACGAGGTGCATGGGTTGGTTCGCGGCGGGCTGGTTTCGCCAGATGCCGCGATCGAGGCGGTGCAGGCACATGGCGAAGCTGCGGCGGAGGTGCTCACCCAACGGCTGGATGCCGCTCGGCAGGAAGGGCGCCAGCGCGTCACGAAGACCTCAGCGCGCAGCTCCGCGCTGCCGCGCAAGACGGTCGAGGCGGTGTTCGCCCAGGTGGAAGCCGCAATCGCCAAGGTGCCGGCCGATTTGCGCGACCATGCAGCCGCCCTGAGGACGCTTCCCAAAGACCAGAGGGCTGCCGGCAGGGTGGAGGTTGACGTGGAGGTGCTAGTCGGCCTCATGCAGGCGGCAAACGAGATTGAGGCCATGAAGGTGAAGCAGGCCAAAAAACTGGCCCGCCACGAGGCGGGCGCACAGGCTGCAGATTCCGACGACGTCGACCGTTGATTCCGATTTGATGGCGCCCGGGATTCCGAGATGAAACCGCCCGTCTAGCAGACCGTCGGACTTAACGCGTCACTGATGCATCTGGTAGGATTGGGAGCAGATTTTTTAACTTCCCGTCCTGAACGTATCCCGCATGAGCAACTTCCGCCCGATTGACCGGAACACTGATTTTCTGCTGCCGCCTTCGGTGGACGAGTGGCTGCCCCAGCGGCACCTGGCGCGGTTCGTCGTGGAGGTGATCGCGGGTCTGGATTTGCGGGCGATGACCGGCAGCTACCGGGGATCGGGGGAGATTACCCTACCACCCGAAGCTTCTGCTGGGCATCATCATCTATGGCTATGCCACTGGCGTGTTTTCGAGCCACAAGCTGGAACGGGCGACCTATGATTCGGTGGCGTTCCGCTTCATTGCGGCGAATGACCACCCCGACCACGACACGATCGCCGCGTTCCGGCGGCGCTTTCTGAAGGAGATTGAGGGGCTGTTCGTGCAGGTGCTGGGCATGGCGCGCGAGATGGGCGTGCTGAAGCTGGGCACGGTGGCGCTGGATGGCACCAAGCTCCACGCCAATGCCAGCCGCCATAGCGCGCTGTCATATGAGCATGCGGGCAAGATCGAAGCCCAGTTGCAGGCCGAAGTGGCCGCGTTGATGGCAAAAGCTGAGGCGGCGGATCAAGCGGACGTGCCGGACGGGATGTCGATCCCCGAAGAGTTGGCGCGGCGCGAGCAGCGTCTGGCGGCGATCGCCCGCGCCAAGGCTACGATCGAGGCGCGGGTGAAGGAGCGGCATGCGCGCGAGCAGGCGGAATACGAGGCGAAGCTGGCGGTACGCGACGCCAAGACCAAGGCGACAGGCAAGAAGCCCGGCGGTAAACCACCCGTGCCTCCGGCCGAGGGGCCGCTGCCCACGGATCAGATCAATCTGACGGACGAAGACTCCCGGATCATGCCGGTGGCCGGCGGTGGTTTCGAGCAGTGCTACAACGCCCAGGCTGCGGTGGCGGCGGACAGCCTGCTGGTGGTGGCGGTGGATGTGGTGCAGGCGCCCAACGACAAGCAGCAAATTGAACCGATGTTGAAGCGAATCGGCGCCCTGCCTGATGCCTTGGGTGAAGCGGAAACATCGTTGGCGGATACTGGCTATTTCAGCGCGGCAAACGTGACCGCGTGCGTGGCGGCCGGGATTGATCCGCTGATCGCCATGGGCCGCCAGGCGCATCATCCGCCGCTGAGCGAACGTTTCGTCGCCGTGCCGCCGCCGCCGCAGAACCCAACGCCGGTGCAAGCCATGGCACACCGGCTGAACACGCCGCAGGGACGGAAACTTTATGCATTCCGCAAGCAGATTCCAGAACCGGTGTTTGGCATCATCAAATCTGTCTTGGGCTTCCGGCAATTCATGCTGCGTGGGATCGACAACGTCCGGAGCGAGAGGAACCTCGTGACCATGGCTTGGAACGTGAAACGGATGTTCGTCCTGGAGCGGGCGCGCTGAAGCCAGCGCGCCTTTCGAGCGTGAATCGACGCCGCTGTGATGGTTGGCGGGGGGCGATCGGAACTGCCGTCAACCTCAACTACAGGATCGAAACCGGCAGAAAAAGCGCGAGCACCTTCCAGAAGTGCGATCTCAGCCCACGTAAACGAAATCGCCCGCAAGCTCACTCCGACGGGCTGCTAGCCTCGCCTCGCTGGCAGCTTTTTTTTGTGGCAGTTATGTCCTGATGTCGTCAAGTTTTCTCGGCGGTTTTGCTCCTGGTTTTGCGGAGGCTATCGCCGGTGAGGTTGAGCCGGGGGGCGTTGTGGACAAGGCGATCGAGAATGGCGTCCGCATAGGTGGGGTCGCCGATGGGCTCTGACTCAAACTCGGTGCAGGCACGGTAGAGTTCGCCATCCTGATTGGAGGAGAACTTGGATGCGCCGCACATCGTTCCAGCAGGTTTCACCGGCTGGGCTGATCATTGATGGGATCGCCCTTGAGGCCGATCGAATGTTGATCACAGCGCATCCGAGCGCGGCTGATGCGGCCTGTCTTGATTGCGGTTTGGCTTCCACGCGTATGGCCAGCACACCGTCGTTCGGTGAGGGCCAGGTGAAGCGTGCCTTCTCAAGCCGCTTGGCATAGAGCGACATGCCGACGCCGTCTTGCCAAAGGATTTTTATCAAGTCACCACGGGCACCTTTGAAAACATAGAGGTCGCCCGCATGCGGATCACGGCCAAGGGCTTGTTGCACCTGCAGCGCCAGACCATTCATGCCGCGCCGCATATCCGTTCGCCCCACCGCCAGCCATACGCGCACGCTCGACGGATAGGCGATCATCGGCGCTCCAACGCATCCAGCACAACGCGCAGCGCCGCTGCCTTGATGTTGCCGCCAATCCGCACGCGGTAACCGCGCGGCAGCTCAATCTCTATGATATCGGCCGGGGGCACCGGCGGGGGCGAAGGCGGGAGTGCCGCAGGCTGCTCCGGCGTCACGACCACCGGCACAAGCTGTGGCGCTGCCGCGGCAGATGCTCCGCCGTAGAGCTTGCGCCAAGTGAAAACCTGGTTGGCGTTCACATCATATTGCCGTGCAACCATCGCCACCGAAGCGCCAGGCACCGCACACGCCGCCACAATCTCGCGCTTCAGCGCCTCAGGCCACACTTTGTGCCGCCGCTTCACAGGCAAACTTGTGTCCATTATCTCGTTCGTGGACACTTCCCACCTTCACGTTGCAATGCCCGAAATCTCGGGCAAATCCCAAAATCCCGGAAGGCGGCCGATCCCGGAGGGATACAAGGAGATCAGTTGCCAGGTGGCAACCAGCGCCCACGCGCTGCTGGTCTGCGACGGTGCCGGATGGCATCAGCCAGGTGAGCGGCTAATCGTACCCGACAACATCACTCTGCTGCGCCTGCCGCCTTACGCACCCGAACTCAACCCGATGGAAAACGATTGGGATTATCTGCGCGGCAACAAGTTAAGCAGCCTGGTTTGTGATACCTACGAGGCTATGCGCGACGCCAGCAAAGAAGCCTGGAATTTCATCGCCAATGACCCAGAGCGAATCGCCTCGATCGGAACCAGAGAGTGGGCATGTGTCAGTCTTTAGGGCGGTTGGTATAAGCCAATTAACGCCAGGGCGGAGACGGTCGAGTCAACGCCCTTGTTCCGGGCAGCCTTCGTCCATAATCGATGCCCGGTGCCAGCCGATGCTTGCTATGAATGGTTGATCTGCCGCATCATCGCCGCTGTCAGGCAGAAATTCCACTTATCCAGGTGTTCGAATTTGGCCAGCCACTTTTCTATTAGCGAGTCATCAGCAATCCTATCAAAGAGTTTTTCTTCAGGTTGTTTGTAACTCGACAGAGGGTCGTTACTAGGATTTTTTTCAGGAATACCGGCGATGATATGTTTGACTCGTCCTTGGTTGTGGCGGTGAGTCCCGCCTTTTGGTCATCCACGATCAGACTACGGCTTGAATATCTGTAGTGACGATTGGATGTCGATTAACTCATCGTTAGTATTGTCGGTCGTCATCATCTGGAAATGTCTAGCCATCGCAACACGTTTCGCTATGACTTTGACCTCCTCTGGGGCCGGGCGGGCCACCTTCGTCAGGAACTTCTTCGGCCAGGCTGATCGCTTCTCATCGTAGTGTCGCTGCGTGGTCCTCGGAACGGCGTGGCCGGATAGGGCTGCGACCTCAATGGCGGACATTTGGCTTTTCCAGTTGGCCGATGCCTGATGCCAGCATGAATATAATGAGTATGCCATGCTGGGATTTCCTTCCCATAGTTTTTTAGTCGTTCGAGACATCATTTTGGTGTACCGTTCTTTGAATTCGATCTCGAATTCATCTTGGGTCCGCAGCAGCGTAGCCAAATTAATTGTCGAGAAGACCGGCTGAAGTGCCCTGTCGGTATATTCGGATAGGTCGATCGATCTGATCAGGCCATTCCCACGGCCATTGGTTGCCTTAGCATTTGCAACAAACATCCAGACTTTCCGGGCGAACGGAGCCTCTTTGCTGGGCATCACTTTAATAGTCGCCGCCTTCCATTCGACCGGCCTCAACCCGGTGATAATCGACGCTTCGATCAGGTTCGCCAGGTGGATGCCGTGCTTAGATTTCGATCGAAAACGCAGGTGATTGATTAGCTTGACCAGATCCAGGAGGGGGAATTCTTTTATTATACGCTCCCGGCTGTATTGGTCGTCACCCACAAACTTCTCGACGACCGCAGCTTTGGTGCTGTCACTGCCGTCATCGGTATTTTGGCTTTCACCATTCTCATAGGCCATCCCGTTTGGATCAGCCAAATCATCATGGACGATGATATTAATCGCCTCATCGGCCTCATCACCTGGCATCCCAACCAAGTACCCGACGACGCAATTTTTGTATTTTTTGTATGACTTGGAAGATATTCGAAAGCTTAAGGTTAGCATCCAGTTGGCAAATCTCGCATAAGGGAATTCATCCACTCCCATCGCGACGCCTTGCTCGGCGCAGAAGCGACGCATAAGGTTGATGGCAACGTCATCCTGGGCGATGAGCGTTTCCTTGTCGATCGCCCGTCCTTTAGCCTTATTGGACGGGATCCGTTGGTTCAGCAACTGAGCGACGACTGAGAGCAGTTCACGAGCAGCCCCTGCTTTCGCTTCGTCGTACAGGGCTTTTTCTTGGGCCGTTTGCTTGAGCCTAGCTACCTCCTCAAGCGGATCGTAATCGATGGCTCGCCTAGCGGTCTGGACGCAATGATTCGTGCCAGTCGCATCGACAACCGACGGCTGCGGTCCGTCAAATCTTTTGGAACCACGCGCCTCGGTCAGAACACTCGAGGGGGAGCAGACCACAGCGCCTATAGCGCCATCGCCCGAGCCAAAAAACTCGTCGCCGATCCTATGGTTGGCGTGTTCTGTGCTGCCGTTTGTGTCTCTTACGGTTGGCTTCGTCATTTTTAATCATCTCATTATATAGACAATGGTAACTGCGAGCTATGCATTGCATTCGTTCAGAAACGCGGGAATTGTTTTCAGCTTTTTAAGGCGGCGATAAGGATCTTGAGGTTTTTGAGGCAGAGGTCTGCTTGGGAAGGTTCAAGAGGGGGCGGTAGGCGGATGGCCTTTCTGGCGCCTGATCACTGGGGCGGCAGGGCCTGGGTTACCTCGGCGGCCTCACTTGTGTCGCGGTGGACCTCCTCACGGATGACGCGGATCGTCACCTCGTTCAGATACTGCGTCAACGCTTTGTTCAGTTCCTGGAATTCTGGCCAGAGCACCTGATCGACGAACGCCTTCGGTACCCGCAACATGACCGTGGTCAACCGTTGCCGGTATAGCCGGTATGGCTTCAGGCCATAGCGTCGGCACAGCGCCAGGAACAACCGGCGTGACCATTGGTCGGGCAATGAGAACTGCATCTCGGTCGGCGTATCCCGGCGCTCCAATTCCGCCAGCCGCGCACGCACGCGCTCAAGCGCCGCCTCGGCCGCGGTCCGTTCGCCGATCGATCCTGCTCCGGCAAACAACGCCTCAATCTTGCGCAGCTTCTCCCGAAGCGCAGCTTCGCCAGACAATCCAAACCTCGCCAATCACGTTCACCGGAACACAGCCATCATGCCGATGGGCGATCTGTCAAGAACTCAAGTTCATGCCGCGATCGACGCGCGCGCCGGTGCCGCCCAGTGCCAGGGCAGCAATTCATGCAGTTGCCGCGCGGGATGCTCGGCGATCCTGGGTAGCACGTTGGCGAGCTCGACAACAAGGAAAAGGCTCGCCGCTGGCTCCGCCGACCGACTGCACCGTTGAACAACGAGGAGCCGCTAAAGCTGCTCGATACCGAGGCGGGCGCCAGGATGGTCGAGGATCTCCTGGTCAGAATTGAGAACGGCATAGCGGCGTAACGCCATCCTGGTCTGGCGGTTGTGCCGTCGTCCCCATGCTGAGCTGTCAGGTGAGGGCGGCCACGGTTAAGAATCTCCAGACATGACAACTGAATGCCGAATCGGGCAAGCGTCTATGACACAGTAAGATTACTCTGACGGGCATTAATCAATTGCGGCCGTAGGTGTCCTGGAAACGGACGATATCGTCCTCGCCCAGATAAGCGCCTACCTGCACCTCGATCAGCACCAGCGGGATCTTGCCAGGGTTTTCGAGGCGATGGACGCTGCCCAGCGGCAGGTACACGCTCTCGTTCTCGCGCAGCAGGGTTTCCTCGCCATCACGGCTGACGAGCGCGGTGCCCGCCACCACGATCCAGTGCTCGGCGCGATGGAAATGCTTCTGCAGCGAGAGCTTGTTGCCGGGCTGTACGACAATACGCTTCACCTGGAAACGGTCGCCGAAGATCAGCGATTCATAGAAACCCCAGGGGCGGTAGCAGCGGTTATGGGTTGTGCCCTCGTGGCGCTTTGCCGCCTTCAGTCGCTCGACAACCTTCTTCACATCCTGCGCATGGTCGCGGTGCATGGCGAGCACGGCATCCTCGGTGGTCACGATGACAGCGTCCTTGAGACCCACCACAGCGGTCAGCATGCCATCGGAGCGGACGTAGCAATCCTGTGCGTTTTCCAGGAGCGTATCGCCATGCACGACGTTGCCTGCGGCATCCTTGCTGCCCATCTCCCACAGCGCGCTCCAGCTGCCGACATCGGACCAGCCAATGTCGCACGGCACCACGGCGGCGCGTTCAGTGCGTTCGGCTACGGCGTAGTCCAGGCTGACGTCGGGGCAGGCGGCGAAGGCGTCCTTGGCCAGGCGGACGAACTCGAGATCTGCCTTGCGCCCACTCAGGGCCTTGCGTACCGCGGCAAGCACATCCGGCGCATGCGTCTGCATTTCGTCCAGCACTGTCTTCGCGGTGAACACGAACATGCCGGAATTCCACAGATACCCGCCGGCCTCCAGCATAGCGAGGGCGCCGGCCCGCTCGGGCTTCTCAAGGAAGCGGTTGACGCGGCAGGCGCCGGGCAACTTCGCCAGTTCGGGCCCTACCTCGATATAGCCATAGCCGGTTTCCGGCGCGGTCGGTTTGATGCCGAAGGTGACGACATACCCGGCCTTGGCAGCCTTGTAGGCCGCGGAGAGGGCGACGCGCAGGGCGGCGTTGTCTTGGATCGCGGCGTCGGCCGCCATCATCCACAGCACGGTTTCGGGGTCGTCCTCGGCGGCGAGGAGTGCCGCGGCCGTGATGGCCGGGGCGGAGTTGCGGCCGAAAGGCTCCAGCAGGATGGTGCCATCGGAAATGCCGATGCTGCGCAGCTGCTCGGCTACGAGGAAGCGGTGTTCCTCATTGCAGACGACGATGGGCTCGGAGAAGCCAGAGCCCAGAGACCGCACCGCGGTATCCTGGATCAGCGAACGCTCGGTGATCAGTGGCCAGAACTGCTTGGGAAAGCTGGCCCGCGAGACCGGCCAGAGACGTGAGCCCGTGCCACCCGACAGAATTACGGGGGTAACGCGGAAATCGGACGCTTCAGAGGTGTGTTCGATGTCAGGTTTTACGAGTTGAATTCATCTGCACACTTCCCATCGTTCGCGCTGCGATATGTTCTGCTTCTCTATCGGGGCCTGTGTCAAGCGGCGCACGTAATCTTCTACCGCATTGAGGCTGGTAGGGCTGGTGATGCCAAAGGCCCTTCGATCGTGGGATAAGCTGTACGGGTTCAGGTCGTTATTTTTTAGTCATGAGGTCGTGCCACACGAGGCTCGTTCTCTTCGGGGTCGACGCTGCAGTCGCCCCATGATGGGTTAAGAAAGATAGCGTGGATCAATCTTTTGGGCGCCTTCGCCGCCGTGGGCAGTGAGGCTGCAGTCATTACGATCTCGCGCCACCCTCGTCCCCGTGAGGACCTCTTCCTGCCGAGGCAGAACCGGTTGGAACTCCTGTTCGAAGATGATGATTAGGCGGGCAAAGTGACAGTGTTGGGTTCGCTGCCCCAGCGGAAATCGGTCCCGTCCATCCACTGTCAATCGGCACGCAAAAGGGGCTCTAACTCAATTTTGATGGAATCGTGAAGGAGTGTGCTGCTGAATTTTAGAGGGGGATCAGCGGCATGATTGGCTTTCGCGCATCTACGTTGGTGCCAGACGGCCTGTTGGCGGGGAGCATCGTCAACACTGGCGGCGAGACGATCATCACGGTCAGTGCGTCATGGCAGATGGCCAGTTGCCCGGGCTGTGGCCGTCACTCTGCCCGGATTCACAGCCGCTATCTGCGCAGCCTGGCCGATCTTCCGGTCAGCGGACGGTCCGTCGGGCTGCGTCTGTCGGCTAGGCGTTTCTACTGCACAGAGGCAAGCTGTCCGCGCCGGATATTCACTGAACGGTTTGACGGTATTGCCCCCTGGGCGCGGCGGACGCGGCGGTTGGAACAGATCGTTCTGCATCTCGGCCTCGCCCTGGGTGGCCGCCCCGCAGCGGCACTGGCCCAACGGCTGAGGCTCGATGTCAGCAACGACACGCTGCTGCGCACGATCCGCCGCGGCACCAAGCCGGACATGCCCCCGCCCCGCGTGGTTGGTATTGACGACTGGGCGTGGCGCCGGAATTTCCGCTACGGCACAATCGTCTGCGATTTGCAGCGCCGCCGTCCCCTCGTGCTGCTGCCAGACCGCGAGCCAGCCACGGTGCAGGCTTGGCTCGCCGACCAGCCACAGATCGAGGTCATCGCACGTGATCGCGCCGGCAATTATGCCCTGGCGGCTAATCGCGCCCTGCCGAATGCCATCCAGGTCGCCGATCGCTGGCATCTGATGGAGAACGCGTCCGCCGCGTTCCTCGACGCTGTGCGCAAGTCGATGCGGCAGATCCGCTCGGCCATCGGCGCGGCCACCGTCGATCCGGCGATGCTCACGGCGGCCGAGGAGCTGCAATACGATGCCTATCTCCGTCGCGAGGACACCAGTGGTGCGATTCTCGCTCTGGCGAAGTCCGGTCATACGATCAAGGAGATCGTCCGCCGCACCGGCCACAGCCGCAAGCTCGTGCGCCGTGTGTTGCGTGGCGAGCGCGATGACATTTTCCGCAGCCGGCAGAACTCCCTGGAAGCGCATCTTCCCTGGCTGGACGCGCAGTGGGCACAGGGCAAGCGCAATGGAGCCGCCCTTTGGCGCCAGATGCGGTCTGCCGGACTTCGCGGCAGTCTGCGGGTGGTCAGCGAATGGACGACACGCCGCCGCCGTTCGGAGCGCGCCGAGAGTGGCCTTTCCCGCCCCCCCGGCGTCCGCACCATCGCGCGCATGATGACGGTCGGCCGCGCCACGCTGAGCAAGGCCGAGACGGTGACACTCGCCGTCATCGAAAACGGCGTCCCCTCGCTGGAGGCCGCCCGTGACATGGTTGACGATTTTCAAACCATGCTCCGCTGCAAGGCCAAGGAGGCGCTGGAGCCGTGGATCGAGAGGGCCCGCACCAGCCTGATCGCGGGCTTTGCCAACGGCATCGCCAAGGACAAAGCCGCAGTGCTCGCCGCCATTACGTCAGCATGGTCAAACGGCCAGAGCGAGGGGCAGATCACCAAGCTCAAGTTGGTTAAACGCCAAATGTATGGGCGCGGTAAGATCGATCTGCTCGAGGCAAGGCTGATTGGGGCTCCATGAAAACATCGTCACCAAAATTGCGTCAGAGCCCAAAAGGGACCCCTTGATTGCGGCGGTTGGGGGCTTGTCCAGGTAGCGAACAGGAGGGCCCCGCGCGCCCGCGTAGCGCGTTTCACATGCGCTGGCAGAGCGGGCGCGTGGGAGGTGCCTGTTTGCCCACCTGGGCAAGCTGGCCCGTGTCCGGGAAGCGAGTTTTGGTGACGCGGCGGTTCAGACGCGGTCTTTAAAGCGCCAGCTTTTGTTGCCGGTTTCGATGATGTCGCAATGATGGGTCAGCCGGTCGAGCAGGGCGGTGGTCATCTTGGCGTCCCCGAATACCTCATGATGCCGCTGATCTTGATCGGCGAGTCACTCATGTTTCGATTATTGACCCCCATCATCCTCTTTTTGGGGCCAGTTTACGGGTAGCGCCGCGCATTTCTTCCCGTGGGTCGGCTATGGTTGTGCTCATTCTTTCCGATGGGCGGGAGCGATCGGTTCCGCGCGCTGCAACAGATTTAGCAGACGCTCCGATTCTACATTCGAGAATATACCCGCAAGCGCGAATTTCCGTGCGGAGCCTTTTGCCGTTGGCGAATCGGATCCGAATTATGCTTCGCTGCCAAGATGAAGACTGTGGTGGTGAAGCGCTGCCAGGTCGATGGCCTGCACCCTCAGCATGCAGCGGAACCGATCCTGCCGCCGGAACTGGTGCCACGGTTGTGGTGCCAACTTCCAGCGACGATACAACAACAGCTGGCACAGCAGGTGGCGCAACTGGTCCAGCGCCTGCGATTGTCTGCCGACCCGTGCGAGGAGGGGCGTGATGTTAAGCACCTCACTGGCGGTTGAGGAGCGGATCACGACCGCCCACCGGGCCAAGCTGGCTTACGTATACGTGCGGCAGTCGTCCCCGGGGCAGGTCCGGCACCATCAGGAAAGTACTGAGTTGCAGTATCGTCTTGTCGAACGGGTCGTCCTTCTTGGCTGGCCAAGAGAACGTGTGCAGGTCATCGATGACGATCTCGGCAAGTCCGGTGCCTCGAGCGATGAGCGCTTTGGCTTCCAGCGGTTGATCGCGGAAGTAGGGTTGAACAAGGCCGGGCTGGTGATCAGCCTGGACGCGTCGCGGCTGGCTCGCAATAATCGTGACTGGCATCAACTCCTTGAATTATGCTCAGTCTTCGGTGTTTTAATTGCTGATGGTGAGCGGCTTTACGATCCAGGCGTCTACCACGACCGCCTGTTGTTGGGTCTTTCGGGCATCATGAGTGAGGCGGAACTGCACCAGATCCGGATGCGCCTCCATCAAGGTGAGCGGCAGAAGGCGGCGCGCGGTGACTTGCGATTGCCGTTACCGGCCGGATTAACGCATAGCCGTGAGGGTGGCGTCATTCTGACCCCCGATGAGGAGGTGCAGGAACGGCATAGGCCATGGCCAGGGGCTCGGCGCCTTGAGGGATGCGCACGCCTGCAAAAATCTCCGCCCCCTCTGGCGTGGCCAGGCTTTCAGGGTCCAGCCCCAGCTCACGCGCCAGCACGTGGTTGAACTTGATGAGGCGGGGGGCTGCGACCTTGGTTGGCAGAACGGGGGCAAAAAACCCTTCGGGCAGCCGCGCATAGGAGTTATCGAAGGGAATGAGCGGCGTCATGGGCGGGGGACCTCCTGCGGGCCCTGTTCGAGCCGCAGGCGTATGAGGCTTTGCCGGCAAAGTCCAGTTTGGCCGGGAGAGCGGCGTCCGTGGAGAGTGTCTTCTAAATCATAATAATTAAGCCCTTGCGCGCCGGGCTGTGCGCGACCCAAGCTCGTGACAATCAAGAGTTGAGAACCCTGCATGTTGAACATGCGCCCAACCTGGGCACTCGAGCGCCTTGGTCGCCTGCCCAGAAACGGACATTTACCCGTTTTAGCTGGAACGTATTTTAAAAATTATTCGCCTAAATGTAGTTGAGTATCAGAACGGGGTTTCTGGTGCAGACGTCCGACGCATTATCCCGTCATAATCTATGGCGTTGCTGGGGTTTCGACGGACGACTAGAGTGTGGCGGCGCAGGTCGGCCAGCTCAAGGCGGCCGGCGACATGCTGATGGTGGCCAAGTTTTCTGAGATGTGCTCATAACAGCACGTCAATGGTCGTTTTTGTCTGTTGTCGTTTAACTTTCAACGGAGTTATTTATGGAGTTACATAAGCATTCAGACGCGGTCCACGTTGCGTCTGATGATGCGCAGCTCGCCGCGCTTGGGTATGCGTCCAATTTCGACCGCACCATGACAGTGTGGCAGAATTTTGCGCTCGGATTCACATATCTATCACCAGTTGTGGGTGTTTACTCCGTATTTGCCTTCGGCGTGCAGGCTGGTGGGCCGCCGATGATCTGGTCCTATCTCGTCGCCGGGCTGGGCCAGTTCCTGGTGGCGCTGGTGTTTGGCGAGGTCGTGTCGCAATTCCCGATTTCGGGCGGTCTGTACCCCTGGGCGCGGCGTCTGGTTGGCCGGCGCTGGGCTTGGATGGCGGGTTGGATCTATGCCTGGGCGCTGTTCACCACCATTGCCGCGGTCGTGCTCGGCGCGGGGCCGTTCCTGGCCACGCTGTTCGGCGTGAACGATACGCCGGCATTCACCACCATTTCGGCGCTGGTCCTAGTGGTGCTGTCGACCGTGCTGAACCTGGGCGGCACCAAGCTGCTGGCTCGGGCGGCAATGTTCGGCTTCATCTGCGAACTGATCGGCGCCATCGTCGTTGGCGGCGATCTGCTCACCCTGCACCGGGTGCAGCCGCTCAGCACGGTGTTCAACACCTTCCACGTCCAGGGCAGCGGCTCGTACCTGCCGGCCTTCCTGGCGGCGTCTCTGGCCGGGCTGTTCTGCTGCTACGGCTTCGAGGCCTGCGGTGATGTGGCCGAGGAAACGCCGAACGCGAGCGTGGCGATTCCCAAGGCGATGCGCATGACGATCTATATCGGTATCGGCGCCTCCGCCTTCGTCTGCCTGGCGCTCCTGCTGGCCGTGCCGAACATGGCGGATGTCATTTCCGGCAAGGTGGCCGATCCGATCGGCGCGGTGCTGTCGAACGCCTTTGGCCCGCTCGGCTCCAAGGCCGTGATCGTTGTCGTCATGGTCTCGTTCATCTCTTGCGTGCTCAGCCTGCAGGCCGCGGTCAGCCGCCTGCTGTTCTCCTATGCGCGTGACGAAATGATCGTCGGCAGCGGCTTCCTCTCCCGCCTGGCGAAGAACACGCATGTGCCGAAGGGCGCGTTGCTGGTTGCCGGTCTGGTGCCTGCGGCGATCGTGGCCATCGGCTATTTCCTGCAGAACGCGTTGGCCACGGTCCTCAACTTCGCGGTCATCGGCATCTATCTGGCCTTCCAGATGATCGTCGTCGGGTCGCTGTTTGCGCGTTCGCGCGGCTGGAAGCCGGCTGGGCATTTCCGCCTGGGCGCCTTGGCCTGGCCGGTGAATCTTCTGGCATTGGGCTATGGCGTTGCCGCCATCATCAACATGGCCTGGCCGCGCACGCCCTCGGAGGCGTGGTACCTGAACTACTCGATGATCGTTACCGTCGTGATCATCGGCGGCATCGGCATCGCGTACATGGTATTTGGCCGGCCGCATCTGAAGGGCAACGCGCCGTACGGCGACGCGGCCAAGCTGCACAAGCGCGCCGGCTGAGGCCCGCGCAACACGCCACCCACATTCAACACGTACCATCAGAACGGGACGATTGAATGACGCAAGAGACCTCGGCAGGGAAACCTGCCGAGGAACCACGTCGTGCTTCCGGATATCGATGCCGGCTGTGTGGGCGCCGCATCGAGAATAGCATGATCGCCAGCCAGTGCGGCTGGACGCCCTTCGCCGGCACCGAATGTGCCGGGCGAGCCGCTCGGCAAGGCCATCTCTTTCCGCCACCGAACTCGTTCTGGCGGCGTTTTAGGTGTGGTTTTCCGCGCTCCGGTGCTCGAAAGCCATACCTATCCCACTCGCCGGAACCAGTTCAGCCAGGACGCGGCAGCGTCTCAGTTTAAAGTTTCGGGTATCGACCCCAGTCGGACATAGGCCGGCCCGGGATGTGATCTCAGGAGCGGATGTTCAGCGTCGCCTCAACCACCCCGGTTTTCCCGGAGGCTGTTTGGTTTGACTCACGCTGCCCGGGCGTTTCCTCTGACGTGACCGCTACGCTGAAGGTTTATTGAGCGACCGGCTTGCAAGAGACTGAGCTATCTGCAACTTTTGAGCGTTGATGGTGCAGAGAATTAATATCGGCGTATTTAAAAGTTTGATGGTGGTGTTCTATGGCGTTCGTTATCAAGCCGCTAAAAACCTTTACGGCGGAGCCGCAAGACCAGGACAATAAGAGGTTATACCTGTACCAGATTGACCCGCTGCTCATTGAGGAGGAAGACGGATTCAATCTGCGTTATTATGAAGATTCGAAAGTTGCCGCACATATCGAGATGTTTAGAGATTCCTATCTGAGTGGCCGTTACGTTCCACCAATGGTGGTCCGCGCGCTGGATGATGGGCGGATCGTGGTCATTGAGGGCCACTGCCGCCGCCGCGGCATACGGCTCGCGATTGAACGCGGAGCGCGTATTCCACTCGTCAGCGTCATTCCCTTCCGCGGCAACAATGCCGAGCGCGTCGAATTGATGCTGCGTTCAGCCCAGGGGCTGAAGCTGGAGACTTTGGATATCGCGCGAGGCTATCTGAGGCTGCTGGACATGGGGCTCGGTCTTGCGGAGATTGCCGCCTCGCAGAGCAAGACGGTGGCCCGCATTGAACAACTTCTGACACTCGCTAAAGCCAATGACGAGGTGCATGGGTTGGTTCGCGGCGGGCTGGTTTCGCCAGATGCCGCGATCGAGGCGGTGCAGGCACATGGCGAAGCTGCGGCGGAGGTGCTCACCCAACGGCTGGATGCCGCTCGGCAGGAAGGGCGCCAGCGCGTCACGAAGACCTCAGCGCGCAGCTCCGCGCTGCCGCGCAAGACGGTCGAGGCGGTGTTCGCCCAGGTGGAAGCCGCAATCGCCAAGGTGCCGGCCGATTTGCGCGACCATGCAGCCGCCCTGAGGACGCTTCCCAAAGACCAGAGGGCTGCCGGCAGGGTGGAGGTTGACGTGGAGGTGCTAGTCGGCCTCATGCAGGCGGCAAACGAGATTGAGGCCATGAAGGTGAAGCAGGCCAAAAAACTGGCCCGCCACGAGGCGGGCGCACAGGCTGCAGATTCCGACGACGTCGCCCGTTGATTCCGATTTGATGGCGCCCGGGATTCCGACATGAAGCCGTCCGTCTAGCCTCGCCTCGCTGGCAGCGTTTTTTTGTGGCAGTTATGTCCTGATGTCGTCAAGTTTTCTCGGCGGTTTTGCTCCTGGTTTTGCGGAGGCTATCGCCGGTGAGGTTGAGCCGGTGGGCGTTGTGGACAAGGCGATCGAGAATGGCGTCCGCATAGGTGGGGTCGCCGATGGGCTCTGACTCAAACTCGGTGCAGGCACGGTAGAGTTCGCCATCCTGATTGGAGGAGAACTTGGATGCGCCGCACATCGTTCCAGCAGGTTTCACCGGCTGGGCTGATCATTGATGGGCTTGCCCTGGAGGCCGATCGAATGTTGATCACAGCGCATCCGAGCGCGGCTGATGCGGCCTGTCTTGATTTCGGTTTGGCTTCCACGCGTATCCATAGCCGATATGAGCGACGCTTGCTGGACCTGCCGTTGCACGGCCATGCTGTGCATTTGCGCGTTCAGGTTCGCCGGTTCCGATGCGGCAACGCCGTGTGCCCGCGGCAAATCTTCGGCGAACCTTTGGCCGAAAATGTCGCGCCCAGAGGAGCCCGGCGTACATCCCGGCTTGAGGGCATCGTTCATCATCCCGGAGTTGCCTTGGGTGGCCGCCCTGCTGCCAGTCTTGCCCGGCGACTGATGCTGCCGGTCAGCAGGGACACGCTGCTGCGCGTCGTGCGGCGAGGTGCGATGCCCACGGAAACCGGTGTCCGCGTCCTTGGCGTCGACGATTTTGCCTGGAAGCGCGGTCAGCGCTGCGGCAAGCTGCTGTGCGACCTTGAGCAGCGCCGAATCATCGACCTACTGCCGGACCGAGAAACCGCAACGGTCGAGACCTGGCTGGCGGCTCATCCTGGCTCTGCCGCCTCGGGCGAGAAAAATCCATCCACCCCCTGGTCGTTGAGGTCCGTGTACCGTGACATGCCCCTGTTTTGCTGCGCCTGTTGCAGCCGGCTCATCCCCGCATGCACGGGGAATGCCCGTTATCTCGTGCCCCGATTAAGCGTGCGGGCAATGTCGAACGCCAGTACCAGTGCCCAGGGCTGGTTGGCCGCGCCGACCTGCAATGGGTGGAAGATCCGCGACACGCCCGCGTCGTCCACATAATCATAGCGCCGTCCCGCCGCGACGGCCTGCCGCGCCGCCGGGGGCAGGTCGGAGGCCGCTTGGCCAATGCGCAAAGCATCCGGATGGGTGGCGTACATGCCGCCATGGGAGAGCAGCAGCAGATCGCCCGTGCCGAACGGCTTGTTGCGGGCCAACTCGGCCTGCAGCTCGTCCAGCAGGAAATCCGCCCCAAGCACCCCGGCAAAGCGCCCCTTGAGCTTCAGCGGCGACATCAGTGACGTCATCTTCACCATCCGTCCTGCCACTGGATAGTCATAAGGCTCCATCATCACATCCGCCCCCGAGCGACGCGGCAGCTCGTAGTAGTCGTTTTGGCCGGGCTTGTCGTAACCTTGCAGCGGCTCCAGCGTAATGCGCCCGGTGCCGCGGTGCCAATAAGAAAGGAAGCGACCCGACGCGTCCGTGCCTTCGGTATTGACGAATTCGGCATCCCGCCCGTCGAAGGCGTTCGGCTCCATGCAGCAGGCGAGGGCGAACAAGCCCGGGTTGTTGGTCAGGAACTCGGCCATCACCGCGTTGAAGGCCGTGCGGGAGAGCGCGCCCTCGGCCTTGTGCAGGCCGGCCAGCGCGTGTTTCAGCGCGTGCAGCGTGGCGGCGATCTGCCTGAACCACGCCTCGACCCTGGCCGCCTCCAGCCCCGCCAGACGGAGGGCGCTTTGCTGCAGCGCCTCGGCTTCCTCCTGTTCCACGCCGCGCACCGCTTCGGCGATCTCCTGCTTCACCTGCGGCAGCATCTGGTTGATGTCCGCCGTGGCGCTGGCCGTGCGCTCGGCCAGGGTCCGCACCTCAGAGGCGACGACGGAAAAGCCGCGCCCGGCATCGCCGGCGCGCGCCGCCTCAATTGTGGCGTTGAATGCGAGCAGCTTGGTGTGCTTGGCCACGTGGTTGATCACGTCGGCGATGGAGGCGATCTCTTGGAACCGGCGCTCCAGACCGGTAACCATGGTTTTCACCCTGTGCATCGTGCTGGCGGCGCGCCCGGATGTATCCTGGGCGTTTACTTGCGGCTGATGACGTATATCTGCTGGCGTCAGCACGAGTTCCATAGCCATAATCTCCATTCGGCGGTTGGGCGCGGACTCGATTATGCGGCTTAACACTTACCTTCGGTTTAACGCCGATTTGGCTGTTACTCAGTAACCATCAACTGATGACCGCGCTATCGGGCATTTTAGCGACGCCCTCGGAAAAGCCCGTCGACGATCTTAACGATGATTGACGTACTCGCCACTGTCGCTCCGTTCTTAACCACGTTGCACGTCACGCGATGAGTGCCCTTAATGGCGAAAGTCTCGCTCGGGTCGAACTGGAAGCCTCATATAATAATAAACGTTTCGATGACGCGGATTGCGGCCCCCCAGTTGCTAATGACGCCGATGTAAATGAGTTTTTCGTCAATGCGATGCCCGACGAGGCCGTCGAGGTGCCACTGGCTGAGGCGCCCGCAGCCAAGTTGGCGAGCGGCCTCACCCTGCTTGTCGTGGACGCACAAACGATCGCCAATCACTGTCGCGTGGCACTTTTTGCTACACAAAATTTAACGGACTTGAGATATCGCGCAGTAGCCCGCCTATCTACAGACCCATCACCAGCTCTTCGATACTCATCTCAAAAAAATCACAAAAATTGAACTCTGGGTTAATAGCCCTCTTTCCCTGCTCCATGGCGGCAAGTTCAAACTCGCAGACACTCACCGCGCTCGCCATATCCGCAATTTGCATTCCATTTTCGACTATGATTTTTCTAATTCGCTCCCCAATCATCGATATTCTACTCTACTCGTTTGTTATTTATGGCGACCAGATAAGGGGCCCGCCGGCGTGTCGCTTCATCAGCCACCGACAATTCATTTAGTGAGATTACGGTGTGTATCGCCTCAACAACGTTTATGGCCAACTCTCGATAACCACGGCTGATTAATACATCCGCGATATGCGCGCAGGCAACAATTTCATCACGGCTAACCTCAGCTTTGCTACTCAGTCCAGTGGCCAATTTTTGGGCGCTCCTTGCACTTAGAGGTGCTGCTATTTGTCAACACAACCCCAGGTCTAGATAGAACATTGCTTGGCGGTAAGAAATTAAACATGATTTTATAATATTCAAAATATTGTGATTGGACACCGAGGTGACGCGGCGAGGTGAGCCGCTCATGCAGGCTTGAAATTCACCTCTCCATCGGCACCGAATATCACCCCCAGAGATGGTCTGTTATACATTGATTCAGAACACCGACAAAAAGGCAACTGCAGTGCTAGCTCACCAACTCGCGCCGCTTGGTGGGACTACTGGGCAGATGATTGACCTGGGGCTCGTTGGCGGTGATGCAGAAGGTCGCCATGACGCGGTTCAGCCCGTCAATTTCATGTTTCAGCGAATGCACGGCGGCGGTCGATTGCTCAACCATCGCGGCGTTCTGCTGGGTCACCCGGTCCATCTGGTTCACGGCGGTGTTCACCTGATTGAGCCCGGCCGCCTGCTCCTGTGCGGAAGCGGCGATGTCGCTAACGAGCCCGTTCAGCTTCGTCACCTGCTCGACGATGCGCCCCAATGCGTTGCCGGTATCCCCCACCAGTTTGACGCCTGCCTCAACCTGCTGGCCGGACGCCGAGATCAGCGTCTTGATCTCTTTCGCGGCGTCGGCTGAGCGTTGTGCCAGCGCGCGCACCTCGGTGGCCACCACGGCAAAGCCGCGACCGGCATCGCCGGCCCGTGCCGCCTCGACCCCGGCGTTCAGCGCCAGCAGGTTGGTCTGAAAGGCGATCTCGTCAATCACGCCGATGATGTTGCCGATCTGTTTGGACGATGCCTCGATCCCGCTCATCGCACTCACGGCTTCACGCACGACCTCGCCAGAGCTTTCTGCGTCGGCCTTGGCCGCGGCGACGGCGCTGCGGGCCTCGCTGGCGCCTTCGGCGGTCTTGCGCACCGTCGCGGTGATCTGATCCAGCGCGGCGGCGGTTTCCTCCAGGCTGGCGGCCTGCTGCTCGGTGCGGCGGGACAAATCATCCGACGCCTGGGAGAGTTCCTCGACGTTGCCACTGATGGCGTGCGACGAAGTCCTGGATGGCGGCAAGCACCCCCGCCAGCCGCTCTAGCGCGTTGTTGAAATCAAGCCGCAGCTTGGAATATTCAGGCGGCATGCTGTCGCCAATGCGGTGCGTGAGGTCGCCAGCTGCCAGGGCGTTCATGGCGCGGCTCATGGTGTTCACCACGTTTTCCGCGATGGCGGTTTGCGCCTGAGCCACGGCGGCAGCCTGGGCCTGTGCCGCGGCGGCGGCCTGAACCTGGGCCGAGAAATATGTCGAGAGCGCCAATTCCATGTCCAGGAAGGTGGTCTTCATCAGCACGTTCAGCTCCTCCGCCACTTGCTTGGCGTGAACCTTTGGTGGGCCGAAGCGGAACTTTGGCCAGCGTGCCGAAAGTATGGTGTTGTTCAGATGTTCCAGTAACAGCGCATAGCCCGCGATGTACCAACGCGGTTCCAGCCCGATCCGGAAATGCGTCTGGCCGATCTGCGCGGCCTTGGCCATATAGTTTTCATCCAACCGGCCATCGGTGATGAGGTCCCAGTGTTCATGCTGCTTGCCTTTGGCGTGCCGGATCGCCTCATCACTGCCAAAGAAGCGCACTGTCTCCGGTATGGCGCGGATTTTCTGTTAGAAGGCATCGAGTCCAGCGGGCAGCGCGGCCATGACGATGGATTTTAGCCCCCGGAGGCGGTTTTGCGCACCGGGGTTTAGGTTTGTGAAATTCTGCCGCTCGGCGAAGGATTTTTGGTCCAATGTGTCAAGTCCGTTTCTGTAAGTCGAACAGGGAGGAAACTCTCCGTAATTGATTAACTTTCGATTGAGTTCAGGTATGCGCCGCAGACAGGACAATTATCGATAATCCGGGGGCGTTCTGTGTCCCGATAGATTGACCAGATCATCGAGTGGCGCGGGAAGCCTTCCGCGACCCGGATGGGTAATGGCCCTGAATATATCAGCGCCACGCTGATGCAGTGGGCCGGGAAGAAGGGCATCGCCTTGAACCATATCCAGCCTGGAAACCCGCAGCAGAACGCCTATGTCGAGCGCTACAACCAGACGGTCAGGCACGAATGGCTCGACCTCCATATCTTCGAAACTATCAAGGAGGTGCAGGACATCGCCACGGACTGGCTGTGGACATACAATCACGAACGGCCCAACATGGGCATCGGCGGGATCACCCCCGCTTAGAAGCTGAAACGCGCCGCGTGAATTTTACAAACAAACCCCGTTAAAAACGGGGTAACTGCCCAGCTACCCCCTCCAGGCTTTCAGGCGACCCTGAGGTTTTGAGCAAGTCGATCTAGCACTACAGTTGCATTGTTAATTTAAGATGGGCTCGTCTAGCTGCGGCTTGATGGGCGCGTCTGAATATTGACGATTGAAGAATACGCGCGACGGGCAGTTCTTTTGGCGCTTTAAAAATCAGGCATTTACAGCTCCCTTTGGGCCAGTTGTGACACGCAACGCAGCAATATTTGATCTAGATCAAATATTGCTGTACGCAATCATTTTGGCATGTTACGAATGGTTCATACTACCAGAGGTGGTGTAAATTTGGGGTGAAAGTATTCTACTAAATCAGAGGGCTAAAGACGGTGTGCGTACAACTCTACTCTTCGGAAGTTACACGTGATGAAATCGTGGCATGTGCCCATATTGCGGACGTCCTTCTCAACAACGGCCACCGCGAGTTGGCATTAAGCATTGTGGACGCTATCCATACAACAATTTCGATCGACAGGATGCGAGTGGTGGAAAGGCGGACCGGAAAAATTGTTCCGTTTGTTGTGGCGTCTAGTAAGATAATAGAATAGCGAATTGTTCGGTCTCAGAATAAAAAACGTCAGGCATGAGCGAGGATTAAGCCTACCAGCTCTCGCGAAGCTGTTAGGTATTTCGGAGTTTGAGCTTATTGCCATAGAGCACGGAAGGCATAGGGTGGGACCGGAGCTTATTGTTGATCTGTGCGAAGCGCTCGGTATGACAATCGTCGATTTCATGTCCGGCCTTTAGGGCTCATGGTTGGTCGGCATGATGGAGGCCAGCCATGGTAAGAGCTGGGTGGGACTGGACTGACGAGTTTGACCCTGTACCTTACCGTGCGTGGGCTCGCCCGCCAACTGATGGAGACGCGCGACTAGAAACGGCCGCTGAAATTCTAGAGCCAGCTGCAGACGGTCAAGCTACTGATCGTCGATGAGTTAGGTTATGTCTCGCTCGCCCAGATCGGCGCCGATCTGCTCTTCGAGGTCTTCACCCAGCGCCATGAGCGCGGCGCTAGCATGGTCACCTAGAACCTGCCGTTCGAGGAATGGCGGTCAGTGTTCCGCTCCGAGCGCCTGACCGGCGAGTTGCTCGACCGGCTCACCAACCCCGTCCATATTGTGAAGCGCCGAGGCCGACCCCCAACAGGAAGCTATGCAAGGTCTTGATTTAATAGACGAAATGGCTCGTTGGCCGGGGTTACGATCGGCGCCAATCCTGACCCAAGTCAAATCCAGTTTCAGTCAATGTATTCAATGAGTTGTTTTGATCTGGCGCGGGGTCACAGTTCGGTGCCTATTCATAAAATGCTGGGGGTGGAGCAAAATTTTCTCCAAATTTGGGAAAAATCGTAAGCGGTGGTCCCTGACCATTCTTCTCAGTCAGGGCGGATTGTGATTGTCGTGCGTGATGCAGGAGGCTTCGCGCTGACATTATGGACGACGTTAATGATGACGCTAAGGTTGGCTACCGGCGTGTTGAGGTTCTGACTGGTCCTGGCCGCCGGCGGCGCTGGTCGGTTGAAGAAAAGGCGCGGATTGCGTCCGAGGCGCTGGCACCGGGAGCGGTGGTTTCGCAGATTGCCCGGCGCTGGCAGGTGTGCCCTCAGCAGGTTTTTGCCTGGCGCCGCGCCGCGCTCCTGGGCCCGGGCTGCGATCCGGCGGCAACGGCGCCGGAGTTTGTGCCGATGATCGCGGCCCCTGTGGCCGCGGCTCAACCAGCGGCAAAGCCTGGGGCGAGCACGCCTGGGATCGAGATTGATGTCGGCGGCGCGGTGGTTCGGGTTGCTGGCGGCGTGGATGCCAAAACACTCACTGCGGTTTTGCGCGCGGTGCGGGCATCGCTGGCATGATCACGATCCCGACGGGCGTTCGCATCATGCTGGCGACGCGCCCGGTGGATTTTCGCCGCGGTGCACATAGTCTTGCCGCCCTGGCCGCCGCCAGCCTCGGCCAGGATCCGTTCGATGGCGCGCTTATAGTTTTTCGCGCCAAGCGCGCCGACAGAGTCAAAATTCTGCTCTGGGACGGTAGCGGTTTGGTGCTGATCTGGAAGCAGCTTCAGCACGGCGCCTTCCGTTGGCCACCCATCGTCGATGGGGTGATGAAGCTCACCTCGGTTGAATATGCCGCCCTCTTCGACGGCATTGATTGGTCGCGAATTTTATCTACCCCAAGGATTCCCACACCAACTTAAGCCGGGTAAACTCGGCGGCGTGACGCACGCCGACGGCAACCGGATCAACGCGCTTCCCGAAGATCCTGCAGCATTGCGGGCTTTGTTGCTGGCGGCCTTGGCCGAGCGCGATAATGTTGTTGCCGAACGCAACGCGCTGGCCGAGCAGAACGAGCGCCTGCAGCATTTGCTGCTGAAACTCAAACGCCTGAAATTCGGCGCCAAATCGGAACGGCTCCCCGAGGCGCAACTGCAGCTCGCTTTGGGCGACCTCGAGACCGCCATCGCGCAATTGGAGGCGCAAGGCGAGAAGCGTAACCCCGAGCGCAAACGCGATGGCATCGCCAAGCGCCGGGCCAGCCGCGGGGCGCTGCCGGCGCATTTGCCGCGGATCGAGGTGACGCTCGCCCCTGACGATACGAACTGCCCCTGCTGCCGGGCGGTTATGACGGAGATCGGGCATGATAAATCCCAGCGGCTGGACATCATCCCGGCCCAGTACCGGGTGCTCGTGACCCGGCGGCCAAAATTCGCCTGCCGGACGTGCGATGGGGTGGTGGCGCAAGCGCCTGCGCCGGCGCGGCTGATCGAGGGCGGCCTCCCCACCGAGACCCTCGTGGCGAATGTGATGGTCTCGCGCTTTGCCGATCACCAGCCGCTGTACCGCCAGGCGCAGATCATGGCCCGGCAAGGCGTTTTGATCGACCGCTCGACACTGGCCTTTTGGGTTGGTTACGGCGCAGCAGAGATTGTCCCTGTGGTCCGGCGGATGAAGGACATCGTGTTGTCCTCTGCACGGATCTTCGCCGACGAGACGAAGATGCCAGTGCTCGACCCCGGCCGCGGACGAACCAAGCAGGGTTATTTTTGGGCGGCGGCACGCGATGATCGGGCCTGGGGTGGAACCGAACCGCCGGCGGTCATCTATCAATATGCCCCAGGCAGGGGCACACGCCATGCCGATGCGTTGCTCGGCAGCTATCGCGGTATCGTGCAGTGCGACGGCTATGCCGCCTACAAGCAACTTGCCGGTGTAGCGCGCGATGGGCCGCCGGTGACGCTCGCATTTTGCTGGAGCCACGTACGACGAGGTTTCTACGATCTTGCCAAGGGCGGCGCAGCGCCGATCGCCACAGAGGCAATGGCGCGGATCGCCGCCCTCTACCGCATCGAGGCCGGTATCCACGGCAAGGACCCAGCGCAGCGTCTCGACGCACGCCTGGAACTAAGCCGCCCACTGGTGGACGACCTCCGTCTTTGGTTTGAGACACAGATCAAGACATTGCCCGCCCGCGGCCCGACCGCCGAAGCGGTCCGCTACGCGCTCAACCACTGGGAGGGCCTCGAGCGGTTCCTGACCGACGGCCGCATCGAAATTGACAACAATAATGTCGAACGCAGCATGCGCCCGATTGCCTTATCAAGAAAAAACTCGCTGTTCGCCGGCTCCGATGAAGGCGCTGAAAACTGGGCAGCTGTCGCATCGCTGATCGAGACTTGCAAGCTCAACGATATCAATCCGCAGACCTACTTCACAGATCTGCTCACCCGCCTCGTAAACGGTTGGCCTCAGTCATGCATCGACGAGCTTATGCCCTGGTGCTGGAAACCCACAGCTACGGCCTGACTCCAAAGTCATGACCAAAATCAAAGGGCCAGAGAGCACCGCTTACGAAAAATCTTTGTTTTTTATCAATCAGCCCATTCGGTCAGGTGTCACAGCATGACAAAAACGTCACTTGCCGTTTTCCACCTGTTAATTTGGCAAGCCGATAATTTCAGGGCTTAACCGTGGCATTGTGGGAGGCTTCGCTTAAATGGATTCCCTACGTGTCTGTTCAATTTTCACACGGCAAGGCAAATACCAAAGCTGGACAGAAACCATGCCGGCAGAAGTTGCCGCCGCCGTCCTGGAGGCGCGCTTTCGGGCCATGCCAGCCCTGCCCGGGGTGATCGTCACTGTAGGAGATAAGATCGCTGGTCTGCTCAGCCGCAGGGCATTTCTCGCCGCCCTAAGCCGTCCTTATGGGCGCGAAGTCTTCCTCAAGCGACCGCTGCAGGAATTGATGGCGTCGGCCATGCCGGAGATCCTCGTGCTCGATGACCAAACCTCGCTGGCCACGGCCTGCCGGATGGCGCTCGGGCGCGACGACTCGGCGCGGTTCGAGCCAATCCTATTGAAAGGCGCCAATGGACCCCGCATTGTCGAACTGGCCGCCCTGCTTTCTGCCGAGGCCGACGCGTTGGAACAAGCTCTCCAGGAACAACGCGAGCTTGCCAGCGAACTCCAGGCAGCAAGGCGGCGCGCGGAGTATGACGCCATCCACGACCCTCTTACTGGCCTGCTTAACCGCAAGGGGTTTCTTGCCCAGATGCAGGTGTTGACGGCATCGGCAGCGAACCATGCCGGCGGCGATTACGGCCTGCTGTTTTTCGATCTCGACCGCTTCAAGCTGATCAATGATAGCCTCGGCCACCAAGTCGGGGACGAACTGCTGATCCAGGTGGCGCAACGACTGGCGGCGATAGAGGACCTATGCAACACCGGCCATGATGAGGCGGGCGCCGGGCCCTGCTGTGTTGTGGGCCGGCATTCAGGCGACGAGTTCGTCCTCCTGCATGCGGTGTCCGGCGATGCCGCCTCGCTCTGGCAAGCGGCGCGAAGGCTGTACCGCTCGCTCACCGCGCCCTACGTGCTAGACGGGAAGCCTTACACGATCGGCGTCAGCATCGGCATGGTGGGCACGCTTACCCCCTACCAGAGCCAGGAAGCCGCCCTGCGCGATGCCGACATTGCCATGTATCAGGCGAAGCGCAGCCACAGCCAAAAGATCGTGCTGTTCGAAGCGGCCATGCATGCGGTCGCGGAGCGGCGGCTGACCCTGGAAAACGACCTGCGAGAGGCAGTGGCGCAGGGCAACCTGATCCTGCATTTTCAGCCGATTATGAGCTTTGAACCCGAGCGGCCTTTCGCCTATGAGGTGCTTCTGCGCTGGCAGAGTCCCCTTGGCCTGCTGGCCCCGGGCGAGTTCATCGCCCTTGCGGAAGAGACCGGGATGATCGACGAGATCGGTTTCTGGACGCTGAAAGCCACATGTCGCTGGCTGCACGCCACTCAGGCCCGCTGGCCGCGAGAGGAGATCCGCGCCAGCATCAACGTCTCCCCCGTCCAACTTGCCAATCCAGCCCTGCCCGCCAAATTCGCCAGTATCTGCGCCGCCACGGACGTGCCGCCCGATCGCATCCTGATCGAACTCACCGAACAATCGGCGATTGCTGCTCCTGAACGCGCTGCGCAATTCCTGCGGGAGCTGAAGAATTACGGCTTCCTGTTGGTGCTCGACGATTTCGGGGCCGGCTATTCGTCCCTAACCTGGCTGCACAAGCTGCCCTTCGACATGCTGAAGATCGACAGTTCCCTCACCGCGGAGGTGGACTGCTCCTCCAGCGCGCCGAAGATAGCGGCGGGCATCCTCAATCTGTCCAACAGCCTGGGACTGTCTGTGGTGGCCAATGGCGTCGAGCGGCCATCGCAAATGGAAAAATTGCGACTGCTCGGCTTCCATCTGATGCAGGGGTATTATTTCGGCAGGCCCCACCCGGATCCGCTGAGCCCCCTAGGGGAATTAAGCCGCACCATGGCAGCCACCTCCTCAGGCTGAAGCATCTCATCTCCCTGCATCGTCACAGGCAACGCAGAATGCCCAGAAACACCACTCGTCATCTGCCCCTCCTCTCGTATTCCGGGGGCAGCTCTCCAATTTGGCAGGGGGATAATTTCTCATCTCGCCTGACAACGGGCTCACCCAGATCACACTGGGGCCGAGGCGATCAAGAAAACTTTGAGCAATAACTTCGAATATGAATGAACTAACACTAGCCTAAGCTGCGGCATTTGCTGCTTCTGACCACTGCAGGAATTGACGCATGAGACTTGACTTGTTTCCCATCGCAGCGATCTTGGCCGACCGAAATGGCATCATTCGGTGCGCCAATGTCCATGCTGCCGGAATGTTCGGCTTTACCGTTGATGAAATGGCCGGATTGCCCGTGAATATGCTGTTGCCCGCAGCGCTTCGAGGTCGGCACGACGCGAACATTCATGATTTTTTTTCTTCTCCGACCAAAACCAGAGCGATGGGATTCAGCCAGGAGTTCAGCGTCTGCCGCAAGGACAACACGACCTTCCCCGCCGATATCTCCCTCTCGGTTGTAGTCGAGGATGGTGAGACATTCGCGCTCGTCTGCATTATCGATCTCACTACCCATATCTCGCAGCGCAACGCCCTGGCCCAGACCAGGCGGGCGCTCGATTTTCTCTCCAGCAGCAACCGAGCGCTGCTTCGCGCCAGGGAAATGCAGCCGCTTCTCGACGAGGTTTGCCGTCTTGCCACCGAAATAGGTGGCTACCGCTTGGCCTGGATCGGTTACGCGGACCATGGTGAACGGAAGCTGGTGCGTCCGCTAGCCCAGGCCGGTGATAACCTGGACTGCATGGACAGTCTCGTGGTCAGCTGGGCTGACGATGAACGTGGCCGCGGCCCCACCGGCATGGCAATCCGCACCGGCCGGCCGGCGATGCTCAGGACTATCATGACGGACCCGAACTATGCCCCGTGGCGGCAGGCCGCGCGGGACTACGGGCTCCAATCCGCGATCGCCCTCCCGTTGCGCGTGGACGATAAGGTCTTCGGCGCTTTAATGCTCTATGCGGCCGAGCCTGACGCTTTTGATGAGGAGGAAACCAAGCTGCTGATGGAGGTGGCGGATGACCTCGCCTTCGGCATTGAGGTCCTGCGCACCCGTGAGGCCCACCACCAGGCCAACAAAGAGCTGCGACGCCTGGCTTATACCGATGACGTGACAGAACTGCCCAACCGCGCGCATCTGCTCGACTTCCTCGATGGGGCATTCGCGCGCCAGCAGGATGGCGCGCTGCTTTGCATCGCACTCGAACATTTCAAGGAGATCAATGACACCCAGGGCTATTTAGTGGGCGATGCCTTGCTCAAGACGGCGGGCGAGCGCCTGGCATCCACCCTGCAGACCGGGGAGATGCTGGCCCGGATCGGAGACGAGGAATTCGCGCTGGCTGTCCCGGGCGGCGACCAGGCGGCCGCGGCGAAGACTGCCACAACCGTAGTTGAAGCCTTAAGGAAAACCTTGCTGGTCGGAGGGGACAACATAATTCTCAGTGCGAAGATCGGCATTGCGCTGTACCCGGGGGGGCGGACGACGCCCAGCGAGGTCTGTGCCGATGCCGGCTTGGCTAGCCGGGACGCCAAGGCAAGCGGCAATGAGGGCTACCGGTTCTATTCACCGCAAATGAGCGCGGCGCTCATGGAACGGCGAGCAATTGCGCAAGCGCTGAAGCACGCGATGACCCATGGCGGATTGCAGCTTCACTATCAGCCGAAGATCGACTTGCGGTCGGGGAAAATCGCTGGTGCCGAGGCGCTTCTCCGCTGGCGCGATCCGGTGCGCGGCCAGATCGCTCCCGACCGCTTCATCCCGATTGCCGAGGAGCGGGGGCTGATGCCGGCCCTGGGCAACTGGGTACTGGAAGAGGCCTGCCGGCAAATGGCCCGCTGGAAGAAGGCCGGATTGCATCTTCCTGGCAGACTATCCGTCAATATTTCAGCAAAGCAGCTCGACAACGCTCATTTCATTTCGACCGTCCAGAGTATCGTCGAAGCCTCCGGTTGCTCTTCCGCCGATATTGAGCTGGAGATCACGGAAGGCGTCATGCTGTCCGACAGTCCGACGGTGCTCGCCATGCTGGAAGAAATCAATGCCACGGGCTTTGTCTTCGCCATAGACGACTTTGGCACCGGCTTTTCCTCCCTCGCTTATCTCTCCAGGTTCCCGGCGGGGACACTCAAAATCGACATTTGCTTCGTCCGCAACATGCTGAGGAGTCAGAAAGATTATACCCTTGTCAAAACAATTATCGGCATGGCGAAGGGTCTCGGCTTGGCGACCGTCGCGGAAGGCGTGGAGACGGCCGAACAGGCAAGGGCACTTTTGGAGTTAGGGTGCGTGGTGGCCCAGGGATATTATTACGGCCGGCCCAAACCGTCGGAAGCTTTTGCCCGGCGTTGGCTGAACGTCGCTTCCCCGCTCCCGGAGCACGTTCTGAGCCAATTGTCCGATTGGCTAAAGATAACCCCCATCTGAACATCGCGGCCCACAGCAGAATGCGCGCACGAAGCCTATCGGGTTGCATTCCCCCTCGCCGAGTGCTGAATTTGCTTGCATCGGCAAAAGATATTCAAATATATAAAAATGAATATCCGAATATCTTGGAGGGATCATGCCGCTGTATATCCGCGATGATGCTACCGCCGAGCTTGTAGCCCAATTGGCGAAAGCTAGGGGCTTGACCAAACAAGACGCCGTGAAGCTCGCCGTTACGGCTGAACTTGCCCGCAGCCAAAACGAAAAGCCGCTGCGCGAACGCATAAGGGCTTGGCGTGAGACCCACCCCTTTCCACCGCCCACCGGCCTGAAGGCCGACAAGGGGTTTTTCGATGACCTGTCGGGTGAGCCGTGATTTTCATCGACGCCTCAGCCATGATTTCTATGATGGCCGGTGAAGAGGATGCAGACATGCTGGCGGATATTCTCGCCAACCATCGCGTCCGCCTTTGTTCGCCAATATCCCTCTGGGAAACTGCGGCAGGGCTATGCCGGAGCTACGGCTTC
Source organism: uncultured Alphaproteobacteria bacterium (assembly GCA_963750235.1). GTDB lineage: Bacteria > Pseudomonadota > Alphaproteobacteria > Acetobacterales > Acetobacteraceae > Acidocella. The sequence continues at coordinate 158,373 of CAVVPW010000003.1, forward strand.
ACCGTGAGCACGGCCCGTACCACGATCAAGAGCTTCATCGACGCCCACGGCATAGAGCTGGCCACCATTGGAGAGCGTGAATACGAACTTGCCGCGCAGGCTTATGCAGACTTCGGCAAAGGCAGGCATCCGGCTTCCCTGAATATGGGGGATTGCTTCGCCTATGTCAGCGCAAAAGCCCATAAAGCAGCCCTTCTCTTTAAAGGGGATGATTTCAGTAAAACAGATATCCGTGTTGCGGAATCTCCGAACTGATCAATGACCCGGTTTGTAGGCCCCCAAGCTCCAGCGTTCAGGCCGAAGATAGAGTCCGCGAGATACCGCCGGATTTTAAGGTGTTGCTCAAGCTTCCGGCCAGAAATCATCGGCCATCATCTGCTCGAAGGACCAGGGGCAATCGGCTGGAAACGTGCTCTCGGCCACCCCGGTTTCGGCCTCGGCCCCGATGATGGCATTGCCGTAAGCGTCCGCGATGGCTTCGGGGAGCTTGCTTTTCAGGCTGGGGCTGTCCGCCAGATGACGGCGCAAATCACGCCGCTGGATTTTAATGGTTGCTTCCCAGCTTGAGCCGCGCCGGCTCGGTTGAAAACGCCATTTCGGCAGCTGTAGGAGCAGAGCTGCGAGGCGATTATGAGTTCGCCTTTTCAGTTTTGCCCATGCTCTCGATTTTCTCTGCAATATGTTCACGGTCGGCCTCGGAGAACTGGCTGGAGCGCAGCAGGCGGGCCTGCTCCTGGGACCAGGCGTAAAAGTCGCGGTTCAAACTCCCGCGCCAGGTCCGTGGGCGTGTGTCCAGATCGCACCAATTCCACCATTTGCCCTGAAACTCAGGCGGGTACGTCGCTCAACTCCAGCCTCACCGTGCCTCCGTGGCGTAGTCGGACTCTTCTTGATTCAGGGCGCTCAGCTCCTCAGCGGCGGCGTGCACCCCTAGAGCGGCCGCGTGAGCGTACCAGTGGCGGGCGGCTGCCATGTCGCGCTCGCCACCGGTGCCGTGCATGGCGTAGCGCGCCAGCATGATGGCCGCGAGCGGGTGGTTATGGGCGGCGCCCTGGGCGAACCAGTGCCGCGCCGTGGTGAGGTCCTCGGCAAGGTCGAAGCCGCCGCTATGCAGCGCGCCAAGGGCGAACATCGCCCCCGCATGCCCGGCGGCGGCGGCGCGCAGAAACCAGCTGCACGCGGCTTCATGGTCACGGGCCACGCCGCGGCCATTCACGTGGCATTCGGCCAAAGCGGCTTGCGCGTCGGGCAGGCCCGACTCGGCGGCGGTTGTGAGCCAGCGTGCCGCCTCGACTGGATCGCGCACCGCATTGCCGCCAGTGAGGCAAAGTGTGCCGAGGGCGTGCGCCGCTTCAATATGCCCGCGCTCGGCGGCCACGCGCCACCAACAGGCCGCTTCACTCTGTGGGCCGGAGTTTGCGTATAGATTCCCCAGCCAGGCTGCGGCCTCCGGGTCGCCACCACGGGCGGCGCGGCGCAGCCAAGTCTCGCCATTGAAGGGGTCTGTCTCATAGAGCTGCAGGCCGAGGCGTGTTTGGGCCAAGCCGAGTCCGGCCTTGCCGGCAATTTCATAATGCCGCCGGGCCACAGATGCGCCGCCTTCCTCGCTTTCGCTCAAGCGGCCGAGCAGATAATGAGCCACAGGCAAACCGACATCGGCGGCGCGCTCGAGTTGCGCACGGGCGGCGGCGGTACCGGCTGCGTCATGGGCGCGCTGGAGCAGGGCGAGGCCGTAACCGAGCGCGCCTTCAGCACAGCCCTGACGGGCGGACTTCCCATACCATTCCAGCGCCGCATCGGGGGCGCGCAGAGCTTCGGGCCCAGTGGTGAGAATATGGCCGAGCAGGGCTTGCGCCTCGGGCAACCCGGCCTCGGCGGCGCGCAGGGCCCAGGGCAGGGCGGCTTCGTAATCTGCCTCGCCGGGCTGCGCAGGCGCGAACAGATTCATTTGCGGCGCGGTCGCCATGTGCGGCAGGCCGGAGATATAAAGCTGGGCCAGGCGGCATTGGGCCTGCGGATGTCCCGCCTCGGCGGCGCGGTAGTACCAGTGCGCCGCGGCGAAGGCGTGGCACATCGTGCCCTGACCGGTGAAATACGCCTCACCGACCCGGTAGGCCGCCTGCGTGTTACCCGCCCGTGCCGCTGCCGCGAACAGGGCAAGGGCGCGCGCTGGGGCACGGGCGCTCTGCGCCTCGGCCAGCGCAAGTACAAGACCCGGCCAGCGCGCGGCGACAAAATTCAGGAGGGGGGTGAGGAGGCTCATCGCCCCTTGAGGATGGGCGCGAGTCTTTAACGCGCCATTAAAGCCGCGCCGGGCGAAGGATGAGCGCCGTATTCACTTTTTATTAAGGCGTCTAGGCTAGAGGTCGAGCACTGGCAAAAAGGCCGGAGATTGAAGGATCGGCGCCAAGATGGCGGGTTTGTTTTTTACACTCTCCGGCAAGGATTTGAGATCTCATGGGCTCTATCACCAGTCTTACCTCGGCGCAGATCGCGGCGCTGCCAACCAGTTCTATCACCGCGCTGACCACCGACAATGTTAGCCTGCTAACTACGGCGCAGCTTGTGGGTCTGACCTCGGCGCAGGTGGCGGCGCTGGGCGCTGGCGATATCACCGCAATTGCGTCGGGTAACATCACGGCGCTGAGCTCTACGGCGCTGGCTGGCCTGAGCTCGGCTGAAGCTGGGGCGCTGACGACGGGGCAGGTGACCTCGCTGACCTCGGCGCAGCTGCATGCGCTGACCACCGCCGCGGCGGATGGTCTGGGCGCCTCGGTGACGGCGCTGAGCAATGCGGCGCTGGCCGGTCTGAGCTCCACGCAGCTTTCGGCGCTGACCACGGCGCAGCTGACGGCGCTGAGCTCCACCCAGCTGGGTGCGTTGAGCACGGCGGCAATCCCTGGCTTGGGCGCGAACATCACCGCCATTGGCACCACGGCGCTGGCGGGCCTGACCTCCACCCAGCTGGCGGCGCTGACCACCGGGGCGGCGGCAAATTTAACCACGGCGCAAGTGTCGGCGCTGTCCACCACGCAGCTGAAGGGTCTGAGCAGTGCCGATATCGGGGCGCTGAGCACGGGCGCGGTTGCGGTGCTGGGCACGGCCGATCTGGCGGTGCTGGGTTCGGCCCAGCTGGCCGGGCTGGGCAGCAAGGTCAGTGCGCTGACCTCGGGCAGCATCACGGCGTTGACGAACGCGGCGCTGGCGGGGCTGACCTCGGCTGAGGCGACGGCGCTGACCACCGGGGAGATCACCTCGCTGACCTCGACCCAGCTGGGCGCGTTGAGCACGGCGGCGGTGGCGGCGCTGGGCGGCAACATCACGGCCATTGGCGCCACGGCGCTGGCGGGTCTGAGTTCCACCCAGCTGGCGGCGCTGAGCACCGCCGAGGCGGCGGCTTTGACCACGGACCAAGCCTCGGCGCTGACCACGGCGCAGATCAAGGGGCTGACCAGCACCGATATCGGGGCGCTGAGCACGGGGGCCATCTCGGTGCTGGGCACGGCCGACCTGGCGGCACTGAACTCCACGCAGCTCGCCGGGCTGGGCAGCAAGGTCAGTGCGCTGGTCTCGGGCAATGTTACGGCGTTGACCTCCGCGGCGCTGGCGGGGCTGACCTCGGCTGAGGCGGCGGCGCTGACCACCGGGGACGTCACCTCGCTGACCTCCACCCAGCTTGCGGGTTTGAGCTCTGCGGCGCTGGCCGGTCTGGGCACGAATATCTCTGCCCTGGCTTCCACCTCGGTGGCCGGGCTGAGCTCCACGGCGCTGGCTGGCCTGAGCTCGGCTGAAGCTGGGGCGCTGACGACGGGGCAGGTGACCTCGCTGACCTCGGCGCAGCTGCATGTGCTGACCACCGCCGCGGCGGATGGTCTGGGCGCCTCGGTGACGGCGCTGAGCAATGCGGCGCTGGCCGGTCTGAGCTCTACGCAGCTTTCGGCGCTGACCACGGCGCAGCTGACGGCGCTGAGCTCCACCCAGCTGGGTGCGTTGAGCACGGCGGCAATCCCTGGCTTGGGCGCGAACATCACCGCCATTGGCACCACGGCGCTGGCGGGCCTGACCTCCACCCAGCTGGCGGCGCTGACCACCGGGGCGGCGGCAAATTTAACCACGGCGCAAGTGTCGGCGCTGTCCACCACGCAGCTGAAGGGTCTGAGCAGTGCCGATATCGGGGCGCTGGGCACGGGCGCGGTTGCGGTGCTGGGCACGGCCGATCTGGCGGTGCTGGGTTCGGCCCAGCTGGCCGGGCTGGGCAGCAAGGTCAGTGCGCTGACCTCGGGCAGCATCACGGCGTTGACGAACGCGGCGCTGGCGGGGCTGACCTCGGCTGAGGCGACGGCGCTGACCACCGGGGAGATCACCTCGCTGACCTCGACCCAGCTGGGCGCGTTGAGCACGGCGGCGGTGGCGGCGCTGGGCGGCAACATCACGGCCATTGGCGCCACGGCGCTGGCGGGTCTGAGTTCCACCCAGCTGGCGGCGCTGAGCACCGCCGAGGCGGCGGCTTTGACCACGGACCAAGCCTCGGCGCTGACCACGGCGCAGATCAAGGGGCTGACCAGCACCGATATCGGGGCGCTGAGCACGGGGGCCATCTCGGTGCTGGGCACGGCCGACCTGGCGGCACTGAACTCCACCCAGCTCGCCGGGCTGGGCAGCAAGGTCAGTGCGCTGGTCTCGGGCAATGTTACGGCGTTGACCTCCGCGGCGCTGGCGGGGCTGACCTCGGCTGAGGCGGCGGCGCTGACCACCGGGGACGTCACCTCGCTGACCTCCACCCAGCTTGCGGGTTTGAGCTCTGCGGCGCTGGCCGGTCTGGGCACGAATATCTCTGCCCTGGCTTCCACCTCGGTGGCCGGGCTGAGCTCCACGGCGCTGGCTGGCCTGAGCTCGGCTGAAGCTGGGGCGCTGACGACGGGGCAGGTGACCTCGCTGACCTCGGCGCAGCTGCATGTGCTGACCACCGCCGCGGCGGATGGTCTGGGCGCCTCGGTGACGGCGCTGAGCAATGCGGCGCTGGCCGGTCTGAGCTCCACGCAGCTTTCGGCGCTGACCACGGCGCAGCTGACGGCGCTGAGCTCCACCCAGCTGGGGCGTTGAGCACGGCGGCAATCCCTGGCTTGGGCGCGAACATCACCGCCATTGGCACCACGGCGCTGGCGGGCCTGACCTCCACCCAGCTGGCGGCGCTGACCACCGGGGCGGCGGCAAATTTAACCACGGCGCAAGTGTCGGCGCTGTCCACCACGCAGCTGAAGGGTCTGAGCAGTGCCGATATCGGGGCGCTGAGCACGGGCGCGGTTGCGGTGCTGGGCACGGCCGATCTGGCGGTGCTGGGTTCGGCCCAGCTGGCCGGGCTGGGCAGCAAGGTCAGTGCGCTGACCTCGGGCAGCATCACGGCGTTGACGAACGCGGCGCTGGCGGGGCTGACCTCGGCTGAGGCGACGGCGCTGACCACCGGGGAGATCACCTCGCTGACCTCGACCCAGCTGGGCGCGTTGAGCACGGCGGCGGTGGCGGCGCTGGGCGGCAACATCACGGCCATTGGCGCCACGGCGCTGGCGGGTCTGAGTTCCACCCAGCTGGCGGCGCTGAGCACCGCCGAGGCGGCGGCTTTGACCACGGACCAAGCCTCGGCGCTGACCACGGCGCAGATCAAGGGGCTGACCAGCACCGATATCGGGGCGCTGAGCACGGGGGCCATCTCGGTGCTGGGCACGGCCGACCTGGCGGCACTGAACTCCACCCAGCTCGCCGGGCTGGGCAGCAAGGTCAGTGCGCTGGTCTCGGGCAATGTTACGGCGTTGACCTCCGCGGCGCTGGCGGGGCTGACCTCGGCTGAGGCGGCGGCGCTGACCACCGGGGACGTCACCTCGCTGACCTCCACCCAGCTTGCGGGTTTGAGCTCTGCGGCGCTGGCCGGTCTGGGCACGAATATCTCTGCCCTGGCTTCCACCTCGGTGGCCGGGCTGAGCTCCACGGCGCTGGCTGGCCTGAGCTCGGCTGAAGCTGGGGCGCTGACGACGGGGCAGGTGACCTCGCTGACCTCGGCGCAGCTGCATGTGCTGACCACCGCCGCGGCGGATGGTCTGGGCGCCTCGGTGACGGCGCTGAGCAATGCGGCGCTGGCCGGTCTGAGCTCTACGCAGCTTTCGGCGCTGACCACGGCGCAGCTGACGGCGCTGAGCTCCACCCAGCTGGGTGCGTTGAGCACGGCGGCAATCCCTGGCTTGGGCGCGAACATCACCGCCATTGGCACCACGGCGCTGGCGGGCCTGACCTCCACCCAGCTGGCGGCGCTGACCACCGGGGCGGCGGCAAATTTAACCACGGCGCAAGTGTCGGCGCTGTCCACCACGCAGCTGAAGGGTCTGAGCAGTGCCGATATCGGGGCGCTGGGCACGGGCGCGGTTGCGGTGCTGGGCACGGCCGATCTGGCGGTGCTGGGTTCGGCCCAGCTGGCCGGGCTGGGCAGCAAGGTCAGTGCGCTGACCTCGGGCAGCATCACGGCGTTGACGAACGCGGCGCTGGCGGGGCTGACCTCGGCTGAGGCGACGGCGCTGACCACCGGGGAGATCACCTCGCTGACCTCGACCCAGCTGGGCGCGTTGAGCACGGCGGCGGTGGCGGCGCTGGGCGGCAACATCACGGCCATTGGCGCCACGGCGCTGGCGGGTCTGAGTTCCACCCAGCTGGCGGCGCTGAGCACCGCCGAGGCGGCGGCTTTGACCACGGACCAAGCCTCGGCGCTGACCACGGCGCAGATCAAGGGGCTGACCAGCACCGATATCGGGGCGCTGAGCACGGGGGCCATCTCGGTGCTGGGCACGGCCGACCTGGCGGCACTGAACTCCACCCAGCTCGCCGGGCTGGGCAGCAAGGTCAGTGCGCTGGCTGCTGGGAACCTGACGGCGCTCACAACCACGGCGCTGGCGGGCCTCACCTCGGCGCAGGTTTCGGCCTTGGGGGCGAATGTCCTGGGGCTCCAGCCGGTGCAGTTCGCTGGGCTGACTTCGGCGGCCATCGCGGGCCTGACCACGGCGACGATCACCGCGCTGACCGCAACCGAGGTCACCTCGCTCACCACGGCGGCGATTGCCGGCCTCACCGCGACCGAGGTTTCGGCTCTCACCGCGGCGCAGATCAGCAACTTCACCTCGGCGCAGATCCACGCCCTGACCACGTCTGAAATCACCGAGTTGAGCGCTGCACAGATCGGGTGTTTCACATCGTCGCAGGATCCGTACTTTGCCAGCACCCAGCTTGGTGTGATGAGCACCGCTCAGATCAACGCGCTGTAAGCTACAGGGCAGCACACTGGCACGGGGAGGTTTTGGCCTCCCCGTGTTTTTTTTGCCTGAACGGCGGGCTGTAACCAAAGTCTTAAGGTTGGTGGGGCAGGCTTCGGTAACTTTATGATCTGACGTGAGTGTTCCAAAGATGGTAAGCACTGAGACCCCGCCTGCAATTCTGGCGCAGCAGACAGAAGCAGGGTTGGACCGGGCATTGGCCACGGGGGCCCCGTGGCCGGAATTAGGCGGAGTTGCGTTCGGTGTGATTTTATCCGCCATTGAGCGCGCTCGGCCTGGCCCCGGCGTGGATCCGGACATTGCCCTCTACACGGCTTGGCTGGAGGCCAACCCGGCCTCACCACTGGCCTGGGCGGGGTGGTTTAATTGCGGCATCGTGCTGGCACAGAATGGGAACCAGGCTGGCGCCATCACCGCTTATCATAATGCGTTGGCCTTACGGCCGGACCTTCATTGCGCCGCGATTAATCTGGGGTTGCTGCATGAAGCTTGTGGCCAGCCGGATCAGGCGCTGGCCGTCTGGCGCCAGGCGTTGCAGCCGCCGGACGTGCGGATTGCCTTGCAAACCCAGCAGGGCCGCTTGCTGGAAAAAATCGGCCGCTATGCGGAGGCGGAGCAGATGCTGCGTGAAGCGCTGATCGGCGACCCCGCGCAGCCGGATGTGTTGCATCACTGGGTGCATCTGCGCCAGAAAACCTGTTTGTGGCCGGTGGCATTATCGGAGAGCCCCGGCTTGGGAATGGATGCGGTGCTGCAAGGCTCGGGGCCATTCGGCATCATGGCGCTGAGTGACGACATTGAACTGCAACGCCATGCCTCCGCCACCTGGGTTGCCCGCAAGACGGAGGCCGCGCCGGAGCATCTGGCACCGCCTACGCCCTATGCGCACAGGCGGATCCGCATCGGCTACATGTCGTCGGATTTTTGCCGCCATGCGATGAGCTATCTTATCACCGAACTCTTCGAGCGCCACGACCGCGCCCGGTTTGAAGTCTATGGCTATTGCTCCAGTCTGGAGGATGGCAGCGCGTTGCGCCAGAGGGTTCTGGCCTCGTTCGACCATGTCCGCCTTATCCGTGACCTCTCCGACGAAGACGCAGCCCGGCTGATCCGGGCCGATGAGATCGACGTGCTGATCGACCTCAACGGCATTACCGATGGCAGCCGCTTGGCCGTGCTGCGCTGGCGTCCGGCGCCGATCCAGGCCTCCTATCTCGGCTTTGTCGGACCCATTCCGCTGCCGGAACTTGATTATCTGCTCTGCGACGAGTTTGTTATTCCGCCTGAATACGCGGCCGCCTATCACACCGCACCGCTGGCCGTGGCGCACATCTATCAGGCCAATGACAGCCAGCGCGGCATTGGCCGGGCACTTACCCGCGCCGAGCTGGGGCTGCCGGAAGATGTCTTCGTGTTCTGCTGCTTCTCGAAGCACTACAAGATCACGCAGGAAATGTTCACATCGTGGCTGGAGATTTTGCGCCATACCGGCAACAGCGTGCTGTGGCTGGCGCAAGATAATCCCTATTCCCAGGCCAATCTGCTCGCCATCGCCAAGGCGGCGGGCATTGCGCCGGAGCGGCTGATCTTCTCCGAACGCGCCGACCCGGATTCCTATATGAGCAGGCTCAGCCTGGCGGATTTGTTTCTCGACACTTTCCCGTATAACGCCGGCACAGTGGCCAGCGATGCAATCCGCATGCAGCTCCCGCTGATCACGCTTTGCGGCCGCGCCTTTGCCTCGCGCATGGCCGCCAGCATGCTCCATGCGCTGGGGGCGGAGCAGGGCATTGCCACCAGCTTCCAGGACTACACAGCAACCGCCATTCGGCTGGCCACGCAGCCAGCGGATTATGCCGCCTACAAGGCCCTGTTCACCACCGAGGGCTGGAGCCGGACAATCGGCAATATCGCACGCTTCACCGCGGAATTTGAAACCTGCTGGGAGCGCGTCGTCGCCGCTCGAAGCACCCAGCCCAATGGAGAGACCAGCATGCTGCATGCCACGCCGACAGACCGGATCGTGCTTCATGTCGGCTGCGGCGTGGCCGGGCCGGAAAAGCTGCCCGCTCTGTTCCGTCGGGGCGGCTGGCGGGAATGGCGGCTGGATATCGACCCCGATGTGGCCCCTGATTTCATTGCCAGCCTGACGGATATGCGGGTGATCGGGGATGGCGGCGTGGACGCGGTTTATTCCTCGCATAATGTCGAGCATCTCTACCCGCATGAGGTGCAGCCGGCCCTAAGGGAAATGCGTCGGGTGCTCAAGCCTGAGGGCTTCTGCCTGATCAAGGTGCCGGATTTGCAGGAGGTGGCCGTGGCCGTGGCCGGGGGAATGCTGGAAGAGCCGCTTTACAACTCGCCAATGGGGCCGATCTCGCCGCTGGACGTCATGTTCGGCCACCGCGCCTCGATGGCCGACGGCAATCTATTCATGGCGCACCGCACAGGCTTCACCCAGGCAACGCTGGGGGCGGCGCTGATCGAAGCCGGGTTCGCCGCCGCGATGGTGCAGCGCGAGCCGGGTGCCTATTGCCTCACCGCCATCGCCTTCTGCACGCCGCCCTCGCCAGGGCGGCAGAAGGAGGCGCAGGCGGCGTTGCTCAAGCCCGGTGAACCGGCAACGCTCTATGCTCAGACGCAGCCCACCTCTGCGGCCCAGGCCCAGTTCAGCCTTGGGCTGCGCTGCGTTGCCGAGGGCAGGGCGCAGGAAGCCGTCGACGCCTATCGCCGGGCGATCGCCCTGCAACCAGATTTCCCCGATGCCTATGTCAATCTCGGCGTGCTGGTGCTCTCGCTCGGCCAGCGCCAAGAGGCGATGGCGCTGTTCCGCCGTGCCATTGAGTTCAACCCGCGCCATGCCTTGGCCCATGGCAATCTGGGCAAGGCCCTGCATGATGACGGCCAACTGGATGCGGCGGTGGAGGCCTACCGTGCATCCTTGGCGCTGCAACCCGCCAGTGCCGAAACGCTGATGAATTTTGGCGCCACATTGCTCGACCGGCAGGATTGGCCAGCGGCGGAAGAGCTGACCCGCCAAGCGCTGGCGCTGCGACCGGACTCGATCTTGGCGTTGGCCAATCTCGGCACAGCGCTGCTGCGCCAGGGGCGCTATGATGAAGCCGAGGCCGCCTGCCAACAGGCTGTTGCCCTGCGCCCGCAAGGGGCGGAGGTGCAGGCCAGCCTGGGCGGCGCCCTGCTGGAGCTGGGCGGCTGGCAGCTGGCGGCGGAGTTGTGCAGCGCGGCCATAGCGCTCAACCCGCTTCTGCCCTCTGCCCATTTCAACCTCAGCCACGCCCTGAAGGCGCTGAACCGGCTGGAGGATGCGGCCCGGGCCGCGCGCGCGGCCATCGCCCTGCGCCCCGATAATGCCGAATATCATTTCCACCTCGCGCATATATTGCTGCTGCAAGGCGATCTCCCCGCTGGCTGGGCTGAGTATGAGTGGCGCTGGAAGCTGCCGGAATTCGCCTGGGCGCAGGGGCTGCGCCTCGCCTCGCCGCAATGGGCGGGGGAGGATATCAGCGACAAGACGATCCTGATCTATACCGAGCAGGGGTTGGGCGACATCATCCAGTTCGCCCGTTATCTGCCCCGGCTGGTTTCCAGGGCCCGGCGGGTGGTGGTGGCGGCACATCCGCCGGTGCGCCGTCTGCTGGAGAGCATTGAGGGCATTAGCGTGGTGTCGCTCTCAGATAACCCCCTGCCCAAGCACGACGTGCACTGCCCGCTGCTCAGCCTGCCGCTCCTGTTCGGCACAACACTGGCGACCATTCCCGCCGCCGTGCCGTTTCTGCGCCCAGATGCCAAGGCGCGGGCGCGCTGGGCACGGCGGTTGCGTGGCGAGAGATTGCGCGTCGGCATTGTCTGGGCGGGCAATCCGGCGGTGCAGCGTGACCGTTTCCGCTCGCCCGGCCTTGCCAGCGTATTGCCGCTTTTCAACGTGCCGGGGGTGGATTTCTATATCCTGCAAATGGGCCCGGGCCGGGCGGCGCTGGCGGAGCATATTCTGCCGCCGAATGTGGTAGATCTGGGTGAGGAGATCAGCAACCTGACCGATACGGCGGCGATCATGCCGGCGCTGGATTTGGTGATCAGCTCGTGCACCGGGCCGTTGCACCTTGCCGGGGCGCTGGGCGTGAATGCCTGGGCGATGCTGCCCTTCGCGCCGCATTTTCCCTGGCTGCTCGGGCGCGAGGACACGCTCTGGTATCCGAGCCTGCACCTGTACCGCCAGGACGCGCCCGGGCGGGACTGGGCCGGCTTGGTGGCGCGCATGGCGGCGGACCTTGCGGCGCTGGCGCAGAAAAAAGCCGGAAAAATGCCCGCAAAACCCCTTCAACGGGCTGACGGCGCCGAGGAAATGGCATGAGATGGCAGCGTGGCGCTCTGCCTGTAAATCGGCAAGGGGTCCCGACGCCCATCGGTGCGTCAACAATCAGATTTGGCTGCGTTTTATGGGGTCACAGCGTAACGCCGATTTACAGGGACGACGGCACAACCGCCAGACCAGCATGGCGTTACGCCGCTATGCCGTGCTCAATTCTGACCAGGAGATCCTCGACCATCCTGGCGCCCGCCTCGGTATCGAGCAGCTTCAACGGCTCCTCGTTGTTCAACGGTGCAGTCGGGCGGCGGAGCCAGCGCCGAGCCTTTTCCTTGTTGCCGAACGTCTTCTCGGCCTTGGCGACCACCCTGGCGACACGCGCCAGCTTGTCAGACTGGTCAGGCGTCAGAGTGCCGGCCTGGCGTCGGTGGCTCAGTGTTCTCTTCGGTAGAATGAGCTCATTAACTTCGCCCAGCGTGATCGCGCCGGACTGGACGATCTCGTCCACAAACGACACCGGCAAGCCCCGCCGAATGGCCTGCAGCCGCACAAACTCGGTGTCGACGGAATCGCAGGGATAAAGAATAGTGAACGAGAGCTTCCGCTCAGCTTCTGTCTTCGTCGCCTGGCTGCCTCTATAGCGTCCGTAAATCCGCACCGAGCCTATTGCGACCTCCGGCGATATCTCCTTCCGACCAACAGCCGGCGTGCCCGGCTCAATCGGCTTAACTGAAGCCCGGCGTGGTTTCACGCGATCTGAAGTTTTTTCCCCACGCGCCATTTGCCCACAAATATTGGGCATTTTGGCGCAGGAAGTCAAAGAGATACGGTCATTATTGCTGGTGCCACTGACCGAGCGCCGTCGAGAGGTCGGTAGGTTGCTGCCAGATGGGATCCTTTGGCCGGATTAGCCTGGGCCTGGCAAAACCCAGGCTGTTATTGATGCCTGGCCGGCCAAGAGCGTGCTGGAACGCGCACCTCCCTGCGGAACCAGGGAGTCCTCATGTTGACTGGGGCGTAATTTGGAATAACGAAATGAATTAGCCGGTAGCCAGGGCCTCATTCACCTCGCTGGCGGCGAAGTTGAAGCCAGCCAGATCCTTATAGGCCTGGAAGCGGGCCGCTTTGATCTGATGAATCGTGGTTGCATATAGATTCAAAACCACAACAAGAATGCAACTGTAGCGCTAACTACACACGGAAAATCAAGCCATTTTATCCTTGCAAAATTGGTATCTAGCACCATAATTGCAAGGATGATTGAGCGCCATATCAAGCCAAAACTTGTCGAAGCCATAGATAATGCCCCTGCGGTAGCCCTACTTGGGCCGCGCCAAGTGGGCAAGACGACGCTCGCGCTGGAAATTGGCGATACACGCCCCTCTATCTATCTTGACCTAGAGAGCAATGCGGACCGCGCGAAACTCGCCGATCCTGAAGCATACCTCGCCAGCCATGAAGATGCGCTGGTAATTCTGGATGAGGTGCATCGTGTGCCGGAGCTATTCCAAAGCCTGCGCGGCCTTATCGACCGAGGACGGCGCAAAGGCAAAAAGACGGGGCGCTTTCTTCTGCTAGGGTCGGCCTCGGTCGATCTGCTCCACCAGTCCGGCGAAAGCCTGGCGGGGCGCATTTCTTATTTGGAGCTTGGGCCGATTGACGCGCTGGAAGCCCCTGCCTCCGATTTAGAAACACTTTGGGCACGCGGGGGATTCCCCTCCAGCTTCCTGGCATCCAGCGATGCGGTCAGCTTCCGGTGGCGGCAGGATTTTATACGGACGTATCTGGAACGGGATATTCCGCAATTCGGGCCGCGCCTTCCGGCGGAAACGCTGCGGCGGTTATGGACAATGCTGGCCCATAACCAAAGCGAGCTGCTCAACTCCGCGAATTTAGCTCGCTCGCTCGCCGTCGATAATAAGACGGTCGCCCGCTACCTTGATCTGCTGGTCGACCTGCTGCTGGTGCGCCGGTTACAGCCCTGGCATAGCAATGAAGGCAAACGGCTGGTGAAGTCGCCGAAGCTCTATGTGCGCGATAGCGGCATTGTCCACGCCCTTCTCCGCCTATCTGCCCGTGAGGATGTGCTGGGGCATCCTGTGGTTGGCGGGAGCTGGGAGGGTTTTATCATCGAGTCATTGCTCGCAGCCGCGCCCGAGGGCACGGATGCGAGCTTCTACCGCACGTCGGCGGGGGCCGAGATTGATTTGCTGCTGACCCTGCCAGGTGACGTACTCTGGGCGGTGGAAATAAAGCGCGGTTCCGCCCCCAGGTTGGAGCGCGGCTTTCATCAAGCCTGCGCGGACTTAAATCCGGCCAAACGGTTCGTTGTATATAGCGGCTCGGAGCGGTATCCACTCAACTCCGAGACGGACGCCATTGGCCTGTGTGAGCTGGCGAAGCAGTTGCAAGCCGTCAGGTGACGGCCAAAATTGAGACCCGAGTGCGCTTTGCACAGAATTCCAGAATTATCGAGGTGGCTGACTTTGTTTTAATACCGCTTCGATTTCTATAAGATCGCGGCGCGCCGCCTGAAGCTTTTGGACGATGTCGGTGGTGCGTGTGAACAGGACACGCTAGCTGGAGGATCCGCTCTTCGGCGGTTAAATCGGTCATTTGGCTCGTCTCATTTTGTATACACACGTCCGCGGGCAGGTCTTTTGGGGTGTTCAAGCTGGGCTCGGGCCGGCTGTATTTTCTTGACAGTCAGGTTGGCCATCAAATCACGGACTACCATGACATGTTAAAGGTGATCATTCTTATTATTATTGTTATTATGTGTTTTGTTGATCACAACAAATAAAGATGAGCCGCAAAATTGAGGTCCACCCCCCGCCCTATCCAGTTTACGGTTCACTTTTATGCCCTTTTTGGCTCACTTTAATATCCGTTCTGGGGCACTTTAATACAACTTGGCGAGAAAACCTGGGGGAGAGAAGTTATACTAAAGTGCCCCACAAGTTATACTAAAGTGCCCCATAAATTGTATTAAATTGACCCAGGATGAGTATAACTTTGGCCATCAACTTGCGTCTTAAATTTGAGACATAAGCGGCGGATGCTGTAAAAAATAGTTTTTTGCCGCAAAACGCAGTTTTTTGCGGCATTTTGCCGCAAATGTTATATGAAAGATAACAAACTCAATGACTTATGAGTTGATTTATTTGGATTGATCTAGAAATTTTGAATTTAAAAACATCAAATCAAATATTTTCGTGGAAACAGGCTCGTTGTCGAGTTCGCGAGGTCAGCCGCGCTAAACAATGGCCGAATTGCTGGCAGCTTCGGACGGTAATCCCCCGGCGAGCCAGAACATGCCGTAATTGCAGTATCCGGTGGTGCAGAACCGGCCGGCAAAGCCCAGCCCGTGGCGCAGATACAGCTACAGCCTCGTTGCCTGCGCCCATACACCCAGCAGGAACAGCCGCCCGCCCGCCAGCAATGCCAGGGCGGTAACGGCCTGAGCGAGACGGCGGCTCGCGTCCGCGCCGCTCAGTGCCGCGGTGTTTTCATCGCCCGTGCCGGGCACTCACACCAGCGCCGTGCCGGGGGCGCGCCAGCTGAGCGTGCCGATCTTGTGGCAGACCGGGCAGACCGGCGCCCAATCCGGCTGCGCGTGATGGCAGGATTCGCAGATCCAGGCGAAGCGCGAGGGCTGGGCAGGCTTGCCGGCCAGCTGGTCGAGAACGCCCTGCGCCCGGCCGTCACTGCCCCCGGCTTCCAGCGCCGCCTGGGCGTGGCGGGTGGCTTCGCCGGTCAGTCCGGCCTCCAGGTCCGCGCGGGCCAGCAGCAGCTCGGATTCCACATGGCCCGGATTGGCGGCGGCCAGCTCCGGCGCTTCCCGCGCGCGGTCCAGTGGCGTTGCCCCGGGCAGCGACCATGCGTCGGCGATCAGCGGATGCGGTGCGGCTTTCCACCCCATGCGCAGTGTTTTTTTCGCCGCCCGGGTTTTGCCAATAGCGCGCAGCGCAACGGCCAGAGCCGCCACGGCCGGCGCCAGTTGCGGGTCCGCCTTCACCGCCTGCTTGGCGAACGTCAAAGCCTGGGAGGGGCTGGCCGCGTTCTGAGCTGCCGCCGTGGCAAGTGCTGCAATCTCGTGCTTGTCTTGCGTCAGGCCCAGAGCGGTGGCGTAATCTTGCTCCCGCAGCGCCAGTTCCAGCCGCTGTGCGCGGGTCCAGGCAGCACCCGGATACGCCGCTTCAGCCGCCTGGGCGTGTTGGCGGGCCGCTTCGTGGTCTTGCGTCGCCAGGCTCTCGCGCAGCAGGCCGCGATGGCCGAGGAATTTCAGCTCTTTGTGCTGGGTCAGTTTCGCAAACGCGGCCTTGGCCTGCGCGGCATCTCCGGAGAGGCGCGCGGCCTCGGCGCTCAGCATCAGGGCGAGCGGGGTTTCGCCGAGCAGCTTCAGCGCCCGCGCGGCCTCGGCCTTCGCGGCTTGCACGTCCTCAGCCGCCAGCGCCGCCAACCCGCGCAGAGTGGCGGCCTCGCCCGCCGCCGCCCGCCTGCTGGCGCGCCATGCGCCAAGCTTTCCGGGGGCGCGGCGGACGCCGCCCAGCACGCGCAGCAGCATAGTGAGCAGCACGGCGATGATGAACAGCAGCAGAAGGGCGGCCGGGGTGGAGGTGGTGACCGCATAAGGCCCGGCATGCGCCGTGACCGCGCCGGGAAGACCGCCCACCCACCAGGCCAGCGCCAGCAGCAGTGTGGCCAGGAGCATGAATTTCACCGCGCGCAGCATGGGGTCAGGCGCCCTGTGCCATGGCCAGCAGGGCGGCGCGCGCGTCGAGCAGCGCCTTTGCCTGGGCCAGCCAGCCCGCCATCGCGGCCTGGGCCGAGCGGGCTTAGTGCCTGCAGGTCCGCCACCGCCCCGGCCAGATTTCCCGCCGTAAGCGCCGCCGCGGCCTGGTTCAGCACAGCCGCGGCGGGCGGGCCGAACAGCACGGTATTGCCGTTGCTGATGGTGATGATCCCTTCCAGCCGCAGTTTCGTCCGCGCCCAGAAGCCAACCTTGCCGTTGGGCGAGAGGCTGGCTGCTGACGCTGCTTCGGCCGCTTCGGGGAAGCTCTGCCGCAGCGCGGCTTCGGTCGGCGGCGCGGCGGTGGCGAATTGCGCCAAGGCGGGCGGCGCGTTCGGGATGGTGCCGAGCGGCTGCCCGGCATCGAGCGCCATGCGCGCAGTCGCCAGCGCGTTCAGCAGCGCGATGCGCGTGGTCAGCTTGTCGAGGTCCGTGGAGTTGGCCTGCATCAGGCTGAGCTGGCCATGGTCGGCGGCTTCCTGCGCCTGCATCGCGTTTACCTGCGCGGCGAGGTCGGCGAATTTCTGGGCGAGATCCGCCTGCACCACCACGCTGCTCGGGGCCGGGGCGGTGCGGGCGGCCTCGGCGCGCATGTCATCCACCTGCGTGCGCAGCACCGCGAGTTGCGTGGCATCCGCGTGGTGGGCCTGCTGAGTGTACCAGAGATACCCCTCGCCCGCGCCGAGGATCAGGAAACCCAGCGTGAACACCACCGGCCAAGCCGAGCGCGCTGGCCGCGGGGCGGCAGGCGCGCTTGGCTCCGGTGCCTGGGCCGGAACCGGGGGAGTGGTCTCGGTCGGTGTCTCTCTTGGGGCTTCGCTCGTTGTTTCTGTTTCGCTCATGCCAGCAACGCCATTAGATCCGCTTCCGTTGGCGCCACTGCCGCACGGATTTGCTTCCATGGCAAGTCTTGTAACGCATCCGCGACCATTTCGCTAATGGCATAAGCGGTTATGCCCGCCGTGCCGGGCGGGTGGAGCCGGGCGAAGGCGCGGGCGGTCTCGGCCGAATAGAACAGCGCGCCGGCGACTTCTCCCGCCTCCAGGGCCTTTGCCACCGGTTCCGGCAGATGCCGGGCCGGGGTCACGGTATAGACCTTGCGGCGCAGGACCGGGATGCCCGCCTCGCGCAGTTTACTTGCCAGCGCAAGCCCGTGCCGCTCTCCCACCGCCAGCAGATGCAGCCCCTTCACGCGCCGCGCTGTCACCAGTCGCGCCAAATCCTCGGAATTGCCGCTGGCACTTTCCACCCGGGTGAATCCGGCCTGGCGCATCTTGGTTGCAGTGGCGTCGCCCACGCAGAAGGCGGGCAGATGATGCAGCATGGCGGGCAATGCTGGCACGGCCTGGCCGCTGGTGACGATCAGCGCGGCGGGGTGTTCCGGCAGGCGCGGTGTTGTGGTGCGGATGTTGAGGCACGGCAGAACCACCGGCTCGTATCCCATGGCCGCCAGGCGCGCCGCCGTGGCGCTGGCCCCCGGCTCCGGCCTGGTGACCAGCAGCTTCATGGCAGGAAGATATCCGGCGGGCTGCCCGCCTTCAGTTCGCGGCCCAGCTCGCGGCCCAAGGCCTCGGCGTCCTTCGCCTCGCCGGTGGCCGTGCGCTTGAGCAGGAAGGTGCCGTCGGCCCGCGCCACCAAGCCGGTGAGGTGCAGGCTGCCATCTTCCAATAGCCGGGCGTAACCGCCGATCGGCGTGCGGCAGGAGCCGTCCAGCGCCGCCAGCAGCGCCCGCTCGGCGGTGGAGACGGCCTTGGCCTCCGGATCCTCGATGCCCGAGAGCAGGGCCAGCAGCTCGGTATCGGCCTCGCGCACGGTGATGCCGACGATGCCCTGGCAGGCGGAGGGCACCATCTGTTCGGTGCTCAGCACCACGCTGGCCTTGTCCGCCAACCCCAGGCGGCGCAGCCCGGCATAGGCCAGCAGCGTGGCATCCAGCTCGCCGGCCTCCACCTTGCCCAAGCGCGTGCCGACATTGCCGCGCAGCAGGGAGAAATTGAGGTCAGGCCGCGCGTATTTCAGTTGCGCCTGGCGCCGCACGCTGGCGGAGCCCACATGCGCGCCCTGGGGCAGGGCGCCATACGGGTCGGCCGGGTCCTTCGGGGCCACGCCGGGCGGGAGGATCAGCACGTCCCGCGCATCCTCGCGCTTGAGCGTGCAGGCGAGCGCGATGCCGGGCGGCAGCGTGGTTTCCAGGTCCTTCAGGCTGTGCACCGCGAAGTCGATCCGCCCCTCGGCCAGGGATTCGTGAATCTCCTTGGCGAACAGCCCCTTGCCGCCGATCTCGGCGAGCGCCTTGTTCTGCACCGCATCGCCGGTGGTGACGATGATGTGCTCTTCGAACACATCCATGCCGCGCAGCACGGGGCAGAACTGCTTGAGCAGGGCGAGGAAGGTTGCCGTCTGCTGGCGGGCAAGAGGCGAGCCGCGCGTGCCGACTTTGAGCGGCAGGTTGCGGGCGTGTGGCTTTACGGGGGGAGTTACGGTTTTCACGCGAGTGGTCTAGAGCGGGCGGCATGGAAAGAAAAGATATTGGCCCCGTGCTCGGTATCGAGAGCTCCTGCGACGAGACGGCAGCTGCCATTCTCGCTCCGGATGGCAGTATCCTCGCCGAGCGTGTGCTGAGCCAGATCGCCGATCACGCGGCCTTCGGCGGCGTGGTGCCGGAGATCGCGGCGCGGGCGCATCTGGCGGCGCTGGACGCGATGGTGAAGGACGCGCTGCGCGAGGCGGGGCTCGGCTTTGCCGATCTGGCCGCGATTGCGGGCACGGCTGGGCCGGGGCTCATCGGTGGGCTGCTGGTGGGAACCGGCTATGCGAAAGGCGCGGCCATCGCCGCGGGTAAGCCGTATCTGGCCATCAACCACCTGGAGGCGCATGCCCTGACCGCCCGCCTGCCGGGCCTGGCACCGGTGCAGCCGCCATTCCCGTATCTGCTGCTGCTGCTCTCCGGCGGGCACAGCCAATGCGTGGCGGTGGAAGGCGTGGGGCGCTACCGGCTGCTCGGCTCCACGCTGGATGACGCGGTGGGCGAGGCGTTCGACAAATCGGCGAAGCTGCTCGGCCTGCCGTACCCTGGCGGCCCGGCGCTGGAGGCGATCGCCCGCGAGGGTGATGCGAGCGCCGTGCCCCTGCCGCGCCCGATGCTACACCGCGAGGGGTGCGATTTCTCCTTCTCCGGGCTGAAGACCGCCGTGGCCCAGCTGGTGGCCGCGGAGCCGCCTGGGGCGCTGCCCCGCCCCCGTGCCGCGGACATCGCCGCCAGCTTCCAGGCCGCGGTGACGGATATTCTGGGCGACCGGCTGGCGCATGCCCTGATGCTGTGCCCGGATGCGTCCGCCATCATCATCGCTGGCGGCGTTGCGGCCAACACTGCCATCCGAACGCGCCTGGCCGAGGTTGCGGCGAAGGCGGGCAAGCCCCTTATCGCCCCGCCGCTGCGGCTATGCACGGATAACGCCGTGATGGTCGCGTGGGCGGCGCTGGAACGGTTGAACGCCGGGCAGGTGAGCGGGCTAGACGCCCCTTGCAAACCGCGCTGGCCGCTGGAACAGCTCGCCCCATGAACTACCGCCACATCTACCACGCTGGCAATTTTGCCGATGTGATGAAGCACGCGCTGCTGATCCCGCTGATCCGCGCCATGCAGCGCAAGGACAAGCCGTTTCTGGTGCTGGATACCCATGCCGGGATTGGGCGCTACGACGTGCGCTCCGAACAGGCGGAAAAGACCGGCGAGTGGAGGGACGGGATCGGCAGGCTGCTCGACGCCCCGCCGCCTGCATTGGCGGACTACGTGGCTCTGGTGCAGCAGCTCGGCCTCTACCCTGGTTCTCCGGCGTTGGCTGCCGCGTTGCTCCGCCCGGAGGATCGGCTGATCGCCTGCGAACTGCACCCGGAAGATGCCGCCACGCTGCGCCGGACCATGCGCGGCGCGCCCAATGTGGCGGTGCATGAGCGCGACGGGTACGAGGCGATGAACGCCTTTCTGCCGCCGCCCGAGAAACGCGCGCTGGTGCTTATCGACCCGCCCTTCGAGCGCACGGATGAATTCGGCGCGGTGGAAAAAGCCCTGCTCTCGGCCTGGAAAAAGTTTAAATCCGGGGTGTTCGTGGTCTGGTATCCTATCAAGCACCGCGCCCCCATCCGCGCTTTTTTCGAGACCTTGAAGCTGACGCCGTTGCGCGATGCCATCGCCGTGGAGTTTCTGCGCCGCCCGGACACCAATCCGATCGGCCTCAACGGATGCGGGCTGCTCATCGTCAATCCGCCTTACGGGTTTGAGGTTGAGGCCAAGCCAATCCTCGCCGCCTGTGAGGCTGTGATGGGTGAACCGGGCTGCTCCAACGTGATCGAGAGGGTGATCAATGAGTGAATCCATCGCCGTGATCGGCGCCGGGGCCTGGGGCACCGCGCTGGCTGTGCTATTCGCCCGCGCGGGCAAGGATGTGACGCTATGGGCGCGCAGCCCCGAGCGCGTGGCCGAGATGGAGCGCAATCGGGAAAACCCGCGCCTCAAAGGCGTGGCGCTGCCGGAGGCTTTGCGCCTCACGCATGAGATGCCGGGGGCGGATATTCTGCTCCTCGCCGTGCCGATGCAGCATCTGCGCGGCATCCTCCCCGCGCTGCCGCAGAACGGCGCGCCGCTGGTGCTGTGCTGCAAGGGGCTGGAGACTGGCACGCTGCTGCTGCCGCCTGAGTTGGTGGGTGGCCGCCCTGCCGCGATGCTGACGGGGCCGAATTTCGCGCACGAAGTCGCCGCCGGATTACCTGCGGCCGCCGTGCTGGCCATGCCGGAGGCACAGACACGCGCCCAGCTCATCGCCGCGCTGAAAACGGACACGCTGCGCCTGTACGGCAGCGCCGATATTCTGGGTGCGGCGCTGGGCGGTGCGGCGAAGAACGTGATCGCCATCGCGGCTGGCGTGGTGATTGGCGCAGGGTTGGGAGAGAATGCGCGCGCCGCGCTCATCACCCGTGGTCTGGCCGAGATCGCCCGGCTGGCGGCGGCTTTGGGTGGCAAGGCGGAGACCGTTTCGGGCCTTTCCGGGCTGGGCGATCTGCTGCTCACCTGCACCGGCATGAGCAGCAGGAACTTCTCCCTTGGCCTGGCAATGGGCCAAGGGCGGAGCCTTGCGGAGATACTCGCCAGCCGCAGCAACGTGACGGAAGGTGTTGCTACTGCTCCGGCCCTTCTGGCTCGCGCCCGCGCGGCGGGGGTGGAGATGCCGATTACCGAGGCGGTGACTAGGCTACTTGCCGGGGAGATGAACGTGCCGCAGACCATGGCGGCGCTGATGAGCCGCGCGCTCAAGGATGAGTGACAAGCGGGTTGGTCTTTTCCTCTGCGCCGCGGCGGCGCTGCTGCTGGCGGTGGCGGCTTATCCGGGCGCGCTGGTAGTGGTGCCGTTCGGGAATGATGGTGTGGGCGTCCCCGGCCCGTTCATCGCCGCGGTACCCGATAACATGCGGCTGCTTCTGTTCCGCCCCGGGCAGGCTTTGAATGTGCGGCGGGAGCGGCAGGTGGTTCTCGCCACCATCGGGCCGGATGATTCCCGTCCTGCTGCAAGGCGCGCAGATGCTGCGCGCCTTGCAGCAGGACCGTTGTTTTACCGAGGCAACGCGGACGCCGTTAATCGCGGTTTTTGACCGCGGCTGTGCGGATCAGCAGTAACAGCGCCGCGAAGAGTTCCGCGCCGTTCAGCCAGACGGATACGCTGTGCCAGAAGCTGAACCTGGCGGAATCGTTCGCGGCCTTCAACGAGTCCATTTTTGGCAGCAGCCAGAGCAGAGACCAGACGGTAATGAGAACCACCGCGCTCGGCACTGCCGCCGCCCAGAGGCGGCGTTGCAGTAGGAGGCCCAATAATGCCAGACCGGCGCTGGCGAGGATGAAGCCATAGTACCAAGGGAAGGCGGCGCGGATGAAGGCGCCTGCCACCGGCAGCGGCAGGTGTGTGAACACCAGCGGCGCCATCACCGCGCCGAAGAACAGCATCCCGCCCACCAGGATTCCCAGCCCAGCAATGGCCAGGATGCTGCCCCAGCCGCGCATCAGTAGCGGTACAGGTCGTGCTTGAACGGCCCCTGGACTTCGAGGCCGAGATAATCAGCCTGCTTCGGCGTCAGCTTCGTCAGCTTGGCGCCAACCTTGGCCAGATGCAGCGCAGCCACTTTCTCATCGAGGTGGCGCGGCAGCACATACACCTTGTTCTCGTACTTGCCCTTGGGCGCGGTCCACAGCTCGATCTGCGCCAGCACCTGGTTGGTGAAGCTGGCGGACATCACGAAGCTCGGGTGGCCGGTGGCGTTGCCCAGGTTCACCAGGCGGCCTTCCGAAAGCACGATGATGCGCTTGCCGTCAGGGAATTCCACCTCGTCGACCTGCGGCTTCACATTGTCCCATTTGTAGTTCTTCAGCGCCTCGATCTGAATTTCAGAGTCGAAGTGGCCGATATTGCAGACGATGGCGCGGTGCTTCATTGCGCGCATGTGGTCGAGCGTGATGACATCGACATTGCCCGTGGCGGTGACGAAGATGTCGCCCTCGGGGGCGGCCTCGTCCATGGTGGTGACCTCATAGCCTTCCATGGCGGCCTGAAGGGCGCAGATCGGGTCGATCTCCGTCACCTTCACGCGGCAGCCGGCGTTGCGCAGGCTGGCGGCGGAGCCCTTGCCCACGTCGCCGAAGCCGTTCACCACGGCCACCTTGCCGGACATCATCACGTCCGTCCCGCGGCGGATGCCATCCACCAAGCTCTCGCGGCAGCCATAGAGGTTGTCGAACTTGGACTTGGTCACCGAGTCGTTCACGTTGATGGCCGGCACCAGCAGCTCGCCTGCCTTAGCCATCTCCCACAGACGGTGCACGCCCGTGGTCGTCTCCTCGGAGATGCCGCGGATGTTCGCCAGCATCGCCGGGTACTTGTCATGCATCAGCTTGGTGACATCGCCGCCGTCATCGAGGATCATGTTCGGTTCCCAACCATCGGGACCGCGCACGGTCTGCTCGATGCACCACCAGAACTCTTCCTCGGACATGCCCTTCCAGGCGAATACCGGCACGCCCGTGGCGGCGATGGCGGCGGCGGCCTGGTCCTGCGTGGAGAAGATGTTGCAGGAGGACCAGCGCACGGAGGCGCCCAGGGCGGTGAGCGTCTCGATCAGCACGGCGGTCTGGATCGTCATGTGCAGACAGCCGACGATGCGCGCGCCCTTGAGCGGCTTGCTGGCACCGAATTCGGCGCGCAGCGCCATCAGCCCCGGCATCTCGTCCTGGGCCATCTCGATCTCCTTGCGGCCCCATTCGGCCAGCGAGATGTCCTTGACCTTGTAATCCAGCGGCGCGGCATCCGGCATAGTGCATTCCTCTCAGAGCAAAATTCTATGGCCGCTCATTATTCCCTTGCGGCGGTGCTGCCAACAGCGGGGCGGGGCTCAGGGTGCGCCAGATGCGCCATAAACCGGCGCGGTCAGGGTCAGGAGGCTGCCGTCCTGGAACTCAAGCGTGATCGGCACCTTGCCGCCGACGCGCATCTGCGGCTGCATGCACATCAAGTGGTACCCGCCTTCGGACAGGGCCACGCTGCCATGGGCCGGAACCGGGATGCTGGAAACGCCCATCATCATCGAAGTTCCCCCGGCATCCATGCTTTCGTGCAGCATAAGCGTGGCGCAGGCGGGCGAGCGTGCGCCGGTCAGCACCGCCGGGATGTCGCTGCCATTGGTCAGGGTCAGGTACACGCCAGCGGGGAGGTTGGGGAGCAGGTAGCGGACCCGGGGGTTTTGCACCGTAATGCCTTCGGGGCCTGCCGCCTCGGCAAGCATTGGGAATGCCGCCAGGAACCCCAGCCATAACGCCAATCCTGTCTTCCACATGTTCATCCCCTGATTAACCGGCTTCGTTCCGGTTTAGGGCAAATAATCAGGCGGCGGGAGGTGGTTTGTGAACCCTGTGGAGATTGCCTTCGACCAGCCGGGCGAGCAAAACACGGGGCCATGGAATACCCCCGCTACGCCGATGCCGCCCGCGCCACCCGCCGAATGTTTATTCGTGACCTCGTGCTCACGGCCAGTATTGGCGTGCACCCGCATGAGCACAAAGCCCGCCAGCGCATCCGCATCAATCTCGACCTCAGCGTGCTGGACGATGGCGCGCAGAATCTCTCCCGCCCGGCTGTCGGAGCGGACGACTTGGCCCGCGTGGTGGACTACGAGGCTATCGTGAACAATGTCCGCGCCGTGGTCGCGGCCGGGCACGTACAGCTGGTTGAAACCCTGGCCGAGCGCCTGGCCGAAATATGCCTTGCGGACGACCGTGTCCGGCTGGCCCGGGTGTGTGTGGAAAAACTCGATGTGTTCGCCGATGCGGCGGCTGCCGGTGTGGAAATCGAGCGACGCAATACCTAGTTTTCCACCCTCTTGATTTACATAGAGTCAAGGGGTTTTCAGCCGGTGCTGGGGCGTCTTTGTGGCCGGATTGCGGGAAAAATTATAAGCGAATTCAATGTGTTAACCGTAGGTAATAAAACTTCGGAACAATTCTGTCCACGCAACGGGGCGAATAGGGTTGTCCTGGCTTTTTCAACAGTGTCCACATACTTATCCACAGGGTTATCACGATGAGTGTGGATAAGCCGCCGGCGGTTGGAGTCGGGATCATCGAGGCCGCATTACGGACCATGCCTGGCAACCCTGGCGTGTACAGGATGCTCGATGCCAAGGGCATGGCGCTGTACGTGGGCAAGGCGCGCAACCTGAAGAAACGGGTGGTCGCCTACACCCAGCTTGCCCGGCTGCCGGAGCGTTTGCGCCGGATGGTGGCGGATACGGTGTCGATGGAGATCGTCACCACCCATACCGAGGCCGAAGCTCTGCTGCTGGAAGCCAATCTGATCAAGAGGTTACAACCGCGGTACAACATCCTGCTGCGGGACGATAAATCCTACCCGTGGTTGATGCTGACCGAGGACCACCCCTTCCCGCAACTCGCCAAGCATCGCGGCGCGCATACGCGCAAGGCCAGCTATTGGGGGCCGTTCGCTTCGGCCTGGTCAGTCAACCAGACCGTGCAGGCGTTGCAGCGCGTTTTTTTGTTGCGGACCTGCGAGGATACGGTTTTTGCCAACCGTACCCGGCCTTGCCTGCTGTTTCAGATCAAACGCTGCAGCGCACCATGCGTCGGGCGCGTGTCGGAGGCCGAGTACAAGACGCTTGTCGATCAGGCAAAAACTTTCCTATCCGGAAAAACAAGCGCGGTGCAGAAGGATCTGGCCGCCGCGATGCAGGAGGCGGCGGAGCACCTGGAGTTCGAGCGCGCGGCGGCGATCCGCGACCGCATCCGCGGGCTGACGCATGTCCAGGGCACGGACGTCATCAACCCGGCCAGCCTGGGGGATGCCGATGTCATCGCCCTGCACCAGGAGGCCGGGCAGAGCTGCGTGCAAGTGTTCTTCATTCGCGGCGGGCGCAATAACGGCAATCGCAGCTTCTTTCCGGCCAACACCAAGGGCGATGAGCCGGGGGCGGTACTATCCGCCTTCATTGCCCAGTTCTACGACGACAAGCCGCCGCCGCCGCAGATCCTGCTGAACCACGCGCCCGAGGAGCAGGACCTGCTGGCTGAGGCGTTGTCGGTGAAAGCGGGGCGGAAAGTGTCTCTCCTAGTGCCGCAGCGGGGCGAAAAGCACGATGTGGTGCTGCACGCCGCCACCAACGCGCGCGAGGCGCTGGAGCGGAAGCTGGCCGAAACCGCCGGGCAGGGCAAGCTGCTGGCCGCCGTGGCGGAGCTGTTCGGCCTGCCGGAGACGCCGAAGCGGATCGAGACCTACGACAACTCCCACATCATGGGCACCAACGCCTACGGCGTGATGGTGGTGGCTGGCTCCGAGGGGTTCAACAAATCCGCCTACCGTAAATTCGCCATCAAGAGCGCCATCACCCCGGGCGATGATTTTGGCATGATGCGCGAGGTGCTGACCCGCCGCTTTGGCCGCGCCCTGGCCGAGGACCCGGATAGGGAAGCGGAATCCTGGCCGGATCTGGTGCTGATCGACGGTGGGGCAGGGCAGCTTTCCGCCGCGAAGGCGGTGATGGCGGATCTGGGGCTGGAGGATATTCTGCTGGTCGGCATCGCCAAGGGGCCGGACCGCGATGCAGGCTGCGAATGGTTCTACATGGAAGGCCGCGAGCCCTTCCAGCTGCCGCCGCGTGACCCGGTGCTGTATTTCCTCCAGCGCCTGCGTGACGAGGCGCACCGCTTCGCCATCTCCACGCACCGCAACGCCCGCAGCAAGAAGATCACCACCTCCGAGTTGGACGAAATCCCTGGCATCGGTGCTGCCCGCAAGAAGGCGCTGCTGCTGCATTTTGGCTCGGCGCGGGAGGTGAAAGGGGCGGGGTTAAAGGACCTGGAAGCCGTGGATGGCATCAACCGCGCCACGGCGAGGGCGGTGTACGCGTTTTTCCACCCCGGCGTGCAGATGGACGATGATTGATCTGAATTTGCCGTAATGCCGCCACGGTCCAATGCCAAATAGAGTTCCATACGCTGGGAGATTTGTTCGATGAGCCGGGATATTTGGGCTGAATTGGATGCACAGGCAGAGGCCGCGCCGCAGATTGCTGCTTTGTTCGCGTCTGACCCGCGCCGGTTCGACAAGTTCTCTGCCCGTTTTGACGATATGCTGCTGGATTTTTCCAAGACAAGCCTGACCGAAGAGAGCCTGGCCCTGCTGCTGCGGCTCGCGGCAGAGGCGGGGGTTGAGGCCAGGCGCGATGCGATGTTCGCCGGCGAGAAGATCAACGTCACGGAAAATCGCGCCGTGCTGCACACCGCCCTGCGCGCCCCGCGCACGGCCCGCGTGCCGGTTGACGGCCAGGACGTGATCCCCGCCGTGCACGCCATGCTGGACCGGCTCTTCGCCTTTGCCGAGGCGGTGCGCGCAGGATCGCTCACCGGCGCCACCGGTCACGCCTTCACCGATATCGTCAATATCGGTATCGGCGGGTCGGACCTCGGCCCCACCATGATCACCGCTGCCATGGCCCCGTATCACGATGGCCCGCGCGTGCATTTCGTCTCCAATGTCGATGCCGCGCATCTGGCCGATACGCTGAAACCGCTCGACCCGGCGCGCACGCT
This sequence comes from uncultured Alphaproteobacteria bacterium, assembly GCA_963750235.1. GTDB lineage: Bacteria > Pseudomonadota > Alphaproteobacteria > Acetobacterales > Acetobacteraceae > Acidocella. The sequence continues at coordinate 185,945 of CAVVPW010000003.1, forward strand.
GTTCATCGTCGCCTCCAAGACCTTCACCACGGTGGAGACGATGACCAACGCGCAATCCGCCCGGCGCTGGCTGGTGGCGGCCCTTGGCGAGGTGGCGGTCAGCGCGCATTTCGCCGCCGTCTCCACGGCGCTGGACAAGATCGCCGCCTTCGGCATCCAGCCTGAAAAGACCTTCGGCTTCTGGGACTGGGTGGGCGGGCGCTACTCGGTGTGGTCGGCCATCGGCCTGCCGGTGATGATCGCGATTGGCGCGGCGAATTTCCGCGCCTTCCTCGATGGCGCGCACGCCATGGATCAGCATTTCCGTACCGCGCCGCTGGCGCAGAACCTGCCTGTGCTGCTGGCGCTGTGCGGCATCTGGCACCGCAATGTCTGCAACTACCCCGCCCGGGCGATCCTGCCCTATGAACAGCGCCTGTCCCGGCTGCCCGCCTATCTGCAGCAGCTGGACATGGAATCCAACGGCAAGCGGGTGACGCGCGAGGGGGCGCCTGTGTCCCACGCCACCGGCCCGCTGGTGTTCGGCGAGCCTGGCACCAATGGCCAGCACGCCTTCTACCAGTTGTTGCACCAGGGCAGCGATGTCATCCCGTGCGAGTTCCTGATCGCCGCGCGCGGGCATGAGCCGGAGATGCGCCACCACCATGAGGTCCTGATCGCCAACTGCCTGGGCCAGGCGCAGGCACTGATGCGCGGCCGCACCCTGGAGGAAGCGGGCGGCAACCCCCACCGCGTCTTCCCCGGCAACCGGCCGAGCCTGCTGCTGGCCTACCCCCAGCTCACCCCGGAAACGCTGGGCAAGCTCATCGCCCTGTACGAGCACCGCATCTTCACCGAGGCCGCGATCTGGAACATCAACGCTTTCGACCAATGGGGCGTCGAACTCGGAAAAGAGTTGGCGACGCGTTTGCACCCGGCGGTTTCGGGTGAAGCCGATGCCAGCGCGCAGGATTCATCCACGGCAGGGATCATTAATTTTTTTGCCAGTGGCTCGTTAAATCCGAAAGCTTGCAACTGAAAAAACTTTGGAGAGGTTCACCAGTCGTCGGCGGCCTGTTGCGCGGGTGAAGAGAATATTAACAGCCGGCGAGGATTGCTAATCCGTGCTCGCCGGGTGCTAAGATGCTCTTGCCAATATGGCGTTCGTAAAAAGGTGGAGATCACGCAGATGCCGCCAAACGTTTCAGGCCAGACCGATCCGCTGGCGCGGTTTGCCGCGCATGTGGCGCATGACTTCAATAATCTCCTGACGGCAATTCTCGGCAACCTCGAACTTCTGCAAATCCGCACCAGGCGTAGCGGAATGACTGAATTTGACGGCTTTATCGAAGGGGCCAACCGCGCCGGCAACCGCGCGACGCAGCTTGTCCGCCGCCTGATGGTATTTTCCGGTTCCGACAGTCAGGGGCCTGGGCCCCAAGTCTTGGGACAGCTGATCCGGGGGCTGGATGAGCATCTGCGGCCTGAGAACAGGGAGATATCGGTCAGCCTCACAGACGAGGATGCACTCCTGTTTTGCGATCCTGCCCAGGCGGACCTTGCTTTGTCTGAGTTGCTGAAAAATGCTGCCGAGGCCACTGCGGAGGGCGGCGAAATCTTCGTCGAGGCCGGTGCCACGGATGATCAGATCGTCATTCGCGTCCGGGATACGGGGTGTGGCATGGCGCCAGAGACGTTGGCCCATGCGGGGGAAGTGTTCTTCACGACCCAGCACAACCGCACCGGCAGAGGGCTGGGGCTGACGATTGTCGCGCGGTTCGTGGCGAATGCCGGTGGCAGGATGGAGATTGAGAGTGAACTGGGCCAGGGGTGCCGGGTTACGCTCACGTTGCCGCGGGCGCGGTAGCCGGTTCAGCTGTCTTACGCGGCCGCGTTACTGCGCCGTACCATACACTTTTTGCCCCTGATTACCGCGGCAATAGCAGGTCGAGCCAGGTGAGATCGTCACTTCCATCGGGCAAGTATAGGGCGTGGCCACGCAAAGCTGCGCCGCGCCTCTGTTCGATGGCGGGGCCGTCGTTTGGCCATCACCATCTACCGGCGCTGCCGGCGGAGAGTAATACGCTGGCGGCGGGTAGTAGTACGCAGGCGGCGGGTAGTAATACGCTGGCGGCGCATAATACGGCCATCCCCAGCTGAATACCGGTCCGCCCCAATAGAAGCCCCAACCGCCGTGCCAGCCGCCACCGTACCCGCCGTGCCAGCCGCCGCCGTACCCGCCATGCCAACCGCCGCCGTACCCGCCATGCCAACCGCCCCCGCCCCACCCGCCGCCATGCGCCTGGGCCAGGGGCACACTCGTTAGGCTGAGCATGGCGGTGATCGCCATCATGCCAGCCAGATATCTCGCGTCTTTCAACATCGACGCACCTTTTGCATTTACTAGGCTTAATTTAGGCGGTTCCCTCGGTTTTTAAAGCCGCCTGCGCTGGAGCCGGGCGTGGCCGTAAGCAAATGAGTAAGGGCCATGCCAAAGGGCAAGGAAATACTCATATTTTCGATTGTGCTTAAAGGGATAATTCAGGGAACTGGTTCTATTGCCGCCCGAAAACCAGCATGAACCTTAGGGAGATGGCTGGGACGGGAGGATTCGAACCTCCGCATGGCGGAATCAAAATCCGCTGCCTTACCGCTTGGCGACGTCCCAAAACGCTGGCGTTCTCATAGGTCCGGTTGGGGCGGCTCGTAAAGCCCCCCACCCCAACGCCACCAGCCGGGCTGGTCGATTGCCGCCGCCGCTGCCGCCGCTTCGGCTGGGGTGGAAAAGATGGCGAAGCAAGTGGCGCCAGAGCCGCTCATGCGGGCGAGTCTGGCGCCCGGCAGCGCGGCCAGCACGTCCAGAACCTGGCCGATGACCGGTTGAATCCCGATCGCCGCTGCTTGCAGATCGTTCGTGCAGTTGCGCAGATCCGCCACCATGGCATCCACGCTGGTCCAGGCCTCGGGCAGGCTGGCTGGGGGTGAAAAATCACCCTGCCGGGCCTTGAACACGGCTGGCGTGGGCACCGCCACGCCCGGGTTGACCAGTACCATGCCGAATTCCGGCATTCGTGGCGCCGGGGCCAGGACTTCGCCGATGCCCTGCATGCGCGCGGGGCGGCAGGCGAGGCAGACCGGCACATCGGCGCCCAGTTGCAGGGCTAGCGGCGGCAGATCGGCCTTAATGCCCCAGAGTTGGCCTAAGGCACGCAGCGCCGCCGCCGCGTCGGCCGAGCCGCCGCCGATGCCGGAGGCGACGGGAAGGTTCTTTTCCAGATGCAGAGCGGCACCCCGTCCCGGTGCGAGCAGCTTCGCGGCGCGCAGTAGCAGGTTATCCGGCTCCGCCTGCAGCACCGCGCCGAACGGGCCGGAAATGTCCAGGGAAAGCGCCGAGGAGTCTTCCACGCGCACAGTGTCGCCAACGGCGGGGAACACCGCCAAGCTGTCGAGCAGATGGTAGCCGTCTGCCCGTTTGGCCGTGACATGCAGAAACAGATTGACCTTGGCCGGCGCGAACAGGCTGATCATCAGGGCGCGGTTCCGAAATGCTGCTGGATTTTGCTGTTAATCTCGGCGGCCAGCTTGGGGTCCGGGTTCAGGGAGAGGGCGCGTTGCCACTGGTAGGCCGCCTGCAGCGGCTGGCCATTCTGCCAGAACGCATCGCCCAGGTGGCCGTTCACCTCCGGGTCGTCGGGTGACAGCTGCACAGCCTGGGTCAGGAGTGCCAGCGCCCCTTTCGTGTCGCCCTGCTTGAGTTCGATAAAACCAAGAGAGTCGATCACGGCGCCATCATTCGGGTCTAGGCTCACCGCGCGCTGCAGCATAGCCTTGGCTTCGGGCAGTTTTTCGCCGTGCAAGGCCCAGCTATAGCCGACATAATTCAGCACATAGGGCTGGTCGGGCGAGAGTTTCAGCGCCTCCAACATGTCCGGCTCGGCGGCGGCCCAGCCGTCTGTCTGATCCTCGCAGGTGCCACGGTCGAAGAACAGGCTCCAGGCTTGCTGCGGCAACGGCTGGCCGACGGCCTCGATGGCCTGGTTGTAATACGGGATCGCCGCCCGGCATTGGTCCGCGTTGCGCAGGATGTCGCCAGTGGTGCCGAGGAGCCCGGCATTGCCGGGGTTGGCCGCGATCAGGCCGCGCATCAGCGCCACCGCCTGGTCCGGCTGCTTGAGCGCCGCGAGCAGGGTTGCCTCCTGCACGCCTGCGGGGCCGTAGAGAGGGTCGGTTTTCTGGATCGGCTCAAGCGTAGTCAGGGCGTTTCTCATCTCCACCGGCGTGGGGGTGAAGCTGGGATCGTCGGAGCCGGTTTGCGTGTTGGCCAGCAGCAGCCTTGCGGCGGAGAGGTCTGGGCGCATTTGCAGGGCGAAACGCAGCAGCACGGTGCGCAGAAACGCCTCCTGCGGCTGGTTGAGCGAGCCGGCCAGGGTGAGATACGCCTCGGCCATGCCGTCCGCGGCGGTGGTGATCACGGGTTTGGCCAGCTGCGCCTGCAACTGCGGCAGGGCGATCTGAAGATCCGGATGTGTCGCGATCAGCGTGTTGAGCGTGGCACTGGCTTGCGCCATTTGCCCCTGCCGCGCGTACCAGCTGGCCAGGATCTGCGTCAGGCGCAAATTCGGCTGAGACGTATCGACGTTGGCGTAAAGCTGGGCGGCGGATTTGGTGTCGCCCGCGGCATCGGCGATCAGCGCAGCGTTCAGCACATATACCGGGCCAAAGGTGGGATCGGTGAAATACGAGCCCAGCCCGGTGAGCGCCGCCTGCTCGTTGCCTTCCCCGAGCTGTGCCCAGGCGAGGAGCAGCGGCCTGATCAGCCCGGTCAGGTTGTCCTGCGGCAGGCTTTGGAAAATCTGCTTCGCCTGGTCGAAATTTCCCGCCACGGCCGCCTGGTTGCCAAGCAGCAGCGTGGCCAGCGCATTGTCCGGCAGTTTTGGCGCAAGTTGGGAGGCTTCGGGGCTGCCGGAGAGCACGCCCGCCAGGAAGCCCTCCGCGATCAGTTCCTGGTTGTTCCCCGCGCCCTGCAAGGCCTGCGTGTAGAATTTGGCGGCGGAGGCTGGGTCGCTCTGCGAGGCGGCATAGCGCGCCGCGAGGAAGGCGCCATAGGTGCTGCCGTCATCCGGGTAGCCGAAAGCGCCGCTTGGCCCGGCGGCACAGGCCGAGAGCGTGATGCAAACGGCGACGGCGCCACGGCAGCCAATCAGCGAGGTCATCTTCATATTACCCGTGTAGCAGCGCCTCTCGACCTCGGCAAAACCCAAAATTCGCGCGGCGTTGACGCGCTTGTGGCGCCTACGGGGCTGCGTTACGGTCGGCTTTATGCGACCAGGTTTCATGGCAACCACCCAAGGCATCACGGTTGAGGTTCAGGTTTTTTACCTTGCCGACCAGTCGAAGCCGGATTCGGGGGGGTTCCTCTGGGCCTATCATGTCACCATTACCAATAATGGCCGTTTTGCGGTGCAGTTGCTGCGCCGTACTTGGCGGATTACCGACGCGCATGGCCGCATGCAAACTGTGCATGGCGAGGGCGTGGTAGGCGAGCAGCCCGTGCTGCAGCCCGGCGGGCGGTTCGAGTACAGGTCCGGTACGCAGCTTTCCACGCCTTCGGGCTTCATGGCCGGGCAGTACCATATGCAGGACATACCGTCCGGGGCACGGTTCGATATCGACATTCCGGCTTTCAGTCTCGACAGCCCGCACCAGGACGTGCGGCTGCATTAATTTTCAGAAAGGTTGCGGCTTGCGTCGCGTCACCCATATCAATCCCGGAAATTTAGATGAATTCGCAACAGGCCGATTTGCTACGGAGACCGCTTTGAACGTTCACACCCCTGCCACCAAGCTCGCGAAGTCCGCGCGCGGCCCCAAGAAGCCCAGCCGTGACGAGGCCGAGGCCGCGATCCGCACCCTGCTGCTCTGGGCCGGCGAGGACCCGGATCGTGAAGGGCTGAAGGATACCCCGGCCCGCGTCGCCCGGGCCTACGAGGAGTTCTTTTGTGGCTATGCCGAGGATCCGGTGGCGCTGTTGACACGTACCTTCGAGGAGACCGAGGGCTATGACGAGATGGTGGTGCTGCGGGACATCCGCATCGAGAGCCATTGTGAGCACCATATGGTGCCCATCATCGGCCGGGCGCATGTCGCCTACCTGCCGGGGACGCGCGTCGTCGGCATCTCCAAGCTGGCGCGCGTGGTCGATGCCTATGCGCGGCGCTTCCAGATCCAGGAAAAACTGACCGCGCAGATCGCCAATACCATCCTGGACGTGCTGCAGCCGCGCGGCGTGGCCGTGGTGATCGAGGCGAACCACCAGTGCATGTCCACCCGAGGGGTGCACAAGCCCGGCTCCAGCATGGTGACGAGCCGTATGCTCGGCGCCTTCCGCGACGACCCCTCCACCCGCCGGGAGTTCCTGGCGATGATTCAGCCCCGCAACTGCAGCCCGGTTGAAGCATGAGCAGGCAGGACGGGTTCATGCGCCGCGCCATAGCCCTGGCGTATCAGGGCATGGCGGGCGGGCATGGCGGGCCGTTTGGCGCGGTGATCGTCCGTGATGGCAAGATCATTGGCGAGGGGCATAACCGCGTGCTCTCCGCCTGCGACCCGACAGCGCATGCCGAGGTGACGGCCATCCGCGACGCTGCTCAGCGTGAGCAGAAATTCGACCTCTCGGGCAGCACCATCTACGTCAGCGGCATGCCCTGCCCGATGTGCATGGCCGCGATTTTCTGGGCCCGCATCGACCGCGTGTACTATGCCTGCGGGCCAGCCGACGCCGAGGCGATCGGGTTTGATGACGATGAGTTCTACCGCCAGCTGGAGAAGCGGCCCGAGGAACGCTCGGTCCCGGCGATCCAGCTGGATGAGTTTGTCGAGGAGGCGCGGGGTGCCTATGCCGCCTGGGCTGCATCTCCGGCAAAGGTTCCTTACTGACGGCGCTATGGCGGTTTTTGGCGTGCCGCTATATCCCGTCGGGCGATAGGAGCCGAAAATGCCGCAGAATACCGCCGCCAGCCCGCAGAACCGGAAGCTTGTCGCCACCTGGTTGTTCGCACTCGCCTTCATGATCTGGGTCATGGCCGGTATTGGCGGCTACACGCGCGATACCGGTTCTGGCCTCTCCATCATGAACTGGGACCCGATTATCGGCGCGCTGCCGCCGCTGAACGGCGATGCCTGGAATAAGCTTTTCGCGCTCTACAAGACCATCCCGCAATACCAGATCCTGCACCAGGGCATGGACCTTGCGGGGTTCAAGCAGCTCTTCTGGCCGGAATATATCCACCGGCTCTGGGGGCGGCTGATGGGCCTCGTGCTGCTGCTGCCGCTCATCGGCTTTGCTGCCACCGGGCGCATCGAGAAGCGGTTGATCCCCTGGCTGGCGCTGCTGTTCGCGCTGGGCGGACTGCAGGGCTTCATCGGCTGGTTCATGGTGTCCTCCGGCTTCGTCCCCGACAGCACAGCCGTGGAGCCCTGGCGCCTTAGCGTACATTTCTTTGCTGCGATGTTCCTGCTCGGCGCGGTGCTGTGGACGGCATTGACCGTGCAATCCCCCGAGCCCGCCCGTCCGGTTGGCTGTAAGGGGCTCAGGCGCCTGACCCTGGCTGCCTTCATCCTGCTGCTGCTGGCCATGTTCGGGGGCACTTTCGTCTCCGGCATCCATGGCATCACGGCGTTTGACCCGGCCACGGGCATTGGCGCTGGCCAGCCCCCTGCCGGGTGGCCGATGAGCGGCGTCTTCTCGGATACGGCGACCATAATCTTCGACCACCAGTTGCTGGCCGTACTCGCCACGATCGCCATCCTCACCGTCACGGTGCAGACCATCCGCCACGAGCCGCCCGCCCCGGTGCGTGACGCGGCGGCGCTGATCGGGCTGCTGGTGATCCTGCAATTCGTGCTGGGCGTGACCGCGCTGGTCTCAAAGATGATCGATATCGGCGTGGTCCACCAGATGAACGCGGTGCTGCTGCTGGGGGCGCTGCTCAACCTGCTGCACCGGCTGCGCGGGGCGGCGGCATGAGGGCTGACAGGGCATCTTTTTTGAGGGACGGATTTAAGCCTTTGCTCGCCTCGTTGCGCGAGCCTCTCAAAGCCGATCCGGCTCTCGGTAACTGGGTGTTGATCCTTGCCTGCATGGTCTTTGGCATGACGGTGGGCGGTGGACATGCGCGCACCATCGGCGCCGGGTTCAGCATTCAGGTCTGGCGGCCTTTTACCGGCTTTATCCCGCCGCATAGCGCCGCTGACTGGGCGTACCTGTTCGGGCTGTTCCAGAAGACCGCGCTCTACCAGTCCCACCCGATCGGCCTGGACGAATACAAGGCACTATTCTGGCCGATGTTTCTCGACCGCTGCTGGGGGCGGCTGATGGCGCTGGTGTTCCTTATCCCCTTCGCTGTTTTCCTCATTCAGGGCCGGCTGCGCGGCAGGCGCGCGCTATGGATGGCGTTCATCTTCCTGTGCGGCGCGGGACAGGCCACTTTTGGCTGGTACATGGTGCAGACCGGCATGCAGCCAGGCGTCACCTCTCCTCCGCCCGCTTGGGCCGGGCCGCATCTCGGCTCCGCCATGCTGATTTTCGCCCTCTTGGTCTGGACCGGGCTGACCTTCCGCACGCCCGAGCCCGTGCCGGTGGCGGATGCGGCGCATCTGCGGCGCTGGGCTACGGCGAGCGTCGTGCTGATCTGGTGCACCATGGGGTTTGGCGCGTTGGTCGCCACCTCCAACGCGATTACCGTGTTCAACACCTTCCCCACCATGGACGGCGCTTGGGTGCCCCCGGGGATGTTCGACCTGCACCCGGCGCTGCTGAACCTCGTGGGGAACAAGGCGACCGTGCAGTTCTGCCACCGGCTGCTGGCCACGGTGACGGCGCTGACGGTGCTGACCACGGCGGTGATGGGCCTGCGGATGAAGCTGAGCCCGGCTCTGCGTGATAATTTTCTGCTGCTCGCGGGGCTGGTGGCGTTGCAATACCTGCTGGGCATGACCACCATCGTGCTGGGCAGCGTGGATCTTGGCTATGTGCATGAGCTGAATGCCGTGCTGCTGTTTGCCACCGCGATTGCCGCGCGGCACAAGCTGCGTGGTGCGTTGGAGTTGAATGTGCCGCGCGCGGTTCAAGCCGCCGCCGAATAATAGGAGTTGACCATGACCGAGGCTTTGCAGACCGCCGCCACACTGTTCCATGGCGCTGAGGGCCTCGACCCGGAGCAGGCCGTCCGGCTCATCACCCCGGCGCTGGATGGCACCGACGATGGCGAACTGTTCCTGGAATACCGGGAGTCGGAGTTCGTCTCGCTCGATGACGGGCGCGTCCGTTCAGCCAGCTTCGACACACGCCGCGGCTTCGGCCTGCGCGCCGTGCTGGGAGAGGCTGCGTATTTCGCCCATGCCGGGGAGATTTCCGAACCCGCCTTGGCCCGCGCGGCCGAGACCATCCGTGCCGCCAAGGCCCGCGAGCATTCGCTGACCGCCGCTGGCCCGGCCATGGCTTCCAAGCCCCTCTATGCCGGGCTCAATCCGTTGGCCGAGGCGCCCTTTGCCGCCCGCGCCGAGCTGCTGCAGCAGATCGACGCCTTCGCCCGCGCCGCCGACCCGCGCGTGGTGCAGGTGATGGCGAGCGTCGCCGGGGAATGGCAGGCGATCGAGATCATCCGCGCCGATGGGTCCCGCGTGGCGGATCTGCGCCCGCTGGTAAGGCTGAATGTGTCGGTGGTGATGGAACAGAATGGCCGCCGCGAATCCGGCGGACATGGCGCGGGCGGGCGCACGGGCTATGGGCCCATCGTGACCCCGGACTTCTGGCAGGCGGCGGTGCGCGAGGCGATCCGGCAGGCGGAGGTGAATTTGCAAAGCATCCCCGCCCCGGCGGGCGAGATGGAAGTGGTGCTGGGGCCGGGCTGGCCAGGCATTCTGCTGCACGAGGCGATCGGCCACGGGCTGGAAGGCGATTTCAACCGCAAGCAGACTTCGGCCTTCGCCGGTCTAATGGGAAGCCGTGTCGCCGCGCCGGGTGTCACCGTGGTCGACGACGGCACCATCCCCAATCGCCGCGGCTCCCTTACCATCGACGACGAGGGCACGCCGACATCCCGCACCACGCTGATTGAGGACGGCATCCTCGTTGGCTTCCTGCAGGACCGGCAGAATGCCCGGTTGATGAACATGCGCGCCACCGGCAATGGCCGCCGCCAGTCCTACGCCCATGCGCCGATGCCGCGCATGACCAACACCATCATGCTGGGCGGCGATGCCTCGAAGGAGGACATGATCCGCTCGGTGAAGCGCGGCTTGTACGCGGTGAATTTCGGTGGCGGGCAGGTGGATATCACCTCCGGCAAATTCGTCTTCACCGCCGCCGAGGCTTACCTGATCGAGGATGGCAAGGTCACCGCGCCGGTGAAGGGGGCGACGCTGATCGGCAATGGGCCAGATGCGCTGACCAAGGTCGAGATGATCGGCAACGATCTGGAACTCGATCCCGGCGTTGGGACCTGCGGCAAGAACGGCCAGGGCGTGCCGGTGGGCGTCGGCCAGCCGACGATCAAGCTGTCCAGCCTGACCATCGGCGGGACTGCGGCTTAAGCCGCAGTCCTTATTCCGACTTCAGATGCGCGATGAGGCGCTCGATGGCGGTTGGCTTGTCGATCTGTTCCAGCGCCGCGTATTCCGCCGCCAGGCGGTCCAGGGCTGATTCATATATCTGCCGCTCGGAGAAGCTCTGGTCCGGCTGGCCGGCATTGCGGTGCAGGTCGCGCACCACCTCGGCGATGGCCGCTGGGTCGCCGGAATTAATCTTGGCTTCGTATTCCTGCGCGCGGCGCGACCACATGGTGCGTTTGATGCGCGCGCGGCCCTTCAACACGGCGAGCACGTCGTCGAACTGCTTCTTCGAGGCGAGTTTGCGCAAACCGGCGGTGCGGGCCTTGTTGGTCGGCACGCGCAGGGTCATGCGGTTTTCGTCGAAGGTGATGTGGATCAGCTCCAGCGTATGCCCGGCGATTTCCTCGACCGCGATGCGCTCCACCTTACCCACGCCGTGAGTGGGATAGACGACGTAGTCGCCCTCCTGGAAGTTTTCCGCCTTGGCCGGAGCGCGGGGCGGGGAGAGCGGGCGGATCGGTCCGGCGGGGATGCCGCCATGCATGACCGGCGCTGGCGCGGCGGGGGGTGCCACGGGCGCGGCCTGCTCATCGGCTTCCGGCGCGCGCTTGGCTTTCGGCGCTTTGTCGGTGGGCTTTGCCGCCATGGTTGTCTCGTCTGCTGCTTCGGCCAAGGGCTTGGCGGATTTCTTCGCCACGCCGGATTTCTGCTTCTCGCTCATCGCTACTCCAACCACCAAAAACCGGGTGCGGTCGACCCGCCCCCGGCTCATATCTGCTTTATATAACAGATTTTTTGCCCCCCGTCACCCGGGGGAGGCCAAGCTTACGGTTGGCCGGGCTCCAGGGAGAGCAGCGCCTCCTTGCCGGGCTTGCCCTTCCACTCCTCGGCGTCGGCCGGCGGGGTGCCCTTGCGGGTGATGTTGGGCCAGGACGCGGCAAGGTCGCGGTTGCGCTCTGCCCAGGCGGCGGCGCGGTCGTCGCTGTCGGGGAAGATGGCTTCCGCCGGGCATTCCGGCTCGCAGACGCCGCAATCGATGCACTCGTCCGGGTTGATCACCAGAAAATTCTCGCCGACGTAGAAGCAGTCCACCGGGCAGACTTCCACGCAGTCCATAAATTTGCACTTGATGCAGTTTTCGGTGACCACGTAGGTCATCAGGCACTCCTAAGAAAACAAATCGCGGTTCTGATCCCCCTATGCGCGCGGCAGGGGTTTTAGGTCAAGTTACAGGGGGCGGCAGGCATCCTGGCCTCAATTGCCGGGCATGGCGGTGGCCGACCAGTCTGCCTGCGGGACGATGCCGTCCTTGCGGAGGTAGGGGGCGAGTTTGGACCAGGGGATGACGACATACTTGCCATCCCCGCCTTCCTCGATTCCGTTAAAATCAGAAGCCGAATAGGTAAGTCCAAGCCCTCCGGACGTAACGACCCAATGACTCGTGTCTGAAAAATCCAACGGTTCTACGACACCACTCGCACCCGCGCTTCGATCTAGGTTTGTCGCAGTAGTTAACGCACGCAGCCAGCCTGTCTTCATATCAAAAATGTCACTGGCCAGCACTTCGCGACCCTGATGCAGAAGCCAGTTGAATCCCCAGTACTCGCCAAAGCCATAGGCGCCATGGGCCGCGCCACGCCAGAACACGTCATTGCGGCAGACCATCGAGACGAGACCGGGAAGCATACGAGCACCAGCGGGCGGGGGGAAGTTGATGGGTGGCGGCAGACCTACGGGCTCGCAGTCCAGTTCGTAATCCGTATCGGGGTCGGCGGCGGTGCTGTTGTCCTTCGGGGCATCCATGGCGGCCCACCATTGCGCGGCCCGGCGTTGCATCTCATTGTTGAAGGCCTGGGTATCTGGCGTGGGCGGACTGGCGATGAGCGGATAGGTCCGGTCCAGGTGGATGGTTGACCCAGACCGCGTATCGGCACCCGGTCCCAGCGGATGCTCTTGGTGCTGCTGCACCAAGACGATTGTGTACCCGGCGCCATGATCGGTGGGTGGCGGGATGGCAGAATCATCACCGGAACCCGCCGCGGCTTGCGCATGAGCGACGCCCAAAAGGCATCCCGACAGCAGCAAAACCACAAGCCCGAGTTTCTGCAAAACTCATCGCGTCATCCCGCCACAAAATTCCGGTCTTGTATTATCATGGCGGCCCTACCCGCGCCGTCGAGGCGCTTCGTTATCTCGAGCCCCGCAGCGGCGTGGCGAACCATCTTTCATGCCTCGTCCCGGAAGATGGATCGCCACGCTGCGCTCGCGATGACGGGGATTACCCGATCTCCCTGTAAAACGCTTGCGCCACCAGGGCGGAGCCGCGCTTTTCCGGCAGGCCCAGCACCTCCACCACCTTCACCCCGCCCGGCAAGGCGAGTGTCAGCACGTCGCCCGGGTGCAGCTTGGCGTGGGGCTTGTCCGTGTTCTGCCGGTTGATGCGCACCGCGCCTTTTTCCACCAGTGCGGTGGCAACCGACCGGGTTTTGCAGAAGCGCGCGAAGACGAGGAATTTGTCGAGCCGGAGCCAGCCAGCCTCCTCGTCCGCCATTCAGCGCCGCGCGGTTTTCTTCAGCGCCGCCAACGCGGCGAAGGGGCTGTCCGCCAGCACGGGCGCCGGTTCCGCCGCCGGGGCGGCGGGGGCGTGCTGCTGATGCTCCATCTTGCGCCGGGCTAGCATGGCGGGAGCGGCCGGGCCGTAATGCTTGGCCCCGAGCGTGCCAGCTGGGATGATGCGGAAGCCGAGCACGTTCAGCACCGGGGCGAGCTGGTCCGGCTTCAGCCCCATGCGCGAGCCGATATTCGGCGGCAGCAGGATGGGGTGCTTGCGCAGCAGGTAATGCAGCTCGCGGGTAATGCGCTCCACCACATCCAGGCGGATCATCAGGGGGCCGGCCTGCACCCAGCCCATGACCAGCGCGAAATCAGGTCCCCAGTTGCTGGGCATCGGTGCGCTCACCAGCCCGGGGGCGGGCAGTGGCGGCGGGTTGCGGTCGTGCCAGACGCCCCAGAACAAGGCGCGTAGCCGGGCGGCGCCGGGCTTAAGCGCGGCGGGCAGGTAGATGGCGAAGCGGCCGAGATCGATGCCGAACGTCTTCGCCTCTTGCCGCAATTCTGGTGCAACTGGTTCAGCTTCCAGCACGCCGCCGGACTCGCTCAGCCGGTGCACGATGCCGCGCAGCGGGGCGGGCGGGTTCTCCATGGCCTTCAGCAGCGCGCCGAGGCGTTTTTCCGTTTCCGTGGCGAGCCATGTGGCGAGGCGCACGCGCAGGCGCTCGCGGGCCAGGCCGTCCAGGAACTCGGAATGGATGATGTCCACGGCCGGCTTCAGAAAGGTTTCGCTCTTCTTGAGCTTGGCGATCTTTGCCCCTTCCCACTCGATGAATCGGTCATCGGTGAGGGTGAAGGCGTCATCGGCGGCGGTTTCAGCGCGAATGATGCGGCGAGGCATCTCCTGCGCCAAAGCGCGGCGCGCGGCGCGGAGCACGAGCTTCTTCTCGCTCCCCTGGGTTGAAGGATCGGGGTGGAACTGGAACCCGTCCACGCGTCCGACCTCATGGCCTTCCACCAGCACCAGGCCGTTACTGGCCACGACCGCCTGCAGCTCTGTCGCCTCGGCGTCTTCCAAACGTCTCGTCAAATGTGCTGCCCTCTTATCAACAAACCGCGCCATTAGTTTCACGTGTAGCGTATCGGAAAGCCGGTCTTCCACCGCCCGGGCACGCATGGCCCAGGTGTCGGCATCGCGCATCCAATCCGCACGGGCAGTTATATACGCCCAAACCCGCACATCCGTCAGCCTTTGCATAATCGTATCGATATCGCCGTCGACCTTGTCGAGGTTCTCGATCTCATGGCGGACCCAGTCCTCGGGCAGTTTTTCCGAGGCGCGCAAATGGTTGAAGATGCGGCCACAGAGTTTCACGTGCCCATCGGTGGCGAGCTTGCGGAAATCCGGGATCTGGCAGGCTTCCCACAGCAGCTTCACCGCGTTGCGGCCCTGCGCGGCCTTGCGGATGTCGGCATCGTGGTTCAGCGCCGCCAGGGTGAGCACGTCCGCCGCATCCTGCCCGCGCACCAGGCCGGGGCGGTCGGGGGGCGCGGTGAGGCTGTCCAGCAGCGCATCGGCAGAACGGAAATCCAGCGCCGCGTTGCGCCAGCAGAGCTGTTCCAGCGGATCGAACTGGTGCGCCTCGACGGCCTCGGCCATTTCTTCGCCCAGTGCCGGGCAGTCCGCCGTGACGCCGAACGTGCCGTCGCGCATGCCGCGCCCGGCGCGTCCGGCAATTTGGCCGATCTCGGGCGCGTAGAGCGGACGGGGCTTGTGGCCGTCGAATTTCTGCACCCCGGCGAAGGCGACATGGTTCACGTCCATATTCAGCCCCATGCCGATGGCGTCGGTCGCCACCAGGAAGTCCACCTCCTTGTCCTGGTACAGCGCGACCTGGGCATTGCGGGTGCGCGGCGAGAGGCGGCCCATGACCACGGCGCAGCCGCCGCGCCGGCGGCGCACGGCCTCGGCGATGGCGTAGACATCGGCGGCGGAGAAGGCGACGATGGCCGAGCGCGGCGGCAGGCGGGAGAGCTTAACCGGCCCGGCATAGGTAAGTTGCGAGAGGCGGGGGCGGGTCTCGATCTCCACGCCCGGAACCAGCCGCTTGAGCAGGGGCTTGATGGTCTCGGCGCCCAGGAACATGGTTTCCACGAGGCCGCGCGCGTGCAGCAGGCGGTCGGTAAAGATATGCCCGCGATCGGGGTCGGCGCAGAGCTGGATCTCGTCCACGGCGAGGAATTCCACCTTGCGGTCGAGCGGCATGGCCTCCACCGTGCAGGAGAACCAGCGCGCCCCGGGAGGCACGATCTTCTCCTCGCCGGTGATGAGCGCGACGTTGCGGATGCCCTTGCGGGCCACCATGCGGTCGTAATTCTCGCGCGCCAGCAGTCGTAGCGGAAAGCCGATGATCCCGGAGGAATGGCTCAGCAGCCGTTCGATGGCGAGGTGGGTTTTGCCGGTATTGGTGGGGCCAAGTACGGCCTTCACTCTGGGCTGGAATCCGGACATCCTGCGAACCTAGTTGGGCGGTCGTCCGCGATTTACAAGCGGTGGGATCAGCGAAGTGCCGCCAGCGCGGCCGCGTGCAGTGCTGGGTTGGCGGAGGCCAGCACATCGCCCGCAGCGCCCAGGCGCAGCGGCTGGCCCGCCCAGTCCGTGACCACGCCGCCAGAGGCTTCCACCACCGGGGCCAGGGCGGCCCAGTCCCAGAGCTTCAGGCTGCATTCCGCCACGACATCGATCTGCCCAAGCGCGAGCAGCCCGTAGCCATAGGCATCGCCGCCCCAATAGACGCGCTTGGCCGCGGCCTGGAGCTTGGCGAAGCGGGCCGCCTGCTCAGGGGTGAACATCTCCGGCGCCGTGGAGGACAGCTCGGCCTCGGCCAGGGGCACGCTCTGGCGGGTGCCGATCTGGCCGCCGAAATTACCCTTGAAGCGGGCGGGCACGCCGCGCCCGCCGATCCAGCGCTCGCCGGTCACCGGCTGGTCGATGAAGCCAAGTACGGGGGCGCCGTCCTCCAGCAGCCCGAGCAGGGTGCAGAAGGTGGTGCGGCCGGTGATGAAGGCGCGTGTGCCGTCAATAGGGTCGATAACCCAGGTATATTTCGCGTCCGGCCGGTGGGCGGGGAATTCCTCGCCGATGATCCCGAAATCTGGAAAGGAAGCGAGCAGATGTTCGCGCAGGACCTCTTCGGCCCGCCGGTCGGCCACCGTAACGGGGCTTTCATCGGACTTGTCATCGGCTGAGAGGCCAACCCGGAAATGCGGGCGGATCGCGGCGCCGGCGGCGTCCAGTGCTGCCTCCGCCGCAGTCACCCAGGCGTTAAGGGAGTTTGGCTGGGGAGTTGGAGTTTTTGTTGAGGTAAGCAATGACATCAGCCCGCGTCTGGTCGTTCTTGATTCCGGCGAACGACATGGCCGTACCAGGAGCGTAGCTGTTAGGCGCTTTCAGCCAGTCACTCAAGGCATCCGGAGTCCAGGGCCGGCCTGCCTTGGCCTGCACGGCGCTGGAATAGGTGAACCCGGCCACCGAGAACGCCTTGGCGCCGACAATGCCGTAGAGGTTGGGGCCGAACCCGCCATGGCTGCCCTTGGCGATGCTGTGGCAGGCGGAGCATTCCTGCTGGAACACGGCCTGGCCCTTGGTGAGGTCCGCGCTGGCGAACAGCGTGTCGATGCTTGGGGCGGCGGGCGCGGCTGCCGCCGCTGGCGCGGTGCTCGCGGGGGCGGCGGCGCTGGCGGCCTTCACCTCTTCCGCGGTGGGGAGCGGCAGCGGGCTGGCGGTCAGGGTGCGCAGATAGGCGACCACATCGGCACGGGTCTGGGTATTCTTGATCCCGGCATAGGACATGCCGGTGCCGGAGGCGAAGTTGGCCGGCGACGCCAGCCAGGCGTTCATGCTGTCGTAATCCCAGTTGCCCTTGGCCTTGGCTTTGACGGCGTCAGAGTAGGTGAACCCGGCATGGGCGAACATTGGACCGCCCAGAACGCCGTAGAGATTGGGGCCGACGCTGTTCGCTCCGCCTTGGGTGAGGGTGTGGCAGGCGGTGCATTGCTCCTGCACGAAGGCCTGGCCCTTGGCGATGTCGGCGCTGGCGAGCAGGGGAATGATGGATTCCAGCCCGCCGCCGGCGGTGGCGGCCACAGGTGCCGCGGGGGCCAGCCCAGCCAGCTGTATGGCGGGCTTTTCTGGAGCCTCGTCGGAAACGACGATGTGGGCGATGCGGTTTGCACCCCACAAGATGAGTCCTGCAGTCAATACGCCTGCCGCAATCTTGTTGCCGAGCAGGCTGTCCTCGCCAGATTTGCTCATTATGCTCCCCAAACACATTAGCAATGTGATTGCACTGGACCCTAGAGCGTTTTAGGCAGGCGCGACAAGCAGGATAGAGGCCAAGCTTAAGTGACACCGATTATTCTGATCCCCGCCCGGCTCGGCTCCACCCGTTTGCCGGGGAAGGTTCTGGCAGACATCGCCGGGTTACCGATGATCGTGCATGTGCTGCGCCGGGCGCAGGAGGCGGAACTGGGGCCTGTCGCCGTGGCGTGCGGCGAGGCGGAGGTGGCGGAGGCCGTGGAGCGTGCCGGTGGCATTGCCGTGCTGACCGACCCTGATTTGCCCTCCGGGTCCGACCGCATCCACGCCGCGCTGCAAAGCCTCGACCCCGCCGGGCGGCATGACGTGGTGATCAACCTGCAAGGCGATCTTCCGGCCATCGATCCATCCTACTTGGCCAAGGTGCTGCGTCCGCTGGAGCTGGGCTACGATATCGGCACGCTGGTCGCCCCGGTTACCAGCGCGGAGGAAGCGCTGTCGCCATCGGTCGTCAAATGCGTCTGCGCCTTTCCGGAAGGGGTTGAGGTTGCCCCGGCGCTGTATTTCTCGCGCAACCCGGTACCGGGGGGCGAGGGGCCGCTCTGGCACCATATTGGCATTTATGCTTACCGGCGCGAGGCGCTCGGGCAGTTCGTCTCGCTGCCGCCCTCGGCCCTGGAGCAACGCGAGAAGCTGGAGCAACTCCGGGCGCTCGAGGCGGGCATGCGCATCGGCGCTGTGCGCGTGCCGGGGGCACCCTTCGGCGTGGACACCCCCGCCGACCTTGAACATGCCCGCCGCTTGCTGGGGAGCGTGGAAAAATGACGATCATCGCTTTCCAGGGACAGCCCGGCGCCTATTCGGACCTCGCCTGCCGCAATGCCTATCCTGGCGCGCAAACCCTGCCTTGCGAGACCTTCGAGGCCGCGATGGAGGCGGTGCGCGAGGGGCGTGCCGATCTCGCCCTGCTGCCGCCGGAGAATTCCATCGCCGGGCGGGTGGCGGACATGCATGCCCTGCTGCCGGATAGCGGGCTCTCCATCATCGGCGAGAAATTCCTGCGCGTCGAGCACTGCCTACTGGCGCCGCCAGGGGCGACGCTGGCGACGATCAAGCGCATCCATTCCCATCCCGTGGCGCTGGGGCAGGTGCGTAAGCTAATCGCGGAACTCGGCGCCACGCCGGTGGTCGAATACGACACCGCAGGCTCGGCCGAGATCGTCGAGAAGCTGAATAATGTCGAAGACGCGGCGATTGCGTCTTCACTGGCCGGGGAGCTGCATCATCTGCAGGTCCTGCGGCCCAACGTGGAGGATTTCGAGCACAACACAACGCGCTTTTACGTGATGGCGCGCGAGCCGCTGAAGCTGGACCCGGATACGCCGGACCTGATGACGACCTTCGTGTTCGACGTGCGCAACGTGCCGGCGGCGCTGTACAAGGCGCTGGGCGGGTTCGCGACCAATGGCGTGAACATGACCAAGCTGGAGAGCTACATGCTCAACGGCAGCTTTACCGCCACGCAGTTCCTGGCCGAGGTGGATGGGCACCCGGACCAACCCTCGCTACGGCATGCCTTCGAGGAACTCGCCTTCTTCTCTACCGAGATCAAGATCCTCGGCACCTATCCGGCTGATCCGTACCGGCTGAAGCAGCGGAAACAGAACGGCTAGGCGCGTTCCTGGCGCACCATGGCGCCGAGATTTGCGCCGATGATCGAGGCCATGAGGGTGACGGCAAAGCTCAGCACGTAGCGCAGCCACATTTTCTGCCAGGCCAGGGCAACCATTCCGGTGACGAAGCCACTCTGGCCGCCGATGGCGGCGGCAAAGGCGATGAAGCCCAAATAATACAGCAGGTAGAAACCCAGTGGGGCGACAGCGTTGAGCGTGCCCACCAGCACGCCGCGCCGCCTTGCGATGGCACCGGCGACAAACCCCGAGGCCAGCCCTATCGCCATCGCCTTGATGCCGCCAGCCATGGTCAGCGTGTGGTACTGAAAGCCCGGCGGGGTGTTGGGGAGGTCCTGGAACACCAGAAGCTGAACCAGATGAAACAGCTTCACGCCAAGCTGGACCAGCAGCCCGGCCAGAATGGCGACGGCGCAACGCCAGGCCGTGTCTCTGCTCCGTGGTTCTTGCGCTGTCACCATGCTGTTCATGCGGGACCCTAAAAAGTGAAAGGGCCGGGAAGACGCCCGGCCCTGGTCACTCAGGTGTTCATGGCCTCGAAGAAGTCACTGTTGGTCTTGCTGTATTTCAGCTTGTCCAGCAGGAACTCCATGGCATCGGTGGTGCCCATGGGGCTGAGAATACGGCGCAGCACCCACATCTTCGAGAGCACGCTCTTGTCCACCAGCAGTTCTTCCTTGCGGGTACCGGACTTCGTGATGTCGATGGCCGGGAAGGTGCGCTTGTCGGAGAGCTTGCGGTCAAGGATCAGCTCGGCATTGCCGGTGCCCTTGAACTCTTCGAAGATCACCTCGTCCATGCGGCTGCCGGTGTCGATCAGCGCGGTGGCGATGATGGTCAGCGAGCCGCCTTCCTCGATATTGCGCGCGGCGCCGAAGAAGCGCTTGGGGCGCTGCAGGGCGTTGGCGTCCACACCACCGGTGAGCACCTTGCCCGACGACGGCACAACGGTGTTGTAGGCGCGCGCGAGGCGGGTGATGGAGTCGAGCAGGATGACCACGTCACGCTTGTGTTCGACCAGGCGCTTGGCCTTCTCCAGCACCATCTCGGTCACCTGCACGTGGCGGGTGGCCGGCTCGTCGAAGGTGGAGGCCACGACCTCGCCGCGCACGGAGCGGGACATGTCGGTTACTTCCTCGGGGCGTTCGTCAATCAGCAGCACCATCAGGAACACTTCCGGATGGTTGGCGGTGATGGAGGCGGCGATGTTCTGCAGCATCACCGTCTTGCCGGTGCGCGGCGGGGCGACCACCAGGGCGCGCTGGCCCTTGCCGATGGGCGCCACCAGATCGATGACGCGGGAGGTGTAGTCCTTCTGCTGGCCCTTCACGGTGGGCTCGGGCACCTCCACTTCCATCTTCAGGCGGGAGGTGGGGTAGAGCGGCGTGAGGTTGTCGAAGTTGATACGGTGCTTCACCGCCTCGGGGGACTCGAAATTGATCTTGTCCACCTTCACGAGGCTGAAATAGCGTTCGCCTTCCTTCGGCGCGCGGATCTCGCCATCAACCGTATCGCCGGTGCGCAGGCCGTAACGGCGCACTTGGGCGGGGGAGACGTAGATATCTTCCGGGCCGGGGAGGAAGTTGGCTTCCGGGTTGCGCAGGAAGCCGAACCCGTCGGGCAGGATTTCCAGCGTGCCATCGCCGAAGATGGATTGGTCGTTCTCGGCAAAGGCCTTCAGGATGGAGAACATCATGTCCTGCTTGCGCAGCGAGGACGCGTTTTCGACTTCCAGCTCCTCAGCCAGGGCCAGGAGGTCGGTGGGGGTTTTTGCCTTCAGTTCGGCGAGATGCATGGGGGCCCGATCGATGGAATCGCCGCGGCAGGACTGCCGCAACACGGATAGGTATGTGAGAAAATGCGCCAACCCTGGACGGAGGGCGGCACCCGGCACGGACGGCCTAGCACCCTAATGGTGCTTCCGCCCCAAAACGTCAAGCCGTGGCAGTGCCACAGTAAGTCAAGGGAGGGGGACACGTCCCCCTCCGGTCAGCTGGCGATAAGGAAATCGGCCTCGGTGAGGGCGCGGACCTGCTCGATGGTAACATCCGGCGCGTGTTCGATGAGCACCAGCCCGGGGGAGCTGTCCTTCACCACGTCGAACACGGCGAGGTCGGTGATGATTTTGCTGACCACGCCCTTGCCGGTGAGCGGCAGGGTGCATTGCTTGAGGATTTTCGGCTCGCCCTTGGCGGTGTGCTCCATCAGCACCACCACGCGCGGCACGCCGGCGACGAGATCCATGGCCCCGCCCATGCCCTTCACCATCTTGCCTGGGACCATCCAGTTGGCAAGATCACCGTTCTCGGCCACCTGCAGCGCCCCGAGGATGGAGATGTTGATGTGCCCGCCGCGGATCATGGCGAAGCTGGTCGCCGAGTCGAAGAAGCTGGTAGTGGGCAGGGCCGTCACCGTTTGCTTGCCGGCGTTGATCAGGTCCGGATCCTCCTCGCCCTCATAAGGGAAGGGGCCCATGCCCAGCATGCCGTTCTCCGACTGCAGTTGGATGGTCATGCCCGGCGGGATGTGGTTGGCCACAAGCGTGGGAATGCCGATGCCCAGGTTCACATAGAAGCCGTCCTGCAGTTCGGCGGCGGCCTTGGCGGCCATTTCATCGCGGGTCCAGGGCATGTTATGCCTCCCTCTTGCGCACGGTGCGCTGTTCAATGCGTTTTTCGGGATGGTCGAGCTTGACGATGCGTTTGACGAAAATGCCCGGGGTGATGATGTGGTCCGGGTCGATCTCGCCGGGTTCGACCAGATGTTCGACCTCCGCGACCGTCACCTTAGCGGCGGTGGCCATCATCGGGTTAAAATTGCGGGCGGTCTTGCGGTAGATCAGGTTGCCCTCGGTATCGCCCTTCCAAGCGTGGACGATGGCGAGATCCGCGAACAGGCCGCGCTCCATCACGTAATGCCTGCCGTCGAATTCCCGGGTTTCCTTGCCCTCAGCGATCTGCGTGCCGTAGCCGGTGGCGGTGAAGAAGGCCGGGATGCCAGCGCCGCCCGCCCGGATCCGCTCGGCCAACGTGCCCTGCGGGTTGAACTCGATCTCCAACTCGCCCGAGAGGTACTGCCTGGCGAAAGTGGCATTCTCGCCCACGTAGGAGGAGATCATTTTGCGGATTTGCCGGGTTTCGAGCAGCGCGCCGAGGCCCACGCCGTCGATGCCCGCGTTGTTGGAGATGACGGTCAGGTCCTTCACGCCGGACTCCTTGATCGCGGTGATCAGCGCCTCGGGGATGCCGCACAGGCCAAATCCGCCCGACATTATGGTCATACCGTCGCGCAGCAACCCGGAGAGCGCCGCGGTGGCGTTGGGGTAAATTTTACTTATGGCCATGTTTCCTCGCTTGTTGCGTGGTTCACCTTAGCGGCTCCCACAGCTTTCATCCCCGCGAAGCGGCGTGGCTGTCAAGCATCGTTTCGGGCAATGAAAAAAGCCCGGAACCGTTGCCGGTTCCGGGCTGGATCAGGCTAGGTGTTGATTAGCGTTCCAGGCACATGGCGACGCCCATGCCGCCGCCGATGCACAGCGTGGCGAGGCCCTTCTTGGCGTCGCGGCGCTTCATCTCGTGCAGCAGGGTGGTGAGGATGCGCGCGCCGGAGGCGCCGATCGGGTGGCCGATGGCGATGGCGCCGCCATTCACGTTCACCTTCGCGGGATCGAGGCCGAGATCCTTATTCACGGCGCAGGCCTGGGCGGCGAAGGCTTCGTTGGCCTCGACCAGATCGAGATCGGCGACGGACCAGCCGGCGCGGGCAAGGGCCTTGCGCGAGGACGGGATCGGGCCGGAGCCCATCAGCGCCGGGTCGACGCCCGCGGTGGCGAAGCTGGCGATGCGGGCCAGCGGGGTGAGGCCGCGCGAAGCCGCTTCCTTGGCGCTCATCACGAGCAGCACGGCGGCGCCGTCGTTGATGCCGGAGGCGTTGCCGGCGGTCACCGTGCCGTCCTTGGCGAAGGCGGGCTTCAGCTTGGCCAGCGCCTCGGCGGTGGTGCCCGCCTTGATGTATTCGTCCTGGTCCACCACGACATCACCCTTGCGGGTCGTCAGGGTCACGGGCGTGATCTCGTCCTTGAACTTGCCGGCGGCCTGGGCGGCGGCGGCCTTCTGCTGCGAGGCCAGGGCCAGCGCGTCCTGCTCATCGCGGTTGATCTGCCAGTGCTTGGCCACGTTCTCGGCGGTGATGCCCATGTGGTAGCCATTGAACACGTCCCACAGACCATCCTTGATCATGGTGTCGATGAAATTGAGATCGCCCATCTTTTGCCCGGCGCGCAGATGCGCGGCGTGCGGCGAGAGGCTCATGCTCTCCTGCCCGCCAGCCGCGACGATCTTGGACTCGCCGGACATGATCTGCTGGGCCGCGAGAGCGACCGTGCGCAGGCCCGAACCGCAGACCTGATTGATGCCGAAGGCGGTGGAGGAGTCGGGGATGCCGGCGGCGCGGGCCGCCTGGCGGGCCGGGTTCTGGCCCTGGGCGGCGGTGAGAACCTGGCCGAGAATAACTTCGTCGATTTCAGCGGCGGAAAGCCCGGCCTGCTCGATGGCGGCCTTGAGCGCCACGCTGCCTAAAACATGCGCTGGGGTGGAGCCGAAGGCGCCGTTGAAGCTGCCGACTGGCGTGCGGGTGGCCGAGACGATGACGATGTCTTCCATGAGTTTTCCCTTTGTGGTTGGCACTCTTTACGCCACTGCATCATAGGCCGTGGATCCATTCCGCGAAAGGGCGCCAGAGTGAAGTTTCCGATTTGGAGCCGGCGACCATGCCTATATGGCCGGCTTCGGGCCGGATGATGGTGGCCTGGGCCAGCCGTGCCGCCAAGGCCTGGGCGGAGACGGCGGGAACCAGCCTGTCCCGCGCCGGAATGGCGCAGAAGGCGGGCATGTCGAGCCCCGAAGGATCCACTGCCAAGCCAGCCACGCGCCACTGGTTGCGGGCGGGGCTGTTGGCAACATACCAGCCACCGAGCGTCTCGCGCGCCACGGGGGCGGCCAGGGGCACGCCATCGGCCAGCCAATCCTCCATAGCTACGAAACGCCGAGCCCGGGGCAGGGATTTGTCCTGCCTGGCGAAGTCCCGGTACTTTTCGCCCACGCCGTGGGGGTCGACCATGGCGAACAGCGTGTTCAGCGCGTCGATCGGCAGTGTGCCGGAGAATTGCAGCATCATCTCGATGGCCGGCATGGCGTCGCTGACGCGCTTGGGCAGGGAGGTGTCGGCGGCGTGGAAATCCCAAGGCGTGGCGAGCAGGGCCAGCGCGCGGACCTTGCCACCGCCGGATTGCTGCGCGCGGAGCGCGGCGGCCAGTGCCAGCAGCCCGCCCATGCAATATCCGGCCAGGATTACCGGGCCGGGAATGTTGGCCATGGCGCGTTCCAGCCGCCCGGCAATATAATCGGTGAGGGAGAACTGACGCTCGACCTCGCCGGGCCAGCCCCAGTCCAGCAGATAGGGGTGCATGTTCTGGCCGCTGAGGAAGCGCAGCATGGAGCCGCCTTCCATCAGGTCCAGGATGTACGCGCGGTTGATCAGGCTGGGGATGAACAGCACGGCTGGGCCGGTGCCGCCGTAATCCAGCAGCTGGGTTTCCTCTTCCTCCCAGATGGCGGGCGGGTTGCGCAACCGGCGCATATAGGGGGCGCTGCGATAGGCGGCGATGCCGGCAATCAGCGCCCGGTCTTCGCGTAGAATCTTCTCAAGCGTCTTCTGCTGGGCCGCCGGGTCTGGGGGATTGTCCGGCCAGGAATTCGCCCAGACGTTGTTCCAGCTCGGCGACGCGGCGCTTGAGCTGCTCGACCTCATCCAGGCCAGGCTGAGATGCAGCATCAACGGCCGAGGGCCACGCCGACTGAGCGGCGCTGGAGCTTCCGGACGGCGGACGGTCATGTAGCAGATACGCGGCCGCCGCGTTGGCCGCCTGCGCCCAAAGCGCCAAAGTTGAGGCCCAGGTCTCTCGCAACTCCCGGTCCGCAGCCATGGCGGTCAGCTCGCTCTGCCACAGGACCACGAAATCCTTGGCCAGGTTGTCGTCCATCTCGCATTCGGTTCCTGCTACCCGCCGGGCGACTCCTAGCGCGGCTGGTAAAAATCCGCCATAAGTGTCATCTGCCAGCACACTGTGCAACGCGCAAATTTCGTGTTTCAGTAAAAATGCTAGGCTTAAGCCGGCCATACCGGGATGGAAGAAAAATTCATGAGTGAAAGCGCCGATTCCAAGTCGCAGCCTGTGGTTGTTAAGAAATACGCCAATCGGCGACTCTACAATACTGAAAGTTCAAGCTATATCACCTTGGATAACCTTGCGGAAATGGTCCGCAAGGACCGTGATTTCGTGGTCTACGATGCCAAATCGGGGGAGGATATCACCCGCAGCGTGTTGACCCAGATCATCGTGGAAGAGGAAGGCAAGGGTAATGCCCTTTTGCCGACGAATTTTCTGCGGCAGTTGATCGGTGTGTACGGCAGCAATGTGCCCAACATGCTGCCCCGCTACTTCGAGCAGGCGATGGAGAATTTCGCCCGCCAGCGGGAGAACGTGCGGGAGACCGTGAGCAAGACGCTCGGGCCCTTCATGCCGCCGGGGATCGAGGAAGTTGGCCGCAAAAACATGGAGATGATGGAACGCGCCATGTCTCTGTTCTCGCCATTCTACCGCGAGGGTGAGGTGGCGAAGCCGGCAGCGGAAGCCGGGGCCTCCCACGAAGCGCAGGAAGAGATCGCCAGCCTGCGCGCCGAGGTGGAACGGTTGCAGAAGGAGCTGGCGGCCCTGCGAGAGACGGGCAAATAAGGCGCGCCGCCCAGGGCCGCATGGACGGCCCTGGGAGCATCCGCTAGAGAACCAGATTATGAGACTTTTTCGTTTTACGGCTTTCGGTCTGATCCTGGTCTTGGGTGGCGGTCCCGCTTTGGCGCAGATGCAGATGGGGCCGAACCCCGGACTTACCGGCGGCAATGCACCCCAGCCGCAGGCCCGCACCCCGGATATCGCGCCGCCCGCTCTGCCTGGCGCCGGTGCCGCCGCGCCGCTGGCCACGGGGCCGAAAATGCAACAACCGGCGTCGGGTGACCCGACGGCAGCCTTGTTCACCGCGATTAACAAGGGTGACTACAACGGGGCGCAGGACGCACTGAGCCGCGGCGCGGATCTGAACGCGCAGAACCAGTTCGGGGAAACGCCGCTCGACCTGTCCATCTCTTTGAATCGCAACACGATCACCTTCCTGCTCCTGCAGACCCGCAATGAGCTCGGCGAGCAGGCCGGGCCGCCGGGCCAGCCCTGGACGCCGTACAACTCTCCGCCGGCAACCGTGCACACGGCTAAGCCAAAGGACCACCATGCCGCGCCTGCCCCCGCTGTTGCCCGTGCAGTGGCGCCTAAGCCCGTGAAGCACCCCGCTGTTCCCGCTGGTGTGGTAAACCTGGGCACACCCAACCCGCAGGCTGGCTTCCTGGGCTTCGCCCCAAAGAACTGACCGCCCTGGATCAGTTTTCGGGGCGCCAGCGGGATACTTCGATTTCGCCTTCCCGTATGGGAGGCGGGTTCGGCTTAGTGCCGCCTTGCGCGCGCCAGTGCTGCATGCGCCACACATAGGCCAGAACCTCGGCGCAGGCGCGGTACAGTGCCACTGGCACATGCTCGCCCGGTTCCACATGCCGGTATACGGCGCGGGCCAGAGGCGGGGCCTCCACCACCGGGATGCCTAAGCCCCGGCCGCGCGAGACGATCTCCTGGGCCAGCAGCCCCACGCCTTTGGCGAGCAGCATCGGCGCTTTGTCCGACCCGCGCCGATAGCGGATGGCGCAGGCGTAATGCGTGGGGTTGGTGACGATGACCGAGGCTTCGGGGATGCGCTTCATCTGCCTCGCACGGGCCATCTTGCGCGCTAGCTGGCGCTGGCGGCACTTTACATGCGGGTTGCCGGCGGCCTCCTTCATCTCCTCGCGGATCTCGGTGTCCGACATGCGCAGTTTCTGCCGGTGCAGCCAGTATTGCAGCCCCAGATCGCCCGCGGCGAACAGCGCCAGCACCACGCAGATGGCGGTGATGACTTGGAGCGTGATGCCGATGACCGGCCCGGCGCCGGGGATGGGCAGGAGGCCGAGGCCGACGAAATCATCCTCGCGCAGCCAGACGGACAGCGCCCCCACACCGCCGATGACCACGAATTTGAGCGATGGACTTGCCGGTTTCGACAAAGCTGGATTTGGAGACGATCTGACTCAGCCCGGTCTGGGGCATCAGCTTCGAGGCGTCGAACTTGAGCAGTTGCAGCGCGAAGACCCAGCCGCCGGAGGCTAGGCTGGTGGCGAGCGCGATGGCGGCGATGAGCGCGAGCAGCGGAAAGATGGCGCTGAACATTTCGCCGCCCCAGCTCGCGGCGGCGGCCGGGCTGGAGGTGCCGGCATTGGCGAGCCAGGCGGCGACGTCAGCTTGCAGATGCGCGCCGATGCCCGCTGCGGCACCAAGTGTCAGCAGCGTGACGACGACGACGCTGGCGGCCTTGGGCAGATCGGCCGAGCGGCGGACATCGCCGCGCTCGGCGGCCTGGGCCAAGCGGCGCTCGGTTGGGGCGTGGCGTTTGTCGCCGCTGCTTTCCTCAGCCATGGGGCAGTAGCGTGGTCACCGCGTCCATGCAGGTGGTGGTGAGGTGCGCTGCCGCCGGGCCGATGGCCGGGAGGCTGGCGGTCGTGACCCAGAGCCCGGCCAGGATGAGCAGCGGGAAGCCGATGGAGAGCAGGTTCATGCTCGGGGCGAAAATGGTGGTGAGACCCACGGTGAGGTTGACGCAGAGCGACACCGCCACCACTGGCAGTGCCAGGCCCAAAGCGGCGCTGAACAGCGTGCCGCCCAGCCCGGCCAAGCTCGGCCCAGGAGGAGAGCGGTGCCACGCCGATTCCATGCGCGAAGGAATGGGCCAGGGCGGCGAACAGCCAGACCGGCCCGCCCGCGGCCATGAAGCCGAGCAGCCCGGCCCAGAGCATGATGTCGTAGAGCACTGGCGTGACGCCCGAGGATTCGCGGAATTGCAGCTCAGCGAAGGAGAGCCCCATGGAGAGCCCGGCGATCTCGCCCGCGCAGGCGATGGCGATCACGACGATCTGCGTCACCATGCCTAGCAGCGCGCCATAGGCGATTTGCATGATGCCGGCATAGATCGCGCTGAAAGGATCGGCCGGGAAGGGCGGCAGGTCGGGCAGCCACATGGCCAGCGCCGCAGCATAGGCGGCGGCGAGGATGGCCTTCACCATCGAGGGGATCATGGTTGAACCGTAAAGCGGCGCTGTGAGCAGCAGCCCGGTGATCCGCAGGAACGGCCACAGGAAATGGCCGAGCCAGAGCATGATTTGGGCCTGGTCTAGTACCATGCCTGACGCACCAACTCCGGGCGCGTGGGTGATGAAAGCAGTCGCCAGGGTCTCGAACATATTGAGCGCGCCGAACCCGCCGGTGAGGGCCAGGACGATCATGGCGAAGGTTTTGGGCAGCAGGGCGAAGGTGGCGTCTTCGATCTGCAACACGCCCTGCAGCAGCGAGGTAACCAGGCCGATCAGCACGAGAATGAGGATGATCGGCGCAGTGGCGTTGAAGGTCGGTGCTCATCGCCTCATGCAGCAGCTTGATGTAGAGCGGCATAGTCAATGCCCTCCCACGAAGCTGTTGGCGAGCGTGCCCAGAACCAGAACCCAGCCATGGATGGAGACGAACATCAGCAGCTTCAGCGGCAGCGAGATAAGCGTGGGCGAGACCATGATCATGCCGAGCGACATGAGGATAGACGCGACGGCGAGATCGATGAGGACGAAGGGAATATAGATGAGGAAGGAGATCTGGAACGCAGTTTCCAGCTCGGAGGTGGCGAAAGCGGGAACCAGAACGGTGAATGGAACGGATTTCGGCGTCGGCGTAATGTCCGCCGGAGAGGTCGACGAAAAGATGCAGTGGCGCCTTGCGGGTTTGCGCAAGCATGAAATCCTGAATCGGCGGCTCGGCGGCCTGCACGGCCTCGGAGAAGGTGATTTGCCCGGAGAGATAGGGATTGAGCGCCTTGTCCTGCTCCTGCTGGATGACGCCGCGCATCACGAATACGGTGAGCGCCAGCGCCAGCGCGGCTAACACCATGTTTGGCGGCGTGGTCTGCATCCCAAGGCTTGGCGCAGCACCGAGAGCACGATGATGATGCGGGTGAACGAGGTCATCAGCAGCACCAGCCCAGGCAGGAAGGCCAGCGTGGTGATGACCAGCAGGCTCTGCACGTTGAGCGAGTAGGATTCGCCCCCGTTGGCAGCCAGCGTGTTGACGATGGTGAGGCGCGGCAGGGCTAGTCATGGTCACCGAGCCTGCCAATGGCGGTGATGCCGCCGCGGCTGATGCCGATAAGAAAGCGCTGGCCCTCGGCCTCGGCGATGACGAGGCTGTGCTGACCGCCGAGCGGGCGGGTGGCCAGCACGCTGATGGGCTGGGCGGTGGCGCTGAGTTTTTGCCCCCAGGCGGTGCCGCGCAACCGCCGCAACAGGAATGCAGCCCCCGCCAGCACGAAGAGAATGACGAGCAGTGCTGCGATACTGGAAGCCGCACTGCTCAGGCTTGCCGTGTCCATCGGCTTAGTTCTGCTCCACGAGGTTGGTGATGTAGGCGGCGGTGAACGGGTTGGGCGGGTTGTAGCTGGCGGTGGTGTTCAGCACCTTGTTCGCGATATCAAGGCAGTGCTTGCTCAGCGCGTCATGCGTGCCGGGGTCGGTGAGGGATTTTGCCGTCTGCGACATGAGCAGGTTGATGACCTGCGCCTTGATGATGGGTTGAAGATTGGTGAAGGTGGTGACGGCGTTCTGGTCGAAGGTCGAGAATTGCAGCGTGATCTGAATATAGCTGGTCGTGGAATCATTGGTGTCGGCGGGGACACTGACGACGACGTCGTCGAGCTGTGCGAAATAGATGGGCATTGGCGGCGGCGGCTCCGAGGATTTAGTCGTATTGTTGTGGTGGCCAAGGGTAAGAAAGGCCACCGTGCCGCCAATGCCGCCGGCCAGCAGCACCACGGCCCCGGCAGCGATGAGGATGATTTTTTTCATGATGAAACCTCAGACGGATTGAAGCAGGGAGTTCGAACATCGTGTGCGCGGCGCTGATAACCTGGGCGGCGGCCTGATAGGCTTGCTGATAATTGGTCAGGAGCACGGCCTGCTGGTCCGTATTCACCCCGCCCACGGTTTGCAGATTGGTGGTGGCGGTGGAAACCTGCGCTGGCGGTGGCTGTGGCCAGATTCTGCGCCGCCTGAGGCATTGGCGCCCAGCCCGGTGGAAAGGCCAACAAAGGCCTGTTCCAGCGTACCGGAGGTGGTGGTGCTCGGCGTGGTCCAGAGCGTGGCCATGCGCTGGGCGTTGCTGCCGCTGGAACTGCCGCCGGGCGTGAGGGTGAGGGTATCCCCGCTGGCGGGTGTGCCGGTGATGGGCAATTGCCAATACTGGCCCGAGGCCGCGCCGGAACTGGGGTAGGCGATGGCGATGTTGCTGCCATTGCTGCCTAGCGTGCCGCTGGCGATGACGGGGCTGGTATTGCCGGCGGCGCGTCACGGTGTAGCTGGTGGCCGAGGTGAAGTTGACTTGCAGATCCTGCCCGTAATAGCTGGCGGGAATCACAGCCGCATTGCCGGCCGGGGTGCTGGTTACGGTGTCCGTGCCGGTGGTGACCGTGCCGGCATTGCTGTTCGTAATCGAGCCGTCGCTCTGCAGGACACCAGCCGTGGGCACATAGGGGTCGGCGGCGGCGATGTCGCTGGTCTGGGTGGCGGCGACGCTGATGCCGGTGGCGGCATTGGGGGCGGGGTTGAGCGTGTATTGGTCGCCATTGGCGGGGGTGCCGGTAATGGCAAGGGTCATTCCGGCGAGCGTCGGCGGTGTGCCGCTGGCGGTGTAGTTCTGGCCGGTGGCCTGATCGGTTGCCGTCCAGCCATTGGCCGTGGTGTAGCCGAGCAGGAAAGGCCCGCCATCGGTGGGCAGGGCGCTGCTGTTGCTGATCGCGGCGGTGACGGTGGCGCTGCCGGTGTTGCCGCTGCTGCTGGTGACGGTGGGGGCGGGAACCGAGAACAAAGCCTGGCCCTGCGCGCCGCTGGGGGTGAGGCCCTCGGCCTGCGCGGTGTTCACCTTGCCAGCGAAGATGGCAGCCAGCGCATTCAGCGATTGCAACGCCGTATTGCCGGACTGGATGTTGCCGATGGCGGCACGCCAGGCGGCCGTCGTTCTGGGTGAGGGTGACGGGCACCGCATTAGTGCCAGCGGTAACGGTGGGCGTGCCGGAGCTTGTGGTGCTTGCAGCCAAGCTCTGCGCGCCGCTTTGGTCGAGCAACACCGTGCCGCCGGCGGTGACGATCACCGAGCCATTGCTCTGCGGCAAGGATGCTCACGGGCAGGAATTGCGAGAGCGAGTTCAGCGCCGCTTGCTGCTGGTCGAGCAGAGAGGGGTCGTTAGGCGTCTGCGCCAGCCCTTTGTTGATGGTGGCAAGCTGGCTGAGCAGGTTGTTGGCCGAGGTGATGCCGGTGGAGAGGGATTCGTTCGCCGAGGCGCCGGTGGTGGCGATGTTCTGCGGCTGCGCTCTGGAAGGAGCTGGTCACGGTCTGCGCGTCGGAGAGCACGGTCTGGCGCTGCGCGGTGCTGGTGGGGTTGGAGGCCAGCGTGCTGACATCCTCGAAGAACTGGTTGATGGCGGTCTGCACGTCGCCGTTATTGGTCAGCGCATTGGAGAGGCTGGTGAGCGCCGTGGACTGCGACGAGGCGGCGGCGCTGGCGCTGTTGGCGTTGCGCAGCTGTGCCGCGGCAAAGCCGCTGGCGGCGCGCACGATCTGCGCCGTCTGAACGCCGTTGCCCGGCTGGTCGGGCGCACCTACCGCGGTAGTGGCGTTCACGCTCTCCGCCGCATAGCCAGAGGTGGTGGAGTTGGCGAGGTTGTTGGAGACAGTGGAGATGCCGGCCTCGGACAGTTGCAGCCCCGAAAGGGCGGTGTTGATGGCGCTGGTGATGCCGCTCATGGTGTGCCTGCCGTGCTTGCGGTTGAAGACGTGCCGCCAATGGCCTGCAGAACCTGGGCCATGAGCGGGGATTGCGCGATATTGACGATCTTGGAGGCGTAATTCGTATCGGTGGCGTAGCCGCCGGCCTGCAGCGCCTGGGCGAATCCGGCGACCGTGCTTTGCCCGGCGGCGGCGGAGAAGCCGGATTGGATGAGCCCGACATAATCGGAAATGCTGTCGGCAAGGTTTGAATAATTGCGGAAGCTGGCGGTTTGCGGTGTCAGCACGCCATCGATCACCTCATGCGTATCGCGCATGGTGCCGGACTCGCCGCCGCTCGCCTTCACGCCGAAGAGGTTGTTGCCCGGTGCGGCAGCACCCCAGCCGGTTTCCAGAGCCGTTTGCGCCAGCACTGCCACGGGCGGTACGCCCAGAGCCTGCGCCGCCTGGGTGATTTGCGGCCAAACCGATTTGGCGAAGTTCTTGGCCTGGGTCACCATATCGGTGGCGGGCTGAGAGTCTCCCGATGCCGCTTTCAGAGTTCCGGTCTGAATGGCGTCGCTGACAGCGCCGGTTGCGGTCCCGCTGCTGGGCAGGGCTGCGGCAGAGTCATAGGTGCGGCGGGTGCGGTGGTGGCGGGCGGCTCGCTGGCGCCGCCACCGATCTGGCGCGTGGTAGCGGCCAAAAGGCCGGTGTCGTATTTGCCAAAATCGTTCTGGGCGAGATTCCACAGAAACATGCTCTGGAAATCGCTGCCACCCGTCCCCAGCACGTCGGACGACATGCCGTTCTCGTTCATGGCGGAGAGCATCTCGTACCAGAGCATGCCGGTCATATGCTCTACCGCGCTGGAGAGGCTCGGCTTTTGCGAGGAATTGCCGCCTATGGCATGGCTCGTGTTTGTGGAGCAGAATCATCTCAGATCACCTTGATCGTGCCGTTGATGGCTCCAGCTTGTTTCAGGGCTTCGATGATGGCGATGAGGTCGGATGGAGAAGCGCCGACGGCATTTAAGCGCCGCGGCAACATCCTGCAGGGTCGCGGCGCGCGGCAGGTTGATGACCTGAGCCTTGTCCTGCTTGGCGCTGACAAACGAGTTCTGGACACCGACGGTGGTGCCGTTGCTGAACGGACCGGGCTGACTGACTTGGTTTTGCGTTTGAATATTCACTGTGAGATCGCCATGGCTGACAACCGCCGGGCCGAGCGTCACGCCTGCATTCATCACGATCGTACCGCTTTGAGCATCGACGATAATGGTGGGCGCCTGCTGCGGTGTGGTGATGGGCAGTGACAGAACGTTGGACATAAAGCGCATCGGATCCTGTCCGTTGGCGTTCAGGTCCACCTCGCCGGGCGAAATGGCGGACGCTACACCGCCGCCATACGATGCGTTGATGACATCGGAGATCTGCTGCGCAGTCTGAAAGCTAGGCGTGTTCAGCAGCAACGCGGAGGCGCCGTTGACCGTGAAATTGGCCTGGATGGTATTGGCGAGAATAGCGCCGCCTGGCAGAGACCCAACGGTGGGAACATTCACGCTGGTGGTGTTGCCGCCGGCGCTGGAGGCGAAGCCGCTTACCAGAAGCGGGCCCTGCGCCTGGGCGTAGATGACGCCGTTGCCGCCGCGCAGCGGCGTGGGAAGCAGCACGCCGCCGGCGAGTGAAGCTGCATTGCCGATGGCAGAGACGGTGACATCTACATGTTGGCCCGCATGGGCAAAAGCGGGCACTTCCGCGGTGACCATCACCGAGGCGACATCATCTGGCTGCATGTTGGTGATGTTGTTCAGCGAGATGCCCATGTTGCGCAGCATGTTGAGGATCGTCTGCTGCGTGTAAGGCACCTGTGTCGTCTGGTCGCCTGTGCCGGCGAGGCCCACGACAAGTCCGTATCCGTAAAGCTGGTTTGTCGGTGCGCCGGCCACGGTGACCAACTCGCCGATAGTCGTACTGTCCGCGCGCGCGGCACTGGGCGCGAAAGCCAAGCCGAAAAACGCCACGGTCCAGGTGATAAGGTGGAGAGATGGTTTCAAAACGGCGCAACCTTGTTGAGGATTTGATGCAGCCAGGGAACGTCATGCGCGCCGCTGATCG
The DNA here is from genome assembly GCA_963750235.1 of uncultured Alphaproteobacteria bacterium. Taxonomy (GTDB): domain Bacteria; phylum Pseudomonadota; class Alphaproteobacteria; order Acetobacterales; family Acetobacteraceae; genus Acidocella. The sequence continues at coordinate 220,202 of CAVVPW010000003.1, forward strand.
GGCCGTTGCCGACATATTGGACGTTCATGTCCGCCACCTGGTTGGAGGTGATGGTTGCGTTGGACGCGATATCGTCGGGGCTGGCGTAGCCCGTCACAACGATGCTGGTGACGTTGCCGTTGATGTTCACGTTAGTACGCCCAGAGACCGCCAATATGCCGTTTGCATCGACACTGGTGATCACGGCCTCAACTTGGCCGCTGATGGCGTCCGCGGCTGCGGCCGAGCCTGTGCCGTTATATTCCTGGTCGGAGTTGGCGTTGACTTCCGGTTCAAGACTGCCGCCGTTGATATGCCCAAAGCTCATGGGAATGCCCAGGAAAGTCGTCATTTGATCGTTGAGCTTGCCAGTGCGCTTCAGTGCCGCATTGTCAGACTTGTCCGCGGTTGCGCTGGTTACGATATCAATCGTGAGGAGATCTCCCACCTGCCAGTCCCGCCTTGGCTGGTAGAGCGAGCCGGATATGCCGGCCGGGAAAACCGAGCCGTCCGTGATATGTTGCGACGGCTGCACATCCACGGGAAATGGCGACGGCCCCACCAGCGCTGGCGGGCCAGGCGGCTTGGTGGCGCAAGCGCTGAGTGCCAGCATGATAGCGAGGGCGGGGAGGAGCTTCATGCGCCAGAGGCGGCCTGGGCCAGATAGTTGAGCTGGTTGTCGATCGCCGAGGCGGCCTGTGTTCCGAGCTGGTAGGCGCGTTCGGCGGAGATCATGTTCACCATGCTCTGCACGACATCCACGTTGGAGGACTCGAGATAGCTCTGGTTGACGGAGCCCAGGCCATTGGTCTGCGGCGCACCCGTGATGGCATTGCCGGATGCGGTGGTGTTGGCAAACAGATTGCCGCCCAGCGGCTGCAGGCCCTGCGGATTGACGAAGCTGGCAAGCTGGATCTGGCCGATCTGGGTGGCGGTGGAGGAGCCCGGCGTCGTGACGGAGACCGTGCCATCGGTGCCGATGGTGACCGAGGTGGCGTTGGACGGGATGGTGACGCCCGGAATGACCTGATAGCCCGAGGAGGTGACGAGCTGGCCGGACTGGTTGAGCTGGAAGGACCCGTCGCGCGTATAGGCCGTCTGGCCGCTGGGCTGCAGCACCTGGAAATAGCCGGTGCCGTTGATGGCGAGATCGAGCGGGTTGCCGGTGCTGGTGAGCGTGCCCTGCGTCAGCGTGTCCTTGATCGAGGCGACCTTCACGCCCGTGCCCAGCTCCAGCCCCGAGGGATAGACGGTCTGGCTGGTGGAGTTGGCGCCGGGCTGGATGCCGTCCTGGTACAACAAAGTTTGGAACTCCGGGGTCTCCGACTTGAAGCCCGTGGTGTTCACGTTCGAGAGGTTGTCGGCGATCGTGTCCATCATCGTCTGGCTTGCGGTCAGGCCGGTGGCGATCGTATCCAGCGCGTGGTTCATGCGGGTGCTCCGTTGGCAAAGATGACGGGCATGGCTGTGGTCATCCTTGTGCCAGCAAGGTGTTCAGCCCCTGGTCTGCGCTGGACTGGTTTTTCATCATGTCCGTTTGCAGCTGGTAGGAGCGGCTAGAGTCGATCATCTCGATCATGCTCTGGGTGGGGTCGACGTTGCTGTCGTTCAGATAACCCTGGTGCAATGCGCCGTCGGTCGAGGCAGTGAGGGTGGCGCCTGCGGGCGGGCTGTAAAGCGAGCCGGAGAGCGGGGTGAGCGTGCCGGCAGGCGTGGAGACCAGGCCGATCTGCCCGTAAGTCTGCGCCGGGCCGGAGGGGTTGGAGAGCGGAACGCCGGAGACCGTGCCGTCGGAGCCGATCTCCAGCTTGGAGAGCTGCGGCAGGCTGATGGGCTGCCCGCCGCTGTTGAGGATCGGGTTGCCAGCGGAGTCGGTCAGGATGCCGTCGGCCGAGATCTGCAGCGTGCCGTCGCGCGTCAGCGCCGTGCCGTTGCTGGTTTGCACTTGCAACCAGGAATCGCCGCTGAGTGCGACGTTCATCGGGATCGCCCGTGCGGTTTAGCGCGCCTTGCGTCAGGTCCGGCCCCGGGGTGAGGGTGGTGGCGTCCCCGCCCGCCGGGGCATTTGTGCCCTGGTAGAGAGCAGCCTCCGTCATCGCCTGCACCGCGGCGTAGCCGGGGGTTTGCGCGTTGGCCAGGTTGCTGGCCATCGCCTGCATGCGCGCGGTGATGGATTGCAGCCCGGCCATGCCGGTGTAGAGGGAGTCCGTCTGCATGGGTTAGATCTGCACCAGGCGCTGGCTGTCTTGCTGCTCGGTCTGGATGACCGAGGTATTGGCCTGGTACGCCTGCTGATATTGGATGAGAGAGACAAGCAGCGAGGAGGTGGAGGCGTTGGAGGATTCCAGCTCGCCACCGGAAAGCGTGCCCGCGAGGCCGGTGCCCGGCGTGTTGACCACGGGCTGCCCCGAGGTGGAGGAGGCCGTGTACAAATTGCCGGTGGCGGGGGTCAGGCCCTCGGCATTGATGAAATTAGCCAGGGCCAGTGTGCCCGCGCTCACCCTCTGCCCGTTGGAGTAGGTGGATTTGATCGAGCCATCGCTGGAGATGGTGGTGCCGCTATAGCTGCCGGCGGTGTAGCCGTCATTGCTCAGGCCTGCCACCGAGAAGCTCTGCGCCGCCAGTGTGCTGCCGGTGAAATTCATGTTGACGTTGGAGGTGGCGGAGCCGTTGCCCCAGTTCACGCTGAGCGTGGCCGGGCTGCCCGAAGACAGCGCGCCGGAAGAGGTGAAGTTCAGGGTTGTCAGCGTCTGCGGTGTGCCGACATTGGTGCCGTCGGCCAGTTGCGGCTGGGCGTACACCGTCCATTGGTTGGAGCCCTGATTCACGAAATAAAGCTGCGTCTTGTTGGCGTTACCGAGCGAAGTCATAGGTCACGACGGAGGTGGTCTCGTTATAGCTCGTCGGGTCCGAGGCGCTAAACGGGGTGGTGGTGGGGGGGGTGTCGCCGGAGTTGAGGCTGAGCGTGACACCCAGATTGCTCGTGGGGTTGGCGGCCACCGAGCCGGTATTGATGGTGACGGGGCCGAGCGTGCCGGAAAGCCCACCGCCCGTGGTGGCGGCATAACCCTGTACGGTGGCGCCGTTCAGCGTTTCCAGAGTGCCGTTGGAGCTGAGCTGGAATGCACCGTCACGCGTGTATTGCTGCGTGCCGTTATTGCTGACGATGAAGTAGCCATTCCCCTGGATCGCCGCATCCAGCGAATTGCCGGTCGAGGTGAGATTACCCTGGGTGAGATCCGAGGAGATACCCTCGGTCGCGGTGCCGATGCCCGGCGTGTTGGTCGCATTGGCGGGGTACACGTCCTCGAACAGCGCCGTCTGGCTCTTAAATGCCGTTGTGCTGGCGTTGGCCAAGTCGTTGGAGACGGTGTTGAGGCCCGTTTGTGCGCCAAGCAGACCAGACAGGGCGGTTTGCAGAGTCATGAGGAGGCTCCCAGAACAGTTTGAACGGAGGAAACAGGAATGGTGGCCGCGGAACCGGCCACGTTGATCGTGGGCGACGTGCTGGAGAGATTCACGCCCTGCACGGTGTAGACGGTATATGGTGTGGCGGTAACGGCTGCGCCGGTGCTGTCCGATGCGGTAACGTTGTAGGTATAGCTGGTGCCAGCCGTGCCGCCGTTCCAGGAGAAGTTCTGCTGCCCGGCGGAGAGTGCGCCAAGGTTCAGCGTTGCGGCGATGCTGCCATCGGAATTCATGATTGTGACGGTTGTGTTCTTGGTGGCGCTGGCCAGATTGAACGCACCGTCGGCGGTCCCGTTGGTTCCTGCAATGAGCGTATTGCCCGTAACCGCCACCTGCTTGCCCACCAGCGACGAGGCTTGCGCGATTTGTGCCGCGCCTGTGCTGGTGGAGAGGTTGGAGAGCTTGGTGTTGAGCGAGTTGATGCCGTTGACTGTAGAGATGGCAGCGAATTCGGAGGCCATCTGTGTCGGGTCAGCCGGGGAGGTAGGGGATTGGTACTTCAACTGCGCTGTCAGCAGTTGCAGAAAGTCGGATTGCGTAAGGCTGGAGGCGGAGCCGGAGCTGGAGGTGGGAGTGGAGGCGGTGGTTGAAGCCGCTACTGAAGCCGCAGTGGTCGAGCCGGTTGTAGATAGATTTGTCATGTCACGCCACCTGGAAGCTGGAGATCATTTGCTGGTCGATGCGACTGGCTTGCCCCAGCATGGCGACCGAGGCCGAGTAGGAGTTGGTACTGTCGATCAGGTTGACCATTTCATCCACTTGCGAAACGTTGGAGCCTGTCACGTAACCTTGAGCATCTGCGTATGGGTTGCCTGGATCGTATTTCTGTACCGGATCAGCATTGCTCTGCACTGTATCCACCACCTGTACGCCGAGATTGGCGCTGTCCGTGCCTTCGGCGACGTCGGTGGCAGTGCCGTTATAGTCGCTGCCTGCCAGGGGGGCGGCGGAGAACACCAGCTCATGCGCTCGGTAGGGTTGTTGGCCGGGCGGGGTGATGGAATCGACGTTCGCCAAGTTGGAGGCGATGGCTCCCATGCGCATATTCTGGGCATCGAGCGCGCTGCCAACGATGCTGAAAATATCCGAGCTCATGTGTTAACCTTTGCGTGTTCAGATGCCGGAGGGATTGGGGCGCAGCGCCGTCACCAGATCGGCTGTCGACTGATGCAGGAAAGTAGCGGAGGCCTGCATCGCCTCGCCATTGGCGGCAGCTTCCACGCGCTCTGTGTCCAGAGAGACGTCGTTACCGTTCAGCCCCACCACGCCATCGGTACGGTATTGCGGGGCGCTGCTGCCTTCTGCATTGCCCATTTCGGCGCTCAGAGCGGAGTTGAAGGGAACGTCCACAGCTATGTAGTTCGGCGTGTCCGAGTTGGCGATGTTGTTGGCGATCAGGTCTGAGCGCTCCTGCCGGACGTTCAGTACGCCGCCGTAGAAATCCAGAAATCCGATCTGCATAGCCACTCTGCGCCTCTCGCTGCGGCTGTAGCCGCGTTGTTTGCATGTGGAAGTTGTAGGGTAGCGATATTAAAAATTCGTAAATAAAAACATGAATAAAACCGCAGATGTGAGAGAGTGGAATTCGAATAATTTGTTGGTTTTCTGCGGAGTTTATGAATGGCCTCAGGCTGGGGGCTGATTAAAAACGTGTTTTAGGGGTAGTATTTTTACCAGGAATTAATGGCGTTGGATGCAGAAAGATCTATGAACAGGGACGTTCAAATTTAAAGACTGTAGCGTCTATTTCGGTACACGGAAAAAACCCTTCCCCAACGCACGCGAGCCCGGATACTTAGCGTATCGCGGGCTTGTGTAGGACAGTGTAATGGAAGCGTTTTTATGGGCCGCGCTGAACCGCAATTCTGCCTGTGCCTGATGACGGCATCATGCGGCTGGCCTTGTTCGGAGCTTTCATGAAGCTGAACTTAGCGAAGCAAGGAATTTACTGACTCCGCACCTTAGCGGGGGCAGATCTGTTTGACGACGGAGAGAAGCTGGTTGGGTTCAGCCGGTTTTGTCAGCCAGCCAGATGCACCGGCGGCGCGGGCTTCGTCACGTTTGCGGCCGCTGGCTTCCGTGGTTAGCACGATGATTGGTGTAGAGCGCATCGACGGAATTTTACGGGCTTCCTTGATAAAGCCAATGCCATCCAGTTCCGGCATGTTGAGATCCGTAAGAACGACGGAAGGCTTCACGCCATCGGTTATTTTAGTAATGCCCTCCCGGCCGTTCGCGCCGGTCTCGACGTCATATCCAGCGCCTTTCAGGACATGCGACAGACTTATGACCATTGTGGGCGAGTTGTCGAGAACAAGGATAGTGGGCATTTATACAGGCTCCATCCGGCTAATCTTTGTGCGGCTAGCCCTATGGTGCCGGGGAAATGTTGAAATACGGTTAAAATGACAAGACAGAAATCTTAAAGATTAGCCGCAGGGGATAAGGTGTTCGTGAATGTCGAGTTATGCTGCTGCCCTCTGATAAGGCGAAAGCCGTTTTTGTCCTGTCTTGGAAAAATATTATACGGCATGGGGGTGCCCGAGAAAGAGCATGAGAGAATGTCTTTCACTCAACGCGTTAATATTTTTGCTCTGCCTGTCCGTTTTTAAGAATTCGTTAGAAGTTGCCGCGTTATTCGTGGCTCATGTCGGAAGTTTTCCTCTGGCCGTAAATTTTTTCACATTTTTTGTCCTACGGCAAGATGTTGCGGCCGGTTTGGTAAACGGCGTTAAAATTTCATTAACGGATGAATGGCATATGAAAACGGGTCTGGCTGGAGGCGTAAAGTATGAAGGCAGCAACGCCATGTCGATGGAAATGTTCTCATGTTAACGAATATGGCAGTGCAAGCGGCCGGTGTGGCCGCCAATGCGATCGCCGGTGCCGGAGGTAGCCCTGGGGCAGCCGCGCCGAAGGGCAATTTCCTCGATTTGGTGAACACCGCTTTGCGGAGTGTCAGTGCCGCGCAGAGCGGCGCCACCTCGGCCCAGGCTGGGTACGCGGCTGGTATGCCTGGGGCCACTCTGGGCAAGGCTCTGGTCGCGAGCGACCGTGCGGAAGTGGCGTGGAACGCAACCGTGGCTGTGCGTAACGAGGTTGTCTCGGCGTATCAGTCGATCATGAACATGCAGTTCTAAGATGCAGGACTGGCGGCTACATCTGGCCCGGCTGCGGGAGTGGGCCGCAAAGCTACCCGAGATTCTTTGGGCGGCGGCGGCGGTTATCCTGGTCTCGCTCGGGGCAGTGTTGTGGCTGGAAATGTCCGGCCCGCCCTATGCTGTGCTGAGCGAGGGACTTTCTCCCGCCGATGGCGGCAAAGTGATCGCGCAGCTGCAGAAACTCGGCATACCGTATCAGCTCCAGGCGGCGGGCAACATCATTCTGGTGCCCTCCCCGCAACTGGCGCAGGCCCGACTGCAGCTGGGCCAGGCGCAGGTGCCGGGCTCGGATGTGCAGACCGCCTGGTCGCAGCTTGAGAATGCGCCGATGACGGCGTCAGACCTCGCGCAGTCAACGATGGCTGTGCAGGCGCTGCAATTATCGTTGCAGCAATCCATACAAAGCATGATCGGCATCCGCAGCGCCCAGGTGTTTCTCGCCACGCCACCGGACACGCCGTTCCTCGCGGATCAGCCCAAGCCCACCGGCTCCGTTGTTATCGACGCTGATGCCGTGACGGCGCAGGCTCAGGGAGAAGCGATCGCCAATCTTGTAGCCGGCGCTGTGCCGGGCTTGACCGCCAACAACGTGACGGTTGAGACTACCTCCGGCGTCACGGTCTTTCCCGTGAACGGTGCCATGGCCACCGGCGCGCAGCTTGCGACCCAGGCGCAGGTGGAGGCGCAGGCCACCGCACGTATCGTTGGCTTGCTGATTCCGCTGGTGGGCGATGGCAATTTTCAGGCGAATGTGTCGGCGAACCTGGATTTTACCCAGGAGCATATTCACCAGATCGCCTATGGGCCGGGGCATCTCATCGAGCACCAGACAAGCTCGCAATCCACGCAATATGGCAGCCACAATGCCGCCATCGGGATCCCTGGCGCATTGTCCAACGAGCCGCCGTCTCCCACGACAGCGTTGGCCAATGCCGCCCCGGCACAACCGGCCGCGGGTTCCGGCACAGGCTCCGGCGCGGGCAGCAGCACGGCTTCCGCGGCGCAACAGCCCTCGCAGAGCAACTCTAATCTCGACCAGAACTATGTCACCGACCAGAGCGAGAGTGACATTACTAACCCGGATTGGTCCGTGAAGTCGATTGCCGTCTCGGTGGTGGTAAACAAGGCGGCGCTTGGCAATGCGGTAACGGTTGATCAGTTGAAGGCGGCTATCGCCGGGACGTTCGCCTATCCTGACGTGACCGTTAATGTGCTGGAAGCTTCGTTCCAGAAACCGGCGACAGGCCTTGCCGCAGCACCTCTGGTCGCGGAGGCCAACCCTCTGGCTCATGCGTTGCTAGAGGTAATGGCAGCTGCGGCCTTGCTCTTTGGTTTGGCGCTGCCGGTGGGCAGGCGGCTGGCGAACGTGAACATCCAGGCGCTCCTGCCACCGCCTCCGCCACGCCCGATACCGGTGGTGCTGCCGCCGCGGGACTTCTCGGAGCTGTGTGAGCAGGCGGCTGAGAACATTCCTGGAGTGGCCCGTTTGCTCCAGAGCTGGGTTGAAGAAAATGAGTGAAGCGCAGAAGCAATTGCCAGCGCCTGGCGCGGTGCAGCTGAGCGGACCGGAGCGCGCGGCGATGGTGCTGCGCGAACTGGGCGAGGATACCGCCGCCGCTGTGCTGCGTGAAATGGATGAAGTCACCGTCAACCGCGTTTCGGCGGCGATGACTGCGCTTAAAATCGTTCCGCTACAGGTGCGCGAGGATGTGATGCTGTCCTTCGCCAGCGATCTTGGCCTGACCGGAATTGGTGGTGACAGCATCAAATTCCTCAATCGCGTGCTGGTCTCTGCGCTGGGTGAGACGCAGGCGAAGGAGATTCTCGATCGGCTGACCCGCGTGGAGCGGCGCTCGGCTTTCCAGCTGCCGCCCAATACCGATGCCCGCACCCTGGCCATGCAGATTGCCAATGAACGGCCGCAAACTATTGCGCTGCTTCTGGCGCATATCCCCCATGAGCTGGGGGCGAACATGTTGACCTTTCTGCCCGAGACGCTGGCGACGGAGGCGCTGTACCGCTTCTCCACGCTCGATGTCGTTTCGCCGAATGTGGTGACGGAGCTTCGCGACATGCTGAAGGAAATGACCAGTGCCACCGGTACCACCGCTCGGCGTGTAACCAATCTTGGCGGTGCAAAGCAGGCAGCCGATATTCTCAACCATTTTCAGACGGGCATATCCGACATGGTGCTCAGCGCGATCGATACGCGGGACGCCAAGACGGCGGAAAAAATCCGCGAGAATCTCTTCACCTTTATCGATCTCGGCAAGCTTACGGACCGCTCGCTGCAGATCCTGCTGCGCGAGGTGCAGAGCGAGAAGCTGGCCCCGGCGCTGCGCTTGGTGGACGAGACGCTGCGCAACAGGTTCTTCCAGAACCTCTCCGCGCGGCAGGTGGAAATCCTCAAGGAGGAGCTGCGTTCCGGTCCGCCCATCCGCCGTGCCGATGCGGTGGCAGCGCAGAGCGAGATCGTCGAAGTGGCGCTTAGGCTCTCCGGCGAAGGGCGGATCACAATCAGTGCGACAGAGGAGATGATCTGATGGCTCTTCCCGCAATCACCTCTGTTACGCAGGCTACGACGCCCAAAGCCGGCAGCACCGCACCACCGGATACGGCAACATGGTCGAGCGCTTTGGCTGCCGCCGACGCCACGCCCCAGGCCCAGCAGGCCAGTGCGTCGGCGAGCGCGGCGGCGGACAGCGCCAAGGTAGATGCCAGCACCGCCGACACCGCGTCGAGCGCCAGCGGCCAGGGCGACGCGGCCCCCGATACCGCCGATGCGCCATCGGCGGCGAAGAAGCCTGCGAAGCCCGAGGCTTCAGTCGCAGTTCCGCAACTTGACGATACGGCGCAGACAGACAGCACCGGCAACGGCCAGCAGACCGTGAGTCCGTTTGCTGCCATGCTTCTGAGCAATGGCGCCACGCCCGGCCAAACCGCGCGACCCGCAGCCAAGGTCACGCCGGTACAAACCAAGATCCAGGTGGAGCAAACGGCCAAGGTTCAGCCTGCCGCTGAGGTGTCTGTCGCAATGCCCAATAGCTCGGGCACGGATGGCATCACTACGGCTTCCGCCACCAGTGCCAAAGCCAAGGCGGTGGACATGGTCAGCGCGGCAACCACCACGGCACCCAGCGTGCAGGATACGGCAACGCCAGCAGCCGCCACGGCACAGGCGCAAATGACGGGCATCACCATTCAAACTGCTCAGACAGAGGTCACCAGCAGGGCCTCGGCCACCGATGCCAGCCAGGGAACGCAGGTCCCGGCGGCGGACATGGCCCCGGCGGCCTCCACATCAAAGCCCGCACTCAGCACGGCTGCCAGCCTGTTGGCGCGAAGCGCGGCGCGACACGCCGTGGCAACGGACGCCGGTAACATCGGCAAGAATACACAGGCTTCAAAGCAGGTGGATGCCTCGTCGATTTCAGCCGTGGCGCAGGTGAGTGCGGCCATGCCCGCCAGCACCACGGCGCCGGTGGCTGCCGCCAGCACCGTGGCGGCAACGTCCAGCACGGTGGATAGCGGCCGCGTGACGGCCAGCTCGGCTTCGGCCTTGGCCGCGACAGTCACCGCCATGCATCAGGCCGGGCAGAGCGGCGCGGTGCTGCGGCTCGATCCGCCGGGCCTGGGCAATCTCTCGGTGCATGTCGGGCTGGGCCAGCAAGGCCAGGTGAATGTGCTATTCGTGCCGGATTCATCGGCCGGCGCGCAGGCGCTGCAATCTGGGCTGGGTGGGTTGTCGCAGGCCATGGCGCAGTCGGGCCTTACGCTCGGCCAAGCGCAGGTGGGCGGGCAGTTCGGCCAAAGCGCCGGGCAGGGGGGGCAAGGCTCCCAGGGCTGGCGCGGCGGCGGCACGAGCACGCCTCAACGCAACACAACGGAAACCCCGCGCCAGGATAATAGCGGGGTGAGCGCTTATGCTTGAGGACCAGATGGAAGCGGACACCATTGATCTTCTCGACCCGATGCGTGCTCCGCAACTCCGGTCGCTGCTCATGGAGAATCTGTCGGACCGCTTCATGCGGCAGATTGCCTTCGCCTTATTCCAACGCATGCGCCATTCTGTGCAGTTGCTCTCCTGCATCAACAACGTCATCAGCCACGAGGCGGCGATGTCCTCGCTGCCCGAGGTGATGCTCGCCGGTATTTCCGAGCTCGCCCCCTTACGCGGGCGCATGCTCCTGGCCATCGATGGCGATCTTATCGGCGCGGTGGTGGATGCGCTGTGCGGGGCCACGATGGCGCAGCCCTTCGAGCGCTACGACCTTTCGATGCTCGAGACGCGCATCGGCAAGCAGATGATCGATCTCTCGCTCTCCACCATCGCCGAGACGCTGAGCCCGCTGGCACAGCTCGACCTCACGCCCATCGCCTATGAGAACGCCACTGGCATGCTCGCCATCGCCGATGGCCAGGACTGGATGATTGCCGTCACTGGCATTTTCGAGACCGCGCTTGGTTCCGGTACCATCAAGCTCATCGCGCCTTATGCGGGGTTCGAGCCACTGGAGGCCAAAATCGCCTCGCAATCGGGGCTGCTCGGCGGGCGTGGCGAGGATACAGGCTGGATCACCGCGATCGAGTCCCTCACGGAGAGCACGCAGGTTGATCTGCGCTTCGAGGTGGCGCGTGCCGTGGTGCCGCTGGCGATGTTCGAGCGTGTGACAACGGGCAGCATCCTGCCTTTGTCGTTGTGGCCGGAGGCGGTGGCCATTTCAGGCGATGTGGATTTGTTCTGGGTCGATTACGGCCAGGACAACGGTCATGTCTGCTGCCGCGTGAGGGCATTGGAGGAAGAAGGAGACGCAAGCATGTCTGAACAGAAAACCCGCGTGGGCATGGTCGATCGGCTCGCGGAGCCGGAGCGTATAGAGCTGGAGCGCATCCAGGGCCAGCCGCGCGGGGGCCCGGTGCTCACCGCCCGCAATGTGCTGGACAAGGTGCAGGTGGCGCTCTCGGTGGAGCTGGGCCGCACGCAGATTACCGTGAAAGATCTGCGCGCCCTGCGCCACGGGCAGATCCTGGCGCTGGACCAGATGGTCGGCGAGCCGCTGACCATCTACGCCAACGGCCAGAAGATGGCCTATGGCGAGGTGGTGGCAGTGGCCAATGACCGATACGGCGTGCGTGTGACGGCGCTTGTGGAGGATACCGAACGGGAAGCTGGAGGCGCCGCATGAGTCCGGCCGGGGTGAGCGTGGGCGCCTGGGTGGCGTTTGCCGAGCTCGCCGCGCCGATCATGCTGCTTATGCTTGTTATCGGCCTGGCCGTTGGCATTCTGCAAACCGCCACACAGGTGAAGGAGGCGTCCATTCCCTTCGTGCTGAAACTGGCCGGGCTGGCAGCACTCAGCACCGCCGCCGGGCGGCTGATGCTGGGTGGGGTGGAAAGCTACGCCACGCGCCTGTTCCTTGCCATTCCGGGGTTGATCCATGGCTGAAGCCGCCGCCCTGCCGCGTGCCAGCGCGCTGAGCCTCACGCAGCTCTCCGGCCCCATCGTCATTCTGCTGGTGCTGGTGATGCTGGTGGTGCCGCTCCCCCCGGTATGCATTTCCTTTCTGTTCGCGCTCAACATCTCCGCCGGGCTCGTGATTCTGGGGGCGTCGCTTTACATCCCCTCGCCGGCAGAATTCTCATCTTTTCCCTCCGTGCTGCTGGCCACCACGCTCATGCGTCTGGCCCTCAATGTGGCCACCGCGCGCGCCATTCTGCTGAACGGCTACGCCGGGCCGGGTGCTGCGGGCAGGGTCATCGAATCCTTCGGCCAGTTCGCGGTCGGCGGTAATTACGTTGTGGGCGGCATCATTTTCGTCATCCTCATCATTATCAACTTCGTGGTGGTGACAAAGGGCGCTTCCCGCGTGGCCGAGGTTTCGGCCCGTTTCATGTTGGACAGCCTGCCCGGCCGGCAGATGGCTATCGATGCCGAGATCAATGCCGGCATCCTCTCCCCCCAGGCGGCGGAGCGGCGGCGCGAGATGCTCCGGCGCGAGGCAGATTTCTTCGGCGCCATGGACGGTGCCAGCAAATTTGTGCGCGGCGACGTGGTGGCGGCGATGATCATTCTTGTCGTCAACATGCTGGGCGGGCTCATCATTGGTACGCTGCAATACGGCCTGCCGCTGGCCGATGCGGCGCGTACCTACACGCTGCTCACGGTGGGCGACGGTCTGGCCGCGCAGATCCCCTCGCTCACCATCTCCGTCGCCGCCGGCCTGGTGGTGACGCGCGTGGCCACGGGCGAGGATATCGGCGGGCAGATCAAGTCCCAGCTTTCCAAATATCCGCAGGCAATGGCTATTGCCGCCGGGCTGACCGGAGCCATCGGGTTGATCCCCGAGATGGCGCATATTCCCTTCCTTATGCTGGCTGGCGCGCTGGGTACGGCTGCATGGCGGCTCTCCCGCGCCGCCCAGGCGCCCGAAGCCGCCGTCGAGCCCGGCGAGGCCGCTGGAGCCGAGGGCAAGTCCGCCGAGCCGAAAGTGGACGCGCTGGTGGATGTCAGCGGTGTCGATCCGCTGGGCATGAATATCGGCTTCGCCCTGACACCGCTGGTGGGGGCGGGCGAGGGGCGTCTGCTCAACCGCCTGACCGCTGTGCGCCAGCGTTACGGCCGGGCGATGGGCTTCCTGGTGCCTGCCGTGCATATCCGCGACTCATCGGAGCTGACGGCGCATGGGTATCGCTTCACCCTGCGCGGTGCGGCCATTGGCGGCGGTGAGGCTTGGCCCGGCCAGTGGCTGGCCATCGAGGGCCCGATGGTGACCGAGAAGCTGGTCGTGGGCCGCGCGGTGAAGGACCCCGCCTTCGGCCAGGCCGCAGTGTGGATTCCGCAGGGCGCGATTCCGGCTGCCGAGGAGCTGGGCTACACGGTGGTGGACGCCCCCTCGGCAATCGCCACGCATTTTGCCGAGATCCTCAAGCGCCACGGTGCCGAATTGCTTGGCCGCCCGCAGGTGGAGGGGCTGATGACCCGCCTGGCCGAGACCACGCCGCGTCTTGCCGAGGATTTGCGCACGAATCTCTCCATCGGGCTGGTGCGCCAGGTGTTGCAGGGGCTGCTGGCCGAGGAAGTGCCGATCCGCGACTTCGAGCGTATCGCCGAGGCGCTAGTGGAAGCCGCCGATGGCGGGGTGAAGGACCCCGAGAAGCTGATGGCGGCGGTGCGTCTGCGGCTGGGGCGTTTCATCGTCAGCCAATTTTCGGGCGCTGAGTCGACGCTCCACGTGGCCGTGCTGCCGCCCAAGCTGGAAGAACTGGTCGGCAAGTCCCTGCGTACCGCCAAGGATGGCGGCATCGGCGCCGAGGTGGAGGCAGAGACGGCGCAGCATCTGCGCAACGCGGCGGTGCAGGCGGCGCGGACTATGCGCGCGAAGGGGGTCAAGCCGTTGCTGGTGGTGCAGGCTGCCATGCGCCGTGCCGCGGCGCGCACCGTGGCGGGGATCATTCCGGTTGTTGCGCTGGAGGAAATCCCCGACACCATGCCGCTGCAGGTGATCGCCACCGCCGAGCCGGGAGCCGCCAATGCTTGAAATCGCCTCCCGGACCGATGACGCATCCCTGACCGCGCTCTACGGCAACTGGATCAAGCGCATGGCGTTGCTGCTCAAGGCGCGCATGCCCTGGGTCGAGCTGGACGAGTTGCTGCAATGGGGCGCGATCGGCATGATGGAGGCAGCGCAGCGCTTCGACCCGAGCCTTGGCGTGAACTTCCAGGCGTTCGCGTCAAGGCGCATCCGTGGCGCGATGATCGACGGGCTGCGGCGTGACGGCGCGCGTCGCCGGGGCGAGGCATCGTTCGAGCCAGAGGACGTGGAGGTGGCGGCGTTGGAAAGCGGTCTCGCGCCCGAGGATCCGCTGGCCGTGTTGCAGCGCGAAGATAACCGCACCCTGCTGGTGGCGGCGCTGAAAACCCTGCCGCAGCAGGAATACCAAGTGCTGGCCATGCATTTTTTCAACGACATGAATAATCGTGAGATCGCCGCGGTGCTGGAGATCAGCGAAGGGTACGCCTCACGTATCCGCAAGCGCGCGTTGGAGAGCCTTGCCATCTACATCAAAGCCGCGGCCAAGGGAGAAACAGTGCCATGACGAGTTTATTGGGCCTGGTGGCCGGGTTTCTGTGCATCATCGGTGGCGCGCTGTTCGACCACGTGCCGCTAAGCTCTCTGCTCAATCTCACCGCCTTCATCATCGTGCTGTGCGGGTCGTTCTCCGCCGTTACGCTGCAGTTCGGTCTGGGTAACATGATCGCGGGCCTCAAAGCGTTCATGTGGCTGCTCAAGCCGCCATCCATCGACCTGCATAAGTTCATCGATCAGGTTACCGAATGGTCGTCCCTGGCTCGCAGCCAGGGGACGCTGGCGCTGGAGAACGTGCTTCCCGATGTCGCAGACCCGTTCCAGAAGCAAGGGCTGCAGATGATCGTGGACAATACCTCGCCCGAGGATTTCGCCATCATCCTGAGCGCCTCTGCCGAAAGCACCGCGCATCACCAGCATGTTCCGGCGGAGGTGTGGGAGGCGATGGGCGGCTATTCCCCCACCATTGGCGTGATGGGCGCGGTGCTGGGGCTGATCCATGTGATGATGCAGCTCAACCATCCCGACGAGCTGGGCGAGGGCATCGCCACGGCATTTATCGCCACCGTGTACGGCGTGGGCTTCGCCAATCTCGTGGCGCTGCCACTGGGCAACCGGCTGAAGCAGTTGGCCAAGCAGATGGAGCGCGAGCGCGACGTGGTGATGCAGGGTTTCTTGCTGCTGGCCGAGGGTAAGCCCGGTATCGTCATCCGGCAGAATCTCAGCTCCTTCCTCGATGACCATGGCAAGAAGAAGAGCAAGGGGGGGGGCGAAGATGAGCCAGTTGGCGCCACCGCCGCAGCAGAGTAGCAAACGTGGCAACCCTGCCCAAGAAAAAGCCAAAGCCGCATAAGCCGGAGAACCATGAGCGTTGGGTCATCTCTTATGCCGACCTGCTGACCTTGCTGCTGGCCACCTTCGTGGTGCTGTACGCGTCATCTCAGCATGACAGGCACAAGGAGGACGAGATCGCCCAGTCCTTCATCAAGGCCTTTCATGGCATGCCGCCGCAGGTCATGACTCCCACACCCACAGATTCGCGTGGCGTGTTGCAGCATCAGGATTCCGTCGTGCCCAAGCCGGAGGAAACACCTGCACCTTCCAGATTGCCCAAGAGCATGGCGCACCAGCTCTCCGATTCGATGCAGACCCTGCAGGCGATGCAACTGAAACTTTCCGCCCTGTTCCAGTCGATGATCGAGAAGCACCAGGTGACGGTGACGCGTGAGCCGCTGACCCTCACCGTGCAGCTCGATGCTTCGGTGTTGTTTCCATCGGGCGAGGCAGATTTGAAGCCGGAAGGTGCCGCGCTGCTGAAGCAGGTGGCTGCTGGCTTGGTCAATCTGCCCGAAGGCTTCCGTATTGTGGTGCAGGGCTATACCGACAACCAGCCAATCGCCACGGCGCAGTTCCCATCCAACTGGTCGCTGTCGGCTGAACGTGCGGTTACGGTTGTGGAATTGTTTGTTTCGTCCGGTGTTGCGGGTGAGCAGCTTGCGGCTGAAGGCTTCGGTGAGTTTTCGCCACTGGCCGGTAACGGTACCGATGCGGGACGCGCCCAGAACCGCCGCGTGGTTGTGGTGGTGCACGCACCGGACCCATCACAGAAATAAGGAAGACGGTTAATGGCCAAATTGGGAAAGACGCCGAAACTTCTCAAGCCGACGATGTTGACCATTGCCGCCGTGGCGGCCTGGGCGGCCATGAATGAGCCGGAGTCCTTAACCCCGGCTGGCGCTGGCGTGTGGGGGCTGGAGGCTCTAGCCGAGGCGCTGCTGGTGCGGGCCATGCTGGCCATGTTCACCCCGGCGGTCGCGCTGGGTATCGTGCTGCTCCGCGCCGCCATGCGGCAGGTGAGCAACCAGGAAGCCGAATCATGAGCTTCGTCACGGTGTCGGATGCCCGTAACGAGGCGTTCGTGCAAACGGTACTGGCGCAGGATACGGCCGATCTGGCGGCGCAGGAAGCCGAGATTACCCGCCGCGTTCGCCAGGGCATTACCAAGCTGCGCGAGAAGGCCGAGGCCGAGGCCCGCGAGGCGGGGCTGCTGGCGGCCCGCGCGGAAATGGCCCCGCTCAACGAGGCATTGGCCTCCGCCGTGACCGCATTGCATACCGCCGCCGCTCAGCTATCCGAGCCGATGGCAAAGAAAGAGCGCGATCTGGCCGCGCTGGTGACTGAGCTGGCCTTTCTGCTGGCCCGGCACATTATTGGCGCCGGGGCAGGCAGTAACATAGAAGGCCTGCACAAGCTGGTGACGACGCTGCTGGAGGAAGCTGCCGCCGAGCGCGGTCCGCGCCAGACCCTGCAACTACGCATGAATCCCGCCGACCATGCCCAGATCGCGCCACTCTTCGAGACCCAGACCGCGCAACTGATCGCGGACGAGAAGATTGCCCCTGGCGGTGCCGTGGCCGAACTCAGCAGCCCCGAAGGCGATCCGCTCGACAAGATCGAGTGGGATGCCTCGCTGCAGGGCCGAGCGGACGCCATCCGCAACGCGCTAGGCCTGCCCGAGGACATGCCGTGATCGACATGGACAACATTGGCGCCCAGGCGCGCGAGCGTGTGCGCGCCGCGCTGGCGGTGGACCCGGTGCGGCGCTTTGGCCGCATTGTACGCGCCAGCGGAGACGTGCTGCACGCCAGCGGCATCCGTGCGCCCATCGGTGCGCGTTGCCTTATCGACATGGAGGATGCCGCCCCGCTGCCCGCCGAAATCGTCGGGTTCCAGGCGGGCGGACTGCTGCTGATGCCCGAGCTGGGCGCGCGCGGCGTGATGCGGGGTGCGCGCGTGCATGTGGAGGGCGGCAGCCATACCCCGCTGGTGGGGCCGGAACTGCTGGGCCGGGTGCTGGATGCACGGGGCGCGCCGCTCGACGGCCTGCCTCCGCCCGCGTTGTCGCATTCCTGGCCGCTGATGGGAGTGAGCGTGAACCCCATGACCCGCGCCCGGCTGGAACAGCCTTTCGAGGTGGGGGTGCGGGCCATCAACGCCCTGGCCACGTTCGGGCGCGGTATGCGCGTGGGGCTGTTCGCGGGCTCCGGCGTGGGCAAGACCACGCTGCTCGGCATGCTCTCGCGCCACGCCGAGGCCGATGTGGTGGTGGTGGCGATGATCGGCGAGCGCGGGCGCGAGATCCGTGAGTTCATCGAGGACCATCTGAGCCATGCCCGCCCGCGCAGCGTCGTGGTGGCCTCCCCGGCCGACGACACGGCCCTGAGCCGCGTGCACGGCGCCTATCGGGCGTCTGCCATCGCCGAGTATTTCCGCGACCAGGGCAAGCATGTGCTGCTGGTGGTGGACAGCCTCACCCGCCTGGCCATGGCGCTGCGCGAGATCGGCCTGGCCGTCGGCGAGCCGCCCGCCACCAAGGGGTATCCGCCCTCGGTGTTCGGCGCCATCGCCGCTTATGTGGAGCGCGCCGGGAATGGTGCGGAAGGGCAGGGGAGCATCACCGCCATCTACACCGTGCTGGTGGAGGGCGACGACCATGTGGGCGACCCGGTGGGCGACACGGCGCGCTCGGTGCTCGATGGTCATATCGTGCTCTCCCGCGCCTTGGTCGAGGCCGCGATTTACCCGCCCATCGACATCACAGCCTCGCTCTCCCGCCCGATGCCGGGGCTGGTGCACCCTGAGCATATGCGCCTGGCCTCGCGCTTCCGCGCGCTCTGGGCGCGCAAGCAGGAAAAGCAGGATTTCATCGATCTGGGCGCCTACACCCCGGGGCGGGACAAGCTGCTGGATGAGGCCATCCAGCGCGCCCCGGCCATGGAGGCGCTGCTACGCCAGGACAAGGATGCGGGCGTGACACTGGCCGAGAGCGTTGCGGCGCTGCGCGCGGCGCTGGGTGAGGCTGGGTGAAGGCGGCAACGCTCGCCCGCCTGGACCTGTTGGCGGCTGACCGCGAAGCCAAGCTGCTGGAGACCATACGGCAGCAAAATGCGGCCATGCAGCAGGCGGCGTATCAGCGGGACATGCTGGCCTCGTACCGCGAGCGTCTGGCGGAGAGCTGGCAGGGCGGTGCCGTGGTGAGTGCGGCGCAGGCACGCCGGGCCGGGCAGTTCGCCGCCGGGGCACTGGGGGCGGAAACCCAGATCGTCGAAACCGAGGCGCGCGCCAAGGCGAAGTTGGAGGCGGCCGTCGCAGATCTGGCCCGGCTCAAGGCGCACCGGCGCAAATTAGGCGAGCGGCTGCGCGAGGTACGGCGCCGCGCTCAGGCGGCGGCTGAGTTGAAGGCGGCGCAGGATCTGCCCTTGCGCCGCCCCGTCAGCGACGTTTCGTAATCAAACGCTAAGATTTACCCGGCCATAAGGTCTGAAAGGAGGCCAAAATGGACTTGTCGCTTTTTACCAGCTTCACCAACTCGCTTTCCACGCAGGAAGCGCAGATCAACCAGCTGCAACAGCAGATTTCCAGCGGCCTGGCGGTGCAGACGCCGGACCAGAACCCGACTGCCTACGAGACCGGTGTGCTGGGCACTGACATCGTGAACCAGTTGAATAACGACAACACCACCCAGGCCCAGGTCCAGACCCAGCTTGGCAGTGTGAACAGCGCCTATACCTCGATGAGCACGCTGTTCGATAATGTGCAGAGCATTGTCGAACAGGCGCTGAACGGCACCACCAGTGCCGCGAACATGAACGCCCTCGCCGGGCAGGTGAAGTCGGCCTCGCAACAGCTGCTCAGCATTGGCAACACTACGGCCTCCAACGGCACGTATCTGTTCGGCGGCTCGCGCGGCGGGCTGACGCCGTTCCAGGCCAATGCCAATGACGATATCGTGTATTTTGGCGATGGCGGGAATTCCCAGGCGACCATCGCCCCCGGCCAGGCGGCCAGCACCATCGCCAATGGCGATGTGTTCGTCTCCAGCCTGAGTGGCGATGGCATTTCCAACGTCACAGCCAGCACCAGCAACACCGGCAGCGGACAGGTTCTGCAGCAGGGCGTGGTCAACGCCGCCACGGCCAATGCGTTCCAGCAGGGCAGCTCGGCCATTACTGTCGGTTTCCGGCAGCGGCAACAGCTACACCGCCACGCAGGGGGGCAGCACCATCGCCAGCGGCACGCTCTCTACCAGCAGCAGTGGCACCACGCTTCAGCTCGCGGGGGTGGATTATCAGATCACCGGCAGCCCGGCGAATGGCGACAGCTTCACCATCTCGCCCGCACGCCCGCAATCGGCCTTTGCGTTGCTGCAGAACGTCTACAATGCCCTGGCCAATGCCAACAGTACCCCGTCGCAGGTGGCGCAGACCAACCAGCTTCTCAACCAGAGCCTCGCAGGTTTGGCGCAGTACCAGCAAGCCACTTTGACCGCGCAGGCCCAGAACGGCGTGACCCTGCAGGCCATCTCCGCCGCCTCGACCAGCAACACCAGCCAAGCCACCGAGGTGCAGACCAATGTGGACAACGCCACTGCCGTGAACACGCCGGTGGCCATCGCCAGCCTGACTCAGACTATGACCGCCCTGCAGGCCGCGATGAAAACATTCGGCACCGTGCAGAGCCTCAGCCTGTTCAACTATCTCTAAGGACGCCGCAATGTCGGATGCGATTTTCATCGTCGGTTATTACCGCAGCGGCACCTCGGCGCTTTCCGGCGCCCTGACCCGCGCGGGTGTGAAGTTTTATAACGATGCCGACCCGAACGAGCATAACCCGCTCGGCTTCTACGAAATTCCGGAGCTGATCCAGTACGACGTGGATTTGTTCTCGCGCCTGGGCGTGGACTGGACGGATGTGCGCGGCCTGCCGCCGGGCTGGACGGAGCGCGCAGATCTCAGCGCCTATCTGGTCGCGGCTAGAGGAAATCATCCGCCGCCGCTTCAGCCCGTCAGACAAGCTTTGGGGCCTGAAGCATCCCCATCTGTGCCGGACCTTGCCGGTTTATGAGCGCGCCGCCCGCCAAGCCGGGCATAAGCCGCATGTGGTGCATATCTTCCGCGATCCGTGGACGGCGGCGTACAGCCAGCAGCGCAAGAACGGGCTGAGCCGCGCCCATGCCCTGCTGCTATGGATGACCTACGCCACCTCCGGCGAGCGTCAGGCGCGGCATCTGCCGCGCAGCTGGACGACCTATCAGGATTTGCTGGGCGAGCCCGCGGTACAGCTTCGCGTGATCGAGCCGAGGCGCTTAACCTGCCCAATCGCCTCGCGCGGGTTGAAAGATGCCGGAGGCTACCTCACTACTCAGCTCAACCGCAGTGAGCCGCTGCCGCGCGAAGGACTGTGCCGCCCGCTGCGACCAGCTGGTCGCCCGCACTTGGGAGGCGATCATGGCGCGGGATTTCCTGCCCGAAGTGTGGGACGGCTTTGCAGAAGAGACGGCGGATCTGGTCGGCTTCCTGACCGAGATCGGCGCCAGCCGTGGGCGCGCCTTCCCCGCCATGGGCGGTTCCTTCACCCAGGTGGTGGGGCAAACAAAGGCTGCGGGTGGTATCACCACGCTCCGTGCGCCTGAGCGTAGCGACGACGGCGCGCGGATACGCCTGCAAAGCCTGAAGCGAGACGGCCGGCGCATTGCCGCGTCTGGCCGTGGTCATCGCGGCGCCGAGCGGCCGGGCCCATGCGGTGAACGACACGCTAGCGGCCCTGCGACGCGCAATGGGAAAAGCCCGCCCGCATCCTCATTCATGGCAGCCGAGACCGCTGGCGCTCGAAGGCCGCAGCGTGACCGCCGTGGACGCCGGAGCCGGAGGCGATGACCCGCGCCCTTTGCGCCGCGCTGAACGAGGCGGCGGCGGAGGCCGATTACGTCGCGGTGCTCAATGCGGGCGATACGATCTGGCCCCCGATGCCTGCCTGCGCTTCGCCCTGCATGCCGCGGCCTGCGGCGGCGGAGATGCTGTATTGCGACGAGATCGTGCCGCGGGAGAGCGGCGCACTGGGTGCGGCACAAGCCGGGCTGGGATGTCACGCGCCTGCGCCAAGCCGCCTATATCGGCGACTGGGTATGGTATGGCGCCCGCGCCGTGCAACGCCTGGGCGGGTTCGACCCCGCGCGCGCCGGGGCCGAGGAGTTCGATCTCCAGCTCCGCCTGGCCGAGGCCGGCGCCAAGGTGGAGCGCGTGCCCGAGGCCCTGTTCACCCGCAGCCCGCAGAGCCGGCGCGACGACATCCGTGCCGATGTGTTCTGCGCCCGCGCGGCCGAGGCGGTGCAGGCGCATCTGCAGCGCGCCGGGCTGCCGGCCGAAGTGCAGAACCGGCAGCATCTCGGGCTGTTCCACCACATGCGCATGGTGGCGGATCCTGGCACCAGCATCATCATGCTGTGCGATGGCGCGAGAGATCCCGGCGCTGGACCGCTGGCTCACCACGCTGCTCACCGGCCGGCCGCTTACCGGCCCGGTGATTCTGGCCGGCGCGGCGCTGAACAGCGGCGATGCATAATCTACCTCACCGCGGTGACGCAGCAGACCGAGGCGCTGGAGGGCAAGGTGCTGGCGGTACCGCCCGTGCCAGGTCTCACCCGGCCGAGGCGCTGCGCCAGGCCCTGGCGTTGGTGACGACCGCCGCATGTGGCGGTGCTGGATGCGCGCGCCGAGGCCGCCATGCCGCATTGGCTGGCGGAGTTGCGCATGCGCCTGGCCGACCCCGGCGTGGCGCTGGCGGCGGCGCGCACGCTGATGCCCGTTGGCAGGCCGGGAAGAAATCCTCGCCATGGTGCAGGGGCCGATCGTCATCGGCGCCGATACGCGGCTGGGCGCTGGGCATATGGCGGACGATCCTGGCCCTGGCGGCTGGCTGCTGGTGGACCAGGAGGCGAGCGCCCTCGCCCCGCCCGGCCTGCTGGCGCGCACCGCTGCCCTGGCCGCCTGCGAACTTCCCCGATCTGAGCGGCGATGCGCTGTGGATCGACCTTGGCGCGCAGCTCCGCGCCCGGGGCGCGCGGCTGGTATGGACGCCTGATGTCTCCTTCGTCATGCCCGCCCGAGCACGGTGCAGCGCGGATGCGGCATCGCATTTCCGTCAGGGTTCCGAGGCGGCGCGGGCGCTGCCCTGGGCAGATCCTTATCACCACCCGGCGCTCTCGCTGCATGGCGATCTGCTGGCCGACGAAGCCCGCGCCGGGCTGGTGCGCGCTACCCCGCCGATCCGCTGGACCTGCTGGTCACCGGCGCGCCCGAGCCCGGCGCGGCGGTGCTGAACGCGGCGCGGGCATTGCGGCGGGATGGCGTGCGCTCGGCCGATTGGGCGCCGGAGCGGCCCAACGCCGCCGAACTTGGCCGCCGCGCCCCGGCCACCTGGGTGCGGGTGAACCCGGCCGTGCCGCCTGCCCCGTACAGCCCGGCTTACACGCCTGTTCACCACCCGCCGATGCCCAAGGAATGGAAGCCGCGCGGCCCGTTGCGGCCGAAGCCGCTGGTGTTTATGCCACCTCTCCGGCGCTGGTGGCGCAGCTGCGCGGTCTGGGCACGCCCGGCCAAGCTGTGGAGCTGTGGCGCCCGGCCTTGTCCCGCCATGTCTGGTCTGGTCTGCAGCCCGCTACGGGGCTGAACACCAAGCCGCGCGTACTTTGGGTGGACGAGGGCATCGCCCCGCCATGGTTCCGGAGCTGGTCTCCTCCACGCTGGACAGCGCATCCTGGATCGTGGTCGAGCGCCCCGGCGAGACCTATGCCGGTGCCATGGCCCGCCTCGACGCTGCCGGAGACCGAAGCCGCCTGGGCGAATGACATGGTCGAGCTGGGACCGCAGATCATGGTCCGCCCGGCCAATATGGAGGTTTATGCCGACCATTATCCGGTACTGCTGGCGGCAGCGGCGGGATGCCATGTGCTGGCGGATGAGCGGCTTCGACATTCCCGCCCAGCCTGGGGGCGGTGCGGCTGCAAGAACCGTCTGGCGGCGTGGAAGGAGGCGCTGAGCGGCGCCATTGCCGACCTGACCGGCACGCTGGAACGCGGCCGGCAAAGCGCCGTCAGGCAGCGTTGGCCCTGCCCGCGAGCGAGGATGCTCTGCCACCCTGGGTTGGATTTCAGCGCGGGCACCCCTGAGCTGCGGAGTGCGGCGGAATGAGCAGCTGGGCGCGCCGCGCCGTGGCCTGTATGCTTGCCGTCTGGCCTAGCTTGGCTTTGCCGGGCTGGGCCTGGGCAGGGCAGGACCCGGATGCGGTAAGCGCCGCGGTGCGGCCAGGCGGCGCAGATGGTCGCACCGCCCGACGCCACGCATCAGCCTGGGGCCGGTGAACGGGGCGCAAATACATGCAGGCCTGCACCGCCCCGCTGGCCGTGAACATCAGCGGCGTGGCGCCGTATGAGCAGGCGGCGGTGCACTGCCCCGCGCCTGGCTGGACGCTCTATGTCTCCGTCACCGTGGCGCAGAGCGAGGCTGTGGTGGTCGACGGCGCATCCGGTGGCGGCGGGGCAGATCCTGGCCGCTGGGGACCTCATGGTACGGCGTGAGCCTGTGCAGCTTTTCGCCGGGCGGCAGGTGTACGCGGACCCGGCCCAGCTCGTGGGCGCCAGTGCCGTGATGTCTCTGCGCCGCTGGCATGGTCATCACCCAGGATGCGGTACAGGCGCCGCTCGTCATCAAGGCCGGGCAGACCGTGACGGTGCAGGTTATCAGCGGCAGTGTGCTGCTGTCCGTCAACGCCGTGGCGCAGCAGGCCGGGCGTATTGGCGATACCATCCTGCTCACCAACCCCTCCTCCGGGCGGCGTTTCTCCGCGCAGGTTACGGCGCAGGGGCCGGTGGTGCAGCTGCAGTAAGGCGGCGCGATTTTTTCTGTGGACCAAAACTTAAAGTGGTGAAAACAGGAAAAGTTTCATCGCGAAACGCGAATTAAGGGGTACGGCAACCCCAACCCAAGGAGACCAACATGTCGGCCGTAGGTTCCATTCTGACCAATACCGGCGCCCTGTCAGGCGCTGAACTCCCTCTCGAACACCACCTCGACCAACAACAACCTGGAAAGCCAGCTCTCCAGCGGTATGTCGATCAACTCCCCGGCTGACAATCCGGCCGGCTACATCACCGCACAGGGTTTCACCTCCCAGCTGAACGGCCTGACGCAGGCGGTCTCCAACGCCAACCAGGGCGTCTCCCTGCTGCAGACGGCACAGGGCGCCATCACCCAGCAGGTCAGCGTTGTGCAGCAGCTCAACTCCATCTCCGTGCAGGCCGCCAACGGCACGCAGACCTCCGCTGAGTCGCAGTCTCTGCAGACCCTAGCCAGCCAGCTGACCGGCCAGGTCTCCACCATCGCCAAGCAGACGCAGTTCAACAACATCAACCTGCTCGATGGCTCTTTTCAGGGTGTGCAGTTCCAGGTTGGCGCCAATGAGGGGCAGACGATGAGCCTCTCCATCGCCAACACCAACTCCAGCGCCATCGGCATGTGGCACTCTTCGGCCGGCGCGAACTACAAGGGCACCAACGGCACGGCCAAGAACGGTGAGACAGGCAGCGCCGCCATCACGCTGGGTGTGCCGGGTAATGCGGTGGGTGCGTTCTCGGCGGGTACCGCCACCATCACCGGCGCCAACGGCCAGACCGAGGCGGTGACCTCCACGGCCGGTGAATCCGCTGCGTCTCTGGCGTCGGCTATTAATAACCTGTCCAGCCAGGGCGGTGTGCAGGCGCAGGCCTCTACCCAGGCCACCTTCCAGCTGACCGCCGGTACCAATGGCCAGTATCACGTTCAGCATCCAGGCGGCGAGCAGCGGCAGCACCACGATCGGCACCAAGCAGAACATCGTTGCGTCCTCGACGGCGGGTGTGGTCTCCGAGATCAACAGCCAGTCCTCAACCAGCGGCATCACGGCGTCGCTCGACAAGAGTGGCAACCTCGTGCTGAAGCAGTCTGCGGGTGAGAACATCAACATCACCGGCGCCAGCTCCGGCTCCCTGACGGCAGTGAACTCCTCCGGCACGGCCACGGGCGCGGTCATCAAGAGCGGTGCTGCCTCCGCGGTCATCCAGGGCCAGGTGCAGCTGCAATCTTCCGGTGCGTTCTCTGTCAGCAATGGGTCTGCCATTGGTGTGAAGGCCACATCGAGCCTTGCCGACCTGGCCGATATCAACGTGTCCAGCACCAGCGGCGCCAATGCCGCGATCAATGTGGTGAAGTACGCGCTGGCCACGCTGGACAACCAGGGTGGCACGCTGGGTGCCGTGCAGCAGAGCCTCACCGCCAACATCAACAACATGAACACCACCAGCTCCGAACCTCACCACCGCCCTGGGCGTGGTGCAGGACGCCAACATCCCGGCCGTCAGCACCCAGCTGACCCAGTCGCAGATCCAGGCGCAGGCTGGTGTTGCGGCGCTCAAGGCCTCCACCCAGCTGCAGCAGTCCTACACTCTCGCTGCTGCCGTAAATTGAACCATGAGGCCGGAGCATCAAGCTCCGGCCTTCCTATCCCGTCTTTGAAATAGGTGATCCATGACGTCCTCGGTCAGCTCGCTCAGTTCATCGGCGATTTCTTCGCAAATCAGCACCTATGAGACCAAGCTGCAGGCGCCGATCACTCAGTTGCAGTCCCAGGTGGCGACCGAAAAGGCGCAGATTTCCGCCTGGGGCAGTATCAGCGGTGCGATCTCGACGCTTTCGCAGTCGCTGTCGAACATCAAAGACCTGAGCGCCATCAACAACAAGATCACCAACAGCTCGGACAAGTCTGTGGCCACCATCACGGCCAGTAATTCGGCGTCGTCGGGGACATATAATCTGACCAACGTCCAGTTGGCGCAGCCGCAGGAAATCTATTCCTCTCTGCTTGGCTCAGGCAACTCGACGCTCTCCGGCGGCAAGGGGTCGCTCGTCTTCACGCTGCAAGGCGGCAAGAGCGAGACCGTCTCGATCGGTTCCGGCAGTCTGACGCTGAACGATGTCGCGGCCGCGATCAACAAGCAGGATGGCGGCGTGCAGGCGAGCGTAATCGGTACTTCAGCCGGTGCGCGTCTGGTGCTGCAAAGCAGTGGTACCGGCAGCTCGGCGGCCTTTACGGTTTCGGGCACAGGGGCCCTGGCACAGTTCGATTTCAATCCAAGCTCCAGCACCGCCAATAGCAGCGAAACGCTGGCCCAGGCCGCGGCCGACGCATCGCTTACTCTCAACGGCGTGCCTATCATCAGCCCCACCAACACGCTGGACAGCGCCATTGCCGGTGTCACCATCTCCCTCCTTGGCTCGGGGGCTACATCCCTTTCGGTCAGCTCCTCGCCGACCAACCTTTCCGGTTCAGTGCAGGGCGTGGCCACGAGCCTCAACGCTGCCATTTCAACCATCGCGGGGGAAACAAAATTCGTTCCGGCGAGTTCGTCTAATGGCTCCGCTCAGTCTGGCGTTCTGCTGGGGAATTTTTCCGCCACGGAGCTGAAGAGCGAGCTGATGACGTCGATCAGCGGGCTGGCCGCCAGTGGGGTCAGCGCGGGCGCTGTTGGTTTGTCCATCAACAATTCCGGCGCCGTCAGCTTCAATTCGACGAGCTTTGCCAGTGAGTACGCGAAGAACCCGGCCGCCGTGCAAAAGCTGGTCACCAACCTGTATCAAAAGCTCAATACCATCACCGCCAGTGCAATTGGTGGTTCTGCCAGTTCGGCAAGCGGCGCTGGCACGTCTACGAAGAGCACCGGCTTCATTGCCGCGCAGACCGCGTCGTTGAACGGTGCGATTACTTCCCTCAACAGCCAGGTCACGCAGCTTACAAAACAGGGATCGGCAGCGCTGAAGAATTTGGAATCTCTGTATACATCGGCTGAAACCAAAGCCAGCTCGGCGTCGATCACCCAGACTTATCTCAGCATTTTCAATAGCTCGTCCTCCAAGAGTGGCGGCTAACCGGGAGCCAGAGCATGGATACGATCAACGAATACCGGGCGGCGATGTTCGATGGAAAATCCGATGTCAATTGGCTACAGCAAGGTTGGCGTGGACTGCGCCTTTACGGCCGCAGAGCCAAGGCCGCCATCGAGGCTGGAGACATCGCCACCAAAGCCGTGATGATCGCGCGGGCGGACGAACTGTTGAATTTGATGAGCGGCATTCTCGATACGAGCGACGGTAGCAAGCTTGGCCCGGCGCTCATGACCATCTATTCCGCCTTGCGTTTTGCGCTGCTCCAGGCCAATACGGAGAACAGCAAATCGGCGCTCGACGATTTCGAAGCGGCGTTAGCGATTCTGGATCGTGACATGGCTAAAGTGTCTGGAGGTACGTTAGTGGCATGACCAACACCATCCCCTCCCTGCCAGCCGTATCGTCGCCGGCTGTCACGAATAATTCCTCCACTGCGCCCACGAGCACCAAGCCGAATGCCGTGGCTGAGACCGCGCCACAGACCGAGGCCGTGACATTGAGCGACGCCGCTCAGACCACCACCAAGCTGTTCTCCGCCGCACAGCAGTCGGACGGGGTGGACCAGACGACGGTCGCACGCATTCGCAATGCGCTGGCCTCGGGTAATTATAATGTGGCGCCGGAGGATCTGGCGCAGGCAATGGTCACCGTATTGAAAGCGACGAGCAAATGAGCATTACCGGCCAATTCCGCCCCCTGGATATCAAGCCGGAAGCTCCGCCGATTTCTGACATATTGGCCCACGGGCTGGAACTGGTCGAGAACCTTGGCCGCAAGCTGCACCAGCTCGACGATCTGATGCTCACTGGCAGCCCGAATGAAATCTCGGACGCTGCCGCCGCCGTGGAGTGGGCGCTGAAGGATGCTTCGCCTACCTTTGCGGAAATTGCCGAGACCATGGGCAGGCTCGGCGCCTCCAATTTAACGGCAGCGGCAGAGCAGTTGCGGAAGATTCAGGAAGAGGATGCCGCCGGGCTTGCCGAGGCGCTGCGCGGTTCGCTGGCTCGTTTCGCCAAACGGTCTTTCAGCGCCAACCGGCGGGCTCAGCAATTCAACAGAGGGCTGACAGCTGCGCTTCAATCCCTCCAGGCGCTAGGCATGCAGGAGAGTGGAAGGCTGATCGCTGAAGCCTGACGCAAACTTGCTGCATCGCACAAAGACCTTGCGGGCCGGCAAATAACCCAGGAAACGTAGAGGGGCATTGCATTGTGCCTCAGGTTTGTCATATTGACAAATCCAGGCTGATGGCAGAGTTTGCCAACGCCGCGTCACCGGCATAAAAAATGCATAAAACCTGAAGGGTTAAAAAATGACTGCAATCACCCGGAGCGGGGAACGCCTCCAGCGGGATAGTCTAGGCTTGTCTCAAATCGTCGCAGCCACGCTGGCCAATATCGCGCCGGCGATGAGCTTCTTTTTCGGCTTCGGTCTCATCGTCTCCGGCGCAGGTGTTGGCGCGCCGATTACCATTCTGGTGGCGATGGTCGTTGTGCTCTTCCTGACGAATACGCTGGCTGAATTTTCCAAGTACCGCCCCAGCACCGGTTCCTTCGTGACGTTTATAGGCATGGCGTTCGGCCCCACGGCGGGTGCGGCGGCATCCCTCTTCGTCGTTACCGGCTATTGCATCGCCGCTTCCTCGGTCGTCGTCATCGCCGGTGGCTGGGCGGCGAGCACGCTGCATCTCTTCCTCGGCATCAACATCCCCTGGCAGGTGCTGGCCGTCGTCGTCACCGGCATTGTCGGTGTGCTGGTGGCGCGCGGTATCAGCCTCTCCACCACCTGGGCAGCGGTCTTCTTCTATTTCGAACTGGCGCTGCTGCTCATCGGCGCGGTGATCATGCTCGTGGTGAACCACGCTTCCATCTCCGCCGCGCCGCTGCTGTTCTCCTCCGTATCCGGCGGCTGGAAAGGCATTGGCCTCGGTTTCCCGCTGGCCATCTACCTCTTCATCGGCTGGGAGAACTCGGCGATGCTGGCTGAGGAAACCACCAACCCCCGCCGGAACGTGCCGCGCGCGCTGATCATTGGCACGCTCTCCATCGGCATCCTCTACATGTTCCTGGCCTTTGCGACTGAGACGGCGTTCCACAACAATGCCACCGCCATCGGCAATTCCAGCATCCCGTTCGTCGACGCCTTCAAGGCGTCCGCCGCCGGGGTGCTGATCATCGCCTATCTTGCCGGCGTGACCTCAATCTTCTCGTCACTCATTGGTCTGACCAATGCTCAGGCGCGTATCCTATTCAGCTCCTCGCGCGAGGGGTTGCTGCCGCCCTTCTTCGGCAAGATCCACCCGCGGCATAAGACCCCGCATGTCGCGATGTGGACGTACGTGGTCATTGCGCTGCTTATCGTGCTGGTGTTTGGTACGGCCTATGCCATCGATCCGGTGACCTTGTTTGGCGATACGGGCACAATGGGGACCATTCCCGTCGTCATAACCTATCTACTGACGAACTTGGCGTTGCCGGTGTACATGCTGCGCCATCACAAGGCGGAATTCGGCGTGGTGCGGCACCTCATAGTGCCGGTGCTCGGCACCGTCCTTATGCTGTTCCCGCTTTGGGGGCTGGTGCAGCCCGGCCAGCCATATCCGTTCAATCTCTATCCGTATTTGACGCTCGGCCTGTTCGTGCTGTCGCTGGTTTACGGCGCCATCCTCGCCAAACGCGACCCCGAGCTGGTGCAGCGCATCGGCTCCTACGTCGCCGACGAGGAATACTAACCGAAAGCTCAAGGGCGGCACTCGGGTGCCGCCCTTGGCGTTTCAGGGAAGCATCCGCTCCTTCACCCGCCCCCAGGCCTGGATGTGCTTTTCCAGCACGTCGTCCACGGCCTCGAAGCTATCCAGCTTGTACCAGACTCCCTCTGGATACAGCACGGCACAGGGACCCAGCTCGCACCGGTCCAGGCATCCCGCCTGATTGATGCGCACTCCCTCAATCCCCAGCTCCTTCACCCGCGCCTTCATGTAGTCGCGGATTTTCTCGCTGCCCTTGCTGGCGCAGCACCCGCGCGGATGCCCTTCCGGCCGCCGGTTTCCGCATACGAATACATGGGTGGAAAAATAAAGCGCCGGATCGTCGTCGAGCCGTTTACCCAAACCTGTTACTCCTTGCCGTTCGCACCTATCTAAGCCGCAATCACGAGAGCAGGCAAAATGCGAAACATGTTGGGTGAGGCCTCCTCGCCCTATTTGCAGCAGCACAAGGATAATCCGGTCCACTGGCAAGTCTGGTCGCCCGCGACGCTGGCGTTGGCCGCCGAGCTCAACCGGCCGATCCTGCTGTCCATCGGTTATGCCGCCTGCCACTGGTGCCATGTCATGGCACATGAAAGCTTCGAAGACCGGGAAACGGCGGAGCTGATGAACCGCCACTTCATCAACATCAAGCTGGACCGTGAGGAGCGTCCGGACATCGACCAGATATTCATGTCCGCGCTGCACGCCATGGGCGAGCAGGGCGGCTGGCCGCTGACCATGGTGCTCACGCCGCAGGGCGAGCCCTTCTGGGGCGGCACCTATTTCCCGCCCACGCCACGCTTTGGCCGCCCCAGCTTCCGTCAGGTTCTCACTGCCCTGGCCAATGCGTGGGAGACTGACCAGGCACGCATCGGCAATTCGGTCGCCGCCGTGCAGCGCGCCCTCGCGGCGCAGTCCGCGCCCCCTCCCGGAGATCCGCCCGGCCCGGCCACGCTGGATGCCATTCGCAATGCATATCTGCGCACCATCGACTGGGAGCTTGGCGGTATTGGTCATGCGCCGAAATTCCCCAACATCCCTATCTTCCGCTTCCTCTGGCAGGAGAGTTTCCGCAGTGGTGATGCCCGCGCTGCCCAGGCGGTGGATCTGTTGCTGGAGCGCATGTCGCAGGGCGGCATCTACGATCATCTCGGCGGGGGCTATGCGCGTTACGCTACCGATGATGCTTGGTTGATCCCTCATTTCGAGAAGATGCTCTACGACAATGCGCTGATCCTCGACCTGCTCGCCCTTGCCTATGCGCGTACGCCCAATCCGCTCTACGCCGCCCGCGCGCGGGAGACGGTGGCATGGCTGACGCGGGACATGCGGGCCGAAGGCGCGTTCGCCGCGGCCGAGGATGCGGATTCCGAAGGCGAGGAGGGCAAGTTCTACGTCTGGAGCCGTGCGGAAATTTTCGAAATCCTTGGCGAAGACGCCGAGTATTTCGTCCAGCACTATCCCGCGCCAGAGCATGGCAACTGGGAAGGCAAGATCATCCTCGAACGCCGTACGCCCTTCGGCGAGGAAGACCGCCTGGCACCGTTGCGCGCCAAGCTCTTCGGCCGTCGCAATACGCGCATCCGCCCCGGTCGTGACGACAAGATTCTCGCCGACTGGAACGCGCTCACCATCGCGGCCCTTGCCCGGGCCAGCGCCGTGTTTGCCGAGCCCGCCTGGCTATCCCTGGCGGAGGTAGTGTTCGCCAACACCTTGGCAAACCTCTCCGAGCCGGAGGGCAGCATTGCCCACGCCTACCGTCACGGCAAAATTTCCGCGCCGGGGTTGCTGGAAGACCAGGCCGCCATACTCCGCGCCGCCCTGGCACTGTATCAGGCAACCGCCAAGCCGGATTATCTCGCCACAGCGCAACGCCTGCTGGCCGTTACCGAGCGGAAATTTGGCGATGGCGCCGGGGCGTTTTTCATGTCGGCCGATGCTGGGCAGAAATTTGCGCCGCGTGCGCGCAATGTGCAGGATGGCCCGGCCCCGTCAGGCATTGGGCTGATGGCCGAGAACGACGCCATGCTGCATGCCCTTACCGGGGAAGCCGAGCACCGCCGCAAGGCCGAGGCACTGCTCGCCGCCTTCGCTGGTGGCACAGACCGCCTCACCGGCTCGCCGGTTCTGTTGGCGGCGGCGGATTTTCTGGAGAATGCCGCCTGCGTCGTCGTCACCGGCAGCAGCGCCGAACTGGCGCAAGCCGCCCTTACCGCGCCGGACCCGGCCGTGGCCGTGCTGCAGGTTTCCGCGTCCGCCGCCCTGCCGCCCGGGCACCCGGCCCACGGCAAGGCGTCAACCCAGCCAGCGGCCTTTATCTGCCGCAGCGGGGTGTGTTCCCTGCCCGTCACAACGACCGAGGAGGTGCGCGCCGCGCTTCGCCGTGGCGGGGAGGCCGCGCAATGACCCGCCGTGAACTGCTCGCTGCCAGTGCTCTCGTCCTGATCGGCCATCCCGCCGCCGCCTACGAGGTCACGCATACCGATGCCGAATGGCGCAGCATCCTCACCCCTGAGCAATATTACGTGCTGCGGCAGCAGGGCACCGAGGCGCCGTTCACCTCCCCGCTGCTGAACGAGCACCGCAACGGCATTTTCGCGTGTGCCGGCTGCGCGCTGCCCTTGTTTTCCAGCAAGACGAAATTTGACTCCGGCACGGGCTGGCCGAGCTTTTATGCCCCGCTGCCGAACGCGGTGCTCACCTCCGATGACAACTCGCTCGGCATGGAGCGCACGGAGGTGCATTGCCGCCGCTGCGGAAGCCATCTTGGACATGTGTTCCCAGATGGCCCGCCGCCAACCGGGCTGCGCTATTGCATTAACGGCGTGGCGCTGAATTTCATTCCCGCCTGAAAGGCTTCAGGCTTTTTCGCGGTGGTAGCCGAACGAGGCGTTGATCATATCAAGCAGATGCTGCCCCGCCGTCGTCGGCTTGTATTTCGGCGTCTCCCCCGGGCGCAGGCATGTCGGCAGGCATTCCACCGGGGCGTAGAAATCGGGGTCGAAGAAAAACGGCAGGGAATACCGCTCTCCACCGGAAATATTGATCACCCGGTGCTGGTTGGACTGGAACACGCCGTTCGTCCAGCGCTCCATCATGTCGCCAATATTCACCACATAACTGGCCGGGACCGGCGGCGCGTCGATCCACACGCCATCCCGCCGGCGCACCTGCAGCCCGCCCGACATATCCTGGTGCAGCAGAGTCAGGCAGCCGTAATCAGTGTGCGCCCCGGCGCCCAGCTGCGCCTCGGTCACGCGCCCGGTTTGCGGGGGGTAATGCAGCGGGCCAAGTGTCGTCATCGTTATCCCGAGCCAGGGGGCGAAAAACTCCTCATCAAGCCCCAGCGCCAGCGCAAATGCGCCGATCATCCGCCGCCCCAGCTCCACCATCTCGTCGTAATAGGCCTGCATCACCTCCCGCCAGCCGGGGAGGAAATCCGGCCACTGGTTCGGCCCGTGCAGCGACACACCGGCCAACACGCGCGGGTGGTCGGGCGGCAGGTCGCGGCCGATCTTGTAGCCTTCCTTCAAATCCCCTTCCGCCTGTTTCGACGGATCCAGGTTCTCGCCGCCCATACGGAACCAGCCGCGATGGCATGAGGATTTTTCAATCGCCACCTGTTCTTTTACGGCCTCAGGCAGTGCGAAGAAGCGCTTCGCCTCGGCATAAACGCGCGCGATCATCTCCTCCGCCACGCCATGGTTCACGGCATAGAAGAACCCGATCTCCCGGCAGGCCCGGCTGATCTCCTCGACCATGGCTGCCTTGCCCGGCCCGCCGTGCAGGGGGGAAATGTCGATGACTGGGATCTGCGTCAGCGGCATTTGCGCGCCGTGCAGGGTGGGGTCGAGCTGTATGGTGTCCGCCATGCCGCGGATGCTAATCTTCCCCCGCATTGGTTTCCAGGACAAAAACTTTGGCAAAATATCTCCTCGGCATAGATCTCGGCGCCGGCAGCCTCAAAGCCATGATCATCGATGATGCCGGGCATATCCTGGGCGAGGCCAGCCACCCGGTGACAACGTCGGTGCCGCGTTTCGGCTGGTCGGAGCAGGATCCCGCCGAGTGGTTCGCCGCCCTTTGCGCCGCGGTGCCGCGTGCCATCGAGGCCGCTGTCATCCCCGCCAGCGCCATCGCGGGCATCGGCATTTCCGCCGGAGCGCATATCCCGGTTCTCACCGATGCGGGGGGCAATGTGCTCCGCCCGGCCATCATGTGGAACGACCAGCGCGCCGCTGCCCAGGCCGCCGCCCTGCATGAGCAGGCGGGTGAGCAGATCATCGCCACCGCGCTCAACCGGGTGAATCCTACCTGGACCATCGCCATGCTCGCTTGGCTGAAGGAGAACGAGCCGGAGGTAATGGCTCAGGCCCAGCGCCTCTATCTGGCCAAGGACTATCTGCGGTTTTGCCTCACCGGCACATGGGAGACCGATTTTTCCGACGCCATCGGCGCCCTGCTGGCGGATAACGCCAGCAAGACCTGGTCACCGGAGCTGTGCGCCCTCATCGGGCTGGACATGTCGCTGCTGCCCCCCATCGTGCCAGCGGAATCGGTGGTGGGCGGCGTCACGCCGGAAGCCGCCGCCCGCACCGGGTTGGTCGCTGGAACGCCGGTTGTCTGCGGCTCCAACGACACGACAGTGGAGTTCTTCGGCGTCGGCGCCACCACGCCGGGCATAGGCGGGGTGAAGCTGGCCACCGCTGGTGTGCTGTATCTGGCAACGCAGGGACCCAGCGTGAACCCGCCGGTCTCCTGCTATCCGCATATCATGCCGGGCATGTACTACACCGCCACCGGCACCAATTCCTGCGCCTCCGCGCATCGCTGGCTGCGCGACCTGATGTTCGCGGAAGACGGGTTCGAGGGCATGGACGCGCTGGCCGCCGCCACACCGCGCGGCGCCAAGGGGCTGCTCTTCCACCCTTACCTGCAGGGTGAGCGCGCCCCATACTGGGACCCTCTGCTACGCGCGGATTTCATCGGCCTCACCATCTCTCACGGCAAGCCGGAATTCGCCCGCGCCCTCTACGAAGGGCTGGCATTCTCCATCCGCGACCTGCTCCAGGCCGCGCAGGCTCTCGGTCTCTCCTTTGGGACCATCCGGCTCATGGGGGGCGGCGCCCGCAGCGCCTGCTGGCGCCAGATCATCGCCGACGCCACCGGCCTTACCGTGGAACGCACCGAGGCCGCGGATGCCTCCTTCGGCTCCGCGCTGGTC
This sequence comes from uncultured Alphaproteobacteria bacterium, assembly GCA_963750235.1. GTDB lineage: Bacteria > Pseudomonadota > Alphaproteobacteria > Acetobacterales > Acetobacteraceae > Acidocella. Next base: position 255,682 of record CAVVPW010000003.1, read on the forward strand.
GCAGGCATCGGGGCGGGCACGTTTTCCGGACCGGAGGACGCCGTGGCACGCTGCGTGCGGCTTCTGGATACGACAGTGCCCGACGCCGACGCGCATGAATTCTACACCCGGCTGTTCGCCATTTACAAAGACGCCCAGGCGGCCCTGGCGGGGATTAATCACCGGCTGCATGGGCTGGTGGGGTAGGGGGGAGGTGGGTTTGGGTGGACATCCGTCCGTCTGCTGTTGGGCGTACCAACGGGAAACCAGACATTCCGCCCACGGCCAGACTGGGCTGGAAGCGGCTGGTCCGCTCTCTACAGACGGGCGAGCAATTCCGCCTTCTTGGAGGCGAATTCATCGTCGGAGAGGATTCCTTTGGCGTGAAGTTCGGCGAGTTTATCGATCATCGTGAGAATATTGCCACTGCCGGCATTGGTCGTTTGGCTGGGGGATTGCGGCGGAGATTGCGGAATGCCGTTGACCGAAATGACGGGTAAGTCAGCGACGCTCACAAGCCCATGCTGGCTGGAGAAGGTAACTGAACCGCCATAGGACTGCTGCTGCGAGAACCCGCCTATCTGGTGATCCAGCGTGTCATAGACGGTGACCGTGCCGTTGACCTCGATGGCGAGGCGCCGGGCTTGCTGGAAATAGGCATAGCGAACATTGTTTTGGGCACCCGTACTGTTTGGCCAACCGATCCCCGCCGGCCACCACTCCCCCGAGGTTCCCGCTGGCGGTGGTACGAACAGGCTCACCGGTCCCGACGGCCCGGCCGAATTCTGTTGCTGGCTGCTACCAGACGGCGCCTGCTGATAGTTACCCTGGGATTGGTTGCCCTGGCTTTGCGATTGAAAACTTCCGCTACGCACCAAATCAGGTTGGCTCGCGATCAAGCCCGATAAGTCAGAGCAGAGGCTGTCGATCCGACCCTTGAGGTTGTTATTGAACATATCGGAAATCATGATCATGCCCCCGCGCATCCATTGGCCGGATCCGCTGAATTCGGGGTGGCTGAACTGCGCCATGCGGCCGTTGCCATTGATGACAGCGTCAAGCATGCTAAGCGTGGCTCCGTTGCTGAAACCATGTTTCTTGGCCAGATCTGATATTGCCTGCTCGCCCGACGGAGATAGTTGTCGCATGTTCATTCGCTCCCGTTCAATGCGGCCTTATCGAACCTTTCGCGCCTGCGTTGATACGGCCGGCAGGTGGGTAACCAGTGTCGGGTGCGCGTCGGTCCACCCATCAAGCGGTACGTATACCCCATAAGACAGGTCCGGAGAAGGAGCTCCGAAGGCCAGGGAACACACTCCGTCTGGCTTGATCCATTATTGGGTGGCGCCAGGGCCAGGCAGAGACGCGATTCCGGGCCTCATGGCTGGGAAAGCGCGCCCATGGGGCATCCGCTTTCAGGTCGCACGGTGAGATCCGAGAATGGCGATGGCCGCGAAGATGCTGCCGGCGCGTGGCGCTGAGCATTCGATTCCGGGATCACCCGAGCGGTGGTCTGGTGCCTGAATTGTGTCGAAACCCAACCCCTACTCAAACCGATAAGCATCCATCCGCAGCAAGCCGTATTCAACCGAGCTATGCAGAAGCGTGGCTTTTGGCGCAGGGCCCGCGGCGCCGATCGCCACATGCAGCGGCAACAAATGCTCATCCGTCGGGTGCTCTTCCCGGGCATGGGGGGCAAGCTTGCGGTAATTGGCCAGCGCGGCCAGATCCCCGGCAAGGATCTTCTCGCTCATCCAGTCGCAGAAGGCCTTCACGTCGGGCGTTTCCGGCGCGTTAAAATCCAGCCTCCCGCGGAAACGGCTGAGGTCATGGGTGAAACTGCCGCTGCCGATAATCAGCACGCCTTCCTCGCGCAGTGGGGCCAGGGCCGCGCCGAGGGTCAGATGATGGCTGGGGCCAAGCGGGGGTTGCAGGGAAAGCTGCACAACCGGGATATCCGCTTGCGGATAGGCCAGCAGCAGCGGCACCCAGGCGCCATGGTCCAACCCGCGCGACGAATCTGTTTCGCAGCCAAGTCCGGCTGCCTGCAGCAGTGCCGCCGTCCGCTGTGCGAGCCAAGGGGCTGTCGGCGCATCGTAACGCAGTTCGTAGAGCGGCCGTGGAAAGCCGAAAAAATCATGGATCGTCGTGTTGCGCGCCGGTGTGTTCACCGCGGGGGCCAACGTTTCCCAATGCGCGGAGGCGACCAGAATGGCGCGCGGCCGGGGGACGGCGCCACCGAGCGTGCAGAGGAAACGGTGCGCCGCGGTGTCCTCCAGGGCGGTCATCGGCGAGCCATGGCCAAGGAACAGGGTTGGCAGCATGGAACAAGCTTGCCCGAGCCGCCCCGGCCCCGCAAGTCGCGCAACGCATGTTCCTCCATCCAGCCCCTTGTCAGGCCGGGAAAAACAGCCAAACTAAAGCGGTATCAGGACTGTGCTTGTCCGCTTTTTGGGGAACTACAATGTTTATCGAGACCGAAGGCACGCCAAACCCGGCGACGCTGAAATTCCTGCCGGGGCGGGATATACTGGGCGACAAGACCGCGGACTTCGCCGATGCCGACGCGGCGCTGATTTCGCCATTGGCCGATGCGCTGTTCGGTCTGCCCGGCGTGGCGCGGGTCTTCCTGGGCGCGGATTTCGTGACCGTGACGAAGACGCCGGATGTGGACTGGCAGGCGCTGAAGCCGCAGGTGCTCGGCCTGCTCATGGAGCATCTGGTCAGCAACCGCCCCATCCTGCGCGAGAATGTGACGCTCGATGCCGAGGACGTGGACCCGGCCGATGCCGAGATCGTGGCGCAGATCAAGGAACTGCTGGATACGCGCATCCGTCCCGCCGTGGCGGGCGATGGCGGGGACATCATCTTCCGCGGCTACCGCGACGGCGTGGTGAGCCTGAAGATGCAGGGCTCCTGCGCCGGCTGCCCGTCCTCCACGGCCACGCTCAAGCACGGCATCGAGAACATGCTGAAGCACTATATTCCTGAAGTGGTCTCGGTTACACAGGCGGCCTGAGAGACTATTCCAGAAGCCACTCTGGCGGCCGTCTAGAGGCGATTTTCTGCGCCCCGGTGCTCACGTACTTTAGGTACGCTGCGCTCCGGTGCTCAAAAATTCCCCCTATACAGCTCGCCAGAGCGACTTCTGAAACAGTCTCCAAGCTTTCAGGAGGTAGAGATGGCATTGGATGACGCGGCGCTCGACGTGTTGTTCCGCAACGCGCGGACACAATGGGAGTTCGCGGATGAACCCGTCACCGATGACGATCTGAAAGCCCTTTACGAGCTGGCGAAGCTGGGGCCGACCTCGGCCAACTCCTCGCCAGCCCGGTTTCTGTTCGTGCGCAGCCCGGACGCCAAGGAGAGGCTGAAGGCGTCCCTGAGCCTCGGCAATATCGAGAAGGTGATGGCAGCACCGGTGACGGTCGTCATCGCCTACGACCCGCATTTCTACCTCAAGCTGCCGCAGCTCTATCCCGCCGCCGACGTGAAGGGCTGGTTCTCCGCCAATCCGGATCTCGCCGAAGAAACGGCCTTTCGCAATTCCACCCTGCAAGGGGCGTATTTCATGATGGCGGCGCGCGCGCTGGGCTTCGGCTGCGGCCCAATGTCCGGCTTCGACCGTGCCAAGCTGGACCGCGCCTTCTTCACCCAGAACAGCTGGAAGTCCAACTTCTTGCTGAATCTCGGTCGTCCCAAGGCGGTGGAACTGCCGCCGCGCCTGCCCAGGCTCGGCTTCGACGAGGTGGCGCAGTTCGCGTGAGTTGGCTGGCGATAGATGCGTCCGGCGGCCGTGCCGGTCTCGCCGTGGTCGGCGAGGATGGCGCCGCGCAGCACAAGGTTTTTGCGCCGTTGCGGCCGGGGCTGATCGAGACCCTGCCGGTGCTGCTGGCTGAGGCCGTGAAGGACGGCGGGATCACCAATGTCGCCGTTACGATCGGACCCGGCAGCTTCACCGGCCTGCGGACCTCCATCGCCCTCGCCCAGGGTTACGCCGCCGCTGCGGGCCTTCCGCTCTGGGGTATCGGCGTGGCCGAGGCCTATCACGTCCCATTCCCGCAAATACACCGTCCGCTTTGGGTGGTGGTCCGCGCCCGCCGTGGCCGGGTGTTCCTGCTGCGCGAGGGCGCGGCGGCAGCCTTTGCCGATGAGGACGTACCGGCAGCCCGCACGCCCATCGCACTGGCTGGCGACGCGGCGAATGATACCGCCGCCCGGCTGGCCGCGCGTGGCGTGGATGTGATGCTGACCAACGCCAAGGCCATCGATCCCGTTTGGGTGGCCAGGGCCGCCATGGCCCGGCTCGCCGACGGTCTCGCGCCGCAGCCCGCCCAGCCGCTTTACGTTGACCCGCCGGAAGCCAAACTCCCGGCCGCCGGGCTGCGTCCGGCCCCGGTATGATCCGCGCCAGCCTGGCTCACGCGCCGCTCCTGGCCGCGATGCACGCGGAAGCCTTCCCGCGGGACCCCTGGGACGCCGCCAGCTTCGCCACCCTCCTCGGGATGCCTGGCGTCATCGGCCTGATCGACGAACGCGGCGGTTTCCTGCTCGTATGTATCGTGCTGGACGAGGCGGAAATCATCACCATCGGCGTCACCGCACCGCGCCAGGGCATAGGGCAGGGCTTAATGCACAAGGGGCTGAGCCTGGCCGCCGCGCATGGCGTGCGGGAGATGCATCTGGAAGTCGCCGCTTCCAACGCCCCGGCCCGCGCGCTTTACGCCAAGCTTGGTTTCACCCAGGTGGGGCTGCGCAAGGCCTATTACCCCGATGGCGGCGACGCCCTGACATTGCATCTGGTTTTGGCCTAGAACGGCTGCACTGAAATTTTAACGGAAAATTATCTGTGGCTGACGATTTTCCGGTGGAGAGTAGACTATGGACCAGATGATCTCCTCGCCGGCCCAACACGCGCTGCGCCGCGCTGTTGTCGACCTTGGCTCGAACTCCGTCCGCCTCGTGATCTACGAGGGCGAGGCGCGGAATCCCGTGCAGATTTTCAATGAAAAGGCAGTGGTGCGCCTTGCCAGGGGCATGACCAAGACCGGCCTGCTCGATGGCGCCGCGATGGCCCAGGCGGAGACCGTGCTGCACCGCTATGCCGCGATTGCCCGCGCCATGGGCGCCGTGCCGTTCGATGTGCTGGCGACCTCCGCCGTGCGCGATGCCGAAAACGGCTCCGAATTCGTCAGCAAGATGATGGCGCGAAATCCGGAGATGCGGATCAAGATCCTCTCCGGCGCGCAGGAGGCGGAACTTTCGGGAGAGGGCGTGCTCTGCGGTATCCCCGGCGCCGATGGCATTCTGGCTGATCTCGGCGGCGGCTCGCTGGAGCTGGTCCGGCTGGATGCCGGCAAGGTGGGGCCGGCGGCGACCCTGCCCGTGGGCGTCATCCGCCTTGCCGACCGCTCCGGGGAGGATCTGGTGAAGGCTCGGGCCATCGTTACGGCGGAGCTGGAGACGGTTCCCTTCGCCGCCGAGGCTTCGGGCAAGGATCTGTACGTTTCCGGCGGCGCCTTCCGGGCGCTGGCGCGCATCCACATCGCCCAGACCGGCTACCCGCTCAACATAGTTCATCACTACACCATCGGCCGGGAAGAGGCGCGAGACCTTGCCGGCGTGGTCAGCGAGGCCGGGCGCAAGCTGATCGAACGGATGCCCGGCGTGCCGCGCCGGCGTATGGAAGACCTGCCCTACGCGGCCGTCATCCTGCGCCGCCTGCTGCGCGCCACCGGCGCTGCCCGCGTGGTGTTCTCGGCCAATGGCCTGCGTGAGGGCTGGTTCACCCGCATGCTGCCCGAGCATATCCGTGCCGAGGACCCGCTGCTGGCCGCCGGGCGGGACCTGACGCGCGGCATCATACGTGATGCCAATTTGCCGCCCGCGCTGATCGGCTGGACCACGCCGCTCTTCCCTAATGAAACCCCATCGCAGAAGCGCCTGCGCGACGCCGCCTGCTGGCTCTCAGACATCGGCAGCCACGAGCACCCGGAATACCGGGCGGAGCAGGCCTTCCTGCGCGTCCTGCGTCAGGCCGGGATCGGGCTCGACCACCATGCCCGCGCTTTCCTCGCCCTGACCATGGCGCTGCGTTACGAGGCGCCGCCGGACGCCACCTTCCTCGCCCCGGCCCGCACGCTGCTGGACATGCACGCCACCCGCCGGGCGGAAACATTGGGGATCGCTTTGCGCCTCGCCTACACGCTCTCCGCCGGCACACCGCATCTGCTGGCCGGCACAGAGCTTGCCATGTCCGCTGAGCGCCTGACCCTGACCCTGGCCGAGGCGAACGGCGTGTTCGCGGGCGAGGCTGTGCTGCGCCGCCTGGAGCGGCTGGCGCAGATGCTAGGGCTGGAGGCGGAAACCACGCTCAAATAAGCCGCGACTATTTTTTCTGGCTTTGGATGTGGTGGTAGGCCCTGCCATGATAGACTATCCCGGATGAGCTGGTGCCCAGGTGAATGGCCTGCACCGTGCAGAAGAACACTGTATGGGTGCCCACTTCCACGGTCTGGTCGATTTTGCAGTCCAGGCTGGCGGCTGCATTCTGGAGCGCTGGGGCGCCGGTCGCAAGGCGGGTCCATCTCGCGCGGGAGAAGCGCTCGGCCATCGGCAGATGGTCCTTTCCGGCGAAAATGGGAGAAAGCTCCTCCTGCTCATGGGCAAGTATGTTTACGCAGAGCACCCCGGCGCTCCTGAACGTATCGTGCAGGCGGCTGGCGCGGTTGATGCAGACGAGCACGGTGGCCGGGTCATCGGTCACGCTGCACACGGCGGAGACGGTGATTCCCGCATCTCCCTCCGGCCCCGCGGTGGTGACGATGTTCACTGCGGCGCCGAGTCGGGCCATGGCTTCACGGAACTGGGTACGGTCAATTGCGACTGGTTCGCTCATGGTGATACTCTATTCATCCGATCAGGATTTCCGCAAGCCTCGCCCCCGGCGCACAACGGCTTCACCAAACCGCGCCCGCAGCTTGTCGATGGCGGTCTGCCGGGCCAGGCGGCGTGGCGTGAGCGTGTCGGCAAGGTCGCCTTTGTCCGCCAGCGCGGCATCCGCCAGCGGGCTGGCGCCGATGCCGACGAGACGGAACTTGGTGCCATCAGCCTCGCGCTTCAACAGCGGCCGTGCGGCTTCGAACAGCGTCTCGGGCAGCTGCGTCGGGTTGGGCAGGCGCTGGCTGCGGGTGCGCAGCGCGAAGGCGGCCGTCTTGAGCTTCAGCACGATCCCGGCTGCGGCCTGGTCTTCCCGGCACAGCCTGCGCCCCAGTTTCTCGCAGAGCAGCCAAAGCTCATCCTCCAGCGCCGATAGCTCGCGCAGGTCGGTGGTGAAGGTGGTTTCCGCGCTGATGGATTTGCTCTCCCGCTCACGGCGGACGGGGCGGTTATCCACGCCTTGCGCCCGCGCCACCAGAGCGGGGCCATCCTCGCCCAGCGCCAGGGCCCGCCGCCCATCCAGCGCCGCCAGCTGCCCCACCCGAGTGATACCCATGGAAGCCAGCCGCTTGGCCTGAACCGGCCCCACCCCGGGCAGGATGCCTACCGGTTCCGGCGCCAGCACCTCCGCCGCTTCGGCGCCTAAGACGAAGAACCCCCGTGGCTTCCCCCGTTCCACGGCCAGCTTGGCCAGCAAACGGTTGGGGGCCAGGCCGATGGACACGGTAATGCCCAGTTCGCTCTCCACCTCCCGGGCGAAGCGGCTGAGCACCACGGCTGGTGGAGCGCCGTGCAGCGTTTCGGTCCCAGAGAGGTCCAGCACGGCCTCGTCGATGGATTGCATTTGCACCAGCGGCGTCAGCGCTTCCAGCATCGCTCGCACCTGCCGCGAAACCCCGGCATATTTCGCGCCATCCGGCTTCAGGACCACCGCATTGGGGCAGAGCTGGCGGGCCTTGAACATAGGCATCGCCGAGCGCACGCCCGAGAGCCGGGCGATATAGCAGCATGTGCTGACCACGCCTCGCGCGCCGCCACCGACGATGACCGGCAAATCCCGCAGCTCCGGCCTGTCCCGCTTCTCCACGGTGGCGAAGAACGCGTCGCAATCCACATGGCCGATGGCCAGGTCAAACAACTCAGGATGCCGGACGACGCGCACCGAGCCGCATTGCGGGCAGGCATTGCCCGTCTCTATCACCGCATCGCAGTCACGGCAGATCGCCGGCATGCCGCCTCACAAATCACGTCACCGAGTTGTCGATCACATAGGCGGCGGTGAGCCCGCCATCTATGGTATAGGCCGAGCCGGTGATGAAGCTGGCCTCGTCCGACGCCAGGAAGGCGACGAGATTGGCGATTTCCGACGGCTGCGCGAGGCGGCCCATCGGCAAATAGCGGCGGCGGAGCTTCCAGGCCTCCTCATCCGCCAGGAAAGCCTGCACCAGCGGCGTGGCCGTTGGCCCCGGGCAGATGGCGACGGCGCGAAGCTTCCTGCGCGCGTACATGATGGCGATTTCGCGCGTCATCGCCAGCACCCCGCCCTTGGCCGCCGTGTAGGCGATCTGCGGAAACGCCGAGCCCACCAGCGCCACGATCGAGGCGTTGTTGATGATGACGCCGTTGCCGGATTTCAGCAGATGCGGAATCCCCGCCTTGCAGCAGAGGAACACCGAGGTGAGATTCGCCGCGATGGTTTTGTCCCAGGTGGCGAGCGGGGTTTCTACTGGCCCCAAATCGTCATTGGCGCAGATCCCGGCATTGTTGAACAGCGCGTCGATGCCGCCGAACGCCTCCGCGCCTTCCGCGAACATCGCCTCGCAGGCCGCCTCATGGGTGAGATTCCCGATCACCGGCACGGCCCGCCCGCCTGCGGCGCGTATCGCGGCGACGGTGGCTTCTGCGGATTTCGGCATGGATGTCCGCGCAGATCACCGCCGCGCCCTCAGCCGCGCATTTCTCCGCTGTGGCGCGGCCGATGCCGCTTGCCGCGCCCGTGACGAAAAGACGCTTGCCCTTCAGACGCATGCCAAAATCTCCCGTAACTGCGCGGTCAGCCCTCCGGCCCCGGGGGCGAATGTTCCCTCGAACACAGCGGAGCCGATGGTGAAGGCATCCGCGCCTGCCTCCCGTAATGCCGCGATGCGCGCCGGGCTGTCGACACTGCCGGCGCAGATAAGCCTTGCCGCGACGCAGCCGCGCCGCGCGGCGCGCACCAGTTCCAGCGGCTCGGCTTCCGTGGCGCGGTAGGCAAGCAGATCCACCCCCGCGCAGCCCTGGGCGACGAAGTTCGCCGTATGGGCCTCGATCAGCGCCGCATCGCCGCCCAGCCGCGTGGGGTGGCCGGACGGCGTGCCGGGGAAGGGATAATACTCCACCTTCGTGCCCCGCAGAATCTCCAGTGTTTCAGCAACCTGCGTCCCGCCCAGCAGCCGGTCAACACCCAATTCCGCGCCGACCCGGGCCGAATGCAGCGCGGCCTCCGGCGAGGTGGCGACAACTTCCAGATAGCTCACAGCCCCGAGCGCCTTTATCCCCGCATGCAGGCGGCGGAGAGTGTCCGCGTCAACGCCGATGTCCTTGAAGCCAATATGGCGCAGACCCAGCGCTGCGGTCTCGGCCAACACCTCCAGGCAATCAGGTACCGTGCGGTCCTGCCGCGTGAGCATGAAGATGAAATCCATGCACCATTTGTCTCATTCCCGCCCCGTGGCGGCAATAACGCCGAACGACATTCGATCATTTTGCTGCCGCATGCATGGGCGCTCCACGGCGTTGTGTAGCCAGGCCGCGCACAACAGGCTCAGCCCGATGCTCAGCGGCAGGAATGCAGCGGTGAACCAGGCTGCGCCGCCATGCGCCACGGGGGCGAGCAGCAGGGCCATGGCGCGCTGCACCGGTTCGTTCACCAGATAGAGCGGGTAGGAGACGGCGCCGAGATACTGCACCGCCCGGCCTTCCAGCACCGCGCACCAGGCCTGGCGTTGGGCCAACATCACCAAGCCCCAGGCCAGCGGGGTGAATGCCTTCTCAAGCCCGCCCGGCAGCGCCATGCGCAGGCGCCGAGCAGGCATAGCCAGAAGCTGCGGGTCCGGCCGCCGCGCAGCATAACTGCGCTGGCCAGCCCGAGCGCAAAGAAAGGGGCCGCATCCGGCAGAAAGGCACGGCTGAACTCCGGCCCCAGCGGCAAAGCCCGGTACGCCGCGCCAAGCGCGAGCAGCGCCAGGGCAAACCGCCCGAGCCTGCGCGGTGCGGCAAGGCCAATCAGCACGTAAAACTGCCATTCCGTGGACAGGCTCCAGGCCGGTCCCAGCAGCGTGACATAGGCATAGGGCAGGGCGCTCTGCGGTATCAGCCCATGCGTAAGGGTAAGGTGCGCCAGCAGATGCGGCAGCAGCGGTTCCGGCAGCGCCGCCGTCATGATGTTCCGCCCGTCGGTCCCCACCCAGGGCAGCCCCGCCAGCGGGTTGCCAAGCGCGGTGAGGCTAGTGCTCGCCGCGAGCACTAGAAAGTAAACAGGCAGCAGCCGCCTGGCCCCGCCGCCATGAAAGGGGCGAACCGCCGGCCGAAGCGTTCGAGAGAATTGGCGATCACCAGCCCGCTCAGGGCGAAGAACAAATCCACCGCGGCCTCGCCATGGCGGAACGGCGCGGTTACCCAGCCCGGGAGGCAGGTGAACGGCAAGGCATGGCCGAGCATGACGTAAACCGCCAATACTCCCCGCAAGCCGTCCATTCGCGCCAGGCGCTTCATGGCCACAACCTAAAAGAGAATACAGGCTGAATAAATGCCTTAAGCGGTAGATTTACAACCGGAAGTCGAAAAAATATCCCGCCCGGCCATTGGCAAGGCGGGATGCTCGTGTCGCGGTTTAAGCCTTGGCCAGCGCCTGGGTCAGATCGTCGATCAGGTCCTGTGTATCCTCAAGCCCCACCGAGAGCCGGATGCAGCCATCGGTGATGCCCAGTTTCGCGCGTTCCTCCACCCCTATGCGCATATGCGTCGTGGTCGCCGGATGGGTGGCGAGGGATTTGGTATCGCCCAGGTTGTTCGAGATGGTGATGATCCGGAACGCGTTCATCACGCGGAAAGCGGCGTCCTTGCCGCCCTTCACCTCGAACGCCACGAGCGTGCCGCCGCCCGACATCTGGGACATGGCAAGCTCCCGCTGCGGGTGCGAGGCCAGAGTGGGGTAGAGCGCGCGCGCGATCTTCGGCGAGCTTTCCAGGAACTGCGCGATCGCCTCGGCGGATTTGGACTGTGCCTCGACCCGCAGATGCATGGTCTCCAGCCCTTTCAGGATCACCCAGGCATTGAACGGCGACAGCGCCGGGCCGGTGTTGCGGAAGAAGGGCTGGAAGACCTCCTCCATCCACTGCTTGCGGCCGAGCACGGCGCCGCCCAGCACGCGGCCCTGGCCGTCCATGTGCTTGGTGGCGGAGTACACCACCACGTCGGCGCCCAGCTCCAGCGGCTTCTGCAGTAGCGGCGTGGCGAACACGTTATCCACGACCACGATGGCCCCGGCCGCATGGGCCAGGGTGGAGACGGCGCGCAGGTCCACGATGTCCAGCATCGGGTTGGAGGGCGTTTCCAGCAGCACCAGCGCGGTGGGCTTGCTCAGCGCCTCTTTCCATTCCTCAAGGTCGGTGCCCTCCACGAACACGGTCTCGATACCGTATTGCGGCAGCAGCGTGCTGACGATCCAGTGGCAGGAGCCGAACAGCGCCCGCGCCGCAACCACGCGCTGCCCTGCCTTCAGCCCACACAGCAGCGCGGAGGAGACCGCCGCCATGCCCGTGGCGGTGGCGCGGCAGATATCCGCGCCCTCGATCTTCGCCAGCTTCTGCTCCAGCATTGTCACCGTCGGGTTGGCGAAGCGCGTGTACTGGAAATGCGGGATCCGGTTGTCGAACACGGCCTCCGCCATCTCGGCGCTCTCGTAGGTGAAGCCGGAGGTCAGGAACAGCGCTTCCGCGTTTTCCTCGAGATTGGTCCGGATGCGGCCGGCATGGATCAGGTCGGTGGCGAGGCGGGTTTTCGGCGTGTCGGACATAAGCGTGGCCTATCCAAAAATGCGTCCAGCCACGGGAGAATAAAGCGCGTCCGCGCCGTAGCCTCTTTAGCGCGCTTGTTTTGCTCCTGGCGGCTGCCAGCCTCGCCGCAATCCGGCCGGACAAATCACGAGGTTCTCATCGCCTACGCCGCCCGGCTTGCGCGGTCAATGCTCCCGCGATATGTACGCGGCCATGGGCGGGTATGATGTAATGGTAGCCTGCTAGCTTCCCAAGCTCGATGCGCGGGTTCGATTCCCGCTACCCGCTCCAACTTCCCCTTAAGAGGCTGTTTCAGAACTCGCTCCGGCGAGCTGGATAGCCGTGTTTTTCGAGCACCGGCGCGGAGCGTACTCAATGTACGTGAGCCCGTTGCTTCATGCGCTTGAACCGATGGCGCACACTCGCAAACACAGAAAAACCGGGCTAGGCAGCCGCCAGAGTAGAGTTCCGGAGTAGCCTCTATTCAGTCCACGGTGTCTCCGGCCAGTCATGCTTGGGGTAGCGCCCGCGCATGTCCCGCCGCGCATCCGCCCAGCCGCCGCGCCAGAATCCGGCGAGGTCCGCGGTTATGGCGATGGGCCGCCCGGCGGGCGAGAGCAGAGCCAGTTGCAGCGGCACCTTGCCGCCCGCGAGCTTGGGCGTGGCGTCCGTGCCATAGAACACATGCGCCCGCGCCGAGGCCACGGGCACAGGGCCGCTATAGTCGATCCGCACCGTGCCGCGCTTCAGGCGCAGTTCGGCAGGCAACTCCTTGTCCAGCCGCGTGGCGCGTTCATGTCCCACCCAGTCGCGCAGCACTGCCAGCACATCCACGCTCTTGGCGTCGCGCAGGCTGGTCATCCCGGCCAGATACGGAGCCAGCCAGTCCTGCACCGTGGCGGCCAGGGCCGGGCGGGAGATGTCCGGGTAGTTCGGGTCGATCCCGCGCATCACCGCCACGCGGGCGCAGAAATTCTCCGCCGCCTCGGTCCAATCGAGCTGGTCGAGCCGGGTGGCGAGCGCATTGGCGAGCGCGGCCTGAACCTCGTCCGGCGTGGCCGGGGCGTTGCGGTCGGCCAGCACCAGCGCGCCCAGCCGCACGCGCTCGTGGACTGAGACACTGCCAGATGCCGGATCGAACCCGGTCTCGCGCGTGGTTCGGCATCTGGCGCGCAGCGCGGCGGGCAGATCGTCCAACTCCAGCGGCGCGGCGAGCCTGATGCGGCTGCCCTTGGCCTCCAGCGACGCCACCACCAGCAGCCGCGCCCGCGCCAGCGGGTCGGCGGGGGAGAGATTGCCCGAGCCGCCGCCCGAGAGCCGGTAGGAGCCTGCCTCGCCCCGCGCTTGCCCGATCCGGTCCGGAAACGCCGCCGCCAGCAGCGCGCCCGGTTCGGCAGCCGCCGGGGTTGCCCCCACACTGAGCCGGTTGCGGTAGATTTTTGCCGCCTGCCGCACCCGCGCGAGCACCGCGCGGTCGCCTTCCCCGCGCCCTGCCAGCGCTTCCAGCCGCAGCCTCAAATCAGCCGAGGCATCACGGGAAAGGAAGTCCTTCTCCTCCAGAATCGCCGCGATTTCGGCCGCCATCGCCCGCTCCGGCTTGGCCTCGCTGGCCAGCATCATCGCGGCCAGACGAGGTTCAGCGCGCAGCCGCGCCATCTCGCGCCCCAGCGTGGTGATCCGCCCGGCTTCGTCCACCGCGCCCAGTTCCTCCAGCAAGGCGCGGGCCGCCTTCACCGCGCCCTCCGGCGGTGGGTCGATGAAGGGCAGGGCAGCGGGGGATTCGCCCCAGGCGGCGCAGGCCAGCACCAAGCCGGAAAGTTCCGCCGCGAGGATTTCGGGTGTCTCGAACAGAGCCAGCCCCCGGTGCAGTGCCTCCGACCACAGCCGGATGGCAACCCCCGGTCCCAGCCGCCCGGCGCGCCCGGCGCGTTGCGTTGCTGCGGCCCGGCTGATGCGCAACGTGGCCAGTCTGGTCAGTCCCGTGCCGCCATCCAGCACCGGCGCGCGGCGGTACCCGCCATCGATGACGATGCGCACTCCCGGGACAGTCAAGGATGTTTCAGCAATGGAGGTCGAGAGTACCACGCGCCGCCCCTCATGCTCGCGCAGCGCCGTATCCTGCGCCTCGCGCGAGAGATCGCCATGCAGAGGCAACACCAAAGCCGGGCATTTCTCGAGCGCCGCCTGGGTGCGGCGGATTTCCGCCATGCCGGGCAGGAACACCAGAATATCGCCCGGATGCGCCACCAGCGCCTCACGTACCGCCTTCGCGGCTGCTTCCGGCAGGTCCCGGGCGGACATGATGTCCCGCTTGGCATGCTGGATTGCCACCGGGAACATCTTCCCCGCGCTCTCGATCACCGGCGCATCCAGCAGGGCGGAAATCTTCTCGGCCTCGGCGGTGGCGGACATGGCGAGAATGCGCAGCTCCGGCCGCAGGCTGCGCTGCAAATCCAGCACCAAGGCCAGCGCCAGATCGGCCTCCAGACTGCGCTCATGCACCTCGTCGAAGATCACGAGGTTCACCCCGGTCAGCCCCGGATCGGCCAGCAAACGGGAGGTCAACAGCCCCTCGGTGATGACCTCCACCACAGTCTCGGGCCCGACGGCGCTTTCCAGGCGGGTGCGGAAGCCGATCCTCTGCCCAGCACTTTCGCCCAGCAGTTCCGCCATGCGCATTGCCGCCGCCCGGGCCGCCAGCCGCCTGGGTTCCAGCAGCAGAATCTTGCCCATGCCCGCCTGCATCGCCGCCAGCGGCACCAGCGTGGTTTTGCCCGCGCCGGGCGGGGCGACCAGGACGGCGTTGCGGGCCTCCTGGTTCAGCGTGCTCAGCAGCTCGGGCAGGACGTCTTTTACAGGCAAATCGATCATCGCGTCCGGATACCAGAGAGCGCCGCGCCGTGCGATATTGCGACCATGCGCTGGCTGTTCCTGTTTCTCCTGCTGCCCCAGCTCGCCTTCGCGGCAGCCAGCGATGTGTTCACTTCGCTGCGCGACACAGTGCGGCTGATCTCGGAGGAGAACACGGCGCAGAACGGGCAGGCCCATTTGGCGCTGGAATTCCGGCTGCAGCCGGGCTGGCATATCTACTGGCAAAATCCGGGCGATGCCGGTTTTCCGCCGAGGCTCATGGCAGCGCCTCCGGTTACCCTGAGCCCCATCGCCTTCCCGCCGCCGGAGTATCTGCTGCAAGGCGTGGTGGGGGCCTATGTCCTCTCCGGCCATGTGGTGCTGCCCTTCACCGCCATGGGTGTCGGCGGGAGCGTCTCGGTCACGGCGTCCTGGCTGGTCTGTTCCGATATATGCGTACCGGAGCGCGCGAAATTCTCCCTCGCCCTCAAGGGTGGCGCTTCCGCCGAGCAAGCCCTGTTCCCGCCGCCAGCCATCGTGCCGTCGCCCTTTCCGGCCTCGCTCGCGCCGGACGGCACCCTCGCCATCACCGGCCCTGGTGCGGCGCAGGTTGTGTCGGCGCGTTTCTTCCCCACCGCCCAGGGCGTGCTCGGCAATGCGGAGCCGCAGCCGCTCAGCTTCACTGCAACCGGGTTCACGCTGCGTTTGCCGCTGACCGGCCTGGCTCCGGCGCTGCTGACCGGTGTCCTGGAGCTCACCGACCATACGGGCGCGATGCAGGCGCTTGCCATCAGCGCTCCGCCCGGCGCAGTGCCATCGCATCTGCCGTACTGGCTGCTGGCCTTGGTGGGCGGGCTGGTGCTCAACCTCATGCCCTGCGTGTTCCCCATATTGGCGATGAAGGCTTTCGCCTTTGCCCGGCTCGGCGGCGCGGCGCATGGGCATATAAGGCGGGAGGCTCTGGGCTATGCCGCGGGCGTGCTGGCCTCCATGCTCGCTCTGGCCATTTTGCTCCTGGCCCTGCGCGCGGCGGGGGCGGCGGCGTTCTGGGGGTTCCAGTTCCAGTCCCCGGTTTTCGTGGCGCTGGCGGCCTGGATCATATTTGCCGCCGCGCTGAACCTCGCCGGGCTGTTCCACCTCTCCGCGCCCAGGTTCATCCGGCACATCCCGGCGCAGCATAGTTTTCTCACCGGCTTGCTGGCCGTGCTGGTGGCGACGCCCTGCACCGCCCCCTTCATGGGCACGGCCATTGCCGCCGCTTTGGCACTGCCCGCCTTGCCGGCGCTGGGCATCTTCGCGGCACTTGGCCTGGGGCTTGCCTTGCCCATTCTCATCATCGCCTTCATCCCCCAACTGGCGGCGCGCCTGCCCCGGCCGGGTACCTGGATGCTCTGGCTGCAACGCGCTCTGGCGTTGCCGATGCTCGCCACCTTCGCCTGGCTCTCCTGGGTCCTGTTCCGCCAATCCGGCGGCGTGGGGCTTTCCCTCCTGCTTCTGGGGGCTGTGTTGTTAGCTGTGGCGTTGCGGCTGAAGCCCCCGGTTGCCCTGGCGGCGCTGGCGCTGCTGCCGTTTCTGCATGCCGCTCCGGCCGCGCAGGCTCTCACGTTGCCGGGCGCGCAGCCTTATTCCGCCACCCGGCTTGCGGCCCTGCGCGCAGCCAACCAGCCGGTATTCATCGACCTCACCGCCGCCTGGTGCGTCACCTGCCTGATCAACGAGACCACCTCGCTTTCCGCCCCTCAGGTGATGCGCGCTCTCGCCGCGCATCATGCCGCCCTGCTGGTTGGGGACTGGACGGACCGTGACCCCGCCATCACCGCGCTGCTCGCCGCCAATCATCGTGCCGGCGTGCCGCTTTACCTCTACTACGCTCCCGGCGCCCCGAGCGCGCGTATCCTGCCGCAAATTCTTTCGCCCGGGCTAGTCATTGCCACGCTGAGCCGCTGAGACGCCCCGCCGCCCATTGCGCCGCCACGGCATTCTGCGCCAAGCTGAGTGACAATTTGGTGACAGGATGCGAGAATTGCGTATGGGCCACGGATACGGTGCGGCGCTGAGGGAACGGCATTCGCCGATGGATGCGGATGATGTCCGCGCCGCCTATGAGCGGCAGGCCCGCACTTACGACAGTCTTTTTGGCTTTGTCTCCCGCCGCGCCCGGGACGAGGCGATCGCGGCGGTGAACCGGCTTCCCGCCAAGAGTGTGCTGGAGGTCGGCGTCGGCACCGGCCTCGCCTTGCCGCACTACAAGCCGGAAAAGCGCATCACCGGCATCGACCTGTCCCACCACATGCTGGCCCAAGCCCGTGCCCGCGTCGTGGCGCTTGGCCTGCGCCATGTCGAGTCCCTGCTGGAGATGGACGCGCAGGCGACGAGCTTTGCCACCGGCAGTTTCGATGCAGCGGTCGCGATGTTCGTCGCCTCCGTGGTGCCGGATCCGCATGCCTTGGTGAGGGAGCTGCGCCGTGTGGTGAAGCCGGGCGGGACCATCCTGTTCGTCAATCATTTCGCGCGGGAGCGCGGGCCGATGTGGTGGGCGGAGCGCGCCATCGCCCCGGCCTCATCCGCGCTTGGCTGGCATCCCGATTTCCGCCTTGGCCATATCTTCACGCATGCCGACCTCGCTCACGCCAAAATCCGCACGCTGCGCCCGCTCGGCCTGTTCCGGCTGGTGGAAATCCCCAACTGAGAGGCTGGGTTGACGTAGCGACGCGCGCGGCTACCCTCCGGGGATGAAGGGGAGAGGCCATGCGCTTTGAAGGTACGGATAGTTTCGTCGCGACCGAGGATCTGAAGGTCGCCGTTAACGCCGCTGTGGCGCTGGAGCGTCCGCTGCTGATCAAGGGCGAGCCGGGCACGGGCAAGACCGTGCTGGCGCAGGAAATCGCCAGGGCGCTGAACAGGAAGCTGATCTCCTGGCATGTGAAATCCACCACCAAGGCACAGCAGGGGCTCTACGAATACGACGCCGTCTCGCGTTTACGGGACTCCCAGCTCGGCGATGCCCGGGTGCACGACATTTCCAACTACATTATCCGCGGCAAGCTTTGGGACGCGTTCGAGGCCGAGACCGCCCCGGTGCTGTTGATCGACGAGATCGACAAGGCCGACATCGAATTCCCCAACGACCTGCTGCTTGAGCTCGATCGCATGGAGTTCTTCGTTTACGAGACCCGGCAGACGATCAAGGCCAAACAGCGCCCGATCATCGTCATCACCTCGAATAACGAGAAGGAGCTGCCGGACGCCTTCCTGCGCCGCTGCTTCTTCCACTACATCAAGTTCCCCGACCGCGAGACGATGCAACGGATCGTCGATGTGCATTACCCTGGCATCTCCCATCTGCTGCTGCACGAGGCGCTGACCAGCTTCTTCGAGCTGCGCGAGTTGCCGGGGTTGAAGAAGCGGCCCAGCACCTCGGAGTTCCTCGACTGGCTGAAGCTGCTCCTGGCCGAGGATATTGGCCCTGAGATGATGCGCGAGCGCAACGCCGCCAGGCTGATTCCGCCGCTGCATGGCGCGCTGCTGAAGAACGAGCAGGACGTGCATCTGTTCGAGCGCATCGCCTTCATGGCGCGGCGGGGATAGCGTGTTCCTGGCCTTCTTCCTGGCCTTGCGCGCGGCGGGAGTGAAAGCCTCGCTGCGTGAGTTTCTGACCCTGCAGGAGGCCATGGTCCAGGGGCTGGCCGGGTTCGATGTCGAGCATTTTTACTACCTCGCCCGTGCCACGCTGGTGAAGGACGAGCGTTTTCTCGACAACTTCGACGCCGTCTTTGCCGAGCATTTCAAAGGCGTGCTGAGCCCGCAGCCCGAAGCGGCGGGCGAGGTGGCGCAGCAGGAAATCCCGCGTGAATGGCTGGAGAAGTTGGTGGAGAAGCTGCTCACCGAGGAGGAGAAGGCGCAGATCCAGTCGCTCGGGGGGGTTGAGAAGCTCATGGAGACGCTGCGCCAGCGCTTGGAAGAGCAGAAGGGCCGCCACCAGGGCGGCAATAAATGGATCGGCACCGGCGGCACTTCGCCCTTCGGCGCCTACGGCTACAACCCGGAAGGCGTGCGCATCGGGCAGGAGGGCAGCCGTCATCGCCGGGCGGTGAAGGTGTGGGACAAGCGGGAGTTCCGCAACCTCGCCGGTGATGCCGAACTGGGCACGCGCAACATGAAGATCGCGCTGCGGCGGCTGCGCCGTTTCGCCCGCGAGGGCGCGGCGGAGGAGCTGGACTTGACCGGCACCATCCGCTCCACCGCCCGCAATGCCGGGTATCTCGACCTGCAAATGGTGCCGGAGCGGCATAACGCGGTGAAGCTGCTGCTGCTACTCGATATCGGCGGCTCGATGGACGAGCATGTGCATCTTTGCGAGCAGCTCTTCACCGCCGCCAGCTCAGAGTTCAAGCATCTGAAGCATCTCTACTTCCACAACTGCCCGTATGAAACTCTGTGGCAAGATGCGCGCATGCGCGCGGCGGACGCGGTCTCTACCACCGACGTGCTGCACACCTACGACCATACGTGGAAGCTCGTGATCGTCGGCGATGCGGCGATGAGCCCTTACGAGCTGCTCTCCCCGGGCGGTGCCATCTCCTCCTGGAACCAGGAGAGCGGGCAAACCTGGATGAAGCGGATCCTCGATGCCTACCCCAAGGCGGTCTGGGTCAACCCGGCGCCGGAGCGCCTGTGGCACTACACCCAAACCACGCGGCTGATTGCCGAGCTGACGGAACAACGCATGTACAGCCTCACCCTGGAAGGGCTGGATCAGGCGATGCGCCGGCTGATGCAATAGAGACCCTTTCAAAACCCTACTATGCCGGCCGCCTGGCACCGCGTTTCTGCACTCCGGTACTCACGTACTCTAACGTACGCTCCGTTCCGGTGCTCAAAAAACGGCACCACTCGGCTCGGCCTGGCGGGTTTTGTCAGGAACTCTAAGCCCCAACCGGCACGATTGGTTCAGGCCGTCTTCACCTCAATCTTCTTCGTCTTGTCGGCGGCGGAAGGCACTTTGGGCAGCGTTACCGTCAGCACGCCCTTCGCCACGGCCGCATTGATCGCATCGGAATCCACCCCGTCCGGCAGGTAGAAACTGCGCTCGAACGAGCCGTAGGTGCGTTCCGTGAGGTGGTAGCTTTTGTCTTCGGTTTTGGTTTCCTGCTGTTTCTCGCCCTTGATAACCAGGGTCCGGCCGTCGAGGGACACATCCACATCCTCAGCCGTCAAGCCGGGCAACTCGGCGGTCAGCATGAAGGCCTTGTCGTCCTCGGTGATATCCACCGAGGGTAGCTTTATGCTCTCGGCGCCCCGGAATAGAGACCAGGGCGACAGCGTCTGGCCGAATTGTTCGAAGACCCGGTCCAACTCGTCCCGGAAGGAGCGCCACGGATCGTTGGGCTGCGGCGCCGGTGTGCTGCTTTTCTTCACGTCGACTTGTGTATCAGCCATGTGTGTCTCCATTGCAGAAGCATCAACCACGCGGAAATGGCTGAACGCCGCCTTCACGGATCTTCAGGGTGGCCCAGCCATTCCCGCTCTTGGCGGCGCCATTCTAGGGAAACGCGGCCCGGATGTCTTGATCCAAATCAATCGGCCGAGTGGCTCAGAAGCTGCCCTCGGAAACGAATTCAGACACCTGCTTACGCGGGCTCGGCGCCTCGCGCGCTTGCAGGGCCTCTGGCAGCAGTGTCTTGGGGCCCTGGCGGCCGATCGCCACCGCGGCTTCAACCTGGTAGCCCGCCGGAATTTTCAGCGTGGTGTACGCCTTGTCCCATTCAATCCCGGCCATGCCGTGGGCATGCCACCCCATATAGGCCGCCTGCAGCGCCAGATAGGCCCAGGCCGCGCCGGTATCGAAGGAATGGGTGCGCGAGGGTACCGGCGTGTCCTTGCCCGGGACGGACATGGTCTCGGAAGAGACGATGAACACGATGGCCGATGCGGTCTTCGCCCAGGTACGGTTGAACTCGTTCAGCAGGCCAAGCAGCTTGTCCCAATGCGCGTTGTCGCGCCGGGCATAGATGAAGCGCCAGGGCTGCGAGTTGTAAGAGGAGGGCGCCCAGCGCGCCGCCTCGAACATGGTGCGCAGCGTGGCTTCGGAGATTTCCTCGCCGGTGAAGGCGCGCGGCGACCAGCGCTCCAGGAAGATCTTCTCGATGGGGTGGTCGGCGGTGCGGGAGTTGGCAGTGGTCATGTGTCTAACGCTCCTGGCTATTTCCAGGAGCAGACTAGGTAAAAACCACCGGCTTGGCAAAAGCCAACCGAATTTATGGAGTTATGCCTGTTCCCGTTCAGGAACAGGAGGGTTATTGCAGGTTGCGATCCGGCGCTTCGTCGCTCACCTGGGTAGCCGCGGGGGCTTCCGCCACTTCGTTGCCCTGGCCGTTGGAGGCGATCACAGTGCCGGTGTCGGGCCGGTTATAGATGAAGCCATAGGTCGGGTAGGGCGCGCCCCACTTGCTGCTGTCGCCGAGCTCAACCTGAACTTCCGACCAGTCGTTATTCGGGGAAACGTCCTGTACCGTCACGTCGTTGGTGATGGTGCCGGGGACCCAGTTGGCCTGGGTGATGAGGATGGTGCGGCTATCCATCACGGCGGTCACCACGGCCACGTGGCCGAGCGGCATGCGGCCGATGGAGCGGAAGTTCAGCACGGCGCCCTCCTCGGGCGTATTGCCGCGGGCGTAGCGTCCGGCGGCTTCCGCCCACCAGAGGAAGGCGTTGCCGGAGAGGGCGATATGCGAGACCTCGCGCGCATAGGGCACGCATTGCAGGCCGGAATGGCGGTACTGCGCAGAGCGCAGGTGGCGGTAGTGGTAGGCGACCGAAACCGCGTGGGAATGACCGGTTCTGTGGCTTGAAGCCACATGGTATGTGTGGTGAGCACTCGCCAGGTAGTGGTGCTCGGCGCTAGCCGTGTGCACGCTGTGGATGCGCTTGTGGTGGGTCGACGCCATCGCGGCGTGGGAGGAAAAGAGTGATGCGACGGAGAAGGAAACGCCCATAAGTGTCTTACGGGCAAAGCCCGAGAGACTGAAGGGTGTCTTTGTGCCGCCCATAAAATGCCTCATTCCCAGATCGCCAAAGTGCAAACCACTATGTGTCCGGGCTAAGGGTGGATTGCGTTTTGTGCAACCCGATACTGAGGCAAAAATACCACAGTTTGGAGAATTTGTGGTTTTTCTGTGGATGTCACAGCGAAACTTAAGACAACGTTCCTATCTGTCGTATGCGTAATGATGTTGCTGTGCAGCAGATACGACATCGCCGCCGTGGAACTCGTTGCCCGAGTCCAACGGCGGCGCTTAACTGGCTTAATATAAACGAAATGACTTGACGAATCGGGCCTTACCTGCAGGCCGTGATCATTATTTCCACGAGGTAACGCGGGTCGGCCAGTTCGGCCTGGACGCAGGCGCGCACCGGGGCGGCACCTTCCGGCAGCCAGGCCGTCCAGACTTCATTCATCGCCGCGCGATCTGCAATATTTTTCAGCCAGATATGCGCCTGCAGCAAGCGGGTATTGTCCGTGCCATGCGCTTCCAGCAGGGCGTCGATCTGCGCCAGCACGTCCTTGGTTTGCGCGGTGATGTCCGCGTCCGGGTTCGTGGCGACCACGCCCATGGTGTAGACGAAGCCGTGGTACTCCACCGCCTTGGAGAGGACCGGGCTGGGTTCAGTGCGGATAATGCGGCTCATGGGATACTCCTTTAGTTGATGATGTGCGGGGCCACGACCGGAACGTCGTTCACCACGGGTTGGCCGTTATTGTTGCCCGTTTTTTCGCAATCCTGGATCTGGCTGTCGCGTTCGTACATCGCGCCCATGTGCTCGGCGTCGAACACATGCGTCGGCGTGGCGCCGTACATCAGCCCGTTCTGCGCCGTGTGCCCGGCATCGCCCAGCGTGGCCTGGTTGTATTGGGCGTCCGCCTGGGCGGTGCAGGCGGCATCTTCCGCCTGCTGCGCCGGGCTCTCGGGCGTGGAGGCGCAGGCGGCGAGGCCAAGGCAGGCGGTGGCGGCCAGCAGAATATGCTTCATGTTATACGATCCCGGCTTCATGCGGCTCCGCAATAACCCGATTTGGATAAAACTCAATCGGCGACGTGCAGCATGATCTTGCCGATATGCGCGCTGCTTTCCATGAGCGCATGGGCCGCCGCCACGTCTTCCAGCTCGAATACGCGGTCCATCACCGGCGCCACCTTGCCGGAGGCCAGCAGGGGCCAGACCTTCTGCTTCAGTGCCGTGGCAATGGCGCCTTTTTCGGCGGTCGAGCGCGGGCGCATGGTCGAGCCGGTAACGGTAAGTTGCTTAAGCATCACCAGGCGCAGGTCGAACCCGTCCGCCTTGCCGCCCTCCATCACGCCGACCAGGACCAGCCGTCCGCGCCGCACCAGGCTCTTCAGGTTGCGTGCGGCATAAGGTGCGCCGACCATGTCCAGGATCACGTCCACCCCACGCTTATCCGTAAGTGTCGCGATCACCTCGGCGAAATCCTGCCGCTTGTAGTTGATGGCCGTCGCGCCGTAGCGCTCGATGACCGCGCATTTCTCGTCCGACCCCGCGGTGGCGAAGACGGCCGAGCCCTGGGCGCGGGCGAGTTGGATGGCCGTTAGCCCGATCCCTGAAGTGCCGCCATGCACGAGCAGGCTTTCTGTTGGCTTGAGCCCGGCGATGTCGAACAGATTGGCCCAGACGGTAAAGAAGTTCTCGGGCAGGGCTGCGGCGCGGATCGCATCAAAGCCCTCCGGCCAGGGCAGGCATTGGGCCGCCGGCACGGTCACGTACTCGGCATAGCCGCCGCCATTGCACAGGGCGGCAACGCGGTGGCCCGGGTAGAAGCCGCTGGCCGTGGCGCCCAGCGCCACCACCTCGCCGGCCACCTCCAGACCGAGGATCTGGCTGGCGCCCGGCGGCGGCGGGTACAGCCCCTTGCGCTGCTGCACATCCGGCCGGTTCACTCCCGCGGCCATCACGCGGATTAGAACCTCGTCATCCTTGGGGACGGGGAGCGCTGTTCTCTCCACCCGCATCACCTCCGGTTCGCCGGGGGCGGTGACATTCACGTAGCGCATCGTGTCAGGCAGCATCATGGCGCTAGAACTCCGCCCTTCAGGACGTGGCGTCAACCCTTGCCCCCGCTTGGCGCAGATGCGAGTTAGGCAGCACATGTCACTCTCCCGCCGCCTCATGCTGGGCTTTGCCGGTGCCTGCGCGCTTGCGTCGCGGGCTGGTGCGTCCAGCGCTCCCTCCCCTGCCGCGCCGCCCGCACCGTCCTCGCCTGTCATCGGGGCGGTGCTGCCGCTCTCCGGCAGCGCGGCGTTGCTGGGCGATGAGGTGCTGCGCGGCATCCTGCTGGCGGCGGATGCGGTGAACCAGGCGGGCGGCATCGCCGGCAAGCCGGTGTCGCTCGCGCCGGTGGATACACCCGACCAGGCGCATGCCACGCAGGCGGTGGGGGACCTGATCTCCGGCGCGCATGCCAATGTTATCCTCGGCAGCGGCATTTCGGCGCTTTCCTACCCTGCCTCCGCCGCGGCCGAACTGGCGCAGACACCTTTTATAGAACTGACGGCCCTGGCCGACGGCATCCTGACACGCGGCTTTAAATACACGCTCCGCACCGGGCCAAGCGCGTCAATGGTGGGGCAGCTTGCCGCCGCCACCGTCCAGGCCCGCTTTACCGGGCGGACGCTGGGGCTGCTCTACAATACCGGCGCCGCTAATGACGCGATTGCCGCCGCCGTGACCAGCGCGCTGAACGCGGCGAAACTGCCGGTGAAGCTGGCTATTGGCTATCCCGACGACGTGGCCGACCTGTACGACCAGGCCGGGAGGTTGATGCGCGCCAAGGTAGACGTGCTGTTGCACGCCGCCGGGCCGGATGACGCGCTGGGCCTCGCGTTGGCCATGCAGGCGCAGGGCTGGCGGCCCGGCACTCTCATGGGCTGTGGCGCTGGCTACCAGCTGCGCGAGACGCAGGCGGCGCTCGGCCCCGCGCTGGCGGGCACGCTTGTCATAGGCGCGCCATTCTACCCCGCCTCGGCAGCCGTGGTGGAGGCCGCGTATTTCGGCAAATTCGGGATGCAGCCGCGCTCGGCGGACAGTCTCACCGCCTATGTGGGGGCCAAGCTGGTGTTCGAGACATTGAACAAAGCCGGCGGGGATCCGTCTAAGCTCCTAGCCACGCTGCGTGGCACGAATTTACCGCGCGGCGCGCTGAGTAACGGTTTTGGCGTGAAGTTCGACCTGAGCGGGCAGAATACGGGGAGTTTTGTCGTTCTGCAGCAATGGCATGGCGGCAGCCTGGCGCCCGCTGCCACCCGGGAGGGGTGAGCAAGGGGCGAAGCCGCTTCAGCTCTGCTTCGGCTGCATCGCGACAAGCTCGCAACTAAACTTGATATTGCGAGGTCCGCTCTATATCACTGTTGATATACAAGGACCGATTACACGGTCTGAATAAAATCTGAATAAAAAGAACGGGGCACCAGAACAATGAAGCGGAGTGTTGTATCGGCCTTGGGCGCGGCAGGTTTGCTGGTCCTTTTTGGGCATATCGCACTGGCCCAAGCCGCGACGCCGGACCCCACCGCCGCGGCCAATAGCTATGTCAATGCGCCGTTCAACTGGGAGATGTGGTTCCCCGCAGCGGGCAGCCCGATGCAGGCCCGGATCGACTGGCTGATGCAATACGTGCTTTGGATCATGGCCGGTGTCGTCGGCTTTGTCGGGATCCTCATGCTGTACGTGATCGTCCGCTTCCGCGCCAGCCGCAACCCGAAGCCCAGCCAGGTCACCCATAACACGCTCATCGAGGTGATCTGGATCGTCGTGCCGGTGCTGATCCTGGCCGTCATCATCGTGCCGTCGATCAACCTGATCTATTATCAGGCGGATGACAGCAACCCGTACATGACGGTCACCGTCACCGGGCACCAATGGTACTGGGAGTACAATTACAATTCAGTGCCGGGGCTGGATTACACGAGCTATATGATCCCCGATGACCAGATCAAGCCCGGTGAATTCCGCCGTCTCTCGGTGGACCATCCGATGGTGCTGCCGGTGGGCGAGAAGATCAAGTTCGTCATCACCTCCGGCGATGTGCTGCACGGCTTCTACCTGCCCTCGCTTGGCGTGCAGAAATATGCCATCCCCGGCACCACGCTCACCAGTTGGACGACGATAACCAAGCCCGGCACCTATTTCGGCCAGTGCAACCAGATCTGCGGCCTGGACCACGACGCCATGCCGATCGAGATCAAGGCTGTCCCGCTTGCCGACTATATCGCCTGGACCAAGGCCGCGCTGGCCACCTACACGGACAACACCGTGCCTGCCGTGCCGCTGTCTTCGCCCATGCCCCGAAACCAACTGGCCGACGCCACGCGCTGAGGAGCCTGCACATGTCCACAACCGCTCACGACCATGCTCACGGCCACGAAGGCCACGCGCATCACAAGCAGAGTTTCGTCAGCCGCTGGCTGATGAGCACCAACCACAAGGATATCGGCACGCTCTACATCACCGCAGCGTTCATCGGCGCCTGCGTCGGCGGCGTGCTCTCCATGATCATGCGTTTGCAGCTGATGTATCCGCACAACAACATCGTCACCAGCGGCACTGAGTGGAACGCGATCATCACCGCGCACGGGCTGATCATGATTTTCTGGTTCGTGATGCCAGCACTCATCGGCGGCATGGGCAACTGGTTCGTGCCGATCATGATCGGCGCGCCGGACATGGCCTTCCCCCGCCTCAACAACATGAGCTTCTGGTTCCTGGTGGCGGGCTTCGTCTTCGTCATGCTCGGCCTGTTCCTGGGCTCCGGCACCGGTGCTGGGTGGACGCTGTATCCCCCGCTGGACAACGCGGAGTACTCCCCGGGCATCGCCACGGATTTCTCGCTTTTCTCCATCCACCTTGTCGGTATTTCCTCGCTGCTGGGCGCGATCAACTTCATCGCCACCATCCTGAACATGCGCGCACCGGGCATGACCATGCACAAGATGCCGCTGTTCTGCTGGGCCATCCTGGTCACGGCCTTCCTGCTGGTGCTTGCCATCCCGGTGCTGGCCGGGGCGGTGACCATGCTGATCATGGACCGCAATTTCGGCACCTCCTTCTTCGAGCCTTCCGGTGGCGGCGATCCGGTGCTGTTCCAGCACCTGTTCTGGTTCTTCGGCCATCCGGAAGTGTACATCATGATCCTGCCGGCCTTCGGCATCATCAGCCATGTGGTCTCCACCTTCTCGCAAGAAGCCGATCTTCGGCTATCTCGGCATGGCCTATGCCATGGTGATCATCGGCTTCGTCGGCTTCGTCGTCTGGGCGCACCACATGTTCGTCTCGGCCATCAGCACGGACTCGAAGATCTATTTCGAGGTCGCCACGCTGGTCATCGCCGTGCCGACCGGCATCAAGGTCTTCTCCTGGATCGCCACGATGTGGGGCGGCTCCATCGAGTTCAAGACACCGATGCTGTGGGCCGTGGGCTTCATCTTCCTGTTCGTCATCGGCGGCGCCACCGGCGTTGTGCTGGCCAATGCCAGCCTCGACCAGGAGTTGCATAACGACTACTTCCTGATCGCGCATTTCCACTACGTGCTGTCCATGGGCGCCGCCTTCGCGATCTTCGCCGGGCTTCTACTACTGGATCGGCAAGATGGCCGGGCACCAGTACCCCGAGTTCTGGGGCAAGGTGCATTTCTGGACCTTCTTCATCGGGGTGAACCTGACCTTCTTCCCGATGCACTTCCTCGGGCTGGCGGGCATGCCGCGCCGTTACCCGGATTATGCCGATGCCTTCGCCGGGTGGAATTACGTCTCCTCCGTCGGCGCCATCATCTCCGGCCTGTCCTCGCTGGTATTCTTCTATGTCCTGTACTGCGTGTTCACCTCCAAGGAGAAGCTGGCCGATAATTACTGGGGCGAGGGCGCGACCACGCTGGAATGGGCCATCCCCAGCCCGGCGCCGCAGCACACGTTCGAAGACGTGCCGGTGATCCGCTGACATGATGGCCATGGACAACGCCAGCTTCACCCCGCATCTTGGCGCCGAGCCGGGCGACTGGCTGGCACTGCTCAAGCCGCGCGTGATCAGTCTCGTCGTGTTCACCGGTGCGATCGGGCTGTTCATCGCGCCCGGGCATATCAACCCGGTGCTGGGCGCGGTGGCCATCTTCTGCATCGCGCTGGGTGCAGGCGCCGCGGGCGCGATCAACATGTGGTACGACCGCGACATCGACGCGATGATGCGCCGGACCACGGACAGGCCGATCCCCGCGGGCAAGATCGAGGCAAGCGGCGCGCTGGGCTACGGCATCGTGCTGTCGGTCATCTCCGTGCTGCTGATGGCCATGGCCACCAATCTCTGCGCTGCCGCCGTGCTGGCGTTTTCCATTTTCTACTACGCGGTCATCTACACGATGTGGCTGAAGCGCCGCACGCCGCAGAACATCGTCATCGGCGGCGGGGCGGGGGCTTTCCCGGCGGTGATCGGCTGGGCGGCGGTCACGGGGCATATCGGCCTGCTGCCCATGCTGCTGTTCGCCATCGTGTTCTTCTGGACCCCGCCGCATTTCTGGTCGCTCGCGCTTTACGCCGCGAAGGATTACGAGAAGGCCGGCATCCCGATGCTGCCCGTGGTGAAGGGCGCGAAGCACACACGCCTCAATGTCCTGGTCTACTCATTGCTGCTGCTGCCGCTTGCCGTCTCGCCCTGGGCGCTCGGGCTTACCGGGCGCGTCTACGGGCTGACAGCCCTGATTCTCAGCCTCGTCTTCGTCTATTTCTGCTGGGGCGTGTACGCAGACAAGCAGGATGCCGAAGGTGTGAGCCTGACCAAGGACAAGCCCGCCAAGCGCCGCGTTCAAGTTCTCCATCCTGTATCTGTTCGTCCTCTTCCTGGCCTGCGCCGTTGATAGGCTGGTGTGAAATGACGGAGAGGAAGCCAACCGGAGATACCGGCCGCATGCCCCGCACGGAGCTGGGTCAGCCCAACTGGACGGATGAGCAGCGCGCCGAATTCATCCGCCGCCGCCGGGGGCGCAACTTCCTGCTGCTCGCGGCGCTCGCGGCATTCTGCCTGATGATCTACGCGATCGCCATCGTGAAGCTGCACGAATATGGCCAGATGTGGTAAACAGCATGGACGTGGGACAAGACTCAAAAAAATAGGGGAATGAAATGAGCGGAACGATCCACACGGCCACCGACCAGATCAAATCGACCGTCCCGCAGCCGTATCATCTGGTCGAGCCGAGCCTTTGGCCGCTCTGCGGCGCTGCCTCGGCGATGCTCACGTTCACAGGCATCATTCTCGCCGCGCATTTCCACATCTTCTACGTACTGGCCCTGGGCGTGCTCTGCGTCGGCGCCACCATGTTCGTCTGGTGGCGGGATGTCATTGCCGAATCCCGCACCGCCGGCCTGCACAAGATCGTCACCCAGATTGGCCTGCGCTACGGCATGGCGCTGTTCATCTCGTCCGAGGTGATGTTCTTCGTTTCGTTCTTCTGGAACTATTTCAACTATTTCTTCTACCCGGACAAAATGGGCACAGCCTTCGCCCCGGTGTGGCCACCGCAGGGCGTTACCACTATCGACCCGTTTGCCATCCCGCTGTTCAACACCATGACGCTGCTGCTCTCCGGCACCACCATCACCTGGGCGCACCACTCGCTGCTCGAAGGGGACAGGAAGAACCTGGTGCGCGGGCTTGGCGTGACCATCCTCCTCGGCCTGATGTTCCTCTGCGGCCAGGCCTGGGAGTACACGCATTCTCCGTTCCCGTTCTATCACGGCGGCATCTATCCCTCGTCCTTCTTCATCGCCACCGGGTTCCACGGGATGCATGTCATCGTTGGCACGGTCTTCCTCATCGTCTGCTTCTTCCGTGCCCGCGCCGGGCAGTTCACGCCGGAGCGGCATTTCGGGTTCGAGGCCGCGGCCTGGTATTGGCACTTCGTGGACGTGGTGTGGCTGTTCCTCTTCGTCTGCATTTATTATCTCGGCCGCAGCGCGATTGTCGCGGGCTAAGGCCCTGCTGGCGCCGGGGCTGGCGGCCCTGGCGCTGTTCTGCATCCTCATCGCTCTCGGCATTTGGCAGTTGCAGAGGCTGAAGTGGAAACTGGGCATCATCGCCGAGATCCGGCAGGCGCAGAAAGCGCCGCCAGTGCCCTTGCCCGCCAACCCTACGCCCTACCAGAAAGTGGAGGTCACGGGCGACTGGCTCCCCGGCAAGGCCGCGCTGTATGGGGATGAAGTCCACGACAGCCCGAACGGCCCGATCCCAGGCGGCGAACTCATCATGGCGCTGCAACAGCCTGATGGTGAGATCGTGCTCGTCGATCTCGGCTGGGTGCCGCAGCAAAGCCCGGTGGCGCTGGCGAACCCGCCGCCCAACCCGGCCGGCTATCTGCATGCACCGCTGCATGCCGGATGGTTCTCTGGCAAGGATGACCCCGCCAATGGCCTCTACTACACGCTGGACCCGGCAAAGATCGGCGCCGGGATGGGACTGCACAATGTAGCCCCCTACACGCTCATCGCCATGGGGCCCGTGCCACCGCCGGGCAGCTCTCTGCCGCAACCGGCGCAGGGCCTCCCCACGCCGCCCAATAATCATTATCAGTATGCGCTCACCTGGTTCGGCCTGGCCGCTGTCCTGGTATTCGAATTCTTCTTCTTTGCCCGAAAGAGACTGCAACAGCCATGACAAACGCCTATGAGCGCCTGGAACAGAAATTCGCCCGTATCGCTGTGCTGAACGAGGCTTTCGAAATGCTGAGCTGGGATGCCGAGGCCATGATGCCCGATGGCGGCGCCGAGGCGAGGGGCGAGCAACTCGCCACCCTGGCCGGGCTGGCGCATGAGAGTCTCTGCGCGCCGGAGATCGGCGAGGATCTGGCAGCCGCCGCGCCGGAGACCGACTGGCAGGAAGCCAATGTGGGCCTGATGCGCGAGGCCTATATCCGCGCCACCGCCCTGCCGCGCGATCTGGTGGAGGCCAGCGTCCGCGCCGCGCGCGCCTGCGAGATTATCTGGCGTGGGGCGCGCAAAGAGAACGATTTTTCCGCCGTGCAGGCCGCCTTGGCCGAAGTGATCAGCCTCACGCGTGAATCCGCGCAGATCCTGGGTGGGGTGCTCGGGCTTTCGCCCTACGACGCGCTGATGAGTCAGTACCAGCGCGGCATCACCGCCGCCGATGCGAACACCATCTTCACCCAGTACGAAGCCTTCCTGAAGGATGCGCTGCCCCGCGCTGAGGCGCTGCAAGCCGCGCGTGAGCATGAGCAGCTGCCCCCCGGCCCCTACCCGGAAGCGGTGCAGGAGGCGCTGGCCCGCCAACTCGCCGCGGCGGCGGGGCTGAAATTCTCCAACGCAAGGCTGGACCGCTCAGCCCACCCGATCTGCGGCGGGACGCCCACCGATATCCGCATCACCACCCGCTATGACGAATCCGATGTCTGTTCCGCCCTGATGGGCGTGCTGCACGAGACCGGGCATGCCTTGTACGAGCAGAACCTGCCAGCATCCTTCCGCCGCCAGCCGGTGGGCGAAGCCGCGGGCATGGCGGTCCATGAGAGCCAGTCGCTCATCATCGAGATGCAGGCGGTGCGCTCCGACGCATTCCTCTCCCATCTCGCACCTATCCTCACCGAGGCTTTCAGCAAGCCGGTGACCGTTCCAGCGCTGAAGCGCCGCCTGCGCCATGTGGAGCGCAGCTTCATACGCGTGGAGGCGGACGAGATGACCTACCCCGCCCATGTGCTGCTGCGCTTCCGGCTGGAGCAGGCGCTGCTCTCGGGCGATCTCGCCGTGGCCGACCTGCCCGGCGCCTGGAATGACGGCTTCACCGCGTTGCTGGGCATCACCCCGCCCGATGACGCGCAGGGCTGTTTGCAGGACATCCACTGGTACGATGGCGCAATCGGCTACTTCCCCTCCTACACGCTGGGCGCCATGGCGGCAGCGCAGCTCATGGCGGCGGCGCGCAAGGCGTTACCGGCGCTCGACGCGCATCTGGCCCTGGGGGATTTCGCGCCGCTGACCGGCTGGCTGGCCGAGCATGTGCATGGCCTGGGTTCGAGCCTCGGCTTTAACGAAATCCTCACCGCCGCCACGGGCGAGCCTCTCAACCCGGCGCATTTCGAGGCGCATCTGACGGCGCGTTACCTCGCCTGAATGGCCTGGCCTGCGGCGTGCCCGCTCGCCCAGGCCCACTGGAAGTTATAGCCGCCGAGCCAGCCGGTTACGTCCACGGCCTCGCCAATGAAGAACAGGCCGGGGACTTTTCGGCTCTCGCAGGTCTTGGAGGCGAGGTCCGATGTATCCACACCACCGGCGGTGACTTCCGCCTTGGCGAAACCCTCGCTGCCCGTGGGGGTGAGCACAAGGCGGTTCAGCTGCCCACCGAGCGTGCGCAGGAATTTGTCTGGCAAATCCGCCATGTTTCGGGCCTCCGATCCTGCGAAATGCGCGGCGAGGCGGGCGGGGAGGTGCTCCGCGAGCACGGTTTTCAGCGCCGCTTTCGGGCGGCGGGCTTTGGCGTCCAGCAACGCATCCTCCGCCCGCATTCCAGGGCAGAAATCAACCTCGAACGCAGCGCCAGGAGTGAGGTAGGAGGAGATTTGCAGTACCGCCGGGCCGGAGAGGCCGCGATGCGTGAACAGCAGGTTTTCCTCGAAGTGCCTTTTGCCTGCGCTGATCCGCACCGGCGCAGAAACTCCGGCCAGCGCCTGCATCCAGCTTACATCCTGCGGGCTGAAGGTCAGCGGCACCAAAGCCGGGCGCGGCGGCACCACGCTGTGCCCGAATTTTTTTGCCACCTCATAGGCAAACCCCGTGGCGCCAAGCTTGGGAATCGAAAGCCCGCCCGTGGCGATAACAAGATTCCGCGCCGTGACCCGCCCGCGCGATGTTTCCAACGCAAACGTGCCGTCATGCGAAATCTCATGTACGACCGTGCCCAGCCGAAGTTCCGCCCCTGCGCATAAATCCAGCAGCATACCGAGAATCTGCCGGGCGGAGCCATCGCAGAACAACTGCCCCAACGTTTTCTCGTGATAGGCGATGCCATAACGCTCCACCAGCGCGATGAAATCACGCGGCGTGAAGCCCGCCAGGGCCGATTTGCAGAAATGCGGATTGGCGGAGATGAAATTCTCCGCGCCGACTTTTATGTTTGTAAAGTTGCAGCGCCCGCCGCCGGAAATCATGATCTTCCGGCCCGGTTCATCGCCATGGTCCAGCACCAGCACGCGCTGGCCCCGCCTTGCCGCCACACCGGCGCAAAACAGCCCGGCCGCGCCTGCGCCGATCACCACAACGTCAAAATCCTGTTTCATGCGGCCTTCTAGACCCGCGCACCCGCCAACGCCAAAAACTGCCGCACGGCGGGCGAGGCTTCAGCCCGCCGGCTGGCAAGCATCAGCTCCGAGACGAGTTCCACCCCTTCCACTGGCCGCAGCACCGTGCCGGGAATGCGGAAGTTCACCGCGCTCTCCGGCACCAACCCCACGCCCAGCCCTGCGGCGACAGAGGTGAGCACGGTGAGAAAGTCCCGCACCGGCGCCAGAATCTCGGGCGTGAAGCCGCCAGCCTCGCCCAATGCGCCGATGCGCACCAGGAACCCCGCCGCCTCGCCAAAATACGGCACGATGAACTTTGCCCCCTCGAGGTCGGCCGGGCTCAATACCGGCTGGGCGGCGAGCTTGTGGTCCTCGGGCAGGGCGATGTGCAGCGCGTCCCGCTGTAGCAGGAGCACTTTCACCTCCACCGGATAATCGGCCCGGGCGCGCAGAAAGCCCAGATCCAGCCGCCCGGCGGCGATTTCCTCCAGCTGGCGGGGTGTCTCCATCTCGCGCAGCCGCACCTCAACCCCTGGTGCCATGGCGCTGTAACGGCGCACCAGGGCCGAGACCGTGCCGTCCCACGCGGCGGAGGCGACGAAGCCAATTTCCAGGCTACCGATCTCACCCCGCGCGGCGAGGCGGCCGATGGTCTCGCCGCGCTCGGCCTGGCGCAATATCGCTCGCGCTTCTGGCAGGAACAACTCCCCGGTGGCGGTGAGCGACACGGATGAACGCTTTGCCCGGTTGAACAGCTTGCCGCCCAAAGCGGTTTCCAGCCCGGCGATCAGACGAGAGACGCCGGATTGCGTGGTGCCCAGCCGGTCGGCCGCGCGGGCAAAATGCAATTCCTCGGCAAGGATTTCAAAGCAGCGCAGCTGGCGGAGTTCCATGGCTCCCTTTTAATGCAATAGATGCATCAAAATCAATTTTTAATCTATTTGCGGAGAGATCGGCTTTGGCCCAAAACGGCTCAGCATTTGTTGGAGACCGCCATGAGCACCAAAGGAAAACTGTCCAATTTCGACTGGGCCGACGCGCTGAAGCTGGAAACCCTGCTGACGGAGGAGGAGCGCGCCATCCGTGACGCCGCGCACGCCTACGCGCAGGAGAAGCTGCAGCCGCGCATCCTCACCGCCTACCGCGAGGAGCGGTTCGACCGCGAGGTGATGAACGAGCTGGGCGAACTGGGCCTGCTCGGCCCCACGCTCTCCACCCATGGCTGCGCCGATGTCTCCTACGTGGCCTATGGCCTGATCGCGCGTGAGATCGAGCGCGTTGACAGTGGCTACCGCTCCGCATTCTCCGTGCAGTCCAGCCTAGTGATGTACCCGATCTACGCCTTCGGCTCCGAGGCGCAGAAGGACCGCTACCTGCCGAAACTGCGCACCGGCGAATGGGTCGGCTGCTTTGGCCTCACCGAGCCGGATGCCGGGTCCGACCCTGCCTCCATGCGCACGCGCGCCAGGAAGGTAGATGGCGGCTACAGCTTAAGCGGCTCCAAGACCTGGATCTCCAACTCCCCCGTCGCGGATGTGTTCGTGGTCTGGGCCAAGGACGATGCGGGCGATATCCGTGGCTTCACCATCGAGAAGGGGGCCAAGGGCCTCACCGCGCCGAAGATCGAGGGTAAGCTCTCGCTCCGCGCCTCCATCACCGGCATGATCATGTTGGACGAGGTGTTCGTGCCGGATGACGCGATGCTGAACGTGAAGGGCCTGCGCGGTCCGTTCTCCTGCCTCAACAATGCCCGCTACGGCATCTCCTGGGGCGTGATGGGAGCGGCGGAATTCTGCTTCCATGCCGCGCGCGACTACACGTTGGGCCGCAAGATGTTCGGCAGGCCGCTCGCCGGCACGCAGCTGATCCAGAAGAAGCTCGCCGACATGCAGACCGAGATCACGCTGGGCCTGCACAGCGCGCTGCAGCTTGGCCGCTTGCTGGATGCCGGCGAGGCAGCACCTGAGATGATCTCCCTGCTAAAGCGCAACAACTGCGGCAAGGCGCTGGATATCGCCCGCATGGCGCGTGACATGCATGGCGGCAACGGCATCGCCGACGAGTATCACGTGATGCGCCACATGGTGAACCTGGAGACGGTGAACACCTATGAGGGCGCGCATGACGTGCATGCGCTCATCCTGGGCCGCGCCATCACCGGCCTGGCCGCGTTCTGAGCATGGGCCCGCTCGCCGGCATCAAGGTTCTCGACCTGAGCCGCGTTCTGGCTGGCCCCTGGGCCGGCCAGGTCTTCGCGGATCTCGGTGCCGAGGTGATCAAGATCGAGCGCCCCGGCGTGGGTGACGACACCCGTTCCTGGGGGCCGCCGTTCGTGCCGGAGAGCGGGATGAGCGCGTATTTCCTTTGCGCCAACCGGGGCAAGAAATCCGTCACCGTCGATATGGGCAAGCCCGAGGGGCAGGCCCTGATCAAGCGCATCGCGGCGGAGAGCGACGTGGTGCTGGAGAACTTCAAATTCGGCGGGCTGGCCAAGCTCGGGCTGGGGCCCGAGCAGCTTTGCGCGCTCAACCCCCGGCTCGTGTACTGCTCCATCACCGGCTTCGGCCAGACCGGACCGTATCGCCACCGTGCGGGGTATGACTTTCTGATGCAGGGCATGGGCGGGCTGATGAGCGTTACCGGCGAGCCGGATGGCGAGCCGATGAAGGCGGGCGTGGCGGTGGTGGATGTGTTCACCGGCATGTATGCCGCCACCGCTGTGCTCGCGGCGCTTGTGGAGCGGGTACGCTCTGGCCGGGGCCAGCATATCGATCTCGCATTGTTCGACGTGCAGATCGCGACCATGGCGAACCAGATTTCCAGCTATCTTGTTTCCGGCCAGCAGCCGGCGCGGCTGGGCAACGCGCATCCCTCCATCGTGCCGTATCAGGTGTTTCCCACCGCCGACGGGTATCTGATCCTTGCTGTGGGGAATGACGATCAGTTCGCGCGGTTCGTGAACCTCGCGGGCGCGCCGGAGTTGGCCGCCGATCCGCGCTTCGCCAACAACCCGGCGCGGGTGCGCAACCGCACCATTCTGGTGCCGCTGCTGGAAGAGTTGCTGCTGAAGCGGACCACGAAGGAATGGTGCGAGGCGCTGGAAGAAGCCGGCGTACCCGGCGGGCCGATCAACCGCTTCCCGGACCTCGAAGAGGACCCGCAGGTTCAGGCGCGCGGCATTTTCAACGATCTCGGCAACGGCATGCGCGCGGTGGCCAACCCGATGCGCTTTTCCCGCACCCCGGCTGATGACACGCGCCCGCCCCCGGTTCTGGGCGCAGCCACCGATGACGTGCTGGGGGAGCTTGGCCTCTCATCGGATGAAATCGCGGCGCTGCGTGCCTCCGGGATTGTCTAGTCCAGTTCCCATTGGGCGCGGATTTTCTCAGGTGACGCGCCGAACCAGCGCTTGCAGGCGCGCGAGAACGGGCTGAGCTCGGCATAGCCGAGCAGTTGCGCGATGCTGGAGAGCGAAAGATGCGGAAACCGCAGATAGCTCTCTGCCATCATGCGGCGCACATCCTGCACGGCTTCGGCATAGCTCAGCCCCATGTCGCTCAGGCGGCGCTGCAGCGTCCAGCGGGCAATGCCCAGGGCTGCTGCCACCTCTTCCATCGGCGGCGAGCCTTCCGGCAGGCGCGAGCGAATTTCCGCCCGCAGCCGCTCCGGCAGCGGCACCACCCCATGCGGCAGGCGGCGTATGAAAGCCTCGGCCAGCAAGCGTGAGAATGCGGCGGCATCGGCGCCGGGCATTGGCCTGCGTAAATCCCCAGGCCGGAATACCAGCGCGTTGGTGCGCTGGCCGAAGAACACTGGGGCACCAAATATCTCCTCATGGGCGGAGGCGTCCCCCGGGGCCGGGTGCTCGAAATGCACCTCCTCCGGCGTAAAATTCCGGCCATAGGCATGGCGCAGCAGGTTCTGGAACATGGCGATGGTCAGTTCGGCATCCTGGCGGCGGTCGAAAATCCGCCAGTCGAGAATGCGGTATTCCAGCCGCAGCAGCCCGCCCTCGGCGTTAAGCCGCACCTCGCTGGCCTCCTGGTGCAGGGGGAAAAGATCGGCGAATTGCCGCAATGCCGTGCCGATGGTCGGCGCGGCGAGCGCGATGCCCCCCACCAGCCCGTGGCTGGAGGCTGGGAATTGCCGCCCGTAGCGCAGGCCGAAATCGGCGTGCCCGGAAACCCGCGCCGCGCGCTCCATCATGTCCACATAGGCGGCGAGCGAGACGCTACCCTCCACCATGGCATTCAGGCGGCCGGCATCGATGCCGGCCGGGCCCATGATTCTGTCAGCATCCGCCCCAAGCTGGGACAGGAACGGCAACAGCCCCGCCGTGGCGACCAGCGCCACCTGCGCCCCCTGCGCCGTCCTCGCCAAATGGCTCATCTCAGTTCAACTCCGCTGCGCTGGCGGTATGACTCGGTTTTCCCTGAGCCGAAAGCCTAGAACGCCGCAGATTACCGCGCAACCCGCCCGGATTCGCCGATCAGCTTCTGCGCCAGCAGCACCGGAACGGCGGTGAAGAGAATGATGGCGAACACCGTGACATTCACCTCCGGCAGCTTCTGCCCGAGGCGGATGGCGCCGAAGATCCAGAGCGGCAAGGTGTTCTGCGCCCCGGCGGTGAAGGTGGTGACGATGACCTCGTCGAACGAGAGGGCAAAGGCCAGCAGCGCGCCGGCACCTATGGCGCTTGCCATCATCGGCAGCTGCACCCGGCGGAAGGTGAGGAACGCATCCGCCCCCAAATCCGCCGAAGCCTCGGTGAGCGACCGCGGCATGCGCCGCAACCGCGCGATCACGTTGTTGTAGACGATGACGACGCAGAACGTGGCGTGGCCGGCGACGATGGTCCAGAACGAAAGGTTGAGGCCCCAGAAGGCGAAATACGAGGCGAGCGCCATGCCGGTGAGAATGCCGGGCAGGGCGATCGGCAGCACGGCGATGAAGCTGACGACCTCCTTGGCGGCGGATGTCATCCGCGCAACGGCCATGGCCGCCAGCGTGCCGAGCAGGATCGCCATGATCGTCGCCAGCATGGCAACTTCCACCGACAGTGTCAGCGCCTGGCGGATTTCGTCGTCATTCCACGTATCGGCGAACCAGTGCAGCGCGAAGCCGGTGATCGGCCAGGCCGGAATCGGCGCCGCCGAGAAGGCATAGGCGATGATGATGACGATGGGGAGGAACAGGAACCCCATGATCGCGGCCACAGCCATCCAGATCCAGGTCTCAGAGCGCATCGAATGCCCCCAGTCTGCGCGCGATGAGCAGGAATACCGCCATGGTGCCCAGCGGCAGCGCGGCATAAGCCGCAGCGAAGGGAATGTTATTGGTCACGCCGACATTCGAGTACACGACATTGCCGATGAAGTCCGAGCCTTCGCCGCCGACGAGCATGGGCGTCACATAGTCGCCAAGCGTCAGCGAGAAGGTGAAGATCGCACCGGCCACCATGCCCGGCAGCGCCATGGGCAGGATCACGCGGCGGAAGGTCGCCAAACCGTGCTCGCCAAGATCAGCCGAGGCCTCAAGCAGGCTGGGCGGAATCCGCTCGACCGACGCTGCCACGGGCAGGATCATGAAGGGCAGCCAGAGATAGGAGAACACGATCCACATCGCCCAGTTGCTGTAGCCGATATGCAGGCCGGGGATGCCGATTTCCGCCAGCGCCCAGTTCAGCAGCCCATCATGCGCCAGGATCAGGCGCCATGCGTAAACACGGGCAAGATAGCTCGACCAGAGCGGCACCATCACCATCGCCATCAGCGCGGCGCGCAGCTTTGGCCCCGCGAGGCGGACCATGGCGTAGGAGACAGGCCAGGCCAGCACGATATCGGTGAATGTCACCGCGGCGGCGATGCCGATCGTGCGCAAGCCGATCTTGGTGTAGATCGGGTCGGCCAGCAATTGCTGGAAATTCGTGAAGGAAAAGCCGGGAATCAGGTTGCCGCTCAGGCTGTCCACTGTCCAGAAGGAGGTGACGAACAGCGCGCCGATTGCGGCCAGATACAAGCAGGCAAACCAGATGGCGGGTAGACCGAGGAGGGCGGTATTCGCCGCCCCCTCATGTCTCCAGCCGAACGCGGAGAGAAACCGCTGCATGTTCAGCCCTTAATGCTCTGCCATTCGCGCTGCCAGGCGGTGTAGTCCAGGCAGTCGTGCTTGCCATTGCCGCAATCGGTACGCGGGGTCTTCCAGAACTTGATCTCGTCGAAATACGAGGCTGGGGCGTTGGCGTGGTACTGCGCGCAGGCGCCAGGCTGTTCCGCGTCCATCTCCTTGCAGGCCAGGGTGTTGGCCGGCGTCTCGCCGAAATAGATCGCCTGCTGGGCCTGCACCTTCGGCGTCGTCACCCAGTTGATCCACTCATAGGCGCAGTTCGGGTGCTGGGCCTTGGCGGCGACCATCCAGGTATCGGCCCAGCCCGTGGCGCCTTCAGCCGGAATGGTATCCGCAACCGGCACCTTGGCGGCCTGCAGCGTGTTGGTCTGGTACGGCCAGGCCGCGCCCACCACGGCATCGCCCGAGGTGAAGAGCTGGATTTCGTCCGAGGCCAGCGCCCAGTACTTCTTGATCAGCCCGGCCTGGGCCTTCAGCAGCTTCACCGCCGCGTCCATTTGTGTCTGGTTTAACTCATACGGGTCGGTGATCCCGAGCGAAGGCTGGGTCTTGGACAGATACAGCGCCGCGTCGGCGATCTGGATCGGGTTGTCCGGCACGGTGATCTGGCCCTTGTATTTCGGATCATAGATCACCGACCAGGAGGTCGGCGCCGTGGGGAACACCTTGGTGCTGTAGAGCAGCGTGTTCGGGCCCCATTCGTAGGAGACGCCGTAATGCACGCCACCCACCGTGTTGAAATCCGGGCTCTGCAGCTGCGGAATGAAATTCTTCCAGGCCGGGATCAGCGCCATGTTGATGGGCTGGACATTGTGGCCATAGATCAGGCGCAGCGTGGCATCGCCCGAGGCGGAGACAATGTCGTACTGGCTGCCGCCACCGGAGCGCATCAGCGCCACCATTTCGTCGGAGGAGCCGGCGTACTTGGCATGCACCTGGCAGCCCGTCGCGGCTTCGAACGGCTTCACCCAGTCATCCTGGGCATAGCCTTCCCAGGCGACGACGTTGAGCACGCCTTCGCCCTTGCCGATGGCCTGCAACGGCTGCACCGCCGCCGCGCCCTGCACGAAGGGCAGGGACACGGACAAGCCCAAGGCCAGCCGCGTGATCGTTTTCTTCATACTATCCTGCATCTTACCTCTCCCTAGTTGCCGATCTTTCTTGCCGCGTCCTCTGGCCAGGCCGCCAGCACGGCATCACCCGCCGCCAGGCGCAGGCGCTCGCCTACGGGCAGCGTGTTGCTTTCCATCACGTGCAGTATGGTGCTGTCCGCCAGAACCACCTGGTAGCGCGTCACCGCGCCAAGATACGTCGCTTCGCGCACGATGCCTTCGCGCGCCTGGAAGTTTTCCGGCGCGGCGGAACCTGGCGCCAGCAGCTGGATCTTCTCGGGCCGGAGCAGCGTGGTGCCGCCCAGCAGATTGGAGCTTCCTACGAAATCCGCGACGAAGACACTGGCCGGGCGCTCATACAGGTCGAACGCCGTGCCGATCTGCTCGATCCGCCCCTTGGAGAACACCGCGATGCGGTCACTCATGGAAAGCGCCTCGTCCTGATCATGCGTCACATAGATAAATGTGATGCCGGTATCGTGTTGCAAGCGTTTCAGTTCGATCTGCATCTGATGCCGCAGCTTCAGATCCAGCGCGCCCAGCGGTTCGTCCAGCAGCAGCACACGCGGCTTGTTCACCATGGCGCGGGCCAGGGCCACGCGCTGGCGCTGCCCGCCGGAGAGTTGTGCGGGCTTGCGCCCACTGAAATCAGCCAGTTGCACGGCGGCGAGCGCCTTTTCGGCCTCGGCATAGGCCTGCGCCTTCGGCATCTTCTTCGCCACGCAGCCCGTAGGCCACGTTCTCGATAAGCGAAAGGTGCGGGAACAGCGCATAATCCTGGAAAACGGTGTTCACAGCGCGTTCGAAGGGCGGCAGGTTTACCACATCCGCGCCGTCCAGCAGAATCCGCCCTGTATCTGGCCGTTCGAACCCCGCGATCAGGCGCAAGGTCGTGGTTTTGCCCGAGCCGGAAGGGCCAAGTAGCGTAAAGAACTCGCCCGCGTACACGGTGAGATCGAGTTGCGCCAGCGCCACCGCGCCACCATATGACTTGGCGACACCTTCAAGTTGCACGATGGGCTGTTTAGCGGTCTGCAAGTCTATCTCCCTTTGTAGCTTTGACAGGCTGGCACGGTTTGCCGCGCCCCTGGTTGACCACGGAACACAAGGCGGCTTGTGTTCTCCGGTCAACCTCCCCCGAAGGCATCAGGCGGATAATCGAAACATATTAAGGAGGAGTATCCATGTTGAACCATCTCAAATTCTACATCAATGGGGAATGGGTGGACCCGGTGGTGCCGAACCGCATCCCGGTCATCGACCCCTCAACCGAGCAGCCCTTCACCGAGATCTCCGGCGGTTCCAGCGCGGATGTGGACAAGGCCGTTGCCGCGGCGAAGGCCGCGTTCCAGACCTTTTCCAAGACCAGCAAGCAGTACCGGCTGGACCTGCTGAAACGCTGCCTGGAAGTATATAACAAGCGCTATAACGAAATCGCCGAGGCCTGCACCCGCGAGATGGGCGCACCGTTCTCCTTCTCCAAGGAGGTGCAGGTGTGGGTCGGCCAGGGGCATTTCCAGGCGCTGATCGACAAATTCGAGACCTTCGAGTTCCATGAGACCCGCGGCACCACCCGCGTGGCGCTGGAGCCGATCGGCGTTTGCGGC
Organism: uncultured Alphaproteobacteria bacterium; assembly: GCA_963750235.1. Taxonomy (GTDB): domain Bacteria; phylum Pseudomonadota; class Alphaproteobacteria; order Acetobacterales; family Acetobacteraceae; genus Acidocella. The sequence goes on from CAVVPW010000003.1 coordinate 297,677, forward strand.
CTCATCACCCCGTGGAACTGGCCGCTGAACCAGATCGTCTGCAAGGTCGCCCCGGCGCTGGCGGCGGGCTGCACCATGGTGCTGAAGCCTTCCGAGATCGCGCCGACCAATGCCATCATCTTCGCCGAGATCATGCACGAGGCAGGAGTTCCGGCCGGCGTGTTCAACCTCGTCAATGGCACTGGGCCTGAGGTGGGCCAGAAGCTCGCAGAGCATAAGGATGTGGACATGATGTCCTTCACCGGCTCCACCCGTGCCGGCATCATCGTTGCCAAGGCGGCGGCGGATACCGTGAAGCGCGTGTGCCAGGAGCTGGGCGGCAAGTCCGCCAACATCCTGCTGCCGGATGTTGATCTGGACGACGCGGTACGCAAAGGCATTGGCGCCTGCTTCATCAATACCGGCCAGTCCTGCGATGCCGCGACCCGCATGCTGGTGCCGCGCGAACTGCATGACGCGGCGGTGCGGATCGCTGTGGACGAAGCCGCGAAGCAGATCACGGGCGACCCATGGGCTGAAGGCACGGTGCTCGGCCCTCTGGTCAGCCAGATGCAGTTCGACAAGGTGCAGCGCCTGATCAAGGCGGGCATCGACGAGGGTGCCACGCTCGCCTGCGGTGGCCTCGGCAAACCCGAGGGGCTGGAGAAAGGCTATTACGCCAAGCCGACCGTGTTCGGGAACGTGAAGCCCGGTATGACCATCGAGAAGGAGGAGATCTTCGGGCCGGTGCTCTCGATCATCCCCTACGACACGCTGGAGCAGGCGATCGAGATCGCCAACGACACCGTGTACGGTCTTGCGGCCTATGTGCAGAGCAAGGACATCAACAAGGCCCGCGAGGTAGCGGCCGAGATGCGCGCCGGTTCCGTGTACGTCAACTACCCGGATATCGACTTCACCGCGCCCTTCGGCGGCTACAAGCAGTCCGGCAACGGGCGCGAATACGCCGATTTCGCGCTGCACGACTTCCTTGAGATCAAGGGCATCGTCGGCTACGGCGCGTAACACCCCGCGTCATTGCGAGGGCGGCGCAAGCCGCCCGAAGCAATCCATCTTTTCGGACGGCTCTGGACAAAAATACGCCAACAGACCGTTGTTTTGCGACCATGCCCGACATTCCTGAACCTCGGCGGACCGCCCGAAAGCAGCGGTCATTCCCCATCCCCGATTGATGGCTGCCGCAATTGCCCCCATTATGGACAGCGACGTGGCATGAGAATGCTACGCAGTTATAGACTGCGATCGATGGTTGGACTTCCTCTCATCGGGTGGTCCGTGCGCAGGTGGTGCGCCTCCGTCCCTTTCTGGGCCTCGATTATCTCACGCAGACCGAGGCCCCAGGAGGAGACTACCTTGATGAATGGCAGGAGCGGCACGTCGAGATACGTCACCTTCTCCGGAGCGAACACGTAAAGCGCCCCGGACATCGGTGCCGGCGTGCTTGGCACGAAGACCACCAGCCGTCCGTCTGCAAGTTCCTCCATCACCAGTGCTGGGCACTGCCCTTCCTCGATCGCCGCGAGAGCGGGGCGTACCGCGCGGCCGCCGTGCTCTGCCAGCGGACCAGTGCCGGTAAGCGCTTTAGCCAAGCGGTAGCCAGGTATTTGTTCGAAGACTTTGCGGTCCAGTACGAGCCGGGTCGCGCGGCCAGGGGCGGAACGGACCAGGAGACCGCACACGAGGCAGACCAGCACCAGCAGCACCACGGCGGTGAGGACCGGGTGTCCGAACCGACCGGCGACAAGCTCGGATGCATCCTGCACTTTCTGCAAAATAGCCAGCACCAGAAGGACTATCGCGCCGATCGGCAGCACCACCATCGCGCCGTCCAGCAGCACGCGCCACAGTTGCCCGAACCTCAACATAAGCTCCGCTTCCTTCTTATTATATCGTTGTGTCATCATAAAAGTGCCACACACGGCCTCGCCATACGCGCGCCCAAGTCGGCGGCCCCAGGTCATTCCACGAGTGTTCTGGGCCAAACGCTTCGTTCCCATGGCATCGACGACCGGCGGCGGCAGTACAGAAAATCCCGTGGAACTACCCGTCTCGGTCAGAACGCTTGACTGACATAATAGAATGTTTGCTCATTCAAACAATAATAATAGCAATCTTCTTCCTGCGTCTGGTTTTTGCCTAAACGAACGCCAAACTGGCCACTCCGCTCCCGGCCCAACCCCCGCCCTACCGCCACCCCTTCGCCCGGCTTACCGCCTTGGAAAAGGTCGCATGCCAGCCTGCAACATCGGCAACATCCGGCGCCACCACCTGCACAGCTCCGGGCCGTGCTACCTCGCAGCCAGCAGCCAGCGCCGCGCAGCCAAACGCCGTGAGTTCATCGAACGCCGGGCACGCCACTTCCCGCTGCAGCACATTCGTCAGGAACCGGACAAAATACGCGCTGCGCGTCAGCCCGCCATCCACCGAAATCCGCCCGCCGATCGGCACGCGCGCGTGCATCGCGCTCACCACCTCCGCCGTGCGCAGCGCAATTCCCTCCAGCACCGCCTGGATCAGGTCCCGCCGCGTCGTCGCGGAACTCATGCCCACCCACAGCGCAGCGGCTGAGCGGTCCCAATGCGGGCAGGCCAGCCCCGAGAGCGCGGGCACAAAGGCCAGGCCCCTGGAAATCGCGGGCGGGGCCTCGAACTCGTTCAACTCGGCGAAGGACTCGAACAGCGCCAGGCTCTGCGCCCATTCCACCGCTGCCCCCGCATCGTACACCCCGCCATCCACCGCGTAAGTGCTCACCCCCGCCCGGCGCCACGCCACGGTCGGCAGTAGCCCCTGTTCCGGCGCGCGCATGATCTCCCCGCCTGTCACGGCGAGTGTGAACGCCCCGGTGCCGAAGGTGATCTTCGCATCTCCCGGCGCCCGGCAGCCATGCCCATACAGAGCCGCCTGCTGGTCCACCACGGAAGCCCGCACTTTCACACCGCCAATGGCGCCGAAATCTCCCACGGTGTCCCGTATTTCCGGCAGCGCCTCCATCGGCACACCGAAAATCCGGCACAGCTCCGCATCCCAGTCCCCGGTCGCCAGGTTCATCAGCGAGGTGCGGGAGGCGGTGGTGGCATCGGTGGCGAACACGCCGGTCAGGCGGTCGAGGAAAAACGCATCCGTGGTGCCAAGCCGCAGCCGCCCGGCGGCCAGGGCGGCGCGGGCTTGCGGAATCTCCCGCAAAATCCAGGCGAGCTTGCTGGCCGAGAAATACGCATCCAGCGGCAGCCCGGCGCGCGCCAGGGTCTCCATCTCCGCACCGGTGGCGCGCAACGCTTCGATGTCCGCAGCGGTGCGATTGTCCTGCCACACGATAACCAGGCTCAGCGCCTTGCCGGTCACCTTGTCCCAGGCGAGGCAGCTTTCCCCCTGGTTGGCGATGCCGATGGCCTCCGCCCGTCCCGCCGCCTGCAAACATGCGCGGATGTTTCCGAGCAATTCTTCCGGGTCATGCTCCACCCAGCCGGCATGGGGGTGATGCTGCGCATGGCGCACGGAATGGATGATGCGCGCCTGCCCATCCTCCAGCCGCAGGGCGCGTGTACTTGTCGTGCCCTGGTCGATGGCGATGACGCTCACGAGACGATTTCCACCAAAAGCTGCTTTGCCTCGCGTGGCGGCTTCATATCGCCCAGGTCCAGCAGGATTCGCCGCTCCGGCCGCGTGCGGATGCGCCGCTTGTACAGCACCGTGTGTTCCGAGCTTACGCGCAACTGGCCGGAGATCGGCACATTCACCCGCAGCTGTAGCTTGCCGCGCAGCGGCGTCACCCGAGCCAAGCGTTGCGGCACCACGAATTTCACCCCCTCGCCGGCAACCAGGGTGATGCCGTCCTCGGCGGATGGCAGCCCGCCTGCCAGATCATCGGCGATATAATCGGCGATTGTCGGCCCCCTCGCGGAAGCTCCACCCGGCGGTCTCTATGGGGCGCAGCAGATTCCCGGCGGCGAAATAGGCGCCATCGGAGCAGCGGCCATACTGGTCAACCGCCGGGCCGCCGCTGTGGCTGTCCACGTCCAGATGGCTGAGGCGCGCCAGGCTCGCCTCAGGCAGGAACTGCCCGGTCAGCAGCACGCCGTCGCAGGCGATTTCCTGGCCATCGCGCAGCCGCACCGCCTCCACCCGCGCATGGCCCAGAATCTCCTCGATCCCGCTGTTGAAATAGGTTGGGATGCGCAGCAGCTTCGGCAACAGCCCGAGTGGCCAGCGCGCCACTGGGCGGTCGCCTTCCTCCACCACGGCCACGGGGTGGATGCCATGGCCGCGGCAGGTGGTGAGCGCCGAGAGCCCCACCAGCTCCGTGCCCACGACCACCGGCCGGGCGAAGGGGGCGAGCCCGTGCAGATGCACATAGGCCTGCAGCGCGCCCGTGTTCAGCACGCCGAGCGGCCGGTCCCCACCCAGCAAACGCGCGGCGCGCGGCGCCTCCCGCGCCCCGGTGGCCAGCAGTACCCGCAGGGCGCGGATCGTCGTCGGGCCGTTCGGCGTCGCCACCTCAACCACGCCATCCGGTTTCAACGCCGTGACGGAGTGCCGGAGCAGGATCTCGACCTCGGCGGCCTCGGCCTCCATTGCGAGGTGGCGCGCATAAGCGGGGCCGGTGAGGAGCCGCCCGAATTCCTGCACCCCGAAAGGCGGGTGCCCGCAATGCCGCGGCACGCCGCCGAGCACGCCCTCGCGCTCCAATATCGCCACGCGCTTTACCCCGCGCGCCTTCAGCGTCAGCGCCGCGGCGATGCCCGCCGGCCCGCCGCCGATAATCGCCACGTCAAGCATGGGTATTCTCCACGGCCAGTGGATTTTCAAACCGCCCCGCCGTCATCTCCGCCAGCCGGGCATTGCAGTAGAACCCCTGGCAGCGTCCCATCCCGGCCCGGGTGCGGCGCTTCAGCCCGCCATAATCCTGCGCCGGCAATGGTCCCGTCAGCGCCGCCTCGATTTCCCGGCTTGTCGCCATCTCGCAGTGGCAGATGATCTCGCCATAGCCTGGGCTCTGCCAGTCACGCGCGCAGTGTTCCGCCAGCAGCGGCGCCTGCGGCCAGACCGGGGCGGCCAGCTTGGCATGCGGCTTCGCGTAGAGCTTCCAGGCGTGTTGCGCCAGCCCGAGGGCGGCGGTCAGCCCGGTGGAACGTATGCCGCCCAGCACGATGTAGTTGCGCTCCACCTCGTGCCGGACGCGGTATTCCTTGCGCTCGGTCGCCGGGCGGATGCCGGCATACACCGCCGTCACCCCCATGCCCTCCAGCGCCGGGACCAGCTCCGCCGCCTTGTCCACCAGCATGCGCAAGGTTGCCTCGTCCACGGCCGCGCGGTCGCGCGAGTCCTGCTCCTCCGCCGTCGGCCCCACCAGCAGATTGCCGAACGCCGTGGGCGTGACGACGATCCCCTTGGTCCGCTCTGTCGGGACTGGGAGCAGGATTGTGCGTAGAAGCTGCGCCGCCGCCTTGTCGAACACCACGAACTGCCCCTTGCGCGGCTTGATGGTGAAATGCTCCTCGCCAGTCAGGCGCTGATCGACGATATCCCCATACAACCCGGCGCAGTTGATCACCGTGCCGCATTCCACCGGGCCAATGTTGGTTTCCAGCCGCCAGGCGCCATCGGCGAAGCGCCCTGAGAGCACCACTGTGTGCCGCCGCACCTCACCGCCATTGGCCAGGGCTTGCAGCACATAGGCTAGGGGCGCGCTCCACGGGTCGATGACATGCTCGCGCGGCACCAACACGCCGCCAAGTATATGCGGCGAGAGTTGCGGCTCCCGCGCCAGCGCCTCCGCCCGCGTCAGCAGCCGCGCATCGGCAACGCCATTGGCATGCGCCGCATCGGCAATGGCGGGCAGTTTGGCGAGTTCCTCCTCGTTCCATGCCGCGACGATCGCCCCGGTTTCCAGCACCGGCAGCCGCAGCCGCTCGCGGATGTCCATATATTCCGTGTAGCCCGCCTGCATGCAGGCCAGTTCCAGGCTGTCCGGCGGCGCATCGAACCCCGTATGCAGGATCGCGCTATTACCCTTGCTGGCGCCGGAGAGGATGTCCGCGCCCTTTTCCAGAAGCAGCACCTTCGCGCCTTCCAACACGAAGCGCCGCGCCACCGCGCAGCCGACAACGCCGCCCCCCACAACCGCTACATCATACATGGTGCCGAGGGTCATCCCGCCATACCGCACTGTCAACAGCCGTTCCCCCATAGCCAAAATCCGCCGCGCAATTATATTGCGTGCTACAAGAGTTATATATTGGGATTATATGCAGACCGAGACCGAACCGCTCATCCTTGACGAAATCGACCGGAAAATCATCGCCGAACTCCAGGCGGATGGCCGGATGACCAATGTGGAGCTGGCGCGCCGGGCGGGCATTTCGCCGCCCCCCTGCCTGCGCCGCGTGCGCCGGCTGGAGGAGACCGGCTATATCCAGGGCTATCACGCGCAGACTGACGCGCAGAAGCTCGGCTGGCAGATCTCGTTCTTCGTCATCGTCGGGCTGGAGAGCCAGAAGCTCTCGGTGCTGGAGGGCTTCGAGACGCTGGTGGCCACTTGGCCCGAGGTGCGGGAGTGCCACATGATCCGCGGCGGCGGCGATTTCCTGCTGAAGCTCATGGCGCGGGACGCGGCACATGAGAACCAGCTCACCACAAGGCTGACCAACGCCCCCAGCGTGGCCAAGGTGCAGACGCTGCAGACCATCCGCACCAGCCGGGCGCTCGCCGGGGTGCCCATGGACAAGCTGAATGGGTGAACTGGCGGTCCTGCTCGCGGCGCTGGCTGTTGACGTCGCCTGCCGGTCTTTCCCAGCCCGTTTGCCTTATGTTTTTCCATTCGTCTTCAACGCGCCGGTGTTTATCGGCTGCTGGCTTGTGGCGCTGTGGTACTGGCGCGGCCTGCGCCGCATCGCGCAGGAGCACCGGCCGGGCCGGGTGCGGCAGGCCTTCTTCTTGGCGGGGCTGGCGGGCATTTATTTCGTGCTGCAGACGCATTTCGAATACGTCTCCCAGCACATGTTCTTTCTCAACCGGGTGCAGGCGGTCACGCTGGGCATGGCCGCACCCTTCTGCATCGCCATCGGCTGGATGGGCGAGGTGCTGGCGGCGGGCGCACCGGCCTGGGTAGTGCGGGCAGCGCGGGAAGTCTGGGTGCGGCTGCGCTGGCTGAGCCACCCCGTGCCAGCCGCGCTGATATTCCTGGCCAGCACGGATGTGTGGCTCATTCCCAAGGTGCATTTCGCCGCCATGCTCAACCCGCTGCTTTACGCGGTGATGAACATCTCCTGCCTGCTCGGCGGGCTGCTGTTCTGGCTGATGGTGCTGGACCCGAGGCCAAAGCCGCCCGCGCGCTTTGGCTATTTGGTGCGCGCCGGGACCGGGTTTCTGGTGATGTTCCCGCAGGTCGCGGTGAGTGCCACCATCGCGCTCAGCAGCCAAGATTTATACCCGTTCTACACGCTGTGCGGGCGGCTGTTCCCGTCGATCTCGGCGACGTATGACCAGATGCTGGGCGGGCTGATCCAGTGGATTCCGCCGGGGATGATGAACACCGCGGCACTGATTATTGGGCTGAATTCGCTGCGTCTGGCTGAGGCCGAGGCAGATAAGCATTTCGTCCCGCCGCCGGGGGCGAAGATTTACGAGGCGAAGTGGACGGGACGGTAACCGTCCCGTCCGTCTAACTCAGGCGACGATCTCGATCTCGGCGAAGAAGAAGGAGATTTCCTGCGCGGCGGCTTCCGGGGAGTCGGAGCCGTGCACGGAGTTCGCCTCGATGAACTCAGCGAACTCGGCGCGGATGGTGCCGGGCGTCGGCATTGGCCGGGTTGGTGGCGCCCATGATGTCACGGTTCTTCAGGATGGCGTTCTCGCCGTACAGAACCTGCGCCACCACCGGACCGGAGATCATGAACTCGACCAGGTCGTTGAAGAACGGACGGGCGGAGTGCACGGCGTAGAACGCCTCGGCCTGGGCGCGGGTGAGGTGCAGGCGCTTGGTGGCCGCGATCATCAGCCCGTTCTCTTCGAACTTGGCGTTGATCTTGCCCGTCAGGTTGCGACGGGTGGCGTCGGGCTTGATGATGGAGAGAGTGCGTTCGAGGGCCATGGTGTTTCTACCTGCTGTGAATGTTGCGCGGCCAATAGCGGGGCAGACAAGGCTGGGCAACCCCCGGCGCGCGGGATAGAGGTTCGCCCATGAGCGTTTTGAGCCTGGAAGACCTTTCCTACAGCATAGCCGGACGGCCTTTGCTTGAACATGCCAGCCTGATGGTGGATGACGGGCGGCGTATCGGGCTGATCGGCCGCAATGGCGCCGGCAAGTCCACGCTGCTGAAGCTGATCGCCGGGCAGCTCCGTCCGGATGGCGGGACCATCCGCCTCGGCAACCGGGTGCGGCTGGGCTACGTGGCGCAGGAGGCCCCGGGCGGGGACATCACGCCGCTCGACGTGGTGCTGGCGGCGGATACCGAGCGGGCGGAATTGCTGGCCGCGGCCGATGACCCGGCCACCCCGCATGAGAGGCTGGCCGAGATCCACGAGCGCCTGCTCGCCATCCAGGCGGAGTCCGCGCCCTCCCGCGCCGCCTCCATTCTGGCAGGTCTGGGCTTCAGCGAGGAATGGCAGGCAAGGCCGATGTCCAGCTATTCCGGCGGCTGGCGCATGCGCGTGGCGCTGGCGGCGGTGCTGTTCTCCCAGCCTGATCTTCTGCTGCTGGATGAGCCGACCAACCATCTGGACCTTGAAGCCACGCTCTGGCTGGAAGGCTATTTGCAGAAATTCCCCGGCGCCATCCTGCTCGTCAGCCATGACCGCCAGTTGCTCGACCACGCTGTGGAGGCGATCGCGCATCTGGACCGGGGCAAGCTCACCCTCACCCCTGGCGGCTTCGCGGAATTCGTGCGGATAAAAACGGAGCGTGCTTTGCAACAGGCCCGCGCGGCGGAAAAGGCCGCCGAGGCGCGGGCGCATATGCAGTCCTTCGTGGACCGCTTCCGCGCCAAGGCCTCCAAGGCCCGGCAGGCGCAAAGCCGCATCAAGGCGCTGGAGCGGATGCCGCAGATCGAGGCGGTGGTGGAGGATCATGCCACCGAATTCTCCTTCCCTTCGCCGGAGGAACTGCCGCCGCCGATGTTGCAGCTCGACGGTGTGGATATCGGCTATGACGGCAAGCCGATCCTGACCGGCGTCTCGCTGCGGCTGGACATGGAAGACCGCATCGCCCTGCTCGGCCAGAACGGCAACGGCAAATCCACATTGGCGAAGCTGCTGGCCGGGCGGCTTTCCGCCCTGCGTGGGCGGGAGTTCCGGGTGAAGGGGCTGCGCGTCGGCTATTTCGCGCAGCACCAGGAGGACGACCTGGTGCTGGAGGACACGCCCTACGACCATCTGGCCCGCGCCTTGCCGAAAGCCCTGCCGCCGCAAATCCGCGCCCAGGCGGCGCGCTTCGGGCTGGATGCCGACAGGGTGAACACCAAGGTCGGCGCCATGTCGGGCGGGGAGAAGGCGCGGCTGCTGCTGGCGCTGGCCACGCGTGAGGCGCCGCATCTGCTGATCCTCGACGAGCCGACCAACCATCTGGACATCGACGCCCGCGACGCGCTGGTGAAGGCGCTCACCGCCTTCGAGGGCGCGGTGGTGCTGATCTCGCACGACCCGTATCTCGTGGACCTTGTGGCAGACCGGCTGCTGCTGGTGGCGAATGGCAAGGTCACGCCCTTCGAGGGCGATTTGGCCGCCTATGCCGCTACCATGAGCGAACGTGCAGCCCAGGCGCCAAAACAGGTGGAAGCCAAGAAGAACGACAAGGCCGCGCGGGCCGAGGCGCGGGCCAAACTCGCCCCGCTGCGCCAGGCGGCCAAGGCGGCTGAGCAGGTTCTGGCGAAGCTGCTGACCGAGAAGGAGAGCCTGGAAGCGCGGCTGGCGAGCGAGGACATTTACACTCAGGCCAAGGCGGCGGAGCTGCTGAAGGTGACGCAGCGCCTTGCCTTGGTGAAGCGGGAGATCGACACCGCCGAGCATAACTGGCTGGAGGCGCACACGGCGCTGGAAGAGGCGGAAGGCTAAAGCGTAACCGCGTTGTTATAACAATTAACCAAATTTCGGTTAATCATTAAAGGTGTAGATTATCTCACCGGTTTTTCCGCGGCCCGGCACGACCATGTCGGCGCGGCGCTCCGGGCGGGTAAGCATGTACATGTCCGCGCTGGGCAGGAAAATCCCCCGCCATTCGCGCTGCCAGATGCCCAGGCTGCGGTTTCGCGCCACGTCCTGAATGCTTCTGCGGTCGCTATTGACGAAAATCCTCAGCCCGTAATGACGTTCCAGCAGCGGCACCAGCGCGGAAACTCCCTCCACGATGACGGGACGATGGGCGGTGATACGGCGCGGCGTGGCGGAGACGGCGAGGGTTTTCCAGTCGTACGGCGCGTAGCTGCACTCGCCCTGTTCCGCGAGATCCGTCACCGCCTGCAGGAACTCTTCATAGCGGATGTAGGGAAACGGAAAGGCGGGCTGGCAGCCGCGCCACTCCTCTTCCGGGCGCAGGAACTCATCTACATGTAGGCATTCAAAGCCGTAGACTTCCTGCAGCCGCAGGGCCAGCGTGGTTTTGCCCGCGCAGGGCAGGCCGTCGATGGCGATCAGCGGGCGCGTCAAATCGCGGGGGAAACCTGTGGGCAAATCCAGTCTCGTGGTGGTGCTTCCGTCCATCCCGTCCTCGGGTGCTAATCGGCGGTACTACCCCCAACTACTCCTTGGCTGGATTCGCCGCCAAGAGGGCGTGTAGCAAGTTTTCGTGACGACGGGAGCGGTAGCCTTAAATTGGCAGTGTCACGCTTACGCGTAAGCCCCGCTCGGGCAGGTTGGTGAGGGTCACGTCGCCGCCATGGGCGCGCACGATGTTGCGGCTGATCGACAGGCCCAGCCCCGAGCCGCCGGTCTCGCGGTTGCGGCTGGTCTCCAGGCGACGGAACGGCTCGAACACGCGCTCCATTTCTTCGGCAGGAATCCCGGGGCCCTGGTCATCGATGTCGATGCGCAAGGCCCCCCTGGCCGGCATGTGCAGGGTGACATGCGCGGCATCGCCATATTTCAACGCATTGCCGACGAGGTTGGTCAGCGCCCGTTTCAGCGCCAGCGGGCGGGCATTCACCGGCAGATGCTCCGCCCCGGTATAGCTGAGCGCATCGGCGTGGTCCGGGTCACCATCGGCGGCGTCATCAAGGATCGTGCGCAGCAGGCTGGCGAGGTCGAGCCGTGTGACCGTCTCGGTGGTGGTCACGTCCCGGCTGAAGGCGAGCGTGGCCGCCACCATCGCCTCCATCTCGTCGAGATCCGCCAGCATCTTGGTCCGCTGTTCGTCGTCCTCCATGTATTCCGCGCGCAGCTTCAGCCGGGTGATCGGCGTGCGCAGGTCGTGGCCGATGGCGGTGAGAAGGAAGGTGCGGTCCTCGACGAATCGCCGCACACGCGCCGCCATGGTGTTGAAGGCGGTGGCGGCGGTGACGATCTCGATGGGGCCGGTTTCCGGCAATGGGGGCGCGTTTGCGACATCGCGCCCCAGCGCCTCGGCCGCTGCGGCCAGCGTTTTCACCGGCCGTAGCAATTGCTGCACGGCCCAGGTGATCATCAGCCCGCCGAGCAGCGTCATGACGATGAACGCGGTGGCGAAGCCGGGTGAGCGCCAAGGGGCTGGCGGTGGCAGCGTGGAGGTGATGGTAAGCCAGGATGACGGCGGCATCATCGCTGACAGGTCGGGCAGCCCCATGCCGAGCAGCGGCGGAAAGCTGCCTCCCGGCGCATTGGGGAACACGATGTTATCCGGCAGGCCGAAGCTGATGCTGAGCTGGAACGGCACCGGCGCGGCGCGGGTGATGATGCCGTGCGGGCGGATGCCGATCGGAATACCATAGGCGATGATGCCGGCGCGCACGGCCTCGCGTTCCGCCAGTGGCATGGGGATGGTGTTTGCGAGCGGCGGCGTGGCGGTGAGCGCCACCGTGTCGCCCTTGGGCAGCGGCTCCCTGGCGAGCAGGGCGGCGCGGTCCTGCGGCGCTGCCAGCGCGATGTGCCGGTAAATGATGACCGCTTGGACGGCGAATTCCTGATCCTGCTCCATCCGCTCCAGCTTCATCTGATTGAAGGTGTGGATGAGCAGCCCGATGAGTTGAATGATCGCAAAACCGAGCAGCAGCAGCAGAATCATCCGGCGCGCCAGGCTGCGCGGAAGGAGCGAAAACCTCAAAGACGTTCCACCGGCGTGGAAAGCACGTATCCGCCGCCTCGCACGGTTTTGATCAGCTGGGCGTTGCGCCCGTCATCTTCGAGCTTGCGGCGCAGCCGCGAAACCGCCACGTCGATGGCGCGGTCGAACGGCCCGGCCTGGCGGCCGCGCAGAAGGTCGAGCAGCATGTCGCGCGTCAGCACGCGGTTGGGGCGGTCGAGAAGCGCCACCAGCAGGTCGTACTCGCCGCCGGTGATGGAGACTTCCACCCCGCTCGGGTCGAGCAGGCGGCGGCGCGCAGTTTCCAGCACCCAGCCGGAGAACCGGTAGGTCTTGGCGTGTTCGGGGGCGCGGTCCTCGGCATCGCCGGTGCGGCGCAGCACGGCGCGGACGCGGGCCAGCAGTTCGCGCGGGTTGAAGGGCTTGGTCACGTAATCGTCGGCGCCCAGCTCCAGCCCGATGATGCGGTCCGTCTCCTCCGCCATGGCCGTGAGCATGATGATCGGCACGTTGGTCTCGGCGCGCAGCCAGCGGGCGATCTCCAGCCCGCCCTCGCCGGGCAGCATGAGGTCCAGCACCACCATCTGGTAGTGGCCGTTGGCAAAGGCCCGGCGCGCCTCCTTGCCGTCGCGGGCAGTGGTGACGCGCAGGCGGTTCCGCTCCAGGAACTTCGCCAGCAGGTCGCGGATTTCACGGTCGTCGTCGACGATGAGAATATGCGGCAGCGTTTCCATGTCTGTTACAATAGCGGTGGCGTGGGCTCTTGTGCAGGCCAAGTTGCACTTGGTGACAATTTGCCGTCCGTCGAAAAAAATTCTTGCGCCGTGGGGGGGATGGTCCTACATGCGCGCCCACGCAGCAACGTACGTGCCTCTGCCGGTCTCCGGTTACGCAACGGCGTCAAGCGTTCTGGCAGCACAGCCGGGAGAAATCCTGGAAGTTGGCTGGTTCGTTCGACCGTTTTGTAACCATGTCCGCCGCCTCAACAGGTGGACATTCAGAGAGAAAGGATGAGGGCGATGACTCCCAAAGTCGCTTCGTTTCTTGACACCATGCCGGCAACCCCGTGCCTGGTGCTGGACCTTGACCGCGTGGCCGAGAATTATGCCGCGCTGCGCCGCGCTCTGCCTGCAGCGAAGATTTACTACGCGGTGAAGGCGAACCCGGCCGCGCCGATCCTCGACCTGCTCGCCGCGCGCGGCTCTTGCTTTGACGCCGCCTCCCTGCCCGAGATCGAGGCGTGCCTTGCCGCCGGCGCGCCGGCGGCGGCCATCTCCTTCGGCAACACGGTGAAGAAGCCCTCCGCCATCGCCGCCGCGCATGCCCATGGCGTGCCGCTCTATGCCTTCGATTCCATCGAGGAGCTGGAGAAGATCGCCGTCCACGCGCCGGGCGCCAAGGTGTATTGCCGCCTCGCCGTGAACAACGAGGGCGCCGAATGGCCGCTCTCGAAGAAGTTCGGCACCACGCTGGACCGTGCCAAGGCCCTGATGCTGGCCGCGCCGGGCCTGGGGGTGGTGCCGCATGGGCTGTCCTTCCATGTCGGCAGCCAGCAGACGGGTGCCGCCGCCTACGAGATGGCGATCGCCGAGGTGGCGATGCTGTTCACCGACCTGAAGGCGCAGGGCGTGGAGCTGAAGATGCTGAATCTCGGCGGCGGCTTCCCGATCCGCTACCTGGAGGACGTGCCGGAGACCGACGCGTTCGGCAGCACGATCATGAATGCGATGGTGAAGCATTTTGGCAATGACCTGCCGGAGATGCTGATCGAGCCGGGCCGCTCGATGGTCGGTAATGCCGGCGTGGTGGCCTCCGAGGTGGTGCTGGTCTGCCGGCGCATGGAAGCCGATCCGCGCCGCTGGGTGTACCTGGACATTGGCCGCTATGGCGGGCTTGCCGAAACCGAGGGCGAGGCGATCCGCTACCGGATTACCGCTGGCAACGGGCAGATGGGCCCGGTGGTGCTGGCCGGCCCCTCCTGCGACGGCATGGACGTGATCTACGAGAAGACGCCGTATCACCTGCCGCTGTCCCTCAAATCAGGCGACCGCGTGATCATCCATGACACCGGCGCGTATGTGACGACCTATGCAAGCCAGAACTTTAATGGTTTCGCGCCGCTCCAAGAGTATTATGTATAGCGCAGTTCCAACAGGGAGAACTGCTATGCATGAGATCAAGCTGAAGGCCGCGGATGGCGCGGGTGAGTTCACCGCCTATGTGTGGGAGCCCAAGGGCACGGAGAAAGCCGGTGCGGTCGTCTTGATCCAGGAGATCTTCGGGGTGAACGACGCCCTGCGCGCCACGGGTGAGGAGTTGGCAGCGCAGGGCTTCATCGCCGTGGCGCCGGACCTGTTCTGGCGCCAGCAGCCGGGCGTGAACCTGACTGACAAGACCGAGGCCGAGTGGAATCAGGCCTTCGCCCTGATGAACGGCTTTAACCAGGACAAGGGCGTGGAAGACCTGAAGGTGACGCTGGCGGCGGCGCGCAAGCTGCCGCGCTGCAACGGCAGTGCCGGCACATTGGGCTTCTGCCTCGGCGGGCGCCTGGCGGTGATGATGGCCACGCGCTCCGACGCGGATCTGAACGTGTCCTACTACGGTGTCGGGCTTGATGATCTGGCTGACGAGTTCGACAACATCGCTTCGCCGCTGATGCTGCACATCGCCGAGAACGATGAATTCGTTCCCCCGGCGGCGCAGGAGAAGCTGCTCGACGCGCTTGAAGACAGCGAGTGGGTGGATGCCTTCATCTATCCCGGCGTGCAGCATGCCTTCGCCCGAGTGAACGGCGTGCATTACGATGCCCGCGCGGCGGTTATCGCCAACGGGCGCACCACGGAACTGCTGGCGGAAATCCTGGATTGATGCTCAGGCGCCGCGGGCTGCTCGCCGGTATTGGAGCATTCCTGGCGCTGCCCCGGTCTGGGCGGGCGGGCGACCTGGGCGCCGCCTGCGTGCAGGCGGTGCGGGGACAGATGGCGGCATTGGGTGGCGATGGCCCGGTGCTGCTTAACTCCTATCTGGTGCAGGCTGGACCGGCCGCGAATGATTTCGACCTCACCCAGGCCAACGCAGCCTATGTGTACGACAACGCCCTGGCCGGGCTGCTGCTGCTGGCCGCCGGATACCCGGCGGAGGCGAAGCGGATAGGCGATGCGCTGGC
Source organism: uncultured Alphaproteobacteria bacterium (assembly GCA_963750235.1). Taxonomy (GTDB): domain Bacteria; phylum Pseudomonadota; class Alphaproteobacteria; order Acetobacterales; family Acetobacteraceae; genus Acidocella. The sequence goes on from CAVVPW010000003.1 coordinate 313,048, forward strand.
GCAGGCGCAGGCGCATGACCGGAAATTCGCCGATGGCCGGCTGCGCAATTGCTACCAGGCGGGGGTGATGGCGCAGCCCGCGAAGCCCGCCGGATTCTGGGACGCCAAGGCCGGGCGCTGGGATGAGGACCCGTATCAGGTCGGCACGGATAGCGGCCCCCTTGCCTGGGCGATGCTGCTCTGGGCGGCGCTGGGCATGACTGCCCCGGCCAACCGGGCTGGGAACTTCCTCGATCAGCAATTGCGCGCGCCCTCCGGCTATTACGGCGGGCTTTATGGCTACGACCCGGCGCAGATTCAGCTGACCTGGCAGAGCACCGAGCAGAACACCGATCTGGTGGTGGCGTTCCGTGCGCTTGGCCGGGCCGAGGATTCCAAGCACGCGGCGGGTTTCGTGCGGAGCATGCTCAACAGGTCCACCGGGCGTTTCGACTCCGGCACAGGGCCGGACGGGGCGGTGAACCATCTGGCCGCGGCGGATGCCGGGATCTGGCCTTATCTCGCCGGGCTGGGGAGCGATTTGTCCGCGCTCAATGCGATTGGGGTGTTGCAGCGTGGGAGCGGCATCGGGTTTTCTAATGCGAGCGACGGGATATGGCTGGAGGGCACGGCTTTCGCCGCGCTGGCGTTGAAGCTGATGAGGCATTTGTCCTTCGCGGAATCATTCCTGGCCACCGTGGCACAGAATATCTCGCCGGAAGGGTATGCGTACGCTACTGTGGCGCCTGTGCTTTCCACCGGACTGACGGTTGGCCCTTCTTTGCAACCAGGGCAGCCCGAACAGAAATTCAACTATTACCGGCGGCCGAGCTTGAGCGCGACATGCTGGGCCGGGCTGGCGGCGCTGGGGGTGAATCCGCTGGCCCCGGTGCAGGCTTTGTCGAAATAAAATGATTTGAGGAGGCGGTGATGCCAATAATGCGTGAGTGGCGGGCGGAAATCCGGCGTTCGAAAAAGACGGCCTATGTGGAATATGTCCGCTCGACCGGAATAGCGGAATATAAAAGCACGCCGGGCAATCTTGGTGCGGTGGTCGCCGTTCGGGATATCGATGCGGAACGCAGTGAAATTGTTACGTTGAGCTGGTGGGTATCGCTCGATGCCATTCGCGCGTTTGCCGGCGATCCCGTCGATCAGGCTGTCTACTACCCCGAGGATGACGAGTATCTCCTTACGCGGCCCAGCACTGTGCTCCATTACGATTCATCGGAAGTCTTTTAGCCGCTACGTCGATCACTTTCCGATACAAAACCCGGAAAACACCGCGTCGAGAATTTCCTCGACGCCGATAATGCCGACGAGCCGGGCGAGGGCATGAGCAGCGGTGCGCAACTCCTCGCCGCGCAACTCGGGGTCATCCAGTTGCAGAGCGGCGTTCAGTGCTGCTTCCGTATCGCGCACGCAGGCGATCTGCCGTGGCCGGGCGAGTGCCGCGGCGCCCCTGGTGTCGGTAAATTCCTTCGCCGCCTCACCGAGTTTCTCACGCAACGCCACCATGCCGTACCCGGTTTTTGCCGAAACGGAAAAACCAACGATGGGAGCTAGATCTGATTTGGTGTGAATTCGCAATGAGGGAATTCCCAAAGGCGCTTCTGGAAAGTCTTCGCCGGGTGCCGCGACAAGCAGCAGGAAATCCGCTTTCGCTGCTCGTGCCTTTGCCCGCTTCACGCCCTCGGCCTCGATCACGTCCACGGTTTCGCGCAGCCCGGCGGTATCCGTGATGTGTACCGGAACGCCACCCAGATCGACCCGCACGCCCACCGCATCACGCGTGGTGCCGGGGATGTCGGAGACGATGGCGATGTCCTCGCCCGCCAGAGCGTTAAGCAGGGTGGACTTACCCGTATTGGGCGCACCGAGGATGACGAATTCCAGCCCCTCGCGCAGGCGCTCCGCCGCCGGTGCGGCGGTAAGGGCGCCGCGCATCTCATCGCGCAGCGCGGCGATGCCGGAAATCAGCGCGGCCTCTACCTCCGGCGGCAAATCCTCGTCCGGAAAGTCGATGAGCGCTTCCTGCTGCGCCATGATCTGCCGCAGCCGCTCGCGCCAATTCGCGCAGGCCGCGTGAAGGGCAGTTGCGCCATCAAGGGCCATGGCCCGCTGTGCCTCGGTTTCCGCGGCGATGAGATCGGCCATCGCCTCGGCCTCCAGCAAATCCATCTTGCCGTGTTGATGCGCGCGGCGGGAGAACTCTCCCGGCTCGGCGGGCCGGGCGCCCAGCGCGGCCAGCGCCTCGCTCACCGCCGCCAGCACGGCGCGCCCGCCATGCAGCGAGAACTCGGCGACATCCTCGCCGGTGAAGCTGTGCGGCGCGGGGAAGGTGACGATGAGCGCCTCATCCAGGCGCCGTCCGGCGTGGGTGAGAGGGCGCAGGCTGGCACGGCGCGGGGGAGGCAATCCGCCCGCGAGTTTCGCGGTTATGTCGAGCGTCGCCGGGCCGGAAAGGCGCAGCACGGTGACGGCGCCGCCGCGCCCGGTGATGGGGGCGAAAATCGTGGTCATGGCAGGTTACGCTTCAGCGCTGCCGGCCAGAATTTCCCGCACCACATCGGCCGAGGGCGCGGCCAGGGCGTCCACGGCCAGGCGCTCGCAGGCGCGCAGGCTGGTGGCGCGGATGGCCTGTTTTACCAGCGGCACGGTGTTGCCGTGCATGGAGAGCTGGCGGATGCCCAGGCCAACGAGCAAAGGCACTGCCTGCGGACGGGCGGCCAACTCCCCGCAGACTGAGACCGGGATGCCCACATCGGCGGCGAAGCTGGCGGTTAGGTGGATGAGGCGCAGTACCGCCGGTTCCAGCGGGTCGTAGAGCTTTATCCCGGCGGGCAGGCTGCGGTCCGCCGCCAGCGTGTACATGGTGAGGTCGTTGGTGCCGATGGCGAAGAAATCCGCGTGTTGGGCCAGCACCGGCGAGGCCAGCGCCGCCGCCGGGGTTTCCACCATGATGCCGAGCGGCGGCAGGGTTTCCGGCAGGGCGACGTTCTTGCGGCGCTTCAGCCGGCGCCAGACGCGCTGCAGGATCTCGCGCGTTGCCTGCACCTCGGCGGCGATGCTGACCATCGGCAGCAGGATCCGCACCGGGCCATGCGCGGCGGCGCGCAGAATGGCGGCGAGTTGGGTTTCCAGCAGCGCGGGGTGGAGCAGCAAAAGGCGGATGCCGCGCATTCCCAGCGCCGGATTCGCCTCCGGCGCCTTAGGCAGATAGCGCGAGAGCGCCTCCACCTCCTTGTCCGAGCCCCAATCCAACACGCGGATGGTCACCGGGTCGCCATCCATGGCCTCCACGATATCCTGGTAGATGCGGGCCTGCGTGTCTTCGTCCGGCGCGGTTTCGCGGTTCATGAACATGAATTCCGAACGCAGCAGGCCGATGCCATGCGCGCCGGACTCGGCGATCAGGCCGAGTTCGAAGGGTAGTTCCAAATTCGCCTGCAACACGACAGGCGTGCCGTCTCTGGTGATGGCGGGCAGGCGCTGCAGGCGCGCCAGCGAGCGCCGGGCGCGGGTCAGCGCCGAGAGTTTCTTCCGCGCCGCCTCAAGGCTGGCCTTGGTGGGGTTGAGAATGATCTCGCCGGTGTCGCCATCGATGATGGCCAGGGTGCCGGGGGAGGCGGCATCGAGCACACCGGCCGCGCCCAACACGGCGGGCAGGCCCAGGGCGCGAAGCATTACCGCGGTGTGGCCCTCCACCCCCCCTTCCGTCGTGACGATACCGGCGAAGCGCGAGGGCTGGATCAGCGCGGCATCGGCCGGGCGAAGGACCTGCGCGGCGAGAATGCTGCCTTGGTCGAGCGCCGCGAAGCTGCGGAAGGGCTGGTGGGTGAGGTTGCGCAGCATGCGGCGGCCAAGCTCGCGCACTTCTTCGGCACGTCGGGTCCGGCTGGCGCGGTCTGCCCCCGGCTGGGCCAGTATGGCCTCGGCCTGTGCTTCAGCCTCGGCATGCACAGCAGCTTCCGGGCAGAGCAGATCCTCCTGCATGCGGGCCTTGATGCCGCGCAGCAGCCGGGAGGGGCCGAGCATGTGCAGGTACACATCCATCATCGGCGTGATTTCCGCCTGCGACTCCTCCGGCAGCACCGCCAGACGGTTCTTCAGCTTCTGCAGTTGGTGGCGCGAGCGCGCCACAGCCTCCTCCAGCCGCGCCAGCTCTGGCGCGATTTCGGCGGGGGTAAGTCTTTTGGTGGAGACGACGAGGTCCGGCTCTGTGGCCTCGTGGACCGGACCAATGCCGATACCAGGCGAGACGGAATGGCCGGTGAAGCGCTTTTCCCGGCGCCTAGTCGGTTTCATGGAAGCCGGCCTCGATCAGCCCGGCGATGGCATCGAGCGCTTCCTTCGCGTCGAACCCCTCGGCCGAGAGGCGCACCGTGCTGCCGATTCCAGCACCCAGCATCATCAAACCCATGATCGACCGCGCGGAGACGGATTGCCCGTCCTTGGCGACTTCCACGCTGGCGGAAAACCGCTCGGCCAGGTTCACGAGCTTCGCCGCGGCGCGCGCATGCAGGCCGCGTTTATTGACGATGCCGACATCGACGGAAATCAATGCGCCGCTCATGCCGTTACTCCGCTGCGCGGCAGGTGGGGGCCTGAAGCTCATGCCCATTGCAGATATATTTCTTGCCGGCTTCCTCGGCATGGGCCACGGCCTCCGGCAGCGTCTCCTGGCCGCGGATCTTGGCCAGCTTGACCAGCATTGGCAGGTTGACGCCGCCGATGATCTCCACCCCCGGCTGGACGGCCATCGACATGGCGAGATTGCTCGGCGTGCCGCCGAACATGTCGGTGAGCAGGATCACGCCGTCGCCGGCATCCACCTCCGCCATGCGCCGCGCGATCTCGTCCCGTTGCCCCTCGAATTCGGCGTCCGATTCGATACAGACGGTGGCAAGATTTTTCTGCTTGCCGACAACATGCTCCATGGCGTCGCGCAGCGCATTGGCGAGGCCGCCATGGGTGACAAGGACCATACCGATCATGTGGAGAGGCTCATTCTTTCGCGGACATTTCCGGGGTCGCGTTCGCGGTCGTGAACCGGGCGGCCTCGCGATGAGTGACGCCGGCGCGCCAGCCCAGATTGGCTAGGTGAGTGCTGAGTTTTTCGATCATGTAAACAGATCTATGTTGTCCGCCGGTACATCCGACACATATTGTTGCATATTTTTTTCCCTCTTGCACGAATCTCGGGAGCAAAAATTCAACGATATCCACGACTTTTTGGAAGTATATAGCAAAATCAGGGTCTTGCTCGATGAATCTGCCAACCTCGGGGTCGCGGCCGCAGAGGGGGCGCAGGGCGGAGTCGTAGTGCGGATTGCGCAAGAATTGAGCATCGAACACCAGATCGGCCTCCGGCGGCAATCCGGCGCGGTAGGCGAAAGACATCAGGGAGATCACCATGCCCGGTGCCGCTTCGCCGAAATGCTGCTCGATCAGCTCGCGCAGGCGGGGCAGGGGCAAATGCGAGGTGTCCATCAGCCAGTCGGCGGCGCGGGCGAGTGGCGCGGTGAGCTGACGCTCAAGCGCTATGCCCTCGGCGATGGCGCCGGATTGCGCCAGCGGGTGGCGGCGCCGGGTTTCCGAGTAGCGGCGCAGCAGTGCTTCCTCGCTGGCGGTGGCGAAGACCAGGGATGGCACAAGGTTCGCGTGCTGGCGTAGTTGCTGCAGCGCCTCCAGCACGGCGTCCGCCGCGAAACCGCGCGAACGGGCATCGACGCCGATGGCGAGATTCTTATCCGCCCGGGTCGCCAGCGTGACGAGCGTGTCGAGCGGCGGGTTGTCCACGGTCTCGAAGCCGAGATCTTCCAGCACACGCAAAATTGACAATTTACCCGCGCCGGAAAGGCCGGTGACCAGCACAATCTGCAGCTTGGGTGGCTGAGGATTCATGCGCTGAAGGCGCCAACGAGCTGGTTAACGCGGCCGCAGGCGGCTTCGAGCGCCAGGGCGGCGCGCTCAGGCGCGGAGGCCAGGGCCGGGTCCAGGGTAATCTCCGGCAGGTCCAGCGCCGCATGGCGGCGGGGCAGGGGCATGCGCTCCGGCTGCACGCCAAGCTGGATGACAAGGCGCAGCCGCGCCCGGGGCAGGTAGGGCAGGCGGAAAATGCCGAGGCCGTGGACTTCCAGCAGCCCGGCCAGGGCCTCCGGCGCGCGGGCAACGCCGTTTTCCACCAATACCTGGTCGTCGGCCACCAGGGCAAAGCCCCGGTCGATCAGGCGCAGCAGCAGATCCGATTTGCCCGCCCCGGCAGGGCCGAGCAGTAATAGGGCATCGTCACCGTCCGGTGTTTGGCGGGCGGCACAGGAGGCGTGCATGCGCATGATGCGCGGAATGTGGCAAATTTTGGGCGTGGGGAAAAGGGGAGTGGATACAGCCCCCCTATTCCCCACTGGCTAGCTGGCCTTTACCACGCTCTGCGGCATCTCGATGTCGATCTCGAGGGTCGAGATCTGGGCGCTGCGGTCCAGCTTCACGTTCACCTTGTCGCGGTCGATGGCGATGTGCTTGGCGATGACGGCCAGGATTTCCTCCTGCAGGATGGCGGCGAGATCGGCGCGGCCGGTCAGAGCGCGTTCATGCGCCAGCAGAAGCTGCAGCCGCTCGCGTGCCACCGGGGCGGAGCGCTTGCGGACAAAGATGTCAAAAATGCTCATGCCACCGCCTTCCGTCCAAAGAGCTTGCCGAACAGCCCCTGTTGCTTCTCGACCGGCGTGGTAATCTCCACCGTCTCGCCGAGCAGGCGCCGCGCGGCGTCGGCATAGGCGCGGGCGGCGGTGGAGGCCGGGTTGTGCAGCGTCACCGGGCAGCCAAGATTGGAGGCGTTTAGCACGTCCGTGCTTTCCGGCACGATGCCGAGCAGCGGAATGGCCAGGATGTCCAGCACGTCGTCCACGCCCAGCATCTCGCCCCTGGCGGCGCGGGCTGGGTTGTAACGCGTCAGCATCAGGTGCTTCTCGAAGGTCTCGCCGTTTTCCGCGCGCAGGGTCTTTGAGTTGAGCATGCCGATGATACGGTCGGAATCGCGCACCGAGGAGATTTCCGGGTTGGTCACCACCACGGCAAGGTCGGCGTAGCGCATGGCCAGCATGGCGCCCTTCTCGATGCCCGCCGGGCTGTCGCAGATGATCCAGTCGAACTTCTGGCGCAGCTCGTCGATGACGGATTTCACGCCTTCCTCGGTCAGCGCGTCCTTGTCGCGGGTCTGCGAGGCGGCGAGCAGGGAGAGCGTGTCGATCCGCTTGTCCTTGATCAGCGCCTGGGCAAGCTTGGCGTCGCCCTGCACGACGTTGACGAGGTCGAACACCACCCGGCGCTCGGCGCCGAGCACGAGGTCGAGATTACGCAGGCCGACGTCGAAATCGACGACCACAACATTCTGGCCGGCCTGTGCCAGCGCCGAGCCGAGAGAGGCGCTGGTCGTGGTTTTGCCGACGCCGCCCTTGCCCGAGGTTACCACCATGACTTTCGACATGCGATTTACAGCTCCTTCTCTGTTGTCCGGCGCGCTCATGCCAGGGCCGCAATATTAAGCACGCCGTCCTCGAGTTCGGACCTGCGCTGCGCGATTATTAAACGTGGCGCTCCAGCTTTCCGGCGTGTCGTACACGCCGTCGATCGCGACGAGCTCGGCGCTGAATTTATGGCAGAAGATGCGCGCATTGGCCCCCGCGCGCAGTCCGGCGATGGCCCGGCCGCGCAGGGCGCCATAGATATGGATGGAGCCGCCGGCGATGACCTCGGCCCCTGAGGCGACGGGCCCGATGATGGTGACGTCCCCCTCCTCGAAGATGACGGACTGGCCGGAACGCACCGGGCGGTCGATGAGCAGGGAGGTGACGGCTGGGGCCGCCGGGGTGGGCAGCTTGTCGTCGGGGATGTCCAGCAGCTTGCCGCCCTGGTCTTCTCGGTCCTGCAGCTTCTGCCGCAAATCGGGCAGCCCGGCCCAGCGCGTGCCGGCAAGCTCGGCGGATTCCAGCCCTTCCACGGCAATAATATACAGGCCGCGGGACTCCAGCGCCGAGACGACGTCTTCAAGCCTGGCCCCTTCGTCCTGCGCGGCGGCCAGATTGATGACAATGGGCTTGTTCACGAAGTAGCTGGCGGCGCGGCGCAGCTGGTCGTCGAGCGCCGCGAACCAGGCATCGAGCGGCGGTTCCGGCGCCAAAATCAGGGCCATGAAGCTGCGCCCGCGGATGCGCAGTGTTGGCAGCGCGGCGGTCACCGGCAAGGCGGGCACACCCCGTGGCCCAGCGCCGCGCGCGGCGGCGTATTGTTCAAAAAGATCAGCTTGCGAACAAGCATTTTTTGAAAATATTGGGGCATTTCATTACAATCCGATAAGCAGATGGGCCGATTCAGGTCAAGGGTTTCTGTGGGGTGTTTTCCTAACCTTTGATCCATATCAAGGACCGTCCGCGAAAAAAGGTTCAGGTGAAATGTACCTTATGCGGTTGGCGTGCCCCCGCATCAGGGCCATCATTTTCAGGGATGAACCATATGTTTTGCTTCCAGTGTGAACAAACCTCGCGTGCCGACGGTGTTGCAGGCTGCCATAGCGCCAAGGGCGTGTGCGGCAAGGACGAGACGACCGCCGACCTCCAGGACGTGCTGATCTACCAGATCAAGGGCCTCGGCCAGTACAGTGCGCGGCTGCACAAGCTCGGCCAGCCGGACCGGGCGGCGGACAGCTTCATCATGTATGGCCTGTTCACCACGCTGACCAACGTGAATTTCAACCGTGCTGTGTTCATGGAGCTGATCGCCGAGGCGGCGCGGATCCGCGACCGCCTGCGTGGCGCCTACGAGGCTGCTTCGGCGAAGGCTGGCGAGGCGCCGGAGCAGCTCGCCGGTCCGGCGCGGTTCGAGCCTTCCGAGACGCTGCCGGGCCTGCTGGCGCAGGCGAACGTGGCCTCCGTGCGCGCTGGCGCCGAGGTTGTGGGCGAGGATGTCGTCGGCCTGCGCGCTTTGGTGCTGTACGGGCTGAAGGGCGTCGCCGCCTATGCTCACCATGCCGAGGTGCTCGGCCGGGCGAAAAACGAGATCTATGCCGGCATCGCCCATGCGTTGGATTTCCTCGCCACCGACCCGGTGGACATCACCGCCCTGCTGGAGGAAGCCCTGGCGCTCGGCCATCTGAACTACGCCGTGATGGAGACGCTGGACGCCGCCAATACCGGCAATTTCGGCACCCCGGCCCCGACCTCCGTGCGCACCACGCCGGTCGCCGGCAAGGCCATCCTGGTCTCCGGGCATGATCTGCGGGACCTGCACAACATTCTTGAAGCCACCAAGGACAAGGGCATCAGCGTCTATACCCATGGCGAGATGCTGCCCGCCCATGGCTATCCCAAGCTGCACGCCTATCCGCACCTCGCGGGCAATTACGGTGGCGCGTGGCAGAACCAGCAGACCGAGTTCGCGGCCTTCCCCGGCCCGATCGTGATGACCTCGAACTGCCTGATCGAGCCGCAGGCGGGCTACCGCAACCGCATCTTCACCGCCGGGCCGGTGGGCTGGCCGGGCATCCGTCATATCAAGAATGACGACTACGCCCAGGTGGTGCAGGCGGCCCTGGCCATGCCGGGCTTTGCCGAGACCGCGCCGGAGCAGAGCATCCTCGTCGGCTTCGCGCGGGATACCGTGCTCAGCGTGGCGGGAACGGTGGTGGACGCGGTGAAGAGCGGCGCGATCAAGCATTTCTTCCTGATCGGCGGGTGCGACGGCGCAGCTCCGGGCCGCAACTACTACACCGACTTCGCCGACCATGCGCCCAAGGATACGATGGTGCTGACCCTTGGCTGCGGCAAGTACCGCTTCAACTCGCATGATTTCGGCACGATCGGCGGCCTGCCGCGCCTGCTCGATATCGGCCAGTGCAACGACACCTACTCCGCCATCCAGATCGCGCTGGCGCTGGCCAACGCCTTCGAGTGCGGGGTGAACGACCTGCCGCTGTCGCTCGTCGTCTCCTGGTTCGAGCAGAAGGCCGCCGCCGTGCTGCTTACCCTGCTGGCGCTGGGTGTGCGTAACGTGCGGCTCGGGCCGAGCCTGCCCGCCTTCCTCACCCCCACGCTGCTGAACGTGCTGGTGGAGAAGTTCGGCGTCCTGCCCATCACCACGGCGGACGCGGACATCGCGGCCTCCCTCAACCGCCAGGCGGCGTAACTAACGGGAGCATCCAGGGGGTTTGCTCTCCTGGGTGCTCCGCTCTTCGAGGAACAGTTTCATGGTTGTGACATTGGTGACGCGCGATGCGGTGCGGCTGGAGTTTCCCTGCGCCCCGGGACAGGACGTAATGGCGGCGGCCGAGGCGGCGGGGTTGTACCCGCCCTCGATGTGCCATGAGGGCAGCTGCGGTCTGTGCCAGGCACGCGTTGTCGATGGCGCCTACGAGATGGGCCGGCATAGTGAATCGGCGCTGCCAGCCGGGCCGGGCGGGGTACTGCTGTGCCGATGCCTGCCCCATGGGGATTTGACCGTCGAGTTGCCTTGCACCGATGCCCAGGTGGGCCGGCACAAGGTACCAGTGCGCGAGGCCGCCATTGAGGCGATGGGGCCGGCCGGTGCCGGTGCCGTGGCGCTGACGCTGCGGCTGAAGCCGGACGCGGAGCGGGGGATGGCGGCGGATTTCATCCCCGGTCAATACATGGAGCTGACGATCCCAGGCATGGAAATCCGCCGCGCTTATTCATTGGCCAATCTACCGAACTGGGACGGGCGGCTCGATTTCATCATCCGGTTGGTGCCGGGCGGGGCATTCTCCACCTGGCTGAGCGAGCGCGCGGCGGTTGGGGATGCGCTCAATGTGCGCGGGCCGCTCGGGCATTTCGTGCTGGACGAGGCAAGCCCCCGCCCTCGCTGTCTGGTGGGCGGCGGCTGCGGCATGGCGCCGATTCTCTCTATGCTGCGCCATATGGCGGATTTCCAGGACCCGCAGCCGGTGCATCTCATATACGGTGCCAACCGGGAGGAGGAGTTGCTGCCGGAGGAGGAGATCGCCGCCCTGCGCGCGTCCCTGCCGCAATTGGGGGTGATGTTGAGCGTGTGGCACCCGGGGCCGGGCTGGGGCGGTTTTGCCGGCACGGCGGCGCAGGCGCTGGAGGCATACCTCGCCAATGCCGCCGAGACGCCGGACATATATGTGTGCGGCCCACCGAAGATGCTGGATGCCGTCACGGCGGTGGCGCGGGCGCGTGGCGTGCCCGAGGGGCAAATCTTCGCCGAGCGGGTGCAGAGTTGAGGCGAACCGCCCGCGGAGGTAGGGTGTGCCATGCACCTGACACGATTTACTGATTACGGACTCAGAACGCTCATCTATCTGGCGCTCCAGCCGGAGAAGCTGGGGATGATTGCTGAGATCGCCCAGGCCTACCAGATCTCCGAGAGCCATATGACCAAGGTCGTGCATAAGCTCGGCCAGGCGGGACTGATCGAGACGATCCGTGGGCGCAACGGCGGTATGCGCCTGGCCCGGCCGGCAACGGAAATCGGGCTGGGCGACGTGGTGCGCGCGCTGGAGCCCGAGCTAGCTCTGGTCGAGTGCCAAGCCGGGGCGTTTTGCGCCATTGGAGGGCTCTGCCGGCTGCAATCCATCGTCAACGAGGCGCAGGACGCGCTGCTCGGCGTGCTGGACAAATATAAGCTGTCGGACGTGGCGGGGCCAGAGAGCAAGGCGTTGCGCCGCCGCCTGGGGGTGGGCGCGGAAGCTTAAGTTTCCGGGCTTTCCTTGCGCAGCACGTCGAGCGGCAGCAACGCGCCATCGCGCTCGAAATGCCAGAAGGTCCAGCCATTGCAGGACGGCGCGTTCTGCACCGCCGCCCCCACTTGGTGGATGGAGCCGCGATGCGGACCCGAGACGAGCTGGCCCTCCGCCGTCACCTCGGCGCCGAAGCGGCGCTGCTTGTCCATGACCTGGGTGCCAGGGCGGATGATGCCGCGCTCGACAAAGCTGCCGAAGGCGATGCGCGGGGCCTCGCGCCCGCTCGGTGGGGCGACAACGGCGCTCTTGGGCGCACGTTCCTCGGCCTTCAGGCGGCCCCAGGCGGCCTCGACGTAGGCCGGGTGGCGCTCGATGCCGATGAAATGCCGGTGCAGGCGCTTAGCCACCGCCGCCGTTGTGCCGGTGCCGAGGAACGGGTCCACAATGACGTCGCCCGGGCTGGTGGAGGCCATGATGACGCGGTGCAGCAGGGCCTCGGGCTTCTGCGTGGGGTGCAGCTTCAGCCCATGCGTGTTCTTCAGCCGCTCGGACCCGGTGCACAGCGGCAGGGTCCAGTCCGAGCGCATCTGCAGATCGTCGTTAAGAGCCTTCATCGCCTGGTAGTTGAACTTGTAGCGGCTCTGCTGGCTCTTGGCCGCCCAGATCATCGTCTCATGCGCGTTCGTGAACCGCCGTCCGCGGAAATTCGGCATCGGGTTGGTCTTGCGCCAGATCACGTCGTTGAGGATCCAGAACCCCATGTCCTGCATCATCGCACCGATGCGGAAGATGTTGTGGTACGAGCCGATGACCCAGATTGTCCCATCTTTGAGCAGAACGCGGTGGCACTCGGCCAGCCAGTCGCGGGTGAAGGCGTCGTAAGCGGCGAAGTCGGAGAAGCGGTCCCAGTCCTCGTCCACCCCATCCACCAGACTGTCATCCGGGCGGCGCAACTCGCCCCGCAGTTGCAGGTTATACGGGGGGTCGGCGAAAATGCAGTTCACGGACGCGTCAGGCAGCATGCGCAGCATTGTTCCGGCGTCGCCGAGCAATATCTGGTCCAGCGGCAGTTCGCGCAGCACTTCCACGGGCAAGGCGGATCCTCAAAATTACCGAAATATCGTCTAAACTGGCGTCTGGCCCGTAACCGCGTCAACAGCGGACCGGTACATTTTGGAGCGTTCGCGTTAAACGCAAGATTAAACGGCTATGTATTCTTGACAGGCCAGGGGGGGATAGGTAGCAACCCGCCAACGTCTAGGCGGTTAAAACCGCTGAAAACAGGTGCATGAGCGAAGGTCGGAAAAAAGCTGCGTTTGAAGAGCGGCTCAAAGCGGCGGAAGACGCCGCGGCGGGCCCCAAGCGCGAAGCGGCTGAGGGCGATGCCAGTTCCGCGCGTCGCGCGATCGAGCTGGCTATGCGTCTGGGCGTTGAGATGGTGGCCGCGATGGTCATCGCCGTGGTGATAGGCTGGGGGCTGGACAAGCTCTTCCATACCTCACCCTGGCTGATGATCCTCATGGTGCCAGTGGGTATGGTGGCCGGGTTGCGCAACTTGCTTCGCGCATCCGGCGGAAAATCAGGCGGCTGAACGGGATAGACATGGCAGGACCGACGATCGACGCGCTGGGACAATTCAGCCTCACCACGGGCCTTGGCAGCCTTGGCCGTGCCGTCAACTTCACCAATTCCAACGAGGCGATGCTCGGCGCTGCCGTGGTCATCGTCGCCGTGTTTGCCCTCGGCCTGAAGAGCCGCGCCCTGGTGCCGGGCCGCGCGCAGTCGCTGGTCGAGATGCTCTACGAGTTCGTGCATAATATGTGCGTGGACACGATCGGCGAGGAAGGGCTGCGTTTCTTCCCCCTGGTGTTCACCATCTTCAGCTTCATCCTGCTCGGCAACCTCATCGGGTTGTTCCCCTATTTCTTCGCCTTCACCAGCCATATCGCGGTCACGCTGGCGCTGGCGCTGTTCGTGTTCGTGTTCTCCACGGGCGTGGGGTTCTACACGCACGGCTTCAAGTTCCTGAAGTTCTTCGTGCCCGAGGGTGTGCCGGCGTGGCTGCTGCCGCTGCTGGTGCCCATCGAGATCATTTCCTACCTCTCCCGTCCCGTCTCCCTCTCGGTTCGTTTGTTCGCCAACATGACCGCCGGGCACGTGATGTGGGAAGTGTTCGCCGGCTTCATGCTGCTGCTCACCGCGAGCCTCGGCGTGCTCGGCGCCTTTGCCTCGGTGGTGCCCCTGAGCCTGAACGTGGCCCTGGCTGCGCTGGAGTTGCTGGTCGCCGGGCTGCAGGCTTACGTGTTCGCCATTCTCACCTGCCTGTATCTGCACGACGCCGTGCATATGCACTAAGATTTCGCCAATAAAGTTTCTCGGAAAGGAAAAGTTACATGGATCCTCAGTCTGCCGCTCTGCTCGCCAAGGACGTTGGCGCGGGTCTCGCCACCATCGGTGTCGCCGGTGCCGGTGTCGGTATCGGTAACCTGTTCGGCGCGTTCGTGTCCGCCTCTGGCCGCAATCCGGCGGCGCGCGACGGCCTGTTCAAGGACGTTCTGCTGGGCTTCGCGCTGACGGAAGCCGTCGCGCTGTACGCCCTGGTCATCGCGCTGGTCATTCTGTTCACCTAATGCGCCGCTTTAGCACCGCTCTCCTGCTGGCTCTGGCGCCTTCGGCCGCACTGGCCGAGGGCACCATGCCGCAGATGGATTTCGCCAACCCGCTCACTCTGGATCAGGTGGGCTGGATGGCGGTCATCCTCGTGGTGCTGTATCTGCTGCTTTCGCGCTGGGGCCTGCCGGAAATCGGCAAGGTGCTGGAACACCGCGCCGGGGTGATCGCCAGCGATCTCGCCGCGGCGCGCGCGGCCAAGCTCGGGGCGGACCAGGCGGTGGCGCAACTCAATGCGACCATCTCCCAGGCCCGCAACGCCGCTCAGGCCGAGGTGGCGAAAGCCGTGGCCGAGGCCAAGGCCGATGCGGCGGCGAAAGCCGCTTCGCTGGCCGGCCAGTTGGAGGCGAAGCTCGCGGAGTCCGAGGCGCGGATTGAAGCCGCCCGGGCCGCGGCCCTGGCCGCCATCAAGCCCGTGGCCGCGGAGGCAGCCAGCTCCATCCTTTTGAAACTGACGGGCAGCCAGCCCGCGGAAGATAGGCTCGCCCAGCGCCTCGATGAAGCGCTGGCCGCGCGCAAGGCGGCATAAGTCATGGAATACCAAGATTTCTCCGGCGGCATCTTCTACGCGCATGGCGTGTTCTGGGTCTTCGTGGCGGTTGCCATCTTCGCGTTCCTCGCCGGGCGCAAGATTTTGGCGGCCATCACCTCCATGCTCGACGCCCGCGCCAAGAGCGTGAGCGACGCGCTGGCCGAGGCCGCGCAGCTGAAGGCGGAGGCGGAGGCTATCCTCGCCGATGCCAAGGCGCGCCAAGCCCAGGCCGTGGAAGACGCGAAGACCATTCTGCAGACCGCGCACCAGGAAGCCGTCAGCCTGGCGGCAGCCATGGCTGCCGAGGCGGAAGCCTCCGCCAAGCGCCGCGAGCACATGGCGGTTGAGCGGATCGCCGCCGCGGAAGCCGCCGCGGTGAACGAGGTGCGTGCCGCCGCCATCGACATTGCCACCACGGCCTCCGCCGCGCTGCTGCGCGAGAGCTTCGGTGCGCAGGCAGATGCCGCGCTCGTCGACCACGCCATTGCCGGCGTGCCCGCTGCGCTGCGGGCTTAATCTCCGCCAATGCCAGAATACTAAGCCAGGGGCCCAGGTCCCTGGCTTTTTTCTTGCGGGTTGCAGGACGGCTCCGGATTTGCGCGCGCAGTTGATTTCGGTAATGATAATGGCTGTTACGTCATTGCGTGTGATGCATTGGTGTATTTTTCAACATGGGAGAATGCGATGAAGCAGATTTTCGCGCCGGTGGCTGCCGGGCTTTGCGTGCTGGGCTTGGTTGCCGCGCCGGTTGTGGCGCATGCTAAAACCTTCACCGAGATCAAGTTCGGGGTGGACGCGACCTACCCGCCTTTCGAGAGCCTCTCCCCAAGCGGTGAGTTCCAGGGCTTCGATATCGATCTCGGCAAGGCGATCTGCGCCGAGCTGAAGGTGAAGTGCGTGTTCGTCAGCCAGAGTTTCGACGGCATCATCCCGGCGCTGGAAGCGCGCAAGTTCGACGCCATCCTGTCCTCCATGACCGTGACGCCGGACCGCGCCAAGCAGATCGATTTCTCCTCCGAGATGTACAACGAGCCGACCAGCCTGATCACCAAGAAGGGCTCGGGCCTGGAGCCGACCGCCGCCAGCCTGAAGGGCAAGACCGTGGGCGTGGAGTCCGGCACCATTCAGGAGACCTATGCCAAAACGTACTGGCAGCCTGAGGGCGTGAATGTGGTGTCCTATCCGGGCCAGGACCAAGTCTATGCCGACCTGCTTTCCGGCCGCCTGGACGCATCGCTGCAGGACTCGGTGGAGGCCGATTACGGCTTCCTGAAGACCCCGAAGGGCGCTGACTACACTTTCGGCGGCAATGTCACCTACGATCCGAAGGACGTGCTTGGCTCCTACATCGCCATCGGCGTGCGCAAGGACGAACCCGTGCTGCTGAAGAAGATCGACGGGGCGATCGCAGAAATCATCAAGAACGGCACGTACAAGAAGATCGAGTCGAAGTACTTCAATTTCGACGTTTACAGCGCCACACCGGCCGCGAAGTAAGTCTTACTCTCTCCGGCTCCGGCGGCTCGCGCCGGAGCCATTTCTGCTTCGGGAACTAGAATGTTCAATCTGGCCGGGTACGGGCAGCAACTGTTTAACGGCACGGTGACGACCATCGAGTTGTCCGTGCTGTCGCTGCTCCTGTCCTTCGTCATCGGGCTGTTCGGCGCCTCGGCCAAGCTGGCGAAGAGCCGGGTCCTGCGCGGTATCGGCACGGTGTACACCACCTTCATCCGGGGCGTGCCGGACTTGGTGCTGATGCTGCTGATCTTCTACTCGCTGCAGATCTGGCTGAACGATCTTTCCGATTACCTGGATTCGATCCAGAACAGCATCGATTTCGAGTTTCCGCTTGATCCCTTCACCAGTGGCGTGATCACGCTGGGCTTCATCTACGGCGCCTATTTTACTGAGACCTTCCGCGGCGCCTTCCTGGCCGTGCCCAAGGGGCAGCTGGAGGCGGCCCGCGCCTATGGGATGCGCCCGCTGCTGGTGTTCCGCCGCATCCTGTTCCCGCAAATGATGCGCTACGCCCTGCCGGGCATAGGCAATAACTGGCAGGTGATCCTGAAGGCCACGGCGCTGGTTTCGCTGATCGGGCTTTCGGACGTGGTGAAAGCGGCCCAGGCGGCGGGCGAGGCGACCTTCCGCACCTTCTTCTTCATCTCCGTCGCCGGCTTCGTTTATCTGGTGCTCACCACCATATCCAACGGCGTGCTCATGCTGCTGGAGCGCAAATACGCGGTCGGCGTGCGTAAGGCGGCACTATGATCAGCATTATCCAAACCTACTGGCAGGCGCTGCTGTACTCCGATGGCTACCGGATGACCGGGCTGGCCATGACGCTATGGCTGCTGGTCATCTCCTGCGGCATCGGCTTCTGCCTGGCGGTACCGCTGGCCGTGCTGCGCAATGCGCGCAACCCGCTGCTGTGGTTCCCGGTCTGGCTGTATACCTTCCTGTTCCGTGGCACGCCGCTCTATGTGCAGCTGCTGCTCATCTACACCGGCATTTACGGGCTGGACTTCATCCATAACACCGCCCCGTTCAACGAGTTCTTCCGGCAAGGCCTCGACTGCACCATCCTGTCCTTCGCCCTGAATACCGGCGCCTACACCACCGAGATCTTCGCCGGCTCGATCAAGGAGACCTCGCATGGCGAGGTGGATGCCGGGCTTGCCATGGGCATGTCCCGCTTCACGCTGTACCGGCGCATCATCATCCCCTCGGCGCTGCGCCGAGCCCTGCCGGTCTATAGCAATGAGGTGATCCTCATGCTGCACGCCACCACGCTGGCCTTCACCGCGACGGTGCCGGACATTCTGAAAGTGACCAACGACGCCTATTCGGCGACCTATGACCCGTTCGACTGCTTCGGTCTCGCGGCGCTGATGTATCTCTGCGTGTCGTTCGGGCTGATCTTCCTGTTCCGCCGCGCGGAGCGGCATTTCCTCGCCTTTCTGAGCCCCTGATAGTCTGTATGGGGGGCGAGAGCCCCCAGCGAGCAATATCGGCCTATCAAAAATCTGGATGTCTGCCCATATTTCGAGATAATTTTATTAAATTTTAACGTCTTTTTGATCTTCGTCATGAACAAAAGACCAAGCATCGTGTTAATTGCCACGCATGAGGATTTTAGTTTCCCTGGGAAATACGGCGCTATTGCGCCGCAATGAGCGTCTCTCTCGTAATGCGCTGCGTCAGCGCATTACTGAAGTTGCCGGACACCTGGCTAGGGCGGTGATCGCCGGAAACCACCTTGTCATCACCTTTGGCGATGCCGCTGAGGTTGGCCTGCTCGGATTGCAGACACTGAACAGCCCGCGTGAAGCGATGATGCCGCTGGACGTTTTGCAGGCGCAGGCGGTTGGGTGGCTTGGCTATGAGTTGGAGCTTGCCGTTCGGAATGCGCTGCCGGATGGGGCGCTGGTGGTCAGCATGGTCACGCAGACGCTGGTGGATACGCAAGATCGTGCTTTTCACGCTCCTGGCGCGCCGGTCGGACCGGTGTTCGACAAGCCTACGGCCGAGCGCTTGGCGGCGGAGTTGGGCTGGAAAATCGGCCAGGCCGGAAATGGCTGGTGCAGGTTCGTTCCCTCTCCGAAGCCGGTGGATATCATCGAGGTCGATGCCATACGCCGTCTTGCCAATACGGGTGTCACCGTCATTTGCGGTGGCGGTGGTGGTGTGCCGGTGCGCCGGGATACCGACTGCAAACTGCACGGCGTTGAAGCGGTGGTCGACAAGGACGCGGCGGGCGCTCTGCTGGCCGAACGCATCGATGCGGATTTCTTCCTCATGCTCTCCGATCTCGGCGGGCTCTATCTCGATTTTGGCGGCGAGGAGCAGCGGCTGATTGCCACGGCTGGGCCGCGGGATCTGGCCGCGCATCTGAAAAACTTCCCCGAATGGACGCTGCGGCCCAAGGCGCAAGCCGCCCTGTCCTTCGTGCAGGCGAAGGGCAAGCCCGCCGCCATCGGTAAGCCCGAGGATCTGGCGGAGATCGTGGCCGGGCGGCGCGGCACGCTGGTCTCGGCGGAGAGCGGCCGGATCAGTTTCCACGACAGATCCTATGATGACGTTTTGGCCTGAAACCGGTTGGCAGGCCTAACATCGTCAGTTTGTTGTATTTTAGCCCGGACGCGCTAAGCTGTCCGGGCTGGGGTAACAACACGCCGCATGGGTGAAAAATTGAGTAGCGCAGGACAGTCCACGAAGAAGGACGAGTCTGGGGATTTGGCCAGCCTGGCGCTCGCTGCATTGCGCGAGCGCGAGGCGCATCTGCGCTCCATCCTCGCCACCGTACCGGATGCGATGATCGTGATCGACGGCGCTGGAATCATCTCATCGTTCAGCAGCGCCGCGGAGCGGCTCTTCGGCTACAAGGCCGAGGAGGTGACCGGCCGCAACGTCAGCCTGCTCATGCCCTCGCCCTATGCCGAACAGCACGATGCCTATCTCGAACGCTATCTCAGTACCGGGCAGAAGCGCATCATCGGCGCCAGCCGCGTGGTCATGGGGCTGCGCAAGGATGGCTCGACCTTTCCCATGGAGCTGTATATCGGCGAGACCGCCACCCGAGACGGCCGCGCCTTCACCGGCTTCCTGCGCGACCTGACGGAACGCCAGG
Source organism: uncultured Alphaproteobacteria bacterium (assembly GCA_963750235.1). GTDB lineage: Bacteria > Pseudomonadota > Alphaproteobacteria > Acetobacterales > Acetobacteraceae > Acidocella. Next base: position 332,572 of record CAVVPW010000003.1, read on the forward strand.
AAACCCAGGCGCGGTTGCACGAGTTGCAGACGGAACTGGCGCATATGTCGCGCTTCACCGCCATGGGGGAGATGGCATCCACCCTCGCGCATGAGTTGAACCAGCCGCTCACCGCCGTGGCGACTTACCTCAACGGTTGCCGCCGCCTGCTGGAGCGCGGGCAGGCGGCTGATTTCGGCATGCTGCGCGACGGCATCGAGCGTGCCACGGAACAGGCGCTCCGGGCCGGGCAGATCATCCGCCGCCTGCGTGAATTCGTCTCACGCGGGGAGACCGAGCGCAGCCGGGAGAATCTGCCAAAGCTGGTAGAGGAGGCGAGCGCCCTGGCCCTGGTCGGTGCGCGCGAAAGCGGGGTGCGCGTCAGCTTCGCCTTCGACGCCGATTGCGGCTCTGTCATAGCCGACAGGGTGCAGGTGCAACAGGTGCTGGTCAACCTGATCCGCAACGCCACGGAGGCGATGCATGAAACCAAACAGCGCGACTTGCTGGTGAGCACGGCGCCGGCCTCCGAGGGAATGGTGCGCATCTCCGTCGCCGATACGGGTCCAGGCATCGCCCCGGAGATCATGGCGCAACTGTTCCAGCCTTTCGTCACCACCAAGAGTTACGGCATGGGGGTGGGGCTGTCCGTGTCCCGCACCATCATCGAGTCCCATGGCGGACGGCTCTGGGTCGAGCCCAATCCGGGCGGCGGCGCGGTCTTCTCCTTTACCTTGTTTGGGGGCGGGCCGCACGGAATGGACGAAGATGCTGCCTGACCCGGTCGTGCATCTGATTGACGATGACGAGGCGGTGCGGCAATCCCTGGCGTTCCTGCTCACCAGCGCCGGATTCGCCATTCGCACCTATGCCTCCGCCACGGCGTTCCTGGATGCGCTGGTGGCCGTGCAGCCTGGCTGCATCGTCACCGATGTGCGCATGCCCGGGCTCTCCGGGCTGGATCTGCAGCGCGAGCTGATCAACCGCCGCATCGGTCTGCCAGTGATCGTGATGACCGGCCATGGCGATGTGAAGCTGGCGGTCGGGGCGATGAAGGCCGGGGCGGTCGATTTCATCGAGAAGCCGTTCCAGGACGATACGCTCATCGCCGCGATCCGCACCGCCTTCGACCGCTACGCCCGCGATGCACAGCAGAGCAATGTGGCGCATGCCGTCGAGGCCCGGCTGAAAACCCTCACCCCGCGCGAGCGCGAGGTACTGGACGGGCTGATCGCCGGGCGGCCGAACAAGACGATCGCTTACGACCTCAACATCAGTGCCCGCACCGTGGAGGTGCACCGGGCGAATCTGATGACCAAGATGGGTGCTGCCAGCCTGCCCGAGCTGGTACGCATGGTGCTCCTTTCCCGAGCCCCGGGCGTATAGTTTTCGGAATATTTGCGCTGGATCAATTGGTGCGGTCCCGATCTCTGTTATCGGGCATCGATTAATTTCTTTGCATGAAGATGCGTGGTGCCAGTGTTCGAGGCGGGGGTTTGGGAGATGGCCGAGGCGCGGCCGCTGGTCATGGTCGTCAACGACGACGCAGCCATGCGGGATGCGTTGCAATTCGTCCTGCAGCTGGAAGGGCTCGACGTGCATGTGCATGCTGGTGGCGCTGCATTGCTCGCCAGCCGCGACCTGCCGCGTACGAAATGCCTGATCCTGAAGGACCGGCTGCCGGACATGGATGCGTTCGAGGTACTGGAGCAACTGCGGGCCCGGGAGCTGTCGCCGCCGGCCATTCTTCTTACCGGTGTTGCCAGCCCCGCGCTGTGCGGAAGGGCGCAGGCGGCGGGAATTTGGAAGGTGCTGGAGAAGCCGATCCTCGATAACCGGCTGGTGGAAGCGGTCGCTGAAGCGCTGGCAGAGCACCACGTCGCCAAGCCTACGTAGAATCCCGTAGGGACAAACCGGATACCGCGCCTTAACCGCGCCCGGCTACACCTCCCGGCGTCCAATCAGGATGAGGAGCGTCAGGATGTCAGCCAGCATTGCACTGCGTGGAGATAACACATCTGCCATCCCGCAGGCCGCCAGGGGGTGGGGTTCCAGACCGGTGCTTGGCGTGGTCGAGCGCCCGAGCGAAGTGCCGTTCAACCCGGTGGCCCTGCATTTCACCCAGGATGCCGAAATCTACGCCGAAGGCGGCGAGGCGACTTATGTGTACAAGGTCGTCAGCGGCATGGTGCGGACCTGCAAGTTCCAGAATGACGGGCGCCGGCATATCGACGCTTTCCACAAGCAGGGCGACGTGGTTGGCTTCGAACTCGGCGCCGAGCACGCGCTTTCCGCCGAGGCGGTGACCGATTGCGTGGTGGTGCCGTATCGCCGCCATACGCTGGAGGCCAAGGCCGCGCGCGATGAGACGATGGCGCTGCAGCTCTACACCTATGCCATGCAGTCGCTGGAGCGGACCCGGCAACACGCCCAGCTGCTGGGCCGGGGCAGCGCGCCGCAGAAGCTGGCGGTGTTCCTGCTGGATTTGGCCGGTGGTCGCGACGAAGAGGTGGAGCTGGCGATGACCCGCCAGGATATCGCCGATTACCTGGGCCTGACCATCGAGACGGTGTCACGCACCTTGTCGCATCTGGAGCGTGATGGCGTGATCAGGCTGGCTGCGGCGCGGCTGATCAAACTCGTGGACCGCGCGGCGCTGCGGAAGCTGTGCGGCTGAGCAGGCCGCCCGCCTCCGGGTGGACGCGAGAAATGTTATAATATATCATTAACCCCTGTGTGAGCAGGGGAGCGAAAGTGATGTATCGAGCCGTGTTGGCGTGCGGGGTGGCGCTGGCGTTGGGCGCTGGAGTGGCGCAGGCGCAACCGGTGTTGCATGCCGTGGGCATCGAAAATGAGTACGCCGATGTGATGGCGCAGATCGGCGGCCCTTATGTCCGGGTCACCGCCATCGAGACCGACCCGAATACCGACCCGCATGAATTCGAGATCAGCCCGCAAGTGGCGGGCGAATTCGCCGGCGCGGACGTCGTGGTGGAAGACGGGCTGGGCTACGATGCCTGGGCAGACAAGCTGCTGAGCGGGCGGCATGCCGAGCTGATCAACGCCCAGCATGTGCTCAACCTGCCGGATGACACCCCCAACCCGCATCTCTGGTACAGTCCGGCCACCATGCCTGCGGTGGCAAAGGCCGTGGCCGTCGCCTTCGCGGCGAAGGACCCCGCCCACGCCGCCTATTACCAGGCGCAGGTGCAGGTCTTCGACGCCTCGCTGAAGCCCTGGCTCGACGAACTGGCGCAGATCAAGGCTCATTATGCCGGGACGGAGGTGGCGGTGAGCGAGCCGGTGGCGGATTACATGCTGCAGGCGGCGGGGATGAAAATCGCCACGCCGTTCACCTTGGAAGCCGCCGCGATGAACGGCACGGACCCCGCGCCGCAGGATGTGTCCACCCAGCAGGACCTGATCGTCTCCCGCACGGTTGCGGTCTATGTGTTCAACGAACAGGTGCAGGACACGCTCTCCAACTCCTTCCGCGCTTTGGCGCAGCAGAGCGATCTGCGCGTGCTCGGCGTGTATGAGACCATGCCGAAGGGCGCGAAGAGCTACCAGGATTGGATGTTGGGCGAGGCGAAGACCCTGGCCCAGGATCTGGCGGCAAGCGGGCAGTGATGCCAGCGCTCAGCGTTGCCGGGCTTAGCGTCATGCTCGGCGGGCGGGAGGTGCTGCGCGATGTCAGCTTCTCCCTGGAGCCGGGAGCGTTTTGCGGGCTGATCGGCGCCAATGGCTCGGGCAAGACGACCCTGCTGCGCACCATCCTCGGCTTTGCCGCGCCCCGCGCCGGGCGTGTGGAACTGGCCGGGCCGGCTGGCTACGTGCCGCAGAAGCTTCAGCTCGACCCGGACATGCCGGTGCGGGCGCGGGATTTCATCGAACTGGGGCTGAACGGGCACCGCTTCGGCTTCCCGTTTCCCTCGCGCGCGCGCCGGGCGCTTGTGGCGGAGATGCTGGCCGCCGTGGATGCGGAAACATTTGCCGATCAACGCATCGGGGAACTCTCAGGCGGGCAGCAGCAACGCGCGCTCATCGCCCATGCGCTGATCCGCCAGCCCAAGCTGCTGTTGCTGGATGAGCCGCTGGCCAATCTCGACTTGCGCGCCGGCGCCGAGATCATCGCGCTGCTCAAGAGCGTGGCAGCACGGGGGGTAACGGTGCTGATCTCGGCGCATGACATGAACCCGCTGCTCAGCGCCATGGACCGCATCGTGTACCTCGCCAATGGCCGGGCCGCGAGCGGGCCCACCGCGGAGGTGGTGCGCACCGAGGTGCTCTCCGCCCTGTATGGATACCATATCGACGTCATCCGCGTGCATGAGCGTATCCTGGTCGTGGCCGGGGAACGCGGCGCGCACGGGGCCGAGCATGTGGCGGCGATTCCGTGACGCTGCTGCAAGCGGGGTTCTTTTCCAGCGTTCCGGTGCAGAACGCGCTGCTCATCGGGGCAGGTGCTGCGCTGCTCTCGGGCGCGGCTGGGGTGTTCACCGTGCTGCGCGGCCAGGCCTTCGCCGGGCATGCGCTGGCCGACATCAGCAGCGCGGGCGGGGCAATGGCGTATCTGCTGGGGATCAGCCCGCTGCTGGGATTCTTTAGCCTCTCCGTACTGGGAGCACTGGCGCTGGAGGCCATTGGCACCCGCCGCGCGGCGGCGCGGGATCTGGCGGCGGGGATCGTGCTCGGTGCCGGGTTGGGGGTGACGGCGCTGCTGCTGTACCTGGACGTGACGGTGAAAGGCACCGCCGGTGCCGCGGTGGCCGTGATGTTCGGCTCGCTGTTCGCCGCGCCGCCGGGGCTGGGCATTGCGGTGGCGCTGGGGGCGCTGGCCGGGTTGGCGGGGCTGGGGGTGATCTACCGGCCACTGTTGCTGGCCTCGCTGGATGTGGAACTGGCCAGGGCGAACGGGGTCAATACCAGACTGCTCGGCGGCGCTTACCTCCTGCTGCTGGCCTTGGCGGTCACGCTCTCCGCCATGGCGGTGGGCGCGATTTTGTCCACCGCTCTGCTCATCGGCCCGGCGGCAGCCGCGCTGCGGCTGGCGCGCAACCCGGTGGCGGCGATGGCGCTGTCGGCGCTGCTCGGGCTGCTTTGCGCCTGGGGCGGGGTATGGCTGGCGTATCAGAGCTACGGGTGGACACCGGGGCATGTCTGGCCGGTGAGCTTCTTCATTACCGCGCTAGTGCTCGTGGTCTATGCGGCGGCCTCACTGGCCAGGAGGAGATGAGCATGTTCGCGCCCTATATGCAGGACGCCTGGATCGTCGCCTCCCTGGTGGCGTTGGCCGCGGGGTGTGCCGGATATTTCGTGGTGCTGCGCGGGGCCGGGTTCGCCGCGCATGCCTTGCCCATGGCGGCGTTCCCAGGTGCTGCTTTGGCCGGGCTGCTGGGCATCGCGCGGTTCTACGGGCTGGCGGTGTTTGCCCTGGGCGGCGTGGCGGGGCTGACTTGGCTGAAGCGCGCGCAGCGGCCCGATGCCGCGGCGGCGCTGGTGCTGGTCGCGCTGCTCGGGCTGGGGGCGTTGTTTCTCAGCTTCTCCGGCGAATACGGCAATTCAGTTTACGCCCTGTTGTTCGGGCAGATCCTCGGCGTTGGCCCGGCGGATCTGCCGCCAGCCTTCGCCATCGGCCTCGGTGTGCCGGCTTTGCTGCTGTTCTGCTTCCGCCCGCTCACCTTCAGCGCCCTCGCGCCCGACCTCGCCGCCGCGCGCGGTCTCTCCTGCGCGGGGCTCGATTTGCTGTTTCTCGGCCTGCTCGCCGTTACCGCCGCTGTGACGCTGCCGATCGCGGGGGCGCTGCTGGTGTTCACCCTCATGGTCGGCCCGGCGGCGGCGGCGCGCTGCCTGGTCCGTGCCCCTTTGCCGGCGCTGGGGCTGAGCATGGTGCTGGCTTTGCTCATCGCCTGGGCTGCGCTGGCGCTGGCGTATCTGACAAGCCTGCCGTCCGGTTTCTTCGTCGGCACGCTCTCGGCTTTGGCCTATCTCGCGGCGCGGCTGAAGCGCGGCATCAATCTTTAGCGCAAGCGGCGCAGATGCCGTCCAGTTCCACAATGGCCTGGGCCGGGTGGAACCCCTGGGCCGCCGCTGCCTTCGCCAGCGCGGCGGAGATGCCGTGATCCTCAATCTCAGTCACCGTGCCGCATTTGCGGCAGATCAGGAACTGCACGTCATTGTGCTCGTGCTCGGCCTCGGCGCAGGGGATGAAGGCGTTCAGCCGCTCGATGCGGTGGATCAGCCGGTTGGCGAGCAGGAAGTCCAGCGCCCGGTAGACCGTCGGCGGCACTGCGGATCTGCGCACGGCCTTCAACTGGTCCAGCAGCTGATAGGCGGTGACCGGCGCTTCCGCGCGCAGGATCAGGTCCAGCACCTCCCGCCGCAGGGAAGTAAGCTGGGTGCCGTGCTTGGCGCAGAGTGTTTGCGCGGCTTCCAGCAGGGCGGGGATGTCGCGCGTGCCGGAGGCGGCATGGTCATGTGGCATGAAGCCGATGATACGGCATTGCGCCGCCGCCGGGGAGGGGGTGGACATCCCTTGACGAAAGCCTGGGCAGGGCTAGGTTTCCAGCATGGCTGACAATGCGACGCTGATGCCGATGAATGGGCAGGGTGGCCCTGCCACCGATGTGACGCGCGAAGATATGTTGCGCGCGCGGGACCGGCTGAAAGTGCAGCGCAGCCGGGCGCAGCGGCGCTGGTTGCGCCTGCTCTGGCTGCTGGCCGGACCTGGCGTGCTGGTGATGCTGGGGGAGAATGACGGCCCCTCCATGGTCTCGTACGCCACCACAGGCGCCACCTATGGCATAGGGTTCTTCGTCCCGTTCATTCTGCTCACGTTCCTCATGGCCTATGTGGTGCAGGAGATGACGGTGCGGCTTGGCACCGCCACGCATCGCGGTCATGCCGAGCTGATCTTCCAGCGTTTCGGCCCGTTCTGGGGCTATTTCGCCATGGCGGATCTGGTGTTTGGCAATGTGCTGACGCTGGTCACCGAGTTCATCGCCATCCAGGCGGGCGGGCTGTATTTCGGGCTCAAGCCGGTTGTCTCCGTGGGGGCGGGGGTGGCGCTGGTCTTCGCCTCGCTGGCGATGCGCCGCTACGCCACGTGGGAGCGCACGCTGCTGGCGCTGGCGGTGGGGAATTTGCTGTTCATTCCGGCGGCGCTGCTGGCGCACCCCAATGGATGGGCGCTGGCCCATTCGCTTGCCAGCTGGGGGCCGCTGCCGGGCGGGTTTACGACCGGTTTCGTCGTGCTGCTGTTGGCTGATATCGGCGCTACTGTCACGCCCTGGATGATCTTCTTCCAGCAAAGCGCGGTGGTGGATAAGGGCCTCACCCGTGCGGATTTGACGCAGGGGCGGATCGACACCGCCGTCGGCGCGTTTATTGCGGCGGTGGCGGCCATCGCCACCGTGGTCGCAGCCGCGCCGCTCTTCGCCGCGCATGCCGATATCGGGCAGTTCGCTTCCGGCGCGGATTTCGCCACCGCACTGCAGCCGTTTATCGGCCATACCGGCGCCACGTTGTTCGCGCTCGGCATGACCGAGGCCGGGCTGGTCGCGGCGATGACGATTTCCACTAGTTCCTCCTACGCCCTGGCCGAGACAATTTCCGCCCGGCACAGCATGAATCTGGATTTCCACACCGGGCGCTGGTTTTATGGCGCCGCGATTTTCTCCACCTTGCTTGCGGGGGGGATTGTGCTGATCCCGCACGCGCCGCTGCTGGCGCTGACGCTGACGGTGAACGTGATCGCCACGCTGCTGATGGCCCCGGCGCTGCTGTTTCTGCTGCTGCTGGTGAATGACAAGGAGATCATGGGCGGGCTCGCGAATGGGCGGCTCGCCAATTTCGCGGGCGGGGTCATCATCATCGGCATTTCCCTCGCTGGGGCCGTGTACGGCGCGCTCACGGTGTTTCCATCATGACCCACGATGAAATCCTGCAGGCGCTGGAACCGGCGCAGCGTTCCGCGCATAAATACCGCCCCTATCCGCGCCGCAAGCTGAGCGGCACGGTGCTGGCGTTGCTGTGGGTGCTGCGGGTGTACGTGCTAATTGCCGTGCCGCTGGTGGTCTATGCCTTCGTGAAGGCGCTGATTGCCGGGTAGCAGGCACCTGGGGGGTCTCACCGCCGCTTACTCCGCGATCGCTTCCGGCACGATCGTCTTCACGATGGTGGAATCCAGCGCCTCGAAGCCAGCATAATCGATGGCGGCGTAGAGGTCCTTGCGGGTCAGCATCTGGTCCACGCAATTCTGCGCGCCGCCATCCCTGGCGATAGCCTTGTATAGTTTTTCTTGGGCCAGCGCGGCGACGCGCAACGAGGTCACGGGCCAGATCATCATCTTGTAGCCGAAATCCTCGAATTGCTCCTTGGTATAGAACGGCGTGCGGCCGAACTCGGTCATGTTGGCGAGCAGCGGCACGCCGGGCATGCGGCGCGCGAATTCGCGGAACATCTCCTCGGTGTTCAGCGCCTCGGGGAAGATCGCGTCCGCCCCGGCTTCCATATACAGCTTGGCGCGGGCCACGGCGCCGTCCATGCCTTCGGAGGCGGCGGCGTCGGTGCGGGCGATGATGAAGAGATGGCGGCGGGCATGCGCCGCGGCGGCGACCTTGGCTGCCATGTCCTGCGGGGAGGCCAGCTTCTTGTCGTTCAGGTGGCCGCATTTTTTCGGCAGGATCTGGTCTTCCAAATGCACGGCGGCGGCGCCCGCATCCTCGAAGGTGCGGACCATGTGCATCACGTTCAGCGCCTCGCCGTAGCCGGTGTCACCATCCACCAAAACAGGAAGGCCGGAGGCGCGGGTCACCTGGCGGATGAAGAACGCGACCTCATCCACGGTGATGATGCCGAGATCCGGCAGGCCCATGGAGGCGGTCATCGCAGCACCCGAGAGGTAGCAGGCCTCGAAACCCGCCGCCTTGGCCTGCTGCGCGGCCAGGCCGTTATGGGTGCCGGGGATGCCAAGGATGCCGGGTTTGGCCAGCAGGGCGCGGAAGCGGTCGCCAGCCGGGATGTTGGAGTAGGAGGAAGCGCTCAGATAAGTCACGGTATTCTCCATAAGCTAAAACCCCCGCCAGATTGTCCTGGCGGGGGGTAGACATTAGCGATCCACCAGGGGGACGAATTTGAGATCGTCCGGTCCCACGTAATTGGCCGAGGGGCGGATGATCTTGCCGTCGATGCGCTGCTCGATGATGTGCGCGCTCCAGCCGGAGGTGCGGGAGATCACGAAGAGCGGGGTGAACATGGCGGTCGGCACGCCCATCATGTGGTAGGAGACGGCGGAGAACCAATCCAGGTTCGGGAACATGTTCTTCACCTCCTTCATCACGAGCTCCAGGCGTTCGGCGATGTCGAACATCTTGGTGGAGCGCGCTTCTTCGGAGAGATGCCTAGCCACGCGCTTGATCACCGCGTTGCGCGGGTCCGCGATGGTGTACACGGGGTGGCCGAAGCCGATCACCACTTCTTTGTTGGCGACGCGGGCGCGGATATCCAGCTCCGCCTCGTTCGGGTTGGCGTAGCGCTTCTGGATCTCGAAGGCGACCTCATTGGCGCCGCCATGCTTCGGCCCGCGCAGCGCGCCGATGCCGCCGGCGATGGCGGAGTAGAAGTCCGACCCCGTGCCCGCAATGACCCGGCAGGCAAAGGTGGAGGCGTTGAACTCATGCTCGGCGTAGAGGATGAGCGAGGTATGCATGGCGCGCACCCAGCTTTCGCGTGGCGTTTCGCCGTGCAGCAGGTGCAGGAAATGGCCGCCGATGGAGTCGTCGCCGGTCTCGACCTCGATGCGTTTGCCGTTGGTGGAGAAATGATACCAGTACAACAGAGCGGAGCCGAGCGAGGCGATCAGCTTGTCGGCGATGTCCTTGGCGCCGGGCTGGTTGTGATCATGCGCCTCCGGCAGGATGGTGCCGAGCATGGAGACATAGGTGCGCATCGCGTCCATCGGGTGCGCGCCCGCGGGGATACGCTCCAGCACCGCCTTGGCCGCGGCGGGAAGGCCGCGCAGGGATTTCAGCTTGGCCTTGTAAGCGGCAAGCTCGGCGATGTTTGGCAGCGTGCCATGCACGAGCAGATGCGCGATCTCCTCGAACTCGCAAATCTCGGCAAAGTCGAGAATGTCGTACCCGCGGTAGTGCAGGTCGTTGCCGGTGCGGCCGACAGTGCAGAGCGCGGTGTTGCCTGCGGCGACGCCGGACAGGGCAACGGATTTTTTTGGCTTGGGCAGCGTGGACGTCTCGTTCATTTCTGGGCCTTTTTTTAATTAAGTTTTTACTGGCTCCCTTCTGGTGCGGCTGGCGTGCAAGGACATGCCAGCCGCAAATGCAGAGGGCCTAGAAGATACCCGGCTTGGACTCGTCCAGCGAACCGGCGGGCAGGGCGATGTTCAGCGCCGAGAGCTCGCCAGCGGCAAGGCGCGGCAGCTCCTGCACCGCCTCGAGGAAGCGGTTGCTCTCGCGGGTGGTGATGATGCCGTCGGTCAGCGTCTGGAACTTGCGGATGTAGTCGTCACGCTCGAAGGGTTTGGCGCCCAGCGGATGCGCGTTGGCGACGGCCATCTCGTCAACCAGCTTGGAGCCGTCCTTGAAGAAGATCTCGACGCGGGCGCCGAACGCCTTCTCGGAAATGTCCAGCGTGTGATAGCGGCGGGTCCATTCCGGGTCTTCCACCGTCTCGATCTTGTGCCACAGGCGCACGGTGTCGGCGCGGTTGGCGCGCTTGGGCGCGTAGGAGGTCTCGTGGTTCCAGAAGCCGTCCTGCAGCGCGACGGCGAAGATGTACATGATAGAGTGGTCGAGCGTCTCGCGGCTCGCCTTCGGGTCCATCTTCTGCGGGTCGTTCGCGCCGGTGCCGATCACGTAATGGGTGTGGTGCGAGGTGTGGATCACGATCTTCTCGATCGCCTCAAAATCCTCGATGGAGTCACGCATCTTGAAGGCAAGGTCGATCAGCGCCTGGGACTGGTACTCCGCGGAGTGCTCCTTGGTGTAGGTGTCCAGGATGGCGCGCTTGGCCTCGCCCGGCTCCGGCAACGGCACATGATACACGGCTTCCGGCCCATCCAGCATCCAGGCGATGACGGAGTCCTCGCCCTCGTAGATCGGGCTCGGCGCGCCCTCGCGACGCATCACGCGGTCCACGGCTTCCACGGCCAGCTTGCCGGCATGGGCCGGGGCGAAGGCCTTCCAGGAGGAGATTTCGCCCTTGCGGGACTGGCGGGTGGTGAAGGAGACATGCACCGCCTGCTGCACCGCCTGGTAGATGACGTCCTGCTTCAGCCCCAGCAGGGTCCCGATGCCAGCCGCCTGGGCGGGGCAAAGATGCGCGATATGGTCGATCTTGTGCTTGTGCAGGCAGATGCCCTTCACCAGATCCACCTGGATCTCATAGCCGGTGGCGATCCCCCGGATCAGGTCGCGGCCGGATTTCTCCATTGCCTGTGCGACGGCCAGGATGGGGGGAATGTTATCGCCCGGGTGGGAGTAGTCGGCGGCGAGGAAGGTGTCGTGATAGTCCAGCTCGCGCACGGCGGTGCCGTTGGCCCAGGCGGCCCACTCTGGGCTCACGGCCACGCGGGTGGGGCAGCCGAACAGCTGCGCGCCGCCAACCTTCTTCATATGGCCCAGCGCCGCGCCGCGCGCGGAGACGATGGGGCGGCGGTTAACGGAGGCGATGGCCACCGAGGCGTTGTCGATGATCCGGTTGATGATCATGTTCGTGACGTCCTTGGGCACGGCGACCTTGTCCGCCGCGACGCCAGCGATCTTCCACGCGAGCTGATCTTCTCGCTGCAAATTCATTTTCGAGGGATAGACGCGAACTTCGTGAAGTTTCATGGCCTGGCTAGCTCCGTTGTTTGAGCTTTTCTTTGCGCTGAACGCCCAATTCGTCCAGCATTTGCTTTGCGGATAAGAGTAAAGATCTTGCTGTGTTTTGTAAATTTTGCGAACGTGGGGCGTGACGGACAAGAAAATATTTGCTGGCGAGCGGCTGCGCCGGGCGCGCGAGCGGGCGGGGCTAAAGCAATCCGCCCTGGCGCAGCGCCTGACAATTTCGCCCAGCTATCTCAACCAGATAGAGGGAGACCAGCGCCCGCTCACCGCGCCGCTGCTGGAACGGCTATGCGCCATCCTCAAGGTGCCGAAAACTTATTTCGCGGACAACGAGGATGCGCGGCGCGAGGTGCAGCTCCGGGAGGATTTGGCCGACCCGCTGTTCCGCTCCATCCGCGGCGTGCAGGGCGAGGTGGGCGCTATGGTGCGCGCCGCCCCGGCTTTGGCCGAGGCGTTCATGACGCTTTACCGCGCCTATACGGCGCAGAGCGAGCAGGGCACCGTGCCCACCGCCATCCTGCCGCGCTTTCCCTACGACGAGGTCCGAGATTGGGTGCAGTCCCGCGCCAATCATTTCGAGGCGTTGGACCGCGCGGCCGAGGCGGTATTCGAGGGTAACCATTTCTCTTCCGTCACGTTGCGCGAGGATTTGCGTCGCTATCTGCGGGACACGCATGGCATTTCCACCAGCACCTCGGGCGGGTTGCTCGCCGCCGGAATGTTCTGGCGGCTCAGCCGCAGCGGTAAGCGGCTTTATCTGGCCGAGGACGCAGCGCCCGAGAGCGAGATCTTCTGGCTGGCCCATGTCATCGGCCAGCTTGAGCAGAAGGAGCTGATCGAGAAGGAACTGCGCCGGGTGAAGTTCACCTCGGACGAGGCGCAGGGCTTGGCGCACATCGCGCTCGCCAATTACTTCGCCGGCGCGCTGATGCTGCCCTATAAGCGCTTCTACGATGTGGCGCGCCAGGTGCGGTACGACATCCAGCGCCTGCAGCGTGCCTTCGGCGCCAGCTTCGAGCAGGTGTGCCACCGGCTCAGCACCATGCAGCGCCCAGGTTTGCCGGGGATTCCCTTCTACTTCGTGAAGACCGACATCGCCGGGAACATCCTCAAGCGCTCAAGTGCCACGCGCTTCCAGTTCGCGCAGTTCGGCGGGCCGTGCCCGTTGTGGAACGTGTACCGAGCATTCGCGCATCCGGGCGAAATTCTCGTGCAACTGGCGAGTACGCCGGATGACGTGACCTATCTCAACATTGCCCGGACCGTGGGGCGCGGGGGCGGCTCCTATCTGGCGCGGCCGCGCGCCGTGGCCGTGGTGCTGGGGTGCGAGGTCTCCTACGCGGCGCAGACCGTCTATGCCGAGGGGCTGAACATTGCGGCACCGCAGGCAGTGGACCCTATCGGCCCAGGCTGCCGCGCCTGCGAGCGCACCAACTGCCGCCACCGTTCCGTGCCGCCGATGGGCACGGCGCTGGACACGGGCACGGCCGAGCGTGGCGTGGTGCCGTACCGGCTAAAGGGCTGATTACTTCCGCAGCGCCATCTTGATTGGCCCCTGGGCGCGGCCATGAGTGAACTGGTCCACCACCGGGTCGGGGCTGGTCATTAGCTCATCGGCGGGCCCGGTCCAGCTCACGCGGCCCTGGTAGAGCATGGCGGCATTGTCGCCGATGCGCTGGGCGCTGGCCATGTCGTGGGTGATGGCGATGGAGGTGCTGCCCAGGCGCTTGACGCAATCCACGATCAGCTCGTCGATCACCGCGCCCATGATCGGGTCCAGTCCGGTGGTCGGCTCGTCGAAGAACATGATCGCCGGTTCGGAGGCGATGGCGCGGGCGAGGCCGACGCGCTTCTGCATGCCGCCGGAGAGTTCCGAGGGTGAGAGATCCGCCACCGAGGCATCCAGCCCCACCTGCGCCAGTACTTCCACGGCCTTGTCCCGGGCGGAGGCGCGCTTGATGCGCTTCTGCGCCAGCAGCCCGAAGGCGACATTTTCCCACACCGGCAGGGAGTCGAACAGCGCGCCGTTCTGGAACAACATGCCGATCTGCGCACGCAGCTGCCGCGCCCGCTTGGGGTGCGCCTTCAGCACATCCTCGCCGTCAATCTCGATCACGCCCGCATCCGGGGTGATGAGCCCAAGCACGGATTTGATCAGCACGGATTTGCCGGTGCCCGAGCCGCCGATGACGACCATGGCGGTGCCATGCTGGATATCGAGATCGACACCGTCCAGCACGATCTTGGAACCGAACGCCTTTTTCAGGCCGCGGATGCGGATTTTCGGCGGGCTCATTTGACCTTCACGAACAGCACCTGGGTCAGGATATAGTCCAGCGCCAGGATGAGGATGGAAGCCGAGACCACGGCGGCGGTGGTGGCGGTGCCCACGCCCTGCGCGCCGCCCTTGGAGCGGTAGCCGTTGAAGCAGCCCATCAGCGCGATGACGAAGCCGAACACCGCGGCCTTAATCAGGCCGGAGACCACGTCCTCGGCCCTCAGATTGGTGAAGGTGCTGATGAGATACGCGCCGGAGGAGAAGCCGAGCTTCTGCGTGGCGACGAGATAGCCGCCGAGCACGCCGAGAATATCGGCCAGAAGCACCAGCAGCGGTAGGGCGATGGTGCCAGCCACCAAGCGCGGCGCCACCAGATATTTCATTGGCTCCGTGGAAAGGGTGGAGAGCGCGTCGATCTGGTCGGTGACGCGCATGGTGCCAAGCTCGGCGGCCATGGCGGCGCCGGCGCGGCCCGAGACCATCAGCCCCGCCAGCACCGGCCCCAGCTCGCGCGTGACCGAGAGCACGACGACGGAGGCGATAGCGCTCTCGGCGCCGAAGCGCGAGAAACCGGTGTAAGATTGCAGCGCCAGCACCATGCCGGTGAACACGGCGGTGAGCGCCACCACCGGCAGGGAGAAATAGCCGATCTCCATGAAGGCCTTGCCGATGAGGCGGGGGTAATATGGCGGGCGGAAAATGTGGCTGAGCCCGGAGAGGGCGAACAGGCCGAGTTCGCCGATGAACTCGACCGTACCCAGCGCCACCGCGCCGATCAGCGCGACCAGATCAAGCAGCTTGTTCATGCGCCGATATACCGGCGCTTATAGCGTCGCCCGAGAGAGGTAAGCATCTCATATCCATTGGTCCCGGCCTCCGCCGCGAGCGCATCGAGCCCGTGCTGCGGCCCGAGCAGGAGCAGCTCGTCGCCGGGGTTGGCCGGTACGTCGGTTACATTGAAGGTTGTGAGGTCCATTGATACCCGGCCTACCAGGGGGACGGGAGTATCGTCAAAATAGGCATGCGCGGCACTGCTCAGCGCGCGGTGATAACCATCGGCGTAGCCAACGCCGATGGTGGCGATGCGGCTCGGCCGCTGCGCCCGCCACGCGCCGCTGTAACCCACCGTGTCTCCGGCCGCGATCTCGTGGATCTGCAGGATCGGCGCGCTGAGGCGCACCACGTTGCGCATCGGATTCTCTCGTCCGGGCGTGGGGTTGACGCCGTACAGCGCGGCACCCGGCCGGGCGAGGCTGGTGTGGAAGAACGGCCCCAGGAACATGCCGGAGGAGTTGGCGAGGCTCTTTTTGGCACCGGGGAACTGCCGCGCCGCCTCGTAGAAGGCCATGGCCTGGCGCTGGTTCACCGGGTCCTCCGGCGCATCGGCGGCCACGAGATGCGTCAGCACCACATCCACCCGCAGCCCCTCCAGCAGGGCCGGGTTGCTGCGCAGCGTATCCAGCTCCAGCGCCGTCAGGCCGAGCCGGTTCATCCCCGTTTCCAGGTGCAGCATGCAGGGCACGGGCCGGCCCAGCCCGGCCGCCTCGGCATGCCAGAGGGCGATGTCCCTTAGCGAACTGAGTACCGGGGTGATGTTGTGCGCATAGAAATCCGCCGCCGCGCGCGGGAACAGCCCGTTGAGCGCGGCGATCCGCGCCTCGGGCAGAATTTCGCGCAGCGCCACAGCTTCTTCGAGATGCGCGGTGAAGAAGGTCCTGCAGCCGGCCTTGGCCAGTACCGGCGCCACCTGCGCTGCCCCCAGCCCGTAGGCGTCGGCCTTCAGCACGGCGGCGGTGTCACCCGGATGCGTGGCCGCGAGTTGACGCCAGTTGGCGGCGATGGCGCCAAGGTCGATTTCCAGGAGCGCGGTCAAAACGTTACTCGTGCAGCGTGTCGAGATCGGCGAAGCGGGTGAACTCGCCCTCGAAGAAGAGGTCGATCTTGCCGGTGGGGCCGTGGCGCTGCTTGGCCAGGATCAGCTCGGCCTTCTGGTAGACATTCTGCATGTCCGATTTCCACTTCTCCATCGCCTCCTGGTATTTGTCGTCCCGGTCGAAGGAGGTGATCTTCGGTTCGCGCTGCGCGAGGTAGTATTCGTCGCGGTAGATGAACATCACCATGTCCGCATCTTGCTCGATCGAGCCGGATTCACGCAAATCCGAGAGCTGGGGGCGCTTGTCGTCGCGGCTTTCCACCGAGCGCGAGAGCTGGGAGAGCGCGATGACCGGCACCGCCAACTCCTTGGCGATGGCTTTCAAGCCCTGGGTGATCTGGCTGATTTCCAGCACGCGGCTCTCGGGCTTGGTGCCGGCGGCCGGGCGCATGAGCTGCAGATAGTCGACGATGACCAAACCCAGCCCCTGCGTGCGCTGGAGGCGGCGGCAGCGCGTGCGCAGGGCCGAGAGGGTGATGGCGGGCGTATCGTCGATCACCAGCGGAACGTCGGAAATTTCGCGGCTAACTTTCACGAAAGTATCAAAGTCCCGGGATGAGATCTCGCCGCGGCGGATCTTGTCGGCGGAGACCCGCGCTTCCTCGGCGAGCAGACGCGTGGCCAACTGGTCGGCGCTCATTTCCAGCGAGAAGATGGCCACGCATTCCTTGGCCATGGCGTTGGGGTTCTCAACGCGGGCATTGGCCAGCATCGCTTTGGCCGCGCCGAAGGCGATCTTCGTCACCAGCGCGGTCTTTCCCATGCCCGGGCGCCCGGCGAGGATGATAAGGTCCGATTTGTGCAGGCCGCCGGTGCGCTTGTTCAGGTCGCGCAGCCCGGTATCAAGGCCCGAGACCGAGCCCTGGTTCTGGAACGCCTTGGAGGCGATCTCGATCGCCTCGATCAGCGCGGTCTTGAAGCTGATGCCGCTGCGCTCCGCCCCGCCCTGGGTGGCGAGGTTGAACAGGGTCTGCTCCGCGGCCTCGATCTGCGCCGCGCCATCCAGCTCCGGCTCGGCGCCGAAGGCGCGGTTCACCACCGTCTCGCCGATGTCGATGAGCTGCCGGCGCAGCCAGGCGTCGCGGATGACGCGGCCGTAATCGCCGGCGTTGATGATGCCGACCATGGCGGAGAGCAGCTGGGCCAGGTAGGCGGTGCCGCCCACCTCATCGAGCATGCCGGAATGTTCGAACTCGGCGCGCAGGGTCACCGGGTCGGCAATCTGCCCGGCCTCGCAGCGGCGCTGGATGGCGGTGAAGATGCGCGCGTGGACCGGGTCGGCGAAGTGTTCCGGCGTCAGGAATTCCGAAACCCGTTCATAAGCCTTGTTATTAGCCAGCAACGCGCCGAGCAGCGCCTGTTCGGCCTGGACGTTGGTCGGCGGCAGACGCTGGGACAGGCCGAGCAGCGGGGGAGTATCAAGCAAATTCATGGCCCCGGATACTAGCCCGGTTCCCCGCCGTCCGGCCAGAGGATGGAGCATGGAATACGGAGCCTTGGGCGGTGTATAGTGGGGACAAACGGAGGTCTGCATGACGGTACCGATGAAGCGGCGGTTCGACGTAGCACGGCTTTTTCGCCCTGAGAGCGTGAGTCTGAGCGGAGCGGCAACGCCGCTTGGGCAGCGGATTCTGGCCAATTTGCGGACTGGCGGGTTCACCGGGCAGATCGGCACGGACACCGAGCTGGTGGAAAATGCGGACGTCGCGCTGGTGGCCGACGAGCCGGCAGATATTCAGGCAGCGCTGCTCCGCCATGCGCGCATGGGAGCGCGGGGCGCGGTCGTGCTCTCGCACAAGGTGAAAGGGCTGGCCGAGATGGCCCGCGAGGCCGGGATCAGGGTTATGGGGCCGCATTCCTTCGGGCTGATCCTGCCGGGGCTGGGGCTGAACGCCTCGCCATTCGCGCTCATGCCCCAGCCGGGGCGCATGGCGCTAGTTGGGCAATCCTCCTCCATCGCCCGCACGGTCATCGACTGGGCGGCGCCGAATGCCGTTGGCTTCAGCCATCTCGTCGGCATTGGCGGCAATACCGATATCGGCTTCGGCCTGGTGCTCGACCATCTCTCCCGCGACCCCCACACTGCCGCCATCATGGTCGAAATCGACCGCGTGCGCGATCCGCAGTTGTTCTTCTCGGCGGCGCGCGCCGCGGCGCGGCTGCGCCCGGTGGTCGCTATCGTACCGGGGAGGGAGATAAACTTCCCCGGCATGGAGCTTCCCGCAGCGCTGGAGGCCGCTATGGCCCGCGCCGGCGTATTGCTTACCTACTCGATCAGCGAATTCCTGGCCGCCGCCGAGACCCTGACCCGGGTGAAGCCGGCGCGGCGAGATAGCTTGGCCATCGTTACCAACTCCACCGCCATCGGCCGGCTGGCGGCGGATGAGGCGGTGCGCTCCGGCGTACCGCTGGCTGAACTGTCGCCAGAGACGCGCCAGGTGCTTTCCCTCACCATCGGCGAGGTTCCCGCTTCCGGTCCGATCTTCATCGGCAAGAGCTCGACGCGCCTGGCCGATACTGCGGCGCTGCTTTCCTCGGCGCCCGAGGTAGGCGGCATACTGGTGGTGCACGCCCCCAGCGACGGCGAGGGCTATGTCGCGGTCGAGGCGCTGATCGCCTGCGCCAAGACAGTGAAGATCCCGCTGCTGATCACAGTGATGGGCGAGGCGCTGGGCCTGCGCCACCGGCAAATATTGAGCCAGGCCCGGCTTGCCTGTTTCGACACGCCGGAGAGCGCGGTGGCCGGGTTCCGCCATCTGCTGCGCAACCGGCGCAACCGCGCGGCGGCGCGCGAACTGCCGGATTCCGCCGTGCTGAGCATCACCCCGGACAAGGCCGCCGTGGCGGCGCGGATCGGCGCGGCGCGGGCGCGGCGGGCACGAGGTGCTGGTGCAGGATGAGGCGCTGGCGCTCGTCTCCGCCTATAATGTGAAGACCCTTGCCAGCCGGCATGTGACCACCTCCGACGAGGCTGCGGACGCGGCGGTGGAGCTGGGCTTCCCCGCTGTGCTGAAGCTCTCGCACCCGGACGTGCCGACGCATCTGCTCGCAGGCTCCGTGGTGCTGGACCTGCCGGATGCGGCGGCGGTGCGCGATGCCGGGCGGGCGATCCTGGTGCGGTTGGCGCAGCGCGGCGAGGATGCCAGCAAGGTCGGTTTCGTGGTGCAGACCCAGGCGCCGCGCGGCACCATGCTGCGGGTGCGCGTGTCTGACCATCCGGTGCTGGGGCCGCTGATCGGCTTTGGCGCGGGCGGCGGCGACCCGGACGATGTCTCCGCCCTGACGGCGGACCTGCCGCCGCTCAACCTGCCGCTGGCCCACGCGCTTATCCACCGCGCCCAGGTGGCGCCAATGCTGGCGGCGCATCGCGGCCAGGCGGCGGCGGATGAGGAGGCGGTCGCGGCACTCCTGGTGCGCATCAGCCAGCTGATCCTGGACACGCCGGAGATTTTGCTGCTCGATCTCGACCCGGTCTTTGCCAACGAGACCGGGGCGGTGGCGGCCAGCGCGCGCATCGTGCTTCGTCCGCCGGGCGAGACCCGGCCGGCGCCGATCATCAGCCCGTACCCGGCGGACCTGACGACCGGCTACGAGGCCAAGGGGCTGAAATTCATCATCCGCCCGATCCGCCCCGAGGACGCGGACGCGCATATCGCCCTGATCTCGCGCCTTACGCCGGAGGATATGCGCTACCGCTTCTTCTCGCCCATGAAGAGCTTGCCGGTGGAGCAGATCACCCGCCTGACCGACGTGGACTATAGGCGCGAGATGGCGTTCATCGCCAAGAACGAGGCCACGGGCGCGACCATGGGTGTCGCCCGGCTGGTGCGTGACGACACCGATGGCCTGACCGGCGAGTTCGCCGTGGCGGTGGAGCCGGCGGCCAAGGGGCTGGGGCTGGGCACGGCGCTGATGCGCGCCGTCATTGACTGGGGGCGCGCCCACGGGGTGAAGGAGATTATCGGGCAGGTTCTGGCGGACAACGCGCCGATGCTGGCCTTCGTTAGGAAGTTAGGTTTCACGATTTCCCGCATGCCCGACGAGCCGGATGTGATGGAGGCGAAGCTGATGGTGTGAACAACCCATCCTACGGCTTGCTGGCGATTGCGCCGGTGATTAGCCTCAATCGGCAACTTTGACATTTGATAAGCGAGGCGGCCAGCAACGGGTAAGCGGCTGGGTTATATACAAGACGAAACTCGCAACTGCCGATTCACCCAGCATTTCCGCATAGGAGATGCCGATTGTTCTGGTTCAGGGGTCAAGGGGACGGACTGGTGGGTGCATTCTTGTTTGCACTGTTGGTCAACGCATGCCCCCCCTGCGATAAATCTTGGCCAACGCCGGCAGTTGTATGGCACGCCGTTATTAACGGCGCTGCACCAAGCAGGGTTGCCAACGTACAGGCCAAGCGTAATGATTTCGACATTTTAACCTCCTTCAACAACGCATCGTAAGGCAAAAAATAAAAATCTTCTTCAATATAATAATTTTTGGTAAACCGTCTCCTATTTACACGAAGCCACATGATCAATTCAGGTAAATGAAGCAACTGCCAGCCTGCCAGCTGGCGGTCTAACCGGCCAGCATCTATTAAGACCAGTTCACCAATTCTCGAATTAGTTTATACCCTTTTTTGGTTCCGGCAAATTAACGAACAATATTATTGTGAACATTTGTGTTTTCTATTAGATTTTTACAATGGCTAGAGCAGAAAATTCTCCTGCCAAGCACGGTTTGCGTAAGCAACAACATTTTTCACCAGCAGGAATGCGACAGCCAGAGCCTTTATGCGACATAAGCCGCTGAGATGACGGCGGCATGTGCCGGACGAATGTCTCTGAACATGCCAAACTGAAGGAGTTCTGCAAATGATTCAAGAATCCTGCCGTTTTGTGCAAGTGCACACTGGAATGGCCGCAGCACTCCTAGCCTTCCTGGTGGCCTCTTGTGCGCAGCCTTCCACGTCGCCGGAGCAGGTCCAATCGAGCAATCCGAGCGTTACCTACAAATACCATAACGATCAGGAATTGCTTCAGGTTGATCAGAGCGCGGCGACATACTGCAGCCAGTATAAAGGTCTCCCGCAGGCGACAAATTTCACACCAGATCCGAATGGCGGCAACGACGTTGTCTTCCAATGTGTACCGGCAACGACGCAAGCGACCTCGCAAGTGCCAGTTAATCCCAATCTTACCTATACCTTTGGGAGTGATACAGAGTTGTTGAACGACTCACGAAATGCCCAGACCTACTGCATGAATAACGGATCGTCGCAGGTGAGTTCCAGCATCACGACCAATCCGGATGGAACCAAAACCGTCACATTCCAATGTAATCCGCCGTCGAATTGACGGTACCAGGGCAAGGTTTACGGAAAATAGGCTAAAAATTAAAAAAGAGAGGAAATGGGAAAATGTTGCAGGTTCTACTTATCGTTATCCTCGTGCTTGTTGTGCTCTCGTTTTTTGGTGGATACACCGGTTACGTGCCATCCCATATCGGATATGGGGGCGGTGGCCTCGGCTTGATTATCCTAATTATTTTACTTGTTTTGCTGCTTCGTTAAACATGCCGTCATCATTCCTTTAAGGTTGTTGCCTTGACGGGCGGCAACGCGTATCGCTCGCCTGTTACTTTGGATATTTGAGCGTTATGACGATTGATAAGTCCTGATTGCCTACCAACACGCCCGCATTTTGGAAGGAAGGCGCCGACATGAAGCCTTCCGCGTTATTGCTGAACCCATAACCCTCAGTGGGCACTCCCAACCAGTTCTCGTCGAGCTTGCCATTGTCGTTCGCGTCATGGAACGCGATGACGGCATAGGTGCCGGGCTTAAGGTTGGTAAAGACCACGCTTTGCGTTCCGGCAATGGCTCTCATGGCAATTCCGACGAGCCGTGAACGGTCGTTCAGTAATCCCACCTTCCCAGCATCCGCAATCGCTATGCGAAAGTTTTCTTCGCTATCGTAGAGCCCGACCATTAGGGTGCCCCGTGATGACGCGACGCCCTGGATCGTCACCCAAAGGTTACTTGCCTCTGCGCTAGCGCAAGAAAACAGAAGCAACCCGACCGCCGCTCCAAAACTCAGGAAAGGTCTCATCCGGAATATTCCTGTTGATGAGTTTGCCGTGGCGGACGTTAACTCTTTGATCCGGGCGCTGCAACTATTTCGGTTGGCCAGCGCAATGCGATAGGCGTGCTGGTTCAGGGATCCGCGATGTCCGTGGCTATCCCCGACGAGCCGGACGTGGGGGAGGCGAAGCTGGTGGTGAGAGGGGCTTCCTCAAGCTTCTCCAACCTCGACGGCGTGCCTATCGTAGTCGGGAGCCGGTGGTAGCCGATGTACAGTCAAAAAAATGGCCGGCGGGGGAACCGCCGGCCGCTTGGAGCGTTAGATCGAGGTTTCGGCGAGGAAGCGGTAATAGTCGCGCACGCGGGTGCGGTACTTGCGCCAGGCCGAGGTGCCGGGATAGCGCGCGAACGGCGGGACGGCCTGCGCGAAGGTGCGGTTGAGGGCGCTGGGGTTCTCCTTAACGGCGGCCTCAACGCCAGCCAGCCAGTCGGCGGAGAGGCGGGCGGTGGCGCCGTTCTGCGCGGGGGCGGCCACGCGGCCCGCGCGGATGGCGCGGCGCAGAACGCGGAGGGAGACGCCCAGGCGGGCGGCGGCTTCGGGGAAGCCCAGGGTAACGGTGTCGGTCATGGTTTTGGTATCCGTGATAAATTGGCCGCCCCTATAACCATCGCCAGATTTTTGTAGCAATAGGGCGCCGCAACCAGCGCGGTTCTGCGTGCAAACCCTTGTCATCCGGCGCTCCTTGTGCTTAAGCCGCGCCTTCCCTGCTGGGTGCGTGGCATCGCGCCCGGCTATGCTCGCCCCGATCCCCGGGCGGTCCAGACCAGGACCTGAGCTGAATCAGCCATAGGGAGGGACATATGCCGCTTTATGAAACCGTGGTGATCGCGCGCAGCGAGATCACCCAGGCACAGGCCGACGCCGTCGCCGATGCCGCTGTCGCCACCATCGAAGCCGACGGCGGTGCCGTCAAGAAACGCGAATACTGGGGCCTGCGCTCGCTGGCCTACCGCATCAAGAAGAACCGCAAGGGCCACTACATCCTGCTGGGCCTGGATGCCGCCTCTCCTGCCATGCAGGAAATGGAGCGCCAGCTGACCCTGAACGAGGACGTGCTGCGCTTCATGACCGTGCGCGTGGAAGACATCTCGGAGGAGCCCTCCGTGATCCTGTCCCGCAAGTCGGACGACCGCGAGCGTTCCTTCCGTGGGCCGAAGCCCGCTGGCCGCTTTGAATCCGGCCGCAAGCGCGGCTTTGATGAGGGCCGTGAGGAGTTCCGCGCGCGTGACGAATTCCGCGCCGACCGTGACGATTACGGCGCCGAGGAGGAAATCTGATGTCCGAAAACACCGAACCGACCCCCGGCCTGCGCCGCCCCGCCGTTGGCGCCCGCCGTCCGTTCTTCCGCCGCAAGAAGTCCTGCCCGTTCTCCGGCCCTGGCGCGCCGGTGATCGACTACAAGGACGTGCGGCTGCTGTCGCGCTTCCTTTCCGAGCGCGGCAAGATCGTTCCGTCCCGCATCACCGCGGTCTCGGGCAAGAAGCAGCGTGAGCTGGCCAAGGCCATCAAGCGCGCCCGCTTCCTGGCCCTGCTGCCCTACGTGCTGAGCTAAGAGGAGCAGAGACAATGGCAAACGTTGAACTGATCCTGCTGCAGCGCGTCGAGAAGCTGGGACAGATGGGCGAGCTGGTGAAGGTGAAGCCGGGCTACGCCCGCAACTTCCTGCTGCCGCAGGCCAAGGCCGTGCGCGCCACCAAGGCGAACCGCGAGCGCTTCGAGCGCGAGCGCATCCAGCTTGAAGCGCAGAACCTGAAGCGCCGCGAAGAAGCGGAGCGCGTGGCTGAGCGCGTGGCGGGCCTGACCGTCACGCTCATCCGCCAGGCCTCCGAAGCTGGCGCGCTGTACGGCTCCGTCTCCAGCCGTGACATCGCCGAAGCCGCCACCGCGGGCGGGCTGACCATCACCCGCAATCAGGTGCTGCTGGTCCACCCGATCAAGACGCTGGGCATTTCCCCCGTGCGCGTTGAGCTGCACCCGGAAGTGATCATCGACATCAAGGTGAATGCTGCCCGCTCCGTGGAGGAGGCGGAGAAGCAGGCCCGCGGGGAGGCCATCGTGCAGGAAGCCGAGGAGAAGCCTGATCTCGGGCCCCTCTTCGGCCAGGAAGAGGCCGAGGCCTAAGCCTAAAACCCGCTCATGGGTCTTTAAAAAACGTCCTTCACCCTCCGGGTGGAGGACGTTTTTGTTTGCGTCTATTTTTTTTGTGTTATGGTCGCCTCGCTGAGAATCTCCAGAAAAAAGGAGAGAGACGTGATCTGGCTATGGCAAAGGCTACTGGATCGCATGCTCGCCAAGCTGGTGCGCCGTGGGGCGTTCCAGGTTGTCTGGCCCGGCGGCACGCGAAGCGAATACGGAAATGGCGAGGGATTCCAGGCTGGAATCCAGATCAGGGATGAAGCCGCGCTACGCGCGCTGGTGCTCAACCCGGGGCTGGCCCTGGGCGAAGGCTACATGGATGAGGGGGTCGTTCCCGTGAACGGCTCCATCCACGACGTGCTTTGCGTGCTGATGGATAATCTGCGCGATATCCGCCTGCCGGCCCTGGCCGTCAACGCGCGCCTCGGCCGGCTGCTCCGCCCGATGCTGCAGGCCAACGGGGCCAGCAAGTCGAAGCATAATGTGGCGCATCATTACGACCTCAATGGGCGGCTCTATTCCCTGTTCCTCGACCGCGACCGGCAATATTCATGCGCCTATTTCCAGCAAGGGGACGAGACGCTGGAGGAAGCCCAAGCGGCGAAGAAGCGCCATATCGCCGCCAAGCTGAAGCTGGACCGCCCGGACCTTGCCGTGCTGGATATCGGCTGCGGCTGGGGCGGCATGGCGCTCACGCTGGCGAAGGATTACGGCGCTCGTGTCACCGGCATCACCCTCTCGGAGGAGCAACTCGCCGCCGCCCGCGCCCGCGCCGAAGAGGCCGGGCTTGCCGACAGGGTGAATTTCGAGCTGATGGATTACCGGGCGATGGACTGGCAATTCGACCGCATCGTTTCGGTCGGCATGTTCGAGCATGTCGGCGTGCCGAACTTCCCGGCCTTTTTTGCCACCATCAAACGCTGCCTGAAGCCCGACGGCGTCGCCCTGCTGCACTCCATCGGCCGGTTCGAGGGCCCGGATGCCACCAACCCCTGGATCGCCAAGTACATCTTCCCCGGCGGCTATGCCCCAGCGCTGTCCGAGGTGCTGGGGCCGGTGGAGAAATCCGGCCTCGTCACGGGCGATATCGAGATTCTCCGCCTGCATTATGCCAAGACCATCGCGCATTGGCGCCG
Source organism: uncultured Alphaproteobacteria bacterium (assembly GCA_963750235.1). Taxonomy (GTDB): domain Bacteria; phylum Pseudomonadota; class Alphaproteobacteria; order Acetobacterales; family Acetobacteraceae; genus Acidocella. Next base: position 358,020 of record CAVVPW010000003.1, read on the forward strand.
GCGCTTCGCCGCCAACCGCGACACGATCGCCGCGCTCTACGATGAGCGCTTCTGCCGCATGTTCGAGTTCTACCTTTCCGGCTCGGAGCTGACCTTCATTCTCGCGGATCACATGAACTTCCAGATCCAGCTGATGCGCGATCAGGAGGCGGTGCCGCTCACGCGGGATTATATGTTCGAGCAGGAGCGGCAGGCCAGGTTTGCCTCGGCCTCGGACTAGATTAAGCTGAAGGCATGAAACTGCCCTTCTCGCGTCCCAAGATCCCGGTCATCGCCTTTCGGGGGCTGATTGCCGCCCGGCCGGGGATGATCAGCTTTGATGCCTATAGCGAGATCATCGAGCGTGGCTTCGCCCTGGGCAAGAAAAGCGGCAACCTGATCCTTGCCATCGAGAGCCCTGGCGGCTCGGCGGCGCAGTCGGACCTGATCGGCCAGCTCATCCGCCGCCGCGCGGAGGAAACGAAGGTGGCGGTGACGGCGGTGATCGGCGATGTCGGCGCCTCGGGCGGCTACTGGCTGGCCTGCGCGGCGGACCGCATCCTTGCCAACCGGCTCTCCATCGTGGGGTCCATCGGCGTTGTCACCGGCGGGTTCGGGCTGGACAAGTTCATCGCCCGGCACGGCATCGAGCGTCGCGTCTTCACCGCCGGGGAGAACAAGCGCCGCAACGACATGTTCGCCCCGCTCAAGCCCGAGGACGAGGTTTTCACCCGCGCCTTGCTGGACGAGGCGCATGACATGTTCAAGGCCTGGGTGCGTGAGCGCCGTGGCGGGCGCCTCGCCGCCGACGAGAGCAAGATCTTTGACGGCGGCTACATGCTGGGCAGCCAGGCGCTCGGGCTGGGGCTTGTGGATGGATTCGCCGATGTGGACCAGGTGCTGAAGGAACTGGGCGGAGAGAAGGCCAGGCCGGTATGGCTGCGCCCGCGCGGGCCGAGGGGCTTCCTGCGCTTCTTCATGCGCGGCGCGGTGGAAGCGGCGCTGGACGCCGCCGAGGAGCGCGCGGCCCTGCAGGCGTTGCGGTGACTCTTTCCGCCCGCCGCACCCGGCCCGGGGACGCGGCCCTGCTGCTGCGAATGTCGCGGGATTTCCACATCGAGGATGGCTCGCCGCTAAATCCGGCGGCGGAGGCGAGTATCGCCGATGTTGCCGCTGGGGTCGCGTTGGCCCCGGCCTATATACTGGAGGAGGATGGTGAGCCGGCGGGCTTCTTCATCCTCACGCTGGGTTACAGTGTCGAGAATGGCGGCACGGACGGGTTCATCGACGATCTTTACCTCATCCCCGAAGCGCGCGGGCGGGGGCTTGGTCGGCAGGCCGTCGTCCTGGCCATGCGAGAGGCCAAGGCCGTGGGCATACGCGCACTGCTGCTGGAGGTGGAGGCGCATAATGGCCGTGCCTATGAGCTTTACCGGAAGATGGGCTTCGCTGACACGCAGCGCCGCCTGCTGCGCCAGGTATTGGTAGAAGAGTAACGGCTGAACTCAGCTCCACACCGTGAGCAGGCCGATCAGCAGCAGCACGGCGGCGCAGAGAACAACGTTAACGAACAGGAACTTGGTGAAGAACTCCCAGCCCTTTTGGGAGGACGTGTCGAAATCCACCGCCGTTTCCGGCGCGGCGGCATGGACGGGCGGCGTCGTATGAGTTGCCATTCTTGTTTCCCCAATTTCGGCGGATTTTTCATCCCGCAGCCGAAATTTACGGGCTGGGCTCAGCCTCTGGCAAGAGGATTTTGCGGGCAAGGTCCGCCAGGGCGCGCGGGTAGATGATGTGCTCCTGCTTCAGCACCCGCGCGGCAAGCGCGTCCTCGGTATCGTCGGGCAGCACCGGCACCTCGGCCTGGGCCAGGACCGGGCCTTCATCCATGCCTTCGGTGACAAGATGCACGGTGCAGCCATGCTTGCTTGCCCCTGCCGCGATGGCGCGGGCATGGGTGTCGAGGCCCGGAAACGCGGGCAGCAGGCTGGGATGGATATTGAGCATCCGCCCAGCCCAGCGATTCACCAGATACGGGGTGAGCAGGCGCAAATACCCGGCGAGGCAGACGATCTCGACACCCGCCTCGGTCAGCTTCGCGTCCAGCGCCCGCTCATGCGCCTCGCGGTCCTTGCCGAAGGGCTTGGCGGGCACAGCCTCGGCGGGAACGCCCAAGGCGCGGGCGATCTCCAGCCCCGGAGCATCGGCCTTGTTCGAGAGCACAAGCACGATCTCGGCCGGGAAGTCAGGCGCCCTGGCGGCCTTGATAAGCGCCTCCATGTTGGAGCCGCGCCCGGAGATCAGCACGCCGACGCGGGGTTTGCTCATGCGAAGAGTTTTTCCGTGCCCTCGATGACCACGCCCCGCTTGTCCGTGACATGCCCGAGCAGGAAGGGCTCCTCGCCCGCCGCGCGCAGCAGGGCCGTGGCGGCTTCGGCGTCGGTGACGATCAGCGTCATGCCCACGCCGCAATTGAACACACGGAGCATCTCCTCGGGCGCGACATTGGCGGTGCGTGCCACGAATGGGAAGATCTCCGGCATCGCCCAGGGGCCGGCGAGTTCGGCGCCGCAGCCTTCGGGCAAGGCGCGGGGCAGGTTGCCCGGCAGCCCGCCGCCGGTGATATGCGCGGCGCCCTTGAGCAGCCCGGCCTTGTGCAGGGCCAGCATGGGGCGGACGTAGATGCGCGTCGGTGTCATCAGCACATCCGCGGCGCGCTTGCCGCCCAGGATTTCGGAATCCCAGCTCAGCCCGGCATCGGCGAAGATGCGCCGCACCAGGGAGAAGCCGTTGGAATGCACGCCCGAGGAGGGCAGGGCCAGGATGGCATCGCCCGGGCCGACATTGGCGGGCAGCAGCGCATTGCGCTCGGCCGCACCCACCGAGAACCCGGCAAGGTCGTAATCGCCATGCGCGTACATGCCGGGCATTTCGGCGGTCTCGCCGCCCACCAGCGCGCAATCGGCCAGCTTGCAGCCCTCGGCGATGCCGCCGATGATGCGCTTGGCCGCCTCTACGTCCAGCGCCCCGGTGGCGAAGTAATCCAGGAAGAACAGCGGTGCCGCGCCCTGTACCACCAGGTCGTTCACGCACATCGCCACCAGGTCGATGCCGACATAGTCATGCACCCCGGTCTCGATGGCGATCTTCAGCTTGGTGCCTACGCCGTCGGTGGTGGAGACCAGCACGGGGTCGGTGAAGCCAGCCGCCTTCAGGTCGAACAGGGCGCCGAAGCCGCCCAAGCCGCCCATGACCCCGGCACGGGTCGTCGCCTTGGCCAGCGGCTTGATCGCCTCGACCAGCGCGTCGCCCGCCTCGATATCAACCCCCGCATCCCGGTATGTCACGCTAGTCATGTAAGCCCCCGATGCGCTAAGCCATGTCTCATGGCGTCGCTCTGCCCTCAAACACCGTCGCGTTTCATCACAGGCGGTTGCCTCGTGCAATCGCAGAAGGGCGCGCGATGAGCGAATTCAGCGCGGATCGAAGTCTCGTCGCCCGTGTGCACTGGCAGCGGCTGGGGCTGCTGGCCGCCTTCCTGTTCGGGGTATGGCTGTTCTTCCACCTGTTCTCGTCGATTCTGCTGCCCTTCGTGGTGGCGGCGGGGCTGGCCTATTTCCTCGATCCGGCGGTTTCCCGGCTGGAGCATTTCGGCCTGCGCCGCTCCCTTGGCGCGCTGCTGCTGCTGTTCGCGCTGGGTATCTGCGTGGTCTTGTTCATCCTGCAGCTCTACCCGGTGATTGTGGACCAGGCGGCGACGTTGGTGCAGAGCCTGCCGGGCTATATCGGCACGGCGCAGAAGGATTTCGGCCACCTCATCAGCGATCTGCAGCAGCGCCTCGGCCCCGGCACGGTGGTGAGCGCCAAGCTGCGCGACATCGTCGCCAATCAGGCTGGTGCCATTGTCTCCTTTGCCGGCACGGCGGCGACGAACATCATCGGCAGCGGATTCGCGGTGGTGAACGTGCTGACGCTGCTTATCGTCACCCCCATCGTCGCTTTTTATCTCCTGCGCGACTGGCCCTCGATCATCCGCCATGTCGATAGCTGGCTGCCGCGCCCGTACGAGGCGGTGATCCGCGCCCAGGCGGTGGAGGTGAACCGGGTGCTGGCCGCCTGGATTCGCGGCCAGGCGATCTGCTGCCTGGCGCTGGCGCTGGTCTATGCCCTGGGGCTGACGCTGATCGGGCTGGATTTCGGCCTGACCGTCGGTCTTGCGGCGGGGCTGCTCTCTTTTATTCCTTATGTCGGCACGCTGCTGGGCGGCATCACCGCCATCCTCATCTCGCTGAACCAGAATCCGGGCTGGCACGGCATTCTCATGGTGCTCCTCGTGTTCGGCTGCGGCCAGGCGTTCAACGACTATGTCATCCAGCCGCGCTTCCTGGGCGACCGGCTGGGCCTGCCGGCGGTGTGGGTAATCTTCTCGCTGTTCGCGGGCGCGGCGGTGTTCGGCTTCCTCGGCATCATGCTGGCGGTACCGGTTACCGCCACGCTTGGGGCGCTCACACGGTTCTGGCTGCGCCGCTATTTGCAGTCGCCGCTGTATCTGGCCCCCGCGCCGGAGTGACCCGGGCCGTATGAAACAATTATCGCTGCCTTTTGTGGAGGAGCAGGACTTTGCTCCCGAGGATTTCTGCCCGGCGCCGTCCAACGCGCAGGCGCGGGAATGGCTCGCGCGGCCCGATGCCTGGAGCAATGGCCGGCTCGTGCTATGGGGCGAGGCTGGATGCGGCAAGACGCATCTTCTGCATCTCTGGGCCAAGGCGAATGGCGCCATGATCGTGGAGGGCACGCGCCTGCAGGGGCTGATCCGCCCCGCCGGCCCGCTGGCGGTGGACGATGCCGAGCTGGTGCCGGAGCCGCGCGCGCTGCTGCACCTGCTCAACGCCGCGGCCGAGGCCGGATTTCCGGTGCTGCTTGCCTCCCGCCTGCCGCCCGCGCGTATGGCCTACAAGCTGGCTGACCTCACCAGCCGTCTGCGCGCCGCCCAGAGCGTCGAAATCCTGCCGCCTGAGGACGAACTTCTGGAGCTCCTGTTGAGCCGCCTTTGCGCATCGCGCCAGCTGCAACTCAGCCTTCCGGTGCGCAACCTGCTGCTGCTGCATCTGCCGCGCGCCCCGGCCTATTACCGCGAGGCCGTGGCGCGGCTGGACCGCGCGGCGCTGGACAAGGGGGCGCGCATCACCCGCGGCCTGGCGCTGGAGATGCTTGAGGGGCTGGCCGACAGCGATTAACTGTTACAGACACGTCACGCACAAAAATCAAGACGCTGCTAAGGATTACAGCATGGATCAGATCAATTCAGCGGGAGTTCCGCATTTCGGACTGGACGATCCGGCCCGTTTCATCAACCGGGAGCTGTCCTGGCTGGATTTCAACTTCCGCGTGGTGGGGGAGGCGCGCAATGCCCGCCACCCGCTGCTGGAGCGGCTGCGCTTCGTCTCCATCAGCGCCTCCAACCTCGATGAATTCTATTCCGTGCGCGTCGCCGGCCTCATCGGCCAGGAGCGCGCGGGCGTGCTGGAGCGCTCGGCCGACGGCCTGACCCCGGGGCAGCAGCTGCACGCGATCAATACCCGGGCGCGGGAGCTCATCGCCGCGCAGCAGGCGGCCTTTGCCGATCTGCGCGAGTTGCTGGCCCAGGCTGGGCTGGTGGTCTGCACCTCCGGCGAGTTGACCTCGGACGATGCCGCCTTCCTCGACTCCTATTTCATGGAGCGCGTCTTTCCGGTGCTTACCCCGCTGGCGGTGGACCCGGCGCACCCGTTCCCCTTCATTCCCAATATGGGCTTGGTCATGGCGCTCACCTTGGCGCGCGATGATGACCGCGGCCAGATGTCGGCGTTGATCCCGCTGCCCAGCCAGATCGAGCGTTTCGTCCGCATGCCGTCGGCCTCCGGCCCGATCCGCTTCGTCATGCTCGAAGAGCTGGTGGCAATGAACATGAGCCGGCTGTTCCCAGGCTTCACCGTGGAGGGCTCCGGCCTGTTCCGCGTGATCCGCGATACCGACGTGGAGTTCGAGGAAGAGGCGGAAGACCTTGTCCGCTCCTACGAGACCGCGCTGAAGCGCCGCCGCCGCGGTGTCGCCATCCAGCTCACCATCCAGGCAGACATGCCTGCGGCTCTGCGCGAGCTGGTGATCGACGCGATCGAGGCTCCGGCGGAAGAGGTGTACAACGAGACCGGTCTCGTCGGGCTGGTGGACGTGAAGCAGCTCATCGTCGATGACCGGCCAGACCTGCTGTTCACGCCCTATACCGCGCGCTTCCCCGAGCGTATCCGCGACTTCGCGGGCGATTGCTTCGCCGCCATCCGCGCCAAGGACATCCTGGTCCACCACCCGTTCGAGAGCTTCGACGTGGTGGTGCAGTTCCTGCGCCAGGCGGCGGCCGACCCGGCGGTGGTCGCGATCAAGCAGACGCTCTACCGCACCAGCCGCGACTCCCCCATCGTCAAGGCGCTGATCGAGGCGGCGGAGGCGGGCAAATCCGTTACCGCCATGGTGGAGCTGCGCGCCCGGTTCGATGAGGAGGCGAATATCCGCCTCGCCCGCACCATGGAAGCCGCCGGCGTGCAGGTGGTGTTCGGCTTCGTCGGGCTGAAGACCCATGCCAAGGTCAGCTATGTCGTCCGCCGCGAGGCGAACAGCCTGCGCGCCTATGTGCATTTCGGCACCGGCAACTATCACCCGATCACAGCGCGGATCTACACCGACCTCTCGTTCTTCACCTGCGACCCGGCGCTGACGCGCGATGCGGCGCGGCTGTTCAACTACATGACCGGCTATGCCCGCCCGGAGGCGATGGAACAGCTGGCTTTCTCGCCGCTCACCACGCGCAAGACGATCGGCACTCTGATCGACACCGAGATCGCCAATGCCAAGGCGGGCAAACCCGCGGGCATCTGGCTGAAGATGAACTCGCTGGTCGATGCCCGGCTGATCGACCATCTTTACGAGGCCTCGCGCGCGGGCGTGCCCATCTCCATCGTGGTGCGCGGCATCTGCTGCCTGCGCCCCGGCGTGCCCGGCCTGTCCGAGACGATCAAGGTGAAATCCATCGTCGGGCGCTTCCTGGAGCATTCGCGAATCTGCGTCTTCGGCGACGGCCACGCGGTGCCCTCGCGCGAAAACAAGGTGTTCATGTCCAGCGCCGACTGGATGGCGCGCAACATGGATTACCGGGTGGAAACCTTCGTTCCCATCTATAACCCCACGGTGCATGCGCAGATCCTGGACCAGATCATGGTCGTGAACCTGCGCGACGACGCGCAGAGCTCCGTATTGCAGGCCGACGGCACCTGGCACCGCGTGGCCCCCGGCGATCCCGCGGCCTCCGCACATGAATATTTCATGACCAACCCATCCCTCTCCGGGCGCGGCTCCGCGCTGCATGGCGGGTTGGCGCTCGACCGGCCCAAGCCGAAATACAAGCGCCGGGTCGACTGAGAATTTGTCTGGAAACTCTACTCTGGTGGCCGCTTGCGAGCGTTTTCCTGCGCTCCGGTGCTCGAATAACACCCGCAATCGACTCACCAGAGCGAGTTTTCAAACAGATTCTGATCCCCTGTGCCTCTCAGTTCAGCGTGTACAGCGTGCCCGCTTTCCACTGCGCCGGGGTAATGAGGTCCGCTGCGCCGACGCGCACGGAATGCAGCTTGCCGTCCAGATTTCGTTCCCAGAAATCCAGGAACTTGCGCAATACGGGGAATTTCGGGGCCAGGTCCAGCTCCTGCCAGACATAGCTCTGCAGCAGACCCGGATGGTCCGGCATGTGGTAGAGAATCTCCGCCGTGGTCAGGCGGTAGTCGCGCATCTGCAAGGCAAGACTCATGCTTGTTCACTCCTTAAACATGAACGGTTTGCCCCGGGGTTTCATCAGATTGCCACGAAGCCGCACCGGAGATGCAACAAAAAAATGGGCGATTACAGAAGCTTGTCACTCGCCGGCGGGGAGTGCTGCGTTTTCTTGACTTGCGGGGCTGGCGCGGCTAAATCCGTGGCACTCCCGCCATGGGAGTGCTAACAACCGCGGTGCCGCGTGCCGGGCCGAACAGGTTGGAAAGCTTTTAAGACAATAACGTTTAGGAGCGATCATCATGGCGAATTTCCGCCCCCTGCACGACCGCGTCGTCGTCCGCCGCATCACTGCCGAGGAAAAGACCGCGGGCGGCATCATCATCCCCGACACCGCCAAGGAAAAGCCGCAGGAAGGTGAAGTTGTCGCTGCTGGCCCGGGTGCCCGCAACGAGGCCGGTCAGCTGGTGGCCCTGGATGTCAAGGCTGGCGACCGCGTGCTGTTCGGCAAGTGGTCCGGCACCGAGGTCAAGATCGGCGGTGAAGACCTGCTGATCATGAAGGAATCCGACATTCTCGGCATCGTCGCCTAATTCAACCAGAATTTTAAGGAGCTAATCTACATGGCTGCCAAAGAAGTCCGCTTCGGCTCTGACGCCCGCGACCGCATGCTGCGCGGCGTCGACACCCTCGCCAACGCCGTCAAGGTGACGCTGGGCCCGAAGGGCCGCAACGTTGTCATCGAGAAGTCGTTCGGCGCCCCGCGCATCACCAAGGACGGCGTGTCCGTCGCCAAGGAAATCGAACTGTCCGACAAGTTCGAGAACCTGGGCGCGCAGCTGATCCGCGAAGTCGCCTCCAAGACCAACGACCTGGCCGGTGACGGCACCACCACCGCGACCGTGCTGGCCCAGGCCATCGTGCGCGAGGGCGTAAAGGCCGTGGCCGCCGGGCTGAACCCGATGGACCTGCGCCGCGGCATCGACAAGGCGGTTGCCGCCGTCGTCGAGGAGCTGAAGACCCGCAGCCGCAAGATCACCACCCCGGCCGAGACCGCCCAGGTTGGCACCATCTCCGCCAACGGCGAGTCCGAGATCGGCGACATGATCTCCCAGGCCATGCAGAAGGTCGGCAACGAGGGCGTGATCACGGTTGAGGAAGCCAAGGGCATCCAGACCGAGCTCGACGTCGTCGAGGGCATGCAGTTCGACCGCGGCTATGTCTCCCCGTACTTCATCACCAACCCGGAAAAGATGATCGCGGACCTCGACAGCCCGTACATCCTGATCTTCGAGAAGAAGCTCTCCCAGCTGCAGCCGATGCTGCCGCTGCTGGAAGCCGTGGTGCAGACCGGCAAGCCGCTGCTGATCATCGCTGAGGACGTCGAGGGCGAAGCTCTGGCCACCCTGGTGGTGAACAAGCTGCGTGGCGGCCTGAAGATCGCCGCCGTGAAGGCCCCTGGCTTCGGCGATCGCCGCAAGGCCATGCTGGAAGACATCGCGATCCTGACCGGCGGCCAGGTCATCTCCGAGGACCTGGGCATCAAGCTCGAGACCGTGACCCTGGCGATGCTGGGCCGCGCGAAGAAGGTGCTGATCGAGAAGGAAAACACCACGATCATCGAGGGTGTTGGCTCCAAGGACGACATCACCGGTCGCGTCAACCAGATCCGCGCGCAGATCGAGGAGACCACCTCGGACTACGACCGCGAGAAGCTGCAGGAGCGTCTGGCCAAGCTGGCTGGCGGCGTGGCCGTCATTCGCGTTGGCGGCGCCTCCGAGGTTGAGGTGAAGGAGCGCAAGGACCGCGTTGACGACGCGCTGCACGCGACCCGCGCCGCCGTCGAGGAAGGCATTGTCCCGGGTGGCGGTGTCGCCCTGGCCCGCGCCTCGCTCGTCCTGGAAGGCGTGAAGGCCGAGAACACCGACCAGAAGACCGGCATCGAGATCATCCGCCGCGCCATCCAGGTGCCGCTGCGTCAGATCGCCGAGAACGCCGGTGAGGACGGTGCCGTGATCGCCGGTAAGGTGCTCGACAACAGCACCTACACCTTCGGCTTCGACGCCCAGTCCGGCGAGTTCAAGGACATGGTCGCCGCCGGCATCATCGACCCGGCAAAGGTCGTCCGCACCGCGCTGCAGGACGCCGCTTCCGTGGCTTCGCTCATCATCACCACCGAAGCCGGTGTGGTCGAGCGCCCCGAGAAGAAGGCTGCCGCTGGCGGCATGCCGGGCGGCATGGGCGGCATGGGCGGCATGGGCGACATGGATTTCTAATCCAGCCCATACGTTCGGACGAAAAGAGAGCCCCGGGGGAAACCCCGGGGCTTTTTTCATGGGCGCGGTGAATCCGCCACAAAGCCACCGCAAACACGGGTGAAACAACGGACATGTACAGCGAATCAGACATCGACGCGGCGGTGGCCGCCGGCAATCTTACTGCGGCAGAGGCAGCGAAGTTCCGCGCCTTTATCGCGGCGCAGAAAACCGCTCCGGCGGTGGATGAGGAATATGTCCGCCTCATCACCGGCTTCAACGACATCTTCGTCTCCATCGCGCTCACCCTGGTGCTGGTGGCGCTGGGCACCGTTACCGTGCCAACGGGCGTGCCCGGCCTGTGTGTGGCTGCGGCGAGTTGGGGGCTCTCCGAATACTTCACCCGCCAGCGCCGCATGGCGCTGCCCAGCATCCTGCTTCTGATGTTCTACACGCTCGGCGTGAGCAGCAGCCTGATCTGGCTGATCGGCCTGAACCTGGGCACCGGTCTGGCTCTGGCGTTCGGCAGCTTCGTGCCAGGTGCCGCCTCGGGAGTCCTGCTCATCTGCCCGGTGCTGATCGGTGCCGCCACCTACGTGCATTGGCGGCGCTTCCATGTGCCCATCACCCCAGCTGCTGGAGCTGCGGGTGTGATCTTCTTCGGCATGGCCATGCTGATGGGGCTGGTGCCCAGCTTGCGCCCGTTATGGTCCTGGCTGTTGCTGGGTTCGGGGCTGGGCGTGTTTGCGCTCGGCGTACGCTGGGACATGTCCGATCGCGCCCGCACCACGCGGCGCACCGATGTGGCCTTCTGGCTGCATCTGCTGGCGGCGCCGCTGATCGTGCATCCGCTGTTCCACATGCTCGGCCTGCTGGAGGCCGGTGAACCTGGCAGCGGGCGCGCCGCTGAGGCAATTGGCGTGTATCTGGCGCTGGGCGTGGTGGCGCTGCTGGTGGACCGGCGGGCGCTGCTCGTCTCGGCCCTGGGCTATTTGCTCTACGCCCTGTCCTTCGTGCTGAAGCATTCCGGCGTGCTCGGCTCGGATCTCTCCCATACGGCGCTGTTCGCCGGGGCGGCGCTGCTGCTGCTCTCGGCCTTCTGGCATAAGGCGAGGGAGGCGTTGCTCGCGCTCACGCCTCCTGGCTTACGCGTGGCTTTACCTCCGGTTTAAGCCGCGCAGCTCTCGAACCCGCGCCGCAGCTGCGGCCGGTTGAGGTCGCGCCCGATGAACACGATGCGGCTGACGCGCTTCTCGCCTTCCTTCCAGGGGGCGAGGAAATCGCCGTCGGCGATCATGTGCACGGCCTGGAAACCGAAACGCCTGTCCTCGTCCCTATAGGCCAGGATGCCCTTGGTGCGCAGGATGTTCTGCCCCTGCGTCTGCAGGATATGGCCGATCCAGGCGTTGAATTTCTCCGCCGCCAGTTCCTTCTCGGTGGAGAGGCTGATGCTGGTCAGGTGTTCGTTATGGGTGTGGGAGTCTTCCTCCAGGAAGTCCGGCACATTCTCCAGCACCCGCTTGAGGTCGAAGGCGTTCAGCCCCAGCAACTGGTCCGGGGCGACGTCGCCGCGCGTGGCCTTTTGGATGACGGCGTAGGGGTTGATGGATTTGATCTTGGCTTCAACCGCCGCAACCTCTTCCGGCGTGGCGAGGTCCAGCTTGTTCAGCACCACCACGTCGGCGAAGGCGACCTGATCGGCGGCTTCCGGCGAGTCTTCAAGCCGGGTGAGGAAATGCTTGGCGTCCACCACGGTCACGATCGCATCCAGCCGGGTCTTCGCCTTCACGTCCTCATCCACGAAGAAGGTCTGCGCCACCGGGGCCGGGTTGGCGAGGCCGGTGGTCTCCACGATGATGCCGTCCAGCTTGCCCGTGCGCTTCATCAGCCCGCTGATGATACGGATGAGGTCGCCGCGCACCGTGCAGCAGATACAGCCATTGTTCATCTCGAACACTTCCTCGTCGGAATCGACGACGAGGTCGTTATCCACCCCCAGTTCGCCGAACTCGTTGATCACCACGGCGTATTTCTTGCCGTGCGTGCCGGTGAGGATGTGGTTGAGCAGGGTGGTCTTGCCGGCGCCGAGATAGCCGGTGAGGACGGTGACGGGAACGAGATCAGACATACACAGTATCCAGTGAAACTATTCGGGGACAGGATTTAGCGATCGCGTCTCGCCCCGCAAGGCCTGCAGCCGCGCGGCGATGGCGGGGGTGTCGAAGTTGCGGGCCCGCGCGCGCCCTGCCTCGGCCAGCGCGTTACGCGCCGCGTCGTCGCGCGCCAGGCGGATGATGGCTGTCGCCAGCGTATTCGCGTCATCGGGCGGGACATAAATCGCCGCCTCGCCCGAGACTTCCCGTAATCCCCCTTGGCCGGTGGAAATCAGCGCCGCGCCGCATGCCAGCGCCTCCAGCGCCACCAACCCGAACGGCTCGGGCCAGCGGCTCGGTACCACGGCGATGGCGGCGCGCATCATGTTTTCTATCACCTCGCTATGCGGGCGCGCGCCGAGGAACGTCACCCGCGCGGTCTCTGCCGCCGCTCGTTGCAACGCGACGTAGCGCGTTTCGGGGCTGCCGGGGACGACATATTTGCCGCCGATCATGCGCGCCGACCAGCCGGGCAGAAGCGGCAACGCGATGGCACAGGCGGCGATGAAGATGTCGGGCGCCTTGCATGGCGCGATGCGCCCCGCGAACAGGATCAGCTTCTCCTTCGGGCTGGGGGGCGGCAGTTCGGCCAGGGTGAGTGGATTGTGCAGCGCGGCGGGGATCAGGCCCGGCCCGGCATCGTAGCGGCCCTGCAGATGGGCGGACACGCAGACCACGCGGTGCAGGCGCCTGAGCGCACGTGCCCGCTCGGCGCGAGATTTCAGCCCGCGCATGGTCTGCGGGTCGTTGTGCAGGAACAGCAACACCCGCGCCCGCGGGAACAGCCGGGCGAGCAGCAAAGCGAGGCGTGGGCGCTGATGCACGTCGATGACCCGCGGACGCAGCGCTGCCAGGGCGCGGATGACGGCGACCGGCCCGCGCGCCTGGATGAAGGGGATGCCAGGGAAGCTGCCGTCCCTGGCGTTGCCCAGCACCACTGAGCCAGGCAGCGTCTGGGCGAAACGGCGGGCCACCAGGGCGATGGCGCCTGCCTTCCCGGGGGAAAATGTCTCGTTCGGCGGCAGGACAATGGCTGTCGAGCGGGCCTTAGCCATTGCGCTCCAATGTGGATGGATTGCCCCTTAGAGCCAGGCCGAAGCCAAGGAGGAAGAACATCCAGCCCAGCATGTAGAGGGTTGGGAATTCATCGAAGGAGCCGATGGGCCATAAAAAGGTGAGCACGGCGATGAACAGCCCCAGGCGCAGCGGTTCCGGCCGGCGCCACAGCCCGGCAGCCAAAGCCCACAGCCAGCAGATGGCCAGGGCCGCAAACAGCGCCAGGCCGGGGAGGCCGGCGTCGGTAAGCGCCTGCATGTAGAAGTTGTGCGGATGCAGGTTGCACGCCCCCAGGCCCAGCTGCGTCGGTGCGATGCCCAGCGCGGGGAAGCCGCCATTGAAGCGCGGCAGCGGGCAGCCGACCCGGAAGCCATTATAGCCCCAGCCATGCCAGGGCGATTGCTGGGTCATCATCGCCGCGCGGGTGTACAGCTCGCCATAGGGGCTGAGCAGGAAATGGCCGAGATTCTTCGCCGTCTCCTGCACCAGCTTGGCATATGTGGGGGGCGAGATGATCGGCGTCAGCGCCACCGCCAGCGCGGCCACGGCAAAGGCCGCAATGGCGATGACGCGCAACTGCCGGACAAAGAGCGCAGCGACGGCCAAGCCAAGCCCGGTGAGCACCACCCCCATGCGCTGGCCGATGAGCACGGAGGTGAGCACGCCGAGCATCGCCAATGCCAAGCCGCCAAACCGCGCAGCGCGGCCAGGGCGAGTCAGCAGCGCCAGCACCGGCGGCAGCATGGCGGGGTAGAGCAGATGCCCGAACAGCGCGCCGGCACGGGGCTTCCAGAATGGACCGGTGAGCGCGCCGTCGGCCCAGCGCGGGTTGCCGAAGATATTGCGTCCGGTGAGATATTGCTGCCAGCTTTCCAGCCCGATCCACAGGGAGCAGGCCGCCAGCACGCCCCAGGCGCCGCGCCGGGCGCGCGGCGTGGTGAGCAGCCAGTTCTGCAGCGCGGCGGTGAACAGCAGAAGGCGGATGATGACCAGGACCTGCACAAAGCCCATCCCCCAGCCCGCCAAGCCGAACCCGGCGACCGGCAGCGGCGTGGAGCACAGCAGCAGCCAGCCCCACCAGAGCAGGGCTAGCACCACCCAGCCTTGCCTGACCCACGTGAAATCCCGCCGCCGCGCGCAGTCGGCGAGGAACAGGATATCCACCGCGGCGATGCAGATTTCCGCCAGCACGAAGGCGTGCAACAGCCCCAGCGGCACGAGCAGCGCCGCCACGAGCGCCACTTGGCGCAGGCGTTCAGCTCGCATGCCCGGTCCTGGTGATGAAGTAGAGGAAGAGCATGACGAAACTCCGGAGCGTAACGGTTCAACCAAAAGACTATGCCGAGTAAGCCGGAACGCCCGGTGCCGCCAAGGGGCTAGATTGTCACTTTCACATAAGATCCGGGCGCGTTCTCGATCACCTTTACGCCCCGCCCTTTGCCGGGGATGCGCGCCGGGACTTGCGTGGCATCGAGGCCCGTCGCCCATCGCTGCCAGTCCAGCCACCAGGAGCCTGCGACCTCGGTCGCGCCCTCGAACCACTGCTCCGGCGTTTCCGGCATGTCGTTGTTGATGAAGTGGTTGTACTTGCCGCCGGGCGGGTTGATCACCCCGGCGATATGCCCGGAGGCGGCGAGCACGAAGCGCACCGGCCCGCCGAAATTCTTGGCACCCTTATAGGTGCTCATCCAGGGGGCGATATGGTCCTCCCGGCAGGAGAGGAAGTAGCACGGCACCTTCACCTGCCGCAGGTCGACAGGCACGCGCTTCATCGACATCCCGCCCGGCTGGGCCAGCAGGTTCTTCTGGTACATGTTGCGCAGGTAGAAGGAGTGCATCGACGACGGCATGCGCGTGGCGTCCGAGTTCCAGTACAGCAGGTCGAACGGGAACGGCTCCTTGCCCAGCAGGTAGTTGTTGACGACAAAGCTCCAGATCAGGTCGTTCGCGCGCAACATGTTGAAGGTGGTGGCCATGTCGCCCCCCTCAAGGAACCCGCGCCGGTGCATCTTCTCTTCCAGCGAGCTGAGCACCTCCTCGTCGATGAATACGCCGAGTTCCCCGGCATCGGTAAAGTCCGTCAGAGTCACGAAGAAAGTTGCGGATTTGATGCGGTCATCGCCTTTGGCGGCCATGTAGCCCAGCGTGGCGGCCAGCAGCGTGCCGCCCAGGCAATAGCCGATGGCGTTCACCTCGCGCGTCTTGGTTGCCTTCTCGATGGCATCCAGTGCGGCGAACACGCCCTCGGTCATGTAGTCGTCGAAATTCTTGTGGGCCAGGGACTCATCAGGGTTAACCCAGCTGACCATGAACACGGTGTGCCCCTGGGAGACGAGGTATTGTACCCAGGAATTCTTCGGCCGCAGGTCCAGGATGTAGAATTTGTTGATCCAGGGCGGCAGGATCAGCACCGGCCGGGCATAAACCTGCTCGGTGGCCGGGCTGTACTGGATCAGCTGCATCAGCTCGTTCTGGTAGATGACCTTGCCCAGCGAGACGGCGATGTTCTCGCCGACCTTGAAGGCGTCGGTGTCGGTCATCTTGATGCGCAGATTGCCGCGTCCGCGTTCCAGGTCGGCGAGCAGGTTGCTCAGGCCCAGCACCAGGTTCTCGCCGCCCGTCTCGCGCGTCTTGCGCAGCACCTCGGGGTTGGTGAGGGCAAAATTGCTGGGGCTGAGCGCGGCGATGAACTGGCGCGCATAGAAATCCACCTTCTGCGCGGTCTTCGTGTCGAGCCCGTCCACATGGGTCACCACGTCGTCGATGTAGCGGGCCGAGAGCAGGTAGGATTGCTTGATGAAGTCGAACACCTCGTTCTCCTTCCAGGCCGGGTCGGCGAAGCGCTTGTCCTTGGGGTCGTGGGCGATGACCGGCTCACGCTCCTCGCCGGACAACATGCGCCGGGCGGTGTTCTGCCACAGCGTGAGATAGTCTCGCCAAAGTCCGAAATGAGCCTCCACCAGCTTCGAGGGGTTGGAGAGCAGCTTGGCGGTCATCTCCACGAAGGCGCTGCCCACGTTCAGCGGGTCCAGGTCCACGCCCTCGCGCGCCTGACGCTGCAGCCAATCGGTAACGATGCGCTGGCTGCGCGCCGCAATATCGGTCATCGACCGTCCGATCCGCTCGGCATCGGGTAGCTTGATATCGGGTTCCTTGGACGACTCGGACTGCGACATTCTAGACGATCCTTTCCGTGGCGACGGTTCTCAGGCAAACAGGTTCTGGCCGGTGAAACCGGCAGAAGTTGGAGGCGGGTCTGATGTTACGGTGGCGTTGCGGGACGGCATTCTCTGTGGTCTTGGCGTGTTCTCTTTGCGGTTGTTCTGGACCGATCGGATTGTATCACAGTTTCGAAGGTGGCGCGATTGCGCAGAGCCGGCAAGCCCCACCAGGAGCGGATAAGCCCTACCCGAACCTCGCTGATGTGCCAGTCGCCCCTACCGCCACCCCGGCCGGGGCGCAGGAGGCTATCGCGGCCCAGGCGCGCGAGGGCGTTTCCGCCCCGTCGCCCGGCGCTCTGGCGGGGCTGACCCTGCCCGCCGCCGCGCCGCCCGCGCCCAACGTGCCGGGGCTACGCCTCACCGCGCCGCCGCCCGCCGCCCCGGCACCCGCACCGGTGGCCGCCGCATCCGCCCCCAGGCCGCCCGGCCCGCCGGAGGCCATCGCCTTTCCGCCGGGCTCGGCCATTCTGCCGTATGATCAGGCTTCCGTGCTGACGCAGCTTGCCGCCAAGCGGGGCGGGGCGCAGATCCGTGCCTGCGGCTTTGGCGAGGGCGCTCTGCCCCTGGCCCTGGCCCGGGCGCGGCGTATCGCGGACGCGCTGACAGCCGCAGGCGTGCCGCCCGCCGATATCAGTATCGCCGCCATGGCTTCAGGTTCTGGCGGCTTCGCGCAATTGGTATATTAAGCCCAGCATCGTCCACCCGAGTCCGAGTTGAAAATGTCCTCTGAAGAATTTCATCGCATCCGCCGCCTGCCCCCGTACGTGTTCGCCGAGGTGAATGCCGCCAAGGCCAAGGCACGCGCCGCGGCTGAGGACATCATCGATCTCGGCATGGGCAACCCGGACAGCCCCACCCCGCCGCATATCGTGGCCAAGCTGGTGGAGACCGTGCAGGACCCGCGCAGCCACCGTTACTCCACGTCCAAGGGCATTCCCGGCCTGCGCCGTGCCCAGGCGGCGTATTACGAGCGCCGCTTCGGCGTGAAGCTGGACCCGGAGACCGAGGTGATCGCGACACTCGGCTCCAAGGAGGGGCTGGCCAACCTCGCCGCCGCCATCACCTCGCCGGGCGACACCATCCTGGTGCCCAACCCGTCTTACCCGATCCATCAGTTCGGCTTCATCATCGCGGGGGCCTCGGTGCGCTCCATCCCGGCGCATCCGGGCGAGGACATGCTCCGCGCCATCGATGTCGCGGTGCGCCACTCCGTGCCGAAGCCGACGGCGCTGATCGTCAACTTCCCCTCCAACCCCACCGCCTACATGGCCGACCTTGATTTCTACAAGGAACTGGTGGCGGTGGCGAAGAAGAACGAAATCTTCATCATCTCCGACATCGCCTACGCGGAGATCTATTTCGACGGCAATCCGCCGCCTTCCGTGCTGCAGGTGCCGGGGGCGAAGGACATCACCATCGAGTTCACCTCGATGTCCAAGACCTACTCCATGCCCGGCTGGCGCATGGGGTTCGGCGTCGGCAATCCGCGCCTGATCAAGGCGCTGACCCGCATGAAGTCCTACCTCGACTACGGCGCGTTCACGCCGATCCAGGTGGCGGCCACCGCGGCGCTGAACGGCCCGCAGGACTGCGTGGAGGAAATGCGCAACCTGTACCGCGAACGCCGGGACGTGCTGATCAAGGGCCTGCATTCGGCCGGCTGGGACGTGCCTTCCCCTAATGGCTCCATGTTCGCCTGGGCGCCCATCCCCGAGCGCTACCGCCATCTCGGCAGCCTGGAGTTCGCCAAGCTGCTGATGGCCAAGGCGAAGGTGGCGGTGGCCCCAGGTGTGGGCTTCGGCGAATACGGCGACGGCCATGTGCGCATCGCCCTGGTTGAGAACACCCACAGGCTGCGGCAGGCCATCCGTAATATCCGCAACTTCCTGGCCACCGATAACGCCGCCCCGGCGGAAGACGATCTGGAGAGCAAACGATGAAACCCTTGCGCGTCGGCATTGCCGGGCTGGGCACCGTGGGTGCCGGCGTGGTCAAACTTCTGGCCCGGCAGGCGGAGCTGATTACCGCCCGTGCCGGTCGGCCAATCACCGTGACCGCCGTTTCCGCCCGGGACCGCAAGCGCGATCGTGGCATCTCCCTGGACGGGCTGATCTGGCATGATGACCCGCTGGCCCTGGCCTGGGACGAGAACGTGGACGTGGTGGTGGAGCTGATCGGTGGGTCCGACGGCCCGGCCAAGGCCCTGGCCGAGAAGGCGCTGGCTGCGGGCCGGCCGCTGGTCACCGCCAACAAGGCGCTGCTGGCCGTGCATGGCGTGGCCCTGGCCGAGGCCGCCGAGGCTGCCTCCCTGCCGCTGGCCTATGAGGCCGCGGTGGCGGGCGGTATCCCCGTCATCAAGGTGCTGCGCGAGGGGCTGGCGGCGAACCGCGTGTCCCGCGTCGCCGGCATCCTCAACGGCACTTGTAACTACATCCTCACCACCATGCGCGAGGAGAAGCGCGAGTTCGCCGACGTGCTGGCCGATGCGAAGCGGCTTGGCTATGCCGAGGCCGATCCCTCCTTCGATATCGACGGCGTGGACGCCGCGCATAAGCTCGCCATCCTGGCCGGCCTGGCTTTCGGCCAGAAGATCGACTTCTCTTCGCTGCATGTCGAGGGCATCCGTCGCATTTCGGCGCTGGACATCGTCTTCGCCCAGGAGCTGGGCTACCGCATCAAGCTGCTCGGCATTGCCGAACAGACGGAGGACGGGATTTCCTTGCGCGTGCATCCGGCCATGGTGCCGGTGGAAAAGCCGCTCGCCGCCGTGGACGGCGTGTTCAATGCCGTGCTGCTGGAAGGGGATTTTTCCGGCCCCGTGTTCCTGCAAGGGCGTGGCGCCGGAGAAGGCCCCACCGCGAGCGCCGTCGTCGCCGACCTCATCGACATCGCCCGCGGCAGCCAGATCCCGGTCTGGGGCATGGCCCAGGGCGCGCTGGGCGAGGCGCGCGTGGTGCCTATGGCCCGGCTGGAGAGCGCCTATTTCCTGCGCCTGATGGTCGTGGACCAGCCCGGCGTGCTCGCCGACGTCACCGCCATCCTGCGCGACCACGGCATCTCGCTCGAATCCATGCTGCAGCATGGGCGCGCGCCGGGCGAGGCCGTGCCCATCGTGCTCGTCACCCATGAGACGCGGGAGGATGCGGTGAACGCCGCGCTCGCCCGTATCGCCACGCTGGAAGCGGTGCTGGAACAGCCCGCCCTGATCCGTATCGAACCCAAATAAGGAATTTTACCCCCATGACCGAACCCCTCCGCCTGGGCGAAGTTTCCGACCGCAACCTGGCGCTTGAACTGGTGCGCGTGACCGAGGCCGCCGCCATCGCCGCTTCGCGCTGGATTGGCCGCGGCAAGAAGAACGACGCCGACGGCGCCGCCGTGGAGGCAATGCGCAAGTCCTTCGACACCGTAGCCATCAATGGTACCGTGGTGATCGGCGAAGGTGAGATGGACGAGGCGCCGATGCTGTATATCGGCGAAAAGGTCGGCTGCGGCGGGCCGCAGATGGACATCGCCGTGGACCCGCTGGAAGGCACCTCCATCACCGCCAAGGGTGGCCAGAACGCCATCGCCACGGTTGCTCTCGCTGAGCGCGGCAACTTCCTGCACGCGCCGGATATCTACATGGAGAAAATCGCGGTCGGCGGCGGGCTGCCGGAAGGCGTCGTTTCGTTGGATGCGCCGGTAGCCGAAAACCTGAAGAACCTCGCCCTGGCCAAGGGCGTGGAGGTCTCCGAGCTTATGGTCTGCATGCTGGACCGCGACCGCCATGCCGAGAAGATCGCGAAAATCCGCGAGGCCGGGGCGCGCATCATGCTGATCGGCGATGGCGATGTGGCCGGCGTGATCGCCGCCTCGCAGCCGATGACGGGCGTGGACATGTATCTGGGTTCGGGCGGCGCGCCGGAGGGTGTGCTGGCCGCGGCGGCGCTGCGCTGCATTGGCGGGCAGATGCAGGGGCAAGCTTTTGTTCGAGGATGAAGCGCAGATCGAGCGCGCCCGCACCATGGGCATCACCGACCCGAACCGGATCTACACCATCGAGGAAATGGCCAAGGGCGACGTAATGTTCGCCGCGACAGGCGTCACGTCTGGCCCGATGCTGAACGGCGTGCGCCGCGTGGGCCACGGGGCGGTGACGCACTCGATCGTCATGCGCAGCAAGTCCGGCACCGTGCGCTATATCGAGGCGCACCATAATTTCGCGAAGAAGAACCTGGGGATCTGAGCAGAGGCTCGGTTGAGCCGTCCGCCGGGGCCGCAAGGCCCCGGTTTTGTTTCAGGCCTCTAAATTATTGATGAGAGACTGATTTACGTTTGAGGTTCCATCGCAAAGCGATTCAACCTCAAACGATCAGGCTCTAGCCTTCAGCACGTCGCGGATTTCCGTGAGCAGGATTTCGGTTGGTGTCGGCGCCGGGGCGGCGGGGGTGGGGGCCTTGTGGAGCTTCTCGATCAGCCGCACCATCCAGAAGATCGCGGCGGCGATGATCAGGAAGTTGAATACGGCGTTCAGGAACACGCCGTAATTGATCGTTACGTCCCCGGCCTTCTGCGCGTCCGCCAGTGTCGCCGCCGGGACGCCCTTCAGCACGATGAAATGATTGGAGAAATCCACCCCGCCGGTAATCAGGCCGATGACCGGGGTGATGATGTCCTTCACCAGCGAATTGACGATGCCGGTGAAGGCCACGCCGATGACCACGCCGACCGCGAGGTCCACCACGTTGCCGCGCAGGATGAAGGCTTTGAAATCGTCGAGCCAGCCGGGCTTCTTCAGCTTGAGTGGGGATTTCAGCAGGTCGGACATTCGCGACTCCTTTGTGTTCGTAACGTTTTTAAAGCGACCTTAACATTTCGCAACCCGTTAATCGGGCGAGCAAAACCGCTTGCCCGGCGCGGGCGGGCTCTGGAACAAGGGAACAAGTTTTGGAGAGTGAAATGCGTAAACTGGTTTGCCTGATGCTGCTGCCTCTGGCGCTGGTGGGATGTGGCCATGGCACGGGGCGGACAACCGGCACCGCCGCCGGGGGCGCCGCCACGGGGGCGGCCATCGGCATCATCGGCGGGCCGATCGGCGTGGTCGTGGGGGCTGGCATCGGCGCGGGAGCGGGGGCGCTGACGGCGGCCAACACCACGCCCAAGCAGGTGAACCTGGGCAACGCGCCCTGGGACAAGAACGGCCAGTAGCCATCTCCTCCCTTTCCTCCGCGTGTATATGTGCTAAAGGCCCAGGCCCATGCGCCAGTACCTCGAATTTGAAAAACCCGTCGCCGAGCTCGAAGCCAAGATCGCGGAGTTGCGGCAGATGCCCGCTACCGGTGAGATTAACATCGCCGAGGAGGTGGCGCGCCTTTCCGCCAAGGCGGATGCCCAGCTCAAGAACATCTACGCCAAGCTCAGCCCCTGGCAGAAGACCCAGGTGGCCCGCCATGCCGAGCGGCCAAAGGCGGCCGGTGTCATTGCCGCGCTGATCGAGGATTTCACCCCGCTGGCTGGCGACCGCGCCTTTGCCGACGACGCGGCGATTATTGGCGGCATGGGGCGCTTCCGTGGCATGCCGGTGATGGTGATCGGCACCGAGAAGGGTACCGATACCGAGACCCGCATCAAGCATAATTTCGGCATGGCCAAGCCCGAGGGCTACCGCAAGGCCAAGCGCCTGATGGAGTTGGCCGGGCGGTTCAACCTGCCGATTCTCACTTTCGTGGACACCTCCGGCGCCTTCCCGGGCATCGAGGCCGAGGCGCGTGGCCAAGCTGAGGCGATTGCGCGCGGGATCGAGGCCTGCCTCTCCGCTCCCGTGCCGCTGGTGGCGACAATCATTGGCGAGGGCGGCTCCGGCGGCGCCATCGCGCTCGCGTCGGGCAACGCCGTGCTGATGTATGAGCACGCGATCTATTCCGTGATCTCGCCGGAGGGCTGCGCCTCCATCCTGTGGCGCAACTCGGCCCAGGCCCCGGTGGCCGCCGAGGCCATGCGCGTCACCGCGCAAGATTTGAAGAAGCTGGGGCTGATCGACGAGATCGTGCCGGAGCCGGTGGGCGGCGCCCATCGCGCCCCGGAAGCCGCCTTGGCAGCACTTGGCGATGCGGTGGAGAAGCAGCTCGCCCCGCTGAAGGACATGGCGCCCGAGGCGCTGAAGGCCAAGCGGCGCGAGAAGTTCCTGGCGATGGGGAAAATTGGCCTTTAGGCCGTTTTCAAGCCCCAGCCGGGGCGCCCGGAGATGAGGCTGAGCCAGGCAACCAGCCCCAGGGTGGCGCCGATGATCCCTTGCGTGGCGTTGTAGTTCACCACGGCGGCGATGCCAGCGCCGACCGCCAGCGCGCCCAGGAGCCGTTTGCCGCCGAAGAACGCCGCCAGCCCCAGCGCCAGCGCCGCCCAGCCGAACCACCCGTAATACTGGCCCGAGAGCACCCATTGGCGCGGGGTGCAAAAGCCCGGCGCGTTGGAAGCGGCGCAGAGGCCCACTGTGGCGCGGGGCATGATGGCAAACCAGCGGAAGGCGAACGCCCCGCCGCCGAGGAGCGCCGCCAGCGCCGCGCCCAACCAGTCGGTGGCGCCCCATTTCACTGTTTTGCTCATGTCTTGGCGTTCTCCGTGGTTGCTCTTCGCCTTGCGGGGCCGTATTGCTGCGCCGCAATTGGTTTTTACACTTTAATCAAGGGTCCATGACAGTCCATACCGCCCCGGCGCGCCCGAAAAGTTTTCAGGATATCATCCTGACATTACACAGGTTCTGGGCGGAGCAGGGCTGCGTCATCCTGCAGCCTTACGATGTCGAAATGGGCGCTGGCACCTTCCACCCGGCGACCACCCTGCGAACCCTGGGGCCGAAGCCCTGGAAGGCCGCCTATGTGCAGCCCTCGCGCCGCCCCTCGGACGGCCGCTATGGCGAAAACCCCAACCGCCTGCAGCATTATTACCAGTACCAGGCGCTGCTGAAGCCGAGCCCGGACAACATCCAGGAACTGCTGCTTGCCAGCTACGACGCGATCGGCATCGACCGCCGGGTGCATGACATTCGCTTCGTCGAGGATGACTGGGAGAGCCCGACGCTGGGGGCCTGGGGCCTGGGCTGGGAAGTCTGGTGCGACGGCATGGAGGTGACGCAGTTCACCTATTTCCAACAGGTCGGCGGCATTGCGTGCGTATCCCCTTCGGCGGAGCTGACCTACGGGCTGGAGCGCCTGGCCATGTATGTGCAGGGCGTGGAGAACGTGTACGACCTCGACTTCAACGGCCAGGGCGTGACCTATGGCGACGTGTTCCTGCGCGCCGAGCAGGACTATTCCAAGCACAACTTCGAGCTGGCCAATACGGAGATGCTGGCCCGGCACTTCGAGGACGCGGAGCGGGAGTGCGCCGCGCTGGTGGAAGCCGGCGTGGCCCAGCCGGCCTATGACCAGTGCATCAAGGCCAGCCATCTGTTCAATCTGCTGGATGCGCGGGGCGTGATCTCGGTCGCCGAGCGGGCCTCCTACATCGCGCGGGTGCGTAATCTGGCGAAAGCCTGCGCCGAAGCCTGGCTGGCGGGTGAGTAAGATGCCGGAATTTTTCCTCGAACTTTTTTCCGAAGAAATCCCGGCGCGGATGCAGCAAATGGCTGCTCGGCAACTATCCATCATCACTACGGGCTATTTAAGTAATATAGCGCCTCGCGGAACTCCGGTTCGGGAATTCTACGGACCACGTCGAATCGCCGTAGCTTTTGAGGTTCAACCCAGGGTTGTGGCTGTTCATTCCGAGCAGCGTGGTCCACGCGCCGATGCTCAGGCAGTCGCGGTTGACGGGTTTCTACGCAAAAACAATGCTACCCGAGAGAATCTACGGGTTGAGGACGGCTATTTCATTCTATCGACAGTCAGACTCCTGAGCGTTCGGCGGCGGAATCTTCATCGTAGAAAAATTGCCCGAGGCTCTGGCCAAGCTCCCTTGGCCCAAATCCATGCGCTGGGGCTCGGGTGCGGATTTCACCTGGGTTCGCCCGCTGCGCCGCATTGTCTGCCTGCTGGATGGCGAGGTGATCCCCATTACTCTCGGCCCCGTCACGGCGGGGAACGAGACCGAGGGCCACCGCGTGCATGGCCCCGGGCCGGTTGCGGTGTCCTCTGCCGCTGTGTGGGAAGAAAAGCTGCGCGAGCACCACGTCATTGTCGATCAGGCGGAACGCCGGAAAAAAATCGCCGAGGGCATGGCCGAAAAGGCGGCCGCTCTGGGCCTCACCGTGGCGCCGGATGAGGCGCTGCTGGATGAGGTGACGGGCCTCGTGGAATGGCCGGTGCCGCTGATCGGCCGCATCGACGATGCCTTCATGGACCTGCCGCACGAGGTGCGCGAACTCTCCATGAAGATCAACCAGAAATACTTCGCCCTGCGTGACACTGCGGGCAAGCCGGCGCCGTATTTCGCCTTCGTGGCGAATCTGGAGGCAACGGATGGCGGGGCGGCGATCATCGCCGGCAATGAGCGCGTGCTGCGCGCGCGGCTTTCTGATGCACGGCATTTCTGGGATCTGGACCTCAAGACCCCGCTGGATAAGCTGCTGCCAAAGCTGGAGAAAATTACCTTCCACGCCAAGATCGGCACGCAGCTTGAGCGCGCGGCGCGGATTTCTGCCCTGGCCGGGGAAATCGCCACGCTGCTGGGCGGTGACGTGGAGGCTGCCTGCGCCGCCGGGCTGCTGTGCAAGGCCGATCTTGTCACCGGCATGGTGGGGGAATTCCCCGAGCTGCAGGGCGTAATGGGCGGCTACTACGCCACGCGCAGCCATGGTGCGGCGGTCGGCGAGGCCATCTCGACCCACTACCAGCCGAAAGGTCCGTCCGACGACGTGCCCACCGGCAAGGTGGCGGTTGCCGTGGCGCTGGCCGACAAGTTGGACACGCTGCGCGAGTTCTTCCGCATCGGTGAGAAGCCGACCGGCTCGGGCGACCCCTACGCGCTGCGCCGCTGCGCGCTGGGTGCTATCCGCATCGTGCTGGAAAACGGGCTGCGCCTAAACCTCAAGCCGCTGCTCAATAACGACGACGAACTTTTCGCCTTCATCATCGAGCGTCTTCGGGTCAAGCTGCGCGGCGAGGGCAAGCGCTTCGACGTGCTGGATGCCGTGCTCGCCGCCGGAGCGGATGACGATCTCGTGCGGCTGATGAAGCGCGTGGACGCGCTGGGCGAGATGCTGGCGACCGACGACGGCCGCAGCTTGCACGCCGCCTATAAGCGCGCCGCCAACATCCTGCGCATCGAGGATGCCAAGGATGGGCCGCATGAGGGCGAGCCTGATCAGGCGAACTTTTTGTCGAAGATGAGGAAAAGAAGCTTTGTCGAGGCAATTGTTGAGGTCAGAGCGGCGACTGGGCATTACTTCCGGAAGGAAGATTATATCGCGGCGATGCGGACATTTGCGCTCATCCGTCCGACGATCGACGCCTTCTTTGAAAAAGTTACGGTGAACGCCGAAATGCCAGAATTGCGCCGCAATCGTTTGCGACTGCTCGCGCGCTTCCGGGATACAGTCAATCAAATCGCAGATTTCTCCAGGGTTGAAGGTTAGGAGTTGGGAATGACGAAATGGGTTTATAATTTCGGTGCAGGGGTGAATGATGGCAACGCCTCGCTCCGCAACCTGCTCGGCGGCAAGGGTGCCAATCTGGCGGAGATGGCGAGCATCAACCTGCCCGTGCCCCCCGGCTTTACCATCACCACCGAAGTCTGCACCGCCTATTACGACAATGACCGCAACTACCCGGCCGAGCTGAAGGCCCAGGTGGATGCGGCGCTGGCTCGCATCGAAGAGGCTGTCGGCCGCAAGTTCGGCGACAAGGACAAGCCGCTGCTGGTTTCCGTGCGCTCGGGCGCGCGCGTCTCCATGCCGGGCATGATGGACACGGTGCTGAACCTCGGCCTGAACGACACCACCGTGCTGGGTCTGGCCGTGGGCTCGGGTGATGCGCGCTTCGCGTGGGATTCCTACCGCCGCTTCATCCAGATGTACGGCTCCGTGGTGCTGGGCGTTGACCATCACCGCTTCGAAGAGATCATCGAACATGTGAAGCTCGAGGCTGACGTGATCGAGGACACCGCGCTGACCCCCGCGCATTGGCAGCAGGTTGTCGAGGGCTACAAGAAGATGGTGGCCGAAGAGATCGGCAAGCCCTTCCCGCAGGACCCGCAGGACCAGCTCTGGGGCGCGATCGGCGCCGTGTTCGGCTCCTGGATGAACCCGCGCGCCAATGTGTACCGCCGTCTGCACGACATTCCGGCGAACTGGGGCACGGCGGTGAACGTGCAGGCCATGGTGTTCGGCAACATGGGCGATGATTGCGCGACCGGCGTGTGTTTCACCCGCGACCCCTCCACCGGCCTGAACGAATTCTACGGCGAGTACCTCGTCAACGCCCAGGGCGAGGACGTGGTGGCCGGCATCCGCACCCCGCGCCCGCTCTCCAAGGCCTATGCCAAGCCGGGCGAGGTCTCGATGGAAGAGGCGCTGCCCGAGGCCTATGCCGAGCTGAAGAATGTCCGCTCGATCCTTGAGACGCACTACAAGGACATGCAGGACATCGAGTTCACTGTGCAGCAGAACAAGCTGTACATGCTGCAGACGCGCTCCGGTAAGCGCTCCGCCGCCGCCTCGCTGCGCATTGCGGTGGAGATGGCCGAGGAAGGGCTGATCGACCGCAACACCGCCGTGATGCGCGTGAACCCGGCGGCGCTTGACCAGTTGCTGCACCCGACCCTCGACCCGAAGGCTGCGAAGAAGCAGTTCGCCAAGGGCCTGCCCGCCTCCCCGGGTGCGGCTTCTGGCGCCGTGGTATTCTCGGCCGACGAAGCCGAGTTCCGCGCGCAGAGGGGCGAGTCGGTGGTTCTGGTCCGCATCGAGACCAGCCCCGAGGACATTCACGGCATGCACGCCGCCCGCGGCATCCTCACCACCCGTGGCGGCATGACCAGCCACGCCGCCGTGGTGGCCCGCGGCATGGGCCGGCCCTGCGTGGCCGGTGCCGGTGGCATCTCGGTTGATTACGGCGCGCAGACGCTCTCCGCTGGCGGTGTCACCATCCGCGCGGGTGAGATCCTGACCATCGACGGCGCCACCGGCGAGGTGTTCGCGGGCTCGGTGAAGATGATCGAGCCGCAGCTCTCCGGCGATTTCGGCACCCTCATGGGCTGGGCCGACGAGATCCGCCGCCTGAAGGTGCGCACCAACGCGGAAACCCCGCTGGATGCCGAGACCGCGCGCAAGTTCGGCGCCGAGGGCATCGGCCTGTGCCGCACCGAGCACATGTTCTTCGACCCGCAGCGTATCGGCGCCGTGCGCCAGATGATCATGGCCAAGGACGAGGCCGGCCGCCGTACGGCACTGGCCAAGCTGCTGCCGTTCCAGCGCGAGGATTTCATCTCGCTGTTCAAGATCATGGAAGGCCTGCCGGTCACCATCCGCCTGCTCGACCCGCCGCTGCACGAGTTCCTGCCGCATGGCGAGGCTGAGCTGAAGGAAGTGGCCGACGCGCTGGGCATGGACGCCGCGGCGATCAAGGAACGCGCGGAAGAGCTCTCCGAAGCCAACCCGATGCTCGGCCATCGCGGCTGCCGCCTCGGCGTGACCTATCCGGAGATCTACGAGATGCAGGCCCGCGCCATCTTCGAGGCGGCGGTCGAGGTCTCGAAGACCGCGAAGGCCCCGGTGCCGGAGATCATGATCCCGCTGGTGGGCACCAAGCGCGAGCTGGACATCACCCGCGCCCAGGTGGAGCGCATGGCCAAGGCCGTGTTCGAGGAAACCGGCAAGACCGTGGAATACTCGATCGGCACCATGATCGAACTGCCGCGCGCGGCGCTCACCGCCGACCAGATCGCCGAATCCGCGGACTTCTTCTCCTTCGGCACCAACGACCTGACGCAGACGGTGTTCGGCCTTTCGCGTGACGACGCCGGCAAGTTCCTGCCCGCTTATGTCGAGCAGGGCATCCTGCCGAAGGATCCGTTCGTCTCCATCGACGTCGATGGCGTCGGCGCGCTGGTGCGCATCGCCGCCGAGAAGGGCCGCTCCAAGAAGGACAAGCTGAAGCTCGGCATCTGCGGTGAGCATGGCGGCGATCCGGCCTCCATCGCTTTCTGTGAATCCGTTGGGCTGGACTACGTCTCCTGCTCGCCTTACCGCGTGCCGGTGGCGCGCCTTGCCGCGGCGCAGGCCGCGATCGAGGCGAAGGAAACCCATTTCCGCGACAAGTGAGCGGTAACGCCTTTTAAGCGAACTCAGGCGGCCGGGCGCAGCGCGTTCCGGCCGCTTTTCATTTAGGCCAGCACCACGCTAGTTCCGCTGCGTTGCAGTTGCGCGCCGAGGGCGTCCTCCGGCCCCGTGTCCGTCACCAGATGGCCGATTCGACGCCAATCCGCGTAGCGCGCGGTGAACAGCCGGTTGAATTTGGAATGGTCGGCCACGACCATGGTTTTGGCCGCGCGCGCCGCCATGGCCGCGTACACGGCGGCGGTCTCGGGCAGCGCGTCGGTCGGCCCTTCCTCCGAGAGGCCGCTGGCGCCGAGGATCGTGCAGTCGGCGTACAGGTCCTGCAGGAAGGCGATGGTATGGCCGCCGAGCAGCGTGCCCTCTCCGGCATGGTACTCGCCGGGCAGCATCAGCGTCTTGATGGTGGGGTTGGCGGAGAGCGCCGCCGCTACGCCGAAGGAATGGGTGATGACCATGATGTCCTTCAGCTTGGCCGCGACCTCGTGCGCCACATGCACCACGGTGGAGCCGGAGCCGAGGATCAGCACCCGCGCGCCGCGCAGCAAGGGCAGGGTGGCGCGGGCGATGCGCTGGCGCTCGGCCACGAACATGGCGTGCCGCTCGGCCACGGTGGGCTCGGCATGCAGCGGCCGCACCGCTCCGCCATAGGTGCGGTTGAGCAGCCCGGCGCTGGTCATCTGGTCCAGGTCTCGCCGGATCGTCTCGGTGGAGACGCCTAGGTTCTGCGCCAGTTCCGCCACGCGCAGGCTGGGCGCGGTTTCCAGCGCCGCCAGGATCTTTCCCTGCCGTGCCGTTTTTTCTGGTTTCATGCGTCTCGCGCTCCGCAAATTCCGCTTGATTATGGGTGTTGGACCTGCATCATGTAAGTGTTGTAGTTACCACATTTAGCCCAGGCCGCACAGCCCCAGGAGTTCCTATGCTGAAATCTTTGCAAGGTAAAACCGTCATTGTTACCGGCGCCACGCGGGGCATCGGGCGCGGTATCGCGCTGCGTTTCGGGCGGGCGGGCATCAACGTGCTTGCAGTCTCCCGCAGCCAGGCGGATGCGGACAAGGTGGCTGCGGGGATTGGTCCGCATGCGGCGGGGCTTGCGGCGGATGTGTCCACCCCCGAGGGCTGCGCGGCGATGGCCGAGGCAGCGGTGCAGAAGTTTGGGGGCATCGATATTCTCTGCGCCAATGCGGGCATCTTCCCGGCGGCCAAGCTCTCGGAGATGACGCCGGCCGAGTTCGATCATGTCATCAACACCAATTTGCGCAGCGCGTTCCTCTCGGTCTCGGCGGTGCTACCAGCCATGACCAAGGCGGGGAGCGGGCGGATCATCCTCACCTCGTCCATCACCGGGCCGATCACGGGTTATCCCGGCTGGGCGCATTACGGCGCCTCCAAGGCCGGGCAGCTCGGCTTCATGCGTACCGCCGCCATCGAGTTGGCGCCGCGCAACATCACTGTGAACGCGGTGCTGCCGGGCAATATCCTCACCGAGGGGCTGGAGGGTAACGGCCCGGACTATATTGCGGCGATGGAAGCCTCGATCCCGCTCAAGCGCCTTGGCACGCCTGAGGACATCGCCAACGCCGCACTGTTCCTGGCCTCCGAGGAGGCCGCCTACATCACTGGCCAGACCATCACCGTGGATGGCGGGCAGATCCTGCCCGAGTTCGCTCGGTGCGCTGGAGGCGATGGGTTAACCGCGAGGCCCGAGCGGTCTCCAGAACGCCATTGCCATGGCGAAGGCCGCGAGTTGCACCGCCGCGGTGATGGCGGCGCAGCCCGGCCAGCCGCTGGCATGCCAGGTGCCAGCGGGCAGCGTGCCGCCGGCACTGCCGCCGACATAATAGCAGGTGACATACAGCCCCACGGCGGTGGATTTGGCGGCGCGGGCGGCGAGGCTGGTGTAGCCAGTGGCAATCGCCTGCTCGGTGAATAGCCCGCAGCAGACGAGCAGCAGCCCCAGCCCGATGACCCAGAGCGGCTGGGCCAGCGTAAGCGCCAAGCCGGAGAGGACCAGCGCGAGCGCGCCCGCCATCACCGCGCGGTGGCCATGCTTGGCGGCCAGCCGCCCGGCGGCGGGGCTGATGGCGACGCCGCCGAGATACACGACGAAAATGCTCCCCAAAGCCGCCGGGCCGAGGTTGTAGGGCGCCTCGGCCAGGCGGAAATTGATGAAAGTGAACGCCGTCACCAGGCTGAACAGCACGCCGAACCCGACGGCATAGGTGGCGAGCAAACGCGGGTTGCTGAGATGGTCGGGGAAGGAGCGCAACGCTCCGGCGATGCCCCGGACCGGCTTGAAGTTGCGCTCCTTGGGCAGCAGGGCACCCACCACCAGCGCCATCACCAAGGTAAGCAGCCCGATGCAGAGGAAGGCGGCGCGCCAGCCAAAAGCTTCGGTCACCAGCCCGGCGATGAACCTGCCCGAAAACCCGCCCAGGATGGTGCCAGCGGTATATATGCCGGCGCAGCGCATGGTCGCCTGTCCTGTCAACTCGTCGCCGATATAGGCGATGGTGACGATGAAGATGAATGGCAGCAGCAGCCCCTGCGTGAAGCGGCAGGCGATGAGCATGGGCAGGTTTACTGAGGCGGCGGCCAGCAGCGTGGGGATGACGAGCAGCAGCGCCGCCCCGGCGATGAAGCGCTGGCGCCCGAAGCGGTCGGAGATGGCGCCAATGAGCGGTGCCATGACGGCGGTGGCGGCGAGCGGCGCGGTGACGGTAAGGCCCGTCTGCGCCGGGGTGGCGTGCAGCGCGGCGCCCAGCACCGGCAGCAGCGCCTGGGTGCACCACATATTCGTGAAGGTAAGGAAGCCGGCGGCGGCCGCCGCAATGGTGATCTGCCTAGAACCGCCGCTCAAAAACCGTGATGACATCGCCGGGCTGCGCCAATGCAAAAAGTGGGGCGCGATACTGGGCAGGAGCGCTGCCAATATCGCGCGTCACCCCGGCATAGTCTTGGCACGCCCGGTAGGTGAAGCCTCCGGCGATGGAAATCGCGGTCAGGACTGTCATGCCCGGCCGGAATGGATACTGGCCGGGGGTGTTCACCTCGCCCAGAATATAGAATGGCCGGTAGGTGGAAACCTCCACCGCCACGCTCGGGTGCAGAATCAGCCCGCCGCTTTGCAGCGCGGCGGTGATGGCGGTGGACAACTCGTCCGTGCTGCGGCCCTGGGCGCGGACGAGCCCGAGCAGAGGCAGGCTGATATTGCCGCTGTCATCCACGGTATAGGCGCCGGAGAGTTGCGGCTGGTTGTAGATGCGCAGATTCAGCCCGTCCCCGGGGCCGAGCCGGTAAGGGCCGGGCGGCAATGGCGGCAGCGGCGGCAGGTTGGAGCCCGGCGCGCGCAGCGAGGCGCAGCCGCCCAGCAGGCCGAACGTGCCGAGGAGCAAGACACGCCTATGGATAATGTTCCGCCTCCGCCAAAACCCTAGATTGTGGCGATATTTACCCGGCTTTCGAAAAAGGGCAAATGCCTAACGAATCGTATCGCGGAGGGTCTCATGAAGCGCTTGGCCGTTTTGCTCCTGCTCCTGCTCATCATTGGCGTGGGGGCGTATAAGCTTTGGCCTCGGCATGGCGGGGAGTCCCAACCAGGGGTGACAGTGAATTTCGATCCGCGCGCGCTCACCGGCGATGAGCAGGCGGCGTTCCTGCCGCTGGTCTGCGGCGGCGTTTCAGGCAGGGCAGGCGGTTACGCCCATAGCTGCCAGAGTCTGCCTGGCTATCCGAGCCAGGATTACGGCGGCGCCGGGACGGGGCTGGGCATCACGCTCACCAGCGTCATCTACGGCCACCTGACCGGCGATGATGCGGATGAGGCTTACGTCTCCTACCAGGGCAGCTTCGAGCCGCATGCCACCAATTTCGGCGGCGGTATCCTGTTCCACCGCCAGGGCAATGGCTGGGCGCTGTCCGGCTGGTATCCGGGCGGGGCGATGGACCATTGCCTCTCGTTGAACCCGCAGGGGCGGGCGCGCTTCCTCTGCCTCTACGGTTTCACCGGCCAGGGCGAGACGGATACCACGCTCTTCCTCGTTTCGGTTCCCGGTGGCGGCAACCAGATCGACCTTTCACCTGTGCTGAAGGCCAGCGATCTGCGCGAGACCATCGACCCGAACGCGAATTGCGGGCAGCGGAAATCAGCGGATCAGGCGGTGCTGCTGGGCATCGATTCGCTCTCGCGCGGCGGCAGCTTCGCCACGGCGCAGGTGGACTACGTGCCCGCCGCGGCAGCGGACGCCGCCTGCAAGGCGAAGAATTTCGCCAGCGTCTCCGTTCAGAAGGCGTCGCTCGCCCTGAGCTGGGATGGCGGTTCGGTCGGCATCTCGCCTGACCTGCATTTTGCCCCGGCTGAGTGACATGACAGGGCCTCGGGAAAACCTCATCGAAGCGGCGCGGGAGATGGCGGCACGCGGCCTTTCCGCGGGCACCTCGGGCAATGTGTCACTGCGCACGGAGGAGGGGATTCTCATCACGCCGTCGGCGACGCCGTATGAAATCCTGACGCCCGAGATGATCCCGCTGCTCAAGCCCGATGGCTCTTACGAGGGGCAGATACCGCCCCTCATCCGAATGGCGGTTTCACCTGGATATCTACCTCGCCCGTCCGGAGGTTGGCGGCATCGTGCACCACCACGCGCCCTACACCACGGCGCTGGCCATGGCGCGGCGGGAGATCCCGGCCTGCCATTACATGATCGCCCGGTTCGGCGGCGCGCCGTTGCGCTGTGCAGCCTATGCGCTGTTTGGCACGGCGGCGCTTTCCGTCAACGTGCTCAAAGCGCTGGAAGGCCGCACCGCCTGCCTGATGGAGAACCATGGCGGCATCGCCACCGGGCGGGATGTGGCCACCGCGCTGGCCGCCGCCACCGAGCTGGAGGTGCTGGCGCAGCAATATTTACTCTCGCTGGCGGCGGGCGGGCCGGTGCTGCTCACCGATGCCGAGATCGACGCCGCGATCACCCAGTTCGCCACCGCCTACCGGCCGAATACCGGGGGCTAATCCGCCAGCTCCCGGCGTTTGGCCGGGGCGGGGACGCGGTTGAGGCCGGCCTCCCGGGTGATCTTGAAGGCAGCGAGCGCGCGGTTCAGATCGCCGATTTCGCCGCGCAGCGAATGCATGGAGGCGGTGGTTTCCTCGACCATGGCGGCGTTCTGCTGCACCGCCTGGCTCATCTGGGTCATGGCCTCGTTCACTTGTGCCAGCCCATTGGACTGAGTCCGCGCCGAGCCGGCGATGCCGGAGACCAGCCCCTTAATCTGCCCCACATTGGTGCCGATGCCGTCCAGCGACTGCCCGGTGCGGCGCACCAGCTCGACGCCCTGCGCCACCTGGGCGGAGGAGGCGGAGATCAGCGACTTGATCGCCTTCGCCGCCTCGGCGGAGCGTTGCGCCAGCGCCCGTACCTCGGAGGCGACGACGGCGAAGCCCCGCCCGGCATCCCCGGCGCGGGCGGCCTCCACCCCGGCATTCAGCGCCAGCAGATTGGTCTGGAAGGCAATTTCGTCGATCAGCCCGATGATATTGCCGATCTCGCGGGAGGAGGATTCGATCTTCCCCATCGCCGCCCCAGCCTCGCCCACCACGGAGCGGGAACTCTCCGCCTCCGTATTGGCCGCGCCCACCGCCACGTTCACCTGCGCCGCGCCATCGGCCGTGCGCTTCACGGCCTCGGTCAACTCACCCAGCGCCGCCGTGGTCTGCTCCAGATTCGCCGCCTGGGCCTCGGTGCGGCGGGACATGTCATCCGCCGCCGCGGCGATCTCTTCGACACTGCCGCTGATCGCGCGCGAGCTGCTCTGCATGCTGGCCAGCGTGCCGGAGAGCCGCTCCAGCGCAGTGTTGAAATCCAGCCGCAGTTGCGAATATTCCGCCGGGATGTTGTCGCCGAGGCGGTGCGTGAGATCCCCGGCAGCCAGCGCCCGCATCGCCGCCCCCATGGCGGCCACTACGGTGTCCGCCGCGCTTTGCAGCTTGGCTTCCGCCGCGGCGCGCTTTGTGTCGAACGTGCCGGCATAGACGGTCAGAGCCATATCCATGTCGAGGAACGTGGCTTTGACCAGCGCTGCGATTTCCTCCTTCAGCTCGGTTTGGCCGTGGAGCTTGCGGCCCCAACGGGATGCCGGCCAGCGCGCGGTGATGATGGCATTGAGCAGGTGCTCCAGCACGATGGTGTAGCCGCCGATATACCAGCGCGGCTCTAGCCCGATGCGCGCATGCACTTCGCCCACATGCATCGCCGCCTTGGCGTAGCTCTCATCCAGCCGGCCATCGGTGATGCGGTCCCAATGCCCGTGCTGCTTACCGTTGGCCAGGCGGACCAGCTCCTCGTTCGGGAAGAATTTGGCCGTCTCCGGCACGGCGCGCATCTTCTCGTAAAACGCCTCCAGCGCCCTAGGCAGGGCCGACATGATGACGGATTTCATTCCGCGCAGGCGGCTTTGCGCATGCGGGCCGAAATTCATGAAATTCAGCCGGTCGTTAAGGGCTTGCAGATTGGACATATCGCTCCACCGTTAATTTGAAGGCGCAGAGCCGACGCTACGTGCCCGGAACTAACTCCGGGTTAACAGGTTTTTTCAGAAGCGGATTTTGCTGGTGTGGACGAGATGGTTCACCGGACCGTGCCCCTGGCCGAAGCCGGGCGCGGTGCGGATCGCTTCCTGCAGATAATGCCGGGCGCGGCGGGTGGCGTCGATCAGCGGCAGATCCTGGGCCAGACCGGTGGCGATGGCCGCGGCCATGGTGCAGCCGGTGCCATGAGTGTTTTTGCCGGGCAGCCGGGGCAGGGAAATGGCCTCCACACCCTCCGGCGTGACGAGATAGTCGGTGAGCATGTCGCCCTCGCCATGCCCGCCCTTCACCAGCGCCGCCTTCGCGCCCATGGCGAGCAGCGCGCGGCCCGCTTCTATGCGCTCCGCCTCGTTGCCGATTGGCAGGCCGGTGAGCTTGGCGGCTTCCGGCAAATTGGGCGTGACCACGGTGGCGCGCGGCAGCAGCTCGGCCTTGAGCGCGGCGATGGCGGCATCGGGCAGCAGCACCGCGCCGGAGGTGGCGACCATCACCGGGTCCAGCACCACGGGAATGTCCGGCGGCAGGGATGCCGCCACGGCGCGGATGATGTCCTCATTGGCGAGCATGCCAAGCTTGATGGCATCGGCGCCGATATCGGAGAGGACTGTTTCGATGGAAAGACGCACAAAGTCCGCTGGCAGGGTATGCACGCCGGCCACGCCCAGCGTGTTCTGCGCGGTGACGGCGGTGATGGCGGTACAGGCATAGGCGCCCAGCGCCGAGATGGTCTTGATATCCGCTTCGATCCCCGCCCCGCCGCCGGAATCCGACCCGGCGATGGTCAGAATCCTTTTCATTCGGCGGCTTCCGTCGTGGCCAGGGCGATGGTCGTGCAGAGCTGGTCGACGATCTCGGTAATCAGGGCGGAATCCTCACCCTCGGCCATCACGCGGATCAGCGGCTCGGTGCCGGAGGGGCGGATCAGCACCCGGCCTGCCGTGCCCAGGCGCGCGGCGGCGTCCTCGATCGCGGTTTGGATGTGCGGAAGCCTGAGCGGCGAGGTCCCGGCATAGCGCACATTGCGCAGAAGCTGCGGCAGCGGCGCGAAGACGCGGCAGGCCTCGGAGGCGCGTTTGCCCGAGCGCACCAGCACGGCCAGCACCTGGAGCGCCGCTACGAGGCCGTCGCCCGTGGTGGCGAAATCCGAGAGGATGACATGGCCGGACTGCTCGCCGCCCAAATTGATGCCCATCTCGCGCATCGCCTCCGCCACATAACGGTCGCCCACCTTGGTGCGGGTGAGGGTGAGGCCGAGTCCGGCGCAGGAACCGCTCCAGCCCGAGATTGGACATGACCGTGGCGACGATGCCGCCACCCGCGAGGCGCCCCTGCGCATGCATGTCGCGCGCGATCAGCCCCAGTATCTGGTCGCCGTCGATGATCTCGCCATGCTCGTCGGCCAGGATGACGCGGTCGGCATCGCCATCGAGCGCAATGCCGATATCCGCGCCATGCTCCAGCACCGCCTCGCAGAGCTGGCGCGGCGCGGTGGAACCGGCCTCGCGGTTGATGTTGAACCCGTCCGGGTTGACGCCGAGGGGGATCACCTCCGCGCCCAGCTCGAACAAGGCGGCGGGGGCGACCTTGTAGGCCGCGCCATGGGCGCAATCGAGCACGATGCGCAGGCCATCCAGCCGCAGGCCGCGGGGAAGGGAGGATTTTGCAGCCTCGATATAGCGCCCGGCGGCATCGACGAGGCGGGCGGCGCGGCCAAGCTTGGCCGGGGGCGCCAGGCGGTCCGAGAGGTCCTGCGCCATCAGCGCCTCGATCTCCTGCTCGGTTTCGTCGGAGAGCTTGTTGCCGTCCGGGCCGAAGAGCTTGATGCCGTTATCCTCGAACGGGTTGTGCGAGGCGGAGATGACCACGCCGAGGTCGAGCCGCAGGGAGCGGGTGAGCATGGCGATGGCCGGGGTGGGCAGCGGCCCGGCGAGGGTCACGTTCATGCCCGCCGAGATGAACCCGGCGGTGAGCGCCGGTTCCAGCATATAGCCGGAGAGCCGCGTATCCTTGCCGATGATGACGCGGTGGCGGTGGTCGCCGCGTGTGAAGAGCAGCCCGGCGGCCTGGCCGAGCTTGAGCGCCATCTCAGGCGTCATCGGCGCCGTGTTGGCCGTGCCGCGAATTCCATCCGTGCCGAACAGCCGGCGCTTTACCTTGTTATCCATCATCTCTCGCATTCAGTGCCTGCCAGACGCGTAAAGCCCGCACGGTGCCTGCCACGTCATGGACCCGAAGTATATGCGCGCCTTGCTGCACCGCAAACAACCCCGCCGCCAGAGATTCCGCGTCGCGCTTTTCCGCGGCGGCTTCGCCGGAGATTTCGCCCAGGAACCGCTTGCGCGAGAGGCCGATGAGCACCGGGTGGCCAAGCGCGGCCAGGCGCGGCACGGCGCGGAGCAGTTCCACGTTCTGCGCCCCGATTTTGGCGAAGCCGAGGCCGGGATCCAGGCAGATATTCTCCGCCCGTACCCCTGCCGCCAGTGCGGCATCGCGCGCGGCCAGCAGTTCGGCGATCACCTCATTCGTCACGCCATTGTAATTGGCGAGGCCGTTCATCGTCTCCGGTGTGCCGCGCATATGCATCAGCACCACCGGGCAGCCGCGCGCCGCCGCCAGGGGCAAGGCGGCCGGGTCGTGGGTGCAGGGCCGAGACGTCGTTGACGATCCGCGCCCCGGCATCCAGCGCCGCCGCCATGGTTGCGGCGTTGCGCGTGTCCACCGAGATCACCGCCCCCGCCGCCGCCAGGGCGCGGATGACGGGCAGGATGCGCGCCATCTCCTCTTCGGGCGGGACCGTGGCCGAGCCGGGGCGGGTGCTTTCCCCGCCAATGTCCAGAATATCCGCGCCTTCCGCCAGCATTTGCCGCCCCGCCGCGATGGCGGCCTCGGGGGCAAAATGCCGCCCGCCATCGGAGAAGGAATCGGGGGTGACATTGAGAATGCCCATGACCAGCGGCCGGTTGAGAGGCAAGCCGGCCCAGACGGGCGGAGAATTGGTAGCCATGCGCTCCGTTACCACGGCCCTCTGCGCCACCCAAGTTTTTACGCCGGCATCCTGGGCGTGTTACGCCGGGGGCGCGAATCATGCGGAGTGTTTGATGACGGCGAAACTTTATCTGGGCACGGCGCGCTATTCCTCCTGGTCGCTGCGCGGCTGGCTGATGGTGCGGCTGGCTGGGCTGGAGGCGGAGGAGATCTTTGTGCCGCTCGCGGGGGGTAATTCTCCGGCGGTAAAGGCGGTGTCGCCTTCCGGCACCGTGCCGTATCTGGAGCATGAGGGTGCCCGGGTGTGGGAGAGCCTCGCCATCGCCGAATATTGCGCGGAGCTGAACCCGGCGCTGTGGCCGGTGGAGCGTATTGCCCGCGCCCATGCCCGCGCCATCGCCTCCGAGATGCATGCCGGGTTCCGGGCTTTGCGCATCGCCATGCCGATGAACCTGGGCCGTGACTACACGGGGCTCGGGCAGAACCCGGAGAGCCTGGCGGATATCGCGCGCATCGAGGCGATCTGGACCCAGACGCGCGAGCAGTTTGGCGCCGGCGGGCCGTATCTGTTCGGCGCCATGTTCAATGCCGCTGACGCCATGTTTGCGCCGGTGGTGGCGCGGCTCATCACCTACGCGCCGCCGCTGGGCGAGGAGGCGAAGGCCTATTGCGCCGCCGTGCGGGCGCATCCGCTGGTTGCCAAATGGTACGAGATGGCGGCAAAAGAACCGGCATCCTGGCAACTCGAGAAATATGAAAGCCTCGCATGAAGCTCCGCCCTCTTCTTCTGGCGCTGCCGCTGCTGGCAAGCCCCGGATTCGCCCTCGCCGAGATCGACGTGACACTGGACCATGGCTCCGTCTGGCAGACCAATAAGAAGGGCGTGCAGACCGAAG
This sequence comes from uncultured Alphaproteobacteria bacterium, assembly GCA_963750235.1. Taxonomy (GTDB): domain Bacteria; phylum Pseudomonadota; class Alphaproteobacteria; order Acetobacterales; family Acetobacteraceae; genus Acidocella. Next base: position 397,192 of record CAVVPW010000003.1, read on the forward strand.
GGTTCCTGCAGATCCACAACACTGGCAGCGTTGCGGATGTGCTGACCGCCGCGGATTGCAGCATCGCCGGCAGCACCGAGCTGGTGGGGGCGGATGGCAAGGCGCTGGACAGCCTGGACATACCGGCGGGACAGACGGTGACGCTGTCCCTCGCCGGGCCGCATTTGCTGCTGAAGAACCTGCGCTACACCGTGGATTACGGCAGCATCCTGCCCTGCGCCTTCACCTTCCAGCAGGCGGGGGATCTCCTCGGCTATCTCAACGCCAAACCCGCCCCGGCGAAGCAATAGAGCCGCTTGTGCGGGCAGGGGGCTTGCCGGTAATCCATGCTGATGACGAGTTTTATTAAGTTCTGGCGGAGGGGCGAATGACGAAGGCACCGGCATCGCGGCTTGAGCAGGCCGCCCCCCCGCAGAGCCCGGAGGCGCCCATTCTGGTCTTCGATGAAGAGATGTATCTGCGTCTGAACCCCGACGTGCTGGTGGCCGTGGCGGCGGGAAAGTTCAGCTCCGGACGGGACCATTACGAGCGTTTCGGGCGGGCCGAGGGCCGTTTGATCGCGGCCCCCGGTGTCCCGCCGTGCGGCCGCGTCATTCTCACCGCCCAGCCGGACCAGGTGGCTGAGCAGCCGCGCCCGCCCGTGGGTACCATCGACGCTATCCGCATCTCCCCCGCGGGCGGGATCTATATCGTCGGCTGGGTGAATGACACGCAGGACCGGCTGGACCGGATCGATCTGTTCTTTCCGGGCTGGTCCGTCTCCTTCGACGGCGCCAGCCTGGGCCGCATCCGCCGACCAGACGCCGAGGCCGCGATGGGCATCGCCACACCGCACGCTTATGGGTTCTGGGGCTTCCTCTATACTGCGCGCCGCCTCTCCGGCGGTTCGTGCAACGCCGTGCTGCGCATGAAATCCGGGGCGGAGCGTTCGCTCATGCTCACGGCGGAAACCGCCGAGGACCAGGAGATGCGGAACATCGCGCTCGGCCAGCTGGCGCAGGCGCAATATGTCGGCAACCCCTATTTCGCCGCCACCGCCTCGGTGGATGCGGCGATCGGCGCGCAGCTCGTCGATTTCAACCAGATGCTGACGCGCCGTGCCGTGAACGCGCCATATGTCGAGCGCTTCGGCCGCCGCGCGGCCAGCTATAAGGGCTCCATCATCGTCTGCCTCTACGGCAAGCCGGAATATCTGTTCTTGCAGCAGGCCCTGTTCTCGCGCCATCCGGCGATGCGGGATTACGAGTTCATCTATGTCTCCAACAGCCCCGAGATGGCCGAGACGCTGCTGAAAGAGGCGAAGCGCTGCAGCCTGATCTACGGGCTGGACCTGACCCTGGTGCTGCTCAACGCCAATGCCGGGTTCGGCGCCGCCAATAATGTCGCTGCCCAATACGCCTCCAGCCCGCGCCTGATCATCATGAACCCCGACGTATTCCCCTGTGACCAGGACTGGGCGGCGAAGCACAGCGCTGTGCTCGAGGAGCTGCCAGCGGCGGCAGACGCAGATTTTCGGCGTGCCGCTGTATTACGATGACGGCTCGCTGATGCATGCCGGGATGTATTTCGAGGTCGATACGGTGCCGGGGCTGACCCCTGGCCGCAAGCCGGAGACGAGCATTCTGCGCGTGGAGCATTACGGCAAGGGCGCGCCGCCGGAGACCGCGCGATTCCTGCGCTCGCGCCCGGTGCCGGCGGTGACTGGCGCGTTCATTTCCGTCGCCAGTGACTGGTTCGAGACCCTTGGCGGTTTCACCGAGGATTATATCTTCGGCCATTACGAGGATGCGGATCTGTGCCTGAAGAGCCTGGAAGCCGGGCGGGCGCCCTGGCTGCACGATGTGCGGCTGTGGCACCTGGAGGGCAAGGGCTCCGTCCGCGGGCCGGTGCATGAGGGCGGCTCCGCCGTGAATCGCTGGCTGTTCACCAAAACCTGGGGCGAGCTGGTGCTGGGCGAACTGCTCGGGCAAGAGCCCACCCACCCCGCGCTGCGCGCGGCGGCCGAAGAGGAAGAGCTGGCATGAAGGTTCTGATCGTCAGCCTGTATCACCCGGAGCTGGTGCGCGGCGGCGCGCAGCAGATCGCCTTCGAACTGTTCGAGGGGCTGAAGCAGAAGCCGGGCGTGGAGCCGTATCTGCTCGCCTCGGCGGACCAGAACAGCCCGGCGCTGTTCAAGAGCGGCGCGCGCATCACCGGGTTTCGACGGGCGGCCGAATGAGTTCCTGTTCCTCTCGCAGGAATATGACTACGCCTGGGAGAAGGGCGGCAACCTGCTGCTCGTCGAGGCGTTCAAGGAATTCCTCGAACTCATCCAGCCGGACGTGGTGCATTTCCACCATTTCCTCACCCTCGGCATCGACCTGCTGACGCTGACGCGCCGCGTGCTGCCGGAGGTGAAGATCGTCTTCACCGCGCATGAGTTCCTCTCCATCTGCCCGGCCAACGGGCACATGGTGCGGCGCACCGATGCCTCGCTCTGCACGCGCGCCTCCGCTGTGCGCTGCCACCAGTGCTTGCCAGAGCGCCCGCCCGAGCATTATTTCATGCGCGAGAATGTGGATGAAGCGGCATCTCGACGCGGTGGATGTGTTCACCACGCCGAGCCGCTTCATGATCGAGCATTACGTCGCCTGGGGGCTGGACGAGTCGAAATTCGTGCATGTCACGAACGGGCTCCTGCCACGCGCCACGCCGCTGCCCGCGGCCTCCAAGGGCGAGCGGCGCAACCGCTTCGGCTTCTTCGCCCAGCTGGTGGACGCCAAGGGCCTGCATGTGCTGCTGGAGGCGGTGACGCTGCTGCGCGCCGGCGGGTTCACCGATTTCACCGTCGAGATCAACGGCGACAACATCCATTTCGCCACGCCGAAGCGCCGCGCCGAGATCGAGGCGTTCCTCGCAGCGGAGGAAAAACTGCCGCTGGCCGAGCGCAATGTGGTGCTTCAACGGCTCCTACCACCACGACCAGCTGCGCGCACGCATGGCGCGGGTGGATTGGGTGGTGGTGCCCTCCGTGTGGTGGGAGATTTTCTGCCTGGTGATCTCCGAGGCGTGGAGCTATGGCCGCCCGGTGATTGCCTCCAACGCTGGCGGCCCGGCCGAGCGCGTGAGCGATGGCGTGGATGGGTTGCTGTTCGAGCTGGGCGATGCGCGCGCTTTGGCCGACACCATGTACCGCGCCTGCACCGAGGAAGGGCTGTGGGAGACCCTGGCCGAGGGGATCACGCCGCCGCCCAGCCGTGCGGAGATGGTGGAAGGGTTTCTCGAGGTCTATGAGACGGCGGCCTAGGCGTGCGTCTCCGCACTATGCGCTGGATTATCTAGGTCACTGAATGAAAAACTTGATTCTTGGCCTCTGCACGAATTACGGCCTCGACGACGTTAAGGTCTTCATGCAGAGCTGGAAGAATAACGTTAAGTCGGCTCGGCTGGCGTTATTCACGGCGAACCTCAAGCCGTCCCTTATTGCCTTCGCTGAGGCCGAGGGAATTGAACTGCTCGACCCCTTACCGCAGTTGGAGTTGGGCTTTCGATCCCTTCATCGCGCGGTTTTTTATGTTCCGCTCGTTGCTGGGGTTACGCTCTGGCGCCTACGACCAAGTGATGCTTACCGATGTGCGCGACGTGCTTTTCCAGTCAGACCCGTTCGCCGTGCCGCGCCGCAAGCCCGTGACATTGGCGCTCGAACATCAGAGCATCGTGAGTGAACCAAACTACAATGCGCGCTGGCTGCGAGAGGTGTACGGCGAGGAGTTGTTAGCCGAGATTCAACACAGCCCTGTAAGTTGCGCCGGCACCACGATCGGCACGCAGGACGGGGTGATGCGCTACCTCGACTTGATGTGCAATGAAATGCTGACGCGGCCGTTTAATCGCAAGGTCAATTACAACCAGGGCATCCATAACTACATCGCTTGGAAATTGCGGCCGGATTTTATTGAGATCGACACCAATGACAAGCTCTTCTGCACGGTTGGCGTGGTATCATCAGATTGCATGGTGATCGCGAACAATCAGTCGCGGTCAACGGCTCGTTTCCGCCGGTCGCTCCATCAGTGGGACCGCTCGCCTCTGTTAACGGAATACGCAAGTAAGCAGACGGAAACTCCCGACATGGCCTTTGTTTACGTCGCCCCAATGCCGCAACCTCCGCGGCGCAGCGTCTCGCCGCAGGATGATGCCGCGGCGTTCTTCCGCGGATACTCAAGCCCGACCGCACCGTTCGTTCGGTCATCGAATTTTACTTAGCGTTTCACGGCAGCATTAACTGGGGCCTGCAGAACGCGTTGGTGGAACAGCTCAAGCAGTTGACCGGTCCGCCAGCAGCCGCACTTACCCGCACCGACATCCTGGGGCCGAATGGGGAACTAACCCAGACATTTCTCGAACGCTTCGCCCCCGACCTCACCCAGGTCTATTTCAAGCCCGACACCGTGGTGCCCGAGAGCGAGGTGCTGCGACCGGAGACGGTGAATGAATGGCGCGATGAGCGCTTGCCCGCGCCGCTGAATTACCGCCTCAAGGCCGCACGTCGCCCTGCGCTGTCGCTGCTCAGCGTCAGCGGGTTTGAGGTTTTCGCCTCCCCCTACGGCTACCAACTATTCAACGCCCAGCGCGGCACCTATCTACCAGATGCTTCGTCGCGCGCTTACGCGTGAGGTGCAGGGCTTTCCCCGCCGCGAAATTAGTGCCGCGTTGGTAATTGTGCAGGACCAGTACGATGGCGGGAATTTCGCACATATGTTGTTCGACTGGTTGCCGCGCCTCCTGCATTTCGCCATGCACCATCCGGATCTGGCACGCCGTGCCATGTACCTGATGGGCGTCGCCCCGGTACGCTGCATGACCTCATCATTGTCCGGCTGTGCAAAGGCATGGTCTGGACCGGCGGAGTATATCTTTCCGCTGGAACACGAGGTCATCGTCCCACGTGAGCGTGTGTATTTCTTTTCTGATCAGCGTCAGGCTCTCATGCACCCGCTGCTAATGGGCGATCCCGAGACCGTCCGTCTGGTGCGTGAGTTGCTCGCCGATTGCCTGCCCGTGCCTGGCGACGGCCCGGAGCGGCTCTACATTTCGCGCGGCGACGCCGCAGATGCGCCGCATCACCAACGAGGACGAGTTGGTGGCGCGGCTACGTGGCGAGGGTTACGGATGGTGCGAACTTGGCCGAACTGCCGTTGGCTGAGCAACTGCGCCTAGTGGGCGCAGCACGGTCGATTGTGGCGCCCCACGGGATGGGGCTGGCGCATGTGATTTTTAATCAGACCGGCGGCGAAGTGCTGGAGCTGTTTAATCCGACTATAGGCACCGATGCCTACGCCTTCGCCGCGCGGGCGGCCGGGTTGCGCTACAGGTGGTTGCTCGGTCAGGGCAGTACGGAGGGCCGGGCTGACTTCACTATTGATGTCGATTCCGTAATGGCGTGTCTCGCCAGTGAAATGGGGGAGGATGAATCTCGCGGGGTGTTGACACCGGTGACTTTCCCAGAGCGCCTGCGCATTTTTGAACGCGTCGCGCGCTTGCGTCCCGCGCAAGGGCTGCCGAATCGGCTGCTGGCGGCGGGCAGTGACGCCCCGGCTGACCTCGCGTTCGCCGAGGCTGCGCTGGCCCCGTTCGGGTTCACCCTGGTGGCCGTGGCGGACCTACCAGATGAGATGGTGGTCGCCCTGTTCGCGGGGGCCGAAGCGGTGGTGGCTTTGGGCCGTGGCGGGCTGGCCGCCTCCTGTTTCTGCGCGCCGGGTACGCCGGTTGTCGCCGTCACTGCGCCGGGCGAGGAGGGGGTGGAGGCGTATCTCGCCTCACTCGACCTGCATTACAGTAATCTGACCGGTGAGCGGGCCGCCGACGGCTGGTTGGCCAATCCTGGCCGGCTGGCCGCAGCGGTGACGGCCTACATCTCGTAGCCAAAGCGCTCCATCATCGGGCCGGAGATCGCCACGAAGCGCTCCATCTGTTGCAGACTCCAGCCAGTATCGGCCAAGCGGGTCCGGCCAATGCCCGCCCCGGTCTGCTCCATGCGCCCGGAGCCGAGCGAAATCCGCCAGGGCCTGCGTGGCTTCGGGCGTTTGTAGGTAGGCGGCGATGTACTGCGCCGTGGCGTCGGGGGCGTTCAGCATATCCTCCTGGCGCAATTCCAGATAATCCGGCAGCGCCTCGCGAACGCGTTCCCACTCGCTCAGCGCCGCGGCCCAGTCGGCGCAGTGCTCGGCAAAATCGCCACCGAACTTGGTCATGCGCGAAAGTACATTGGAGATGCCGTTGCGCCGCAGATAGATGAATTTGGCGTCGGGAAAGCAGCGAGCCAGGAAGGGGGCAGACCTAATCATCGGCACGCCGGGAGTTTTGTCGAGGAACGAGGCTGATTGGTGCACGCCGAAATAGGTAAGGCGGGCGAGGCGCACCACGGCATCGTCGAGCCTATGCGCGGAGAGGAGGCGGGCCAGAGCGGTTTTGGCGCTTTCGGCATTTTGCAGTGCTGCGGAGGGAGCGGCGAATAGCGGCGCGGCATGGAATTCTCCCTCCCACGGGAGATGATAGACGCGCTGCAGCGTTGCGCCAAGTTCTGACGTGCCGGAGCGCGGCGAGCCAAGCACGAAGATACGTTGTATTGACGTGCGGTCGGTGCGCAGGTTGGCGAGGGCGGGCAGAACATAGCCGTCTTCCAGCCGGCGTAGGCTGACCCGGGCCATTTCATCGGCGTTCAGGTCGCGATTAAATAGCACCAGAAAGCCGCCGGCCTGGATGCCGGACTGCAGGAGATCGCTGCGAATTTCCTCCGCCCGGGCGATGCCAAGAATTTCATCTTCGAGCATGGCGGCGGTATGTGCCATGCCGTGTTTGTCGTGCCCGGCCCAGCCGAGAGCGAAAGCCGGCGAAATCATCTCCAGGAAGCCAGAGGGGGTGGTTGGGTTAGACAATTTGACAATCCGGTTAAATGCCAACCACTTGTATCAAGGCTAACCGGGGGTAGGCAATTCCACGGATGTCGGAATGTTCGGTACTGAAGGCTTGTCGGGGGCGCCGTCACGCCGTGGGGCGGGCGCGGCGGAAAATGAAGATGCCGAGCAGGGCCGAGGCGGCGAACATGCCGCCGCCGATGAGCAGCAGATGCGTGTGGCTCGGCAGGCTGCCCTTGCCGAACAGGGCGAACACCACGGTCTGCGGCACGAAGCCGATGGCGGAAGCAGTCAGGAAGGGAAGCAGCCGCACGGAGGTGAGCCCTGCCACGAGGTTGAGCAGCAGATTATTGCCCACCGGCATCAGCCGCAGCGTGAGCGTGGTGATGAAAGGGTGGGCGGAGAGGGTGCGGTCGATCCGCTCCAGCCGGGCACCGAAGCGCCGGCGGATGAAAGACTGGCCGATGGCGCGCGCCCAGATGAAATCCAGGCTGCAGGCGAGCACCTGGGAGACCAGTGCGATGACAGAGCCGTAAACCGGGCCGAAGGCGTAACCGGCGGCGAAGGCCGGGATCTGCCGTGGCAGGCCAATGGCAGTAAGGAAAGTGGCCAGCAGCAGGAACAAGCTTTGCCCGCGCAAACCGCCCTGGGCCAGGGAATTGGTAAGTTCCGTTTGCGCCGCGCCATTGCTCACGAGCGGCAGTGCGGCGGCAACCGCGATCAGGCCGCCCGCCATCAGGGCGGGCTTCAGCGCCTTGGCGGCGACGGTGGCGGTGGCGGCGCGGGTCAGGTTTTGGCTCATTCGCGGTGCTCGACCTGTGGTACCTTCCAGCGCCGCTGGAGCCAGGCGACGCCGAACAGATCGACGATGCCCACTTTCAGGCGCTGCCAGTTATTGTAATGCGAGGCGCCGTGCGCGCGGGCGTGGTGACGCACCGGCACGGAAATGACATGCCCGCCGGCGCGGATGAACAGAGCAGGCAGGAAGCGGTGGATATGGTCGAAATGGGGAAGTTCCAGGAAGGCCTGACGGCGGAACAGCTTTAACCCACATCCGGTGTCAGGTGTGGCGTCCTGCAGGAGGTACGAGCGCACGCGGTTGGCGATCTTTGAGCCCAGCCGCTTGGAGCTGCTGTCCCGGCGGGAAACGCGGTGCCCGGCGATCAGCACCGGCACCGGACCGCGGTCCTCGGCGTCGCGCGCCGCGGCGAGCATGACGGGGATGTCGGCGGGGTCGTTCTGCCCGTCGCCATCGAGCGTGGCGATATAGACGCCCCGCGCCGCCTTCACGCCGGTGATGACCGCAGCACTCTGGCCGCAACTCTGCTTGTGCCGCACGCGGACCAGCGCAGGCATGGTGGCGGCGAGTTCGGCGAGGATCTTCGGAGTCGCGTCGGAACTGCCGTCATCGACATAGATGATCTCGTGCTCCACCCCGGCGAGCGCGGCGCCGATGGCGGAGATCAGCGGTTTGAGATTCGGCGCCTCGTTATGCACGGGCACCACCACCGAGATCAGCGGGGCGCCGGCATCGGATTCGGCCTGGGTAAGGAAGCGGGTCTCGATATTCATGTTGTTATTCAGCCGCGTCATTAAGGCGTATCTGTGGCCCAAATCCGTCCAGTAAAAGATGTTGGCCGCCAAAGCCTCCGGGTTTTAGTAAAAATTTGTAATCGCCGGCATCTAGCCAGGGAAGACCTTCCCACTCGCCCCCGATGGTGAGCCTGCTGGCACCAAGACGCCGCAGGATGATGGAGGCGGTGTCGTTACCGGTGACGGCGAAATGCCTGAGGTTACGCCCGGCCAGGCCGGCGGCGATCTCAGCCAGCGCGTCCGCCGCCAGGGTCGTTGCCGGGCCGCGCATGCCGGGTGGGGCGGAGGTGGAGATGATGAAGTTCCGCTCCTGCGCCGCGGCCCAGGCCAGCGCGCCCTCGATATCCGGGGCCTGCGGGTCGATCTGGCGCAGGGGCAGCTTCTCCCGCGCGGTGGCGAGTTGGAACAGGCTCTGCCGGTCCAGTGCGCCGGAGAGAATGGCCACTTGGCCGCCGGGCGGTTCGGGCAAAGCCAATGGCGGGGGCAGGTCCGCCGCCCAGGCCGGGCCGCCTGCGCAAAGCTGTGCCGCGAGCACGGGGGCGAGGGCAGCGCACTGGGCTGCATCCACCGCGTCAAGCAGCGCTAGGGAGGCGCCTTGCTCGCGCGTGGCGCTGATGCGCCTTGCCAGGCCGGTGCCGCCTGTCGCCACGGCCTCGTAGGGGATGATAACGGCGCGGCCGGAAAGATGCGGCGTCAGGGTTCGGCGCAGATCCGCGACCAGTTGGCCGTCCTGGAACAGATGGCCCTGAAAGACGAAGCGGCCAAGGCCGGGCTCGGCCATGCAGGCGAGCATGAAGCCGGTACCGGAGCTTTCGGCGATCTCGTCCAGCGCCGGGGCGAGCGACTCGACCTCGGGGAATACCGCCTGATTGCCGAAGCTGAAGAAATACCGAGAGGCGGGGATGAGGGCGTCGCGCGCCTCTTGCGGGGTGAGGATGAGGCCAGTGGGGGCGATGATGTCTGCTTCCACCGTTGGGCCGAGGGCGAGCCGCGTGCCGGGGCCCGCCGCCTGGCCGAGGGCCACCGCATCCCGCAGCGTGAAACCCACCCCCCGGATGCTCATAGAGCGGGGGCTGTCATGGTTCGGTCATCGAACATGGCAGCTTCATGCCATGTTCGCGCGTCCTCGGCCAGATAGGCCGGGCGCATGCCAAGCCATTGTTGTGCCGTCGTGCCGTCTTGGCGAGGGCGGGCGGCATCGCTATAAGCCCGCTCAACCTCAGAGGCTGTCATTGTTGGCGGCTGCAAGACATTGAAGGAACGGACGGCATGCTAATTTCGTTGCCACCCGACTACCGCCCATCGGAGAACGAAGAGTTCATGAATCCGATGCAGACGGAGTATTTCCGGCAGAAGCTGCTGCGCTGGCGGGGCGATCTGGTGAAAGAGGCGAGTGGCACGCTGGCCTCGCTTGGCGAGGGCGGAATCCTGGAAGCCGACATCACCGACCGCGCCAGCGTGGAGACGGACCGCGCTCTCGAGCTGCGTACCCGCGACCGCGCACGCAAGCTGATCGGCAAGATCGACCAGGCGCTACAGCGAATCGAGAACGGCACCTACGGCTATTGCGAGGACACGGGCGAGCCGATTGGCCTGAAGCGGCTTGAGGCGCGACCCATCGCCACGCTGTCCATCGAGGCGCAGGAGCGCCACGAGCGGATGGAGAAGGTGCACCGGGACGATTAACAAAACGGGGCGCTGATGGCGCCCCGTTCCATTAAAGGTTAAACCAACCACGCCCGCGCCGCCGCGGCTTGGCGTTGCTCGGCCACCTGCGCCTTCATCGATTTTTGCAGCTTCTCGAATCCGCGCACCTCGATCTGGCGCACGCGCTCGCGCGAAATGTTATACTGCTGAGACAACTCTTCCAGCGTGGCGGGGTTATCCTTCAGCCGGCGCTCGGTGATGATGTGCCGCTCGCGCGGGGTGAGGGTCTGTAGCGCCGTGGCCAGCAGGGCCTTACGCCCGCTCAGCTCCTCGCGCTCGGCTATGGTGGTCTCCTGGCTGTCGGAGTCGTCCACCAGCCAGTCCTGCCACTCGCCTTCACCGTCCATCTTGATAGGGGCATTGAGGCTGCTATCGGCCGAGGACAGGCGGCGGTTCATGTTCACCACATCGTCCTCCGGCACGTCCAGCAGATGCGCGATGCGCTCCACCTGTTCGGGCTGCAGGTCGCCGTCGTCGATCGCCTGCATCTGCCCCTTCAGCCGGCGCAGGTTGAAGAACAGCTTCTTCTGCGCCGCGGTGGTGCCCATCTTCACCAGAGACCAGCTGTGCAGGATGTATTCCTGGATGGCGGCGCGGATCCACCACATGGCATAGGTGGAAAGGCGGAAGCCGCGCTCCGGGTCGAAGCGCTTGACGGCCTGCATCATGCCGACATTGCCTTCGGAAATCAGTTCGGACACGGGCAGGCCGTAGCCGCGGTAGCCCATCGCGATCTTCGCCACGAGGCGCAGATGCGAGTTGACGAGCTTGTGCGCCGCCTCCTGGTCGCCCTGGTCGCGCCAGGCGCGGGCCAAGCGTTCCTCTTCCTCGTGCGCAAGCATCGGGTATTTGCGGATTTCCTGCATATACCTTGTCAGGCTGGCGTCGGGCGCCAATGTTGAAACAGCTGAGGCCATAAAACGGGTTCCCCAATATTTTCCCGCTCCCGCGGAGCCGGCAGCATACGCGGCACGGCGCGGGGCAAGCTTGTGGCCACCGCCAGAGCCTGAAAGCTAGCACCACCGGCCAGAAATACCCCTTAAAAAGGCGGTAAGCTTCCGGCCATGCGGCTAGGCCCCTCGGGTGGAGTTAAAGGGGAGCTTAGGAGTCCACAAAGGGGCAGTCAATAAAAAGGACTATACGGGTCCTGTTTTAGGCGCATGCGAGCAATGCGTCCTCAAGGGCCAGGAAGTCCGCGGGCGGCGGCACGGTAAACCGCAGGGCCTCGCCGCTGATGGGGTGGGTGAAGCCAAGGGTTTGCGCGTGTAGGGCCTGGCGCGGGAAGTCCAGCGCCACGCTGCGAGCGGATTCTGGCAGGTACTTGGCGGCGGCGGGGCGGCGTTTCAAGTACACCGGGTCGCCCACCAGCGGGTGGCCAATATGGGCGAGATGCACGCGGATCTGGTGCGTCCGCCCGGTGGCCAGCCGGCAGGCGAGCAGCGCCGCGGCTTGGCCGAAAACGCGCAGCAAGCGGTAGTTGGTGAGGGCGTGCTTGCCGTTGCGGTTGACCACGGCCATGCGCTTGCGGTCGCGCGGGTCGCGGCCGATGTTGCCCTCGATGCTGCCGGTGGAGGCGGAGGGCACGCCCCAGCAGATGGCCATGTACTCGCGTTCCAGATCCCGCGTGGCGAAGGCGGCGGAAAGCCGGGTATGGGCCAAATCCGTCTTGGCCACGACCATGACGCCGGAGGTGTCCTTGTCCAGCCGGTGGACGATGCCGGGCCGCTTTTCGCCGCCGATGCCGGTCAGGCTGTCGCCGCAATGGGCGATGAGGGCGTTCACCAAGGTGCCGTCCGGGTTGCCGGGGGCGGGATGCACCACCATGCCGGCGGGCTTGTTCAGCACCAGCAGGTGTTCGTCCTCGTATAAGATGTCGAGCCCGATTTCCTGTGCCTGCGGCGTGGCCGGTTCCGGCGCGGGCGGAGCTAGGCGGTAGGTGGTCCCCATCTGCACGCTCTCCGACGGGTCTTTCGTCACGGCGCCGGAGCGGGTGACATGGCCTTCCAGGATCAGGGCCTTGACGCGGGAACGCGATAGCGTGCCGATGCGGGCAGCCAGGAACGAGTCGAGCCTGGTGCCGGCCTCTTCAGGGCCGGGCGTGAGGATGAAGTCGGGGAGGGGAGATGCAGGGTCAGCCACAGAATTTGCGGGGGTTGAAGGCGCTGGTCGGGATCATGGGTGTGCTGATCGTCGTCGGCACCACGGTGGTCATCGGCACGGTCATCCACCGGCTTTATGCCAGGTTTACCGCGCCGCCAATGCCCGCCGCACCACTGGCCGCGCCGATGGCTCCGGTAGCTGGAAGCGTGCCGGTTGCCGCCGCGCTGGCGCCGGGCGAGCATATCGCCGGAATTGCCGGTGCCGGGCCTGATGTGGCCGTGTGGGTGAGCGGCCCCAAAGGCGATCGCGTGCTGCTGTTGGACCCGGCGAGTGGCACGGTGCGGGTAGGGCTGCAAACCGCGCCGTGAGGGCTGCGAAAAAATGATGCCCCCTATGGCTTGAATTAATTTTTCCCTTGGCCTAATGGCCTCTTGCCTCGTCCCGTTCGTCTAGAGGCCCAGGACACTGCCCTTTCACGGCGGCGACAGGGGTTCGAATCCCCTACGGGACGCCAAGCTCTCCAACGCATTGATATCGCTAGATATTTTTGGTGTCGTCCCGCGTGTGTGACATGGTTCTGTGTCATAATGGGAAGCCACATGTCGCGCGTTTCTTACCTCGAGAGACGAGGAAGCCGGTACTATTTCCGGGGGCGTCTGCCGCTTGATCTTGCCGGCTTGGCCGGGCGCAGCCACGTGGTCTTCGCGCTCGGCACGGCTGATCAGCGTGCCGCTAAAATCCTGGCGACCAGATTTTTTTTGTTACTTGCAAACTTCCTGGCGAGAATTCGTCTCAGGATGCAGCAAGATGCCAACACTTCTGAGATGCGCGGATCGCCGGCTGAAAAGCTGGCAACGGCGGTGTTGGTCCTGGGCACGGAATACCAATTGCAGGCGCAGAGGCTGCAGCAGGACTTCGAGCAGCGCCTGCAGGAGCTGATCGCCGGTTTCCGCCGGCAGGTCAGCGAGGTGGGGTTGGATGTCGATCTTGAGGATCGGGCAGCGCTGTTCGGCTGCGTGCCGGAGGTCTTGCCGCGGCCGGTGGCACTCGCGGCACCGTTGACGAATGGTCTTGCCCAGGCGGCCGATGCAACCCAGCTGGAGTTTGCCGCCGGCAGGGCTGCGACAAGCTCCTCTCCCAGATGGCGGATCCTGATTGATGCCTTCTTCAGCGACAAACCGGATTTGAGCCGGAAGACGCTGTGGAGCTACAACCAAGCGTTCGATGGCTGGGAGCGCCTGATCGGGAACAAGCCAATTGCCGAGATCCGCCGCCCCGACGTGAAAAGGTATGCCGACCATTTGCGCGACCGCCCCAGCGGCAGGGGTGGTGTGCTGAACCACAAGAGCATCGAACGCTCATTGGGGCACATTAAGACATTCATGGCTTGGGCGGTGGCGGCCGGGCATGTGGCTGATGATCAGTTTGGCGTCGTGAAAGGGCGTGACAGGACGCATGAGGAACGGATGGCCGGTGAAGCCCGGCGCGCCTTTTCTCAGGCGGAACTGGATCAGCTCTTCAGCAGCCCTCTGTTCCGGGAAGAACTGCGAGACGAAGCTGACCGGGCAGCCGCATGGTTCCTGACGATTGCCGCGCTGACCGGAGCGCGGACCGAGGAAATCGCTTCGGCGCCGGCCGAACTGATCAAGTTGGGCGAAGTCTGGTGTCTCGATCTGCGGCAGGTCGGAACGAAGACCCGGGCAGCACCACGCCTTGTGCCGCTGCTGCCGGATCTGATCCGACTCGGATTGCCAAGCTGGACCGCGCGCCAGTCTGCTCTGGGGCGGCGGCTGGTCCAGCCTGGGCCAGAGGCCAGAACGCCCAGCGCCTGGTCGAAATATTTGAATCGCTACATCAATAATCATATCGCGGACGCGCCAGACTTGGTGCTTTATTCGCTGCGGCACAGCTACAGGCAGATGCTGCGGGCAGCGAATATCGGCGATGAACTGGCCAACAAGGTGTTTGGGCACGAACACGGTACGGCCGGTGCGGGCTATGGCCGAGAGTTGTCGCCACAGGAGGCGGCGTTGGTGGTGGCATCGGTCAAACCGCCGGTGAATTTACACAACCTGTTGGGACTGGGGTGAGGATGATCAGGCCAAGTCGGCTTTGCGCCCAACCTGGGCACTCGAGCGCCTTGGTCGCCTGCCCCGAAACGGACATTTACCCATTTAGCTGGAACGTATTTTAGGCTTTTCGAAACGTCTACAATACATTGATTTTATGATAATTTTTCGACACATAGGTCTGATGCAAAAACTGCCTAATCTTAAGCGACCCATGGCCCATAGAGTCGTTCTTTCCAGAGAATCCACACGGATTTGAAAACGGGCAAGGCAGGCATGATTGCCGGCATCATGGTAGCCTCGATTTGTGCCTGCCGTATGTCGAACTCTCCGATGCTGAGATATACAAGCAAGCTGGTGCTGCCGGCGTAGTGCTTTGCAATTTTTGTGGAAATCGCCGCAGAGAGGGCGGCCGGCACCTGATCAGCGCGCCAGATCCAGTCCTCGACCGGGTCAAATTCAACGATAGACGTGCCGGTTGCGGTGCGCTCTTCAGCCGCTCGGTAATGATCAGCGCGACGGCGACCGGGGACATCAGCTTCCACACATTCGATGCGTTCGATTTCATTATTCTGGCTACGTGCTTCAAAATCCGGCCACTGCTCGCGTTCGGGAATCAACCGGACGAGCGTACTTTGGCGATGCCGTCCGAATTCGGCAGCGAGCCAGGCATCGCGCAGAAATTCGACGCCGCCCTGACGAAAGAAGTCAGCCGAACCCATAGCATCGTTTGCGGTCGCCACGTAGGCAGCCACGTCGGCTGGCGTGCGCCACTCCGATAACCAAGCCCGATGGTGCGCCAGCTCGGCTTTGGTAAGTCTCGACATGTAATCTCCAGATGTGGCTCATTCTGCCGGGGAACTATAGAACTCATACTCAAGAAATCGAATGGATTAGCCCCCGTGACGAAGTTCATATATTATATATGATAATTTCCTCTATCAGATGTATGAGAAGACGCTCCTGCCTGGAAAAGAAATAGTTATATAATGAGCATGGACGATACCCGTTTTGATGGCAGGAAAATCTACAAGGCCAACAGTGCAAGCCAAGCTGTGTACGATATCCGTGGCCGATACATCCACAAGGCCAACACTGCCAGCCAAGCGGAATACGAAATTCGTGGGAACTACATCCGCAGGGCGCACAGTGCTTCGCAGCCGGAATTTGAGATCCGGGGAAATCGGATCCATAAGGCTCACAGCGCGAGCATGGCAATCTATGAAATCCGGTGAAACTGCTCTGGTCCCAATCTCACAGCCTGCCGCCGTGCCGTTCATCTTCCATGATATTGCCGTTGTTCGGCTCGATCTGGCAATGGTAGGTTTCCACCTGCGACCATTACAGAGCAGCTAGGCAGCTTTCGTGCCCGTAGCGGCCGCTTATGTCATGCCGGCATCAGGAGTGCCAAAAATGCTGCCCGTTCTTGGCCGGTGACGGCTTCGTCTGCCACGGCTTATTTGCTTTTGACAAAGAATACACTGGGCGACTAGTCTCGACCGATTTGACCATTGCGAGGGGAGTACGCCCTTGACGTGCTACGCCATAGCGCTGCTGTGACCGCTCAGACACATGACCAAGCATCTGAGCTATCCGCTCCGCGGAAACACCGTCGGCTTTTTGGTCGGCGGCAAACTGATGGCGGAACGAATAAGGGCTCGCAACGTATTTTATGTTAGGAAAGTGGCATTTGGACAAGCGTCGGATATAATCGCAGTATTTGCGTTTGTCTTGGATCGACACGATCAGTCGATCCTTTCCAGACGCGGTGATCTGGTCGAGTAGGCCACGCACCAGTCGATTGTCAGCTTGGAACCATAATTGACGCTTGGGCTGGCCAGCTATTTCGGTAACCTTAGCGCCCTCGATGCTAATCTTCACACCATCAACGGTGGCATGCACCACCACGCCTTTTTTCAGTTCGGCTGGGCGAAGGCCACTCAAGGCAGAGAGCAGCATAGCGTTATGATATTCGTGGCCGCTCGGACAAGCTGACAACATCTTAACCCGCCAATTCGCAGGCAACCTGGAAAGCCCGATGCGCTTTCCCTTCCTGGTAGGACCTTTTTCAGGTCGACACCAGAGGCTCTGGGCATCACGTGCGCTGGGCGGATAACGCTTTAAGAAAGCGAGGCAGATTTCAATCCTGTTCAGCAGATGATGAGCATGTCTTGTAGTAATCAGACCGTCCCGCTCATCAAGTCGCTGCCATGCTTCTCTCAGTTCTCCATCGTAGCGATAGACGATCGCAGCTCGATAGAGGTTGAACGACCGACGTGAGTTTGCGCCAATGCATTCTGGCGGGAGGAATTGCCTTAGCATCCGCTCGCAGGCAGCGAGATACTGTTTAACCGTAGCCTCGGAGGGCGATGGTGGTGGCCTCTTCAATATTGCCTTGACGGCAGGGCGCACCTTTTCGATCCGCCGTTGCACGGACAGCTTCAACTCATGGCTATCATCTCTATCGCTGATCATGCAGAAATTTTATCGAGAAGCTATGCAAGCGAGAAACACTTCTGAAATCAGGCTGGCGAATAATATTTTAGTCGACTGGTGTTATTAATCGGCCAAAACCGGTTGCATTTTCGTACTAAAATGGGCGCCACAGGTAGGAATCAAAACCTAACTTGTGGCCGCCAAATTGACAGGCCGGCGCGGACAGGGCGCCTACAGGCGCTCTGCCGCCCCACTTCCCGACAGCGTGCGCCCCTGCACAGGGCCGCGTGTTTTGCGGCCGAGGCATTTGCCTCGGCCGATCCGTGGCGAAGGCTTAATGTAACCGGCTACCTGATGTGCCCGGGCTAGGTGGTGGCGATAGATCCGCACCGCTCACCTCCTGGGTCAGCGCTGCAACCTCCTCGCCAGTCATCACCTTGTCGACCAGCAATTGCTCGGCCAACCTGCGGACCAGCGGGGCCTTGGCCCTAATCAGTTCTCGTGCCCGGGCATAGGCTTGGTCAAGCCGTTCCTGGACCGCCCGCTCGAGATCAGGGCGCTGGGCAAACAGCTCGCCCAGCTTCTCAACCGACGCCGGAGTATACCAGATCAGTCCCTGCTCGCGTAGGCCCAGTGACAGCTCGGCCGCAGCGGCAAGCTTAGTGGCGTGGCTAAGGTCGCACCCCTCACCGCCACCGGCGCCGGCGCTGATCTCGCCGATCAGGATTTCCTCTGCCGCCCGGCCGGCGAGGATCGCAGTGAGTTGTGCGCTGACCGCAGCCAGGGTCATCTGCGTCTTGACCTTCGGGCCCATAGAGGTGCCCCCGCCAGCATCGCCCCGGGCAACAACCGATACGTGCGCAAGTTGCAGCTGGGGAAACGCCTGCGCGGCGATGGCATGGCCCGCCTCGTGGACGGCAATACGAAGCTGCAACTCTGGATCGCTATGGCTTTCCTCTCCCGCAAGGGCCACCAGCAGATCCTCATATTTGACCGGTCGTCCAGCATTGCGGGCTCGGCGGCGGGCCGTATTGCAGGTCTTGACCACATCGGCCCCGCTCATCCCAGTGCTCATCCGGCCGATATGCTGCAGGTCGACAGCCTCGTCGATCTCGCCCCGCAGCTGATCACGATAGATTTTTGCCAGCGCATCGGGACTTGGCGGGCGGAGGATGATGCGGTCCTCCATCCGGCCTGAACGCAGGATGGCGGGATCGATCAGATCTGGGTGATTGCTGGCCCCAACGAAGATTAACCCTTCATTGCCGCTGCTGCCGTCCATTTGCTCAAGGAGAGCGTTGATCACACTTCGCCACCAGTCATTTCTTTGGCTGCTCTCTCCCCTCGAGCCGACGGAATCCAATTCGTCGATAAACAGGAGCGCGGGCTGGCGGGCGCGGGCCTCGACGAAGCTCTTGGCCATAGCCTGGAGCACGTCGCCGAGATGGCCGTCGCCGCCGCGCTGCCATGCCGCATAACTGCATGCGACGAAGGTTAGACCGCAGAAATCTGCCATTGACCTCGCCAGGCTCGTCTTACCCGTGCCCGGCGGACCGGCAAGCAGCAGGCCGCGTGTGAGTTGGTGCCAAGCAAGCTCACCCTGGCGATAGCGCGTCAGATCGGCCTTCAAGTCCATGGCCCAGCGCTTGGCCTGATCGACGCCGTGTAGCCGGCCTAAGGGTACAGACTTCACACTACCCGCGGTTCGCACTGGCGACGTCAGCGTCCGCAGGCGCCGGATAAAGGCGTTGGCACTGCTGCCGCGACGGTAAGCCAGCCGCAAGGTGGCCGGGGTGAGCATCTCGTAGGCGAGGCCACGGAACTCCGGCCGTCGCACGGTCGGGGCAATCTCACGAACCAGGGCCGACACAAATTGGCGGCGGGGCGGCGGTACCTTGAAGATCCGATCGCTTGCCCGTTGCAGGGCCATCGGAACGGCGGAGAGATTGCTGGCGATGACGACTACCGGCCTGCCAAGCGTCAATACATTCTGGACCTCTGAGCTGATCTGGTCAGCCTGCTTGGGATCGGCGGCAGACAGCGGACCGAAGACATGGAGCTGCGGGTGGCTGGAGCCGGCCATCCGGCGCTTGCGGCTATGGGCGAGGGGCGCCGAGATAGACGTCACGCACGACCTCTTCGAGCGGTGCGCACCACTCCGCACTGGGGGCCTGCACGATATAAAGGCCAAGCGAGAGGGGCTGGCTGGCCTTACCCATGGCGGCCCGCAGCATGTGTCGAGCCAGTATGCGGCTGCAATCGAGGGGCGCGGTCTCCGCGACCGCGCTTAAATCTTCGCCCTGTGGCTCAGGGGCGGGTTCAAACTCTGCCGCAAACGGGAGCTCATTCTGCATGATTTTGCTCCTGTCAAAGGTTGAAAGAGGCTTGCCGCGACGGCGCCTGGGGAGCCGTTGGCGGCAGGTCGCGGGGCATCGACGTAGGCCAAGAGAACGCAGCTGCGTTGCGGCGATGCTGGATCGTCTGCAGCGTAAGATCGAATGTCTGGCGATCGATGCCGGGCAAGCGCAGCCAGGTGGTGCGAACACTGACGCGGTGGATCGGCGCGGCGCGGAAGAACACCCGCCCGACGGATAGGCAGACGAAGGCGGCAATGTCGTAATCGTCCTCGCCGTACCTGAACATTCCGGAGCGGGAATAGTAGAAGCCCCTGGTCATCGAAAAGGAGCAGCGCCGGCCTTTGGGCTGGCTGCGGGTTTTGACTTGGATTCTGCAGCATATCCAGGCCCTCGATGTCGGCGATGAGGTCATAGGCAACGCCGGGCATCGACGCCTGGGCCGGGATGCCCCAGCTCTGGAGGCGGGACAGCACCAAGTTGGCGCCGGACTTCGCCGGTCAGGATCGCCGCCGAGGGGGCGCGCTTCATCGCAGGGGGCGTGGCTGGCGGCTTGATGCGCGGGTCATTACCTACTGGTGTCCGTGAAAGGGGCCAGCGGGATGAGGCTGGTGCCTGCCCCAGAGGGGCGGCATAGTGGTGGGAACCTGTTGCATTTGCTTCTCCAAATAAATGCGGTGGGCCAGGCTGGGCCGCGCGCGGCAACGCGCGGTTCCAGCCGCTATGACTGATCAAAATCAGTTTTGAGCAGCCGAGCCGATTATCGAGATGAACTTCTCAATGGCGGCTCATGTGGTTCATATGATACAAAATGGTTCGCATGCAAGAAAAAAGACGCTTTTGATCCAAAATATTTTATAAGATCATATTGACGTGCTCGAAGTTGCCGTTCTTTCCTTCGGTCGATGATGATCACTGGCGCTCAAATTCGAGCTGGAAGAGCGTTCGCCAAACTGTCAGCGAACGATTTGGCCACACGCGCGAGAATTGGACGAACCACGGTTGTTCGCGCTGAACTGGTAGATGGCGTTCCCTCAACCACGGCAGCCAACCTGTTTGCCATTCAAAGGGCGCTTGAGGAGATGGGGGTGGTCTTCGGGCCAGATGGCTGTGTCAGTTATCGGCCGTCTGCTATGGATCAGCTTTGAAGTAGCGACCGCCGCCCCGCCGCTGTCTTAGCCAGTGACAGCAGTGGGTCAGAGTAGTCGGGCGGCTTCCCGCAAGTGCTGGTGTACCAGGCTTCTGGGTCGGGACCCGGCGACGGACGGTGATGGCCGACACGCCAAGGATGGCGGCGGCCGCCGAAAGCTTGACCAGCTTCTCGAGGGGGCGGTCAGCCGAAGTGCGGGCTTGGGCGGGGAGGAAGGAACGGGAAGTCTTGGTCGTGAATGCCTCCAAAAGGTGAACGAGGCATCATGGCTCCCGATTCGCCGCGCTTATGCAAGCGTGATGCTGAATTGAAGGACAGCAATCCAACTTCCTTCAAGTCCCACGCGCTCCTCCCATTAACCAAGACAAGTCCGCCAGGTCCGCGAATCCGCACCTGACCTAGAATAAAACCCGCTCCCCAACCCCGTGTCCATCATTCGATGTCGTCGGCGCATCTACCATAAAATCTAATGGAGAAGGATTGCTTTTTTCCTTGCAAACCAACTAGATAAGATTGTGCGGCCCGGTGCATAACGGGTGGGACTAATAACGAGACCATCTATGGACGAGTTCGAATAATGAGAAATGCTCCGGGGACGTCTCATCCTGTCCTTGTTACGGGTGCTACAGGATATCTCGGCAGCCGCCTCGTTGCGGGTTTGATCTCAGATGGCATTGACGTTCACATCATACACAGGCCGGACTTCATCGTTTGACCAATTGGCCAATATCCGGGGCCAGCTCACCTGTCACGCTGATGATGGCACAGATTCGGTACTCAACACGATATTCGCACAGGTGCGCCCCGACTCTCGTTTATCACCTGGCAAGCCAATACGTCGCGGAGCATTGGCCATCCGACATCGGTCCGTTGATAAACAGCAACATTCTGTTCGGGACGAGAATTTTTGACGCTATGGCAAACAATCGCTGCCGACGCATCGTCGTGGTTGGAACTTCATGGCAACACTTTAGCGATTATGATTTAACACCAGCAACACTTTATGCTGCCACAAAATCCGCCCAGGAAACAATAGCGAGTTATTTTGCAACCGCACGTGGTTTGTCTGTCGGCAGCCTCCTGATGACAGACACCTACGGCCCGCATGATCCAAGACGAAAATTATTCTTCAATCTGCGGCATGCAGTACGGACGGGCGAGCGCCTTGCCATGTCGCCTGGAGAACAAGTTCTTGACATGGTATATGTGGATGATGCTGTAGCCGCGATCCGCACGGCAAACAAAGCCTTAGGCGGACTACCTCCCGGTAAGATGCATAAATGGCTTGTCCAACCCATGATGCGCTACAGCCTGCGTCAAATCGTGGCCATTTGGGAAAATGTTGTTGGCTGCCGTGCCCCCATTGACTGGGGCAAGCGCCCCTACCGGGCGAGAGAGGTCATGCAACCATGGCAACGCGGGGCGGCGGTTCCGGGCTGGTCACCGTTGGTGTCACTCGAACGGGGGATTAGCCTGATGGAGCAGTCACATGACTGGCATTGAATCGACTGCCATTTCCGGCGTGCTTATCCTTAACTTGCCGCAGCAGTTTGACCACCGCGGAGCGTTCGTCAAAACGTACCAGGAACCGGTGTTTTCCCGATACGGTTTACGAACAAATTTCGTAGAGCAGTTTTTGACAACCTCCAAGAAGAATGTGCTGCGTGGAATGCATTGCCAGTTGCCACCTCATGATCATGACAAGTTTGTGACTTGTGTATATGGCAGAATTCTTGATGTGGTGGTCGATTTGCGGGTAAATGGGCCGAGTTTTGGCGTCTGTATCTCGGCCGTTCTGGATGCGTCAAGCGCCCGCGGCGTCTATATTCCGCCGGGATGCGCCCATGGGTTTGTAACTTTGTCGGACGAAGCCATCACGCTCTATAATGTGACATCACTCTATGCCCCCGGGAGCGATAGCGGTGTGCACTGGCGTAGCATCGATTTTTCCTGGCCCGTGATCGATCCCATCATTTCAGAGCGTGACCAGAATCTCATTTCATTTCGTGACTTTCAGTCACCTTTTACAAAATGGACTATTGATTGTGAGTGAAACGCATTTCGGAAGTGAAATCATTTCCTCTCCTTCGTGCCTGACTATCGGTATCCCCACAAGAAACCGAGCGGCACTCGTGAGCGAGTTGGTCGGCCGCTGTCTGGCGCAAACAAAACTCCCCCTTCAAATCGTTGTTTCCGATAATGCTTCAGACGACGATACCCTGGAACGCTTGCACACGTTCTCCCACCCCAGGCTGAAGATCTTGAGTTAGAAGACGAATATCGGGATGGTCGGCAACTGGAATGCCTGTCTGAACGAAGCGACAGGAGACTGGTTCGTGCTTCTCTCCGATGACGACCTCATTGACCATGATTTTGTTGAGAGTTTCGGCTATGCGCTGGAAACATCAGAGAATATCGATTTATTGTTCATGCGTTGCCGTATCATAAATAAGATAACCAACCTGAATGACGACAATCTGCCCCCCACGTTCATGCGCGGAGAGTTAAATATCTTCGAACATCTCATTGAACCATGGATAAAAGGCAGGTTTACGTTGCCACTCGCAGGGATAATTTTCCGGACATCAGTACTAAAAGGCTGTATTGGTTTTTCCAACCGGCTTCCCCATGCCGCCGATGTGGCGACTTGGCTGCCAATTTCCGCTACGCACCGTTGTGGATTTTGGCCGGACGCAAAAATCAGCTACGTCTTTCACGACGGAATGACAACACAATCCACATTGGCTGAAACATTACTGAATGACGCCTTCGAGATCTCTTCCATGTTGGGGGCGATCTCTGGTCAGGTGCAAAATATTGGCGCCGAAAAATTAAAGCAACTCAAGAAGCTCCCGCGCATTCACTTGGTGGACCGTTTTAATAATATCATGATATCCTCGGCGAGGAAGGGCACGTCAAAGCGCCAACTGCTTTCCTTTTGGCTTCGTTTCGGGGCACGCATCCCATATTTCGGCCTCGGTATTCTGAGTCTCTCGGCAATTTTGGTGCCATTTCGTTTGATCCCGATCATCGGCTGGCCATATCGGCAATTTTTTCTTCTTAGAAAAAAAAATTATCTGCGTTGAGAGTAAGAAATTTTTACTCACATCAAAATCCAAAACACCGGAAAATTCGAGTTTGCTGTGCCGCATAACGCGCATGAATGGTCCGCCGGCTCCAGCATTATTGAAGTCCGGTCACATCCTGCTTCGAAGCCCCGCCATGCAATGCCAAATGCCTCGCCTGCTTCGGTAAGCCCAACGCGATTGCCGCCCGCTACGCACCATACGATTTGCTGGCACTATTCGTCGCAACGATACTCTCCGCCACCCACAGCCACGTCCCCAGCACCGGAGCCCATTGCATGACCCTCCCACAGCGGGTGTCCGCAAAAGTATTCCGAATCGAGACCAGCCGCCGCCGATTTTGCTAGCCGCGCCACCGCCTTGTCCGAGACCAGGTGTCCTGCGACTTTGTCACCCTTAGTCACGCGGCCGCGCGCGGCCGAAAGCAGGAAGAGCGGGCCTTCAGGCCCGAAAAGGCCGCGCCGTCGTCGCGCTTCAGCGCGACTTTGAGGGGACGGCGGTGGCAGGCTCCCACCCCGGCAGATCTTGAAGAATGCAATCTGCATTTTTGACGGCTGTCACGTGGCCGCAGTGATCCTCAATGATTTTCACCGACGTGCCCATTTGCTTGGCCAGAAAATACACGTCGAAACCCACGGAGAGCCTGGAGGTGGCGTGGGTGTGCCGAGAGCAATACGTGCTCCGCCGGCTTCCCGTTGAACGATGCATCAGCTAAGATTCCGCCAGCAGCCCTGCAATCGGCGAATGATAGGACGCGCGTGCCTCAGTCCCTTCATAGGTCGAGAATATGAAATCATCCGGTTTGATTGCCTTGCTGATGGTGTGGATAACCGCCCGCGCAGGCTTTCCAGATCGCCTGCAACTCGGCGTCACCCAGAATGTGGGTGCGCGCCTGCCTCGCGCCGATCAGGTCCTTGGGCTTCAACGCCGTGACAGGCGAGGAGGTGAGCCCAAACTCGTGCGTGCCGATGGCCCAGTTATAGACCCGCCGGAGATGGCCCAGCGCGTTGTGTGCCTGATACGGCGCTCCCCGTTTCACGATGGCCCGGATGACATCAGCCACCTCCTCCGCCAGAATGTCGCCGGCCGGCCTCTGTCCCCAAGGATTGATGAATTCCGCCTCCAAGATACGTTATGCTTGATGCTTGGCCAGCGCCTCATGGCGGGCAAGGTATTCCTTGGCGACGGCTTCAAAGGTGTTGACCGCCTTGCGGCGCTCCTCGGCTTTTCGCCGGGCCTCGTCGATCTTGGGGTCGATTCCCTTGCCAATCAGTTCAAGCCAGCGCCTGGCTCGCTTTCTCGCCTCATCAAGCGTGATGGCGCCGTACTCGCCCAGCACCCGGCGCGTGGGGTTCTTCGGTTTTGCCGGAAACTGGGCGACGAGCACAAATGTCCGGTGTCCCTTCTTCGTCACCCGCAGGGCTAAGCCGGGCACAATGGAGTCGAAATAATCCGCCCGCCCGGCAGTAGGCACCCGGCTTTCCGATTTGATGAACTTGTCCGTCAGCGCAACTCTCGCCATGCCGCTTGCTCCGGGCCGGGGCAACGTCGGGGCAACAGATTTGCCCGTCTCACCATGCTTTCCAATGTTCCATCATGTTGCATGAAATCAGCATAATTACCAGAAAAACATGGAGTTTTCGAGTTTCAATGTCACCTCATGTTTTTTCAAAAATCATGGGAGCAAGCGACTGGTAATCGCCCGGCCAAAACACACTTAAAATAGACGTAAATCCCCGTTCATAACAATTTTTGCGCTGGGCGGTTCCCACGCTCGTATTCCTCAAGCCTTTCTCGCCCCCTAAGAGTCCCTTTCAAAACCTGCTTAACCATGCACGCAAGCAGATGACGGCGCATGCGATGGAGGTGAGGGCGTGATCCAATCTGGGCTGTTGCAGGCGTTGGGCTACGCTGTGCCGCCCGACCTCCCCACCCGACACGAACTTGCTTCCGGCCTGCCGGTGCCGATGTGGCATCTGCAACTGCCCCGGCTCGCCATTATCTCGGCCTATCAGCCGGTCGCCGAGGTGGAAGATCTTCTCGACCACATGCTGCAGTCACGCCATTACGGTGGTGACCACGTGCCCAAGCCGCTGCAGGGCGAAACCTGGGCCGACACAAAGTCGGAAGCCGTGTTTGGCGCCGAAACCGCCCTTCGGTACGTGCTGCTGCTGGGCCTGGATCAGTGGCCATTATTGGACCGCTACAAATAGCCCAATAACCGTGCACTCCGCTCCGACTGGGCCGATAAGATTGCTCACAGTTGTTCGGTAGGGTAACATTTAGCGGTGGAGAATATTTCTATGCAATTGCGGCTGTCAAATGTAGAGGTTAGGTAATGCTGTCCGACGACTTGCCGCTTTTATCCGTGCCTGAGGGGCTCAACTACATTGGTGTGTTTCTCACGTTCGGTTGCAATCTTAACTGCTCGTATTGCATCAACGACCCCGATCAAGCCGGGGGTCGCGGTGCTATGGGCGGCGCCGAAATGCCTGCCGAACTATGGGTCGCCGGCCTTTCCCGCTTGGCGCCTGCGCTGGGGCCAGACCTGCCCATCACCCTGCAGGGGGGAGAACCCACAATGTTTGGCCGCGGCGCCGGGGTGGCCGATATTTTGGCGGGCGTGGATGCCAAGTTTGACCTGCTGACCAACCTCGCCCTGCCCCCTGCCAGCATGGCGCGCGCCATTGGCACCCATGCCGAGCGCCTGCGACGGACGGCGCGCTATCCGTCCGTCCGCGTGAGCTACCATCCGGCCGAGATGGACCGCGTGTGGACGCGCGGGCTGGAAACGCTGATCTCGCGCTGCGAGGCGCTGCGCGAGATCGGCTTTACGGTTGCATCCGACAAGCGGATCAGCGATGTCGGCATCTATCTGGTCGCGCATCCGGATAACCTGCCGCTGCTTGACGAGGCGCGGCGCCTTACAGACGGCCGGGTGGCCTTCGAGCCCAAGGAATTCCTGGGCTTGGCCAACGGCGTGCTCCACGGCGCATACAAATATCCCTACTCCACCGACCTCATCGCCAGTGGCCACCGGTCCACGGGGCTCTCCTGCATCTGCCGTACCACGGAGTTGCTCATCGACCCGCTTGGCTTTGTGTGGCCCTGCCATCACCATCTATACGAGACCTGGATGCATGGCGGCACCCATGCGGCGTTTGCCCTGCTGCGCGAGCGGGGCTTCCGCTTCGGGCCGGATGCACTGGCCGAGCTGGCTCGGCACCCCATTGGCCATTTGCTGGATCCCGGCTTCACTCTTGCCGAGCTCTCGCGTTTTCGCGCGTGCGCCCATTATGGGGCCTGCATCGGCTGCGACACCAAAGTTAAAAACAATCGCTTCCAATCGCTTGAGGACATCGGGCAGGCGCATACCTCGGTGGAAATACGTAACATCCAGTTCCCGCCTGAACTGTTGGAGAAAATCCCCGAGGCGCAGCGCCTCTCCCTGGCCAGGGCTGGCATCCTGGCGGGAGGCAGGCTCCCATGAGCCGGGAGAAGCTCCTCATCATCAAGCCTGGCTATAGCGAGACTTTGGACCCCGAAGTCAGCGGCACGGTCAGCCTGGGCGACGTATTCCGTACCACGGTGCTCCTGCACGTCTTTCCGCAATCGCGTTATGACATCACCTGGGTGACCGATCCGCTGGCCTGGCCGCTGCTGCGCGGCAACACCAGGATCGACCATGTAATCAAAATCAACCCGTTCACGCCCTTCCACCTGACGCGCGATTACTTTGAAATCGTGATCAACCTCGAGAAGGATCCCGGCATCTGCGCGCTGGCCGACGCGATCCCCGGATGGAAGAAGTTTGGCTTCCGCTACGACCAGCGCCTGGGCCGCGTCGCCGGCCACCGCGAGGCCGAAGAGGCGCTGCACATCGCGCAGGATCCGCATCTCAAGCAGCGCGTGGGGCGCAACTGGTCTGAGTTGCTGTTCGACATGGTTGGCGCCAGCTGGCAGGGCGAGAATTACGTGCTGGGCTACCAACCTAGCATGCCCGCCACCCATGATATCGGCTTCAATTACCGCGTGGGCAGCAAGTTCCCGCACAAATCCTGGCCAATGGAGCATTGGCAGGCACTGGAGGCGCGCTGCGCCGCCGCCGGACTTTCCGTGGCCTGGCAACTCAAGCACGACAACGTTGACGAGATCGAGCGTTATATCGACTGGATCGCGTCCTGCCGCGTTCTCATCACCAACGATTCGCTGGGCCTGCATTTCGCCATCGCGCTCAACAAGCCGGTCATCGCCTTGTTCGGCCCCACGTCGCACTCCGACGTGCCGGACCATCCGGGCCTGACCAAGCTGGTCTCGCCCGGCGCCGCCAATTGCACGCCCTGCGCCGCCCGGCTCTGCGTGCGCCCCGATCCCTGCATGGGACGGATTTCCGTTGACATGGTCTTTGAAACACTCCAGGCGACCTTGACCCGCCAGGAACCAAACCCGCCCCAGGGGCAAGCGAGGCACGAGTTTGTCTGACAGCTACCGCATAGACAGCCACAAGCTGCATTACCATCCCGCCCGCGTGGCCGCGCTGATGGCGGCCCGCGGCAACTGGGAGCTGGCGAAGTCCGTCTACCCGATCTACGTCGAGATCTCCCCGATTGGCGCCTGCAACCACCGCTGCACGTTTTGTGCCGTGGACTATATCGGCTACCAGACCGTCTCGCTGGATGCCGGGCTTCTTGCCGAACGCCTCGCGGAAATGGGGCGCCTGGGCGTGAAGAGCGTGATGTTTGCGGGTGAGGGCGAGCCACTCCTGCATAAGCGCATCAACGACATCGTCGTCGCTGCCGCCGCGGCCGGTATTGACGTCTCCTTCACCACCAACGCCTCGCTGCTGCCCAAGGAGTTCATCGAGCGCGCGCTGTCGCATGTCTCGTGGCTCAAGGCCTCCATCAATGCTGGCACGCGCGAGACCTACGCCAAGGTTCACCGCGCCCCCGCGCAGCATTTCGACAACGCCCTCGCCAATCTCACGGCGCTGGCGCGCGCCCGTGACGAACGCAAGCTGCCGACCGTGCTGGGAGCGCAGATGCTGCTGTTGCCCGAGAATGTCGATGAGGTCGAAACACTGGCCAAGCGCTGCCGCGACGAGGTCGGGCTCGATTATTTGGTGGTAAAACCCTATTCTCAACACAAGCACAGCCTGACCCACGACTACGAGGCCGTGGATTATCGCCCGTTTTTGGCGCTGGAGGAGCGGCTTGCCGGGCTGCGGAGTGCGCGCTTCAACCTTGTGTTCCGCGCCAATACCATGCGCAAGCTCGGCGGCGCGCAGCGCTATCCACGTTGTTATTCTGTGCCCTTTCTGTGGGGGTATATCATGGCCAGCGGCGTCGTCTCCGGCTGCAGCGCCTATCTGCTCGACCCGCGCTTTGAGTTCGGGAATATCAACGCCTCCAGTTTCCAAGACATTTGGGAAGGCGAACGCCGCCACCGCAACTACGAGCTCGTGATGAACGAATTGAACATTGAGGAATGCCGACAGAATTGCCGCATGGATGAAGCCAACCGCTACCTTCACCAACTCATCGACGCGCCGCCCCCCCATGTCAACTTCATCTGAAGCCGGTGCGCGCCCCATGACATGCCCCGCTCGCTACCAGGATACGCGGTGCAATCGTAAGGCAGCTGCGGAGATGAAAGCAGGGTTGTCCTGTGGTATCCGATAATGATGAGGTGGCGCTTCGCGCGGCGACAGCATCGTTGTTGCGATCAGACGTCATATCCTTCACGCGTGTCTTAGGCTCCGGCAATAATCGCATCTACCGGGTGCAAACGACAGCCGGTGCCTACGCCTGCAAATCTTATGCGGAGCGGCCAGGAGAGCATGTCGGGCGCCTCGAGAGGGAATTCGCGGCATGTCGCTTCTTGCAGGCACAGCCGGGCTGGCTGGTGCCTGTCCCCCAAGCTGTGGCTGTCGATTACGATCGCCATTTTGGACTTTATGAGTGGCTCGACGGGGCGAGCCCACAGCCGCGCGGCGCGGAAGATTTGAGACAGCTCGCGGCAGCTGTTGTCGCGTTGCGTGAAATCTCGCGCGCCTCCGAGGCTAAGCAGCTGATGACGGCGACCGAGGCGACGCTGAGTGCTGAGATCATGCGGATCCAAATCCTGCGGCGCATGGAAGCATTGAGCGAGGTACGAGGAGAAGAGCCGGCGCTCGATCAATTCCTGCGGAGATCGTTCGAGCCGCTTCTGAAGGCAGCGGACGATAACCTCCGCTGCCGCTACGCGTCTGCGGAGCTGGTAACCGACACCATGTTAGCACCCGACATGCAGGTTCTCTCGCCCTCCGATTTTGGTCTGCACAATAGTTTGCGTTTGCCCGATGGCCGCCTTGCTTTTCTCGATTTCGAGTATTTCGGTTGGGACGACCCGGTGCGGCTGATCGTCGACGTATTGTGTCACCCCGCCATGCAACTCACACTGTGGGAGCGCCAGGAATTCTTTGCTCGTGCCGGGAGCTGCTTCATGGATAGCGGGCATTTTAGAGCGCGTCTGCAAGGATTGGCGCCGCTCATCGCCTTGCGGTGGGCCCTCATTGTGCTGAATGAATTTCTTCCCGTGCATTGGGCTCGCCGCCAATCTGCCGGGCACGGAGGCGACTGGTCGGAAGTTAAGCGTGCCCAGCTTGACAAGGCCTTGGGCCTCCTGGGACTATGCCGGGAGTTTCTCGTTGAGGACTGGCACCTATGACCGACCTCGCTCTTGCGAGCAAAACTATCCGCCTTGATGCGCGCTCGCGGTACTTACGTGAACTGATTATCGATGCCCTGGCGGGCGGAGGCCGCGGCCATGTCGGGTCAACACTGTCGCTAGTCGAGATCCTGCGCGCACTTTACGATGAAGTCATGCACTACCGGGCCGACGAACCAAGCTGGGAGGGGCGTGACCGCTGCATCCTGAGCAAGGGGCATGGGTGCCTCGCGCTCTATGCTCTGCTTGCCGACAAGGGCTTCTTCGGCAAAGAGGAACTGCTCCGACAGTGCTGGCCGGGGGCCACGCTGGGGGGGCATCCGGAGCGGGGGCGGGTTCCCGGCGTCGAAGCCTCGACCGGCGCCTTGGGCCATGGTCTCTCGATCGGCGTAGGGTTGGCGCTAGGCTTGCGTCTCAAGGGGAATGCGGCGCGCGTGTATGTGGTCATGGGAGATGGCGAGCTCAACGAAGGCGCCGTATGGGAGGCTGCAATGTCGGCAGCGAAGCACCACCTGGGCAATCTGACAGCGCTGGTGGACTACAACAAGCTGCAATCTTATGGCCCGATTGACGACGTGGTGCCACTTGAACCCTTGGCTGAGAAATGGCGCAGCTTTGGGTTTGCGGTGCAGGAGGCAAATGGTCACAATGTGGGAGCGCTCGTGCAGGCCCTACGGCAGGCGGCGACCCAGGGTGCGCAACCCTCGATCGTCATTTGTCACACGGTCAAGGGTAAGGGGTTAGACTTTGCTGAGGGCAACCCGAATTGGCACCACAAGGCCAAGATTAAGGACAACGACCTCACGCAGATGCGCGAGGCGCTGGTGAGGTACTGATGCGCCAAGTTGCTCTAAATATGGTCTATGAGTTAGCGCAACGCGACCTGCGCGTACTCTTCGTCGGCTCCGACCTAGGAGCCGGCACGCTGGCAGACATGCGCACGCAGATGCCAGAACGGTTTTTCATGGAAGGTATCGCCGAGGCGCACATCATCGGCATGGCCGCAGGGTTGGCCATGGAAGGATACTGGCCCTACGTCAATTCCATTGCTACCTTCCTGACGCGCCGTTGCCTCGAGCAGGTCGCCATTGATGTCTGCCTTCATGATTTGCCGGTGCGGCTGATCGCCAACGGTGGCGGTGTGGTCTATGCGCCGCTCGGGCCGACACATATGGCGTTCGACGATATCGCGCTGCTGCGCCCATTGCCGAACATGGCCATCGTGGCGGTAAGCGATGCGCCGGAGATGGCCCGGCTGATGAACTGTAGCTTGGATTGGAATGGGCCGCTTTACATCCGTGTGGCCAAGGGAGGTGATCCGGTTATCTCCTCCCCAGACACAGTTTTTGCAATCGGCAAGGCGATCATGATGCGTGATCCGGGTGAAGTGTTAATCGTTGGTACTGGCATTGCGACGCGGCTTGCCCTCGCCGCCGCTGACGTGCTCGCGGAGCGCGGCATTAAAACCGGCGTGCTTCACGCTCACACACTAAAGCCGTTTGATCACGAGGCGCTGCTCTCGGTAGCAGCTGATGTTGCGTTGGTGGCCACCGTCGAGGAGCACAGCCTGATTGGTGGTCTCGGCTCGATTGTCTTGGAATGTCTAGCTGATCATAATGTTTGCCGGCCGGTTAAACGGTTCGGCTTGCCGGACCAGTTTCCTGAAGGTTATGGCTCGCAGGATCACTTGCTGGATCTCGCCGGTCTCACGCCGCACGCAATTGCAGCGGGTATTGCCGCGGCGTTTAGACCGCTGCGTGAGATGGTCGCATGAGCGTTCTGGTGCTCAACAGTAAAGCCCTATACGTTACGGCATAAAACTGATGATTTCGGGTACTGGGGGCGTAAGGACTGGCCTTTGTTGATCGGACTGGATCTGGATAACACGATCATCGACTATGACGCGGCCTGTCGGCGCGTTGGATGGGAGATCGGTCTGTTGCCGGAGACGTTCACGGGCGGCAAACGGGCGGTACGCGATTATCTGCGGTCCGGCCCGCAAGGTGATGCGGGCTGGCAGCGTCTGCAGGCCGAGCTTTACGGGCTGTGTATCAATTATGCGTCCCTCTCACCAGGTGTGGCCGCTTTCATCTTGGACTGCCGTAGGTCGGGCCACGACGTGGCGATCATCAGCCACAAGACCGAGTACGCCGCTGCGGCGCCGAATGGCGCCAATCTGCGCGAGTGCGCCAGAATATGGCTAAACACGCAGCGATTTAACGCAGCGGAGGGGGTGAGCTTTAGCGACATCCCGCTGTATTTTGCCGATAGCCGGGCCGACAAACTGGCGCTGATCGAGACGCTGGGCTGTGCGTGGTTCGTGGATGACCTGCCCGAGGTACTGCTTGACCCGGTGTTCCCGTCTGGTACGAATGGCCTGCATTTCGCGTTACATCCGGATGACCAGCTCGCCGATCCACGGTTGCAGTCTTTCTCCTCGTGGCCCGCTGTCGCCCGCCATATTTTTGCAGATGTGAAAGAACGACATGATTGACGCAGCCGATTTCCGATCCGCTCATGATGCCGAACTGGGCAGGAGGTTCCTGGAGGACGGCTATGTGATTGGAGAGGTCGAGGACGGCGCCGCACTGGAGCGATTGCGCACGCTGTTGGTCGAGGCCGCGGTGGCGCGTTTGGGTTGTGCATACCCCGATGATTCGCAAGTGTTTCTTGACACGATTGGCAACCATGTTCCATCTGAACAACTGAATGAGTTCCGTCTCGCGCTGATCGGGGCTCTGAACGCTGCGCGGGGTAGCCGCGCCGCGTATTTCAACCTCGCGCGCTCCGCGCTGGAGGCAATCGTCGGTAATGAGCTTTGTATACAACGGCGCATCAATCTCTCCGTCCAGTTGCCCGAGGATGACAGTTCGTTGTTAGCGCTGCACGCCGACACCTGGTCCGGCGACTCCCCTTTCGAGGTGGTGCTCTGGATACCTTTCACCGATTGTTACCGCACGAAATCGATGTACATTCTACCGCCCGCACATGCAGCTGGCTTGGAATTGCGGGATTTTGAAGCAATGGGCGCCGAGGGGGCGTTTCAGTCCATCGCGGCCAAGGTGACCTGGGTGGACATCACCTATGGCCAGTATTTGCTGTTCAACCAGAACCTGCCGCACGGCAACCGGGTTAACAAGGAAGCCGCCGCCCGATGGTCGGCGAATTGCCGTTTCAAGGGAGTGTTCACGCCATACGCGGACAAGCGCCTAGGCGAGTTCTTTGAACCGATCACCCTGCGTCCGGCCAGTCACGTAGGGCTGGCTTATCAACTGCCTGGAGGGTTCAATGAGTAGTGTTGAGGCATCTGCGGGTTATCGTGGCTATATATCGTCTCGTCCCTTCATGGGTGAGCGCGTGGCGCAACATGTACAGAATCTTGTCATCCGCGACTACGCCGGCCGGCACAAGTTGGCCTACAAGCTCAGCGCTACGGAATACGCGATGCCCGGTTGCTTCATGGTCCTGACCAGTGTGCTTAGCGAGCTGCCCATCCTCGAGGGCGTAATCGCCTACAGCTTGTTCATGTTGCCCGCCGTGCGCGCGCGCCGCCAGGATGTCTACGCCTCATTTCTAAAAGAGGGTAAACTCCGCCATTTTGCGCTTGAGGCGCTTTGCATGGCGAGCGCCGCAGATGCTGATCACGTCGAGACGCTCTGGCGAAGTCCGTCAGGCTACTGCTTGGCAGGAGCGCCGTGCGCAGATCGCCTCATATTTCGATGAGTTGAACCGCGTGGCGGCGTGACATGGCCCGTATCGATTTTTTGCAAACACAGCACGCGGGCACGGCCCGGAACTATGTGGAGCGCGCGATGCACACGCAACGGGCCGAACACGCAGAAATCGCGTCGCAATTTGGTGAGGCATACTGGGATGGCGACCGCTGTTATGGATACGGCGGGTATCACTATGACGGACGCTGGCGCCGTTTGGCTGAGACCCTTATTGCCCACTACCGGCT
Organism: uncultured Alphaproteobacteria bacterium; assembly: GCA_963750235.1. Lineage (GTDB taxonomy): Bacteria > Pseudomonadota > Alphaproteobacteria > Acetobacterales > Acetobacteraceae > Acidocella. The sequence goes on from CAVVPW010000003.1 coordinate 431,249, forward strand.
GCAGCCGGGTGACCATGTACTAGATGTCGGCTGCGGTAAGGCCTATCTACTATATGAACTGTGGGCGGCTCTGCCTGGCTTGCGGGTGACGGGGCTCGATATTTCAGCCTACGCGCTTGAGAATGCAAAAGAGGAAATTCGTCCCCTCCTGCATCTGGGTGACGCCTCCGCGCTCCCTTTCGCCGATGCCAGTTTCGACTTTGTGATTTCATTGGGCACGTTGCACAACCTGCCCATCGAGGTGCTGTTGCGAGCCTTTGCCGAAATCGAACGCGTTGGTAAGGATACTCGCAAATACGTCATGGTCGAATCCTACCGCACCATGCAGGAGAAGATGAATTCTACTAAACTGGCAGTTGACGTGCAAATCCTTCCATAGCCCGGAGTCTTGGGCGTGGATCGCCGCTCAGGCGGGATATAAGGGCGATTACGGCTTCATCTTTTTTGAGTGACCGGGCGTCGCGTGGCTCCGGGGGTAGTGTGCAGATATGATCTTAATCGTGGGGGGGGACAGTGGTATCGGCGGTGCATTGCGTGACCTTCTCGCGGGTCGAGGGGCCGATTACGCCGTTACCTCGCGTCGGCTTGGAGCCGAGCTGCCACTCGATCTCGCCAAACATGACGCCACCGTGCTCCCCCCGGCGGATATTGTCGTGTTGTGTGCGGCGGTCAGCTCGATTGCCTGCTGCGAGGCTGATCTGGAGTTATCCTGGCGTGTCAACGTGGAGGCCAGCCTGGATTTGGCTCGGCGCTATGCGGAGCATGGTGCCCTAGTGGTTGGGCTTTCGAGCAGTCAGGTGCTGGATGGCAACGTGCCACGCGCCGCGCAGCAGACTAAGCCCGCTCCGCAATCGGCCTACGGCCGCCAAAAACTTGCCCTTGAGCAGGGGCTGTTGGCGCTGGGCGCGCATGGAGCTATGCTCCGCTTGACGAAGGTTCTCACTCCGGCGGCAGGTCTTTTTGGCCAGTGGCGGGACGCGCTGTGCGTCGGTCAGACAATTCATCCTTATGTGGATATGACGATGTCGCCGATCGAATTGGACGAGGTTGCCCAGGTAATTGATCATTTGTGCGTTGCCAGACGATCTGGCCTGTTTCAGGTTTCTGCACGCGACGACATCTCGTATGCCGAAGCGGCAAGGCTGTTATGTGCGCATATGGGGGCTGACCCAGCATTGGTGGTCCCAGTGCCTGCCCCCAAACGTCCAGCGCCATTTACCTCGCTTGCTACCTCCCGGGCTGAAGCCGAGCTGGGCTGGCAGACACGTGACGCCGCCAGCACGCTGCGCGCGTTCTTTGACGATTTGGCTGGGCGGAGCGCATCAGATAAGAAGCAGCAGGCCGACGTTGCGTAGTGCCGACGAGTAGAGAAGGCCATAACGCAGGATTGCCAAGCGGCGTGCCAGTGGGTTTAGTCGATCCAAGTCCAGAAACGCCTCGATGGTTTCCTTGGCTGCAAGTGGCAACCGACTATGATGTGTTTCATAGAAATGCCTCACCTGCGGATGTAGGGCGAGAAGTTTCTCATGCAGTATTCTCGAGGTGCGCCATGGCGCAGTAAGCACTGCAGTGAATGACGAGCGCATTGGTGTCAGTTCACTGAAATTCTTTCCGTGGCGGCGGAAATCGACGGTGGCAATGTTGAGTGGGACGAGTTCGCCGAAGATGGCGGCAATCCAGCCGAGCCAAGTGTCGTCGCTGTGTGGTGGTGTGCCGAGCAGCGAAATGACTGCGCGGTTGAACAGTGTGGTGCCCCCATATATGGAGCTGTGCACCAGCAGATGTCCGAAAATGTGATGGGTTGGCGGTTTCCAACCTGTTAGCCTCCACAACGAAGGGGCGATGAGACGGCCGGCACCATCGATGACACGTTGGTCAGTATACACCGTAATCGGGCGGGAGATGCCGCATTTCGCCTCGCGCTCACGCATGGCCTGTAGCGTCAGGCTCAGCTTGTTCGGTGCGTAAAGATCGTCATGGGCAGTAACCGTGACATATGGCGCCGTGCACGCGGCTAGGAGCTGGGTGAAATTTCCATACATCCCGAGGTTCTTGCGCTCGGAATTAGGCAGTATCACCATCCGCTCACCCAACTCTGCCTTCCAGCGGGCAAAAATATCCGGGGTTTCATCGGTGGAGGCGTCGTCACGCACCCACAGGCGCCAATCCTGAAAATCCTGGGCAACGATCGATTTTAGGGTTTCTTCGAGATAGTTGGCCCCATTATAAACCCCGAGAAGGATATCAATTGTCGCTGGCTGCATGGCTTGTATGTATACGGGGCCAGCTGACCAGTACAAGTGCCCGCGGTTGCGCTCGGTGTATTTAGGTAGACTAATTAACTCGGCAGGCGGCAATGTAAGGCTTTTCACAGAACGGGTTGGAAACGCCTCCATAGTGTCATGATTCGGAAGTCCCTTGCATTTTAGGCGTTTGTTGGAAGGGAGCGCAGGCAGAAGCGTTGGATCAAGGCGAAGATATCGTCGGTGGTCTTGGTCCATCGGAACGGCTTAGGGGCGGCATTGGTGGCGTCGATATAGGCGGTGATGGCGCGCTCGAGGTCGGCGACGGATCGGAACACGCCGCGTCTGATGGCGCGGTCGGTCAGCAAGGCGAAGAATCGCTCGACCTGATTGATCCATGAGGCCGACGTGGGTGTTTAGTTGAGATGCCAGCGTGGCCGCTTGACGAACCAGTTGCGGATTAGTTTGGTCTTATGTGTGCCGTAGTTGTCCATGACAATATGGATGTCGAGATCGGTGGGCACGTTGCGTTCGATCTCGTCGAGGAACTTGCGGAATTCCTGCGCGCGGTGGCGCGGCATGCATTTGCCGATGACGGTTCCCGCCTTCACGTCGAGCGCGGCAAACAGCGATGTGGTTCCGTGTCGTGTGTAGTCGTGGGTGCGCCGCTCGGCTTGGCCGGGCCGCATCGGCAGCAGAGGCTGGGTTCGATCGAGAGCCTGAACTTGGCTCTTTTCATCGACGCAGAGCACCACGGCGCGTTCGGGCGGCGATAAGATACAGGCCGACGATGTCCCCGTACCTTCTCTACAAACAGCGGGTCGGACGACAGCTTGAAGGTCTCCGAACGATGCGGCTGCAGGCCGAACGCCTGCCAAATCCGATGGATCGTGGACGGCGTATGGCCCACCGCTTTCGCCATGGCCTGTCAAACGGCGTGCAAACGGGACCCCCGATCGGCGTGCAAAAAGGCCCCCTTGCTTACGGTTGGAAGGGCTTGTCCAGGTAGCGAACAGGAGGGCCCCGCACTCATACATGGGGAGACCGGATATCGGGATATTGATTTCTGACGTGGGCATCACGGGTTCCCTGGATTAGCGTTGAGATTCGCAACCCAATTCTACCCAAAAGCCGCCGCGGTGGCTGCCCATCGGCCCGCCTCCGCCAGACGCTGGGCGGTCGCTACGGCAGGCCGATCAGCGGCCACCTATACCAGCAGCAGGGACACGGCTCTCGTTTTGTGCGGCACCCAGCGCATAAAGCGGAGCTGCAAGAAACATTGACCAGGGAAGAGTAGGAAACCATAAATGAAATACCGATAGTACGTGCGGGTAGAAAACCGATGGCAGTCTCAAAATTTGATAATTTATTCGTTATTGAGGCGCCAAATGCTTCTGAGCTTGTCGCAACTCTCAGCAACAAAGCAATTCGCGAATTTGCCAGAATAGCAAAATTCTACAGTGCCCGCACTGCCTTGAAGCTTAATGTATCTGACAAAGAAACTCTTGTTCATAAGAGTTTTCGCCATAGAACCGACTTGCCCATCATAAAAAGGACTATGGCTTCGCAGCTAGCGAAGGATGGTATCGAAACAATTCTGGCGGAGTTACGTAGAACCAATACGACATTCATTGCCGCGCCTCGCGACAATATTTCTATTCAAAAAAGTATCGCGCTCGGTGCCGAGATTCTTGATGTGTCTGTTTCAAATATTGTCGAATGGCCGCTGATTGAGGAAGTGGCGTCGTCAAAAATGCCGACAATAATATCGTTGAATGGATGTGCACTACATGATTTGGACAATATTGTGGCATTGTTTGGCGGGCGCAGCACAGAGATATGCTTGAAATATAACCCGCCGCCAATTGTGAGGGGCGAATATCATCTTCAGCTAAACCAAATTGATTTTTTAAGGAGTCGCTATTCAACCGCTCGAGTTGGCCTTAGCTTGGATTGGGGTTGTGCTTGGCGCGAGCCAATGTTGGTTGCTCACGCAAAAGGAGCGAGCCTTTTCGAGAGGCGCATTGATGGGAGTGTCAACAAGACAGCTACACATAATGGGGATAATTTTTCGGATCAACTCAGCGAATGGTTCAAAACTCTACAAATAGCCGAAAATATTTGTGGATCAGCAGGGGCGCAATGGCTGTCACATATTCAATATGGCAAAGAGCATTTGAGCGATCCAGTTCGTGGTGTTTATGCAAGACACGACCTCGAAGTCGGACAAACATTGTCAGACGAAAATGTGTATCTTGCGATACCCTTGCAAAAAGGACAAATATCTTATCAAGAATTTATGCCGGGGACGAAAATTCTTTCCCCCATTTCTGGAGACGATCCTATTTTATTTGGTAATATCGATGGACCGTATCGCGAAGGCTCAAATTTATCCATGGAAATTGAGAGGCGCGGGGAAGATACCAAACCTACCGAAGCATCCCGCGGAATATTTAGAATTGTATAGAATGGCCGCAAATTTTTGTGCTCTTCCTTAAGTTGACTCAAGTCATGCGACAAAGTTCAAGGGATGATCTAGCACGAAGTCTTCAAAGACTGTGTGCAAATGGCGCCCCACCAAATTCAGGGGGGCATTTCTCATCAAGCATTACTCGTGCTCTTCAAGACAGTACGTGGCCCATCATTGTCACAGGCGCAGGTGGATGGCTCGGCCAGGCGACGTTAATGGCGCTGGACAATGCCCTCGGCGAAACGTTGCTGAGCCGCGTGCAGGCGTTCAGCACAGCTTCGCGTATGCTTGCGTTGCCCTCCGGTCGGTCGGTTACTGCTAGGCCCTATGAGAGTTTAAAAGAACTTGAGACCGCCCCGGCCCTTATCCTGCACTTCGCTTTCCGTACGCGGGGATATGCAAGGGAGCCAGGATACGTCGAGACAAACCGTGCCATCTCCGCCGTGATGCAAAACTATATAAGCCACAGCGGCGCTCTTGGCTTGTTTGTGCCCTCTTCGGGGGCAGTGTACGGGGCTGATCGGATTCCACACCAGAACATCGCCGCAGACCCCTATGGCGCACTGAAATACGAGGACGAGCTTACTTTCTCAGGGCTGGCCAAGCGCCTTGGCTTCCCCGCTGTCGTTATGCGCATCTTCAATCTTGCCGGCCCCGGCATGAACAATCTCACTGGGTACGCGCTTGCCTGCATCATCACTGACATATTGCGAGGCGGTCCCATTGCTCTGCGCGCCGCGCACCCCGTATGGCGCTCATATACACATGTAGCCGATGTGCTTAACATTGCACTGTCGCTCCTGTTGAAGGGGGACAGCCCGGCGGTCTTCGACACAGCTGGCGAGCCGGGGATTGAAATCGGCGATCTGGCGCGGCTGGTGTCGAGGGCCATCGCCGGTACGGAGCTGCCGGTCATCCGCCCGCCCGGCTGGGAAACCGCCGTCCCGGACCGCTATCTGGGTGACATGGCCTCCTATGCCAAAGCTGCCGCGCAGGCCGGTGTCGTGCTCCACCCCTTGGAACAGCAGATCCTCGACACAGCGTATTATATTCGGAGGTCGGGTTGAGCGGCGCCGTTGCGCCGGAACAGCGCTTATCTTAAAGCCTCGGCGCCATGAATGGCAAAGACCATCGCCCACCGCAAACGGGATTTTGAAATATGAATGCTATCCATGGCGCCGACTACATCTCCTCGTTCCTGACACAAAAGGGCATCAAGTCAGTCTTTCTTGTCCCCGGCGGCGGCAACATGTTTTTGGTCGACGCGGTAGGGCAGGCGGAGAAGCTTGAAGCCGTGCCGATGCACCATGAACAGGCCTGCGCTATGGCCGCAGAGGCGTACGGCCGTGTGACGGACCGCATTGGCGTGGCGCTGGTGACGTCGGGACCAGGGGCTACCAACGCCATTACGGGCGTCGGCGAGGCATGGACGGAATCCTGCCCGTTGCTCGTTATCTCGGGGCAGGTGAAGCGCGCTGATCTGAAAGGGGATAGTGGACTGCGGCAGAAGGGGCCGCAGGAGGTCGACATTGTGGATATGGTGAAGGGCATGACGAAATATGCCGTCACCGTGATGGATGGCGCCGACCTGCGCTATCACCTGGAAAAGGCCGTGCATCTGGCCACTACCGGGCGGCCCGGTCCGGTATGGATCGACGTGCCACTGGACATTCAGGGTGGGCCAGTGGACCCCGCCACGTTGCGCGGCTTCACCCCGCCAGCCGCCGCGCCGGAGGCGGGGCTGCACGAGGCGGCGGCGCAGATGGTCGAGATGATCAACACGGCCGAGCGTCCGCTATTCTTCATCGGCCATGGAGTGCGTCTGGCGGGGGCTGCCGGGCTGCTGCGCGAGATGGTCGACACCTTCGGCATTCCCGTCACGACGAGCTGGAGCGCGCAGGACATGATCCCTGCCGATCATCCGCTCAATTTCGGCAAACCCGGTACTGTGGCCCTGCGCGCGCCCAATTTCGCCCTGCAGAATTGTGACCTGCTGATCTGCATTGGTACTCGCCTCGACAACTCCCTCACCGCTTTCAACCCCGGCCGCTTTGGCCGCGATGCCCGCAAGGTGATGGTTGATGTGGACCCGGTGGAGTTGGAAAAATACACCCATCCGATCGAGCTGAAAGTGCTGGCGGATGCCAAGGACTTTATCGTCGCCGCGCTGGCGCACAAAGACCTGTTGCAGCCGCGTGCCCGGTCAGCGTGGTTTGCGCGGTACGCCGCCTGGGCGGCGCGCTACGCGATCAATGACGGCAAACCTTGGCCCACCAGCGGCGAGATCAGCCATTACCATCTCATCGGCGCCTTCTCGAAAGCCTTCCCGGAAAACGCGCTCATCATGACGGGCGGCTCGGGCCTGGGCATTGAGTCGTTCTGGATGACCTTCCGCGCCAAAGCCGGGCAGCGCGCCTGCACCACGTCTGGCCTGGGTTCCATGGGCTATGGCCTGCCAGCCATGATCGGCGCCTGCATCGCGCGCGGCCGCCAACCCACCATTGGCGTGGAAAGCGACGGTAGCCTGATGATGAACCTACAGGAGCTCGCCACATTGCGTGGGCTCAACCTGCCGGTGCGCTTGTTCATCATCAACAATCGCGGTTACGCGTCCATCCGAAACACCCAGCGCAACTATTTTAGCGGCCGCTATGTTGGCACCGGGCCGGAAGCGAATCTGTTCATGCCTGACTTTGTGGCGCTGGCGAGCGCGCTCAACCTCCCCGCCATCCGCATCACTGATGCATCGGAGCTTGACGCTGGCATTGCCCACACGCTGGCGCAGCCGGGGCCGTTCATCTGCGACATCCACGTCACGCCCAATGAGTCGCTGTGGCCCAAGGCGATCGCCGTGCCGCAGCCGGATGGCACGCTGCTCTCCATGCCGCTGGAGGACATGACGCCGCTGCTGCCGCGCGAGGAGTTGCGCGAACAGATGATCGTGCCGCTAACGGCGGAGTCCGAGAAGGTGGTGGTGTGAAGGGGGACGAAGCCTCTGCCTGGGCCGTGCTGGCCGCGCTGCGGTTCTTCCTCGCCCTTGTGGTGGTAGTCGGTCACTGTAGTTTTTTCGTCGGTGGCCGGCATGACTGGAGCGACATCGGCCTCTGGTTGAACCAAGGCAGCGCGGTATTCGGCTTCTTCATTCTCTCTGGCTACAGCATTGCCGCAAGCCTAGAACGGGAAGAGACAGGCTTCTATCGTCGGCGGTTCGTGCGCATCTGGCCAACCTATTTGGCTTGCCTGTCGGTTGGGTTGCTGGTCGCCATGGTACTGCCTCAGGGGCTAAGCTGGCCCACCGGCAGGCATATGCCACCTGCAACAGTACCGGAAATCGTCGCGTCATTCCTGATGCTGCAAACCGTTATCGGCTACGCCATTCCGGCAGTGGGGCAGATATGGTCACTTAGTCCGGAATGGTGGCACTACATGATCGCGCCGGGGCTCGTGCGGCTATCGTCCATCACGCTGATATGCTGGCTCGGAATGTCGTTCTGTGCCTTCATGCTCATCCCCCCGCCGCCAGGCGGCGGGCCAGAAGGGTTCACCCATGGTCTTGGCTTTCTTACACTGTCCTGGCTTTGGATTACTGGTTTCCTTTACCGGCGGCTGGCGCTTCGTCCCGTTGGCGCCGTGATCTTGGCCGCACCGTCGACCTGTGCGCTGTTTTTCGGCCACTTTACCGGCCTGCCGCTGTTCATCTCCATATTCATGCTACTGTTAAGCCATGAGATGGAAATATCCGTGGGGTGGCAGAAGGTTTTGAATTGGGCCGGCGACGTGAGCTATCCGCTCTATCTTTTCCATATGCCAGTGCTGGCCATTCTGGTGAGCCGGGGATACCGCAACACGTTGCTTATGACCGTGACCTCGCTCCTACTGTCGGTCTTGGCGCTACAATGCATTGATTACCCCTGCCGCGCCCAGCTGCGCCGAAGAATACCCAAGAACGTTATCGCCGGTTAGGTGCGTGGCGAGGCGCCATCAAACCCCACTCGCTCCTTCTCAATCACCAGCGGGCGCGTTGTCACCTGGGTGAGGATGGCGCCGATATATTCCCCCAGCAGGCCGATGAAGAACAGCTGCACGGCGGCGAAGAAGAACACGGCGATGAGGATTGGGGCGGTGTTGGCCTGGAAATGATTCCAGAATAGGAGCTTCGCGGCCAGGTAGCCGAACGCGGCCAGAAGGCTGACGCCCGAGAGCACGAAGCCGCTCATGGTGGCTAGGCGCAGCGGCACCTTGGAATGGCTGGTGAAGCCGAGCATCGCCTGATCGTAGAGGGCGTAGAAATTATTTTTGCTCACCCCTCGTTCGCGCCGCGGCTGGGTGAAGGGGAGTTCCACGCGCGGATAGCCGAGATCTGCGATGAGCCCGCGGAAATACGGGTTGCGGTCGCCGGTGGCGCGCACCTGCTCCACCACCTCGCGGTCATACAGGCCGAAGCCGGTGAAATTCTGGATCTGCGGCACTTCGGATACCAGCGCCAGCAGCTTGTAATAGGCACGGCGCAGCGAGAACATCAGCGTCGCCTCCTGGCTCGCCGGCTTCACGCCGATGACGACCTTGTAGCCGTTGCGCCAGTGCTTGACGAAGTCGGGGATCATCTCCGGCGGGTCTTGCAGGTCAGCTACCATGTGCAGCACGGCGTCGCCGTCGGCGGCCAGGAAACCGTGCAGGCCGGAGCGCCCAACCCCGAAATTGCGGGCATTGACGATGAGCCTCACACGCCGATCACGCGCGATGAGGGACTTGATCTGCGCCACCGTCTCGTCAGTGGAGGCGTTGTCCATGAACTGGATGACATAGCGCTGCTCCGGAATGGTGGCGAAGGCGGCGGTCACGCGCTCATAGAGCGGCCCGATATTTCCCGCCTCGTTGTAGCAGGGGACAATGACGCAGACAGTTTTGCCGTCATCATAAGGGGTCATGGCGCCTCGTCCGCCAGCGCAGCTTCCACGAACGCCCGCACCGCGCCATCGCCGCCGCGCTGGGGCAGACGCAGGGCGGCGGCTTCCAGCACCGGCGGCTGCGCGTTGGCCGGGGCAGCGGTGAAGCCAGCCAGGGCGAAGGCGGGCAGGTCGTTCACGTCATCGCCCATGAAGCCGATACGCGCGAGCGGGATGCCACTGGCCTCGGAGAAGTTGCGCAGTGCGGTGCCCTTGTCCTTGATGCCCTTGTAGATGGCGGTGATGCCGAGCTTGGCGGCGAAGCGGTCGATGAGCGGGCTGTCCTCGCCCGAGATGAGCGCAAAGACCAGCCCGGCCCGGCATCCGCGCGAAATGCCCATGACGTCGGCGAAGCAGAAGCGCTTCCATTCCTCGCCATTGGGCCCCCACCAGAAGCCGCCATCGGTGAGGACCCCGTCAACATCAAGGGCAATCGCGTCCAGACGCCGCATCGTGGTTACAGCGCCTGTACGCGCGGGCCGTGGATGCGGCGCAGCTTTTCGATGACCGGCTTCTCCCGCTCCAGTACGCGCTTCACGCCATCGCCCATCGAGGTTTCGATGAGGCGGATGTCGCGGATGAGGCGGGTGAAGCCGTTGGGCTCCAGCGAGGCGGCATGGTCGGAGCCCCACATGGCGCGGTCGAGCGTGAGATGGCGTTCGATCATGCAGGCGCCCAGCGCCACGGCGGCGACGGAGGAGGGGATGCCCGTCTCATGGCCCGAATAGCCGATGGGCACGCCGAACTGTTGCGCCAGCACGGGGACGACGCGCAGGTTCAGCTCCTCGTAATGCGCCGGGTAGGTGGAGCAGGAATGCATGATGACGAGATCCTGCTTGCCCAGCACCTGCACGGCGTGGTCGATCTGCTCCAGACTGCTCATGCCCGTGGAGAGGATGACGGGCTTGCCCTTGGCACGGGTGTGCTCCAGCAGGTTGTCGTCGGTGAGACTGGCCGAGGCAATTTTGTAGGCCGGCGGGTGGAACTGGTCGATGAAGTCCACCGAGGACTCGTCCCAGCAGGAGGCGAACCAGTCGATGCCCTGCTCGCGGCAGTAGCGGTCAATCTCAGCGTATTGCTCGTAGCCGAACTCCAACCCGCGCTTGAGGTCGCCATTGGTGGGGCCAAACGGGTTCTCGCGGGGGCGGGCCAGCTCCGCCGGGGTGTACACCACGTCCACGGTGCGCTTCTGGAACTTCACTGCATCGGCGCCGGCCGAGACGGCGACGTCGATGAGCTTCTTGCAGAGGTCGATATCGCCATTATGGTTAATGCCGATTTCGGCGATCGCGTAACACGGGTTACGGCCGCCGACGAGCTTCTTGCCGATCTTGACCTCAGTCATATGCAGTCATTCCTTAAAGATATGGGGGAAGTTGCCAGGGGGAAGGTGTCGACTTAGACGCCCCGAAACGCCTCTTTAGACAGAGCGTAGAGGTTTTCTCCATTTCTCCCCAATCTTGCATTCCGGTTGCAACCAAGTTTAGCAGCGCTACGATCCTGCTAACGTGCCTGTCCCATAAATCGCCGGCGACCTGCCAGCAACCCATTCGGCAGACGTATGGCTGAACTTATTCGTCATTTCCGTCATAATTCGAGCCCCTCTGATTTATAGTCTGGGCAGCCAGAAGAATTTTGGCCTCAGATCCTCGTGTTTTAGAACATAAAAAACCACATGATAGCCACAAATAGTGCTTTGAAAGAATAAAATTCGTTGCAACAATTGGTTGGGGTGCTTTCACGCCGCGTCCTTGCGTTGCCGACTGCGGTACGCCACTATAGTTACATACCATACTATACGCAGGCGAAATTTTGGCCGCGGCGGTCGCGTAGCGCTGCTATTGATACTAATGTGGGGGGCGCATCAGCCCATCGAGAGACGGGCTCAAGACAAGTATTCAGCGAACCGTCCAACGACTGCGGTAATGTGCCCCCCGCACAGATCAGAATTTCCAATGGTCTATCTGTTGTCCCCGTTGTCTGAGTTAGCAATTTGTTAAGGTAGTTAACTCTCGGTGGCTTCGGGCCTCCGATTTGAACATGCTCAACCAAAATGTATGCTGACAGGAATTCAGTGTCATCTAAACAGCCGATTGGCTCAGAAAGGCCGCCTTCTACGTTCACCTTGACCTGCAAAATTCAGTGTGTCACACTTTTGTGTCACACTTTGACGGCGCACTAAATCTGGTGGCAATTTCTTGAATTGCCTCAATAGGTTGTAGGTGTTTTGGGTTCCCGTCCCCTACGGGACGCCATTGATTTTCCATGATAAATAGGCACTTTTGGTGAGCCCCAAAGCGGGCTTACTGCCAATTTACTGCCTATACGGTGCGGGACGGCGCCGGATTTCGGCATCTGGATCAGAGCTAGACCGGCCCCGTGTCGGCTTGTCATTTCAGCGGTTAAGCAGCCAGAACAGGAACGAGATCGCCACGCTCACGACTATGCATGTCGTGATTGGGAAATAAAACGAGAAGCGTTCACCGCGCATCGATATATCGCCGGGGAGATGGCCAAGCCCGAGCTTGCCAAACCACGGCCAAAGCAAGCCTATGGCGAGCAAAACGGCGCCGGTCGTAATGATCGCTAGCCTCATAGTGCTATCCTACCACACGCCATGCAAAACGGGGCCTCTTCGTCCCGCGCCGGTTGGCGAATCGGAGAGAGCTTGTGTCCGGGGGGCATAATTATTACGCCGGCAAGTGAGCCCTAGCCAGCAGGTTCCTAACAGTCGAATCATACCAAGCTCCGCCGCGCGCCGTGCGGATGCCCCTTGTGTTCAATGCTTCGGCGATAGCGCGGATTGTCTTGGCGCCGCTCGCCTGTATCTGCCGGATGACCGGCAGCACGTTTGCCGCGAAGGCATCGGCCCCGGCAGCATTGGCGGCAGCACCCTTGGCCTTGGCGTCATTCAGGTTCGTGCGGTTGCCCAGCGTAGCGCCCTGCGCCTTCTTGGCGGCCAGCGCCGCGCGGGTGCGGTCGGCAATCATGCCCCGCTCCTTCTCGGCTAGCGCGGCATAGATATGCAGCATGAACGGATCGGCATCCGCGCCCAGTTAGGCGACGATGAACGGCACACGCTGCGCCGTCATGCCAGAGATAAAAGCCACGTCGCGGGAGAGGCGGCACAGCTTGCCAACCACAACGGCGGCCTTGGCCTTGCGGGCTTGTGCCAGGGCAGCGGCCAGCACCGGGCGGCGCTCCAAGGCGTCCGCACCCTTGCCGGTGCTAACCCGAATGTATGAGATAACCTGCCGCATAGCCTGCCCCTCTAGGTCTATGAGCAAACTCTATACGCTGCCATAGGCTGTTGGTACGTACTTCCACTGCAGCCCATGCCGGATCATATAAATGAGTCCGCTGAGCACTCACCGGCCGTCAAGACGAGGCGCGCCTTTCGACAACGCAAAGAGCGGCGAATCTGCACCATCTGGCGCTAAATCGCCAAGAACAGGTTGGACATGGCGAAGACATCTTCGCCATGTCCAAGATCACACCCAAACACGCCGGTGACGGCGCTGATTGAGTCCTAAGCCTAGTGCATAATGATTTCGACGCGGCGGTTTTGCGGTTCACGCACGCCGGGGCCAGTTGGTACCAGCAGGTTAGTGTCGCCGAAGCCTTGCGCCGTGATTTCCGAGGCCGGAACGCCATCAACCACCAGCTGAGCCGCAACGGCCTTCGCGCGTCTAATTGACAGCTTCTGGTTGTAGGCTGGCGTACCTGACGTATCGGTATAACCATTTACGTCAATGGTGGTGACCGATTGGGTTTTGCTGTCAGACGCAGCCTGCGCGATGATCTGCGTGGCGCGCGGGGTCAGGTTGTACTTATCCCAGTCAAAGAACACCAGGTAGGTTTTGGCCGGAGCCGGGGCAGGAGCAGCCACCGGCGTGGGCGCGGGCGTAGGAGCCGGAGCCGGAGCCGTAAACCACTGGTAGCGCAGGCCGAACATCAGCATATTGTTGTTATCTGTCTTAGCCTTCAATTGGTTTCCGGAGGCAGTAACGCCGTCAACCGTAAGCGAGTAGTTGTATTTCCGCGTGCCTGTGAGCTGCATGAAACGATATTCGGCCGTCAGCGACAAGCCGGGAACTGCATCTATTGGGTAAGCTATGCCAGCAGCAATGACCCAGGCAAAGCTGCCTTTGGTGCCGCCGATGCGTGTATAAGCAGGACCGTTCGTGGACTCGACCGCCTTGCTGAATTTAGCATATTGATAGCCGATACCAGCGCCGACAAATGGGTATATCGGCAAGCCGAGATCGAAATCATAATAGCCCGTGACCAGAGGGCCGAATTTCCGCTCGGAGCCCTGCCCGTTGATTTGGTATTGATTGCCATTATCAAAATCGATCTTCTTAACCGTATTGGTCAGAAAATCCGGGCCAATTTCAACCCGGAAGCCGTTTCCGAAGCCGTAGCCGATACCGCCAACGCCACCGCCGCCAAGCTTGGTAAGGTATTTCCCTGAACCGCCCTGGCCGGTGATGCTACCCGGAGCCTCGAGATTGACCGGCTCCTCCCAGTTGAGGCCACCACGCCAGTTGACGTAGGGCCCAGTAACCGGCTGCGCCTTGGCGGCAGTGGCAAAAGCCAGCGATGCCGTGACCGCAGTGACAGTAAGCAGCGATAATTTGAATTTCATTGTAACCCCCTGTTTTCAGAAAAACGATAAATTCTATACGGTTTTCCCGTTTGTCTCATTATTCGGAATAATGACGATAGGCATAGACAACTGAAATCTTGACTGAGAGCGTCTGTTCGACGGGTTTAGTCTCTAGGCACAACCAACCGATTCACGACGTAGTATGATTTCTTTGCATATACGACACGACAATGCAACTATCGTACCCGGAATATTTTAAGCGATCCTTGCGGCACAAATAATAGCGGGTGTATAGATTATCGACAACAAAAAAAACAGCTTTTGCTTCAGGCGTGTGTCCGCAGCTTGAAAGTTATGGTTTTAACCCACAATAAAATTCACCATAGTGTAACCTCCCCCGTTTTTTACGGCGCTTGGCTTTAGAGTATACGCAGCTAGCCAGCGCCCCATGGAAGCACACCATACTTGATGCGGTTTTTGTGGGGAGAGCTGACGGATGCTGTAGAAGATCTACAAGACCAAGAAGCTTATTGCGAAGATGTGCCAGATTGAGATTTCGACCTCGAAGGGCAGTTAGGCGGCTGTCGTGAGCAGGGCGATTGGCGTTGGTGAACTGAACAAAAAGTAGACGGATCATTCGGGTGCTGCCGTGGCCTTGACAAATATCAAGGAAACAATGGTTGTCCTGAGGTAACGTTTTTTAATTGGTTTTCCGTGGCCAGCGTTGTCTTTTTACGCTCGATCCCCTGGATGACCGCCGAACAGATAGGAAGGCTCTAAACACGTCCGCGCAAAGGAACCTGCGATCATGAACAAAAAGGACATGAAAGACCGCACGCACCTACCAATTCCGAACACGGCGCGACGGGGGCTCATCACCTACGATGCAAAAGATCCGGATACGAAATTCCCGCCCATCGAACAGCTTCGTCCTCCGGAGGGGGCGCCTAACGTCCTCATCATCCTGCTCGACGATGCGGGGTTTGGCTCCTCGAGCGCCTTCGGTGGCCCCTGCCAAACTCCGACTGCCGAGAAGCTGGCCGCGGATGGCCTGAAGTATAACCGCTTCCACACCACGGCCCTGTGCTCGCCGACCCGTCAGGCGCTGTTAACCGGACGAAACCACCATAGCGCCGGCATGGGCGGCATCACCGAGATCGCCACTGGCTCGCCGGGCTACAGCTCGGTGCTTCCCAACAGCATTTCCCCGCTGGCCCGGACGCTGAAGCTCAACGGCTACTCCACGGCGCAGTTCGGCAAGTGCCACGAGGTGCCGGTGTGGGAGACAAGCCCGGTCGGGCCGTTCGACGCCTGGCCCACGGGCGGCGGCGGCTTCGAATATTTCTACGGCTTTCTCGGCGGTGAGGCGAACCAATGGTACCCGACGCTGTATGAGGGCACCACGCTGGTCGAGCCGAAAAAGACGCCCGAAGAGGGCTACCACCTCATGGAGGACATGACCGACAAGGCGATGGCCTGGATATCGCAGCAAAAGGCACTGGCAGCAGACAAGCCGTTTTTCGTCTACTTCGCGCCCGGCGCTACACACGCCCCCCACCATGTACCCAAGGAATGGGCCGACAAGTACAAAGGCAAGTTCGACCAGGGCTGGGACAAGCTGCGTGAAGAGATTTTTGCCCGGCAAAAGACATTGGGGGTCATTCCGCAAGACTGCCAGCTCACGGCGCGCCATAAGGAAATCCCGGCATGGGATGAGATGCCAGAGGCCCTCAAGCCCGTGTTGCGCCGGCAGATGGAAGTCTATGCGGGCTTCTTGGAGTACACCGACTACCATATAGGACGTCTGCTCGATGGCCTGAAGAAACTCGGCATCCTCGACGACACGCTGGTCTACTACATCATCGGTGACAACGGCGCTTCTGCGGAGGGGACGCTGAACGGCACGTTCAACGAGATGCTGAACTTCAATGGCCTGTCAGCCATCGAGACACCGGAATTCCTCAATGCCCGGATCGACAAGTTAGGCGGACCAGAGTCCTACAACCACTACGCGGTAGGCTGGGCGCACGCGATGGACACGCCCTACCAATGGACCAAGCAGGTCGCTTCGCACTGGGGCGGGACCCGCAACGGAACGATCGTCCACTGGCCGAATGGAATCAAAGCGAAGGGAGAGATGCGGTGGCAGTTCCACCACGTCATCGATGTCGCGCCGACGATCCTCGAGGCGGCGGGGCTTCCTGAGCCGGTCTCGGTGAACGGCGTGCAGCAGCGGCCCATAGAGGGTGTGAGCATGCTTTACTCGTTCAACGACGCCAAGGCGGCAGAGCGGCACGAGACGCAATACTTCGAGATGTTCGGTAATCGCGGCATCTATCACAAGGGCTGGACGGCAGTAACGCGACACAAAACGCCATGGCTTCTTCTGGGTGAGAAGACTCCAGCCTTCGACGACGACGTTTGGGAGCTTTACGACACGGAAAAAGACTGGAGCCAGGCTAACGATCTGTCCAAGCAGATGCCGGAGAAGCTGCACGAACTGCAGCGCCTGTGGCTCATCGAGGCGACGCGCTACAACGTATTGCCGATGGACGATGACCTCGCGAGACGTATGAACCCGGACGTCGCGGGGCGGCCTGTTCTGATCAAGGGGAAGACCCAACTTCTGTTTCCCGGCATGAAGGGGCTCTCTGAAAATTGCGTCGTCAATATCAAGAACAAATCACACGCCGTGACTGCCGAGATCGAAGTGCCGGTGTCCGGTGCTGAAGGTGTGATCATCGCCCAGGGTGCGAACATTGGCGGTTGGAGTTTGTACGCCAAAGGCGGCAAGCTCAAATACTGCTACAATTTGGGGGGCGCGCAGCACTTCTTTGTCGAGGCCGTGAGCACGCTGCCCGCAGGTGAGCACCAGGTACGCATGGAATTCGCCTACGCCGGCGGCGGGTTGGGCAAGGGCGGCAAGGCAAGTCTCTATGTCGACGGTGCGAAGGTCGGCGAAGGTGACATTCCCATGACGCTGGCGATGATCTTCTCCGCCGACGACGGCTGCGACGTTGGCGAGGACGGCGGGGCCCCCGTGTCTCCGGATTACGGCCCACGGGGAAATGCCTTCAACGGCCGGGTGAGGGGGGTGCAAATCGCCATCGCCGACGCTGCCGAGAACGCGGATCACCTTGTCTCGCCGGAGGAGGCCGTCCGGATCGCCATGGCACGGCAGTGAACACGCGCGGCCGGCGGCCCCAACGGGGTTGCCGGCCGGGAGCACTTGGATTCAGGCTCTTGTTGTTGTCGACGATGCCTGCCCGTGACAATGCTTGTATTTATTCCCACTACCGCACGGGCAGGGCGCATTTCGCCCAACTTTGGCGGGCGGAGAATTTTCGCGGGCGGCATACCAACCCATTATTTCATCGGCGTACCGGCCTTGGCGGACCAGATTGGCCATGATTTTCATCGGTTCGTCTATGTGATGATAGAAAAGTTTATAGCCGGTGCAGAGATAGTTAAGGCCCGGTTCGCCATCCGGCGTTTCAATGAATCGATTGCGGGGACAGTCGCCATAGCAGGCAAAGAGCACATCGCAATCGCGGCAGTATTGCGGAAGTGACACAAGCTTAGCGCATCCGAATGCGCGCTGTTTCTCGGAAGCCACCAGCTCCGCCATTGGCGTTTCCCGGATGTTGCCCAGGAAGTAGTCGGGTTCCACGAAATGGTCGCAGGAATACAAATCCCCGTTATGCTCCAACGCGAGTGAGTTGCCACATGTTGGCGATACGACGCATAGATTGTGCTGACCCAGCCAACTGCCGAGCGCAACGTCGAAGGTTTGAACAAACACCATACCGACGTCGCGGCGTACCCATTCATCGAAGATGGCGATCAGGAACCGGCCGAACTGCTCGGCGCCGACGGATCGCTCTGTGACGCATGAACCTGCCTGTACATAGAGCTTCCGCTCGGCACTGTCTTGCTGCCCCCAGCTTTTGTTGTTGCCATGCACATCTTCTGCCGTGGAGCGCTCGACGATGGGAATGAACTGAAGATAGTTGGCCTTCAACTCATCACGAAAAAAGCGGTAGATTTCGAGCGGGTGATCCGCGTTCGCGGCATGAACCGTGCAGAGGATATTGAACTCCACCCCGTGTTTTTTCAAGCATGCCAGTCCACGCATCACTTGGTCGAAACTGCCCCGTCCCCCCTTATTCACCCGATACGTGTCATGCAATGCCTTCGGCCCATCGACGCTGAGACCGACCAGAAAGCCGTGTTGCCGAAAAAATGCGCACCATTCATCGTCGAGCAACACGCCATTGGTCTGAATCGTATAGCCAATCCGCTGGCCCTGTTTTTTGTGCTTTTCGACGTAGGCAATGGAGGCCTTGAAAAATTCAAGACCCATCAGCGTCGGTTCGCCGCCTTGCCAATTTATATTCACCTCAGGAGTGTGATGGGCCTCCAGTAACTGGCGGATATAAATCTCGAGCAGATCGTCGGCCATGCGAAACCGGCTGCCAGGGTACAGCATCTCCTTGGACAGGAAAAAGCAGTACGCGCAATCCAGATTGCAAGCCGAGCCGGAAGGCTTGGCCAACAGGTGAAAAGCCGAGGGAGCTGGGCTGACTGCCGTCATCGCCGCGCAGCTTTTTCAGCCAGTGCGCCAGTGCCTCGTTCGGTGTTATTCAAAACATCGGCGTCAACCAGTTTTATTCTCCGATTTTCTTGAACCAATGCTAGCGTCACGGCGCGGGCACGGCAATGTAATAGAGGCCGTTGGCGCCGTAGACCGGTTGGAACCAGAGGCTCCCGGCGACGTAATACGTCGTTCCACCCTGATAGACTGGCGTCGCCCCGGCTGGCAAAGTCGCGTAATCGGCGCCTACCACATAGGTGGGCGCCGCGGCGGAAGCTGCTGCCGCACCGACGGCCACTCCTACTGCCGCACCGGCAACCGCACCAGCCGCTGCGGCGCAGCCGTAACAGCCCGAAGAATAGTAAGGCACCGCAACCGGCGGGTGGTAGGCCGGATAGCCTGGATAGCCAGCGTATCCGGGCGGGTGGTAGGTTGATGCCCCGTTTGAATACGTATGCGTTGCACCCTGGCCATAAGCGCCAGACGTGCTACCGCCATAGGTGTTCGTGTGTGTGGCCCCCTGGCCATAAGCGCCCGACGTGCTGCCGCCATACGGGTTCGTGTGTGTGGCACCCTGGCCATAACCGCCGGAGGTACTGCCACCCCAGGCGTTTGTGTGGCTCGTCGAGCCATAGCTATGGCTCGTGCTGCCGCCCCAGCTGTTGGCGGACCGCCAGGCGAATGCTTCGCCGGACCACAAGGACGCCGCACAGGCGATTAGTGTGGCGGTTACGGCAACCATTCTTTTCATGGCATGCATCCTTTCATTAAGGCTTCGGCTGCGCCGCCGCCGGCGCGCTCCCCGAGGGCGCTGCCATGAATAATGGCGTACCTACTGGAGAAGGTTCTGACCCTGGATTTGCGAACGGAATGCGCTTGGCGGCAAGCACCTTCTGCGATGTAAACGTGCCCGGTGGGATCACCGGGTCGATCTGCCAGTTCGATAGCACCATATCATGGCGGAGCTGCAGCGGGTCGTTGCGATAAATCGCCCGTATCCGCCGGGGTAGTTTGTCCTTGGTGCCGATCCATATCTGGAGAAACACGTCGTCATCAGCCCAGACGACCATATCCGTCTCAGTGCCGCCGACCTCCTCCGACTTCCCGACATAAAAGATGAGGGTCGCTCCGGATAAAATCGCGTCATACGGGTTTGAAAGAATGAGGTCCGTGAACGGATAGTAGATTGCCGCATTCTGGTAGGCTGCCCTCATCGCCTCGTCGATCGTGGGCGGTGCAGCGGCTACCGCGGCGAGATCCGGGCCCGGCGAGTACTCGACCATCGTCTTGCCGTCATAATAGAGGTCGGAAGCCGGCCCGTCGCCTGGCGTGATGATCCTGAGTTTGTCCGGCCGCTGCATCGTCACATCGTTGCGCACCGTGTAAACAAGCGGCGGTCCTAGCCGGCTGGGGAATTCGTAGCTCACGACCGCGGTAAATGACATCGATTTTGCCGCCGCAAGACGTGCACATGTTGCCTTGAGTAAGTCGATTGCCCTTGGCTCAAGAATGAGCTTGAATTCAGGTGCCGCCAGTGCGCTAGCTGTTGGTGCGGCCGTTTGCGCCGTCGGGGCATTAACAGATGGTGCTGGTGTCTGCGCCAGGGCCTCGGTGGTTGTTAGCAGTCCGGCGACGAGCGCCAGCGCGGTCGCGCTCCGTGAAATCATGGACCTCTCCCTTATTCGATAAATCTCAATTATTTTTTGTATGCTCGTACGGCCAAGCCCCCTTCAAAGTTCCCCGTCACAGTCGGTTTTTGGGGGCTATCGGAGAATGGTTCTTAATATACCAGGCGAACGCCAACGGCTGCGACACCTTCGCCGCCGCACAAAACGGATCCACCCACTATCGTATCGCAACCATGACAAAAACCGGCGTGGCTGTCAAAAGACATTGATGTAACATAAAATAAAGAATGTGGTAATTCAGTGGTGGCATGGCCCGGAACGTATCCGTCTTCAGGCGATAATGCCTAAGTCAATGATAATTCGAGTTTGACTCGGCAGAGCGCACTTCCGGCGCTACAAATGCCGCTCGTGCAATATCTGGTCTCGTGGTGGTCGTAATGTTCTGGAGTCAGCCGGATTCGTGCAATGACTGTGAGAGCATTTCAAGATTTTCTGGATGGACCTTGATAATGCCGCCGCGAGGACTATCAATGTCGGCTATAAGAAAGAATGCGATCGAGACAGCCATAGGTAAAACAAGTAGTAGCGCGCGTGATGCCTCAGTGCGGCGTGTATCAAAGCCGATTAATAAGTGCGCGAAAATGGCGATTACAGCCATCAGCCCCCATGCCTCACTCGGGATACGGTTCCACCATGCCCCTTCGGTGTCTGTCCGCGAATTCAGGACATCGTTCATCCCCGCAACGGCAAGAGAAGTCACGGGTGTTGGTTGGTTTCCAGCAGGGACTTTCACGGCCGACCACATGCTGGTCTCCAATCGATCCGTCTTGGCATCGATCATCAGAAGTTTGGGGTCATCTCTGGTCTCATAGAACAAAACACGTTGACCAAGATAGCTCACAAGAAGCTTCCGTACCAATGCCGCATCCTCGTCAGGTAACAATGCCGCCCGGGTGTACTCTGTACCGATCGCGTTAGCCTCCGCCACTTCCAAGTTTTTTCGCTGATCGTAACGGCTGATGGCCATCGAAAACGTAAATCCGATGATAAGGCTCATCAGTGTCAGTGTAGCGCTCAAAATTAGATCTAAATTCTTGCGCTCCTCCTCACTGATATTAACTCGTCTCGCACCAAGGAATGCGCCGATCGTTTCCGACAGGTACAGCACCGCCAGTGAAAGTATCAAAACAATTAGCGGATATTCCAGTACAGCCTTCATTCTCATGCCTTCGTGCAAAATTTTATCAGATCACTTCCAGAGTGATATGCTTAAAGGACGACATCCTTAGGAACACCAACGCGTTCCTGTATCGCACCGAACTGTCGACGGCGCCACAAGGCGCCAGGCGACGAACAGTTCAAGCTCCATGCCGACTGGACCGCCAAAAACCGAAGCCACAGGCAGCATTAACGCCGCCTGTGGCTCCCGAACCTGTGCACCGGCGCGTTAGTGATTAGCGCTGCCGCTTGCATCCTGGAGATTCCGCAGCACCGCGTCAAGGTTGAACGATGCCGGCTTCTGGCGCGGTGGAAATTTCTCGAACTCCTCGATCTGCCCGGCCACCAGCGCCTGCATTCCGTAGATCAGGAAGGCGTGGTCGATCACCCAGTCAAAATAGGTGTTGGAGTTTTCGTCTGCCCGCTCGAACGGATCCTGGCGGAGGTTGAATATTTTCGGCACCCGCAACTTAACGAACGGCTCGAACCAGCACATCAATTGTTTCGCGCGCTGCTCCATCAACACCATTTTCCAATCGCCAGCGCGAATACCCAGAACGTCACCATCATCGCTCATGTAGAAAATGAACTTCCTCGGACTCTCGTTCACCACACCAGTCAGGTAAGGCAGCATGTTGATGCCGTCGATATGCACTTTAAAGGTCTTGTCGCCCGCCTTGTGCCCTTCGTGGAGCTTCGCGTTGATATCCGGCTCGCCGGCGGCCTCAAGCAGCGTCGGCAACCAGTCCTGATGTGAGACAATGTCGTTGAAAACCGTGCCCGGCGTGATCTTGCCCGGCCAGCGCACGAAGGCAGGCACGCGCCAGCCACCCTCCCAGTTGGTGTTCTTCTCGCTACGGAAGGGGGTAATTCCGGCATCCGGCCAGCTGTTATAATGCGGGCCGTTATCCGTCGAGTACAGCACGATCGTGTTGTCGGCGATACCAAGTTCATCGAGCTTGGCAAGCATCTGGCCGATATGCTCGTCATGCGCGACCATGACATCATTGTAGACGCCCTGGCCGCTCTTGCCTTTATGCTTCTCAGCGCGGTGCGTGCGAAAGTGCATGGCGGTCGTGTTGTACCAAAGAAAGAAAGGCTGCCCGGCTTTGGCGGTTTTGTCGATGAAGCCAAGCGCTCTCTCGGTCACCTCGTCATCGATGGTTTCCATGCGCTTTTTGGTCAGCGGCCCCGTGTCCTCGATCGTCTGTCCACCCTTGCCATCAGCCAGGCAGTGTAGCACGCCACGAGGGCCGAACCGCTTCTTGAATTCAGGGTTCTTGGGGTAGTCTGGATTTTCCGGCTCTTCCTCGGCATTGAGGTGGTAGAGGTTGCCAAAGAATTCGTCGAAACCATGCATGGTGGGAAGGTATTCGTCCCGGTCCCCCAGGTGGTTCTTGCCAAATTGGCCAGTGGCGTAACCCAAAGGCTTGAGCAGTTCGGCAATGGTCGGGTCCTCCGCATGCAGACCGACCGTGGCCCCCGGCATCCCAACCTTGGTCAGCCCCGTGCGGAGCGGGTTCTGTCCGGTGATGAAGGCGGCGCGGCCGGCCGTGCAGCTCTGTTGGCCGTAATAGTCGGTGAAGGACGCGCCCTCGTTGCCGATGCGGTCGATGTTCGGGGTGCGGTATCCCATCTGGCCGCGGCTGTTATAGCTGATGTTCCACCAGCCGATATCGTCCCCCCAGAGGATGAGGATGTTGGGTTTGCTTGTCTTGGGCATTTACAGTCTCCTGTTTGTTTCACAATATTATCGCCAAATCAAACTACTAGGACACATTGTATTAAATCCGTTTCTCCATACTATTTCTGGTCTGGGTATTTCTTGGAAGAATCACAGTGCGACACTCCTTACTCGAGCGGGCCTATGCGATAGAGCATACTGATTATCGCCGTGAGGCCGAGTACTAGAAGTATAAGCGCCGTTATAAGGGTGAATGATGCCGGGAACGGACTTTCACCACGGATAAGACCGTCCTGAGTCAATTGCCTGCGCTGCTTGCGTAACACGTGCATGAATTGCAGGTGGTAGACCATGCCGATAATAAGCATGAGAACGCCAAGCAGAACCAACCCGACGCCGAAATGTGGAACTGATCCACCGATTTTTAGAATTTTGCTGTCCACAAGATTCTGAGAGATTTTAAAAATCGTGAAACCGAAGCTGATGAGGGAGAGGGAGGTACGGATCACCGCCATCAGCGTGCGGTCGGCGGCGAGGCGCGTGCGTTGCAGCGCCAGGCCCGTGTTCCGCGACGCCAATTCGAATGAGCTGTTGGGCGGGAGAGGTTTCATGGCAGCTGGGTCATCGGTCATGAGCCTGTCCGTTGTCGTTTAGAATGGTTGCGCCACCAGAGCACGATCCGTGCGATCGGCCCGCGCAGCATCACATAGGGAATAAAGGCAAGCAGGATGGCGATGGCGACAGCCTGGCCGGGGTAAAAGGACTTGAGGACGATGAACTGGTAAACGCCATCCATAACGAGCCCGAGAAGAATGATCTGGGCCGTGTGAATCAAGCCCTCGTACAAGCGGCCTTTGCGCTCAGCAGGATTGGTGAGGATTGCCCGCAGATAAGGAGAACGCCCTGCTTTCGCGTCTTCGACGCCGGCCCGAAATGCTGCAATCGCCGCCATGGTGGGCTGAAGAATGAAGCGGAATGTCATGGGGCCGCCGGGGCGCGCGACGAGGTCATGCCAGAATGTATGCAGCGTTGCCGCCGAGAAGCCGTAGCGGAGCGCGCCAAGGATGAGCAGAGCGATTATCACCACTATAACCAGGCGAGCCAGCAGGATTTCTTTCTTCGATGGGGTTTCAGACATCAAGCAAACCTCATTTTCAGCTGGTGCATTGAAGTCTGTACGGCTCACCATGCTGCTGATCGTTGGCAATTGACGCGCGGCCGTGAAACACAACACGTCCACCTCTACCTGAAAAGTGGAATGGGCAACGATTTCCGTACTGGCAACGAAAAAAGCGTGTTGTTAAGCGTCCACTCACCACTCTCAAAATTCGAATTTTTGGGCAAAAAATGCTGATGCCGAGGCGATTTCTCCCCGATTTTATTCCGGATAGAGCATAGCTTAAAGCAGCCCTGGGAAGCAATAGGGCAGGGGGGCAAGCCATACCTTGGTGCCCCACCAACGGCCACTGAATTGCCGATCAAGCCGTTGCCGGAAACAATTCTAAGGTTTCATTTTTTGCACGCTTATTGAGACGACCTGAAGATAATCAATATGTACATTGTCGCCGGGCTTTAACTTGCTGGCGAAATTCTGCAACGCTGGGCTGCGCAACAAGACCGTGTGGGTGACGCCATTCGGTCCGGTGAAGGTGACGGTGTGACGCGCTCCATCTATCGCACCCACGCGAACCGTGACGTGAACCAGCATGGAGGCGGCACTCGCCGGTAATTGACCGCGTGCGGCCCTGGATACGGCGACTTCACCAGTTGGGCTGGGCAGGTTGCTCCCTGGAGGTGCCATCTGCACGGCAATGGCCTGGTCATAGGTGAGTTGCACCTGATCTCCGGCATGGACCTGGGCAAGATTGCGTACCGCCGGCCCGGCGACGATGGTGACAAGATTGCCGGAAGAGTCTGTCAACAATACCTGGCGCGTGGATTGGTCGATCAATTCCACCGTGGCAAGGCAGGTAACGGTTTGCTGGGCTATAACGGGCGCCGGCGCCGCCAGCGTGGGGCTGGATAGAAAACCGGTTCCGCCGATAACAATTGCACCAATCGTCGCGAGTTGCAGATAGCGTAACAAATAAGTACCGATCATGCTTTCTCTCCTGTTCAAAACCGCTTCAGAACGGCATTCTCCCCAACGCGTAATTGCAAGATCACTTCATGGTTATTCAGGGCGGTCTAGCCGTCGGTTGTCATCGTAACAAAAATGATGTCTAGCCTGGGTAAAGTAATAAACTCTCCAGGAGGTCGCGAAAAATGCAACGTGTGGCAGATAATCGTTGCAAAGGGCACATTATTATCCTAGAAGTAAATAGCTCTACTATCTGTAATGAAACGGTTAGCCGGCATCCTGGCTTACGTAGCTTATCATTGCGCGATAATCATAATAATTACGAATCATTTCTGGCGTTTGCGGTTGATTTGGGGCAAATACAAAACATATCAGGACTCGCCAAATTGTGGCTCTCAACTGTAAATTATGCTGGTTTAGAGCAAGGGGAGGGGGCTGATCGCATGATGTCTCTGTCGAGTGCCCCCTAGCTGGGCGCGGACAGTTGTCTGTGGATGCCGTTTAAGTTGCTTTTAAGATACCGTAATGAAAATGCCATAAAGCCTAAAGCCGAAGCAGGTAATGAAGTGTACCAGGTTCGGTAAGTGCCTGAAAACATAAACGCCCGGATTAGTGGCGGCACTTTCGATGGGGTGGGTCATGAGGTCTCGATATAGTCCGGCTGTTGCACCTCTTACGTTGGCACTCTGCTTGGCGGCTTTCTCCGGTGCGCCGGCTAGGGCACAATATTTCTCCAATCGGGATGGTTACACAGATACCGGGGCGTATCGTGTGCAGGTAGAGCTCGACCCCTACCTATGGTGGCCCGGCTTCACCGGATCAGTGAATTATGCCACGCCGATCGCCAATAGTCGTCTGCCCAACGCCTTCAACACCGGCTTGCTGAGTCCCAGTGATATTGCGCATATTCTCCATGCAGCCTTCATTGGCGATGGCCTTGTGCGCTATGGGCCCTACTCCGCCGAAATGGATATGCAGTATCTCTCTGTGAGCCAAAGCTCTGACCTGCCCCCCGGCTTGTTGCAGCGCGATCGCCGGGTGAATTCGGCCCTGCAACTGTTACGAGTGGCCCCGGGTCTTGGCTATCGGGTTTACGCCGGCGATGTTCATGGCATTCCTACATCCGTGGATGCACGTGCGGGTTTCAGCTTTTTTGCCACCTGGCAGGACTATACAGGCGAAGAAGACCTGGCCGGTCTCAGTTCAAGCAAAAACACCAGCTTCGTGCAGCCCTGGCTTGGCACAAGGGCCGATTTTATCCTCTCGCCGCACTGGCGCATTGAGTTGGGCGGACTGGTGCAGGGCTTCGGTGTAGAGGGCGGGTCCTGGGGCTGGGGCGCATCGGGCGGGATCTCCTACGCCGTAAATGAATGGTTCAGCGTGATTGCGGCCGCCCGGGCGCTGGACACCGAGCGGTTTGGGCTCGGCCGCAACACGCTCGGTGTGCGGCGATCTATACACTTGACCACCTATGGCCCCATTATCGGTGTCGGCTTCAGGTTCCCTCCGCCGCTCCCGCCTCCACCTCTAACCAGTATGCCGGCCGCGGCACCCGCACCGGCTCCGGCCAAGACGTATCTTGTTTTCTTCGATTGGGATAAGGCCACGCTCACCCCGCGTGCCACCCAGGTCATCGATCAGGCCGCTTCAGATAGCCGCACAAACCAGGTCACGACGATCGAAGTGAATGGCTATACGGATACGTCGGGTAGCCCGGCCTATAACCAGGATCTTTCCGTGCGCCGTGCGCAGGCCGTTGCAGGACGGTTGGTTTCAGACGGCGTTCCCGCCGGCGAAATTACTGTGCAGGGTTTCGGTGATACCAAGCTTCTCGTGCAGACGGGTGCCGGCGTGCGTGAACCGCAAAACCGCCGGGTCGAGATTGTTATGAAATAGGAGCTACCGCTCGGACTAACGTAATATCCGGGCGGTCCCGATCAAAGAACAGGCCGAGAACTATAGCCGAAGACAGATTGAATATGGAACAAAAAGGTTACAGATCAAGCCGATGGAATACCAAAGATATTCAACAGGAGACTTCTGATGGCCATAAAACGTCGCGACGCCATGATAGGCTTCATATCAGCAACTGGGCTAACGTTCGCCTTGGCAGAACCTGCATCAGCCGCATCTGCCACAGAACTCATCCGTTCATCAGACGCAGCGCTGGCAAATCTTTACGAATCGCAACCAAAAACCAAGCTTCTCGGGAAACGCGCCAAGGCGATTTTCTGTATTTCCCTCTATCGTCAAGGCGGGCTTTATAGTTGGCGCGCAGACTGGAAATGGCGTTTTGTTCGAAGGTGGCCTCCCCACGAATTACTATAACATCTCCGCCGCGTCATTCGGGCTGCAGGCCGGCGTGCAGTCTTTCAGCTATGCTCTGTTTTTCATGAAAGACTCCGCGCTCTCTTATCTTGAAAAAAGCTATGGCTGGTCTATCGGCTCGGGGCCCAGCGTTGTGGTTCTCGATAAAGGTGCGGCCGCAAGCATGACATCCACCACGCTGACTCAGGACGTCTATGCGATACCGTTTGGCCAGACGGGGCTGATGGCCGGAATTGGTCTCGAAGGAGCAAAAATCACAGCTATCAGTGTCGGCCCCTAGCCATGGTGGCGGCTAACGGCAAGCCGGGGCTGGTCTCGGACGATCCTGTTGCCGAGAATTGGCGAGAGTGCCCGCAATGCGGCCTCATCTCGGCATTGCCGCCGATGCAGGCGGATCTGGTCGCCGTGTGCCCCCGGTGCAGGCATGCTTTGTGGCGGATGCGCAGCCACCCATTTGAGCTTCCTATTGCGTGTGGCGTGTCGGCGCTTCTGTTCTACTGCTTTGCGCTTATCGCCCCGTTTCTGGAGATATCGGCCTATGGCAGAGCCCAACTGGCGAGCGTTTCGACAGGGCCGGCCCAGCTCATGGCCGAAGGCTTCCAGATGGTTGGCTGGCTCGTGTTGGCGACGACGGTCATATTTCCCGGCGTCAAGTTGGCGATTTTGCTGATCGTGCTTCTCGGCCTCAGAACCCGCCTCCTGCCAGCCAGCCTGCTGAAGGAGCTGTTCCGCTGGTATGGTCCGGTTACGCCCTGGGCGATGATCGATGTCTATCTGCTCGGGTTCCTGGTGGCCTTTACCCGTATGGTTGCCCTGGCCTCGATACATCTGGACACCGCGCTCTATTCCCTGGTCGGCGTCATGCTGGCGATGGCGGCGGCGGATGCCACGCTGGATTCCGAAACGGTATGGCGCGCGCTGGATGCTGCAGATCGTAAAGAGGCGCCAGGCGAGGGAGAGCAGGACTATCCCCCCATAAGAACCTCATCAACCGGCGCTCCGCTTGGCTTTATCGGTTGTCACTGCTGCGATCTCGTCAACCGAGCGGAACCCGGTGAGCGCTGCCGCCGGTGCGGCGTTGTGCTGCACAGGCGCAAACATGACAGCATCAACCGAAGCGGAGCGTTGCTGATAGCCGCGGCGGTGCTCTACTTCCCCGCCAATATTTATCCGATCATGACCATGACCGAGGTTGCGGTGGCGCACCCTTACACGATCATGGGCGGTATCGTCGATTTGTACGAAGCCGGCTTATGGCCGCTGGCAGCGCTGGTGTTTTTCGCGAGCTTTACCGTCCCTATGATGAAAATCGTCACGCTTGGATACCTGCTCGCGCAGACGCAGGCAGGCAGCGTCAAAAACCTTCAAGGCCGCACAAAGGTCTATCGAATTGTCGAATTCATTGGGCGTTGGTCAATGATAGATGTTTTTGGACTTTCGATCCTTGTAGCTCTTGTCCAGTTCGCCCAGTTCGCGAATTTTGTTGCTGAGATAGGCGCGACCTGCTTCGCCGCGGTCGTTGTGCTGACCATGTTCGCGGTGGATTGTTTTGATCCGAGACTGATGTGGGATGCGCAGGACGCGTCCAGAATGCCAGCCACTGATGCGGGCATGGCCGATGTAGAAAGGGCCCCAGCATGAACGACACGCCCACCTCCAGCGGAGAACAAGGCAATCCGCCGCGGGCCTTAACGCGCCGGCCGCGCTTTTCCGTGGTGTGGGTAATTCCAATCATAGCGGCAATTCTCGCAGCTTATTTAGGATACCGGACCGTGGCCGAGCGCGGGCCGTTGCTTACACTTACTTTCGATACCGCCAGCGGGCTCACTGCAGGGCAAACGCAGGTCCAGTTTAAATCCGTCACCCTTGGCACAGTCGAGAGCATCGATCTCAGCAACGACAATAAACATGTGATCGTCAGGGTGCGCATGAACAATGTTGGCGCTCGTTTCCTGACCGACCATGCGCGTTTCTGGGTGGTCCGGCCGTCTTTTGCGGGGGGGAACCTCTCTGGTCTCCAGACGTTGGTCTCAGGTGATTATATCGCTGTTGATCCGGGTCTTCCCGGTGGGCAATACCGCACCAGTTTCGTCGGGTTGGAGGAGCCGCCTGGCGTCCGCTCCGATGAGCCCGGTCATACCTATGTGCTTAAAGCGGCGAACCTCGGCTCACTTGGCACGGGCTCGCCGGTTTTCTACCGTGATATCCCCGTGGGCGAAGTGCTGGGGTACGATATCGGCAATGGTCTTGGTCCTGTAACCGTGAACATTTTCGTGCGTTCGCCCTATGATCAATTGGTCCGACCGCAGAGCCATTTCTGGAATGCCTCAGGCATCACGGCCGGCATTCAGGGTGGCGCCTTCCATATCGAGTTCCAGTCGCTACAGGCGCTTCTCTCGGGCGGTGTGACCTTCGATCTTCCGCCCGAAGCCGGAACCAGCGCACCTAGCCCGGAGAACGCAAGCTTTCCCTTGTATGCATCGCACGACGCAGCGAATGCCGCCGGTTACGTAAGAAAGATACCTGTCGTAACGTACTTTGAATCTTCGGTTAACGGCCTGGTAGCGGGTTCGCCGGTGGATGTTCTGGGCATCCAGGTCGGCCAGGTAACGGATGTGAAGCTTATTCTCGATCTGAACACTGCAATACCCAAGGTACGCGTGGCCATGGAACTGGAGCCAGAACGCGTTTTCGAGACCAAGCTCTTGCCAAAGAACATGACACTTGAACAAGGGCTGCAGAAACTGGTTAGCAGCGGGTTGCGCGCGGAACTTGACACGGCGAACTATGTCACCGGTCAGCAGATCATCTCCCTCGTCACGGTGCCGGGCGCCGCCCCGGTGGAAATCACCCAAGAAGGAGATGCCTTCGTATTGCCGAGCCAGGGCAGCGCCTTCGGCGCCATTACCGACTCGCTCTCCGTCATCGCGGATAGTCTGGCAAAGGTTAAGTTCGCTAAGATTGGCGATAATCTCAACAACTTGCTCGTTACCACCAACACCACCATCGCCGATGCTCACCTCCAGCAGGCTCTGATGTCTTTGTCGCAGACGTTGAACAGCCTGAATCAGGGCTACGGCAGTGACTCTAATTTTCAATATAATTTGGAACAGCTCATGACCCAGGCGAACAGCACGCTACAATCGATGGATCAGCTCACCAGCTATCTCGACCGGCATCCTGAAGCGCTGCTGCGCGGCCGGAGCAGCCAATGACCGCGTCCCGGCGCGCCTGCCTTATCACCGGGCCGGTCATATTGGCCGCGGCGCTGGCGGCCTGCTCCTCGCCCGCTACTCATTACTATCGTTTGATGGCGGTTGCGGGTACGGTTCAAAATGCCGCGCCAATTACAGTGTCTGTTCGCAGTGTGAGCATTCCTGGTTATCTCGATAGAGACGAAATTGCCAGGGTTGGCAGTAACTATCGGTTTGAGTTGTACAGCAACGATCTATGGGCGGAACAGCTCTCCGGCATGCTTCAAACCGTTATGGTGCAGGATCTGGCGCAACGTTTGCCAGCGGCAACCGTGCTCGGCAGCGGCGGTGCGATTGATGCATCTTCCGATATTATAGTCGAAATCAATGTCCTGCGCTTTGATCCCGCTAGCAGCGGGAATATTGTTCTGGGCGCGCAGACCGCGATCAAGTCTGGGCCCACCCGTACGCTGTGGCAGACGCGAACCTTCGACAGCAGCAGCACTCTGAGCAATAGCGGAGCTGATTTAAATGGCCCAGACGCATCCGAAATCGTTGCGAAAATGAGCACGCTATGGGCTGCAATGGCTGATCAGATCGCGGATATGGTCATCGAATACCAGGCTGCACGTTCTGGTGCCGGGTGAAAACCTTTTGAGGAGGAGCCCGGTATGTCCGATATGTCAGACACGGTAAACTCCTGAAGCGAATGCAAAATTTTCTTTTTTGACGCGGGAAGATTGATCCCAATGGCTCTCAAATGCTCAGGCCTGTTACTGACGATCGTGCTCGCCGCCATCCTTTACGCCACAACGGCACAGGCTGCTTCCGCAACTGCAATGTTAAAATTTTCGGCTCGGCCGATGTTATCTCCGTGCAGCATCTTGACGGACACAGCCTACTATTACCATGGGCGTTATTATCCGTACCGTTACCACGGAATGTATTTTAGCCACCGATATTATCGATATGGTCGCTGGCATTATTACTGAGAGCCGCATAAATTGCCAAACCTCGGGATGTTGGATTTAAACTTCCAAACCGTCCAAGAAACTCTAAAAGATGGGTAAGGCATGCACCTGGGCCTGAGGAGCGGATGATCCTCAGCACTTGGCGGCTCGACTGCAACACGGTTCGACCGCATTTCAAACGCGGCGGCAGAACGTCCGCCGAATTCGCCTGGCAAGATGGCGTAGTGCGTCTCCGCAACGAGATTGCCATCAGTTCAACCATCGCGCATGAAAAAGAATGATCGTGCCCCATGGCGCGGTGTAGGAGTGGTGTCTTGAGCAGCGCTGGCGGCACGTTCGGGCCGTCAGGGCGGCCTGGGAAATGGCGCGCCGCAACATGAGCAGCCCCGTTGTTCCTGCGGGCTCTTGAATTTGCTCCCCCATGGTCCATAATCCACCCGGCTTTGCATTGACTGCCGCTGCCGAAAAAATCAGCCACAGATGGGGAGCTATCAGATGACGCTTCGAGCAGTTGTACCGAAATTCGCCCGATCCAAAGGGCTGCCCATCGCGACTGCCGCAGCGGCTATCGCGGTCTTTCTCCTCGACGTGCTCACCCCGGAAGACATCACGTTTTCCATGTTTTACGTCGCGGTGGTGCTGATGGCCTCCAGCTTCTGCAAGGCGCGCGAGGTTTGGTTCGTCGTCCTGGGATGCGTGGGGCTGACGGCGCTGGCCTACGTGCTATCACCTCCCGCCGCCACACCGTACACTGTCAGCCTCTCAAATACGGCCCTCTCCATCATGGCGATGGCGCTGACGGCTCTCCTCGCCACGCGCTATCAGTCGACGGTCGGAGCGGTGCGCGAGCAGGCCAAGCTCCTCGACCTGACGCATGACTGCATCATCGCGGGCGACATGAACAGTGTAATCAGCTATTGGAACCGCAGCGCCGAGGCTTTGTATGGATGGACCGCAGCCGAGGCCAACGGCAAAATTGCCCGCGAGCTCCTGAGTACCACCTTCCCGATACCGCTCGACGCCGTCATGACCGAACTCTTGCGAACGGATCGCTGGGAGGGCGAGGTCGTCCGCCGGAAGCGCGACGGAACGCCGGTCATTCAGGCCTGCCGTTGGTCCCTGAAGCGCAATGACCGCGGCCAGCCTGTCGGGATACTGGAAACCAGCAACGACATCACCGCGCGCCGGCAAGCGCAGGAGGCGATGCGGGAGGCCCAGGAGGATCTTGCGCGTGTCAATCGTGTGGCGCTGCTGAGCGAGCTGACCTCGTCGATCGCCCACGAGGTCAAACAACCACTGGCCGGGATCTCCGCGAGCGCCGGTGCCGCAACCCATTGGCTCGCCATGGATCCGCCCCGGTTCGACGAGGCTAACACGGCGCTCGGACGGATCATCCGAGACTGCCAGCGCGCCACTGAGATCATCAGCCGCGTGAGCGCGCTCGCCAAGAAAGAGGCACCGCACAAGGACCTGCTGGATATCAATGCGTCCACTACCGAAGTCATCGCCATGGTCGATGACGCCTTGCAGAGGAATCAAATCACCTTGCAAACCGGCCTGTCACCCGGCCTGCCGGTCGTGACCGCGGACCGGGTCCAGGTCCAGCAGGTGATCCTCAATCTGATCAACAACGCCATCGAGGCGATGAGGGAGGAGGCCGACGGCCGGCGCGAGTTGACCGTGAATTCCGGCTGGGACGACGAGACCGCGCTGTTCGTCGAAGTGAGGGATACCGGCGCCGGGATCGACCCGGATCATATCGACCAACTGTTCCAGGCCTTCCACACAACCAAGTCCGGCGGCATGGGCCTGGGACTGGCGATAAGCCGCTCAATTATCAAAGCCCATGGCGGCCAAATTTGGGCGGCGCCGAACCAGCCCCGCGGCGCCGTATTCCGCTTTACCCTGCCGATTCGCCAGGAGCTCCCCGCCGCGGAGTAGCGTGTGACATTTGCGGCGGCGCATATGCGCCGGCGTCACACAATCACGCCCGGGAAATCCTAGAGAACCGCGCGAATGAACTCGAGTATTTCGGCCTCATTGAATGGCTTGGTAAGATAGCCAACGACGCCGGACCGCAATGCGCGCTCCTTGTCTCCGTCATTCGGGAACGCCGTTATGAGAATGGTTGGAATGGGGATGCCTTGCTTAACCAGGCGGTTATAAAGCTCGAGCCCCGACAACCCTGGCATCCGCATGTCAGAGATTAAGCAGGACGTGTTGTAGCGCAACTCGGATGCAAGAAACTCCTCGGCACGCGAGAACGCCTCTACCTTGAACCCCATCGCCCTGAGGAGGTCCACCGTCGCCTCGCGAACCGACAAATCGTCGTCCACAACCGAAATCGTGGGAACCTTTGGCACGAGAGTTCTCCTGTTTCGAAATCAAAATTAGCACAGCTCATGCTGCGGCGCCATTGACCAGCAGGCGGCTCTTTTATCCGTCGGTATGGGTTTTAAGTGCGAGCGGTCTATCGCCACCAAACCTTATGATTAAACCTCTAATACTTTGGTTTAGCCAGCTCGTGGTTTTTCTAAGGAAACACCAGGCGCAGAGGCCATTCGCAGTAGATCAACCAGCGAATGCGCTTGCATCTTATGCATGATCTGGCTGCGATGGACCTTTACCGTCGCTTCGCTCAGCGACAGGTGGGCCGCGATCTGTTTATTCAGCTGTCCGGCGAGGATCAGCTTAAGAATCTCGCGTTCGCGTGGCGTCAACGAATCGAGGCGCTCCTGCAGTTTGACAACGGTCTTTGCCGTCTGGCGCAGGACGCGGTCGTTCTCGATCCCCAGTTGGATCGCGTCGAGCAGATCCTGCTCGCGCAGGGGCTTGGTCAGGAATTCGATGGCGCCGGATTTCATGGCCTGCACCGTCATGGGGATATCGCCATGACCGCTAATAAATATGACCGGAATATGGATGCCCGCGGCCGCAAGTGTCCGCTGGAATTCCAAGCCGCTCTGCCCCGGCATTCGGACGTCGAGCACAAGGCACCCGGGTGCATCGGGGCGCTTGCTTTGGAGGAATGCCTGGGCGGATCCGAACGTCCGTACCTCCAGCCCAACGGACCGAAGCAAATCTTCCAGAGAGTCGCGCAGCGCCGCGTCATCATCAACGATGAATACGACGGGTTGCTCTTCACTCGAGGCGCCGGTTGGCATGGGTCTTCCCTGGACGGTAATAATAATATTGTGGCTCCACCTTTTTGCGAATGGCTTGCGCATGCCCTGCCGAGGCGGCGAAGGCCATTTGCATGCCGGCATCGCAAGAAGCGAATGGTAAAAGAAAAAAACTGATTTTACAAATTTTTGGGAAGTACCCAAATGGCCGCCGGAAAGCACAGCCTCAGCCACCCCGGCCCTCCGGTCAATGCACCAGGTTCGGCACCATTTCGTTCTGGATGATCGCCGCCACCGCCACCGGTGCGTTGGTCGCGATCGCCAGCGGCGTGCCGTCTGCCGCATGAATGGCGTACCCTGGACCGGTCGCGGTCATCACCGGCTTAACGAAGGCGATTTCGTCCATCCCCAGCGTCGCCAACTGCTCGGCCGAAATATAATGCAGGGTTGCGGGAACAAAACCGTCCATGCCGTTAGGTGTTTTTGCGTCCATGAGAAACTCCTCCTCTAAGCCAAATCAACAAAGCCGCGTCAGTCTTCTTGTGGCATTTTGTGTAGCGCGGGCCAGCTCCAAGCAGCATAGGATGGCGGCGTTTCGCAGCCGCCAAACCCGTGACCGCCAGATATTCGTCGTAGAACGTCAGCGAGGCTGTTGCGCTTTCGTCATCCTTTCCGACCAGGCTGGCGAACAATGCGGCCCCGACCCAGAAATCACGTTAACACCGCAAACCTTCCAAAACGATCGCGCCGTCGTATGATTTGCGCTTACGTACGAGAGGTTTATTACACACGCAGCCTAGAATGGCGCGTCGGCGGGACGAGGCTTCTAGTGCTTTGGTTTAGGGCGCCTGCCAAGCCGCAATGGAATACCAGGCTTTGCGGTGCCGCAGGCAGCGTCGCGTTGGCTGGATGCGCGAAATTCGATGCCATTGGCCGCTGGCATCGAATTTGAAATCCTGCCCTGGTCGACTGAAGAATTTTGTCTCAAAGGCTTTGACGAAGGATACGTCTGGCGCGATCGCGTTTCAGTCCCGCCTGAATTGCCTCAAGCAGCGCCTGCTCGTTCAACGGCTTGGTCAGGAATTCAATGGCCCCGGATTTCATGGCCTGAACTGATATGGGAATGTCACTATTACCGCTGATAAAGATGATGGGAAGGTCAACGCCCCCTTGCATCAAGGCGCGTTGGAATTCCAGTCCGCTCATCCCCGGCATATTGACATCGAGCACAATGCAACCTGGTGAGTTTGGGTGTGCCAGCTGGAGAAACTCTTGTGCAGACAAGAAGGTTTCCACCCTCAGGTTGAGCGAACGAAGCAGATCCCCCAAAGCCTGACGCACCGATGGGTCGTCATCAATGACGAACACCACGGGCTCCTCTCCGGTGGCGGTTGCGGATTTGGTCACGATCCCTCCTGCGGGCCGGATGGCAGCGCGAAGTGAAAGACTGCACCACGTCGTTCGTCCGGCCTCGCTCTCGGACGTCCGTTACGGGTCTTGATAATTGAGCGCCTGACTGCCAGTCCCATGCCCATGTTTCTTTAGAGCGGACTGAATATGGCAATCCCGCTAACGGTAGTCCAGATCGATTTTAGGGGCAAAATTCTATAAATCCGGTGATATTTTATGGGTGAGACGATGCTCCATATCCGCACCGGTAGGGGATCATGAAGCGGAATTCATGTGGTTTCCGCACGAGCAATGGCAAAAGAAGAGCGCGTTTTACTGGAATCTATTCCCCAGACGAGAAACGGCGTTGCCGCGCCGAAGTGACAAGTCCGAAACATCAAAGCCGGTTGATGATGCCCGCGCCTGCCGCCGGGAGAAAATAGACAAACGCCATGGACGTGATACCATTGAAAAAAGGGCGGAATTCAAACGTCATCAGGGAATTCCCGGTAGAGTCGGCATCGACGTAGGGGAGATGAAATGAGAACGAAGGTCGCAATCGCTTGCCAAGGTGGTGGAAGCCAGACGGCCTTCACGGCTGGCGTGCTGAAGGCGCTGTCAGAGAATGGGCTGAGGGAAAAGTTTGAACTCGTCGGTATTAGCGGGACCTCGGGCGGTGCGTTGTGTGCGACACTGATCTGGTACGCGATACGCAAGAACGAGACGCCAATCTGGCGGCGGCTGATCGATTTTTGGCAGGACAATACGGCGCAAACATGGGCTGAATGGATGATCAACGACGCGATCATCGGTTGGATGCGCCAAGTCAATGGCGGCACCCTGGCATCTTTCCAGACCAGCCCGGGGATGCCCTTGATACAGGCCATGGCCCATCTCGCGACGCGGGCCTTTAGGCCGGAATTCGTCGACCTCAAGGCGCTCCTGCGCAATCATATCGATTTTGACGAAATCGCCTCCTGGGGACCGCAGCCGACGGCCCCGGTGCTGGTCATTGGCGCCGCCAGCGTGCTGTCCGGGCGGCTGCGGAAGTTCATCTCGACGAAGGAAACGATCAAGATCGAGCATCTCCTGGCCTCCTCCGCCGTGCCCAACCTCTTTCCAGCGGTCGAGGTGGACGGCGACGCGCTGTGGGATGGGCTGTTCTCCGACAACCCGCCGATTGACGACCTCGTGCGAAAGGGAGTTTTGGGCGAAGGTAACGTCCCGCACGAACTCTGGGTTATCAAGATCAACCCAACGAAGCGCAGCAAAATTCCGGTGCTTCCGGGCGAGATCGCGGATCGGCGCCATCAGCTGGAGGGCAATATCTCGCTGTTCCAGAACCTCAAACTGGTGGAAATGCTCAACGACCTCATTATGGGGGACGCGTTCCGGCCCGGATTTCTTGAGCATTACGAGTACAGGCGTCCCGTCCTTATGCCGAAATCTTTCGCGGAGGGACCGGACAAGCCGTATCACATACCCTGGATCGAGATGTCAGAGGCGATGCAGCAGACGCTGGACTACGAGGGTAAGCTCGACCGCAGCCCGTATAATATCAACCATCTGATCGCGCACGGCGAGGAACGCGCGCGGGTCTTCCTGGAGGAACGCGAGCGGTGCTTGGCTGCCGTCCCTCGGACCATGGCGTGAGAGTTTTCGGCGGGTGCCCAGAGGCGACGTCCTGGCGGTTTATGTGGGGGTTCGCCGTCAGATAATTTCAGACAGTTTGCGGCGTGATCGGCGCGCCGCTTTTGGGTAAGTGGATGGCTGCTACAGCGGCGGGGGGCAGTTTCCGCTACACGCGTAACGAGCACCTCACCATGTGGCAGCTGACACTGCCTCAGGTCGCCACAACACTTGCGGCAGCCTTGGCCGCCTATGGCACGTTCAACCCCGCAGGTCAGCGGCTGATCGACGACAAACTGCTCAACGTTGTTCCGGTGCTGACTCAACGCTTTCTGCCGCGAATGCTTAGAGAAGAAGCGGCGTCCACGGCGGCGGCACTGTCAAAAAATGATAAGAAGGGCTGATCTTTGAATTGGCACGCAGACTGGGCCTGGAGCCTGCCATTGATCGTGATCAACGTCATGATTCATGTCTTCTCTCTTGGCCTCATCACCCGGATGGCCCAGCGTGTCCTGAGCGGGATCAGAGGCCGCCGGCATTTTCTCACAGTGTCCGCATTCGCCCTTAGCGTGATCGTCACGCTGGTGACTTTGTTACATGGCTTCGAAGCCCAGGTCTGGGCAATGGCCTATTGGCTGCTGGGTGCGCTCCCCGACTATAGTTCGGCTGTGTTGTATTCACTCAACGCCATGACCAGCTACGGGCATACGAACTTGTATCTTGAACCTCGGTGGGAGCTCATGGGAGCCCTGGAGGCGTTGAACGGAATGCTGCTGTTTGGTCTGAGCACAGCATTCCTGTTCAATATGATCCGGAATGTCTGGGTGACTTATGGCATCAAAAAGCAACGCCAGCCATGAGCAACTGTGAAGTGTATTGTCTAAATGGACCTCAGGTTCCAGGAGCGGCGTCGAGTATCCTGGAACGGCCGCGGTGGGGATAATCCGATCGACGCACCCCCTCAGCCCATACTTTAGAGCGGCACTTTCCCCAGCCCCCCCGGACGGTCGAGAATGTAAGTGGGGAAGGCCGTGCCGCTGATCTTGCCGCGAAGATTACGTAAGATTTCCCGGCCCCGCTCCGGCTCCACATAAAAACGCGCGGTGCCGGGGGCGGGGTCGAGCTGGTGCAGGTAATAGGGTTTTATCCGGGCGCGCAGCATGGCGCGGAACAACTCGGCCAGCGCCGCCTCGCTGTCATTCACGCCCTTCAGCAGCACGGTCTGCCCCAGCAACGGAATCCCCAGGCGGGCGAGCTTGCGGCAGGCTTCCATGGCCTCCGCCGTCAGCTCCCGCGCATGGTTGCTGTGCACCGCGATGTAGAGCGGCTTTTCGATCTCCAGCGCCGCGAGCAGGGCCTCGTTCACCAGCGCCGGGTCGGCCACCGGCACGCGGCTATGGATGCGCAGCAGTTCCACATGCGGGATTGCCTCCAGCCGCCGCAGGATTTCGCCCAGGCGGCGGGGCGAGAGGATCAGCGGGTCGCCGCCAGTCAGGATCACCTCGCGGATCGCCGGGCGTTCCGCGATATAGGCGTAGGCCGCCTCCAGCTCTTCCGCCGAGAGCAACCCGCCATCCGGCCCCACCTGCTCGCGCCGGAAGCAGAACCGGCAATAGACCGGGCAGGCCAGCAGCGGCTTCAGCAGCGCGCGGTCAGGGTAGCGGTGCACGATCCGGGAATGGGTGAAAGGGCGTCGTCGGCGATCGGGTCCGCGCTCTCATGCGGGGCGGTGATCAGTTCCGCCGCCTCGGGGATGAATTGCAGGCCGAGCGGATCCTCCGGCGACTCGATGAGCGCTGCCAGGGCAGGGGGCACGGCGATGGCGTAGCGCGCGGCCACGGCCTCGGCCTCGCCCAGGCGGTCGGGGGGGAGTAGCCCTTCGCGCACTAGCTCGGCGGGGCGGCGCAGCGTGCGGGGCTTGGGGGAAATACCATCCGGCATCAGCGTGATGTAGAACGTGCGCCATGCGCTCTCAACCCTGGCAGACTTTGCCCGACCGTTTTCCGTTGTTGCTTCGCCGCCAGCGCCTTGCCGCCGCGGTGCGCGCCTTCTTCACCGCGCGCGGCTATACCGAGGTGGAAACCCCCTACGCCGTGGCAGCACCGGGCGAGGAGGTGCATCTGCGCGCCCGCCCCGCTGGCGATAAATGGCTGAACACCTCGCCGGAATTCGCCATGAAGAAGCTGCTGGCGGGTGGCTCCGGGCCGATCTTCCAGCTCGCCCGCGTCTGGCGTGACGAACCGTGGTCCGACACGCACGCCCCGGAGTTCACCATGCTGGAATGGTATTCCCTGGGGGCGGACATGCAGGCGCTGATGGACGAGACCTTCGCCCTCCTGCGCGCCACGCTGCCGCCCGAGGTGACCTGCCGGGGCATCACCACGCGGCTGGACGAGCCGGAGTTCCTCACCGTGGCCGGGGCATTCCAGCGCCATGTGGGGGCGGATGTGCTGGCCACGGCCGACGACGCCCCGGCGCTGGCCGCCCAGGCAGGGGCCAAGCTGCGCGATGGCGAGGATTGGGAGGATCTGTTCTTCCGCCTGCTGCTGGAGCGCATCGAGCCGCATCTGGGCCGCGAACGCCCCACCTTCCTCACCCATTGGCCGGCCGCCCAGGCGGCGCTGGCGCGCAAATGCCCTGAGGACCCGCGCGTGGCCGAGCGCTTCGAGCTTTATGTGTGCGGCATCGAATTGGCCAACGCCTTCGTAGAACTCACCGACGCCGCCGAGCAACGCGCCCGCTTCCTCGCCGACCGCGCGCGGCGGCATGCGCTTTACGGGCGGGACTGGGAAATGGACGAGGACTTTCTCGCAGCCGTTGGCCAGCTTCCCGCCTGCTCGGGCATCGCGCTCGGATTCGACCGGCTGGCCATGCTCGCCACCGACGCGCACCGCATTGCCGATGTGCTCTGGCTGCCTTGACCTAAGTCATCAACACGTTTCGCGCCGCGCCTATATTGATGGGCAGGAGAGTTTAACCATGCGCCGCGTTATTCTTGTTTTGCCTTTGCTCCTTGCCGCCTGCGCCCAGGGGCCGAGCCTGCAATCGCGCATGGCCGCCTATATCGGCGCGCCGGAGGACAAGCTCGTGCAGTCGATGGGCGTGCCCGACAAGCACATCACCGTGAACGGCGTGCAGTACCTCGCTTATGTCCAGGGGCACGCACAGGTGATGCCCAGCGACTTCGCCATGGGCGGGCCGTACTGGGGGCCGTATTGGGGCCCGTATTACGGGCCGTACTATTACGCCGGGCTCCCGCAGGATGTGCAGGTCTGGTCCTGCGAGATCACCTTCACCCTCAAGGACGGCAAGGTGACGGGCTTCACCCTGAAGGGCAATGACTGCGATTAGGCCTCGGCGATCGCCTTGAGCATTGCCTTGACTCCGGCGGCGGGGCCTTCCTTGTGGTTCCACACCGCGCCGACCACGGCGAGGAATTCCGCCCCGGCCCGCACCAGCGGCGCGCAATTCTCCGCGTTGATGCCGCCAATGGCGACGCAAGGTATTTCCATCGTTTCCGCCCAGATCTGCAGCGTCTCGATCTCCGCCATTTCTGGCGGCTCCTTGGTGGCGGTGGGGAAGAAGGTGCCGAAGGCGACGTAATCCGCCCCGGCTTCCGCCGCTTCCATCGCCAGGTGGCGGGAGTTGTGGCAGGTGACGCCCAAGGTCAGGTCGCCCAGGACTTTCCGCGCCTGCTTCAACGGCATGTCGGTCTGGCCGACATGCGCGCCGTCGCAGCCGAGTTTCACCGCCAGATCGGGCCGGTCGTTGAGGATGAACGCCACGTCGCGGCTCTGCGCGATCGGGCGCAGCTTCTCCACCGTGCGGGCGATCACGTCATCCGGCACGTCCTTCAGCCGCAGCTGCAACGCGGCGACATCCCCGGCATCGAGTGCCGCGGCGAGCTGCGCCTCGAAGTTCCCGGGCAGCACGGGCGGGGTGATGAGGTAAAGGCGGCAATCGGTCACGGGAGCAAATCCTCAAAAAACAAACGGGGGGCCGAAGCCCCCCTTACCTTGTCATCGCGAGCGGAGCGAAGCGATCCATCTTTTTGCGGCGAGATGGATTGCTTCGGGTGCTTTCGCACCCTCGCAATGACGATCAGGCCTTGTTCAGGTAGATGTCGATGATGGTCTGCAGCATGGCCAGCGCTTCCTCGCGCGGGCGCTGGAAGGTGTTGCGGCCGATGATCGA
Source organism: uncultured Alphaproteobacteria bacterium (assembly GCA_963750235.1). Classification (GTDB taxonomy): domain Bacteria; phylum Pseudomonadota; class Alphaproteobacteria; order Acetobacterales; family Acetobacteraceae; genus Acidocella. The sequence continues at coordinate 473,548 of CAVVPW010000003.1, forward strand.
GCCGTTGGCGCCGCCGTCGCGCAGGCCGCGGATTTCCTCATACAGGCCATCGAGGCTCTTGGCCTCGCCGCCCGAGAACACGACGATGCGCTTGCCGGCGAAGCAGCTGTCCACCACATGCTTCACGCGCTTGGCCATGGTTGAGGCGTCGAACCCGGCATAGGACTTCTTGGCGGCTTCCAGGGAGATCACGTCCGTGGGCGGCTTCACCTTGATGATGTGGGCGCCGAGCAGAGCGGCCATGTGCGCGGCATAGGCGCAGATGTCGAGCGCGGTTTCCGCCGCCTTGTCCAGGTTCGGGCCACGCGGATAGGACCAAACCACCACGGCGAGGCCGGCGGCCTTGGCTTCCTCGGCCATCTCGCGGATCTCTTCCATCAGGTCGAACGCGAATTCGGAGCCCGGATAGATGGTGAAGCCGATGGCGGAGCAGCCCAGGCGCAGCGCGTCATTCACCGAGCCGGTGAGGGCCTGGTTCTTGTCCACGGCGAGGGAGTTGGAGGAGTTCACCTTCAGAATGGTCGGGATCTGTCCGGCGAAGGTGGAGGCGCCGACTTCCAGCATCCCCAGCGGGGCGGCATAGGCGGAGAGCCCGGCGTCGATGGCGAGCTGATAGTGGTAGATACGGGTCGTACGCGGCCGGGTTCGGGGCGAAGGAGCGGGCCGGACCATGTTCGAAGCCCTGGTCGACCGGCAGGATCACCAGCTTGCCGGTGCCGCCCAGCTTGCCAGCCATAAGGATGCGGGCGAGGTTCGCCTTGGTGCCCGGATTGTCGCTCTCGTAATGCGACAGGATTGTTTTAACCGTTTGCGTGATCGCCATGAGTTCCCAACCTCTGAATGTAAAGCCTTGTGCCGTGTAGCCGATGGTCGGATGGATGTCATCCGCCCCGAATTCCGGCGCGCGGCGGAAAAAAGATAAAAAAATACGGCGGAATCATGGTGCAGCGGCGGGTTTGCTCAAAAATTCGCCGCGAGCCAGGCTTCCAGGCGCCGGTCGGCGCCGGGGGCGCAAAAATCCAGCGCCGGGGGCGGGGCGGGGAGCAGCAGCGCGCCGTGGGCGGCGGCGTAGTCGGCCACCTGGTCCCAGGCCGGGCAGGGGGCGAGCACCACGCCGCGCAGGCCGAGTTTCAGCGCCTCCCAGGCGCGCCCGGGGGCGGGGCCGCAATCGAGCAGCGCCGGGCCGCTGTACTCAGCCGCCACCAGCAGTTCGCGCCACCACAGCCCGCCGGCATACAGCGCCGCTCCGGGGGCGGATAGCAGAGTGACGGGACGCCCTGGGGCAAGGGCTGCGCGGATATCCACGAGCCCGTGAACGATGACGGCCTGGGGCAAGCTCATTACACTATAGTCATGTTCCGAATGCGTTAAAACCTTGCCTTGACCGCTCACGGTGCGGTCATGTTGAATACTTGCATGTCCGAGTTTGAATCAGAAGACGAAATCCTGGACCGTATCGAGGCCGCGCTGCGCAAGATCAGCAGCCTGTCCAAGCCTGCTGGCGGTGACGGCTTCGACCGTGCCGCACTGGCGGAGGGGCTTGATCAGGTGATCACCCGCCTGCGCGAGGCTTTGGAGCCGGTCCACCCGCCTGAAACGACGGAGTGACGCCATGGCCCAGGTCACCATACGCATTAACGGTTATGCCTATACCGTCGGCTGCGAGGACGGGCAGGAAGCGCATTTGGGCCAGATGGCCGCTGAGATCGAGCAGCGGATCAACAGCATCAAAGCGATTGGCGGGCAGTCCGGCGAGGCGCGGCTGCTGATGCTGGCGGCGCTGCTGCTGGCGGATGAGCTGCACGACATGCAGCAGGCCGCCGCCGCCGCGGCGAAACCGGCCAAGGCCGATAGCGAGCGCCGGGCGCGGCTGCGCCGCGTGGCGGCGCGGGCGGAAGAAATCGCCGCTGATCTTCTCGACGGCTGACCTGCACACAGGACAGATTGCGCCAAAGGTCAGCGCCGCCTAAGTAAGAAGTTGGAGCTGCCCGGTGCGTCAGGCAGATCATCCCCGGGGCCGTTAAGCATCTCCCTCGGGAGCTGGCTCTGTCCGGATCCTGGTCCGGTTACCTGGCACCCACCTGCACTAGCAGGCCTTGGGAGGATGTACACGCCAACGGCCAGGGCGGCTCCACATTCCCGGCAACACGGAAAAAATCTACTTGTGGCAATCGTTTATTGACCCGCCCCCGCGGTTTTGGCATCGTTGCGCGGGGTGGGAGAGCTACATGACACGTTCTGAATTGATCGCCGGGCTGGCGGAGGATAATCCGCATCTTACTGTGGCTGAGGTCGAGCGCATCGTCTCTGCGCTGTTCGATGAAATGACCGCCGCCTTGGCCCGGGGCGAGCGTGTGGAGTTGCGCGGCTTCGGCGCCTTTACCGTAAAGAGCCGGCAGGCCCGGGCCGGGCGCAACCCGCGCACCGGCGAGACTGTGCAGGTGTCGCAGAAATCGGTGCCCTTCTTCAAGGCCGGCAAGGAGCTGCGCGAGAGGATCAACAAGCCCGCCCCGGCCCCGGCCAAGGGCAAAAAGAACGCCGGAGCGGAAACCTGAACATACTGAAATCTGTCGCCGGCTTTGTCATTATCGTCGCGCTGGCGATCCTGCTTCTTTCCAACCGCGATTTTGTCCCGGTGAATTTCTGGCCGTTCGGCGGCATGCCCCTGCCTTTGGGCGCGGTGCTGCTGGGCGCGCTGGGCTTTGGCTTTCTCGCCGGGCTGTTGTTTCATCTGCCGCACCGCATCCGCGCGCACCGCCGGGCCAAGCGCGCCGAGAGGCTCGCGGCCGAGCTGGCGGCGCAACTTTCGCCGAAACAGGATACGCCATGAAACGCCTCATCGCCGCGATCGACACGCCCGAGCTGGACCGGGCGCAGGCGCTTGTGCGCGGTGTCGCGCCGCATTGCGGGCTGGTGAAGCTGGGGCTGGAATTCTTCCTCCGCCACGGCCCGCAGGGCTTCGCGCAGGCAGCTCAAGGCAACCCGGTGTTCCTGGACCTCAAGTTGCATGACATCCCGAACACCGTGGCCGGGGCTGTGCGCTCGCTGCTGCCCTTGGGCGCCCAGATGCTGACCATCCATGCCGGCGGTGGCGCGAAGATGATCGAGGCCGCGGCGAAAGCGGCGGCGGGAGGGCGAAAAGCGGCCGAAGATTCTGGCGGTGACGGTGCTAACCAGTCTGGATGCCGCCGCCCTGGCCGAGACCGGCGTGGCGGACGAGCCGGCGCAGCAGGTGCTCCGGTTGGCGCGCCTTGCCCTGGAGAACGGCGCGGACGGGCTGGTCTGTTCGGCGCATGAGATTTCCCGCCTGCGCGATGCCTTTGGCGAGAAGCCGGTGCTGGTTGTGCCGGGCATCCGCCCCAAGGGTTCGGAAACCGGCGACCAGGCGCGGGTGATGACCCCGGAAGAGGCCGCGGCCGCCGGGGCGGATTACATCGTGGTTGGGCGGCCTATCACAGGTGCTGCGGACCCCGCTGCGGCCGCGGCGGCTATCGCCGCCAGTATCGCGTGACCAAGGTCAAGATCTGCGGGATCAATAGCCCCGAGGCGTTCGACGCCACGGGGCAGGCTGGCGCGGATTATCTGGGCTTCGTGTTCTTCCCGCCCTCGCCGCGCTACGTCACCCCGGTGGAGGCGGCGGTGCTCTCCGGCCGTGCCCAGGGCGGGCCGCTGCGCGTCGGGCTGTTCGTGAACCCCAGCTTCGATGAGATCGATGCGGTCTTGCAGGAAGTCTCGCTGGATATCCTGCAGGTCCACGCCTCCCCGGCCACGGTGGCGGCGCTGCGGGACCGTTTCGGCCGTCCCGTGTGGCGCCAGCTCGGCGTGGCGAGTGCTGTGGATTTCCCGACCGCCGATGAACGCGCAGATGGCTTTGTGGTGGAGGCCAAGCCGCCGCCGGGGGCGACAAGGCCCGGCGGCAACGCAATTCAGGCGGATTGGGCGCTGCTCGCCACCTTCCGCCCGGCCAAGCCCTGGTTGCTGGCGGGTGGCCTCAACCCGGGCAATGTGGCGCAGGCCATCGCGCAGACCGGCGCGCCGGGCGTGGATGTGTCCTCCGGCGTGGAGACCGCGCCGGGGAAGAAATCGCCCGAACTGATCCGGGCGTTTATCGCGGCAGCCCGCGGGGGGTAGCTTACTTCACGTACTTCCGCACCACCGGCGCCAGCGTGGCGGCGATGCGCCGCATGCCCTCGGCATCGGGGTGCAGGGCCGGTTCGGGCGGGTTCAGGCGCGGGTCCACGAACAGGTTCGGGTCGGCATGGCCGTTCGTCTCCAGCAGGTAGCCAATATCCATGAAAGTGACGGCCGGGTTGTTGGCATAATGCTTCGCCAGCGCCGTGTTGGTGGCCTTGGTCTGCTCGTCCACCCAGGGTGAGCGGATGGAAGGCAGCACGCCGAGCAGCAGGATATGCGCGCCGGGCAGGCGCTCATGGGTGTTTTGGACCACCGCCTCGATGCCGGGGATGGTCATGGCCGCATCCCAGTGCACCCGGCCGAAGTTATTCGCGCCGATGAGGATGATGGCGAGTTGCGGATGCAGCCCGGTCGACCTGTCCGTTGTCCAGGCGCCAAATCAGGCTTGCCGTGGTGTCGCCGATGAAGCCGAAATCCAGCGCGTGATAGGGGGCGTAGTACTTGTTCCACACGGGCAGGACGTCGTCATACCCATGCCCGCCATGGCGCTGCCAGTAATAGGTGATGGAGTTGCCGAGCCAGACGATCTTGGCGTCCGGAGTGCATGCGCGCATCCGCCAGCGACGCCTCCCAATGTTGGTGCCAGACGGGCAGGTCTAGCCGGTCGATCGGCGTTTCGGCGAGGTTCACCCGCGCGTGCGCAGCCAACGGGGAGAGGAGCGGGACGGCCAGCGCCAGGCTGGCGAGCAGGCGGCGCATCATCACAGCCCGAGCGCCAGCAGGACGAAGCTGCCCGCTCCAAAGATGGCGCAATACCAGGCGAAGGGTTTCAGCGCCCATGAATCGTGTTGCTTGAAGTAGCGCATCAGGAAGGCAGTGCTGGCATAGGCCACCACACCCGCCACGATCGCGGCGAACAGCGAAACGCCGAACAGCGCGTGCAGCTCGTGCGCCCGCAGCAGCTTCGGGATCTCCGCGACGCTGGCGGCAAGGATCACCGGCGTGCCCATGAGGAAGGAGAAATGCGCCGCATCCTCGTGGTTGATGCCGCGGCGCAGGCCGCCGACGATGGCCGAGCCGGAGCGCGAGATGCCGGGCAGGAAGGCCAGGCACTGGAACAGACCGATGATCAGCGCGTCCATGTTGGTCAGGTGGCCGCCGCGCAGGGCGCGGCCGCGCAGCCTCTCGCCCGCCAGCAGCACGCCGGCATTGGCGACGAGAAACATGCGAGGCAATGAGCGGGCTGCCGAACAGATGCGCGATCGGCTTCTTCAACGCCGCGCCGATGAGCACGGCGGGCAGGGTGGCGATGATGAGCTTCAGCAGCAGGTTGCGGTGGGCGCTCACCTCCGCCGCGTAGCCCAGACCGAGCGCGCCGCGCGCCATGGCCAGCCAGTCGCTGTAGAAATATGCCAGCAGGCCGATCGCGGTGCCGAGATGCAGCATGACGAGGAAGGGCAGGAAATCCGCACTGGACTGGTCGATGCCCCAGTGCAGCAGCTTTGGCACGACCACGGCATGGCCCAGGCTGCTGACGGGGAAAAGCTCTGTCGCCCCCTGCAGTATCGCAAACAATACGGCGTGCACGAAATCCATGTGGCCTCCCATCCGGCTGCGGCGCGGTATTGGCGCCCATGTCTGCATTGCAGAATTCTCGTCCCCCGTTAAGTCAGGGACATGCAAGTTTCACAAGTCCTCGGCCAGGACATGGCTGCGCTGCGGTTGGCAGGCTGAACCGCCCATGCCGGGTAAATGGGCATGAATCTGGCACGAGGGGCGGCGCGCGGGGCTGCGTGGAGCTTCGCCACGGTGCTGGCCGAGCGCAGCTTCGGCTTCGTCATTCTAGGCCTGCTGCTGCGCGTGATTCCGGCCTCGGTGGTCGGGCTCATCGCCATCGCTTCCGCCATTTCGGATCTGGCCCGGCTCGTCGCCAATAGCGGCGCGGGGGAGCAGGTGCAGGCCAGCCCCGGAGACCGCAGCGTGGAGGCCGCGGCGTTTTGGAGCCAGTTTCTCGCCTCGCTGCTGTTCATGCTGGCCTTGTTCGCCGCCGCGCCGTTCTTCGCAGCACTTTACGGCCAGCCTGTGCTGAGCCTGGCGCTGCGGGCGATGGCGCTGAACGTGGTGCTGACGGCGTTTCTTATCGTGCCCTCGGCGCGGCTCGCCTCGCAATTCCGCTTCAGGGTGGTGGGGATGATCTCACTGGGCAGCACCATCACCGGCGGGCTGGTGGCGCTGCCTTTCGCTTTTACCGGCCATGGCGTGGCAGCGCTCATCGCCCAGCGCATGGTGGGCGTGGTGTTCTACGCCATGGTTGCGTCCTTCGCCGCGCGGCTGGGTGCCGCCGCGCCCGCCGCCGCTGCCGGTGCTGCGCGAGGGCTTCCGCTTCTCCTTTCCGCTAATGCAGGCGGGGCTCGTCGATTACATCGCCGTCACCGGCTACGTGATGCTGGCGGGGCTGCGTATGCCGGTGGCAGCCCTTGGCGAGTTCCGCATCGCCCAGCGGCTGTTCGAGGTGTTGCAGGAGATCGCCTTCATGCCGGCGCGCAACGTGTTCATGCCGGTGCTCGTCGCGGTGCGACACGATCCCGCCCGGCGCTTCGAGACGACGCGGCAGATGCTGGACCTGCTCTCGATGGTGATCTTCCTCGTCAGCGCGGTATGCGGGGCTGCGGCCAAGCCGATCGTGCTGCTGATGTTCGGGCCGCGCTGGGAGGCTGCGGTGCCGGTGTTCGCCGTGCTCACCCTCATGGCGCCGGCGGCGGCGCTGTACAGCGTGGTCAACCCGCTGCTCACCGCCGCCGGGCGCACGAGGCTGGTTTCGCGCTATGCCTGGGCGAATGCCGCCACCATCGCCGCCGCCGTGTGGTTCGCCGCACCTTACGGGCTGCTGGCGCTGGCCTGGGCGCTGGCGGCGCGCGGGGTGCTGGGTGCGGGGCTGTTCGCCCTGGCCATGCGCCAGGGGCTCGAACGCCCGGCCGGGCCGGTCCTGCGGCTGCTGATCCTGCCCAGCGCTGCGCTTGTGGCGGCGCGGCTTGCCGCCTGGGCGGTGCTGGCGCTGGAGCCGGGTTTGCCGCTGCTGGGCGAGCTTGGCCTGGGCGGGGCGGTGGCGGGCGCGGGTGTTCGTGCTGCTCGCCATGGGGCTGGCGCCGCGCCGTGTGCGGGAGATGACGCCAGCGGCTGCGCCGCGCTTTGCTCGGCGCAGGGGAATGATTGCGGGCATTTTGCTTGCCCCTGGTGCCCCGTGCTGGTTGAATGCAGCCACGCCATGAAAGACCTACCGCCCTTCACCCTGCTGCGGCCCCAGTGCCAGAGCGCCGCTCTGGTGCTGACCTCGCCGCATTCAGGCCGGCATTACCGCCCGGAATTCCTTGCCCAGGCGCGGCTGGACGCGCAGGCGATCCGCCGCTCGGAGGACAGCTTCGTCGAAGAACTGTTCGGCGCCGCGCCATCGCTCGGGCTGCCGCTGCTGGCGGCGGAATTTCCCCGCGCCTGGTGCGATGCCAACCGTGAGCCCTGGGAGTTGGACCCCGGCATGTTCGCCGACGAACTGCCCGATTACGTGAACCGCTCCAGCCCGCGCGTGGCGGCGGGGTTGGGGACGATCGCGCGCATCGTCGGCACTGGGGAAGCCGATCTACGCCCGGAAGCTGAACTTCGCCGAGGCCAAAGCCCGGGTGCAGACTTGCTGGCGGCCATTCCACGAGGCGCTGGCCGGGCTGATCGAGGAAACCCAGGCCGAATTCGGTCACTGCCTGGTGCTGGACTGCCATTCCATGCCGAGCCAGCCTGGGCGGAGCGTCAATCGGGCCGATATCGTGCTGGGCGACGGCCATGGCACCAGCTGCGCCCCGGCCTGGACGGGGCATATCGAGTCCCTGCTCGCCGGATACGGGTTTTCCGTGCGCCGCAACGACCCCTATGCCGGCGGCTTCATCACTCGCCATTACGGCCGCCCGCGCGAGGGGGTACAGGTGGTGCAGCTTGAAGTGGCGCGGGGGCTGTACATGCACGAGCGGCAGTTCACCCGCAATGCGCGCTTTGCCCAGGTCAAGGAGCGCTTGAGCTGGTTTATGCAGGCCATGGCGGAGGCCGTGCGGCTATGGGGGGCGGCCGGGCCGGGGTATTGCGCCGCGGCCGAATAAAAAAAGGCGGCGCTATGCAGCGCCGCCAAGTTTAGGGAGGAAACGTCCAAGAAACAGGGGAGAAACTCACCCTGTCATTTGATTATATACGCTAAAATATGTTGCAGTGCAAGATAAATTTTGCGGTGCAGCAAAGGGCGCTCCGTGAGGGGTGAGTAAAACAAGTAAATTCAGATGCTTGGTGCTTTCTGGCGGATTGCTGGGAAGGGAGGCTTTACCTTCCCGCCGCCGCCGCCTATGAATGCATTCACGCAGGGCGGGCAGCAAATGCTCTCTCCTGGCCGTGTACGGAGGGGTGGCCGAGAGGCTGAAGGCGGCGGTTTGCTAAACCGTTATACGCTGTCAAGGCGTATCGTGGGTTCGAATCCCATCTCCTCCGCCACGGGCACTGCACCTAGTTGCACCACCTAGCACCACATCCCGAAAAGCTATATTTTCCGCCATAAATCGCCCCGTGGGGCGGAATGTACTTGCACCACGTGCACCTGATCCCAAATAATCATCATGGGTTTGATCATGGGTTAGGCGGAGGATGCTATGGGCAAGGTTTACGAGAAGCTGACCGAGGCGACGTCAAAAAGCTGGTGCGGGCCGGTGTGCGCGGCATGCACGGCGACGGCGCGAATCTGTGGCTTAGAGTGACGAAGACCGGCGCGGCTGGCTGGTGCTTTAGGTACAGGTCGCGCAGCACCGGCAAGGACCGCGAGACCGGGCTAGGCTCCGCCGCCACCTTCAGCTTGACTGAGGCTAGAGGCAAGGCGCTGGAGATGCGCAAGCTGGTCGCGGCTGGTGTCGATCCGCTGGAAGACCGCGACCAGAAGCAGGCGACCGAGGGCCACACATTAGAGTCGGTCGCGGCACTTTATATAGATGCGCACGCGCGGGCTGGCGTAATCAGAAGCACGTCGCGCAATGGGAAGCCACGTTGAAGGCGTATGTCTTCGCGCATCTCGGGCAGATGAGGGTGGAACAGATCGCGACGCGGGATGTGCTGGCGGTGCTCTCGCCTATCTGGACCACGAAGGCGGAAACGCGCGAACTCAGTGGGGCATAGAGGCAGTCATGGACTACGCAAGGCGTTGAATTGGAGAACAGGCGACGACTGGCTAGGTTAAAAGGGAATCTGGACTACTGCTACACAGCGGCGCGAAGGTGTGAGCGGTGCAGCATCATGTGAGCACACGTTATAATGAGATGTGGGATCTCTTGGCGCGGCTCACGAAGAGCAGCAGCACGTGAGCGTTGTGTCTGCGCCTGATAGCGCTGACGGTCTGCGGTAGCGATGAAGCGCGCTCGGCACTGTGGAGAGAGTTTGACTTGCACAACGCTGTATGGGTAATTCCAGCTTCACGCACAAAGACAAACAAAGAGCACCGCATACCATTGAGCGTGCAGGCCGTGCAGGTGCTACGCGAAGCTGCCAAGTTGCGCACAAAAGAAGTCGGAACTGGTCTTTCCGTCACAGACTACACGCAAGGCATTGTCTGATGTTGCAATCGGCAAACTAATTCTCGGTGCAACTGTACATGGACTTCGCTCAACGTTCCGCACGTGGTGTGCAGAGTGCACCACGTTCTCGCGTGAAGTTGCAGAAGCTGCACTGGCGCACGTCATACAGAGTAAAGTGGAGTCTGCTTACATGCGCAGCGACTTCTACAATAAACGTGTGGAACTGATGCAGCAGTGGGCTAACTACATAGAGCCAACTGTGGACAGAGTTGCGGCGTAACAACGCATAACCAGGGCGTTAAGCAGGGGCTGCGAGGCCTCTGTTTTTATGGGTGCATGTGTTACCTGGGGCTAACTCTGTGTAGAGTTCCACGTAAAACGTGGAAAATAGCCTTGCCTCGAATTTATCTGGCGGGCTGATCTCGGCGACCGCAGACCGTGGCGCGCGGGGCGACCGGCAAAACGTCAGACAATTCAAGGCTGTAAAGATATGTAAAGATCCGTCACAGGAACGAAATGTTTACGCTTGTATAGAAAGGCGCAGGCCGGGCCTTGCACTTTTAACTCGACGCCATAGTGGGGGCCGCGCTAAGTGGTGCTCACAGCCGCTCGATGACCACAGGGGGAAGGCGGGCGCAAAAACTTCCACGACGAGGACAACATGACCGACGAAACAGACAAGCTTGCCGCTTTACGCGAGCAAGAAGGAGCTGGGGAGATGCTAGGCATCTCGCCGCGCTTTGTTCAAAATCTGATCGCGGACGGCACGTTCCGAGCCGTACGGCTAGGTGATCAACTCCTGTGTGACGTGCAGTTCTGCGTGAACGCTGTACAGAACCAGCCAGCCGCGAAGAAAACTCCAGATCGCCGCCCGCGTGGTCGCCCGCGCAAGCAGCAGGCGGAGGGCTAACCATGGCACGACCCGCCTTCACACGCACATACAAACAAATTTTGGCATCTAGTGAATCACTTGCCGATGTTTTGCGGATCACCCCCAAGGCAGTGACTAGGCTTGGCAAGAACGGGTAGTTGACCAAGAGTAGAGCACAACGACAAACTTTTATATAATATGGAACACTCGCTTCACCTCGCGCGTTCACATACTGACAAGGTTGCCAAGGCGGTCGCGTTTGTCGGTGGTGCGGAACCAACTCTGGAAGATGCTAGGGCTGAACTTGCGGAGGCTGATGCAGATGCAGCAGATTGACCTCATGTGCGGCGTGGCGTCGTGGTGGTGGCAGCGAGCACGTGTTGTGCTTGACGATGCAGCACGCGCAGTCAACGAAGGTGATAGCGAATATGTAGTTGGCGCGATTAATGATGGCCCCATGTACGTGGAGTGCGACGGCAACGTTACAATACCGCTTAGCCTGATCATAGCACGGCGGAAGCCCGATTAACACGAATTGCTGGCCACGCAACGCTTGTTACACACAACGATAGTGCCAGCATGTGCAGGGGACTAATCATCCCCTGCACTCTACCCCACGACGACCCGCAGCGCCACGGAATCGCGCGATCAAGGAGATCACAACATGTAGAACACCAACCACATCAACATAGAAGAATACCCCGAACTTAACGAATGGTTCGAGGACGAACGGGACAGTCTGGATGATACAGAAAACTCCGCGCGCATCTTTGACAGCCTTCACGTGTTGGATGAACTCATCTCCGCAGTGCGCTACGCTAACAGCGGCGAACTGTGTCAAGAGTTGCTCAAGATTATGATAGAAGCCGACAGAGACCTTCGCACTACTCGCCATTGAGCGCGGTGTCGCTCTGCTGGCGGAGAAGTTCAACGCGGAGATTGCTGAAGTAGCCTAACTTTTTACGAAATTGCTGGCCAAGTACTGGTTGTTACCCATATTGGTGGTGCCAGCATGGCATCCAGGGGCTTAATAACCTCTGGTGCATACTACAACGATGAGAACTGTATGATTTTGACGTGCTGACAGATTGATAGTGTGCTAACAAAGAAAAACACCGTCCGGGTGCAGGGCCGGACGGCGAACAAGATAGTTCCGAAGGATAAAGAACCCCCTCGGCCTTGCGGAGGCAGGGACAACTAACGAAGAAGTTGACGGCGATAGGCGTCGCCAACCACCTGTAGCACGGAAAGCCCCGAGCCATGACCCACATCTAGCGAAAACACTGCCGAAGATCAAGCTTTTATTGATAGCACAACGCCGCGCTTCATCGCTCGCTTCACCGGCTTACAGCGTGTTTATGGCGTGTACCTCAAACACGGCCCCGCAGAACACGGCAAGAAACGCGAGGGTAAGCGCTGGACTAGCAAAGAACTCGTTACCGATGCTCTGTATGCTGCGCATCTAACGGGTAACAACGGACTCGGTATTGTTCCGATACGCGATGACGACACCTGCCTATGTGGGCTGCGGTGACATTGACGACTACAGCGTAAACCACCTCGCGCTGCTGGAGAAGATCAAAGCGTTTGGCTTTTCTCTGATTGTCTGTCGTACCTAAATCAGGCAGCGCGCACGCGCTATTGTTTATTGCGTACGAACCAATACTCGCTGCGCTGATGCGCGCTAAGTTAAAAGAGTGGATGACAGTCGCTAGGCTATACAAGCATAGAAATTTTCTCGAAGCGAAATCTCTACAGAAACAGGGGGACGACGCGGGCAATGGCTCGTGGTTGAACCTGTAGTACTTTGCTGGAAAGCGCACGTTACGATATGCGCTCAATACTGATGACGGCGAACCGATCACGCTCGAACAGTTTCTCGATCTCGCGGATGCGCGGCAAGTTACCGCTGAACAGTTGCAAGCATGGCCTGCTGTCACCTCTGATGAAGCAGGGGGTGTCGCGCCGCATGAAGCACGCCGCACTCTGACAGGCGACGGCACCGACGATATACTGCTCGGTGGCTCGCTTTGTCTAAACCATCTGTTGCGCATCGGTGTACAGAATGACCGCAACCTGACTCTATATAATTTGTGCGTGTACGTTACCGCAAGCGCATGACGTAAAGCAGACGGCAAAGACTACAGCTATGAAGATGCCAAGGCTGAAGTTTTTGACCTCGTTGGTAAGCATTTTAACATTCCGCTGCCACCGGATGAGATGAAGACCAGCACACAATCGGCTCTGCGGAAAGACTACTATTATCGTTGCGGCGACGAACCACTATGCAGCAACTGCGATAGCAAAACCTGCCGCACGCGCGAGTTTGGCGTAGGGGAGGGGGAGCCGAAGAAGCAGGGGAGGGGGCGCGGCGGCGCACCAACACCAAGTCACTTTGTAGAACATGAAGGCTGCATCTCGCTCGTTAGCATAGACAAGGATGGCAACCGCAGTAACTGGAGGTTAGCCAACTTCACGGCCCGCATCTTGGAGACTGTGGACATTGATGATGGCGCGACCTCCACGAAATGCTTCCGCATTGCTGGCACGCTGCAAGATGGCAAGCCGCTGGCCGTTGTGGATGTACCTGTGAGTGACTTCACCGGCAGATGGTGGCTGACATATTGGGGAGCTAATGCCATAGTGGACTCGCTGAAGGGCATCTCTCTGATAGGTGCGGCCATGCAGGAGCTAAGCCGGGCTGATGGCGAGATACCAGACCGCCGCGTGTACACGCACACCGGCTGGCGTCGTATCCATGGCGAAATGGTGTTCCTGCACGGCGGCGGCGCTATCGGTGCCGGTGGCCCGGTGGATGGCATCGAGACCCGGCTGAGCGGATCGCTGGCCAAGTTTGAACTGGAGCGGGTGGCGGACATACAGCAGGCAGTGCGGGCATCACTGCGGATGTTTGACCTTGGCGCTCCTGGCATACTCGCCTTCGCCGCCGCGTACCGCGCACCACTGTGCGAATTTGCCCCGGCTGAGTCGGCATCTGGTTTTCCGGTCGCACCGGCCTGATGAAGTCTGCAGTGTTTGCCTTGGCGCAAGGCCACTATGGCCGCGCCTTCAACTATAACAACCTGCCGGGCGGCTGGAACTCTACAGCTAACGCGCTCTGTGATTTGCTGTATCTGGCCAAGGATGTGCTCTTCGTTATTGATGAGTACAAGCAGCAGAACACTGCACAGGCGGACAAGGAACTGCGCCAAAAGGCCGAGACCGTGCTACGCGCGCAAGGTAATTTGTCAGGGCGCGAACGAATGGACTGCAACAGGCAACTAATCGCCGCACGTACGCCACGCGGCTTAACAGGGGTGACGGGCGAGCTATTGCCTGACGGTGCGTCATTGCGAGCGCGGCTAGTACTATGCGGCATGGGCGAAGACCCGGAGCGCTTCGCGCGCGTGTTGTCGATCAGTAGAGATGCGAAGAGCGGCCTGTTAGCGCAAGCTATGTCTGGCTTTGTGCAATTCGTTGCGGAACGTGCCGAAGGATTACGGGGCGAACTTGATGCACGTTTCGCAGAGTTGATCGCGGCCAATGGTGTGGGGACGCATCGGAGAACACCGGCTAATCTTTGTTCACTGTTGTTAGGTGTAGAGCTTGCGCTGAAGTATGCGGTGCATGTTGCTGCGATTGATGCAGGATGTAGCGCGGAACTGTGGCGGCAAGCGCATGCAGAGTTGACGCTGATCGCAGCCGAGCAGGAGGAGGAGATTGACGCGGAGGATGAAGTGAAGCGCTTCCTTAACGTCATCAACACTGCACTCATGCGCGGCGGCGCGATACTTGAACGCAAAGATGGCCAGATAGGCTCGCCGCATGGGCATGAACGCGAGTGCGGGTGGATACTGGAGCGAGTGGATACCGACTTCCAGGGGGAGCCGGGTGATTTCTCCATACTCAACCATCAATGGCACGGGCGGGGCAAGTGTATAGGCTGGTTCGACGGCGAATCGGTGCTTCTCGACCCGGCTTCAGCTCTGGCCGCTGCTGAGGAAATCGCCAAGATCAGCGGGCGGACGGTCGGCCTTGCCGAGGCGGAGATGGGTAAGCGGTTGAAAGAGGCAGAATTGCTGCTGGAGTGCGACAAGGACAGAAAGAGCCGGACCACGAAGACAGTCAAGGTGTCCGGGCCGGCTCGCAAGGTCTGGATACTGAAGGCAGGGTCGGTCTGGGGGGGATGATCAGGGGGTGTTACTCAATTACCCGTTTTGAAAAAAGTGGGTAACAGAAAGATGCAGTAAATATCTACAAGTTACCAAGTTACTCTAGTTACACATTTTAGAGAGGTATATATATATAGGGCGCTTTTTATGCGTGTATGCGTATATATATTTTCTCTGAATATAAGGGGGGGGGGGTGCTCTCTACAGAAACGGGTAATTTGGGTAAATTTGGTAACTTGTAGGAATATACTACAAACTTTGGTAACACACGTTTTTCAAAGTGGGTAATTGGGTAACGGCTGGCCTCTGGAACACGGCGCGGGTGGCACATAATACTCTGGCGCGTGTCATGCGCGCGGGTGTAGTAAGGGGGGTAGGTCTGAATCTCAAAGCAGGCTCACAACATGAAACCCGACAATTCAAACGTAGGTGTTCGGATCAACGGCAGGTTTGTCGCTGGCGTAAGTGGCAATACAGGCGGCAAGCCTTCAGCACTCAAAGAAATTACAGAACTTGCGCGCAGCAAGTACCCGGATGCAATCGCAACTCTACACAGAATTGCAACTGACACTACCGCGCCGATCTTCGCACAGATCGCAGCGGCGAAGTCGTTGCTCAATCGCGGTTACGGCAAACCGCAGCAGAACGTCGCCGTTGCCGTTGACGATGTACAGCGGGGCCGAGAAGATCACCGCAGTGCTTGAAGCGTTGCGCCAAGGTGGACCGCTGAGTAGTGAGCGCTTCGCGCCGCTGATTGATGGTAACGCTGTAGAGGATTAGAGCGATGAATAGTTTTGACCTTCTCGACAATGGTTATATCCGCATCAACGCTCCGATGGGCGTTGTTCGTGCCTTGGCCTCCCTATGGGAGCGGCACCCGGACGCGGCTACCGTGGATCTCGCCCAGCACCCGGAAAGCCCGGCTACTGTGATTCCGGTGGTGACAGAAACGCCTTGCGGCCAGTTTTGGGTGGAGATGCAGGACGGCCATCCGGTGCTTTTCACGGTGTGCCTGAACGAGATGGACCGCGCGCTGTAAGCTGTTGATTTTGTTCACATGCCCCTAAGTATGGCGGAGATGCCCTCCGCCAAACCATGCCCATAAGCCATTGATCGCACAGCGCATTTAATCGTTACGATGGCAGCAACCCACGATTTGACCCACGGTTGTCCCGCGCGGTCGCCCCCTGGTTATCCGCCCCGATCATTACGGCAACGAGGAGATTGACGCGCTAGGGAGGCCGTACAGCCCCCCTGGCGGGCGGCGCGGCTGACAGTACCGACAACCCAGCGAGGCCGCCCAGCGCCACGCCCTAGCGGCAGGCTCTAGCGGCAGGCTCCTCGATCCCCTGGACCTCGATCCCCTGGACCTCGATCCCCTGGACCTCTACGGAACATAGCATGAACTCGCTGCACGCGCGTGCGAGTTTCAGCGTGTATTTTTAGGACAAAACTTCCGAAAGATGTAGGCAGGGTCAAAAGATTTCAGAACCACTGGCCATTTTCCCTTGACACCGATCCGCGCCGGGCGCATTTTTCGCGTATTACACGGCGACCAGATCGCCCCCGCGCATGGCGCGATGACGTTACGTGAACGTACTATCCCCTCATCCCGAACCCGGAGGCATTTTCATGTCATTCCCCCGTCCACCGAAGATCGAGACCGCGTTGACACCCCGCCAAACCGCACCCAGCGAGGGGCCGGAGGCCCAGCCGCAGGCAGGGTTTGCCCGCCACGCGCAGCACGTCGCCGCCGCGCACGAGGCCCTGAAGGCTGCGCCCAGGCCGGACTCGATCCGCAAGGAGGCCGTGGCCAGGACCTCGACGGAAACCCCAGCCCTGCCGGGCGGACGCGATGCACCTGATCAGGGCGGCCTGTATGCGCCGCAAGCCGCAGCGGGCGCGAGCCGCGCGATTACGAAGCGTTATTGAAACCGTTACGTTATTCCAAGGAGATGCAGCCATGTTTAACCACGCCCCCGCACCTAAGCCGCCCCAAGAACCCGCTGGCGCGCTTTACCCTTTGTCCGAAGCCGCCGCCCGCGACCTCGCCCAGCGCGCCGCCGCTGATCACGTGATTCGCCTGCACCGTGCGCGGCAGCCAGCGCCGCTTCCAAGCTATGAACGGCGCACCGATGCAGAAGCCCGCGCCCTCATCGAACAAGGGCGGCGCGGCATCGAGACAATCGGCAAGGCCCGCCAGCGCCTTGCGGACAAACGCGTGGACGCTGAAGCCGCGATAAAGACCGAAGAAACGGCCATCCAGACCCTGCAAAGTGTCTACAGCACCGGCATGGAACTTTTCGTTGCGAACACAGGCGCACGCCGCCCCGAGCTTATCGCGGATGAACTCGCGGAACGCCGCGCACGCCTTGATCGCGCGCGGAAAGTTTTCATCGCAGCGCAAGCGGATGAGGTGGAGGCCGAGCAAGATTTCACCGACGCGACCGACGCGGCGAACGATCTAATCCGAGTCGGCAAGCATCATTTGATGCTGAACAGCGCAGACAAACTCGCCGACCGCCTGGAAAGCGCGATGACTGAAACCATCAATGCGGACGCTGCACTTCGCGGACTCCTCGACCGTGCGATACGCGAGAAGAACTCGGACGCGGTGAACTTTTTGAATAGTTGCATCGAATCCCGGCGCGGTCGCACGCCAGAACAGGAGCGCATCCGGCGCGAAGAACTCAAATCCAAAGCTGCGCAACTCCGCGCCGACTACGCCCGGAACTCGATCCAGTGCGGAGGCGAAACATAACATGGAACACAATATAAAACCCCTGGAAACGCATCACGCGCTGACGGACCTGTTGGACCAACAGGAAAAGTTGGACGCCAAGATCATCAAGGTAAAGGCCATCGTTACGCATCGTGAGCAGACTATGGCGCGCTGCGCAGCGACCTGCGCAAGCCTCGAACAACTTCCATTCGATCACGCTGCCGTCCGCCGCGCGGACGAACAATATCTCCACGCCGAGGAGGCGTGGAAGGATGCGCTGCGCAGCCTTGCAGACTTGCAGGACGAACAGTTGTTCAATTCGGACGTGCAAGCCGGTCTCGTCTGCCGTTGCATCCTCGAAATGTCCGATGCTCTAACCGATCTTGAAAAAAGGCTGTCCCACCATGGCATCTGATCCGCAAGACCTCACCGCACTAACCCGCGCCGCCACGCCCCGCATCCTCGCCGCACTGTTCCGGCACGGCGGATTCGACTTTGGCGGTAGAATATTCAGCGTGGACAGCCTACACAAGGCTGCGCCCCCTGGTAATCATTGCTTACGTTACCAGAACGATCATACATGGTGCGACAGCCTCACCGGCAAGTACGGCAACGGCATCGTTTCCTTCGTTGCCTACGCGAAAGGGTTATCCCCTGGCGCGGCGGGCGCAATCGTTGCGAAGATGATACAGCCCGGCGACCGCTGGGCAGGCCGCACCATCCGCGCGCGCGACCTTCTCGACGTGAGCGATGCGGACGCGATGCCAAGAGATCAAGACCTTACCTCAATCCTTGGCAAGCGGCATCTATCCCCACGCGAGCGTGCGGACGCATTATTCCAGGCGGAACTCTCTACACGTCACAGTCGATTCGACAAGTAAGGGCACGCACATGGAAGACACCGATGGCGGCTTGACGTTTCTGCTTGAACTGATTGACGCCATGAGCGGCCCCCTGGCTGAAGCGCAGGCGCAGCTTGACGTGTTCAAATCCGAGGCGACCGCAGCCATGGGTGGCGCTGGACTCGCGGCGGATGAAGGCGGCGCAGCTATCGTTGCGGCATCGGAAGCAGGCGGCGCATCTCTGGCTGGGCTTGGCGAACACTTCCTGGCGGCGAGCAAGTCCGCCGAGCGCTTCCAGAAATCTTTGTCCCGCGCGATGCACGGCGCGATCGAAGTGTTCGCGGGTTACGAGGCGATGAAGAGCTTCACGGAACCGGCGGAGGAATTGCAGAACGCGCTTACATCGCTGGCGGTCACGACCGGCGCGAACGCGGCGCAGTTGAACGAAGCCAAGGAACAGGCGGATCATCTCGGTACAAGCTTTGATATGTCCGCTGAGGAAGTTCTGAAGGCGGACAAGTCGCTGAGCGGCTGGGCAGGCGGGCTCGCTAATGCCATGGCGCTAATGCCGCAGGTCGCTGCATACGCGCGGGCCATGGGCGTGTCTCTGGATGACGCGGCGAACATGGTCAAGGCAGGCATCACCGCGTCCGGCCTACAGCCGACCGCGCAGAACGTGCAGCAGTTGACCGACCGCATCGTGAACCTGAACCATGCGCTTGGCCTAACCCAGGCAACTGCATACCAGCTTTGATCGTTCCCTGGCGAATACGCTGAAGGCTGCATCATCTTTCCACGTGGACACGAGCCAGATGATGGCCGCGAGCGGTGTCATCCAGGCATCCGGTGCAGCCGGATCGCGTGGCGGTGGGCAGTTGCTGGATACAATGCTTAGCGCACTGATGAAGACCGATAAGCACGGCAAGTCGGTGCTGGACAAGTTCCACATCGCCATCAAGCATACGCAGGACGGCGCGATTGATTTGATCGGCACGTTGCGCGAACTCGCGGACGCCCCCCTGGCTGTGCAGCATGCCATCGAACAATCCAACGCCAGCCTGCAAACGCTCTCTCTGTTATTGCCAAACCTGAACCAAATCGCCAAGGTAACGGAGCGCATCAACGCGAGTCTCGGCGCGACCTTCCAGGCGGCGCAGAAGGCGATGGAGACCTTCAACAGCGCCACCGGATCGCTGTCCGAAAGCTGGATACAGTTGCGCGCGACCATCGGCACGCCGATGTTAGATGCGCTCACCCCACTGGTAGGGAGCCTGACCGCGCTGATCGAGGAGTTGAACAGCTTCCTCGAAGCGCATCCGAAGCTGACGCAGTACATCGCGGACTTCATCGAACTAAGCGCCGTGGTGCTAATCGTAGTCGGTACGCTTGGCGTATTGAGTGCCGTCATCATGGCGCTGAGCACCGGCTTTGCGGTGCTGTTTTCGCCTATCTTGCTTGGCATCGTGTGGGTGGCCGCACTCGCTTATGGTATATACAGACTGTATGAGTATGTGGGTGGACTAACTGGCGCGTGGAATAGCATCAAGGCCGCGTGGGGCGATGTATGGGGCTGGCTGTCCGCACAGTTCCATTAGTTCACGGATGATCTAGCCACACTCTGGCAGGGCGCGACCGATGCCTTCACCGCTGTGCTGGCACCATTCAGCGCGGCGTGGAGCGCTACATGGAGCGCCGCGACAGAAGCATTCACCGCGACCGTTAACGCGCTATCGGCCCCCTGGTCCGCCGCGTGGAGCGCTATGCGTGAAGCGTTCACCGTGACCGTGGCCGCGTTCAGCGCTGTACTCGAACCATTTGAAGCGGCATGGCGCGCTATGTGGAGCGATGCGGGTGAAGTCTTCGCTGTGACCGTGACCGCGCTCCACGCCGCGTGGAGCGACACATGGCAAAGCGTCCGCGAACTGTTCACTGCGTTCTGGTCCTGGCTGAGCGGCGAGTTCCAGGGCAGTGATGTGCTGGACGCCTTTAACGGTTTGGTAGCAGCGCTAACCACTGGCTGGAATGGATTTGTTGCCGTGCTGAACGGTATCGGCAACGTGGTAGACGGTATCGTGCACGATTTCCAGGCGGCAGCGGCAGCGGTGGAGTCGATCCTGCCCGGCGCTGGCGCTGGCGCGGCATCCAGCCCCCTGGCATCCGATCACACGCCGACCATCGCACACGGACGATTCGCACATCAACTAAATGTGACCGTTAATGCACCGCTGACCGTTACGCAAAACATCACAGGCGGCGGCACCGATACCGCGAACGCTGCGAAGACCGGCGTGGCGCAGATGTTGCAGGACCATGCGCAGAAGTTGAGCGATGCGCTTGCCGATCAAGCCCGCAACGCTAACCGCCAAGTCATCCCCGCAGGGGGGTATTGATTTGTATACAGAGTACCCCTGGTTCGTTCCAGGGGCGACAGCGTACCCCTGGTGTTCGATCTCCTTGGCTGGGGGCAGCTTGCCGGGCAGTTACGTGCGCTCCACTGACATGGTTGGCGCAATATCCGTAACGCGGCGAGCGGGACGCGGCGGCGTTCCCAATCCTGCGCGCCGCCGCGTCTTACATTTCTAGGATTCTGTGGAGCCTTAACACACATGCGCGACCTCATCACCGCTTATCACGAAGCCGGACATGGCTTGGCGCGCTACGCGGCGAACAAGGCCATCGAACAGATTCGCGTGCTGACGGATGAGCAGCAGCAAGCGTACAGCAGGGAACTGGGCAAGGCGGTCGCGCTAGGCGGACTGAGGGGGGATTATCTCTTTACAGCGCCAGTGTTATTCAAATCCGCTGGCACCGGCAACTGGCAGGACCGCGTGCCCGACAGCTACACGATGAATGAGGCCATGTCCTATCTTCGCTGTTGCTACGCTGGCGCGGCGGCTGAAGCTTTGTATCGTGGGCTGAGCATCGAACATCCCCTGGTCGCGGAGGGCTGTGTGAGTGATATGGCCCGCGCGGATCGTTGCATATCCGAGTTCTGGAGTCCTGCCGACAAGTTCCGCAAGCGGCTCCACAAAGAAGCCCGCGAGTTGGCCTGGCGCTGTGTTCATGCGACCAGGGGCGGGAGGCCATCGAAGCCCTGGCTCATCGTTTGATGACAAACGGAGTCGTGCATGGCGACATGGTGCGCGCGGTGTGTGGCGCGGCGTTCAGCACGGCGCGGGCCGATGCGGCGAAGATTGTAGCAGAACGACCGAGTGCGAAGGCGCGGAATGTGTATGCTGACGAAGAACGCTGGCAAAACTATGAACGGAAACCGCGCCGCAGTGCCGCTGATCCGTATGCAGCGCTGAACAAGCGTCTCGACGAGTTAGGGAGTGCCGCTGATCCGTATGCAGCGCTTAACAAGCGTCTCGACGAGTTAGAAGGAATAACCAGGGGATTCAGGAAATGAAACAACAGTTGAACATGGCCGACGTGCTGCGCAAGGCGCAGCAGCAAGTGGATTCCGTGATTCGGATGGCTTCAATATTGAAGCAGCAGGAGGCTGAATTGATCGCAGAAAATGCGGACCTCAAGCGGCGCATCGAAGCGCTGGAGGCGGCACGGCGATGAGCAAGGGTAGTAAGTCCGCATCCTGGCGGCGCTGGTTGGCCCAGCAGAAGCAGGCCCGCGACCGGCAAACGCTGCCGCCCAGCAAGCCGAAAAAGTCCAAACCTTGTCCCCCCTCTTTCAACCATTGGGAACCGAGAACATGACCAAGACCCTTACGGCCCGCCCGCCCATGGCTATCCGCATGCGGGCAGCGGACCTCGACGCCCTCGACGCGCTGGCGAAACGCGAGAACACCACTCGCAGCCGGATCGTCCGCCAAGCCCTGGCGGGCCTCCTCGCCCAGGCTCGCGGAGCGGTGCCCAGCACCACCACGCGACCGCCCGCGAGCGACAGAGGCCCGAATGTTCGCGCTTCGTTCCAGGGGAGGAGCAAATGATCCTGCTGATCCTGCTTATCTGGCTTGGCACGGTCGCCGTGACCGGCCATCTCGCCGACGCCAAAGGGCTGACGGGTGCGACCGGATTCCGGCAATTTACCCGGAAGGGCCGATGGGGGCTCTACGCCGTGTTTTTGCCCCCCGTGGCCCTGGCTCACGCGCTCCTGGCCAAACCGAATAAGCGTGCCCTCACGATCCGGGCGGCGCTGGACGGGTGAACTGTATACAGAGATGGCTGGCCCGGCATGGCCGCGCCGCGCTGACGCGGGATATTGCGCGGCGGTTGCTGTGGCGGATGCGGTGCGAGGCCCGCGAGGCCGCGCTGGCGGAGGTGGCGGCGGAGGTGGAGGCGGAATTGCGGCGGCTTGACGATGACGGCGGCGGCACCACGTAGAGCAAAGAGGGTGGCCCAGCGATGGGTGCCGCAAGGCCATGAAACGCCCGCCACCCCCGAAGCCCCGGCACCACCCGTGCCGGGGCTTCCATTTCATCACCATGGGCGTAATCGTGGGTTGATTTATCGCCCCCTGGCATAATCACAACAGAATCAAGACCTTACGGCACGCGATAGGCGGACATCTCCTCCGCCACAGGGCGCGCTCCAACAGTTTGAAATTTTATAGTAATCTGCCTGCTTGCGATCCGGGTCACGGCTTTGCCGTCGCCGTCTCGCGCGCGATCCGCTCGGCCAGTTGCGGCGGGGCTTCGGCCAGATGGTCGAAGCGGTGGACGAAGCTGCCCAGCCCCGCGGTTTGCGAGCGCAGTTCCAGGATCATCCGGTGCGTCTCGGCCTCGGGGATCAGCGCTTCGGTATTATCCCAGCCGGGCTGGCCTGGTGTCTCGCCATAGCCGAGAATCTGCCCCCGCCGCCCGGAAAGCAGGCGCTGCACATTGGCGGTGTACACGTTGGGCGCGGTCACGGTTACATGGTGGATCGGCTCCAGAAGCACCGGCCCGGCCTTTGCCAGCGCCTCGGCGATGCCGTTGCGCGTGGCGGTGCGAAAAGCCATGTCGGAACTGTCCACCGCGTGGAAGGTGCCATCCATCAGCGTCACGGCCACATCCACCACCGGGTAGCCGAACGGCCCCTTTCGCATTGCTTCCTCCGCGGCGGCGGCAACAGCGGGGATATACTGCTTGGGCACCGCCCCGCCGGTGATGCGGTCGGTGAACAGGAAGCCTTCTCCCCGGCCGCGGGGTGCTACCTCCAGCTTCACATCGGCAAACTGGCCATGTCCCCCGGTCTGGCGCTTCAGCCGGGAATGTTCGAGCACGGCGCCGCGGATCGTCTCCTTCAGCCGCAGCTTCGGCCGGGCGGTGGTGACGGCCAGGCCCCAGCCTTTGGCTAGGCGGTCCAGCGCGCGGCCCAGATGCGCCTCGCCCTGTCCGGCGAGCAGCGTGTCCCCGGTTTCCGCGTCGCGGGTCAGGGTGAGGGCGGGGTCTTCTTCCAGCAGTTTTTGCAGCGCGGCGGAGAGGCGCACATCGTCCTTGCGGTCGGCGGCGGCGATGGCCAGGGCATAGACGGGCGGCAGCGGAGCAGGAAACGGCAAGGCCGGCGCGCTTTCGCCGAACACGGTTCCTGGCGTGGCGCCCTCCAGCCGGCCGAGTGCCACGAGATCGCCTGTTGCCGCCTGGGGAATTTTCTGCGTTTCCGGCCCGGCGAAGGTGAAGATGCCGCCGACGCGCAGTTGTCCGGCGCTGGCGCCGTCGCGCAGTGGGCCGCGCCAGACGCGGGCGTAGCATAGTTTGCCTGCTTGGCCGGCATAGCTGGTCTTGCCCACCTGGGCGAGTGGCGGTCCCTCGGGCGGGATGCCCAGCCGCGCGGCGGTGGTGGCGGCCTCGGGCGTGTCGTGCCGTAGCGATTTCCACAGACGCAGCACGCCGTGGGAGAGTTCCGCCGCGCCGAACATCACCTCCGCCAAGTTGCGTGCCGCCAAGTCCTGCCGAAGATGCGCAAAAAGTTCGCCGGATGTGGGCGTGCCGCCAGAAATCACCTGCTCAAGCAGCGTATCGTCGCGGTCTGCCAGCGTATCCACCAGCGCGTCATGCGCCGCATGCTCGGCCTCGGCGATGCCAGCGGGGATGCGGATGACCTCCGAAGGCAGGCGTGCGCGGTAACGGTAGGCTTGCTCGGAAACCAGATCGACGTAGCCGACGACCTTGCCGCGTTCCATGATCGGCATTTGCCGGGGCACCAGCGGGAGCCGGGTCTGCGCCTGCAACGCGGAGACCAGCTCCTGCGGTTGCGTTGTCATCGTGTCGGCCTTGTTGATGAAAACGATGCAAGGCAGACCGGAGGCTTCCACCAGCGCGAGAGCGGGGCGCAGCGCCAAGGTTCGGGCTGGGTCCGGCTCGGCCACCACCACGGCGATGTCGGCCATCGCCAGTGCCGTGGCGGTTTCGTGCAGGAACTCGACGGAGCCAGGGCAGTCCAGCAGCGCCCAGCTATCCCCCAGAAACTGGCAATGCGCCAGCCGGGTATCGGTGCCCGGTTCGCGGGCGCGGCTTTCACCCTCGCGGCGCGGCTTGCGGCCGGCGGCTTCGAGCAGGGCATCGCAGAGCGTGGATTTGCCGCTGCCGTAAGGGCCGATCAGCGCGGCAGCACGCGGGCCGTGCCGGCACGCATTGGGTTGGTTGTCGGGCATGGCTGTTTCTCTCCCTTGTTAAGCCGGGAATTCGTTGTTTCGTGGCGTCCGGCAGGGATGCCCGCGCAGACAATGGGCCGTTTGGGCCGCCGATGCCTTGTTCCGGGGAGAGCCTACGCCCGCGCGCGGCGGCGCGCAAATTTTAGCGAGTCGGATGCAGGTCATTCCGGATTGATTGCTTTTATCGTTACGGTAGGTAAACATTACATGCGCATAAATTTTTTGCTTTCAGGGGGCAGAGCATTGGGGCGCTTGGGGGCAGAGCTGTGTATCGTCCGTGTCGGGTTCACGCGTGATTCAGGGGAGGCGACGTATGTCTACCGAAGCGATCGTGATTGTGGTGGTTGGCGTGGTCCTGTCCGTGGCCATTCTGCTCCAAGGCTTGAGCCTGCTGAAGGGACGGGGAGACCGGTATATCCTCGCGAAGGGCGAGCCAGCCCGGGCAATTGTACTCAGCATGCAGGACGCGAAAGTCAGTATTAACGGACACCCGGCGGCGCTGGTGCGGCTGGATGTTGCCCCCCAGGACGGCGCCCATTTCGAAGTCCTGGTGCAGACCCCGGTCACCCGGCATAACGCGCTGAAGTTGCAGCCCGGGCAGGTGGTGCCCGTGCGCTTCGACCCTGCGAACCGCACCCGCACCGTCATCGTGCCGGCCGAGGGGTAGGTTCAGGCCTCGTTCGAGAGCCGGTTCTGTGCCTGGGTGATGACGCTGCCCGGCGGCACGCTCTGCGTCAGCCACACATTGCCGCCGATGGTGGAGTCCCGCCCGACGGTGATGCGCCCGAGCACCGTGGCGCCGGCATAGATCACCACGTTGTCCTCGATGATCGGGTGGCGGGGTTCGCCCTTCACCAGCATGCCGTTCTCATCCTCGGTGAAGCGCTTCGCCCCGAGCGTGACATGCTGATACAGCCGCACATTCTCGCCGATGACGGCGGTCTGGCCGATCACCACGCCGGTGCCGTGGTCGATGAAGAACCGCCGTCCGATCCGCGCCTGCGGGTGGATGTCGATGCCGGTCTCGGCCTGGGAGATGCCGGCCAGCAGCCGGGCCACCAGCGGCGCGCCGAGCTGGTGCAGTACATGCGCCAGGCGATGGTGAATGATGGCGCGCATGCCCGGATAGGCCAGCAGCACCTCGGCCATCGAGCTGGCGGCCGGGTCGCCATGGTAGGCGGCGATGAGGTCTTCGGCCAGCATGCCGCGCAGGGCGGGAAGCTGTGCCGCGAAATCCCGCACCATCGCTGCCGCCTGCTCCTCCGCCGGGATGTCCGTCTGGCCAGGGGGCAGAAACAGCAGGTCGCGCCGTACCTGCTCGGTGAGTGCGGCCAGAGACTGCGCCAGCATGTGGCCGACGAAGTAATCAATGGTTTCGTCCGTCAGGTCCGGGCAGCCGTAATGGCTGGGGAACAGCACGGCCAGCAGCCCGCTGCGGATCTTCTCCAGCGCGGCGCGGGATGGCAGCTCGCGGATCTGGCCGCGATGGCGGATCTTGTGCGTAACCTCGCGCGAGAGGCGTAAGCCCGCCACCACCCCGGCGAGGTCCGCCGCTGTGCTCTGGGCGGCCTGCTGCAGCCCCGGCTTTTGCTCGTTGATACCCATTGTCGGTCGTGTCCTGGCAGGGCCGTATTGGCCGCGGCGGAGGGTAATACGCGGGGTAAGCCGCTGTAAACTGGTCAGGCGCCGCGGTTTTGCAGCCGTTCGGCCAGCCGCATGCCGATAAACATCGCCGCGATGAAGACCAGCGCGCCCGGGGCGATATGCCCCGCCAGCACGAGGCCCGGGCCGGGGCAGATTCCGGCCAGGCCCCAGCCCAGCCCGAAAATGGCGGCGCCGATGACCAGCGGGGCGTCGATCTGCCGCTTGGCGGGCAGGCCGATAGCCTCGCCCAGCAGGCTGCGGCTGTTGCGCCGGGCCAGGGCGAAGGCGGGCAGGGCGACGGCGATCGCCCCGGCCATCACCAGCCCCAAAGCCGGGTTCCAGGCTCCGGCGACATCGAGGAAGCCTTTCACCCGGTCCGGGTCGGTCATGCTCGAAAGCAGCAGACCAAGCCCGAACAGCAGGCCGAAGGCAAAAGCGGTGAGTGCGCGCATTACAGGACATGTCTCCGGATAAAGACGGTGAGCCCGGCGACGCCCATGAACACGAGCACCGCCGCCAGCGAGCGGGGGGAGAAGCCGCGCCAAGCCACACACGCCATGTCCGCTGGTGCAGCCATTGCCGAGCTTGGTGCCGAACCCGACCAGCACGCCCGCCAGGGCCAGCAGAGGCAGGCTCTGCCCGGTGAGCGCGGCCGGCACCTTCTGCCCGGCTAGGGCGGCGCCGGCTCCGGCGGCGAGCAGCCCGGCCAGAAACGCCCATTGCCAGCCCGCGCTACCATGTGCGTGGCCCGTGCGAAAATACCGCTGATACCGGCGATGTGGCCGTTAACCAGCAGAAGCCCGGCGGTGGCGGCGCCGATCAGCACGCCGCCGGCGAGAAGTTCCGCCAGCATGGCGGGATCGAGAATAATGTTCATGCTGGAACGTATAGCCGATTCCCACGCCGTGTGCTTTCCCGCTCAATTTTATATCTGCATTGCCGCCGCCGGGGGGCGTGAAAAAAGGGGATAATGCCGGTGCGAAAGCGCTCTCCAGAATTCGGCTTATTTGTGTGGTATTTTCTTCAAATGCGCGAAAGAAAGAAAAAACAATCTTGTTTTGTCGAGGTAATCTGGCGCCTATAAAATTTTCTTTTCCAAGCGGAGATTCCGGCCTGGACGCGGCGGAAAAAAGCTTTATCTCGCGTTCCGGGTTCAAGTGTAGGAAGCTGAGTGGATATGTCTTTGCATGTGATCACCGCCAACCGTCTGCGCGATGGCGTGTCCGTCTGGTTCGCCGGGGCGCAGGGCTGGGCGGAGCATGTGGATGCAGCCACGGCCTATGACGATGCGGCGCTGTCTGGCGCGCTCGCGGCGGCGCAGCCCGCCGACGTGGCGGCGCATGTAGTGGATGTGCGCGCTGTCGAGGTGACGCAGGAGGCTGGCAAGCTGGTGCCGGTGGCGCATCGCGAGCAGATCCGCGCGCGCGGCCCCTCCGTGCGCACCGACCTTCCCGCCGGGCCCTGGCGCGACGATGCGATCCTGCCGCCGCTGCCTTCGGTCAGTTCAACCTCGCCGCATGCCGGCATTTACCACTACGACGAATATGACCGCGATTTCCTGCGCCAGCGCGCGCATGAGTTCGGCGAACAGGTGGCGCCGCCGCCGCGCGGGTGAGCTCTCCGAGGATGAGTTCAAGCCGCTGCGCCTGATGAACGGGCTGTACCTGCAGCTGCACGCCTATATGCTGCGTATCGCCATCCCTTATGGCGTGCTCAGTGCCACCCAGCTGCGCCAGCTTGCTTACGTGGCCCGCCATTACGACCGCGGCTACGGCCATTTCACCACGCGGCAGAACATCCAGTTCAACTGGCTGCGGCTGGAGGATACCCCCGCCGCGCTGGCGGTGCTGGCCGAGGCAGATCTGCACGGCATCCAGACGTCAGGTAACTGCATCAGAAATGTGACCACAGATGAATATGCCGGCGCCGCGGCTGATGAGATCATCGATCCGCGCCTGTATGCCGAAATCCTGCGCCAGTGGTCCACGGATCACCCCGAGTTCACCTATCTGCCGCGCAAGTTCAAGATCGCCATCACCGGCGCGCCGCATGACCGCGCGGCCGTACGCGTGCATGACATCGGCATCGAGGCGCACCGCAACGCGGCTGGTGAGCCGGTGTTCCGCATCTTCGCGGGCGGCGGGCTGGGGCGCACGCCTTATGTCGCCATCAAGCTGCGCGACGACGTGCCGCTTGCCGGAACTGCTGCGCTATAACGAGGCGATTCTGCGCGTCTATAACGCGCTCGGCCGGCGCGACAACATGTACAAGTCGCGGATAAAAATCCTGATCCGCGAGATGAAGCCGGAAGCCTTCATCCAGATGGTCGAGGATGAATACGCCGCTCTGCCGCCCGATTATTGCGTGCTGACGCCGGAGCTCGTTGCCGCCGTGGCGGCGCGCTTCCCGGTGCCGGAATTCCCGCGCCAGGACACCGGCGTGCTGGAAAAAGCCCTCGGCGCGGACAAGGCTTTTGCCGGCTGGGTGAAGCAGAACACGCATCCGCACCGCGCCCCGGGTTATATCTCGGTCGCGATCTCACTGAAGCCGGTGGGCGGCATCCCCGGCGATGCCAGCGCCGATGAGATGGACGCGGTGGCGGACCTCGCGGACAAATACTCGCTGGGCGAAATCCGAGTCAGCCATGTGCAGAACCTGGTTTTGCCGCATGTCGCCAAGGACGATCTGTTTGCCCTGTATCAGGGGCTGGTGGAGGCGGGGCTCGCTTCCGCCAATGTCGGCCTGATCTCGGACATCATCGCCTGCCCGGGCATGGATTACTGCTCGCTCGCCACTGCCCGTTCCATTCCGGTGGCGCAGCGCCTGGCCGAGCGTTTCGCCGGACGGCAGGATGAGATCGGCACTCTGTACGTGAATATCTCCGGCTGCATCAATGCCTGCGGGCATCACCATGTCGGACATATCGGCCTGCTCGGCGTCGATAGGAACGGCGAGGAGGTGTACCAGATCACCCTCGGTGGTGCTGCGGATGAGAAGGCGGCGATCGGCAGCATCATCGGCCCGGCCGTGCCGACGGCGAAAGTGCCTGACGCCATCGAGGCGATTGTGAATGCCTATGTCGCTCAGCGCACGCCGGGCGAGAGGTTCATCGACACTTACCGCCGCCTCGGCGCGGCGCCGTTCAAGGAGGCCGTCAATGGCGCTCGTTAACACCAGGGGCGAGGAAATCGCTGATGCGGGCGTGGCCGGGCTGCGCCTGCTGCCCGACGCAAAGCTCGAGGATATCGCAGCGCAGTTGCCGGAACTGGCGCTGATCGAGATCGAGTTTCCTAAGTTCCGCGATGGGCGCGGCTTCACCCTGGCGCGGACACTGCGCGAGCGCTACGGCTACAAGGGCGATCTCCGCGCCGTGGGGCATTTCCTCCCCGATCAGTTCGGTGCGCTCATCGCCTGCGGTTTCACCTCGTTCCTCACGCCGCCTGAACATGCGCCAGCCCAGTTCGCCGCTGCGCTGCGGGAGCACCGCCAGCCGGGGCAGTTGCTGCGCCGGAGCCTCAGCCGCGCGCTGGAGGGTTGAGCGCCGAATACATTAAGCCTTTGTAAGTCAAATTTGCCTAACACCGCCGTGGAGGTGGTGGGATGGCAAGCGAAGGCGCGGTTGGTTTGCTGCGTGTCGGTAAAAGCAATGCTCAGCCGCGCGTTGTTTTGCATTGGCCACGCTTTGCCGACCTGCCGCTGCTGGTAAAAATAGGCATCGCCCCGGCCTTCGCCATGCTGATGCTCGTGCTGGCGCTGGCCTGCGCGCTGTGGTCGCAGCAGCGCCAACTCGCGGTGCTGAGCGCTGTGCTGGCCGAGGATAATGCGCGAGGCCTGGTGGAGGATAGTGCCAAGTCCGTCGCCGCTGCCAGTGACGAACTTTACCATTGCCACAGCTGTCAGGCGAATGGCGGCACGGCGGCCGTGCAGGCGGGGTTGAGCGAGGTTCTGGCC
This sequence comes from uncultured Alphaproteobacteria bacterium, assembly GCA_963750235.1. Taxonomy (GTDB): domain Bacteria; phylum Pseudomonadota; class Alphaproteobacteria; order Acetobacterales; family Acetobacteraceae; genus Acidocella. Next base: position 504,066 of record CAVVPW010000003.1, read on the forward strand.
CAGCTTGGCACGGCGCGGGAGGAGTTGGGCGAGGTGCAGGCTTCTGTGCCGCCCGGCGAGCAGGCGGGCTATATTGCGGCCCTGCGTGAGTTGGATGATTACCGCCACGCGGTCCACGCCATCGCCGCTGCGCCGGATGGGGATTTCACCGCCGCTCCTGCCTATGTCGCGCCGCCGGAGGCTGAGCGCCAGCGCGTCGTCGCGCGGCTGGATCACCTCTCCGGCGTGATGAACGCCCAGGCCCAGGCGCTGGCGGCGGCGAGCCAGGCCCAGGCGCGGCGGATCGCCATCATCGCCGTTGCCGCCCTGCTGCTCACGCTGCTGCTGGTGCTGGCGGTGGTGTGGCTGGTCTTTGCCGCCATGCGGCGGACGGTGGGCGAAATCTGCCATGCAACCGAGAGCCTGGCCGCCGGGCGGCTGGACATTGACCTGCACTCGCTTCGCCGGCGCGACGAGTTCGGCGCCATCGTGAACTCGCTGGAAGTGTTCGAGGAGAATCAGCGGCGGCTCATCACGCTGCGGGCGGAGCGCAAGATGCTGGAAAAGCGGCAGAAGGAGGTGAGGGCCCTCGCGGATATCGATGAATTGACCGGGCTGCTCAACCGCAGGGCCATGGTCCCACTGGTCAAGCGTCAGGTCCAGGCCATGCAGTTCCCCGCCAGCGGCGAGGCCGCGCCGCCCGCCTGCCTGGCGATGATCGATCTCGACTACTTCAAGGCCGTGAATGACGATTACGGGCATCTCGCGGGGGACGAGGCGCTGCGTATCGTCGCCCAGGCCTGTGCCGATGCCCTGCGCGAAGGCGATGTGCTCGCCCGCTGGGGTGGCGAAGAGTTCCTGCTCATGCTGCCCAATACCGGGTTGCAGATCGCTGCTTTCTGCCTGGAGCGGCTGCGCGCGGTGCTGGCGCGCGCTTCATTCGACAGCATCGGCGCAGGTCTGAGCCTGACGATCTCCGCCGGGGTGGCGGAAATCGCGGCGGGCGACACGATCGAGGCCGCAATCGCGCGGGCGGACCAGGCCCTGTATGCGGCGAAGCGCCAGGGGCGGAACCAGGTCATGCTGGCGGGGAACGAGCCAATGCCCGCAGCCTGACAGGCGCCGGCTTTTATGGTTAGCTTGGCCAGGGCTTGCGCGGCTCCGGGAATGGCGCAATAAATCTATAAGAATTATGGAGAGATAACATGCCGGTAAACAGCGTTCTCGAAACCATTGGCAAAACCCCGCATATCCGTCTGGGCCGGCTGTTCCCCGCCGCGAATGTGTGGGTGAAGTCCGAGCGTGCCAACCCAGGCGGCTCGATCAAGGACCGTATCGCCCTCTCCATGGTCGAGGCGGCGGAAGCCTCCGGGGCGCTGCAACCGGGCGGGCTGATCATCGAGCCGACCTCCGGCAATACCGGCGTCGGCTTGGCGCTGGTGGCGGCGGTGAAGGGCTACAAGCTGATCCTGGTGATGCCGGAGAGCATGTCCATCGAGCGCCGCCGCCTGATGCAGGCCTACGGCGCGACTTTCGACCTTACCCCGCGCGAGAAGGGCATGAAGGGCGCCATCGCCCGCGCCTCCGAGCTGGCAGAGCAGAATCCCGGCGCCTGGATTCCGCAGCAATTCGAGAACCCGGCGAATATCGACATCCACGCCCGTACCACGGCGCTGGAAATTCTGTCCGATTTCCCCGAAGGGCTGGATGTCATCATCACCGGCGTCGGCACGGGCGGGCATATCACCGCCGTGGCCGAGACGCTGAAGCCACATTGGCCGAACCTCAAGGTGTACGCCGTGGAGCCCGCCGCCTCGCCGGTCATCTCTGGCGGCGCGCCGGCACCTCACCCCATCCAGGGCATCGGCGCCGGGTTCATCCCGGCCAACCTGCACGTCAACGCGATTGATGGCGTGATCCAGGTGGAGGCTGAGGAAGCCAAGGAGTTCGCCCGCCGCTCCGCCACGCAGGAGGGGCTGCTGGTCGGCATCTCCTCCGGCGCCACCCTGGCGGCGATTGCGAAGAAGCTCCCCGAACTGCCCGCAGGCAGCCGCATTCTCGGCTTCAACTACGACACGGGCGAGCGCTATCTTTCGGTGCCGGATTTCCTGCCCGCTTGACCTGAATCAATGTGAGCCTATCGGCATCGGGCCATGGAAAACGCATGACCGATGCCGAGCTGATCTCCCGCTATCACGGGCGCGTACCGCGCTACACCAGCTACCCCACCGCGCCGCATTTCCACCCCGGCATCGGCGCCGAGATCTACGCGCAATGGCTGGCGGAACTGCCGGCGGACGCGGCCATCTCGCTCTACATCCACGTTCCCTTCTGCGACCGGCTCTGCCTGTATTGCGGCTGCAACACCACCGTGGTGCGCAACGAGCGCCCGAAGCGCGCCTATGCCGTGCAGCTCTCGCGCGAGCTGGACCTGCTGGCGGACCTTATTGGCCGCCGCGCCACCGTCACCCAGGTGCATTGGGGCGGAGGCACGCCCACCGCCATGCCGGGCGACTGCCTCACCGGCATCATGGACCATGTCCGCAAGCGGTTCCATCTGCGCGAGGATGCGGAGGTGGCGATCGAGATCGACCCGACGACGCTGACCCGGGACTGCCTGGACGCGTTGCGGCTGATGGGCGTGAACCGCGCCAGCCTGGGCGTGCAGGATTTCGACGACAAGGTGCAGGAGGCGATAGGCCGGCACCAGAGCTATGAGGAGACCGAGGCGGCGGCCACGGCGCTGCGGGACCTTGGCGTGACCTCGCTGAATCTCGACCTGATCTACGGCCTGCCGTACCAGACCGCCGAGTCCGTGGCCCGCACCGCGCGTCAGGCGCTGGCGCTGGGGGCCGACCGCGCCGCCGTGTTCGGCTACGCGCATGTGCCCTGGATGAAGAAGCACCAGGCGCTGATCCCCGAGGCCGCGCTGCCGGGGGCGGAGGCTCGCCTCGCCCAGGAGCGGATGATCCGCCAAGTGCTGGAGGACGAGGGCGGCTATATCCCCGTCGGGCTGGACCATTACGCCTTGCCGGGCGACGCCATGGCCATTGCCGTGCAGGCCAAGGCGCTGCACCGCAATTTCCAGGGCTACACCACCGATGCCACCCCGGTGCTGCTCGGGCTTGGCGCTTCTTCGATCGGCGCGCTGCCGCAGGGCTATGTGCAGAACGCGACGAGCGTGCCAGCCTACGAGGCTGCCATCAGCGAGGGCCAGTTGCCTGTCGCGCGCGGTGTCGCGCTCACCCCGGATGACCGGCTGCGCCGCGCCGTGATCGAGCGCATCATGTGCGATCTGGAGCTGGATATGCCGGCTCTTGCCAGGGCCATGGGCGCCGATCCCGCGCTGCTGCTGAAGGACGCCGCGCAACTCAGCGGCTTTGCCGCTGACGGACTTGTGGAATGGGATGGCGCGCGCGTGTCCGTGACCGAGCGCGGCCGGCCCTTCGTGCGCAATGTTGCGGCCCTGTTCGACGTCTATTTGCAGGAGGCCAGCGCCGCCGCGCCGCGCCACGCCAGCGCCGTGTATTAACGAAGAGGTTCTTTTTTGAAAAAAAGAACCAGAAAATTGTTCTTCTGCCGGTGGGCCCCGGCCAGGCTTTAAGTTTGCTGCTTATATCGCAACAAATTGTCTCCCGCTTCGGGCAAGAAAATACCCTGCCATGGAGTTCATGGCAGGGCCAAGTCTGGGGAGTGTATCCGCTTTGGGATGACCAATATGTGCCTCTGTCCGGAGATACATTCCTTGATACAAATCAAAAGTTGAAAATAACCCGGAAAAATTCTGATCACGGGTCTGCGTGGGGCGATTCACGTATCAGGCTGAACCATGTCTGGTATCAGCCTGATACGACCGCACTCTAATGTTCGCGTATATTGCCCAGGCGCCGGTACAGCGTGTTGCGGCTGATGCCGAGTTTGCGCGCGGCGGCTGCGATATTACCGCCTGCCGCAGCCACGGCGGCGGCGATCACCGCGTCGGACTGCGCGCGCAGCGTGGCGCCTGCGGGTTCCACCGCCACGGACGGGCGCTTGGTGGCGGTTAGTTCGCGCAGCGCCTCCTCGCTCAGGTGGTGCAGGTGCAGCGCGTCCTCGTCCTCCTCCAGCATCAGGCAGGCGGTGCGCAGCATGCCGGAAAGCTGGCGCAGATTCCCCGGCCAGGCATGGCGGGCGCAGGCCTCGGCGAGTTCGGGCGATAGGGCGGGGATCCGTCCGCCGCGTGAAGCCGCCTCGCGCGCCAGGATGTTCTCGATCAGCGCGGGCAGATCCGTTCGCTCGCGCAGGGGCGGCAGGGAGATGGAGAGCCCGTTCAGCCGGTAGTACAGGTCCGAACGGAAGGTTCTGGCCGCGATGCGGGCCGAAAAATCCGCATGCGTAGCGGAGATCAGCAGGAAATCCACGGGAACCGGCTTGCCGCCGATGGGCGTGACCGTGCCTTCCTCAAGCACCCGCAGCAGCCGGGTCTGCATCGCCAGCGGCATGTCGCCGATCTCATCCAGGAACAGCGTGCCGCCATGGGCCTCGCGGATGCGCCCGGGCGCGCCCTCCTTCCGCGCCCCCGTAAACGCCCCCGGGGCATGGCCGAACAGTTCGGACTCGATCAGCGTTTCCGGCAGCGCCGCGCAGTTCACCGCCACGAAGGGCCGGTTCGCGCGCGGCCCGGCGGAATGAATAGCGCGGGCGAAGAAATCCTTGCCTGCTCCGGTCTCGCCCTGCAGCAAAATGGGCACCTTGCGCCCGAGCACGCGGCGCAGCTGGCTGATCGCCTTGGCCACGCGGGCATCGCCCGTATCCAGCTCGGCCAGCGCATCGGGTTGCGCGGCATCCACGGCTGGCACGGCGGGGCGCCGGATGACCGGCGCGCGCATTTGTTCCACGGTGAGGTAGAGCAGCTCGCCACTGCGAAGCCGCACGCCTGCCGCTTCGCCCTGGGCGCGCACGCCGAGGGCCATCAACTCCGCCATGCTCAGGTCGAACACGCTGCAGATTTCGCGCTTGCCAATATCCTCGTGCCGCAGGCCGAGCATGGCAAAGCCGGCGCGGCTGGCGCCGAGGATCCGCCCATCCTCGGAGATGGCGATCTCGCCTTCCATCAAGCTGCCCAGGCAGTTGCTGGACATATGGAAGCGCAGCTTGGTCTGGTGGAGGAAGGCGAGCTCGAAGATGCGTTTCTCGATCATCTGCGCGGCGGCGCGCACCAGGCCGAACGTATGCGGGTGGTAGCGCCTCGCATCGCAGGAGATGTCGATAACGCCGAGGAGCGTGCCATCCGGCTCGGTGAGCGGGGCGGCGGCGCAGGCGAGGAAGTTGTTATGGCGCAGATAATGCTCGGCGCCGTTGACGACGATGGGCTTGCGCTCAATCAGCGCCGTGCCGATGGCGTTGGTGCCGCGCGCCTCCTCGGCCCAGGAGGCGCCGGGGCTGAGCGCCACCTGCGCGGCGCGGGCGCAGAAATCAACGTCGCCCGCGGAATCCAGCAGATAGCCGTTCTCGTCCGAGAGCAGCATGATGCAGCCGGAGTCCTTGATCTGGCTGAAGAAATAATCCATCACCGGCCGCGCCTGGGTGACCAGGGTGGCGCGCCGCTCGGCCGCCATGCGGCGCTCGGCTTGGGTGAGGTGCGGGTTGTCGCGTCTGTTCTGCTCCGGGGTGAGCCCCGCCATTCGGCAGCGCTGCCAGGACCGGCTGATATCTCCCGGATCGACGCCGCCCTGTGCCCCGGCAAGATGGTTCAGCGATTCCGCCCGGGCGGATGAAGTAACTGGCTGCATGGCCTTCTTGTTTTCCTGTCCCAATCGATTTTGCGGACACTTCTTGCTTCGTTGTGCAACGTCCTTGATGTCACGTTGGCCCGGGCGCTTGCTTCAACGCAAACACCTTATCAATTTGTCCTGTTTTGGTACAGCGTGACGTTTTGGCGCGTACCAGCGCATCATGTTTTTCCCGGCCAGCCGCATTTTGGGCGCCGACAACCGGGGGTTTTTCCGCATCACGCCGTTTGGCATGGCTCTTGCCTTGAATTGCACCAAGGCTCGCCCAAATAACCGGGCCGGAGGACGTACCCGCTCTTTAAAACACAACGAGACAAAACGAGGAAACAAACATGCTCGATGCAGCAATTTCTCCCGCCGCCGGCAGTTCGGTGACTGGTTTCTCCTTCAAGCCGCGATACGACAATTTCATCAACGGCAAGTTTACCGCCCCGCTGGGCGGCCAGTACTTCGACAATGTCTCGCCGATCACCGGCCGCCCCTTTACGCAGGCCGCGCGCTCGCAGGAGGCGGATATCAACCTGGCGCTGGATGCGGCACATGCCGCCGCCGAGGCCTGGGGCAAGACCACGCCCGCCGCCCGCGCCGGCATCCTGAACAAGATCGCCGACCGCATGGAGCAGAATCTCTGACCTGCTGGCCTATGTGGAGACGGTGGATAACGGCAAGCCGATCCGCGAGACCACCTTCGCCGATGTACCGCTGGCCATCGACCACATGCGCTATTTCGCCGGGTGCATCCGCGCCCAGGAAGGCTCGCTCGCGGAAATCGACGAGACCACGATAGCGTATCACTTCCATGAGCCGCTGGGCGTGGTCGGCCAGATCATCCCCTGGAACTTCCCGCTGCTGATGGCGGTGTGGAAGCTCGCCCCGGCGCTGGCCGCCGGCAATTGCGTGGTGCTGAAGCCCGCCGAGCAGACCCCGATTTCCATCCTGGTGCTGATGGAGGTCATTGGCGACCTGCTGCCGCCGGGCGTGCTCAATGTTGTCAACGGCTTCGGCCTGGAAGCGGGCAAGCCGCTCGCCTCCTCCAACCGCATCGCCAAGATCGCCTTCACCGGCGAGACCACCACGGGCCGGCTGATCATGCAGTATGCCAGCCACAACCTCATCCCCGTCACGCTGGAGTTGGGCGGCAAGTCGCCGAACATCTTCTTTGAGGACGTGATGGCCGAGGATGACGCCTTCCTCGACAAGGCGATCGAGGGCTTGGTGCTATTCGCGCTGAACCAGGGCGAGGTCTGCACCTGTCCGTCGCGCGCCTTCATCCAGGAGAACATCTATGACCGCTTCATGGAGAAGGTGCTCAAGCGCGTCGCCGCCATCAAGCAGGGCAGCCCGCTGGAGATGAGCACCATGATCGGCGCCCAGGCCTCGTCCGAGCAGGTGCAGAAGATCCTCTCCTACATCGACATCGGCAAGCAGGAAGGTGCGGAGCTGCTCATCGGCGGCGCGCGGGCCAGTCTGGGCGGCGCCCTGTCGGATGGCTACTACGTCCAGCCGACCGTGTTCCGCGGCAACAACAAGATGCGCATCTTCCAGGAGGAGATCTTCGGGCCGGTGCTGTCCGTCACCACCTTCAAGACCGAAGAAGAGGTGCTGCACGCCGCCAACGACACGCTGTACGGCCTGGGTGCGGGCGTGTGGTCGCGTGACGGCAACCGCGCCTACCGCATGGGCCGGGGCATCAAGGCTGGCCGCGTGTGGACGAACTGCTACCATTTGTACCCCGCGCACGCGGCGTTTGGCGGCTACAAGCAGTCCGGCATCGGGCGCGAGACGCACAAGATGATGCTCGACCACTACCAGCAGACCAAGAACCTGCTGGTCAGCTACAACCCGAATGCCCTCGGCTTCTTCTGAGGCTGGCACTCCTCCAGCGCGGGTTCTGGCGACAGACGCCGCGCTGGAGCTGATTGCCGAACTGAAGGCAAAATACGGCGAGATCCTGTTTCATCAGTCCGGCGGCTGTTGCGATGGGTCCTCGCGCGATGTGCTACCCCAGGGGCGACTATTTGCTCAGCCCTGATGACATGAAGCTCGGCGAGATCGGCGGCGCGGGGTTCTATATGAGCCCCTCGCAGTTTGAATATTGGAAATACACCCAGCTGATCATCGACGTGGTGCCTGGCCTGGGCGGCATGTTCTCGCTGGAAAATGGCACGGGCAGGCGTTTCCTCACCCGTTCCCGCGTGTTCACCGAGGTTGAGGCAGCTTCCCTCGGCCTTTAACGTAGGTCCGCCGTTCTCATGACTGAAAGTGCGCCGTGGCGTTCGACCGTTCTGCTTGATGGAAATCAATGCGGTACGGGCGGCGCGTGGCAATGTCCGGTCCATAAAGAGGGGAATCGAGAAATGACCGTGACCGCAGCCGATATCATGAACCGCAACGTGGTGGTTGTGCATCCGTTCGATGACGTGTCGCAGATTGCGAGGGTACTGGGCGAGCATGGGATCAGCGCCGCCCCGGTGGTGGATGCCGAAGGCAAGATCCTCGGCATGGTGAGCGAGGAGGACCTGATGCACCGGCTGGGCACCACGCATGAGAGCCGCCGCGCCTGGTGGCTGGGGATGCTGGCCGAGGGCGAGGATCTGGCGCCTGATTTCCTTGAGTATCTGAAAATGGAAAAGCGCACCGCCAAGGATGTAATGAAGCGCGAGTTGGTCTCGGTAGCAGAGGATATCCCCGTGGCGGATATCGTGGATCTGCTGCTCAAGCACCATATCAAGCGGGTGCCGGTGCTGCGCGAGGGCAAGGTTGTCGGCATTGTCAGCCGTGCCGATATCATCCGCATCATCGGCAGCAAGCTGAGGGGCTGAGGGCCGCGCGGCAGCACGAACGGCTAAGATGGAACTGCGATTGCGCGGGAAAGGTTGGGTGTGGCGAAAAACGACAAATACGGCGACGGGGTTTCGCGTTTCGGGTTTGTCCTCGCCGCCGTGCTGCTTTCGCTGCTGCTGGTCTCCGTGCTGAACCGCCAGGCGGAGCAGCAGGTCAAGACCATTCCCTACAGCCAGTTCCAGGCCCTGCTGCAGTCGGGGCAGGTGGATAATCTGGTGGTGGGCGACAACCAGATCACCGGCACGCTGAAGAACGCCGCCCCCGGCGAGCCGACGCAGTTCGAGACTGACCGGGTAGACCCCGCCCTGGCGCAGGACCTTGCCAAGCAGAAAATCACCTTCTCCGGCCAGCCCGCTCCCGGTTTTCTGGCCACGCTGTTGGGCTGGCTGGCGCCGCTGCTGCTGTTCGGGGGCTTGTGGTACATGCTGCTGGGCGGGCGCATGGGCGGCGCCGGCGGCATGCTCGCCGTCGGCAAGAGCCGCGCCCGTGTTTACGCCGAGAACGACGTGCCGGTGCGCTTCAAGGATGTCGCCGGGGTGGAGGAAGCCAAGGCCGAACTCAAGGAGGTCGTGGACTTCCTGAAGAACCCCGGCGCGTATGGAAGGCTTGGCGCGCATATTCCCAAAGGCGTGCTGCTGGTCGGCCCGCCGGGCACGGGCAAGACGCTGCTCGCCCGCGCCGTGGCCGGTGAGGCGGGGGTGCCGTTCTTTTCCATCTCCGGCTCCGAGTTCGTGGAGATGTTCGTCGGTGTCGGTGCAGCCCGAGTCCGCGACCTGTTCGTGCAGGCGCGCGCCCAGGCCCCGGCGATCATCTTCATCGACGAGCTGGATTCCCTGGGCCGCGCCCGCAACGCTGCCATCCCCGGCGGCGGCAACGACGAAAAAGAGCAGACGCTGAACCAGCTCCTGGCCGAGATGGACGGGTTCGACCCCTCCTCCGGCGTGGTGCTGCTGGCCGCCACCAACCGGCCCGAGATACTCGACCCCGCTCTGCTGCGCGCCGGGCGCTTCGACCGCCAGATTCTGGTGGACCGGCCGGACAAGGCCGGGCGCGTGCAGATTTTGGCAATCCACATGAAGAAGGTGAAGCTCGCCCCCGGTGTCTCGACCGAGGAGATCGCTTCCCTCACCCCCGGTTTCACCGGCGCGGACCTCGCCAATCTGGTGAATGAGGCAGCGCTGCTCGCCACCCGCCGCCAGGCCGAGGCGGTGACGCTGGAGGATTTCAACGAGGCGGTGGAGCGCATCATCGCCGGGCTGGAGAAGCGCACGCGCCTGCTGGTGCCCAAGGAGCGCGAGGTTGTGGCGCATCACGAGCTGGGCCATGCCATCACCGCCATGGCGCTGCCGGATACCGACAAGGTGCAGAAAATCTCCATCATCCCGCACGGGCTGGCGGCGCTCGGCTATACCATCCAGCGCCCCGGCGCTGACCGCTTCATCATGGGCCGGCGCGAGATGCTCGACCGCATGACCGTGCTGCTCGGCGGCCGTGCCTCCGAATCGTTGATCTTCCCTGACGTCTCCACCGGCGCGGCGGATGACCTGATGCGCGCCACGGATATCGCCCGCTCCATGGTGGTGCGCTTTGGCATGGACGACAAACTCGGCCAGATGACCTACGAGCCCGAGGCGCCGCATCTGCTAGGCCCCTCGGGCGTGCCGGAGTGGCACCCGCGCCAGTACAGCGAGCAGACCGCCGCGGCCATCGACGCCGCGGTCCACGATCTGGTGGAGGCCGCCTTCAACCGCGCCCGCGCGATACTGCAGGCGAACATGAAAACCCTGCGCGAGACGGCGGTGGAACTGCTGAAGGACGAGACGATCTCGGGCGCCAAGCTGGACGAGCTTGCCGCCAAGATCCCACCTTGGACGGATCGTGCCTGAGCAGGACGAGGTTATCGCCTTTCTCGCCCAGGGGGCCGAGGCCCGGGTGGAGACACATATCTCCATCGTCTTTCTGCTCGGCGACACCGCCTACAAGCTCAAGCGCGCCGTGCGGTTCTCCTATGTCGACTATTCCACCCTGGCCCGGCGCAAAGCCTGTTGCGAGGCCGAACTGATGCTCAACCGCCGCACCGCGCCGGAGATGTACCGCCGTGTCCGCGCCATCACCCGCGCTGCCTTGGGCGGGCTGGAGTTCGACGGGCCGGGTGCCGCGGTGGATTACGTGCTGGAGATGCAGCGCTTCGCCGAGGCGGATCTGTTCGATTCCATGGCCCAGGCCGGGAAGCTCACGGCACCGCTGCTGCGCGATCTCACCGACAATATTGCCGCTTTCCACCAGAAGGCGGAGCGCACCCCGCGTGACGGCGCCGCGCTGCTGCGCGGCGTGGTGGAGGGCAATGCGCAGAACCTCGCCAAGGCTGGGTTCGACCGTCACCTTGTGGTGGAGGTCAATACTGGCTGCCGTGCGGCAGTTGAGGCGCATGCAGCTCTGCTGGCGGCGCGGGGAGCAGGGATACGGCGCTGCCATGGCGACCTGCATCTGGGCAATATCGTGCTCTGGCAGGGCAAGCCGCTGCTGTTCGACTGCATCGAGTTTTCCGAGGATTTCGCCTGCATCGACCCGCTTTACGACATCGCCTTCCTGCTGATGGACCTGCTGCGCCGGGGCGAGCGGGGTTTCGCAGCCCTGGTGTTCAACCGGTATCTGGACGGCACCGGAGAGGCGGGCGGCATGGCGGCGCTGCCGCTGTTCATCGCCGTGCGCGCCGCCATCCGCGCGCATGTGCTGGCAGCGCAGGGGCGGGCGGGTGAGGGCGGCGCGTATCTTGCGCTGGCGTCCGAGGTGCTGCGCCCTGCCGCGCCACGCCTGCTCGCCATTGGCGGGTTCAGCGGCACGGGCAAATCCACCCTGGCGGCGGCATTGGCGCCGGAATTCGCGCCCATGCCAGGGGCGCGAATTCTGCGCACCGATGTGCTGCGCAAAACGCTATGCGGCGTGGCGCCCGAGACGCGCCTGCCCGAGAGCGCCTACACGCGGGAGATGAACGGCAAAGTCTATGCGCGAGATGTACGCCCATGCCGAGGCGGCGCTGGCTTCCGGGTACTAGCGCGATCCTGGATGCCGCGTTTCTGCGGTTTGAGGAGCGGGAGGAAGCTGCCGCGATGGCTGCCCGGCTGGGCGTGAGATTTTCGGGGTTCTGGCTGGATGCGCCGGCGGAGGTGCTGATCGCGCGGCTCGATGCCCGGCGCGACGACGCCTCGGATGCCGGTGTTGCGGTGCTGCGGCACCAGCAGGCGTTGGAAACGGGGGAAATCCGGTGGACCCGTATCGACGCTGCGGCGGCAAGCGCCGTGCAGCGTGACACGGCCATGAAGTACCTCGCGCGGGGGTGATCGCGCGAGGCTGGTTCAGGTTCAGGGCAGCATCGAGCCGGTGTCGATGAAGCGCTGGTGCCAGGAGAGCGCCTCCGCCGGGCAGGCAGGGCGCATGCTGGCCGTAGGAGTGCTCGCGCGCGCGGTTGAGGTAGTCGCGCAGCATCGGCTTGTAGTCCGGGTGCGCGCAGTTCTCGATGATCGTCTGCGCGCGCTGCTTGGGCGACAGGCCGCGCAGATCCGCCAGGCCCTGCTCGGTCACGATCACCTGCACGTCCTGGTTGATGTGGTCGACATGAGAGGCCATCGGCACGATCGCGGAGATCTTGCCGCCCTTCGCGGTGGACGGGGTCATGAACACCGAGACATAGGCGTTGCGGGCGAAGTCGCCCGAGCCGCCGATGCCGTTCTGGATGCGCGAGCCCATCACATGGGTGGAGTTCACGTTGCCGTAGATGTCGGCCTCGATCAGCCCGTTCATGGCGATGCAGCCCAGGCGGCGCACCAGCTCCGGGTGGTTGGAGATCTCCTGCGGACGCAGGATCATCTTGTGCGGTATTTCTCCATGTTGGCGTTCAGGTTGGCGGCGGCCTCGGGCTCAGCGAGAACGCGGTGGCGGAAGCCATGCGCAGCTTGCCGGAGGTCAGCATGTCCAGCATGCCGTCCTGGATCACCTCCGTGTAGGAAGTCATGTTCTCGAAACGGGATTCGTTCAGCCCGGTCAGCACTGCGTTGGCGATGTTGCCTACGCCCGATTGCAGCGGCAGCAGGTTCGGCGGCAGGCGGCCCTTCTTCACCTCGTGCTCGAAGAACTCGATGAGGTGCCCGGCGATCTGCAGCGCGTTCTTGTCCGGCGGGGAGAAGGGCAGGTTGCGGTCCGGCGCCTGGGTTTCCACGATCGCCACGATCTTCGACGGGTCGACGCGGAAGGTAAGTCTGGCCGATGCGGTCATCCGGCTTCACCAGCGGGATGGGCACGCGGTTAGGCGGCAGGGCGGTGCCGTAATAAATGTCGTGCATGCCATCCAGGGCCGCGTTCTGCCAGGAGTTCACCTCGAGGATGATCTTCTCGGCGCGGTCCAGCCAGGTCTTGTTGTTGCCGACAGAGGAGGAGGGGATCAGCGAGCCGTCCTCGGTGATGCCGGAGACCTCAATCAGCGCCGTATCCAGCGGGCCGAGGAAGCCCTGCCAGGCCATCGGGGCGACCTGGCTGAGGTGCATGTCGAAATACTCCATCCTGCCGCAGTTGATCATCTCGCGGGCGATGGGGTCGGAGTTGTAGGGCAGGCGGAATTCGATGCCGTCCGCCTTGGCCAGGGCGCCATCCAACTCGGGGCCGGTGGAGGCGCCGGTCCACACGCGCAGGCGGAACTTGTTGCCCGCTGCGGTGGCGGCTTCCATCCGCTTGGCCAGGGCCTGCGGCACTACTTTGGGGTAGCCAGAGCCGGTGAAGCCGCTCATGCCCACGGTGCTGCCGGGGGTGATCAAATCGGCGGCGGCTTCGGCTGGCATGATTTTTTGCCGCAATGCGGCGGACTTGATCCGGCTGTCTTGGCTCATCAGTTTTTTCTCCAGGCCTGAACAAAATTCCAAAGCTGCCATATTTGCGGGCAACTTTACACCGGGGGTGTAGACGATCCGGCAATTCGTGGACACAAGCCGGGGCGCGATAATCCGCCTTGTCAGCTTTGCATGATATGCAGAACATGTTGCGATGCAGCATGAAACGCGCCGTTTATGGCCGTTGAGTAAATGTTCACAGGTTAGCAACGATTGATCTCAATCAATGCAATCGTGCTCCGGCAGCGCGCCAATGGTGCCGGCTGCAGCGGGCAGGTATGGGCGACTGGGCGGTGCATTTCTACGAAATCGGTAAAATCTTAAACCTGGAGCAAATCGCGTAATGTCCGCCACGCCGGAAGAAGGCCCCGTCGGCCTGCCGCTGGTGCCTGACGACGAGGAACTGCGTGAAGCTGGCGATGCCTGGCTGGGCCGGATCGATTCGACTCTGGACGCCTATGCGCCCGCCGCGGCGCGCGTGCGTGCCCTGCGCGGAGTGTGTCAATGAGCCTGCGTTTCGAATGCCGCACCTGCTGGCATGTGTACGACCCCGACGAGTTCGACGCGGCGTGGGAGGTTCCGTCTCGCGCACGGTTCGAGGAGCTGCCCGATAATTGGTGCTGTCCGGTCTGCGAGGCACCGAAGGACAAGTTCATCCGCCTGGGGGAAGTCGATGCATGATCGGCGGCCCAGGCGGTCAGGCAGCGCGTAGCACCGTCTTCAGGTTCATGAATTCGTGCAGGCCATAAGCGCCCAGCTCCCGCCCATGGCCTGAGCGTTTTACCCCGCCGAACGGTGCCTCCGGCGCGGAGGCAAGCATCTGATTGATCGCCGTCATCCCGGCTTCAATGTCGCGGATGAAGCTGGCCTGCTCGCCGGGGTCATTCGTCCAGACCGAGGACCCCAGCCCGAAGGGGATGTTGTTGGCGAGGGCAATTGCGTCGTCGATATCCTTCGCGCTGAACACCATGGCGATGGGCCCGAAAATCTCCTCATGCATCAAGGTGCTTTGCACAGGCACCTGCGTGAGGATGCCGGCGGAGATGAATGCGCCCGGCCCTGGCAGTTTTTCCCCACCCTCCAGCTTCGCCCCCAATTTCTGGGCTTCCTCCAGCTGCCCCAGCACGGTGTTCAACTGCTCGGCGCTGGAGAGCGGGCCCATATCCGTCGCCTTGTCCATTGGGTCGCCCGCTTTCACGGCGCGCATGGCGGCGGAGAATTTCGTCAGGAATTCCGGGTAGATATCCGCATGCACGATCATGCGCTTGCCGCAGATGCAGGACTGCCCGGTATTCTGAATCCGCGCCTTCACCGCCGCCGTGACGGCTTTTTCCAAATCGGCGGAGGGCATGACGATGAACGGGTCCGAGCCGCCCAGCTCCAGCACCACTTTTTTCAACTGCCGCCCGGCCTGTTCCGCCACGGCAATGCCGGCACCTTCGCTGCCCGTCAGCGTTACCGCGGCAATCCGCTCGTCCGCGATGATCCGCGCGACATCCTTGGATTTGACAGCGAGATTCTGGAACAGCCCCTCCGGCGCCTGGGCCAGATTCGTCATCTCTTCGAGCAGCCCGGCAACGCCCTGTACGATGCTCGCATGTTTCAGCAGGCCCGCATTGCCCGCCAGGATTGCCGGGGCAAGGAACCGTACCACCTGCCAGTAGGGAAAGTTCCAGGGCATTACCGCCAGCACCACGCCAATCGGCAGGAAATGGATTTCAGCGCGCCCGCCCGCAGTTAGCTTCACCTGTTCGGTGTTAAGCATTTCTGCCCCGTGTTTGGCGTAATGCCGGAAGCAGGCGGCGGATTTTTCTACTTCGGCGGTGGCGGAGGCCAGGGTCTTGCCCATCTCCTCGGTTGCCATGCGTGCCAGGCGCGTCTTGTTCGCCTCGAACACGTCGGCCAGGCGGCTCAGCAGCGCCGTGCGCTCCGCAATCTCTGTCCGGCGCCAGCGTAAAAAGGCCGCCTGTGCCGAGGCGAGCTTCTGTTCCAGCTCTGCCGGCGTCAACTCCGGGTAGCTGGCGATCTCCTGGCCCGTTGCCGGGTTCACGCTCTTGAACATGTCCGCGTCCTCCTGAAGTTCTTCGTGTTCAGATAGGCAGCGCCCGCGCGAATACGACTCCGTTCAGCAGATGCGGGGCAGGGCGTCCTCTTCCAGCTCGGGCAGGACGCGGCTGCCGCCGATCGGCGTGCGCAGCACCACCGGGCCGGGGGCTGCGCCCATCTCGCCGATGATCGCCGCTTCCGCGCCATCTGGCAGAGCCCGCCACGCCGCCAGCGCGGCCTCCGCGTTGTCCGGTGCCAGCACCGCCACCACACGGCCTTCGCAGGCGAGGTAGAGCGGGTCATAGCCCAGCATGGAGCACACCGCCTGTGTGCTCTCGCGCACCGGAATGGCGGCTTCCTCCAGTTCGACGCCCAGCCTCACCGCCAGCGCGATCTCGTGCGCCACCGTGGCCAGCCCGCCGCGCGTGGGGTCACGCATGAAGCGCAAGCCGGGCAAGGGTAGCAGCGCCCCGGTGAGGGGCAGCACGGTCGCCGCGTCCGAGAGCACGTCGCCGCGCAGGCCGAAATCCTCCCGTGCCAGCATCACCGCGATGCCATGGTCCCCCACCGGGCCACTCACCAGCAGCTTGTCGCCGGGACGGATGACGCCGATGCCAGGCGGGCAGCCGGGTGTCCGCACGCCGATGCCGGTGAGGGTGAAATACACCCCGCCGCCCTGGCCGCGCGGCAGCACCTTGGTGTCACCCGCCACCACGCGCACCCCGGCCTCCCGCGCGGCCTCGCCCAGGCTTGCTACCAGCGTGCGCAGCAGCGCCGTGGGCGTGCCTTCCTCGATCAGCGCCGCCAGCGTGAGATAGAGCGGCGTGGCGCCGGAAACGGCGAGGTCGTTGACCACCCCATGCACGCAGAGCGCGCCGATATCGCCGCCCGGGAATTGCACCGGCTGCACGGTGAAGCCGTCCGTGGTGACCATGATCTCGCCCTCCGGCAGGGTGATGGGCGTGGCGTCGGCCTGCGTGTCCGGGTTGCCCAGGGCGGGGGCGAAAATCTCCTCGATCAGCGCGCGCATCCGCCGCCCGCCATTGCCATGGGCCAGGGTAATCATCTCATCCATTGCCGCGCTCCAAACTCCACTACCTGGCCAAAACTCAACCCCGCATCGTTGGCGGGAATCTTAAGCCCCAGATGCGCCGTAATCCCCGCCGCCCGCAACCGGGTAAGCAGAGCCTCGGCCAGCTTGCGGTTCTGGAACACGCCGCCCGACAGCCCCACGGTTCTGGCGCCCACAAGGCGCGCGATCTCCGCCGCCGTGGCCGCCAGCGCGGCATGGAAGCGCGCGGCGCGTTCGGCGCTGGGCAGGGTTTCATCCAGCAGCATCGGCACCAGCGGCCCCCAATCGGCTTCCCATTCACCCTCCGCCTCATGCAGGGGCAGGGGGGTGGCATCGGGCAACGGCCCTGCGAGGGCTTCCAGCATTGCCGGGCCTTGGCCCTCGTAGCTCGCATTGCGGCACAAGCCGAGCAGCGCGGCAGCGCCATCGAACAACCGCCCCGCGGCGGAACTCTCATGGCAGTTCACGCCGCGTGCCCAGGCGGCGTGGGCGAGGGTATTTGGCACCAAACCTTCAGGGGGCGCGATGCCCGCGTGCCAGCACATCGCGGCACCCGAGCGCCAGGGTTCGCGCGCCACGGCGTCGCCCCCTTGCAGCCGCAGCCGCTTTAACCTAGCCGCCAGGCGCCAGGCGCCGGGCTGGCCCAGCAGCGCCTCGCCACCCCAAAGCGTGCCATCCTGCCCGAGCCCCACCCCGTCCCAGGTGAAAACCAGCGTCTCCGCCCCGCCATATTCCCCGGCCAGGGCGCTGGCGTGGGCATGGTGGTGCCACACGCTCTCCACCGGCAGGCCCTGCGCCCGCGCCCAGCGCGTGCTGCCGTAGCCCGCATGCGCGTCGGCGATCAGCAACTCCGCCCGCACGCCGTAAAGCGCCTGAACATCCGCCGCCATGCGGGCGAACGCCGCCTGCGCCGGGGCGTTGTCCAATTCCCCCAGATGCGGCGAGATCACCGCACGGTCTCCCCAGGCCAGGGCGATGGCGGATTTCACGTGCCCGCCCAGCGCCAGCACCGGGCGTTCCAGCGTGAAGGGCAGGGGCATCTCGATGGGGCTCAACCCCCGCCCGGCGCGCAGGATTCTCGGCGCGCCATCGATGATCCGCAGCACGGAATCATCCACCGCGCGCTCGATCTTGCGGTCATGGTGCAGGAAGCCGTCAGCGATGCCGGCGAGTTCCACTTCCGCCTGCGTCTCGTCCGTCACCATCGGCTCGCCGGAGCGGTTGGCCGACGTGGCCACCAGCGCGCCGCCGAAGCCCTCGGCTAGCAGATGATGCAGCGGGGAATCCGCCAGCATCACCCCCAACTCGGCCAGCCCTGCCGCCAGTGACTCCGGCAGGCCGGGGCGCTTCTCCAGCAGCACAATGGGCCGGCCGGGCAGGTGCAAGGCCGGGTCGTCCGCCACCACATAGTCCATTACCCGCGCCTCGGGCAGCAACAGCGCCAGCGGCTTCTCCGGCCGGTGCTTGCGCGCCCGTAAAGTGGCCACCGCCGCCTCGTCCGCCGCGTCGCATAACAAATGGTAGCCGCCGACGCCCTTCACCGCGACAATCCGCCCAGCCCGCAGCGCCGCGAGGCAGGCTTGCAGCGCGGCCTCGCCCTCCGCCGTGCCGAAGCGCAGACGCGGCCCGCAATCCGCGCAGGCTACCGGCTCGGCGTGGAAGCGCCTGTCCGCCGGGTTGGCATATTCCGCCGCGCAAGCCGCGCACATGGGGAACGCCGCCATCGTGGTATTTGCGCGGTCATAGGGCAAGGCGCGGATGATGGAATAGCGCGGGCCGCATTGCGTGCAGTTGATGAACGGGTAGCGATGCCGCCGCCCAGGTGCCGCCATCTCGGCCAGACAGTCCGGGCAGGGGGCGAGGTCTGGCGGCAGGCCCTGCACCATCTCTCCCGCCGCGCTGTCCAAGATCGTGAAGCCAGTGCCGGTAAACGCTGCGGGGGCAATGGCCTGGATCTCCGGGCGGGCGGCGGCGGGGGCTTCGGCGAGCAACGCGGCGCAGAACTCAGCCAGCACCTCCGGCGTGGCGGCGGCGCAAATCTCCACCACGCCAGCGGCGTTGCGCACCCAGCCCGCCACACCCAGTTTTTGCGCGAGGTGATAAACGAAGGGCCGGAACCCGACCCCTTGCACCACGCCGCTTAATGTTATCCGCTCGCAGGCCACGGATCAGGCTGCCGCCCGCGTGCCTCCCTGCCACCAGATATGGCAGGCGCCTTCATCCGAGACCATGCATGGCCCCACCGGGTTCTGCGGCGCGCAGGCCTTGCCATAAAGCCGGCACTGGTCCGGCTGCTTCTTGCCCAGCACCACGGCCGCGCAGTCGCAGCCGGGCGGCATCTCGCCCGTGCGGCGGCGGGGCTGGGCCGCGAACTCGAAGCGCTCTCGCGCATCATAGCGCCGCCATTCGCCGCGCAGGGCGAAGCCGGATCGGGGGATCACCCCAATGCCGCGCCAGTTGGCGTCGGTCACTTCCATCACCCCGGCCAGCAGGGCCTGGGCGCGCTTGTTGCCTTCGGGCGCGACCAGCTCGGCATAGCAATTATCCAGGAAGGGTTTGCCCTCCAGCTTCTGCCGCAGCACTGAATACAGCGCCGCCAGCAGCGAGTTGGCCGAGAACCCGGCCACCGCCACGGGCAGATGGTATTTATCCGCGACGAACCCCCACTCATTCGCGCCCATCACAGTCGCCACATGGCCGGGGGCGATGAGCGCATCCAGCCTGGCCTCGGGGTCGCGCAGCAGCGCATCCACCGCCGGCCAGGTGAGCCGTGCCGCCAGCAGCACGGAGAGGTTTTCCGGCACGCCCTGCGCCAGCATCGCCGCCACGGGGGCGGTTGTCGTCTCGAACCCGGCCACGAAGAACACCACCGGCTTTTCGCTCTTGGTTGCCAGCGCAACTGCTTCCTGTGGCGAGCTTATGGGCCGCACATCCGCGCCTTTCGCCCGCGCCTCCGCCAGGGAGCGCACCTCGCCCTTGGGAGCGTTGATGGGCACGCGCAGCATGTCCCCGAAGGCAACCAGCGTGACCTTGCCGGTGAGCGCCAGGGCAATGGCGTCGGCCAAGTCTTCCTCCGGGCACACGCAGACCGGGCAGCCGGGGCCGGGGATCAGCTTCACGTTCGGCGGCAGCACGCCCCGCAGGCCGAGTTGCGTGAGGCTGCGCTCATGCCCGCCGCAGACATTCATCACCGCCACGGGGTGCTCGATCGGCAGCGCCTGAATGCGCTCCAACCAAGCCCTGGCGATGGTGAAATCCTCCTTCATTCGCCGGCGGCCTCGAGAATCTCGTCGAACAGCTCCCAGCTCAGGCGGGCATCCTCCGGTGTCATCTTCCGCAGCGCGTAGCCGACATGCACCATCACGTAATCGCCGACGGCCACCTCATTCTCGCCGATCATGAACAGGGACACGGTACGCATCACGCCGCGCGCCTCGCACTCGGCGTTGAACCCGTCGATCGCCACCACCTGCATCGGAATACCAAGGCACATACTCGCTCCCCCTCACGCTCTTCATGCGCCGGCGCCCGGGAAAAACATTGATCTGGCGCAAACAGATGGTGCGGGTGGGGGACTTCGAACCCCCACAGGACAAAGTCCCAACGGATTTTAAGTCCGGTGCGTCTACCATTCCGCCACACCCGCACGCCATTCCACGTAGCCCGGACGCACCGTGCTGGGCAATAACCCGTTGACGGCCCACGGCGCGGCTTGGCAGCAACAGGCCATGTCCCGAGCCAAGCCGCAAACGCAACCGCCCGCAGCGAAACCGAAGGCCAAGCCAAAGCCGCAGCCGAAGCTGCAGCCCGAGCAACTCGCCCGCCATCTGCGCCGGGGCTGGGCGGTCACGCGCCTGCTCATCATCGGCGCCATCTGGGGCGGGCTTTTCCTGTTCCTGGCCGGGCTTTGGTTCACCTGGGACATGCCGAACCCCGCCACCGCCGTTACCACCCCGCGCCGCCCAGCCATCCTGCTGCTCGACCCGTCCGGCAATCTCGCCGCGCGGTTCGGCGATGCCTCGGGCCAAGTGGTGCTGCCCTCCGCCCTGCCGTCCTACGTGCCCGCCGCCTTCATCGCCATCGAGGACCGGCGCTTCTACGACCACGGGCCGTTCGACCTGCAAGGCGTGGCCCGCGCCCTGGCCACCGACCTCGTTCACCGTCGCGTCATGCAGGGCGGCTCCACCATCACCCAGCAGGTGGCCAAAACCCTGTTCCTCAACAACCAGCGCAACCTGCGCCGCAAGGTGCAGGAGGCGGTGCTCTCCATCTGGCTTGCCCGGCACTACACGCCGGATGAAATCCTCGGCATCTATCTCAACCGCGTCTATCTCGGCGAGGGCGCTTACGGGGTGGATGCCGCAGCAAAGCTCTATTTCGGCGTGCCGGCGACCCAGCTTACCTTGGCCCAGGCCGCGATTCTCGCCGGGCTGCCCAAGGCGCCCTCCACGCTCAACCCGCTGGCCGACGGCCAGGCCGCCGCCAACCGCGCCACCGAGGTGCTGGACGCCATGGTGGCCACCCAAGTCATCAGCCCCGAGCAGGAGAACGCGGCCGAGGCGCAGCTTGCCGACGCGGCGCAGCCGGTCTCGCGCACCTCCTGGTTCGCGCTCTGGGTGATGCAGCAGGAGAGTGAGCAAATCCCCGAGGGCGAGGACATCACCTTCACCACCACGCTCAATCCGGCGCTGCAAAACGCCGCCGAGGCCGCGCTGGACAACGCCATCGCCACCCAGGGGCCGGCGATGCACATCTCCCAGGGCGCGGTGGTGGTGCTGGAGGCGAAAACCGGCGCCGTGCGCGCGCTGATCGGCGGAGTGGGCAACCGGGAGGGCTATAACCGCGCCACCCTCGCGCGGCGGCAGACGGGCTCCGCCATCAAGCCCATCGTCTGGCTGGCGGGGCTGCGCGCCGGCATGTCCCCCTCCGACACCGTGCTCGACGGGCCGCTCTACCTGCACGGCTACCACCCGCACGACTACGAGGCCGGGTACCACGGCGAGGTTACGATGACCGAGGCGCTGGCGGATTCGATGAACACCGCAGCCATCCGCATTCTGCTCCGCGCGGGCGGCGCGCGGCGCGTCATCGCGGTCGCGAAAGATTTAGGCCTGAACGACAATTTCCCTGACGACGCGACGATGGCGCTGGGCACGGGGGCTGTCGGCGTGCTGCAGATGGCAGGGGCCTACGCCACCTTCTTCAATGGCGGCGAGCGGGTGACGCCTTACGGCGTGACTACCATCAACGGCGAGCCCGCGCCGCGCCAGGCCCCGGTGCCGGTGGTGGATGCCGCCCAGGCCCAGGCGGTGGCGGACATGATGCGCGCCGTGGTGACCGGCGGCACGGGCAAGGCGGCGTTCATTCCGGGTGTGTACACGGCGGGTAAAACCGGCACGACGCAGGATTACCGCGACGCCTGGTTCATCGGCTACGCAGGTGCCGACATCATCGCCGTGTGGCTGGGCAATGACGATAATTCGTCGACGAACAAGGTGCTGGGCGGCACTTTGCCCGCGCAGATATTCAAGACGATTGCGGTGGCGCAGGGGAATTAAAGAGCGTCGGGCGTATGGTCCGACTCGAAGAGATCCAGCAATTCCTTGTTTGCTTCCTGGGTTGTCTGGATCAGCTGCTTTTCGTCATTGGCGATGGCGTAGGTTTCCAGCAGTATTTTTTCGTCACGATCTCGGAACAGATCGATCGCCCGCCGCGCCTGCGCCTCGGGCACGTCCAACTCCTCCAGCAGTAATTCCGTCAGGCGCAGACTGGAGTAGAAGGTCTCGCGCACGATGGTCTCCACTCCCGCCGCCATCAGCAGGTGCACATGGCGCCGGTTGCGCGCCCTTGCCGCGATGCGCAGATGCGGGAATTTCCGCCGCACCATCTGCGCCACGGCGAGCGAGGCTTCCATGTTGTCCAGTGCAATGACGAGGACCCGTGCCGTCTCCGCGCCGGCTGCGCGCATCACGTCCTCACGCATCGGGTCGCCGAAGAACACCTTGCTGCCGAAGCGCCGCACCACGTCCACCTGTTCCTGGCTCTTGTCCAGCGCGGTGAAGCGGATGCGCTGCATCGAGAGCACGCGGCCGATGATCTGCCCGAACCGCCCGAAGCCGCAGATAATCACCGGCACTGCGGCATTGTCCTGCGCGGGGGCGATATTGTCGAAGGGCTTGGCCTTGGGCGCCTCCAGGCGCGGCAACACGAACCTTTCCGCCCCCGCGAACAGCACCGGCGCAGCCATCATCGAGAGCGCGACCACCAGCGTCGCAATGTCCGAGAGGGCGGGGCTGAGTGACTTCTCCGCCACGGCGGCGGCGAAGAGCACGAAGCTGAACTCGCTGCCCTCGGACAGCGCCAAGCCGAAGCGCAGCGCCGCGCCCGGCAGCCGGCGGCGGAAGAAGCTGACGGCAAAGCCGATGCCGGCCTTGAGGAGAACCAGCGCGGCGACAAGCAGCAGGATCTGCGCGGGGTGGCGCAGCAGCAGCCCGATATGGGCTGACATGCCCACCGAGATGAAGAAGAAGCCGAGCAGCAGCCCCTCGAATGGCTCGATATCGGCCTGGATCTCGTGCCGGTATTCCGAGTCCGAGACCATGACGCCGGCCATGAAGGCGCCGAGCGAGCCGGAGAGCCCCGCCCAGTCGGCCAGGGCGGCGGTGCCCACCACCAGCAGCAGCGCCGTGGCGGTGAACAGTTCGCGGGATTTGGCGTGGCCGACCATGCGGAACAGCGGGCGCACGGCCACGCTGCCCGCCAGCAATATGGCGGCAACCACAACGGCGCCGCGCAGCACCGAGAGCCAGGAGATGTGCCCGGCCACGCCGCCCTGGGCCAGCATGGGCAGCAGCGCCAGTACGGGGATGGCCGCCATGTCCTGGAACAGCAGCACGGCGAAGCTGTCGCGCCCCGAGATCGAGGGCAGCAGGTTCCGCTCGTTCAGCATCGGCAGCACGATGGCGGTGGAGGAGAGCGCCAGCCCGATGCCCAGCACCGCGGCATCGGCGGGCGTGACGCCGGCCAGCCATGTCAGCCCCGCGATAACGATCGCGGTAGGCAGCATCTGCCCCAGCCCCATGCCGAACACCGCCTTGCGCAGGATCCACAAACGGTGCGGCCTCAGTTCCAGCCCGATCAGGAAGAGCAGCATAGTCACGCCAAGCTCGGCGGTGTCGCTGATGGCTTGGCTGTCTGTGACGAGGCCGACGCAGGACGGGCCAACGGCCACCCCGGCGGCGAGATAGCCGAGAATGCTGCCCAGCCCCGCATAGCGCGACAGCGGCACGGCGATGACGATGGCAGCGAGCAGGACGACGATCGTGACGGACATGAGCCTATTTAGCGGCTCCCGCTCCCGGCGCGACTAAATTATGAGCGCTTGTGCGGGGTCAGCGCCCCATCACCGCCAGCACGAAGCGCTTCTTCAGCCGCGGCATCCGCTCCGCTGCTGCCAGGCCGGTTTTTTCGCCTCCCGGGCTGCAATGGTTGCATTACGCCTAGAATCCTGGCCTATGGAGCCACCAATATTTACCTGGACCGCCTTTGATCACCAGAGGGCACAGGGTGATATAAGGCGTCCAGGAACTCAATTACTTATGCGCAACCCGCCGACCGAAGACCTTAAGCCGTCGATGCTGCGCGCTTACCAGACCCCCGCGTTCAGAACCGCGGCCTGGCAGACCGTCTCGGCTTTCAGTCTCTACATAGCCTGTATCGCGGTGATGTACGCGGCGCTGCATGTCTCTGTCTGGCTGACACTGGCACTCGCCGTGCCGGCCAGCGGCCTGATTGTCCGCATTTTCATGCTTCAGCATGATTGCGGCCATAATTCGCTCTTTCCATCGCGCCGCCTGAACAAAATTGTCGGCGCCGCCTGCAGCCTGGTCACGTTGACGCCTTTCGCCTACTGGCGCCGTCTGCACACGCGGCATCACAAAAGCTGGAACGATCTCGACAATCGCGGCATCCCGGCCGACTTCTTTTCAGACTGCCTGACGCTGGCGGAATACAACGCTCTCCGTCCCTCGGCGAAATTTCTGTACCGCGCATCGCATCATCCGGCGTTGATCCACCTCTTGCTGCCACCGGTTGTTTTCATACTGCTTTATCGTGTGCCCTTTGATACCCCGGCATCTTTCCGGCGCGAGCGCCGCAGCGTTTACCTGCTGAACATCGCGTTAGCAGGCCTGTTCGCGCTGCTGATCGCCATTTTCGGCGCAAGGAGCGTTGCGCTGGTGCAGTTGCCCGCGATGGCGATCGCCGCGATCACTGGAATCTGGCTGTTCGCGGTACAGCACCGGTTCGAGAATGCGAAATGGACAAGGGCGGAAGACTGGAATTTCAACCAGGCTTCCTTGCAAGGTACCTCGTACCTGAAACTACCGCTCGTCATGCGCTGGTTCAGCGCGAATATTGGCTTGCACCACATCCATCACCTGCGCCCCGGCATTCCAAACTATCGTCTGCAGGCTTGCCAGAATGGCTTGGTCGAACAAATGAAGTCGGTAACGGTGCTCACCCTGCGCGACGCCCTCAAAGCCCCAAGCTATGCGCTCTGGGACGAGGCATCTGACCGCATGGTGCCGTTTCCCACCTGATCCGCTCCTGCTTTGAGGCGGAATTTATCGATTTTGCACCACCGGGGCAGCCCCCGAAGCCCTGGCGCTTCCCGGCCCTACCGCCCCATCGCCGCCAGCATGAAGCGCTTCTTCAGCCGCGGCATGCGCTCCACCGCCGCCAAGCCGAGGTCACGCGCGCGCCGGATGGGCGGGAAGTTGGTCGAGAACAGCCGGTCCAGCGTGTCCATGCCCAGCAGCATCGCCATGTTCACCGGCCGCCGCGCCGCCTGGTAGCGCCGCAGAACCTCCGGCGCGCCGGGGTCTTCCGCGCCGTCCAGAATTTCCACCAGCGCCTGCGCATCCTGGTAGCCCAGGTTCAGCCCCTGGCCCGCGATAGGATGCACGCCATGCGCGGCATCGCCCACCAGCACCAGCCTTGTGTCGTAATACCGCGCCGCGAACTGCGCCGAGAGCGGGTACAGCCAGCGCCGTCCGGCCAGTTCAATCCGCCCCAGCCGGTTGCCCAGGCGCTTTTCCACCTCCGCCATGAACGGCGCCTCCGCCATGCCGTAGAGTGTCTGCGCCGTCGCATCGCGCTCGGTGAACACGATGGCCGAGAGGTTGGGGTGCTCTTGCGTGCCGGTCATCGGCAGCACCGCGAACGGCCCGCCGGGCAGGAAATGCTCCAGCGCCACGCCGTTATGCGGGCGCTCATGGGCGATGGCGAAGATCACCGCCGTCTGATGATAGGGCAGGCGGGTAAGGCCGATGCGGGCCTGCTCGCGCAGCGGGGATTTGCGCCCCTCGGCCGCCACCACCAGCCTCGCCTTAAACTCTTCCGCGCCCACGCGCAGGCGCACCTGCTCGGCACTGCGTTCCACCACTGCCTCGGCCGGGGCGCGCAGGGTGAGGTTCTCGGCCGTGTGCAGCCTCTTGTTAAGAGCGATGCGGATCGACCGTGCCTCGATGATCCAGCCGAACGGATCATCTCCCACGGCGCGGTGGTCGAAATGCAGCTTCAGCGGCGAGGGCGCGCGGCCCAGCTTGCCGTCCGTCACGTCAATATCTAGGATCGGGCAGGGGGCGTAGGGCAACAGGTCCCAGATCCCGGCCCAGTCCATCACCACCTTGCTCCCGGCGGCGATGGCATAGGCCCGGCCGTCGAATGCCTCGTCCTCCATGGGCGAGAGGTCAGCCTTGTCCACCAGCAGCACGCGCTTCCCGCGCGCGGCCAGGGCCAGGGCCAGCGTGCCGCCCACCGGGCCGGCGCCGATAATCGCGATGTCATGGGTGGTTGTCATGCCGCCACTCTGCCAGAGCCCCAGTAGGCCGCCAACCCCCGGCCCCGCATCCGGCGCTTTGGGAGGTTTTTGGGCATAACATTGCCTATAATTTAGGCTGCGCTGGTCGCCGCGTCTACGCTGTACCCTTGGTGGCATTTGGTTCGTCGCGGACCCGGCTTCGGCACGCTCTTTGCTAACCTATGGGCTCACGTCTCTGAGCCCTCCACAAAGTGCTCTGCCGGTCTGTCAGGCTCCAGACCGCCCAAGGCAGAGAAACATGAGGAACATGAACTAGATGAGTAAGCGATCGATACTGGCGGCGGCCACGGCAGGTCTGGGGATGCTCGTTGCGGGAGCCGCGCCGGCCATGGCGCAGAGCACGACGCCCACGTTGAATTCCGGCGACACCGCCTGGATGCTGACCTCCTCGGTACTGGTGCTGATGATGACGGTGCCGGGCTTGGCGCTGTACTACGGCGGCCTGCTGCGCCGGAAGAACATCCTGGCAATGCTGATGCAGTGCTTCTTCGCCACCGCCCTGATCTCCGTGCTGTGGTGCATTGTTGGCTACAGCCTCGCCTTCACCGCCGGTTCCGGCCCGCTGGCGCCGTTCGTCGGCGGCATGTCGCGCTTCATGCTCAACGGCACGGGGCTGAATGGCCTCTCGGGCACCATCCCCGAGACCGTGTTCGCCATGTTCCAGTGCACCTTCGCCATCATTACCCCGGTGCTGATCCTGGGCGGCCCGGCTGACCGCCTGAAGTTCTCCTCCGCCATGGTGTTCCTCGGCATCTGGCTGCTGGCGGTCTACTGCCCGATCGCGCACATGGTGTGGGGTCCGGGCGGCTTCCTCAACACGGCTGGCGTGCTGGACTTCGCCGGCGGCACCGTCGTGCACATTAACTCCGCCGTGGCGGGCCTGGTCGCGGCCGTCATGGTCGGCAAGCGCACCGGCTATGGGCGTGACAACATGGCCCCGGGCGATCTCGGCTACACCATGACCGGCGCCGCCCTGCTGTGGGTGGGCTGGTTCGGCTTCAACGCCGGTTCCGCCCTGACCTCCGGCGGCCAGGCTGGCATGGCCATGATCAACACCCACCTCGCCACCTCCGCGGCGGTTGTCTCCTGGACGCTGGCTGAGTGGATCGTGAAGGGCAAGCCGAGCCTGCTGGGCGCGGTCTCCGGCGCGGTTGCCGGCCTCGTCGCCATCACCCCGGCTTGCGGCTTTGTCGGTGTCTCCGGCGCGCTGGTCATCGGTCTGGCTGCTGGCGTGGTCTGCTACTGGGGCGTCACCGGCTTCAAGAGCATGTTCAAGTACGACGACGCGCTGGACGTCTGGGGCGTGCATGGCCTGGGCGGTATCCTGGGTGCCATGCTCACCGGCGTGTTCGCGCTGAACGAGGTTGGCGGTCATCCCGGCCTGATCGAGGGCGCGCCGCACCAGCTGCTGCTGCAGGCTGAGGGCATCGTCACCACGATTCTGTACAGCGGTGTCGTCAGCTTCATCATCCTCAAGCTCATCGACCTGACCATGGGTCTGCGCGTGAACAAGGAAGAAGAGGTCGAAGGTCTGGACGTCGCCCAGCACGGCGAGGTGCTGCAGCACTTCGCCTAGCCACTGAAACCACGAGGCGCCTCCGCGCCTCGTGGCTTTTCTCTCTCCGCCTCCCCCGCATGCAGCGCCTCCGGGCGCTGCTGCTTTTTTAGCCAAGTTTGTGCGCGGCTCGCAGGAATGCGGCCCCATTTCGTTTTGGCACAAAATCTGCAAGGGCAATGACGGTGCCATGCGGCCGTGAAACCGCAAGCATCGTTGTGCAACACACACACGGCTGGGACGTATGGAGACGACAAAATGGCTATAGTTCCTGCATTACCGGGCAGTTGGCTCGATACAGGCGATAATGCCTGGCAGCTCACCGCGGCGACCTTTGTCGGCCTGCAGAGCGTGCCGGGCCTGGTGGTGCTCTACGGGGGCATCGTCAAGAAGAAATGGGCGATCAATTCCGCGTTCATGGCGTTCTATGCCTTCGCGGCCGTGCTGATCGTCTGGATGCTGTGGTCCTACAACATGTCCTTCGGCAAGCCCTGGCTGACCATGCCGGTCATCGGCGGCGGCAATCAGTTCCTTGGTCATCCGGGGCAGATCTCCTCGGCCTGGAACGAGACGAAGGAAGCTGTCATTCCCGCCGCCGCCAGCGGCATGCCGCCCATCGGCTTCCCGATGGCGACGATGGTGTTCTTCCAGTTCGTCTTCGCGGCCATCACCGTTATCATTCTGCAGGGCTCCATCCTCGGCCGCATGAGCTTCAAGGCCTGGATGATCTTCGTGCCGGTGTGGATGTCCATCATCTACCCGATCGGCGCCTTCTCCCTGTGGGCTGGCGGCTGGCTGGGCTCCATGGGCGTGGTCGACTATTCAGGCGGTTACGTGATTCACCTCACCGCAGCGGCCTCCGGCTTCACCGCGGCCGCCGTCATCGGCCCGCGCCTGCCGCGTGACCGCGAGAATTTCCAGCCCAACAGCTTGCTGATCACCATGGTCGGTGCCGGCATCCTGTGGCTCGGCTGGGATGGCTTCAACGGCGGCGACCCGTACTTCGCCAACGCCGACGCCGGTGCCGCGGTGCTGAACACCAACGTTGCCACCGCCGCGGCGCTACTCACCTGGACCGTGCTCGACGTGTTCGTCCACGGCAGGCCCTCCATCCTGGGCGCGGTGAACGGCATGATCGCGGGCCTCGTCGCCATCACCCCGGCGGCCGGCTACATCAACGGCGGTGAAGCCATCATCCTCGGCATCGCCGCCGGCATCCTGCCCTGGATGAGCTGGAACCTGCTCGGCAAGACCTGGCTGTTCCGCAAGGTCGACGACGTGCTGGGCGTGTTCCATACCCACGGCGTGGCGGCACTCGTCGGCGGTATCGGCACCGGCATCCTGGCCGACCCCGGCATGATCGAGTTCTTCGGCACCGGCAAGGACAGCAACGTCAACGTCACTGGCGGCATCTTCGGCAACTGGCACCAGGTGCTGCTGCAGGCCTACGGCGCCGCCTTCATCATCGTGCTCAACGTGGTCGGCACCTTCGTCATCCTCAAGCTCATCGGCCTGGTCGTGCCGCTGCGTCTGGATGAGGAAACGTTGCTCATCGGCGACGACGCGCTGCATGGCGAAGAGGCCTACGCGATCTATGCCGACGGCCAGAAGATCCCTGTCATGGGCGACTAATCTGCCGCCAAATGGTACACGGAAACAGCGCCGCAAGGCGCTGTTTCTATTTTGGCACCCCGCCGTCAGCGCCGCTTACCGCCCGCGCTATGATCCAGATCAAAGTTTTTGGTATAAATTTTTGCTTTTGTGCCACCCTGGTTAAGACAGGCGGATCAATGGACGGCACGGTTATTGAAGAAAAAGTCTCTCCCTATGAGCGCATCGGCGGTGCCGAGGGGGTGAGGCGGCTGGTGGACGCGTTCTACGACACGATGGAGCGCAACCCGGCCTATGCCGAGCTGCGTGCCATGCACGAGCCGGATCTGGGCCCGACGCGCGATTCCCTGACGGGCTTCTTTTCTGTCTGGCTGGGCGGCCCGCGCGAATGGCTCGAGAAACGTGGTGGCTTCTGCATCATGTCCCGCCACGCCAAGATGAATGTCACCAAGGAAACCGCCGGGCAGTGGATGGCCGCGATGCGCGATGCCATCCGGCAGGTGGGCGTTGAGCCTGAACTTGCTGAAAAAATGGACAGCGCGCTGAACCAGCTGGCCGAGGCCATGGCTTGGCGCGGCAAGGCTGGCTGAACCATTCCGGGGCCGGGTCAACTTGCGCGGCCAACCAATCAGCGGATAATTAAGCGGTCATTCGTACGCTCCGGGTTGAAGCCCGGGGCGGCTGGCATTATGCACGCGCCATTCAGGACGGAACAGACGATAACATGGCAAGCATTGGCGATATTTCGGGCAACGAGGCGGCACTGGCGCGGCAGGCGGAGCATTCTCGCCCAGCCTTTAACCGAGGACCGGATCATGGCCAACGCCATCCGGGCTCTGGCGATCGACGCCGTGGAAGCCGCCAAGTCCGGCCACCCCGGCATGCCGATGGGCATGGCCGACGCCGCCACCGCGCTCTGGACCCGCTTTCTCAAATTCGACGCCGCCGACCCGAGCTGGTGGGACCGCGACCGCTTCGTGCTCTCCGCCGGGCACGGCTCCATGCTGCTCTATGCCCTGCTGCACCTCACCGGGCATGAGGGCATGGGCATCGAGCAGCTGAAGACGTTCCGCCAACTGCATTCCCCCGCCGCCGGGCATCCGGAATATCACGAGCACCCGGCGATCGAGATGACCACCGGCCCGCTGGGCCAGGGGCTCGCCGCGGCCGTCGGCATGGCGCTGGCCGAGCGCATGCTCGCCGCGAAGTTCGGCAAGAGCCTGGTCGATCACCGCACCTGGGTCGTTGCCGGCGATGGCTGCCTGATGGAAGGCGTGAGCCACGAGGCCGCCGCCCTGGCCGGGCACCTCAAGCTGAACAAGCTCTGCGTGCTGTGGGACGACAACTCCATCTCCATCGACGGTTCCACCGGCATGGCGACCTCGGAGGACCCGCTGAAGCGCTTCGCCGCCTATGGCTGGGCGACGCGCCGCATCGACGGGCATGATTTCGTTCAGCTCCAGGCCGCGCTCGCCTTCGCGCAGAAATCCGGGAAGCCCACCATCATCGCCTGCCGCACCGTCATCGGTTTCGGCGCGCCGACCAAGGCAGGCACCGCCGGCTCCCACGGCGCCCCGCTCGGCGGCGCCGAGGCCGAGGCCGCCAAGCGCGCCCTGGGCTGGGAGCATCTGCCCTTCGTGGTGCCTGATGACGTGTACAAGCCCTGGCACGAGGCCGGTTCGCGCGGCGCCACCGCCCGGCGCGCCTGGCTGAAGCGGCTGGCCAAGCACCCGATGCGCGCCGAGTTCGAGCGCGTGATGCAGGGCAAGCTGCCCGAGGGCTGGGCCGAGGCGATGTCCGCCTACAAGGCGCAGCTCGTCGAGAGCAAGCCGAAGCTCGCCACCCGCCAGGCCAGCCAGAAGGCGCTGGAAGTGCTGGTCCCCGCCATCCCCGAGCTGGTCGGCGGCTCCGCGGACCTCACCGGCTCCAACCTCACTTTGGTGAAGGGCATGGCGGGCGTCGAACCAGGCAATTATCGCCGGCCGCTACATCTATTACGGCGTGCGCGAGTTCGGCATGGCCGCGGCAATGAACGGCATCGCCCTGCATGGCGGGCTCATCCCCTATGGCGGCACGTTCTTCGTGTTCACCGACTATATGCGCCCGGCCATCCGCCTCGCCGCGCTCATGGGCGTGCGCGCCATCCATGTGCTGACGCATGACTCCATCGGCTTGGGCGAGGATGGGCCGACCCACCAGCCGATCGAGCATCTGGCCTCCTTCCGCGCCATGCCGAACGTGCTCACCATCCGCCCGGCGGACGCCGTCGAGACGGCGGAGGCATGGGAGGTCGCGCTGAAGACCACCACCGGCCCGAGCCTGCTGGTGCTCTCGCGCCAGGGCGTTCCGGCCCTGCGCGATGTGGCCAACGGCAACAAGACGGCCCGCGGCGCGTACGTGCTGGCCGAGGCTGAGGGCGGTCAGCGCGCCGCCACCATCATCGCCACGGGCACCGAGGTCGCCATCGCCATGGCCGCGCGCAAGGCGCTCGCGGCCCAGGGCATCCAGGTGGCCGTGGTCTCCGCCCCCTGCTTCGAGCTGTTCGCCAAACAGGATGCCTCCTACCAGGCGGAGGTGCTGGGCACCGCGCCGCGCATCGGCGTGGAAGCCGCCTGCAGCTTCGGCTGGGAGCGCTGGCTTGGCCCTAACGGCGTGTTCATCGGCATGCCCGGCTTTGGCGCTTCCGCCCCGGCTGAGGTGCTGTACGAGCATTTCGGCATTACCGAGGCGGCGATCTGCCGGGCTGTTATTTCGGTCACAAATGCTTAAATAAATACATCCACGTAACGGAGATAAAACAAAAATGGCTGTGAAAATTGCAATCAACGGGTTTGGCCGCATCGGCCGTCTGGTCCTGCGCGCGCTCATCGAGAGCGGCCGTACCGATGTTGAGCCGGTGCTGATCAACGACCTCGGCTCGGTCGAGGACAATGCCCACATGTTCCGTTACGACTTCGTGCATGGCCGCTTCCCCGGCACCGTCGAGGTGCAGGGCGACAGCCTGGTCATCACCCATCAGGGGCGTACCTATGGCCCGATCAAGGTGAGCGCCGAGCGTGACCCGGCCAAGGTGCCCTTGCAGGGCGTTGACGTGGCAATGGAATGCACCGGCCTGTTCACCAAGCGCGAGGCCGCCGCTGCCCTGCTCGCCGCGGGTGCCCGCAAGGTGGTGATCTCCGCCCCGGCCGACGGCGTGGATGCCACTATCGTGTACGGCGTCAACCACAAGACACTGACCAAGGACATGGAGATCATCTCCAACGCCTCCTGCACCACTAACTGCCTGGCGCCGGTGGCCAAGGTGCTGCACGAGAATTTTGGCATCGAGCGCGGCTACATGGTCACCATCCACTCCTATACCGGTGACCAGAAGACCGTGGACACGCTGCACAAGGACCTGCACCGCGCCCGCGCCGCCGCCCTGTCCATGATCCCGACCTCCACCGGCGCCGCCAAGGCCGTCGGCCTGGTGCTGCCGGAACTGAAGGGCAAGCTGGACGGCACCGCCATCCGCGTTCCCACCCCGAACGTGTCGCTCATCTCGCTTGACGTGGTGCTGAAGAACCAGCCGACCGCCGCCGAGATCAACGAGGCGATGAAGGAGGCCTCCGAAGGCGAGCTGAAGGGCATC
Organism: uncultured Alphaproteobacteria bacterium; assembly: GCA_963750235.1. Classification (GTDB taxonomy): domain Bacteria; phylum Pseudomonadota; class Alphaproteobacteria; order Acetobacterales; family Acetobacteraceae; genus Acidocella. The sequence goes on from CAVVPW010000003.1 coordinate 537,338, forward strand.
CTCGGCTATTCCACCGACAAGCTGGTGAGCCAGGACTTCAACCATTGCCCGGCTTCCTCCACCTTCGACGCGCCGCAGACCACGGTGGTGGATGGCGCGCTCACCCGCGTGCTCTCCTGGTACGACAATGAGTGGGGCTTCTCCAACCGCATGTCCGATACCGCCGCCTATTTCGGTGCGCTGTGAGCAAGACGCTCGATCATGTGAACGTCACCGGGCTGCGCGTGCTGCTCCGTGCCGACCTCAACGTGCCGATGCATGAGGGCAAGGTTACCGACCTGACCCGCCTGGAACGCCTTGTCCCCACCATCCGCGAGTTGTCGGAAAAGGGTGCGAAGGTGATCGTGCTCAGCCATTTCGATCGCCCGAAAGGCAAGCGCGTCGAGAGCATGTCGCTGAAGCCGATCGCCGAGGCGCTGGCGACGGTGATGAACAAGCCGGTGGCCTTTGCCGATGACTGCGTCGGCCCCGTGGCGGAGGAAGCCGTCGCCAAGATGCATAATGGCGATATCCTGGTGCTCGAGAACACCCGCTTCCACGCGGGCGAGGAAGAGAACAACCCGGAATTCGCCGCAGCACTTGCCAAGCTCGGCGACATCTACGTGAACGACGCCTTTTCCGCCTCGCATCGCGCCCATGCCAGCGTTGTGGGCATGGCCAACCACCTGCCGGCCTTCGCCGGGCGGCTGATGCAGGCCGAACTGCACGCGCTGGAACAGGCGCTGGGCCACTCCGGCACGCCCCGTGGCCGCCATCGTGGCGGGCTCCAAGGTTTCCACGAAGCTCGACCTGCTCGCCAATCTGGTCGCCAAGGTGGATATCCTGGTCATTGGCGGCGCTATGGCCAACACCTTCCTCGCCGCGGAAGGGTATAATGTCGGCAAGTCTCTGCAGGAGCGAGACCTGCATGACACCGCGCGCGAGATCCAGAAGGCTGCCGTGGTCAAGGGATGCGAGCTCATCCTGCCGCGGGACGTCGTTGTGGCCGAGAAATTCGAGGCCAACGCGCCCACCAAGGTGGTGAAGGTGAGCGAGATCCCGCCCAACATGATGGCGCTTGACGTCGGCCCGGCTACTGTCGCCGCCTTCATCCACCGCCTGCCGGAGATCAAGACGATCATCTGGAACGGCCCGCTCGGCGCATTCGAGACCAAGCCGTTCGACGCCGCGACCAACGTGCTGGCGGAAGCCATCGCGCTGGCGACCAAGGAAGGCAAGATCGTGTCGGTCGGCGGCGGTGGCGATACCGTCTCCGCGCTGAAGCTCGCGGGCTACCACGAGCACATGACCTATCTCTCCAGCGCCGGCGGCGCATTCCTGGAGTGGATGGAAGGCAAGGTCCTCCCCGGCGTGATCGCGCTGAGCAAGGACCTGTCCAACATCGGATAATACCGGGGCGACTGCCGCCCCGAGCCACCTGCAAAAGGGGTCCCTCGCGGGCCCCTTTTTTGATCATGCCTCCATGGAAGAGCCCGAGATGCCCCCGCGCCCAAAAGCCATCGTGCTGACATTCATCGCCGTAATGCTGTGGGGCGTAGCGCCAGTCGGCACGCGCTATCTGCTGGGCGATAACCATGCGGGGCTGCCGGGCGCGCCTTTCGCGGGCTTGCGCTACGGCCTTGCCACGGTTTGCTTCATCCCCTGGCTGGTGCAGGCGCTGCGGCGCTGGTCCCGGGAGGATTTGTTGCTCGGCGCGTTCTGCGGCGTGGTGGGGGTAATGGGCTATAACCTGCCCAATTCCCTGGGCAACCGCACAGTCTCCGCTGGCATGGTCGGGCTGCTCAACGCGACGGAGCCGTTGATTATCGTGCTGCTGGTGAGCCTGCGCAACCGACGGCTGCCGGGCGTGTGGACCTTTCTTGCCGCCGTCATCGGCTTTACCGGCATCGCGCTGCTGGCCGGCAGCGCCGGCCCAGCGGAAGGGGACACGAAGGGAATCGCCCTTGTCCTGTTCGGCGCCTTCAACTGGTCCTGCTACTGCGTGCTGATTCCGCGGCTGCTGGTGGCGCGCAGCGCCTTGCAGGTAAGCGCGGTGACGATGACCGCCGGCACGCTGCCGATGTTGCTGGTGGGAGCGCCCGGCATGGGGCACATGCTGGGCATGATGGATTGGCCGCGCTGGGAAATTATCCTGATGCTGGCTATCGGGCCGTCGGGCCTCGCCATGGCGGCATGGACCAAGGGCTCGGCGGAGTTGGGGGCCGAGGCCTCGGGCTGGTTCCTCTACCTTCTGCCTGTGTTTGCCGCCGCGGGTGGCGTTGCCGTGCTGAGCGAACCGCTCACCGCGCTGGAGTTCCTCGGCGGTGTTCTGATCCTGTTCTCGGTATTTCTGAGCCAGCGGGCGCCCGCACTACAAAAATAACCAGATTCTGGTTAATTTGTTTTCTGCTCGTCCTCGCCGTCGTCTTCCGGCTTCTGCGGGAGCTTATAGCTCTCGGTCAGCCAGCGGCCGAGGTCGATATCGGCGCAGCGCTTGGAGCAGAACGGCTTGTGTTCGGGCGAGGCGGGTTTGCCGCAGATCGGGCATTTCATGCTAAGGGTCATGAAGATGCCCTTTAGCACGAGTTTTCATTTTGCGCGCGGCCGCCCCGCCAGCCCCGCGCTTGGTGATCAAAACAGCTCATGCAGGGGCGGGCGGATGCGCCGCCGGTTGATCTCGGCGAAACCGAGATGGGAAAAGCCGAGCAGGCTGGGGCGCAGGGCATCGGCGGCCAATGCGGCGCGCAGCGGCTCAGCCAGCTTTTGCCGCTGTGCCGCCTTCAGCCCCGCGAAGTCGATGAGGATCCCGCCCGAGAGGTTGCGAAGCACGATCTGCCGGCAGATTTCGGGAATAATGGCCGTATTCAGCGCCAGCGGGTTCATGCCGCTGGCGGCGGCGGCGTCGATGTCGATCAGCGTTGCCGCCGGGGTGGGCGAGATGTGCATCGCCGCGCCATGGGGCAGGGCGGCGGTGGGTTCGGCCAGCCCGGCTATTTCATCTTCCAGCACGGCATCGAATGCTTTGGCGGCGTGGCGCATGCGCCCTTCCAGGGCTGGGCGCAACTCGGCCATCAGGGCGTAGTCGTCGAGCGCGATCTCGTCTTCCGGCCGCCGCGCCGCCAGCTCCAGCAGCGGGCCGGGGCCACGGCAGAGCAGGCCGGGCGTGCCGCCATGCGGTTCGTCCACCACCTTCAGGCGCGGGCCCTTGTCGCCCTGCGCCGCGCGGGTGACGCGCACCGCCACATAGGTGCCAGTGGTAAGGTTTTTGCCACCGGCGCTGTCCGGCAAGAACCCGGAGACATCACCCAGGGTGAGAAAGCGTCCGGCCAAAGCGGGCATCACCGCCTCCACCCGGGCGGTATAAACATCCCCCACGCCATCCGGTGCGGAGAGGTTCCACAGCCAGTATTCGGCCAGACTATCCCCGCGCAGCAGGGCAATGCGCACGAGGTCTCCACGGCGGGAGACCGCGATCATTCCCGCCGCCAGCCCAGGCCCCGCAGCAGCGCGGCGGTTTCGTGCAAGGGCAGGCCGACCACGCCGGAATAGGAGCCGGCGATGAAGTCGATGAAAGTCGCGGCTTGGCCTTGGATGGCATAGCCCCCGGCCTTGCCGTTCCATTCGCCGCTATCGAGATATTCGCGCAGTTGAGGTTCATCCAGCCGGGCGAACCCAACCACGGAGGCCACCACACGGCTGGCCACCCGGCCATCCGGCGCGCGCACGGCAACCCCGGTGAACACTTTGTGCCGCCGCCCGGAGAGCAGGCGCAAGTAAGTCTCGGCCTCTGCGCGGGATGCGGTTTTGTGCAAAATCCGACGCCCGGCCGCCACCACCGTATCGGCGGCGATCACGTATCCATCCTGGGCGGAGAGTTTGGCGAGCGCCATCCGTGCCGCGTAGGCGCGCGGCAGTTCCCCGGGCTCAGGGGTCTCGTCGATCTCGGGGGCGAAAATCCTGTCCGGCGTAATGCCGATCTGCCGCAGCAATTCCAGCCTTCGAGGGCTGGCCGACGCCAAAATCACTTGAAGCGGAATGTGATCCGGCCCTTGGTCAGGTCATAGGGGGTCATCTCGACGTTCACGCGGTCCCCGGCCAGGACGCGGATGCGGTTCTTGCGCATCTTGCCGCTGGTATGGGCGAGAATGACGTGGTCATTGTCCAGCTTCACGCGGAACATCGCATTGGGCAGCAGCTCTGTCACCATGCCACTGAATTCGATCATATCTTCTTTAGACAAAAACACCTCTGGAGATAGTTGGAAACCTGGCGCTCACATGGGCCGGGTTTTTGTTGCGGTCAAGGTTTGGCTAGTCTGGCGGACACAGAGCGGGCATGCGCGGTCAGCCCCTCGGCCTCGGCCAGGGTCACGGCGGCGGGGCCGATGACCTTAAGCGCGCGCGGCGGGACAGAGAGATAGGTGGTGCGCTTCATGAAATCGTACACCGAGAGGCCCGAGGCGAAGCGCGCCGTGCCCGAGGTGGGCAGAACGTGGTTCGGCCCGGCCACATAGTCGCCAATCGCCTCCGGCGTGCTGCGCCCGAGGAAGATCGCCCCGGCATGGCGGATCTGGTCGAACAGCTTATCCGGCTCGGCCAGCATCAGTTGCAGATGCTCGGGCGCGATGCGGTTGGCGAGGTCCACGGCTTCGTCCCAGTTGCGCACCAGGATGATGGCGCCATTGTTCACCCAGCTTGCCGTAGCGATCCTGGCGCGGGGCAGGGTTGGCAGGATGGCATCCACGGCGCCCGCCACAGCGGCGGCCAGGGTGCCGCTATCGGTGATGAGGATCGACTGCGCGTCCTCGTCATGCTCGGCCTGGGCCAGCAGGTCGATCGCGATGTGCTCGGGGTTGTTGTTCTCATCGGCCAGGATCAGCACTTCGGACGGGCCGGCGATGGAGTCGATGCCCACCTGGCCGAACACCTGGCGCTTGGCCTCCGCCACATAGGCGTTGCCGGGGCCGACAATGCGGTCCACCGGGCGGATGGTTGGTGTGCCAAAGGCCATCGCGGCCACGGCCTGGGCGCCGCCAATGCGGTAGATTTCCTTCACCCCGGCGATGGCCGCCGCCGCCAGCACAAGCGAATTCAATTCGCCATCAGGCGCTGGCACGCACATGGCCAGGCGCCGCACCCCGGCCACGCGGGCGGGGATGGCATTCATCAGCACGGAGGACGGGTAGCTCGCTTTGCCGCCCGGCACGTAGAGCCCGGCGGAATCCAGCGGCGTCCAGCGCATGCCGCAGGTCGCCCCGGCATCGTCGGTGAACTCGATCCCGCGCGGCAGCTGCATCTGGTGGAAGGTCTCGATCCGCCGTGCAGCCAGATTGAGCGCGTCGCGCAACGGCTTCGGGGTGCAGGCGAGTGCCGCCTGGATTTCCTCATGCGAGACCTGCAGGGTCTCGGCGGTCACGCTCACCCGGTCGAAGCGGTTTGTGTATTCAAGCAGTGCTGCGTCACCCTCCTGCCGCACGCGGCGGATGATCTCGGCCACCGTGCCGCTGACCTCCGGCGCGGTGACGGCGCGCGCGAGCAGATCGGTGAATTCGGCCGCGAAATTCGGGTGCTTGGTTGCCAGCAGCCTCATGAAGCCAATGCCTTTCTAAACGCCTCGATCCAGGCGCCGATTTCATCCGGCCGGGTCTTGAGCGCGATGCGGTTGACGATCAGCCGGGACGAAACCTGCGCGATCACGTCGGTTTCGACAAGGCCGTTGGCCTTGAGCGTGCTGCCGGTCTGTACCAAATCCACGATCAGGCGCGACAGCCCCAGCCCGGGCGCCAGTTCCATGGCGCCGTTCAGGGCCACGATCTCGGCCTGGATGCCCTTCGCCGCGAAATGCTTCTTCGCCATGTTGGGGTATTTGCTGGCGACCCGGATGCGCGAGGCGCGGGTGAAGTCGGTCTGCCCCGCATCGTCCTTGGGCTCGGCCACTGAGATCCGGCACTGGCCGATGCCGAGGTCGAGCGGCGCGTAAACCTCCGGATAGTCGAACTCCATCAGCACGTCCGAGCCGCAAATGCCGATCTGCGCGGCGCCGAAGGCGACGAAGGTGGCGACGTCGAAAGAGCGGACGCGGATCACGTCCAGGTCCGGATGGTTGGTCGGAAAGCGCATGCGGCGCGAGGATTCGTCCGCGTAATCGGCTTCCGGGAAGATCCCGGCGCGGGCCAGCAGCGGACCGGCGTCCTTCAGAATACGGCCTTTGGGCAGGGCGAGAACGATCGACATGGCCTGGGCATTACCACCGGGCCAAAAGGGTGGCTAGGGCAGGGGCGCGGTGCGGCGGGGTTAGCCGTTTGCTGGCGGAAACGCCCCGTCGATTGCGGCGGCGCGTTGCGCAGCGGGGCGGGCCCACAGGCGCGCGGCATATTCGGCGAGGCCGGGCCGGGGCTCGATGTTCTTGAAGTGCAGGCCAAAGCCGATCTGCGAGGCGAGTAGGATGTCGGCGGCTGAAAAGGTCTCGCCGAGAATATACGGGCCGTGCGACAAGGCCTGCTCCACCGTGTCCAGCACCAGCTTCAGGTTGCCATAGCCGATCATTCCGGCGCGCTCCGGCGGTATCTCCACCTTCAGCGTGCTGTTTATCAGCGCCGCCTCGAGCGGTCCGGCGGCGAAGAACAGCCACCGGTAATAGGGCCCGCGCTCAACCGAACCCGGGGGCGGGGCAAGGCCCGCCTGCGGGAATGCATCGGCCAGATAGGCGATGATGGCGGCGGTTTCGGTGACCACCGTGCCATCATGGCTCAGCGCCGGGACCTTGCCCATCGGGTTGATGGCGAGATACTCGGGCGCCTTCATCGGCGGGCCGTATTCGATGATCTTGGTCTGATAGGGGGCGCCGGTCTCCTCGAGCATCCAGCGAACCATGCGGCCCCGCGACATCGGGTTGGTGTAGAAGATCAGCGCCATGTTACGCTCCTCCCGCCTGCAATGTTTGGCGGGAGGATGTAGCGCCCGCGCCGGGTCGGCAAGCGGCTAGTGCACCAGGTTGGGCCGCATGTCGTTCTGAACGATGGCAGCAACCGCGAGTGTGGCGTCGCTGGCAATTGCCATCGGGGTGCCGTCCGCGGCGTGAATGGCGAAAGCCGGGCCCTGCTCGGTCATCACCGGTTTGACGAACGCAATTTCCTCCATGCCCAGCATGGCCAGCTGGTCCGCGGAGATGTGATGAATGTCCAGCACCGTGCCGGGGACAAAATTGGCCGTGCCGTCATGGTTTTTGATGTTCATCGTGATATCCTTTCCGGCCGCCGTGGCCGTTAGCCGATCTCACGGCGGGAATATGACTTATTTGCGGTTGGCCGGGCGTTTATTCCCCGGCGTTTTCTGCATTCCTGTCCACCACCCTGCTCGGGGTCACGGCCTTGCTCTGGCCGCGCGAGATGGGAATGGTCTTCACCACCGGCTGCGGCATTGGGCGAACAAGGTCCACGTGCAGCAGCCCGTTATCGAGCCAAGCGCCCTTCACTTCGATGCCTTCCGCTATGACGAAGGCACGCTGGAACTGCCGTGCCGCGATGCCCCGATGAAGGAACACGCGGCCTTGTCCGTCGTCACTCTGGCGTCCACGAATTACCAGTTGGTTATCCTCAAGGGTGATTTGAAGGTCGTCCATGGTAAATCCTGCCACCGCGAGTGTGATTCGCAGCGAAACCGGGCTGAGCTGCTCTATGTTGTACGGCGGGTAGCCGTCCGACGAGGTTTTGGCGGCGCGCTCGATCATCTGCTCCAGATGGTCGAAGCCCAGGAATAATGGCGACGTAAACACGCGGGTATTCATAAAATTGGCTCCCCCAGGGTTGAGCGAAGCAGGTTGATGGACCCCGAAGGCATCCGGGTGTCCATGTTGTCATATCTGGGGCGGGATGCAAGAGGCTCGTTGCAGCCGGGGGCATCGCAGACTACATCGTTGGCATGTCAGAGACACAGATCGAAGCCCATCTTCTGCCCATCCTTATCTGCCCCGACCCGAAGCTGCGCAAAGTGGCCCGGCCGGTGACGCCCGGCGACACCGAGGAGGTGAGGGAACTCATCTCCGACATGTTCGCCACCATGTACAAGGCGCCGGGCATTGGCCTCGCCGCGCCGCAGGTGGGGCGGCTGCTGCGCGTGATCACGGTGGACGTGGCGCCGAAGGATGTTCCCGCCCCGCTCGCGCTGATCAACCCCGAGATCATCGCCAAATCCGAGGAAACCGCAGTGCAGCAGGAGGGGTGCCTGTCCATCCCCGACCAGTACGCGGATGTCGTCCGCCCGGCGCGGGTGAAGGTGCGCTACCTGGACGAGAACTGGGTGAAGCAGGAGATCGAGGCTGAAGGGCTGCTGGCGGCCTGCCTGCAGCACGAGATCGACCACCTGAACGGCGTGCTCTTCGTGGACTACCTGACCCCGCTGAAGCGCAATATCCTGCTGCGCAAGCTGGCCAAGGCGCAGAAGGACATGCAGGCCAAGCGATGAAACTGGCGTTTATGGGATCGCCGGACTTCTCGGTTCCGGCGCTGCGGGCGCTGGTGCAGGCCGGGCATGAGGTGGCGGTGGTGTACGCCCAGCCGCCCAAGCCTGCCGGGCGGGGGCAGAAGGAGCAGAAATGCCCGGTGCATCAGGCGGCTGAGGCGTTGGGCCTGTCCGTGCGCACGCCCGCCAAGCTCCGCAACAATGCCGAGGAGCTGGAATTCTTCCGGGGCCTGCACCTGGATGCCGCCGTGGTGGCGGCCTACGGGTTGATCCTGCCGCAGAATTTTCTTGACGCCCCGAAGCGCGGCTGCCTGAACATCCATGCCAGCCTGCTGCCGCGCTGGCGCGGGGCGGGGCCTATCCAGGCCGCCATCGCGGCTGGGGATACCGAGACCGGGATCACCATCATGCAGATGGAGGCGGGGCTGGACACCGGCCCCATGCTGCGGCGCGAGGCGCTGCCGATCGGGGAGCACGACACCGCCGCCGATCTGCACGACAGTCTGGCCGAGATCGGTGGCCGGCTGATTCTGGCGGAGCTTGAGCACCCCAGCGCGCCCGTGGCGCAGAATGACGCGATGGCCAACTACGCGCCGAAGCTCTCGCGCGAGGATGCGCGGCTGAACTTCACGCTGCCCGCCGCCGTGCTGGAGCGGCGGATCCGTGCCTTTACCCCTTGGCCGGGCGCGCTTGGCCTGCTGGGGGATATGGTGATCAAGATCCTCGCCGCCGAGGTGGTGGCGGGCGAGGGCGTCCCCGGCACCATTCTGGACGACAAATTCACCATCGCCTGCGGTGATGGGGCGCTGCGCCCCACCCGGTTGCAGCGCGCCGGCAAGGCGGCGATGGGCACGGAAGATTTCCTGCGCGGCTTTGCGCTGCCGGAAGGGGCGCGGTTTTATTGACGCTGTGGGCGCTGGAAATCGAGTACGACGGCCGGCCTTTCATGGGCTGGCAGCGGCAGAAGCACGGCCTTGCCATTCAGCAGGTGGTGGAGGAAGCGGCGGCGCGCGTGCGCGGCGGGGCGGAGGTGACCGAGGCCGTCTCCGCTGGACGCACCGATGCCGGGGTGCATGCGCTGGCGATGATCGTGCAGATTGAACTGCCGGACCTCACGCCGTTCCGAATCCGCGAGGCGATGAATTTCCACCTTAAGCCGCGCCCCATCGTGGTGCTGCGCTGCTGCCCGGCGCCAGAGGGGTGGAACGCGCGCTTCTCCGCCGTGTGCCGCTCATACCGCTATGTCATCTCCAACCGGGCGGTGCCGCCGGCGCTGGAGGCCGGGCGGGTCTGGCATGTGCGCCAGAAGCTGGACGCCGCACTGATGCACGACGCGGCGCAGCATTTGCTTGGGCACCATGATTTCTCCTCCTTCCGCGCCTCCGCCTGTCAGGCGAAATCCCCCATGCGGACGCTGGATTTCCTTGCCGTGACCCGCGAGGGGGACAAGATCTACGTGGACACCAGGGCGCGCAGCTTCCTGCACCATCAGGTGCGCAATATGGTGGGCACCCTGGTGAAGGTGGGGGATGGCAGCTGGCCCGAGGCGAAGCTGGCCGAGGTGCTGGGCGCCAAGTCCCGCGCCGCCGCCGCCGTGACGGCCCCTGCCGAGGGGCTGTATTTTACCGGTGTTGTGTATGGGGCGCCGCTGAAGCTGGAATAGCGCGCCAGCACCAGAGAAGCAGCCGGCGGGTGAATGTCCGGCCAGGTTTTTCGATAAATCTGTAGGTGAATGAGGACACGGCCAGCAGAGCGACCAGATAGATAAGGACGAACACCAGCGCGTCCTGCGGGTGGTGCGTACCGCCAAGCCGCGCGAGTAACAGCGTACCGAGAAACAGCACCGGAATATGCACAAGATAGATCGAGAACGAGATTTTACCGGTCCAATGGGCGGGCGCTGTCGTAAGCACCCGATGACAGAGGCTGTCGCCTGGGCTGCGAAGCGCGGCAACGAGCAAGGCGGCGGGAAACACCGCGAGCGGCAATTGGCCGAGTAGGCTGCACACAAGCAGCCAGGCTGTGGCGAGATCTGCCAGCCAGGCGGGGAGGGGGTGGGCATTGCGGGTGCTGCACAGCATCGTGCCTGCGGCAAAGCCGAAAATTGCACGTAAGACCGCGATAATACCGGTTGACTGGAATCCGGTTATGGCGAGCAGAAGATATTGCGCGCCGAGCAGCAGGATCAGGCAAATGAGAATACCACGTGGCGAGCTGTGGCGAAGCAGATATTGCAGCCCTGGGAAAATGATGTAAGCAGCAAGTTCCGCGCTCAGCGACCACACCGGGGAGTTCCAGACGGCCGGAACTAATATGCCGAACCAGACGAAGGTGAGCGTGAAATAAAGCGGAAGATCCTGCATTGTCATGTATTTTGTGGTAGATTTCAGGATGCCGCCGTTATCGATGACCAATATGTAAAATACAACCAGACTGGCAACAACGAGATGCAAGGGGAAGATGCGGGCCAGACGATTGCGGAAAAACGCCACGCTGTTGGCGGCCGTTCCATACGTCTCCATCATGATATAGCCGCTGAGCAGGAAGAATATATCGACAGCAAAATAGCCGCCGGCGAACATTCGGGCGAGCAATTCAGCGGGGGGCCGTGTGGCAAAATATAAGGGCAGGTTTACCGAAAGATGCAGCGCTACAACCCAGAGTGCTGCCACGCCGCGGATTGAGGTAAGGGGAATGATCTCCACGCGGAATTTTTCAGGGCTTGGTCCTGGTGCCATTCGTCAAAAATCGCCTTCTGCACAAAATATCGAAAGGGCCTCGCAGGCGGAGAGATTGTTAGGCAAATGCCCGGCGGCCTGCAAGGTAGGGGAGTTTACCAGTCCCCCCCTTGATCCCCCCGGGAATCAGGCAGACTCTATGGCCACGCCAGGAGTCGCCATGCCACACGCCGATTTCGTCCATCTTCGGGTTCACTCTGCCTTCTCGCTCTCGGAAGGTGCGATCAAGCCGGACAAGATCGCCGCACTGGCCAAGGACTACGCCATGCCGGCGGTGGCGATCACCGACACCTCCAACATGTTCGGTGCGCTGGAGTTTTCGCAATATTGCACCAAGGAAGGTGTGCAGCCCATCATCGGTTGCCAGCTTGGGCTGAAGCGCGAGGGGATCAACCTGGCCCCGGACAATGTGGTGCTGCTGGCGCAGAACGCGGCAGGCTATGCCAACCTACAACGCCTGACCTCGGCCAGCTTCCTTGAAGGTGACGGCGTGAAGCCGCAGATCACCCGGGAGGCGCTGCTGGAGCATGCCGAGGGGCTATTCCTGCTCACCGGCGGGGTGCAGGGGCCGGTGGGGCGGCTGCTGGCCGAGGGGCAGATGGCCGAGGCGGAGACGTATCTCGCCATGCTGGCCGGGGCGTTCGCCGGGCGGATCGCGGTGGAGATACAGCGCCATGGCGAGGCGGTGGAGGCGGCGATTGAACCAGGCTTCCTGCAGCTCGCGGAAAAATTTGCGCTGCCGATCGTGGCGACGAATGAGTGCTTCTTCGCCAAGCCGGAGATGTACGAGGCGCATGACGCGCTGCTCTGCATTGCCGAGGGCCGCGTGCTGGCGGAGAAGGACCGGCGGCGGGTAACGCCCGAGCACTGGTTCAAGCCGGCCAAGCTGATGCGCGAACTCTTCGCCGATCTGCCTGATGCCTGCGACAACACCATCGCCATCGCCAGGAGCTGCGCGGTGATGGCGCAGAGCCGCAAGCCGCTGCTGCCTACCTGCCCGAAGGTGCGCGAAGGCGCGTCTGAGGCCGATACCGTGCGCGCCATGGCCGAGGAGGGCTTACGCGCGCGTTTGGCCTTCGAGGGGATCAGCGGCGAGGCGGAAGCGGAATATTGGAAGCGGCTGGAATTTGAGCTGGGGATCATCATCCAGATGGGCTTCCCCGGCTACTTCCTCATCGTGGCCGACTTCATTCAGTGGGCGAAGGACCACCAGATTCCCGTGGGGCCTGGGCGCGGCTCGGGCGCTGGCTCGCTGGTTGCCTGGGCGCTGCGCATCACGGATTTGAATCCGCTGCGCTACGCGCTGCTGTTCGAGCGGTTCCTGAATCCAGAGCGCGTCTCCATGCCGGACTTCGATATCGATTTCTGCCAGGAACGGCGCGACGAGGTGATCGCCTATGTGACGCATGAGTACGGTGCCAACCGCGTTGCGCAGATCATCACCTTCGGTAAGCTGCAAGCCCGCGCGGCGGTGCGCGACGTGGGGCGCGTGCTCGGCCTGCCCTATGGGCAGGTGAACAAGGTCGCGGAGCTGATCCCCAATAACCCCGCCAAGCCGGTGACGCTGAAGGAAGCCATAGACGGGGAGATGAAGCTGCGCGAGCTGCGCGATTCCGATGAGGGCTTGGCGCGGCTCATGGAAATCGCGATGCAGATCGAGGGGCTGTACCGCCATGCCTCGACGCACGCGGCAGGCGTGGTGATCGGCGACCGGCCGCTCGTCGAGCTGGTGCCGCTCTATAAAGATCCGCGCTCCGATCTTCTCGTCACGCAGTACTCGATGAAGTACGTGGAGCAGGCGGGGCTGGTGAAGTTCGACTTCTTGGGCCTGACCACGCTCACCATCATCGACCGCGCGCTGAAATTCCTGCGAAGCCAGGGCATTGAGCTGGATATTTCCAAGATCCCGCTGGATGACAGGAAGACTTACGAGATGATCGGCCGCGGCGACACCGCCGGCGTGTTCACCTTCGAAACTGCGGGCTACCGCGCGGCGCTTCAGCAGATGCGCCCGGACCGGTTCGAGGATCTCGTTGCCATCCAGGCGCTCAACCGCCCCGGCCCGATGGCGAACATTCCGGACTACTGCGCCCGCAAACGCGGCGAGCCGTGGGAAGCGCCAGACCCGGCGATTCATCACATCCTGGCCGAGACTTACGGCATCATCGTGTACCAGGAGCAGGTGATGCAGATCGCCCAGGTGATGGCGGGCTACACGCTCGCCGGGGCGGATTTGCTCCGCCGCGCCATGGGCAAGAAGATCCGCGCCGAGATGGACGCGCAGCGCAAGATCTTTTGTGAAGGTGCCGCCAAGCAGGGCTTCACCGAGGAGAAGGCCAACGAGATCTTCGACCTTATGGCGAAGTTCGCCGATTACGGCTTCAACAAATCCCATGCTGCCGCCTACGCGCTGGTCTCGTACCAAACCGCTTACCTGCGCGCGAACCATACGGTGGCGTTACTCGCGGCCTGCATGTCGCTCTCCATCACCAATACCGACAAGCTGGCGATTCTGCGCGGCGATGCGATGCGCTCGGGCATCAAGGTACTGCCGCCGGACGTGAACAAATCCGGCGCGGATTTCCAGCCCGAGCTTCTGGAGGATGGCGGCTACGGCATCCGTTACGCGCTTGGTGCGATCAAGCGCGTGGGCGTTGGCGCCATGGAGGAACTGGTGAAGGCGCGCGGCGGCAAGCCGTTCAAGGACATTTCCGATTTCGCCAACCGGATCGACGCCAAATCGCTGACCCGCGCGCAGATCGAAATTCTGGCCAAGGCCGGGGCGTTCGATACGCTGGAAAAGAACCGGGCAAAAATCTTCGCGTCGGCGGAGACGGTTATGCGCACGGCGCAGGCCGGAGCAGAGGAGCGCAGCTCCGGGCAGATCGGCCTGTTCGGCGGCGGAGAGCCCGAGAAGATCCGCCTGCCGGACATCCCCGACTGGCCGGAACTGGAGCGCCTGGCGAACGAGGCGGAGGCGATCGGTTTCCACGTTTCCGCGCATCCGCTGGACATGTACGCCCAGGCGCTGAAGCGGCTCGATGTCGTGCCATCAGGCGCGATCCAGCGCCGGGCGGAAGCTAGCCCGTGCCGGATAAAGCTTGCCGGCACGCTAGGCGCGAAGAAGGAGCGAATCACCCGCACAGGCAGCCGCATGATGTGGGCGACACTCTCGGACATGCAGGGCAGTTTCGAGGTCACGCTGTTTTCTGAAGTTCTAAACCGCAGCCGCGAGATTCTCGAAGACGGTGTGGCGCTTCTTGTCACGGCCGATGTGAAGATGGAAGGCGAGTCCCTGCGCATCACCGCGAGCGACATTACCCTGCTGGATAAGGCGGCAGCCGAAGCTGGGGCGGGGATGAAGATCTGGCTCGACCGCACCGAGGCGCTGCCGCACATCAAGTCGCTGCTGGAGCGCGAGGGCAGGGGCAAGGGCCGCGTGGTGCTGGTGCCCAAGACCGGGGTGGAGCGCAGCCTCGATATCTGGCTGCCCGGGGGGTACAATGTCTCGCCGAGGCTGGCGCAGGCGATGAAACTCGTGCCGGGCGTGGAGCTGGTTGAGGATGTATAAAAAGGAAGCTTAGGATTTACGCGGGCTTTATGCCGGAACGCCAAAAATCATCTCTTGGATTTATGCGTTTCCGCCTAGGTATGCCTCGTCTCTTAAGACGAGGATCGCATGTCACAATATATCAATATGCCGGTGGCCAAGGCCGCCGCGCAGCAAGAAAAAACTAGTAAATCTCACCGCGATTTTCTGGCGGGTCTGAGGCTGTTTTGCGCCGTTGCGGCAGTTTTTGTGCTGGTGCATGGGCTTGGCGCCACGCAGCCGCGTGATGCGGGCGTCGGCCAAGCAGGGCAGTCGCATGGTCATCTTGTTTTCAGGGAGTATGTGCCGCAGCCGTGAGGCTTAGCAAATAGCACGGCGCTTCCAGTGCTCAAGACCAAGCTGGCACGGGCGATGAAGCTCGTGCCAGCTTCGGAACTTATTGAAGATGCTTAAAATCTGATGAGGTTTTGCAAAGGTGTTAAGCGGGAACGCAGAAAGTCCTTTCCAGGATTTATGCGTCCCCCTCCAAATATTGTCGCCTTTGATCGGGAGATTCATATGTTGAGATATAGCAATAAGCCGCCCCGGCGGCGGCAGGGCGAGGCAGTGGCCAAAGCCATCGCGCGGCAGAGAAAAGCCGTGGAATTTCATAGTCATTTTCTGACAGGTGTGCGGATGTTCTACTCGGGTGTGGCGGTTTTTCTGGTGCTGCACGGGATCAATAGCGCGCTGCCGCAACCAGGGGCTGACGCGCAGGTCGGTGACATGCTGAATCTGTCTCCGGCGGCTGTTGCGCCTGGGGCGGTGGAGTCTGCGGTGCAGGCGCGGCTTGTCGCGGGTCCTTGGGCTAAGCCGGGTCCCGTCTGCGCGCTGGATGAATCCGAGATGCTGAAACGGGGCGGGGTGCTTACCACCATGGCGGTCCGGCCGGATGGCGTAATGCTGGCATGGAACGGCGGCGCCACGGCGCAGGGCGCGGCGGCGTGCCCGTCCTCCAGCCAGTTTCTGGTCTCGCGGGACGATTATCAGAAACTGTATAAGGTCGAAGTGCCAAAGGCGCCGAGGAATCCGCGCTGACGGCGTGGCTGCCTTGACGATATCGCAGCGCGTGCGCTGATATCCCCTCCGCCAGGAGGTGATATGCCGCATTTCACACGTCGAACATTTCTCGCCTCCACCGCCAGCCTCGCTTTGGCCGCCGCCGCGCGGGCCGAGGCTTACGTGCAGCCGGTGAACTTCACGCCCGGTGGGGGCCCGCCCGTGGCTCCGGTGCGGCCGGTGACGGAGACTCTGTGGGGACATGAGGTCACCGACCGCTATCGCTGGATGGAGGCGCAAGGGCTGGAATGGCAGGCCTATATGCGTGCCCAAGGGGAGTACGCCGCCAAGGTGCTGGCGGCAATTCCGGGGCGCGACGCCCTCGCCGCCGCGATCAGCAGGAACACAGGCGCTGTCGCCATGGTGGTGAGCGTGCAGACGGGGGGCGAGAAAATCTTCATCGAGCGCCGCCCTGCCGGGGCGAATACCTCGAAGCTGTTCATGCGTGAAGGTATGGCGGGTGCGGATACGCTGCTCATCGACCCGGACAGCTATGCCAAGCCCGGCGAGCATGCCGAGCTGGATTGGTGGCAGGCTTCGCCGGATGGCGTGTATGCCGCCTTTGGCATCTCCTCCGGCGGGTCGGAACGCTCGGTGCTGCGCGTGCTGGACGTGGCGAAGAACACTGTCCTGCCTGAGACGATCGACCGCACCAACTGGGCCAGCCCGAGCTGGCTGCCGGATGGCTCTGGGTTCTTCTACAACCGGCTGCAGGATGTGCCGCCCGACAGCCTGGATTACGAGAAGAACAGCCTGTGTTGGCTGCACCGGCTGAACACCGATCCGGCCCAGGACGTGAAACTGTTTGGCCATGGCGTGGACGCCGCGGTGGCGGTGCAGGACATCGACGCGCCGGGAATCGTCGCGACACCTGGGTCGCCGGTAGCTGTCGGCGTGCTGGAATCCGGCGTGCAGAATGAGTTGACGCTCTACGCAGCACCCTTGGCCGATGTGCTGGCCGGGCATTCGGCCTGGACCAAGATCTGCGGCCCCGAGGACGGCGTGACCAGCTTCACCGTGCGCGGGGAGGAGGTCTTTCTGCTCACGCATAAGCATGCCTCCCATTACAAGGTTCTGAAAGTCGTCGCTGACAAGCCGCAGATCGCCAATGCCGTGGAGGTGGTGCCGCAGGGCAAGGCGGTGATCCGCGCCATCGAGGCAGCGCAAGACGGGCTGTATATCCGCGAACTGGATGCCGGGCTGGCGGGGCTGCGCCGGCTCGGGCCGGATGGCAAGATCACGCAGGTGGAGCTGCCGTTTTCCGGCGCCATCGACGAGGACAGTTTCTACGCGGACACGCTGCATGACGGCGCGTGGTTTAGTCTGGAGTCCTGGGTGCGGCCGCAAACCATCTGCCACGCCGCGCCGGATGGCACGGTGACGCAAACGGATATCGCGCCTCTGCCGCCGATCGATGTTACGCCCTATGCCTCGGAAGAAGTGTTTGCCGCAGCGCGCGATGGGGTGGGCGTGCCGCTCTCCATCGTCTATCGCAAGGGGCTGAAGCGCAACGGCTCCGCGCCGCTGCTGATGGAAGCCTATGGTGCCTACGGCATCACGCTCGATCCGGTTTTTCTGGCGCGATGGCTGCCGTTTCTCGATGCTGGCGGGGTGTTCGCCGTGGCGCATGTGCGTGGCGGCGGCGAGTTGGGCGAGGATTGGCACCTGGCTGGGCAGAAGGCGCGGAAATACCATACCTGGCAGGATGCCGAGGACTGCATGCTGCACCTCATCCAGGCCGGCTACACGTCGCATCGCCGCGCCGCTGTTATCGGCGGCTCCGCCGGCGGCATTACCGTGGGACGGCTGCTCACCGAGCGGCCGGAGCTGGTGGCGGTGGTGATCGACATGGTCGGCGTGTCCGACGCACTGCGCAGCGAGTTCTCGCCCAATGGTCCGCCGAACATCCCCGAGTTCGGCACGGTGAAGACCGAGCAGGGCTTCCACGACCTGCTGGCGATGGACGCGTACCAGCATGTGCATGACGGGGCGCAATACCCCTCCGTGCTGCTCACCACCGGGATGAACGACCCGCGTGTATCCCCCTGGGAGCCGTCGAAAATGGCGGCGCGGCTGCAGGTGGCCACGGCCTCGGGCAATCCGGTGCTGCTGCGCGTGGAGGCCGATGCCGGGCATGGCATCGGCTCCACCCGCGCCCAGCGAGATCAGGAAACCGCGGACATCATGGCGTTTGTTCTGTGGCGGACAGGCGAGCCGCGCTACCAGCCGTCGGCGTGAGGAAGCCGTGCGCCAGGGCGTGGTAGAGTGGCTCTGGCGCCACTAGGCGCGAGGCGCCAAGGCCGAGCACGGCGGCGAGCATGATCGGGATGACGTTGGCGTCATTGCCGGTCATTTCCAGGATGATCACGAAGGCGGTCATCGGCGCCTGGACCACGCCGGAAAAATACCCGGCCATGCCGAGCACGGCGCCCAGGCTGGCGCCGGTGGCGCCGCCCATCCAGGCGCCCAGCCCGGCACCAACGGCGAGCGAGGGGGCGAAAATGCCTCCAGGGATGCCGGATATGGCGGTGATGAGGGTCGCGGCGAATTTCGCCAGCCAGAAATCCCAACTCGGGGCGTGGCCTTCCACCGCGGCGCGTGCTTGCTCGTAGCCGGTGCCGAAGGTGGCGCCATGGGTGAGCACTCCGAGCAGTGCCACCACGACACCACAGCCGAGCGGGAACGTGAAACGGCGGCGGGCCTCATGCACGGCGATCCATGCTTTGGCGAGGCGGCTGCCCTGCAGCATCAGCCGGGAAAAGACACCCCCCGCCAACCCGCCGAACACGCCGCAGGCGACGGCTAGCGCCCAGTCCCGCGGGGTGCTTGCCGTTACATGGGTGATGCCGAAATAGGTGTAATTCCCGGTAAGCCCCAGCGAAACGAGGCCGGAGATGATGACGGTAATGAGCACCAGACCATTGGTGCGCACCTCATAGGAACGGCTCATTTCCTCGATGGCGAAGACCACGCCCGCGAGCGGCGCATTGAATGCGGCGGCAATTCCGGCGGCGGAGCCCGCCAGGATCAGCCCCGGCGCGCTGGCGAACGCCTCCAGCCTCGCAACCTGCAGCATCACTGCCGCGCCGATCTGCACGGTGGGGCCCTCGCGCCCGATCGAGGCGCCGGTGAGCAGCCCGACCATGGTGAGGACTATCTTGCCGATGCAGATCTTAAGAGAGAGCAGACGGCGTAGAGCCAGGTCGCGCGGCATCTGGCGTGCGGCGATGGCCTGCGGGATGCCGCTGCCCTGGGCGCCGGGGAAGAATTCTCGCGCCGCCCAGGCGCAGAATACGAAGCCAGCAGGGGTAAGGAGGAGCGGCACAGCCCAAAATCGGTGCCCGATGGTGAGAAAGGTGGATTGTGCCCAGTCGGCGGCAAGGGCGAAGAGTACGCTCACCAAGCCTACTGCCACAGCGCCGCTCCAGAACGCCAGCCTCCGCTGCCAGCTCCGCCACAGGTGCCACAACCGGCGGCGCCATCTCTTTTCTTTGTCAGCCAAGCTCTTGCCTCTTTATCCCAATGTCGCTAGTAAGCCCGCGTGGATATGGGCGCTTAGCTCAGCGGTAGAGCATCACCTTGACATGGTGGGGGTCACAGGTTCAATCCCTGTAGCGCCCACCATATCCACAAAAAAATCAAGTACTTATTGTTGGTATGACGTGGCTCGGGGTCAGGCCTGAACGGCCTGCCGCTTGGTTCCTGCCCCGGTTTCATCCAGGCGGATGAGCGCGTCAGCGTAATTGCCGTCGATGATATGCTGGCAGAAGGAGAGCAGACGGAGCACGGCCGCTGCCGCGCTCTCCGCGGCTGGCGCGGCGGGCAAGCAGGCGCGCAGCGCCGGCGGAAATGCCAAGCGCAGGAAGGCCATGCTTGCGGCAAAGAACACGGGCCGGACCCCGCTGCGCGCATGGGCGTTGCTGATTTCCTCCTGCCGGCGAATGAAGTTGGGCCCGTAATCGCCGGCGAACAGACTCTCCAGCCAGATTAAATGTGCCCGCTTCAGGGACTCCGCGCGTCCGGCGATAAGTGCAGCCATTTGCGGCTCTGCCTCCAGCAGCTGGTAAAACCGCTCGGTCAGGCCCGGCAGGGCGGGGCGGATATAGGGCCAGATGCGGGTGACAAGGATCTGGTCGGTCTCGGTGAAGCCGGCGGCTGCGTACAGCGACTCGGGACTGCGTGCGGTGGGGAGCGGTGCGGTGGCGGACATATACGGCAGCAGGAGGTTGATGCTGGCGGCGGCCTCGCTTGTGGCCAGGAGCAATGCCTCCAGTTGCACCGCGGGGCCGGCCAGCGTGCAAAGCATAACCTGCGGCCCCGCACCGCGGAGCAGCACCTGGCCGATTTCGCAGGTGAGCAGGAGCTGTTCCAACTTGCCGCATTTCAGCGCGGCGGCGAGGTCCATGCCACGGGGCAGGATCGCGGCAACGGTGGCGCTGATCCGCGACTCGTTGAAGCTTGGAGGCAGGCGACAGGCAATGATTTGGCCATCCTCATGGATGATGGCGGCTCCCTCGACATAGGGCGTATTGGTGACCAACGCCTGCAGCACGTCGTTAATATTGATGGCACGCAACTAAATCCCCTCCAAAAATCGATTCTTTTGCTGCTTAATGGATAAAAAATTATATTAAACTTTTGTTCATATGGCGCATTTTACATGAATTGGCAATAATTTTTTTACCGGATGAGTTGGCCGGCCTGGGTCCGCGCTACTGGCCAGCCCAGATGATGCGGTGCATCCAGAGGATGTCTCCCGCCGCGAAGCGCAGCTCCGGATAGGCGGGGTTCAGGCTGGCCAGCTCGATTCGCGATGCCGTGCGGCGGACGAGCTGCTTGGCCATGACCGCGCCATTGGTGGTGCGGGCCACGACGCGGTCACCCGCGCGCACCGGCGCCGCGGGGGAGACGATGATGGTGTCCCCCTCGCGGTAAGCCGGTTCCATCGAATCGCCGCTAATTGTCAGCGCGTAGGCATTCACATCGGCGGTGGCGGGCATTTCCACCTCGTCCCATCCCGCCCCGGCAGGGTAGCCGCCATCGTCGAAAAAGCCTTCCGCCCCGGCCTGGGCCATGCCGATCAGCGGAATCTTGGTGCGGCCTTTGCGGCCTTCCGGCATGGCGCGCGCGCCGGTGATGAGGGCGGTGAACTCCTCCATCCCCGCGCCCGTGGCGGCAAGGATTTTCGCCAGGCTCTCAGTGGAGGGCCAGCGCAGCTTGCCATCGGCCGTGCGGCGCTTGGACATGTTGAAGCTGGTCGGGTCCAGCCCGGCCTTGCGCGCCAAGCCGGAGGGAGAAAGCCCGTGCTCCGCCGCCAGCGTGTCGATCGCCCGCCAGATGTCGTCGTGCCGCATGCCTATGCCGCCAATACTGTAATCTCAAAACCGTATCCGGTTTTGGTAAGGCGGCCAAGGCAAATAGGAATTTTGTCCGAAAACTCGGGGTAAAAAACGCGTTAACGAAGCATAAAGTTCTTGTTTTGTTCCAACGCTAGGAATATAAACCTCAAGGTCTATACAACCTTAAGTTTTAAAAAAGGAAAACTCCATGGCTTTCTCGCTCCGCAACCTCTCGGTCCTCGCCTACGCCAACGGTTTCACGCTGTGGCACTACAAGGCGGGGAACGACAATTTCAGCCGCGCCGCCGAGGCCGGATATTTCGCCGATGCGGAGGATTTGCTGTGCGAGGGTGACATGGTGATGCTGAGCGGCACGGAGGGCGGGCGGATTGTGAGCGTAGCCGGCGAGGGGCGGCGGATCTCCCTGGTGCCGTTGGCGTAAGGCGTGAAAGCGGGCAGGCCGGTCGGGCCTGCCCATGTTTGGTGCTTAGTTCTCGTAGTTATCCTGTACGAAGCGGTCCAGCAGCCGCACGCCAAACCCGGTAGCGCCCTTCGGCGTGATGGCGGCGTCCTTGGCAGCCCAGGCCGTGCCCGCGATGTCCAGATGCGCCCAGGGCTTGCCGGCCACGAAACGCTGCAGGAATTGCGCGGCGGTAATGGAGCCGCCAGCACGTCCGCCGCCGATATTCTTCACATCGGCGATCGGCGAGTTCAGTTCCTTATCGTAGCTCTCACCCAGCCCCACCAGCGGCATGCGCCATAGCTTCTCGTCCACCGCCTTACCCGCGGCGGTGAGCTTTTCGGCCAGCTCGTCATTGTTGGAGAACAACCCGGCATATTCATGCCCGAGCCCGACAATGATCGCGCCGGTCAGGGTGGCGAGGTCGATCATCAGCTTCGGCTCGAAACGGTGCTGCGCGTAATGCAGCACATCCGCGAGCACGAGGCGGCCCTCGGCGTCGGTGTTCAGGATCTCGATGGTCTGGCCGGAATAGCTTTTCACCACGTCACCCGGGCGGGTGGCGGTGCCCGACGGCATGTTCTCCACCAGCCCGACAAGGCCGACGGCATCCACCTTCGCCTTGCGCCCGGCGAGGGCCGCCATCAGCCCCACCACGGCACCGGCGCCGGCCATGTCCCATTTCATGTCCTCCATGCCCGCGGCGGGTTTGATGGAGATGCCGCCCGTGTCGAAGGTTACGCCCTTGCCGACGAACACGATCGGGTCCTTGGGCTTCTTCTGCTTCTTGCCGTCATCATGGCCCGAGGCGCCGAGCCATTGCAGCACCACCATGCGGGCCGGGCGCGCGCTGCCCTGGGCCACGGCGAGCAGCGATCCGAAGCCGAGCTTCTTGAGGTCGTCCTCATCGAACACCTCAACCTTCAGGCCTAGCTTTTTCAGCTCCTCGGCCCGTTCGGCGAGTTCCGCCGGGTAGAGCGTGTTGGCGGGCTCGGTCACCAGGTCGCGGGTTAACTCGACGCCATGGGCCAGGGCCTTGAACTGCTCGAAGGCCGCCTCGGCCTTGCGCGGCTCAGGTGTGAGGATGGTCAGGTGGCGCAGCTTCTGCTTCTCATCGTCCTTCTGCGTGGTGCGGTATTTGTCGAACCGGTAGGCGCGCAGCCGGGCGCCGAAGCCTATCGCAGCCGCCTGCTCGGGAGAGAACGCCTCGGCGAGCACAATCGCGTCGCTTTCGCGCGGCAACGCGGCGGCGATGGCTCCGCCCAGTTCCTCCGCGCCGCACGGCGCATCCGCCTTCCCGGTACCCAGCACCAGCACGCGCTTGAAGCCCTTGGGCGCCAGCAGATTGGCCTGGCTGCCCTTCTTGCCCTTGAACTCCGCCGCTTCCAGCGCGCGGGTCAGCCCGCCGTCGAGCGCTTTGTCCAGTGCCGCGGCATGGCCCGCGGGGGCAGCGCCCTCGGCCAAAGGCAGCACCAGCACGCCCGATTTCGGCAGTTCTGGCTTTGCAAAGAAGATTTCCAGCATGTCATATTCCTCTGTCATCGTCTGGTCACAACCATAACAAACCGGCGCGGCTTTGCCAGGGCTGGGAGGCGGGCTACAGGGGAGCCATGCGCGAACTGATGAACCTGGCAGTAAGGCTGGTGGAAGAGGCGGCTGCCGTAATCACAGCGGTGCGGGCGGCGGGCTTCGCCGTGGATGCCAAGGCCGACGCGACGCCGGTGACGGTAGCGGATATGCGGGCGGAGGCGCTGATCGTGGCGGGCTTGCGCGCCGCAGCACCTGAGATCCCAGTGATTGCCGAGGAAGAGGTGGCGGCGGGTCGTATCACCGCGCCATCCGCCCGTTACTGGCTGGTGGACCCGCTGGACGGCACGCGTGAATTCGCCGCCGGGCGCGACGAATTTGCGGTGAATATCGGGCTCATCGAGCATGGCGCGCCGGTGCTGGGCGCGGTTGCCTCGCCAGCCTTGGGCGAGGTGCATTTCGGCATCGTCGGCCAGGGGGCCTGGCGCCGCCGGGCCGGGGTGGAGGCGCCGATCGCCGCCCGCCGCGCGCCGCCGGAAGGGCTGACGGTGATGGCCTCCCGTCATTATGCCGATGATCCGCGCCTCGCGGAGTTTCTGGCCGGGTACCAGATCGCCTCGCTCACCAATATCGGGTCAGCGCTGAAATTCCTGCGCCTGGCCGAGGGCGCGGCGGACTTCTACCCCCGCCTGGGCCGCACCATGGAGTGGGACACCGCAGCCCCGCAGGCGGTGCTGGAGGCGGCTGGGGGCTGCGTGCTCACGCCTGATGGCACGCCGCTGCGTTATGGCAAGCCGGGCTGGGAGAACCCGAACTTCTTTGCCTGGGGATTGCGCTAATTCTGCCGCATTGCCGCCACGGCGCCGAAGAAAAATCCTTGCCATGATCAAGAAGTTTCTCGTTGCTCCCTTGGCTCTCGGCTTGGCGCTCACGGGCTGTGTTTACGGCGGCGAAGGATATTATGGCAGTGGCGGGTATTATAGCGGCGGTGGCTATTACGCCGCGTCAGGGCCCGCCTATGGCGGCGTGTACATTGGCGGCGGTGGTTGGCACGACCATGACCGCGATGGGGGCGGCTGGCAGGGGCATGACCACGACGAGAACGGCCAAGGTGGCGGCGGTTGGCAAGGCCATGACAATGGCGGCGGCCGGCAGGGGCATCAGCAAGGCCAGGAGCAAAGCCAAGGCGGGCGCCAGCAGAACAGTGGCCAGAGCAATGGCTGGCACCATGACAGCCACGACGGCAACCAGTAATCGCTAGGGCGGCGCGGGCGGCGTGGTACCGTCCCGCGCCTTGCCCTCAGGCAAGGGTGCGCGCCCCTTTAATCCCTTCCGACAGCGCCTTCACGTCGCGCAGCACCGCGTTTTCATCCTCGCGGCATAGCGTCTCAATTAGCGCCGAGGCGACGATCGCCGCATCGGCATGCTGCGCGACCACCGCGGCCTGTTCCGGCGTGCGCACGCCAAAGCCAACCGCGATCGGCAGGTCGGTCGCGGCGCGGATACGCGGGATGTCACGCGCAAGGTCGGCCGCTGAGGCCGTGCGCGTGCCGGTGATGCCGGTGATGCTGACGTAATAGACAAAGCCCGAAGACCCCGCGAGCACGAGCGGCAGGCGCTCATCGCTCGTCGTGGGCGCAACCAGGCGGATCACGTCCAACTCGTTCTTGCTGGCATCGGGCAGCAGCAGGTCTGCTTCCTCGGTCGGCAGATCGACCACGATCAGCCCGTCCACGCCAACCTTCGCTGCGTCCTCGCAAAACCGCTCCACGCCATAGGAGAGGATGGGGTTGAGGTAGCCCATCAGTACCAGCGGGGTGTGGTCGTTGCCGCGGCGGAATTCCTCCACCAGCGCGAGCACGCCGTGCAGGCTGGCGCCTGCCAGCAGCCCGCGCCGCCCGGCGGCCTGGATGGTCGGGCCGTCCGCCATCGGGTCGGTGAAGGGCATGCCGATCTCAATGATGTCCGCGCCGTTCGCGGCCATGCCGCGCAGCAGCGTCAGCGAGGTTTCGCGGCTCGGGTCATACGCCTCGACAAACGGGATCAGCGCCGCATGGCCCTGGGCCTTGAGCGCGGCAAACACGCCAGCAATACGGCTCACAGCTCCACCCCCAGGTGCTTCGCCACGGCGAAAATGTCCTTGTCCCCGCGCCCACAAAGATTCATCAGGATGATCGCATCCTTGCGCATCTGCGGCGCGATCTTGCTCACATGCGCGAGCGCGTGGCTCGGCTCCAGCGCCGGGATGATGCCCTCGGTGCGGGTGCAGAGCTGGAACGCGGCCAGGGCTTCCTTGTCGGTTGCCGCCACGTATTCCACACGGCCGATATCGTGCAGCCAGGAATGCTCCGGCCCGATGCCGGGGTAATCGAGACCTGCCGAAATCGAGTGCGCTTCCAGGATCTGCCCGTCCTCGTTCTGCAGCAGATAGGTGCGGTTGCCGTGCAGCACGCCGGGGCGGCCACGGCTCAAGGATGCCGCATGCTCGTTGCTGTCCAGCCCGTGGCCGGCGGCTTCCACGCCGATCAGGCGCACGGAGGCGTCGTCCAGGAAGGGGTGGAACAGGCCGATGGCGTTCGAGCCGCCGCCGATCGCCGCCACCGCCACATCCGGCAGCCGGCCCTCGGCCTCCAGCATCTGTTCCTTGGCCTCATTGCCGATCACGCACTGGAAGTCCCGCACCATGGCGGGGTAGGGGTGCGGTCCGGCGGCGGTGCCGATGATGTAGAAGGTGTCGCGCACATTCGCCACCCAGTCGCGCATGGCGTCGTTCATCGCGTCCTTCAGGGTCGCGGCGCCGGAGCTTACCGGCACCACCTCGGCACCCAGCAGCTTCATGCGGAACACATTCGGCTTCTGCCGCTCCACGTCCACGGCGCCCATGTACACGGTGCAGGGCAGGCCGAAGAGCGCGCACACCGTGGCCGTGGCCACGCCATGCTGCCCGGCGCCGGTCTCGGCGATGATGCGCGTCTTGCCCATGCGCTTGGCCAGCAGGATTTGGCCAAGGCAGTTGTTGATCTTGTGCGCGCCGGTGTGGTTCAGCTCGTCGCGCTTGAAATAGATTTTAGCGCCGCCCAGCTCGCGGGTCAGGCGCTCGGCATGCCACAGCGCGCTCGGCCGCCCCACATAATGCTTCAGGTAGTAATCCAGCTCGGCCTGGAAGGACGGGTCGGCCTTGGCTGCCTCATACGCCGCTTCCAGTTCCAGGATCAGCGGCATCAGCGTTTCCGCGACGAACCGCCCGCCGAATTCGCCAAACCGTCCGCGCCCATCGGGGCCATTGCGCAATGTGTTGGGGAGTACCGTGCTCATCGCACGGCTTTAGCCCAACGATGCGGCGGGATAAAGGCCGGGGCCGCCCCCCGCCTTTGGTAAAATCAACCCCGGAACGCCCGCGCGGCAAACATGTAGCTGAGCCCGGTGCTGAGAAAATTCACGCCCAGGATAATCCCCAGCACGATCGCCGAAATCGCCGGCCAGCCGATGGCGATCAGGCAGGCCAGCAAAATGCTGACGATCCCCGAAAGTAACATACCCACCCAGCCGGCCAGCGGCTCCATCTCGAAGGCGAAGAACAGCTCGAACGCCCCCTGGAAGACGAAGATCACGCCCAGCAGCAGGGTCAGCGCCACCGCCCCGGCGAGCGGGTTGAACAGCAGGAACAGCCCGGCGGCCAAGCAAAGCAGGCTGAACAGCAGCGCACCGAAAAACGGCCCCGTGCCGCGGATCGAGAGGCAGCTGACAAAAGCGACGATTCCGGAAAACAGCAGCGCCCAGCCGACAAGGACAGCCGCCACCAGGGTGAAGAAAATGGGAAACAAAATCGCGGCCACGCCCAGCGCCGCGAGGGCCAAGCCAACCCAGAACAGCCCGCTCGAGCTCCCGCGCAACCGGCCGTGGAAAATGGATTTGTTGGAATCTGTGTTCATCAGCGGCGTGCCTCTCCATCTGTGTTCAGGACGTCAGCAGATCCTGAATACGTAGGGCGAGGCACGCCGTCGTTGATGTCCGTCAAACCGGGCCGGTGGTGTTAGGCGCCCTGCGGCCGCTCGAAGGCATCCTTGCCGTCGAAGCGCTGCAGCTTCTCGATATGCATCCAGGTGAACTTGGCGCCGATGCGCTGCACCAGATAGCTGATCTCCGGCTGGCCGCTGCTGGTGGAGTCGGTCAGCGAGATCGGGTGCTTGAACATGAAGCGGCAGGCGAAATGGTCCACCAGGAAGGTGTAGCCGCCCGTGGGGGGGTACACCTGCACGCCGCGGTTGGAAATGCCGGACAGCGTGAAGGGGCTGTCCTGCGCGATGGCTTCCAGCGTCTTGCCCAGTTCTTCCGAGCCGAGATCGGTCTCCAGGAACACGTCGATGCCGACCAGCTCGCGGGTGGTGGGCTCGGTATGGGCGGTCAGCTCCGGCCAGGTCTTCAGCGCGAACTTGTTGTAGGTGCGGGACTTCATCGCCGAGAAACGGCCCAGGTTGGCGATGACCTGGTCGGTGAAGGCGGCGGTGCCGACGCCATGGCCGCGCGGGGCGAGGTCGCCGGTGAGGTTCTTGCCCTCGGCCAGGGTGATGAACAGCGCCTGCTCCACCTTTTCGGCCACGTCGAACGCGGCGACATGGCGCAGCAGCATGATGGCGGCGGAGAGCAGCGCGGTGGGGTTGGCCAGGCCCTTGCCGGCGATGTCCGGCGCCGACCCATGCACGGCCTCGAACATCGCGGCGTGGTCGCCCAGGTTGGAGGACGGGGCGATGCCCAGGCCGCCGACCAGACCGGCCGCGAGGTCGGAGATAATGTCGCCGTTCATATTGGAGGTGACGATGACGTCGAACGCCTCCGGCTTGATGACGAGCTGGTGGGCGCAGTTGTCGATGATGATGTGGTCAGCCTTGATGTCCGGGAATTCCGGGGCGACCTTCTCGCCCATGCGCTTCATCATGCCCTCGGTGAGCTTCATGATGTTCGCCTTGGTGGCAACGGTCACCTTCTTGCGCTCTTCAGCACGGGCCAGCTCGAAGGCGGCGCGGATGATGCGCTCGCAGCCCGGAGCGGTCATCAGCTTGAGGCACTGGGCGACGGTGGTGGTCTGCATATGCTCGATGCCGGCATACACGTCCTCCACGTTCTCGCGCACGATCACCACGTCGATCCCGCGGCCGGAGTACGGGGTGGTGATGCCAGGGAGCTCACGCACCGGGCGGATATTGGCGTAGAGCTCGAAATATTTGCGCATGGTAACGTTGGCGGACTTGCCGCCGAAGCCCACCGGGGTCTCCAGCGGGCTCTTCAGCGCCAACTTGTTGCGGGAGATGCTGTCCAGCGTCTCGCGCGGCACGCCGGTAACGATGCCCTTCTTGAAGGCTTCAGCGCCGGCTTCGGCATATTCCCAGTCGATGGGGGCGCCGGCGGCGTCCAGGATGCGGATGGTGGCGGCCATCACCTCGGGGCCGATGCCGTCCCCCGGCAAAGCTGTGACTTTGATCTTCGGGCTCGTCGCGGCACTGGCATTCATGATACACCATCCTGATTTGTTGATCGCGGCGGCGTTATAGCCCGCTCTCCGCGCATGACATATACTGCATGGTCAGACCGGCCATTGGTTTTAAGCGCCCCTCAGGGGGCGGGGGGGAGGTTAATGAGCCTTGCCCCAGTTCTTCCCAATCCCCGTCTCCACCACCAGCGGCACCGACAATTCCGCGACACCCTGCATCACCTTCTGCGCCAGCGCCGCCGCCGCCTGCGCCTCGTCATCCGGGGTCTCGAACAGCAATTCGTCATGCACCTGCAAGATCAGCCGCGTCTTCAGCCCCGCCTCGGCCAGCGCCTTCGGCAGCTTCACCATCGCGCGCTTGATGATGTCCGCGCCGCCGCCTTGCAGCGGCGCGTTGATCGCCTGCCGCTCGGCATAGGCGCGCAAGGACGGGATCTTGTCCTTGATCCGCGGCACCCAGCAGCGCCGCCCGAACGGGGTGAGCACGAAACCATGCGTGCGCGCCTGCTCCTTCGTCTCCTCCATGTAGGTGCGGATTTCCGGATAGCGCTTGAAATAGGCGTCGATATACACGCGCGCCTCGCCGGGCGTGATGCCGAGCTGTCGCGCCAGGCCGAAGGCGGAAATGCCGTAGATGATGCCGAAATTAATTGCCTTCGCGCGGCGGCGCGTGGCGGCGTCCATCCCCGCCATCGGCACGCCGAACACCTCGGAGGCCGTGCGCGCGTGGATGTCCTCGCCCTTGGCAAAGCTCTCCTTCAGCGCTGGAATATTCGCCACATGGGCAAGCAGGCGCAGTTCGATCTGCGAGTAATCCGCCGAGACCAGGCTGCACCCGGGTGCGGCGATAAACGCCTTGCGGATGCGGGCACCTTCCTGCGTTCTTATAGGAATGTTCTGCAAATTCGGGTCGGTGGAGGAAAGCCGCCCGGTTGCCGCCACCGCCATCTGGAAGCTGGTATGCACCCGGCCCGTGCGCGGGTCGATCTGCCCGATCAGCGCATCTGCGTAGGTGCTCTTCAGCTTGGCGAGCTGGCGCCAGTCCATCACCCGCTGGGCAATCTCGATGCCCTGTTCGGCCAGCGTTTCCAGCACGGACGAATCCGTTCCCCACGCGCCGGTTTTTCCCTTCTTGCCGCCTGGCAGCTTCATCGTCTCGAACAGGATCTCGCCGAGTTGCTTCGGGCTGCCGACATTGAAACTCTGCCCCGCGAGGCGTTGGATATCCGTTTCGATCTCGGCCATCCGGCCCTCGAACTCGGTGGACATGGCGGCGAGATCGTCGCGGTCCACCATCACGCCGTACTCTTCCATATCGGCGAGCACGGGGATCAGCCGTTTTTCCAAGAGCTCGTACAGCGCGAGCGATTTATGCACCCGCAGCATCGGCTTCAGATTTTCCCAAAGACGGAGCGAAACATCAGCAGCCTCGGCGGCGAAGGCCACCGCCTTGTCCAGCGGGGCGCTGGCAAAGGCCAGCCGGCCGCGCCCGCTGCCCGTTACGGAGTCGGCATCCTTCAGCGTGTGGTTCAGATGCACCCGCGCCAGCGTCATCGCGTCATGCGCGAAATTCCCCGCATCCTGCGCGTAGGAGATCAGCATGACATCGTCGAGCGGCGCCACGTCGCCCAGCCCGGCGCGGCGCAAAACCTCCAGGCTGTACTTGGCATCATGGAAAATCTTCAGCACGCCGGGGGCGGTGAGCAGTGGCGCCAGGACCGAAACGGCTTCGGCCAGGGTTATCTGCGGCGCGTCATCCAGCGTGAGGTTATGGGCCAGCGGCAGATAGCCGGCGTGCCCTGGCGCGGTGGCGAGGCCCAGCCCCACGAGATTGCCGTGCAGAGAGGCTGGCGCGTCGGTCTGCACCGAGATGGCGACCATTCCCGCCATGCGCGCCTCGGCGCATACCGCCTCCAGCGCCGCGCGCGTGGTGATGGCGGAATAGGGGCCGAACGGGGCGGCGCTGACCGGTGGCGGCGCTTCCTCGCTCTCCTCGCCCTCCATCCCCAGCCGGTGGCGCAGGCTTTTGAAATTGTTCTCGGTCAGGAACGCCCGTAACACAGCCGGGTCCCAGGCTTTTACGGCGAAGCTGTCCAGTGGGGCGGGCATGGGCGCGTCGTCGCGCAGGATGACGAGCTGCTTGGAAATCCGTGCCTTGTCCGCGTGTTCGATCAGCGCGTCGCGCCGCTTGCTCGGCTTCATCGCCGGGGCCGCCTCCAGCACTTGTTCCAGCGAGCCGTATTCCTGGATCAGCGCCGCGGCCCCCTTGGGCCCGATGCCCGGCACGCCCGGCACATTATCCACGGAGTCGCCGATCAGCGCCTGAACCTCGACCACCTTTTCCGGTGGCACCCCGAACTTCGCCTCCACCTCGGCCAAGCCGATCGGCGTGTTCTTCATCGGGTCCAGCATGGTCACGCCGGGCCGGAGCAGCTGCATCAGGTCCTTGTCGGAGGAGACGATCACCGCCTCACCCCCGGCTTCCACGGCGGCCTTGGCGTAGGCGGCGATGAGGTCATCCGCCTCCCAGTCCTGCAACTCGATGGCCGGCAGGCCGAAGGCGCGCGTCGCCTCGCGGATCAGCGCGAATTGCGGCACCAGCTCCGGCGGCGGCTCCGGCCGGTGCGCCTTGTACTCGCCGTACAGCCGGTTGCGGAATGTATGCCGCCCGGCATCGAATACCACGGCGATATGCGTGCCGGTATGCTCCTTCAGCAGCCGCGAGATCATGTTGCAGAAGCCGAATACGGCGTTCACATGCACCCCGTCTGGCCGTGTCATATCGGGGAGGGCGTGGAAGGCCCGGAAGATGAAGCCCGAGCCGTCGACGAGGACGAGCCTCAATGGCTGTGGTCCACCGCGCCCTCTTCCAGCACGTAGATGCAGGAGCAATACGGGCAGGCGATTTGCTTATCGGTAATTCGGAGGTAAATACGCGGATGCCCAAGCGAGCCCACACCGCCGTCGCAGGAGACCGCAGGGGTTTTCACATGAATGATTTCGGTCGCATTCACCGCTTCTGTCTGCACGCTCATCGCATCCTGCCTTATCTGGTCAAACTCTCAGACACCATAACGGCATTCCGCGCATTCCCCAAGCTGGCCCGGGTGCTGGCCTTGCCGCTCGCCATGGCGGCCTGCGCGCCGATCCCGTTCCGTGTGCCGCATGACAGTCCCGGCCATCCCATTATTACAAGCGGCTATTTTGCGCTGGCAGACGGCGCGCGCCTGCCCTACCGGCTGTACCCGGCCAAGGGGCAGGTAAAGGCCGTTATTCTCGCATTGCATGGCTATACCGACAGCCGCGATGGCTGGGCGATTCTGGCCGACTACCTCACCCCGCATGGCATCGCCATCTACGCGCCGGACCAGTCCGGCTTCGGCACCGCGAAGAACCGCGGCTATTGGCCAGGCACCCAAACGCTGGTGGACGAGGCGCGGGACGAGGCCGTGCAGCTGCGCGCGCAATATCCGGGCGCGAAGCTCTTCATCATGGGCGAGAGCATGGGCGGCGGCATCGGCCTGCTGGTGGGCGCGGAGCCCAACCCGCCGCCGGTGGATGGCTACATCCTCTCCGCCCCCGCCGTCTGGGGCGGGCCTGCGATGAACCCGTTCTACCGGGAGACGTTGCGCGTCGCCGCCTTCTTCGCCCCGGGCAAGCGGCTCACCGGGCGTTCGGTGCATATAGAGGCTTCAGACAACGAGGCGGCGCTGATCGCCTTTGGCGAGGATCCGCTGACCATCCATGCGCCGCGTGTCGATAATGTCGCCGGGCTGGTGACGCTGATGGGCCAAGCCCAGGCGGCCTGCGGCAATTTCCGCCAGCACGCGCTCATATTATATGGCGGGCATGACGAGCTGGTTCCGCAGGAAGCCATGCGAAGCTGCTGGCAGGCAATTCCGCCTGACGCGCCGGTGACGCTGGCCTATTACCCGCCGGATTATCACCTGATTCCGCGCGACCTGGAGCGCGCCACGCCGAGTGCGGATATTCTGGCATTTATCGAGGGGCGGGGGCTGCCGTCTTCAGCGCCGAGCGCGGCGACGGTGTTTCTGGCGAGCGGGGACTGACCGCACCTCTGGGGCGGGTAGATTGCTTGATCTGCCGGAATTTGCCGTTTCGGGGCAGGACGCAGGGTGGATGGAGCCTCACTATTTGTTGTGCAATATATCGCGTGGAGTGATGGGTTTCGCTATGCTCCACTCTTGCTACGCTTGCTATCGTGACCACGGCAATCATGGGAGAATGAAGCGATGGCGATTTGGGTGGTCGCGGCGGCGACAATAATCTCAATAACGATCGCATGGTTTGTCATCGAGTCCCGGCGGCGGCGAACGCACCCGGTTTCCGGTGGATTGCATACGGAGATCACATTCCCCCACACGCAGGAATTCGAGCTTTACGGCAATCCTTTCTCGCATTGTTCGCGAAAGACCCGGATTGTTTTCGCCGAGCTTGGCATTGACTATCGGCACCACGACATCGACCTTATCGAGACCGGGTCGTATCAAACGATCTCGCCGGCCTATCTGAAGATCAACCCCGCGGGGTTGGTGCCGTGCCTGGTGCATCGCGGACATCCAATCTTCGAATCCGATGAGATTCTCGCCTATGCGGCCGCCCATGCCGGGCCGTCGGCGCAGCGCCTGGTGCCGGAGGCGGAGCAGGCTCGGTGGGACATGATGCGGTGGATCGACTACGCAAGCCTTTCGAGCGACGATCCCATGGGCGGCCGGGCCGCGCGGGCCGGGAGCTGCATTCCGGGCCTGACTATGCCGCTGTTCATGACCATGATCGCCCATGTTCCGCTGCCGCGCATTTTTGTCGGGCTGCTTTTCCATCCCGACAAAAAGCGGCCAGCCTTCTTCGGCGCCGCCCGAATTTTCGGCCTGCGGCGGATGTTGCGGCTGACACCGTTGCGGCGGACGATTCGTGACAGCCGCGATCACATGCGAACCCATCTGGCGGCATTGGAGGCGCAGTTGCGGCAAATTGGCGGACCGTGGCTGCTGGGCGCGGACTATACGCTGGCCGACGTAAGTTGGTCATGCCTTCTCCTGCGGCTGGCGGAGACCGCATGGCTCGATTATTTTCTGGCGAGGCAGGATCTTGCCGAGATTGCCGCTTATTGGCGGCGGCTGCAGGCCCGGCCCAGCTGGCAGGCGGCGATCACCGCGCGGAGGCATCCCAACATCGAGCGCGGCGCCGCGGATTTGCAGCAAATGATCGAGAACGATCCGTGGGTGCGCGAAGCCCTTCAGGGTGAGGACTGACGTCTTGGACGGGGGCGCCCTCGAGCGCTCCCCGCCGGGCGACGATCTTTCTCGCCGATCAGTCCGCGTGAACCGGCCTTGGCTTACCGTCGTTATCGATGGCCACGAACGTGAACGTCGCCTTCGTGACGCGGCATTCCTCGCCGCCCACGCGCGCCCGCCGCCAAGCCTCCACGGCGATCTTCATCGAGGTCCGGCCGGTGGCGAGCAGCTTGCAATACACGCTCACCTCGTCGCCCACCTTCACCGGACGGATGAAGCTCATCGCATCCGCCGAGACGGTGACGCAGCGCCCGCCGGAGGTGCGCGAGGCGAGATTACCGGCGGCAAGGTCCATCTGGCTCATCAGCCAGCCGCCGAAAATATCGCCATTCACGTTGGTGTCCGCGGGCATCGCGATGACGCGGACCATCGGCATGCATTCGGGCGGCGCCTCAACCAGCGCCTCTGCCATGGTATCAGCCATGTTACAGGCTCTTCTCGATCCAGGCCTTCAGCACGGATTTCGGCGCGGCGCCGACCTGGGTCGCGGCCGGCTTTCCGTCCTTGAAGATGATCAGGGTCGGGATGCCGCGCACGCCGAAGGCGCTCGGCGTCATCGGGTTCTCGTCGATATTCACCTTCACCACTTCGAGCTTGCCTTCATATTCCTTGGCCAGGTCCTCGAGCGAGGGGGCGATGGACCGGCACGGCCCGCACCACTCTGCCCAGAAATCCACCAGCACGGGGGCGCTGGATTTCAGCACATCGGTCTCGAAGGTTTCGTCGGTAACGGCTTTGGTCATGATACACCCAGACAATGTAAGTTCGGGGTAACATGGCGGCGAACCGCCGCAGGATCAAGCCGGGGCGGCGCCATCCAGCATCGCGCCCGGCACATCCATCACCGCTGCGCTTTGGGTCCAGATCAGCACGCAGCGCACCGGGAGGCCGGGGTAAACCTGGTGCAGGATCGCCCGGTAGGCGGCGAGCTGGCTCAGATATTTGGGCGGAATCCCGGCGGCATCGGCGGGCGGGGCGCGGTCGGTCTTGTAGTCGGCGAGCCAGATTTCCCGGTCCGTGACCGCCAGACGGTCCACAAGACCGCCGATTTCCTTGTCCCCCACCACGCCGGCCAGCGGCACCTCGGCGCGGGAGCCGGGGCCGAACAGCGGAGCGAGGGCTGGATTGTCGAGGACGGTCAGCACGGCGGCGCGGAGCGCCTCCGCCTCCGTGGCCAAGGCGGGCTGGGCGGCAAGGTAGGCCAGTGCCGCTTCCGGTCGCGCCGTGGCGGGAAGGTCCGGCAAATGCTGCAACATGGCGTGGATCGCCACGCCTTTTTCCATGGCAGCCGCCCGGACTGCGCGCGCGGCGCCCAGCGCGGTGCCGAGCGGGCTGGCGGCGATGGCGCGCTTCGTTTCCTCCTCCACACCGCGGCTGGGCACGATGCGCTCAGGTCTGGCGGCCTCCTTCGGCGGCGGGGCGGCCTGCCAGAGCGGCGCGCCGCCAAGCCAGGCGGGCAGGGGGGCCTGCGCGGACTCGCCGTGCCGGGAGATGCGATCGGGCGCCACGCTCTGCTCGCAGTCATGCACCAGGGCGCCGTTCTCCTCGCGGGTCTCCAGCCGGGTGAAGCCGCGCTTTACCGCCTCGTACCAGCAGGTGTCGGGCGGGGCGCGCCCGCCTTCCGCGCCGCAGATCAGCAGTTCGTCCTCGGCGCGGGTGAGGGCCACGTAGAGCAGACGGTTATATTCCTGGCGGGCCGCCTCGGTTACGTCCGCCGCCGCGTCCGCCACCGCCTGCGCACGCAGATCCGCGCGCGGGCAGAACACCGGTACAAGTGCGTCCTCCTGCGGCACGCCGAGCCAGAACAAATTCCGGTCGTTCTTTGGCAGCGCCGTGGTGTCGGGCAGAATCACGATGGGCGCCTGCAACCCCTTGGCGCCGTGCACGGTCATGATCCGCACCTCATCGCCCCCGGCCTCCGCCTCGCGCTTGATGGAGGCACCTGTTTGGCGCAGCGAGAACACGAAATTCTGCAGCGAGCCGGGTTCGCGCCCGGTGAAGGTGAGCGCCTCGGCGAGGAATTCGTCGATTGGCTCTGCCGCCTCCGGCCCCAGGCGGCGCAACAGCTTGGCCCGCCCGCCCAGCGGCCCCAGCGCCTCAGCCAGCAGAGGGTAGGGGGCGTAGAAATCCGCCTTGGCGCGCAGCGCCTCGAAGAATGTCTTTGCTTCTGCCCAGTCCTCGCGCTCCTGCGCCCGGGCATAAAGCACCTGCACCAATGGCTTCCGGCCCCGGCCCAAGGCGAGGTCCATCAGGCTGGCATCGCTGAGCCCCCCCAGGGGCGAGACGAGAAATTGCCCGAAGGCGAGGTCGTCATCGGGCAGCAGCAGCGCGTCGCACAGCGCCAGCAGGTCGCTCACCGATTGCTGGGCCGTTAGCACCATGCGGTCCAGCCCGGCCACGGCGATGCCGCGTGCCTTCAGCGCCGCAGTGATGGCGCCCACCAGCGCATCGCGCCGGCGCACCAGGATCAGGAGATCCCCAGGCCGAGCCAAGCGGTCCCGTGATGGTAAAGGCTGCTTCAGCCGCGCCGACACCCAGTCCGCGATGTCCCGCGCCAGCACGGCCTGGGCGGAATCCGCGCTTTCGTAATCCTCGGGCAGGCCCCAATCGGGCAGCTCGGCGGCTTCGCGCGGTTGGGCCAGGGGCCAGAGCGTCACCCGCCCGGCCTGGCCGGTGCGGCTCACCTCATGGCGTAGGGTCTCTCCCTGGGGGCAGACACCGCCCTGTGCCAAACCCTCGGCGAATACGGCGTCGGTGAGCGCCAGAACGGGCGCGGTGGAGCGGAAGGAGACGGAGAGCTGGCCATCCAGCCACTTCCGCCCCGCGCCCACCGCCTGGGCCTTGAATTTTTCCCTGTAGATGCCGAAGCTTTTCAGGTCCGCGCCCTGGAAGGAGAAGATCGACTGCTTGGCATCCCCCACGGCGAAGATGCTGCGGCTGGCCTCGCGCGCGCCTTCGCCTGCGAAGAATTCCCCCGCCAGCGCATTGGCGATCTCCCATTGCGCCGGGGCGGTGTCCTGCACCTCGTCCAGCAGCAGGTGTTCGATGCCGCCATCAAGCTTGTAAAGCACCCAGGCGGCGCCGGGATTGATGAGAAGCTGCCCGGTATGGCTGACGAGATCGGTATAGCTGAGATGCGAGGCGAGGATTTTCTCGCCCCGTTCCTGCGCCGCGATGGGCAGCAGCAGCTTCAGCAGATACGCGTTCAGCTCCGCCAGCTTCGCGGCTTTCAGCTTTTCCTGCACGGCGAGGATACGCTGGCTCTCCGCGATCAGCTCGTCCTTGAAGCTGTCTTCCTCGGCTTTCAGTTTCGGACCGCAATAGCCCTTGAAGGTGCGGGCTTTGCCGCCTGTGAGGAAACCATGAGCCCAGACATCCCAATGCGCGGCACGGTCTTCCGATGGCAGGGCCAGCCAGTCCAGCAGCGGCTCCGTGTTCTTGATGCCGCTCGCGTTGCCGCGTTCCGCGATTTGCCTCAATATTTCACGCAGTTGCGCCTCGCGGGACATGCTGACAGCACCGGCGAGAATCTCCGCGGAGGTTTTTTCTCCAGCGCCAAGCGCGCCGCGCTGCATGGCGATCAACCGGTCCGTGGCGGCTTCCCTCAGCAAATCCGCAGGCGCTTCCTGCACGAAGACCTGCGTCAGCGCCGCGAAATCCTGCTCGTTCGTCTCCGCCGCCAATGCGCGCACCGCCTCGCGCACATTCGGGTCGGCCAATGCTGCCTCGCGCGCCTCGCGCAGGCGCCGGCCGGCTTGTTCGTCATCCGCCACCTCGAAATGCGGGGACAGCCCGGCCTCCAGCGGAAAGCGCCGCAGCAGCGACTGGCAGAAGGCATGGATGGTCTCGATGCGCATCCCGCCCGGCAGGTCCAGCACATCGGCGAAGAGTTTGCGCGCCCGGCCAAGGGTTTTGGCGTTCGCGGGCATATCAAGTGCTGCGAGGTCGGCGCGTAGCGCCGCGTCGTCCTTCACCACCCATTCGCCAAGGCGCTTGTTCAGGCGGATGCGCATCTCCGCCGCCGCCGCCTTGGTGTAGGTGAGGCAGAGGATCTTGTCCGGCGTGGTGCCGGAGAGCATCAGCCGCAGCAGGCGGTCGGTGAGCAGCTTGGTCTTGCCCGAACCAGCCGAGGCCGCGACAAAGGCGGAGACCAGCGGATCGGAGGCTTTGCGCTGCTCCTCATTGGCGATGTCGATCGCGTTCATTCCGGCTCGTCCTCCCATTCGGCGCGGCGGGAGATCCCGGCGTAAACGTCATAGGCGTTCTGGCGCGAAGGGTGCGGGCTGGACAGATACGGCGTGGTCGCGCGGGCGAATTTCTCGAACAATTCGGGCAGCGCGGCGGCGGCCTGGGCGACGGCTTCGGCGATCTCCGCCTCGGTCTTGAACGGCTTGGTCTCATCACCCGCCTCGGCCCGGCCCGAGAGCTTGAAATAGGCGAGCTCCGCCACCCTGGCGCGGAATTCCTCGCCGAACGCCCCCGCCTCGGCCATCACCGCCTCCAGCGGCAGTTGCGGGGCGGCGCCGTTCTTTACGGATTTCGCCTTCGGCACAGTGCCGGTCTTGTAGTCGATGATGCTGACGGTGCCGTTGGCGCCAAGTTCGATGCGGTCGGCCCGGCCTTTCAGCGCGAACTTGCCTACTGGCATCGTCCCTTCCACCTCGTGCCGGAGTGCCTTGGGCACGCCCTGCGCCACGCGGCGGGTCTGCTCCTCCTCGATCACCCAGGCAGCGATGCGCTCCAGCCGTGCGCCCCACCATTGCTCAAGCGCCGCGCGCGGGCGCTGCTTCAGCATCTCGGCGAGCAGCGCGGCGGTGAGCGTCTGCACCGCGCCGGGGCGCGCGGCGGCGTTCTTGTCTTCAAAGAATTCCGCCAGCCCGGCATGCGCGATCTCGCCGAACAGGCTCTGGTCGCTTTCCTCGTCCAGCGCGTCGAGCTGCCGGATGTTCAGGATCTTGCGGCAATAGATCGCATACGGGTCGGCCATCAGCGTGGCGACGTCGGAGATGGAGAGCGTGTCCGGCCGCGCGGCGGCGGGCGGGGTGGGGCGGGGTTTGTGCCGCCGCTCCCGGGTTTCCGGCAGGTCGAGCTGCCCGGCCCAGAGCGCGGCCTCGTGCCGGGGCAGCGTCTGCTTGGCTCCGGCGAGCATTACCTCCAGCCTCGTGAGCCAACGCGCCGGCACGGCCGGGGCGCGCTCGCGCCGCAGCGGGGCGGCCAGCACCACATCGCGGCAGGCGCTGGCGAGCGAGAAGAAATGATGCGCCGCCTGGCCGATCTTCTGTTCCGGCGAGGGCAGCCCCGCCAGCTTGCGCATGGGGCGGGAGAGCCAGGGGCCGGGCTCGGCCGGGGCGGGCCACACGCCTTCCACCAGCCCGCCGAGCACCGCCACGTCCACGCTTTGCAGCGCCGCCTCCTGGATGCCCCAGATGGCGATGCGCGGATGCCCGTCCTTGGCGCGGGGGCGGCGCACCACGGCACCCTGCAGCAGCTCATCCAGCAGCTCCGCCAGCTCGTTGTGGCGAATATCGGGCATGTCCTCCAACGCGCCGAGCATTTCTAGAAGCAACTCGGAGAGCGCTAGCCCCGCCTCGCCGGACCACAAGGCGGCAGCGCCTTCGGTCTCGTGGGTCGCGGCCAGGGCCTCGGCGGCGGTAATGAGCTGACGCAGCGCGGCGGCTGGGTGGACCAGTTCCGGCAGGGCCAGCGGTTGCAGCAGGCGCTCCAGCCGGTCGAGGAAGTCCCGTTCTTCCTGCCGTTCGGCCTTGAGCCGGAATTTGATGCCGCTGAACCCCCGGGCCGGGCGCGGCCCTCGTAAAGCGTGGATCTCCAGCCGCCGCGCCAGATCGCGGAAATTCTGCGGTGGCAGCCCCCCGGCGGCGAGCGGGTGTTTCAGCAGCGCCAGCAACGGCAGTGGCGCGTAATCGGCCACGGCGGCGCGGGCGAGCAGGCGCAGGAAGGTGGCGGGCGGGGTCTGGGCCAGAGGCTCGCCGGCGCTGTCATCGGCGGTGATGCCGAAGCGCTTCAGCGCCGCGGCCACCAGCGCCGCCAAGCCGCGGTCCGGCGTGATCAGCGCGGCCGTGGTGCCGGGCACTTCCAGCGCCCCGCGCAGGATCATGGCGATGGCCGTGGCGTTCTGCGATTCTTCGGGGGTTTCCAGCCGGGCGAGGCCGGTGATGTTCAGTTCCGCAGCTTCTTGCCACGCGGAGAGCGACTCGGCGGGCAGCAGCGCGCGGGAGATGACGGCCCCACGCCCGGCGGGAACAGCGGAGGCAGTGGCGGGCAGGAGCAGAATCTCGTCCCGCCGCGCCCCGATGGACGCCAGCAGCCGTGCGATGCCGCCCTGCGCGTGGCTGTCATCCAGCGCGTCCCAGGCGTCACCCGGCAAAGCCGGGTCGAACCCCGGCAGGACCAGCATGCCCTGCGGCAACCCCGCCACCACGCGCGCCATGCGGCAGATGGCGGGCGTGCCCTCAGCGGCTACCATCCACACACGGTGCGGCGGCGGCGCGGCCCGCCAGGCCTCGGCCTGGGCGTCGATCAGCTTCACCAGCCGCTGCGCCGGGTTCAGCAGCCCGTTATCCGCGAGGAATTGCGGCCAGGCATGGGTGACGATGCTCAGAAATTGCAACGTCTTCTGCCAATGCGTGGCGAGATCGGCCTCCACCACATTGGGCAGGGTGGCCGCGAGGTCGATTTCCGCGTGGTCGGCCTCATCCAGCAGCGAGGCCAGCTCCGCCGCCAGGGCCCAGGCGGCGCCGAGCCGCGTCGGCGCGCCGCTCTCGCCGTTGCGGGCAAGGATGAGCTTGGCCAGCAGGGCCTGACGGCGCGTTCCGGGAATGGCGGGGGGCAGGGAAAACCCGGTGCTGAGCAGCAGCCCGGCTTCGTCGATATTGCCCAGCGCGATGATGCGCGGCAGCAGCAGCGCCAGGCCGTTATTGGCTTCGAGAAACGCCCCGGCCAGCGCCTGGGCGGCGCGGCGGCTGGGCAGGATAATCAGCCCGTCATGCGGTTCGCCGCCCTGGGCCAGCCAGAACCGCGCGAGGGCGGGCAGGAACGGCGCCTCCGGGGAAAAGGCGCCGAGCTTCAGGTTGCGCGCGGCCGCCCCATCATCCCCGCGCGTGGTCAAGTCGTATTCCCGACTTCCCGGGCCTGCAGCACGGCCTCGGCGCGCTCCAGATCCTCCGGCGTGGAGAGATGGAACCACACGCCGTCATGCACGATGGCATTCAGCCGCCCGGCTTCGAGCGCCTTGTCCCATAGCAGGTTCATGCTGAATTTTTCCGCCGGCGCGCCGATGAACAGGGCGGGGGAGACCAGTTGCACCCCGGCATAGAGATACGGGGCCACATCCCGCTCGCCCCGGCGCTGCACCCCCCCATCCCGCGGCCAGATGAAATCGCCCCTGCCGGTTTCCGCCACCGCCCCGGCGGCGCGGGCGAGCAGCAGCAGCACATCCATGCGTTCAGGGTCGAAGGCCTTGGCCATGCGGTTCAGCGTCGGGCTGGGGCCGTCCACCCAGTAGCTATCGCCATTGACGATGTAGAACGGCGCGTCCGGCAGCAGCCCCTTGGCCGCCATGGCGGTGACGGCGCCGCCCGTGTCCAGCAGTTCCTCCTCCTGCGTGACGGTCACGTGGGCATAGGGGCGCATGAAATCCTCGATCTGCTCCGCCAGATAATGCGCGTTGACAATGATGCGCGTTACCCCGGCCTCATTCAGCTGCGCCAGAGTGTGCGCAAGAATCGGCTGCCCGCCGAGGGGCAGCAGCGGCTTGGGCGTGGCCAGGGTGAGCGGGCGCATGCGCGTGCCCAGCCCGGCACTCAGAATCACCGCCGTCTCAGGATGCATCGAACCACCTTTCATCGCCGGCCAAGTCTATCACACGCCCGTCCCCGTCATGCGAGAGGGTGAGGCGCAGCGCGTGTTGCGGGGTGAATGACCCTAGCCGGTCCGGCCATTCCACCAGTACGATACCCGTTTGCGCCTCGTCCCAGCCCAGCTCCTCCAGCGCCGCCGGGCCGTCCAGCCGCCATAGATCGTAATGCCAGATTTCCCCGCCACCCGGCGTTTCGTAAGTCTGTGCCAGCGTGAAGGTCGGGCTTGGCACGGCCAGCTTCTCGTCGTGCATCAGGGTGCGGATGAAGGCGCGGGCCAGGGTGGATTTACCAGCGCCCAGCGGGCCTTCCAGCAGCAGCACGTCCCCCGGCCTTGCCTTTTCCGCCAAGCGGCGGCCAAGGGCCTGGGTTGCGGTTTCATCGGGCAGGCGGAGTCTGCATAAAACCCGTTTTGCCCGCCCGCGCTTGATTGTGGAAGGGCGCTGCGCCAAAGCAGCGTCATGGAACAGATTTCAACCGATGTCGCGATTATTGGCGCCGGCCCCGCTGGCATGTTTGCGGTGTTCGAATGCGGGATGCTGAAAATGTCCTGCGCGCTGGTCGATGCGCTGGATGAGCTGGGCGGGCAGTGCGTGGCGCTGTACCCGGAAAAGCCGATTTACGACATTCCCGCTCACCCGGCGATCGAGGGCGCGGCGCTGATCGCGCGGCTGGAGCAGCAGATCGCGCCGTTCGGCTGCGCCAAGCTGCTGGGGCGGCAGGTGACCGGGCTGACCGGCGAGGCGGGCAATTTCACCCTCACCACCAGCACGGGCGACAAGATTGCCGCCAAGGCCGTGATTCTGGCCGCGGGGGCTGGCGCCTTTGGGCCGAACCGGCCGCCGCTGGACGGGCTCTCCGCTTACGAGGCGACCGGCGCGGTGCGCTACTATGTGAAGCGGCGAGAGGATCTGCGGGCTAAGCGCGTGGTCATCGCTGGCGGTGGCGACTCCGCGGTAGACTGGGCGCTGGCCCTGCAAGGCGTGGCCGCGCATATCGCCGTGGTGCACCGCCGGCCTAAATTCCGCGCCGCCCCGGAGAGCACCGCGCAGCTCGACACGCTGGCCGCCGAGGGCAAGGTGGAGATGGTGATCCCCTACCAGCTGCACGCGCTGCATGGGCAGGATGGAGTGCTTCAGGCGGTGGAAGTCGTGGATCTGGACGGCACCCCCCGCAAGCTGGAAGCCGATGTGCTGCTGCCCTTCTTCGGGCTGGCGACAGAACTCGGGCCGATCGCTGAATGGGGGCTGGACCTGGCGCATCACCATGTGACGGTGACGCCCGCGACGATGGAAACCACCATTCCCGGCGTGTTCGCGGTGGGCGACATCGCGACATATCCCGGCAAGCTGAAGCTGATCCTGCAGGGCTTTGCCGAAGCGGCGATGGCCGCGCATGCGATCTACAGCCTTGTGAACCCCGGCACGGCGCTGCATTTCGAACACTCGACGACCAAGGGCGTGCCCGGCTGAAGTGCTGCGCTAACTATAGGTTAGACAATAAAAAAGCCGCCTCGACGGGCGGCTTTTTTATGAACG
Source organism: uncultured Alphaproteobacteria bacterium (assembly GCA_963750235.1). Classification (GTDB taxonomy): domain Bacteria; phylum Pseudomonadota; class Alphaproteobacteria; order Acetobacterales; family Acetobacteraceae; genus Acidocella. The sequence continues at coordinate 580,703 of CAVVPW010000003.1, forward strand.
GCGGTGTCGCTCAGATCGCCATTTCGATTTCCGGCATGCTGCCGCGCGCCTTGGTCAGCGCCATGCCGAGATTAACGGTCTTGCGGCAAAGAAAGCACACCACATAATCCTGGTTGCGGCGGCCGCGTATGAACAGGTGCAGCAGGTTCTTGCTGTTAACGATGATCTCTTCGAAATAATGTTCGTTGCTCTCGATGCCGCGGGATTTCTTGAAGAGATTCTCGACAGCGACGACGTTCGGCCCCTGGAACAGATCGGAGGTGGCGGCGGCGAGCAGGTCGATCACTTCGCTGGGGTGGGAGTCAACGGTCTTGATGTCGAGCAGCAGGCCCGAGGCGACATCGACAACGCCGGCGGCGAGGCATTCAGGGATGGTGGTGATGGCTTTGCTGATGGTGGCGGCGAGATCGGCCATGGTCGCGGGCTCCTGGTCAAAATAAAAAGGCCAGGAAACCTCACGCTCCCTATCCTTTGTTCACGCGCGAGTTAAGCCGCTTTAACCTGAATGAACAATTCACGTATTTGCGAACGTTTTGGATCGTTCCGCTTGGCAGCTATGCTATTTTTGCAGCTGGCGCCATGCGAAAGAAATTAAACCGCGGGTTGTCTCAGTGTTATTATTTCTAATAACCAACAAACCTAGATCGGCAGCGCACCGTCCTTCATCCGCTCCATGGCGAAGCGCGAGGAGACATTGCGCAGCGGCACGGCGGCGATGAGCTTGCGGTAGAACGCGTCATACGCGGCGATGTCCGCCACCACGACATGCAGCAGGTAGTCGACATCGCCGCTCATGCGCCAGGCGCCGACGATTTCCGGTGTCTCCGCGATGGCCCTGGCGAAACGGGCCAGCCATTCCGAGGAATGGTCGGAGGTTTCCACCGAGACGAAGACCGAAACCGGCAGGCCGAGCTTGTCGGCATCCAGCACCGCGATGCGGCCCTTGATGATGCCCAGCTCCTCCATCCGCTTGATGCGCTTCCAGCACGGGGTGGCGGTAAGGCCGACCTTGTCCGCGATGTCGTTCAGGGAGAGCGAAGCGTCGGCCGCCAGAAGGCGGAGGATGGCGCGGTCGATATTGTCGAGGTCGGGCATGGCTGTCTCGGAAAGGAGTTGCGGCGGCGGGGGAATTGGGCTAGAGGGCTGTCCGGGTCACGCCCCCCCACCGGGGCGCTTTTCTTCTGTAAGGGAGAGTTTTTATGGCAGATTTTTCTCTCGCCGCCAAGCCTGCGTCGCGTCCACAAAATCCTAATTTCTCGTCCGGCCCGTGCGCCAAGCGCCCCGGCTTCACGCTGGCAGCGCTTGAGGGCGCCATGCTGGGCCGCAGCCATCGCGCCAAGGGGCCGAAGGCGAAGCTCGCCGAGGTCATTACCCGCTCCAAGGACATTCTGGGCATGCCCGCCGATTGGCGGCTTGGCATTGTACCCGCCTCCGATACCGGGGCGGTGGAGATGGCCCTATGGTCGCTGCTGGGCGCGCGTCCGGTGGACGTCCTGGCGCATGAGAGCTTCTCCGAAGCCTGGGCGACCGACGTGGTGAAGCAGCTGAAGCTCGCCGATGCCCGCGTGCTGAAGGCCCCCTATGGCCAGCTGCCGGACGTCACCCAGATCGACTTCTCCCACGACGTGGTGCTGGCCTGGAACGGCACGACCTCCGGCGTGCGCTTCCCTAATGGCGATTTCATCCCGGCCGAGCGCGAAGGTCTGGTGATCGCGGATTCCACCTCCGCGGCCTTCGCCATGGACCTGCCCTGGGACAAGCTCGATGTCGTCACCTGGTCCTGGCAGAAAGTGCTGGGCGGCGAAGGCGGCCACGGCATGCTGGCCCTCTCCCCGCGCGCTGTGGAGCGGCTGCTCACCTACAAGCCGGCATGGCCGCTGCCGAAGATCTTCCGCCTGACTTCCGGCGGCAAGCTCTCCGAGGGCATCTTTGCGGGCGAGACGATCAACACCCCGTCCATGCTCTGCGTCGAAGACGCGCTGGACGGCCTGCGTTGGGCCGAAAGCATTGGCGGGCTGAAAGGGCTGATTGCCCGCTCGGAAGCCAACCTGAAGGCCGTGGCCGACTGGGTTGAGGGCAATGAGCGCGTGCGCTTCCTGGCCGAGACGGTCGAGAGCCGTTCCTGCACCTCCATCTGCCTCGCCATTGCAGCACCATGGTTCGTCAGCTTGGACGCCGAGGCCCAGGCCAAGGCCGCCAAGGCTATCGCCGCGCTGCTGGAGAAGGAAAACGTGGCGCTGGATGCCGGTGCGTACCGCGACGCGCCTCCGGGCCTGCGCATCTGGGGCGGTGCCACGGTGGAGACCGCGAATATCGCGGCGCTGCTGCCGTGGATCGACTACGCCATCGATGCCGTGGCCAAGGATTTCTGATCCCTTCTGGGGCGCTGACTGTGTCCGTGCCCCAATCCCAGCTTCGCAAATTTTTTTGATGCTGCTTTTTTCCAAAAAAGCGGCGTGAAAACCCACAGGGAATCCCATACATGGTCAAAGTTCTTATCTCGGATAAGCTGTCCCCCGCCGCGATTGCCATCTTCAAGGATCGCGGCGTCGAAGTGGATGTGAAGACCGGCCTGACCCCGGCCGAACTGCGCGAGATCATCGGGCAGTATGATGGCTTGGCCATCCGCTCTGCCACCAAGGTGACGAAAGAAGTGCTCGACGTCGCCCCCAACCTGAAGGTCGTTGGCCGCGCCGGCATCGGCGTGGACAATGTGGACGTGAAGTCCGCCACCTCGCGCGGCGTGGTGGTGATGAATACCCCTAACGGCAACGCCATCACCACCGCCGAGCATGCCATCGCCATGATGTTCGCGCTCGCGCGCCAGCTGCCGGAGGCCACCGCCTCCACCAAGGCAGGCAAGTGGGAGAAGAACCGCTTCATGGGCGTGGAAGTCACCGGCAAGATCCTCGGCCTGATCGGCTGCGGTAATATTGGCTCCATCGTGGCGGACCGCGCCGTGGGGCTGAAGATGAAGGTGCTGGCCTATGACCCGTACCTCACCGAGGCGCGCGCCGTGGAGCTGGGCGTGGAGAAGGCCGAGTTGGACACCGTGCTGGCCAGGGCCGATTTCATCACCCTGCACACGCCGCTGATCGAGGCGACCCGCAACATCATCTCGCGTGAGGCGATCGCCAAGACGAAGAAGGGTGTGCGCATCATCAACTGCGCGCGCGGCGGTCTGGTGGATGAGACGGCGCTGTACGACGCGCTGAAGTCCGGCCATGTCGCTGGTGCGGCGCTGGACGTGTTCGAGGTTGAACCCGCCACCGCCTCCCCGCTGTTCGAGCTGGAGAATGTGGTGTGCACGCCGCATCTCGGCGCTTCCACCAGCGAGGCGCAGGAGAACGTGGCCCTACAGGTGGCCGAGCAGATCTCCGACTTCCTGCTCAGCGGCTCCGTGACCAACGCGCTGAACATGCCGAGCGTGTCGGCCGAGGAAGCGCCGCGCCTGCGCCCGTACATGGATCTGTGCCGCCTGCTGGGCACCTTCGCCGGCCAGCTCACCCGCGCGCAGGATGGCGTGATCAAGCGCGTGCTGGTCGAGTACGAAGGGGCCGCAGCACCGCTCAACCACCGTCCGTTGAACGCCGCCGCTCTGGCCGGGCTGCTCGGCCCGGTGATGGAAGGCGTGAACATGGTCAACGCCCCGGTGCTGGCGCGCGACCACGGGATCGAGATGGCGGAAGGCTCGAATGACCATATCGGTGACTACCAGACGCTGGTGCGGATCACCGTGACGACCGAGAAATCCACCCGCTCCGTGGCAGGCACATTGATCGGCAGTGGCCGCCCGCGCCTGGTGGAGATCAAGGGCATCAAGGTGGAGGCGGATTTCGCCCCGCACATGCTCTACGTCACCAACAAGGACAAGCCGGGCTTCATCGGCCGCTTCGGCATGCTGCTGGCCGATGCGGGCGTGAACATCGCCACCTTCCATCTCGGCCGCTCCGCCGAGGGCGAGGATGCGATCTGCCTGGTCTCCACCGATGGGCAGACCCCGGACGAGGTGCTGGCGCAGGTGCGGGCGCTGCCGCTGGTGACGCAGGCGACGACGCTGGCGTTCTAACTATAAGCCGGCGCGCCTCCATTATGGCGGCGCCGAGCCACAGCATGAGGGCTGCCAGTGCCACGGCACAAGCAGCCCTCATATGTGTGGGGAGGTAGGAGAAGTGGATGCTGCTATGCCCGGCGGGCAGGGGGATCTGCTGGAAGATGTCGTTGGCCATGGTCAGCGGAACGGCGTGGCCGTTCACGCTGGCGTGCCAGCCCGGATAAAACAGTTCGCGCCGCAGTAACGTGCTGGGCCCGGCGCAGTCGGCGTCCATCTGTTGCCAAGTGGCCAGTTTGAGGACGCAATCCTGCGCCTCGGCGTAGGGGGCAGGGTGCGGAAGTGCCCAGATATCCAGGACGGCGTCATGTGCGACCAGTTGCATCTGCTGGCCGGCCATGGCCGGCAACGATGTTCCTGCCGGCACGCTGAGATAATGCACGCCAAGTTCTTCATAGGCGGGCATGTTGGTGGCAAAAGCCTGCATCTGCCCCGGCCCTGTGCCCCTAAAGAGCTGTGCGTCGGCATCAACGTAAAGATGCTCCCGAATGTAATCGACCCATGTTTCCGGTGCCGGCAACTGTATGTAGTTAATGGATGCAATGCGCCGGGACGCCCAATACGGCCCAGAAAACGCACCCAGGGCGTAGGCGCGGTCCAGGTTGATACGGCTTTGCAGGGCGGTCACGCTGTTCAGTATTTCGACGCCTCCGCGCGGAGCGCCAAGTTGGGGGATGATCATCGTGACCAACGCTGCGCTTACCATCCAACCAGAGGCGGCGACCGCACCGCGCCCGCGAGTCAGCATAATAAGCCAGCCCAGTGCGCTGAGCGCCGCCAGGGCCGACAGGCCAATTCCGGTTACCCGGGCTTTGGGATATGCGTGGTACCACGCTGTCATAAACGGCACGACCGGGACCACGGCGGCAATGGTAATGCCCCCAAATACCCCCAACAGGAGGCCCAGACGCCAGCGGCCAAGTTGCCGTGTGCGCAATGCGTCCAGGCCGCAGGCGGCAAGGACAAAAACCGCGAATTCCACAGAAGCCCCGCTGTAGCGGGGAGCATCCGCGCTCGTCATGCCGGGAATGAGATTACAGAGCTTGATAATGTAGGCGCAGCCAAAACACCGGCCCTCCCAGAGCAATATCCAAAGGCCGAGAATGAGCCGCATGCCACGCTGTTTTGGGCTTTTCGCCAGAAGTGCCGCTAGGGCCAAAAGCATGGGCAGCATGCCGAACCAGCCCCCGATCCTTACCCACAGGTTACCAAATGACTGGCTCAAGGCGGGAGGCGATTGCAGCCCGAGGGCACCGTAGAAAAATCGGAAAAGTTGCACGGGCGCTGCGGTCATGGGCCACACGGAGGTGGCTGTTGCTGCGTTATGTACACCAACATTACCCAGCTTTACGTATTCGATGAATGGAACAAGTTGCGGCAGAGCAAGCGCGATGCCGACGCCCGCACCCAGGCAGAGCTTGAGCAGGAGGCGCCAGCGGGCCCGTGCCGGCGCTTGCACGATCCGCAAGATCGCCCAGCAAGCCCCTAATAGACTATCGAGATAGGCGATTTCAGGGAAACCGGAATAGAGGGATAACGTGACCGCCAGAACGACCAGCGACCATCCCATGCGTTGCTCGTTGGCTGCGGCGCGCGCGACGTGTTCGATGCCGATCAGCAGTAGGGGGAGGCAAAAGAGTGGCCCCACGACGGTGCCTGCCGTGAGGAAGAAGGTGCCATTGAGGGCAAAAAGGGCGGCAGCTGTGAAGCTGGCTAGGCGCGAGCACCTCAGTTCCACCATAAAGGCATAGGTAAGCAGGCCGCCGAGCAGCTGGAAAACGATCCGCTGGATCAGCCAGCCCGAATGGAAAATCAGCAGAAGTACAAAGGGCAAAAAGAAAGATTCATTCTGCATTTCGGCGGCGAGCGGCATGCCGATGCCACTGAAATGGTTCCACCACGGAACAATGCCGTGCAGCCAGTCCCAGGCGCTCAAGCGGCCCATGGGTTGCGTATAATAGGCGGGACCTGGATCGACAAAACAGGCGGGTATATGCAGCAGGCCGGGGCTGAATCCCGCAGCTATGCCGCCACATCTGCTTTCGGGGTCGCAATTGACGAAGCCGCTGAGCAATGGCGCGTTGGCCAGGATCACCGTAGCGGTGATTAAAGTCAGGAAGAGCAGATGGGTGCGCAAAGGCCACAAGGACGCTATTGCTGACTTCATTATTTTTATGAATATGGGAACTCCACCGTGGTTCGGGCCTTTTGCTTGATTGTGCTGTCACAACAAGTTACGGCGTGAACATGGCTCAACCCCGCATTGCCGTACTTATCCCCTGTTACAACGAGGACGCGGCCATCGCCAAGGTGGTGGCCGATTTCCGTGCTGCGCTGCCGGGGGTGGAGATTTTCGTTTACGACAACAACTCGCACGATAACACGGTGGCGGCGGCGTTGGCGGCCGGGGCGGTGGTGCGGCGCGAGGCGTTGCAGGGCAAGGGGCATGTCATTCGCCGCATGTTCGCCGATATCGAGGCCGACGCTTATGTGCTGGTGGATGGCGATGACACCTACGACGCCAGTGCCGCGCCGGAGATGGTGCGGCTTCTGCTAGACGAACAGTTGGACATGGTGAATGGCCAGCGCGTGGAGCAGGCGGGTGAGGGGCCGATCGGCGCCTACCGGCGCGGCCACCGCACCGGCAACCTCGTGCTCTCCGGCTTGGTGCAGGCCGTGTTCGGCGACCGCATCCAGGACATGCTCTCCGGCTATCGTGTGTTCTCGCGCCGCTTCGTGAAGACCTTTCCGGCTCTGGCCTCGGGCTTCGAGACCGAGACGGAATTCACCATCCACGCGCTGGACCTGATGATGCCGCTGGCGGAAGTGCCGGTGGCCTACCGGGAGCGCCCTGTTGGCTCGGCCTCCAAGCTGCGCACCTATTCCGACGGCCTTCGCATCCTGCGCACCATCGTCGCCCTGGTGAAGGAGGAGCGGCCGCTGCAATTCTTCACCCTGGCCGGGCTGGCGCTGCTGGCGCTGGGGATCGGGCTCGGCGTGCCGGTGGTCATCACCTACCTGCACACCGGGCTCGTGCCGCGCCTGCCCACCGCCGTGCTGGCCACGGGGATCATCATGATCGCCATGCTCAGCTTCACCTGCGGGCTGATTCTGGACTCCGTGGCCCGCGCCCGCAAGGAAGCCAAGCGCCTCGCCTATCTCGCCATCCCGCGCTGGGGTGGTTGAGGTGGAAATAAAAAAGGGCCCCGTTTGGGGCCCTTTTTGTTTGGTTGCTTAAGCTGCGATACCCGCGCGGATGGCAGCCAGCGCGGCACTGGCTTGGCCCGCGTTGGGGCCGCCCGCCTGGGCCACGGCCTTGTTGCCCCCGCCACCCTGGCCGCCCACGGCCGCAGCCGCGGCGCGCACCAACTCCACAGCGCTTTGCGGCAGGGCTTCGGACACGGCGACGACGATGGCGGCTTTCTGATCGGCGGTGGAGACGAGGGCGACGATGCCGGAGTCCAGCGTCTTCAGCAGATCGGTCGCGATGGGCCGTAGCTCCTTGGGCGAGATGTCGCCCACATTGCGCAGGATTGCCTTCACGCCGTTCACGTCCTCGAACTGGGTGGCGGTGGCCAGCACCAGCTTCTTCTGCAGCTCGGCGACCTGGCGTTCCAGGCGCTTCTTGTCCTCCTGCAGTTGCGTGATGCGGCCGGGCAGCTCGGCGGGCTGGGCTTTCAGCGTCGCGGCGGCTTCGGCGAGCAGGCGGGACTCATCCTCAACCGCGGCGACGGCGGCCTCGCCGGCCAGCGCCTCGATGCGGCGGATGCCGGCCGAAACCGCGCCTTCGGAGACGATGCGGAACAGGCCGATATCGCCCGTGCGGGAGACATGCGTGCCGCCGCACAGCTCGATCGACCAGGCGGATTTGTCCTCCTGCGCGTTGCCCATTGAGACTACGCGGACCTCGTCGCCGTATTTCTCGCCGAACAGCGCCATGGCGCCGAGCTTCACGGCTTCCTCCGGCGTCATCAGTCGCGTGGCGACATCCGTGTTCTCGCGGATGCGGGCGTTCACGTCCCGCTCGACCTCGGCCAGTTCCTCAGCCGAGATCGGCCGGGGCTGGGAGATGTCGAAGCGTAAGCGGTCCGGGCCGTTCAGCGAGCCCTTCTGTGTGACATGCGCGCCGAGCGTGCGGCGCAGCGCCTCGTGCAGCAGATGCGTGGCGGAGTGGTGGGCGCGGATCTTGGTCCGGCGGTCATGGTCCACCTCGGCCAGCACGGGCTGACCAACGCGGGCCGTGCCGGCCTCGACCACGCCTACATGCACGAACAGCCCGCCAAGCTTCTTCTGCGTGTCGGTGATTCGGATGCGCAGGTTATCGGGCCCGGTGATGAAGCCGGTATCGCCCACCTGACCGCCGCTCTCGGCGTAGAAGGGGGTCTGGTTCAGCAGCAGATAGACAGTCTGCTCCAGCAGCGCTTCGTCGCTGGGCTTGCCATCCACCACCAGGGCGGTGATCGTGCCCTCGGCGGCCTCGGTGCTGTAGCCCAGGAACTCAGTGGCGCCGAGCTTCTCGTTCAGTTCGAACCACACGGCCTCGGTCGCGGCGTCGCCGGAACCGGCCCAGGCGGCGCGGGCGCGGGCCTTCTGCTCGGCCATGGCGGCGTTGAAGCCGTCTACATCCACGGTCTTGCCTTCCTCGCGCAGGGCGTCCTGCGTCAGGTCAAGCGGGAAACCATAGGTGTCATACAGCTTGAAGGCGACCTCGCCCGCCAGGAAGCCGCCGGCGGGGATGCTCTCCGACTCCTCGCGCAGCAGCGAGATGCCGCGGTCCAGCAGCGAGCGGAATCGGGCTTCCTCAAGCTGGAGCGTCTCGGTGATCAGCGCCTCGGCCTGGTTCAGCTCCGGGTAAGCCTGGCCCATCTGGCGGGTGAGCGCCGGGACGAGCCGGTACATCAGCGGCTCCTTGGCGCCCATCAGGTGCGCGTGGCGCATGGCGCGGCGCATGATGCGGCGGAGCACGTAGCCGCGGCCCTCGTTGGAGGGCAGCACGCCATCGGCCATGAGGAAGGCGGAGGAGCGCAGATGATCCGCCACTACGCGGTGACTGATCCGGAACTTGCCGTCCGGGTCCTGGCCGGTTTCCTCGGCCGAGGCGAGGATGAGGGCGCGCAGCGTGTCGGTGTCGTAATTGTCGTGCTTGCCTTGCAGGATGGCGGCGAAGCGCTCCAGGCCCATGCCGGTATCGATGCTCGGGCGGGGCAGCGGGGTGCGCGTGCCGGGCGGGCCTTCCTCGTATTGCATGAAGACGAGGTTCCAGATCTCGATGAAGCGGTCGCCGTCCTCATCCGGGGAGCCGGGCGGGCCGCCGGCGATTGACGGGCCGTGATCGTAGAAAATCTCGGAGCATGGGCCGCAGGGGCCGGTATCGCCCATGCGCCAGAAATTATCGTCGGTCGGGATGCGGATGATCTTCTCATCCGGCAGGCCACCGATCTTCTTCCATAGCGAGGCCGCCTCGTCATCCGTGTGGTACACCGTGACTAGCAGCTTCTCCTTGGGCAGGGCAAAATCCTTGGTCAGCAGGGTCCAGGCATGGAGGATCGCCTGTTCCTTGAAATAGTCGCCGAAGGAGAAATTCCCCAGCATCTCGAAGAAGGTGTGGTGGCGGGCCGTGTAGCCCACGTTGTCCAGGTCGTTATGCTTGCCGCCGGCACGCACGCATTTCTGCGAGGAGGTGGCGCGCACGTAAGGTCGCTTCTCCTGCCCGGTGAAGACGCTCTTGAAAGGCACCATCCCGGCGTTGGTGAAGAGCAGCGTCGGGTCGTTGCGCGGCACAAGGGGCGCGCTCGGCACGATCTGGTGCCCGTTGCGGGCGAAGTAGTTGAGAAAGGTGGCGCGGATATCGTTACTGGTGACCATGCAGGCTGAATTACAGGTCCGCAGGGTTTTCGCCAAGTATGGGTGTTGCCAGCATTTCGTTCACCAGCGGCGGCAGCGCGGTAATGGCGAAGGGCTTGGTGAGCACGCGGGTGCCTGGGAGGAGATTTTCCGCCCGGAGGGTCGCGCTGTCCGCATAGCCGGTCATGAAGAGGATTTTGAGGTCCGGGCGCAGTATGCGGGCGGCGCCGGCGAGTTCACGCCCGCTCATGCCGGGCAGGCGGATGTCTGTGATCAGCATTTTGACCGGCGTGCCGGCGCGCAGGATTTCGAGCGCGCTGGGGGCGTCCCCCGCCTGCTCGATCGTGTAGCCCTGGTCCCGTAGCACCTCGGCGACGAGGGCGCGGATGCTGGCTTCGTCGTCGGCGACAAGGATGCAGCCGCACGCCTGCCGGGGCTGCGGTACTGGCAGGGCGAATTCCGGGGCGGACAGTTGTTCGGCAACGCCGTCATGCCGGGACAGGTAGAGCGTGACCGTGGTGCCGGCGCCCGGGGTGGACTGGATGTCGACATGGCCGCCGGATTGCCGGACGAAGCCGTAGAGCATAGACAAGCCAAGCCCGGTGCCCTTGCCGGCTGGCTTGGTGGTGAAGAAGGGGTGAAAGGCGCGGGCCAGGACGTCCGGCGGCATGCCGGTGCCGGTATCGGCGACCGCGAGGGTAACATAGTCGCCGGGCGGCAGATCGAACTTCGCGGCTTGGTCCGGACCGAGGGCGAGGTTGCCTGTGGCGATGGTGAGGGTGCCGCCTTGCGGCATGGCGTCCGAGGCGTTGATGCAGAGATTAAGCAGCGCATGTTCCAGCTGGTTGGGGTCCACCAGCGTAGTGTGGAGGCTTGGCCCGTACTCAAGCCTCTGCGCTACGCCAGGGCCGATGGTCTGGGCGATCAGTTCCTCCATGCCGGCAATCAGGAGGTTGACGTTGGTGGCTTGCGGCTCCAGCGGGTGATTGCGAGAAAAGTCGAGCAGCCGGTGGGTAAGGCGGGTGGCGCGGCTCGCAGATTGGCGCGCGGCGGCGACATGGCGCTCCAGCTCGTCCAACCTTCCTTCCTGCAGCCGCAGTTGCGCGATGTCCAGGCTCCCCGTGATGCTGATGAGCAGGTTGCTGAAATCATGCGCAATGCCGCCGGTGAGGTGGCCGAGGGCTTCCATTTTCCGCGCCTGGCGCAGTTGCCGATCCGTTTCCAGGAGCTCCGCCGTGCGGGCCGCGATGTGTGCTTCCAGGGTCTCGTTGGCGGTTCCCAGCCGCTCCGAGGCAAGTTTGAAACGGATCCCGGCCCGCATGGTCAGCTCCGTTAGGGTGACGATGAGGACCGCTGCAACGAGGAAGAGGAGGACCGTCGCCGTCGGGCTCGGCCAGTAGATGCCGTAGCTGGCCAGAGGTGGAAGAAAATGGACCGCCAGGGCCGCGGCGAGGGCGGCGCAGAACAGGCCCGGCCCGAAGCCGCCGGCCAGTGTGGATGCAATGATCGCTGGGAAGAAGGTAAAGAAAGGGGCGGCTACATGGCGCCCGATGGCAAGGCGTATGGCCAGCGCCAGCAGACACCCGCAGGCCGCGATGCTGTAGCCGGCCCAGGTGCGTTCACGCAGGCGCAACAGCAGATTGTACATTAAGGACGCATATCCCCCGGCTATTGGTGGCCGTAACCTAGAGGCCAGCCAGCGCCGGGGGTCAAGCAAATTTACGTGAACGGCCCAATGGGCGTGCGTTCTGCTAGTCGTCGCCGCCGTCACTCTCGCCGGAATCGGAGGCCATCAATGCGTCGGCGATGGCGGCGGATTGATCGCGGATCTTTTTCTCGATGCCTTCGGCAACCTTCGGATTGTCGCGCAGGAACTGCTTGGCGTTCTCGCGGCCCTGGCCGATGCGCTGGCTGTCGTAAGAGAACCAGGCGCCGGATTTCTCCACCACGCCGGCCTTCACGCCGAGATCGATCAACTCGCCGGCCTTGGAGATGCCCTCGCCGAACATGATGTCGAACTCGACCTGCCGGAAGGGTGGGGCAAGCTTGTTTTTCACAACCTTGACGCGCGTGTGGTTGCCGGTGACCTCGTCGCGCTCCTTGATCGAGCCGGTGCGGCGGATTTCCATGCGGATGGAGGCGTAGAATTTGAGCGCGTTGCCGCCGGTGGTGGTTTCCGGGTTGCCGAACATCACGCCGATCTTCAGGCGGATCTGGTTGAGGAAGATCAGCATGGTGTTGCTGCGCGCCACCGAGCCGGTGATCTTGCGCAGCGCTTGGCTCATCAGGCGGGCATGCAGGCCCACGTGAGAGTCGCCCATCTCGCCTTCCAACTCGGCGCGGGGGACGAGGGCGGCCACGGAGTCGATCACCAGCACGTCGATGGAGCCGGAGCGCACCAGCGTATCCGCGATCTCGAGCCCCTGTTCGCCGGTATCAGGCTGGGAAATTAGCAGGTTGTCCACATCCACGCCGAGCTTGCGGGCATAGACGGGGTCGAGCGCGTGCTCGGCATCGATGAAGGCGCACACGCCGCCGCGCTTCTGCGCCTCGGCGATGGCGTGCAGGGCGAGCGTGGTCTTGCCGGAGCTTTCCGGGCCGTAGATCTCGATCACGCGGCCGCGGGGCAGGCCGCCAATGCCGAGCGCGAGGTCGAGCCCGAGCGAGCCGGAGGGGATGACCTCGATGGCTTCGGTGCCACCCTTGGCGCCCATGCGCATGATCGAGCCTTTGCCGAAGGCGCGCTCGATTTGGGCCATTGCGGCGTCCAGCGCCTTGTTCTTTTCCAGATCCGGTTTTGCCATCGTCACTGCCATTGGGGTTGTCTCCGGAGCGTCCAACATCGACTCGAGCGCTGTCAAACGCGGCTTCTTAGTTGTGGTGGCTACAACCATAGCGTGTTTTCCCTTAAAGGCCAGAGTGATTCGTTAAGAATGACGCTGGCATGGCGGGAACAAAATGGCAACATACTTGTTAACCATTTGTTCGTTTTTTGTTCGTGGTGGTTTTTTTACATATATTCGTATTGGCAGGCAAAAGTTTTACGCATGAAAAAAGGCGGGATGGCATGCCACCCCGCCGTCGCTGCCCGGCTAAAGCCTGGGATTACAGCGCGCCGCCGCGCCGCCCGATGGCGGCCCCCAGGCGCAGGCGCAGGGAGTTCAGCTTGATGAAGCCTGCCGCGTCCTGCTGGTTATAGGCGCCGGCATCGTCCTCGAAGGTGACCATGCGGGTGTTGTACAGCGAATGCGGGCTCTCGCGCCCGGTAACGATGACATTGCCCTTGTACAGCTTCAGCATCACGCGGCCGGTCACGCTGGCCTGCGAGGTGTCGATGAGCGCCTGCAGCATCCGGCGCTCCGGCGAGAACCAGAAGCCGTTATAGATCAGCTCCGCATAGCGGGGCATGATGCTGTCCTTCAGGTGCCCGGCCTCGCGGTCGAGCGTGATGGACTCGATGCTCCTGTGTGCTGCGAGCAGGATGGTGCCGCCCGGCGTTTCGTACACGCCGCGGGACTTCATGCCCACGAAGCGGTTCTCCACCAGGTCCAGCCGGCCGATGCCGTTGGCCTTGCCGTATTCGTTGAGGCGGGTGAGCAGCGTGGCGGGCGAGAGCGGCTCGCCGTTCAGGCCCACCGCGTCGCCGTGCAGGAAGTCGATGCTGATCTCGGTCGCTGCGTCCGGCGCCGCTTCAGGGCTGATGGTGCGCTGGTAGACGATCTCGTCCGGCGCCACGGCGGGGTCTTCCAGCAGCTTGCCCTCGGAGGAGGAGTGCAGCAGGTTCGCGTCCACCGAGAACGGGGCCTCGCCGCGCTTGTCCTTGGTGATGGGGATCTGGTTGGCCTCGGCGTATTCGATCAGCTTGGTGCGGGAGGTGAGGTCCCATTCGCGCCAGGGGGCGATGACGCGGATATTCGGGTTCAGCGCGTAATAGCCGAGTTCGAAGCGCACCTGGTCGTTGCCCTTGCCGGTGGCGCCATGGGCCACGGCGTCGGCGCCGACCATCTCGGCGATCTCGATCTGGCGCTGGGCGATGAGCGGCCGGGCGATGGAGGTGCCGAGCAGGTACTGGCCCTCATACAGCGCGTTGGCGCGGAACATCGGGAAGACGAAATCCTTCACGAAGGTCTCGCGCAGGTCCTCGATGAAGATCTGCTTGATGCCGAACATCTCGGCCTTCTTGCGGGCCGGCTCCAGTTCTTCTCCCTGGCCGAGATCGGCCGTGAAGGTGACCACCTCGCAATGGTAGGTGTTCTGCAGCCAGCGAAGGATAACCGAAGTGTCCAGCCCGCCGGAATAGGCCAGGACGACTTTTTTGATGCTTTTGTCCATGATGAAGCCTCGTATTACGTTGGCTGGTTGCCGCCAAGAGGCCGGCGCGGCGCGAACAGGGCCTTGAAGAACATTTTAGCCCCGCAGATCTGCTGCTTCATGTAGCCGCCGGTGGCCAGGGCCTCGGGTGCCGTGGCATCGCCCGTGGGCAGGTACACGGGGGAAAAGTCCGCGGTGCGGAAGATGACGTCCCAGATCGAGAACACGCCGGCATAGTTGCAGGAGTTATACCCGGCCGCGCGAAGCGCGTGGTGCAGGCGGTGGAAGCGCGGCGAGACCAAAAGCCACTCAAACGGGCCGAAGGAGAGCCTGATATTCGCATGCGACAGGCTCTCGATAAACCTGAGCAGAAGCATGAGCAGCGGGAACTGCAGCGGCGGGATGCCGATGGCGAGGCCGATGGCGAAGAACCAGAGGAAGGAGACGAGGTCGTCGAAGAAGTGGTTGCGGTCGTCGGACCAGAAGCTCATCTGCCGCTGGGCGTGGTGCAGCGCATGCAGCGCGTACCAGGCATCGAAGACATGCGAGAGCCGGTGGCGCCAGTAATCGGCGCAGTCGAGGATCAGGGCGTAGATCCAGAAGGTGAGAACCGGGTGGCCGAACAGGCCGGGGATGAGCGAATCCAGCGTCGGCGGGATGAAGCCCGCATCCACCAGCCAGCCGGTGGTGACGGTTTGAACCTGGTAGAACAGCACGAAGGAGACAACGGGGATGACGCCGACGCGGTTGAGCAGTGTGTAGAACACGTCCACCAGCATAGCCTTTTTGCTAGGCCAGTGTTCCACCGGGCGCCAGAGTTCCAGCGGCCAGCAGATGGCGTAGGTGACGATGACCGCGAACAGGCCATAGATGCAGACTAGGCACCAGTCGAAGGCCAAGTCGTCCCATTCCATCCAGTGGAAATGGTAAAGGACGGGCAACACGGCATACTGATCCATGTAGCCGGCGAGGATGGAGAAGATGCGGTCGAGACTCATTGATGGCGCCTGTTGCTTGGTCGCTGCGCCGAGGCAACACGGTGCCCCGGCGCGACATGGAGTATAGCCGCTTTGCCGCGCAGGGGCGAATTGCGAGCGGTTCGCGGCGGTTAGATGATCTGCGCGGTCAGCTTGCCTTTCCGGGTCAGGCAGGTGCTGAGATAAAGCCCGTGCGGCGAGCGGCCGACGGGGATGGTGTCAAAATTGCCGGTCACTGGGTCCATTACCGCCACGGCCTCGGCGAAGCGCAGCGCGATCCAGATCTTTCCGTCCGGGGCGATGCCGATATCGTCCGGCCCGCCGGGGATGGGGTAGGTGCGCTTCACTTCCAGCGTCACCGGGTCGAGCGCGGAGAGCGAGGTGTCCCCCGGGCCGCGATTGGAGATGTAGAGGATCTGGTTGTCCTCATCGAGGAAGATGTTATGCGCGCCGGGGCCGGTCGCCTGCCGGCGGGTGATGTGGCCATCCACGGGATCGACCTCGACGATGCCATTCTCGCCCATGATGCAGACGAGGATCTTACCGTTGAGCCAGAGCACGCCAGCCGGGGTGTCGCCGATGGGGACGGACCAGCGCGGGGTAAGGGTCGTGAGGTCCAGCGAGACAAGGGTGTTGGACTTTTGCATGGAGTTGAAACTCCAGCGGCTGTCCGGCGAGAAATCGAGATGGCTCGGCCATTCGCCCGGCTGGAAGCGCTTCACCAGCTTCAGGCTCGCGGCATCGTAGACATCCACATGGTCCAGGCGCAGGGCATTGACGACAAGGTATTTGGCGTCCGGCGTGTAGGCGAGCTGGTACGGGTCGGCGATTTTGAAATGCCCCTTGGGGGCGGCGGTGACAGGGTCGAACGCGAAGAAGGCGTTCCCGCCCGCATCGCAGACATACAGCGTCTTGCGGTCCGGCGTCAGGGCCCAGTGGCTTGGCTCGCGGAAGGTGGGCGCGGTGGCGATGACCTGGCGCGTGTTCATGTCGATGACGCTGACGGAGGCTCCGGCCGAGTTCATCACCATGGCGATGGGTGGTGCGGTTTCGCCATAGGCGGCGGGGGCAAGCAGGCCGAAGGGAAGGGCGAGGGCAGTGCGGCGCGTGATCATGCCGCCGGTGTAGTCCTGTTTTCAGCGCTTGCGAAGATGCAGCTAACCCAAAGGAAGAATACCGAACTGGTTGTGGCGATGAGGGTGTTGTCCGTGGTAGAATGAACCACAAAGCCAATGAAAATCAGTCGCATGAGCCGGCGTTGCTGTGTCGCCAGGGTGGCGGTGCCGCGTAGTACCCAGAGCGTCATGAGGCCAATGAGCAAGGCCAGACCGAAGAAGCCGCCTTCCGCGCCGATGCGCAGATATTCGTCATGCGCGGCGTTGGTGCCGATGATGCCGCTGAGGGTCGAGGTGATGGGGATGATGACCTTGCCGGCCCCCACCCCCCAGCCGAAGACAGGCGAGGCGAGCAGGGCGTTCTGGAAATAGGGCCAGACCAGGTTGCGGTTGGAGAGGCTGGCGGCCTCGCCCAGCTCGGTGAGGTCAATGACACGGATGAAGGTGAGGCCCTTGGCGAAGAGGATGGCGGCACACCCCAGCGCGCCGGTCAGCGCCAGCAAATAGAGCCGGCGCTGCATGACCAGCACAGCCAGGGTATTGAGTGCCGCGAGGAAGAGCGGGACGCGGGCGCCGGTGAATAGGATGATGAAGAGATTTACCGTGACCATGAGCGCGTTCCCAATGCCAGGGGCGGCGAGGGCCTCCATGAGCCCGGCATAGATGCCGATGAGCGCGAAGCCGGCGAGAAAGGGCGGCTCGCCCGACGCGCCTAGGCGCAGCGCCCCCTGCTCGACCACGTACATATGTCCCGGGCCGGCCAGCGCCAGCAGGGCGCCGAAGCCGATTGTGCAGAGCGGTCCCCAGATGGCAGCGCGGATGACGGCGCGGATGATGTTCCGCGGCAGGCGGACAAAGGAAAACAGGAACGGCGCGGTGGAGCCGATGAGAGAGCGCAGCGAGTCCAACGGCGTGAGCCCGGGGTAGAGCCCGTGCATCAACCCGATGAGGAACATGGCGGCAAAGGCGAAGGCGGGGTTGAAGCGGTCCCAGCGAAGGCCCTGGCGGATGGCGAGCATGGCGGCCAGCCCAATCCCGGAGGCTTTTACCAGGGCGATGATTGTCTCATGCCCGCCGCCAATCAGCTGTGCCAGCCAGGCGTCGGGCGAGGTTCCCAGCGCGAGGACCCAGATGATGGCGGTGGCCTCGGGGAAGCGAAAAATCAACCCCAGGAAGCATAGCACGGCAACCGCAACCATAGCGGGAACAATGCTGCGCTCATAGCTGGATTCGCGCCATTGCGCTTGAGATTTTTGCGCGGGCGGGTGATGAACTGTGTCTATGATATTAAACGCGACCCAGATGGGTGAGGGTGAGCCGGTCGTGCTGCTGCATGGGTTGTTTGGGGCGGCGCGGAATCTCGGCGTGCTGAGCCGGGGCTTGAGCGGCAAGGCCCGTGTCATCGCCATGGATTTGCGCAACCACGGGGAGAGCCCGCATGGGCTGCCGATGGACTTCGTGACCATGGCGGCGGATGTGGCGGAGACGCTGGCGAGCCTCGGGATCGGGCGCGTGAAGCTGGCCGGGCATTCGCTTGGCGGCAAGACCGCGATGGCCCTGGCGCTGACCCGCCCGGAGTTGGTGGAGCGGGTGGCGGTGATGGATATCGCGCCCATTCGCTACGACCATGACTACGACGATTACGTTGCGGCGATGCTGGCGATCGAGCTGCATCCTGGCCTGACCCGGGCCGAGGCCGAGCAGGCCCTGGCGCAGACGGTCAAGGCGGCGCCGATGCGCGCCTTCCTGCTCAACAATCTAGTGCTCGGCGCCAACCCGCACTGGCGCGTGGGGCTGCAGGAGATCCAGGCCGCGATGCCGGACATGCTCGACTGGGTGGACCCGCTTGGCGCGCAGCCCTTTACCGGCCCGGCGCTGTTCCTGACCGGGGCGGACTCCCATTATGTGGGACCGGAAGCAGAAGGGGAGATCAGGCGCCTGTTCCCCAATGCGGTGCGACAGGAGATTGCCGGGGCAGCGCATTGGCTGCACGCCGACAAGCCGGCTGAGGTGCTGGAGAGTTTGCAGGAGTTTTTCGGGCTATGAGCGGGAATTTCGATGTCATTGTCATCGGCGCCGGGATTGTCGGCGCCTCCGCCGCCGCCGGGCTGGGAGCCACGCATAGGGTGGCGCTGCTGGAGCAGGAAGAGCAGGCGGGCTTCCACACCACCGGGCGGTCGGCGGCGATCTGGATCCGCAATTACGGGCCGCTTGATGTGCGTGTACTCACCGGGCTCTCCGAGGAGTTCTACCACAACCCGCCCGCCGATATCGGCACGGACAAGCTCGCCGTAGGGCGGAAGATTCTCTACCTTGCGCCCGCGGACCAGACGGACGATCTGGACGAACTGATCGGCCAGGATCTCGGGATCGAGGAGATTTCCCTAGGGCAGGCCAAGGCGCTGTGCCCCGCCATCATCGATGGCTACGCCGTGCGGGCGGGGCTGGAATCGGATGGATTCGACATGGATGTGGCGGCACTGCATCAATATTACCTGCGCCGGGCGCGCGCGGCGGGCGGGCAGTTGTTGCTCCGCCACCGGGCCGGGCGGATCGAGCGCAAGAACGGCGTGTGGGAAGTGGAGACCTCGGGCGGGGCCGTCATCACCGCGCCGGTGGTGATCAATGCCGCCGGAGCCTGGGGTGACGAGGTGGCGAAACTTGCCGGGCTGCCGCCAATCGGCCTGGTGCCTTGCCGTCGCACCGCCGCGATCATCGACCCGGCGCCATATCAGGTGGAGCATTGGCCGATGGTGCAGTCGGCCGGGCATGACTGGTACGTGCGCACCGAGGCGCGGACCAAGCTGATGGTGACGCCCTGCGACGAGACGCCCGACGTGCCGCATGACGTGCAGCCCGACGAGCTGGATGTGGCGATCGGCATCGACCGCATGCAACATGCTTTGAATATCCAGGTCCGCCGGGTGGAGCATAGCTGGGCTGGCTTGCGCACCTTCACCCCGGACCGCTCCCTGGCCTTTGGCTGGGACAATGCGGCGCCGGGCTTTTTCTGGTGCGTGGGGCAGGGAGGCTACGGCATCCAGACCGCTCCCGCCGCCAGCGCGCTAGTGACCGCGATGGTGAAGGGGGAGGACCCTGGCCCTGCCGGTGCCATCATCCCCGCCATCGACCCGATGCGCTTCCGCAAATAGCCGAATGGCCCTTTGACCCCACCAATGGCGAATGCCTGGCCAGCGGTGGCAGGGGGACGGCGGCGCTTGGTGCGGGGAGCAAGCCGCCGCCAGTCATCCGGATTGTTTCATGACCGCCAGGCTTATTTCGGCGTATTCACGGCGAGATTATTCAGCGCGTAGTCGATGGCGAAGAGATCGAAGCGTGGCGGGCGGCTGAGGAAGCGCGAGATGGCCAGCACCTGATCGACGATGAAACGGGCGTGGAAGGCGGCGAGTTCCAGGCGCTTTTCATGCGTCACCTTGTGCAGGATGACTTCGAAAATGGTGTCGTTGAACTCGAGCCCGGCGCTGGAGCAGACTTTCTCGAAGATGCTGCGGTAGGTCTGCTTGCTCGGAGCGCCGATTTCGATCTTGTAGGGCAGGCGGCGCAGAAACGCGGCATCCATAAGATCGTTCGGGTTGAGGTTGGTGGAGAAGATCACCAGCGACTCGAACGGGATGGAGAAGCTTTTGCCGGTATGCAGCTTGAGGTAATCGACATGGCTTTCCATCGGCACGATCCAGCGGTTGAGCAGCACTGCTGGCGGCACGATCTGGCGGCCGAAATCGTCGATGACGAAGCAGCCGCCGAGCGCCTTGATGTGCAGCGGCGCCTCGTAGAAGCCGGAGGCATGGTCGTAGTTGAGGTCGAGCATCTCCAGCGTCAGCTCCCCGCCGGTAACGACGAAGGGGCGGCGCATGGGCACCCAGCGGGCGTCGAATGCCTCGCGTCGCAGGCTGGTGAAAGGGCTGTCGCGTTGGTCCGATTCCGGCGTCAGCGGCGCATGCAGGCTGGGGTCGAACACGCGCATGATCTGGCCCTCGATGACCACCGCATGGGGCATGTAGATTATGGTGTTGAAGACATTGGCGAAGCTTAGGGCTACCGAGGTTTTGCCGTTGCCGGGCGGGCCGTACATGAGAAGGGAGCGCCCGGCATTCAGAGCTGGGCCGATGCGATTGATGAAATCGTCGGTGACTTCGTAGCCCGCGAGTGCGGCGCGGATCTGTTCGAAGGTGATGGTGTCGCTGTTGACCTTTTGCAGCTTCACGCGGGCGCAGAACTGCTCCAGCGTGACCGGGGCGGGGCCGAGATATTGCGAACTCTTCAGCGCCTCCTGCGCCCAGAGCCGCCCTTGCTCCGAGAGCTCGTAGCGCATCGTGTTTTGCATCGTGCCCAGGGCCGCGAGCAGGTTGCGGGCGATGCCCATCTGCACCAGCTCATCCACGATGTGTGGCGGGAGCTTGATCTTGTCGGCGAATTGCAGCGGCGTTTCGAGCCGCAGCGAGTAGATCTGCTTGAGCAGCAGGGTGAGCAGTTCGCTCGGGTGGATGCCGACATCTTGGATGCTCTTCGGCTCGTCCGGCATGCGCTCGAGGAAGGCGCGTATGGCCGTCGCCTTCTCGGGCAGGAGGGCGATGAGATTGTCGCCAAGCCGTCCGCCGCGCTCCTGTTGCAGCCGCAACGCTTGGTTGATTTCGTCGCTGGTGACCAGTTTCGCGACGACCAGAAATTCGCCGAGCAGCATATGAATCCTAAGGATAAGCGAGACGTTAACGCGTTGTTTACACAAATAATAAGTTAGAACAATGCATGTTTGAGACGTCCCACCCCCAGATGCGGGAACGGCCTCGCGGCTTCAGCGGCTGCCGAAAATATCCCCGAGGATGCCGCCGGCGATGGCCGCGCCGCCGATCTGCTGCGGACTGGCCGGAACCTCGCCGCTGAGATAGGGGCCGACGGCATGGGCGAGGCCCGGCACGGTGAGGCTCTGCAGCCAGACTTTCCCTGGGCCGGTGAGCCGGGCGATGAACAGCCCGTCGCCGCCGAAAATGGCATTCCTGATGCCGCGCATGAGGACGATGTCGAAATTCACCGTCTCCTGGAACATGCCGACGTGGCCCGGATGCACCTGGATGGATTCACCCGGGCGCAGGTCATACACCACGCTCTCTCCGCCCAGCTCAACGAAGGCCGTGGTGGGGCCGGCGAGGCGCTGCATGACAAAGCCGTTTCCGCCGAACAATCCGGTGCCGAGCTGGCGCTGGAAGCCGATGGAAAGCTGCACGCCCGGCGTGGCGCAGAGGAAGCCGTGCTTGTGGATCATGTAGGAATGTCCGGCGGGCACATCCACCTGATGGATGGTGCCAGGCACCTTGGCGGCGAAGGCGACGAGGCCCGGCCCGCCAACGGCGGTGTACTCGGTCATGAACAGCCCGCCGCCCGAAAGAGCCCGGCCGATGGCGCCGAGCAGGCCGCGCGCGCCCGCCGACTGGGTTGTGGTGTTGAGCTGGATGTTGTCGGTCATCCAGGAGAATTCGCCGGGTTCGGCGATGATGGTCTCGCCCTGGTCGAGCCCGACCTGCAGCACGGGCATGGTGGTGCCGGCGATATTCGTCTTCATGTTGGCCGCTCCGGATGATTGTGCCCGGATACAAGCATTTTCGGTGGTTCCGGGGAAGGTTTCATCATGCCCCGGGAATGGGTCGCTTAACCGACCTCCTCCAGGTCCAGGGCGTAGCCGGCGGCGCGAACGGTGCGGACCACATCGATCTCGCCCGGGCCGTTGATGGCCTTGCGCAGGCGGCGGATATGCACGTCCACGGTGCGCGGCTCGACATGGATGTCCCGCCCCCAGACGGCGTTCAGCACATCCTCGCGCGAGAACACGCGCTTGGGGTGGCGGAGGAAGAATTCGAGCAGCCGGAATTCCGTGGGCCCGAGATGCAGGGCGCGGCCGTTGCGCATGACGCGGTGCGAGGCCGGGTCCAGCGAGATGTCGTGGAAATTCAGCTTCAGCTTCTGCGGCACCGAGACGGCTCGGCGCAGCAAAGCGCGGATGCGGGCGATCAGCGCCTCGGTCGAGAAGGGCTTGGTGATGTAGTCATCCGCCCCGGTATCCAGGCCGCGCACGGCGTCCTGCTCCTCGGCGCGGGCGGTGAGCATGATGATGGGCAGCTGGCGCGTGGCCGGGCGGCGGCGCAGCTGGCGGCAGAGCTCGATGCCCGACATCGTCGGTAGCATCCAGTCCAGCAGCAGCAGGTCGGGCTGGGCTTCGGTGATGCGCGTCAGGGCCTCGCCACCGTCGCCGGTGTCTTCCACGCGGAAGCCCTGTTTCTCCAGGTTATAACGCAGCAGTGTAACGAGCGGGGCTTCGTCCTCGACGATGAGGATGTAAGGCTTATTCAGATCGGACATCTTCAACCGGTGACGGAGGGAACATAGCTGGCGGTATTGTCGCCCTTGGGACGGAAATCCGGCAGGTCCTCGCCGGTGACGGCGTAGTAGGCCAGTTCCGCGATGTTGGTGGTGTGATCGCCGATGCGCTCGAGGTTCTTGGCGATGAACAGCAGATGCGTGCAGGCGGTGATGCTGCGCGCGTCTTCCATCATGTAGGTGACCAGTTCGCGGAAGATGGCGTTGTAGAGGTCGTCCACCGCCTGGTCGGCGCGCCACACGGCGATCGCCTTCTGCGGGTTGCCTTCGCTCACCGTGTCGATGCAGGATTTCAGGTTCTGCTGCACCATCGCCGCCATCTGGCCGATGCTGGAGAGCGAGAAGGTGCTGGCCACCTGGTTGATGACGATGCTGCGCTTGGCAATATTGGCGGCATAGTCGCCAATGCGCTCGAGATCGGTGACAACTTTCAGCGCCTGGATGATCTGGCGCAGGTCATCGGCCACCGGCTGGCGCAGGGCGAGCAGGCGGACGGCGAACTGCTCGATGTTGTGCTGCTCGGCGTTGATCTTGGGCTCATGCTCGAGCACCCGCGCGGCCATGTCCGGATCATGGTTCAGCAGCGCGGTCGATGCGTCGGCGACGGCACGCTCGACCAGCCCGCCCATCATCGCGATCATGTCGTGGATCTTCTTCAGATCGGCTTCGAAGCTGGAGATAATGTGTTTCGGTTCATCGGCCATGATGTGGATTCCTTAACTTAGCCGAAGCGGCCGGTGATGTATTCTTGCGTTTTGCGCTCGCGCGGGGCGGTGAAGATCTGGCTCGAGGGCCCGACTTCAACCAGCTCGCCGAGATAGAAGAACGCCACCTGGTCGGCGCAGCGGCCAGCCTGCTGCATGTTGTGGGTGACGATAACGATGCAGAAATCGCGTTTCAGCTCGTCCACCAGCTCCTCGATCTTCAGCGTGCTGATCGGGTCGAGCGCGGAGGTCGGCTCGTCCAGCAGCAGCACTTCGGGGCGGACGGCGATGGAGCGGGCGATGCAAAGGCGCTGCTGCTGGCCGCCGGAGAGGCCGAGCGCGGAGGTGTGCAGGCGGTCCTTCACCTCGTTCCACAGGGCGGAGCGGGTCAGCGCCCATTCCACGCGCTCGTCCAGCTCGGCCTTGGAGAGCTTCTCGTGCAGGCGCACGCCGAAGAGCACGTTCTCGTAGATGGATTTGGGGAAGGGGGTGGGCTTCTGGAATACCATGCCGACACGGCGGCGCAGCTGGTTGAGGTCCTGGCCCGGGGCGATGATGTTCTGCCCGTTCATCAGCACCTCGCCCTCGGCGCGCTGGCCGGGGTAGAGGTCGTACATGCGGTTGAGGATGCGCAGAAGCGTGGACTTGCCGCAGCCGGACGGGCCGATCATGGCAGTCGTCTGCCGGTCGGGGAAGTCGATCGAGACGTTCTTCAGCGCGTGTGTCTCGCCGTAATAGAAGTTCAGGTTGCGGATGGAGACGCACACATTATTGCCGCGTGCGGCTTGGCGGAGGGCATCGGGCAGCCCCTTGTCGGAAGACATATTCTGCTGACTCGCTATTTCCATGTGGGCTTCCTTAAGCGCGTTCTGTGACGGTGCGATGACGGTAACGTGAAGCTTCCATGACAGGAGGTGATTCTCTTGAAGAACTGTCAGGCGCTGTATGGCGTGATGTGGAAACGGCCAGGCGGGGGCGCCTGGCCGTTGGATATTAGGATTTTACCGGCTTTGGCGGCAAGGCCAAAGCGATGGAGAGTTCCTTAAGTCGCGCGGCGGGTATCGGGGCGGGGGCGCCCATCATCAGATCCTCGCCCTGCTGGTTGAGCGGGAAGGCGATGACCTCGCGGATGTTCGGCTCGTCGGCCAGCAGCATGACGATACGGTCGATGCCAGGGGCGGAGCCGCCATGCGGCGGCGCGCCGTAGCGGAAGGCGTTGAGCATGCCGCCGAAGCGGGCTTCCACCTCTTCCTGGCCGTAACCGGCGATTTCGAAGGCCTTCAACATGATGTCCGGGCGGTGGTTACGGATGGCGCCCGAGGAGAGCTCGATACCGTTGCAGACGATGTCATACTGGAAGGCCTTGATGGTGAGCGGGTCCTGGTTCTCCAGCGCGTCCAGCCCGCCTTGCGGCATGGAGAACGGGTTGTGGCTGAACACGACCTGCTTCAGCTCCTCGTCGTACTCGTACATTGGGAAGTCGACGATCCAGCAGAACTTGAACTCGCCCGCCTTAATCAGCCCGAGATCGTTGCCGAGCTTGGTGCGCACGGTGCCTGCGAACTTGGCGGCGTCCAGCTCCTTGCCTGCAGCGAAGAACACGGCGTCGCCCGCTTGCAGGCCGCAAGCCTCCCGGATGGCCTCGGCGCGCTCGGGCGAGAGGTTCTTGGCGATCGGGCCCTGTGGCCCGGCCTCGGAGAAGGTGATGTAGCCAAGCCCGCCCGCGCCCTCGGCCCGGGCCCATTCGTTGAGCTTGTCGAAGAAGGAGCGGGGATTGGCGCCAGCACCCGGGGCGGGGATGGCGCGGACGATGCCGCCGCCTTCGATGATGCGCGCGAACAGGCCGAAGCTCGAGTCACGGAAGGCTTCCGTCACGTCGGAGATGACGATCGGGTTGCGCAGATCCGGTTTGTCCGAGCCGTATTTCAGCATGGACACATCGTAGGGGATGCGCTCGAAGGGCGGCTTGCCGACCTCGCGGCCATTGGCGAACTCGTCGAACACGCCGTGCAGGATCGGCTCGATGGTGTTGAACACGTCCTCCTGCGTGACGAAGCTCATCTCGAAATCGAGCTGGTAGAACTCGCCGGGCGAGCGGTCGGCGCGGGAGGCTTCATCGCGGAAGCAAGGGGCGATCTGGAAGTAGCGGTCGAACCCGGCGACCATGAGCAGCTGCTTGAACTGCTGCGGGGCCTGCGGCAGGGCGTAGAACTTGCCCGGATGGTTGCGGGCGGGAACGAGGAAGTCGCGCGCACCCTCGGGGGAAGAGGCGGTGAGGATTGGGGTCTGGAACTCGGTGAACCCGGCCTCGATCATGCGGCGGCGAAAGGAGGCGATGACGCCCGCTCGGAGCATGATGTTCTTGTGCACCTGCTCGCGGCGCAAATCGAGGAAGCGGTATTTCAGGCGCAGCTCGTCCGGGTAGTTCTCGTTGCCCGCCACCTGGATGGGCAGCACGTCAGCCGGGCCCTGGACTTCCAGCGTCTCCACGCGCAGCTCGATCTCGCCGGTGGGGAGCTTGGGGTTGGTGGTGCCGGGAGCGCGCTCCACCACGTTGCCGGTGACGGTGATGACCGACTCGACACGCACATGCTCGGCCGCGGCGAAAGCCGGGGTGCCGGCGGCGAACACGCATTGCGTCAGGCCGAAATGGTCGCGCAAATCGATGAACAGCAGGCCGCCATGGTCACGCTTGGCGTGTACCCAGCCGGAAAGGCGGGCGGTTTTGCCGATGTCGGAGCTGCGCAGGGCAGCGCAATCATGAGAGCGATAGGCGTGAATCTGTTCCATGGCGGGCAAAGAAACCGCGCCCTCTTTCCTGTCAAGCGGGGAGAGCGGTAAGGGTGGCTATATGAGCGACACACAGACCGATTTTATCACCACCACCGAAGCCCTGGCCGCGCTGTGCGAACGCCTCGCGGGCGAAGAGTTCATCACGGTGGACACCGAGTTCATGCGGGAGAAGACCTATTACCCGGAGCTGTGCCTGGTGCAGCTGGCCGGGACTGGGGATGTCGCTGTGGTGGACGCGATGGCCAAGGGCATAGACTTGGCCCCGCTGGGCGAGCTGCTGGCAAAGCCGGATGTGGTGAAGGTGTTCCATGCCTGCCGCCAGGATGTGGAAATCTTCCTGCTGCTGTTCGGGGCTGTGCCGCAGAACCTGTTCGATACCCAGGTGGCGGCGATGGTGGCCGGGTTTGGCGACCAGGTGGGGTATGACTCGCTCGTGCAGTCCCTGACCGGGGGGCATATAGATAAGACTCACCGCTTCTCGGACTGGTCGGCCCGGCCGCTGACCAAGGCGCAGATCGACTACGCCGCTGCCGACGTGACGCATCTGCGCACAGTGTATGAGAAGCTCTCCGCCAGGCTGCGCGTGGAAGGGCGGATGGACTGGGTGGGCCAGGAGATGGAAGTGCTGGCGGACCCCAACACGTACCGGGTGGACCCGGTGAAAGCCTGGGAGCGCCTCAAGCTGCGCACCAATAACCGCCGTCAGCTGGCTCTCGTGCAGGCCATCGCCGCGTGGCGCGAGCGCGAGGCGCAGCGGATAAATATTCCGCGCGGACGGCTGCTGAAGGATGAGCAGATCCCCGAGGTTGCCGCTCTGGCGCCGGAGAACGCCGAGGAGCTGACGCGGGCGCGCGGGATTTCCGCCGGCTTCGCCAATGGCAAGTCCGGTGTGTCCCTGCTGGCGGCGATTGCCGAGGCCAAGGCGTTGGGCGAGGCGGATCTGCCGAAGGTTGAGCGCCCGCGCGATACGCCGCGCGCCTCGCCCGCGCTGGTGGCGCTGCTGAAAGTGCTGCTGAATGCGGCGGCCGAGCAGAACAACGTGGCGGCAAGGCTGGTGGCGAGCGGCGAGGAGATCGAGGCGCTGGCTCTGGACGAGAATACGCCGAACCCGATCCTGGAAGGCTGGCGGCGGGAGATGTTCGGCGAGGATGCGCTGCGACTGATCCGGGGTGAGATTGCGCTCTCGACCCAGGGCAAGCGGATCAAGATCGTCGAGCTGAGCAGGTGAACCCTGTCATCCGCCCGGCGCGGGCGGGCGAGGGGCAGGCACTCTACGACGTGACAGCGGCGGCGATACGCGCCCTGGCGGCGGGGCATTATGCGCCTGCGCAGATTGCCGCCTGGATGGATGGCCGGGATGCGGCGCATTACGAGGCGGTGATCGCCGGCGGCAATGTGCGGGTGGCCACGGCGGGCGGGATTATTCTCGGCTTTGTAGATACCGCGCCTGGGGTGCTGACCCGGTTGTTCGTGCTGCCGGAGGTGGCCGGGATGGGGCTGGGAAGACGGCTGCAGGAGATTGGCGTGGCGGCGGCGCGGCTGGATGGGCTGGTGCGGCTGGAGGCGACTCTGAATGCCGCGCCGTTCTATGCGCGCTGCGGCTTCGTCGAGACCGGAAGGGCGCTATACACGCACCCGTGCGGCGGGCTGCCGGTGGAGGTGGTGAACATGGAGTGGCGCGGTTAGGTTTCGAGTTGCGTCAGCGTTGCCTCATCCCACTCGCCGCCGAAAAAATGTTCCAGCGCCTGGATGAAGAGCGGGTCCTTCCCGGCAGAGGCGAACAGGGTGAGGCTGGAATGGAGCTTCTGCGCGTCGGTGGGGCCGAAAACGTCGAGCGCCGCATGGCCGGAGTTCATGGCGAGGCTGATGCACTCTTTTAAGCGTGGCCCCAGCGCCGGGTGGGCGAGATAGGCCCGGGCCTCGTCCAGCCCGGAAATAGCGTAACGCTTTGACATGGCTGAGAAGCCAAGCCCTGCGATCTGCGGAAAGATGAACCACATCCAGTGCGTGCGCTTATACCCGGCGGCAAGCTCCTGCTGCACGGCGGCATAGACCGGCGCCTGGGCAGAGACGAAACGCTCCAGATTGAACTCGTCCATGCCCAGGAATGTGGTGTGGTCACGCCACCCGTTCAATCCTCGCGCCACAGGCGGCGAGCTTTTGCTCCACTGCTTCGTAGCCACGGTCGAGATGATAGACGCGGGAGATGGTGGTTTCGCCCTGAGCCGCCAGCCCGGCGAGCACCAGGGAGAAGGAGGCGCGCAGATCGGTGGCCATGACCGGGGCGCCGGAGAGATGCTTCACGCCCCGGATGATGGCGGAGGAGCCGTGCACGTTGATGCGCGCGCCCATGCGGTTGAGTTCCGGCACATGCATGAATCGATTTTCGAAGATGGTTTCGGTGATCATCGACGCGCCTTCCGCCACGGCCATAAGCGCCATGAACTGCGCCTGCATATCCGTGGGGAAGCCGGGGAAGGGTTCGGTCATCACGTCCACGCCGTGTAGCCCGTTCGCTCGGGCGACACTAAAGCCGTTTTCTTCCTCGGTTATGACGATTCCGGCCTCGCGCAGGGAGGTGAGCACCGCGCCGAGATCCGCCGCCCGGGCATTCTCCAGGAACAGATTGCCGCCGGTGATGGCCGCGGCGCAGGCATAGGTGCCGGTTTCGATGCGGTCCGGCAGGATGGCATGTTCCGCGCCGTGCAGGGATTTCACGCCCTCGACCACCAGCGTGTCGGTGCCGACGCCCTCGATCTTCGCGCCCATGGCGATGAGGCAATGCGCGAGATCCGAGATTTCCGGCTCGCGGGCGGCGTTCTTCAGCGTGGTCGCACCATCGGCCAGGGAGGCCGCCATGAGCAGGTTCTCGGTGGCGCCGACGGAGACGAAGGGGAACACGATGGTCGCGCCCTTCAGCCCCTGGGGGGCGGAGGCGTCGATATAGCCGCCATCGAGCTTAATCTTCGCGCCCATGGCTTCCAGCCCCTTCAGGTGCAGATCCACCGGGCGGGTGCCGATGGCGCAGCCGCCGGGCAGGGAGACCCGGGCCTCGCCGACTCGGGCGAGCAGCGGGCCGAGCACGAGGATCGAGGCGCGCATCTTGCGCACGATGTCGTACGGAGCCTCGGTATTGGTAATGCGCCCGCCGAGCGCGATGCTGCGCCCGTTCCATTCCACAGCGATGCCGTGCTGGCGCAGCAGTTCGGCCATGGTCTGCAGGTCCGCGAGGCGGGCGGCGTTGGTGAGGGTGAGGCGCTCGTCGGTGAGCAGGCCGCAGGTCATCAGCGGCAGGGCCGCGTTCTTGGCGCCCGAAATGGCGATGGTGCCGGAAAGCGGCACGCCGCCGGTGATACGAATTGAGTCCATGAGTTTTACATCCTAGATCGATATGGCCCGGTTCAACCGGGCCATGAAATTGATCGCCAACCGACCCAAGAATGTGATGTCCATCACATTCTTGGCAGCGAGACGCCGCGCTGGCCCATATATTTGCCCGATTTGTCGGCGTACGAGACCTCACACGGACTTTCGCCCTTGAGGAACAGGAACTGGCAGATGCCCTCGCCGGCGTAGATCTTGGCCGGGAGCGGCGTGGTGTTGGAGATCTCGATGGTCACCTGGCCCTCCCATTCAGGCTCAAGCGGGGTGACGTTCACGATGATGCCGCAGCGCGCATAGGTGGATTTGCCCAGGCAGATGACCAGCACATCTCTGGGTATGCGGAAATATTCGACCGTATGGGTAAGAGCGAAGCTGTTGGGCGGGATGATGCAGACCGGGCCTGTGCGGTCCACGAAGCTGGCCGGGTTGAAGGCTTTGGGGTCCACCACCGCCGAATCGACATTGGTGAAAATCTTGAAATGGTCGGCGCAGCGGGCGTCGTAGCCATAAGAGGAGAGGCCATAGGAAACTACGCCGTCGCGCTTCTGCGCCTCGACGAAGGGGGAGATCATGCCGGCCTCAAGGGCTTGGGCGCGGATCCAGTGGTCGGGCATTACCGGCATTTGTCGTTGTCCTTCTCCGGTGCGGGGGTGGCGGCGGCGCGCGCCTGGGCCTTGCGGCGCTGAAGATTCGCGCGCAGGGCGGCGGCCTCGGCAGCCTCGCGCGCGGCCCGGGCGGCCTCGGCCGGGCTTGGCTTGGGAGGATTCTGCGGAGCCTTCATGCGGGATGTTCAAGCCTCGGACACGGTAATGCGTCAAGGCCTGTTGCATCCGGGCGCGTGGTTGGATATACGGCCCGGACCGCGCGCTGTCATAGCTCAGGGGTAGAGCACTTCATTGGTAATGAAGAGGTCCTGGGTTCAATTCCCAGTGACAGCACCAGCGGGCTTGCAACAGGGGGCAGCCTGGTATAGGCACCCCGCTACCCAAGTGCCCAGGTAGCTCAGTTGGTAGAGCATGCGACTGAAAATCGCAGTGTCGGTGGTTCAATTCCGCCCCTGGGCACCATTCTTCTAGCAGAGCGCTAATATTTTTAACGTGCCGGGGCGCAATGCTCTGGTGTTTTTTCTAGGTGCAGGCTAGATTTTAGCCAACGCGCCTGGCTGTTCGCAGTCGCGCCTGGAGCGTTTTGACTGGTAGGAACAGCGGTTTGGCGAAAACAGACCAGCCAGGCCGCGAAACGGGAAAGAGGCTTTAAAATATGTCTAAGGCGTTTATTGCTGAAGTTATCCAAAACTCCGCCGAGATTACCGGCGTTGCTGCGAATCGCACGGCGACCGACCTGATCGAGGCGATCGTCAAGGAGATGAAGAAGAACGGCAAGTTCACGCTGCCGAGCTTCGGCACCTTCACCGTCCGCAAGACCAAGGCCCGCAAGGGCGTGAACCCGCGCACCGGCGAGGAGATCAAGGTGAAGGCCGGCAAGACCGTGCGCTTCAAGGCCTCCCCCACGCTGAAGAAGCTGGTCTAAGCTTAGTCGGCAGTGGACTATGCGAAACGGCTCCGGGGCGACTCGGAGCCGTTTTTTTGTGGCTGGAGGGATGGGTGGGGAATGTAGCGCAGTTTCATTGGGATGAGGTGGCGCCTTACGGCGATGCGAAGGCCGACCGCAGGCTGATCCCGGGACAGGCGGGGGACTTCAAGCGCGTGGCGGTGAGGGCCGGGTATGTTGCGGCGCGGCATTCGCACGAGTTCGAGCAGTTCTTCATGGTGGCGGAAGGGGAAGGTGTGCTGCTGTGGGAGGGTGGGGAGATTCTACTGCGGCCGGGTATTGTGGTGCATTTTGATCCCGGTGCGTGGCACGAGGCAAGGTTTGATACGGATGCGGTGGTTTATGAGGTGAATTTTAGGGGGCGTAGAGATGGTTTGGTTTAAGCGGTTGGTCTGGGCACTGGCGTTTATATCGATAGCGACCGTTGGGCGCGCAGCGACGCCTTGCGATGGCATAGATCAGAGCCTCTCCAGCCAGGAAGAAAAGACTTGGACGCCAATTGTTATAAAGCGATTGAACATGCTCCTGTCGCAAATGCATGATACAGAACGTGTGCCGACGGTTGATTTTTTGAAAATATTCCGCAGTCGCGGCTGGACCATTTTATATGTTGAAGATTATGTAGAAGATGAACCGTTTCTCTTCTACAAAGGTGATCCGTTTTCTGGCTCTTATGTAACGATGGACGCTGGTGCCGTGCCTCTTGATGAAGAGTACGACATTGAAAAGGGTATCATAAAAGCGGCTCCTGGCATTCCATCAAATCTTGCCCGTTGCTACGCTTGGTATTTTGTCGAGGGACCACGAGCGTAACCTTGGCGCTGAGCATAAAGATGGATTGCTTCGCTGCGCTCGCAATGACGGCGGTGTTAGACGTCGAGCTCTTCGACTTTGCCTGCATTCTCCTGGATGAATTGAAAGCGCAACTCGGGGCGCTTGCCCATCAGCTGCTCGACCAGGTCGGAGGTTGCAGCACGGGTTTCAGGCGAGGCCATGATGCGCAGCAGCGTGCGTTTCGCCGGGTCCATGGTGGTTTCCTTTAGCACCGCGGGCGGCATTTCGCCGAGGCCTTTGAAGCGGCTGATCTCCAGCTTCGCGCCGGGCTTGAAGGTTTTTACCAGTTTTTCGCGGTGCGCGTCGTCCATGGCGTAGATGCTCTTGGCGCCTTGCACAATTCGATAGAGCGGCGGCTGCGCCAGATACACATGGCCGTGGCGGATGAGTTCCGGCAGCTCGCGGTAGAAAAAAGTCATCAGCAGCGAGGCGATATGCGCGCCGTCCACGTCCGCGTCCGTCATGATGATGATGCGCTCATAGCGCAGATTGGCGCGGTTGAAGCCTGAGCCGGTACCGCAGCCCAGGGCCTCGATGAGGTCCTTCAACTCCTGGTTCTGCTTAAGCTTTTCGCCGGAGGCGGAGGCGACGTTGAGGATTTTGCCCTTGAGCGGCAAAATCGCCTGGGTGTTGCGGTTGCGCGCCTGCTTGGCGGAACCGCCGGCGCTATCGCCCTCGACCAGGAAGATTTCCGTACCCTCGGCATTTTCCGTGGCGCAATCGGCAAGCTTGCCGGGCAGGCGCAGGCGGCGCGTGGCCGATTTGCGCGGCGTGTCCTTCTGTTCCTTGCGGCGCAGGCGGTCTTCCGCACGGTCGATGACAAAGGCCAGCAGGTTGTCCGCATTGCCCGGGTCGCCCGCCAGGAAATGGTCGAAACGGTCGCGCAGCGAGGTTTCGGTGAGGCGCGTGGCCTCTGCCGTCGTCAGCTTTTCCTTTGTCTGGCCCTGGAATTGCGGCTCGCGGATGAACAGCGAGAGTTTGGCGCGCAGAGAGCCCAGCACGTCCTCGGCGATGATGGCGGCGCCGCGCTTGTTGCCACGGGTCTCGGCCCAGGCGCGCAGGCCTTTCAGGAGGGCGGCGCGGAACCCGGCCTCGTGCGTGCCGCCGAGCGGGGTGGGGACGGTGTTGCAATAGGTGTCGATGCTGGAGTCGCCCTGCTCCACCCAGGCGAGCGCCCATTCCAGCTTGCCCTGCTCCTGGCCGTTGATGGGCGCGAACTTGGCCTCGCCGGCCCAGATCTCCGGCAGGACGAGGGCTGTGTCGCCCAGCTCGGCCGCCAGAGAATCGCGCAAGCCGCCGGGGAAGTGCAGCTCGGCCTGGGCCGGGATGTCCGAATCGGGCTTGATCAGCGAGGGGTCGCAGGACCAGCGGATGCGCACGCCACGGAACAGATAGGCCTTGGAGCGGCAAAGCTTATACAACCGCGCCGGAGAGAATTTCAGCGGGCCGAAAATCTCGGTATCGGGGATGAAGCTGATGGAGGTGCCGCGGCGGTTTTGGACCGGGCCAACCTCGACAAGCTTCGTCTGCGGGATGCCGCGGGCGTAGTCCTGGCGGTAGAGTTTCTTGTCCCGCGCGACCTCGGCCGTGAAGCTGGTGGACAGCGCGTTGACCACCGAGGAGCCGACGCCGTGCAGGCCGCCCGAGGTGGCATAGGCCTTGCCGGAGAACTTGCCGCCCGAGTGCAGCGTGGTGAAGATGACCTCAAGGGCGGATTTTCCGGGGAATTTCGGGTGCGGGTCTATGGGGACGCCGCGGCCATTGTCCCGGATGGTGAGCTTGTTGTTGGGCTCGAGCGTCATCTCGATGACGCTGGCATGGCCGGCCACGGCCTCGTCCATGGAGTTGTCCAGGATTTCCGCGGCCAGGTGGTGCAGGGCGGTCTCGTCCGTGCCGCCGATATACATGCCCGGGCGGCGACGGACGGGCTCCAGGCCTTCGAGGACCTCGATGTCCTTCGCGCCGTAGTCTTTGCTCGCACCGCTCTCGAATAAGTCGCTCAAGGTGTTCCGGCTCCGGGGTTGACGGGCGCCTTGGTTGCCATGCCCGCCGCGCCGGACGCAAGGGGAGGGGGCAGGGGCTGCTTCAGAAGTCGCTCTGGCGAGGCGGATAGCCGTGGTTTTCGAGCACCGGAGCGGAGCGTACTTGAGGTACGTGAGCACCGGAGCGCAGAAAAACGCGGCTAGGTGGCCGCCGGAGTAGACTTGTGGAGCAGCCCCTCACTCGCCCATGCGGTGGATGTCGTACGAGTTGATGCCGGCCTCGCCCTTGAAGGTGAACCAGTCGCGATGCGCCAGGGTGTTGCGCGTGTCGTAATAGCCGGCGCGCCAGTGCTCCTTCATCGAGATGCGGCTGAACTCGTAATCCTTGGCGTCGCCCTCGTAGGCCTTCTGCTGGTAAATCAGCTGCATGATGTTGATTTCAGGCAGGCGCTCGAGTTCGGCCTTCATCTCGCGCTGGGCCTCGGTGAGCTTTTCGGGCGGTACCATGTGGAGCGCCTCGCGCAGGGCCTGCTGCAGCCGGTGGGTCTGCAGGAAATGGTCGGTGGTGGTGCGGGTGCGCGAGGAGTACTGGATGTCCTTCATGCGCGCCAGGACGTCCGGCATGTCGCGCGGGATCTCGCCCTGGGCCGAGAAGAGGTCCACCTGAAAGACCAGCATGTTGCGCCCGCCAATATGGTCGAGCAGGTGCTGCAGCGGGGTGTTGGAGACCAGCCCGCCATCCCAGTAGCGGTGGCGGCCGATGCGGATCATCGGCAGGCCGGGGGGCAGGGCGCCTGAGGCCATGATGTGCTCGGGGCCGATTTCGGTCTCGTGATTGTCGAAATACTGGAAGTTGGCGGTGGCGACATTCACCGCCCCGACCGCGAAGCGCACCGGGCCGTCATTGATGAGGTCGAAATCGACGAGGTTTTCCAGCGTCCGGTGCAGGGGGGCGGTGTCGTACAGCGCGGTGGCGGCACGGGAGCCGCGCGGCGCGAAGAAGCCGGAGAAGGGGCGGGGACGGAAGAAGCCGGGCTGGCCGAACAGCAAGCCGTTCATGGCCGAGACCATGTTGCGCAGCATTCGGGCGTAATCGCCCTCGGGCCAGACGGTATAGGGGTCGCGTGCCGTGATATCGAGCCAGAATTTCTCCAGCTTCGCGACGCGGTGCTCCGGGGCGTTGCCGGCGATGATGGCCGAATTGATCGCGCCGATGGACACGCCCGCCACCCAGTCGGGCTCCAGCCCGGCCTCGTGCAGCGCCTGGTACACCCCGGCCTGATAGGCGCCGAGCGCGCCGCCCCCTTGCAGGACAAGGCCGACACCCTCGCACCCTTTGGGGCGCGAAACTTTCGGCATGGGGGGGAGGGACTTTTGATCCGGGTGTCGCGGGCTGGTCAACATGTCCATGAGCCAAAAAATCCTTCGCGTTGTACCTGGTTGTACTTCATATAAGCTGCGGGAGAGAACGCCCCGGCGTGCTTGACGCGGCCAGGGGCGCGTGATGCTCTCCCTTCAGTGCAGACGGAGGGTGTTCGAGATGGCGTTAAAAGGCAAGGTGGCTCTGGTTACCGGCTCGACCAGCGGCATTGGCTTGGGCATTGCCCGGGCACTGGCGGCGGAGGGCGCGGATGTGATGCTGAATGGATTTGGCGATCCGGGCGAGATCGAGGCGCTCCGCGCCGGTCTGGCGCAAGAATTTTCCGTGAAGGTTGCATATGACGGCGCGGATCTGAGCAAGGCGGAAGGCGTGGCCGAGTTGGTGGCCAAGACGCACGCGACGCTCGGCGGCCTGGATATCCTGGTGAACAATGCCGGCATCCAGTTCGTGGCGCCGGTCGAGGAATTCCCGGACGCGAAATGGGATGCGATCATCGCCATCAACCTCTCCGCCGTGTTCCATGGCATGAAGGCCGCCATACCTGGCATGAAGGCCAAGGGCTGGGGGCGGATCATCAACATCGCCTCGGCGCATGGGCTGGTGGCGAGCGCCAACAAGGTGGCCTATGTGGCGGCCAAGCATGGCGTGCTCGGCGCGACCAAGGTGGCGGCGATCGAGTTGGCCAATAGCGGCGTCACCGTGAATGCCATCTGCCCTGGGTGGGTACTCACCCCTCTGGTGCAGAAGCAACTTGAGGACCGTGCGGCGGAGAAGGGCACGACGGTGGATGAGGAGAAAAGGGCGCTCCTCGCCGAGAAGCAGCCAATGCTGAAATTCTCCACGCCGGAGCATCTCGGCGCGCTGACCGTGTTTTTGTGCTCGGACGGGGCGGAGACCATCACTGGGGCGCCGCTCTCGATGGATGGCGGCTGGGTGGCCGAGTAGCGGCGCGCTGACGTATAAGTCCCCGCGAAACAGGGGCGGGAGTTGACCATTTCGATGCAAGACACGGAGGCTGGGCGCTATGCGGCGATGCTGCGGCGCTCGGCGGAATTGAAGCTAATGCTGGCCGAGAACGCTGCCCCGGCGCTGGCCGTGGTGGATGTCTGTGAAAAGGCGATCCGGGCTGGGAATAAGCTTATTTTTTGTGGCAATGGCGGCTCGGCGGCGGATGCACAGCATCTGGCGACCGAGCTGGTCATCCGCTTGCGCGGGGGGGTGGCGCGCCAGAGTTGGCCGGCGATCACTTTGGCGATGGATACCTCGGCCGTGACCGCGGCGGTGAATGATTTTGGCGTCGATGAGATGTTCGCCCGCCCGTTGCAAGGGTTGGGGCGGGCAGGGGATGTGCTTTTCGGCATCACCACCTCCGGCAAGTCGGCCAATGTGCTGGGCGCCTTGCGCGCGGCACGGGAGATGGG
>CAVVPW010000003.1:622500-683360 GCA_963750235.1 uncultured Alphaproteobacteria bacterium
GACTTACCAAACCTAACCAAACTCCGAATACCGAGGAGTTTTGTACGGCAGACAGACGGTGGGTGCTAAGGTCCATCGTCGAGAGGGAAACAGCCCAGACCACCAGCTAAGGTCCCCAAATTATGGCTAAGTGGGAAAGGATGTGGGAATTCCAAAACAACCAGGAGGTTGGCTTAGAAGCAGCCATCCTTTAAAGAAAGCGTAATAGCTCACTGGTCTAATAGAAATCCTGCGCCGAAAATGTAACGGGGCTCAAGCCATATACCGAAGCTGTGGGCGTGATTTTATCACGCGGTAGCGGAGCGTTCCGTAGGCCTGTGAAGGGATACTCGTGAGAGGTCCTGGAGGTATCGGAAGTGCGAATGCTGACATGAGTAGCGACAAACAGAGTGAGAAACTCTGTCGCCGTAAGTCCAAGGGTTCCTGCGCAAGGTTAATCCGCGCAGGGTTAGTCGGCTCCTAAGGCGAGGGCGAAAGCCGTAGTCGATGGGAAACAGGTGAATATTCCTGTACCTGCTAGAAGTGACGAATGCGAGATGTTGTCAGGTCTTATTGGATTGATCTGGCTTTTTGAGCATTCCAGGAAATAGCTCTAGCGTATAGACCGTACCCGAAACCGACACAGGTGGACTGGTAGAGTATACCAAGGCGCTTGAGAGAACCATGTTGAAGGAACTAGGCAAATTACTTGCGTAACTTCGGGATAAGCAAGACCCAATCGTGGGCAACCATGGTTGGGTGGCACAAAAGAGGGGGTAGCGACTGTTTAGTAAAAACACAGGGCTGTGCGAAGTCGAGAGACGACGTATACGGTCTGACGCCTGCCCGGTGCCGGAAGGTTAAGAGGAGGTGTGCAAGCACTGAATTGAAGCCCCGGTAAACGGCGGCCGTAACTATAACGGTCCTAAGGTAGCGAAATTCCTTGTCGGGTAAGTTCCGACCTGCACGAATGGCGTAACGACTTCCCCACTGTCTCCAGCATGGGCTCAGCGAAATTGAATTCCCCGTGAAGATGCGGGGTACCCGCGGTCAGACGGAAAGACCCTATGAACCTTTACTGCAACTTTGCAGTGGTATTAGGAGAGTGCTGTGTAGGATAGGCGGGAGGCATTGAAGCATGGGCGCTAGCTCGTGTGGAGCCAACCTTGAAATACCGCCCTGAACTCTTCTGATATCTAACCGAGTCCAGTTATCCTGGATCGGGACCCTGCATGGTGGGCAGTTTGACTGGGGCGGTCGCCTCCCAAAAAGTAACGGAGGCGCGCGATGGTGGGCTCAAGCCGGTCGGACATCGGCTGTTGAGTGCAATGGCATAAGCCCGCCTGACTGCGAGAGTGACAACTCGAGCAGAGACGAAAGTCGGCCATAGTGATCCGGTGGTTCCACGTGGAAGGGCCATCGCTCAACGGATAAAAGGTACTCTAGGGATAACAGGCTGATCTCCCCCAAGAGTCCACATCGACGGGGAGGTTTGGCACCTCGATGTCGGCTCATCACATCCTGGGGCTGGAGCAGGTCCCAAGGGTTCGGCTGTTCGCCGATTAAAGTGGTACGTGAGCTGGGTTTAGAACGTCGTGAGACAGTTCGGTCCCTATCTGCCGTGGGTGTTGGAGGCTTGAGAGGATCTGTCCCTAGTACGAGAGGACCGGGATGGACGTACCTCTGGTGTACCGGTTGTCGCGCCAGCGGCACAGCCGGGTAGCTAAGTACGGAAAAGATAACCGCTGAAAGCATCTAAGCGGGAAACTTACCTCAAAACTAGGCCTCCCTGAGGGTCGTGGTAGACCACCACGTTAATAGGCCGGGTGTGGAAGCGGGGTAACTCGCGAAGCTAACCGGTACTAATCACCCGATAGAGTTCAAATATCCCTCACCAACCCCCATACACAGCAATCATCCATCGAAAGATGAATGACGCTGACACACACAGCAAAGCACCAAAACCAAACCACCCAGATCAAACAGCTTTGATAGGCTGGACGACCTGGTGGCTCTGGCGGGGAGCCTACACCCGATCCCATCCCGAACTCGGACGTGAAAATCCCCAGCGCCCATGGTACTGTGTCTTAAGGCACGGGAGAGTAGGTCGCCGCCAGGTCCTCCAGCCTATCAAACACAAACAACAAAACCGCCCCCAAAACGCACACGCGTCAATAAGGGCGGTTTCGTCGTCAAAAATACCAACGCGGGGTGGAGCAGCCCGGTAGCTCGTCAGGCTCATAACCTGAAGGTCGTCAGTTCAAATCTGGCCCCCGCAACCAACTTGATTTGCTCATACAGAACAGACACAGGACCGTCCGGGCCGACCCGGGCGGTTTTGTTGTTTTGGACCGACAAGGCCAGGATCCCGGCCGGGGCACCACGGATCTCAACCCGCAGCTGGCCGTCCTCGGGGACCAGGCGGACTGCGTCGATCAGCGTGCGGATGATGCCGAAATCCTCGTGCTTGGTCGCCGGGTCGGCCAACGCCGTGTGCGGCGCCGCCACCCGCTTGCGATAAACTTCCGCCAGATTGGGCGTGGAGGGCAGGCCCTGGCACCACAAACTGATGCATTTGGGTGAGGTTCACCACGCTGTAGGGGTGGGCGGTATCGTAGAAGGTCCAGCCCGCGCTATCGAGCACCACCTCGCGCCCGGCCTGACTGATCACGGCGCGCCCGGCAAGCTGCACCGCGACCTTGACGAAGCCGCGATCCTCCACCAGCCCGCCGGCGGCGTCACGCGCGACCTGCACGGCCGAGGAAGTCAGCTCGCACAGCCGCACATGTCCCGCCGCATGAAACCGCGCGCGTCCGTAGAAGGGGGGCGTCGATGACTGCCGATCGCAGCCCGCCCATGCCCTTCCACAGCGCGTCGTTCCATGCCGAGAGCTCTTCAATCCCCCTGGCTTCGACGCAGAATGTTAATGGACCTGAAAGTTCCGTCATGATGGCATGTTTGTAAAACGGTAAGGGGTTTCGGCGCCTATCGGCGCGCCAACCATCAGATTTAGTTTGGTTTTACGGGCTCACGGCGTGACGCGTCTCCATAGACATCGCCATATCGCAGCGGCTGTGGCAGAGTTGGCCTCCAAGCGTGGTCTGGCCCGCCGAGCGGACGAATGGTCGCAGAGACCGTCTCGGCCCGAGGGTCGTGAGCGGCCTGATGATGGAGTCCGGCAGTTGAGCCCAGCTAATCGGTTCGGCGCAGACAGGGACAGCAACTTCCAGGTCTTGTGGGAGGACGGCGACCGCGTCTTCTGCCGGACATGGCGCCGAGACGCCGATGGCAAGCGGCGCGTCGTGCTGGCCGTTCTGGCCACCGCGGAGCAGCCGGCACCGGCGACGCTG
The DNA here is from genome assembly GCA_963750235.1 of uncultured Alphaproteobacteria bacterium. Classification (GTDB taxonomy): domain Bacteria; phylum Pseudomonadota; class Alphaproteobacteria; order Acetobacterales; family Acetobacteraceae; genus Acidocella. The sequence continues at coordinate 625,830 of CAVVPW010000003.1, forward strand.
GATCGTCTGGCTCACGAATATGGATTGAAGGACGAGCTGGACGGATCGTGGGCGGTGCGGCCGCTGGAGTTCGTCCGCGACTCCGGCCAGACTGTGCTGGTGCTGGAGGATCCTGGCGGCGAGCCGCTGGAGTGGCTGCTCGGTGCGCCGTTGGAGGTGGAAGAGTTTTTGCACCTCGCCATCGCCATCGCCGGGGCTCTCGCGCAGGTCCACCGGCGCGGCCTCGTGCACAAGGACGTCCAGCCGCACAACATTCTCGTAAATCCCACGACCGGGGAGATCAGGCTCACCGGTTTCGGCATCGCGTCGCGGTTGCCGCGTGAACGCCAGGCGCCCGAGCCGCCCGAGACGATCACCGGAACGCTCGCCTACATGGCGCCCGAACAGACCGGCCGGATGAACCGCTCGATCGACTCCCGCAGCGACCTCTACGCACTTGGCGTCACCTTCTATCAGATGCTCACCGGCTCACTGCCGTTTACGGCATCCGATCCGATGGAGTGGGTCCACTGCCATATCGCGAGAAAGCCGATACCGCCCGCCGAGCGGTTGACGAATGTGTCGGCCACAGTCTCAGCCATCATCATGAAGCTGCTCGCCAAGACGGCCGAGGACCGCTACCAGACCGCATCCGGCCTGGAGAGCGACCTGCGGCGCTGCCTGACGGCGTGGGAAGCGCGGCGCCGGATCGAAGATTTCCCCCTCGGTCAACACGACACGCCGGACCGGCTCTTGATTCCCGAAAAACTTTACGGGCGGACTCGCGAGGTCGAGACCCTGCTCGCTGCCTTCAATCGCGTCGTCAACGGCGGTGCGCCGGAGCTGGTGCTGGTCAGCGGATATTCCGGCATCGGCAAGTCCTCGGTCGTCAATGAGCTGCACAAGGCGCTGGTGCCGTCGCGAGGGCTCTTCGCGTCAGGGAAGTTCGACCAGTACAAGCGCAACATCCCGTATGCGACCCTGGCACAAGCCTTTCGGAGTCTCGTCCGGTCTCTTCTCAGCAAGAGCGACGTCGAGCTAAACGGCTGGCGCGATGCCCTTCTGGAGGCGCTGGGCGCCAACGGCCAGCTGATGGTCGATCTCGTTCCGGAGCTGAGGCTCATAATCGGTGACCAGCCGCCGGTCCCTGAGCTTGAACCGCAGCAGATGCAACGGCGTTTCCAGCTGGTGTTCCGGCGGTTTATCAGCGTTTTCGCCCGGCCGGAGCATCCGCTGGCGCTCTTCCTCGACGATTTGCAATGGCTCGACGCGGCGACGCTTGATCTGCTGGAGGACGTGCTGACCCAACCCGATCTACGCCACCTCCTGCTGATCGGCGCCTATCGCGATAACGAAGTCACGGCCAGCCATCCGCTGCGGCGCAAGCTCGACGCCATCAAGAGTGCCGGCGGCAAGGTCTCGGAGATCACACTCGCGCCTCTCACCCGGGCGCATCTCGGGCAGTTGATCGCGGACGCGCTGCGCTGCGAACCCGGGCGCGCCGCGCCGCTCGTGCAGCTGGTGCATGAGAAGACCGGCGGCAATCCTTTCTTCGCCATTCAGTTCCTATCTTCGCTCGCCGAAGAAGGAATGCTCATCTTCGACCATGACGCCGCGCGTTGGTCCTGGGATCTCGAGCGCATTCACGCGAAGCGGTACACCGATAACGTGGTGGAGCTGATGGTGGGCAAGCTGTCGCGCCTGCCGGGCGAAACGCAGAATGCGTTGCAGCTTCTGGCCTGTCTCGGCAACACGGCTGAGACAACGAAGCTTTCAATCATCCTCGAAATATCGGGGGAGCGGGTCCATGCGGCTCTGTGGCCGGCTGTCCGTCAGGAGTTGCTCCTGCGGCAGGGACGTTTCTACAAATTCACGCATGATCGTGTTCAGGAAGCCGCCTATTCTCTGGTCCCGCTTGAGTTACGCGCCGAAATCCATCTCCGGCTCGGCCGTCAGCTTGTGGCACACACGCCTCCGGAGGAACGTGAAGAGGCGATTTTTGACATCGTCGATCAGCTCAACCGCGGCGCCGCGCTAATCCACGAGCAGGACGAGCGCGAACAGCTGGCCGAGTTCAATCTGCTGGCGGGCAAGCGCGCCAAGGCCTCTACCGCATACGCCTCGGCGCTGAACTATCTGACCGCCGGGGCCGCGCTGTTGGCGGACGATGCGTGGGAGCGCCGGCGTGAGCTCATCTTTGCACTTGAGTTGCACCGCGCTGAATGCGAGTTCCTGACCGGCGACTTGGCTGCGGCGGAGACCCGCTTAAGCATGCTCTCTAGCCGCGCCGGACGGCTGGTGGACCTTGCCGCCATCACCCGGCTGCGGGAAGAGCTCTTCACAACTCTCGGCCAGAGCGACCGTGCCGTCGATGTCTGTCTCGACTATCTCCGGCACATCGGCATCGCGTGGTCGGCGCACCCGACGCAAGAGGAAGCCCGAGAAGAACACGCACGGATATGGCGGCAGCTCGGCGACCGTCCGATCGAGGCGCTGCTCAACCTGCCGCGGATGACCGATCCGGTCGCGCGCGCGACAATGGAGGTCCTCACGGCGGTGATGCCGGCAACCCAATTCACCGACCCGAACCTGCGTTCGCTTGTCATGGGCCGCTTGGTAAATCTCAGCCTGGAGCATGGCAACAGCGACGGTTCGAGCTTCGCCTATGTCTGGTTCGGCACCATGCTGGGGCCGGAATTCGGCGACTACAATGCAGCGTTCCGCTTCGGCAAGCTCGCTGTCGACCTGGTGGAGAAGTACGGGCTCGACCGCTTCAGGGCACGCGTTTACCTGTTCTTTGGGAGCATCATCATTCCCTGGACGCGACCCATCCGGACCGGTTTTCCGTTGACGCGGCGCGCCTTCGAGACGGCGCAGCAGGCCGGTGACTTCAACTATGCGGCCTATGGCCGCAACATCCTTCTCACCAACCTCCTCGCCGCCGGTGATCCGCTCCGCGATGTTCAGCGCGAAGCCGAGGCCGGGCTCGACTTCGTTCGCCAGACGCGGTTCGGTCTCGTCATCGACTTCATCACCCCGCAACTCCAGTTGATCCGCATGCTGCGCGGCCTGACGCCGAAATTCGGCTGTTTCGACGACGCCGGGTTCGACGAGGGACAGTTCGAACGTCGCCTGGAAGCCGATCCGAGCCTGGCGATCGCCGCGTGTTGGTATTGGATCCGTAAAGTGCAGGCGCGCGTCTTTGCGGGTGCCTACGCTTCCAGCCTCGAGGCGGCATCAAAGGCTCAACCCCTTCTCTGGATGTCGCCATCATTTTTTCTGTTGGCGGAGTACCATTTCTACGCCGCGCTGGCGCGGGCTGCGCTCTGCGATGCCGCATCCGCCTCGGAGCGGCCGTGCCACCTGGAGGTCTTGGCCGTTCATCACCGTCAGCTCCAGAAATGGGCCGAGAATTGCCCTGAGAACTTTGAGGACCGCGCCGCGCTGGTCGGCGCGGAGATCGCCCGCCTGGAGCACCGCGAGCTCGACGCCGAGCGTCACTACGAACAGGCCATCCGTTCGGCACGCGAAAACGACTTTGTCCACAACGAGGCGCTTGCCAACGAATTTGCCGCACGTTTCTACGCGGCGCGCGGCTTCGAGAAGATCGCCCATGTTTATTTGCGCGACGCCCGCTACGGCTATCTGCGTTGGGGCGCCGACGGCAAGGTGTGGCAACTCGATCAACTTCATCCGTACCTCAGAGAAAAAGAGCAACAGCCCGCTTCGACCAGCATGATCGGCGCGCCGGTTGAACAGCTGGACCTCGCGACCGTAATCAAGGTCTCCCAGACCGTGTCGGGCGAGATGGTCCTGGAAAAGCTGCTCGACACGCTCTTGCGCACGGCGATCGAGCATGCGGGCGCGGCGCGCGGCCTCCTAATCATCGTGCGCGGCGCGGAACCGCGGATCGTCGCGGAAGCCAGGATCGACGGCGGTATGGTCATCGTGCAGTTGCTCGACGAGCCCGTGACGGCGGCGATGCTGCCCGAGGCGGTCCTCCATTATGTTCTGCACACCAGGGAGAGCGTCATTCTCGACGACGCGGCGGCGCAGGAGCCATTTGCCGCCGATCCCTACATCCGGCAGCACCAGGGGCGGTCCGTCCTCGCTTTGCCGTTGCTCACCCAGGCCAAGCTCGTCGGCATGCTCTATCTCGAGAACAACTTGGCCCCGCGCGTCTTCGCGCCGGCCCGGATCGCGGTGCTGAAGCTGCTCGCCTCACAGGCGGCGATCGCGCTGGAGAATACGCATCTGTACCGCGAGGTCGCGGAACGCGAGGCCAAGATTCGGCGCCTGGTCGACGCCAACATCATCGGGATCTTCATCTATGCTCTCGAAGGCCGGATCATCGAGGCCAATGATGCCTTTCTCCGCATGGTGGGCTACGACCGGGCGGATCTCGCTTCGGGCGGCCTGCGCTGGCAGGATCTGACGCCGCCGGAATGGCTCGAGCGCGATGAACGGCAGTGGGTGCCGATGCTGCACACGACGGGTATCCTGCAACCGTACGAGAAGGAGTACTTCCGCAAGGACGGCAACCGCGTATCCGTGCTGCTCGGCGCGGCGAGCTTCGACGAAACCGGGAAGCAAGGTGTTGCATTCGTGCTCGATCTAACCGAGCGCAAGCTCGCTGAAGAGGCGGCGCGCACGATGCAGATGGAACTGGCGCACGCGAACCGCGTCGCCACCATGGGCCAGCTCACGTCCTCCATCGCCCATGAGGTGTATCAACCGGTGGCGGCGGTCGTCGCCAGTGCCGGTGCCGCTTTGCACTGGCTCGACGCGGAGCCGCCGGCGCTGGAAGAGGTGCGGCGGTCACTCGATAGGATCGTCAAGGATGGCCATCGAACGCGCGACGTCATCGACAAAATCCGCACCCTCATCAAGAAGGCGCCGCCCCGGAAGGATCACTTGGACATCAACGAGGCAATCCGTGAGGTGATTGAACTCATCCGTGTTGAAGCGGTGAAGAATAGCGTTTCGGCGGACACGGACCTCATGGACGGCTTGCCGCTCATCGAAGGCGACCGGGTGCAACTGCAACAAGTGATCCTCAATCTGCTCATCAATGCCGTCCAGGCGATGAGCGGCATGAGCGAGGGGAAGCGGGAGTTGCTGATCAGCACTGCAAGAGCCGATCCGAACTGCGTACTCGTTACGGTGCAGGATTCAGGGCCGGGGCTGGCGCCGGAGGTTCTCGAGCGCCTGTTCGAGCCCTTCTACACGACGAAGCCCGGTGGTTTGGGGCTGGGGCTGTCGATCTGCCGGTCGATCATCGAAGCGCATGGCGGCCGATTGTGGGTAAGCGAAAATGTGCCCCGCGGCGCCATCTTCCACTTCACCATGCCCGCCTGTCCAGACGGCGAGCTGTGATCGGGGAGCTGAGACGGTCAGTGCCGGCACAGGCCAGCCTGCCCACAGAAGCGGCGAGCGTCTGGCATAAGGCCCATGTCTGTAACTGGACAGTTCCGGGACACGACCCCAGGATACTCTCCTATTTTTTCCGAGAGCCCTGGCAGACCGATCCCATCAGGATGAAAAAGGGCGGGCCATTCCATAATTGGCTATGGCAGAATAAATATTATAAATTAAAATTTTTTGTCATTGCGATACCGTGATATGAGCTTAGCTGTTAAGCTTACCATTCAAAATGCAACAACAATGCCGCTTAGATGACGAAAACGGGCTGAAAGAATGAGGAGCTTACACATTAAGGCCACTATTGCGTTGCTGGGAATTGCATCTCCTGCGCCGATGTGCGCATACGCGGCGAGCAGCACTGCCGCCACTGTTCCCATCAACGACCCGCTGCTCCCGGGGATAACACCTGAAGGCCTTAATCAACTCAGCGCTTGGGCTGGCCTTACCCCGGCTGAATGCGTTCAGTACGATACCGTCCTGATGCCGCGCCTCTGGGTCACGCTCCAACCGCCCCCAATTTGTGCCACACTCTATCCGACGCTCGGGGGGGGGCGTCTTGCGCTCGCTGATAAAGGAATTGGCTTCTACGTTTTTGATACGGGCGGATATGATTACGATTTGCTTGGACACAACGCAAACCCACAGCTGTATGATGGCCAAAATCCAACTTGGCAGAATACTGTCGCACCGGTTGTTACATACGATCTTTCACGGATCGGTTTCACGCCTGGAGCGCAATTAATTTTCTTTGGAAAATGGGCTGCTTCAACATTTCCTCCTGCCTACCCTCAAGAGTTCAGTGTCGGCAGTCTCTCGGTGGATCAACCGCTCTTTAACAATGCTTTGGATCTACGATATGGATTTATCGAGAATGTCTATAATTTTTATGGCGTGTATGTTAGTGCTAGTACCATCGGAAATGCGCAGGGACCACAAAGTATCATTCCGCATGAAGCTGGTCTCAGCCTGAACGAGCCAACACCGACACTCGAGGCGGTTGTGCGGCCATTCAACAAAGGCTTATACGACAACATTGCTGCAAGTGAGAGTGCAGGCGCCGACGAGGTCAACAACAATCCGTACGGCATTTATCTTCGTATTCCCAAATCCCGAGCGCTTGTCGTGAATGAGCTGGGATATGGCCGCCCTGGAACATCAACTTGGTTGCGGCTTGGTGGCATTTACAATTTTACTCCAAAGCTGTCATATAAAACCGGCAAAAAGGTTAATAATAACTATGATATCTATGCTGGCATTACCTACCAGTTAACTAATCGCGGCAATCCATTGCATGGCCTATTCATGGATGTAAGGGCGGACTATGCGCCGGAGGATCGGAACCTGTTTGCGCGTGATGTTTTGGTGACCTTCGTAGACAGGGGGCCATTCTCCGAACGTCCTCTTGATCAGGCCGCTATCGGGTTTGAAGAGTCTGTTTTCAGTCCCAATCTGAGAAACAACCTGATGGCTGTCGACCATACTCGCTTGCCGTCCGAAACGCAGTCTTATCTGGCGTCATACGCCGTATTTTTGTTGCCAGGGTTATTCCTTACCAGCACTCTTAACTACGAAACCGCTCCCGTAGCCGTATTCCAAAATAAACCGGACGTGCTCATTTTAAACGAAATTCTGACGTTTGCTTTCTAGCTTTGATCTGTTGACTTCTATTGGGCCTTTCGCAGTCGGAACAAACGGCTCAGAGGACTGGAATACTCAAGGGCCTAGCCATCTTCGCTTATACCACGAACTATCAGACCGACACTGCAGGCAAGGAAATTCCAGTGCCGGCAGGCAGAAAACTGACGATTCGAATTTTCGGTGGGCGATTGATGCTGGTCACCAAGGGAAGCCAATGGAACTCCATCCCGGAGACGTATCAAGGCCCGCACGACCGTATTGACCAACCAGGAAATACGGGACATAATTAAGCGATGGGTTTCTTCCGCCGACGCCACCGGGCGAAAGTTCCTCCAGCGAATTGACCGGACCTATGTGAGTCGGCTAGAGCGCGGGATAGAGAACCCGACTGTGGCGGTGCTGGAGGGCATCGCGGCGGCGCTAGGCGCGGAGATCAAGGTGCTGTTCGCCCGGCCCGGGCCGGGCGAGAAGGCGCCGGTGCGGTTGCCCTGGGAGAAAGAGGCAGAAGTTGGGCTGACCGTTATGTACTCCCGCGGCGCCCATCGCGGGCAAATGACCAGCCAGGATGGAGCATTGGCTGCTCGACGGTTTGGTCCTGTGACTGAAAACCACCCTTCTTCGATTCGAGCGGCGTCGACAAGGATTCCAATGGGCCTCGAACTGCTTGTAAATCGGCAAGGGGTTTCGGCGCCTATCGGCGCGCCAATCATCAGATCTAGGTTGGTTTTATAGGGTCACAGCGTGAGGCCGATTCACAGTGAATGTTCGAGGGCCGAGGTTCGTCGATTCCGCTGCCTTGCTGTATCGCTCGCGCGGCATTTTTGTGGAGACAGAGCAATTAGGGCACTTTGGGTGCGCGGCGACGATTACGATGGCCGGTTGAGCGACAACTATGATGGCCGGTATGCTCGCCCGTCAGGCCCGCTCGCAGGGAGGGGCGAAGCCCCGACCGTAGAGCGGGCCTGACGGGCGACGGCTATCTTCAAAGCCCCTCTGATTGGGGGCTCTGATCGGGCTGCGGCGGGTGGTGGTATTGGAACGGCTATCGAACATAGCAACGATGGGTTCCGATGCCTGGGCACCACATTTCTGATCAACAGGTATTTCTCTATATGGTTCAGCGTCGTCAACACAGCCAGACCGTCGCGGCCGCCAAGGCCGGCATCAGCGAACGCAGCGCACGTCGGATCGACAAAGATCCCCGCCTGCCATCCCAGAAGAAGAAGCTCGAGCGCCACTGGCGAACCCGTCAGGACCCCCTCGAACAGGTGTGGTCGCGCGTGGAAGAGCTGCTCAAGATCGAGGGCATCCTTGCCGTCACCATCTTCGAGACTGTGCAGGACGAGTTCGGGGAGGCCGTTGTCCCTGACGGGGTGAGGCGCACCCTCGAACGCCGGATCGCCCGCTGGCGGGCGCTGAACGGCGGCGAGAAGGAGGTCTTCTTCCCCCAGCATCACCAGATCGGCCGACAGGGCCTGTCGGACTTTACCGTCTGCGACGAACTGCGCGTCACCATGGCCGGCAAGCGCTTCGACCATCGCCTCTTTCATTTTCGCCTGGCTTGCAGTGGCTGGGAACATGCCGCCCTTGTTCTGGGGGGTGAGAGCTTCAGCGCCCTGTCCGAACATCTGCAGGATGCGCTGTGGAAGCTGGGCGGCGTGCCGGCGGAACACCGCAGTGACTCGCTCTCGGCCGCCTACAAGAACCTCGACGCTGACGCCCAGCGTGATTTCACCCGCAGCTACGAAGATCTGTGCCGACATTACGGCATGCGCGCCACCCGTAACAACCGCGGCGAAGCCCATGAGAACGGCTCGATCGAAAGCCCCAACGGTCACCTCAAGCGGCGGCTCGACCAGGCTCTACGCCGCCGGGGCAGCCGCGATTTCGCCAGCGTCGAAGACTATCGCCGTTTCGTCGAGGAGGATGTTGCCAAGCAGAACCGACGCCGGACCGCGCTCGTGGACGAGGAACGGCGTTTGCTGGGGCCGTTGCCGCCGCGGCGGACCACAGACTTCACGCTGGTCAGCGCTGACGTCACCCGCAACGGCACCGTCAGCATTGATCGGGTCACCTATTCGGTGCCCTCACGCCTTATCGGCCACCGCCTCCACGCCCATCTCCATGACGAGCGCATCGAGCTCTTCCTCGGGCCCGACCGGGTAATGACCACCACCCGGGTCCGCATCAAGCATCCCGGACGCGGGCACAGCATCGATTTCCGGCACGTCGTCGGCAACCTGCGGCGCAAGCCTGGCGCCTTGCGCTATCTGGTCTACCGCGACGCCCTGTTCCCCACCCATGCCTATCTGCGGGCATGGCAGGCGCTCGATGCCGCACTCGATGCCCGACAGGCCTGTCGTGACATGGTCGCGCTTCTCGATATCGCCGCCAACGGCAATTGCGTCGACGCGCTGGGCCTGCGGATCGAGGCCGCGCTCGATGGAGGCGGGCTTCCCGATATCGCCGAACTGAGGCGCGCGTTTCTGCCCACCGCCAGGGCCCGTGACGATGTCACGATCCCGCCGCCCGATTCCAGAGCATACAACTGCCTGCTCGCCAGCACGCAGGTGCAGTGATGACCAGATCCAACGATCAGGCCGCCGCCGTGCTGCCCACCATGCTGACGGCGCTGCGCCTGCCCAGCATCAACCGCAACTGGAAGCGTCTCACCGAAACTGCCGATCGCGATGGCTGGCCCGCGGCCCACCTGCTCGCCTCGCTGCTCGAGATCGAGATGGCCGAGCGCACATCGCGGCGCATCCAGCGTCATCGCGACCAGTCCGGCCTGCCGGCCGGGAAAACCTTCGCCACTTTCGACTTCGCCGCCGCTCCCGGCATCCGTAAGCCTCACCTGCTTGCCCTAGCCACAGGTGATGGCTGGATCGACAGCGGCGGCAATCTCCTCATCTTCGGCCAATCTGGCACCGGGAAGAGCCACGCCATCGCCGCCATCAGCCACGCCCTGATCGATACCGGGCGCCGCGTCCTGTTCTGCACCACCACCGACATGGTCCAAAAGCTCCAGACCGCCCGTCGCGAACTCAGCCTGTCCTCGATGCTCGACAAGCTCGACAAATACGATCTCATCGTCCTCGACGACCTGTCCTACGTCCGCAAAGACCAGATCGAGACCAGCGCCCTGTTCGAACTCATCGCCCATCGCTACGAGCGCCACTCTATCGCCATCACCGCCAACCAGCCATTCTCGGCCTGGTCCGACGTCTTCCCAGATCCCGCAATGACGGTCGCGGCCATTGACCGCCTTGTTCACCACTCCACCATCATCGAGATGAACGGCGAGAGTTACCGCAAGCGCTCCGCCGTTGCCCGCGTCTCCGCCAAGGAAAGCCCCAGCGACAATTACCCGCACGAGGCGCCGCACGACCGGCCATCATAATTGTCGCTGGATAAACGTCGCTGGCGACAATTATCCGGGCAACCTTCGCGGCCAGATCGAACCGGCTCACTGCGTCGCTCAGCGACAATTACAACTCCGCGTCATTGTCGCTGGGTTGTTGCCAAAATCGCAGGCGCGTGATAGCCAAAATGCACCACTCGGCGCCGCCGTATACCGGCCATCATAATCGCCGCCGACCGGCCTCCCTAATCGTCGCGCTACAGGTTGTTATTAAACATGTCGGAGATCATGATCATGCGCCCGCGCACCATCCGCCGGAGCCGCTGAATTCGCGTTCATTAAACTGCGCCATGCTGCCGCTGCCACTGATAACTGCGTCGAGCATGTCGAGCGTGGCTTCATTGTCGAAACCATGTCTCTGGGCCAGGTCAGATATTGCCCGCTGGCCCGATGGAGATAGCTATCGCATTTTCATTCGCTCCCGATTTGTGCGGTCTGACCGAACTTGTCACGCCCGTTTCAATAGGGCCGCCCGATGGCTAAGCAGTGTTCCATGGGTGTCGGTCAACCCATTGCGAAATAGATATAACCCATGCCGCAAGTTCAGAGAAGCCGCAGAAGCCTTGAAATCACCCGTATGCCGGCCACATGCACTGAAGACAAGCGGAGGAACGGTAAAATGACGTCATCTATAAAAAAGTGCTGTGTTTTGCCTGCTTTGGTTCTGATTTGTGCGCTTGGCGCGGCGTCCGCCGCAGGTGCGCAAACTAGTCCACAGCCACAGGCATCCACGCCGTCCGCCCAAAGTGAGGTGGAGGGTGCTTCGACCGGGCTGGGAAGTTCGCACAGGTTTGGGAAGGTGTCGGATGCGACCGCTCATTGCCCCGACGATGTGATTGTGTGGTCATCGGGGCCGAACCTGATCTATCAGCTTCCAGGCTCGAATGATTATGGCAAGGGTAGTGGTTTTTATGCCTGCAAGACCGAGGCCGATGGTGCCGGATTCCACGCTGCCAATAAGTGACGTTCGGTTGAAACTTCCCAGCGTCCCAAGACCTCTCGTTGCGACGATCTCGCTGCGACGCCGGGAGTGTATAGGTTGCTTTCGTCTATCTTCGCTCGAAATGAGACCGTCTGGCCCGTTCCCCGCCGTGCGACTTGCGTTATAATGATGTTGACGGCGTCCGGGTTCGCGACTTTCGGCGGGAGGTAGAATTATGGCCAAGAGAGAAGCTGTTGAGGCAACCGTCACCGGAAACGACCAGGAGGTGGGATTTCGCGCCCTGGTGATGAAACAGGCCATCGAGTATAACCTCGCAGGATCGGCCAGAAACGACGCAAACGAAATTGTCCACTTTACTCTGCAAGGCGACAAGCATCGGATCGATTTGGCGCTTGCCACCATTCAAGATGGGACCAAAAGATCGTCTGGCATCAAAATCACGACGACGGCCGCAGCCATCGAACCCGCTCTGAACGCGTTTACGATCGTGGACTGGACCTCTTCGAGCCGAAACATTACTAACAAGTATAATCTCGTCTTCAAGCTGAGGGCCAACGATACGGCGATTTCGCCAACCGACGCCGAAGCAGCATGGCGTCAAATTCTCGAAAAAACCCTCAACGCCGACGATCTAAAGAAGCTGCAACCAAACGACTGAGTCGTTGATAGCGGGCTTAGGAAACTAGCGTTCTTTGGTAGCGCTGACCTTGCGGGTCTTGACTGCGCCATCGCTGACGGTAATCAGCTCCCCAACGCGCCACTTCAGTATCCCTCCGGTAGCGCTTTCAATTACCCACAAATTGCATGCCGATCATTACGCCGAGTTTGATATCCGTCAGCCGTGAGAGCCCCCGCCACATCACGGTATTACCAGGCGGAGGATCCATCGCGCGCGCGAGATAGCCTCCGAGCTGGGCGATTTTGGTCAGATACTGCCCGAGTGTCCTTCGGCGAGGTCGGAGTTGGTCTTTCACAAGGTGGTCCAGCAAGCTGATTTCTGTTTCATCCAACGCGAGTGTTGGCTCGGCGGCCGGGGCGGAGCGGTTTATCATCGTCATCCAGAATATACGCCAACTTAGGATACAAAAGACCGCGATCAGATTTGTCAGCCGCTGCGCCGTCCGGAGTTTTGATTCCTCCGCTTTGCAACCAGATTTGAGAATTTTATGAAAGACCTCGATTTTCCAGCGCATGGCATACCATTGGAGCTTCTCGATGGCCTCCTTGCGGGACTGCACGGGCAAATCGGTGATCAACTTCCAATGGATTTTCTTCCGATGTTTCGGACTCCCGCGTTCCTCAGCATGGATCACCGTTAACGATAATGCCGGGTAGCGCTTTTGCTTACCGATTGGGGGCAAGACCCGAATTTTGCGATACCTGATCTTCAGAACGGCTTCGTCCGGATCGCCTTTGTTGTCACGGACCTCAACGCGATGCAGCCCTTTCACCGCCACTTCATCCATCTCGTCGGCGATCGTGTGATCGCCTTCCCCAGCCAGGCGGTCGACACAAGTTCTAATCAGGAAATGCGTGCCGATCCCCTGCGCTGTGCAGAAAAGTTCGTAGATGTCACTCTCGCGATCACCAATATGAACGCATCGTCCGGGATCAGCAAAAAGCGTGGTGGATTGCTTCAGATTATCCAACCATCGGATGCTTTCCTTCTCCTCAATGGGCACCCGCGTCGGGTTGATTTTCTTCTTGAGTGCCGCGGTCCCCTTGAATTTCTTGCGGGTCCAGAATTTGGCTGCGGCAAGACCCAGAGGCAGTCCATCGCTCGTTATCGCAAGGCTTGAATGCATCAGGATGCCGCAAACCGTATGCGATCGCAGGCGCCCGGCCTTGTCGCGGCCGCTATTTACACTCTTCGTGATCCCGACGGCCTCCGTGGACTCTCGTTTATAAACAAATTCCGTCGTGTCATGGAGCATGAAAACCAGGCCCTCGGTGGCTCCCACGCGCTCGCAGGTCGATTGAAAGTGGCCGGCCAGAATGTCGGCCTCGCTGACCCGGTCATTGGAGAAAAAGCGATAGGCTGCCTTCGTGTTGGCCCAATCCTGGCAGACCAGCGGAATGCTTTGCCCCACAGAACCTCCCATCCGCGCGATCAGCTTGCGGAACCGCCCTTTCAGGCGCTCATCAGCAAAATGGCACCCGGAAATCTCCCGGTCAAACCAACCAACCTCTTCCTCGTCCATCGCACCGCTCCCGATTCGGTGCCGGACAAAGAATCACACGCGATTCGCGCCGGGCAATAGCCGGGCTGTAGCAGACAGGGATTTGTGGGTAATTGAAAGCCGGTAGCGGCCACCTTCTGGGGTTTCGGTATTTGGGTGAGGATCCTGGCATCGTAACTTGTTGGGGTGGAAAGTGTCCACAACCGAGATAATGGACACAAGTTTGTGGGCGAAGCGCCGGCATAAAGTGTGGCCTGAAGCGCTGAAGCGGGAGATTGTGGCGGCATGCCTGGTGCCGGGAGCGTCGGTGTCGGTGGTTGCGCGGCAATATGACGTGAACACCAACATGGTTTTCACCTGGCGCAAGCTCTATGGCGGGATGCCAGACATGGTGCCGCCGCAGCTTGTGCCGGTGGTTGTGACGCCGGCCCCGCCGGTAGCGGCTCCGCCGGCGCCGTCGGCCGAGCCGCCTTCAGCTGACCTGATAGAGATTGAGCTGCCGCGCGGCTACCGTGTTCGGATTGGGAGTAACATCAAGGCTTCGGCGCTGCGCGTTGTGCTGGATGCGTTGGAGCGGCGATGATCGCCTTTCCATCGAGCGTGCGCGTATGGTTGGCGGTAGGGCGGACCGATATGCGGCGCGGCATGACTGGCCTTGCGTTGCAGGTTCAGCAATCGCTCGGCCGGGACCCGCACGCGGGGGACCTCTACGTGTTCAGGGGCGCCAGGGGCGATTTGATAAAGATCCTCTGGCATGATGGCGTCGGCATGTCGCTCTATGCCAAACGGCTGGAGAAGGCGCGCTTCACCTGGCCATCGCCAAGTGACGGCGTGCTGGCGATTTCCGCCGCGCAGCTGGGTTATATGCTCGACGGAATCGATTGGCGAAATCCGCGTCATACCTGGCGCCCCGCGAGTGCCGGATAATGTCGCGCGCCGCGATTTTTTAGGAGTCAACGGACCGAAATTGTGATTCTATTGCGGGCATGGACGCCGATCTTGGAGCCCTGCCGAACGATATCGATGCGCTGAAAGCGGCGCTCATGATCGAGCGCGCCAAGATGCGGGAGGTGACCGCCGAACGTGACGTGCGGGCGGCGGAACTCGCGGTAGCGCGCGCCAAGGCGTCAGAAGATTTGGCGCTGATCGCGCATCAGAAGCTGCGGATCGCCAAGCTTGAGCGTCAAATCTATGGCCCCCGGTCGGAACGGTCGTCGTTGCTCATCGAGCAGATGGCGCTGCAGTTCGAAGAAGCGGAGGCAAGCGCCACCGAGGATGAACTGGCCGCGGAAATCGCCGTCGCCAACGTCACTTCGGTCGCGGGGTTTACCCGCCAGCGTCCCGAGCGAAACACCTTTCCCGAACATCTCCCCCGCGAGCGTGTCGTCGTCGATCCGCCGGCGGCTTGCGATTGCTGCGGCGGCAAGCGGCTTCGCAAGATGGGCGAGGATGTCACGAAGACTTTGGAATCAATCCCCCGCCAATGGAAGGTGATTGAGACCGTGCGGGAGAAGTTCACCTGCCGGGATTGCGAGAAGATCAGCCAGGCACCGGCCCCCTTCCACGTGATCGCCAGAGGGTGGGCGGGGCCGAGCCTTCTGGCGATGATCCTGTTCGAGAAATTCGGGCAGCACCAGCCGCTCAACCGCCAGGCGGAGCGCTACGCGCGGGAGGGCGTGCCGATCAGCCTCTCGACCATGGCCGATGCCGTGGGGGCGGCTTGCGCAGCGCTGGCCCCGTTGAGCAGGCGTCTTGAATCCCATGTCCTGGCCGCAGAGCGCCTGCATGGCGACGACACCACCGTGCCAGTTCTCGCCAAAGGCAAGACCGATACCGGCCGATGTTGGGTCTATGCCCGCGATGACAAACCATTCGGTGGAACATCTCCGCCGGCCGCGATGTTTTATTACTCTCGCGATCGCAAAGGCGAGCACCCCCAGCGCCATCTGGCTGGATATAGCGGGATCTTCCAGGCCGACGCTTTTGACGGGTATCGCCAGCTCTATGCGCCGGACCGAAGTCCCGGACGCATCATCGAGGCGGGATGCTGGGTTCATGCCAGGCGTCCGTTCTTCGCCATGGCCGATCTCGATGAAAACGCGCGGCGAAAGGCCGCCGGCAAAAAGGAAATCCCGCTCTCGCCCATTGCGCTCGAGATCGTGCGCCGCATCGATGCGCTGTTCGAGATTGAGCGGCCCATCAACGGCAAAATGCCCGACGAACGCAGGGCTGTTCGCCAGTCGCTGAGCAAGCCGCTGGTCGACGAGCTGCTGCTCTACATGCGCGAGCAGCGCGCCAAACTCAGCCGTGGCCATGACCTCGCCAAGGCCATTGATTATATCCTCAAGCGTTGGAACGC
Source organism: uncultured Alphaproteobacteria bacterium (assembly GCA_963750235.1). GTDB lineage: Bacteria > Pseudomonadota > Alphaproteobacteria > Acetobacterales > Acetobacteraceae > Acidocella. Next base: position 641,774 of record CAVVPW010000003.1, read on the forward strand.
CTTCACCCTGTTCCTCGATGATGGCCGCGTGTGCCTCTCGAACAACGCCGCCGAGCGGGCGTTGCGCGGCATCGCATTGGGCCGAAAATCATGGATGTTCTGCGGCTCAGACCGGGGCGGGCAGCGTGCTGCAGCCATGTACAGTCTTATTGTTACGGCCAAAATGAACGGCGTCGACCCTCAGGCTTGGTTGGCGGACGTCCTGGCGCGGATTGCTGCCCACCCCGCGCATCGCCTTGATGAGCTATTACCCTGTTGGGGTGGACGGCCCAACGGCATCGAATGTGCCAATATAGGGTCGAACAACCAACCCAATGAAAGGGCCGCCCGATGGAATTTAAACGCATTTCGATCGACACGTCCAAGCATGTTTTTACGATCCATGGGGTCGACCTGCAGGAGCGTCCGATCCTGCAGCGCGAGATCAGGCGCGCCCAGGTCGAGCCATTCTTCGCCAAATTGGCGCCAACAGAGGTGGTTCTCGAAGCCTGCGCCGGCTCGCACCATTGGGGGCGGGTGCTCGGCGGCATGGGCCACCGGGTTAGGTTGATTCCGCCACAATATGTGAAGCCGTTCGTCAAGCGGAGCAAAAACGACCGCAATGACGCGGAAGCAATCAGCGAGGCGGCGTCACGTCCGAGCATGCGCACGGTTCCGGTTAAATCGGCGGACGAGCAAGCTGCGACGATCATCGTGAAGCATCGGGAGCTCATGGTGAACCAACGGACACAGGCGATCAACGCGTTGCGAGGGCATGCAGCGGAATTTGGCATCGTTGCCGCCAAGGGCTGCGCGAACGTCACAGCATTGCTTGCCGTTCTGTCTGCCGAGGAGATGATTCCAGCTATTGCAAAGGCGATGTTCGAGCAAATGGGCCGGCATGTGACGGATCTCGAGGCAAAAATCGACGCGTTGGAAAGACAACTGCTCGAACAGCACAAGGCCAACGCCGTCAGCGCGCGCCTCGCCGCAATCCCCGGCGTCGGGCCAATCACCGCGATCACCATGGCGCTGACCGTCAACCCAACGAACTTTGAGACTGGGCGGCATTTTGCGGCCTGGCTCGGGCTGACTCCACGAGAACATTCGACCGGCGGCAAGCATCGCTTGGGGCGGATCAGTAAGGCAGGCAGTGAGAGGCTGCGGCAGCTGCTCGTGGTTGGGGCTATGGCGGTGATCCGCTACGCCAAACCAGGCAGTAAATCGGCCACTGCATGGCTGTTGCAATTGCTGGAGCGTCGGCCGCGCAAGGTCGCGGCGGTCGCTATGGCCAACAAGATGGCCCGGATCATCTGGGCCATGATGGCGCGTGGTGAAGCGTATCGGCGTCAGCCGGTAGCCGCCTAATCCGCGCGCCGGTGCCGAGGGTTTAAGTGCTGAGCAAGAGATGATAATCGGTCGAACCGACGAATGACAAAATCCGACCAATTCCAAGGCATTCTATGCCGTTGCCCTGATTGGATGTCGTTCGCGGAACCCATCTGGGCCAGCGGCCGTGCCGCGTAAACAGGCCGAACGCATGACCGCTTTCGAACCGCCAACAAATCTTGCAAATTCCCACTTGAACTCTACGGGCCGTCCACGCATGGAATTGGACGCCGGCGGCATCCGCGGTTGCCGACGTCGCGGCCTGACCATGGCGCCGGTCAATAAGGTCCACCACGTCTATACCATCGCCCGCGTCGCCGAGATGCTCGGCGAAGACGAGGACTGGTTGGGTGACGTTGCCAATGAGATGGACCAGGAGGATGGCCTCATCTGGGTCTATGGACCAGGCGACGAAGGGGGCATGGCGTTCACCGATTTTGGGATCGAGACGCTCGCCGGTCTAATCGAAATCTATAAGGCCGATCCTCACCTACTCAAGCGATCAACCGATCCGCTATAGCCCTGCGGCCCACGCCGGATGATTACCCACTTCATACCGCCCGCCAACTCGCACGTCAGCACAGTCCGATAACACTCCGTTGGGTTCAAGATGGCCGGTCCGAAAATTACCAGCCATTTGGCGCCGGCCGGCGCCATGCTGAACGAACGGCAGCTATTCGCGACCTTCGCCTTAGACCAGTCCGACCATTTCCGGTCCTTCGGACGCGACAAACCTGTGGCGAGGAAGAGCCAATCCCTGTTATTCCGAGGGTCGATCGGGTCGCCCGAAAGCCGCCATGGGTTCATCGGGGGGAACGCCGGCGTTCGCGCATCGACCCATAGCAGGTTTTCCTTCAGTGTGCGGATGAAGCGCTCGGCGCAGCCATTGCGCCTCGGGGGCGCGGCTGAAGGCGGGGGAATTCTCGATGCCGAGGAAGCTCAACTCGCTCTGGAACGGGTCGGCCACGTTTTGCAAGCCGTGGTCGTGGCGCACGCTTAAGCCGTGCGCGACGTGCCTCACGAATCCGCCAAAATGCTGCCGCACCGTTTGGCGGATCGGCTTGAGCGCCCGACCGCCCTTTGCCCTCCGCGCGATCGTCGATGACACGCCTCCATCGCGGAAAACGTCCGCTTGCGAGGTGTCTCGTTCAACCGGGCGGGCGGGAGACAGAACTTGAGGCGGATAAGAGCAATGTTGGTAATCCCTTGAAGACACCCGCAAGGTTTTGTCTGATCCTGTAAGGCCAGGAAGAGATAGGCCGTCGGGATAGGGAATGGTGCCGGCCGTCCCAGTGGTAGTGGCATCTTTGCTTGACATGCTGCACCGCAATCCCCACGTAAACTCCCTGGAGTTCGGCGAGGGCCGGCTCCCGGAAATTGGGCGGTCATTTCCATCTCTGGTTCATGTGAACCGGTTTAGTAGAGGTTAGGTGTTGATCACCTGAACGACAGCCGCTTACCAGCATAGGAAGTGGTGCGCGCCGGAGCTTGGCCCAGCTCATCAGCCTCAACAGCTCTTCTCTTCATGAGATTGATCAGAGTCATTGCGCGTTGTGGCAATTCGAACCGATATTCAGCCGGTTTGCCAACAAGGGTCATGCGTCCGCCGATCAACCGTGAAGGACAAGCCCATGAACACCATGAGCGAGGCGTCGTTAAAGGCGGTATCTACGGTGAGACCCGTTGAACCGGATTTGCCCACTCTCCCCAGCTACTCTGCCGAGGTTCCCACCGCCGCTGCGGCGGCGTGGACGGAATACCTGGTCGATGGGTTTCAGCGCGGCGTGCTCTTCCTGGAGTTGCTGCGCCGGCGCGGCAACGCCGAAATCGAGATCACATCACGGCCGACGGCCACCGTGCTGCGCTTCGACCATGAGGTGGTGATGAGTGGCTTATCGCTGCCGCGGCCGATGAACTATACGCTGCTGTGCATCTTGCCGCCCCCAGGGGGCACTATCGATCCGCGCAAACGGCCGGTCGTGGTGGTGGACCCGCGGGCTGGCCAGGGGCCAGGTATCGGCGGCTTCAAGGCGGAGAGCGAGATCGGCGATGCGCTCAATGCAGGGCACCCGGTGTACTTCATAGGCTTCGCGGCCGAGCCTGAGCCCGGCCAGCAATTCCTCGACGTTGTCGAGGGGCAGGTGGCGTTCTTTGAGCGCGTCGTCGAGCTTCATCCGAATGCACCGCGTCCGTTCGCCATCGGCAACTGCCAGGCTGGCTATCAGACATTGATGGTGGCGATGCTGCGGCCCGACCTGTTCGGGCCGTGCCTCGTCGCGGGCTCTCCGATGTCGTACTGGCAGGGCGTGCACGGGAAGAACCCGATGCGCTATTCCGGCGGCCTGCTCGGCGGCAGCTGGCTTACCGCGCTGACCAGCGATCTCGGCCACGGCAAGTTCGACGGCACCGGCCTGGTCCTGAACTTCGACAGCCTGGGGCCGGCAAACTGGCTGTGGGGCAAGCAATACGAACTCTATGCCAACGTCGACACCGGGGGGCAGCGCTACCTCGAATTCGAGAAATGGTGGGGCGACTTCATACAGCTCAACGGCGACGAGTTGCAGTTCCTGGTCGACAACCTGTTCATTGGCGACAAGCTGGCCCGCAACCAGCTCACATCGACCAGCGGCAAGACCTTCGATCTCCGCACCATCAGCTCGCCGATCATCGTGTTTGCCTCGGAGGGCGATAACATCAGCCCGCCGCCGCAGGCGCTCGGTTGGATTGCCGATCTGTATCGCGACGTCGACGAGATCCGTGCCGCCGGCCAGACGATCGTTTACTGCCTGAGCCAAACGATCGGGCATCTCGCCATCTTCGTCTCCACCAAGGTGGGCGCGGAGCAGGACGAGGAATTCGTGCAGATGATGGATGTCATCGACTGCCTGCCGCCCGGGCTGCACGAGATGATCATATCGCCGCGGCCGGCCAATGTGCCGCGCGGAGGCTTCGTCACTGGCGACTGGATCGCCCGGTTCGAGGCGCGCTCGCTCGACGACATCCGCGCGCTCGGGCGCAACAGTCCGGCGGACGATCGCGCCTTCGCCGCGGTGGCGCGCCTATCGGAACTGAATCTTGCCGCGTACCGCACGATGATGCAGCCGCTGGTGAAGGCGCTCGTGAACCAGCCGATGGCCGACTTCGCGCGCGCGATGAACCCGCTCCGGCTCAGCTACACGATCTTTGCCGACCGCAACCCGTGGATGAAGGGCGTGCATGCGCTGGCGGACAGTGTGGCGGCGGCGCGCCGGCCGGTGGCGGCCGACAACCCGTTCCTCGCGCTGCAGACGCAAATTTCCAACCAGATCGTCGCTGCACTGAACGCCTATCAGGCCGCACGCGACGAGATGGCCGAGAAGGTGTTCTTCGGCTTCTATGGCTCGCCGTTCGTGCAAGCCATGCTCGGCATCAACGATCGCACCGAGGTGCGGCCGCTCCCCAGCACGTCGCCCGAACAGTTGGCTGCGCAGCTGGCCCTGGCGGAAACGTACGCTGCAAAGCTGAAGACCGGCGGATACGACGCGGCGTTGACCCGGGCGGTGATGTACGTTCTCGCCGCCGACCGGACGCTCGGCCAGCGCTGTGCGCTCGCGCTGAACGTGGCGCGCCAGCAGATCATGCGGCTGACGCTCGCCGAGTTCAAAGGCGTGGTCAGGGGTCAGTCCTTCCTGCTGCAACGCGAGCGTGAGCGCGCGGTGGACGCGCTGGCGGTGCTGGTGCCGGAGGCGAAGGCGCGGGGGGACTTGTTGGAACAGGTGTTGACGATCGTCGGCGCTGCCGGTCCGCCGAGTACTGCGGAGCGTGATCGCCTGACCCGTTTGTCGCAGGTGCTGATCGTCCCGGGTTCAGAGCCGGCGGCTCCAGGGCCCTCCACCCGAAGCTCCGCCGCCGCTGCGGTGGATCGACGCGCCACGGTGACGCACTGAGCGGGAGTTGTGGCCATGCCGACCATCGTGAACAAGACGTTCGAGGAAATCGCCGTCGGCGACGCGGTCTCCACACAACGCACGTTGCAAGTGGGCGACGTGCGCGCCTGGGCCGCCGCCTTCGGTGAGGCGGATACGCGCGCCGGCCCGGGTGAAACCCAGGTGGCTGCCGGCATCGTCACCGCCACGCTGACCGCGCTGGCCGGCTCGGTGCTGCCGGGGCCCGGCAGCGCGATCCGCACGATCTCCGTGCAGATCAAGGCCGCATTGCCGATTGGAGCAGCGATGACGGCGCGGCTCGTCGTGCGCGAGAAGCGGCCCGATCAAGGCGTCGTGGTGCTGGACGGAGACTGCACGGGCCCAGCCGGTCAGGTGGTCGCGACGGCCAGGCTGGACGTTCTGGCGCCGACGACACGACAGCAACGCGAGATTGCGGAACATCGGCTCGAAGGATTGATCGAGCGCTGTCGGACACTCAAGCCGATGCTGACCGGGGTCGTGCATCCGTGCAGTGCCGACGCTCTGGCCGGCGCCGTAGAGGCCGCCGAGGCCGGGCTGATCCTGCCCGTTCTTTATGGCCCCGAAGCAGAGATGCGGCAGATCGCGGATCATGCCCGCCTGGACATCGCCAAGTATCGGATCGTCGCGACCGACGGCCCCGAGGACTCCGCTCTGAAAGCCGCGATGGGCGCCGGCGCCGGCGAGGTTGCGGCACTGATGAAGGGCAGCCTGCACACCGACGTGCTTTTACACGCGGTCGTGCAGAAGGACGCGAAACTGCGCACCGGACGGTTGATCAGCCACTGCGCGATGGTGTCCGTGCCAACCTATGGGCGCCGCTTCGTCCTCAGCGACGTCGCGCTGAATATCGCGCCCGACACCGACCAGAAGCGCGATATCTGCCAGAATGCCATCGGCTTTGCGTGCGCGCTCGGTATCGACCTGCCAAAAGTGGCTGTGCTGGCGGCGGTGGAGACCGTGCGAACGAAGATGCCCGCCACCCTTGACGGCGCCATCCTGGCGAAGATGGCGGATTGCGGGCAGATCGTCGACGGCATCGTCGATGGGCCGCTCGATCTGGACGCTGCGGTGGACGCGGAAGCCGCACGGATCAAACATATTTCATCGCCGGTCGCGGGCCTTGCCGATGTCCTGATCGTGCCGAACATCGAGGCCGGAAACATGGTCTACAAGAATCTTGCCTTCATGGCCGACGCCCAGACCGCGGGCCTGGTGGTCGGCGCCCGGGTGCCGGTGATCTTGACCAGCCGCGCCGACACCGCCGCCGCCCGCCGCTTTTCAGCCGCCGCCGCCGTGCTCTACACCGATGCTCTGGCGCGCGATCCCGCCATCCTGCTGCCTGAAACGGCGGAGTGATCTGCCATGAGCGACGCCATCGCCGTCTTCAACGCCGGTTCGACCAGCCTGAAGTTTGGCGCCTATGCGGTGGAAGCCGCTGGGTCGCTGTCGTTGCTCTGCCGCGGCCGGATCGACAGCATGCATGGCGATCCTCATTTCGTCGTCAGCGACGCGGCCGGCAAGCCCGTGGACGGCCATGACTGGGGCGAAGGCCACACGATCGACCATAAGGCAGCCCTGCATTTCGTCATCGCCTGGCTGGAAGCCAATCTCGCGGGGACGAAGGTCGTCGCGGCTGGCCACCGCGTCGTGCTTGGCGGCACGCGCTTCGCGGCCCCCGTGCGCATCGAAGACGATGTGCTCGACTACCTCGAATCGCTGGAGACGATGGAGCCGTCGCACCAGCCGTTCAACGTGCGCGGCGCACGCGCGTTCGCGAAAGCGTTCCCCGGCCTGCCGCAGGTCGCGTGTTTCGACACCTCATTCCATCGCACGATGCCGGAGGTGGCGCAGACCTACGCGCTTCCCAAGGACGTACGCGATGCCGGCGTGCGCCACTGGGGCTATCACGGCATCTCCTACGACTACATCAGCCGCCAGCTGCCCCAATTCGCGCCGGACGCGCGCCGGGTCATCATCGGGCATCTTGGCGGCGGCGCCAGCATGTGCGCGATGCTGGACGGGCGCAGCGTCGAGACGACGATGGGTTTCGCCGGCGAATCTGGCCTGCCGATGGCGACGCGCGCCGGCGACGTGCCGCCGGGCGCATTGTTCTACCTGCTGCGCCGCAAGCTGTTCGACGACGCGTCTCTGGAGAAGATGCTGTACGAGCGCGCTGGCCTGCTCGGTCTGTCCGGCAGCAGCGGCGACATGCGCGTGCTGCAAGAGAGCGCGGATCCGCGCGCGGTCGCGGCGGTCGAGCATTTCGTCTACGCGATGACGAAATATGTTGGCGCCTACACGGCCGTACTTGGCGGGTTGGACGCCCTGGTGTTCACCGCCGGCATCGGCGAGCACTCCGTCCCCATACGCGCGGCAGTTTGCGGCAAGCTCGCGTGGCTTGGCGTGAAGCTGGACGAGCAGGCCAACGCCGCCAATGGACCGCGCATTTCCGAGCCGGACAGCGCCGTGTCGGTCTGGGTCATCCCCACGAACGAAGAACTGATGATCGCGCGGCATACCCTGGCGCTGATCCAACCATGAAGGAGATACGGAATGTTCAAGTTCATCGAGGGGATGCCGGCCGACGTCCTGGCGGTCGAGGCGATCGGCAAGGTGACGCACGAAGACTATCGTGATGAGCTGATACCCAGGGCAGAAGCAATGATGGGCCACGGGCCGATCAGGCTGCTCTATGTCATCGGGCCTGCCTTCAGCGGGTTCAAACTGGACGCTCTTATGGATGATGGCCGGTTCGGGCTGCAACATTGGCACGATTTCAGCCAAATCGCGGTCGTTTCCGACCATGCCTGGCTGAACGCCATGATCGCCATGTTCAGGCCGTTCTTTCACGGTGAAGTCCGCTTGTTCAGCCTGGGTGAATTGGCGGCGGCGAAAGATTGGATTGCGGGAGGGCAGAAAAATGGCTGACACCGCTGTAGCCGAGCAGGGATCGAAGTCCGATCTAAACGACTTGAAATCCCTTCCCATGCCCGAATTGTTGACAAAGCTGGGGTCGTCGGCGGAGGGCCTGACCCAAACCGAGGCACAGAAGCGGCTGGCCCAATACGGCCCCAACGAGATTGAGGAGGACAAGCAGAATCAACTGCTGAAATTCCTCGGCTATTTCTGGGGGCCGATCCCGTGGATGATCGAGGTCGCGGTGATCCTCTCTGGCGTGGTTCGGCACTGGCCGGATTTTTTCATTATTCTTCTCCTGCTCTTGGCCAATGCGGGCGTCGGATTCTGGGAGGAACACGAGGCGGGCAATGCCATTGCCGCGCTGAAAGCCAAGCTGGCGATAAAGGCGCGGGTGAAGCGCGACGGCAAATGGATCAACCCGGCGGCGCGCGACCTGGTGCCGGGCGATGTTATTCGGTTACGCCTGGGCGATATTGTGCCGGCAGATGCGCGCTTGCTGGACGGTGACCCGGTGGAGGTGGACCAATCCGCGCTGACGGGTGAATCCCTGCCGGCCACACGCAAACCCGGCGAAGCGGTATTTTCCGGCTCAATTATCCGCCAGGGCGAAATCGGCGCGCTGGTCTATGCCACGGGCCAGAACACCTATTTCGGCAAAACGGCGGAACTCGTGCAAACGGCCCACACGGTCAGCCATTTTCAACGCGCGGTTTTGAAAATCGGCGATTACCTGATTGTTCTGGCGCTCGCGATGGTAGCCGTCATCATTGGCGTTTCAATTTACCGGGGCGATCCGATCCTCACCACCTTGCAGTTTGCGTTGGTACTCACCGTGGCTGCAATTCCTGTGGCGATGCCGACGGTGCTGTCCGTGACGATGGCAGTTGGCGCCCGGCTGCTCGCCAAAAAACAGGCCGTGGTGAGCCGGTTGGTGGCGATCGAGGAACTGGCGGGGGTGGATGTGCTGTGTGCGGATAAGACCGGCACGCTGACGCAGAACAAGCTGACTCTGGGCGATCCGTTCTGCGTGAAAGATATCCAGGCCGACCAAGTGGTCCTGTACGGCGCGCTGGCATCCCGGGCAGATAATAACGACACCATCGATCTGGCCGTTCTGGCGGGCATAAAAGACAAAGATGCGCTGAAGGACTATCAACAAACTCACTTCCAGCCCTTCGACCCGGTGCATAAGCGTACCGAGGCCACTGTGAAGGGTAAGGACGGCAAGGAATTCAAAGTTACCAAGGGGGCGCCGCAGGTCATTCTGGCGCTCGCAGGCGATGCTGGGGTGAAGGACGCTGTCGATAAAGCCGTAGACGAATTCGCGGCGCGAGGCTTTCGTTCGCTGGGTGTGGCAAAGGCCGAGGGCAACGGCAAGTGGCAGTTTATTGGCGTTTTGCCGCTGTTCGACCCACCACGAGACGATGCCAAGGCGACCATCGCCGCCGCGCTGAAAATGGGCGTGACGGTAAAGATGGTGACCGGCGATGCCCTGGCGATTGCCCAGGAAACCGCCAAAAAACTGGGAATGGGCACAGATATTCTCGATGCCAGCAGCCTCGGCGATGTTAAAAAAGACGAGAACAAAACGATCACTACGCTGATCGAGAAGGCGGATGGCTTCGCTCAAGTGTTTCCCGAACATAAATTTCACATTGTCGACGTGCTGCAAAAGCACGGCCATATCGTCGGCATGACGGGCGACGGCGTGAATGATGCGCCGGCATTGAAAAAGGCCGATTGCGGCATCGCGGTGTCGGGTGCGACCGACGCGGCGCGCGCCGCCGCGGCGATTGTGTTGCTGACCCCAGGCCTTTCGGTGGTCATCGACGCGATCAAGGAAAGCCGCCGCATTTTCCAGCGCATGAACAGCTACGCGATCTACCGTATCGCCGAGACGTTGCGTGTGCTTCTGTTCATGACGTCGGCCATCCTGGTCTTCAATTTTTATCCGCTGACGGCGGTGATGATCGTAATGCTGGCGCTGCTCAATGACGGCGCCATTCTGTCCATTGCATACGACAATGTGCAGTACAGGGACCAGCCCGAGGCGTGGGATATGCGCACGGTGCTGGGCATCGCCACGGTGTTGGGCGTCATCGGCCCAATCGCCGCGTTCGGACTGTTCTACCTGGGCGACCGGGTGTTTCACCTCGACCGGCCGCATGTGCAAACGCTGATGTATCTGATGTTGTCGGTGGCGGGGCATCTTACCATTTTCCTCTCCCGGACCCGCGGCCCGTTCTGGTCTATCCGTCCCGCAAAAATTCTTTTGGTCGCCGTGTTCGGCACGCAAGCGCTGGCGACTTTGATTGCGGTTTACGGACTGTTCATGACACCACTTGGTTGGAAGTGGGCAGGCATCGTCTGGGCCTACGCGCTGGTCTGGTTCCTCATCAATGACGGTCTGAAACTGGTTGCGTATAAGGTGCTTGATGCCACAAAACGCGCGGTGAAGCCTAAAATCACAGCAGCAGCCAAACCTGAGGACAAAGCGAAACCTGACGCTGAGGCCACCCCGAAGCCGGCGACCGCAGAAAAGCCCGAACCCGAGGCCGCCGCACCTCCTTAGGCCGGTGCCAAGAACAAGTCCCAACCTCAGCCAGCCGCGGAACCGCAAGCCAAAGCAGAACCCAAGCCTGACGACAAAGCCATGGCAAAGCCCGATGGCAACGCGAAGCCTGAGGTCGGGGTTGAACCGAAGTCGGAGGCCGCAGAACAGCCCAAACCGGGGGGCGCCGCACCTCCTGAGGCCGACGCCAAGGACAAGCCCGGGCCTCAGCCAGCGGACGAACAGCAAGCCAAAACCGAACCCAAACCTGAAGACAAATCCTCCGTATTAAAGACCGATGGCAACGCGACGCCTGAGATCCCTGCCACACCGAAGGCGGCGACCACAGTAAAGCCCGAACCCGAGGCCGCCGCACCACCTGCGGCTGATGCCAAGGACACACCCGAGCCTCAGCCGGTCGCCGAGCCCGAAAGTGCCGCCAAACCTGATCCCAAAACTGCCATCGCGGCCCTACTCGACACAACGCTGGGTGATGTCCTCCTGGCTGGTATCGCCAAAGACCCCGGGGCTGCGGGGCGGATTATCGCAGAAGCGCTCAGCGAGGCTGAAACACCTGCTGATGAAGCCGAGCCAAAGTCCGACAATAAAGCCGCGACACCGGCTGGTGTGTTACCAACATCCAGCAAGTCAACTACGCCCCCAGTAAGCGACGATGACGCGGCCAAAGGAGTAAAAAAATGAAAATCAATACCGAGGAGTTTCGCGTCCGCGAGGGTGATGACGTCGATCTCGATAAATGGCCGACGCAAGGGAAACCGGTTTGTAACTCGAAGGATGATTATAAGGCGCTGCTGGAGGACCATGTCGAGCAATTGAGCGACCTGCAGCGGATGCATTATGCCTGTAACCGCCATGCTGTTCTGTTGATTTTTCAGGCCATGGATGCGGCAGGGAAAGACGGTGCGATCCGGCACGTTATGTCCGGGGTGAATCCGCAAGGTTGTCAGGTATTCAGCTTTAAACATCCCAGTCCTGCCGAATTGCAGCATGATTTTCTTTGGCGGACGACGCGGGATCTACCGGAGCGCGGGCGAATTGGAATTTTCAACCGATCCTATTATGAGGAAGTGCTGATCGTACGCGTACATCAGGAAATTCTTCAAGGCGAAGGACTTCCTGACGCGACCCAGGACAATAAAGCCATCTGGCACGACCGGTATCGCTCCATCATGGATTTGGAAAGACATTTGCACTGCAATGGAACCCGTATCGTAAAATTCTTTCTCCACCTTTCGAAAGAGGAACAGCGGAACCGTTTCCTCGAACGGATCGATGAACCAGAGAAAAACTGGAAATTCAGCACTGATGATATCAAGGAGCGGGGTTTTTGGAAACAATATATGAAAGCCTATGAGAAATGCCTGAGTGCAACGAGCACGAAGGACTCTCCCTGGTACATCGTGCCTGCCGACGACAAGGAAAGTGCCCGGCTCATCGTGTCGCAAATCGTTATTGAGACGCTGAAAGATCTCAAGATGAGCTACCCAAAAACAACCCCGGAGCGGCGCCAGGAATTACTGGCCATCCGCGACCAGCTCGTGAAGTGAAGATGTCGGATCAAAGCGGGTGCCGGTCGCAGCAAAGCCTCTGAAGATCTGTCCGTAAAGTGGATAACTTGTGTCTTCAGGTCAAGTATCTGTCCCGGCAGCCTTGCCGGTGAATATTTTTAACCCTCATGGCGCACTTGGAGCTGACGGAAAGTGTCGTACACACAGGCTTTGCCGTGCTGCCGATTTTGTTCTGCCTCCGGTATCGGTGACCTTCGCGGTTATTCGGTGTGGGGTCACCGCGCCGATCGACACGCTAAGTACTTGAAGCATTTAACTATAGAGGGTCCAACTTCGGCCCTTATTCACACATCCGGCGAAGCACAAGGGGCATGGCTCGTCGGGGCCAAAGACCATGTCCCGGTATTTGACAAAGCTCGCCAGGCTCGGAGGGTATCTCGCCCACGCCAACGATCCACCCCCTTGCAATATCGTTATGTGGCGCGGACTCTCCCGTCTCACCAATATCGAATTGGGCGCACCGATAGGCGCAAAAATTGTGGGTAATAGAAAGGAACGCTGAACGCTTACCAATCAGCCGAGTTTAACGATGCCATTTTTGAATAGAACGACAGCTGCGATTGTCGCGATTAGGAGTAAAAGCATTACAAACTTCTCGTATCCATTAAACACAATTGTGAGATGCTGTTCGCGCTGTGCCCACCAGAATACGGGAATACCTACGACGTACATGACGGCAGAGAGAAGAAGGAATTGCAAACCTGCCGCATAGAGAAGCCAGACTGAATAACCGGTGCCAAGAATGCCGGTGATGGCCGAAGCCATACGTGTCTCACTTATGGTTGGGTTATAATCTTGATTGCCAGAAAATTTCCAAAGAAACGCGGTGCATGCAAGATATGGCGGCAGAGACATTGCGCCGGTAACGGTGATAAGCCAAATCCAGGCATTATGCGCGAACAGTACCGAGAACATCGCCATTTGCATCACAATGCTGGAAATCCACAGAGCGGGAGCGGCGGCGTGACGGCTGTTTTCCAACGCCAGAAATTTTGGAAAGACGCCATCCTTCGCACCCATAAGGGGTAGCTCTGCGGTCAGGATTGTCCATGCAAGCCAGCTGCTAATCACCGATATCAGCAGAGCCAGGTTAACCAACGTTCCGCCCCATGATCCCACGACAGCATTCAGCACCAGCGCAGCAGACGGATTGTTTAAGTGCGCGAGTTGAGGTTGCGTCATAATCCCGAAGGGCAGCATCGAAATCAGCGCGTAGAGAATAAAGCAGGCCAAAAGGCCAATGAATGTGGCCTTGCCAACATCGTTCTGCGATCGTGCCCGATCGGACACGACGACCGCCCCCTCAATACCGAGAAACACCCATAAGGTCACGAGCATCGTACCCTTCACCTGGCCGATAATGCTACCAAGATGAGCGGTTTTACCCCAAAAATCGATGCTAAAATGCCCCAGCTTCACGTAGGCGAACATAATGATAATAGCTGCAACCAATCCCGTTAGTTTCAGGATGGTCGCGACTAAATTCAGGACTGCGACGCGTCTGACGCCACTCAGCACAAGGAAGCACATCACCCAAATTAAGAGTGAGCCGCCAATCAGTGATGGAATGTTCTGACCTTGGCCAAACATTGGAAAGAAATAGCCAAAAACCTGCATTGTCAGCACGGCAAAAGCGACGTTACCGAGGGCTGAGCTGAGCCAGTAGCCCCAAGCCATCATGAATCCTGTGAATTTACCAAACCCCTCGCGCCCATACGTGTAGATTCCAGCAGTTAGGTCAGGCCGTTGATTGGCGAGGGTACGGAAGGTATTGGCAAGGAAGAACATCCCGAACAGGGTTACACCCCAGGCAATAGCAATCGCCCCGAGGCTTGCTTTCGCAGCCATATTTTGTGGCAGGTCGAATGCGCCGCCGCCGATCATCGAGCTAATGACCAAACCAGTCAAAAGCAGCAACCCAATTTGGCGCGATTTTGGCTTTGTCCCTACAGGCTCTTTCTGTGCCGGGATCAAATCGCGATTGGAAATTCTATTCTGCGTAGAGGTCTTCCTGAACAGCATCATGGCGACGCATTTCCGGAGGCAGGAGGTGCCGCAGTCGGACCCGGCATTATGCCGCGGTCATATGGCTGGGTACCTAAGGCGGTATGGGCGGCGTCGATGGCTTCGTGGAGGGTAGTGAAAATGTGGGCTGCCCCGGCGGCGGCGGTAATGTCGTGACGGTCCAGGTCGGCACGAAGATAAGCGCTGACACGAGCGAAAGCCATGGTGATGTTGCGTTTTGTCAAATCGGTCAGCAAGTCACGGATGGCGTGGGCGGCGGAGAAGTCGATGTCGGTGATGGCGCTGGCGTCCACAATGAACCAATGGATTTGGGTCGGGCTATGGTCGATCAGGGTATGCACGTCCTCGATGAAGCGATTGTAGTTGGCGTAGAAAAGGTCTGCCCCGAAACGATAGACGATGAAGCCGGGCTCGGTTTGTTCGCCTGGCGCGATAGGGGCTGGCTCCCAGCTTTCCGCGGCGCCGGGCATGAGGATCGTCGTGTGAGGGCGGTAGCTATGGCGGACATGACGAAAGAGCGAGAGGGCGATCGCCAGGAGGATTCCTTGTTCGACGCCGATACAAACAACGGCGGCAGCGGTGATGGCGGCGAGCATGAATTCACCCGGACTTTCGCGGCGGATGTGACGCAATGCCGCGATGTCGATCATCCCGATTGCGACCGTGAAGACGATGGCACCGAGGACGCAGCGTGGGAGATATTGGAGCGGTCCGGTAAGGAAGAGCAGGACCAGCAGAACGAGCACCGCGAAGACGAGTTGGGCGATCTGACTGCGGGCGCCAGCGCGGTCAGCCATGGCGGTTTGGGTGGGGCTGCCATTAACGACGAAGGCGCCACTGATAGCGGCGGCGGCATTGGCAGCGGCGAGACCGAGGATGTCGGCATTTTCGTCGACGGATTCACGGTAGCGGGTGGCGAAGACGCGCGATGTGGTAGCACTCTGCGCGACGATCATAACAAAGCATGAGGCGGCGACCGGCAGGAGCTCAAGGGTTTCACTCCAGGTGACGGCCGGGAGGCTGAACGGGGGGAGGCCACCGGGAACTGGGCCGATGATGGCGATGCCATTTGCGGCGAAATGGAATTCGGCGCTTACGGCGATCGTGCCGAGGACGGCGAAGAGCGGGAGCGGGACACGGGGGCTGATGCGATTACCGAGCAGTATGGCCGCCGCGACAAAAACAGAAAGGCCGAGTGTTGGGAGGTTTGTGCCGTGCAAGGTGCGGGCGATTTGCCATGTTTGGACGACGGTGTTGTGGGCTTGGGCGGTGAGGCTGAGCATATCGCTTAGCATGGAAATGCCGACTTGCAGGCCGACACCGGCAAGAAAGCCGACCAGGACCGTGCGCGAGAGAAAATCCGCGAGGAAGCCCAGTTTGAAGATGCGGGCGAGGAGCAGAAAGCCAGCGGTCAGCAAGGCAACCATGCTGGCAAGCGCCATATATGTGGCGGTGCCTGGGGTCGCCATTTGCGAGAGAGAACTGAAAAGGATGGCGGCAGTGGCGCTGTCAGCGGCGACGACAAGGTGGCGGGAGGAGCCAAAAACGGCAAAGCTAGCCAGCGGCAGCAGCACGGTATAGAGGCCGGTGACGGGCAACGTGCCGGCGATGCGGGTGTAGCCCAGAACCTGCGGGATGTTCATCGAGGCCAGTGAGATACCCGCGGTCGCGTTGCGGATGGTGCCGCTACGGGAGAACGGGCCTAGTCCGCCGAAGAGGGGCAAGCGCATCCGGGTCCTCCATATTCTTTTGAAGATGCTATCAAGGCGTGGTTTAGGAACGCGCCGGCAAAGAACGAGCTAATGAGTGTCATGAGGCCACCCTTGTTGGGTTGTGAGCGGATCCCGAATGCCTCTCCTCATCTCCATGGTGGGTACGCAGCGACAATTCCGGTAGCAGGAACAGAATGACCAGCGCCAGGGCCGTGACACCTGCGCCTACGCCAAAGACAGCCGCGATCGCTTGGCGGTACACGGACAGGTCGACGATGGATAAGGCGGACACTGTTCCCCAGGCAGGCGGAAGCAGGCCGATACTCAGATTCGCGGCATGCAGTCGTAGCGACAAGATCGTGCCAGCGCCGGTGACGCCAAGCAGACCGCCCAGAGAGCGGAAGAAGGCCAATGTTGCCGTACCAACGCCGCGATGCGCAAAGGAAAGTGCGTTCTGAACAGCGATCGTCATGTTCGGCATCACCAGACCGAGGCCCAACCCAGTTGCAAATATTGCCGGCTCGATTAAAGCCAGCGGCTTGTTGGCCGCCATCCCCCATGACAACCCGGCGAAGGCCAGGCAGGCCGTGGCCAGTCCGGCGATTTGGGCTGGTTTGTAGCGGCCCCCGCGCAGCAACACCCGGCCGTTGAAGATGGCTGAGATTGTCACGCCCACCATCAGCGGCCCGGTCAGACAGCCGGAAAGTGACGGGTCGATGCCTTTGACGAGCTGAAAATACAACGGAAAGAACAGCCCGGCTCCCTGCATGCCCATGAAGGTAAGCGCCATGACCGTGCATGCCACGACAAACAGCCGGTCACCGAACAACAGCAGCGGCATGATCGGCTCCGGCACGCGCCGGAAATGCAGAATGAACAGGATTGCGAGACCCAGGCTCAACCCGGAGGTCCAGCGCAGGGCGCGCGACGTCCAGGACCATTCCGTGCCACCTAGCGCGAGAACCAGCAGGAAGGTGGTGGTGGCGCCGGTCAGCAGCACGGCGCCCAAATAATCGATGCGGCGCGTATGGGTGACATTGGGGCGGCGTAACGCCCTGGCCAGGACGACAAGGGAGACCAAGCCAATGGGAAGATTGACATAAAAGATCCAGCGCCAGGAGAGCAGATCGGTAATCACACCGCCGAGCACCGGCCCCAGGATGCTGCAAACCGCGAAAACGGCGACGATTGTCCCCTGGCGCTCGCCGCGATTGGCGGGAGGCACAAGATCGCCGATGATGATCTGGGCCAACGGCATTAGTCCGCCAGCACCCATCCCTTGCACGCCGCGGAACAGGATGAGTTGCACGAGGTTCTGCGCCATGCCGCTCAGGGCCGAGCCGAGCAGAAACAGTAGGATTGCAGCATAGAGCACGGGCTTGCGGCCGTATTGGTCGCTTAGCTTGCCATAGAGCGGCATGGTGGCAGTGGAGGTCAGCACATAGGCCGTTACCACCCAGGATAGATGCGCAATGCCCCCGAATTCGCCGATAATTCGCGGCAACGCTGTGGAGACGATGCTCTGGTCGACGGCGCCGAGACCCAGAACGATCATCAGGGCGAGGAACACTGCCCTGATCTCGTGCGGCGTGGCCGGGGCTTCGGCGGCGGGCGAGTTCATGTGATGAGTTTCCCCAACGGGGCCAGGGCGGCACGGATCGTCTCCCGCTCCTTCTGCGAGAGCTGGGCGAGTTTGGCCGTCAGCCAGTCGGCACGGCTCTGCTTGATCGCCATGATCATCGCCGTGCCCCGGTCCGTGAGCACCAGCCTGGTGCGGCGGCGGTCGGCGTCGAGCGGAGGCTGGCGTGTGACCAGCCCCATGCCCTCCAGCGTCTTGATATGGCCGCTGATGGTGGGGCTGCGCAGCTTTTCGAGGCGGGCAAGTTCGCCTACGCCAATCCCCGGCGTCTCGCGGATCGCCGCGAGCAGCAGCGCATGCAGCGGCGAGAGGCTGTGATCCTGACGCCCCCGCCGCAGTAGGCGGAACAGCCGATGAAGGATGAAACGCAGTTCGTCGGAGAGCTCCGCCGGCGACGCAGCAGCGTTTGACATGGCCCAACTCATAGATAGGTAGGCGTCCTACCTACTTACATCCAACCCCGCGCAAAAGCCAGACGTCAGTTTAGCGACCAGCCGGATTGAGGAAGAGCGTGGACGATCAGCAGCCCCGCGAGTGTCAGCATCATGGTGCCGACCAGCGCACCCAGCGCGCGCCAGGCCGCGGGCCTTGGAAACATCGGCTTCAACGACCGTGCGTCAAAACCGAGCGCCGAAAACCACGAGAAAAACATGCTAGCGGCTTCCAGGGTATGACGCTTAGGCGGAGGCGTGGCTGCGGCTGGAGAACGGTGGCAAAAGTTCATTATGGAGCGTACTGGGTGATGCCAGGTGAGGGGGGAATGAACGAGTTGCCGCAGAATGTGGTTGCGGCAGGTCCAGTCTAGAAGTATATCCTTAATGGATATACCATAAAGGTTCGCCCATGCTGGCACGTACGTCTATCATCATCACGGCGTCAAAATCGACTTCTCAAGCCCCGGCAAGCCGACGGACAACAACGCGTTTATTGAAACATTCAACGAATCGTTCGGGGATGAGTGCCTGAACCTGCACTGGTTCGGCACGATCGCCGAGGCAAAAGCGCTGATCGAGGAGTGGCGGCGCGACTATAATGACAGCCGGCCCCACGTGGCGCTTGGCAACAAAACTCCCGAGAAGATGCTGCGCAGGCAGAAACTTCGCCCCACCAACAGGGGGCTACGGCCGTCGAAGGCTAACTCTCAAGCCTGACCACCAAACCGGAGCGCCTCGCGGCTGCCAGAGGCTAACTCTCAAGGCGGACCACCAAAATGGAGCGCCTCACTCAGCCGCGGCTCTCGCCGGATGAGTACTATTCTAGGGTGTCGTTGCTGTTCCAACCAAGCTTCATGCTATGGGTTTCGATCTCCTCTTTGACCGCGGTCAAAGCTAATTGGAGATATGCGAGTTCCGTTAGGACGCTGGGGCTGAGAACGGCATTCGTTGCTGCCAATCTTTGGACAGCATCAAGACGCTCAGTCTCAAGCTTGGCTCGAAGGGCATGGACTGGGTGGGGCTCTGTCAAGGCGCTCTCCTATTGTTTCGAACTGGACTTCTCTCGTCCCCCAAAATTCAACCACGCTGTGATCAGATATGGAGAGGATGACGCGATCTACAACAGAGATGGCTGGCCAAATTCGAACACCGGGCTAAGTGGAATTTCAGCCCGACAGCGGCGATTCTGCCGCAGATCAGGAGAGACGATGACGAAGCATACCCGCCGCAACCACGCCCCGGCGTTCAAGGCCCAAGTGGCCTTGGCCCCCCTGAAGGGCGAGAAGACGCTGGCCTCGCCAGGCGCCGCACCAATGCCACCGCTGCGGGAGGCGGAGGCAGGCGCGGCACTTTGTCGCGCAAGAAGCCCGCTGCTGCATAATGGGATGGCCGGTTTTCGGAGCGGGGTGTCTGCGGAATGGGGTTGAAGCAGGTCGAATTTCAAAGTATATCCTTTCTGGATATACTTTGAGGTTTGGCCATGTTGGCACGTACGTCTCTCTTCCTTTCCAACCGCTCGCAGGCCGTCCGGTTGCCCAAGGCCGTGGCCTTCGCCGAGGAGGTCCGCGAGGTGGTCATTGTTCCGGACGGACCGCGGCGAATCATCGCGCCGGCCGAAGCGGCTTGGGACGATTTCTTTGACGCGCCAGGGTTTGATCTGGGCGCGCGCGAGCAGCCGGCGATGCAGGAGCGTGAGCGCTTCTGATGTTGCGCTACCTGCTGGACACCAATCTCTGCATCCGCGTGCTCAGGGACCGGCCGCAGGGGCTGCGGGCACGGTTCAATGCCAATGCCGAGGCGCTGTGCCTTTCGGATGTGGTGCTCTATGAGCTACTCTACGGGGCCGAGCGCTCGAATGATCCGCCGCGTATCCGCCGGGAAGTCGAGCATTTTGCCAGCAGATTGACGGTGCTGCCATTTGACAGTGAGGCGGCGGCGCACACGGCGGAGATACGGGGAGATCTCGAGAGGCGGGGCTGTGTGATTGGGCCGTATGACCTGATGATCGCCGGTCACGCGCGCAGTCGAGGCTTGGTTGTCGTCACCGGTAATCTGGGTGAGTTCCAGCGGGTTCATGGGCTGAGATGCGAGGACTGGCAGTCATAGCTGCGCTGGCTCAGGATGGCTCGTTCGGCAGCTTGCGTGGGATGTATCAAGGTGGTGTGGAGCGGGGAGGGGGGCTCACGCCAAAATCTGTAAAACGCGCTAATGCGGCTAAGCTTGCTTAATAGATTGCGCGAAATTCGCACGCCAATTTGGCATTAATCTTGTTAAAAGCAATGAACTATCAGAATTACAGAATTTGCACCCCCGCATGAAGCTCGCCGGCCTCACTCCCGCGCACCAAGTCAAACTTGGCTGGCACAGGGCGAGATACGAGTTTAAAGGCAATGACAGGCGACCGAACTGGCCTGTAAATCGGCAAGGGGTTTCGGCGCCTATCGGCGCGACAATCATCAGATTTAGCTGGGTTTTATGGGGTCACGGCGTGACGCCGATTCATCTGTGGACGCCCCGTTCGGTGCAAGAAGAATCTATCGGCTTTCTGATCGCGTAGTCGAATCCCGTCGTCTGTCCGGCCTCTGTTGCGGCCGGTCAGTCGCCGCGGGCCCGTATGGGAGTTCACAATCAATGCCTCAACGCCCTGCTCCGGAGCACACTCTCGACGTCCGCCTCGTTGTCCGTGAGGTCGATTTCCTCGGCGCGCCGCTCAAGGCCAACGTTGATGCAGCCTATACGCGCCGCTCATATATCCTTCAGCCGGAGGCCGGCATCGTGCAGCATCTCCAGTGCGGAGGTCAGCCGGTCGAGCGCCATCGCCAGCACCTCTCCTTCAGGCGAGTGATCGCCGGGCGGAATATCCGCCTGCAAGACCGTGATCGGCGGCTCCTGCTGCCACGGGTTGGCGAGCGCCGCGACGAAGGCGGCGCGGAAGGCCGTGAGAGCGGGGGTTGAACGGGCAATTTCCGGTGCCGCCTGGAGCAGCATGTTCAACGTATTGCTGAGCCGCTGAAGTGCCACGGAAGCCCGCAGGATCGTCGTCATGGCCTCCATGTCGCCGCCGATCTCCGTCAGGGACCGTTGGACCCCCGCCTGGAGATTTGAAAGCGCCAGTCCCGCGCGCCGGCGTTGCGCATGCGGGTCGCCCGCCGCATCGCCCATCGCGGTGCCGAGGACGTTGTCCGCATAGGCGGCCATGGCCGCGATGCAGTTGTGTAGCGTGTCGGGCAGTTCCCGCCGCTCGAAGGTCGGCCAGAGGACATGGCCGCCAATCAGCGCCAGGGCCGAGCCAATCGCCGTGGCGATCAGCCGGTACGTGCCGATGGCCGCGTGAATGCCCGGCGTCAGAACATGCTCGAACGGAATGAGCCCGGCCGATAAGAAAAACACCGCAAGGCCGTAATTGAAGGGCAGTACGGCCATCATCCAGAAAAAGAGCACGATGACGGCCGTGAACTTGAGGGCGGCGCCGGGCAGCACAGGCAGCAAGGCGAGCCCCACCACTATGCCGACCGCCGTGCCCGCCGCGCGCTGCACGGCCCGCGCCAGTGTCATGCCCGCGGATGGCTTCAGCACTACGGTCGCGGTGAGTGGCACCCAGTAGCCGAACGGCTTAGGAAAGACCCAGAATACCGCAACGGCAGCTGAGGTGACCAGGGCGAAGCGCAGCGCGTGCCGCGCCGTTATGGACTCGCGGTTGAGATTGGCGGCGAGGGGAGAGAGCAATGCCGCAAGGCGCCGCGCGGGCGGGGCCGGCGCCTTCGGAAAAGCGGGGCTTTCATCATCGAGGGCTACGCTGAGCGCAAGGCGAAGCTCCTGGATCATCCGCCGCCCCAGCATGCTGGTCTTGCCCTCTGGGGCGCCTGTCGCAAATTCATAGTCCAGCCCGGCCCGCAGCCGCCGGAGGTCTTCCGGCTTCGCCTGGCCCTCGAGGAACCGCGCAATGACAAGCAGCGTGGACTTGCAGGCGGGAACGAGGGGTTCGCCTGTCTCGCGCAGGGCGCCGGTGAGGGAATACAGGCGGTCGGCGACTTCGATCAGCACCAACGCCCGCTGATTGGCGCGGCTGGGGCCGGTCATGCTCTGCCGGGCCTGCGCGGCCAGGCGTCTGGCTTCGGCGATGGCGGCGCGCACGTGCTGTTCGGGAGGGGCCAGGCGCTTTGTCTGGTCCGCCTCCGGATAACCGGCGATCGCCCGGAAACATGCCGCCGTCTGCGCCCTGACCGGCGCCAGCGGACCGCCGAAGCGCAGCGCTAATGTCAGTATCAGCGTCAATACCCCGCCCAGCATGAAGGCCCCGCCCATAGCTAACGCGTAGGGCAGCGCGTGCGTGGAGGCTGGCAGTCCCAGCTCCACGTAGGCCCACGCGATGGGCAGGGACATGGAAGCGAAGGCGTTGCCATAAACGCCCATCATTCCGGTCACGAGCCCCCAGCCCAGCATCCCGGCCAGAGCCGCCGCGAGGTTGCCGCCCGCCAGCACGCCGGTCGTAAGTGCCAGCCCGCCAAGGGCCGCGCCCACGATAATTCGCAGGAATTGGGCGCGGTCGCCATCGTCAACACTGTCCCCGATCGCGAGCAGGTAGGCGCCAAGCCCGGCCCACACGAGAAGCGGCAGTTTGAGCGCGTGGGCGGCCAGGAGCGGCAAGGCCAGGGCCATGACGGTCCGCAGCGCCAGCGCCCAGCGAAGGCGGCGCGGGTCGAAGGCGAGCAGGCTGGTGGCCAGCCGCCAAGCATGGGCGGCCCAATCCGGTGCGGGCAAGGCGTTAAGGGTCATGGCCGGGCGGTCTCCCAAAACGATGCCATGATAGACGGGTTTTTCTCAACTCCTCCAGCTTCGCTCCGCTAGCGCAGATGAAATTTTATTGCATTTTTGTTTTGTTTGATTTTGGTATTAAAAAAGGTGGCGTTTTGCGCCAAATCACGTGCGACAAGTCGTGGATGAGGCATGATAGAAATGTCGGGCGATGACGACTGAGCTAGGCCGTCGGCAGCTGATCGCGATGACAGGCGCTGGCCTCCTCACGTCCGCCGCCGGCGGGCTTGCAAACGCGGCCGAGGCAGGAACGGCTCCGGGCAACCCGGCCAAGATGCCTGTGGCGATGCCGCCGGGAGACGCCTTCGCACGGAATCTCGGGCCCCTGCCCAGGGATGTCGGGAAGATGATCACGGGCGGCGCGATCTATGTGGATGATGTCCGGTTCGATGGCGAGGCCGTCGGCGTCGTTGTGCGTTCGCCGCATCCGCATGCACGCATCCGGGCCATCGACGCGTCGGCGGCCCGGGGGGCGCCGGGCGTGCTCGCCGTGCTGTCGGGAGAGGACGTCGCCCGCATGGCCAAGCCGATCGCTTGTGTCATACCGCCCGCGGCTTATGGGCGCGCCGAGGCACTGCCTGTCGACCGTCCGGTCCTTGCTGCCGGACGCGTGCGCCATGTCGGTGACGGCGTGGCCTTCGTCGTCGCCGAAACGGCGGGGCAAGCGCGTGAGGCGGCGGAACTAGTAAAGGTCGATTACGAACTCCTGCCCGAATACGTGGAGCCGCGCGCGGGGGCCGTGGGTATGCCGATCTGGGATGCCGCCCCCGATAACGTCGCCTTCGACTGGCAATTCGGGAATCCCGCCTTGTGCCGGGACTTGTTCAACCGGGCAGCGCATACCGTACGGATCCATCTCTCAATTCCCCGCCTTATCCCGAACCCGATCGAGCCGCGCGCCGCGATCGGGTTGCACGATCCGCAGTCCGGCAAGCTGACCCTGGTGTCGAATCCCCAAGGGGTTCATTTTGTCCGGGGCGGCCTCACGCGTGCCCTGGGACTGCCGGACGGCGAGTTGCGGGTCGTTTCGCCCTATCTCGGCGGCGCGTTCGGATCGAAGATCTACGCCTATCCCGAACATGCGCTGGTGTTGCTCGCGGCGCGCATGGTCGGCCGCCCCGTCCGCTGGACCGCGACCCGCCGCGAGGCCTTTCTCTCGGACACGCAGGGCAGGGGGCACACAACCGAAGCGGCCATGGCCCTTGATGAAGACGGCCGTTTCCTCGCGCTTTCCGTGCATCCGACGGTGGATATCGGGGCATATTTCTCGCAGCTGACGCCGATCACCGCGACAGGCGTAGGCGCGCCAATTCAGGGAGGCGCCTACCGTTTCCAGGCGATTGAAATCCACGTCCGCGGCATTTTCACTAACAAGGTGCCGGTGGATGCCTATCGCGGCGCGGGGCGGCCAGAGGCGAATTATGTGCTCGAGCGCCTTGTCGACCGCGCCGCCGCCGAACTCAGGATCGACCCCGCCGAGCTGCGCGCGCGCAACCTGCCGGATTCGCAAACTGCGTCGTTTACGGCCGTGACTGGCCTGCCCATCGGCGGCGGACGGTTTCTCGACAACCAGCGGCTCTGCCTGGAGCGCGCCGACCGTGCCGGTTTCGCACAGCGCCGCGCGGAAGCCGCGTCGCGCGGTCGCCTGCGTGGTTTTGGATTCGCCCACTACCTGGAGGCTAATGGCGGGTTGCAGGTGGCCGCCGCCATCGCCCCGGGCGGCCTGCCGCACGAATGCGCCGCCCTGAAGTTCGGCGCGGACGGAACGGTGGCCGTCACGATCGGCACGCAGTCCTCCGGCCAAGACCATGCCCGCCCAGTCACGCTTTATGTGGCCGAAACGCTGGGTCTTGCGGCGGATGAAATTACTGTCCGGGAAGGAGACAGCGACGCTCTGCCGATCGGCGGCGGTACCGGCGGCTCGAAATCGACGCTGACGAGCTCGGTCGCGATCAAGCAGGCGGTCGACATCGTGATCGCGAAGGCGCGCGCCCTCATGGCGCAGACATGGAACGTCCAGCCCGAGACCGTTCAGTTCGATCGAGGCGTTTTTTCTGCGGCCGGATCGCTACGTACGGTCCGCTTTGCGGACCTCGTTTCGCGTTATCCTGGTCAGCTGGACAACGAAGGAGAGGCCGCGTTGCATTACGGGAGCAGCGCGAACGGGTGCCATGCCTGCGAGGTCGAGATCGATCCAGAGACGGGCGCCGTCGAAATCGTCCGCTACACAGGGGTGGATGATTTCGGGCGTGTCATTGATGCGGCCAATGTCCAGGGGCAGGTGCAGGGCGGTGTCGCGATGGGCATCGGTCAGGCCCTCGCGGAACTCGCACCCACGCCGGAGGCGTTGCAGCGCCCGCTCGCGACATCCAATTTCAATCATGCGCTGCTTCGCGCACCGGAGATCCCGGCCGTGGACTGGGTCGACAACGGCCTACCGTCGGCGACGAACATCTTCGGCGCCAAGGCTTGTGGGGAATCCGGGGCGAGCGCTGCGCCGCCGACCGTCATGAACGCCATCGCCGACGCCCTCTCCGCCTTTCCCGGCGCCAGGGAGCTGCAGATGCCGGCGCGGCCGGAGGATATTTGGAAAGTCATATCCTCGGGCGGCGCCGAGTCATCAGCGAGGACCACCAGCGCATGAAGATCAGCGTCACCTTGAATGGCGTCGCCGTGCAAGAGGATGTCGAGCCTCATCTCCTTGCGGCGGCATGGATCCGTGAAAGGCGATGCCTTACCGGCACGCATATCGGCTGCGACACGACCCAGTGCGGTGCCTGCACGATCCTGTTCGACGGCGTCTCGGTAAAAAGCTGCACGCTGCTGGCCGTGTCGCTCGACGGGCACGCGGTCACGACGATCGAAGGCCTGGCCGCAAACGGCCAAGACCTCCACCCGATGCAGGCCGCCTTTAAAGAGAACCACGGGTTGCAGTGCGGCTTTTGCACGCCCGGGATGATCATGCGCGCCGTGGACATCGCGATTCACAGGCGGGAGGCCGATGAAGCGGAGATACGCCGCGAACTCGAAGGCAACATCTGCCGCTGCACCGGCTACCGGAACATTGTCGCTGCGGTGCTCGCCGGCGCCCAGGCCATGCGGGCTGCCCGAGACAAATGACGATGGCGATGAGGCGAGGCCGATGAAGCCGTTCGATTATTTCCGCCCTGGGTCGGTATCCGGGGCCGTCGCTCTGGCCCGGGAGCAGACGTGCTTCCTCGCGGGCGGCATGAGCCTGCTGCCGATGATGAAGCACAACTTGGCTGCGCCCGTGGCGCTTATCGACCTTTCCGCCGTGCCGGATCTCAACGGAATCCGCAAAACCGGCGACGCGATAGAGATCGGCGCCATGACCACGCATGCGGCGGTCGCGGCCTCAGTCCTTGTCCGCGAAACATTGCCCGCCCTTGTCGCTCTCGTCGTCGGGATCGGCGATCCGGCCGTTCGCAATCGCGGCACGATCGGCGGGTCACTCGCCAACAACGACCCCGCCGCTGATTACCCGGCTGGTGTGCTCGAACTCGGCGCGACGATCGTCACGGACCGCCGGGAGATTACCGCCGACGATTTCTTTATCGCCAGTTTCACAACCGCCCTGGAACCGGGTGAGCTGATTACCGCCGTGCGCTTTCCCGTTCCGCTTGCGGCGGGGTACGTCCGGTTCCGCTCTGCGGCGTCGCGCTTTCCGCTGGCGGGCGTGTTTGTGGCCCGGTTCACTGGCGGCGTCCGCGTCGCGGTGACCGGGGCCGCTCCATCGGTCTTTCGCGTTCCCGGTTTCGAGGCGCCGCTGGCTAAGGATTTCTCGCCAGGCGCGATTGAGGCCGTATCCGTCGATCCAGCCCGGATGCTGTCTGACATCAACGGGGGCGCCGCTTACCGGGCTCATCTGGCCGGCGTCATGGCCCGGCGGGCGGTTGCGGAGGCCATGGGCTAGCTTAGAAGGCGGCGAGATCGGCCTTGGTGTCAATGTCGAGAAGCCAGTGTGTCTCGCAGGCAACGGTCTGCGCGCCGGCGAGCCAGGCGCCAGCCCCTTTGTCTCCCTCCAGAGCGGCCAGGCGGCTGAACCAGCTTCGTCCGAACAACACCGGAGGCCCCGGATGACTTGCTTCCGAGGCGATGATCGACGCTCCGTCCCGATACCGGGCCAGAAGAGCGGCAAGATGCGCGGACGGCACGAAGGGCATATCGGCCAGCACGATAAGAACGGCATCGGCTCCGCGCCTCTGGGCCTCGCCGACCCCGAGCCGGATCGAATGGGCCATGCCGAGTTCGGGATGATCGTTTTCCACCCTGATGAAACCGAGATCATCATACCGGATGCCGCGCGGCGGCGTGACGGCGATGCGCATGCTGAAGGGCAGTGCCAAAAGAGCCCTTGCGGCGTACACCCCAAGCGGGCGCCCACCCACCGGCCATGAAAGCTTGTCCGCCCCAAAGCGTGTGCCACGGCCCGCCGCGAGCAGAATGGCGGCTACGCGTCCGGCGTCGATCATGCCCATCTCCTGGAATTTCCGCATGCTCGGCAATTTTCGGAATATTGCCGAAATGCGGTGTTATCCTCAATTCATTTGAGGATATGCTGCCTTCGAAAAGCAAAAAGGAGCTAGTGTTGAAGAATGCAAAGCTCGTTTTCCGGTTTTTGCTGGATGCCGCGTCGCGCGGGGAGAAGGCGGCGCTGCTGACAGTCACCGGCATCATCGGCCATTCCGCCCGGGAAGCCGGGACCCAGATGGCGGTGAGCGAAACGGGGGGCGCCGGCGGCTCGTTTGCCGGCGGTTGTGTGGAGGCGGCAATCATCGGCGAGGCGCGGCGGGTCATCGCTGCCGGGCAGGCCGAGCTGTTGCGGTATGGTCAGGGCTCGCCTTTCATCGATATGAGACTGCCCTGCGGCGGCGGCATGGATGTGCTAGTCTCCCCCGTCGCGTCTGCGGCGCCGATCCTACAGGCGTACGAGCTGCTCGAAGCGCGCCAGCCGGTGGCGCTTCTGCTGGGGCGGGATGGCTCCCTCTTGGTGCAGCCCGGAGGCAAGGGCGCAGCTTCGGGCTGGCGCAACGACCTATTCCTCGTGCAGCACATGCCAGACCTGCGGCTCATCATTGCCGGCCAGGGGGCGGAGACCAGCGCCTTGGCGCGGCTGGCTGTGTGCTTCGGTGCGGACGTGACGGTACTGAGCCCTGAGAAGATGACCGCCATGGCTGCGGCGCAGGCCGGTGCCGAGGCATGGGAGCTGGCAGGGCGGCAACGCTCCGCGCATTTGCACGCGGACCCGTACACGGCTGTGGTAATGTTGTTCCACGACCATGACAGGGAAACCGAGCTGCTGTTGCAGGCGCTGGAACAGGCGCCGTTCTTCATCGGCGCGATGGGCAGCCGCGCCACCCATGCACGGCGCCTGGACGCGCTGGCCGCGCGCGGCGTGCCGTCCGCGGCGCTCAAGCGCATCGTGGGGCCAATCGGGACGATCCACGCTGCGCGTGATCCGGAAACACTGGCGCTTTCAGCGCTTACGCAAATTGTGACCCGCTATCGTGAAAGCATTACGGTGTTGATTTCCGTTGAGATGTGACCCGGGATTTTTATCAAGAAGTCACTCAGGTTTTGGCGTTGACGCCTTGCTTCACTGGACGGGGGAGGGGCAGAGCATGGGGCAGCCGCCAGCGAAAATTTATGCCCTTTCCGGGGCAGATCTCAATGAAAATCAACAACGTGGGTCTCTGATGAGGCCATTATCGACTTCGCCGGAGCAATTAGGGCATTTTGGGGTAAAAAACGAAAAAAAGCCGGATTTTTAAGTGTAGTTTCTAGGGTAATTGGCCCATTCTATTTAAAATGCCAAGAATATAATTGAAGAAATTTAATCGATATCCGTCTCATAACCTGAAGGTCGTCAGTTCAAATCTGGCCCCCGCAACCACAGATAGTAAACCTTCGGGGACAGACTGTGACCCAGGTTTTTTTTTACTGCCTGAGGTCTCAGACAATAGGTCTCAGACAATTTCGTGCCAGTGGATGCCGACGAGGCCAGCGTCAGGATCGTCGCCGGCCTTTCGTGACGCTTGGCGGCGCTGCCGTAGGCTGATCAGCGGCCTCCCTGCGCCGCCATCAGGGACAGGCCCTTTGCGATATCACTACATGGCTTGCGTATCCTCATGAGGGAAACCTTCGCCAATTTCGGAGATCGTGCCAAGATTGTTCGCTGCTGCCCCATAAACATCATTATTGGCTTAGCGATACCCCTCCATGGGTCACGTATCATCACACGCAACGTCTGCGCCATTTTGGTGCTTCATCCGAGATTATTTTCTACTACTGCAAAACCATTATCCACGCCTGTTTGATATGCGGCCTTCGCGTTGGAATAGTCCTTGCTGGCATCATAGGTGCAGCCAATTTGGCATAAAATGCGTGGGTTACGCGGCGCGGTTTTTATGGTTATTCAACAAGCCGATAGAGCCACGCCCGGATTAATCTGATCCCAGCTAATGTCGGGGATGTGTCGGGCGGGCCCTATTACGAGGGGTGCCGACTATCAGATGTGCACGGATGCGTGACGATATCCGGAGCGTGAGCAGAGACGACGCTTAAGGCACAAATCATAAGCAGCCTAGCAAGCAGTGTGTGCATTGATTGGTTTCATAGAATCGGAGCGAATTCGTACGCGAGAATTATAACATAAGCATTATTATCAAGGACAAGGATGGCAAGCGGCTGAACTTGACTCGGAAGATGGATCTGATAATTATTCAACTTCGCCTAACCGAAGACGCTTAGGTTACCGGTTTTAAATCGGGATCCGGACGCCCGGTTCGGAATCAGAGGCTGATTTTATCTGAATCCGCACGACGCCAACCGCGCTGTTTTTGTGGAAGGGAGTTGCTATGCTGAATGAATTCAGCGGGCTGCCCAATCCGGTTCCCCAAAGCACCGGCCGGAAGCCGCGCATCTGCATCGCCACTTGGGAGATAGAGGGGCCATCACGCAACGGCGGTATCGGCACTGCCTATGCCAGCCTCGCCGAGGCGTCGCGCCGCGCCGGGCACGAGGTCACCGTTTTGTATTTGCTTGGCTCGTTCTGCGCGAACGGCAACATCATCGACTGGGCTGACCACTACCGCGACGTGAAGGGTATCAATCTTGTACCGCTGCCGTTGCCGCCGAACCCGCGCATTCACGCCGCGTGGGCATCCAGCGTTTCCTACCACGCCTATAACTGGCTGAAATCCGCGGCCGATCAATTTGACATCGTGCATTTTCCGGAATGCCAGGGCATTGCCTTCTACAGCGTGCTGGCGAAGCGCCAGGGCATCGCGTTCCAGAACTGCACGTTCGTCATCACCACTCACGGCCCCACCTTTTGGGTCAAGGAAAGCAGCCAGGATTTTCTAAACAATCTGGGCGAGCTCGAAATTGACTATCTGGAGCGCGTTAGCGTGGCGGCGGCGGACATTCTGACCAGTCCGAGCCGCTACTTGCTCGGCTGGATCCGATCCAAAGGCTGGGATCTACCCCCCAACGTCTACATCGCGCCCTACATTCTACCGGAGAATATCGCACATTCTGACAACCAGAGCGTGACCGTACATCGAGGCATGAGGGAGTTTGTCTTTTTCGGCCGGCTTGAGCTCCGCAAGGGCCTGAAGCTCTTCTGCGACGCAATCGACGAATTGTCCCTCCTGTATCCAGAAGGTGGTTTCGAAGTAACGTTTCTCGGCAAGGAGACGCTGATCTTCGGCCGCTCGAGCATCGGCTATATCAGCGATCGGTCGCGCAAATGGACGATGCCCTGGCGGATCGTAGCCAATCGCGGGCAGGCTGGGGCGATGGAATATCTGCGTAAGCCCGGCCGTCTCGCGGTTATCTCCTCGCTGGTTGATAACTACCCAAATACCGTGCTCGAATGCATCGGCGGCGGGATCCCCTTTATCGCCAGCGCGGTTGGTGGCATTCCCGAAATCATCTCGCCGGAAGACCATGCCCATGTGTGCTTCGAACCGCAGGCAGATGTGTTGGCCGCCCGCCTGAGCCAGGTGCTGGAGCAAGGCGCCTACACCGCTCGCCCGGCCACGCGGCTCGGCCACACCGAGCAGAGTTGGGTGAACTGGCATCAGTCGCTGGTCGGGGCGGCGAGGGCTGACAAGCGCCCCAGCGTCATTTCGCTTGCGGAGAGGCCCTTCGTAAGCGTGTGCTTCCCGTATGACGTCCGCAAGAAGCGCGCGGCCTCGACACTTGCGACACTCCGCTCGCAGGATTATCCGAATTTTGAAATCGTTCTCGTGGAATGCGGCGGCTCAGAATCCGAGGTGACCGAGGCCGAATTGGAATGCAAGGCCGGGCCAGTCTGTCGTATATTGTTTAGACCCAGCATCGATATGGGCGAAGCCCGCAATGCCGCTGCGGCGGCTGCGCGGGGCGATTACCTGATGTTTGTCGACGACAACACGCTGCTGAAAAACGCTGGCGCGATTACAATGTTCGTCGATGTGGCTCGTACCACCCACGCCGACATCGTGACCTCGACGATCAGCTTTTATCTAGGCTCGTCGGAAAATCGGATTGAGCATTCGCGCAGACCGTTTCTGGGCAACGACGTCGCGACCGGCGCTTTCATCAATTGTTTCGGTAGCACCAACGCTCTACTACGCCGCGCTGTTTTGGACCGCGTCGGCGGCTTTACGCCCGGCTCGTCGACAACGCTCGATGATTGGGAGTTCTTTTCGAAAGCTGCACTCGCCGGATCGATCATTGAAACGATTCCGGAACCGCTGATCTGGTATCGCGAGGAGGAAGACCCGGAGGTCCAGGTACACTCGTTCGCGAACGCAATCCGCAGCATCAGCCCGTACATCGATTCGGGCCGACAGCCCACCCCGGCGATAACCCAGTGTATTGGAAAATCTCTACTGCTGGCGCAAGGATTGAAATTCGAGCGTGATATCCTGATGGGCACGTCGTTGGCGCGCGGCGAGCAGGGACCGGCCGTCACCGGCTGAAGCCGCGCCGCGCCGTCGGCGTCGTCGCCGCCGGAAAGTTTGCCGTTGCAAGGGACTATTTATAACATGAAGTCGGTGCTTATCGCTGGAGGTGCGGGTTTCATTGGCTCCCATCTCGTTGATCGCCTGTTGGTCCGAAGCGATATCGGCAGACTGGTCGCGGTCGACAATCTTTGGACTGGCCTGTCCGACAACCTAAAACACATTAACGATCCGAGATTTTTTTTAGAAACTTGCGACGTCGAAAGTTTTAAGTCTGCCGTGGGTTTTGATGAGGTCTACCACCTCGCCTCGCCGGCGTCGCCGCCGTGGTACATGCAGGAGGCGGAGCGGACGATATCCGCGAACCTTATAGGCGCGTTCAGGCTGCGGGAGTTGCTCAACCCAGCTGGATTGTTTTGCTTCACGTCGACCTCAGAAGCCTATGGAGATCCACTGGTGACGCCGCAGCCGGAAAGCTACCGCGGATCAGTTGATTGCACAGGCCCGCGGTCCTCCTACGACGAAAGCAAGCGGTGTACCGAGTCTTTTCTGTTCGAGAGCCAGCGGCTGCGCGGCCTGCGGATCCGTGTGGTTCGGCTGTTTAACGTCTACGGACCGAGAACTCGGCCTGATGACGGCCGCGCCGTGTCCAACTTCATCACCCAAGCCCTAATGGATCAACCGATCACCGTGTACGGCAATGGTCTACAATCACGCAGCTGGGGATATATCGACGATATTGTTGAGGCGCTTGAGCGATTTTTTTGGCGTGATCAGGTCGAGTACCAGGGGCCATTAAACATCGGGAACGATAGAGAGATACCGGTGATCGACATTGCCCATTATGTCTGCGCCCTGGTGCCAGGTGCGCGCATCGTCCATTGTGATTCGCCGCCGCAGGACCCGACCAACCGGTGTCCGGATTTGACGATGGCGCGGCAGGTCCTACCCGGCTGGAGCTGCCGCGTTCCTTACGAGGACGGCGTGCGGCGGACCTTCGACTGGTTTGCGGCGCGGATCGCCGCACCGCCGGACAGGCGCGCCAGCGGAGGGTTGCCGTGATCGTCAAGGTCGGCGGCCTCTGCAAGTCCTTCGGCTCGTTCCGGGCGGTTGATGATGTCTCGTTCACCGTCGCGCAGGGGTGTGTGATTGGGCTGATCGGGCCAAACGGCGCGGGCAAGACGACGATCGTTCACACGATGCTGGGGTTGATCACGCCCGATGCCGGCGAGATCATGCTGTTTGAAAAAGTTTTGGCGCACCATCGCGAGGAGATCTTGCGCCGGCTGAATTTCACCTCTCCCTATGTGAATTTCCCAGGCCGCCTCACAGTGCTGGAAAATTTGCTAATCTGCGCTGGGCTTTACGGTGTTAGAAAGCCGAAACAAAAGATCATCGACCTTCTGGAAGAATTTGGCATCCTCGCCCTGGCTGGCCAGCCGGTCTCGCGCCTGTCATCGGGAGAGGTGACGCGCATGGCACTCTGCAAGGCATTTCTCAATAGCCCAGAGTTGCTGCTGCTCGATGAGCCGACCGCCTATATGGACCCGTTCGCGGCGCAGCGGACGCGCGCCACACTGCTCGATCTGCAACACCGGCTCGGCACGACGATCCTGTTTACTTCCCACAACATGCGCGAGGTACAGCAGATCTGCGACGGCGTCATTGTGCTCAACAAGGGCCGTATCATCTGTGCCGGCAGCCCGGTCGAGGTGACCCGCAGCGTCCTGCACGAGGACCGTGCCACCGCGGCCCTCGAAGAAGTCTTCCTCCGCATCGCGGCGGTCCCATGAATGCGGGCCGGATCATGGCGGTAATCTGGCGGCAGGCGTATGAGGTTCGCCGCAACCCCAATCACCTGACTAACATGATCTACTGGCCGATCATCAATATCGCGGTCTGGGGTTTTTTCACGCTCTACCTCGCACATGGCGACCAGCTCAGGCCGACCCTGCTCAACGGCCTGCTGGGGGCCGCCATTCTGTGGGGCCTGTTCAACTGCTTTCAGCGCGACATGGCTCTGGGTTTTCTCGAGGAGCTGTGGAGCCGGAACATGGTCAATCTGTTCGCCTCGCCGCTCGGCATCGATGAATATATTGCTGCGCTGATCGTGGTAAATTTCCTGAAGACCCTGGTCAGCGTGGCGGCGATGTCGCTGCTGGCGCTGTGCTGTTATCACTACAACATTGGCCCAGACCTGCTGCGGCTGGCCCCCTTCATGCTGGTGCTGGCCTTGGCCGGCATTGCCGTCGGCGTCGCGGTGACCGGCCTGATCTTCCGCTACACCACCAAGGTGCAGGGGCTGGCCTGGAGCTTTGCTGGCGTGCTGATGCCGGTCTCCTGCGTGTTTTATCCGCTGAACTCGCTTGCCCTTCCTCTGCAGCGGCTCGCCTGGATGCTCCCGACCACCCATGCGTTCGAGGGCATGCGCCAGGTGGTAACAGGAGACGGCCTGCCGATCTACCATCTCATCTGGGGGCTGGGGCTGGACATAATATACCTGCTGCTTGCGGCATGGTGGTTTCAGAAATTATTTGACGCGGCACGGCGCCGCGGACTGTTGGTAAAGATGGGTTAGGGGGCGCGCCATGGACCAAACGCCGGTTGCGGCACCATCCTGCCGCGGTATCTTCGTCCTCGGGATGCACCGAAGCGGCACCAGTGCCATCACCCGCGGCGTGCAGGCGCTGGGCGCCTATCTGGGCAATAATTTTCTCGACACGCGCTTCGACAACCCGACCGGCTATTGGGAAGACCGCGGAATTGTCGAGTTGAATGATCGGATGCTATCGCTGTTTGGCATGGGCTGGGAGGATACCGGGCTCATCGACGAGAGTTGGTGGTCGTCGTCGTCAGTGCGGCTCTATGTTGCCGAGGCCCGCCACTATCTGGCGAGCCAGTTCATGGCGCATCCGTTATGGGCATTCAAGGACCCCCGCACGCTCCGCCTTTTGCCGGTCTGGCGTCGGGTGGTGGAATCGCTCGCTGTCGAAGACGCGCATCTGCTGATTTTACGTAACCCGCTAAGCGTGGCCGCATCGCTCTACCAGCGGCAGTCGATGGAACGCGCCGCCGCATACCGGCTCTGGCTCGCTTACGTCGTGCCGCAGCTTGCCTTGGTGTTCGGCCGTAGGCTGACTGTCGTAGATTACGATTTGTTCATGGACGATCCGCCAAGCCAACTCGACCGCATTGCCCGCCACCTGCAAATCGTGCCCATATCCGCTGCCGCCCGCACCGCCTATCTCGAGAATTTTCTGCAGGCTGAGATGCGGCACCTCCGCTTCGATGAGACCGATCTCGAGCGCACCGATCTGCCCGCAGCTGTCCGTGACGCCTATCGCTGGCTGCGCCGCCTTGCAACCGACGAGCTCGGCCCGCTCTGCCCAGAGTTTCAAGCCGCCTGGGCCGAAGTGGCGGCAGCGGTCCAATCGATGCTGGCGGAATGACCGCCCCGCGGACTGCGGACGGCTGGCGCCTGTTCATGGTGGTCGGCACGCAGCGGACCGGCACCAATCTGCTGCGCGAAATCCTCAACAGCAGCGAAAAGATCGTAATGGTCGCGGAGGTGATGATCCCCTACGCCGATACCTGCCACTGGAATTATTTTGCCGCAACCCTGCGCCCGGGCAGCCTGCCGCCGCCGGACGAGGCAGCGGGGCTGGCGCTGCTCGACCGGTATTTCGACTATCTGCACGCGGAGATTCAGGCCAAATGGAACGGGCCCGCAAAATGCGGCGCATTTGCCAACGGCTTGGACATCAAATGCGACCAACTTCGGCTGATTGAACCTGCCTGCTGGCCCACCGCTCAGGGGCCGTTTATCCTGCACCATGCGCGTCGCCGGGGAACCCTCCTGATCAACACCATCCGCCGCAACGTGATCCATTGCGCAATATCGTTCCTTATCGGCACGCAGCGGGATTTCTGGCATAATTACGAAGGCCGCGGCTTTGAGCGCGCCTATACGCTCGACGTCGGCGAATGCCTTGCCTACGCGAGATTGATCGTGGCGCAGCAGCGGGAACTTGAGATTTTCGCCCGGGGGTGTTCGGTGGTCACCTGCTATTATGAAGACCTCGCCGAGACCGTGGCGGCGGCAGGCCCCGGCGGCGACCTCTCCGGTCATCCTGGCCCCTTGCAAGGAATTGCCTCGGCACTGGGCATCTCGTGTCGGTTCAGTTTTGATGGGCGATTGCAGCGAGCAATCAATCGGCCCTACAGCGAGGTGATTTCGAACCATCGCGCGCTGGTTGCGGCACTGCGGTCATCCGAGTTCGCTGCGTTTGCCGATACGATATAGACATGGTTGTCTGAGCGCGGCTGAAGCGGCCACCGCAGGCACGGAAGGCTTCCCTCTGGCCGACAACGGGACTGCTTACGCATGTCCGTGGCCAGAAAAATTCCGACATTTTGCGGTGTGAATCGGCTTGGCGTTTGACCCTAGATAGGCGCTGAATGATGAGCACCACTAATTATAACGTGAATTATGCACCGTAATGCCAAGATATCGTCACGTGTGAACATAAATCCCCACCGAGCCTCTGCATGCCGCCAATCATCTCCGCCTCTGCCGTCCGCAAAACCTACAAATCCGGTTTTGTCGCCCTGGACAGTATCGATCTAGCGTTCGAGCGGCAGGAGATTTTTGCCCTGCTCGGCCCCAGTGGCGCGGGCAAGACGACGCTCATCAGCGTCATCTGCGGCACGGTAGGTATGAGTTCGGGGCAAGTGCTGGTGGATGGACACGACATCGTGCGGGATTACCGGGCCGCGCGCGCCCTGATCGGGCTGGTGCCGCAGGAGATTTCGCTCGATATTTTCGCAACCGTCTGGAACACGGTCAGCTTCAGCCGCGGGCTGTTCGGCTGCGGGCCAGACCCGGCCTATATCGAGCGTCTGCTGCGCGACCTTTCGTTGTGGGAAAAGCGCGACCAGCGCGTGATCGAACTGTCCGGCGGTATGAAACGCCGCGTGATGATCGCCAAGGCCCTCAGCCACGAGCCCAAAATCCTGTTCCTGGACGAGCCGACGGCCGGAGTGGACGTCAATCTGCGGCGCGACATGTGGGCGCTGGTCCGCCGCCTGCGAGATATGGGAGTCACGATTATTCTGACCACCCATTACATCGAGGAGGCGGAGGAGATGGCCGACCGGATCGGCGTCATCGCGCAGGGCCGCATCTTGCTGGTGGAGGAGACGGCGGTGCTGATGCGCAAGCTCGGCCGGCGCCAGCTTACCCTGGTGCGGCAGCATCCACTCGCGGCTATTCCCGACGAGTTGGCCCCCTGGAAGCTGCAGTTGAAGCAAGAGGGCCACATGCTCACTTATGGGTTCGATGCCAACGCCGAGGATACCGGCATCCCGGCATTGCTGCGCGGCGTGGCCGAGCTTGGCATCGATTTCAAGGATCTGGACACCAGCCGCAACTCGCTCGAGGATATTTTCGTCAGCCTCGTGGAGCCCGTCTCGTGAGCCTGGCCTGGCTGAACCCCACCGGAATCTGGACGATCTACCGGGCGGAAATGGCGCGCATGCGCCGCACCTTCTGGCAAAGCATCGCGACACCTGTCATCACCACCGTACTGTATTTCGTGGTGTTCGGCGGCGCCATCGGCTCGCGCATCCAGCATGTCGGCGGGGTTGGCTACGGCGCCTTTATCGTGCCCGGCCTTGTCATGCTCACGCTCCTCACCCAGAGCATCGGCAATGCCTCCATCGCCATCTATTTCCCGATCTTCACAAAAACCGTCTATGAAATCCTTTCCGCGCCGCTTTCCGCCATGGAAACCGTGTTCGCCTATGTCGCGGCGGCCGCCACCAAATCCGTCCTGCTGGCGCTGATCATCCTGGGCACCGCAACCTTCTTCACGCCGCTGCATATTTTACACCCCGGCTGGATGGTGGCCTTTATGCTGCTCACCGCGGTCGCGTTCAGCCTGTTTGGCTTCATTATCGGCGTTTGGGCGCAGAATTTCGAGCAACTCGCCATCGTCCCCGCCTTGGTGGTGACCCCGCTCACCTTCTTGGGCGGCGCTTTCTATTCGATCGACATGCTGCCGCAGCCCTGGCGGACGCTGAACCTGCTCAACCCGGTCGTCTATCTCGTGAGCGGCTTCCGCTGGAGTTTTTACGGGACCGGCGATGTCGCGGTCGGACTCAGCCTCGCTTTCACCTGCCTCTTCATGGCGGCATGCCTCGCCCTGATCTGGTGGATATTTCGTACCGGTTATCGGCTCAAACCATAAAGCATTCAGCTGCTGTAATCATCCGTGACTGAAGCGCCGCTGTCGCGACCAGCCGGCCAACTCATGCCTTACCAGCCAAATGCGAGTTAGCAATTTGTTCTTAGCGTAGTTAACTCTCGGTGGTTTCGTGCCCCCGCAACCACCCTTAGTAAACCCTCAGAGGCGCCAGCTTCTCGAGGTTTTTTCTTTGCGCCAAGCGCGGCAGATTTGCCCGGCATCCAACCCGTTGCCGAGGCCAGGTTCATGATCGTCGCCAGATCGCCGAACGGCTCAATTGCCAGACCGTTCGGCGTGGTCTCGTCAGGCGTCAGCACAATCCGCTCGATCAGCGTGCGCAGTACCTCCATGGCCTCAACGAGGACGTCCGGCTGATCCAAGGCCGTCTGCAGCTCGGCCATCTTGGCGGCGTAAAGCGCAGCCGCACTGGTGGCAAGAACAATGCTATGCATGCAATCTCAAAGCAGTTCGGTAATCTCGCGGCGGAAAGGCAACGTGTCCGGCGGCAAGGGCGTGGCGTCCAGCTCTTCGGCATAGCGCCGCCCCGCATATACGGCATGCGCGATGGTCGCCGGGGCCAGGGCGTCGCCGATTGCGGTGACGGACTTGATGCCCGCTGCCGCCAGATCCGCCGCACGTAGTTCGTGCATCAGCGTTTCCTGGGGCAGACGCGCCGTCACTGGCAGCACCGCATCTACCTCCAATATC
Organism: uncultured Alphaproteobacteria bacterium; assembly: GCA_963750235.1. GTDB lineage: Bacteria > Pseudomonadota > Alphaproteobacteria > Acetobacterales > Acetobacteraceae > Acidocella. Next base: position 680,698 of record CAVVPW010000003.1, read on the forward strand.
TTCTGCCGTCCGGTGAACACGCATTCCAGCACGGCATGGTCCGGCGCGACGGCGGTGAGCGTGTGCGAGACGATGATCTTCGCCCCCGCCTCCAGCAGGCGCTTCTGGATGAAATGCTGCTCCATGGTGTTGCGTGTCCAAGTCGAGGCTTCCGAGGCCGGGGTGGCGTAGGTCACCTGGTAGCCCTTGGCCGCCAGGGCCTCGGCCATCACGCCGCCCATGTAATAATGGTCGTCATCCCACACCAGCACGCGCGTACCCGCTGGATATGCGCCGTCCATGATGTCGTCGGGCGTGACCACCACAGCCCTCGGCGCGATGGGCAGCGGGCTTGTGTGCTGGTGGCCCACGCCGTCCCGCCGCCATTTCGCGCCGGTGGCGATGACCACGCGCGGGTAGCCGAATTCCAACACCTCGAGTGGAGAGAGATGGCTGGCGAGGTAGGTCTGCACACTCGGCAGCTTGTGCAGTTGCAGCAGCCGATAGTCGCGAACCCGCGCCCAGGCCGCCAAACCCGGCAACTTGGCCTCGCGCGCTACACGACCGCCCAGTTCGGTTCCGGCCTCGGCCAAGGCCACGTCGTAACCACGCTTGCCCAAAGCATGCGCGGCCTCCAGCCCGGCTGGCCCACCGCCGATGATCAGCACCGGCTTATCGCTCCCGCGCACCCTTATGCGTTCCGGGTGCCAGCCCTTGCGCCATTCCTCGCCCATTGTCGGGTTCTGCGTGCAGCGCAGCGGCGACATGGTGAAGTCGCCCGAGACGCAGATATTGCAGCCGATGCACTCGCGGATGTCCTCGATCCGTCCCTCCTGTAACTTTTTGGGCAGGAACGGATCGGCGATTGAGGGCCTAGCCGCACCAATGAGGTCGAGCGCGCCCTTGCGCACCAATGCTGCCATGCGGTCCACCGAGGTATAACGCCCCACCCCCACCACAGGCTTACTGGTGAGCCGGCGGATGTCCGAGATGAACGGCTCCTGCGCCCCTTCCTCGGCAAAGCGCGAAGTGCGGCTGTCATTCTCCCAGCCCGCCAGGGTCACGTCCCAGAGGTCGGGCAGATCAGCGATCAGCCCGATCATGTCCTCCACCTCAGCCTTTTCCAGCCCGCCCTCGCCGAGCAGCTCGTCGACGGAGATGCGGATCGGCACAGCGCAGACATCGCCCACCGCCGCCTTGGTCTCCTCGGTGATTTCGCGCAGCAGCCGCACGCGATTTTCCAGGCTGCCGCCGTATTCGTCGGTGCGGTCATTGTACCGGCGCGAGAGGAAATGGTGCAGAAACCCCAGCGCATGCGCGGCGTAGACGTAGATCAGGTCGAACCCCGCCTTTCGCGCGCGCCGCACCGCCGCCAGATGCCAGGCGCGCAGGTTCGCGATATCGGCCTTGTCCATCCGCCGCGCTTGGACGGGATCGTAAGAAAACGTCGCCACCGGCAGATGCGCTGGGCCCATCGGCACCTCACGCGAGTACAGGTTCGGGCCGTTCATGCCGTTATAAGCCAGCTCGATGCCCGCCAGCGCCTCGTGCTCATGGATCTTCTCGGCCATGCGGGCGAGGGCAGGGATGTCCCGGTCATCCCAGAGCCGCAGCTCAATGAAGGGCGTGATGTCCGAGCTGTAGTGCATCTCCACCTGTTCGGTGCAGACCACGGCCCAGCCGCCCTCGGCCTTGATACCGCGCATGGTGGCCAGCGCCGTGGGGTCGCGGTAGCCCATGCCGTTGCAATGCGGCACCTGATAGAAGCGGTTGCGGGCGGTGACCGGGCCGATCTTCACCGGCTCAAACAGGATGTCGTAAGCGGCAGGGCGCGGACCGTGTTTCATTGGAACTTGATCCATGTCGTCTTGAGGGCGGAGAACTTGTCGAGCGCATGCAGGGAGAGGTCGCGCCCGAAGCCCGACTGCTTGATGCCGCCGAACGGCGTCTGCGGGGAGAGCGCATCCACCGTGTTTACCGAGACGGTGCCCGCCCGCAGCGCCCCGGAAACACGCAGGGCGCGATTCATGTCGCTGGTCCAGACCGAGGCGGCGAGGCCGTAGATGTTGTCATTGGCGAGGGCGATGGCCTGCTCTTCAGTATCGAACGGGATGATGGAGAGCACGGGGCCGAAAATTTCCTCCCGCGCCAGGGCGGAGGCGGGGTCCACATTGTCGAAGATGGTCGGCTGCATGAAGGCGCCCCTGGGGTGCAGCGGTGCCGCCGCCCCGCCCGTTATCAAACCCCCATGCGCCTTGCCCGCCTCCACGGTGCGCAGCACCTGGGCCAGATGCGCCTCATCCACCAGCGCGCCCATCTTGCTGGCCGGGTCCAGCGGATCGCCGGGCTGATAGGCGGCGGCCTGCGCCACTAGGCGCTCCGCGAACGCTGCATGGACGGAACGCTCCACCAGCAGCCGCGAATTGGCCGAGCATACCTGCCCGGCGTTGAAGAAGATGCCGAACGCGGCCATGGCGGCGGCGGCGTCCAGATCAGCATCGGCGAAGACGAGGTTCGGGCTCTTGCCGCCCAGCTCCAGCCAGACCTGCTTGAGGTTGGACTCACCCGAATAGCCCATCAGTGCGCGCCCAGTGCGGGTGGAGCCGGTGAAGGCCAGGCAATCGACATCGTTGTGCAGGGCCAGCGCCTTGCCTGCCTCGGCGCCGAAGCCGGTGACGACGTTT
>CAVVPW010000004.1:0-1040665 GCA_963750235.1 uncultured Alphaproteobacteria bacterium
CCGGCAGCCCGGCCACGCAGGCCAGTTCCGCCAGCATCAGCGCGGTGAAGGGCGAGCGTTCGGAGGGTTTCAGCACTACCGAATTTCCCGCCGCCAGGGCCGGAGCAGACTTCCAGGCGGCCATGTCGAATGGGAAGTTCCAAGGCACGATCGCCCCCACCACGCCCAGCGGTTCACGGGAGACGAAGGCGAGGTTGCCGTCATTGGCGGGTGCGGTCTCGCCACCGATTTTGTCGATGGCTTCGGCATAATAGCGCCACACAGCGCTGGCCCCGGGGATGTCGATGCTGGCAGCTTCGGCCACTGGCTTACCCATGTCCAGGCTCTCGACCACGGCGAGCTTGTCAGCATTGGCCTCGATCAGCGCCACCAGGTTCAGCAGAATGTCCCGCCGCTCTGCCATGCTCTTGCCGCGCCAGCGCCTATCCTCGAAGGCGGTGCGGGCGGCGCGCACGGCGCGGTCGATATCCGCCGCCGCGCCGCGCGCCACTTCGCCCAGGACGGCGCCGGTAGCCGGGTTGCGATTTGCGAAAACGGCATCGCCCTCGGCGGCGCAATAGGCGCCGTCAATGAAGAGCTGCGTCGGCAGCACAGCGGAATCCGCCAGCCGGCGCCACTCAGGATAGGTCTTTTCGGTCATGGACGTTCCTCGGTTTACTCGGGCGTGGCGGCAACCAACTCGCCCTCCACGGTGTAGCGGCGCGGACGGAAGAACAGCATGCCAGCCAGCAGCGTGCCGATGCCCACACAAGCGGTGGTGAAGTTGAAGGTGGTAATGGCGTAGACACCGGTGATTATCAGCACCGCGGCGCTAAGACCCGGGAACAGGCCGTAGAGCAGGAACTGCTTCCACGACGTGCGATAAGAGGTGCGATGCACCCAGGCGCAAACCAGCCCGGCCATGCCGAAATAATACGCCACTTGCAGGCCGGTGGCGGCTACGGCGTCGGAGAGGATGGCGCTGACCGAGGGCATGAAGCCGGTAACCAGGATGCCCACCAACCCGGTGCCGATGAGCCACCGACTGGCGGTGGCGGGGTTGCGGGTGCGCGGATGCACTGTGCCGAAGGAGAAGGGCAGCGCGCCGTCGCGCCCCATGGCGAAGAGCGTGCGCGTCACCTGCAGCATGCCGGTCTGCACTGTGGCGGCGGAAGAGAAGATCACCGCCACCGAGACGATGAGCCCACCCGGCCGCCCCAGCCCTGCCGCCAGCGCCAAGCTGTAGAGCAGGTTGCTGGAGTTGCTGGCCGTGTCAGCCGCGCTGAGCAGCATCAGCGTGACGGCGGCATACAGCGAGTAGAGGAAGATGGTGACAAACACGCCCGAGAGCCCGCCATTGCCGGCGGCATGCTCGCCATTGGCGGTCTCCTCGCCCAGATTGGCGGTCACGTCCCAGCCCCAATACAGGAAGATGACCATCAGCGCCGCCGCCGAGAATTCCGGCAGGGTGGCGGAGGAGAAGAAGAAGCTTGGCGTGTAGCTGTGCCAGGACAAAGCGTTGGCGAAGGGCACGCCACGCGCATGGATCAGCGCCGCGATCCCCACTCCCAGCAGCACCAGCATCTCAAAAGCGACCATCAGGAGCTGCAGATAGGAGGTCATCTTGATGCCCAGCATGATGACCCCGACGATGGCCAGGAACCACAGCGCCGAGAGCCCGGTGGTGAGCGGCACGCTGTTGGCGAGGGCCGGGTTGATGAAATCCAGCACGGCGGTGGAGAGTGGCACCACGCCGGAAATGATGAAGATCATCTGCGCGGTGATGAGCGCCCAGCCGGACATGAAGCCGTGGAACTTGCCGAAGGTCAGCCCCACCCAGTTGAAGGCGGCGCCGGCATGGGTCACGCGCCTATTCAGCGCCTTGTAGGCGAGCGCAATGCCCAGCATCGGCACGGCAAAGATCAGCACGTAAAGCGGGCTGCGCAGCCCGGCGGTGCTGATGAGCGCGCCCATGGCCAGCGAGATGGCGTTGGCCGGGCCCGAACCCGCCACGCCGAGCGTGAGGGATTCGAAGAATGAGAGCGAGTCTTTGCGCAGGCTGTGGGTCATTCCTGAACTCCGGAAGGGCGGTTGGGGGCGGCGTGGCGCGCCGCCCCGGGTTGGTTCGGCTTATTCGGCGGCGGCCGGCTTGGGGGCCGTCTTGCGGGCCAGCAGGTAGTAGATGGGGCTGACGGTCAGCAGGCCGACAATCCAGGAGATGTCCACACCGCCAAGCATGTTGGCCACGTGGCCGGTGTAGAGCGTGGTGTCCACGAAGGGTAGCTGGATGAGGATGCCGAAGATGTAGCAGGCGATGGCGGGCTTGTTGAACCGCCCGTACACGCCGCCCTCGGCGCTGAAGAAGGCGGCCACGTCGTAGTCGCCTTCGCGCACCAAGTAGAAATCCACGAGGTTGATCGCCGTCCACGGCACCAGCACGTAGAGCAGCATCAGGATGAAGTTGGTGTAGTTGGTGAGGAAGTTGCCCGCTGCGAACAGGGCGATGCCCAGGCCGATGGCGGTGAGGACGACCGCGGTGACGATGCGCGCGGCCGGTCCCGCCTTCCAGGAGGAAGCGAAGGTGTGGACGAGCGTGATGGTGGAGAGCACGCCGCAATACAGGTTCATGGCGTTGGTGCCGGCGATGCCCACCGAGAAGATGACGACGATGGGAATGGCGGCGGCGCCGGTGAATGCGGTGAGCCCGCCGACCGGGTCGCCATTGGCAGCGACGAGCCCCAGCAGCGCACCCAGGATCATGGGCAGGATCGAGCCCAGCGAGCAGCCCCAATAGGAGGCCCAGAAGGCCGGCACGGCGCCGGTGTCATGCGGCATGTAGCGCGTGTAGTCCGAAACATAGGGCGCATAGGCGATCTGCCACAGCGCGCCCACCGAGATCATCGAGCAGAACCCGGCCAGGGAGAAGGCGTTCATGTGCATCACCCCGGCGGGCAGGCCATGCACGAACACCATCCAGACAAAGGTGAGCGCCAGCGCCGCCCCCGAGGCATAGGTGAGGATGCGGGCATAGGCGTGGATGAGGTCATGCCCGAAGATGGTGGCGACGACGCTGACCACGGCGATGAGGACGATGAGCGCATTCTGGCTGACGCCCGGAAAGACCGTATGCAGCGACTGCCCGCCAAGCACGATGTTGGAGGCCAGGAAGCCGACATACATGATAATGACAATGCCAACCACCAGCACCGCGCCGATGGAGCCGAACTGGCCGCGCGTCTGCACCATCTGCGGCACGCCCAGCTGCGGCCCCTGCGCGGCATGCAGCGCCATGAAGATGGCGCCGACCAGATTGCCGATGGCGATGGCCGCGATGGAGGACGGGAAATCGAGCTTGAACACCGTGGTGGCCAGCGCTCCGGTCACGATGGTCAGCATCATGATGTTCGAGCCGAACCAGATGGTGAACAGGTCGCGGAAGGTGCCGTGACGCTGGTCGTGCGGGATCTGGTAGATGGTGTGCTGTTCGACAGCACCCGGTCTTTCGCTAGCCATGGGTCTGTTCCTTTCTTGGGGTTAACGCGCCAGGATGGTGTTGAGGTCGAAGGAGAGAAGTTCGGCGACTTCGCGCTTGAACGGCAGTCCGGCCGGGTCGGGGTTAGTGCCCAGTTCCTCGGCGTAGCGGCGCCCGCTCCACACGGCGGCGGCGATGGTGCCGGGCGCCAAAGCATCGCCAATCACGGTCACGGATTTCAGCCCGGCCCCGTCCCATTCGCCCTGGCGGGCGCGTAAGGCATGGGCGAGGTCATGGCGCGGCAGTCGGGCGGTCACCAGCACCACGGCGCTGGCGGCGATCTCCTCAGTGCGGCCGGTGAAGGCGCAGGACAGCGTCGCGACGCCGCTCTGCACGCCGGCCAAGATGGCGCTAGGCTTGATCTTCACGCCCAGCTCGATCAGTCGCGCCTGGATCTTGTGCTGCTCCATGGTGTTGAAGCTCCAGGCCGAGACCGTGGCAGCGGGGGTGACGAGGGTGACGCTGTAGCCCTCCTTCACCAGCAGCTCGGCCAGCACGCCGCCCATGTAGTAATGGTCGTCGTCGAACAGCAGCACCTCGCGCGTTTCGGGGCGGGAGCCCGCCATCAGATCGTCCGGGTTCAGCACGTCCACGCCTTCCAGCGCCAGGGGCTTGAGGATGGCGCGGCCGATACCGTCACGCCGCCAGGCAGAGCCAGTGGCGAGCACCAAATGGTCGAAGCCAAAGCCGAGAATATCCTCGTCGGTCAGGGCGCTGTCGTAATAAACCTCGACATTGCTCATGTTTGTTAGCTGCCCGGCGCGGTAATCGGCGACGCGGCCCCAGGCGGAGAGGCCGGGCAGGCGGCGCTCAGCCATCAGGCGCCCGCCAAGCTGCGTGCCGCGCTCGGCCAGCGCCACCTCATGTCCGCGCTTGCCCAGCATCATCGCCGCTTCCAGCCCGGCGGGGCCGGTGCCCACCACCAGCACGCGGCTCTCATCCTGCTTCGGGCGGATATATTCAGGGTGCCAGCCGCGGCGCCATTCCTCGCCCATCGAGGGGTTCTGCGTGCAGCGCGAGATGGAAGAAGTATGGTCGCCCGCCACGCATATATTGCAGCCAATGCATTCGCGAATATCCTCGATCCGCCCCTCGCGGATCTTCTCGGGGATAAACGGATCGGCGATCGAGGGCCTTGCCGCGCCGATGAAATCCAGCACGCCCTGGCGGATCATGCGCACCATGGTATCTGGCGAGGTGAACCGCCCCACGCCCACCACCGGCTTGCTGGTAAGCCGCTTCACGCCGGTGACGAAGGGCTCCTGATACGCCTCGTCGGCAAAGCGTGAGGTCTGGCTATCATTATCCCAGGAGGAGAGGGTGAGGTCCCAGAGGTCAGGCACCTCGCCTAAGTGCGCGATGATGTCCCGCGCCTCGGCGGCGTGCAGCCCTTCCTCGCCAATCATTTCGTCAACGGAAATCCGGCAGGCCACGCCCATGGTATCGCCGACCGCGTCCTTCACATCCTCTATCAGCTCTTTCAGCAACCGCGCGCGGTTTTCCATGGAGCCGCCATATTCGTCGGTGCGGTTGTTGAAGCGCCGCGAGAGGAAGAACATCGGCCCGCCGAACAGCTTGCCCGCGTACACGTACACAATGTCATACCCCGCGCGTTTGGCGCGCAATGCGGCCTCGCAGTGCCAGCGGCGCAGGTTGCGGATATCCTCCTTGTCCATGGCACGGGCCTGCACCGGATCGTTGAACACCGAGAACACCGGCAGATCGGCGGGGCCCATCGGGATCTCGCGCGAATACAGATTGGGCGCGTTCATGCCGTTATGGCAGAGCTGCAGCCCGGCCAGCGCGTCGTATTCGTGCACGGAATTGGCGATACGCGCGAGCATCGGCACGTCCTGCTCGCTCCAGATGCGCAGCTCGATGAACGGGCAGATTTCCGCCGTGGGGTGGATTTCCGCCTGCTCGGTACATACCACCCCCCAGCCGCCCTGGGCTTTAATGGCGCGCATGGTGGCCACGGCCGAAGGGTCGCGATAGCCCATGCCATTGCAATGCGGCACCTGGAAGAACCGGTTCTTGGCCATGACTGGACCAATCTTCACGGGTTCAAACAGGATATCGTAGCGCGGGTCCCGCGGCATCAGCCTCACTCTCCGGAATGATATTGTTGCGCTTTGGCTAACACGAAGCCACAGAAGCCTTGCGTTGAATTTATCGAACCAACGGGAACCCTGTATCTCGGCAGCTGGGCAGTTTTTTTGCACCCCCTAAAACGCCTGCGTGAAATATGCGCAAATTCAAACGGCAGTCTGCGGCTTTTCCGGCGCCGCGCCCGGCGCTAGGCTCTGTTAATGCCCAACATTGCCGAAACCCTGGCCAGGCTGGCCGCCTTTCCCACCATCAGCGCCGCGTCCAACGAGGAGCTGATCCGCTACGCCGCCCAGCGCGTCGCCCAGGCGGGCGGGCGCATCCACATCATGGCCGGAGCGCTGCCGGGCAAGCTCAACCTGCTGGCCAGTTTCGGGCCGGTCACCGGGGCGGGGCTGGTGCTCTCGGGCCATAGCGACGTCGTGCCCGTGGCCGGGCAGGACTGGCATTCCGACCCGTTCACCCTCACCGAGCGAGAGGGGCGGCTCTTTGCCCGCGGCGCCAGTGACATGAAGGGCTTCCTCGCCGCCATGCTCACCGCCGCCGAGCGCGCGGACAATAGCAAGCTCACCCGCCCGCTGCATCTGGCTTTTTCGTATGACGAGGAGATCGGCTGTGTGGGCGTGCGCGACCTGCTGACGCGCTTGCAGGCGGAGGGCTTCACCGCCCAGGGCTGCGTCATCGGCGAGCCGACGGAGATGCGCGTCATCACCGGGCATAAGGGCAAGATCGCCGGCTGCATCTGCTGCCGGGGCAGGGCGGCGCATTCGGCCAACCCGGCGCTGGGCTGCAACGCCATCGCGCTGGCGGGCGGCATGCTGACGGAGCTGGCGGCGCTGCAGGACGAACTGGTTTGCGCCCGCCGCGACGACGCCTATCCCTTCCCGCACACCTCGCTGCAGCCCGGGAAGATCGCGGGCGGCGTGGCGCTGAACATCGTGCCGGACGCCTGCGACATCGAGTTCGAAATCCGCTACCTCGCCGGCGAGGATACCTCCGCGCTGCTCGCCCGCCTGCGCGCGGCAGGGGAGAGGCTGGCGGCATCCTCCAATGGCGGCGCAGTGGAGGTGCGGGTGACCAATGAATATTCCGGCGTGGAAACGCCGCTTGATGCGCCGATCACGCAGCAGGCCATGGCGGCGGCGGGAGCGGCAGAGACCGGCAAGATCGGTTTCGGCACCGAGGCCGGGCTGTTCGCCGAGGCGCTGGGGATGCAGACGGTGATCTGCGGCCCGGGGAGCATCGACCGCGCCCACAAGGCCGATGAATACATTACGCGCGACGAGCTGGATGCTTGCGACGGCTTTCTCGACCGACTGATCGCCACCCTGTACTAGCGCGTTCCAGGCAGTGGCTTGTCCCGCAGCAGATCCTGGCACAGGCCGATGAACGCCTCGGCTGTGGGCGTGCGGCGCAACCCTTTGAGCAGGACGATGCCGTGATCAAGCGGGCGTAGCGAATCCTCCAGCGCGAGATAGGCGAGCTTGCGGCCGTCCAGCGTGGTGGTGTTCTTCGGCTGGGCATTGGCCAGGCTGTAGCCATCGCCGCGCGCCACCAGGCTGCGGATGACGTCGATATACTGGTAGCGGCCGGTGATGTTCGGGTTCACCCCGGCCTGGCGGAACAGCGAGAGGAAATAGTCGCGGCTCTGCGGCAGGTCGAGCAGCAGGAAGTTGTCCTCCGCCAGCTCGCGCAAGGTTACGCTGCGCCGCCGGGCCAAAGGGTGCGTGGCACCCACGAAGGCATAGGGCGGCACGGGGCCCAGGGGGATGAAGTCGAAATCCGGCGGAATGGCCATGTCGTAGGTCAGCAGCAGCGAGATGCGCCCGGCGCGCAGATGCTCGAACAACTCCGTCTGGTGCCCGGCCAGGGCGGAGACGCGCACCGCCTCGTGCCGCTGCCCGAACTGGGTGAGCAGTTCAGGGATGACCAGCGGAAACAGCGTGGAAAGGCAGCCGATATCCAGCGGCCCGGCGACGCGCGCCGAGATGACCATGGCAGCACTCTCCACCTCCTCGGCCTGCACCAGCAAGGCCCGGGCCTCGCGCAGGAAGCGCTGGCCCTCGGCGGTGAGCGAGAGCCCCTGCGCATGGTGGCGGATGAAGAGCTGGATGCCATAGGATTCCTCGAGCGCGGTGATGGCCGAGGAGATCGATGGCTGCGAGATGTTCACGCGCTCGGAAGCCTGGGTGATGCTGCCCGTCTCCGCCGTGGCGACGAAATAGGCAATCTGCTTGAGGGTGAAGCGCATGGGTTACATCTTTCCGAAGCAAAGCCTTGATAGATTATATTTTACAGAACCAGGGCGGCTGGCAACATGGCAGCACAACATAAAGGAGTGCCGCCCGTGACCTTTTCGCTCGCCGCGCGCTGCCCGCGCACCGGACAATTCGCTGTGGCCGTCACGTCCTCCTCGCCCGCCGTGGCTGCGCGCTGCGCCTTTGCCCGCGCCGGGGTCGGGGCGGTAACCACCCAGAATGTCACCGATCCGCGCCTGGGCCCGGCCCTGCTGGCGGCTTTGGCCGACGGGCTGGAGGCCGAGGCGGCGCTGGGCCAGGTGCTGGCGGGGGCGAGCTTCCCGGCGTACCGCCAGCTTACCGTGGTGGATGCCGAAGGGCGCACGGCCGCGTGGTCTGGCGGCAAGACGCTGGGCGTGCATGCGCAGGCGAAGGGGCAGGATGCCGTCTCGGCGGGCAATCTGCTGGCGCATACCGGCGTGCCGGAAGCGGTTCGGGCGGCTTTCGCGGCGTCGGACCCGGCGCAGGAGCTGGGAGCGCGGGTGATCGCGGCGATGCAGGCGGGGCTGGCAGCAGGAGGCGAGGCCGGTTCCCTTCGCTCGGCCGGGCTCATCGTGGTGGACCGCGAGGCTTGGCCACTGGCCGATCTGCGCGTGGATTGGCACGACGCGCCGCTGACCGAACTGGCGGCACTTTGGGAAGTCTGGGCGCCGCAAATGCGCGACTATGTGACCCGCGCGCTCAACCCTGGCGCCGCGCCGAGCTACGGGGTGCCAGGGGACGAGTGAACCGGCCTATTCGAACTCGGCGATGACGTCGACCTCGACCAGCCATTCCGGCCGCGCCAGCGCTACGACCACGAGGCCGGTGAAGACCGGGTAGACGCCCTTCATGCAACGCCCCAGCACGCGGTACACGGCCTCGCGGTAGCGGATGTCGGTAAGATACACCGTCACCTTGCATATGTTCTCAAGCCCGGCGCCGCATTCGCGGAGCAGGAGGTCGATATTCTCCATCACCTTCTCGGCTTGGCTGGCGGGGTCGCCCACCGCCACGTTCTCGCGCGTGTCGAGATCCTGCGCCACTTGGCCGCGCAGATAGATGGTCTTGCCGGTCACCACCGCTTGGCAGAGGTCGTTGTCCAGCTGTTGCTCGGGGTAGGTGTCCTTGGTGTTAAATGGGCGGATGCGTTTGTGAATCATGTCTGTGCCTCGCTGGCGGAGGTGACCGCCAAGTAGCTCTTGCGGATGTGGTTGGAGCGGATGTCCCACAGCACCGTGGTGCCCTGGGCGATGATCCAGCTGTCGCCCGGACCATATATTACGGTCTGGCCGGTGGTCTCGTCGGTCAGGGCGAGTTGGCCATCGAGCAGGGTGGCGTGCTCGTGGAATGGATAGGTGACGCGGTACTTGCCCTGGCTGGCGGCGTACAGCCCGCCGGAGATCGGGCTTTTGAGGCTGCCAAACAGGATCTTGCCAGAGACCGCGATGGGCCCCTCTACCGTGGTGGCGCCGATATCCTCGGGCGCGCCCCAGGCGTCCAGCGCCACGCGGTCCATGTCGAGTTTGAACGGCAGCATCATGCGGCCCCCCGCGCGGCGATGTGGTCGGCGATGTAGGCGGCGTCGTGCCACACGCCCCAGATGAAGGGCGAGGCGCGGCGCGAGAGCCAAGCCAGGCCCAGGAAATAGAGCCCTGGCACCTCGGAGACGCCGCGCTTGTGGCGCGGGTTGCCCTTCTCGTCAAAGACGTCGATCTCGATCCAGCCAAAATCCAGCGTATAGCCGGTGGCCCAAACAATGGAGGTGATCCCCGCCTCGGCCAGGTTCAGCGTCAGCAGCGGGTTCGTCACGCAGGCCGGGAGCGGCGCCAGATTTCGGGCCTCGGGCTCCTCGGGCAGGTCACCCCCCTCGCGGGCGATATAGGCATCGGCGGCGTCCAGCATGGCCAGGTAATTGGCGTCGCCTTCGGCAATCCGCTCGGCCAGATCCGCGGCAAAGCGCAGCACGCCCTTCTCGTAGGTCTCGGCTCGGCCCACCAGCGTGATGCCGCTGGCGGCCAGGTCGCGGAAGTCCACGGTATGGCCGCCCCGCGCGCCGCTCACCGCGATGGTGACATGCGACATGGACGGCGTCCTGGCTTCGGCATTCCACAGGCCCAGCGCGCCCAGCCACCATACGAAGTCCTTACCACGATAGCGGCGCGGCGGACGGTCATGCGCCCCCACCGCGAGATAGACCTGACGCCCGGCGCGGCGCAGCTCGTCGGCGATCTGCACGCCCGAAGACCCGGCGCCAATAACCAGCACCGCACCGGCCGGCAGCTGGGTGGGATTGCGGTAATGCGCGGAGTGGAGCTGCGTGATACCCGCCTCTTCCGGCACCACGGCGGGGATGACCGCGCGCTGGAACGGCCCCGTGGCGGTAATCACGTTCTTCGCCTCGATCACGCCCTGCGGCGTCTCGGCGGCAAAGCCCCCAGCGGTTTTGCGCAGGGCCGTCACCGCGACGCCGGTGCGGATGGGCGCCTTAACGTCTTCAGCGTATTCAACGAGATAGTCCACAATCTCGTTGGCGGGGGCAAAGCCGTCCGCCTCGGTGGCCGTGAACAGTTTGTTGGGGAAGCGATCATGCCAAGCAGGGCCGTTGGCAACCAGCGAGTCCCATCGTTCCGCGCGCCAGCGCTCGGCGATGCGGTGCCGCTCGACGACAAGATGAGGTACACGGGCCTTGCTCAAATGCTCACTCGCCGCGATGCCGGCCTGACCGCCGCCAATAACCAGCGTCTCGACCCTTTCAACTGACATGCCCAGTGTCCTTTTGCGAATTTTCAGGGAGTTTGGCCGGTAAGGCCAGCGTCCACGGCTATGTCTATTGAACGGGCTGGATTAAGAAAATAACGATTTAAAGTGGTTCTGGTTAGATTTTTCCGAAGATGTGCCGATAAAAGCGCCGCAGATTGCCTGCCGCAGAAACCTGAGCAGAACGCCGCGCCATGGTAATTTTAAAGCCCGAACTCCTTCCGCACTGCGGCGGTGATCAGCTCCACGTGGTCGTCCAGCAGCCATTGGCCGATCTCGGCGCGGGAGCCGCGGGCATCGGCCAGCACGCCGCTCTCGCGCAGATAGCTTGGCGGGGCGGGGCTGATGTCGTAAGGTGGGAAGTTTGCGCGCCCCTCCTGCGGGATCTTGGAGAGGTCCACGAGGTCCGGGCGCAGCAGCAGCATCAGCGAGGTCTCGATCAGGCTGGCATGTTCCAGCTCGGTGCCGGGGAAGCCGTCGGGGAAGATGCGGTCCAGTGTCTCCTTGCGAACAAAGTCCCAGTATTCCAGACGCATGGCCGTCACGCCCTCGATGCCGTCGCGGCGGATTTCGCGCAAGCCGAGGTCCAGACCTTCCACGGCGGGCCAGGCGTTCTCGAAATGCCCGTTGAGCAGCACAAAGCGCCGCGCGCCGTGGGTGGCCAGTTCGCGCACAATATCGCGGATGGTATGGCTGAAGGTCTGCGCGTCCAGGCTGGTGGTGCCGGGGAAGCTCTGCCCGCCGCCTGAGCGCGGCATGGATTTGTAGCCGTAGGCCAGGGTGGGGGCGACCAGCCCGCCCACCGCACGTGCCACCCGTTCGGCCACGGCGGTGGGCAGGATGACATCGACATTGAGCGGCAGATGCGGGCCGTGCTGCTCGGTGGCGCCGAGCGGCAGGAAAATGATAGCGCCGCTGGCCACTTTCTCCTGCCATTGCGGCCAGGAAAGCTCGGCCATGAATACGCTGTCGACCATTTAGGGGTTCCTTAATGCATGGCAGCGCCGCCATCGGCGCTGAAACATTGTCCGGTGATGAAGCTGGCGGCGGGGGAGGCTAAGAATAGAATGAGGGCGGCCACTTCCTCGGGCTGGCCGATGCGTTGCAGCGGGTTGCTGGTTTCCAGCTTTTGCAGCTCGGGCGGCATGGCCGTGAAATTGAGCAGCGGTGTGTCTATGGGCCCAGGTGCCACGGCATTCACGCGGATGTCTGGCCCCAGCTCGCGCGCCCAGGATCGCGTGAGGCCCAGAATGGCGGCCTTGGTGGCGCAGTAACCGGAAGCCCCTGCGCGGCCGAGATAGGCGAGTTCCGAGGCAATGTTAATAATGCACCCGCCTTTGGTCAGATGCGGCAGGGCGGCGGCGGCCACCAGCATGGGGCCGCGGATATTGATGGCGAACATGCGGTCAAGCGCCGCAATGTCCAGCCCCGCTAGCGGCGCGTCGGCCTCCACCCCGGCGGCGTTCACCACGGCGTCGAACCCGCCAAGCGTGACGGCGGCCTGCGCCACGGCGGCACTCACCTGCCCGGGCTGGGTGAGGTCCGCGCGGACCCAGGGGATGTCGGGCTCGGGGTGGGCGACGTCCAGCCCGGCCACTTCGTGGCCCGCGGCCAGCGCGGCGCGGGCGGTGGCGCGGCCAATGCCGCTGGCCGCCCCAGTGATGAGGAACCTCATGAGCCGCACGCTTCTTCCCGGTATTCGACGTCCCAACCGTCCAGGCTGAACACCGCGCCCTCGCGGAACGGCAGGCTGGAGCGTGTGATGCGCCAACTGGCGGCCTCGCCCAGCGAGATCTCGCAATCCACCAGTTCGCGTGCCAAGGCCAGCGGCGCGGCTGCTACGGCGTCGGCGAGGCATCGCCCCGACAGCGGCACGGCGCGCGCCCGCGCGACCATAAAAACCTCCCCGGCTCTTACCAAAACCGCGGCACGGCCATCGGCCCGGCGCCGCAGACGCATCGCGCAGCTCGGCGTGGCGGGACGGTTGGGCGTGCGCTGCCAATGCTCTAGATAGTTGGCAAAATGCCCGATCTCGACCAGCGTTTTTCCCTCCCAGAACAGGGTGCCGGCATCCGGCTGCGGTGCTTGCGGCTGGAGGTCGATTTCGCGGTGCCACCAGAACACGCCGTCCTGCTCCGCGAACACCCCGGCGAAGCCCTGCTGGCGGGCGAGCCAGAGGCAGTCCTCGTGCGAGAGATCGTCCAGCGCCCGGGCATGCGCAAAATCCGGCCGGTCGAAAGGCTGGCGTAAGTCCACAAATAGCGACGGCCCCTGCAGCCAGGCCACGCGCGTGGTGGTGTCCTCAAGGCCAGGGGTGCATAGCAGCGTGCGTTTCCACAGCCCGGCCAGTGCGGCCACTG
The DNA here is from genome assembly GCA_963750235.1 of uncultured Alphaproteobacteria bacterium. GTDB lineage: Bacteria > Pseudomonadota > Alphaproteobacteria > Acetobacterales > Acetobacteraceae > Acidocella. The sequence goes on from CAVVPW010000004.1 coordinate 13,014, forward strand.
TCAGCGGCTTCTCAAGCGCGTTCATGCCGCGCGCGGGCCGTAATAGGGTTTGCGCTCGGCCTTTTGGGGGTAGCTGCCGGACAAACGCGCCGCCAGATAACGCTGGATGAGCCAGACCGGCTCCTCCAGATGCGAGAGCTGCCCGCGCACCGCGTAGGCCGAATTCAGCCCGTCCTGCACGGCCTTGTTCACGACCATGTCCTCGACATGGAAGTCGCGCAGCAACGGCGTCTCGGCCTCGATCATCTTTTCCAGATCAGGGCTCTCCGACGTCTCTCGGCTCACCAGAGTCATGGTCTGCAAACGGCAGCGCCCAGCGCTTAGCGGCAGCAGCCGGTACCACAGCAGGCGGTCTGGCATGGTGAGGAACATAAAGAATGGATGCCCGAGGAACAGCCCCCATTCGGCCTTCTGTTCCTCGCTGAGGCCGGGAATGGGCAGAAAACCCGGCATGGACTCGCCGCGCGCGGCGGAATCCACCATCTCTGCCCTCAGCTTGGTGGTGTAGGGCAGATGCGCGTGGATGTAATGCGGGGATTCGGGCTCGATCCAAGTGTTTTGCCCGGGCATAATGGGATTGAGCGTGGTGCTGTGCGCGCCGATATGGTGGTAGGATTCCATCCAGTTCTCCACCATCACCTTCCAATTGAATTCGCACTCCCAGTCCATCGAGATGACGATGCCCATCTCCGCGAAGTTCCACGGCGCCAGCAACTCATCCAGTGGCGCGTAGCAGCTCTTGAGTTCCGGCGCGGCGCCGTCGAAATTCACAAAGACAAAGCCGTTCCAGATACCGCTGCGCAGTCTGACGAGAGGGTAATCGGCTTTGGCGAAGCCAACGGCCTCCTGCATATGCGGGCACCCGCGCAACTTTCCGTCCAACTCAAACGACCACACATGATACGGGCACAGCAGATGCGGCGCATGGCCCTTGCGTGGGAACCCCTCTGAGCCGGGCAGAATGTCCATGGCCCGGTGTGGGCAAACGCGCGATAGTACGTGTACCGCCCCCTCATCGCCGCGCGTGACCACGAGTGGCTCGCCCAGCAGCTCCAGCGCCAGATAATCGCCGGGGTTGGGCAGCTCGCTGACATGCGCCACGCACAGCCAGCCGGTGCGAAAGAGTTTTTCCTCCTCCAGCCTGTAAAACGCCTCGCTGGTGTAGGCGGCCTTAGGCAGGGTACGTGCCTGGGGCAGGGGCAGGGCGGCGGTGGCGGCGATGTCGGCGGTGAGCGCGGCAAGATCTGTCATGCCAGGAGCCTAAAAAAGCGCCACGCCGCTAAAAAAGGCAAATTTGATCCAGTTTACTTAGCGCTTGCGCCAAGCGATCCGTTGCCCAGGCCGAACTCCAACGCCAGGTCTGCCAGAAAACTATCCACTGCTGGCGGGTGATGCGCCCGCGAGCGCGTGGCCAATTCCATGGCCACCGTGTAGCCAAACCGCTCCGGCAGCACCCGGCGCAGGGGTAGGGCAAAGCGCGTCGCCGCCACGTGGTGGTCAGGCAGATAGCCGATATAGCGGCCGGTCAGCACCAGCAGCGCTACGCCTTCCACGTCATTGGCGGTGGCGGTGCGCGGCAGCGTGCCCAGCAGCATGCGCAACTCCTCCTGCGTCGCGTAGGTACGGCCCACCAACTCGCACCCGGCCAGCTCATCGGCGGTCACGTCGTCCGGGCAACGCGGGTACAGCGGATGCGTCTCGGCGCAGTAGAGATTGTTGCTCTCGCCGTAGAGCAGCTGATAATCCAGCCCCGGCAGACGCTGGCGCACGCTCACAATGGCTGCGTGTAGCGTTTCGTCGAGCAGCGCCTTTTCCAGATAATTCGGCGGATCGACCGAGATATTGACCTGGACGCGCGGGGCGCGCCGCTTCAGCGTGGCCAGCACGCGCGCCAGGCGGAAGCTGGGATCGGTGAGAAGCGTGTCGATGACGCCCAGATTCAATTCACCAACGATCTCGGTATGGATGCCGTTCATGCGCAGCCGGAAGCCTTCGAGCGCGCCAAACACCTGCTGCGCGGCTAGATGCACTTCGCGCCCCTGGGCGGTGAGCGCGAAGCCCGAGCGTCCGCGCCGGCACAGCTTGACCCCGAGCCGCGTTTCCAGCTCCTTCACATGCTTGCTGATGGTCGAGAGACCGGTTTGCAGCTGCGCCTCGGCTGCGGCAAAGCCGCCACACTCGACGACGGTAGAGAACAGCCGCAGCAGGCGGATATCGACATCGGAGATATTGGCCGTGAAAGACGGGCGGCGGGACATAACTTTCCTGTTAAGGAAAGTAAATCGGCAAAGCAAGCGATGTTTCGATAGCGTAGCTCTGGTTACTGCTTGGTTATGTTTACAATTGTGGCATAATTTAGCGAGTTCATCCTATCGATGGACTGGTATGGCTATTTTTTAGTCTTATTTGGTTAAATTTTTTGCTGTTATCGCCGTTCCTGTCGCCTTTAATCACCATAAGGATGCAATAATGACAACACGTCGTTCCGGTGTTTCTCATGCTTTGCGGCCGCTGCGCCGCGCCCTTCTGGGGGCCGCCGCTGGCTTGGCCCTGCTGGGCGGTTCTACCGTGTCGGCCGCCGCCGCCACCAAGGTTAATCTCGGCATCGTGCCTTGGATTGGCTACGGACCCATCTATGTCGCCGCCGCCAAGGGCTTCTTCGCCGCCCACGGCCTGGATGTGAACATGGTCAATTTCGACGACCCCGCCGCCATTCCGCCAGCGGTATATTCCGGCCAGGTGGACGCCGGCACCGAGACCTACGACCAAGTGATTGGCACCAACGCCAAGGGGTGGCACCTGAAGGTGGTTATGCCCATCGACTATTCGGCCGGTGCCGATGCCATGGTCTCCACCGATGACATTACCTCGGTCTCGCAGCTTAAGGGCATGAAGGTGGCCTATGCTGCGCTAACGCCGTCGGACTTCCTGCTGGGCTATGCTCTCGAGCAGGTGGGGCTGACCAAGAACGACATCACCTCTATCAATGTTCCCGCCGAGGGCGTGCCGGGCGTGATGGCGGGTGGCTCCACCAAGGTGGGCGTAACCTATGAGCCGAGCGTCACGGGAATCGTAAAGGCTGATGGCGGCACCAAGTTCCACGTGCTGTTCTCCTCCAAACAGGCGCCGGGCCTCATTACCGACGTTTTGGTCGTCACTCCCAAGACCATCAAGAACGACCCGGCGATGATCACGGCCTTCATCAAGGCGTTTGTGGAGGGCGAGGAGTACATCAAATCCAACCCCGATGACGCCTATGCCATTGTGGGCAAGGCGCTGGGGGAAGGCGCGGCTGACGCCAAGGCCCAGTATGCCGGGGTGGTGAACCCGCCTCTGGCCGAGATGCCCGGCGTGCTCGCTAAATCCGACAAGCTGCCCTCCTTCTGGGCGTCGGGACCGGTGATTGGCGATCTGCTGAGGGCCGAAGGGCAGATCCCGGCGGTGCCGCCGATTGCCGACACCTATGACGCAAGCTTCATAAATACTGCGGCTGGTGTGAAATGAGCCAGTCGGCGCTGTTCCGGTATAAGGGCGGTGCGGCGCCGAATATCGCCGCCCTGGCTTATATGGGCGTGGCGTATGGAGGGGGGGGGTGGCTCATTACGGCCCCCAGCCTCGCCGCCAACCTGCTGGGCACGCTGCTTGTGGCCCATGGGTTAGTGCTCGCCGCCTATTTCATCCACGAATTCGCGCATGGCTCCATCTTCGCCAAGCCCGCGCAAAACGATACTGCCGGCAAGGTGATGGCTTGGCTCACCGGCGCGTGCTTTGCCTCCTATGACGGGCTGAAGGAGAAGCATCTGCGCCACCATGCCGACCGGCTGGATGTCGTCACCTTCTCCTACCGCGACTTTTTACGCCGCCAACCGGGCTGGATGACCAAGCTCATCCTGGCGTTGGAGTGGGCCTATGTGCCCGCGGTCGAACTGCTAATGCACGGCTTCGTCATCGCCGCGCAGTTCACGCGCGGGAATGCCGAGCGAAAGCGGCGCGCGCTGATCATGGTGGCCTCGCGCCTGGCGTTTTTTGCAGTGCTGGCGAGCCTCGCGCCCAAGGCACTCGTCTTTTACGCGATCGCCTACATGATCTTCCTGCACGTTCTGCGTTTCATGGACGCCTTTCAGCACACCTATGATGTCTATGAGTTAAAGGGGCTGACCGCCGCGCCTCCCGAACTGGTGCGCGACCGCGCCTATGAGCACGCCAACACGTACTCCAACGTGCTTTCGCTCTCGCACCCGGTGCTGGACCTGCTGACGCTGAACTTCGCCTACCACAATGCGCACCATGCCCGTCCGGCGGTGCCCTGGTATGATTTACCCAGCCTACACGCCAAGCTTTACGGCGAGGACCGCACACAGGTGCTACCCGCGATGGCTTTGTTCGCCACCTGGCACAAGAACCGGCTGCGCCGCGTGACCGACCCGGATTACGGCTTCGTGGCACCCTCTGGCGACCGCGCCGCGCAATTCGTGGGCGCGGTGGGCGTCTCCTTCCTCACGGCGGTGTAATGACGCAGGTCCGCAAGTTCTGGCCGCTGCTCACCGGCACGCATACCTACGAGAAGACGGTGTCCACGCGCCATCGCGGCCAGGGCGAGATGATCACGGCGCCCATTCTCGCCTATCTCATCGAGACGGCGAATGGGCGCATCCTCTATGATGTCGGCTGCGACCACCGCAAGCTGCAGGTCCCCGCCCTGCGCCAGCGCTTTTATGGCGGTTTTCCGTTTGAGCCGCCCGTGATGCGCGAGGAGGACCGTTTGTCCGCGCGGCTCGCGGTACTCGGCCTCTCCCCGAAGGATGTGGATGTAGTCTTTCTCGGCCATCTGCATTTTGACCATGCGGGCGGGCTGCACGAGTTTTGCTCCGCCGAGTTACATGTGCATGAGAAGGAGCTGGCCGCCGCGCGCGAGCCCGCCGACGACGCCTATTTCGCCGATGACTTTGCCGCCGTGAAATCCTGGCGCTGCGCCTGTTGCGATTACGATCTGGTCCCCGGCGTGCGCGCCATTGAGACGCCCGGCCATACCGCCGGGCATATGTCCATGCTGGTGGAGCTGCCGCAGGGTGCGCCCATTCTACTGTGCGGTGACGCCGCTGACCTCACCGAGAACTTGGAGGATGAGGTGGCTCCGGGCCTGTGTTACCGCGATGACGAGACGCAGGCCCTGGCCTCCATAAGAGGGCTGAAACAATTGGCGAAAGAGACAGGAGCTAAGCTATGGCCGAATCACGACCTGCCATTCTTTCTGGCGCACAACTGCTTTCCGCAGCCCCTAACGTAACGGCAAAACCCGCTCGCGCGCCGCTGTGGACCGTGCGCGGCACCATGGGCAAGACCAGCTACCGGCTGGTTGCGTTGGCCAGCTTTTTGCTCCTGCTGGTTGTGTGGTTCGGGCTCACCGCCTCGGGGTTCGTCGATCCCATGTTTCTTCCCGGCCCGGTGGACGTGGCCGAGCAGGCTTGGAGCTGGGCTACCACCGATGACCTGCTCGGCAATACCAGCATCTCCATCTACCGCGTGATGGCTGGGTTCGCGCTCTCGGCCGTGATGGCCGTGCCTTTGGGTCTGTATATCGGCGCCTTCATGCCAGTGCGCGCTTTCTTTGAGCCGCTGATGGAATTCTCGCGTTACCTGCCCGCCGTGGCCTTTATGCCGCTGGTGCTATTGTGGGCGGGAATTGGCGAGCCCTCCAAGATCGCGCTCATCTGGATTGGCACCTTCTTCCAGATGGTGCTGATGATCTCCGATGATGTCTCGCGCGTGCCGATGTCGCAAATTGAGGCGGCGCGCACGTTGGGGGCCACCAATACCGAGTTGGTACACAAGGTGCTGCTGCGCTCGGCGCTGCCGGGGATTTTCGACACGTTGCGTCTCACTCTGGGCTTTGCTTGGACTTATCTGGTGGTGGCCGAGCTGGTCGCTGCAAATTCTGGCGTGGGCTATGCCATTATGCAGGCGCAGCGCTTCCTGCAAACCGACCGCATCTTTGTGGGCATCATCGTCATCGGGCTGATTGGTCTCATCACTGACCAGACGCTTCGCCTCATCCACCGCAAGCTTTTCCCCTGGGCCCGCAAGTAAGGAGAACCGCCATGAGTACGCTCGCTGTTTCCCAGCTCTGCAAGCGTTTCGACAAATTCGAGGCCCTCGCCGACATCAACCTCAGCGTGGAGAGCGGAGAGTTCGTGGCGCTGGTGGGCGCCTCGGGCTGCGGCAAATCCACCTTGCTGCGCATAATCGGAGGGCTAGAGACGCACAGCTCCGGTGCGCTGCACATTGATGGCCGCGAGATTACCCGGCCAGGGCGTGACCGTGCCATGGTGTTTCAGGATTACAGCCTGTACCCGTGGCTGAGCGTGAGCGAGAATGTGCGTTTCTGTCGCGGGTTGAAGGCGTACCGCAAGAACCAGACCACCGCTGGTGTAGGCGAGGCCATACGTCGGGCCAATCTGCTCATCGACCTGATGGGCCTCACGCGCGTGAGCGATTCTAGCCCCGCCCAGCTTTCGGGTGGCATGCGGCAGCGTGTGGCAATTGCCCGCGCGCTTATGGCCCAGCCGGAATTTCTGCTCATGGACGAGCCCTTTGGCGCGCTGGACACGCAAACCCGCGAAGTGATGCATGACCTCATCCTGCATGTGAAGGAAAGCGAGCGTTGTGGCATCCTGTTCGTCACGCATGATGTGGAGGAGGCCGTGTATCTGGCCGACCGCGTGGTGGTGCTGGCCCCCAACCCCGGCCACGTGGACAGTGTGTGGAACATCAACCTGCCCGCGCGTTCGCAGGATCTTAAATTGGCTCCTGAATTCCTGTGTTATAAGCGAGAGATCACGCAGCGGATCCGCGCTACCTCGGGCATCGTCAGCGACCTCTCCGCCCTGCAGGCCCTCTCCGCCGCGTAAAATGTTCATTTCCGCCGAGCCGTATCCGTGGCCGCATGATGGACATCTGCGGCCAGAAACCACAGCGTTGCTCATCATCGACATGCAGCGCGACTTTCTTGACGACCAGGGCTATATCGCCTCGCTGGGCTACGACCCGGCGCCGGCGCGTGCACTCATTCCCGGCATTAAGGCGCTGCGTACCGTCGTTGCCACTTGGGGCGGGCTGGTGGTGCAGACACGCGAGGGACACCGGCCGGATTTGAGCGACCTGCCCGCCCAAAAGGCGTGGCGCTCGCGCCGGCTGGGGCCCGGCATAGGCGCGCCGGGGCCCTTGGGCCGGTTTTTGGTGCGCGGCGAGCCGGGCTGGGACATTGTGCACGAGTTGGCGCCGCTGCCCGGCGAGGTGGTGATCGATAAGCCGGGCTATTCGGCATTCGCCGCCACCGATCTGGAGCGCATTCTGGTGAGCCGCGGTGTGCGGCATCTCATCTTGTGTGGTCTCACCACCGATGTGTGCGTGCACTCCACCATGCGTGACGGCACCGAACGCGGCTACGAGTGTCTGGTGGTAGGCGATCTGTGCGCCGCCACCGAGGAGGAGAACCACCGCGCCGCATTGGCGACCATCACCACAGAGGGCGGTATCTTTGGCGCCGTTGGCCAGGCGCAAACGTTGTTGTCCGCCATTCAAGGGACTGAGACAGACTGAGCAATGCCGGTCTGTGTGGCATTAGGCGGGGCTTAGCCGAACGTTTGAGAGTGGGCGAGGCCGGCTCATGTCCGATTTTGACCGTCGCTTCAACAACATGCTCTTAAAACGGTCAACTCTCGGTGGTTTCGTGCCCCCGCAACCAAGCTTTACCGAACTCAAGAACAAATCACGATCAACAGCTTTCGCTGCCGATTGGCCCATGCCCAGCGGCACCATCGACGTCCGCGCCCCGGTCAGAATAATCACAGGCTCGCCGTTCTCGTCCTTCGGCCCAAGCTCCACGCGATCAATCAAATCCCGCAGGTCTTCGATACTTCTGGCCCAACAGTTGCTAATCTTGCCGGTATGAAGGCCGTGCTTGCATGAAAATCCTGGTGGCAGATTGCGATGGCAGCCAAGCGAAGGAGCTGTCTGCCCGTTTCAAGGCATTGGATGACAGCTTTATGGTCATTTTTGCCGGCCAGGGGGAAAACCTGCTTGACGCCGTGCGCCGCACCAGTCCGGACGTCGTGATTGTGGACATGGCCCGCCCGGACCGCGACGGGCTGGACTCCGTTCGCGCCCTGAACGCCCAGGCGCTGTTGCCGGTGCTGATGTTCATCGACGAGGATGACCCGCACTTCATGGAAGAGGCGATCGCCGCCGGGGTCTGCTCCTACCATGTTGGCGTGGTGGCGCCCGCCGCCATCAAGCCGATTCTGCGCACGGCCATGGCCGTGTTCCAGCGTATGCGCGGACTGCAGAGCCAGCTCGCCGAGGCGCAGGAGCAAATCGAGGCGCGGCAGGTGGTGGATGCCGCCAAACGCCTACTGATGGCCCAGGACAAGATGAGCGAGCCGGCAGCGCACCGCTTCCTGCAGCGGCGTGCCATGGACCAGCAGAAGAAACTCAATGAAGTTGCCGCGGCGTTTCTGCGTGACCACAAGGCGGAGGACAAGAATGGCTGAAACGATCCGCCTGGGGCTGCTGCGGCTGTGCGACGCCGCCCCGGTCATCCTGGCCGACCATGAGGAGATGTTCGCCGCCAATGGCGTGCGTGTGAGCCTCTCGGTCGAGCCTTCCTGGGCCAATATCGCTGACAAGCTGAGCTACGGCCTGCTCGATGGCGCGGTGATGCTGCCGCCGCTGGCCATGGCCTGTGCCGCCGGCTTGCGCGGGCGTAGGACGGCGCTGGTCATCCCCATGTCGCTCAGTGCCAACGGCAACGCGGTCACGCTGGCGGCGCCGCTGCGTGAGGCTTTTTGCTCCGGTGGCATCGCCAGGGCGGCTGCGGCAACGCGTTTGCGTTTCGCCGTGGTGCACGGGTTTTCGACGCACAACCTGCTGCTGCGCTACTGGCTGGCGGCCTCCGGCGTGAACGCCGAGATAGACGTGGAGCTGAGCGTTCTGCCGCCGGCGGAAATGGTGAGCAGCTTGGCGGCTGGGGCTATTGATGGCTTCTGCGCCGGGGCGCCATGGGGCCAGGTGGCGGCGCATGCGGGACTCGGCTTCATCGCCGTGCACTCGGGGGAGATCTGGCGCGGGCATCCGGAAAAATGCCTGGCGCTGCGTGAAGAGTTGGTGGAGCGTGATCCGGCGGGGGTGCTGGCCCTGCTGTGTACGCTCCGTGCGACGTCTGCTCTGTGCGCCGCCCCGGACAAGCGCGACGCCCTGGCGGCCCTGTTGGCACAGCCGGAATATCTGCATTTGCCCGAGGCGCTGATTGCCAGCGGTCTTGCCCCAGAGGCGGGGGGCCCGGTATTCACCCAACAATACCCCGATGCCGCGCGGGCGGCGTGGTTCGCCGAACAGATGCTGCGTTGGAATCTGGCGCCGTCCGGCAGCTTGGATTGCGCCGCCAGCTTGTACCGGCCCGACCTGTTCCTCGCGGCGGGCGGAGCCCCGCCTACGCCGCAGCCGGAGTATTTCTGCGATAGCTAGAAATGACTGCAAAAACAGCAATGAAGATCATTTTGTAATCATGTATGAACAATCGCGCGCCAATTGTATAATTACCTCTTGGTTTTTGCGCGAAATTTACTCTATTTTTGTCATTGGCACGGTAATTGCTGCACTGCACATGAACGGCGGATGCTGTTTGCGGAGCAGTCAATGGCGATTGTTCTTGCCAAGCGGGGCGATTCCCCTATGAATTTTTCGCGGGCCAAGGGACGGTTCGCAGGCGGCATGGCGTGAGGCATGCCGCGGAGTGATCGACATGTCCCTTTCGGGCGAAAAAAGCTTTCTGAAATCCGGCCATCTGCCGACCCTTCTCGCGGCCTTTCTGTATTTCGACTTCAGCTTCATGTGCTGGGTGCTGCTGGGGCCGTTGGGCATCCAGATCTCCAAGGCGCTAAATCTCGACCCGGCGCAGAAGGGGCTGATGGTGGCAACGCCGGTGCTCGCTGGCGCCTTCCTGCGTATCTTCAACGGCCTCATGGTCGACCATTTCGGCGCCAAGAAGGCCGGGATTTTGGCCCAGGTGGTGGTCATTCTGGGCCTTGGCGCGGCATGGTTCGTGGGCGTGCCGGGCTTTGATGCCATCCTGCTGGTCGGCGTGGCGCTCGGCATGGCGGGCGCCTCCTTCGCCATCGCGCTGCCCATGGCCTCGCGCTGGTATCCGCCTGAACATCAGGGCACGGCCATGGGTATTGCCGGTGCGGGCAATTTCGGCACGGTCATCGCGGCGCTGGCTGCCCCGGCGCTGGGTCTGGCCTTTGGCTGGGTGAACGTGTTCGGCATGGCGGCGCTGTTCATGACTGGCGTGCTGGCCGTGTTCATTCTGCTTGCCGAGGACTCCCCCGTGCAGCCGCCCCAGCTGTCTCTGGCGGGCTACCTGAAGGTCCTGGCCATTGGTGACACTTGGTGGTTCATGCTGTTCTACTCCGTCACCTTTGGCGGCTTCGTGGGCCTGGCCTCCTCGCTCAGCATTTACTTCCACACCCAGTACGGCCTGGCCCCGGTGCAAGCGGGTTATGCCGTGGCGGCGTGCGTGTTCACCGGCTCCATGTTCCGCCCCATCGGCGGCTGGGTGGCCGATAAGGTAGGCGGTATTACTGCCCTCTCCATCCTCTACGTCGTGGCTGCGGCCATGCTGGTCCTAGTGAGCTTCGGCCTGCCGACCCTGCCAATGGCACTCGGCGCCTTCGTCATCGCCATGCTGGCGCTGGGCACGGGCAACGGTGCGGTGTTCCAACTGGTACCGGTCCGCTTTGGCCGTGAGATCGGCGTGATGACCGGGCTGGTCGGCTGCGCCGGCGGCGTGGGCGGGTTCTATCTTGCCTCCTCGCTCGGCTATTCCAAGCAATGGACCGGCTCCTATCAGGACGGGTTCCTCATCTTCGCGGGCCTCGCCTTGGTCGCCTTCATCGGCATCAACATCGTGAAGAAGCACTGGCGCGCCAGCTTCTCGCGCGGGCTGACAGAGATGGACAAGGTCCGCATCTAGCTTTTGCGCCGCTGGGGGCGGGAAGCCCCCAGCCAATTTTCAAAGATTTCAAGGAGTCACGGCGATGAACATGATCGTCAATGCGCGCAAAAAACTCGTTGTGGTTGGCAACGGCATGGCCGGCATGCGCACCGTGGAGGAAATTCTCCACCGCGCGCCGGGGATGTTCGACATAACCGTGTTTGGCGCCGAGCCGCAGCCGAATTACGACCGCATCATGCTCTCGCCGCTGCTGGCGGGTGACAAGAGCTTCGGCCAGATCGTGCTCAATAGCCTGGACTGGTATGCCGAACACAAGATCGAGTTGATCGCGGGTGAACAGGTCGTGGATATCGACCGGGCCAGGCGCGTCGTTACTGGCGAGAGCGGCACGATCCGTCCATATGATATCTTGCTGCTGGCTACGGGCTCGAACCCCATTTTGCTGCCGCTGCCTGGTGCGCAGCGCCCTGGCGTGATGTGCTTCCGCACAGTGGCGGACGTTGAGACCATGCTGGCCATGGCCGCTCCCGGTAAATCCGCCGTGGTGATTGGCGGAGGGCTGCTCGGGCTGGAAGCCGCGCACGGCCTGAACTTGCGCGGCATGGAGGTGAGCGTGGTGCATCTGATGCCCACGCTGATGGAGCGTCAGCTCGACGCCTCTGCAGCTCATTTGCTTGAACGCAGCCTGACCCAGCGCGGCATGAGCATTTTTACGGGTGCCAATACCGAATCCCTCGACGGAGAGGGTGAGCAGGGGCCGGTGCAGTCCGTGAAGCTGAAAGATGGGCAGCAGATCAAGGCTGATCTGGTAGTGATGGCCGTGGGCATCCGCCCCAACACCAACCTCGCCAAGGCCGCCGACTTGGCTTGCGACCGCGGCATTCTGGTCGATGACGCCATGCGCACCTCCGACCCCGCCGTGTTCGCTATTGGCGAGTGCGTGGAGCATAACAAACAGTGCTACGGGCTGGTGGCACCGATCTGGGACATGGCCAAGGTCTGCGCGGACCACATCACCGCCACGGCGCAAACGAGCTTTGTTCCTGTCGCCACGGGCACGCGGCTGAAAGTCTCTGGGATAGAGATGTTCTCCGCCGGCGTCTTCATGGGCGATGAGACCACCGACGACATCGTGCTGCGCGATGCCGCGCGCGGCGTGTACAAGCGGCTGGTTCTGCGCCAGGACAAGCTTGTAGGCGTGGTCTGCTTTGGCGACACGCGCGATGCCGGCTGGTATTTTCAGCTCTTGAAAGATGAGGAACATCTCGGCGATTTGCGCGAGACGATGATTTACGGTCCGGTGGCGGCCTCGTCTGACCCGCTTGAATCGCTGGCGCACCTGCCTGACACGGCGGAAATTTGCGGCTGCAACGGCGTGAAGAAGGGCGCCATCTGCACCGCCATCGCCGAACATGGTTTGAAGAGCGTCGATGACGTGCGCACCCGCACCAAAGCCTCGGCCTCCTGCGGCTCCTGCACCGGGTTGGTAGAAGGTCTTCTGAAAATCTCGCTCGGCACCGGCTATAGTGCGGAGGCCGTGAAGCCAATGTGCAAATGCACGAGCCACGGCCACGATGAAGTCCGCCGCCGCATCAAGGGTGGGATGCTGAAGAGCATTCCCGCAGTGATGCAGGCGCTGGAATGGCGCACGCCCGATGGCTGCGCCTCCTGCCGCCCGGCGCTGAATTTCTATCTCCTCGCGGCCTGGCCTGGGGAATATGTTGACGATGCGCAGTCGCGCTTCGTCAACGAGCGCCTGCACGCGAACATCCAGAAGGACGGCACCTATTCCGTCATTCCGCGCATGTGGGGCGGCACCACCACTGCCGCCGAGTTGCGCGCCATCGCCGATGTGGTTGACAAGTTCAACATCCCGGCGGTGAAAGTGACGGGCGGGCAGCGCATCGACATGCTCGGTGTGAAGAAGGAAGATCTTCAGGCCGTATGGCGCGACCTCAACGCGGCGGGGCTTGTCTCCGGCCACGCCTACGGCAAGGCGCTGCGCACGGTGAAAACCTGCGTCGGCTCGGAATGGTGCCGCTTCGGCGTACAGGATTCCACCGCCATGGGCATCGCGCTGGAGAAGGCTACCTGGGGCTCGTGGCATCCGCACAAGGTGAAGCTCGCTGTCTCCGGTTGCCCGCGCAACTGCGCCGAGGCGACGATCAAGGATTTCGGGGTGGTCGCCACGGAAGCCGGATGGGACCTGCATGTCGGCGGCAATGGCGGCATAAAAATCCGCGCCACCGAGCTGCTGTGCAAGGTCACCACCGAGGAGGAAGTGATGGAATATGCCTGTGCCTTCCTGCAACTCTACCGGATGGAGGCGCGCTATCTGGAGCGCACCGCGCCGTGGATCGAGCGTGTCGGGTTGAAATACGTGCAGGAGAAGATCGTCGATGACGCCGAGCTGCGCCGCTCGCTGTTCGAGGATTTCCTCTACGCGCAGAGCTTCGCGCAGGTTGACCCGTGGGCCGAGGAAGCCGGCTGCGAGACACGCGGACAAAAATACAACGCCATGGCGGAGATGGTCTGATGGACGGCACGCACAACGCAAAACACTTCGTGGATGTCGGTGCGCTGGAGGATATCCCACCGCGCGGCGCGCGCACGGTGAAGACCGCCCACGGCGATATCGCTTTGTTCCGCACCTCCGATGACGACGTGTTCGCCCTACGCGACCAATGCCCGCATAAGCAGGGGCCGCTGAGTCAGGGCATCGTGCATGGCGCCTCAGTCACCTGTCCGCTGCATAATTGGGTGATTTCGCTGGAGTCCGGCGAGGCGCAGGGGCTCGATGTCGGCTGCACCCCGCGCTTTGCCGTGAAGCTGGAGGCGGGGCGCGTACTCCTGGCGCTGCCATGAGCCGGGTATTCCTGGTCGGCGCCGGGCCTGGCGACCCGGAACTGCTGACACTGAAAGCCGCGCGCCTCATCGCGGCGGCCGAGGTGGTGCTGTTCGACAGCCTGGTCGACCCGCGCATCCTCGCCATGGCGAACCAAGCAGCAAAGCTGATCGATGTCGGCAAGCGCTGCGGCCGCCACTCGGCCTCGCAGGCGGAGATTTGCCGTCTGCTTGTGGAAGAGGCTCTGACTGGACGCATCGTGGTGCGGTTGAAGGGTGGCGACCCGATGATCTTCGGCCGCGCTACCGAGGAGATGGACGCCCTGCGCGCGGCGAGGATTGGGTTTGAGGTCGTACCCGGCATCACCGCCGCCACGGCGGCGGCTTCGGGGCTGCAACGCTCGCTCACGCAGCGCGGCATTGCCCGCTCGCTGCATGTTCTCACCGGCCATGGTGCCGAGGGCGGGCTGCCGGGGCATGACTGGGTGTCTCTGACCAAATCCGGCGGCACGCTCGCCATATATATGGGCGGCGAGACGCTGCCCGGCCTCGCCGCGCATTTCATCGAGGCGGGGATGGAGCCAACCATGCCGGCAATCCTGGTCGAGAATGTCAGCCTGCCGGAGGAGCGGCACATCGCCGCGACCATCGCCACGTTGCCCAGCCGGCGCGCGGCGCAGAGGGCCACCGGCCCGGTACTGATCCTCATCGGCGCGGCGATGGGCGCGGCGGATGAAACGGTCAAGAGCATAGCGGCTGCCGATGCCGTCGCTGGCTGACCACGCGCAAACACGCGCCGCGCCGGCGCCCGGCAAAGTCTCGGTGAAGTCTGTTTGCCCCTATTGCGGGGTGGGCTGCGGCATCGTGCTGCAGGTGGAAAATGGCGCCGTCACCAAGGTCAGCGGCGACAAAGACCACCCGGCCAATGCCGGGCGGCTATGCACCAAGGGCCTCAGCAGCGCCCAGGCGCTCACCAGCTCGGGGCGTATGGAGAGCGCCTATGTGCGCGCCAGCCGCCAGGGGGAGCAGATGCCGGTGCCGATGGATCAGGCCATCGCCGAGACGGCGAAGCGCCTGCGGGGCATCATCGACACGCACGGTCCGGACGCGGTTGCGTTCTACGTCTCGGGCCAGATGTCGCTTGAGGCGCAGTATCTCATCAACAAGCTGGCCAAGGGCTTCGTCGGCACCAACAATATCGACTCCAATTCGCGCCTGTGCATGTCCAGCGCCGCCAGCGGCTACAAGCTCTCGCTTGGCGCCGATGGTCCGCCCGGCTCGTACGAGGATTTCGACCGCACCGATCTGTTCTTCGTCGCCGGCGCCAATATGGCGGACTGCCACCCGATCCTGTTCCTGCGCCTGCTCGACCGGATGAAGAGCGGTGCCAAGCTGATCGTGGTCGACCCGCGCCGCACCGCCACGGCGGAGAAAGCCGATTTGTTCCTGCAAATCAAACCCGGCACCGATCTCGCCTTGCTTAACGGCATTTTGCATCTGCTGGTCGAGAACGGCGACATTGATGCCGACTTCATCGCCGCCCACACCGAGGGCTGGGAGGATATGCACGCGTTCCTAGCGGGCTACGCGCCAGCACGGGTGGCGGAACTCACCGGGCTGACTGAAACCGACATCCGCACCGCAGCGCGCTGGATCGGGGAAGCGGGCAACTGGATGAGCTGCTGGACTATGGGGTTGAACCAGAGCACGCACGGCACCTGGAATACCAACGCCATCTGTAATCTGCATTTGGCCACCGGGACCATCTGCCGCTTGGGCAGCGGGCCGTTTTCCCTCACCGGGCAGCCCAACGCCATGGGCGGGCGCGAGGTCGGGTATCTCAGCCACGGCCTGCCCGGCCAGCGCGTGGTGACGAGCGAGGAGGACCGGCGCTTTATCGAGGCGCTGTGGAACATCCCCGCCGGTAGCATCCAGGCCATGCCGGGGGCGGATACGGTCAGCATGTTCAACCGGATGCGGAGCGGGGCGATCAAGGCCGTCTGGATCATCTGCACCAACCCGGTGGCCAGCGTGCCTAACCGGGGCAGCGTCGTCGCCCGGCTGCAAGCGGCGGAACTGGTCATCGCGCAGGATGCGTTCCTGGACACCGAGACCAACGCCTATGCTGACATCCTGCTCCCCGGCGCGCTCTGGGCAGAGGCCAGCGGCGTGATGATCAACTCGGAGCGCAACCTAACCCTCATGCAGCCAGCCGTGGCGCCGCCAGGTGCTGCGCGGCCGGACTGGCAGATCATCGCGCAGGTGGCCTGTGCCATGGGGTATAAGGCGGGCTTTACCTATGCCAGCGCGGCGGAGATCTTCGACGAGATACGCCAGACCGCCAACCCGGCCACGGGTTACGACATCAGTGGCGTGACGCATGAGCGCCTGCGCGCCGGGCCCGTGCAATGGCCTTGCCCGCCCCGCGGGGCGCTGCGCAACCCCATCCGCTATGTTGAGGGCGGTTTGCGCTTCCCCACCGCCAGCGGGCGAGCCCGCTTCTTTGCGCGCCCTATGTTGCCCCCCGCCGAGCTGCCGGACACGGACTTTCCCTTCGTGCTCAACACTGGGCGGCTGCCGCACCAGTGGCACACCATGACCAAGACCGGGAAGATCAAGACGCTGAATAAGCTCAACCCCGGACCGTTCGTCGAGATCAACCTCGAAGACGCTGCTGCGCTGGGGCTCCAGGACCGGGACATGGCGGAGATCCGTTCCCGTCGGGGCAGGGCGGTGCTGCCGGTGGTGGTCACCAGCCGCGTGCTGCCCGGCGGCTGCTTCGCGCCGTTCCATTGGAACGATGTGTTCGGCGAGGATCTCGCCATCAATGCCGTGACCAGCGATGCCGTGGATGCGATCTCGCTGCAGCCCGAATTTAAATTCTGTGCCGTGGTGCTGGCCAAGGTGGCGCGGCAGCAGATCAAGCCCCCGAAGGAGACCGCGGCAATGACGCACATCACCCCGGCGGATCCCCTTGCCGCCGCTCTCAATTTCACACCCGCGCCGCCGCCAGCGTTGAGCGAGGCGGAAACGCTGTATCTCTCAGGCTTTCTCTCCGGCCTGAAAACGCAACGGACGCAGGGCGGTGTGCCCGTGCTGCCCGACACGGCGCCGCTCGCTCCCACGGCGCGGCTGTGGATCAACGGCGTCCTCGCTGGGCTGTCCAGCCGCGCGGCGGGCAACACCGTGCCGGAAGTCCCGCTCCCCGTCCCGGCGGAGGCGCGAATCGTTACGCTGCTATGGGCCTCACAGACCGGCAACAGCGAGGCCCTGGCTGAACGGTTGAAGGGCGAGTTGGAGACCGCCGGCATCAAGGTCCAGGCTTCCTGCATGGCCGACTATCCGGTGGGCGAGTTGGGTAATGTGGGCAAGATCATTCTCATCTCCAGCACCTATGGCGACGGCGAGCCGCCGGATAACGGCCGCGGCTTCTGGGAGTTCTTGTCCGAGGAGACCGCGCCGCGGCTGGAGCATTTGAGCTACGCCGTCTGCGGCCTCGGTGACTCCTCATACGACCAGTTCTGCCAGCACGGTAAAAACCTTGATGCCAGGCTGGCCGAGCTTGGGGCGCAACGCCTCGTTGGCAGGCTCGATTGCGATGCCGACCACGAGCCGGAAATCGGTCCCTGGCTGAAACTGATCACCAAACGGCTGAATGGCGTGGCGGCGAGCGCGCCCCCGCCGCCGCTGGCGGCCTACGGCAAGAACCGCCCTTATCCCGCGCGGCTGCTGGAGAGCAGGCGCCTGAACGGGAGGGAAGCGGACAAGGACACGCGCTTCATCTCCCTCTCTTTGGCGGAGTCAGGACTGCGCTACGAGGCCGGGGACGCGCTGGGCGTATGGCCGACTAACTGTCCGGATCTGGTGGACGAGGTTCTGGAAAAAGCCGGCCTGACCGATGACGCGATGGTGGCGGTGGACAAGGCTGGCCACTTACCCCTGCGCCAGGCGCTGCTGGAAAATTTCGAGCTGACGCGCCCGAGCCGCGAGACGCTCGAATTCATTGCCGAGCGCAACGGCGCGCCTGAACTAAAATCGCTGCTCAGCAATGAGCGCAAGAGCGATCTCAGACGATGGTTATGGGGCAGGCAGCTCCCCGATGTGCTGGAAGCCTTCCCCGTGAAGGTCACGCCGCAGGAATTTGCCAGCGCGCTGAAGCATATCCAGCCCCGGCTCTATTCCATCGCCTCCAGCCCCAGCGCGCATGCGGGCGAAGTGCATCTCACGGTGTCGGCTGTGCGCTTTGGTGCGCGGCAGCGCAAGGGCGCGTGCTCGACATTCCTCGCGGACCGGGCCACTTCCTGCGACGTGCCGGTCTTCGTGCAGACCTCATCGCATTTCCGTTTACCGTTGGACCCGGCCACGCCGATCATCATGATCGGCCCCGGCACCGGCATTGCCCCATTCCGCGCCTTTCTGCACGAGCGCCGGGCCAGGGGCGCCACAGGCCGCAACTGGTTGTTCTTTGGCGAGCGCCATCAGGCGACGGATTTTTATTGTCAGGATGAGCTAACGGAAATGCGCAGGGATGGCTTGCTGACCGAGCTCAGCCTCGCTTTCTCGCGTGACCAGGCGGAGAAAATTTATGTACAGCAGCGGATGCTTGAGCAGGGGGCAGCGCTGTGGTCCTGGCTCCAGGATGGCGCGTCCATCTATGTTTGCGGCGACGCCAGCAACATGGCGAAAGATGTTGAAGCCGCGCTGCTGGCCATCGTTGAACGCCATGGCGGTTTGGCACGGGAAACAGCGCAGGATTATCTGAAATCCCTGACCCGGGAAAAGCGGTATCTGCGCGACGTCTATTAACTCTGTGTTCTGGCTTGCTGGCGGCTAACCGCCAGCAGGCCAGATGGTTCAATCCAGGGCTTCAGCCGGGCCGAAGAACTCATAATGGGCCCGGCTGCTGGGCAGGCCGAGCGCTGCAAGGCTGCGCTTGATGAAGGCCATGAATGGTTTCGGCCCGAGGAAATATACATCGCAGTCGCGGCTGGCGGGCACCCAATGCTCCAGGTGATCGACAACTGGGCGCCCAAATGCATCAGCCTTGCTGTCTTCGCCCGGTTCGCCTTGCTCATATACGAGGAAGCTCCGGAACTGCGGGTAGTATGCGGCCCAGTTATCCAGCGTCTGTGCAAAAGCGTGGACGTCGCTGTTACGGGTGTAATGCAGGAAGGCCACCTCCCGCCCGCCTTTGGCCAATGCCGCCTCGGCCATGGCGAGGGTTGGCGTGATACCGACGCCGCCGCTGATCAGCACCACGGGAGAGGTGCCATCGCGCAGGGTGAACTCGCCGGCGGGCGGGAAAACGTCCAGCACGTTGCCTTCAAGAACGCTGTCGTGCAGGAAGTTGGACACCAGACCGCCCCGCTCACGCTTCACGCTGATCCTGTAGCTGCGACCATTCGCGGCCTGCGAGAGCGAGTAGTTGCGGCGGACCTCCTGGCCGTCGATGACGAGGCGCAGCCCGAGATATTGCCCTGGTGCAAAATCCACCACCGCTTTGCCGTCCACCGGCTCCAGGTGGAACGAGGTGATCTCGGCGCTCTCCACCACCTTGCGGGCCACGCGGAAGGCACGCGCGCCGCGCCAGCCGCCAGGGGTGGCGGCCAGCTGGTCATACTCGGCCTTCTCGGCCCCTATGAGGATATTGGCCAGCTGCCAATAGGCGGCGCCCCAAGCCTCGATCACCGCATCGGTGGCGATTTCCGCGCCCAGCACCTCGCGGATGGCGCGCAGCAGGCAAGTACCCACGATGGGGTAGTGCTCAGGCTGGATCTGCAGCGAGACATGCTTCTGGATGATCTGCGCCGGAAGATTGCCGAGCGCGCCGAGATTGTCGATGTGCCGTGCATATTGCAGCACGCTGTTGGCCAGGGCGCGCGGCTGGGAGCCGCTGGCCTGATGCGCCTGGTTGAACAGCGGCCGCACCTGCGGATATTCGCCCAGCATGATTTTGTAGAAATGCGTGGTCAGCGCCTCGCCGCCGGTTTCCAGGATGGGGACGGTGGCCTTGATGATCGCGGTCTGGTCGGCTGTGAGCATGGGGGATCTCCTTAGGTAACAAGTGAAAAGGCAGCATTGCCGGGTCGGGCGCTGCGTCTTGCAGCGGCCGCTTCCGTCATGCGGGAAATGAGGGGCAGCTTTTGTGCCTGATCAGCGGCCTATTTGCGGGCCGTGGACGCGAGGTGCCAGTGGTGGCGGCAGGCGGTGGAACAATGCCATCTGCAGGCTATCGGCAATGCGGTGCGCCTTGGCGATCACCGCCGCCGCGCCCACGGGCGCCAGGCACTCTCCTGCCGTCTGCTCCCACAACGCCAGCCAACGTTCGAACATCTCCGGCGTAATCTCCGCCTGGTGGCGCAGATGCGCGGGCAAAGGCTGCCCCTTGTACCTGCCGGAGGTCAGCATCACCGACGACCAGAATGCCGCCAGTTTCTCCAGATGCTCTGGCCAGTCGCCGATGGCGCGGTCAAACAAGGGGGCGAGCAGCGTATCGGCGCGAACCTTCGCGTAAAAGCGGTTCACGAGCGCGGCCAAACCGGGTTCGTCGAGACCTTCAACGATTTGCATGGTATTCGACCTTAAAAGATGTATTGTGAATACCACTTTAAACGACGAGCGGATAACATGCAAGTGATATGCATCTATGGAGTGGCCGATGCGCCTGACACAATTCACTGATTTTGCGATCCGGGTGATGCTCTACTTGGCGGCGCACGAAGACCGGCTTTGCTCGATCAGCGAGATTGCCAGCGCCTACGACATCTCGCAGAATCATCTGATGAAGGTGGTGAGCGACTTGGCCGGCTCCGGCTATGTGCAGAGCCTGCGTGGTCGCGGTGGCGGTATCCGCTTGGCCCGGCCAGCCGCCGAGATCAATATCGGCCAAATGGTGCGCCATACGGAGGGGCGGGTCGACCTGGTAGGCTGCGGCGAATGCCCCTTGGCGCCGGCCTGCGGGATGGTGTGCAGCTTCAAGGACGCCGTCGAAGCCTTCTTCGCATCGCTGGAGAAATACAGCTTGGCCGACATCGTGGCCAAAGGCCGGCCAGGCCAGTTGCGGCAAATCCTGGCCTCGGGCACCCATGCCGGAGCCTGACGCTCAGCGTCACGCGCTGGCGGCGTCTTCGCGCCATTCAGGTCAAAGCCTGGATCAAGCGGGTGAACCGGAAGCGGACATTGATCGGATACTGGCGACGACCGCCAGGCACCCTAAACTAGCACTACTTTGGCAGATTATAGAATGATTTGCGGCAGTGTGGACATCGCATTGGTCCGATCACGGTGAGATGTCTGATGATTTCTTGTCGTACCGTCGGCAGACTTGGTTGTGGCGGCGGCCCGGCGATTCTTTTTTCCCCCTTTGGCCTTGGTTAGCCTGCGGGCTTGGAGGAACGCGTAAGCGATCATTGTCATCAATGCGTGTCGGTGCAGCCCCGTCCATGACCGCCCTTCGAAATGATCGAGGCCAAGCTCTTCCTTCAGCTGCTGATGCGCCTGCTCGCAGATCCAGCGGGCCTTGATGGTGGCTGCGAGTGTCTTCAGCGGCGTGTCGGCAGGGAGATTGACGAGATAATATTTGCGCTCGCCGTTGGTGCGTTGCTCGCCGACCAGCCAGACCTCCTCGCCAGGCATGTGCTGTCCACCCATGTCGCCAATACGCTGCGGCGGTCCGTCGGCAACCCGCACCCGCGTGGCCGCGAAGCGAGCAGACAGGCGGCCCTTGGTGCCGCGGCGCCAACTGAGCGATCGCCACCTCGCATCGGCGAGCATGGTCTCGGCCGCAACCGATTTACTGTCTGGGATATGCCGCAGCCGTGGACGACCATGGCCAGCCATGGGAAAGACCAGCGCCACGTCGGCGGGATAAACCTTCTGCTGCCGCGTAATACCAACCGCCCAGCGCAAGCCACGAACACTCAGCGCCTGGCGGAACGGCGCGCTCAGCCCATAGCCGGCATCGGCCAGCACGCAGCCGAAGCGCACACCGGCCGCCCTGATCCGGTCGATCTCTTCGACTGCAATCTCTGGCTTGCTGCGGAATATCTGGCGATCTTCCGGCACCCGCGCCCGGCGCAGGCGGGCGGGATCATTGATCCAGCTCTCCGGTAGGAACAGCCGCAGCCCCACCATCACCCGCACCTCGCCGCGCGCCAGTGTCAACGAGACCAGCGTCTGGCAATTCGACGTCTTGCCCAGGGCTGAGGCGTATTGGGGGGCCACGCCAACGGAGTGGTTCCCCTTCTTCGGCAGGGCCGTGTCGTCGACATCCAGAACAGCGTCTTCGCCGCCGCCAAGCCGGTCAGCCTGCACAAGCAATTCCGCCTCCAGAGGCGCCGCATCCCAGACACCCGCCGCGATGAAATGGTGCAGCTGATCGTAATCGCCCGGCGCAAAGCGCGCCGCCATCGGCTGCACGCTCTTGCGGTCACCAGGACCAATCAACCCAGCAACATAGCGCGGACACATGCGCCGGCGTGTCTTGTTGCCAAGACGCTCAAGGAACGGCTCAAGCCACCGTACCAGCTCATCAGTCCAGTCCGATCCACCTCTTGCCATGGCCGGCCTCCATCATGCCGACCATCCACGAATCACTCAAATCCCGATTCGGGAATCCCTAAAATGCCGCCTCTAAATAATTTATGCCAAAGTAGTGCTAGGGTCCAGACTCATAATATCCATCAGACGACGGCGGCTACCAGATAAATTGATGCGGCGAAATTGACTGCCAGCCGGTCGTAACGGGTGGCGATGCGTCTGAAGTCTTTCAGTCGGCAGAAGGCATTTTCGATGAGATGCCGATCCTTGTATGCCTTTTTGCTGAAACTGAAGGGCTGTTTTCGATTGCGTTTGTTCGGAATGACGGGCTTCGTGCCTCGCTTTTTCAGTGACTTCCGCAATTCAGTGCTGTCATAGGCTTTGTCGGCGAGGAATTTCTTGGCCGTCTTGGTCTTTTGGATCAATGGTTCGGCAATCGGGCAGTCATGCGCCTCACCACCCGTCAGGGTGAGGGAAAGAAGACGTCCTTTAGCATCTGCAATTGCATGGATTTTCGTATTGCGCCCGCCTCGCGACCGACCAATCGCCTGATTTTGCTCCCCCCTTTATGGAATGGCCCGCCCCTCTTCTCTACCATGATCGGGTAAGCAACCGGAGGACGACATGAAGGACGTTCGGATACTTGGGGTAGACTTGGGCAAGAACAGCTGCAGCGTAGTCGGGATGGATGCAGAGGGGCGAGTTCTGCTGCGCCGGCGGATGCGGCGGGAGAGCATTGTCGCACTTGCAGCCAAGCTGCCGGGCTGCATCGTCGCGATGGAGGCGTGCTGCGGTGCGCACCATCTCGGGCGGACATTGGTTGCGCGGGGACACGAGGTGCGGCTTATGTCGCCTGAGTATGTGCGTCCTTACGTCAAGGCGCAGAAGAATGACGACCGGGACGCGGAGGCAATTGCCGAGGCCGCCACTCGGCCAACCATGCGCTTCGTTGCGCTCAAGAGCGAGGCACAACTCGACGTGCAAGTCCTGCATCGTGTGCGCGACCGGCTGGTGGGCCAACGGACATCGCTGATGAACCAGATGCGCAGCATCCTGCTCGAACGCGGGATCTCAGTCGCGCAAGGCAGGCGTAGCCTGCTGGATGCGCTTGCGGCGCTGTCGCAAGAGGACAGCGGGATTGGTGCGCGTATGCGGGTTCTGCTCGACGACATGTTGTGCCAGTGGCGTGCGCTCGATGAACGCATCATGGCGCTGGACGAAGAGTTCACTGAGATGGCGCGCAATGATCCGGCCGCGCGGCGACTGACCACAATCCCGGGAATTGGGGTGATGAATGCGACGGCATTGGTGGCGGCGATTGGGGACGGGCGCACCTTCAGCCGCGGCCGCGACCTCTCAGCCTGGCTTGGCCTGGTGCCGCGCCAGGCGACAACGGGAGGCAAGCCGAAGCTGCTCGGAATCACCAAGCGCGGGAGCAAATACTTGCGCAAGCTGATCATCCAAGGGGCGCGTGCAGCGCTGCCGTCGCTGGCAAGGACAGCGACGGCGTTGGGCGCCTGGCTGCGAGGCTTGCTGGCACGAGCACACAGCAACACAGTAGTGGTCGCATTGGCGAGCAAGTTGGCGCGGATCGCGTGGGCGCTACTGCGCAATGAGACCGGGTTCGTCGCTGGCAGGCTCATGACGGTATAGGACGGCATCGGCTGGCGATGATCACCCGACATCGCGAGCCGTAGAGGGTCTGCGGGTGGTGGAAGCGAGATGGCCTGACAGTCAACCGGTGTCCCGTCAGCCTACGGCGAAAAATGGCACTCGATGCCGGCCCCTTTATGAGGCTCGGGACGCGCGGATCTCCATCTTGGCCAGGGTTCGACCCTGAGACCGGATACGTTGATGCAGACTGCCTTGATCAGATTGCCACAAACCGCTTGCAGACGGGGCGGGCCATACGTTTCCGCCCGATGCAGAGCGGTGAGCCTTAATGTGAGTAGAATCAATCATTTGCGTGGCAGCCGATCTGCCGCGGCTGGCGAGCTCCTGAAACAGTCTCTCCCAAACCCCGCGCTCGGCCCAGCGTACAAACCGATTATAGATCGTCGTCGAAGGGCCATATTCCGGCGGGCAGTCGCACCAGCGGCAACCGCTTTTCATCACGTGCAAGATGCCGCTCAGCACGCGCCGGTCGTCAACGCGCATCTTGCCGCGAACATCAGTCGGCAAAGGCGGTTCAATCTTCGCCCACTGCTCGTCCGATAACCAAAATAAGTTCCGCCTCATGTGCCCCTCCCGAATCGAAAGTAGGGAATTATCAGACCATTGAAACATCAATAGGTTTATTGGGTTTTGGCCCTAGCCAAGTGAACCAAATCTTCTCGTAATTCAAACCGCAAAATGTCTGAAATCATCTGACGACGGACATGCACTGCGAGTAATGCCCTCGAGCAGGCCGCGGTAGCTGACGCGTCTGGCGGTTTCGTCCGCGTCACCTGTCAGCACGAGGCTGAGCGCGCACCGCTCGCCGTACCGCGCGGCGCTGGCCTGAAAGACGCCGTAAATGCTTTGCGCGGGCAGTATGCGCTCCAGCTCCCACGATTTTCGAAAGTCTCGATGTCACGCAGGTTGGTGAGTGAGATTGTCTGATCGCCGATATTCATCCTTGCCTCCCTTTATCCGCCGTCTCATCTGCATTGAAAGCGGAATGTTTTATCGTTCCAGCCCATGGCACCTCGCCGCCGCACCAGTGGCGCGAAATGCGAAGGCTCAGCCCGCGAGTTTGGAAAAATCTGGCGAACGGCGCTCGGCGAAGGCGGTGAAGGCTTCCCTCGCTTCCGCAGTGCGAAGCCGCTCGCTGAAGCGCGCGCTTTCTTCGTCGATGCGGGCCGTCAGTGTTGACGCGTCGCGCATCAGCTGTTTGGTCGTGACCAAGGCGCCGAGCGGCTGTCTGGCAAGTTGCTCCGATGCCTTGCGGGCCATGCCCCGCAAGGCATCGGGCGGAACGGCATGGTTCGCGAGCCCCCAGGAAACGGCTGACCCGGCATCGATCGTTTCCCCGAGTGCGAACATTGCATAAGCGCGCACATGGCCCACGCGCGCCGGTAGCAACAAACTGGAGGCTGCCTCCGGCACAAGAGCCAGGTTGACGAAAGGCGTCGAGAGCAGCGCGTCATCGGCCAGAAACACTAGATCGCAGTGCAGCAGCATCGTCGTGCCGACGCCAACGGCTCGCCCTTGCACGGCGGCCACAAGGGGGCGGGTGGCGCGCGCCAGGGCGTGCAGGAAGCGGATGACATGCAGATCGCCCTTGAAGCCGCCAGTCGCCTGCGCGGCGAACTCGCCAATGTCGTTGCCTGCGGAAAAACTTTCGCCATCGGCCTGGAAGAGGACGACGCGAATCGCAGGATCAGTCTCGGCGCGTTTCAGCGCGTCAGCCAAGGCGCCATACATGTCATTTGTCAGGGAGTTCTTCTTCTCCTGACGGGTCAGCGTCAGCGTCAATATTCCCGCATCTACTTCAGACTTTACGTGCTCGCTCATTCGTCATTTCCTTCCAGGACACTGTTTTTTGTATAGTGGCACGTCAGCCGAGGCCGGCGCATAGCCGCTGGCGCGCCGCCTGGTATTCCTCGGCGAGTCTTGCCACCAATTCGGCCGCGCTCGCCACGTCGCGGATCTGGCCGGTGCCCTGACCCGCCCCCCATATGTCGCGCCAAGCCTTGGCCTTCTGGTTGCCGCCCGAGCCAAAATTCATCGCGCTCTTATCGGCGACCGGCAGGTTCTCCGGATCGAGACCGGCATTGATGATGCTTTGCTTCAGATAGTTACCATGCACGCCGGTAAAGAGATTCGTGTAGACAATGTCTGCGGCGGTACTTTCAGTCAGCGCCTGCTTGTATTCCGGAGTGGCATTGGATTCCTCAGCGGCGATGAAATACGTGCCCATATAGGCAAGGTCCGCGCCGACGGCCTGCGCCGCCAGGATCGAACCGCCATTGGCAATCGAACCCGACAGGATGATCGTGCCGTCATAGAAGGCCCGCACCTCGGGCACCAGGGCGAAAGGCGACAGGGCCCCGGCATGACCGCCGGCGCCGTTGCACACCAGGATCAACCCATCCACGCCGGCTTCCAGCGCGCGTTTGGCATGAGCAATGTTGGTGACGTCATGGAACACCAACCCGCCATAGCTGTGCGCGGCCTCTACCACCGCATCGGGCGCGCGCAGCGAGGTGATCTGGATTGGCACCTTGTGCTTCACGCACATATCGATATCGTGCTGAAGGCGGTTGTTCGAGGAATGCACGATCTGATTGACCGCGAAGGGCGCCACTTTCTTCTCAGGATTCGCCGCTTTGTAGGCCGCGAGTTCGGTGGTGATGAGCTGCAGCCACTGCTCCAGCACCTCGGCCGGCCGCGCGTTGAGCGCGGGGAAGGAGCCGACGATACCGGCCTTGCACTGTTCGATGACAAGGTCGGGGGTGGAGACGATGAACATCGGCGAACCGATGACCGGCAGAGCCAGATTGTCGCGCAGCAACGGGGGCAAGGACATGGATGAAACTCCTTTCGGGTAGGTGGCAGGCAGCGGCTGAGCGCCGCGCCGCATGGGTCGCAGCTTTCAGTCATGATTGTGATGGGTGGTGCGGGGCAGAAGCGGCAGGACCGACGATGCAGCACCCGGCCCGGTCTCGGGCACCACCTCGCGCGCGTTCAGCTTCTCGCCGCAAACCGAACAAACCATCACCGGCTCGAACAGCGCGCCGCAGTTTTTGTGCCGGTGCAGCAGGGGCGGCCCCTCGGGGGTGACCATGTAGCGGTCGCCCCAATGCACCAGCGCCAGCAGCACCGGGTAGAGATCGATGCCCTTCTCCGTCAGCCGGTATTCGTAGCGGGCCGGGCGCTCGGCATAGCGAACGCGGCACAACACGCCGAGATCAACCAGCTTTTTCAGCCGGTCGGCCAAAACATGGCGGGTAATGCCGAGCCGCGCCTGGAAATCATCGAAACGGCGGATGCGCAGGAAGCAGTCACGCAGGATCAGCAGCGACCAGCGGTCGCCGATCACCGCCACTGCGCGCGCGACCGAGCATGCCTCTTGGTCCAGTTCATTCCAGCGCATCGCGCGACGTCTCCTTTGACAGGCAGGTTCCTGTTTGGAACGCACTATGTCAAGGTTCTTGTTTGGAATGCTTTATTGGGCGCTCCGGCCGTGCGAAGCGATGGTCAGGCTGTCAGCATCCCCTCCAGCCGGCCGCGAATCAGTAACGCGGCATCCGACATGATACGATCGATCAGTTCCTTTACAGTCGGAATGTCGTGGATCAGGCCGGCAACCATGCCGCAACTCCAGGCGGCGGCATCCATCTCGCCATCCTGCAGGACCTTCCGGCTCTGCGTCCCCGCTACCAGAGGGCGGATATCCGCGATGGTGATTGCCTCGTCCTTCTCCTCCTCAAGGCGCAGAATTTCATCGACGGCCTGGTTGGTCAGAACTCTTTCGGTGTTGCGCAGCCGACGCATGATCAGGCGCGTCTGCAACAGGTCGGCTTCCACCAGCGCGTGTTTAACGGTCTCATGTACGGGCGCTTCCTTGGTCGCGACAAAGCGGGTGCCCATACTGATACCCTCCGCGCCCAGCGCCAATGCCGCCACCAAACTGCGCGCGTCAGCCATACCGCCGCTGCCAACAAACGGAATTTTCAGCTCTTCCGCCACGCGGGGCAGCAGGATCATGTTGGGCACGTCATCCTCACCCGGGTGACCGCCGCACTCGAACCCGTCTACCGAGACCGCGTCGCACCCGATCCGCTCGGCCTCCAGCGCATGGCGGACCGAGGTGCATTTGTGGATCACCTTGATGCCGGCGGCCTTCAGGCGTGGCAGGTGGACCTCCGGGTTTCGCCCGGCGGTTTCCACGGCCTTCACGCCACCCTCGATGATGGCGTCAATATATTCAGGGTAAGGCGGTTTTTTGAACGAAGGCAGAAAGGTCAGGTTCACGCCGAAAGGCTGGTCGGTCATGGTGCGGCAGCGGGCGATTTCCTTCGCCAGCGCTTCCGGCGTCGGTTGCGTGAGGCCGGTGATGAGGCCGAGCCCGCCCGCGTTCGCAACCGCGGAGGCCAGTTCGGCATAGCCGACATAGTGAATCACGCCTTGAATGATGGGGTATTTGATGCCGAAAAGTTCGGTGATCCGTGTTTTCATGATAGACTGCCCATTGTGCTTGTTTGTATGAACCCCGAGTTTCAAAGGCTTCACCGCAGGCTTGACAGCCGCTGCACCCGCTTCGGCGCGATTGTGCTGCAGGCTGCAAAGGATCGGATCGGCCATTACCATCTGGCCCTCACACCCCGAAGCCCTTGATTGCTTCGAGCGGCGAGGAACCGGCTTCGTGTTTCGCCGCCCGAGCCTCCATCGCCGTCGCGAAATCGCGGGGATTCCAGAGCGACCCCTGCATCACCGCCGCCTATTCCAGCGTTTGCGCCACCAAATGATCGCGCCCATCCGTCTCGGCAGTTACATCGGTGCGCTGGAACACCGCCGCCGCGCCCAGCGCCGCGGCCAGGGGCTCGCCCGCCTCGGCGTTGATATCGGCCAACACCATGCGGCCGTCGCGAATCAGTAGCCGGTCAACCGCTTATAAACGCCACGGGCGGAACTCCCGAGCAGCCGCACGGCAATGTTCAGCGCCGCGGCATCGGCGCCCACCCGCCACAGCACCTTTCTGCCATGTACCGCTTTCCATACCACACTGGCCACCTTCTCGGGTCGCACTTTCACTCCTAGTTTTTCCACCGACAAGGCTTTCACCTCGGCAGCACTGACCATGGGCGTTTGCACATAGGCCACCAGGATGGCACTCACCTGGATGTCAGTCGGTTCCAACTCGATGTTAAGCGCCTCGGTTAGGCCGCGAACGAAGAATTTCGAGGCACTATACATCGCATGGTCAGGCGTGCCGTATTCGGCGGAGGTCGAGCTCATGCTCACGATATGCGCGCCAGGCGTGCGTGCCAGCGCTGGGTAGGCGGCGTCGATGCAATACACCACGCCCTTGATGTTCACATCAACCAGCCGGTCGATGCGATCGGGCGCGATCTTCACATGCGGTCCCATTTCCAGAAGTCCGGCACAGTTGAACAGGGCATCAAGGCTACCCCCAGTCACTGCGGTGGCGGCGTCCACGATGACGCGCGCGCCCTCGCGTGTGCGCACATCGCCGGTGATGGGGATGAGGCTGGAACCCAGCTCGGCTGCGAGCTGCGCCAGCGCCGTGGAGTTGATGTCCGCTGCGGCAACCCGCCAGCCGCGTGCCACGAACAGCCGTGCGGTTTCCCGGCCAATGCCCGAGGCCGCGCCGGTGATGAGGATTGTTTTCATGGTCAAGCCTCCCTCAGCCGGCCGTGTAGCCGCCATCGACCAGCAGGTCCGAGCCGGTAACATAGCTCGAACTCATCCGAGCACAGGAACAGGATGGCATTGGCCACTTCCATCGGCTGCGCCAAGCGGCCCATCGGCGTGCGGTTCAGAACCTTAGCATGAAACCCCTGTGCGGTTTCGGGCGGCATCGAGCCGATGGCGTTCAGCACCAGCGGCGTTTCGACAAAGCCTGGACACACCGCATTAATACGAATTTTGTAGCCGGATTTGGCGCAATGCACGGCAGCCGATTTGGTCAGCAACCGCACTGCGCCCTTGGTGACGTTGTAGGCCAACGCCATGGGCTCGCCGACAATGCCCTCAATTGAGGCAAGGTTTACGATTGAGCCGCCATGCTCCTTCATCTCGCGCACGCCAAGCTGCACGCCGTGGAACACGCCATCGAGATTGATGTCCAGCGTCTTGCGCCAGCTCGCCCAGTCCACGCTCTCAATGCTGCCCGGAATGACGATCCCCGCATTGTTGACGATGACATCAATCCGTCCGCCAAAATCCTTGGCGGCGCGTAGAGCGTTTTCCCAAACGTCGCGCACGGTCACGTCGTGCTGCTGAAAGCGCACAGCCAGGCCGGATTCCGCCAGCGTTGCGGCGGCGGCTTCGCCTTGCGCGGCGTCGATATCAGTGAGCAGCACCTTGGCCCCTTCCTGCGCCAGGCGCGTGGCGGTGGCCAAGCCAATGCCATTTGCGCCCCCAGTGACGAGGCAGGTTTTGCCGGACAGACGTTTCATAAGCCGTTTCCTTTATTTTTTAGTGTTTGCTCTTACGGGCGGCGGTAAATGGCGTGCGGTTCGCGCTCGAACGCCTCGATCAGGAACCGGTCCTGCGGTTTTTCGGATGCGGTTTTTGGAATCTGGTGCATCACCTGGATGAAGCTGGGGATGAAATTGGCTTCGAGCCGGTTCTTGCAGACATCGAACAGGCGCTGCGGGTCGAAGCAGGTTTCGTCCCTCGGCACAATGGCGGCGACCACGTCCTTCTCGCCGGGAACGTGATTTTTGGCGGGGATGCCATAGACATAGACATCGTCGGCAAAGCCGGATTCGGCGATGACCTTCTCGATGAAGGCGGCGTTGATGAACTCGCCGTTGCGGCGAATGCCTGCTCCCTTGCGGTAATCGAAGTAGAGCCAGCCATCCTCGTCTTCGTGCACAACGTCGCCCATGCGCAGCCAGCCGCCGGCGCATTTCTTCGCGGATGCTGCCGGATCGCCGAAATATTCGACGACATAGGGCGCGCCGTTGGCCGGGCGGAACAGCAGTTCGCCTGGCGTGCCGCGCGGCACGTCATTATCCTCGTCATCCACGATACGGTATTGGAACATCGCCGGCGGTTTGCCGATGCTGCCCACGGGGCCGGCGCCGGGATAGTTGAAGGTCAGACCTCCCTCCGCCGCGCCGTAAAATTCAAGTATCTTGACGTTGAAGCGCTGCTCGAAGGATTTCCAGATCGCCGCGGGCATGCCGGCGGAGATGACGAGGCGTACTGGATTATGCCCATCATCGGGGCAGGATGGCTCGGCATAGATGGCGGTGGTCATGCCGCCCAGCAGCGTGAAGCTGGTGGCGCCGTATTTGCGGGTGATGTTCCATAGCCGCGACTTGGAAAAACGCCGCGAGAGCACGCAGCGCAGCTTGCAGGCCAGCGCCGCGCCCAGGGTGAGGATCTGCGCGTTGGCATGGGTGAGGGAGAGGCCGGAATAGAGAATGTCGTCATCGCGATAGCTGAAGAGCTTCTGGGCCAGCAGCGTGGTGTCGCAATAGCGCCGGTTCGTCATCACGATCCCCTTGGGATCGCCGGTGGTGCCGGAGGTGAAGATCAGCTCCAGCGGGCTGTCCGGGTCGGTGGTCAGCACCGGCAGCGCGGGTGCCCGCGCGGGGGCAAGGGCGGACCAGTCCACCACGCCCGGGTAGTCGGCGAGCGGGCGCGGTCCTTCATCGGTGACAAAGCTCGCCACCCAGGCGAGGCCGGGCAGGGTGGCGCGCACCTCCTGGATGTTGTCCAGCGCGTAATCGGCGGCGAAGACGCCGCTGCACGCCGCACGCTCCAGCATGAAGCGCAGCTTGTCGCCCTTGGTGCGGGGGTCGATCGGCGTCACCGCGGCGCCGAGAATGCTGGCCGCCACCATGGCTTCGACAAACTCCGGGTGGTTCGCCATGAGCAGGCCAAAGCGCTGGCCCGGCTTCACCCCCAGCTCCAGCAGCACCTGTGCCAGGCGCAGGCTGTTCTCCCACAGCTCGCGGTAGCTGCGGGTTTCGTCGGCGCGCACGCCTGCGCCCTCGAAGGTCAGCACATTAAACTCGGGCATCTCCTCGGCGCGGTTGGCGATGAGGTTGGCCAAAATGCTTTCGTTGCGTGTGGTCATGGTTCAGCGTCCCAGTAGCGTTAGGCAGGCAACGGCTTCTTCAACACCCGCCAGGCCGCCGCCGTTTTCGGCCAAGGCGATGCGCGCGCCCTCCACCTGCCGGAGGCCGGCCTCGCCGCGCAGTTGCGTGACCAGCTCGAAGATCTGCGCGAGCCCGGTGGCGCCGATCGGGTGGCCCTTGGATTCCAGCCCGCCCGAGGGGTTGATGGGAATGCGCCCGCCGATCGAGGTCTCGCCGCGCTCCGCCGCCGGCCCGCCGCCGCCCAGGGGAAAAAGCCCGAGCAGCTCGGATTGCAAAATTTCGCCGATGGCCGTCGCGTCATGCACTTCGGCCACGCTCACCTCTTCGGGGCCGATGCCGGCGCGCTCGAACAGTTTGCGCGCGGCCTTGCGGACCAGGTGATTCTCCAGATCCGCCGGCGCCCGCTCGCTGCTGGTTTGCAGCGCGCAGCCCAGCACGCGCACCGCGCGCCCCGCCTGACCGCGCAGCCGCTTCAACCCGGCTTCGGTGCACAGAATCGCGGCGGCGGCGCCATCGCTGACCGGCGAGCACATCGGCAGGGTCAGCGGATAGGTGATCGGCGGCGCCGCCAGCACCTGCTCGATGGTGTAGGCGTCGCGGTATTGCGAGAGCGGGTTATGCACGGAATGCATGTGGTTTTTCGCCGACACCGCCGCGAACTGGCGCTGCGTGGTGCCGAATTCGCGCATGTGCATGCGGCCCATGGCGGCGTAAATATCCATGAATACGCTGTATGGCTTGTCTGACATCGTGCCCGGCGGCGGCTCAATGCCGCGCCCCATCTCCATCAGCTTCGCCTGATTGGCCACGGTCTCGTGCACATCCCAGGCGCCATCGAAGGCCGCGAAGGTGCGGGCCTTGTCGGTGGAGAACATCTTTTCCGCGCCGATGGCGAGGACGATATCCGCCGCCCCGGCCAGCAGATGGTTGACCGCCAGATGGAACGCCGTGCTGGCGCTGGCGCAGGCGTTTTCCACATTCACCACGGGCAGGCCCTCAAAGCCCATGGCGCGCAGTGCCAGTTCGCCGCGGATCATGTGCTGGCCATCCATGTGGCCCTGCGTGGCGTTGGCGAAATAGGCCGCCTCCACCTGGGTCTTCTCGCATCCGGCATCTTCCAAGCGCGGCCGTCACGGCCTGTGCGGCGAGATCCTTCACACTCAGTGACAAGTGTTTGCCGAACGGCGTCATGCCGATCCCGGCGACGTAGATGGTCTGGGTCATGTTCACCTCGAATAGGGAAAGCGGCGCGGCGGGAGAACCACCGCGCCTAGTCAGCTAGACCTGCTTGATCTCGTAGGAGAGGTAGCCATCCTCCGCCTGCGCCGCGAGCAAACGCCGCGCGCCGAGGATCGCTCGAACCCGAGCCAAACCCAACGTTTTTCAGCTCGCCGGCGAGCACCGAGCGCGCTGCCTCGGCGCCGAAAACCCCGGTCTGCGCGAATAGGCGGAGTTGCCGCGCAGGATCACGCTCACCGATTGCGTGTTGCCACGCGCCTGGCAGGAGATGACGGTGCGGTGAATTTCCGGCGTCTCGCGCGGCGGCTCCTTCTGCGTCACTTGGCGGCCGATCTGGTTGGTCACCTCTTCCTGCGCCGCGGCGTCGAGCTGACGGTAATTCTCCTCGAACTGCTTCAGCAGGCCGAGAACATGCATCATCATCTCCTGGTTGCCCAGCGAGAACATCACCGAGCAGTTGCGCACGCGGGTATCGCCCTCGTACCACACCGGCTCACCGGCTCCGCCCCAGGGCATGGCTTTCAGCATGCGGTGGATGCCGGGCACGCAGACGTCATACGCCGTGGCCCAAGGCCACTGCACCAGCTCTCCCTGGCTCAGATAATACATCGGCTTGGTGCACATGCGCAGGAAGGACATCGTCGAGGCCACGCTGACTTCGGCATCGCCGTAATAGAGCAGGTCGAGCGTGTCGATGCCCGGGGTTTCCAGCGCGATCTCGGCGGCGATCGTGCCAGCCGTCCACATATAGGAATTCGCCGGGCACAGCGCCAGTTCCTTCGCCGCGAAGGCGGCGGCGAATTCCTTCTTCAGGTACAGCATCCAGTCGGTCTCGCCGGTGGTGTCGAAGTAATGGCAACCCGTGGCGAGTGCCGCCTCCACCACCGGCTGGCCGAGCTGCATGAACGGGCCAACGATGTTAAGCACCACCTTCTTGCCGGTGAACAATTCCGTCAGCGCGGCGGTGTCGTGCGCCACGCTCACGCACTGGTAGTCATGGCCCTTCAGCTCGGGGACTTTCTCCATCTCCGAGGCAAGGCGCTCGGCATTGCGCCCGGCGGCGATGAAGGGGATGCCGCGCTTGGCCAGTTTCCAGGCCGTGAGTTTGCCCGTGTAGCCGCTGGCGCCATACAGCACCACTTGATAATTCGTTGCCATTTTTGGACGTCTCCGTTTTTTATAATGAAAGATCAGGTCACAGCAGGTCGGGGTTGGTGAGGTAGTAGCCGCCCTTGATCGCCAGGATCTCGTTGCACCCGTCCTCGATCAGAGATGCACGCGCGTCGCGCAGGATTTTCTCGATCGGGTAGGCGCGCGTCAGGCCGTTGCCGCCGAAAATCTGCAGCGCGTCGCTGGCGACTTCGAAAGCGGTTTGCGTGCCGGTGACCTTGGAGGTCATGGCGGCGTGCAGCGCCGGCTGGGCGGCCGCGAAGTTGTAGTGGGCTACGCGGCGGCCGAGCGCGCAGGAGGCCTCGACCTTGCGGAACATGTGGAACAGCCGGTGCGCGACCGACTGGTGGCGGATGATCGGCACGCCGCCGGCCTTGCGCTCATGCGCGTAGGCATGGGCGAGGTCGTAGGCCGAGCGGGCGCAGCCGGTGAACACCGCACCCATGAGCGTATTCGCGAAGCTGTGGATGGCGTACACGGCGGCCTGGTACTGCTCCGGCCCGGCGAGCAGATGGCTCCTTCGATAGATGCACGTCGTCGAAGAAGATCTCGCCCTGGTTCAGCGCGCGCTGGCCCATCTTGTCCAGCGGCTTGCCGCGGCTCACACCCTTGGCGTCGCCGGGTACGATGACCACTGCGCCGTTCTGCGTGCTCGGGCCGGAGCCGGTATCCGCCGCGGCATACAGGATGCACACCTGGCCGATGGTGCCGTTGGAGACCCAGGCCGATTTCTGCCCCTTGATGATGATCTCGTCATCCTTGATGGTGACGACGCAGTTCGGCCGGCCGTAATTGCCCTGCGGGTGGGCGATCATGCGGTTGGGGTCGAGCATGTCGGTGCCGTGGTCGGGCTCGGTGATGCCCCAGCAGCCAAGCTTGCCAACGGTGAGGTTGCGGCAGAATTCATTGCCGAGCAGGGTGCTGATCAGCTCCGGCAGCATGCCCGCGCCAATGCAGATGGCCAGGCCGGAATCGCCCCAGCCCAGCTCCTCGAACAGGATACACATGATGCGCGCGCGCTCCGCAGGCTCTAGGTCCAGCAGGCTCTCCACGGTGAAGCCAAGCGCCGCAAATTGCTGCAGGGCACCCCAGAGCGGGGAGTCGGCGGCGATCACCTGTTCCGGCGTCATGCGGTCGAGCGCGATGCCCACCGGGCGCAGCACATCGATGGCGAAGCGCCGGGCCGTGGCCTGCACGGCGGCGGCGGTGTCGGTGAATTCAGGCTCGGCCCCCAGTGGCGTCAGGGGGACCGATGCGAAAGCACGCATGGTGGTCATGTTTTTTCTCCTTGGAACGTTTGCACTTAGCACCCGCGCTTTTGCTTAGTATTCAGTCGCGGGCATTGAACGTACGTTACGAGCCGGGTTCGGCGATCTCCATCACCCAGCAAAGCGGTGCTGGTGGAACCGTTGGGGGAGGTGGCGGGGGATGCAATGGGGGAGTGCGGATAAGATAGCTTGTCCGTAACAATGTGCTAGACTGCCGGGTAGGGTGGACTTCCAAGGCGCCAAAAAATGAATAATTTCGTTCGCAGCAAGCTGCGTTTCATGCGCAGCCCGCATGGGCTGATCGATCGGGAACGCCTGGCGCCGGTGCGCGATGCCGCGGCGCGGGCGCGTCTTGTCTCGCTCACCGCGCCCGGCGGCTACGGCAAGACTTCGCTCGCCGCCACCTGGGCCGCCCATTGGCAGGAGCAGGGGGCACATTGCGCCTGGCTGAGCCTGGAGCCCGATGACGACGTGCCGGCGCGCTTCCTGTTCGGTCTGACACAGGCGCTGCGCGGCCTGGGCCCCGGCATTGGCGACGCGGCGCAGGCCCTGCTGGCCGGCGCCTCCCTGGCGGCGCCGCGGGCGGTGATGTCCATGCTGATCGCCGATCTTGAGCAGATCGAGGATGAAATGTTCCTCGTGCTCGACGATTACCAGTGGATCCATGACGCCACGATCCACGATGCGCTGGCATTTTTGCTGCTGCACGCCCCGGCGCATCTGCACCTTGTCATCACCTCGCGCACCCGCCCGGAACTGCCGCTGGCCCGCCTGCGCGCGCTTGGGCAGTGGCTGGAGCTGGATGTCGCGGATCTGCGCTTCGATGAAGACGAGACCAGGCGGTTCCTGCAGGCCGCCAGCCCGCAGGCGCCGAGCGCCGCGCAGGTGCAGCATTTACATGAGCATACCAATGGCTGGGTGGCCGCTCTGCGCATCGCCGCCTTGGGCGCCAGCGGCGCCGGGGCCGTGGACGTGCAGGTCTCCGGCGCCTCGCGCGCTTTCGCGCATCTGATCGAGGATATGCTGGAGAACCTCCCCCCGGCCACGGTCCTGTTCATGGCGCGCACGTCGGTGCTGGATTACCTCAATGCCGGGCTGTGCGAGGCGGTGACAGGCGCCGCCGACTGCGCCGCGCTGCTGGAGCAGATGGCGCAGAGCTATCTGCTCGTTGAGCCGCTGGACGGTGAAGGCCGCTGGCTGCGCTACCACCAGCTGCTGCTGGATTACCTGCGCGGCAAGCTAATCCACCGCTTGCACATTGACCCGGTGGAGCTGCATCGCCGCGCTGCCCAGTGGTTCGCTGGTCACGCGATGTGGACGGATGCGGTGCGCCATGCGCTCGCCGCGGGTGATAACGCCCAGGCCCTGGAATGGCTGGTGCATTGCGGCATGGCGCTGGTGAAGAAGGGCGATCTCATGACGCTGCTGGCATGGCGCCGCGCCTTTCCGCCGGAACTGCTGCGCAAGCAGCCAGGCGTGCAGGTGGCGGTGGCCTGGGGCCTGACCCTGGCCATGCGCTATGACGACGCCGAGCCGGTGCTGAACGAGGTTGAGCAGGATGAAGCCGCCAGCGCATCGCCGGGCATCCTGGCCCAATGCCAGGCGGTGCGCGCCGTCGCCGCCGCGCTGCAGGATGATTCGCAGCGCGCCTTGCAACTCGCCGAATCCTGGCAGACCCGCCAGGGTGTGTACGACGCGTGGGTCACCAATGCCATCTCCAACGTGCTGCGCTTTGCCTATTGGAAAGCCGGGCGCTGGGCGGATGTCTACGAGCAGCACTGGGTGCCCTATTCGCTTGAGGACGATGCGCGCAACGCCTTCTCCACGGTCTATCGCGAGTTGCTGCTCGGATACGTGGAGCTTGAACAGGCCCGGTTGGGCGTGGCTGGACGCCATGCGCGCGAGGCCCTGCGCCTGGCTGAGGTTAATGGCGGCCCTTGCTCGGTCGCCGCGGCATTGGCGGCCCCCCTTTGGGCGATGATCGCCTACGAGCAGGGCCAGTCCGAAGCCGCTGAGACAGCACTGACGCCGCTGCTGCCGCTGATCGACAACACGGGTATGCTGGAGAGCGTGCTGCAAACCTATCTGGTGCTCGCCCGCATCGCACGCGGGCGTGGCGATCCGGGGCACGCCTATGGCTTGCTCGAACACGCCGAATCTATTGGCTATAACCGGGGCTGGGACCGGTTGGTGAGCGCCATGCTGCTGGAGCGGCTGCGCTGGTTGGCGGCCGATGGCCGCTTTGACGAAGCACGTGCCTGCGGCGTGCGCCTGGGCCGGCTGGCAACGACCCACACAGGAACGGAGCGCTGCGCGCGTACGGACCTCGGCATCTACCGCAATTGGGGGCAGGCGCATCTCGCATTGTTCGACCAGCGCGCCGCCGATGCAGTCAGTGGTTTTGCCCGGCTCTATGCCGAGGCGCGCGAGCTGCGTTTTGAATATCGGGCCCTGGCGCTGGGTGCTTCCCTGGCGTTGGCGCACATGGCGTGCGACGACCGGAGCGCCGCCTTCAGCGTATTGCGTGAAGTGCTGCAAATTGCGCAACGAAGCGGAGCCAGCCGCAGCATCCTCGATTTCGGCACGGATATGCGGACCATGCTGTCCCGCTTTCTGATCAGCGATCAGCGCGATCCAGCTTTGGCGCCTTACTTGCAGCGCCTGCTCACGGAGCAGGGGGAAACCGCATCCAAACCGGCCGATGGCATCGCGAATTTGTTGACGGACCGAGAACGCCGTGTGCTGGTACTCGTGGCGGTCGGACAGTCGAACAAGGAGGTGGCACGGACGCTGGACATCTCCGCCGAGACGGTGAAGACGCATCTCAAGAACGTATTCGCGAAGCTCGACGTGCAGCAACGCTGGCAGGCGGTATCAGTAGCGCGATCGCTCGGCCTGCTTGAGAACGGCTGATCATCACCATAAGTGGTACTGCCAGTCTAATGCGAACTGGGCTCCGTCGATCTGACCCCGACTTTCATCCAGTTGGTGCCAGAGACTGGGCATGTGAAGGCGTTGAGTGTTCGCATTTCGATGCAGACAGATAGGGCTCAAACGTCTTAAATGGATTGGCTAGGGAGTGCCTGCATTCACTGCTAGTTTGTCAGAAAGCGGCGGGGCCGGAAGTGATCATGTCGGCACCCTACGCAGTTAGCCACCTCAAAGCGAGCCTGCCAGGAAGGCCCCCGGCTGTTATCACAGAGCTTGGTCAGATTGTGGCCAGCCAGGCTCTATGCGGGTGAGGATAGAACACGCTGACGGCAAGGCCCAGGATCACCAGCGTTGCCGCCGCGAGCTTCCATGCAGGCATCGGCTCGCCGAGCCAAAGCACGGCCGCCCCCATGCCGAAGACCGGCACGACCAACGCCCAGGGGCTGACGGTCACGGAGGGATAGCGCGCCAGCAGAAACGCCCAACTGGCATAGCCGAACCAGCTATTGCCGAGGGACTGCCACACCACGGCGGCCCAGCCCCAAAGCGTGGCATGGCTGGGGGCCCGGCCTATTGCCGCCGGGCCGTCCGCCAGCAGCGACAGGGCGAGCAACGGCGGCGCTGAAAACAGGCTGCCCCAAACCACGTGAGCCTGAAAATTGCTCGGCCGTCCTTCACGCGCGACGATGTGCCCGATGCCCAGCAGGCGGCCGCGATCACCACCAGCAGCAGGCCGAGTGGCGTGGTGCGGCCGTTGACATGTGCCGCAATCACCGCAATGCCCGCGACCGCCAGCAGGCAGGCGGCGATCTGAAAGCCGCGCATCCGCTCACCGCTGCGCGCCATCGACAGGAAGATGGTGAAAAACACCTTGACCTGGATAACGAGCGAAGCCAGACCCGGGGAGATATGGCCATCCATCGCCAAAAACAGCAGGCCGAATTGTCCGGCGCCGATCAGTACGCCATAGGAAGCGAGGTTAAGTCAGGATACGTTCGGCCGGGGAAGGAACAAAACACCAGGCAGGGCGGCGAGGGTGAAGCGCAGCCCGGCGAAGAGGAAGGGGGGAAACTGGTCGAACCCGAGACGGATGACGACAAAATTGCTGCCCCAGACGGCCATGACGGCCAGCGCAAGAAGACCGTGCCGCAAGCTAAGCGTGGTGTGTTGCATTGGCCCTCCGCGTTGAAGCGGTTTGCGCTCCCTCGGCCAAGAATTAGGCAGGTTCCGCGCGGGGTGAGAATCCCCGCGCGCGCAGGGCTCTTCTGCGTGCGTTCAGGACACGCGGCTGGCGCCGGAGCAGGCCGAATGCATTTCAGTGCGCCGCCATCATCTTTGCCCCCTCTTTCTCACACCGAGCCAGCCATTGGCCGGGCAGCGCCCATGACGGGCGTTTAGCGATAAATGGTGTGATCCCGGAACCGGACATTCTGTGCGACCTGCTTGGTGGGGCCCTTGGCCCATCTCGGCCGCTCAACCGCGGCTGATGCACTTGGCGCCTTTCTGGCAAGCTCCCCGCCCTGGATGGCGGGGAGGCGCTCCGGTTGACTAGAGGGGGAAGAACAGGCGCAGTAAAACGCTCGTTCCGTCCGCGCCGGAATCCGACGCCGTGAGCGTACGGGTAAAATACCCTGTCGCCGTAAGAGGCCCGAAATCATACGCCAGCAACGCACCCATCGCGATCTCGTGTGGCGCGCCGAAAGTGGGATGGCCAGGGCCGTAGAAGTTGCCGCTGTTGCTGTCCGCCGTGAACTGCGTGTCGTAATACCCGACGGCCCCCGCCTCCCATTTGCCAAAATGCTTGGCCGCAGTGAGGTCAAGGAAGAGCTGGTCGCCAGACGTGTAGTCCGTGGCGTTGTTCTTGGTGTTGAAGTCGTAGAGCGCGTGCGCCGTCAGGTTATAGCCATTGCCCAGATAGCTGATCGACGTCTCGGGCTGGATGGTCCAGAAATTATTCCCGATATTGACCAAAGACGTCTTGCTATACTGTCCCACCGGCGGAAAAAAGCCGAACGCCGTGGTGATGAATAAATTCGGAGCCGGAGACCAGGACAGATTGATCGGCGTGATGCCGGGATTGGCGAAGGCGGTTTTGTTGAAGGTTCCTGCAGGGTTGGGCGGCGGCAGGTCGGACACGGAGGTATTCACCATCGGGAAGACCGCGAAGCCCATTTCCGTCACGCCATGGAAATTCCCCGGCAAACTCCAGATAAAACGGGGCGCCGTCACGACGGCCGTGACCTTCGCGCCATTGATCGCGCTCATGAATGGGTCGGTAAGCTGTACTTCCGTGATCCCCGAAGTGTCCTCCAGCCAGAAGCCGGGGGGCGGATTGGCACCCGCCGGTATACCCAGCGAGGAGCCGGGGGCGTAGGCATAGGGAGCGCCCGGCTCGCGGGCTGCGGCGGTGCCGGTTGCGGCCAGCATCGCCGCGCCGAGCAGAAGGCCAAGGCGCAGGGGGTGGGATGTGGTGGTGTTCGCGTGCATGATTACCTCGGGCGTCTGGTTTTTATTTCGAAATTTTTGTGCTGCGCTGGGAAAGCCGGGGTAGCGCGTCCCTGCCTCCGCGCCGGCTGACAGCGCGGAAGTGGTGTGGTGCCTAAGCACCGGCGCGAAGATGCGGGGGTTGGCGCGAGCGGGGCGGTGGGGTCGCCCCGCTTCGGTCTTTAAATCTCTGGTGCCTGCGGTTGCAGCACCGGGACACCGGCTTCGGGCGTCGTGTCCTTAAGCCGGGCCGGCGCGGTCTCGCGCAGGAAGCCGCTATTGAAGAAGGCCGCCAGGACACCCGCCAGCGCGAGATAAGGGATGTACTGGATGCCGTAGTGCTGAGCCACAAAGCCGCCGATGATGGGCACGCCGCCGCCGCCGAAGATCTCGCCGATGCAGACCACGACGCCTGGCGCCGTCGCCATCAGTGCCGGCGGCACAGACTCCGCGCTGATCGGCCCGACGGTAAGCGCCACCAGCGAGTAGGTGAAGAACTGCATAACGAACATCAGCCCGAACAACAGGTCTGGCGACGCGCCGGTGTGGATGAAGAGATAAAGCGATACGGCGGCGCACAGGCTGGAGATCAGCATCACCGGCTTGCGGCCCAGGCGGTCTGAGAGTGGAGCCAGCACCAGCGCCCCGGCGGCGCCGCCAAAACCGATCGACGAGAGCACAAGGCCCATCGACGGCACGCTCAGGTGCAGATAGTCCACAAGATAGCTGGGCAGCATCGCACCCAGGGTGATCTGGCAGGTGAGCAGGAAGATCATGGCCATGATGTTGAGGATGATGTTCCTGTACTGGAACACGTCGGTCCATTTGTGGCGGCTATGGTCATGCACCACGGTGTGTTCGACATGAGCGAGTTCCGCCGGCGACTTCAGCACGCGGAACAGCATATACGCGACAGTGAGGCCGAACGGCGTGACCAGGACAAAAATCCAGCGCCAATCCATCACGTGCAGCAGGTTCGTCACCAGCAGCGGTGCCAGCGCCTGGCCGAAAAGCGGCAGCATCATCTGCTCGATGCCGATATTCTGGCCCTGGCGGCTGGGCTTGGACGCCTCCATGGTCGCGGCGATGCTCGGCGCCGTATAGGCGCCGTCGGCAAAGCCCATCACCGCGCGCAACAGCAGCATCGTGATGAGGCTTGTGGCTAGGCCGCTGATGCCAACCAGCACCGAGAACACCGTGACCGTGATGAGCACCACCCGCCGCCGCCCGAACAGATCGGAAAGCCGACCAGCGAACAGGGCGGCTATGCCCCAGGCGATCGACAAAACGCCCGCGATTTCACCGAGATTTTGGTAGCTGAAGTGGAGATCTTTCATGATCGCCGGAAACATCGGAAAGATCATGAAACGGTCGAGACCGACAAGGCCAAAGGCGAGTGACAGCAGAATCACAGCCTTCACTTCGTATGCCGTGTCCCACGGCTTCGTTTTAGCGGACATTATGGTTCCCCAAGTTTTCTTTTCGCCTCTGGCGGCGTGTATTTACCGGCCATGACGTTTTGTTTCTGGACGTTGAAGCGGATGCCTGTATTGCCAGCATTTCATCTTCAAACCGGAGCCGAACACACTACCGGTCTGGAGCGCCAAACAAAACTTGGAACCGTCCACAAGGTGGACATCACCCGAGCTTTATCAATTGCTTGCTTCGGCCAGTTTCTGTTCAATCAGCGTCTTTGTCTCCCGCATCGGATCCAGGCAGCGGGCGACGCCTTCCTCGGCGCTGACGGCGCGCGCCATCCAGATCACGCTGATGCAGCCCAGGAGCCGCCCGGCGATAAGAATGGGCAGGGAGAGCGAGCCGGTATGCGGCCAGATCTCGCCGCCTTGGCGCAGGCCGTAACCACGCCGGCGCGTCGCCGCGATGAGACGGTTCACCTGGACCTCATTGCGGGCCAAGACGTCGTGGGGGTCTGACGATTTCGCGAGCATGGCGAGCAGCGCCTCGCGCTCCTGGGCTGGCGCGAAAGAGATGTAGGCGAGGCCAGAGGCGCAGGCGAGGAGCGGCAACTCGCGCCCGACCATGTTGCGGTCGATGGATAACGGAGCGACCCGGTGGGTGGTGTCATGAATCACCATCTTCATTCCTTCCAGCGTGGAGACATCGCAGGGCCAGGAAATGCGCCGGGTCAGGTCTGTTAACGCCGGTCCGGCGATGGCTGTAATCCACTGCTCATCCTCAAACCCCTCGGCGAGTCCGCGCACCCGCAGGCGCAGGTGGAAATGCTCGTCGGCGGTGCGGCGGCCCACATAGCCCTCGTCCAGCAGGGTTTGCAGCAGCCGGTACACGGTGGCGCGTGGCACGCCGGTTTCCCGCGCCAGGGTGAGGGCCGTGGCGCTGCCAAGGCGGTTGAGGGCGGCCAGCACGGCCAGGCCACGGTTAAAGGAGCGGATGGGCTTTGGTTTCATCTTGTTCGTCCGCCTAGTGGACATTTTGAAAATGGACTTTGCCGTGCGTCCGGCGCAGCGGCAAGGTCCCCGGCAACAACGATACGTTTTGCTGGGGAGAGAGTTCAATGACAGGCACTATGACGGGCCAGGATTATCCGCAGGAAGCCGACATCGTGATCGTGGGCTGTGGGCCGGTGGGCGCCATGCTGGCCAACCTGCTGGGTATGCAAGGCATAACCACGCTGGTCCTCGATCGCGAAGCCGCGATCTACAACCTGCCGCGCGCCATACAGTTTGACGACGAGGTGATGCGCCTTTTGCAGACGGCCGGACTGGCCGAGGAGATGGCGCCACTGGTGCGGGTCGTGCCGGGAATGCATTTTGTCGATGACGCCGGCCGCCTGCTGCTCGACTGGTCCCGCCCGCTGGAGTGCGGCCGCCAGGGCTGGAGCGAGAGTTACCGCTTCCACCAGCCGGAACTGGAGCAGGTGCTGCGCGAGGGGCTGTCCCGCTTTCCCGGTGTCTCGCTCCGCCTGCGCAGCGTGGTTTTCGCCATCGACCAGGAGCCGGACGCCGCCATAGTCCGCTACGAAGACCTCGCTACCGGGCAACTGCACTGCTGCCGGGCGCGTTACGTGGTTGGCTGCGATGGCGCGGGCTCGCTGGTGCGGCGGCTGATCGGCGACAACATGGATGATCTCGGCTTCCACGAGCGCTGGCTCGTGGTGGACGTGCTGCTCAAGCGCCCGCGCCCGGATCTCGGCGACCACAGCGTGCAGCATTGCAGCAAGCAGCGTCCGGCGACCTATGTCCGCGGCATCGGCGAGCGCCGGCGCTGGGAGATCACCGTGCTGCCAGGCGATGACGAGACGCGCATCGTCCAGCCCGACTTCGTGCGGGAGTTGCTCTCGCGCTGGGTGTCGTCCGAGGAGATCGACATCGAGCGCACCGCGATTTACACGTTCCGCTCCGCCGTCGCGGCGACGTGGCGAAGCGGACGGCTGCTCATCGCGGGCGACGCGGCGCATCTCACGCCGCCTTTCCTGGGCCAGGGCATGTGTGCAGGAATGCGCGATGCCGGCAACCTTGCCTGGAAGCTGGGCCGGATCCTGCGCGGCCTTAACGATGACAGCCTGCTCGACACCTACCAGAGCGAGCGTGCTCCGCATGCGCGTGAGTATATCGAGCTGGCGGTCCG
The DNA here is from genome assembly GCA_963750235.1 of uncultured Alphaproteobacteria bacterium. Taxonomy (GTDB): domain Bacteria; phylum Pseudomonadota; class Alphaproteobacteria; order Acetobacterales; family Acetobacteraceae; genus Acidocella. Next base: position 57,887 of record CAVVPW010000004.1, read on the forward strand.
GTTGGGCGGGCTGATCAACACCAAGGCGATGGCGGACGCCGTGCCGCGCAGCGTTCTGGAGAGCGGCGAGGTCGCACAGATGCGCTCGATCAAGCCACGCCTCGGTCCTGGCATCGCCAAGGGCTGGAACGGCCACGCCGGTGAGATCGCGCCGCAGCCGCTCCTCGATGGCGGCTATCGGCTCGACGACGCCGTGGGGTACCGCTACGCCGCCGTAATGGAACCAGGCTTTGCCGCGCAGCTCCCCCGCGAAACCTGGGCCCGCCTGGAGGCCCGCGACGCCACCATTGTCACCGGGGACGGCGAAATCGGCGCTTGGCTGCGCGATGCGGGGGCTCCCGCCGTGCTGGTGCGTCCCGACCGGTACGTGTTGGGTGCCGCACATTCGAACCAGGAGCTGGCGGCGCTGGCGGCCCTTATCTGACACCCCCGAAAACCAAAGGAATATTTACATGAAGCTCATCTCATTCATCAAGGCCGGTCGTCCCAGCTATGGTGCCGTGAAGGACTGTGGCGTTGTCGACCTCGGGCGCCGCTTCGGCGACCGCTGGCCGACTTTGCGCGCCCTGCTCGCCGCGGGCGCCCTCACCGAAGTTGAGCGTGCCGTGAAGGAAGCCGCCGCCGATTTCCCGCTCGATGGGCTGGAGTTGGCGCCGGTGATCCCAGACCCCGACAAGATCATCTGCGTCGGGCTGAATTACCGCGACCATGTCGCCGAGACGGGCCGCACCGTCACCCCCAACCCGGCGCTGTTCGCGCGCTTTGCGGGCAGCCAGATCGGCCACGCGCAGCCGCTCATCAAGCCCACAGTGTCGGATAAGCTGGACTATGAGGGCGAGCTGGCCGTCGTCATCGGCAAGGAGGGGCGCCACATTCCGGCCGAGCGGGCGCTTGAGTATGTCGCTGGCTATTCCTGTTACAATGACGGCAGCGTGCGCGACTGGCAGCTCCACACCAGCCAGTACCTCGCGGGCAAGACCTTCGCCGGAACCGGCGCGTTCGGGCCCTGGCTCGTCACCTCGGATGAAATTCCCGACCCGGCCGCACTGACGCTGGAAACCCGCCTGAACGGCGAGGTGGTGCAGCAGAGCAAGACGGAGCTGATGATCACCCCGGTGCCGGAGCTCATCGCCTATATTTCCACCGTCCTGCCGTTGCTGCCCGGCGATATCATCGTCTCCGGCACGCCCGGCGGGGTGGGAATGAAGCGCACGCCGCCGCTCTACATGCGCGAGGGCGACGTGGTCGAGGTCGAGATCAGCGGCATCGGCGTGCTGCGCAATACCATCGCGGCGGAGCCGCGCAATGCCGTCGCGGCGGAATAAGGCGATGGAACAGCGCTCCGAATTCACGGCACTCGGCTATCTTGGCATCGGATCGGCGCGGCTCGATGAGTGGAGCGCCTACGCTGCCGGCCTGCTGGGGATGCAATTGGCCGACCGTGGTGGCGCCGTGCGGACCTTCCGCATGGATGACCGCAAACAGCGCCTGGTGGTGACCGGCGAAGCAGGCGAAGGGCTCGCCTTCATGGGCTGGGAGGTGGCAGACGCGGCGGCGCTGGCGCAACTGGCGGCGCGGCTTGAGGCCAGTGGCGTCGTGGTGCGCCACGCCCCGCGGGCGCTGGCCGACGAACGTCTTGTCGCCGATCTCATCCTGTTCGACGACCCGGCGGGGAACCGGCTGGAAGCCTTCCATGGCGCTGTCGTGGCGGACGAGCCGTTCCGTCCGGGCCGGCCGATCTCGGGCTTCCGCACCGGGCCTCTCGGCATGGGTCACGCCGTGCTCCATGCCGAGAATATCGACATGCTGCTGCCCTTCTACCGCGACCTGCTCGGCTTTCGCGTCAGCGATTACGGCCTCACGCCCTATCCGCTCTATTTCTTCCACATCAACGGCCGCCACCACAGCTTCGCGATGGTCGGCTCGGGCCGGCGGGGGATGCACCATTTCATGGTGGAGTACTGCCAGCTCGACGATGTCGGCCAGGGTTACGATCTTGCCCAGCTTGAGGAAAACCGCCTCGCCTACACGCTGGGCCGGCACACCAACGACCACATGACCTCCTTCTACAGCCACACGCCCTCGGGCTTTTTCGTGGAGACGGGCTGGGGTGGACGTGTCGTCGACCTGGCCACCTGGCAGCCGCACGAGACGTTCGACGGGCCGAGCCTATGGGGGCATGAACGCCTCTACCTGGAGGAGGCGCCGCGTGCCCGCTTGCGCGAGATGCGTCTGAACGCCGCCACGCGCGGCTTGCGCGCGCCGGTGACCCTGCCCGACTGTCCCTGGGCGCGGGAGATTCTTGCAGCCGGATAACCGGGGCGATGCGGCGCCAGCCGCGTCGATTTAAGCGAGTGTAACCAATGACAACAATGAACCTGCCGCAGTTTCAAGACGGCATCATCATCACGGCTCCCGGCGGGCCAGAGGTGCTGCAACCCGGCCGTTTACCTGTCCCGACCCCCGGGGCGGGCGAAGTGCTCATCAGGGTCGCGGCGGCCGGTGTGAACCGGCACGACTGCAACCAGCGCCGCGCTGGGCCCGGCTACGACCCCAACCCAGTCCCCGGCCTGGAGGTCTCCGGCACCGTCGTGGGTCTCGGCGATGGCGTGCCACAGGCGCGGTTGGGAGAGCGCATAGCCGCCCTCATCCAGGGTGGCGGCTATGCGCAATACGCCATTGCCGCCGCGGAACTGGCTCTGCCAGTGCCGGAAGGGCTGACCCTCACCGAAGCGGCGGGGCTGCCTGAGGCCCTGTTCACGGCCTGGTTCAATTTCTTCGATGTGCTGCGCCTGCGCCCGGGCGAGCGCGTGCTCATCCATGGCGGCACCAGCGGCGTCGCCTCGCTGGCCATCCCGGCGCTTACCGCCTGCGGCTACGAGGTTTTCGCGACCTGCGGGAGTGCCCGCAAATGCGAGGCGGCCATCGGCTTCGGCGCCCGTGGCGCCTTCGACTATCACGCCCTGGACCTCGCGGCGCAGGTTAAGGACGCAACCGGCGGGCATGGCGTGGATGTCATCCTCGACGTCTCAGCCGGCGCGCATCTTGCCAAGGACCTTGAGATGCTCGCCCCTGATGGGCGCATCGGCCATCTCTCGGCGGGCGGCGGCAAGCTGCTGGAAGTGCCGCTACGCACGCTTATGGCCAAACGCCTCTCCATCACCGGCTCGCTGCTGCGGCCACTGCCGCTCGCACGCAAGCTGGCGATTGCCGAGCGGCTGCGCCGCGAGGTCTGGCCACTCCTGGGCACACGGATACGCCCGGCGATCGCCACCACCGTCCCCCTCGCGGATGCCGCCGCCGCTCACCAGGCGATGGAGCAAGGCGAGCATGTGGGCAAGATTTTGCTCACCGTGGCCGCCTGACAAAGGACGCGATAGACCCATGAACAAGCTCTACCCCTCCCCCGAGGCCGCGCTGGACGGCGTGCTGTTCGACGGCATGACAATCATGTCCGGCGGCTTCGGCCTTTCCGGCAATCCGGAAAGCCTCATCCCGGCGATCCGCGATTCAGGCGTGAAGAATCTCACGGTGATTTCCAATAATTGCGGCGCGGACGGGTTCGGGCTGTGGCTGCTGCTCAACAACCGGCAGATCAGGAAGATGATCGCCTCCTATCTCGGCGAGAACAAGCTGTTCGAGCAGCTTGCCCTCTCCGGTGAGCTGGAGCTGGAGCTTAACCCGCAGGGTACGCTGGCTGAGCGCATCCGTGCCGGCGGAGCGGGCATCCCGGCCTTCTATACCCGCACCGGCGTGGGCACCGTGGTTGCGCAGGGCAAGCCGGTCGAACAGTTCGAGGGCCAGCCCTATGTGCGCGAGACCTGGCTCAAGGCCGATCTCGCCATCATCAAGGCCTGGCGCGCCGATCCGGCTGGCAATCTCGTCTTCCGCAAGACCGCGCGCAACTTCAACCCGAACATGGCGACGGCGGCCAAGGTTACGGTTGCCGAGGTGGAGGAGATCGTCCCCGCCGGCACGTTTGACCCCGACCAGGTGCATACGCCGGGGGTCTACGTGAACCGGATCGTGAAAAGCACCATCAACGAGAAGCGCATCGAGAAGCTGACGGTGCGCGAGAGGGAGGAAGCGTGATGCCCTGGACACGAGACGAGATGGCCGCCCGCGCTGGCCAGGAATTGAAGGATGGCTACTATGTGAACCTGGGCATCGGCATTCCCACGCTGGTGGCCAACCACATTCCGCCGGGCATGGACGTGACGCTGCAAAGCGAGAACGGCATGCTGGGCATGGGGCCATTCCCGTACCGCGATCAGGTCGATCCCGACCTTATCAACGCCGGGAAGCAGACGGTGACGGAACTTCCCACCACCAGCTTCTTCTCCTCGGCCAACTCCTTCGCGATGATCCGCGGCGGCCATATCGACATGGCCATCCTCGGCGCCATGGAGGTCTCCGCCGCGGGCGACATCGCCAACTGGACCATTCCCGGCAAGATGATGAAGGGCATGGGCGGGGCGATGGACCTCGTGGCTGGTGTGCAGCGCGTGGTGGTGCTCATGGAGCACACCGCCAAGGATGGCACACCAAAGATCGCGGAACATTGCACGCTGCCGCTGACCGGCGCGGGCGTGGTCGATCTCATCATCACTGATCTGTGCGTGCTGGCATGTGACAGGCGCCAAGGCGGGCTGACGCTGGTGGAACTGGCGCCGGGCGTGACGCTGGACGAGGTGCGCCGGACCACTGAGGCGGCGATCAAGGAGGCAGCATGACCGAGGCTTTCATCTGCGATGCCATCCGCACGCCCATCGGCCGTTTTGGCGGCGCCCTGGCGGCGGTGCGCGCCGACGATCTCGCGGCGCTGCCGATTGCGGCACTGCTCGCCCGAAACCCGCAGGTGGACCCCGCCGCCATCGACGAGGTGATCCTCGGCTGCGCCAACCAGGCGGGCGAGGATAACCGCAACATCGCCCGCATGGCGGCCCTGTTGGCCGGGCTGCCGGTATCCGTTCCCGGCACCACGCTCAACCGGCTGTGCGCCAGCGGCGCCGACGCCGTGGGCGCGGCGGCCCGCGCCGTCATGTCCGGCGAGATCGAGCTTGCCATTGCCGGGGGGGTGGAGAGCATGAGCCGTGCCCCCTACGTGATGGGCAAAAGCGCGACGCCCTTCGCCCGCGACCTGCGGCTTGAGGACACGGTGATCGGCTGGCGCCTTGTGAACCCCAGGATGCAAGCGCTCTACGGCACCGCATCGATGCCCGAAACCGGCGACAATGTCGCGCGGCGCTACGGCGTAAGCCGGGAGGACCAGGACAGCTTTGCCCTGCGCAGTCAGCAGCGCGCAGCTGCGGCCCAGGCAGCAGGGTATTTTGCGGAAGAGATCCTGCCAGTCACCATCCCCGGCAAAAAGGCGGATGTGACCGTCAGCACCGACGAGCATCCGCGCCCGGACACCACCATGGACATCCTGGCCAAGCTGAAGCCGGTCGTGCGGGCGGATGGCAGCGTGACTGCGGGCAACGCCTCCGGCATCAATGACGGTGCTGCGGCCATGTTCGTCGCCTCGGAGGACGCCGCGCGGCGCCATTGTCTTACCCCGCGCGCCCGTGTTCTGGGCATGGCCACGGCGGGCGTGGAGCCGGATGTGATGGGCATCGGCCCCGTGCCCGCCAGCCAGAAACTCATGGCCAGGCTCGGGCTTGGCACGGAGGATTTCGACCTGATCGAGATTAACGAGGCGTTCGCGGCGCAGGTCATTGCCTCCGTCCGCGCCCTTGGACTCGACCCCGCCGCCCAGCACCTCAACCCGCATGGCGGCGCCATCGCGCTCGGTCATCCGCTGGGCTGCTCCGGCGCGCGTCTCGTGCTCACCGCCGTGCACGGGCTGGAACGGCGCGGCGGCAGACGCGCTTTGGTAACCATGTGCATTGGTGTTGGTCAGGGGCTTGCGCTGGCTCTGGAACGCGTGTGAAGCCGAGGGGGGGACACGCCAATAAGAGAACATCTGAACAAGCTGGCTTATTCGTTCTCGTAATCTTCGGTAGACATTGGCACTGACAACCAGTGGCGGCATTGCTTAATGGAGTGGTGACCAAGACCGTGCAAGTAACAGTTTGGGGCGATTTTGGGCGGACCGCTTTTTAGCCTGGTTCGCGGGAAAGCGGTCGGTCTGTTCTCGGCCCGTCACTGCTGCTTTGCGCCCGGGCCGGCTCCTCGCCCTACCATCTAGGTCACCCGACACTCTGTATGGCACGGCGAAGAAGTTTGAAGATGCGCGGATCGGCGCACTGCGCCACGTTGAAGCGTAGGAACCGCCCGGCCGTCTGCGCCGGGCTGAACACGTTGCCCGGCGCCAATACGACGTTCTCATACGCCCGGTGTCATTAACTGACACATGCCCAAAGACGTGTTCCGATTGAAGTGATGTGGTCGGGCTGAGCAGTGAACCAACGCCATGCATCGCAGCAGGCATCGACGATATCCTCGTAGGTTTCGAAGACGCGGTTGCTGAGTTTGTTGCTGCGCAGGTAGGCCCAGACATTCTCGACGGGATTGAGTTCGGGGCTGTAGGGCGGCAAGTGCAGGAGAGTGATGTTGTCGGGGACGCGCAGCTTATCGCCTTTCTGGTGCCAGCCGGCGCCATCGATGGTGAGCACGGCGTGCGCTCCGGGGGTGACATTCGCGCTGATCTCCGCGAGGTGTAAATTCATCATCTCGGCGTTGGCGAACGGCAGCACCAGCGCGGCCCCGATGCCGCGGGCCGGGCAGATCGCGCCGAAGATATAGGCCCAGTCGTAGCGCTGATCGCGGGGGGCCGTGGGCCGCGAGCCGCGCTCGGCCCAGACCCGAGTTAGCGTTCCCTGTTGGCCGATGCGGGCCTCGTCCTGCCACCAGAGCTCAAGCGGCTTGCCGCGGGCATGCTCTGGTAGCGCTGCATCTACGAGGGAGGCGAAGTTGCCTTGAAAGACGCTTGCGCCGCGGCGTCGTGGCCGGGATGGCGTGGCCTGGCCACCAGCCGGCGGAAGCCCATTCGCCGTAGCACGTCGCTCATGCTGCGCTCGGCCAGCACCACGCCGAATTTCGCCGCGATCGCCCGCGCAAGGTCGGCCCGGCGCCAGCGTATCTCAGCCATCGCCTGCCGAGCGATGGCCGCCGCATCCAGGCCATTGGGAAGTTCACACCATAGGAACAGCCCCGCGCGCGGCTCCACCCAGGGCGTCAGCCCCACATCGCGCAGCCGGGTCCCGGCTTGGCTCATGGCACTGGCCAGCCTGGGGCGCAGACTTTCCACATGCTTGCGGTAGGTGCCGTCCTGCAGCACCGCCAGCAGCAGCTCCGCCGAGAGCCGCCCGCCGGCGAAGGAGGTCGCGATCTTCAAATCCGTCAGCCCCTCAATCCAGTCCGCCTTTGCGGCGATATAGCCGCAGCGCAGGGAACCCGAGAGCGTCTTGGAGAAGCTGCCGATCTGCACCACCCGCTCCAGCCCGTCGAAGGCAGCCAAGCGCGGCGAGGGCTCGGATTCGAAATCGGCGAAAATGTCGTCCTCGATGATGATGAGATCGTGCTGCTCGGCGAGCTTGAGCACCCGGTGCGCGGTGAGCGCCGAGAGGGAGGCGCCGGTGGGGTTATGCACGACGGCATTAGTTATGTAGAGGCGCGGCCGCTCCGCTGCCAGCACCTGCGCGAAGGCAGCAACATCCGGCCCGGTTTGCGTGTACGGCACACTGACCACCCGGGCCCGATGCGCCCGCAACAGGGCACGGAAATTGAAGTAGCACGGGTCGTCCACCAACACGGTGTCGCCCGGTTCCAGCAGGAAGCGGCAGAGCAGATCGACGGCATGGGTGCCGGATTCAGTGAGCAGAATTTGCCCAGGCGCGGCGGGCACACCAAATCCCGCCAGCCGCCGGGCCAGATGCTCGCGCAACGGCGCCAACCCCAGCGGACTGCCATAGTCGGTGAGTGCCGCCGCCTCCGCCCGGGCCAGGCCGCGCAAAGCGCGGCGCAGGCTGACCTCCGGCATCCAGCTGGGCGGCAGCCAGCCGCAGCCGGGCTTCAGCGCGTCATCCGCGGTTTCCAGCGACTGACGGGAGACCCAGAGCGGATCCACCGCGCGGTCCAGCTTGGGCCCGGTGTCAGCCAAGCTGAGCGGTGGCAAATGCCCGGCGACATAGAAGCCGGAGCCGCGCCGGGACTGGATGACGCCTTCCGCCGCCAGCCGGTCATAGGCTTCCACCACCGTGGTCTTGGAAACTCCTTGTGCCGCGGCTTGGGCGCGGATCGAGGGTAGCCTGGTCCCAGGCACCAGACTCCGCGCGGCAATCCGGCTGCGCATCTCCTGCACCAACTGCGCGACCAGCGTGCCTTCGGCCTGGGGCATCCGTACCTCCATATGCACAAGTACAGTTCAGTAAAATTGTACTTGATTATGCCTGGAGGAGCCACGCTGTCCACAGCACAGAATAAGCATCCTTTGTGGGGATGTGGAGCATGGAGAAATCGGCGAGCGGCTGGGTGAACGGTGCCTTGGGGGTGGTGATCTTTAGCGGCTCGATGCCGGCCACCCGCGCGGCCCTGGCGGGGTTCGACCCAGTTTTCCTCACCGTGGCGAGGGCGGCGCTGGCCGGGCTGCTGGCGCTCGGCTTGCTGCTTGCGTTCCGGCAGCCACGCCCGGCGCGGGGCGACCTCGCTTCCCTGGCCGTGGTGGCGCTGGGCGTGGTGCTCGGTTTCCCGCTGCTTTCCGCACTGGCGCTGCGCCATATCGACGCCGCTCAGTCGCAGATCTTCCTGGGGCTGCTGCCACTGTGTACGGCGCTATTCGGCGTGCTGCGCGGCGGCGAGCGGCCGCATCCTGGCTTCTGGCTCTGCGCCTTGCTGGGCAGCGCCTGCGTTGTGGGCGTGGCGCTGCGCCACGGGGCGGCATTGTCCGGTGCGGGAGTGGCGCTGATGTTAAGCGCGGTCATCGTTTGCGGGTTGGGCTATGCGGAAGGGGCGAAACTCTCGCGGCGGTTGGGGGGCTGGCAGGTGATCTCCTGGGCGCTGGTGCTGGCGCTGCCGTTCATGCTGGCGGCAGGCCTGCTCACCTGTCCCGCCTCGCTGGCACGGGTCACCGGCGGGGCCTGGGCGGGGCTGGCTTATGTCTCCGCCTTCAGTATGCTGCTCGGCTTCGTGTTCTGGTACCGGGGCCTGGCATCGGGCGGCATCGCCGCGGTGGGGCAACTGCAACTGCTGCAGCCGGCGCTCGGTCTCGCCGCCTCCGCCCTGCTGCTGCACGAGACCGTGCCGCCCGCCATGCTCGCGGTCACCGCCGCCATCATCCTCTGCGTCGCGGGAGCGAAACGGTTCGTGTGACGGAGAACAGGCGCCGTCGAGCGCCTTAGCCGCATAAAGGGCGTCCAGAACGTCAAAACGGACGTGGCTAGCCCGACGGTCAAGCGTACGTCAGAAATTGCCCCTCTAAACAACGGAGCATCGCCATGCAGCGTGCCTACAAAGTCGTCGACGTATTCACCAGCACGCCTCTTTTGGGCAATCCCGTGGCCGTCGTGCTCGATGCCGCGGGCCTGGACACGGAAGCGATGCAGCGTATCGCCAGCTGGACCAACCTTTCCGGGACGACCTTCCTGCTGCCGCCGACCACTGCGGAAGCCGATTACCGCCTGCGGATATTCACGCCGCGCAGCGAGCTGCCTATCGCCGGGCACCCCACGCTTGGCAGCGCCTACGCGGTGCTGGAGGCTGGGCGCATTGTGCCGCGTGACGGGAAGGTGGTGCAGGAGTGCGGCGCTGGCCTCATCGGCATCACGGAGGAAGGAACAGGGGCGGCGCGTTGTTTGACGCTGGGCCTGCCGCCCGCCGCGTTGCGGCCGCTCACGCCGGACGAGGTGAACGAATTGGAAGCTGTGCTTGGTCATCCCGTTCTCAGGGACGTGCCGCCCGCCATCGTCGATGTCGGCGCTGTTTGGGTGGTGGCGCAGCTGGCGGGTGCCGCGCAGCTTCTGGCGCTGACGCCAGATTTTGCCCGTTCGGCCGCGTTCGAGCGGCGCCTCGGGGCGACGGGCCTCTCGTTGTTCGGCGCGCATGAGAGCGGCGATGCCGAGATCGAGGTGCGTTCCTTCGCGCCGTCCTGCGGTATTGATGAAGACCCGGTGTGCGGCAGCGGCAATGGCACCATCGCGGTGTTTCGATGGGCGCGGGGCCAGCGGCCCACCACCGGCACCAACTACATGGCCGCACAGGGACGGTGCGTCGGACGTGATGGGCGCGTCCTGGTGGCGGTGGATGCCGCCGGCCAAGTCAGCCTGGGCGGAGCCTGCGTAACATGCATTGATGGCACGCTATCCTGCTGATGGCTGACGAACCTGGGCAACGCACGCTCGAACGGCTGCAAAGGTTCGCATCACGCTTGTCGGAGGCGCGGTGACCAGCGGCGGCTTTTCTTAATCTTTACTCATAAGCGGTCGGTCTCCAGACGGCCCGGCCTCGCCATAAGGCGAATGGCCGGATGAGGAGGCGCAACGCTGTGCCGACCAACCTGAGTCCGAGGCGCTGGGGAAGGAATTCATCGCCTTGGCAGGGCCTCATTGCGCGGCACTGGCGCCGCTGTGACGTCCATCACGCCGTCCGCCGAGGTCTTTGGGCGACGTCATAACAAAGGCGACGCGGCGGGTGCGGCAAATCGCGGTTGGCAGTGACTGCATTTTTCAGAACTCGCGGCAAAGCAGCCGATCTCCTTTCGTGGAGATCCCATGAGGTGATGACCGACGGAAGCTCTGTCAGAGTGGAGTCGCCAACAACCCCTGGAGGTCATCATGCAAGTTACCGCCGACCATACCGCAGGGTAACGTCCACGGAGGTGGTGGACTTTCGTTTCGGATAGCGTGGTAATTTGGGTGGCCATCGGATCGATTGGCTAAGGTGGAGTTGCGAGACTTCAACCTGGACCGAGGAGGGACCCGATGACCGAGGAGAGACTACCGCTTGCGGAGCTTTTGGCGAAGGCCGGTGATGGTGATTTTCTACGCAGCGTGGCGGAAGCGGTGTTGCAGCTGCTGATGGAGGCGGACGTGGACGGGCTGATCGGCGCCGGACGCTATGAGCGCAGCGGCGAGCGGGCGACCTACCGCAACGGCTATCGCGACCGCAGCCTGGACACGCGGCTGGGGTCGCTGCAGCTGCGGGTGCCGAAGCTGCGGCAGGGCTCGTATTTTCCGCCGTTTCTGGAGCCGCGGCGCACCTCCGAGCGGGCACTGGTGGCGGTGATCCAGGAAGCCTGGGTGGGCGGGGTGTCGACCCGCCGGGTCGACGAGCTGGTGCAGGCGATGGGGCTGACGGGCATCAGCAAGAGCACAGTCTCGAAGCTGTGCAAGGACATTGACGAACGGGTGAACGCCTTTCTCGAACGGCCGCTGGCCGGCGAGTGGCCGTATCTGTGGCTGGACGCCACCTATCTCAAGCAGCGCGAGGGCGGCCGCATCGTCTCGGTGGCGGCGATAATCGCCGTGGCCGTGAACAGCGAGGGGCGACGCGAGATCGTCGGCCTGCATATCGGCCCCTCCGAGGCCGAAACCTTCTGGAGCGGCTTCCTCAAGAGCCTGGTCCGTCGCGGCCTGCATGGCGTCAAGCTGGTCATCTCCGACGCGCATGAGGGGCTGAAAGCCGCCATCCGCCGGGTGATGGGGGCGAGCTGGCAACGCTGCCGCGTGCATTGGGTCCGCAATGCCCTGGCCTACGTGCCCAAGGGCCAGCAAAGCATGGTCGCCGCGCTGCTGCGCCAGGCGTTCATCCAGCCCGACCGCGCCGCCGCTGCCCAGACCCTGCGTCAGGTCGCCGACCAGCTGCGCGGCAAATGGCCGAAGCTCGCCGGCTTCATCGACGAGAGTGAGACCGACGTCCTCGCCCACATGGACTTCCCCGTCGTTCACCGCACCAAGTTGCACAGCACCAATCCGCTCGAGCGCCTCAACAAGGAGGTCAAACGCCGGGCTGATGTCGTCGGCATCTTTCCCAATGAGCCGGCAATCATCCGGCTGATCGGCGCCGTGCTGCTCGAGGCCAATGACGAATGGCAAACCCAGAACCGCTACATGCAGACCGAGCCAATGGCCGAACTCATGGCCCCCGCTGCCAACGCGGCGGCGCTACAAATTCCCACCGAGGCCGCATGATCAACGGCCACTCAAACAGCCCCGCAATTTCCACCACGTTGACGGACGCTACCATACCGCAGCCCCGGCTGCGATCCGAACCGACCTTGGCGCGATATTCGTCTCCCTGGAACTCTCCCGTTCAAAGTGGCTGGTCACATCTGTGTCGCCGGGTGCTGGTGAGAAGATGTCGAAGTTCATCATTCGCGCCGGTGACATTGCAGCCTTGCTGGCGCGCTTTGGGGATCTACAGCGTAAGGCCGAGGCTCGCACCGGACAGGGCTTCAGGATCATATCGATCCAGGAGGCTGGCCTGGATGGATTTTGGATACACCGGGTTCTCGAGCGCGAAGGCATCGAGAGCTATATCGTCGATCCTGCATCCATTGCGACGTCGCGCCGCCGACGGCGCGCAAAGACCGATAGGATTGATGGTGAGGCACTGGTTCGGGCCTTGCTTGCCTATAAGCGCGGCGAACCGCGAGTTTGCGCCATGCTTCGTGTGCCTTCCCCCGCAGATGAAGACCGCCGCCGTGCGGTACGGGAGCGCAAAGCGTTGCTCAATGAGAGAATAAGGCATGTCAATCGGATCAAGGGCTTGCTCTTCAACCAAGGGGTGTCCGGATACGAGCCCTTGAACCGAGATCGGCGTGAGCGCCTCGAGACGCTCGTGACTGGAGATGGTCGACCGCTGCCCACAGCTCTGAAGGCGCAAATCAGCCGTGAACTCGACCGCCTCGAGCTGCTGATCAAGCAAATCGGAGAGGTCGAGGAGGCGCGCGACGCCATGCTGGTTACGGCTGAAAAATCAGCGTCCGAGCCGGCGTTGTTACTCAACCTCAGGGGCATAGGCCCCGAGTTTGCCGCCGTCCTTTGGTCAGAAGGTTTGTCACGGCACTTCGACAACCGAAGGCAGGTGGCCGCTTACGCAGGGCTTGCGCCGACGCCGTGGCAAAGTGGCCAGGTCAGCCAGGAACAGGGTGTATCCAAATCGGGCAATCCCAGGCTGCGCGCGACGCTTGTTCAGCTGGCATGGCTGTGGGTACGTCATCAGCCCACTTCCGCGCTTACCGCATGGTTCAACGCACGCGTGGCGCAAAATGGCGGTCGTCAGAAGAAATCCGCGATCGTCGCGCTTGCGCGTAAACTTCTCGTGGCGCTCTGGAAGTACGTCAATGCCGGGATTGTCATCGAAGGTGCCATTGCAAGAACCTAACGAGGGCCACGCCACACTCATTTCAGAAATCCGCCAGGACTGACTAATCCTGGCAGATCCTCGGTAGACGAGCCGACGAAACTCATGGCTTGAAATGCCGCCGTTGGAGAATGGCTTCGTCTTCACGAGTCCGGATCCGCCGCAAGCGGGATTATGGTGCAGGTGCGATGGCCCTGACCGAATATAAGGTGGACAGGGTTCGCTCGCGAGCCGCGTCACGCAATGGACTCGACCGATGGATCTATGACGACATCTTGGAAGGAACCGATAATGTCGTAACGCTGCTGATTTGCCTTGACGATCCTCATATAAGAGTTTCGGGCGCTTGGTTCAGCGGCTAACAGGATGCGTATTGAGGCAGTGTGGAACAATGTAGGAACTTGCGAAAATTTTTTATTGGCTGAACCTCGGTATGCGCCAGCTGACTGTGAGTTGGCTTCACGCCATGATCCCATAAAACCATGTCAAATCTGATGGTTGGCGCGCCTATAGGCGCCGAAACCCCTTTCCGATACGCAGATCAGTGGTCAGACATTGAAAAAAGATCTTCGCATACTCGTGGCCATGGTCATCGGCGCATTAACCGTTCTCGCCTGTTTATATACTGTCGGCCACGCAGCCATGCCAATCTCTACCAGCACCGTCTGCTGCCGGTCTCCAGGCCGGGGTGGCAGCAAGGGCCGGATATTGACGACCCCACGCGAGGGCAGCCCCGTCTTTCTACGGCGAATCAGCCGCGAAGTCTTTGGCTCATTGCAGAATTATTATGATGTGATTTGAGCGCAATTTGATATGCTCTAAGCAGCTGTTGTCCAACTGGGGATCGCCTCGATGCCCATGGAGTCCAGAATACCGGCGCTGAGACTTAACAGCGCGCTCTTTCTCGATATTGACGGAACGCTGCTCGAAATCGCGGCAACACCGGAGGCGGTTCATATGCCTGCCGGCTTGCGCGAGTTGCTGTGGGACCTCGCTGCTCGCCAAAACGGTGCGCTTGCCCTGATTTCCGGCCGCGCCCTCCCGGATATTGACCGTTTGTTGGGGGCTGGATTGCCGCTCGCGGCTGAGCACGGCGCCATTCTGCGCGATGCGGCCGGGTGCGTGACCGCATGCGTGCGCCGGCCAGCCGTGCTCAACGCCGTCGCCGCGCGGCTGCGCGAGGCCATCGCCTGCCAGTCTGGAATTTTTCTGGAGGAAAAGAGCTTCGGCATTGCGCTGCACTGGCGGGGTGCCCCCGGGCAGGCCGAACAGCTCGCCGCACTCGCCACCGATCTCGCTGCGGCGCACCCCGATCTCATCGTGCAGCCCGCGCGTCAGGCGATCGAGATCCGCGCCGCCGGCGCCGACAAGGGACGGGCGCTGCAGCTGCTCATGCGCCAGCAGCCGTTTGCCGGCCGCCTGCCCGTGTTCGTCGGCGACGATGTGACCGACGAGGCGGCGATTGCCGAGGCTTCGCGCCTGGGCGGGGTTGGTCTGCATGTGGCGCGGGATTTTGGCGGCAGCGCGGCGGCGGTTCGCGCCTGGCTCCTGGAGGCGGTCAAGGGCGGTCATGACTGATCCCGGTTTCCCCGATCTCGATCTTGCGGTCGTCGGCAACGGCACGATCGCGGCGCTGATTGATCCGTCGGCCCGCGTGCTCTGGTGCTGCTGGCCGCGGCTTGACGGTGATCCGGTCTTTCACGCGCTGCTTGGCGGCGGAGAAGACGGGCATCTATCAGTCACGCTCGATGGGCAGGTAACATCTACGCAGCGCTACATGGCCAACACGCCGATCCTCGAGACGATCCTGCGCGACGGTCTGGGCAACGCGGCGCGCATCCTCGATTTCTGTCCGCGCTTTCGCCAGTTCGGCCGGATGTATCATCCGTCAATGCTGATCAGGCGGATCGAGCCGCTTTCGGGCGCGCCGTTCGTCAAGATCGCGCTGAGACCCGGCTT
Organism: uncultured Alphaproteobacteria bacterium; assembly: GCA_963750235.1. GTDB lineage: Bacteria > Pseudomonadota > Alphaproteobacteria > Acetobacterales > Acetobacteraceae > Acidocella. The sequence goes on from CAVVPW010000004.1 coordinate 73,148, forward strand.
TGGTTACGGCGCCCACCACCCCCGCCCGGCCGCCGGCAGCAACCATCTGCGCTTCACGGGAGACGACTTCGCCGTCCGCGCGACGACCGACCTGTCGCTCGCCTACATTGTTCATGAGCAAAGTTTTATTCTCATCCGGCCGGGCACGATCGTGCTCGGTCCCGACGAGCCGCTCAACATCTCCCCCGACGCGCTGTTCACCCAGCTTCATGCCGAGACGCTCGGCTACTGGCACAACTGGGTCGCCGACCTCAACATTCCGTTCGACTGGCAGGAGCCCGTGATCCGCGCCGCGATCACATTGAAACTCTGCTCGTATGACGATACCGGCGGAATCGTCGCGGCACTCACCACATCGATCCCCGAAGCGCCCGGTTCGCGGCGCAACTGGGACTACCGTTTCTGCTGGATGCGCGATAGTTTCTTCACCATCGCGGCGCTCAACCGGCTTTCGGCGACGCGCACGATGGAAAATTATCTCCGCTTCGTACTGAACGCCGTGCGGTGGTCCGAGCAAAAAGAGATCCCGCCGCTGTTTCCGATCGCGCCCGGCATGTCCACGGATGAAACGATCGCCCGGCATCTGCCCGGCTTCGGTGGCGACGGGCCTGTGCGCGTTGGCAACGCCGCCGCCTCGCAGCGGCAGAACGACGCCTACGGCGCCATTGTGCTCAGCCTCGCACAGCTTTTCCTAGACCAACGTCTCGTCGCGCGCGGCGATGCCTCGCTTTACAGAAGTCTCTGCGCGCTCGGCAACATCGCCGAGCGCGTGGCCTTCGAACCGGATGCGGGGATTTGGGAGTTTCGTGGCAGTATGCGGGTGCATAGTTTCTCGGCGGCGATGTGCTGGGTGGCGCTCTCGCGCTTGGCCCTGATCGCCCGTTCGATCGGTTGCGATGACGAGGCGGACGGCTGGGCGGTGCGCGCGGCCACGCTCCGCGCCGCGATTCTGACGCGGATCGTCACCCAGGAGGGGTGGCTTTCCGGCGTGCTTGACCACGCCGTGCTCGACGCTTCGGTGCTGATCCTGCCGGAAATCGGCTTCATCCCCCCCGATGCGCCCGAGTTTCTCGCGACGCTCGACGTCGTGGAGGCGCGGCTGATGCGCGGCGGCTTCGTCCTGCGCTACGAGGACCCGGACGATTTCGGCCCGCCGGAAACCGCTTTCCTGCTCTGTAGCTTCTGGTATGTCGATGCTCTTGCGCTGGCCGGCAGGCGGGAGAAGGCGCTCACTCTGTTCGCGCGGATACTGGCGCATCGCAACCACGTTGGTCTGCTCTCCGAGGATCTGGCGCCGGAGCTGCCGGGCAAAGCAGCGCGGCTATGGGGAAATTTTCCACAGAGCTATTCGCAGGTTGGGTTGATCCTCTCCGCCATGCGGCTATCGCGGAGCTGGGAGGAGGGGTTATGGCGCGCCTCATAATCGTCGCGAACCGCGTGCCGAACCCGAACGAGCGCGGCAACCCGCGCGCCGGTGGTCTCGCGATTGCGCTCTCCGATGTGCTGGTGCCCGGATCGCTCTGGTTCGGCTGGTCGGGCAAACGGTCCGGGAAGACGTCCACGAGCCCCCGGGTGCTCGTCGATCGGGGCGTTACCTACGCCACGATCGATCTCGCGGAGGCCGATTATAATGCCTATTATCGCGGCTTCGCCAACGGCACCCTCTGGCCCCTGTTCCATATGATGCCCGGGCTGATGACATACCGCCGTGAGGATTACGCGGGGTATCGCACGGTCAACCGGGCCTTTGCCGAGGCGCTCGCCGGACTGGTCGGGCCCGATGATCTGATCTGGATCCATGACTACCAGATGCTCGCGGTCGCGGCTGAGCTGCGCGCGCTCGGGCTGCGGAATCGCATCGGTTTTTTTCTGCATATTCCCTTCCCGCCGCCTGAAATTTTTAAAATCCTGCCACCGGCCGCCGAATTGCTGCTGGCCCTGAGCGCAAACGATGTGATCGGTTTTCAGACTGAGGGCGACCGTGCCTTGTTTCTTGCCTGCATCAGGGGCTTGCTGGGCGTGGTGCCAGGAGCCGGCGGAGAATTTTCGATCGACGGGCATGAGACAAGCGCCGTCGTGACACCGATCGGCATCGATTCCGACAGCTTTAGCCGCGTCAGCGCGCGTGCCGTGCGTCGTGCCGAGGCAAAGCGCCTGATCGAAAGCCTAACCGGCCACGCTTTGATGATCGGCATAGACCGGCTCGATTACACGAAAGGGCTGCCCGCCAGATTCGCGGCGTATGGCCGTTTTCTCTCAGCCTATCCGCAGCACAAGCATAAAATCAGCTACCTGCAGATTGCGGCCCCCACGCGCCCTGAGGTCAACCATTACGAGGAGCTGCACAACGAGCTGGATCATAAAACTGGCGCGATCAACGGCGTGCACTCGGATTTCGACTGGGTGCCGCTGCGCTACATAACCCGCACGGTCAGTCGCACGGCAATCGCCGGGCTCTACCGCGTCGCGCGGATCGGCCTGGTGACGCCGTTGCGTGATGGCATGAACTTGGTTGCCAAGGAATATGTCGCGGCCCAGAATCCGGCGTCCCCCGGCGTGCTGATCCTCTCCCGCTTTGCCGGTGCCGCCGACGAGCTCGCCGAGGCGCTCCTGGTCAACCCGTTCGACATCGACGAGGTCGCCCGCGCGATCCATTTTGCCTTGGTGATGCCCGACGACGAGCGCCTGGCGCGTCACGGGGCGCTGCTCGCCAAGGTACAGTCGGGCAGCGCCGCCGCTTACTGCGCAAGATTTACCGGTTTTCTCGCGGAGACGCGCGCGCCCATACCCACGGATGTGAATTGGCGTCCGATCGTGACCGCCGGCTTTGGCCACCGTAATCATTTGATATGATTTGATAAAACGGGGTCGAAATGGGGCCGGTCGCTGCCGATCGGGACCCCGCGGGGTACCCTTTTCTCACGGAAATTCAATATCTTAACGGTCATCGAAGGCGGCGGCAAAGTTGGGTGCTAAGTCACAAGTGCGGACCGACTGCAACCTGCCCCGTTACCAAGCGAAATCTACAATAAATTCAATGAACTCCAGTTGTGGTGCTCACACCGGGCGAAAAGCGCGGTGAGGTCCATGCCAACCATCGCGGGTTCGTACATGGGCGGCTTTCGAACGCCGCCCTCATCGGTGCGTCCCAAGCCGTGCCAAGGCGGCATCCGAAACCCTTCACCATCCCAGTCCTTCTCTGGTTTTGTCGATTGCTCCGAAGCAGCCGTCCATTCCACCTGGAACAAGCCTGCCCTGGTCGGGTTAGCGAGCCCCAGCCAGCCGGACCTAACCAGCTTTTGCTTTCAGCCGGTTGACATCTTCCGGCGGCGCGGCGGTAATCCTCCATATGGACCATGACACCGGCGCAGGAGATTAGCAGCGATGCCGCAGAGCCCGATTACCTTGGTTGATGCGGCCAAGGTACGCCGCGGCGCGGCAGTTCTTCTCGAGATCCTCCGAAGCGAAGGCGTCGAGTATATCTTTGGCAACCCGGGTACGACAGAACTGCCTCTGATGGATGCCCTCCTCGAATTACCGGACATCCGTTACGTATTGGCACTTCAGGAAGCCTGCGCCGTGGCGATGGCCGATGCTATGCACAGGCTGCCGGTAAGCCGGGTTTCCTCAATCTCCACACCGCCGGCGGCCTCGGTCATGGCATGGGCAACCTGCTGAACGCGAGCGTCTCGCAGACGCCGCTGGTGGTGACCGCCGGCCAACAGGATTCCCGGCACACGATCACCGACCCGCTGCTGTTCGGCGACTTGGTGCAGATCGCGCGCCCCGCGGTGAAATGGGCCCAGGAGGTGGCCCATGCGGACCAGCTTCCCGTCCTGGTCCGTCGCGCATTCCATGATGCGACTGCCGCACCCGCGGGGCCGGTGTTCCTTTCGCTGCCCATGGACGTCATGGAGGAGATGAGTACGGTCGACATTGCCGAACCGTCCGTCATCGATCGCCGTGCCGTCGCGGGTTCGCTGGATCGCCTGGCGAACCACTTGGCCGCGATCGCCCCTGGCCGTCTTGCGATCATCGCGGGCGACGAGGTCCACGCGAGCGACGCCGCTGCCGAAGTCGTTGCTCTGGCTGAAATGCTCGGGGCTCCCGTCTACGGCTCGTCCTGGCCATCGCGGATTCCGTTCCCGACCGCGCATCCGCTCTGGGCAGGCAACATGCCGACGCGGGCGGCAGATATTGCGCGACGTCTCAGCGACTATGACGGAATCTTCGCACTCGGCGGTAAGTCGTTGATTACCATTCTCTATACCGAGGGTTCGGCGGTGCCGCCTGGCTGTTCCGTCCTTCAGCTTTCGGCCGACGTTCGGGATCTTGGCAGGACCTACCAAACACCGCTTTCAGTCGTCGGAGATATCAAGATGTCGCTGCGTGCGCTGGCACCGCTGCTCATGGCGGCGACGGAAGGCCAATGCTCCCGCCTACCGAGCCTTGCGACATAAGGCGCAAGCGGCCCGGACGTTACAGCGGCAGCAGATGGAACAGGCCGTCGCCGCGCAGTGGACGGCACCTGTTATCACGCCGCTGGTCGCGGCTCGTGAGGTGGTCCGGGCGATCGGGGCCAGCACCGCGATCGTTGATGAGGCGATTGCGACCTCCTCACATGTACGAGGCTTCCTGAACAGCACATCGTCGCGGCAGTATTCCTTTCTCCGGGGCGGAGCGCTGGGCTGGGGCATGCCGGCCGCGGTCGGTTGTTCCCTGGGCCTGGGCCGGGAGCCGGTCGTCTGTCTCGTGGGTGATGGCGCGGCACTTTATTCGCCGCAGGCGCTCTGGACGGCCGTGCACGAGGACCTTCCCGTAACCTTCATCATCATGAATAACCGCGAATACAACATACTCAAGAATTTCATGAAAGCGCAGACGGATTATGTCTCGGCGCGCAGCAACCGCTTTATTGCCATGGAAATCGACAGCCCCGCGATCGACTACCAGAGCATGGCAAAATCCTTCGGGATGCCCGCCCAACAGATCACGCGAGCAGTGGATATTGCGCCCGCCGTCGAGGCTGCGATCGCTTCGGGGCCAGCCAACCTCATCAAGATTATCATCTGTGCTACGTAGAGTCCCTTTCAAAATCCATTTTCTCCACGCCCGCAGGCAGATGAGTGAGTGGGTGATGCCGGGAGCAGGCGTTGGCCGCTAGGAGCCAGTAGCGTGGCGCGCGAGCGCTTCCAGGGTTGCAGCCATCGCGGCGACGGCTTGGCGGCCGTCACCGCTTCCGAGCCCGTGCCTAGCCGCAATCCAAGAAGGATCGTTGTAGCTAAGATTCACTGTGCCGTCCGCATCCTCCCACACGAGCATTTTTAGCGGCAGATCAATGCCTGCCGTTGGGGCATCTTGCATCAACGGCGTTCCTGCCGCCGGGTTGCCAAATATGAGAAGGGTCATGGGCCGCAGAGCAAGTTCAACACTTGCGGCACCGGCGGCATGATCGATGCGGGCAAATATTGTGATCGCTTTTGCTTCCAGGCTTGCTGATAGCCGCGTAAGCGTCGCCGTAAAGTCGTTGGCACTGCGTAACGTGATGAGGCCGTTGTCAGACATAGCGACAATCTCCAAACCTCTTGATCAAGCTTGCTCCGGTTGTGAGCGTTAAAAATGCTGCCCACCACGCAATTGCCTCAAGTAGCCTAAATAGCTTACCACATTTTACCCAACTATGAAACGAAAGGGCAATGCCCGCTGAGGGCCAAGAGCGTCAATTCGGCAATTTCCCCTCCGCTTCGGCTGTGGGTCGCTTTGGGATCGTCGGCTTTCCCGGCCCAACTGCCGGAGAGCCGGCAGGCCGTTATCGTACCTTCACCATGCTGGTCGTCAGCAGACTTTGAACGGCTTTCCGAAAGTGGACGACACGTCGCGGGACCTCGGGCGACCGTGAGGGGGCCGGACTACCGGATATCAAAGCACCAGCCTTGCCTGCAGACGCGGAACGCAGAAGTCGATGAAGGCACGCACTTTGAGCGGCACCATATCGTCATGGCCATGCAGGATCTGCACGGGCAGGCTGGGCGGCACGGAGCCGGGCAGCACCTCCCGCAGAAGGCCCGACCGAACGGCGGGGCGGACATGATAGGAGAAGACGCGAATGAGGCCCATGCCGGCGATGCCCGCATCAATGACCAACTCAATCGCGTCCAACATGATGCGCGAGCGGATCGGCACGGCGACTGTGCCCGTGGGCGTCGCGAAAAGCCAATTGCCCGGCGGATCAAATCCGTGGAAGCCAACGCAATCATGCCCTTCCAGTTCGGCGAGCGTTTGCGGCTCGCCACGGCGTGAAAGATAGTCTGGGCTCGCGCAGACCACTCGGCGGATCGTTCCGATACGGCGCGCACGCCGGCTACTGTCTGGCAGCTGCCCAATGCGGACGGCCAAGTCGATGCGCTCTTCCTGCATGTCGAGCACGCGATCGTTGAACCGGCACTTCAAGCGGATCTCGGGGAACTCAGCCATGAACTCGGCAATGACCGGTACCAGATGCATGCGCCCGAAGACGAGCGGCGCGGTCACGGTCAGTTCGCCACGCGGCGTATGGTATTCGCCGCCCGCCGCGCGCTCAGCCTCATCGATCTGCTCAATAATGCGCCGACAGACCGCGACATAGGGTGCGCCGGCATCAGTCAGCGTGACCTTCCGGGTCGTCCGTTGCAACAGCCTGGTCCGCAAATGAATCTCCAACTCCGCAACGCGTCGGCTGACCGTCGTCACCGGTACCCGCAATTTGCGGGAGGCGGCCGAGAAACTGCCGGTGTCTACCACGGCGAGGAGGCTGGTCATCGCGTCGAGCCGGTCCATGATTATCCCATTCTACAGGAAAGTTCTTACCAATCTTAGCTGATTATCGCCGTCAGAGAAAAGGTGCAGGTTCAGATCATCAAAGACACAAAGGAGCTTTCGATGATCCAAACTCTCCACTCCACCGCCCTCATCACGGGCGCTTCAAGCGGCATAGGCGCGGTCTACGCTGACAGGCTGGCCCGTCGCGGCCATGACCTGATCCTCGTGGCGCGGGACGCCACGCGGCTCGCCGCGGTTGCCCAGGCCGCAGCGCAGCACGGCGTCTCCGTCGAGACCATCAGCGCCGACCTGACAAGGGCGGCTGACCTGTTGCGGATTGAAACCCGGCTGCGCCAGGACAGCGCGATCGGGATGCTCGTCAACAATGCCGGCATCGGCGCGGCGCCGGGCCTAGCCAACGCGGATGTCGATGCGCTCGAGCGCATGATCGCCATCAACGTGACGGCGCCCATGCGCCTCGCCGCAGCCGCGGCGAGCACGTTCGCGACCGCCGAGCGCGGCGCGATCATCAACATCTCATCGGCTCTCGCCCTAGCGCAGGAACTCTTCAGCGGCGTCTATAGCGGCACCAAAGCGTTCATCCTCAACCTCTCGCTCTCGCTGCGCAATGAGCTGGCCCCGCGCGGTGTGCGCGTACAGGCCGTTCTACCAGGCGCAACACGCACCGCGTTCTGGGCAAGTGCCGGCAGTGATGCGGAGAGCCTGCCGAAGGAGATGGTAATGGACGCCGAGGAACTGGTGGATGCGGCGCTAGCCGGCTTCGATGCGGGTGAGGACGTCACCATCCCCTCGCTTCCCGACCGTGCCGATTGGGACGCATTCACTGCGGCGCGCGCCAAGCTTGGCCCGAATTTGTCGCGGCAGCACGCCGCCGCCCACTATCGCCGCGCCGCGGCTTAACCGGAGATGTGTCGACCTCGCCCGCACCCGAGGGCAGGGACTCCCTCAACCGGCACCCAAGGAGAGAAACTATGACAACAGAATTGACCGACCCGATGCCGGCGGACTTCACCGAGCATCGCGTGCCGCGGGGTTGCGGCAGCGTCTATGTCCGCGATTATCCGGGGAACGGCCCTGCCTTTGTTCTCTTGCACGGATTTCCTGATAACGCGCATATCTATGACGATCTGATCCCGCATCTGGTAGCGGCTGGCCGCCGGGTGGTGGCGATCGACTTCCTGGGCTTCGGCGCGTCCGACAAGCCGGAGGGCAGCGAATACAGCTTCGCGCAGCAACGCGGGGACGTGGAAGCGGTCATCGAAGCCTTGCAGCTCGACAAGGTTGTCCTGGTTGGTCACGATGCGGGTGGCTCCGCTGCCGTGAACGTGGCGCTGCAACATCCCGAGCGCATCTCAGGTCTCGTCCTGATGAACGTGTTTTACGGTGAGGCGCCCGGTTTGCTCGTGCCTGAGCTGATCGAGCTCTTCTCGCACAAGCCGCTCAAGGCTCTAGCGCACCATTTCCTGACCAGCCCGCAGCAATTCGCCTGGCTGATCGAGTTTCAGCGTGAGCTACTGCTGGGTGATGCCTCCCCCGCCGGAAAGGCACACTACCAGGATCTGCTGGGGCCCCTGATCGACGCGAACTTCCGCCAGCAGCCAAGCGCGGTGCCTGCCTTTGCCCAGATGACCAGCCAACTGATGGACGAGATCGCCGCCAATACGGCGCGCATCCTCGAGCTTCGCCGGTCGGAGGTTCCCTTTCTGCTCATCTGGGGAAGGAACGATCCCTATCTGCACGTTTCGACGGCGGCTTTCCTCCAGGCCCAGCTGCGTTACGCCACCCTGCACGCGCTTGACGCCGGCCACTGGCCGCAGATCGACGCGGCCGAGGAATCCGCGCGCATCATGCTGGAGGCCTATCGCTGACCACGCTTCCTCAGCCCCGCGCGGTTAGCCAGACACAAGCCTGCCCTCGCGGCGGTTCTCAACAGGAGGATATGATGCAGTCCCTAATCCGTTCAGCCTTCGCGGCTGGCCTCGCTTCGCTCGCGCCGCTTGGGCCCTTGAGGCAGCTTCCCAGGCTCGGAGATGGCTCTCATTGAATGAGCCAGAAAGGCGGCAAAGCGTGAGACGATGCGCAGATAATCGTGCCGGGTCTTGGCGCAAAACCCGCGCACAGTCATGTCCCCGATCATCCGCTGGCGCAGGTCAGTGGGCGACGATGGCGAAACAGGCTTGGTCATGGGATGGCATCCTCTGGGATGGAAGAAGCCATCATCCTCAGGCTGGGCCGCCCAAACGCTCAACCAAAACGAAGCAGCCAAACCGGGGCAGTGCCATCACCACAAGCACCAATCCCGCCGTTCTCTCGGCCCCACTTCACACCGTACGGGCAAGGGCAAGAGCGGCCGCGATGCCGCTTTCCAGTATTTTGTCGGACAAGGCCTGATCGGTCACTGCGCGGGCCATCTGCAGCGTGCCGAGCATGACACCGAAAATGCCTATGGCTAGACGCTCTTTCTCTTCTGTCGCGGTTTCAGAAGGCAACGTAGCGGCAATCTGCTCCAGCAGCCCCGTGAGCCGCTCAGTAAACGCCGCGCGGGTCTCGGGCGTATGCCGGGCGATTTCAGAGATCAGCGCCGCGGCGACGCATCCTTGCTCTGGCGTGTCCCGATGTGTCGGGCGCAGGTAGAAGCGCACCAGCGCCTCCAGGCTCTGCCGGCCGGCGGGGGTAGCGGCCAGCACCTCGGCGCGCCGTGCGTGGGATTGCGCCGATGCCTCGTCGAGCGCCGCGCGGACCAAATCCTCCTTGGAGGCAAAATGCGCATAGAACCCGCCATGGGTAAGCCCGGCATCGGCCATGAGCCCCGCAATTCCCACGGCCTCCACCCCCTCCTTGCGGAAGCGCCGCGCCGCCGTCTCCACAATGCGGCGGCGGGTCTGCTCCTTGTGGCCCTTGTCAAAACGCATGGCAGCTATCCTTGGCTAAGTAAAATGATGATTGACATATGATATGATCAATCATCATCTTATAGATTGTCTTCTCTGGAAACACAAGGATTTCTCCTATGTCGCAGAACGAAGCCAAGGGTACAGCGCTGATCACCGGCGCTTCGAGTGGTATCGGCGCCGTATACGCCCAAAGGCTGGCGCGGCGCGGTTATGATGTAATTCTGGTGGCGCGCGACGAGGTGCGGCTGCGGGCCCTGGCCGCGCAGCTGCAGGCCGCGCACGGCGTGGCCGCCCTGGTGCTTCCGGCCGACTTAACCTCCGAAGCCGGGCTGCTCGCGGTGGAACAGCGGCTGGAGCGTGATGCCTCCATCGTCATGCTGGTGAACAATGCCGGCATGGCGGCGCTGAGTGAGCTTGCGGACATGCGCCCCGAAGAGATCAGCGCGATGATCCAGCTCAACGTGGTGGCGTCGGCACGGCTGGCTGCGGCGGCGGCCCGCGCCTTTGGCCCGCGCGGCCAGGGCATCATGGTCAATATCGCCTCTGTGCTCGCCCTGATCTCCGAGCGATTTAACCCGATCTACAACGCCACGAAGGCCTTCGTGCTCAGCCTGACGCAATCGATGCAGCGCGAACTGGGGCCGCACGGCGTGTATGTGCAGGCCGTGCTCCCCGGCGCGACGCGGACCGAGATCTGGTCCCGCGCCGGGGGCGATATTTCTGCTCTGCCGCCTGAGGCGGTGATGGACGTGGAGGAGATGGTGGACGCCGCCCTGGCCGGGCTCGACCAGCGCGAGGCGGTGACCATTCCCTCGCTGCCAGACCCGGCGGATTTTGAAGCGTTTACCAGGGCGCGGCTGGCGCTGGGGCCAAACCTCTCGCGGAACCACGCCGCCCCGCGCTACCGCGTGGAGATACCTGCATGAGCGACGCCACCGCCGGCAAAATACCTGCAGCACGGCTCCATCTGAACCGGAAAGCGGCGCTTTGGGCCGGGGCAGGGCTGCTGGGCCTCGCCCTTGCCGCCTACGGCACCGATTACTGGGTGAGCGGGCAATATCTGGAAAGCACCGACGACGCCTATGTGGGGGCGGACGTCTCGGCCTTGGCGCCGCAGGTAAGCGGCATTGTGGCGCGGCTGGCGGTGACCGACAACCAGATGGTCCACGCCGGGCAACTGCTGGTGCAGCTCGATGACCGGCCTTATCGCGCCGCCGTGGCCAAGACGCAGGCTGATGTCGCGGGCGCACAGGCTGCGCTTGCAAACCTGGAGGCAACCGAAAACCTCCAACAGGCGGTAATCGCCGAGGCGCAGGCCGATATTGCCGCGGCGGACGCGGCGGTCACCTTGGGTCAGGAAAATTTGGCGCGCTATACGCGGCTCGCCGCGAGCAATGCGGGCTCGATGCAGGACGCCCAGACGGCCCAGTCCACCTACCGGCAAAACCTGGCGGCGGCCCAGAAAGCCCGCGCGGCCCTTACGGCGGAGACGGCGCGGCTGGACGTGGTCCGCACCGAAATAACCCAGGCGCAGGCGACACTTGCGGCGGCGTTGGCAGCCCGCGATGTCGCCCAGCTGGATGAGCAATATACGCAGATCCGCGCCCCGTTCGACGGCGTGGTGGGTGACCGTGCCGCGCATGTCGGTGATTACGCCGCAGCCGGCACGCAACTGCTCTCCCTGGTGCCGCTTCATGGGCTGTGGATCGACGCGAATTTCAAAGAGGATCAACTCGCGCAAATGCAGCCAGGGCAGGTGGTGCGAATTGTCGCGGACATCGCGCCGGGCGTGAAAATCATGGGCCACGTGGTGAGTCTGGCCCCGGCCAGTGGCGCGGTGTTCAGCCTGCTGCCGCCGGAAAACGCCACCGGGAATTTCACCAAGATCGTCCAGCGTGTGCCGGTGCGCATCGCGCTTGACGGCGACGCCGCGACACTGGGGCTGCTGCGCCCCGGCCTCTCGGTTACCGCTACGGTGGATACAAAATGAAGGCGATCCTGCCCTTCGCCGTCATGTGCGTGGGCATGTTCGCGGCACTTCTGGATATCCAGATCGTGGCGTCATCCCTCCAAGATATCGGCGGCGGGCTCTCCGCCGCCCAGGACCAGATCAGCTGGGTGCAAACCTCTTATCTCATCGCTGAGATCATCGTCATCCCGCTGTCGGGCTGGCTGACGCGGGTGTTTTCCACACGTTGGCTGTTTACTGCGTCGGCTGCGGGCTTCACGCTGGCCAGCATGCTGTGCGGACTGGCCTGGAATATCGATTCCATGATTCTCTTCCGCGCGCTGCAAGGGTTGCTCGGCGCCTCGATGATCCCCACCGTCTTCACTTCCTCCTTCCATTATTTCGAAGGCCAAAAGCGCGTTTACGCCGCGGCGGTCATCGGCACCATCGCCTCGATCGCACCGACGTTGGGGCCGGTGATCGGCGGCTACATCACCGACACGCTGAACTGGCATTGGCTGTTTTATATCAACCTCGTCCCCGGCGCGCTGGTCGCCCTGCTCGTGATGCTGCTGGTGGATATCGACAAGCCCGATCTCCGCCTGCTGCGCGAGGCGGATTATCCGGGGATCGCGTTGATGGCGCTCGGCCTAGGCACGCTCGAATATGTGCTGGAGGAAGGTACCCGCTGGAACTGGTTCTCCGATGCGACGATCCGCATTTGCGCATGGACCGCCGGCATCTCGCTGTCGGCCTTCATCATCCGCAGCCTTTTGGTGGCGGCGCCGGTGGTGGATTTTCGCGCGCTCGGGAACCGGAATTTTGCCGTCGGATGCTTTCTGTCCTTCGTTGTGGGCATTGGCATATTCTCAACGATTTATCTGACGCCGCTGTTTCTGGGCTATGTACGCGGGTTCTCGGCCTGGCAGACCGGGTTGGCGATATTTTCCACCGGTGCCGCCTCGCTTGTCGGTGTTCCGGCCTATATCGCGCTGGCCCGGCGGTTCGATCTGCGCTGGTTGATGATGGCGGGTCTCGCGTGCTTTGGCCTCGGCATGTGGAGCTTCTCCTTCATCACCAGCGACTGGGGCTGGAAAGAACTTCTGGTGCCGCAGATCTTGCGCGGCTTTCCGCAGGTTTTCTGTGTGGCTCCGGCGGTCACGCTGGGGCTGGGCAGCCTGCCCCCGGCGCGGCTGAAATATGCCAGCGGGCTATTCAATATGATGCGCAATCTGGGCGGCGCCGTGGGCATCGCCGTCTGTGGCGCCGTGCTGAATGACCGCACGAATTTCCACTTTCTGATGCTGGCCTCGCAGTTTACGGTGGCGCGCCCACCGGTGACGGCCGCGCTGGCCAAGGTGCAGGCCCTGCTGGGCGGTACGGCAGACGCGCCACGCGCGGCATTGCGCGAATTGTGGCAACTCACCTACGCCCAGGCCGCCACGCTCGCCTACGCAGACGCGTTCCGTGCCATCATGCTCGCCTTTGCCGTCGCGGTATGCCTGGCGCCGCTGCTGCGCCGGGTTACGCCGCACCCCACGCCAAGCGACTAGCTAACAGCACGAGATCCTGATCAAGATTGTCTGAACGTGCCTCCTTCGTAACATTCAGTGTGGCGATGACGAATTTAGCCGACAACACGACGTGCATGCTGCAGAGCAGAAACAGACACCGGTTAGAGTCTGATGACATTACTTTGACGCGTATCCCGCGTTGATGAGGTAGTTGTTGCACTCTGTCGCCTGGTTTCAACGTTGGGCAAAATTGTTGCTCGACCCAGGCGCCCGGAGGATTATGGAACCCATTCGCTGCGCCGGACCAAGGCGTCGATCATCTACAAGCAGACGGGAAACCTGCCCGCGGTGCAACTCCTGCTCGGCCACACCAAGATCGCGAACACGGTCCGCTATCTGGGTGTCGACGCGGAGGATGCGCTCGCCCTCGCTGAGAGCATCGAGGTGTAGCAGTTGATGAGCCGCTCGCCTCCGTGCCGAAGAACTCCGTGCCTTAATATACCCAATTTGGTATATCCATGCCAATGGTTCGCAATCGACTTGTGAAGGGGGAGAAACCCGTTCATTGGGTCGGGTCCTCCAAGTCCGACCTTCTCGGCTTCCCCGCGGATGTGGTGAGCGAGATGGGCTATGCCCTCGGGGTTGCGCAGCTTTGCGGCAAACACCCTGCCGCCAAACCTTGGAAGGGTGAAGGCGCCGGGGTTTTTGAGCTCGTCGAGAGCTACGAAGGCAACGTCGAGTGGGCCATCTACACGGTGCACTTTGATCGGCTTCGCTTATGTCCTCCATGCGTTCCAGAAAAAATCGCCGTCGGGCATTCGCACCGCCCCGGCGGATCGTTAGCGAACGGCTCAAACGGGCGCGCGGGCATTTTGAAGGCAACCACCAACCCGCCCCAGAGGGCAAGGCAGGTAAGCATTGCAGATGGCATGATCGAAGGCACCGGCAACGTATTCGCCGACCTCGGACTGCCTGATGCCGCCGGCCGTCGAACCAAGACAGGGCTGGCGATGGCGATCAATGCGATTGTCAAAGAGCGCCGTCTCAAACAGGCAGACACGGCGGCGATCCTTGGCGTCCCGCAACCCAAGGTCTCGGCACTCGCCAATTACCGGCTGGACCATTTTTCTGTTGAAAAGCTGATGGGCTTCCTTAATGCCCTTGATCAGGACGTTGAGATTGTCATCCGCCCCCGGCGAGAGGCGGTTGGTCACACATTGGTTTTTAAGCTCGGCTAACTGGGGGTCGAGGGCGCCGAAGCGGAAAGCAGGTGCGATCATCGGCGACAAAGCAGAATTCGAGGCGCTTTAGCGGGCTGTTCGGATCGGCAGTGGTTTGTCTGACGTGGTACGAACGGCAGGTTTACCAAGGGACTGAGACAGACTGAGCAATGCCGGTATTACTGTCGTCGCGCGGGAACTGCCGAGAAGCCCGTATTTGGGGGAAGCCCATATTATGGAATGGCCACTGTCCACTAAGGCATTGCCCGGAAATTATCGCTCTGGATCGGCTGTTTTGGGACTGATGGTGTAGTTCCATTCGCCATGGAAGTCGTGGCGAGTGAGATTGATGGTGGTGATCTCGGCGTCGGACACTTTGATGCCACATGGATAGGTGTTTGGGTCGAGTTCGCAGCGCACCTTCAGGCCGGCCTTCGTCGTCGTTGCGGCGATCAATTGCACGATGACCTGATGGCTAACGAGCGGCTTGCCGCGCCAATTGCCGGTGATGAAGGAGAACAGGCGGTGCTCGATCTTGTTCCATTTGCTGGTGCCGGGCGGCAAATGGCAAACGGTGATTGGCACGCCGAGTTCGTCGGCGAGCTTCTGCAATTCGAGTTTCCACAGGCGCACGCGCGAGCCATTGCTGCCGCCGCCGTCTGCCGTGATCAACAGACCGCCGGCATTCGGATAGCGCTCGCGTCCCATGAGCTTCCACCAACTGCGGATGGCGTTGGCGGCGAAGGCGGCCGTGTCGTGGTCGACGCCGACACTGACCCAGCCGGCATTGTCGGCGATGTCATAGACGCCATAGGGAACCGCACGCCCGAGCTCCGGGAGGATGAAATCATGGACGGGGACCTTTTCGGGCGAGCCCCGCGGCCGCCATTCGCGCCCGGCATTCTTGAAGTCGCCGACCAGTTCCTTCTTTTTCGTATCGACCGAGATCGCCGGTTCGCCCGCGGCCAGCGCCGCCTTTACCAGTTCGTTGATGTAGTGGAACTGTGCGTCCCGATCGGGATGGCTCGTCCCCTCCCTAGTCTTGCGATTGGCTTGCAGAGAATAATCGAGCTTGTGCAGGAGTTCGCCCACAAGGGTGCGGCCGATCTTATGGCCCATGGCGCGCAGCGTTTCGCTGAGTTGGCGCAGGCTCTTGCAGGTCCACAGCAGCGGCGATTGCGGGTCGCCGCGCGTTGTCGGCTCGACCAGCGAGCGCAGATCGTCGATGAGTCCCGCATTGGTTTCGCTCGTCGGCTTGCGGCCGCCGCCCGGCCGGCGCACGCGCGCCACATCGACCACTTCGCCGCCGCGCAACTCGGCCAGCGCCCGCCCGATCGTACTGCGGCCAAGGCCCGTGGCACGCGACACCGCCGCGATCCCTCCATGCCCCGCCGTCAGCGCCTCGGCTGCCGCAAACCGTCGCCGGCCGCGCTCGTCAAGCACGGGATCAAGCGCCTCAAATCGCTGGCGGATAGCAGCTTCGTCAATCACACCAGGATGATAGAGCCTGCCGATTCGAGTGGGAATCCACCGACCTAAATATTCCAATCCAACGCGATTCACTTATTCGCGGACGGCGCCTAAGGCTTTTTCAAAAGCGGCCTAGCCGGCCGCGGCCCGACTTGGCCAAGCCCAGTTATCCCTTGGTCCCCCATGCCCTGGATAAGCTCTCGCCGAGCCCAGTGCCGCCCCTTGTACGCAATAAAAATTCTAATCCGTGGGATAGAGGTTGTAATTAAAACCCTTCGACCCCGGTGGTGCCATACTCGGCCAGCTTTGCGGCCGGCCGTAAAAAGCATTGGCGATATAGTCGGCCACTGGAACATAACTGGGCGGGTTGGTCGTGGGCTGAGGTGGCACTGCCTCGCTCGGCGGCAGATAACTGCCGTGATCGTAATCGATGTTGGAGGGCGGCGCGGGTAAGGGGATCTGCCATGGGCCATCGACAAGGGCGACCTCCGATATTGAGGGACCGGCATAACCGAGCGCCGGTTCAAATACCGGGTGGTCGTCATGCAAAAGATCAGCCAGCGGATCGCCGAGCGGAAACGCCAGTTTCAGCACATTATCGCCTTTGGAGGCGAGCACGGAGAGGCTGGTGGAATTGCGCGCGGCGGCGGCATATTCCTGCACCAGGCAACTTTGGTTGATGGCACCAGCCATGAGTGTCACCGAGCGCGCCGGTCGGTTCAGCCCTAGCAAAGCCTGCAGCACCACGCGCGCCCCCAGGCTGTGCGAGGCGAAGGAGAAGCTTCGCGCGGAGGCCAAAAAAGTCCGGCAGAAGGTAGCGATCGCCTTGCCGGCGGCGATCGCGACATTTCCCTCGAATGGGTAATCGACAACCGGTATAAAACTGTCGCCCGGCCAAAGCACGCCGATGGGGAGATCGCCGGCCGCCAAATTTAGCAGCGGGCGGAGGCGGTCGTTCATGCGCGCCCCGGCGGCGAAATTGACGTTGAAGCCATGCACGATGAAGAGCAGGTTGCGTCCGCCGACCAATTGCGGAATGTTTGCCCAGGGCACGGCGGTAAGGGAGTTTAAGTCCGTGGCCGCGGCCCCTTGCAGCATGTAAGGCTGGTCCAGCACATAGCCGCCGACCGTAAGTTGCCTCAAATTGAGATAGAGCGTCATTTGAGCAGCGCGCGCAATTGCCCGCTGCTTTGCACGGCGGTGTTAATGGCGGTGGTGAGATCCTTCACGACCGGTGCGAGTGGCGTGGCGATGGAGCCCATCACGGCGTAGAGCAGCCAATTTACGGGCGCGCCCGGCGGGGTGACGGCGCAGCCGCCGATCAACGCCAGGACGATTCCGACGGCCGCCGCCAGAGCCTTGGCGGTGTTGCGGTAGCGCTGGTCGGCTTTCTCGTATGCGGCGTCAATGACGGCGCTGAGGATCACATCCAGCCGCCCATAAATATTCACCTGCGGCGGGCTGAGATCGACCCCGTTGGCGATGTTTTCAGCGAGCAGGGCAAGCTCCGCCACCGGCAGTCCGGTGGCAGCTTTCATCGCATCCACGGTGGCAGGCGCAAAACCCAGTTTGATCAGCGCCTTGGCTTTTGCCTTCTGGTCCTCGATGGCGGCGCCATTAATCCATAGGCCGTAAATCGTTGCGTAGGCCGCGCCTTCCGGGATGGTGCTGAGCAGGGGATCGAACGGTTTGAGTTGCTGTTTTATGGTGGCGTAGCCGGCGTTGGAGACGCCCCCGCCAAACAATTTGGTGGTGTCCACAAGCCCGGTCGCGGCCGTGCCAAGCGCGCCAACGGCGCTGATGATTTCAACGATTGTTGTAATTTCCATGGGCAGCCTCGTGCCGTCTACTGCCGGATCATGGGATGGTTTTGAAGTCTATCGCAATGAAATTCTGCGGCTTGACGTGCTTCCACCCAATGCGTGGCGCTATCGACGCCCTGCGGCGGCGAGGAGCGCACAGTGATTGCTTGCGTGGACGTGACTTGCCGCGCGGGCGATGCGCTGTCTGCATCCCGATGGGCTTCGTTGCGCATTAATCGGCCCAAAACCGGCTTGCGACGGGCTACCGGGATTAAACTATGAATCTGCGTCGTCGTGTGACCCCGCCTGTTGTCGTCTTCAACCTACTGATATGGCTACAGAAATCACGTTCTGGGTGGGGGCCGATCGGCGCCAATCGGGCCCCCAGTCTCTCGACCGATTCACACACAATTTCAAAGCGCTAGCACAATTTCACCCAGGGTCACACTTGGACGCTGATTTACAATATGCCCGGTGAGTAGTCATGCACGGTGAAGCGAACTACTAGTAATTATAACGTGAATTATGCACCGCAATGCCAAAATATCGTCACGTCCGAACATAAATGCCCACAGGGTCCTTGCATGCCGCCAATCATCTCCATCTCTGCCATTCGCAAAACCTACAAATCCGGTCTTATCGCGCTTGATAGTGTTGATCTCGCGATTGAGCGGCAGGAGATTTTTGCCCTGCTCGGCCCCAATGGCGCGGGCAAGACGACGCTCATCAGCGTCATCTGCGGCACGGTGGGCATGAGTTCAGGACAGGTCCTGGTGGACGGGCACGACATCGTGCGGGATTACCGTGCAGCGCGCGCCTTGATCGGCCTGGTGCCGCAGGAGATCTCGCTCGATATTTTTGCAACCGTCTGGAACACGGTCAGTTTCAGCCGCGGCCTTTTCGGCTGCCGGCCAAACCCGGCCTATATTGAGCGTCTGCTGCGCGACCTTTCGTTATGGGAAAAGCGCGACCAGCGCGTGATCGAGCTATCCGGCGGTATGAAACGCCGCGTGATGATCGCCAAGGCCCTCAGCCACGAGCCCAAAATCCTGTTCCTGGACGAACCGACGGCGGGCGTGGACGTCAATCTGCGGCGCGACATGTGGACTCTGGTCCGCAAGTTACGGGACAAGGGCGTCACCGTTATCCTCACGACCCATTACATTGAGGAGGCGGAGGAGATGGCCGACCGTATTGGCGTCATCGCGCAGGGGCGTGTATTATTGGTGGAGGACACGGCGGCGCTCATGCGCAAGTTCGGCCGGCGCCAGCTTATCCTTGTCCTGCAGCATCCGCTCGCCGCCCTTCCAGTCGAGCTGGAGCCCTGGAACGTGGAGCTGGCTCAAGAGGGGCAGGTGCTCACCTATGGGTTCGATGCTAACGCCGAAAGCACCGGCATTTCCGCGCTGCTGCGCCGCATGGGCGAGCTCGGCATTGATTTTAAGGATCTGGACACCAGTCGCAGCTCGCTTGAGGATATTTTTGTCAGTCTCGTGGACGGCGCGTCGTGAGCGTGGCCCGGCTGAACCCCACAGGTATTTGGACCATCTACCGTGCAGAGATGGCGCGCATGCGCCGTACGTTCTGGCAGAGCATCGCCACGCCCGTTATCACCACCGTGCTGTATTTTGTGGTGTTTGGCGGCGCCATTGGCTCGCGCATGCAGCATGTCGGCGGGGTCGGCTACGGCGCCTTTATCGTGCCTGGCCTCATCATGCTCACGCTCCTCACCCAGAGCATCGGCAACGCCTCCATTGCCATCTATTTCCCGATCTTCACAAAAACCGTCTATGAAATCCTTTCCGCGCCGCTTTCCGCTATGGAAACCGTGTTCGCCTATGTCGCGGCGGCCGCGACCAAATCCGTTCTGCTGGCGCTGATCATCCTCGGGACCGCGACCTTCTTCACGCCGCTGCATATTTTACACCCCTTCTGGATGGTGGCCTTCATGCTGCTCACTGCGGTCGCGTTCAGCCTGTTCGGCTTCATCGTCGGCGTTTGGGCGCAGAATTTCGAGCAACTCGCCATAGTCCCCGCCTTGGTGGTGACCCCGCTCACCTTTCTGGGTGGCGCTTTCTATTCGATCAACATGCTGCCGCAGCCCTGGCGGACGCTGAACCTGCTCAACCCGGTCGTCTATCTCGTGAGCGGCTTCCGTTGGAGTTTTTACGGTACCGGCGACGTCGCGGTGGGGCTTAGCCTCGCTTTCACCGGCCTCTTCATGGCAGCATGTCTCGCCCTGATCTGGTGGATATTTCGTACCGGTTATCGGATCAAACCATAAAGCGTTAAGCTGCTGTAATCATCTGTGACTGGAGCGCCGCTGGCGTTCGATGAGCAATCTCCACGAGCTCATGGGTGGCAAGCCGCACCTCTATCTGCGGGGCAATAACCAGTTCTGGCAGTGCTCGGCCTCGGTGGGCGGCAAGCAGTGGCGGACCACCACCAAACTGAATAACTCACCGCTGCCCAGAAAGTGGCGGAGGATTGGAATCTGGGGCTGTGTGGCAAGCAGGCGGCGGGTACGCTGGTGACGGAGAAGACCGTCGCCGATGCCGCTGAGAGATTTACCCGCGAATATGAGGTGATCACCGAAGGCGAGCGCAGCCCGAAATGGGTGCAGGGGCACCAGATCCGGTTGCGGCTGCATCCATAATATCACCTCGCCCAAATTCAGGGCTTCAGTGTTCAGCAAACAGACCCGCGCCGCGAGGTGGGGCGCTCAGATCGGTTACGACTTAACAATCGTGCGGGCGCATCAGCACGCGGCGGGCGCACGGCTGGCAAAGGGGGGCGGATGCCCAAGGCTTGGGCCGATCCCGCGGTGGCTTGAGCACCAAAATCCACGCCGCCACCGACGCGCTCGGTAATCCCGTCCGCCTGTTGTTCGGGTCAGGGCAGCGCAACAACATCACCCAAGCCCACGACCTGATCGAAGGGTTCGAGGCGCAAGCCATCATCGCCTACAAGGGATACGACGCCGATCATCTGCGTGAGGCCGTGCGCGCCAGCGATGCCGAGCCGGTCATTCCGCCAAAATCAAACCGCCGTACACCGCTCACCTATGACAAAACGCTCTACAAGGAGCGCAATATCGTCGAGCGCTTCTTCAACAAGCTCAAGCAGTTTCGCGGGGGTCGCTGCCAGATACGACAAGCTCCTCGTAAACTACAGGGGATTCGTCATTCTCGCCGCTATTGCTATCCTGCTCAGGTAAATCGTCACCACGGCCTAGTGTGTGGGAATCGCGCTGTGCTTTTTCAGGATCGCATCAGAGTGCGCGGAGACCTCCGCCATAGTCACTTCATAGCCCCATAAATTTGCCAAGTGCTGCAGCACTTGGGCGGTGTCCTTCTCCTGCACGACAATGCCGGAATAGACCCGGTGTTGCAGCATCAGCCGCCGGTCACCGTCGAGGTCGACATCCACGACCTCGATCTCCGGTTCGTTCTGCACGACGTCGAAGTGGTTAGCGAGGTTGGTGCGGACGGTACGGTACCCTCGCTCGTTATGAATGGCTTTGACTGTAAGATCGGATTTACCATCGTCATGCAGGTCGAAAAATTTCATTTTTCGCATCAGCGCTGGGGAGAGGAACTGGCGGACGAAGCTCTCATCCCGATGATTGGCCCATCCATCCTTCAGCACGCCCAACCAATCGCCGCAGCCCGCGATTTCAGGTAGCCAGACGCGATCCTCATCGCTTGGGGTTTGGCAGACGCGCTGGATATCCTGCATCATGCCGAAGCCCAGTGCATAGGGGTTAATGCCCGAATAACCTGGATGATCGAAATCCGGCTGGAATACCGCGCCGGTGTGGGACTGGAAGAACTCTATCATGGCGCCGTCGGTTAAGAATCCGGTTTGATGCAGCCGGTTCATGACGTAATAATGCACGAAGGTCGCGCAACCCTCGTTCATCATTTTGGTCTGTTTTTGGGGATAGAAATATTGCGCGACATGGCGGACGATTCGCAGGATCTCGCGCTCCCAGGTTTTTAAAAGCGGCGCTTTTTTCTCCAGGAAATATAGGATGTTCTCCTCGGGCAGGCCGAGAAGGTGGCGGCGCTCGGCGTGACTGTGCGCCTGGGCAGAGCGTGGCCCGCTCGAGGGGACTGAACGCCAGAGTTCATTATAAGATCGCTCCTGCTCTTCCAACCGCTCGCGCGCGCGCCGCTCCTCCTCACGCAGATTAAGTGATTTGCGGCGCGGATACCGACTGACTCCCTGCGGCATGAGCGCGTGCGCGGCATCGAGAATGCGCTCAACAGCTTCTTCTCCATACCTGGCCTCGCAGCGCGCGACATAGGTCTTTGCGAATTCGAGATAATCAAGAATACCCTCGGCATCCGTCCATTGGCGAAACAGATTATTGTTCTTAAAGAAATGGTTGTGGCCAAAGGCTGCATGCGAGATCACCAGAGTCTGCATCATCATGGAGTTTTCCTCCATGAGATAGGCGATGCAGGGATTGGAATTGATCACGATTTCATAGGCGAGATTACGCAGGCCGTGGCGGTAGAGCAACTCGTCCCGTGCGAAGTTCTTGCCGAACGACCAGTGCTGGTACATCAGCGGCATGCCGATGGAGGAATAGGCATCGAGCATCTGCTCGAAGGTGATTATCTCGATCTGGTTGGGGTAAGTATCAAGCTTCAACTCATCCAGAGCGATTTTTTCTATGGCGTCATAGGCGCGCCGGAGGCTGTCGAAGTCCCAGTCTTTTTCCGCGCCGGGGAGGGGGTTATGTTTCATGTGGCCGCTCGCTGAATTTGTCCCCCGGGGGCAAAGAGTTCACGGAATACCGGATAAATCTGGCCCCGCTCGCTGACCTGCCGTGCGGCGATCTGCTGCCCGGATTTGATCAGTTGGTCGTAGGTGCGCCACAGATCAGTGGATTGCATCGTGCCGCCCCCATTTTTCACTTCTATGTAGGCAAAATACTGGCAAAGCGGCAGAACTTTCTGTTTCAAAAGTGCCGCGACCTTGGCGTTATCGCTTGGCGTGTTATCGCCGTCCGAGGCCTGCGCGGCATATATGTTCCACTGGTTCCGCGGGTAGCGTGCGGCGACGACGCGCAGCATCTCCTCGAACGCGGTGGAGACCACTGTGCCGCCGGTTTCGGTGCTCATGAAGAAGGTTTCCTCATCCACCTCGCGCGCCATGTGCGTATGCCGGATGAAGACGATTTCCACATTTTTATAGCGCCGCATGAGAAACAAGTAGAGCAGCTTGTAGAAACGTTTGGCGAGATCCTTCATGTGCTCGGTCATCGATCCAGAGACATCCATCAGGCAAAACATCACGGCACTCGTCACTGGTTGCGGGACCAGTTCGAACCGGTTGTAACGGACATCCACAGGGTCGATGAAGGGAATGCGCCGGCTGCGACGCAACTGTATTTCCAAATGCGCCAGTAGTTCGTCGCGCCGCTCCCTATCCTCTGGAGCGAGCCCGGCTAGTGCCGTCTCGATATCCGCGATTTCAGCCGGTTGCGGGCGTTTCAACGCGATCCGCCGCGCCAGGCTGTTCTGCATCGTTCGCTTGAGGTTGAGATTGGGGATCGACCCGCTGAGGGCATGCCCGGCGCGCACCTGGGTGAAACTGTCGGCGGATTTCATCTCCTTGCACAGTAAATCCGGCAATTCCAGATCATCGAAGAAAAGATCAAGGAACTCCTCCTGGGTCAGGACGAACTGGAAGCCATCCTCGCCTTCGCCATCTTCCGAAGCCTCGTTGCCAGGAGCACCGCCGCCTTGCGGTTGCGGCCGCTTGATCCGGTCGCCCTCTTGGTACTGCTTATTGCCTGGCAGCACATGGTCGCGCTCGCCTTGCGCCGCCGAGTGGCGGATTTGCGGTTCTTTCAGCCGGTCGGCCTTGACCCAGATGCGGTCCGCGCCGCCGATGTCGCTTATGCCGCGCTCAGCAGTGGCTTTGCGCACCGCCTCGGTCAACTCCTGCTTGGCACGCCGGATAAAGCGCCGGCGGTTGGACAGACTCTTGCCTTGCGGATTCAGTCGGCGATCGACGATGTTCATGATCTACGCCCTCTTTCGGTCACCCCGCCTGCTTCACGCGCATATACCACTCGACCAAGCGGCGCACTTGCCGCTCGGTGTAGCCGCGGGCCATCATGCGCTCCAGAAATTCTGTATGCTTGCGCTCGGTCTCAACCTCTTTTTTGCTGCCGAAGCTGATCACGGGCAGCAAATCCTCCACCTGGCTGAACATCCGGCGCTCGATGACCTCGCGGATTTTCTCGTAACTGGTCCAGGATGGGTTTTTGCCTTCGCGAGAGGCCCTTGCGCGAAGGGCGAATTTAACCACCTCGTTGCGGAAATCCTTCGGATTGGCGATGCCGGCTGGTTTCTCAATTTTGGTCAACTCTTGGTTGAGTTGCTCGCGATCGAGCATCTGGCCGGTATCCGGGTCTTTGAAGTCGAGGTTCTCGATCCAGGCATCGGCATAGTCCAGGTAACGATCGAACAGGTTCTGGCCATAGTCGTTATACGATTCGAGATACGCCTTTTGAATCTCATTGCCGATAAATTCAGCATAACGTGGTGCCAATATGCCTTTAATAAAGTCAAGATATTGTTTCTCGGTTTCCTCGGGGAACTGTTCGCGTCGAATCGCCTGTTCCAATACCCACATCAGATGCACCGGGTCGGCGCCGACTTCGCGGGTGTCGTAATTGAACGTGGCGGAAAGCACCTTGAACGCAAAGCGGGTGGAAATGCCATCCATACCTTCATCCAAGCCGGCAAGGTCGCGGTATTCCTGCATCGACTTCGCGTTTGGCTCGGTGTCGCGTAAATTTTCCCCGTCATAGACGCGCAATTTAGAAAACAGATTGGAGTTGGGGTGCGGCCGCAGGCGAGAAAGCACGGCAAAGCGCGCCAGCATTTCCAGCGTCGCCGCGGCGCAAGGGGCGTTAGCAAGCTCGCTCGTGCGAATCAGCTTTTCGTAGATCTTTTGTTCTTCCGTCACGCGCAGGCAATAGGGAACTTTCACGACGCAGATGCGATCGATGAACGCTTCGTTATTCTTGTTGTGCTTAAAAGATTGCCATTCTGCTTCGTTGGAGTGCGCAAGAATGATGCCGTTGAATGGAATGGCGCCGATATTCTCCGTGCCCACATAGTTGCCTTCCTGCGTGGCAGTGAGCAGCGGATGCAGGATCTTAATCGGCGCCTTGAACATCTCGACGAACTCAAGGAGCCCCTGAGTTCGCGCGGTTAAGGCCGCCCGAATAGCTATAGGCATCGGTATCGTTCTGGCTATACAGCTCCAGCATGCGGATATCGACCTTGCCGACCAGGCTGGAGATATCCTGGTTATTCTCATCGCCAGGTTCGGTTTTTGTTACGCCGATCTGGCGCAGCTTCGACGGGTAGAGCCTGACCACGGTGAATTTCGAGATATCGCCGTGGAATTCATCCAGCCGCTTCACCGCCCAGGGCGACATCAAGCCAGTGAGCCGCCGCCGGGGAATGCCAAAATGGCTTTCCAGTTCTGGCCCCATCTGCTCGGGGTTGAACAAGCCAAGCGGGCTCTCGAAAACCGGGCTCAGCTGGGTGCCGGCCTTGAGTACATAGATCGGCTGCTGTTCCATCAGGGATTTCAGGCGCTCGGCGATTGAGGATTTACCGCCGCCGACCGGCCCCAGAAGATAGAGAATTTGTTTGCGTTCTTCGAGCCCTTGAGCGGAGTAACGGAAGAAATTGACGATGCGCTCCACAGTGTCTTCCATGCCGAAAAATTCAGCGAAGGCGGGGTAGACCTTGATCGTCCGGTTCATGAAAATCCGCCCCAGGCGCGGGTCTTTAGCTGTGTCGATCACCTGGGGTTCGCCGATTGCGGCGACAAGGCGCTCAGCCGCGGTGGCGTAGGCCATTGGGTCGCGGCGACACAGGTCGAGATATTCGAGCAAGGGCATCTCTTGCTGCCGCTGGTTCTCGTACGATTGCAGTGAACGAGAAAAAAGCTGATCGACCATACCCATCTACGCCTCCTATCTCATAACTTTAGGTTTTGTCGGATCCTTTTCTGTGCATCGGGTGGCATCGGAAACGCTGATGCACATTGTAAATGTGTTCGCTCAAGCGGTTGGACAAGCAAGTTTGGTGCCTATTTTGAACGGCCAGTCTAAGGCACCGGGGGTTACCGGGCTTGGAGGTAGTCAGGACAGCGTTGTTCCCCCTAAATCTATTTGCGAATGTAGGTTTAATCTTAAATTGTAAACATTTGGCACGCCAATTCGTCACATTAAATTCGTCGTGAGCAGCAGCGGCTGGTTCGCCAGCAGGCATTGTTCAACAGGTCGTCCGTAAGCTTGTTAACTCTCGGTGGTTTCGTGCCCCCCGCGACCAAACACTTAATCAATAAAATCAGATACATAAAAACAAAAACCGGCGGGCTTTTGCAGGTCCGCGCCTCGCCCATGAAAGCCAGGGTGGAAGCCGCGGAAAGCGAAATGGCGTACAAAAACCCCCGGCCACCGCTCCTGCGCCTATCCCTCACCCCCAGCCCCGCCCAGCAGATAGGGCAATACCACGCTCAGGGCCGCTACTGAGACGGTGTTAAGCTTGAGCAACCCTGCATAGGCGGCGGCGGAATAGATGACTGGTGCGGCCGGCGCCCAGCCCAGCCCGAGATACAGCATTACGGGCAGCGCTGTGAGCACTACCCGCGGCATGGGTTCGGTGGCGCGGAAGGCAAGTACCGCCAGAACCAGACAGGGCAGGAAGAACAGCGCCACGCCCGCCGGTGGCCCTAGCAGCCATGCCACCCAGGCGGTGTTGGCGCTGGCACATGCGCATAGCCACACCCGCCCCACCAAGCCGCTTCGCCGCGCTATCCAGGGCGTGGCTGCGAAGAACGGCAGTGAAAGGGCTGAAAGCAGCAGCCATGGCCATCCGGCCCGGCCAAGAATGAACCACAGATATAGGGGATAGAACGGCGTATTCACCGCCAGCAGCAGCCCCACCCGGTTGCACGAGGCGGTCAACGGGTCCTCATGCTGCGCGAGTGCCCGCATGGCGGCGCTTCAGCTCAGAGCCAGCACGGCGGCGCAGCCCAGTGCCGCGGCGATAGCACTGGCCAGGGTGCCCCAGCACATATCCGCCACGGTGATGCTTACAGACCAAATTTTCAGCGTTGCCTGATTGGTGAGGTCGTAGGTCATGTAGGTGAACAGGCCGAACAGCGCGCCGCGCAGCAGGGCAATGCTCCAGCGCCCCGCGGCCAGCCCCGGCGCCCCGGCAAAGATGATCAGTCCTAGAATGTACAGCAGATAAAAGGCGACGGCCGGCGCCATATGCACGCGATCGGCCATGATCTCCTGCAATGCCGGGCGGTACAGGCGCGATGCTGTCAGGCTCAGCCACACGGCGTCCAGCGCCGCGAACACCAGGCCCGTGGCGATATAGGCCAGTACATAGTTTTTCATGGCGCTCGCTCCAGCACGTAAAGCCCCACATCGGTCATTCCGGTCACAAAGCCTGCCTCGCAATAGGCGAGGTAATACTCCCACAGCCGCTTGAATGGCGGGGCGAACCTCTCCTCGCGCTCGATTGTTGGCCAGGCGCGCAGGAAGCGCCGCCGCCATTCGGCCAGGGTGAGCGCGTAGCTCTGGCCGAAGAAGTCCGTGCGTGTGAGCATCAGCCCGACCCTTGCGGCCTGCGCGGCGATGGCGCTTTTGGTCAGCAGCATCCCTCCAGGAAACACATGGAGCTGGATGAAGTCCGGGTGGCGCCGGTAATTGTCAAAGAGCGCCTCGTCGATGGTGATGACCTGCAGCACCGCCCGCCCAGCGGGTTTCAGGCGCGCGCGCACCCCCGCGAAATAGGCGGGCCACCAAGCCTCGCCCACAGCCTCCAGCATCTCGATGGAGACGATCCGGTCGTAAACCCCGCTCGCGTCCCGGTAGTCGCGCAGCACGATTTCGGCCCGTCCCTCAAGCCCGGCAGCAGCCAGGCGGGCGCGGGCATATTGGGCCTGGGCGGGCGAGAGGGTGAGGCCGGTCACGCGCGCGCCGCCGCTTGCCAGTTGCTCGGCCAGCGCGCCCCAGCCGCAGCCGATTTCCAGGACATCCGCCCCCGGCCCGGCGTGCAGCAACTCGGCGATGCGCTTGAGCTTGCGCGCCTGCGCGTCGGCCAGATCCTCTTCCGGCGCGGCATAGAGGGCGGAGGAATAGGTCATACTCGCATCCAGCCAGCACGCGTAGAAGCTGTTGCCCAGGTCGTAATGGGCCAGGATGTTTCGGCGGCTGCCGGCCCGCGAGTTGCGATTGCGCCAGTGGCGGAGCCGTGCCGTCAGCTGTGCCCCCCAGGTGCCGCCGGCCTCTGTTTTGAGCGCCGCCATATTTTCCGCGCCAAAGCGCAGGAAGGCCGCGAGATCGGGGCTGGACCAGTCCCCGGCGATATAGCTCTCGGCAAAACCATTGTCGCCGCCCAGTAACAAGGCTCGCAGCGGCTTCCAACTGCGCAGCTCCAGCTGCGCTTCCTGGCCAGGCAGGGGGCCGCGATGCGTCACGGCCGCGCCATCGGGCAGGACGACGGTCAGCCGCCCTCGCTCCAGCCGGCAAAACAGGCGCTGCACCATCGCCGCCCCCAATCCAGGCGTCCTTGCGGCCGTCAGCTCCAGGCTTCTGCTTGCCTCGTTCACGCCGCCCCCTCCGAATCCCCCGTAAAACTCACTGCCTTTGCTGGTGGTGCTGGACGTGCGCGAACCCGCAGGCCCTTCAGCCAAAGTCGTAACGCTTCCCAGTGAATTCCGGCCAACACTTTCAGCGTCATCAGCGGATAGGCTGCCGCCACGCGAAGCAGCGCGCTGTCGTTCAGCGCCTCGCGCCGGCCGGTGAGCGCCGCCGCCAGCACCACGCCATGGGCGCCGCGCACCAGGATACGCAGCCCCACCGTCTCCCCCGGCGGGTGCACGGTGAATTCGTAGCGCAAATCCATATCCATGAATGGCGAGACGTAGAACGCCTTGCCGCACCTCTGACGCACGATATCGCCCCCGCTCTCTGGAGCCCGAATGAAATAGCTGTGGCGCTGGCCAAAGGTGTTGTTGACCTCATAGATAATAGCCCGCAACGCGCCATCGGCCCCGTGGCAGAAATAAACCGAGATCGGATTGAACGCGTAGCCGAGCAGGCGCGGCATGGTTAACAGCAGGATGCGGCTGCCCATGCTCTCCAGCCCGGCCGCCTGCATCTGCGCCCGCGCCCAGGCCAGAGCGCCGCCGCCATCGCCGTAATCGCGGTCGTAAAACGAGACCAGGTTGAAGCGGTTGCGCGAGAACAGGCGCAGCTGCGCTATCTTGGCGTCGAGTTCCGCAAGATCCAGCAGCAGCCAGAACACCCGGTATTTCAGCCGGTGCCGCCTGGGGCTGAAGCGGCAATGGGTGACAACGCCTCTGTACAGCGTACTCATGCCGCCACCCCAGAGAACGGGGCGGGCAGGCAGATGCGCCCGGATTCATCGGTTACACGCCAGGGGCGCCGCACGCCGCCCAGCGCCTCGGCCACGGCCAGGCCCGCTTGCAGCCCGTCCTCGTGAAACCCCGCCCCGAACCATGCGCCACAGAACCAGCGCCGCCGCACCCCCTGCAGATCCCACAGCCGGGCCTGGGCGCGCAGGGCCGGCACGTCGAACACCGGATGCTCATAGACCTGCCGGTGCAGCACGCGCTCAGGCGCTGGCTCGTGCAAAGGGTTGAGGGTGACGAAATAATTGCCCGCGCCAGACAGGTTTTGCAGCCGGTTCATCCAGTAGGTGACGGAGACCTGTTCCCAGCCCCCGCCCGCGGCCGCGTAGTTCCAGGCCGCCCAGGCGGCGCGGCGGCGCGGCATCAGCCGCGCATCCTGGTGCAGGATCGTCCCGTTGCGCGTGTAGCGGAAAGCACCCAGCAGCGCGCGCTCCTCCGGGCTGGCGTCTTCGAGCAGGCGCAGCGCCTGGTCGGCATGCACGGCCAACACCACCTCGTCGAACCGCTCCATCGTGCCGTCAGCGCCGCGCAGTTCCACCCCGCCAGGCACGCCGCGCAGCGCCGCCACCGCCTGCCCGGAGACCACGCGCCCTTTAAACGCCGCCCGCAGCCTGGCGACATATTCGCGCGAGCCACCGGTCACGCTGCGCCACACCGGACGCCCGGCCAGTTTCAAAAGTCCGTGGTTTTCGCAAAAACGGATGAACGAGGCCGCCGGAAGATCCCCCGCGCGCCCCGCCGGGGTGGACCAGATGGCCGCTATCATCGGGTAGAGGTGACCCTCGCAAAACGCCGCGTTAAATCCCGCCTCGCGCAGATACTCCGCCAGCCGCACTTCGCCGAGACGCGGCAGCGCCGCCGGCGCCTCGCGGTAGAAGCGGGCGATGCCACGCAGCATGGCCCAAAATCGCGGGCGAAACAGATTTCCCGGTTGCGCAAACAGGCCCCTGAGATTACTTCCTGAATATTCAAGCCGCCCCGCATTAAGGGAGACGGAAAACGACATGTCGGACGGTTGCGTCGCCACCTCCAGATGCCGGAACAGGGCTGTCAGGTTCGGATACGCGGGTTCGTTGTACACGATGAACCCGGTATCCACCGGCACGTCCCCTGCCATGACCGTATGGCTGTGCCCACCGAGCCGCGCCTCGGCCTCGAACAGCGTCACCTCATGGCGCGTCGTCAGCAGCCAGGCCGCCGCCAGTCCGGAAATCCCGGCTCCAACGACGGCGATTTTGCGCATTTCGGACATGTCCGCTCCTTGCAGGCTTCGGCGCTTATACGGGGCGGCACGGCGGCTGGATCACCGCCGCAATGATCCAAACAACCCACTGGCGCGTATACAACAGCGTGAGCACGCATGAGGCACAATTCGGCACAAGTCTCCGCGAAGCGGCCCTCTCCCGGGAGGAGGTTTTGACGCCGGCGGAGATGCAGGCGCCGCTGGAAACGGAGGAGCAGGTGCGGCTCATCGGCCTCGTCGCCGCCCGCCGCGACCGCCAAGCCTTCGCCCTGCTGTTCAGGCACTTCGCGCCACGCCTCAAGGCTTTTCATCTGCGCGCCGGACTTGGCGACGCCGCCGCCGAGGAGCTGGCGCAGGAGACGATGCTGGCCCTGTGGCGAAAGGCGGGAAGCTTCGATCCCGCCCGCGCCGGGGTCGCCACCTGGGTGTTCACCATCACCCGCAATCTGCGCATCGACCATGCCCGCCGCCAGCGTCCCCGCAGCCCGCCGCCGCCGGACGAAGCGGATCCGTCCCCCTCGGCCGAGGCGCTGAGCCTGGTCCGGGAGCAAACGGCGCGCATGCGCGGTGCGCTCGCCGCGCTCTCCGACGAGCAGCGGCGCGTAATCGAACTCTCCTTCTTTACCGAGACGCCGCACGCCGCCATCGCCAAGGCGCTGAACGTGCCGCTCGGCACCGTGAAATCTCGCATCCGCCTCGCGCTTACGCGCCTGCGCGCCGTGCTGGGGGAGTGAACCATGAGCATCCATCATCATCCGTCCGAAGAAATCCTGCTTCACCATGCGGCCGGCACGCTTGGCGCCGGGCTGGCGCTGGTCATCGAGGTGCATCTGCACTCATGTCCGCTCTGCCGCTCCCGCGTCGCGGCGTTCGAGGCGCTGGGCGGCGCGGTGCTGGAGTCCTCGCCGCCCGCCGTGCTCGCCCCCGCCGCCTTTGCCGATGTGCTGGCCCGGCTTGAAGATCAGCCCGCCCCCGCGCCGGCGCCGCTGCCGCCGCCTCAGGCCGGGCCGGTCCTGCCAGAGGGCCTGACGCTGCCACCCGTGCTGGCCGGATGCGGCATCGGACGATGGCTGTGGGCCGGGCCGGGCGTACGCTACAGCCGCGTGCGCCTGCCCTGGGCGCCGGACGCTAACGTGATGCTGCTGCGCGTGGCGGCGAACCGCCAAGTCATCCGCCACAGCCACGCCGAGATCGAACTGACCCAGGTGCTCTACGGCGGCTACAGCGACGCCACCGGCCAGTACGGCCCCGGCGACATGGCCGAGGCCGATGACATGTTGGTGCACCAGCCGCGCGCAGAGGCGGACGGCTGCTTCTGCCTCGCCGCGCTCGAGGGCGGGTTGCGCCTCGATGGCTTCCTGGGGCGGCTGCAGCGCCGCCTGGGCGGTTGACCATGCTACGCGCCGCCTTCGCCCTGCCGGTGCTCGGTCTGCTGGCTTTCGTCTGGCTTTCGCCGGTCACGCTCATCAACGCCGCCGCTGGCGGCGCCTGGCATGTCACGAGCGGCATCCCCTACGCCGCCGGTCCGCGCCAGACGCTGGATGTGTACGAGCCCGCCGGCGCCCACGACGCGCCGGTGGTGGTATTCTTCTATGGTGGTGCCTGGCAGCTGGGCAACAAGGAGATGTACCGATTTGTTGGCGCCGCGCTGGCGGCGAACGGCGTCGTCGCGGTCATCCCCGATTACCGCATTTATCCGCAAGTGCGCTTCCCCGCCTTCTTGCAGGACGGTGCCGCCGCCGTAGCCTGGACAAAGGCCAACGCCGCCCGTTTTGGCGCAGACCCGCGCCATATGGTCCTCATGGGCCATTCCGCCGGGGCCTACATCGCCACCATGCTGGCGCTCAACCCCGCCTATCTCGGCGCCGAGGGGCTGGACCCGAAACGCGACATCGCCGGCTTCATCGGTCTCGCCGGGCCGTATGATTTCCTGCCGCTGCACAATCCGGTGCTGAAGACCATCTTCGGCCCGCCCGACAGCCTTGCACGTACCCAGCCGATCAACTTCGTCGCCCCTGGCGCGCCGCCGGCCTTCCTCGCCGCCGGGCTGCGCGACACCCTTGTGAGGCCGGGCAACTCCATGCGCCTCGCCGCCCGGCTGCGCGCCGAGGATGATGCCGTGGCCGAGAGATATTACCCCGGTCTCAACCATGTCGAACTCATCGGCGCCACCTCGCCGCTGCTCGGCTTTCTGGGGCCGGTGCTGCCGGACTGCCTGGCCTTCATCCATCACGTCACCTCGGTTCAGTCCCTGAGGGGGGGCGCATGAACCTCGCCGCTCAAATGTCGCGCGCCGCCGAGCGCGCCCCGTTGCCCGACCCGCTGCTGCGGCTGGGCATCTCCCGCCTCGTTGGGCGCACCCATGCGCAGCTGGCCGCCGCCCCGTGCCGCACAAGCGAGTTTGCCCGTGCTATGGTGACTCACGCGATCGCCGAACATGCGCAGGAAGCCAACCGCCAGCATTACGAGCTGCCGCCGGATTTCTTCACCCATTGCCTGGGGCCGCGGCGCAAGTATTCCTGTTGCCTGTTCGAGGACGCCACCACGCTGCCCCACGCCGAACTGCAAGCATTGGCGCGGACTGCCGACCATGCGGAGTTGCGCGACGGCCAGCGCATCCTGGAGCTTGGCTGCGGCTGGGGCTCGCTCACGCTGTACATGGCCGAGCGCTTCCCCAACGCCGCCATTACCGCCGTCTCCAACTCCACGCCCCAGCGCCTGTCCATCGAGGCCGAGGCAAGCCGCCGCGGCTTCGCCAACGTCCGGATCATTACCGCCGACATAAACGACTTCGCCATCGGTGAGACGTTCGACCGCATCGTCTCGGTCGAGATGTTCGAGCACATGGCCAACTGGCGTGGCCTGCTCGCGCGCCTGCGCGGCTGGCTGAACGCTGACGGCAAGCTGTTTCTGCACGTCTTCAGCCATGCCAGCCAACCCTACCGGTTCGACCACGAGGATGAGGCCGACTGGATCGCGCGGTATTTCTTCACCGGCGGGATCATGCCGAGCCACGGGCTGATCCGCGAATTCGCCGATTTGTTCAGCCTGGAGCGCGAATGGCGTTGGAACGGCCAGCATTACGAGCGTACGGCCCTGGCATGGCTCGCCAATTACGATGCCCACGAGGCCGCCATCCGTCCCGTCCTGCGGGAGACCTACGGCGCCGAGGCGCGGCTCTGGCACCGCCGCTGGCGGCTGTTCTTTTTGGCCACGGCCGGGCTGTTCGGCCATGCCGGCGGAGAGGCCTGGGGTGTAAGTCACTACCTGTTGCGGCCATGCTGCTAGCCTGCGCCGCCATCGGCCTGGGCATGGTGGTGGTCATGCTTTCCGGCTGGGCGTTCCAGGCGCGGGTGGGCAATGCCGGATGGGTGGACGTGTTCTGGACCTTCGGCACAGGCCTTGGCTGCGCGCTGGGCGCGCTGGCGGCGGGGCCAGTGCCCTGGCGGCGGGCGTTGGCGGCGGCGCTGGTGCTGCTCTGGTCTGCCCGGCTGGGCGCCTATGTCGCCGCTCGTGTGGCCGGCGGCGCCGAGGACGCGCGCTACGCCCGGATGCGCGCCGATTTAGGTGCCGCGTTCCAGCGGCGGATGCTCTTGCTCGTGCTTGTCCAGGGGCCGTTCAGCACGATGCTCGCCATAGCGGTGTTGTATGCCGCCCGCCAGCCGGACCCGGCATTCCGCCCCTGGGACGCGCTGGGCATCGCCCTGGCGCTCGGGGCCATCTGCGGCGAAGCCATGGCCGACCGGCAGATGCGCCGCTTCCGCGCCAACCAGGCAAACCGGGGCAAGGTGTGCGACCATGGGCTCTGGCGGTTCTCCCGCCATCCCAACTACCTGTTTGAGGTCATCGGCTGGTGTGCTTACCCGGCGCTGGGGGCGGCGACGAATCAGCCATGGAGTCTGCTCAGTCTGCTCTCTCCCGCGATGATGTACCTCACCCTACGCTACGCCAGCGGTGTGCCGCCGCTCGAAGCTGCTATGCTGGCGAGCCGGGGCGAGGCGTACCGGCGCTACCAGGCGCGCACCGGTGCCATCCTGCCGCGCCTATCCGCGCTGTGGCGGAAATCTTGATCTCCAGGCAAAAGCTTGTTCCGGTTATCAGATGTTGGAGCACTTACCTGAAGGGCAAATTTTATAACATGGTGTTCTCAAGGTAGTTAACTGTCGGTGGTTTCGTGCCCTCGCAACCACCGACAGTTGACGCCCGGGAACAGATCGTGACCGGGAGTTTTTGCTGCCTGAAATTCTAGGCAATTTTGCGCTGTCAGGCGACGCGGCGAGCGTCAGGATCATCGCCAGATTGCCATGCAGTTCGGCCGCCAAGCCGTCGGGCGCGCCGGCGTCGGGGGTGAGCACCACTTTCTCAATAAGATTGCCGAGGCTCTCGGCCGCCTCGGCGCGGATCGTCTCGTCCAACCGGTTGCCCGACATCGCCAGCTTGAGAGAACGCTTCGCGCCCGATCCGGCGGCGCTGCCGGAGGTCGTCGTCAAGCTCGTGTCCTTAAGCGCCTATGACGCCCTGCTGGCGGGAGGCGTCGCATGACCAAACCAACCCAGGCCATCGACGCCCAGCGCCTCTGTCTCATCCTGAACGATCTGCGTCTGCCCGCGATCAAGCTGGCATGGCCCGACTTCGCCGAACGCGCCGACAAGGAGGGCTGGCCCGCGGCCAGATTGCTCGCCGCCCTGGCCGAGCATGAGATCGCCGAGCGTGACCGGCGCCGCACCGAACGGCACTTAAGCGAAGCCCGCCTGCCACCGGGCAAGACGCTCGAAAGCTTCACCTTCGACGCCGTGCCGATGATCTCGCGCGCGCAGGTAACCGCGATGTGTTCGGGGGACGGCTGGCTGGAGCAAGGCGCCAATCTCATCCTGTTCGGCCCGCCCGGCGGCGGCAAGTCGCATCTGGCGGCGGCCATCGGCCTGGCCCTCATTGAAAATGGCTGGCGCGTGCTCTTCTCCCCGACCTCCGACCTCGTGCAGCGGCTGCAGGCGGCACGGCGCGAATTGACCCTCGAATCCGCCATAGCCAAGCTCGACAAATATCACCTGCTGATCCTCGACGACCCCGCCTATGTCGCCAAGGATCAGGCCGAAACATCGGTCCTGTTCGAGTTGATCAGCGCCCGTTACGAGCGCCGTTCCACTCTCATCACCGCCAATCAGCCCTTCGGCGAATGGAACCGGGTCTTTCCAAACTCGACGATGTCATGATGCCTCTCTCCTCGATTTGCTGGTGTGTCGGACTCGGGTCCTCAGCTCCTTGGCCTGTTCCTCCGAGAGTGTGATTTGCCATGGCATGCCCTTGGCAAGTTGGTGTCCTGATAACCACCCTTTGCGCAGCCAGTCGAAGATGGTCTGGGAGGTGATGCCCAGAACTTCGGCGGCGCCCTGCACCGAATAAGTGCCGTCCGGCCAACGCAGTGGATTCACCGTGCTGCCATTGATCTTGACGGTCGGGATATGCCACCTTTTTCGAAGGAGATGAATCGTCTCACCCTTAAATGCCGGGCCATGCGCTGAACAAAGCCCTTCGACATTCAGGATGATTGCAATCTCGGCATCCATTTTGTTGGAGGCGTTCAGCTCGCGTATGCGGCTCTGTAATTGATCCGGGTCAGCATGGTGCGCGTAACTCTGCACCCGCCTTTGTAACCAATGTTCGCTGGTAGCGCCGGTCTGCCAGATAATCTTGATCCAGACACGGCCCCGCTCCCGCTTTTGATCGACGAAGACGTCGCTGATGACCAACCTGACGATCTGTTTGCGATCGGCCGATGTGGTTGTTCCAGCATGCCAGATCAGAGGTACGTTCTCCCCCAAGGCCAGGACGTCGGCGCGGTCTGCCTCGGTAATCAATATCGCCTGTTCGCGTTGCCAGGCATCATGCTCCCGCTCGACATCTTCGGCCCGCCGCAACTTCTCCTCCCAGAGCCGCTCCAACGAGCGGGCAACAAGACGGTTCTCGGGCTCGACAGTGTCATATTGGCGGCGCGCGCGGTCTGCTTCAAAACGTGCCCGTTCCCGCTTCAAGGTCCACTGGCGTTCTAGAACCAGTGTTGGGGTGGACGGCCCAACGGCATCGAATGTGCCACTATAAGGTCGAACAACCAACCTAATGAAAGGGCCGCCCAATGGAATTTAAACGCATTTCGATCGACACGTCCAAGCATGTTTTTACGATCCATGGGGTCGACGACCAGGAGCGCCCGGTACTGCGGCGCGAGATCAGGCGCGCTCAGGTCGAACCGTTTTTCGCCAAATTGGCGCCGACCGAGGTGGTTCTCGAAGCTTGCGCCGGTTCGCACCATTGGGGACGGGTGCTGGGCGGTATGGGCCACCGGGTGAGGTTGATCCCGCCGCAATATGTGAAGCCGTTCGTCAAGCGGAGCAAGAACGACCGCAACGACGCGGAAGCGATCAATGAGGCGGCATCACGTCCGACCATGCGCCAGGTTCCGGTCAAATCGGTGGATGAGCAAGCCGCGACAATTATTGTCAAGCTTCGGGAGCTCTTGGTGAACCAACGCACCCAGGCGATCAACGCGTTGCGAGGGCACGCGACGGAATTTGGCATTGTTGCCGCCAAGGGCTGCGTGAACATCACGGCATTGCTTGCCGTTCTATCAGCTGAAGAAACAATTCCAGCAATTGCAAAGCCGATGTTCGAGCAAATGGGCCGGCATATCACCGATCTCGACGCCAAGATCGACGCACTGGAGAGAGAACTGCTCGAACAGCACAAGGCCAACGCGGTCAGCAAGCTCCTCGCCGCAATCCCCGGCGTCGGGCCAATCACCGCGATCACCATGGCGCTGACCGTGAACCACGCAAATTTTGAGACCGGACGACATTTTGCCGCTTGGCTTGGGCTGACCCCGCGAGAGCATTCCACCGGCGGCAAGCATCGTATGGGCAAGATAAGTAAAGCAGGCAATGAGAGGCTGCGGCAACTGCTCGTGGTCGGAGCGATGGCAGTGATCCGCTTCGCTAAACCAGGTAGCAAGTCAGCTACCGCCTGGCTGTTGCAATTGCTGGAGCGTCGGCCGCGCAAGGTCGCGGCGATCGCGCTGGCCAACAAGATGGCCCGGATCATCTGGGCCATGATGGCGCGTGGTGAAGCGTATCGGCGTCAGCCGGTCGCCGCCTGATCCGCGCGCCGGTGCCGAGGGTTTAAGGGCAGAGCAAGAGATGATGATCGGTCGAACCGACGAGCAACAAAATCCGATAGAATCACCGGTAAATAATATGCCGCAGTTGTGTTTGGATGTTGCTCGCGGAACCCATCTGGGCCGGCGGCATGTTGCCGCATATAGAGGCCGAACGCATGACCGCTTTCGAACCGTCATCAAAGCTTGCAATTGGTAACGTCCACGGAGGTGGTGGACTTTCGTTTCGGATAGCGTGGTAATTTGGGTGGCCATCGGATCGATTGGCTAAGGTGGAGTTGCGAGACTTCAACCTGGACCGAGGAGGGACCCGATGACCGAGGAGAGACTACCGCTTGCGGAGCTTTTGGCGAAGGCCGGTGATGGTGATTTTCTACGCAGCGTGGCGGAAGCGGTGTTGCAGCTGCTGATGGAGGCGGACGTGGACGGGCTGATCGGCGCCGGACGCTATGAGCGCAGCGGCGAGCGGGCGACCTACCGCAACGGCTATCGCGACCGCAGCCTGGACACGCGGCTGGGGTCGCTGCAGCTGCGGGTGCCGAAGCTGCGGCAGGGCTCGTATTTTCCGCCGTTTCTGGAGCCGCGGCGCACCTCCGAGCGGGCACTGGTGGCGGTGATCCAGGAAGCCTGGGTGGGCGGGGTGTCGACCCGCCGGGTCGACGAGCTGGTGCAGGCGATGGGGCTGACGGGCATCAGCAAGAGCACAGTCTCGAAGCTGTGCAAGGACATTGACGAACGGGTGAACGCCTTTCTCGAACGGCCGCTGGCCGGCGAGTGGCCGTATCTGTGGCTGGACGCCACCTATCTCAAGCAGCGCGAGGGCGGCCGCATCGTCTCGGTGGCGGCGATAATCGCCGTGGCCGTGAACAGCGAGGGGCGACGCGAGATCGTCGGCCTGCATATCGGCCCCTCCGAGGCCGAAACCTTCTGGAGCGGCTTCCTCAAGAGCCTGGTCCGTCGCGGCCTGCATGGCGTCAAGCTGGTCATCTCCGACGCGCATGAGGGGCTGAAAGCCGCCATCCGCCGGGTGATGGGGGCGAGCTGGCAACGCTGCCGCGTGCATTGGGTCCGCAATGCCCTGGCCTACGTGCCCAAGGGCCAGCAAAGCATGGTCGCCGCGCTGCTGCGCCAGGCGTTCATCCAGCCCGACCGCGCCGCCGCTGCCCAGACCCTGCGTCAGGTCGCCGACCAGCTGCGCGGCAAATGGCCGAAGCTCGCCGGCTTCATCGACGAGAGTGAGACCGACGTCCTCGCCCACATGGACTTCCCCGTCGTTCACCGCACCAAGTTGCACAGCACCAATCCGCTCGAGCGCCTCAACAAGGAGGTCAAACGCCGGGCTGATGTCGTCGGCATCTTTCCCAATGAGCCGGCAATCATCCGGCTGATCGGCGCCGTGCTGCTCGAGGCCAATGACGAATGGCAAACCCAGAACCGCTACATGCAGACCGAGCCAATGGCCGAACTCATGGCCCCCGCTGCCAACGCGGCGGCGCTACAAATTCCCACCGAGGCCGCATGATCAACGGCCACTCAAACAGCCCCGCAATTTCCACCACGTTGACGGACGCTACCTTGCAATTCCTACTTGAACTCAATGGGCCGTCCACGCATGATTCTTGCTCAATCTCCCCCAAGGCTGCAATTGCCAGCGCAATCTGATCAGGTCGTAATGCCACCAAGAGTAAGCGTTCAACCTCGGCATCGACGCGAAGCGCACGAACTTCCTGACAACGTGGCCGGCCATCTGCACTATGATCAGCAGCGCACATGTAGACCGGATAATTGCCTTGCGGGCCAGAGTAGCGCAGGCACATGCGCCGCCCACAGCGGCCACAGCTCACGATACCCTGCAGCAGTGCGCTGCCTTTGCGGGGCACACCCGGGCGGCCCGCTTCGTAACGATTCAGGTTGTCCGCCAGTTGCCGCTGATTGGCCATGAACTCCTCCCAGTCGATATAGGCCGGGTGAGCGTCCCTGAGGCAAACAGACCAGTCCTCCAGGGCGACTGTGACGGTCGCGATCCGCCGGTTGCCGGGCTGTTGCCGTATCGGGTTCTGCGACGCCGGCCATACACGTAAGCGCCAGCGTAGGCCGGGTTCTTCAGAATGTGAATGACTTTGGCGCTGTCAGCCGGTCGCCAGATGATCTCGTGTGGTGCTGGCCCTTGGATTGGCCGTACCGGCAGCACCAACCCGGCGCGCCGCAAATAACGCATGACGGCCTTGGCGCTGCGCAATTCCCGGAACTTTGTAAACACCAGGCGCAGCCGTTCCTGCACCTCCTCATCGGGGGTCAGAATGACGCCACCCTCACGGCTATGCGTTAATCCGGCCGGTAACGGCAATCGCAAGTCACCGCGCGCCGCCTTCTGCCGCTCACCTTGATGGAGGCGCATCCGGATCTGGTGCAGTTCCGCCTCACTCATGATGCCCGAAAGACCCAACAACAGGCGGTCGTGGTAGACGCCTGGATCGTAAAGCCGCTCACCATCAGCAATTAAAACACCGAAGACTGAGCATAATTCAAGGAGTTGATGCCAGTCACGATTATTGCGAGCCAGCCGCGACGCGTCCAGGCTGATCACCAGCCCGGCCTTGTTCAACCCTACTTCCGCGATCAACCGCTGGAAGCCAAAGCGCTCATCGCTCGAGGCACCGGACTTGCCGAGATCGTCATCGATGACCTGCACACGTTCTCTTGGCCAGCCAAGAAGGACGACCCGTTCGACAAGACGATACTGCAACTCAGTACTTTCCTGATGGTGCCGGACCTGCCCCGGGGACGACTGCCGCACGTATACGTAAGCCAGCTTGGCCCGGTGGGCGGTCGTGATCCGCTCCTCAACCGCCAGTGAGGTGCTTAACATCACGCCCCTCCTCGCACGGGTCGGCAGACAATCGCAGGCGCTGGACCAGTTGCGCCACCTGCTGTGCCAGCTGTTGTTGTATCGTCGCTGGAAGTTGGCACCACAACCGTGGCACCAGTTCGGGCGGCAGGATCGGTTCCGCTGCATGCTGAGGGTGCAGGCCATCGACCTGGCAGCGCTTCACCACCACAGTCTTCATCTTGGCAGCGAAGCATAATTCGGATCCGATTCGCCAACGGCAAAAGGCTCCGCACGGAAATTCGCGCTTGCGGGTATATTCTCGAATGTAGAATTGGAGCGTCTGCTAAATCTGTTGCAGCGCGCGGAACCGATCGCTCCCGCCCATCGGAAAGAATGAGCACAACCATAGCCGACCCACGGGAAGAAATGCGCGGCGCTACCCGTAAACTGGCCCCAAAAAGAGGATGATGGGGGTCAATAATCGAAACATGAGTGACTAGCCGATCAAGATCAGCGGCATCATGAGGTATTCGGGGATCCCGCCATGACCCTCGCCGCGGTTGACCGCCTGGTCCACCACGCCACCATCTTCGAAATGAATGTCGAAAGCTACCGCAGACGCTCCGCACTCCAGCGACAATCACGCGCCGGAAGGCCGCTAACCTACGCGACAATCAAAGCCACCGAGGAGTTGTCGCTCCACGACAATCAACCCGCATAATAAGCATTGCCAGCGACAATCAGAACAGGCACAAACAAGCCGCCGCGACAATCTACTCTCATCTTGATTGACGCAAGCCTCTCACCCAGATCGTCGCCCTATATGGACTGGCATGGCGAAGCCGGAGCGTTGGCGAAGATCGCGGCGGACCATCCCGTGGCCGCGCCGGGCGCCAGCTTCATCTACAGTGATCTCAATTTCATCGTGCTTGGCGCCCTGGTCGAGAAGGTCGCCGGCGAGAGCCTGCCGCTCTACGCCGCGCAGCACATCTTCACGCCGCTGCGCATGACGGACACCGGCTTCGATCCACCATCCGGCGACAATGCCCGCTTGGTGCCGACGGATGTCCAGGACGGCGAGTTACGCTTGGGCGCGGTGCAGGACCCCACCGCCTACCAGATGGGCGGCGCGGCTGGCCATGCCGGACTGTTCTCGACGGCCGACAATCTGGCGCGCTTTTGCCAGATGCTGCTGAATGGCGGCGAACTGGATGGCGCGAGGATCCTTAGCCCCGGCAGCGTGGCGCAAATGACCGCGCCCGAGGCTCTGCCCGATGGTGTCACGCGCGGGCTGGGGTGGGACATGGCCTCGCCCTACAGTAGTTGGACCGGGGGAGCTTTCAGTGCCAGCTCCTACGGCCACACCGGCTATACTGGCACGGCATTGTGGATCGACCCAGCGACCGGCACCTTCCTGATCATCCTCACCAGCCGGCTCTATCCGTACGATGAAGGTAATGCGATGCCGCTGCGCCGGCGCGTGGCGCAGGTGGTGGCGGCAGCTTTTCCGCCGTGAGCAAACCCGGAAGATGCGCCACTGACGTTGTTGTAACGATATGAAAGTAAAAATGCGGCGCTTTGCGGTGTCAGTTCCTCTGTATCGCCCGCCTTACAAGGCGTTAACGTGCATCTCCGTCCCTGGAGGCGGAGAATACAATAAGTGGCCGATCCGTCCATCAACGTCCGTTCTTCATGTCCCAGCCTGTTGAGTTCTTGCTGTTACCTAAACATTTCAGACGGTTTGGAAAGCGTCCAACCGATGGCCTGCCCCGAGACACTTCCGGCATTGCTGTTACGGGTACGGGAGTATCGCGACGCCCCCGCGATCATCAGCGGCGGTGACGCAGAAACACTCAGTTTCATCGAACTCTCCGACGCGGCAGAGAGTTTTGCGCAGCGCATCCTTTCTTGCGGGTTGGCGCCCGGGGATGTCATCGGCCTCATGGCTCCCAATAGCCCGGCCTGGGTAGAGGCGTTTTTCGGCATCTCTGCGGTGGGCGGCGTTGCCATGCCGATCGACGCGCAAATCTCTGACGAGGATCTGCGGCGCATGCTTGCCATCGGTGACTGCCGGCTTGTGATTACCGCGCCGGAGCAAATCCAGCGGCTGCGTGGCCTATCACCTGCCTGCAAGGTGCTGGATATTGCTGCGCCGCTAGGCGCAGCCGGTACCATCCACACTCCCACGGTCAGCCCCGGCGACACCGCTCTGCTCGTCTTCACCTCCGGAACAACCGGGCCGCCGAAGGCTGTGCCGCTCAGCCATGCCAATTTGTTGTCGAATGTCGGCGCGCTGATGGAAGCAGGCATCATTGGCCCAAAAGACCACGCGCTTGTTCCCCTGCCATTTCATCATACCTATCCGCTGACGGTCGGCATGCTGACGGTGCTGGCAAGTGGCGCCGCGATTGTCCTGCCGGAGGGGCTGAGCGGCCCGCAACTCGTGGAGGCCATGCGAAACGGCGAAGTGACCGTGCTGCTCGGCGTACCCCGCCTGTACGGCGTCCTGCTTGCCAGCCTGCGCGCCGCCATTG
The DNA here is from genome assembly GCA_963750235.1 of uncultured Alphaproteobacteria bacterium. Lineage (GTDB taxonomy): Bacteria > Pseudomonadota > Alphaproteobacteria > Acetobacterales > Acetobacteraceae > Acidocella. Next base: position 116,083 of record CAVVPW010000004.1, read on the forward strand.
GGCGCCGCAAAGGGGCGGCGGCGCGGGTTTTTCCGGCGCTGTTGGCACTCGCCGGCTTCGCCCAACGCCGATTGGGCCAAAGGCTGGGATACATCTTGTTCCGGCGGGCGCGCGCCGAAATCGGCCCGAAACTGCGCCTGATGGTCAGCGGTGGTGCCGCCCTGCCGCTCGCGGATGAGTGGGCGCTCAATGCGCTCGGCTGGCGAGTGCTGACCGGCTATGGGCTTACCGAGACTTCGCCCATCCTCACCTTCAATCGGCCGCTTCATCCGCGTATCGGCACCGCAGGACAGGCTTTGCCCGGTGTCCGCCTGCGCATCGCCAATCCCGACCCTGACGGCACCGGCGAGATACAGGCAACCGGTTCCTCGGTATTCTCCGGCTATTGCAAAGATGGCTCCAGCAAAGATCAGGCCGCCACCAGCGCCGCCTTCACACCGGATGGCTGGTTCCGCACTGGCGATCTCGGGTATCTCGACGCGGGTTCCTATCTTCATGTCACCGGGCGGGCAACGGAAACGATCATTCTGCCGAACGGCAAGAAGATCGACCCGGAAACGCTCGAAACCCTGTACGCTGCCGATCCGGTGATCCGGGAAATCGCCGTCTTTGGTAGCGCGGCTGGGCTGGTTGCTGTCGTTGTGCCGGACGAGCAAATTTTGCGCGAAAGCGGCACGTTGCGGCTGCATGACCGGATTGCCGATGCGCTCCTGGCGCGGAGCCGGACGCTGGCCCCGCATCTGCGCCTCGGCGGTTTTGCCATCACCCGTACGGCACTGCCAAGAACGCCTCTTGGCAAACTGCGCAGGCATCTCCTGCAACCGCTTTACGCGCGCGCGGCCCGGCAGGGGCAGCCTGAAGCCACGCGTCCCGCCGCGGTTGACATGGTGCCCGACGATCCATGCATCGCCGCGCTCTGGCAATGGCTGCGCGCGCGCTACCCGGGCCAGCCGATGGACCTCGCCACGAGCCCGCAACTCGATCTCGGCCTCGATTCCCTTGGCTGGATCGATCTCACCCTGGCGCTCCAGCAGGCGTTCGGCATCAGCCTCACAGAACAGCAGATCGCCCGCGTGATCACCATCGGCGACCTGCTGCGCGAGGCGATGGCCGCACAGGCCAATCGTCCCCTTGCCTCCACCGGAGGCAATGCGGAAACCTGGCTGGCGCCTTACGGCCCCGGCCTCCACCTTGTGCGGGCGGCCGGAGAGATGTTGCTCCGACTCGTCATGCGGCTTGTCTTCCGCCTGAAGGTCGAGGGCCGGCAGCATTTGCCGGCCCCTCCTTTCGTGATCTGTCCGAACCATGTGAGCTATATGGACGCATTCGCGCTGGCGGCGGCGCTGCCACACCGCCACCTGCGGCACAGCTATTTTGCCGGATGGACGGGTCTGCTGTTCGCCACGCCCTTGGAAAGGCTGTTCAGCCGGGCGGCGCAGATCGTCCCGGTCGATCCCGACCGCGCGGTGGCGGCGGGCATCGCAAATGCCGCCGCCGTTCTCCGCCACGGTAAGACGCTTGTTTGGTTTTCCGAAGGCAGAATTAGCCCGGACGGCGAACTGCAGACTTTCCAGCCGGGGATCGGCGCCGTGCTGGAGCAGCAACCCGTACCGGTTGTGCCGGCCTGGATCGGCGGCACTACAGCAGCACTCCCTCTAGGCCGGAGGCTGCCGCGTCCCAACCCCGTGATCGTCAGGTTCGGCCCCGCCATCAACGTGGCAGCAATCGCACCCGATCTTACCGGACGGGCGCGTCAGCACTGTATTGCCGGCACCATCCGCCAGGCTGTCGCCGCGCTCGCCTGTGCCAACCTGCGGGAAGCCGGCGTTGCCCGAAAGGAGCGCCGCGACCCATGATCCCGCTCATCTGGCTGTCCGCCACTGGCGCCGGCGGAACAAGGCGCCAAATGGAAAACCGAGACGTCATCAAGTTGGCAAGGTTGAGTCCATGAACCGAGGAGAAAAATGGCCATTAACAATACACCCGGCCCGCAAGTGCTTCCGCAGCGCGATCTCCCCAAACCGCGCAACGCGGGTGGAATACCGCTTTTTGACGCGCTCGCGCAAAGATGTTCCACGCGCGAATATTCGCCGCGTGACTTGCCATTGCAACTCTTGTCCGATTTGCTGTGGGCGGCGTTCGGCATCAATCGCCCAACGGGAGACCGAACCGCTCCGTATTGGCGCCATGTCATGGTGATGGATATCTATCTCGCCATGAAAGATGGCGTGTGGTTTTACGAACCGAACGCGCACACGCTGCTTCCGCATTCGACGGATGACATCCGGGCTGAAACTGGCTTGCAGGATTTTGTCGGGGTTGCGCCGTTGAACCTCATTTATGTTGCCCATGGCGAACGCATGGATGTTCCGGCCGTGGAGCGCCGTCTTTATGCGTCCGTGGACGCCGCCTTCATCGGCCAGAACGTCTATTTGTTCTGCGCATCGGAAGGGCTGGGCACCGTCTTCAGAGGCGCGCTTGACTACCTGAAGCTTGCCCGCATCCTCAAACTTCCGGACGAACAGCTCGTCACCTTCGCGCAGACCGTAGGGTATACCCATGCCTAGCGAAACGCATCAGGCGCGTGCCAGTGTACCTCCTCGGTCGATCATGAAGCTTCCGTCTTCACGAAGGACGACCTCCGTCCCGAACTTCCTGCTCTCGCGGGTCAGCACCCGGTGCAGCCATTCGGCATCGGCAGGCGAAGTCGCCGCAGTTGGAACCGCATGATCCGCATCGGGACTATCTTCAATGAGAGCAACCTTCCGGTCGCTGTGTCGATGTGCGGCAGGTACATTAGGACGAGGTTGCCGCGGAACTCCTCATAACCCGAGATACCTTCGTAGTCGTTGATGAAGTCGCCGCAGCCGTAGAGGATCAGCTTGTCGTGATAAAGTTCGATGCCTTTCGGATGATGCGACGAATGACCGTGCACCAGGTCGAAGCCGCCGTCGATCAGGGCGTGAGCGAACGCACGCTGCTCGGCGGGAACCTCATAGCCCCAGTTGCTTCCCCAGTGGATCGACGCAATGAGAAGGTCGCCTGGCCGCTGGTGAGCGGCAGCCGCCTCTGTGAGGCGAGCGGCGGTTTGCGGTGTCAGGTCAGTTAAGAGATTGATGCCGGGGCGTTCGGCGCCGGCGGCCCAGTCGTGCGGAACACCGCTGCTCGGCGTGGCGACACCAAAGACCAGGATGCGCCCGCCACTGGCGAGCGGAATCGCAGCGGGAGCACTGGCCTCGGCAGCATCATGGCCAGCGCCCGCGGCGGCAATACCGGACCGGCGCAGACTAGCAAGGGTTTCAAGCAGCCCTTCTTCTCCCCAATCCAGGACGTGGTTGTTGGCAAGGACGCAGCAATCGATCTCGGCGGCGCGAAGAGAAGCTACGTTGTCGGGGTGCATCCGGTAGTTGATGCCCTTGGGGCACCAAGCCTCGCTTGTCGTTATTGCAGTTTCCAGATTGATGATGCGTGCCGCCGGGCGCAGCTGTTTCAAAATCGACAGCGCCTCGCCCCAGACATACGCAGGATCCGCCCGCTGCGGCAAAGGTCCAGACACCTTTTCTGCCAAACGCACATAGATAATCGCGGAATTGGCGTGGTCCTCGTGGAGACCGGGCTTGCTCGGATGGTCAAGAATTTGGTCAACTCCTCGCCCCAGCATCAAGTCTCCCGTCAGGAAAAGATCGGTGGACATCACAATGCTGTATCCAACATCCCGAAAAACAATACCCCGGCTTTTGCAAAATTTGCCCGCCTCGTCAGCGGCCCGTGGGCTCTGGAGAGCGGTACCATTGCGATTACCATTTAGCGAACATTACGTCGTCACCTCGTTAAATTATGGAAACCTCAGCATTACCGCGCTATCGGCGCCGTTCGCGATAATTGCCTGGGCGCGGCCACGTGCCCGCAGGGCCGGCAACAACGCCTGAAGCGTCCGCAGAGGGACCGTCTCTACCTACTTTCCGCGTCCAATCCCCAGAGCATGCATGATACCCCGAGGATAATTAGTGTTGGCATGAGGATCGAGTCCAAGAGCACGCAAAGCGGCCAGGATAAGTGCAGGATCTTCGTGCTCAAGCGACAAGCTTTGCGTGGCAACGTCATCTATGAGCAGATCCACCGTTTCCCCAAGACACTCGGCAAAAACGAAGCCTCGGCGCGACTTGTGAACACACACCGCCCGCAAAACGGGGTCAGGCGCCACACATTCTTCGATCAACTGCTCTACTGTATAACGATCGCGCGCGAGTACTGCGGCGCACGGTACGCATGGCCCAAGACCTTTGATGATGTCGTCTTTTTTCACTGGAAATGCAGCTCTAAAGACAGGCTCCCACTGCTCCAGTCCATCGGCATTAACATTCTTGATCCGCTTTATATCCAAAACACCATTGCGGATCTTTACATTTTCCAACCCAGGACTCGATGCATTGAGTACGTAAAGCTCGTCACTTTCGCGAGGAACAATGTTTAATGGCATGGTAAGCGACGGTACATACTCCGCGACCGACGGAACGAAAACTCGCCACTCCCATCGCAAGGTAGTATTGGTTTCCATAATACAACCCACGTCCTCGCAGCAACAGCGAGTTGCCAACTTGGCTCGCGCCTATTGGTGCTGTCAACCCATCAGACCTTGGGGATCAGGGTAATCATCCGGCGTGGGCCGCAGGGCTATAGCGGATCGGTTGATCGCTTGAGTAGGTGAGGATCGGCCTTATAGATTTCGATTAGACCGGCGAGCGTCTCGATCCCAAAATCGGTGAACGCCATGCCCCCTTCGTCGCCTGGTCCATAGTAAGCGATGCGAGCGCCCCACCTCGCGGCGCGGGTCTGTTTGCTGAACACTGAAGCCCTGAATTTGGGCGAGGTGATATTATGGATAATGACGGTCCTAATGCTAGGCATCAGTACAGTCATCAGGACGCCGAATACCGCCGGGTTGAGCTGATCACGGGCCGCAGGCGGCGTCGGGATTGGACGGCGGATGAGAAAGCGGAAATTCTTGCCGCGAGCATGGCACCAGGATCGAAGATCGCGGAGGTCGCGCGCCGTTACGGGGTCAGCCGAGGCTTGCTTTGGACATGGCGTCGCCAGGCGACAAATGATCTGGCGGCGGCGAGAGCACCGCATTTTGTCCCGTTGCGCCTTGAGGGTGAGGTAGATGTGAACACTGCCTCGGCTTCCGAGCCGGCTTTACCGCCGCCATCGGGCCGGGATCAAGCTGCGGGATCGATTGAGATCGAGATCGGACGTGCCCGGGTCCGCGTGGAAGGTGCGGTCGATCCGGAGGTTTTGCGGCAGGTGCTTGGTCTGATCGGGTGGGCACGGTGATCCTGGGCATTCCGTCCCGGCCGGGGCTGCGGGTGGTGGTGGCATCCAAGCCGGTTGATTTTCGCAAAGGCATGGATGGCCTCGTGGCCATGGTGACACAGGTACTGGCCGCCGACCCATTTGCCGGCGATGTGTTCGTCTTCCGGGCCAAGCGAACCGATAGAGTCAAGCTGCTTCTCTGGGACGGTTCTGGTCTTTGCCTGGTGATCAAGCGGCTGGAGGCTGGTGGTTTTACCTGGCCGCCGGTGCAGGATGGTGCGGTCACGCTGAGTGCGGCGCAGCTGCGCATGCTGTTTTCTGGCATGGATTGGACACAGATACCCGTGCGCTCCGCGGCGCCGGCCAGATCCATGATCCCGGCCGGAAAATTGCAGCATACACCTTAATTTTCTGGCGAAACGTCCGGCATGTTTGGTAACTTTCAGGCATGTCGGATGGCCAACATTCCCCGCATGATCCGGCGCATTTGCTGGCGTTGAACGCGGCATTACAGGCGGAGAACGAGAACCTGCGGGCGATCGTGGCAAGCTTGAAGCGAGCCTTGTATGGCGCGCGCTCCGAGAAGCAGGTTGAGCCGGCGAACCAGTTGCCGCTCGCCTTGGATGATCTTTCCGCCATGCCGGTGGAACCAGCCAAACTGCCAACGCCAGCGAATTCCAACCGGCCGCCGCGGCCAAAAGCGGCGCGCAATATCGGCGGTCTGCCGGCGCATCTGCCACGGGTGGACATCACGATTGAGCCCGCGAGCAAGGCTTGCCCCTGCTGCCAAGGCAGGCTGCACATCATCGGCGAGGATGTCAGTGAGATGCTGGACGTGGTGCCGGCTATCCTGCGCGTCAAACGCATTCACCGGCCGCGCTATGGTTGCCGCGCCTGTGAAGCTGCGGTGGTGCAGGCCAAGGCGCCGCCACGCCCCATCGATGGCGGCATGCCGACCATCGCGCTGCTGACGCATATCGCGGTGATGAAATTTGCCTGGCACCTGCCGCTGCACCGGCAGGTGCAAATGCTCGCCGGTCAGGGGATCGATCTGGATGTTTCGACCCTGGTGCATTGGATCGGCCGGCTGGCGTGGTGGTTAAAGCCGCTGCATGCGGTGCTCGCCGCGCACATCCTGGCGGCGCCGAAGATCTTTTGTGATGACACACCGTTGCCGGTGCTGGACAGAACCAGAAAACGAACGCGCATCGCCCGGCTTTGGGCTTACGCGATGGATGATCGCCCATGGCGCGGCCCGGCGCCACCAGCAGTGGTTTATCTCTACGCCGAAGACCGCAAGGGCCGGCATGTCGAGGAGCATCTGGCCGGCAAAGCCTGCGTGCTGCAGGTGGACGCGTATGCTGGCTATAACCGGCTGACCAGGCAGGAGCGGCCCGGCGGCCCTGTCACCTTGTCATTCTGCCTGGCGCATGCGCGGCGCAAATTCTTTGAAATCCATAAATCGACAGGCTGTCTTGTCTCGGCCGAGGCGCTGCTGCGGTTTGCCGCCATCTACGCCATCGAGGCGCGCATCCGCGGCGCCAGTGCCGAGGAGCGCCTGGCGGTGCGCCAGGCCGAGACGCAAGCCTTGTTCGAGGCGTTCAAGCCCTGGCTGCTGGATCGTTTAAGCGAAATCTCCGCCAAATCCCCGCTGGCCAAAGCCATTCGCTATACGCTTGGGCACTGGAGCGGGCTTGGCGTGTTCCTGACGGACGGCCGGGTTGAGGTGGATAACAACACGGTGGAGCGGAGTATCCGCCCGATCAGCCTTGGCCGCAAGAATGCACTATTCGCCGGCTCCGCCGCCGGCGGTGAGAACTGGGCAATTCTGGCGTCACTGATCAACACCGCCAAACTGCACGAGCTCGACCCGCAGACCTATCTTGCCGATGTGCTGGAGCGCATCGTCTCGGGCCAGACCAAAGTCAACGCGCTGAGCGAATTGCTCCCCTGGCACTGGAAGGCGGCGCAGGCACAACGGGTGCAAGCCGCATGAGGCGGCCGCAGGCAAGCTCAGTACCAGCGGGCAAACGGCCCATGGATCTTGAGACCCTTGATTCCTGGCTGGAACAACTCAAGCCGGCGCCGAAGGTTGACGGCGTCTCGATGCTCGATGGCTACCTCGCCGCCATCGTCGTCGGCCCGTGCTCGATACCGCCGCATGAATGGTTCTTCGATCTGCTCGGCGAGAAGGGCAATATCGCCACGGCGCACGGCAAGCGGCTCGACGCCATCATGGCGATCGCGGCGCGGTTCAATGCGATCGGTGAAATCCTGTCCACGGCGCCATCGAAATACGCGCCGATCTTCCAACGCGCCGACGATGGCGTGGTGTTCGCCGGACCTTGGTGCATGGGCTTCACCACGGCCATGAAGTTGCGCTGGAAGGCATGGGCGCCATTGCTCGATTCCAAAGGCATCGAATGCAGCCTGCTATTGCCGATCATGCTCCACAGCGCCGACGAACTCGCGTTCCACTTCGGCACATTGCCGCAGGCCACCGACGCCAAGTCTTATCTGAAAACCGCCTATCACGACATCCCTATCGTCGTGCCAGCCATCCGAGACTTTTGGATGCCAAACCGCCTCGCCGAAATCAAATAACCACCCCGCCCACATACCTCCGTGGCGGGCTCGCATCGGTTACGTTCCTTGTGAGATAGGAGCAAATCAAGTTGGCGGCGGGCCCCCGCAACCATTTTTGTCATAAATGGCTCACCGTCCCGGTCTGACGACTAGGGGGCGGGGATTGACGCTATTTGGCTCAACTCCGTCATCATCATCGCGATGGCAGGGCCGAGATTGGCGTGTCACCTCTCGTGCGTCCAACCCGGAAAGCAGGAGGCTGGGTGCAGCGTCTCCGGCAGCTACCGGCCCAAGGCTCTCATCAGGCTGTTATCGAGCCATCCCCAGAAGCATACGTTTGCAGTGCTACTTCACGGGCGGCTTGGCGCCGATCATGGCCGTACCAACGGCTCGGTGTCGCCCCGAGCTCGAGACATTCCGTTGGGCGGTCCCGAGCGTCGACGGCCGTTCCCGCGTATCACAGACGGGAGATCAACTGGGCCTATTCGTAGCGAGGCTGCCCTCAGAAACCGAAAAACCTCCTCTCATCCGCAGCGAGGCTTTGTATCTGCACCGTACTCAATGAGAACGGGTAAAGGGTAATCTCGCCCAACCCACCCGTGAGCCAGATGCCGACTTGTTGCGGCGAACCACCGATATTGAACTGACTGCCGGTAATGGCGGCACCACCAAAAGGGTCTGACCAGGCCGTGCCATTTACAGAGCCACCTGCCACGCTGCCAGTGTAGAAGAACGTTGCGGCCACCGGCGCAAAAGCGGTGACGTTGCTCGGCTCGTCATTGTCATAAATGCTGGTAAAAAACTGGTAGCCAGGTCGGCCATTCAATTCAGCAAACAGGCTCATGTCGTGCGCCGTCGTACCGTAGCCGAAGAGCGGCTCATACCAGTCGGTCGGCGACACGTTGAGAAGCGCCACCTGGCCGCTCCAGGGCTGGTTGCCCGACACCCATGGAAAGGCACCGCTTAGATAAGTCATGCGGTCATGGTCGAACTGCACCACAGGCGGGCGGCCTCCGGTACTGAACTGCAGCAAAGGCTGTTGCGAGGGTGCCTGCTGGCTCACATCATTGCCGTGCCTGGTCTGATCGTACCAGATTGTTATGTAACAAGACGTGTTTTGGCAAAAAGCTCTCACCGCCGTGTTGTCCAAAGCACCGTCGGGGCGTACGCGTATGTCCGTCAGTGCGCCATCGGAAGCACGGCGCAGCTGCACCGCCTTGCCGCCGACCGCCGCATACAGCGCATCGTAGGCGCGCATACCATAATAGGCAGTCGCACCTGGTACGAGATCACCGGGGCCGATGTAGGTTTTGCCCATCCCTCCTGGCGTATGAATTCCGGCAGCATCCCCTGGCAGCTGACGAATGCTACGGCTAATTACTGAACCTGATTCTCCCGTGACAAGAAAGAGAGGCATCCCGTCGATTGTCTGTTCTCGCAATGAAAAACTGAACTTTTCCAGGCCTGCAGACAGAACCCCCCGTTCCAGACTAAAATTGGTCCAGTTGACAATTCCACTCACGTTGCATGTCGCCGCGACATCGTTACAGGTGATAGTTTCGGAACCATCTTGTGCCTTGTACTGACGATCTGGCCACCGCTGCGCAAATGCGGCCTCGGCCTTCATAAACGCTTCACGAGAGATGGGCTTGCCGTAAAAATTGACCTGATTATCTACGGCAAATTCGATATAGGGTAACGCTGCTGAATTCGGGCTCGACCATTCGGTCCAGAACTGATCGATAAATGTCTTTGCATCTTGGCTGAGGGAAGCATCGCCGCCGCTGGACTGCCCCTCCGCAAGCAACGGCAAACAAATTAGTAGCGCGGCGAGTAGGAATTTTTTCATTATAGGTCCTGCTCGATAAGAGGTCTCGCGCCTTATTCCGGTAAAACTAGCTGCCTCTACCACTCTACATACACCACGCCGGGCGCCCCTTGGCCACCAACAGCGCCAACTTTGAAATTGCCACCGCCGCCTCCGCCAGCGCCAAACCCCACCCCTCCGTCTCCACCTTCGGCAGAAGATTGGCTTTCGTCGCTCTCGCCCTTATTCCCGCGCGGAGCTGTTTGCCCAATAATTATGCCTCCACCGCCGCCCCCTCCGCCGCCGCCATATCCAATTCTATCTGAGCCATACGAGCCACCTGCCCCTCCTGGTCCATTTGTCACAGTTACATCTTTGAAACCGAGAGCGGAAAATGCCGTGCCAATACCGCCAGGCGTACCAAGGACGGCGTCACCGTCATCGCCTGGTTGGCCATCTCTCCCGCTTGATCCCCCTGTTCCCCCGCTCCCTCCATTGCCACCATGGTAGCCGTTGCCATCATAGCTACCTCCTCCTGCGCCCCCACCCGCGCTACTGCCTCCAACAGTTACTCGAGTTTCGCCGCCACAATGAGGTTCCCCGGCGCCACCTCCAGTGGCAACCAAAGCACCGAATGAGGATGGAGCGCCATCACGGCCTGGTTGTCCGAATTCTAAGCCTGCATTACCTGCTTCACCGACCTGCACAACAATTTGCTGGGTTGATATGTTAACAGTTGATGTGACGACCTCTCCCGACGCTCCCCCAGTGCCACCAATGCCGCGTTCAATGCTTGCAGAGCCGCCACCGCCACCGCCTACAATAAGTACTCGGACCGTCTTGATTCCGGGCGCTATTGTCCATTGTCCGGTCGTCCAGGATGGCCAACTTTCGCAAGGTTTTGGTGCTGTCCCGCCAAAAATGATGCACCCATGCTTAGAAGAAGAGTTCGCCCTTTGATAGCTGACAGGCTCGGCGGCTGTCACTGTTGAGAGTGGTGAAAGAGCAGGGGCGGTCGCGGCAACGATATTTCGATCCAAAACTTGCCCGTCTTCTTTGGAGATTTTGTATTGTCCGTCTAAATACTGGATTGAATAGCTAAAACTGGCATCGCCTACGGAACGCTGTCTGAGAGCCGGTGCGAAATCATCCCAATGGTCTTGACCAGAAATTGTGCAGGTCGCCGTGACCTGGTCGCATATCACAGGCTCCATAGATGTGATGTCATAAGTTCGAACCTGCCATTTCCTAATAAATTGACGGTCCTTTTTCAAAACATCTTGTTTGGAAGTGGGCACGCCATAAAAGTCTACGGTATCTGAGTACTTCTCGTTAAGGAGCAAAGCAGAATCTGACCGAGAACCTGACCAAGTGGTAAATAATTGTTCAACAAATGTCTTGGCACTATTTGGGCCAAATGGTGTCTGCGGAAGAGATTGAGCCAGAGCCGCCCGGGGGGTAATCAGGATCAGGAATATTAAACGCTTCATCTTATCCCTCCAAGTCTATCATTGCCGTTTGGTAAGATGTGAGTTTAGGGGGGACTATCTTTTTCGGTTGACGGCATGCCCGTCCTTGCCGTCACTTTATCGAGAAACGGGGGAGAAAAGAGGCCGGCAGCGGATAGGCGCACCTGCCCGTCACACACTCGTCGCCTGTTGACCGCAGGAAGGGGGCGCAGCGGCAATAAATCGGCGGTGCGCTTTTGTCGGTCTTCTTCGGGCGGTTGTGGTTACAAGATCGCACAATGCCGGGGCAGAATATCGGTCTCAAGGCCGGAAACCGGGAGGGGACGCGACTGCCAGATAAAAGCACCGCCGTCGGCTGGGGTGCATGTGGTTGGTTTGATTTAGTTTTTAGCGCCGCTCGAATTTGTGCCATGACGGCGCTGCCGTCGAAAACACCAATCAATTCAAGGATAAATGCGCCGTCGCCTGGGGCGGCGGGGGAAATCCTGTGGTGAGTAGCTTGGTGTGGACAAAAACTCTGGCCAAATGCCCTTAACGAGAGTAAGTTACATGTAACCTGCTTGGAGGGATCATCTTGGCGTCGCCATCTCAACCTAAGTCCTCCCGCGTGAAGGTGCAGGAGCATCGCGACCGCCTGCGTGAGCAGGGGCTGCGCCCCATCCAGATTTGGGTGCCGGACGTGCGTGCGCCGGCTTTCCGCTCGGAGGCCCATCGGCAGTCGCTCGCCGTCGCCGCCTGCGCCCATGCGCATGAGGATCAGGCGTTCATCGACGCGGTCTCGGATTGGGGCGATGAATGAGGCGTGGCGATATTTGGACCGTCGCAGGCGGTAAGGATTATGCGGGCAAGCCGCGTCCCGTCGTGATCGTTCAGGATGATAGTTTTGACGGGACGGATTCGATTACCATCTGCGCCTTCACGACCGACGAAACGGAAGCGCCTCTGTTCCGTTTGGCCGTGGAGCCGAACGAACGCAATGGCCTGCGCGCGATGTGCCGCCTGATGGTGGACAAGATTACGACGGTTCCGAAATCGAAGGTTGGCGCGCGTATCGGACGTTTGGACGACGAGGATATATTGCGCCTCAATCAGGCCGTGCTGGTGTTTTTGGGATTGGCTGTGTCGCCTAGAACCAAGCAGGTTGCGTGACGAAGTAGTGTTCCGCATCCTGTTGCAGGTTTTGCCACGCGCAAGTTTTTCTACGCTATGATGCTGCGCTTTGATATTCTGACTTTCCTGCGGTGCTCCCTTGTTGCTTTCTGCCCGATCGATCTCGGCGAGGGAGTATTGGGATGGCGGAGGATGAGGACCGTAAACGCCGGTGCTCGGCGAATGACAATGGCGTAGAGACGGGCAGGGACGATGTTGAGATGCAGCGCCGGGAAGACGCGCTGGTTTTGACGATTGCCCGCGCCCTTGGCCGGCAGATGGCGCGGGAAGAATTTGCCTGGCTTCGATGTGGGGCCGCCAATGAGAACCGGCGGCCTGGAGAGGATCGATAGGAGATAACCCATGACTCGTGTCGCGCTTTATGCCCGTTACTCCTCCGACAACCAGCGCGAGGCGTCGATAGAAGATCAGTTCCGTATCTGCCGGGAGCGGGTTGCGCGCGAGCGTTGGCAGATTGCGGGAAGTTACCATGACGCCGCCATCTCCGGCGCGAGCCTGATCCAACGGCCCGGCATTCAGGCTCTCCTTCGTGATGCCCAGGAGAAAAAGTTTGGGTTGGTGCTAGCCGAGGCTTTGGACCGGATCAGCCGTGACCAGGCCGATGTGGCAACGCTGTTCAAGCATCTGCGCTTCGCCGGTGTGACCATCGTCACCCTGGCGGAGGGAGAAATTTCAGAACTTCACGTCGGGCTCAAGGGCACGATGAATGCGCTGTTCCTGAAGGACCTCGCCGCCAAGACACATCGCGGCATGCGCGGGCGGGTGGAGAAGGGCAAGGCCGGTGGCGGGCTTTGCTTCGGCTATCAGGTGGTGAAGAAATTGGATGCGAACGGCGAGCCTATCCGGGGTGAGCGTGAGATTGTTGCGAGTGAGGCCATAACGATCCGCCGTATTTTCCGTGAGTTCGCCGCGGGCAAAAGCCCCAGGGCGATTGCGGTTGATCTGAACCGGGAGGGGGTTCCGGGCCCGCTCGGCCGGGCTTGGGGGGATACCAGCATTCGGGGGCACATCAGCCGTGGCACTGGCATTATCAATAATGAGCTGTACGTTGGCAGGCTTGTTTGGAACCGTCAGCGTTTTGTGAAAGACCCGGCCACCGGCAATCGCGTGTCCCGGCCCAACCCGGAAGCAGAGTGGATTAGGACCGAAGTGCCGGAGCTTCGCATCATCCCAGATGAGTTGTGGCTGGCCGCCAGGGCGCGCCAAAGTGAGATCGCAACATTGTTTGAATTGACCGCCATCGGCATCCGCGAGGCGCGGGCCAAGAAGCTGCACGCGGCGCGCCGGCCCGTTGCGCTTCTGTCCGGGCTGCTCAGGTGTGGCTGCTGTGGGGGCAAGTTCGGCCTGATCCTGCGGGACCGCTATGGGTGTCTCAACCACCATCGGCGGGGGATTTGTGAAAATGGCCGCACCATCCGTCGCGGGGTGATTGAACAGCGTGTGCTCTCCGGCCTGACGGAACGCATGGCCTCACCGGATGCGGTGGCAGCGGCGGTCCGGGCCTACCATGAAGAGAGCAACCGCTTGAACCATGAGCGTCGCGCCCAGGTGCATGCCGATCAAAAAGCGTTGGAGAAGATCGGCCGCGCTGTTGCGGGCATCATGGCGGCAATTGAAGACGGCATGTACCAGCCTGAGATGAAGGCGCGCATGAACGAGCTGGAGCGCCAGCGCGCTGAGATTATGGACCGCATGGTGCAGGCTCCGGCCGATCTGCCGGATGTGCATCCCAACGTCTCCAACCTTTACCGCGCCAAGGTCGCCAAACTGGCGGAGGCGCTTAACGAGCCAGAGACCAACCGGGACGCCGCCGAGGCGATCCGGGCGTTGATTGGCGAAGTGGTGCTCACGCCGGGCCAAAAGCGCGGCGAGGTCCATGCCAGCCTACGCGGCGAGTTGATGGCGATCCTCGAGACGGCCGGGAAGGGAGGGAAACCGCCAATTCCGGTTGTTAGGACAAACGCGGCTGCAGGCCCCCGCAACCAGCTTTGCCGAACTCAAGAACAAACCAGGATCAGCCTCGCCCCTTGCGGCGGAAGGTATTGAAAACTCCGGCGCTTCTCTGTGCTGCAACGGATCAAAATATAGGCATTAAAAACTGTTCTCGATCATTGTTCGTAGCTAATTTGTGCAGAATTGGTCTGTTGTGCATGCTTAGGCGGCAATTTCAAGCGATTTAGTGTGTGGCATATTTTTTGCTCGTCAGTAAAACGATATTGCTAAGCCTATCCGCTGCTATCCGCCAACTATAAGTATTGAGGGGTCACTGTGAGCGACATTATCTTTCCTGTAGGGCGCAGTACGACAGAATCGGGCTCGCTACGCCGGGCCATCGACTGGCGCGGCGCCTTCTGGGTGGCCAGCGGCGTGCCGGCGCTGGTTCTGTTCTCGATCGGCGGCATTTCCGACATGGTTGGCAATCTCGCCTTCCTCATCTGGATGGCCTCGATGCTAATGGGCTTCGTGCAGTCCTTCACTTACGCGGAAATCGCCGGACTGTTCCCGAACAAGTCGGGTGGTGCCTCGGTGTACGGTGCTGCCGCCTGGGTGCGCTACTCCAAGTTCATCGCCCCGCTATCCGTGTGGTGCAACTGGTTCGCCTGGTCGCCGGTGCTCTCGCTGGGCTGCACCATCGCCGCGGCCTATATCCTCAATGCCCTGGCCCCCGTCCCCACCGCCACTTCGCCCGAGGTCACAGCCTGGATCGCCGCGCATGGTGCAGGCATCGCCAGCGGCCAGCAGGCGCAGGTGACCGCTGCCATCGCGGCCCTCACCCCAGCCATCCGCAACTGGACGCTGTTCACCCACACGCTGGGACCGGTAGGCTTCTCCTTCAATGCCACGTTCTTCATCGGCGCCATCATCATGCTGGTCACCTTCGCCATCCAGCACCGCGGCATCCTGGGCACCGCCAATGTGCAGAAATACATCGGCCTGTTGGTGATCGTCCCGATGGTCATCGTGGGCGTGGTGCCCCTGTTCAACGGCGCCGTGCAGTTCTCCAACTACGCACCGCTGGCACCGCTCAACGCGGCGGGCACCGGGCCGCTTGTGGGGCCGTGGCACATCTCCAACTGGACGACGATCCTGGGCGCCATGTTCATCGCAGCCTGGTCAACCTACGGGTTCGAGACGGCCGTGTGCTACACGTCGGAATTTCGCAATCCGGGCACTGACACGTTCAAGGCCATCTTCTTTTCCGGTCTGCTGTGTCTGGCGCTGTTCATCCTTGTGCCCTTCACCTTCCAGGGTGCGCTGGGCCTCGCCGGCATGCTCGACCCCTCCATCGCCTCGGGCGCTGGCGTGGCGGCGGCCATGGCGCACATGGTCGGCGGTGGGCCGATCATCAACGCCATCATGGTCATGCTGATGATCCTGGCGCTGATCCTCTCGATCATGACCGCCATGGCGGGATCCTCGCGCACGCTCTACCAGGGATCGGTGGACGGCTGGCTGCCGCGCTACCTCACCTTTGTGAACGACCACGGCGCCCCCACTCGCGCCATGTGGACCGATCTCGTGGCTAACCTGCTGCTGCTGGCCGTCGCCTCCACTGACTCCACGAGTTTCTTCTTCGTCCTCGCAGTTTCGAATGTCGGTTATATTATCTTCAACTTCCTCAACCTCAACGCCGGATGGATCCACCGTGTCAACTCCGGCGCCACCAAGCGTCCATACCGCGCGCCCACCTGGCTGCTGGGGTTGGGCGGGGTGTTCGCCTTCGTCAACGCCGTGTTCCTTGGCGCAGGCGCCAAGACTTGGAATCCGGAAGCGCTCTGGGCTGGCGCCATCTTCGCGGCGATGATCATTCCGGTGTTCTGCTTCCGCCACTTTATCCAGGATAAAGGCAAGTTCCCTGAGCAGATGCTGGAGGACCTGCACGTCGGCGGCTCCGGCGACGTGACGACCAAGCGGGCAGGCATTCTTCCGTACCTGATATTGGTTGCAGGTGTTGGCGTGGTGCTGGCCTCCAACTACTTCTTCCATCTGTAACGTTCGCGAGCAAATTCACTAAGCGAAGCCGGAGCCAACGCTCCGGCTTTTTTCTTGTGATTGTTGCGGTTTTGCGCGTCTTTTTTCCGGAACGTGGTTTGACAAACCGTGCATTCCTGGCCATAACTATTCATAACTAGCAAGAAACTCTTGCGAAGTCAGGTGATGCAAACGCTCATGAATATTCCTTCTCTTTCGAGTCCGTCTGGTTACCTCGAAACGCTGTATGTTCGGGGTGGGGCTGCGATCTCCTTTGGTCTCCGTAAAGGAGAGGCGGTCGAGGTTCTGGACGAGCAGGGCGCGCAGCCTTGCGAAGTCAGCATCGCTGGCGAAGCGCCGCGGCGGGTGCTTGATGAGGCGTCTCTTCCTGGCTCTATCTTCTGTTTTGTCGCTGAAGAAGACTGCGGGATTTCGATTGCAGCACTTGGCGCCCCGATGCGGCCGCATGAGCAGTCGGCACCGACGGACCTGCGCGTGACGATCGCGCGCAAGGAAAAAACCTATCCGCCGTCATTGGGGAAAGTGAAGGCGGAGATACTGGTCAAGGCGGCGACGGCGTGCTCCTACATGGTCGCGGATGGTGATTACATCCAGATCATCGATGTGGATGGCCAGCAATGCTCCGACTTTCTGGCGTTCGATGCCGAGGCTCTCGAACACGGGCTGGATGCCACGACCACGCGCACGCTCGGCGGGCGGATTTATCCCGGTCCTGGCCTATACGCGAAGTTTTTTGACGACCGGATGCTGCCGCTGGTCGAGGTGATCCGCGACACTTGCGGCCGGCACGATACATTCGCTCTGGCCTGCACCGCGAAATCCTACGCCGATGCCGGTTATCCGGGGCATGCCAATTGCTCGGATAATTTCAACGCCGCGCTGGCGGAACATGGTATCGCTCCGCGTTTTGGCTGGCCCGCGATCAACTTCTTCTTCAACACGCAGGTCACGGCTGATGGCGCAATCGTCGCGGATGAGGCGTGGTCGCGCCCTGGCGACTACGTGCTGATGCGGGCCATGCGGGATCTACTCTGCGCCAACTCGTCCTGCGCGGATGATGTGTTCACCACGAATGGTTACAACCCGACGGATATTCTCGTCAGAATCTACGATAAATCAGAGAATTTCTCAAAAGGGATTGCGCATCGCATGACACCGAATGCCGAGCCGAGGCTAACCCGGGAAAGCGGTTTTCATCCGGCAACCGCCGCTCTGACGCGAACCTTCATCGAGAGCAACGGGTTCTGGCTGCCGGAGTGTTTTACCGCGAGCGGTCCGGTGGCCGAATATGTCGCCTGCCGCGAGAATGTTGTGGTGGCGGACCTTTCGATGCTGCGCAAGTTCGAGATCACCGGTCCGGATGCCGAGAATTTGCTGGCGCTGGCGTTGACCCGCAATGTGCGAAAGTTAAGCGTCGGGCAGGTGGTCTATACGGCAATGTGCTACGAGCATGGCGGCATGATCGACGATGGCACGGTCATGCGCCTGGGGCCGAATAATTTCCGCTTCATCTGCGGGTCTGATTATTCCGGCGTGTGGCTGCGGGAGCTGGCGCGGAAACACGGGCTCAGGGCATTTGTCCGCAATTCAACCGACCAGTTGCATAATCTCTCGCTGCAAGGACCGCGTTCGCGTGAGCTTCTGGCGCCGCTGATTTTCGCGCCGCCGACGCAACCCTCAATCACTGAGCTGAAATGGTTCCGCGTCACCATCGGGCGTCTTGGTGGGCCGCAGGGAATCCCGCTGGTGATTTCACGCACGGGCTACACCGGTGAGCTGGGATACGAGATCTGGGTGCATCCGGACAACGCGGTTGAACTCTGGAGCGCCCTGGTGGATGCCGGTGCCGAGCCCATGGGTTTCGCGGCGCTGGACATGCTGCGCATCGAGGCGGGGCTGATCCTGGCGGGGCATGAATTCTCCGACGAGACTGATCCGTACGAGGCGGGCATTGGCTTTGCCGTGGCGGACCGGGATGAGGAGTTCATCGGGCGTGATGCCTTGCGGCGGCGGGCGGCGAATCCGCTCCGCAAGCTCGTTGGGCTGGTCATCGAGGGCGGCGAGCCCGTGCATCATGGCGATTGCGTGCATGTGGGCCGTGCCCAGGTGGGCGTGGTGACCAGCGCCATGCGCTCGCCGGTTCTGCACCAGTCGATCGCTCTGGCGCGCATCGATGCGTATCACGCGGAGCTCGGAGCCGAGGTGGAGATCGGCAAGCTGGATGGCCAGCAGAAGCGCCTGCCCGCCAAGGTCGTGCGGTTTCCGCATTACGATCCGGAAAAGACAAGGGTCCGCGCCTGATACTCGTCGAGTAGGAGCCGGTTCCGCCGGGGATCACCCGATATCTAGGTCAAATTTCATTTGTGGGAAGTGCTGTCATGTCTAACGCGCAATACGTTCTTACGCTCTCCTGCCACAACCGTCCCGGCATTGTCGCCGCTGTATCTTCATATCTTTTCAACCAGGGCGCCGACATCCGCGAGGCGCAGCAATTCGACGATACCGAGACCGGCAAGTTCTTTGCCCGCATCGCCTTCGACTTGCTGGGTGATGCTGGCATGGCGCCGGTTCGCGAAGGCTTTGTCGAGGTGGCCGAGCCGTTCAAGATGAACTACGCATTCAACGATCACACCGCGCCGCGGCGCGTGTTGCTGCTCGTGTCGAAGTTCGATCACTGCCTGGCGGATCTGCTGTATCGCTGGCGCATCGGCGAACTGAACATGACGCCGACGGCCATCGTTTCCAACCATGGCATCGAGAATTATGCGGGCCTGGATTTCGGCGGGTTGCACTTCCATCATCTCCCAATCAGCAAAGCAACCAAGATGGAGCAGGAGGCGCAGATTTGGGCGCTGGTGAAGGAGACCAAGTCCGAGTTGGTCGTGCTGGCGCGTTACATGCAGGTGCTCTCCGACGCGCTGACACAAAAACTCGCCGGCCGCTGCATCAATATCCACCATTCCTTCCTGCCCGGCTTCAAGGGCGCCAAGCCGTACCATCAGGCGCATGGGCGGGGCGTGAAGCTGATCGGCGCGACGGCGCATTACGTGACATCGGACCTGGATGAAGGGCCGATCATTGAGCAGGACGTGGAGCGCATTACCCATGCCGACACGCCCGATGACCTTATCCGCAAGGGGCGTGACATCGAGCGCCGGGTGCTGGCCCGCGCCGTGCGCTACCATCTGGAGGACCGCGTCATTCTGAACGGTGCCAAGACAGTGGTGTTCGCGAGCTGAACCGCAAAAAATCGTCCCTGTCCCGCGAAAGTCATGAGTTTCGGTTTGACAGGGGGAATTCGCTGCAATTATCGTTTGTTACTACAAGGAATATTTTGTTCGGGGCATTTTGTTTTGGCTGAGGATATCGGCAGCAAGACTTTCACCAAACTGCGCGCCGCCATCATGGTGGCGCTGCCCCCATGACCATCGCCTGCCTGTTGCACACCCCCGCCAAGCGTGCCGGGGGCAATTCTTCACCCCAACCATGAAGGCCATTCCATGACTCGCTCCTGGCGCCATGCCGTTCTAGCCTCCCGCCACCGCGCTCTTGGTTCCAAGCTTGAAGACTGGAACGGCATGCCGACGGCCTGGACCTATGCTTCTGACGTGCAGGACCACCATGTGGCGATCCGCACCAAGGCGGGGCTCATGGATGTTTCCGGCCTGAAGAAGGTGCATCTGCATGGCCCGCACGCCTCGGCCGTGCTCGACTACCTGACTACCCGCGATGTTTCCAAGATCACGCCCGGCAGGTCGGCCTATTGCTGCTTCCTCAACGAGGGCGGCAAGTTCATCGATGACGGTATCCTTTACCGCACCGGGCCGAACTCCTGGTTCGTGGTGCATGGCTCTGGGGCGGCGCATCAAGCGCTCGCCCAGGCCGCCTATGGCCGCAACGTTACCATGCTGTTCGATGACGATCTGCTCGATCTCTCTCTGCAGGGGCCGCTTGCCGTCGATTATCTAGCCAAGCATGTGCCCGGCATCCGCGACCTGAAATATTTCCACCACATCGGCGCCACGCTGTTCGGCAAGCCCGTGACGATCTCGCGCACCGGCTATACCGGTGAGCGTGGCTACGAGATTTTCTGCAAGGCCGAGGATGCCGAGGTGATCTGGGACACGATCCTCGAAGAGGGCAAGGAGATGGGCATCGTGCCCTGCTGCTTCACCGCGCTCGACCTGCTGCGCACCGAGAGCTACCTGCTCTTCTATCCCTATGACAATTCCGAGATGTACCCGTTCGAGAACGAAGCGCACGGTGACACGCTGTGGGAGCTGGGACTGGACTTCACCGTTTCGCCCGGTAAAACCGGCTTTCGCGGCGCCGAGGAGCATTACCGGCTGAAGGGCAAGGAGCGTTTCAAGATCTTCGGCGTGCTGGTGGAGAGCGACAAATCCGCCGCCCCAGGCGACAAGCTGGTGGCGGATGGCAAGGCCGTTGGCGTCATCACCTGCCCGATGATCTCCACGCTCACGGGCAAGTCGATGGCCATCGCCCGCGTGGACGTGCCCTACGCCGCGCACGGTACCCAGCTGGCGGTGGAAGGCTCACTGGGCAGCGTGCCAGCCACTGCCCACAACCTGCCCTTCGATGACCCGAAGAAGACCAAGCGCACGGTGGTGGGCTGAGGCATGAGCAAGAGCCGCCCGGTATACGCGCCGTTCGGCCTGGATCCGGCAGGACGCGCGCATCTGGTCGTCACTAGCCTCGATGCCCCGCCTGAGGGCATCGAGGACAGCTTGGCGAATATTGAGGCCTGGACGGTGAAACATAACGGACCGGGCGTGCCGGCACCGGCCGTGGCTGGGGTGCGCCCCTTCCGCTCCACTACCGAGCTGCTGGCGCAGCTCAGCCACCGCCTGACACGCGAGACGGCCGGGTTGCGCCTGTATGCGGTCGGCTCCGAGGCGTTCATCTGGGACGCCTACAATGCCGCCATCGCCGCCGGGCTGCATCCGTCCGAGATCTCGCTGCATCGCGCAGGGCCGCTGGTACGGCGCGTTTATTGTTCACACTGCCGCACGATCATCGAAGACGTGCCGGCGAACATCGTCGCCTGCTCGTCCTGCGAGGCGGCTTTGTTCGTGCGCGACCATTTCTCCCGCCGCCTCGCCGCCTTCATGGGCGTGAAGGTGGACGCGGAAGTTCCCGGCGAAATTCCGGAAGCAGAGGTGTTTACGTCATGAAGCTGAAGATAGAGGTCATAGACACGCTCACCCCGGGCATCCGCAAATTCACGTTGGCGCCGGTTGATGGCTCACCCCTGCCGCGCGCCGGGGCTGGCTCTCATGTGGTGCTGGAGATCCCGGGGCCCGGGCGCGTTTGGAAGAATGCCTACTCCATCACCTCCGCCGCAGAGGCGCCAGCGTATGAGATCATGGTCCGGCGCGTGGAGAAATCCCGTGGCGGTTCCGCCTGGCTGCATGACCATGCCAAGGCCGGGGACGTGCTGGAGGTGCAGCCGCCGCAGAATCTGTTCGCCCCGCAGCGCCTGGCCAAGCGGTATTTGCTGCTCTCGGCCGGCATCGGTATCACGCCGTTTCTCTCCTATCTCAAGCTGCCCGGCCTGGTGTACGAACTACACCATTGCTGCAAGCCTGAGGACGAGGCTGCCTTCCTTGCGCTGTTGCCCTCCGGCCCGCAGGTGACGCTGCACACCAGCCGCAATACGCTGAACCTGGAAGAGTTGCTCAAGCGCCAGAAGCTGGACACGCATCTTTCCGTCTGTGGGCCGGAGAGTTTCATGGATGTGGTGCTGGCCACGGCTTCGCATGCCGGCTGGCCGGCGGCCAAGGTGCACAAGGAGAGCTTTGGTGGCGCCACCGGCGGCGAGCCCTTCGTGGCACGTCTGCGCCGCTCCGGGGTGACGGTGACTGTAGGCCGCGAGGAATCGCTTCTGGACGCGATGGAAGCCGCCGGCCTTGCGCCGCCCTGCCTGTGCCGTGGCGGCGCCTGCGGTGAATGCAAGCTCCACGTGCTGGACGGCGTGCCCGCGCATCACGACCATTATCTCTCCGAGGCCGAGCGGGCCGCCAACAACGAGATCATGATCTGCGTCTCGCGCGCGAAAACCCCCGAACTGGTGCTGGATTTCTGAACCATGAAACTGAGCCTGAAACCCCAAGAGACCTTCCGGGACGATTACACCTTCAGCAATTCGGATGAGGCGATCCTTCGCTTCCCGTTTCCTTTCCCGGAAGACAACTACATGTACTCCGTGAACATGGAGCCGCATGTGCGCGGCGGGGCAAGTCCGGTCTTCAACGCTGTGTTCGACATCGATGAGCATTATATCGGCGATATGGCCGACCGCGCCATCACGCTGGAGCAAGATCCGCTGCGCTGCCAGGTGCTGCCGCACATGGAGGAGGCCGAGTGGGATACGCTCGAGCTGATCATGGAGAATCTAGCGAATGACTATCCCGAGCATTTCTCCCTGGCCAAGAATGGCGATGAGTGGCATTGGATCAACCGTCCGCTGGAGATCGACCAGAAATTCACCTTCGGTCGGGCGGAGACGCTGCCCTACGGGCCGTTCGAGTACATCACGCGCCAGACGCAGGGCGATTTTTCGTTGCAGGACCAGCGCGACAACAACCTGTTCATGGATGGCGGTATGGTCACCTCGCAGGCCGACTGGTCGCTGAATTTCGACATTGGCATGTCCTTCCACGAGTGGCACGGCCCGGTGCCGCTGGCGCATGAGAGCGGGGTATTCGACCGCGCGCTTCAATATTTGCTGCGCCTGCAATACGGCAAGCCGGTACGCCGGTTGAACTGGACGATGACCGCCAACCCGCGCCTCGACACCTCGCCCGAGAATTATCCGCTGTGGGGGCCTGAGAAAGCGGAGATCACACCGGAGAATGTCGGGCACCGCATGTGTCTGCGCGTGGAACTGCAGAGCCTCTACCGCCTGCCGCGCTCCAACGCCATCTTGTTCTCCATCCGTGGCTATCTGATCCGCCTGGAAGAACTGGCCAAGGTAAAAAAATGGGCGATCCGCATGCACCGCGTCATGCGCGACTTGCATCCGAAGATCATCGACTACAAGGGCCAGTCTCGCTACCGGCAGCATGTGGTGGATTACTTCGCGCCGCATGATGATGGCCGCGTGCTGAACCCGGGCATCGCGGCGGAGCAGGACAGCATCTAAGCCGCGCTCTCCTGGTGGCAAAAATCCCGTGGCGATGCCACTGGATTTTTTAATTGGCACAGGTGCGGACGCAAAAAACCGCCTCCGGGTTGCCCCGGAGGCGGCGGTGGAGGGGAGGCTTAGTTGTTGGCGAGGAAGGCTGCCAGGCTGTCATCCGTCTGCTGCATCCAGGGCGTCTTCAGCGGCGGCGCCATGGTGCCGGTGATAGCGGACCGGAAGCTGTGATGACGGTAGGTCAGCACGTCCTCCTCCTTGTGGTGCTTCCATTCCTTGAACTGTTCGGCCATGATTTCCGGCTTGAAATCCGGATAATCGGTGTGGCCCAGCAGGTCACGGATGTAGCCGCACTGGAAGTCGATGTCCTCCGCCGCACTGGTGGTGGATTCTTCCTTCTCGCGATAGGCCTGGCTGTCGGCCTGCATCTCTTCCAGAGTAGGCAGATTCACCTTGCCAAGCATCACGTCACGCGCGAACCAGGCCTGGGCATCGAACATGTTGAAGGTGTAGTACTGGTCCTGCATGCCAAGATACAGCAGCCTCGGGTTCTTTTCCCATACCACGCCCTTGTACAGACCTAATGGCCACAGGCGGTTGTTGGTCTTCAGGCGCAGCTCGTCCGGCAGGAACGGGAAGTGGTGCTGGTAGCCGGTGCAGATGATGATGGCATCCACCTCCTTGCTGGTGCCGTCCTTGAAGTAGGCGGTCTTTCCTTCAACCTTCAGGAGTAGCGGGACCTCCGAGAAAGCCTCGGGGAAGGCAAAGCCCATCGGCTTGGTGCGGTAGGAGAAGATGATCTCCTTGGCACCGTATTTGTAGCATTGCGTGCCGATATCCTCGGAGGAATACGAGCTGCCGATGCACAGCACGGTCTTGCCGGCGAACTCCGCGGCATCGCGGAAGTCATGTGCGTGCAGAACGCGGCCGGGGAATTTGTCGAGGCCGGGGAACTCCGGCACGTTTGGCGTCGAGAAATGGCCAGATGCCACCACGACGTAATCGAATTCCTCAGAATAAACATGGTCGTTCGCTAGGTCGCGTGCCGTGACGGTGAACTTGCCGGTCGCGTCGTCGTAGGTGACATCGCGCACCGGGGAGCGGAACCGGATGAAACGGCGCAGGTTGCCCTTCTTCACGCGGCCGACGATGTAATCCCACAGGACTTCGCGCGGCGGATAGGACGGAATGGGGCGGCCGAAATGTTCCTCGAAGGAGTAATCGGCGAATTCGAGCGCTTCCTTGGGGCCGTTGGACCAGAGGTAGCGGTACATGGAGCCATGCACCGGCTCGCCATATTCATCCAGGCCGGTGCGCCAGGTGTAGTTCCACATGCCGCCCCAGTCGGTCTGCTTTTCGAAACAGACAATTTCGGGAAGCTTGATTCCTCGCTTCTCCGCAGCCTCGAACGCCCTGAGCTGTGCCAGGCCGCTGGGGCCGGCACCGATGATAGCAACACGAAAAGTCATGTGGATACCTTCAAAAATTATGACGGCCAAGTACTTTTCTGCCCAGAAAAGCGGGCCGTACGGGTTGGGATTTAAAAAAGACTGTGGTGGAGAGTATAAAACTTCAGCCTGGCCCTAATCCTCCACGTAATGTCGTCACGGTGGCGATGTGCTGTACCGTATGGGGATTTATTTTGCCGTGCAATATTGAAATTAATAACGAGGTAAAAAAAATTCTTGAAAAGAACATATCGACCGGGATATTGTCTTACTGGGAAATGATTGCTCCATCTTGATGATATCAGCCATCTGTCGGGCTAAGGTGAGTCCCTGGCCGTGACCGGCTTTCCGCGAGGCCCCCTGATGCCGCCGAATCATAAACTGAATGTGCAAAGCCTGCGTCAGCGCCGGATATACTCGACGCGGCGGATATTTGTCCGCGATCTTGTGCTGCAGACCCGCATCGGCGTGCATGAGCATGAGAAGAGGGGCAGCCAGCGCATCCGGGTCAACCTGGAGATCACGGCGCGGCTCGATGATACGCTGCATGACGAACTGCGCAATACCGTCTTCTGTGGATGGCTCCCGCGTTGCAAGTTAAATTTGATGATCTGGCGTATTTGTCGGGTGCAGTCTTCTGTTCGGCCTGTTGATGCAGTCGGTAGGGACTACTGGCCATGATGGAGTCCGCGAACGGGGTCCCATTCTGCTAATCAGGCTATGACGCCTTTGACGTTTGCTGG
The DNA here is from genome assembly GCA_963750235.1 of uncultured Alphaproteobacteria bacterium. Taxonomy (GTDB): domain Bacteria; phylum Pseudomonadota; class Alphaproteobacteria; order Acetobacterales; family Acetobacteraceae; genus Acidocella. The sequence continues at coordinate 141,768 of CAVVPW010000004.1, forward strand.
GTTGTCCCTGTTCCCGGCCTGACCGGTTTCGCCATCACATCGCGTCGCTCTCACAACCTCCTGAAGCTGATCTCCTCAGCTAAACTTTTAAAGTCTATGCCGCCAGCACTGGCATGTGGGATGTCTGGTAGACCTCACCTCGCGTCATGATCGCCCAGACGATCCTCGCCATCTTATTTGCCATGGCCACCGTCGCCACCCGCACGGGCTTGCGCGCGAGCAGGTCGGTGAGACGTGGGTCCACGGTCTCAGGCTTGTGCCTGGCGCGCCGGACCAGCGAGGTTGCGCCGATCACAAGGAGCTTGCGCAGGTACTTGTCGCCCATTTTGGAGATGCGGCCGAGCCGCTCCTTGCCGCCACTGGAGTTCTGCAGCGGTGTCAGCCCGAGCCAGGCCGCGAACTGCCGGCCGGAGCGGAATTGGCCGGGATCGGTGACGGCTGCGGCCAGCGCCGTCGCACCGACCGGGCCGATGCCTGGAATCGTTGCCAGGCGCCGCGCCACATCGTCAGTCCGCTGCAAGGCGAGGAGCGCGCGATCAATCTCCCGCAACTGCACATCGGTGTCGAGCGCCTGCTGCGACAGCATGCCAACGATCTTGGCTGCTGCTTCCGGCACGTCTGGCGTCGCACCTTCGACCACCCTCTGCGCCATCAGCAAAGCGCGCCCGAGACCCTGCGGAATATCGATGCCGAATTCGGCCAGTAGCCCGCGCATCATGTTCACCAGTTGGGTGCGCTGCTTGACCAGCAGGTTGCGCGCGCGATGCATCGACAGCGCGGCCTGCTGGTCACGTGACTTCACCGGCACGAAGCGCATTGTCGGCCGCGTCACGGCCTCGCAGATCGCCTCCGCGTCGGCCGCGTCGGTCTTGCCGCGCTTCACATAGGGCTTCACGTAAGCCGGTGGCATGAGCCGCACCTCATGCCCGAGGCGGATCAGTTCACGGGCCCAATAGTGTGACGTGCCGCACGCTTCAATGCCGATCAGGCACGGTGCAAGCTTGGCGAAGAACGGCAGCACCTGGGCGCGCCGCAAAGCCTTCCGCAGGACGACCACGCCCGCAGCATCAACGGCGTGAACTTGAAAAACATGTTTGGCCAGATCCAGGCCGATGGTGGTAATTTGCATACGGGTGGCTCCTTTGCTCGGGTTGAAATGACAGCAACCCAATTTGGCACTCAGATGCCGTGAGCGGGAGCCATCCACCTCATCTGCTATGACGACGTTTCCCAGGCCATCCGGCGTCTGGCGGCGGAGGGGCACATAAGGCTGGTGGAGACGTTCGCCGAGCGCGTCCTGGATATCTGCCTTGCCGATCCTCGTGCCCGCCACGCCACGGTGACGGTGGAGAAACTAGATGTGTATGACGACACGGGTGGCGTGGGCGTCACGATGAGCGCCGACGCAGGCTAAGCTTCATCCCAGCGTGTCACTTTCTTCCATCTAAATTTCCCATTCTGTTGCGCCCGGAACCGCGCTGTACCCGGCGCGTCGCATAGCGAGCGCCGCGCCCTCGCGGAACGGCACGCTGGAGTGCGAGATGCGCCAACCCGCTCGGGCGCCTGGTTCCGCGGCTTACTTGATGCGTATGGAGGGAGTGGGAAGAATGTCGGCACTTATGGTAAGTACCGATACAAACCGATAGGCGCCCGAGCCACTTGCCGATCTACATTAGGTGGAGAGGGCAACAACCCGAGTTCGGTATAAGTGGCATCTGGCCCCCGCAACCACGAATAATATATTGAAATACATGGTATTATTTTAGGGCTTGCCGCTAAAAATGATTAGTAACCAGTGGTGTATCAGGTGAAAAACCTGATAAGCTTTGGTTGATTTGCAAAATTAGGCAATAAAAATAGCGTCTTATAACATCGGATAGCAGTCTACTTCAGTAGTGTATAGCTCGAGCAATTCAGGTCTATTAGAGTTGCCTGACGTACTCTGGTTAGCGTTTTTTTCCGGCAGCATGAGGGGGAAAAGTGGCCCATGAGCGGACTGCTCGCCAGAGAGCCGTGTGGTCGGCGTAGCCCAGGGCATGGGCGATATCCGCCCTCCTGCGGTTGCCGGTTTCAAGGAGCGCGGCGGCCTCGCTCTGGCGGATCTCCTGGGTGATTTTACGCAGACTGGTGTCGGCTGCTGCCAAGTGGCGCTGGAGGGAGCGGGGTGACAGTTGCAGCGTGCGCGCGACCCAATCCAGAGACACTTCGCGGTGGCTCAGTGCGCCGCGCACCGCATTGCGGACCTGGGTTGCGATGTCGGGTGGAGCGGTCTGCAGCGGGGCCAATACACGCAGATACTCCTCGACATAAGGGATGAAGCAGGCAAACGGTGTGTCGTGCGGCAAGTCCAGCTCCGCCGGGTTGAGCACCAACCGGTTGCAGGACTGGCCAAAGCGGATGGGCGCCCGAAACAGTGTGCGCAGGGTGGGGGCGCAGGCGGGTTCCTCATGCTCGAAGTGAACCTCAAGGGGGCGCCAGGGCGTATTCAGGCGGCTACGCAGCGCCATGCACATTGTTGCCAGCGTATACTCGGCATCTTGGCGGCGAGGCCAGATGGCAGGATCATCGATGCGGTAGGTCCAGCTCGCTTCATCTTGGGAGCTGTTCAGTGCCACGGTTGTCCCCGTCTGCCATGTGCCGATATGCGTGGTGATGGCTTGAAGCCCCTGGCCCATTGTTGGCAGCGCCAACAGAAGAAAGCCGAGTGGCCCCAGGGCATCCGCCGCCGTCTGAGACATGCCGAGATGAGCGCCCAGAAGCGGATCACCGTGATGGACGGCGAGTTCCTCGAACAGCGCGACGTAGCGGGCCAGCGGCACCGCGGAGAGAGGCGCCTCGAGCATTGGGCTGGAGATGCCCAACCGCTCCCGTGCCCGCCGCCGCATGATGGGAGACCGCAGGCTACTGAGTAAAATGGACACGAGAGGTGAGCGGATCTCAGGGACGAAGGCTTGCAAACCACTGACCATGCGGACCTCCATTCGGCCTTACAATGGCGGATTTTATCACATCTACGGCGTATTCCGCCATTCCGCGCCCCCTGCGTGTCATCGTAGTTAAAGGCTTCATAAATAGTATCCGCTAGAGGAGGAAAGTGTGATCGATACAGGCAACTGGATATCGGTAGGGGATTTGGCCGAGGGCTTTGCGCGGGAGAGCAACATTTTGCTGCCGTCCCATGATCTTGCGGGCACGGCTCTCGACCTTGTTTTCGAGGACGGCACGACATGGGCGGCTAGCATTGCCCTGGAGGGAGATCGGCAGTTTATCAGCTTGCCCAACGGACCCCGCGCCGAAGTGCGCGTAACATCGCTGCGTGAAGCCCTGTATTTCGTCGATTATGTCGCGGAAGGTAAGTCGGTGACCGTGATCGCGGATTTGGCGGCGGGGGTGGCTTTGCAGCTTGAGGGAAGGCTACCCGCCGCCGAGGAGGCCTCGGTCAGCCTGTTGGCGCGGGCCAAGGCGCGGCTACCGCTCACGGCGGTCAAGGCGTCGTTCCGGCAGGCCCGGCTAGCGGGCACGCACGGGGCATTCGGTTTCCCGCGCACCAGCGAACTGGTCGGTAAGCGGATTCGCTACCGCTACAGCCCCACCGAGATGTACGAGCATATTTATCTCAACAACTCCGCCTATACATGGCATTGCCTGAGCGGTGTGGAAGCCGGTTTGGCAGACACGGATCTTTGCCACTACTTCAAGCTCCGCGAAGAACTGTACCTGTTTGTCTGGCAGGAGAAGATCGTGCCCACGCTTGGGGTCATCACCGTGGATCTCGCGCGCGGCAAGACCGACGGTAAGATTTTTGGCAACACCGGGTTCATGGACGAAAATGTCTCCAATTTCGCCGTTGGCGCCCTTGCGAGTTTTGTCAATTTCACGCCGCCGCTAGCACAAGCGTGAGTGGGGAGGTGTCGTTCCGCGGCAAGGCGTCTGGCGGCGGAGTTCCGCCCCCGATCTCAAAACATCGCCAGGAGCGGCGCCAATGCCTCGCTGCGGGAGGCGGAGATAATTGTAGCACTTTGCCGGACAAGACACCGGCTGCTGCATAATGGGATAACTGGTTTTTGGAGCGGCGTGTCTGCAGAATTGGGTTGAAACAGGTCGAATTTGAGAGTATATCCCTTCTGGATATACTTTGGGGGTTTGGCCGTGTTGGCACGTACGTCTCTCTTCCTCTCCAACCGGTCGCAGGCTGTGCGGTTGCCCAAGGCCGTGGCCTTCGCCGAGGGGGTCGGCGACGTGATCATTGTTCCGGACGGACCGCGGCGAATTATCGCGCCGGCCGAGGCGGCTTGGGACGATTTCTTTGACGCGCCAGGGATTGATCTGGGCGCGCGCGAGCAGCCGGGGATGCAGGAGCGTGAGCGCTTCTGATGCTGCGTTACCTGCTGGACACCAATCTCTGCATCCGCGTGCTCCGGGACCGGCCGCAGGGGCTGCGGGCACGGTTCAATGCCAATGCCGAGGCGCTGTGCCTTTCGGATGTGGTGCTCTACGAACTACTTTATGGGGCCGAGCGCTCGAATGATCCGCCGCGTATCCGCCGGGAAGTCGAGCATTTTGCCGGCCGGCTGGCAGTGCTGCCATTTGACAGTGAGGCGGCGGCGCACGCGGCGGAGATACGGGGCGATCTCGAGAGGCGTAGCTGTGTGATTGGGCCGTATGACCTGATGATCGCCGGTCACGCGCGCAGTCGGGGCTTGGTTGTCGTCACCGGTAATCTGGGGGAGTTCCAGCGGGTTCATGGGCTGAGATGTGAGGACTGGCAGTCATAGTTGCGCTGGCTCAGGATGAGCTCGTTCAGGAGCTTACGTGTTCAGGAGCTTACGTGGGATTTATCAAGGTGATGCGGAGCGGGGAGGGGGCTCACGGTAAATTCTGTAAAACGCGCCAATGCGGCTAAGATCGCTTACAAGATAGCGCAAAATTCGCGCGCCAATTTCACATTCATCTTGTTGAATGTGAATAAGCGCCGAAGCATGACCCCCGCAGTAAACTGCGCAAGCTCTTGATATAATGGACGAAATAGCTCGCTGGCTGGGGTTCCGATCGGCGCCAATCGAGACCCTCGCAAAATCGAGATTCAGTCAATGTTTTCAAAGAGTTGTTTTGAACGGGCAGGGGATCACAGTTCGGCGCCTATTCACACACAGATAAATCGGCGTCAGGCTGCTCCTCCATAAAACCCGGCTAAACCGGATGATTGGCGCGCTAATAGGCGCCGAAACCCCTTGCCGATTTACAACGGAGCACATTCTGCTCAATTTTCCAGCAGGCTGCAGGCGCCACCATCGCCAGTCTGCGTAATTTTATGGTGGCACAATTCTTGCCTTGCACCGCTTTGGTTGCGGGGAAAATTTGATGGAACTGGTTGAGACGGGGAACGGGATCAGGAAGGCGGCGGCCGAGCTTTCCGCGCGCGAGGTGCCGTTTCACGAAATCCCGGTGATCGATTTCGGCCCGATGCTGGGGGGCGATCTTTCAGCCAAGCAGCAGGTAGCTCACGCGTTGCGCGAGGCGGCGATCAAGGTGGGCTTCTTCTATATCAGAAACCATGGCGTGCCGGAGGCGATCATCAAGGCGATGTTCGATGTTGGTCCGGCCTTCTTCGCCCTGCCTCTCGACGAGAAGATGAAGGTGCACGTGAAGTGCTCCACCAACAATTCCGGCTACACGCCGCTGCTGGAGGAGAACGTGAACCCCAAGGCCAAGGGCGATTTGCACGAGGCCTATGACATCGCCGCCGAGCTGTCGCGGGACGACCCGGCGCTGGCCGAAGGCAAAGGGCTGTATGGCGTGAACATCTGGCCCGAGGACATGCCGGAATTCCGCAAGGCGATGTTGGACTATCATTTCGAGGTGCTGAAGCTCGGCCGCCGGCTGTTCCGCGCCTTCGCCTTGGCGCTGGGCCAAGCCGAGGGTTTCTTCGAGCCAATGATCACCAAGCCAACCTGCGCCCAGCGCATCATCTACTACCCGCCGCAGGAAGGGCCGATCGACGAGGACCTGATCGGCATTGGCGCCCATTCCGACTATGAGTGCTTCACCATCCTGGCGCAGCACGAGGTGCCAGCCCTGCAGGTGCTCAACGCCGCGGGTGAATGGATTGCCGCCCCGCCGATTCCGGGCACCTTCGTCATCAATATCGGCGACCAGATGGCGCGCTGGAGTAACGATTTGTTCGCCTCTACACTGCACCGTGCCATTAACACCACTGGACAGGCGCGCTACTCGGCACCCTTCTTCCTGGGCACCAATTACGACACGGTGATCGACGTGCTGCCCGGCTGCGTGACGCCCGAGCGCCCGCGCCGGTACGAACCGGTGATCGCGGGCGATTACGTGCAGAGCCGGTTCGACGCCACCTACGGCTACCGCCAGACAGAAGCCTAAAACAGCAAGGAAATATCATGAACATAAAGAATATTACCGGCTGCGCGCTCGTCGCGCTCTGCGCCGCTGCCCCGGCTGCGCAAGCCCAGGTGAAGCTCGATGGCAAGCCGAAGATGGCGTTCATCTTCCTTGGCACCGCCACCGATGGCGGTTGGTCGCAGTCGCAGAACACCGCGCGCATTGCGCTGGCGAAGGCGTATAACCAGAAAATCCCCTACGCGGACAACGTGCCGGAGCAGACGGCGAAGGTGGAGCAGTCGATCGACCTGTTCCTCAACCACGGCGCCAACATCATCATCGCCGGGTCCTATGGCTATTCGGACGCCTTCGCCGCCGAGGCCAAGGCGCACCCGAACGTCGCCTTCGTCAACATCGCCGGTACTTCCTCCGCCCCGAATCTGGAAAGCTTCTACGGCAAGACCTACGAGGGCTGGTACCTCGCGGGCATGGCGGCGGGTTATGCCACCAAGAGCAAGTCGCTGGGCATGATCGAGGGCTTCCCCATTCCCAACGTGCTGTGGGACGTGAACGCCTTTGCACTCGGCGCGCAGGCCGCCAACCCCGGCACGGTGGTGCATGTGGCGTACGTGAACGCCTGGTCCGATCCGGTGAAGGAAGCGCAGATCTCCTCCGCCATGATCCAGCAGGGCGCCGACGTGATCGCCACTGACATGGACAGTCCCGCTGCCCTGGTTGTGGCCGAGAAGGCCGGGAAATACGCCGTCGGCTACCAGGTGGATATGGCCAAGAGCGCACCGAACGGCATCCTTACCTCGGTTGAGTTCCACTGGGATAAGAAGCTGGTGCCGATGGTGGCCGAGATTGAGAAGGGCACCTGGAAGAGCGGCGGGACCCCGCTCTATGGCATCAAGGACGGCGTTGTGGATGATGCGCCCTTCCAGCACATCCCCGCCGATGACATCGCTAAGATCGAGGCGGTGCGCACGCAGATGATCGCAGGTACGTTTAGCCCCTGGACCGGCCCGATCGCCGACCAGACCGGCAAGGTGCAGGAGCCTGCTGGTCAGACAATCACAGAGGATGATCTGTGGAACATGAACTACCTCGTGTCCAACGTGAAAGGCTCGATGAAATAATCGTGCCTGCTGTACGCCTCTCGGGCGTTGAGAAAAGCTTCGGTTCGCGCCCGGCACTGCTGGGCGCAAATTTCGCGCTGGAATGGGGCGAGGTGCACGCGCTGCTCGGTGAGAACGGGGCGGGCAAATCCACGCTGATGAACGTGCTGGCGGGCTTCTACACCGCCGATGCCGGCACGCTCGAAGTTGATGGCCACGCTGCGCGTTTCGAAACGCCGGCTGCCGCCGCGGCGGCTGGCATAGGCATGGTGCACCAGCATTTCAAACTGGTGGGGCCGCTCTCGGTGCTGGAGAATATCCGGCTGGCGTGCGCGCGGCGCGCGGGCTGGAAGAGCAAGGCCGAGGCCCTGGCCGCGATGCAGAAGCTGGGCGGCGAGCTTGGCTTCCACCTCAACCCGCAGGCGCGGGTGGATGAGATGGCGGTGTCCGACCAGCAGAAGTTGGAGATCATGAAAGTGTTGCTCGCGGGCGCGCGCATCCTCATTCTCGACGAACCGACGGCGGTGCTGACGGAGGAGGAGGCGCGGGCGGCGCTGGGCTTGGCGCGCACATTGGCGCGCGGCGGGCGGGTCGTGGTGCTCATCACCCACAAGCTGCGCGATGTGCTGGGCTTCTCCGACCGCGTGACCGTGATGCGCGCCGGGCGCACGGTAATCGACGCCGCCCCGGCCGCCGGGATGACCGCCGCATCCCTCTCCGAGGCAATGGTTGGCGTCACGACCCAGGCCACAGTCGCACCGCGGACTCCGCACAAGCTCAAGCCCGACATGCTGTGCGTGATGGCACTTTCCGCCCCCGCCAGTGCGCATGGCGTGGCGTTGCGCGACATTAGCCTGAACGTGCGCGGCGGCGAGATTTTCGGCCTTGCCGGCATTGGCGGCAATGGTCAGGCGGAGCTAGTAGAGGCGCTGATCGGCATCCGCCCGCTCTCCGGCGGCAATATTCTGTTCGACGGCGTGGACGCCCCCCCGACCCCCGAGGCGCGGCGAGAGGCCGGGCTGCGCTACATCCCGGCGAACCGCATGGGTATGGGGCTGTTCGGGGAGCTGTCCCTGGCCGTGAACATCGCCCTGCCGCGCCTGCTGGGGCGGCAGGCGGAGCGCAAATGGCTGGTGCGCAGGGGGTGGATGAACCAGCTCGCCCGCGACGCCATTGGCGATTACGAGGTGGCAGGGGCGGCCCCCGAATTGCCCGTGCGCCTGCTCTCCGGCGGCAACGCGCAGAAGCTGATGCTGGCGCGGGAATTCGCAGGCGACATGTCCGTGCTCGTCGCCCACTCGCCCACGCGCGGGCTGGACATTCGCGCCGTGCAGGCGGTGCAGGCGCGGCTGCGCGCGGCGGCGGAGGGTGGCGTGGCGGTGCTGCTCATTTCCGAGGATCTGGACGAAATCATGGAACTTTCCGACCGCGTGGCGGTTATGAGTCATGGCCGCATCAGCCCTGCTGAGCCGGTGGAACAGGTGGACCGCGCGCGCATCGGCCGGCTGATGCTGGAGCTGCACTGATGCGTAAACCCATCGTCTCGCCGCGCCTTGCGGCTTCGCCCCGGCTTGCCGCCTTCACCCTGCTGGGCGGGCTGGGGGCCGGGCTGCTGATCTCGGCGCTGTTCCTGCTCACCCAGGGGCTTGGCCTTTCGGACCTCGCCAGCCAGTTCCTCGGCTACACCTTCACCGACCCGGAAGGACTGGACCAGACGCTCACCCGCGCCATTCCGCTTATTTTGGTTGGGCTCTCGGTGGCCGTGTGCCTGCGGGTGAAGTTCTGGAATATTGGGGTCGAGGGCCAGCTCTGGGCCGGAGCCATGGCCGCCACCGCTATGCCGCTCTACCATATCGGGCCGGAGCCGCTGCATCTGTGGATCATGTGCGTGGCGGCCATGCTGGGCGGCGGCGTGTGGTGCGGCGTGTGCGCCCTGGCCCGGCTGCGCCTGCGCGCCAACGAGGTAGTGACGACGCTGCTGATGAACTACGTGGCCTATATGCTGGCGCAGCAACTGCTTTACGGCGCTTGGCGTAATCCGGAGGATTCCTTCCCCGTCTCCCGCAGCTTCTCGCCCGATGAATGCCTGGCCCTGCTCGGCTTCGGCCATGTGCATGCGGGCATCTTCTTCGCACTCGGCGCGGCCTTGTTCTGCTGGTGGCTGTGCAGCCTCTCCCGTGTTGGCTACATGGCCCGCGCCGTGGCGGCCAATCCGCTGGCGGCGCGCGCCGTGGGCGTGCCGGCGGGTGCAGTGGTGCTGCTGATGGCGACGCTGGGCGGGGCGCTCTCTGGGCTTGCAGGCTTCACCATCGTCAGCGGCGAGGAGCACAAGCTCACCCAGTTCATCGGTAATGACTTCATCTTCCCCTCCATCGTCATCGCCTATCTGGCGCGTACCAGCCCGCTGGGCGTGGTGGTGGCCGCGGTTGCGGTGGCGGCGCTGTACACGGCGGGAGATTTCGCTGAAGGCGTTCTACCAGCTGCCCGGCGCCACGGTGCTCACTATCCAGGCAATATTGCTGCTTTGCGTCTGCTGTGGCGAGTTCCTGCTGCGCTACCGGGTGGACTGGGTGAAGACCGCCAAGGCAGCGGCATGATCCCCAGCCTGCTCGCGGCCTGGGCCGCCACCATTCCTAGCTTCGCCGCACCGTTTCTGCTGGCCACGGTGGGGCTCATCATCAACGAGCGCGCCGGGGTTATGAACCTGGGTGCCGAAGGCATCATGGCGGTCGCCGCTGTTACCGCCGTACTTATCAATCTCGGTGGTGGTGGGGCAGGGGTGTCGCTGCTCGGCGGCGTGGCGGCGGGGCTGGCGCTCAGCGCCGTGTTCGCCGTCATGGCCGTGCTGCTGCGGGTGGACCAGGTGCTGGCCGGGCTTGTCACCTTCGCGCTTGGCATCGGCATCTCCGGCTATGTGGGCGACGGCTCCGAGAACCAGACCATCTCCGGTATTTCGCAGCTGCCCGCCGGCGCCTTCACCTGGGCGCCGAAGCCCCTGACCGGGGTTTTGGATCAGGACGTCCTTACCTACGCAGCCTTCGCTGCTGCTATCCTGGTCTGGTACGTCATCGAGCACACGGCTCTCGGCCTGCGCCTGCGCGCGGTGGGCGAGGACGCTCCGGCCGCCGACGCCGCGGGGGTGAACGTGGCTGTCTACCGGGCCGGGGCGGTGCTGGCTGGCGGCGTGCTGTGCGCAGTGGCAGGGGCGCATCTAAGCCTCGTCGGCAGCCATCTCTGGGTGAATGGCATGGTCGCGGGGCGCGGCTGGATCGCGGTGGCCATGGTCACGCTGGCGCGCTGGAACGCACTGCGCGCTATCGCCGCCGCGCTGCTGTTCGGCGCTATCCAGGCCCTGGTACCGCAACTGCTCTCCTCGGGGCTCAACGTGCCGGTCTATTTCATCGAAATGTCGCCGTATCTGGCGACGCTGGCCTATCTCGTTCTCGCCGGCATGTTCGCAAAGGGCGCTGACGCGCAGCCGGTGGACCTCGGCCGTCCTTACTTGCGCGAGGAGCGGCGCTGACGATGTCGCTTTGCCGGGCAGCAGGAAGGCTGTGGGAGCTTCACGCCGCGATCATGTGAGGCCGGTGGCATTCGGCCAGCCGCACGAGCAGGACCGCCAGCCCCAATTCCAGGATGTGAATCGGCACCACAACGGGCCCCTGGTAATCTATGAAACGTCCCAATTTTTTCAGTCCTCTATCCATTATCGGTGCTGGGCTCCCGTTGTGGTGTCAATTCACAGGCACACACCAGATGAACCCAACGCTCCGGTAATTCAAACCGCAAACTATCATGAATTATCTGACGACGGACAGAGTACAGCCACCGGCGGTCTGTGGTGGCGCGTTCGGCAATGTTGCTGGCAGTGTTGGATGGTGTTTGGGGCGGGGGCTGGCGTGTCGGCCAGCATCAGTAATTGCGCCGCCACAGCGATGGCGATGACCGCGGGCTCCTTGCCGTTGATCCCAGGCAGGCCGATGGGGCAGACCAGCCGTTCGGCCTTGCCCCCTGCGGCGGTGAGGCGGGACGTGAACCTTGCCCGTTTGGTCTTGGAGCCGATCATCCCCACGAATCCGGCGGCTCCGCCGAGGGCGGCGGCGGCGAGGCGGTAATCCAGCCCATGGTCATGGGTAAGGATGAGCACGGCGCTCGATGCCGGAGCGCGGGCGGCCTGCGCCAGGAGCTCTGGCTCGGGCAGGATGGTGAGGTTGTGTAGTCCGGCGAGTTCGGGGCGCGAATCGAACCAGGACAAGGCGAGAGGCAGCCCGGCGCAGGCGCGGCTGATGGCCTGACCGACATGGCCGGCACCGAACAGCAGCACCGGGCGGGCGGGGGGCGTGAGGGGCTCGATCATTTGTGTTCCCGCCACCGGGCCCGGGCCTTGGGCGATGAACGGCGCGCTCTCGCCGGGCGGGAGGAAAAAAAGCACCGAAGCGTGACCCGGGCAGGAAACTGTGCAAGTTCTTGATATAAAGGACGAAATGGCTCGTTGGCTGGGGGCGCGATCGGCGCCAATCGTGACCCCAGCCAAATCCAGATTTAGAAAATGTTTTCAATGAGTTGTTTTAATCAGACGCGGGGTCGCAGTTCGGCGCCTATTCACACCCCACGGCTTTATGAGACGTGGGTCTATGATGAGGCCATTTTCGACTTCGCCGGCGCAATTAGGGCATTTTGGGATGAAAAACGAAAAAAGGCCGGATTTTCAAGTGTAGTTTCTAGGGTAATTGGCTCACAGTATTTAAAATGCCAAGAGTATAATTGGAGAAATTTAATCAATATCCGTCTCATAACCTGAAGGTCGTCAGTTCAAATCTGGCCCCCGCAACCAATACACACAGCACTTCAGTGCATTGATATCCCACGATTTATACCAAAAAAAATCCTAGCGCACCGTAAACGCACTATTTGGTGAATTTACGATCATCCGGTGCAGAACCTGATGGCTGATAGTTATTCAGCAACACAACCGCCTAAGTTCAATATGTTGTATGGAAATCGTGAAGCCATGTGAGCTAACACAACACTAGCTCACAGTTTTGCGTGTGAATTGGCGACCTCATAAGCTTCACACCTTCAATCCGCCCTTTCAGGAAAAAGTCCGGGCATCCATCGGGAGGCAAGCGTGGCTGGGAAGGCAAGCCGAAGCGGCGCCCGCGTGCTTTCGGAGACGAGCACGCCCTGATCGGCGAGACTAGAAATAACGCGCCGGGCTTGCCGTTCGCCCGTGCCGACGATGGCCGCAACATCGCCGCGCGGCAACTCCCCGCGGTAGAGCAGAGCTTCGAGCACTGCACCTGATTTGGGTGGCAGCTTGTTAAACCGGATTTCTTCTTCAGCCCACAGGAGAATGCGCGTGCGCAGTTGATCGGGTTGCATTAACCCTTCCATGAAGGTGACCTGATCAAGACAGATCGTAAGGAAGAATTTCGTAAATGCCGTAAGACTCTCTTCACTGAGATTACCTCTGCCGTCGAGGTCGTTACGTCGCGGTAGATCGCACGCAGCAAGGTGGCTTTTGTAGGAATTGACGTTGCGCGCAAGCCCGCGCGCAATCGACCACACCGCGCCGGTGTCGAGTGTGTCCAGCAGCATCGCATGCGAGAGCAGCCGTGCTACGCGGCCGTTGCCGTCGAGAAAGGGGTGAATCCAGGCCAAGCGGTGATGCGCCGCCGCCGTCGCTAACACCGTTTCGGCTTTTCCTAGATTCAAGTAGACCTCCTCATAGCGCTTTAGGAAACGGGGTATGGCAGGCGCACTGATAGGAATATGGCGACCGACAGCAACATCACGCTGGCGGAAGCCGCCGGGGATGACCTTGATCCTCTCCTTCGTTGCCGGGTCTTCCACCCAAAGGAGGTCATCGGGCAGCTCTTTACAAAAGCGGTGATGGATTTCGGTGATCAACTCGACCGTGGCCGCGCGGCTCCTGATTCCCCCGCCGTCGATCCATTGTTGAACAGTTATGTGGGCCTTTGCCTCAAGCTGAAGGTCGCGTTTCCTAGCGTCTTGACTGTAGTCCCCCCTGAGCGCGCGCTCAATGTCGATGGGATGAGTGTCGTGACCTTCGATCAGGTTGCTGTAATAGCAGTTCATCGCTCGTACGAGATTGGCGAGCGACGCGAGAAGGCTTTCTGGAAGGGAACGGCGGAAGCCAGCACTTTTGGCCGCCAGTTCCAGCGCAAGATCGGTTAGTTCGCGACGATGCCTCGACGTCTCCCCGATTAGCAATGGCTCCATTAGAGAGGCGTTCTCGCCGCGGTCATCGACCGCTTTGATGTCCGCTTTGATGTCCGATTCTTTATTCATGTAACTCATAATATATCAATGGACTATAGTAATCTAGCTTGATTCTTGGCCTATTAAAAGACCGGTTTTAGGTCCACTTAGATGAGGCGGCCGCAGCGAAGTTCATGGGGCGAGGACGAGAAAACAACACCCCAGATCGGTGTCGGGCAGCGGCTTTATGCCCTTCGGAGCAGATATAGCGGGTAAGTGCTGCGCAGAGTGCCCTGGAACAATTTTTCTGCAAAAGCGCCGCTTAACTGCGCGGCGACGATTACGATGGCCGGTTGAGCGACAACTATGATGGCCGGTATGCTCGCCCGTCAGGCCCGCTCGCAGGGAGGGGCGAAGCCCCGACCGTAGAGCGGGCCTGACGGGCGACGGCTATCTTCAAAGCCCCTCTGATTGGGGGCTCTGATCGGGCTGCGGCGGGTGGTGGTATTGGAACGGCTATCGAACATAGCAACGATGGGTTCCGATGCCTGGGCACCACATTTCTGATCAACAGGTATTTCTCTATATGGTTCAGCGTCGTCAACACAGCCAGACCGTCGCGGCCGCCAAGGCCGGCATCAGCGAACGCAGCGCACGTCGGATCGACAAAGATCCCCGCCTGCCATCCCAGAAGAAGAAGCTCGAGCGCCACTGGCGAACCCGTCAGGACCCCCTCGAACAGGTGTGGTCGCGCGTGGAAGAGCTGCTCAAGATCGAGGGCATCCTTGCCGTCACCATCTTCGAGACTGTGCAGGACGAGTTCGGGGAGGCCGTTGTCCCTGACGGGGTGAGGCGCACCCTCGAACGCCGGATCGCCCGCTGGCGGGCGCTGAACGGCGGCGAGAAGGAGGTCTTCTTCCCCCAGCATCACCAGATCGGCCGACAGGGCCTGTCGGACTTTACCGTCTGCGACGAACTGCGCGTCACCATGGCCGGCAAGCGCTTCGACCATCGCCTCTTTCATTTTCGCCTGGCTTGCAGTGGCTGGGAACATGCCGCCCTTGTTCTGGGGGGTGAGAGCTTCAGCGCCCTGTCCGAACATCTGCAGGATGCGCTGTGGAAGCTGGGCGGCGTGCCGGCGGAACACCGCAGTGACTCGCTCTCGGCCGCCTACAAGAACCTCGACGCTGACGCCCAGCGTGATTTCACCCGCAGCTACGAAGATCTGTGCCGACATTACGGCATGCGCGCCACCCGTAACAACCGCGGCGAAGCCCATGAGAACGGCTCGATCGAAAGCCCCAACGGTCACCTCAAGCGGCGGCTCGACCAGGCTCTACGCCGCCGGGGCAGCCGCGATTTCGCCAGCGTCGAAGACTATCGCCGTTTCGTCGAGGAGGATGTTGCCAAGCAGAACCGACGCCGGACCGCGCTCGTGGACGAGGAACGGCGTTTGCTGGGGCCGTTGCCGCCGCGGCGGACCACAGACTTCACGCTGGTCAGCGCTGACGTCACCCGCAACGGCACCGTCAGCATTGATCGGGTCACCTATTCGGTGCCCTCACGCCTTATCGGCCACCGCCTCCACGCCCATCTCCATGACGAGCGCATCGAGCTCTTCCTCGGGCCCGACCGGGTAATGACCACCACCCGGGTCCGCATCAAGCATCCCGGACGCGGGCACAGCATCGATTTCCGGCACGTCGTCGGCAACCTGCGGCGCAAGCCTGGCGCCTTGCGCTATCTGGTCTACCGCGACGCCCTGTTCCCCACCCATGCCTATCTGCGGGCATGGCAGGCGCTCGATGCCGCACTCGATGCCCGACAGGCCTGTCGTGACATGGTCGCGCTTCTCGATATCGCCGCCAACGGCAATTGCGTCGACGCGCTGGGCCTGCGGATCGAGGCCGCGCTCGATGGAGGCGGGCTTCCCGATATCGCCGAACTGAGGCGCGCGTTTCTGCCCACCGCCAGGGCCCGTGACGATGTCACGATCCCGCCGCCCGATTCCAGAGCATACAACTGCCTGCTCGCCAGCACGCAGGTGCAGTGATGACCAGATCCAACGATCAGGCCGCCGCCGTGCTGCCCACCATGCTGACGGCGCTGCGCCTGCCCAGCATCAACCGCAACTGGAAGCGTCTCACCGAAACTGCCGATCGCGATGGCTGGCCCGCGGCCCACCTGCTCGCCTCGCTGCTCGAGATCGAGATGGCCGAGCGCACATCGCGGCGCATCCAGCGTCATCGCGACCAGTCCGGCCTGCCGGCCGGGAAAACCTTCGCCACTTTCGACTTCGCCGCCGCTCCCGGCATCCGTAAGCCTCACCTGCTTGCCCTAGCCACAGGTGATGGCTGGATCGACAGCGGCGGCAATCTCCTCATCTTCGGCCAATCTGGCACCGGGAAGAGCCACGCCATCGCCGCCATCAGCCACGCCCTGATCGATACCGGGCGCCGCGTCCTGTTCTGCACCACCACCGACATGGTCCAAAAGCTCCAGACCGCCCGTCGCGAACTCAGCCTGTCCTCGATGCTCGACAAGCTCGACAAATACGATCTCATCGTCCTCGACGACCTGTCCTACGTCCGCAAAGACCAGATCGAGACCAGCGCCCTGTTCGAACTCATCGCCCATCGCTACGAGCGCCACTCTATCGCCATCACCGCCAACCAGCCATTCTCGGCCTGGTCCGACGTCTTCCCAGATCCCGCAATGACGGTCGCGGCCATTGACCGCCTTGTTCACCACTCCACCATCATCGAGATGAACGGCGAGAGTTACCGCAAGCGCTCCGCCGTTGCCCGCGTCTCCGCCAAGGAAAGCCCCAGCGACAATTACCCGCACGAGGCGCCGCACGACCGGCCATCATAATTGTCGCTGGATAAACGTCGCTGGCGACAATTATCCGGGCAACCTTCGCGGCCAGATCGAACCGGCTCACTGCGTCGCTCAGCGACAATTACAACTCCGCGTCATTGTCGCTGGGTTGTTGCCAAAATCGCAGGCGCGTGATAGCCAAAATGCACCACTCGGCGCCGCCGTATACCGGCCATCATAATCGCCGCCGACCGGCCTCCCTAATCGTCGCGCTACAGCTTAACACACTTTTGGGCATTTTCAGCTAAAAAGCACGATTTCATAACATATATACTAGAGCGTGATAGCTTCAAGTTGAATAACCTGCTTCTCTAAAATAGTTGACGCATTCGGTGGGGGTAATTTGGTCGATGAGCCTGCCGATGCAGACGGTTGTTTGCTCAACGGTGCGGGCGTTTTCCTTGCGGAGCAGTGTCTTGAGTTTGGCGAATGCCTGCTCGATTGGGTTGAGGTCGGGGCTGTAGGGCGGCAGGAAGATGAGCTTGGCGCCGGCGTCCCTAATTGCACAGCGGACTGCGCTGGATTTGTGGCTGCTGAGATTGTCCATCACGACGATGTCGCCTGGCCGTAGGGTTGGCACCAAGAACTTGATCACCCAGGCCAGGAAGCTTTTGGCGTTGATCGGCCGGTTGAACAGGCAGGGGGCAACGATGCCGTCACATCGCAGCCCCGCCACGAAGGTCAGCGTTTTCCAGTGGCCATGCGGCACCTTTGCAATTAGCCGTTGGCCAACGGCGCAGCGCCCGTGCAGGCGGGTCATATTTGTCTTTGCCCCGTCGGTCGCTGCGCTCGAACCAGTGGCGCGCTGCTCCCGACCGTCGATAAAGATGATGCGCCGAGCATCAACCTTGCCTTGAAGGCGCTGCCACTGCGCGCGCCGCCGTGCGACGTCAGGCCGATCTTGTTCGGCCGCGCGCAGGGTTTTTTTTATAGCTGAGGCCGGCGCGATCCAGAAAATGCCAGACCGCGTAATAGCTGACATCGACCCCGCGCTCGTGCAACTCGGCCAACAACTCCCGCCCGGTAATGTCCGGCTTCTCGGCCAGCCGCCGCAGGATCCAGTCCGCCTCTTGCGCGAGTTTGAATGGTTTCTTGCCCCCCATCGGAAGGGCGGCCGGGCTGCCCGTTTGCAACGAACGCGAGACCCAATTTATCACCGCCGAATAGCTCACCTGATACAGTTTGGCCGCACACCGCCAACTCATTCCCGACGCCACAGCCGCAACCACGCGCTCACGCAAATCCAAAGAATAGGGAACTCCCATGCACGCTGGCCTCCGCTCCCAGCCTGCATCTTGAATCAAATTTCAGCCCGAGCCGGAATCCAAAAATGACTCTACCTCAAGAAATCATGCTCTAGCACGCACCTCACGAAAACGATGTTTTAATGAGGAATATCAATTGGTTTAATGTATGATATTCCGTCTCATAACCTGAAGGTCGTCAGTTCAAATCTGGCCCCCGCAACCAATATCCAGGGAAAAACCAAAGCAAATTCAATGTATTGCTATAGTGGCATTCCTGGTGGAGGCATTCTTCATCAATAAAATCAATGGGTTATTTCGTAAGTTCAAATCACCCCACAACCAATTGCGAAATGTGGCAAGGCTGCGATGCAGCCTCAGCCGGTGGCGTCTGCTGGCGTAGTGCTTTGAATGGTGATCGGCATCAATTCTTATCCCTCCGGTGTGATACCGCCTTGCGGCATTTGGCGGCATTTGAATGCAGTAGCGGCGAGCTTAGCTATTGGCTGAGCTGATTGCCGGGTCCACCGTACTATTACGGTAGCCCTTGTGACGCCGGTTCCAGCACGCGTTCGAGCCGTTGCCGAAACAGTGTGCCGGCTTGTGGCTTGCCGGCAAGGTGCTGCTGCAGGAAATATCGGAACCAACCATCGAAGAGCAGACAGACGTCAAGGGCGTCAGCATGCCCAAGCACTTCGAGTTGAGCGCCCAGCGCCCCCATTTTGTCGAGGAATTGCTGAGCCACTCCGATCAGGCGGGCCTCGTGGTCGTCCACCACCGGGTGGAGGGCGGTATCGAACAGCGCCTGGCCGCGGATATCATACCATAGGCGGTGGACATGCCCTTGTTCCTCTACCGACTGCACTAACGCTGTGATGAACTGGCTTTTGAGCACACGGAGATTGTCCGCCGAGGCGATCTGTTCTTCGAGGTTTTGGATGAAAGCGTCTTTATAGAGGCCAACGCAATAGATCAGCAGTTCCTTCTTGTCTTTGAAGTAATAGTGGATGACTCCCAACGCCACGCCTGAGCGGGTGGCGATCTCGCGCAGGTTCAGGCGGGCGAACCCAAGTTCGGCCAGAGCCGAGAGCGCATGCTGTGCCAGTTCCTGCCTCTTGTCAGGTCGGTTTCTTCCTGGCGGACCGGCCGAATTTTTTCCGCCTTTGTGATGGTCCATGGACCGTCATTTTCCTCCCAGCTTACTCTCAGCCGGCAAGGGCGTTGGCGAAGATGCGAACCAATTTGGCGAGGTTGGGGCGGTACGCGAAGTGCGTCAGCAGGCGTCCCAGCACGTTGGCGCGGCGGTTGCTGATGAACCATGGCGGACGCGGCAGCAAGGTGAATGACAACCTTAGCATGTTCCGCGGGAACGGCGCGAATGGCGCCTTGACGACGGTGCGCTGCGGGCGGTCGAACAGCAATGTATTATGGACGACACCGATGCCGCTTTGCACATCATCGAGCGTGTGGCCGGGGAAGGCCCCCCAGGTGGCCTGAGGCAACAGAAAGCCGAGACCGGTCCAGGCATTGATGGCGATCGTGCCGTAATGCAGCTTGGTGATGATCTCGTCGAAACGCCGCCGCCCAATCTGCCGCAGGGTTTGCGGGTGGATCAGGATATTGGCCCCCAAGGTTCCGGCAAGGCTTCGGTTGGCATAGTCAATGGCGCTGATGAGATAGGCCGCGGCGTCATCGCCGGGCAGCTCCGTCACGGCGAGGGCAGGGGCGAACACTTCGAAGCGCTCGGCGGTGCGATTGGTGCCGGCCTTGAAGGGAACAACGATGCATTGATTAGTCGTCAGCTGTTGCGGGCTGGCTTGTGTCGTGGTGCCGTTTTGAAATTCGGCGAGGCGCGCACCGGCGCCGGGGTAGTAGAGCGGGCGCGGTGCGGAAGAAGCAAGGGAGGTCTCGACCGCCTTGAGAAATGCCGTCTTGTGCTGCCAGTTGGCCGGCAGCACCAGCACCTGGCAGGCGATACAGTTGAAACCCGCATTGTGCAGTTTTTGCGTGGCCACATTCTCGGCCTGAAAGGCGAGGTCCGCCTTGGTCCACGGGCCGGGCACGACGATCGTGGGCGATACCCCGCCCAGCTCGGAGGTGATCGGCCGCTTGTTCTTCGGCGTCCCCGTCGCCTTGTTGGCGGCGGCCTCGCTGCCCGTGCCCCAGACAATGGCGTCATGGGCGGCGGCGGAGCCGGTGATGTGGATTGTCTCGACCAACGGGTGATTGCAGAGATACTGGCCGATTGTGGCGTCCCCACTGACGATGCGAAGGAAGCCAGCCCCGATCAATGGGGCCAGCGCCGTTTCCAGAAACGGCGCCAGATAGTCATTGATCGGGTTCATCTTGAGCAGCACGACATCGTTGTCCACGAACAGCTTCTGCAGGCAGTCCAGCGGGGCGATGGCGGCGATGTTGCCGGCGCCAAGCACCAGCGTCACTTTGCCTCTGGCGGGCCGGGCGGCGTCGTATCCAGAGGCGGTGTACCGCGCCAAATTCGCGCTGGTAACGCCGGGCTCCATCCACACTTCGGCGCTCACGCCGCTGAGCAGCAGACGGTCCCAGATGGAATGCGGTACGACTTCGACGGCGAGCTGGCCATCGGGCAACTCACGCATCGGCAGCCCCTTCAGATACGCCCTGCCCGCGATCTTTGATAGCGTGTCCATCAGCGCATTGCAGTAGGTCATGAGGGCATACGGGCCGGAGAGCCACTCCTCCCCCGCCAGAGGCGCGTTTACAGCGAGCCCCTTTTTGCGGGCGGCGGTCGCCGCCCAATCCTGCGCCACTTGGTTCACGCCATCCCTGATCCGGTCGAGGATGGCCAAGCGTTCCACCACCGGGGTTTGTGCCCATTGCTGCTTCTTCCGGTCAAGTAGTGCCAGAGCGTCATCAAAGCTGGCATACGAGGCGCCAAAGTTCGGACCGATGTTCATTTTGCACTCTCCGGTTCGGCGGTCTGGTGCTCGGAATTCCGGGCGTCGGCGCGCATCCACTCGGCTGCCCGTTCAGCGATTATGATCGTGGGGGCATTGGTATTGCCGCCGATCAGGGTTGGCATCACCGAGGCGTCAACAACCCGCAAGCCGGTGACGCCGTGCACGCGGAGCTGCGGGTCGACCACGGCCATCGGATCGGTACCCATCCTGCATGTGCCGACAGGGTGATAGATCGTGTCCGCGCGGGCGCGGATGCTTTGTAGCAGGGCTTCGTCGTTGTTGATGTCGAGCGGGTAGACCTCCTTGTCGCGGTACCTGGCCAGCGGCGCGGCGTTGAGGATTTTGTGCATGGTCTTCGTCCCCTGGAGGATGCTGGCGACATCGTCAGGGTGGGACAGGAATTTGGGGTCGATGCGCGGTGGAGACAGCGGGTTGGCGTCGTTCAGCCCAACCTCCCCCCGGCTCTTGGGGCGCAGCACGCAGACATGGCAGGAGAAACCGTAGCCCATATGCAGCTTGCGGGCGTGATCATCGACGATGCCGATGACGAAGTGCAGTTGCAGATCCGGCCGGTCGAGTTCGGGCAGCGACTTGATAAACGCGGCGCCCTCGGCGAAAGGCGTTGCCACCATGCCCTTGCCGGTTTTGCGCCATTCGAGCATTGCCCCGACAAGGTTGACAGCACCCACCGCCCCGAGGCCGAAAAGATCGGTCTCGCGGGATTTATAGCTGATGACGAAATCAAGATGGTCCTGCAGGTTTTTGCCAACGCCGGGCAAAGGATGTTGCACCGCGATGCCATTAGCCGATAGCTCCGCGGGATCGCCGATCCCGGAGAGCATCAACAACTGCGGTGAATTAAAGGTCCCGCCGGCCAGCACGACTTCGCGTCTGGCCGTAATGATTTCGCGCTGCCCGTTGCGCAGAAGCTCCACGCCCGTGGCGCGCCCGTTTTCCAGCACGATCCGCAGCGCCTGCGTGTGCTTCAGCACCTTCAGATTCGGGCGGTCGAGAAACGGATGCAGGTAAGCGGCGGCGGCGGAGCAGCGCTCGCCATTGCGTGGTCCACCGTGAAACTGGGTGACCTGATAGAGCGCCACCCCTTCCTGCTCGACTCCGTTGAAGTCGTCGTTGCGAGGGACGCCTGATTCGACCGCCGCCTCGATGAAGGCCAGGGAGATCTGGCGCGGGCTCTGCTGCTCAGAAACCTGCAATGGACCATGGCCGCCATGGAGTGCGCTTTCACCGCGCTGGTTGCCCTCCGAGCGTTTGAAGTACGGCAGAACCTCGTCGAACGACCATCCGGTGGCGCCTTGCCGGACCCAGTCGTCATAATCGGAGCGATGGCCGCGAATATACAGCATCGCATTGATGGCGCTTGAGCCGCCCAGGCATTTGCCTCGGGGCTGGAAGCCCCGCCGCCCGTTCAGGCCCGGTTGGGGTACGGTTTCGTAAGCGTAGTTGTTGATTTTCGGCCGGCCGGAAATCATGGCAACGGTACCCATCGGCGCACGCACCAGTATGCTTTCTCCCGCGCCCCCGGCCTCCAGCAGACAGACCTGCGCGGCTGGATCCTCGCTCAGCCGCCCGGCGAGAGTGGCACCGCCCGAACCGCCGCCCACGATGACGTAGTCGAACATAACAGTTTCCCCCGACTTTTTGCTTAAACGCGTTATTTTAGAAAACTTTAAATTCGCTTTGGACAATTGTCTAGGGATCGAAACGATAAGGGTGTGAAACCCGTTGATCGCAGATTTTGCCGATTTTTACCCAATTTCGCTCGGACTTCGCTTGGCGCCGTTGCATCCGCGCCGGCCATTGCCTCTATTAAGGCCCTAGCATGTCAAACAATGCTTAACGGAGCCCCCACTGTATGGTCGTTAAGCCGTGGAATTTATTTTGAAAAATGGCTTTCAGCCGGGGCGGCCGGGGCCCCACGCTAGGCCGTAGTGACGATTTACCTGAGCAGGATAGCGATAGCGGCGAGAATGACGAATCCCCTGTAGTTTACGAGGAGCTTGTCGTATCTGGTGGCGACCCGGCGAAACTGTTTGAGCTTGTTGAAGAAGCGCTCGATGAGATTGCGCTCCTTGTAGAGGGTTTTGTCATAGGTGGGCGGTGTACGGCGGTTTGATTTTGGTGGAATGACCGGCTCGGCATCGCTGGCGCGCACGGCCTCACGCAGATGATCGGCATCGTATCCCTTGTCGGCGATGATGGCTTGCGTTTCGAACCCTTCGATTAGGTCGTGAGCCTGGGTGATGTCGTTGCGCTGCGCTGGCCCGAACAACAGGCGGACGGGATTGCCGAGCGCGTCGGTGGCGGCGTGGATTTTGGTGCTCAAGCCACCGCGGGATCGGCCCAAACCCTGGGCATCCGCCCCCCTTTTGCCAGCCGTGCGCCCGCCGCGTGCTGATGCGCCCGCACGATTGTTGAGTCGATCATCAGCCATTCAAGGTCGGCTTCCGCGGTCAGCGCGGCAAGAAATTTGTCCAGCGCGCCGCGCTCAATCCAACGGTAATAGCGACGTTTCACGGCCTGATGGTCGCCAAATCGCTCCGGCAGATCGCGCCAGCGGCCGCCTGAACGGGCCATCCAGAGCAGTGCATCGACAAAGCGGCGATTGTCACAACGCGGCCCGCGCTCACCAGCACGCCCGCCAGGAACCAAGTCTCTCAGCCGCTCCCATTGATGGTCCCGCAGCGCGTCAACATCCCGTTCCATCAAGCTGATCCCCAAAAATCAGCCTTGAATCAAATTTTTAGCCGCGCCGGAATCCCCCCAGGCAATAATTCGTCACCGCGCCCTAATACGATTTCGTCAAATTATGTCAGAGGTTTAAAGCGCAAAGGCCTGGGGTCCCGATTGTGGGTTGCATCACACTCTCCGTAATCAGGGGGGACGACAGGTATCGCTCCCGATGCGCCTTGCACCTGGATGATGAGGGCTATCCGGCAATCAAGTACTGGGAGCTTTGGCCAAAATATGGCGTCCACTATCTTAGCAATACGCCGTTATGCTTGTTAATTCTCGGTGGTTTCGTGCCCCCGAAACCACAAATTTCAATTAAATCAATGTTCAATTTCATCTTAAAAACAAAAACCTGATAGCCTATGGTCATGATCTGCCAATGATCCTCAACCGAAGCGCGCCCAGTGCTGACAGCAACGCGCCATGGCCCGTCTTTTGGGGGATTCCGGGGCTTGCCGCAGGCGGACGTCGCCATGCCGCCGCATCTGTGGCATAGTTTCTGATCAAGGCTAGTTCGACCAGATGAGCGGAGGAACGGTTGCAGCGACCTTCCCGGCCCGAGGGCGATGCGAGGTCTGATGATGGAGTTCGGCAGTTGAGCCCAACTAATCGGTTCGGCGCAGACGGGGACAGCAACCTCCAGGTCTTGTGGGAGGACGGCGATCGCGTCTTCTGCCGGACCTGGCGCCCGGGCGCCGATGGCGACCCGTACGCCGTGCTTGCGGTGCTCCCGGCCGCGGAGCATCCGGCACCGGCGACCCTGGATCGCCTGGCTCACGAATATGCCTTGAAGGACGAGCTGGATGGACCATGGGCGGTGCGGCCACTGGCGTTCGTCCGCGACCCAGGCCAGACCATGCTGGTGCTGGAGGATCCCGCCAGCCAGCCACTCGCCCGGCGGCTCGGCGCGCCGATGGCGATGGAAGACTTCCTGCCCCTTGCAATCGCCATCGCCGGGGCGCTCACGCACGTCCACCAGCGCGGTCTCGTGCACAAGGACATCAAACCGGCCAATATTCTCTTGCATCCCGCGAGCGGCGAGATCAGGCTCACCGGGTTCGGCATTGCCTCGCGCCTGCTGCGCGAACGCCAGGCGCCCGAGCCGCCCGAGAGCATCGCCGGCACGCTCGCCTACATGGCGCCCGAACAGACCGGACGGATGAACCGCTCGATCGACTCCCGCAGCGACCTCTATGCGCTTGGCGTCACCTTCTACCAGATGCTCACGGGCGCGCTGCCGTTTACCGCCGCCGATCCGATGGAGTGGGTGCACTGCCATATCGCACGGCAACCGGCCGCCCCCGCCGACCGGGTGGAGGACATTCCTGGCCCCGTTTCGGCGATCGTCATGAAGCTGCTCGCCAAAACAGCCGAGGACCGCTACCAGACCGCTTCCGGCCTGGAGAACGACCTGCGGCACTGCCTGGCGGGGTGGCAGGCGCGGCACCGGATTGACGCGTTTCCCCTCGGTGAACATGACGGGTCCGACCGGCTGATCATGCCCGAGAAGCTTTACGGCCGGGCGCGCGAGGTCGAGACCCTGCTCGCCACCTTCGATCGCGTGGTCAAGAGCGGCACGCCGGAGCTGGTGCTGGTTTCCGGCTATTCCGGCATCGGCAAGTCCTCGGTCGTCAATGAGCTGCACAAGGCGCTGGTGCCGCCGCGCGGGCTCTTCGCGTCAGGCAAGTTCGACCAGCACAAGCGCAACATCCCGTATGCGACCCTGGCGCAAGCCTTCCAGAGCCTGATCCGGTCTCTGCTCAGCCAGAGCGACGCGGCCCTGGCGCCCTGGCGCGATGCCCTCCTGGAGGCGCTGGGCCCGAACGGCCAGCTGATGGTCGATCTCGTTCCGGAGCTGCGGCTCATTATCGGCAGCCAGCCGCCGGTGCCCGATCTGGACCCGCAGCAGGTGCAACGCCGTTTCCAACTGGTGATCCGGCGGTTCATCGGCGTCTTCGCCCAGCCGGCGCATCCGCTGGCGCTCTTCCTCGACGATCTGCAATGGCTCGATGCGGCGACACTCGATCTGCTGGAGGACGTGCTGATCCAGCTGGATCTACGCTACCTTCTGCTGATCGGCGCCTACCGCGACAACGAAGTCACCGCCAGCCATCCGCTGCGGCACAAGCTCGACGCCATCAAGAGCGCCGGCGGCAAGATCGCCGAGATCACGCTGGCACCTCTTACCCGGGAGCATCTCGGGCAGTTGATCGCGGACGCGCTGCGCTGCGAACCCGCGCGCGCCGCACCGCTCGTGCAGCTGGTGCACGAGAAGACCGGCGGTAATCCGTTCTTCGCCATCCAGTTCCTGTCTTCCCTCGCCGAAGAAGGCCTGCTCACCTTCGATCATGACGCCACGCGCTGGTCCTGGGATCTCGAGCGCATTCACGCCAAGCGCTACACCGATAACGTGGTGGAGCTGATGGTGGGCAAGCTGACGCGCCTGCCTGCCAAGACGCAGAAGGCGCTGCAGCAGATGGCCTGTCTAGGCAACGCCGCCGAGACCTCGAAGCTTTCAATCATCCTCGAGACTTCGGAGGAGCAGGTCCACGCAGTGCTGTGGGAGGCCGTCCGTCAGGAGTTCGTCGTGCGCCTGGCCAGCGCCTACCAGTTCATCCACGATCGTGTTCAGGAAGCCGCCTATTCGCTGTTCCCGGATAAGCGGCGCGCCGAGGTTCATCTCCGTATCGGCAGATTGCTTGCGGCGCACACACCTCCCGAGAAGCGGGAGGAGGCAGCCTTCGACATCGCCGATCAACTCAATCGCAGCACGGCGCTGATCCACGAGCAGGACGAGTGCGATCAGTTGGCCGAGTTCAATCTGCTCGCGGGCAAGCGGGCCAAGGCCTCCACGGCCTACAGCTCGGCACTGAACTATCTGGCCGCCGGTGCCGCGCTGTTGGCGGAAGACTCATGGGAGCGCCGGTATAAACTCACCTTCGCGCTGGAGCTCGAGCAGGCCGAGTGCGAGTTCCTGACCGGCAAACACGCGGAAGCAGAGGCGCGCCTTGCCGGGCTCGCAAGCCGCGCCATCAACCTCCCCGATCGGAGCGCCGTCGCCCAATTGCAGGCGGAGCTGTTCATAACGCTTAACCGGTTCGTTGACGCCGTCAGGATGAACCTCGACTATTTGCGGCGCGTCGGCATCGTGTTGTCGGCGCACCCGACGAATGAGGAAGTCCAGTGCGAGTATGAGGAGATGTGGCGGCAGCTCGGGGATCGCTCGATCGAGACGCTGCTCGACCTGCCGCGGATGACCGACCCGGTCGCGCGCGCGACGATGCGCGTTCTCACCGACATGGCCGGGCCGGCCTTTTTTACCGATTCGAACCTGCACGGCGTCGTCATCGCCCGCATTGTGACTTTCAGCCTGAAACACGGCAATAGCGAGGGGTCGTGCTACGCCTATTGCATGCTGGGCGCCATGCTGGGGCCGCTGTTCGGCGACTATCAGGCGGGGTTCCGCTTCGGGAAGCTCGGCGTCGATCTGGTAGAGACGCCAGGGCTGGGCCGTTTCAAGGCTCGTATCTACCTGGTCTTCGGGAGCCTCGTCATTCCCTGGACGCAGCCCATCCGGATGGGCCGCCCGCTTTTGCGGTGCGTCTTTGACATAGCGCAGCAGACCGGTGACCTCAACAGTGCCGCCCACAACTGCAACGCCCTCGTCGCGAACCTGCTGGCGAGCGGCGACCCGCTCGCTGAGGTGCAGCGGGAGGCCGAGACCGGACTCGCCTTCGCGCACGAGGTCGCGTCCCACCTCACCGTCGACGTCATCACCACACAGCTCCAGCTGATTCGGACACTGCGCGGCTTGACGCCGATCTTCGGCTGCTTCGACGACCCCGGATTCGACGAGAAGCGGTTCGAACAGCATCTGCAAGAGGACCCGCGCTTGGCGCTCGCAACATGCTGGTATTGGATCCGCAAGCTGCAGGCGCGGGTCTACGCCGGCGACCACATAGCCGCCATCGCGGCGGCGGCAGAGGCGGAGCGCCTGATCTGGACGTCGCCGTCCTTCCCTGAGCGGGTGGATTACCATTTCTATGCTGCACTGGCGCAGGCTTCGCTCGGCGATGCGGTCCCCGCCGCGGAGCGGTCCGGCCACCGGGACGCCCTCACCGCGAACCACCGCCAGCTCCAGCAATGGGCCGAAAGCTGCCCGGAGAACTTCGAGCACCGCGCCGCGCTGGTCGGCGCGGAGATCGCCCGCATTGAAGGCCGCGATGTCGATGCGATGCATCTCTATGAACGGGCCATCCGGTCGGCGCGCGAGAACAGCTTTGTCCACAACGAGGCGCTTGCCGACGAATTGGCCGCGCGTTTCTACGCGGCACGCGGCTTCGAGAAGATCGCGCAGGTTTATTTGCGGGATGCCCGCTACGGCTATCTGCGCTGGGGCGCCGAGGGCAAGGTGCGGCAACTCGATCAGCTCTATCCGCACCTTCGAGAGAAAGAGCGAGCGCCCGCATCTACGAGCACGATCGGCGCGCCGGTCGAACAGCTGGATCTCGCGACCGTGATCAAGGTGTCCCAGACCGTCTCAGGCGAGATCGTCCTGGAAAAGCTGCTCGACACGCTCCTGCGCACCGCGCTCGAGCATGCCGGCGCCGAGCGCGGTCTCCTGGTCATGGCGCGCGGCGCGGAGACGCGGATTGCCGCGGAAGCCAGAATCGACAACGGCACGGTGACCGTGCAGCTGTGCGACGCGCCCGTGACGGCGGCGATGCTGCCCGAGGCCGTCCTCCACTACGTTCTGCACACCAGGGAGAGCATCGTTCTCGACGACGCAGCGGTGCAGGACCCATTTGCCACCGATCCTTACATCCGGCAGCACCAGGCGCGGTCCGTGCTCGCTTTGCCACTGCTCACCCAGGCCAAGCTCATCGGCGCGCTGTATCTCGAGAACAACCTGGCACCGAACGTCTTCGCGCCAGCCCGGATCGCGGTGCTGAAGCTGCTCGCCTCGCAGGCGGCGATCGCGCTGGAGAATACGCGTCTGTATCGCGAGGTCGCGGAACGCGAGGCGAAGATCCGTCGCCTGATCGACGCCAACATCATTGGCATCTTCATAGCAAATGTGGACGGCCGGATATTCGAGGCCAATGACGCATTTCTCCAAATGGTGGGCTATGACCGTGAGGATCTCCTGTCCGGCCGGATCCGGTGGACGGATCTGACGCCGCCGGAATGGCGCGAGCGTGACGCATTGGCCCTTGAGACGTCGAAGACGACCGGAACAATTCTGCCTTACGAGAAGCAGTATTTTCGCAAGGATGGCAGCCGCGTGTGGGTGCTGATCGGCGGCGCTTCATTCGAGAAAGGCGGAGACGAAGGGGTCATCTTCGCGCTCGATCTGACTGAGCGCAAACGCACCGAAGAGGCGTTGGGCAAGGTGCAGATGGAACTGGCGCACGCCAACCGCGTCGCCACCATGGGCCAGCTCACCTCCTCGATCGCCCACGAAGTCAGCCAGCCCGTCGCCGCGACGATCATGAGCGCCCAGGCCGCGCTGAACTGGCTCGCCGCGGAGCCGCCAGCTCTGGAGGAGGCGCGGCGCTCACTCAAGAATGTCGTCAGGGATGGCTATCGCGCACGCGATGTCATCGATCGGCTCCGCGCCCTCATCAAAAAGGCGCCGCCTCGGAAGGACTGGCTGGACATCAACGAGGCCATCCAGGAAGTGATCGAGGTCACCCGCGGCGAACCAGTGAAGCATGGCATCTCGGTGCAAACGTGTCTCGCGGACGGCTTGCCGCTCATCGAAGGCGACCGTGTGCAGCTGCAGCAAGTGATCCTCAATCTGCTCATCAATGCCGTCCAGGCGATGAGCGGCAAGAGCGAGGGGCCACGAGAGTTGCTGATCAGCACTGAGAGAACTGAGCCGAACGGCGTACTCGTTGCGGTGCAGGATTCGGGACCGGGGATCGCGCCGGAGATGCACGAGCACCTGTTCGAAGCATTCTACACAACGAAAGCCGGCGGTTTAGGGCTGGGGCTGTCGATCTGCAGGTCGATCATCGAAGCGCATGGCGGCCGATTGTGGGCAAGCGCAAATGTACCCCACGGCGCCATCTTTAACTTCACCGTGCCCGCGGGCCCGGATAGCGTATAGACCAAGGTGTGCGTGTTCAACCTGGCCGAAGCCGAAGAGGCGCGGCGTTGGATTGGCGTGGCGTTTGCCCCCGGCACGGCCGGCCGTCAGGCGCTCATTTGAGGCCGAACAGCGCCCTAATGCGGGTGGTGAGCCAGTTCGCCAGATCTTCCTCATGGCTTGCCTGCTCTCCCTGATGTTCCAGGACTTTTTCTCCCATAGCGGCACGGCGTGACAGGATGTGTCCCAGTTCGGCGGCGATTGCGGGCCTTTCCATGAGCACCGGGGCCAGATCATCCTTGGTGATTTCATAAACGGAGGCCCTGGTCAGGGTTTTGATCTTGAATGCCGCCGGCGCTCCTGTCAGCACACCGGCCTGGCCAAAGCAGTCACCAGGGTTGAGCCGAACCACCTCCACCTCGCCCTTATCGGGTCCACCATCCTGCAACGTTATCAAAACGCCGCTCCCCACGATTGAAAGCGTCGTTGCCACGCTTCCCGGCGCCAGAACAATTTCGTCTGCCTTGTATGTCCGCAGCTTCATCTTTGGCGCCAGCATGACTCGTTCATCCTCGGACAGCGGCGCGAAGAGCGGCAGGTGCTCAAGCAACCGCCTCGGCATGGAATCGGGTGCCTCCAGGACACCGCGCGCCGCCAGCGTGACCGGACTCTCCGGCGGTACGGCAAGGCGAATCCCTGCCGCCGCGCAATGCCGGAATACCAGATCAAACACCTCATTCTGCGCCTCCGCAGAGTTGTCGATGGCGGCGACAAAGAATTGCAATTCACATTCCAACGCCAGGGCATCGAGCGCCCGAACCGACACGCTGGGAGCCGGCGTCTGCAGTATCTTGTTGCAGCCCAGCAATGCTGTCTCCAATACGGCACATTCGCGCGCCGGCGACATCACGCGTTCAAGCCGGATCGCGATGGTAACGCCGTGCGCCGATGCCGGATAGCTTACATTGATGAGTTTGCCCTTGGCGATCACGCTGTTGGGGACGGCGGCAAGGTCGTTGCTGCCGGTGAGTATCTGCGTCGAACGCCAGTTCGTCTCGACGACGCGCCCCTGCAAGCCGTCGTCAAGGATCACCCAATCTCCGGGGCGGTAGGGTTTGGAAATATTGATCATAATACCGGAAAACACATCGCCGAGCGTGCTTTGCAGGGCGAGCCCGAGCACGATGGCGATGACGCCGGACGCCGTCAGCAAGCCTTGAACTGGTAGGTTGAACACATAGGCAATGATGGCAACGGTGGCACCGGTATACGCAACGCCGGCTATGAGATCCCGGGCGAGCCGTGTTTCCCGAAGTTGCGGCTTGAAGATGGTGTGGACAAAGCCGATGATCAGCCAGGCGAATGCGAGCCACCAGACAAGCTTGAAGACACTGACTACGATGAATGTCGAGGGCTGGCTAAGCGCAGGGGTTGGCGCCGAGGGAACCACCCCGGCCGCCCGGAGCATGATGGTGAAACCAATAAAGGATATGATCTGGCAAAGAAACCGCGCAAACGAGCGGTCACGCGGAATCAGCCGCATCATCGTGTAACCCGACACGATGACGACACCAGCTAAAAGCAGCGGGTCTGAAAATAGCGACGCCATCAGACGCATAAAAACATAGCCGCTAATAAGGCCGCCATCTACGAACCTTCATATTGCTTGTGGACAATTAAGCTTCCTGCTGGCATCGCCGACGGGAAGTTCTCCTCGATTGAGCTATTAGGCCGCGATGGTCTTTTTCTCTGCAGGCGCAGCAGCCTTCGTGTTCTCCACCTCGGTGGCGGAGGGGGCCGCGTCGTCATTCTTGAGATTTGGCCCGTCGGCCAGATCTTCCGCTGCGGCTTTAGCCGCCGCCATGAGTCCCTCGGATAGGCGCGAAATGGCACGGGACCAGCCCGCCGCACCATTCTGCGCGGCTGCAATCGCGGCTTCCTGGCGGACCGTTTGAAGGGGTGATTTGCTAGTCTCGGACATAACGATCTCCAATTATTTGAGCAGCCCACGCGTCTTACGAGCGATGAAGCCTGTCATCGACTAAAGTCAACTACTAAAACAAGCCTCATCGACCGAGCTTTTTCATACGGAGATTTAACTGATGAAAAGCCCGGGGTGTGCCGCCACGACGTGGAGTAACCGCCGGACACAGCCCCGCGCGCCGCCGCGCCTGTCTCCACCAACCCGGATGATCGCGTCGAGATCCGGCAAGGCCAGTTCCACCTTCACGCCGAAGCCGCGCCGCTTCGGCCAACGAACAATCTCATCCTGACGCCCGCAGTTGCCGTCCCAAAGCAGCCGGGCCGTTTCTCAAAACCGGTCATTCATCAGGTTGATGACTGGCTGGACTGGCAGGGTTTTGTGCGCGAGGCGGGGTGGGCTAGGGGGCATCGCGAAAGAGCGGGGTTATGCTATTGGACTCGGTCGCAACGCCTGACAAAGTCTTTGTGGTAACGCACCAGAGCGCAGAAATGTGGTGCATGAAGAACTCAGAAGCGTAAAATAAAATAACGGGTGAACAATTCGCGTTTTCGGCGAACCCAGAAGGGAGCGAATTATGGAAACAAGCCGAACTGTCTTCGTCACTGGTCACAGTGTCGCGGGTCCAGCATCATGATACTTCGCCGTCTGGCCATCATGGCGGGGATACTTGTTTTCGCGCTCTGCGTTGCCCTGGCGGGTATCGGGTATTGGGCCACGCACACGATCATATCGTCCTTTTCCACCCAACTGGTCGGGCATTTCGCTGACGATATTCAAGATGCTCTCGGCGCGCAGGTGGGGCGGTCCCAGAGAGTGTTGT
Source organism: uncultured Alphaproteobacteria bacterium (assembly GCA_963750235.1). GTDB lineage: Bacteria > Pseudomonadota > Alphaproteobacteria > Acetobacterales > Acetobacteraceae > Acidocella. The sequence goes on from CAVVPW010000004.1 coordinate 174,168, forward strand.
CTCGGGTAACTGCCGATATTACCCAGTATGACATCACGCTTGACGACCCGCGTGCGATGCGGCGGGAATTATATGCAGTGCTAAGCGGCGAGCCTCACATTGGTCGGTTGTTCTTCGCCAACGAGGCGGGCGGGCTGGTCGGGGCCAGCCGGTTACCGGACGGTGGGCTGGTCTTTCTGATGACAGACGGTTTTCGCCCCGGTGTCCTGCGTGAGTACGACGCCTCGTCAGATGGTCAGCTGGGGCCGCTGCGCCAATCAGGCCCTGTGTTCGATGCGCGCCAGAGGCCCTGGTACCAACCGGCAAAGGACACGCATGGGTGGTATTGGACCGCACCTTATCGCGTTCCCGACGAGTTCGGCTTCCGGGTCTCGCTTTCCGCGCCCATCTTCGACGTGGGCGGAACCTTCGCGGGTGTGATCGCAACGGACCTGCCCCTGACGGTTGTTACAAGGGACATAGAGCCCACGCACGTCATCGGCTCCCAAGAGCGGTCGTTCATTATCGATTCCGCCGGGCGACTGATTGCCTCGTCAGGCGGCGTGATGCCGGTGGTCAGGGAGCCCGATGGCAGCGAGCAACGCGTGCTTGCAGCAAACACCGATGACCCTGTCGTGCGCGGAACCGCCCGGTATATCCAGGCGCGGCCAGCTATCCTCAGGCAGCCGCAAGACGGCAGAACCCAGGTATTTTCGTTCAACGATCCCACGCTGGGCGAGATTTACGCGGCCGTCGTGAGCTTCCAGTCATTTGGCGGGTCTGCCTGGACAATAGTCTCAGCGGTCCCGGCCTCTGATTTCCTCGCACCGGCGCGAGATGCGTTGACTTTCTCAGTTGTCATGAGCGCGTTGGTCGTCGTCCTGGCCTTGGCGCTGGGGAGCCGAATAGCCGCGCTGACGTTGCGGCCGCTGACCGCGCTGACGGATACCGCGCGCGCGATTGCCCGTGGGGAATGGCCGGAAATACCTGAAGTCCAGCGAAACGACGAAATCGGCCTTCTCTCTCGCGCCTTCAAAATCATGATCGCCAGCCTCGAGGAGACGCAAAATGGATTGCGGCTAAGCGAGGCGAAGATCCGGCGCCTCGTCGATGCCAATATCATCGGGATTTTTTTCTTCGCCGCCGATGGCCTCATCATTGAGGCCAATGACGCATTTCTATGCATGATCGGCTATGACCGCGAGGATCTCGCCGCCGGCCGGCTGCGCTGGACCGACCTCACGCCGCCGGAATGGCTCGAGCGCGATCAGCGGCGGTGGGTACCGATGCAGCGGGCGACCGGCATTCTGCACCCGTTCGAGAAGGAATATTTCCGCAAGGATGGCAGCCGCGTGCCGGTGCTGATCGGCGTCGCCAGCTTCGATGAGAGCGGGGACCACGGCGTCACCTTCGTCATCGACCTGACCGAACGCAAGCGAACCGAAGAGGCGTTGCGCAAGGTGCAGATGGAGCTGGCGCACGCGAACCGCATCGCCACCATGGGCCAACTCACGTCCTCCATCGCCCATGAAGTCAGCCAGCCGGTTGCCGCGACGGTTATCAATGCCCAGGCCGCGCTGCGCTGGCTTGGCGCGGAGCCGCCGGCTCTGGAGGAGGTGCGGCGGTCACTCGATAAGATCATCAGGGACGGCCATCGAGCGCGCGACGTCATCGACCGGATTCGCGCCCTCATCAAGAAGGCGCCGCCCCGGAAGGATCGCCTGGATATCAACGAAGCCGTCCGCGAGGTGATTGAGCTTACCCGTGCAGAAACGGTGAGGAATGGCGTTACGGTGCGGACGGACCTCGCGGACGGCTTGCCGCTCATCGAAGGCGACCGGGTGCAACTGCAGCAGGTGCTCCTCAATCTGATTATGAATGCCGTCGAGGCCATGAGCGGTGCCAGCGAGGGGGCGCGAGCATTGTCGATCAGCACAAAAAACGCCGAGCCGAGCGGCGTGCTCGTCGCGGTCGCGGATTCCGGCCCGGGCCTGGCGCCGACGGCCGCCGAGCACCTATTCGACGCCTTCCACACGACCAAGCCCGGCGGTTTGGGGCTGGGACTGTCGATTTGCCGGGCGATTACCGAAGCGCACGGCGGCCGTTTGTGGGTGAGCGCGAATGTGCCCCGCGGCACGATCTTTCACTTTACGATGCCCGCCTATCCGGGCGGCGCGGCGTGATCAGGGAAACGAGACCGTCAGGTGCCAGCATCTGTGAGCTTGTCTGTGATGGGGTGGACGCCCCCCGACGGCATCGATGTGCCAAAGCTCTGGTCACAAGCCGGAACGAAATGATCGACGCGCAGGCATCGTGATAGTGCTCTGGACCTATCAAAAGCCCTCAGACTACACCAGAACGCCATTTATGGAATGTGGGAATCCCAAGCCATACCAAGCCGCCTTGCGGCTCCATCCGAACCCGCCCATCCTGGGCACTGGAGCGCGCTATCGCGTTTTGCCAAACTGCACTTATCGTTCCCAGAGAGCAGGCTTGCGCGGACAGGGTTGATTTCGGCTCCGGCTAGCGGCAGGGAAAACGAATGATCCAGACATCACCGCTACCCACTCCTGCCGACACCCGGAGGGTCAAGGCGCTGACACGTGCCGTGGCCACGGATTTGCGCCGACACGGCACGCCGGCACTCGACCAGAAAGGCATGGCCTGGATGGAGGATCATCCTGAATGTTTGTGGCCGTTACAACAATGAACGACCCAACAGAGACAGCCATAACGGTCCCACAGGATCGGCCCGAACTTGCCTCCGCAGCACCCGCAGGTGAGCAGCCTGGAAAGGAGAGCGACGGGCCGGCGCGCCGCGTGCAGCCTCTTGGCCCGCGCCTCGCGGACGCCAATGCTGGTCGATTCAAACAGTGTTGCGATCTCACTCTGGCGTGCCCTGGCGGCCTGCCACAGCTCATCCGACACGATGCGAAGTTCCGGCACCTCGGTTCTAATCCACTCCACTTCAGGATTGGGCGGGGACACGCGATTGCCCGCCGCGGGTTCTTTCACAAAGCGCTGGCGGTTCCAAACAAGCCTGCCAGCATACAGCTCATTATTGATCTCACTATTGATAATGCCCGTGCCACGGCTGACATGGCCTCGGATACTGGTATCCCCCCAAGCTCACCTCGCCGTAGCCCCGTCCAGATGTTCCACAACTCCGCCGGCATCATCAGGTTGCCGTCATGCTCGGCGAAAGTGCCGAGCCCTTGGCAAGGCACGGCGCGGTGAACAGATGCCCCTGGTAACCGCCGATGCAGGTGCGGGCCATGACGACGCCCCAGAAAACCGCCAGCACGGCCGTGAGCACGGCGCCCAGCGTGGTGAAGATGGACATCCCAGTCTGCGGCGCCAGGGCATAAGTGGCCAGGGTGAACACGCCGAGCGGGAAGGTGAAGCCCCACCAGCCCATATTGAACGGCAACCCTTGGCGCAAATACCTGAGCGTGATCGCCGCCGCCATGAGCAGCCACCAGGCGCCATACGCCCACAGCATCAGCCCGCCGATGAGCCCAAGCCCATGCGCGGCCACCGCCGCATCCGCCAGCCCGGCGGTGCCGAGCACGGCGGGCGCATCCCGCCCCAGCACCAGCAAGCCGAGCGCGCCTGTGCCGAGCGGCCCCAGCGCCAGCCAGCTGGAAACCGCCATATCCCGCCGGGGCAGCTTGTGCAGCGCCAGACGCAGGAACAGGATGACGAGAACGCCCATGGCCAGCGGAACGGAAAGCGCCCAGAAAACATAACAGGCGATCAGCAGCCGCAGCCCTTCCGGCGCCGCCAGATGCGGGATGAGCAGCCCGCCGCTGGCGGCGGTGACCTCGCAGGCGACGATGGGCAGCAGCCACACGGCGGTCATCGACTCTATGCAGTGCTGCTGGCGCGTGAACATCAGATACGGCACTGCCAGGCCAATCGTGGCGGCCAGCACGGCATCCACCTGCCAGAGCGCCAAAGCCAGGCCGGTCTGCCCAGCAAACACCACCAGACCGTTGACGATGGTGGCCAGCCCCATGGGGATGGCGCCGAGGAACATCGGCATGACCGGATGGGTGAAAATCAGCGCCGCCTCGCGCGGGTAGAACAGCCAACGCGCGGCATAAAGCAACGTGCAGAGGGCGAAGAGCAGGATATTCACGCGCCAGAGCAGCGCCGCGGCGTCATGCACCGCAACCGGCGCACCGGGCAGCTGGTTGAGCGCCAGTGCCAGCACGCCCGTGCCCATGGTGACGGTGAACCAGTTGGGCGTGAAATTGCGGATGATCTCGGCCGGGTGGCGGTGATGCGCGAAGGGGCGAGGGATGTGTTTCATGGCAACGGGCAATTTAGGCCGCACAAACGATTTGTAAAATTCATTATTGTATTTAGTTCAATCAATTATATTTATGTATTTAGCATGACCCTGGAGCAGCTGAGAATTTTCACGGCGGTGGCGGAGCGCGAACATATGACACGCGCGGCCGAGGCGCTGCACCTCACGCAATCCGCCGTCTCGGCCGCCATTGCCGGGCTGGAGCAACATTACCGGGTGAAGCTCTTCGACCGCGTGGGGCGCGGCATCATGCTGACCGAGGCCGGACGGCTGCTGCTGGTTGAAGCCCGAGGGACGCTGGCACGTGCCGCCTCCGCCGAGCAGGCCATGGCGGATTACGCCGGGCTGCGCCACGGCAAGCTGGCAATCCATGCCAGCCAGACAATCGCCAGCTATTTCCTGCCGCCGCTGCTGGTGCGCTTTCAAGCCCGCTATCCGGGCATTGAGCCGTGCCTTGCCGTAGGCAACACGGCGCAGGTGGCGCGGGCGGTGAAGGACGGGGCGGCGGAGATCGGCTTCGTCGAAGGCCCGCTGCAAGACCCTGCCCTCAGCGTGGAGGCGGTGGCCGTGGACCAAATGGTGATCGTGGTGCCGCCGGGCCATGAATGGGCCGATGGCGCGGCACTGAGGCTTGAGGATCTGCCGCGCACGGGCTGGGTGTTCCGCGAGGTGGGCTCCGGCACACGGGATGCATTTACCCAGGCGTTGGGCGGCATGGTGTTGCCGGTGCCGCTGACAGTGCCCACCAACGAGGCGGTGCGCGCCGCGGTGGAGGCGGGAGCGGGGGCGGCGGCACTCTCCCTGCTGGTCTGCGCCCGCAGCCTGGCCGCCGGAGCGCTGGCGCGGGCGAATTTCCAACTGCCCGCACGCATGTTCTACGCCGTACGCCACAAGGAGCGCTACCACCCGAAAGGCGCGGCGGCCCTGTTGGAAATGGCACAGGCGGTTTAAGGATCCGTTCAGTCCACAGCGGTGGCTCGCAGTCGCGCCCGTTGCAGTCAGTTATGCTAGGTGCCGTATCCCCGAACCGGCCTTCACCGGGATGCGCAAATAATGCACGCCGTTCGCCGCCGGCGCGGGAAGCCTACCGGCACGGATGTTGACCTGAATTGAAGGGAGCAGCAGCGTCGGCACGGCAAGCGTCGCATCCCGCGCCTCGCGCATTTCCACGAACATATCTTCGCTTATGCCGTCATGAATATGGATGTTGGTCCGCTTTTCGTCGCCAACGCTGGTCTCCCAACGGTAATCGCTGCGGCCGGGGGCCTTATAGTCATGGCACAGAAACAGGCGCGTCTGATCGGGCAAACTCAAGATGCGGCGGATTGAGCGGTAGAGCTGGCGCGCGTTCCCGCCGGGAAAATCAGCCCTGGCAGTGCCGTAATCCGGCATGAACAGCGTATCACCCACAAAGACCGCATCAGCAATATGATAGGCGATATCGGCTGGGGTATGGCCTGGAACATGCACCACCTCAACCTCGAGCGCGCCGATATTGAAGCGCTCACCATCGTGAAACAGCTGGTCGAAATCGGAACCATCGGTCTTCATCTCGTCAAAGGTGAACACGGGGGCGAAGATTTTTTGTACCTCGCTGATATGCTCGCCGATGCCGATCGTCGCGCCGGTACTTGCCTTTATGTAAGGGGCGGCGGAGAGATGATCGGCATGCGCATGGGTCTCCAAGACCATGGTCATGCGCCACCCCCGCTCGGCCGCGAAGGCCAGAATGCGCGCCACGGAACATGTGTCCGTTTCGCCTGATGCCGGATCGAAATCGAGCACCGGGTCGATCACCGCCGCATCACCTGTTGCCGGATCGGCGACCAGATAGCTGATCGTATTCGTGAACTCGTCGAAAAACGCTTCGATGATCGGCTTTGCCTGCATAACAGCCTCCATTATGGCATTTATATATTAGCCATTGCTACATTAGTAAATACTAATGTATAAAGCCCTCATGATTAAGCCGCCAATGGATATTCTCACCTTCCAGACGAAGGCTAATGAGGTCGCGAATTTGTTGAGTCTGCTGGGCAACCCACGCCGCCTGATGGTGCTGTGCAAACTGACCGAGCATGGCGAGATGACGGTGCGCGAACTGGCTGACGAGGTCGATCTCTCCCAATCCGCATTATCGCAGCACCTTGGAAAGATGCGCGATGAGGGACTCGTCACCTTCCGCCGCGAGAGCCAGACGCTTTGGTATCGCATTGCCGACCCGCGCACCGAGACGCTGCTTGGCACGCTTTATCAACTTTATTGCCAAAAGGACTAACCCATGACCATTACCACATTGAGCGCGCCAGAGGCGCAGAGGTTGATCGCCCAGGGCGCGCGGCTGATTGATGTACGCGATGCCGATGAGCATGTGCGGGAGCGCATTCCGGGCGCGATCAACTTGCCGCTCGCGCGGATCGAGCAGTTGGCACCCCAGGATTGTACGGTGATATTTCACTGCCGCACGGCATGCGGACCGAGGCGAATGCTGCGAGGCTGGAGGCAACTAGTGGTGGCGAACCCTGCTATATCCTCGCTGGCGGCATTGATGCCTGGCGCGCGGCGGGACTCCCGACAGTGCTCGACCGGCGCCAGCCGCTCGAGATTATGCGCCAAGTGCAGCTTGCCGCAGGCGGGCTCGTCCTGCTGGGCGTCGTGCTCGGCTTCCTCGTCGCGCCTGGCTTCTTCGGCCTGTCGGCGTTTGCCGGCGCCGGGTTAATGATGGCTGGTGCGACCGGCTGGTGCGGGATGGCGAAGCTGCTGCGGCTGATGCCGCGGAACCGGCGCAGCATAGCGTGTTGACGTTATGATGCCCCTCCCCGAAATTCTGCTGGCCCTCGTCTCGGGTGGCGTGATCGGCGTTGTGCTCGGGGTGGTTGGCGGCGGTGGATCAATTCTCGCAGTGCCATTGCTGGTTTATGTGGTGGGTATCGGATCGGCCCATGCCGCGATTGGAACGGCAAGCGTTGCTGTCGTGGCCAATGCGCTGGCGAGCCTGGTGGGGCATGCGCGAGCCGGCAAGGTGAAATGGCCATGCGCGACGGTGTTCGCCTTGCTCGGTGTGATCGGCGCGGGCATCGGGGCGGCGCTTGGCAGGGCGTTCGATGGCAAGCACCTGCTGGCTTTGTTTGGCTTGCTCATGATCGGCGTTGGTCTTTCGATGCTGAGACGGCGCCGCAAGGCGGATGCCCCTGATGTCCATCTCTCCCGCGCTACAGCTGTGGCATTACTCCCGCGCCTCGTGCCGATTGCCATCATTACCGGCTTGGCAGCTGGGTTTTTTGGCATCGGTGGCGGGTTCTTGATCGTCCCGGGGTTGATCGCCGCCACTGCGATGCCGCTGCCCTACGCAATAGGCACGTCGCTCGTCGTCGTGACCGCGCTGGGGCTGACAACGGCAACATCCTACGCGCTTTCTGGCTATGTCGAATGGGGGCTTGGCGGAGTGCTGATTTTAGGTGGCTTTGGGGGCGCCAGCGTGGGGATTCTGTTTGGCCGCCGTTTGGCCGATCATAAGGGGCTGCTCGAACGGGTTTTCGCCGTCGTGGTTCTACTTGTCGGCGCTTATGTTGTCGGGCGGGGCGTATAAACGTCTGCTCATTGCCCTCGCACGCTCCGCGTCTTCTCGCCCTTCAGGGCGGCCAAGGCCACTTTGGCCTTGAAGGCCGGGGCGTGGCTACGGCGCGTACGCTTCGTCATCATCTCTCCTGACGTGCGGCACAATCACCGCTGTCAGGCTGAAATTCCACTTATCTCGGTGTTCGAATCTCGCCAGCCACTTCTGCTTGATCAGACCGGTTCAAGCTAAACACGTATTGCTCTAAAAGCCCGCCGCGCCGCCGGCGCCAGTTCTGTCCGGGCAAATCAGGTATCGCCGTTAGGCCCCTCATTTCTCGGGCCCTGCCTTGGGCGTGTACAGCGTAATCATGCGTGCTAGGATGATGGCCGGATAAAGCTGACCGATTATCCCTTCAAGGTTGCAAAGGCTGCGGGCCACGGGGTTTATAGGCGTAATATCGCCATATCCGACAGTGGTTAATGTCGTGAGGCTGAAATACATCAGATCGGCCAGCGAGGTCCCACGTGTGAAATGGGCCGGCATGCCTGAAAAGGATCCCGGCACGCGCTCAACGATGAGCCTGAACAATACAGTGAACAGGAGGGCAAAGTTCAGGTAGAGGACGACCGCGCCAACAATGCGGTATTCGCTCATCCGTCCCGGCGCGGAAAGCGCTTTGGCCACCACCCAACTGAGGCTAGCCACCGCGAAGACTCCGCCCCCAGCCCCCAACCAGTCGGTCAGCGCATTTTCGCTGACCTCGCGCATGATAACAGCAGCCCCGCTGAGAAAAAGCGCTGAGATGACCAAAATCGTCGGCCGCAGCTCCCGCGAGGCCACGACGACAAATCCGACAACGATGACGAACCCGCCGATCAGTGCGTCGGGCGGGATGTTGATTCCATAAGAAAGCAGGGGGCCTACGGCGAAGATGATAAAAAGCTGAAACATCAGGAGCACCGTCAGGCTCGGCTCACGCACCCTTTCCCGCAACCTCTTGACACTGTGACGCATTCTACCTCCGCTCGATGGGGCCGCCCTCTTTAGGGCCTGATCGTTTTCGATTGAACCGATGTTCCTATATGAACGGCCAATGCGCTATTGCTGGAGAAAAATAACCGATTTCGAGGGTATGAGAATAACAAATCTGTTATATTTGAACGCCGATCGACGTAGAAACACATTGCGGAGTCGCAAGGTGCCGAAGACGGAATTATCGGTGGCCAGGAGAAGTTCCCGGGCGGCAAGCCAAAACCCAAAGAATATGACTAAAATGCAATGAGTTAAAGACGACCTTACGACATGAATACGCGGCTGATTGCGACGACATTCGATTGGTCAAAATGAATGTCAACGTGACCTAAGGGGACAGACCAAGAACACCGGCAAGACGGCGTGTACCACAACCGCCGGCCATAACAGGTAACCTGCGATATGCTCGACAGCACCGAGGAACGCCAGGTTGCCCGCAATGAGCACGTTGTAGGTCACCATGGCGCGGAAGGCTGGCGAGCCGCGCCCGGTGTCCCGGTTTGGCCAGCACGCGATCCCCAGCGTCAGCAATGCAATTCCGAGGAGCCGGCCGATGGCCAGGCCGAGGCCAGCCGCCGCTCGCCCCAGGAGAAGGTCGATGACCATTCCCGGGGCGATGACGAGGGCCACGCCGGTTAAGACTTCCAGCGTGGCCGCAGTGGCTAGAGCTTTTCTCACGCCAGCCTAGTCATTGGCCACAGCGAGGGCTTTTCTCTGTTTCATGAGGTCGTCTTCCGCTAATTGCGACGGACCGAGTTTGAAGTTCACCCTATTGATTTTGCCGTTGAAAGTGAACGGCAGCTGGTACTCGTCGCTCACGCCAGAACGTGTATCGGAGCCGATATCAAAGGATTCATCCACAGGCAGCAACAAGGGGAACGAATGCGGGATGGTCTTCGAGTCTGCCTGCACGCCATCCACCGTCAGCACTCCAGTGCCGCCCTTGCCAGGGCCGGGGCCGTCATAGGTGAAGTCGAACACAATAACATGCTTGCCGGCGGCAAGCCGCGGGCCTTCCCAGCGAAAATGCTTCAGCATGAAAAAGTTGTAGAAAAACACCGGCTTGCCATTGAGCAGGTAAAAGCCGTAACCACCAAAACGGCCGCCTTCGGTAACGATCATGCCATTACCGCCGCCGTCTGGCACCTCAATCTCGGCGGTGATGGTGAATGACTTGCCTATGATACTCGGCGCATCGCCGTATGGGATGCCGGTAACGGGGGCGGTGTAGGTGAAGTCGGTCTTGCCCGCGACCGGACTCGGGCGCGGCGCTGTGGCGCGCGCGAAACCTGAATTATCGAGTGGATAGACGTTATATTTCTTCGCCTCCTGATCGAAGATGTCCTGCATCTCTTTGAGCTTGTCCGGCATTTGCGCGGCAAGATCATTGGCCTGCGAGTAGTCAGCAGCGATATTATAGAGTTCCCATTTATAATCTGTCACATCGGGCATCGCCACCCCCAGCATCCAAGGCGGCACGGGGGGCGTGGTGTTGGCATACCAGCCTTCGTGGTAAATCCCGCGATTGGCGATCATCTCGAAATATTGCGTGGTTCGCGTCGAGGGCGCTGCCGCATTGGTCTTATCGAAGGTGTAGACCATGCTGACCCCTTCGATCGGGTTCTGCTTGATCCCGTCAACTTCATCAGGCGCGTTTATGCCAGCGGCTTCGAGGATGGTCGGCACAATGTCGATGATATGGTGGAACTGGCTGCGCAAACCGCCAACATCCTTGATGCGCGCAGGCCAGGAGATGGCCAAGCCCTGCCTGGTGCCGCCGAAATGCGAAGCGATCTGTTTGGTCCATTTAAATGGCGTATCAAACGCCCAGGCCCAGGCGACCGCCATATGCGGGGCCGTGGCGTCCGAGCCCCATTTCTCGTAGAACAGCATCTGATCGAGCGGAGGAATGTCCAGGATGCCGTTATAGGCGGTCCAGTCATTGGGCGTGCCGACCAGCGTACCTTCCGGGCTGGTGCCATTGTCACCGCAGATATAGATGATGAGCGTATTGTCGAGCTTGCCCTGATCCTCGATTTCTTGAATCACCCTGCCAATTTCATAATCGGTATAGGCGGTGTAGGCGGCAAATACCTCGGCCTGGCGGGCGAAGAGTTTCTTTTCGATGAAGGAGAGCGAGTCCCACATCGGGAGGCTGTCCGGCCATTCGGTCAGTTGGGTGTCCGGCGGGATGACGCCCAGACGTTTTTGATTGGCGAAAATCACCTCGCGAAGCTTGTTCCACCCCATGTCGAACTTGCCCTTGAACTTGTCGACCCATTCTTGGGTGGGGTGGTGCGGCGAATGGCTGCCGCCGGGCACGTAATAAAGAAAGAACGGTTGATCCGGCGCGCCGGAGTCGACCTTGCGCAGATAGTTGATGGCTTCGTCGGCCATGTCGGTGGTGAGATTATAGCCGGGCTTGTTAAGCCAAGGGTAAATCTGGGTGTGGTCCTGGAACAGATAGGGCTGCCATTGATTGGTCTCGCCGCCCATGAAGCCGTAGAAATAGTCGAAGCCCATGCCTGAGGGCCATTGGTCGAACGGGCCAGTGGTGCCGTATTGCGGGCTCGGCGTGTTGTGGTTTTTGCCGAACCAGGAGGTGGCAAAACCATGCTCTTTGAGAATGCGGCCGATGGTCGCGTTCTCCGAACCAATGTAGGAGTCATAGCCCGGAAAGCCGGTTGAAAGTTCAGTGACCACGCCGAAGCCGACCTCATGATGGTTGCGGCCGGTGATGAGCGCGGCGCGGGTGGGCGAGCAAAGCGCGGTTGAGTGAAATTGCGTGTAACGCAGCCCGGCATTTGCAACCCGGTCGAGGGATGGCGTGGGAATGATGCCGCCGAACGTGCTTGAAACGCCATATCCCTGGTCGTCTGTCATGATCAGCAGCACGTTGGGCGCGCCGGTTGGCGGCACCACACGCGGCGGCCACCAGGATTTTGAACTGGACAAAGTCTCATTGATCACGCCGCCAAACGGCAAAGGCTCAGGCGGCAGCATCTTGCCATCGATGTTGATCGTTGCGCTCGGGCTGCCCAATGTACCGTTTATGATGCCGTCTAGATTTGAAGCGGCAGAACTGGCAGTCTGCGCCACCGCCTTGCCGAAGCTCATTGTACTGCCGACCGCGGCAACCAATGCCGCCTTCGCCGTAGAGATATACAGGTGCCGCCGTTTCATCATTTCGTTCCTTTAACCGTTGCTGATTTGGTCTCCTCAGGCTACGCAAATCACACATCGGAGCCCGATGTGACTGGTTGTTGTGTCAGCCGCCTGCGGGTAACGCGCCACTGGCCGGTAGCGGCGGCACTAGTTCGGCGCGCATAGGTAAGAGCCGCCTTTGATTACCTGGCGGGCAACCGGCAGCCCTGGCTGGGTGGCGCTGACAAATTTGGAAAAATCAGCACTCGTAACGTCGTGGCAATCAATCCAGAATGCATCGACGGTCAAATGGTGTGCATGCCCCTCCTCCTGGTAGGCCACATCCGCCCCCAATCCGGAAGGTCCCGCCTGGGGTCCACGCCATGCCCGCAGGCGACAACTCATGCCCGGCCAAATCGGCCCGGTGTGGGATCATGTCCAGCTGCGTGGTCATCCGCGGTCGTCCCTTACCATTATCGATCGGTGAAGACGCTAACCCAGATAGTCGTTATTTCTTAAGCAGGTTGCCAAATATCTTTGCACATCGGAACGTTCCTTGGTAGCAGAAATTTATCTGTTATATCCCCGCAATGGGTTGTTGGTCGGATTCCGTAACAAGCTGCGGAAAAGTCCCTTTCCCTGTGCAGAATACCGTGATTCCTTCCTGCCATCGTCTTATACGCCCGGTGTCATTAACTGACACATGCCGAAAGACGTGTTCCGATTGAAGTGATGTGGTCGGGCTGAGCAGTGAACCAACGCCATGCATCGCAGCAGGCATCGACGATATCCTCGTAGGTTTCGAAGACGCGGTTGCTGAGTTTGTTGCTGCGCAGGTAGGCCCAGACATTCTCGACGGGATTGAGTTCGGGGCTGTAGGGCGGCAAGTGCAGGAGCGTGATGTTGTCGGGGACGCGCAGCTTATCGCCTTTCTGGTGCCAGCCGGCGCCATCGATGGTGAGCACGGCGTGCGCTCCGGGGGCGACATTCGCGCTGATCTCCGCGAGGTGTAGATTCATCATCTCGGCGTTGGCGAACGGCAGCACCAGCGCGGCCCCGATGCCGCGGGCCGGGCAGATCGCGCCGAAGATATAGGCCCAGTCGTAGCGCTGATCGCGGGGGGCCGTGGGCCGCGAGCCGCGCTCGGCCCAGACCCGAGTTAGCGCTCCCTGTTGGCCGATGCGGGCCTCGTCCTGCCACCAGAGCTCAAGCGGCTTGCCGCGGGCATGCTCTGGTAGCGCTGCATCTACGAGGGAGGCGAAGTTGCCTTGAAAGACGCTTGCGCCGCGGCGTCGTGGCCGGGATGGCGTGGCCTGGCCACCAGCCGGCGGAAGCCCATTCGCCGTAGCACGTCGCTCATGCTGCGCTCGGCCAGCACCACGCCGAATTTCGCCGCGATCGCCCGCGCAAGGTCGGCCCGGCGCCAGCGTATCACGCCATGCTCGGCCTGGTCGGGTCCACGCCGGACCCACGCGGCAACTTCCGCTTCCTGCTCGGGCGACAGAAGTGGCTTGGGTCCGACATTGCCCGTCTTGTCCGACAAACCCGCCAGGCCCTGCTCGTTGAACCGATGCACCCAGTCCCGCAATGTCTGGCGGTCCATCCCGGCCGCCTTGGCCGCTTCCCCGCGCGACGCGCCCTCCAGGACCAAAGCGAGGGCCACCATACGCCGCGATGCCGCCACGTCCTTGGTTCGCCGCGCCTCTCGCCGAAGCCCAGCAGCGTCAAAATCGGACCGTGTAATCTGGATCGCCGTCCCCATGCTAACCTCCGCGAATCGAGTGCACAGACAGCGAATCACATGAACCGCTCCAAGGGAATCACCAGAGAGTCAGATTCCGACACCGGGCGTATTATTAGGGGAGGGGCATACGCGGCGGTGACATTAAGACCGGAAGTTTTTTTCGGCTGTGAGCTGCGAAGCGCGGGTTTCTCAGGATCATGCATTACGGCCGACCCGAGCCATCGTGGACGAGGCAGTTGATGGAGCAACTGGATTACAACCTGATGTTCCGCGGGTTTGTCGTCTTGTCGATGGATGCGCCGATCTGGGACGTGACGGTCTTCAACAAGAAGCGCGGCCGGCTGCTATTGGGCGATATCGCCGCCAAGTTTATGGAGGCGGTGCTGACCACGCTGGAACGGTTGCAGGGGCGTCACCGCATCCCGCTAGGCGCGGACAAAGCTTACGACGGCGCCGACTTCATTGCCAAATTGCACGAGATCAATTTCACGCCGCGTGTGGCGCAGAACACCGCCAACCGTCGCTCGGCCATTAATGGCCGTACTACCCGCCATTGCGGTCAGGAGCGCGTTGGCTGGACTTTCACCCTGACCGCCGGCGCCCCTTTAACCTGGTAAGGTTGCCCAAGCTGCTGGCAGTGGCATTATCATTCCCCGACTCCACCCAGACAGCGGAACAGCGAATAACAGTGACCGACGATGGCTGAGTAAGCACCCATTAATGGAGCAGGTGCTGCCCGTGCCGGGCAGCACCTTGCCAATATGACCGCCTTTTCCGCAGCCGGCTAGCTCTGGCGGTTAGCGGGGGCGCGCTTTCTGGGCGCCATGCCCGCCTTCACCGGCACCGGCTCCGAAACCGGGGGCACGCTGTCCGCCACGGCGCGCTCGGCGGAGATTTGCGTGCCGGGCACTGCGGCCTGGCCAACGAGCATCTGCTCGATTTCGCTCACTCGCCTCTGGACATCCGCATTGGCAACGCCCGCCACCGCCACGATCGTTTTGAGCTCCTCGAAAAGCCTGTGGCGTTCGCCCATGTCCGCGGGCAACAGCTTCGGCAATGCGTCAATCGCCGCCCGCTCGTCGATCGTCAAAATCGCCCACTGCTCGCGCACGGCTTCCTTGAAGCGGGCAAAGCTGACTTCTGGATGTGCTGCCAGCAGCCTTTGCAGGGCATCGAAGCAACGCGCCTCGACGAGATCGTGCGCCTTGCTCAGATAGACGACAATCCGCGCCGCCGCCTCGATCGCGCTGCCCTCGGCAATCCGTCCTTTCAAACGGTGGATCTCCGCCTCCAGTGCCGCCTTTGTCGAGGGCGACCGCCCCGGACGCTGGCGAGGCGACCCTTCATTCTTCGAGATCCCGCACAAGGTCTGGACCAAGGGCGAACCGTAGATCGCATGGAAAACCTGCTCGCTGAACTGGTCCCGCATCTCGCCATAGCGTTCAAGCGCCTGTGTCATCGCTTGCGAGACCTGCTCCTGCATGGCGACGAACGGATTGTCCGGCGCCACAGGCGCACGCTTGGCGCGGGCCCGCTCGGCCAGAGGCGCCACCGCGTGCATCAGCGAGTTCTTGTCGGAAAAGATCGAATAGCCCAGACGCAGCGGGTGCAACTCCCGCGCCGCGCGCGCAAGCTGCGGGCTTGCAATCGCCTTGACCCAGGGCTGAACGAAGGTTTCGTAGAGCCTGTTATTGAGCTCCGAAACGCGGGCGACCGCAGCGAACTCGCGCTCGTCATCGGCCGAATTGCCCCCCAAGGCGTGGATATCCTCCAGCCCGCGCGCCTCGATGCGCATATCGTAGCGCGAATCGAGTGCCGCGTCTTCCGGCTTCTCGCTGATGACGATTTCGTAAAGTCCGGGCGGCATGGCATCGATGAGATCCATGTAGTTCATGAACTCCGCGTGCTCCTTCGCAGCCACCGAGGTGCCCACAAAAATCGCCAGATGCCCGACCTTCGGATTCAGGCAGTAAAGGATGGTCTGACCGGCCTGCTTGATTTCATCCACGCTGTCATAATTATCGAGGATCCAATCAAGCGCCTGCGACGGCGGCGTGATGTTGTCCCCTTCCGAGCAGAAACAGACGATCGGCGATCTGATCTCGCGCAGATCGAGCCGGATGCCGTCGCGCGTGACGATCTGCCCCGTCGAGAATTTGTTGCCTATGAACAGGTTGTCGACCATGTATTGCAGTTCTTCGCCGCGCAGCAGGATGAAGTCGCCCCACCATTTCTCGAACTGAAGATAGCGCCCTTCCTGCTCCTCCGGATTCGCCCAAACGCTGTACTGCTTGCCCCAGAAGGTATTGGCAGGGTGGCCGGCATCGAAATTCGCGACCAGCCAGGCGCCGTCGAACGTGCCGTTGCCGAGATCGCTCGTCATGCGGGCCAAAACGCTTCCGCCCACCAGGCCGCCGAGATAACGCATCGGGTTCTTGCCGCGAACGCCGGCCCAATAGGAGAGAGGCGCACCGGCGATCAGGATCGGTCCCATGACTTCGGGGCGCATGCAGGCGGCCATCATCGCGTGCCAACCGGCCTGACAGTTCCCGACGACCATTGGCTTGCCCGGTGCGTTGGGGTGCAGGGCGCCAACTTTTTCAATGAAGACAGTGTGCGCGTGCGCTACATCCTCGACCTGCTGGCCGTCCACCGGCGCCGCCGAGAAGCCGATGAAATAAACCGGATGGCCGCACTTGAACGCATCGCCGATCTCGCTGACCGGCTTGAAGCCACCGATCCCCGGCCCTTGGCCAGCACGCGGGTCGATGACGACTACCGGCCGCTTGCGCTCGTCGAGTTCGACGCCTGGCGGCGGAAGAATACGGACCAGGGCGTAATTGACCGGCCGCGGCAATTCATCGCCGCGCAGCACGAACTCGAAATCATAGATCAGGACCGAGTTGATGGTACGGGCTTCCATCTCCTCGTACTGATTTCCACGCCGGCGCATGATGTCCATGAACAGGACCGACCTTTGCGCAGCGTCACGCAAATATTCAAAGACGCCCCCCGGTGCCAGCACGCCAGATTCATACAGGGCGATCGGTGTGGGAATGCCGTCCTGTTTCTGCAAGTCTTCTTGCGCCTTGGCGGGCGCAGGCGGCTGGATGGCGTCTGTGGAAGGCTGGGTCACAGTAGGCTTCTCCTTATCGCGCCGGGCCTATGCCCGGCATTATCAAAACGGGACTGGGCATTCGTCTTCGTGTCGGGCGTGGCACCAAGCCACGATTGTGTGAACATTCGTCCGCGCTATTAGACAGCTGTTCTGCCCATTTGTCTATGCCGCGCCGGCTTTATAGGGGGGGGCTTGGCACCCGGGGAAAAGTCAAAGGTGACTATCCATCGTCAATGCCGACATCGCTGAATACGGCCCTTACCCCTGCGCAAAGCTTGCGCGCCCGCACGGTAGTGGAGACGATCAGCCCTGACAAGGGCGGAATTCGGAGTACACCGGCAAGCGGTTGCCGAACCAACGCGCATCAACCATCTGATTTAGCCGGATTTTGTTGAATCGCGGCGGGCGGGCTGTCCAAACTTTCGGGCGAGGCGCGGTTATCGCCAGTCCCAGCCCTGCCACCAACGCACCAGGCTGGCGAAGTCGTCATCTAGCAGCGTGCACTGGCCGCCGCAAAACGCCAGCCAGGCCTCAAGGCGCGTCTGCGAGACGGTGGTGAGAAGCGGCAGCCCTTCGGCCATCACCGCCAGCATCTCGTCGGCGAGCCCGAGGCCGTCCGCCTCCATGGGGCCGAACTTGTTGACGAACACCGGGGCAAGCCGCCGCTCTAGCGCTCGGCGCAGAGCCGCAGTGGAGGCGCACAGGCCGTGCGGATCTACCGCGCAGGCGCCAGATTTGCCGAGGCGCTGCATGAGCGGGTAGGTCTCGCCGTTGTCCAGCGCAGCCAGCACCACATCCTCGGGGCGGTCGCCGCCGCGCTTGCTGCCCCGCTGCAGCACTCCGCCGGGCGTGGCGCCTTGGCGCGTGACCCAGGCGGCGTAGTCGTCGAACAACTCGTAGCCCGTGGCGCCCTGCGGCAACACCACCGCCCCCGCCATCGGCGGCGGGCACCGTATCTGGTTGGCCGTTTCCAGATCGGCGGGCGTGTTGACGTTGAGGAACGGATCGACCGGCTCGGCGGGCCAGTGCGCGGTAACAGCGCCGCAGGCGGCGGCAAAGGCGCCAACCTTGCGCTGCCCCTCGGCAAGCAGGAAGCGCCGCAGGGCCGGAAGCAGGGCTACGGACCACAGCCCGACGACCGGGTGGCGATGCCCGCCCGAATTGGCGATGGCGGCGGCGGCACCGTCGCGTAAGGCATGACCAAGACGCAGGCGCATATCGTGAGGCAGGAAGGGCGTGTCGGTGGGAGCGGTGAGCAGCCACGCGTAGCCCTCGCGCTCGGCCCAGCTAAGCCCCGCCAGCAACCCGCCAAGCGGACCCAGGCCGGGCATTTCATCGGGCAGCACCGGCAAGGCGAGGTCATCCCAGCGACCAGCGTCGGCATTGGCGCTGAGCGCCAATGCCGCGGCCTGAGGGCGCAGCGCCACCGCCACCCGGGCCAGAATACTCTGGCCGCCGACCTCCAGGCGCCCCTTGTCGCCGCCGCCCATGCGCGAGGCCTGCCCGCCGGCCAGCACCAGTCCCGCGCAGGCGTGACGCGGGATCACAGGATGCCCGCTACAGGGGCCGCCGGGAACATTCGCCCTTATTCGGCAGCCATCGCAGCGGAGGCAAGGCGCAGCTCGCCCAGATAAACGCTCTCGCCCAAAACGGCCTCGCGCACGGCGGTACCAGCGGCGTGGCTCACCTCCACACGGTAGGTGCCGCTCTTGGCGGCTAGACCGCCAAACCGGAAATCGCCAAACTCGTCGGTGGTGGTCTCGGCCAGCTTCTTGCCGTCCTGCAACAGTACGACGGTGGCGCCGATCACGCAGTCCACCCTACCGCCCTGCGCGGCACTTACGCTACCGACGATGAAGCACTCTTCCCAGGCCTCCATGTTGCGGTACCACACGCGCGGCTTGGCGTTGAGCTTTGGCAGCCGCACCTTCAGGCCCTCCCGCGCGGCCTTTTCCGCCATGGCGTTATCGTCAAGCTTCACGGTCTCGAACACGCCCGTGGGGCAAGATTGCTGGCAGCGGGGCTTTTCCCAGCCATTGTCCAGCAGATGCGCATCAAAGATCCATGCCTGCGGCACCTGCTGTTCCTCGTTCCAGGTGATGGCGCCATACGGGCAGGATTTCACGATCTCCTTGCGCCCCTTGGCCTTCACTGGGTCGATGATGACGATGCCGTCATCCCGCTTGCGGATGGCATCGCCGCTTGCCTTCATGCAGGGGGCGTCGTCGCAATGGTTGCACATCACCGGCAGATAGGTGGTCTCCACCAGTGGCGCCGCGGCCTGTGTGCGGCGCAGAATCTGCAAGCCGCTCTTGCCGTTTTCCGGCGCCGGGGCGGCATAGCCGGGGAAGTCGTTGCCCGCGTGCTCGTCCTTGTCGGCGATCACGCAGTTCTGGCAGTTGATGCAGCGGCCGACATTGATGATCATGTTCCACTTGCTCATGGCACTCTCCCTTAGGCCGCCTGGCGGAGCTTGAAGGTTTCGGCGCCCTGCCACTTCTCCACCTCGACGAGGCAGGAATTGGGCGCCATGGCACTGGTGCCGCGCACCTGCGGACGGCTGTTGGTGAGAATGTTCAGGCAGCCGCCGATCTCCACCTGTTCGCCGTTCACCTCGATGAGTTTGAATTCGGCGCTGGCCTCGAAGGATTTGACGACGCCGGGTACGACCATCTGCGAGATGTCGGCAGCACAGATGACGGCGCCGCGGCCGTTATACACCTTCACGAGGTCGTGCTTGGCGATGCCGCGCGCGGCGGCGTCGCCGGGGGCGAGGCGCAACACCCAAAAATCATGCCCGGCGACGCGGACACGGTGGTCAGGGACGTCGTTGATGAAGCTGTTCTTGCCATCGGACCCGGTGTGGAAGCTGTAGCGCGAATGCGTGGCCAGCATCTGCAGCGGGTATTTATCAACCAGCTCCTTGGTTTGCCGCCCTTCCCAGGAGGGGATGTAGCGGTTCACCGCCGGGCGGTCGGGGTTGTTGGCGGTGTGGCGCTTGAGCAGCTCGGGCACGAATTCCAGCTTGCCGCTGGGCGTTTGCACGCCCATGCCAAATTTCTCGGCATACAGCGCGGGCAGCGGGTGCGGCTCCGGCACGTCCTTGCGGCGGCCCTCGGCGAACCAGCGCATGTCCACTGGGTCGGGCAGCGCCGGATTCGCTGGGGGCACCACGTAATAGCCCTTGCGGCAGAATTCCTTCCAGCTGATATGCGCCGGCAGGTCGGAGCCATCGAACACGCGCTTGACCCAGTCCAGCTCGCCACAGCCCTCGGTGAAGATCGAGCCCAGCCCAAGGCGCGCCAGGAGGGCGGTGAAGATGTCGTAGTCGGAGCGGGATTCGCCCAGCGGCTCGATGCATTTATGCTGCATCGTCACGACGCGGTGGTTTAGCGTGATGTAGCTGTGATGCGCATAGCCGCCGGCATTCGCCCATTCGCCAATGTCCCAGCGTTCGAGCTGGGTGCAGGCAGGCAGAATGATGTCGGCGAATTGCGCCTCACCCTCCATCCAAATGGACTGGTTCACGACCATCTCGATGCTTTCGTGGCGGTAGGCCTCCACCCAGCGGCCCGCGCCCGAGAGGGTGCTGAAAGCCGAGCCGCCATAGCGGTAGATCATGTGAATCGGCGAGAAGCCCGGCATCGGGTAGGTGAAGGGGGCGAACTGCACCTCCTGCGACATGCCGTCCCATAGATAGCCCTCGGCATGGCCGTTGATGATGGCATCGGGCAGCTGCTGCTTGGGCACCAGCTGCTTGCACGGATTCATGGTGAGGATGTGCGGCATGCGCTGGTAGTTGCCCACCGCGTTGGCGGTCCAGGCGAGGTCGCCTGAGATGCCGCCGTCGGCGTAGCCGGGGAAGTAGAAATAGGGGTCCACAGGCGCGCCGGTCTGCAGACAGCCGAAATTCACGCCCGGCTTGCCCCAGCCCTGCATGGCCATCATCATGATCAGGCAGCGTGCCCATTGCGTGCCGGAGGCACCGCGCCCGGCGCCGCCAAAGCCCGCGCCGGACATGCCCGCCGAGAGATGGACCTTGCGGTTGCCCCACATGCGCGCCAGGGCACGGGCATCCTTGGCAGGCACGCCGGTCTCAGCCTCCTGCCATTCCGGCGTCTTGGGGATGCCGTCCTCCTCGCCCAGCACGTAGGCCTTCCACTCGTCAAAGCCGGTGGTGCGGGTGGCGACGTAGTCTTTGTCATACAGCCCCTCGGTCATCCACACATACATGATGGCGATGGCCAGGGCCGAATCGGTCTGCGGGCGGATGGGAAGCCAGCGGCCGCCCAGCATCTGCGCGGTGGCGCTGTAATGCGGGTCGATATGGACGAACTTAATGCCCAGCTCCTTGGCCCAGAGGCGGCGCACCGTGCCCTCGAACCCGGCATAGGCGGCGTTGGTGGTTTCCGGGTCGCTGGACCAGAACACGATCATCTCGGCTTCTTCCAGGCCGTCGCGCAGCGTGCCGTAGCCCGTCGGCAGGCCGATGCGCATGGAATTGCCGAAATGGTGCATGGCCCCCCAGTACCAGCCTTCCCAGCTGTCCGGGTTGGCGGCAACGCGCGTGAAGCCAATGAGATTGGCAAAGCGCGTAAGCGAGGAGAGATAGTAGCCGACATTGCCCCATTGGTGGTGGGACGAGAACGGGAAGGTGATGGCGCCGGGGCCATGCACGCGCTTCTGCCGGTTGATCTCCTTAGCGACGATGTCCAGCGCTTCGTCCCAGCTGATGCGCACATAGCCAGACTTGCCGCGGTTCTGCGGGTTGCGCTCGCCATCGGGGTCGAAGTCGACGCGCTTCATCGGGTGGAGGATGCGCTTTTCCGAATAGACCAGCGACTTTAGGGTGAGCGCGTGCGGGGCCACGAGGCTGCGGCGGGGCGGGCTGAAGCGGCGCCCGCGCGCGGTAATTTCCCACTCTCCGGCGTCTTTTTTATCGAACTCGATGGGAGTGACGCGCAGGATTTTCCCGTCGCGGACATAGACAAAAAGCGGCCCGCCATTGGTGCAGGTGGTGTAGCGCGTGCTTCCGTCCTTCATGCGCGTGCCCATCGGCAGGCTCACGGACTCGCTCTGGTTCAGCGTCTGCGCGAACCAGATCAGGTCGTCATCCTCACCCTCGGTGACCACCAGGAAATTCTTGGCGGCGTGGATGATGTCGAGCTGGTTGCGCTTGGGCGCCAAGAATTTAAGCGCCGTGTTGACGTCCACAAAGGACATGCGCACGTCAACACGCTTGGGGTTGCCGCCGCGTGAGAGCACCTTGCCGTTGCGGAATTCGAAAACCCGGCCAACGGAGCCGTCCATAAGGCCGATCCAGGCGACGAGGTTGCGTTCTTTCAGCCGCGCCCGATAGGCCGGGAAGCGGGTGGCAGTGAGATTGAGAACCTTTGGCAACGCGAACAAAATGGCGCGCAGAATTTGTTTCTTCATTATCATTCACTTTGTTTACGGAGGGCCGGTTAGCGCCCCGTGGACGGACGGGGCGCGTGGTATGACGTTAAACGCCGGGCACGTATTCGTCTTGCGTCAGCGACGCGACGCCGCGGCTTAACCGGCCAACATGGTCGAGAAGGGTCACCCCCTCGGGGAAATGGCCCCAGTCGCTGATCCGGTCCCACACTTCCGGCTTCCAGGTATCCTCGTCCACCGCGACCGGGCTCCAGCCGAACTCGAAGTCGAAGCCGGAGGGCGTGCGGGCGTAGAAGGAGACGGCCTTGTCGTTGGCATGGCGGCCAACGGTCATGTCGATGGTGAAGCCAAGGGCGCGGCAGCGGCGATAAGCGTCACCGACGTCGTCGAGGCTGGCCGCCTGCACCTCCATGTGCTGGATCTGCTGGCGCATCGGGTTGAGGCGGATCTTGGGTGTAGAGGCCAGCGCCACCGAGTGGTGGCGGCGGTTGAAGCGCAGGAAGGTGAAGTCCAGCGGCACGCCCCCGATCGACTGATGCACTTCGTCGGAATAGCGCATGTCGAAGATGCTCTCCCAGAAGGCCTGGGTGCGCTCGGGCTGGCGAGTGACAAAGGCCATGTGGCCAAAGCCCATGTCGCCGGTCACAAAGCCCTTGGTGAGGAGCTTGGGCGCGGTATTAGCCAAAACCGGCTCGTAGAACAGTTCGATGGCGAGGTTCTTGGGCCCGCGGAAGCGCCAGAAGCGCTCAACGCCGCGGCGCGCCGCTTCCTCGCCAGTGTGCAGTTCCACGGCGATGCCCTTGGCCTTGAGGCGCTGCAGCACCAGGGCGTGTGTCAACTCATCGGCCAGTTCCAGGCCCAACGCGGTGAGGTCCTCGGCCTTGCCCTCCTGCACCAGGAAGCGGCAGGCCCGCTCGTCAATCCGCACCCGCAGGCTGCCGCCCACGGTCTCGACCTGCATGCCCATGCCGTCAGCCAGCAGCGTGCGCCAACCGGCGAGCCGCTGCGATTCAATCACCGCGTAACCCATGCGGACACGGCCAAAAACCGAATTGGCCGTGCTCATAGCCTTGAAACTCTGTTCCAACATAGCCGTTTTCTCCCGTTGGCTGTTATGAACGCCATCACGCCGAGCTGATTAGCACATCATTTGTGATATTTCCATCACCTTGTGCGGCGCGTGCGAGCCTTATGCGAGCAGCGCGGCGCCCAAACGGAGAAAATTTTGCTCTGCCCTGACAGGACCGCCGCCTTAATTACTTTAAGTCATTGATTTTATGTAAAATCTAATTTCCAGGGGCCGAAAACACTTGGCAGACGCTCGCTAGGCGACCACCCCGAGTTGCTTTTGGAGCAGGCTGCGGAAAAAGGTCGGCTTCGCGGACAGGCTGATCCTGAACAAGGTGGCCCTTGCCCCCCCGAGGCAGGGCGAGTAGGTCAGGGCTCGGCTGGATGACCATTTCAACCGCTTTCGCATCGGCGAAACCAGTTACGGCGAAGTGCCCCACGAAATCCTGTTGGGCGTCGGACGATTTGATCCGGCGCGAGCAGACCTCAACGGGCGCGCCGATGAGCACGGCTGCACCGCCCCGGATTGTCATCATGCCTCCCATGGGCACGACCATAACGGCCATGACCACGCGAAGGTGTTCAGCACTTGGAGCTACGAGACGGACCGGCCTCCGGAACTGGGAGCGTTGCGGGAAGCAATGCACAAGTTGCCGGGGACGATTTACCGGGCCAAAGGGGTGATCTACAGCACCGACGCGCCACAGCGGCGGGCGGTGCTGCAGGTGGTCGGCAGACGTGTGGACATCTCCATTCAAGAGGAGTGGGGACGTCGCACACCGCATACGCAGATCATAGCCATTGGCGCGGCCGGTGGCATCGGCGCGCGTCTACTGGAAAATGTATTCGCCTCCTGCGTTTTGGCCGCAGCCGTGTGATAACGGAATTCTGGAAAATCAAAATTCTGCCAAAAAGATTGTTACTTAAAGCGATCGTATGGTATTGGCGAAGCGCGGCTGTATAGTAGTCCACTTCCGTGAGGAGGCACGTATGCGCATCCCTTTATATGCCGCCGCTGCTGGTGTGGCGGGGGCGATGTGCGTTGCCGCGCCACACGCCTGGGCACAGCGGGCAACTTCATCACCCACGGCCTTAAGTCTTGCACCAGCCGCTCCGGCAGCCAGCCCCTCGGATGACGCCGCCACAGATGATAGTGCCACGGATGACACAGCCAGTGAGAGCAACACCGATCTTGCGAAAAAGTTACAAAATCCGATCGGCGATCTTTACAGCTTCCCTTTCCAGAGCAATACAAACTTTCATTACGGGCCCAATAGCGGCACCCAGGAAATTCTTAACATTCAGCCGGTTATTCCGATCCATGTAAATCCGGACTGGAACGTTATTGCCCGCACCATTTTGCCGCTGGTCTGGCAGCCCTCGCTGCAGCCGGCGCAGACCGTTCCGTTCGGCACCGCACCGACCGTCTTCTCCGCTTTTCTTTCGCCAGCCAAGCCGGTTAATGGCGTCCTATGGGGCGTTGGACCGATCATCCAATTGCCAACGATCACCAGCAAGACATTAGGCTCGAACGTGTGGGGTGGGGGCCCTACCGGCGCGATTGTTTTCCTTAAGGGGCCAATTGTTGCTGGAGCGCTGGCCAACAATGTTTGGTCGTTCGGCGGCACATCCGGCCGTGGTGGCACCAAATACAACAATTTCCTGATGCAGCCTTTCTTCAATTATAATTTTGGCGGTGGTTGGTACCTCACCAGCGCGCCGATCATCACCGCCAATTGGCGGGTGTCAGGCAACAGGGCATGGACGCTGCCAATCGGAGGTGGTTTCGGCCGTGTAGTGAGAATTGGCGGGAAGCTGCCGGTGAATTTCTCACTCAGCGCCTACTCGAACGTGTTGCGTCCGCAATATGGACCCACTTGGCAGTTGCGGACGCAGGTGACGCTTATTTTTTGAGGTTGTTTGCATAAGTGTTATATATGCGCGGCCGTAAGAACAAGGTTTTTTGAAGAAATAACCGGACAGTATGACAACGCGTTCACTTTCAACGGCTAATAACTTAAAATCATAGTGGAGATGAAAATGACTCAGTCTAAATCGCTCGCTAAAACCGCCGCCACGTTCATATTCATTGGCTCGGCCTGTTTTGTGGCGCTGTCCACCGTGCAGCGTGCTCATGCCCAGAACAGCATGGCCCCCGCCACCCCCATGCAGAACAGCATGTCCTCTGGTGCGCCCATGCAAAATGTCGTCCCGCAATCCGAGGAAGTCACGCTGCAGGCGAAGATCACCGCTATTAACCCGAGCACGCGCGCCGTGACGCTGAAAGGCCCAAAAGGCGACAAGGTTACCGTCACTGCCGGGCCGAACGTCCGTCTTGAAATGCTCAAGGTCGGTCAGACCGTGAACGCTCAATACTATCGCTCGGTGGCATTCGTTGTTAATCCGCCGCAGGGTGGGATGGGTGTGCCGGTCTCGAATGATCAGTTCACACAGGTTACCGCGCAGCCCGTGACGGCGCCTGGTGGCGTGGTTCTTCAGCTCGTCAAGATCAGCGGTACGGTTGTTGGGGTTGATCTGTCGGATAACAGCATCAGCATCGTGAATCCGTCCGGTGGTCAGGTCTATACCATCGACGTCACCAATCCCGCCCGCGCCGCCATGCTGCCCTCATTGAACGTCGGCGACACCATCACCGCCGTCGTCAGCCAGACGCTGGCTGTCTCGATCACCCCGGCGCCGAAGCACTGGTGGTAAACCGTGCGTAAGCTAGGCCGGAGTGGGTACTCCGGCCTCAGTGGTTACTGTCCCCTGCCAGGGCCATTGGAGAGGATGGGGTGATTGAGTAATGGGAGATTTCTGGCGCATCGTAACGACGAAGGAGTGCAGATGGGCCAGAAATCTACGCTTATGCAAGATGCCAGTTACGTCTGATGAGTTCTGACGGGTGGACCTGGGGACAATAAAAAAGGGCGGCGGTTGTCCGCCACCCTTCGTAATTGGGTAATCACTGGTTACAGCTTACCACTTAAAGGTACCGCCAAGGCTGACCAACTGCATCTGGGTATTGCCATTGACCAGGTTGCTGTTGCCGGGCTGGTGCGAGTGACCGTACATGTACTGCGTATACAGGCTCAGATCCTTGCCGATCACGTAGTTGCCACCGACGGCAAGGCCATATTCGGACAGGGTGCGCGCCTCGTCCACCTTGCTGGGGTTGTAGTTACCAGCGGTCTGGCCATCGAAGAAGCTGGCGCCGAGCACGTACGGGCCAACCAAATAGTTGCCGCTGACGATATAGCTCACCGCGTCACGCGTGCCTTTCGGCTTCGGCGCGTAGGCGTCCAGGGTCTGGCCCCACTTGATGTTGGCGCCGAGGTTGATGGTGTCTTCATTGAGGAACAGACCCTGATACGCGGTCTGCAGACCGAACTGCATGACCTGCAGCTTGTCGAGCTCGTAAGCCGCGTTGTAGGGGCCAGTGTAATGGACCGGGTTGCCATCGAGGAAACCGACGGACATCCTGGAGTTGAAGCCGTAAGCCTTCAGCGCGTACTGGCCGGCGACATCGAACGTGTTCTGACGCTCCGTCGCCAGTGTGGAGGTGAACGTGCCGCTAGAGCTGGTGGAAGCGCAGGTCGGGCCAGCGACCGCGCACGTCGCATAGCCTTCCTTGATACCATTGCTGTTCGGCTCATAAGAGGCCATGGCAGAGAACTTGCCGCCCACGTAAGGCTCCTCGATCGACGGGGAGATCAGCACAACTTTGTCGGTGGCGTAGAGCGAGCCTTGGTCGGCATAGATGAACTCACCTGGCCGGGCCCTGCTGGGGACGACGTACAGCGAAGTGGAGTCCGAGCTGGAGAACTGCGCGCCATCACCGAAGGCCACGATCGCGCCGGCTTGCAGCAGGGTGAAGGCGCCGTCGGTCTGGCCGTAACGGACATAGCCGTAATCCTCGGTGCCGACATAGCCATAGGCGCGGCGGACAAACAGGCTGCCGGTGCCGGTGCCGGTGCTGGTGCTGTTGCTATTCGCGCCCTTGTTGGCGTCCGAGAGCGTGGTGCGAAGCTCAACCCTGGCACCGTAGGAGATGCCACCAATGGTCGTCGCGTCGAAGCCCGGGTACATGCGGAAGTCACCGTTGGTGGTGACCGGGTTCAGCTTGTAGGTGGAGCCGTCGACCGTGTAGCTGTTGTAGGTGGAACCAACATGATCCAGGCCGAACTGGAAAAAGCCGTTCACGTAGACGGCAATGGTGCCAGGAGCGACGGGCTGGATCTGCACCGGCTGGGCGTTCGCGGCGCCGCCAACGGCGAGCAGCGCGCCCATCGAGACTACAGATGTCAGAAGTACTTTGCGCATAAAACTCGCCTCCCAGCTTGTCTTTTTGATCTGTCGAATTTGGCTCGTAACGTATTTTTGATGGCAAAAAGTCCAGGCAATTGTCGATGCCGAAGCGAAAAAATCGCCAGAGATGCCGTGGCAAAAATCCTCTGTTTGGTTTGATTAGTCAACAGTATTCTGTGCCACGTTCTGGTTTTTGCGGCGGTCGTCCGAGGTGTTCAGCGCAATGGCCGGCAAATGCGCCTTCCGTACCGGCAGATGCGCGGGGAGGGGCGGCATTGGCCACGCCTCTTGTCCTTTCATTCATCCTGGATCAAAATTTTTCGGTCGTGTCTCCCCGCACGCCTTGCGCAGGGAGACACGATAGTCAGTCATTCAGTGCAGACTTTGTACAGTGGGAATTATCCACGGGATCAGGAACTGTTCCACAATGACCAATCCGCTTAAGAATAATGTAAGCACGATACTGTGAATAAAGGTGCGGGCAAACACATTCCCTTCCTGACCCACCATGCCGGTGACTGTAACGCCAGTGGCGATATTCTGTGGCGAAATCATTTTTCCCATCACGCCGCCTGACGAATTGGTGGCGGCAAACAGCACGGGATTAAGGTTAAGCTGCTGCGCAGCAATCACCTGCAAATTACCGAACAAGGCATTGCCAGACGTGTCACTACCGGAGAGCATCACGGCAACCCAGCCCAGGAAGGGCGAGAGCAGCAGGAATAAATGCCCGGTTGCGGCTACTCCGGCGCCTAATGTGTAAGCGAGGCCAGAATAGTTCATCAAATAAGCCAAGCCGACGATCAGCATCACGGTCAACACTGCGATCCAGACCTGTTTAATGGTTTTGCCGATACATTTGAAGAACGCAGCTGGCGACAACCCGACAAGCAGTGCCGTCAACACCGCGGAGAGCAGAATGGCGGTGCCGGTGCCGAGCGGTTGAAAATTCCAAACCGCAGCATATGGCTTGTTGTGATACAATGTGATGGAAATTGCTTTATTTAGGCCAGGCCATGCAATTGCACGTTGACCGATTGCTGCTACCTTATAGGTCGTCCAGATAATCACCGTAGCGGAGACCACAACCCAGGGAATCCAGCCCTGCCATGGTGCCATATCATGTGGCGCCGTCCGTTCGGCCTCCAGTTCCGATTCTTTAATCGCGAAGTTTGCATCCGGCACCGGACGCCACACTTGCAGGAACAGCAGCGTGGTGATCAATGAGGTGAGAGATGACAACACATCCGTCAGCGAATAATCGATGAAGTTCGATGTGAAAAATTGAGCAAAAGCAAAGCTTCCGCCAGCCACGAACAGCAATGGCCAGAGTGCCTTCACTGACCGCCAACCGCCGTAGATGGTCATCACGTAGAAGGGAAGGAGCAGTGCGATCACCGGCAATTGCCGTCCGATCATCGCGGCCAGCGCCGTTGTCGGCAAGCCGGTCACCGCACCCAGCACGGTTACCGGAACACCCAATCCACCGAATGCGACCGGTGCGGTGTTGAAGATCAACACGAAGACCAACGCTTCAATCGGCGGGAAGCCAACCAGGATCAGTAGAGAGCTGCTAATCGCAACCGGCGTACCAAAGCCGGAGATGCCTTCCAGCAAGGCGCCAAAGCAAAATGCAATCACGACCAGCACAACTCTGCGGTCATTCGGAAGGTGCGCGAGAATCCATTTCCGGAATGCTTCAAACCTCCCTGAGAACACTGCGACATTGTAGAGCAGGAGGGCATTCACGACGATCCACATAACCGGCCAGACCGCGAACACCGCACCATTGGCCACTGAGCTTAAAGCGAGACCTGCTGGCATTTGCCAGACGGCGATGGCAATAACGAGTGCGACGACAAGCCCGGCCAGTGCGGCCTGCCAGGCAGGGCGGCGTAACACACCGAGCAAAACCAGAACCGTAACCACGGGCAACACCGCCACGAGAAAGGACAGCCCCAGACTGCCTCCTACCGGCGTTAGTAGCTGTGCGAACATTTCCTAATCCCTTTTGTCGTTGTTATATCGAAGTATTCGATTGGTCTGCGGTATTGCCGAGTAGCACGACAAGCCGCCATGCAAGTCCTTGGGCGCCGCGCACAAGCGCACCCCCGATGCCGTTGGCGCCGGTGGCAAGATTTGCGTTGCGGGTTGGAGCGGCCCGCTAACTCGTCAGGTTCATAACCTGATGGGGCATCGCATTCAGCAGATAGGCCAGGAACAGGGCGGCGTGCGGCGGCGGTTCTGTAACCTGGTTGGCTTTATGGTTCACGTTATCCCCCATGCCCGCGCACTTCGGCACGGTTCAGTGTATGGTTTAGCAGTGGACCTTTAACCAAGAAAAGGTGGATGTGGCAATAAATTTTTACCAAAGTAAATTTGGTTAATAAAACTGCTTTTATTTGACTTTCGGCTCATGTTAGGGCTTCCATCTGTCCAGGAAGGTTCCATGCCACAACAAGTCCGGCCGATCCCTCTGGCCAACGCGATCGCTGAGCGAATTCAGACCATGATTTTGGAAGGCGTTTTGCGGCCCGGCGAAAAGCTGTTGCCTGAGCGCGAATTAGCTGTGACGCTTGGTGTCTCCCGTCCATCCTTGCGCCAGGCTCTCGCTTTGCTGGAAGAAAAGGGCCTTCTCGTCACCAGTAAATCCGGCACGGTTGTTTCCCGCTTTCTGAGCGGGCTGGTTGACCCCCTGGCCGAACTCCTGGCTGATGACGAGCGTGTTTCGGCGGATTATTTTGAATTCCGGCGTTCCATTGAGGCTCATGCTGCGGGCCTTGCCGCATTACGGGCCACCGAACCTGACCGTGCGGCAATCCGCGACTGTCTCAGCCGTATGCGCGCCGCTCATGGCCTCGAAGACCCAACCCTGGAAGCCGATTGCGATGTCGAGCTACACGGCCTGATCTATGAAGCCGCGCATAATGTGCTGCTTCTGCACGTTATGCGTGTCATTGGGGATTTGATGCGCAAAGGCGTGTTTTACAATCGCGAGCAGCTTTATCGGCGGACCGGCGTGCGCGATATGCTCCTAGAGCAGCATATTGCGATCGGCGAGACAGTCATCAGCGGCGACGCAAAAGCTGCCGAGAAGGCCGCCGCCGATCATATCAATTTCACCTATTCAACCATCGAAGACATCCGCCGGGACGAAATGCGAACGGCGACTTCGCTGCGGCGGATTGATCGCAAGGATCTGGTGGCGCACTCGTCAGCGGTCAAGGTCGATAAATCAACATTGGCTTAAGTCTGAAAGCGGCAGAATGTTGCTTAGCTGGCAAGCCACCACGGTAATTCAAATCCGATGTAGTCAGTTGCACGTGGTTGGGCTGGTATTGCTGTGGCCGGCGCCGCGCCCTTCAACGCGGCCGGCGCTGGCGGCCGGTAACTCACGCCACAAACGCATGAAACGATCTGACGGCGGACAAAGTGGACGGGCCCAACATCATGTTAGTTCGGCCGAATTATTAAACTTAATAGCCGCATCAAGCCTCTCATGAACTTTCCTTCGCCTAGCCACTGTTGCGTAACGCCGAGGCAATACCGTTGATGGAAATATGCACGCCACGCCGTACGCGGTCACTCACCTCCTCTTTGCCTCCCCGGGCAACTTGGTCGCGATAGCGGCGCAGCATTTCAACCTGTACGTGGTTGAGCGGGTCGAGATAGGGAAAGCGATTGGTAACCGAACGGCGCATGACCGGATTCCGCTCCAGCAGGGTCCGCTGGCCGGTGATGGACAGGAGGTGGGCGCGTGTGCGGTCATACTCCGCCTTGATGCGGGGGAAGATGCGCTCTCGCAACGCGTCGTTCTCGACCAGCCCTGCATAACGCTCGGCAATCCCCATGTCCGCCTTGGCCAACACCATGTCCATGTTGAGCAGCAAGGTGGAGAACACCGGCCATTCCTGGAACATGGATTGCAGCAGCCGGAGCCCGCTGTCGCCGCGTTTGGCGATGACAGAATCCACGGCCGAGCCGAAACCGTACCAGCCCGGCAGCATGACCCGGCATTGTGCCCAGGAAAACACCCAGGGAATCGCGCGAAGATCTTCGATGGACCGGCCCTTGGCGCGCGATGCCGGACGGCTGCCCAGATTGAGGCTGGCGATTTCGGTGATCACGGTGGATTGCCAGAAATAATCTTCAAACCCTGGCGTCTCGTAAACAAGGTTGCGATAGGCCGCGTAGGCGGCGTCCGACAATTCGCCCAGAATCTCCGGAAAGCTTGGCGCCAGTGGCTCGGCGACCGCCGGTTCGGCGGTTGCAACCAGCGTCGCCGAGACCAGAACCTCCAGATTTCGTTTGCCAACTTCCGGATTGCCGTATTTCGCGGCGATCACCTCGCCCTGCTCGGTGAGGCGTATCTGCCCCTGCACGGCGCCTTTGGGTTGCGCGAGAATCGCCTGGAAGCTGGGGCCGCCGCCGCGGCCGACCGAGCCGCCCCGGCCATGGAACAGGCGAAGCCGCACGCCATGACGCGCGAACACGTCGACCAGCCCAACCTCCGCGCCGTAGAGCTCCCAGCCGGAGGTGAGGAAGCCGCCATCCTTGTTGCTGTCAGAATAGCCGAGCATGACCTCCTGAGTCTCACCACGGCTTGCCAGCAGGTTGCGGTAGAATGGAAGAGAGAACAGCCTGTCCATGACGCTTGCGGCGGCGCGCAGATCCTCGATGGTTTCGAACAGCGGCACGATATTCACGGCGAGTTGCTGCGTGCCGGGGTGGAGTAGCCCTGCCTCCTTCAGCAGCACGGCGAGTTCCAGCATGTCGGAAACGCCGTCGGTCTTGGAAATGATGGCCGTGCGGATCGCGCGACTGTCGTAGCGCACGTGGGCGGTGCGCGCAGCATCAAAAATGGCCAGCTCTTTCATGGTCTCGGCGCTGTAATCTACATGCCGGGAGACCAGCGGGCGGCTGGTGGCCAGCTCCGCGAGCAGGAGGGCAATGCGCGCCTGCTCGTCAAGCTGAAGATAATTAGTCCCAGGGCTGGCCACTTCCAGCAACTCGGCGACCGTGCGTTCATGCACGGCCGAATTCTGCCGCAGATCTATTGGTGCCAGCGTCCAGCCGAATACACGCGCGGCGCGCACAAGGGCGCCAAGCCGCCCGCGCGTGAGCAGTGCGGAGCCATTAACTCGCAGGGAGTGCGCAATGATTTCAAGATCATTCGCAAATGCTTCCGGTGTTGCATAAGGTGGCGTGGCGGCATCGTAGCTGGCGGGCACTGGTCCGGCGGGCGGACGGCCGAACAGGGCCACATGGGTCCCTATAAGCCGGGCCTGGACTGTTGCCAGCGCCCGCCGGTAGGGTTCATCGGCCTGATGCTCCGGGTGACCCGAGGATTGCTCGGCGAGCGATTGCAGTTCTGGCGTTGTATCGGCGTGCAAGGACGCGAGCGTAAGCTCGCGGCGAAGCTTGCGAACTTCGCCCAAGTAAAAGCCGAAAGCCCGCTGAGCCTGCCGGGCCAGGGCTTCGGTCAGCACTGTGGCGTCCACAAACGGATTGCCATCGCGGTCGCCGCCGATCCAACTGCCGATTTCCAAAAAAGTCGGCAAGCCGCCGGGAGTCTCGCCAAGTTCCTGTTCGACTGCCGCATACAGCTTCGGAACTTCCGCGAAGAAGGTCGCATCGAAAAAAGCCAGGGCGTTCTCGACCTCATCCAGCACGGAGAGCTTGGTCGGGCGCAGCATGCGCGTCTGCCACAAGGTAAGGACAAGACTGCGCAGCTCGACGTCGATCTCCTCGCGCTCCTCCTTGGTTTCGGCCAGGCGGTCGCGCCGGTTGAGGAGTGCCGCAATGGCATCGAGGCTGTCCAAAATGCTCCGGCGCTGTACCTCGGTGGGGTGTGCGGTGAGAACGGGGGCAATATAGGCATTGAAGAAGAAGTTGCGGAGTGCCGCGGTGTCGAAACCGGCGGCGCGGGCGCGGGCGATTCCGGCGGCGAGACTGCCTTCGCGCGGCGGGGAACCGGCGACCAGATGCGCCCGCCAGCGCCGCGTATGATGATGGTCTTCGGAAATATTGGCGAGGATCGAAAAATAGCCAAAAGCGCGAGTAATATTGTTAATTTGGCCCTCTGACAGGCCCTTAAGGATTGTTTCCAGTTCCGCCTGGGCGCTCTGGTCCTGGTCCCGGTGGAAGCGCACAGCCAATTGACGAATGGATTCGATCAGGTTGTAGGTCTCGTCCCCATCCAGCATGCGGATTGTATCGCCCAGAATTCGCCCCAAAAGGCGGATATCCTCGCGAAGGGCTTCGTCCATGGTTTCAAAGTTGCGCTTCTGAGTCTGCGGAATGTCCATACGGCCATCAAACCATGCCATTACGTCCAACGGAACTGTTTTTCTCATGCGCAGCACCCAAAACCCGCCGGCGATGATGGCGTGGAGACCAAGAGTGAACTGCCCAAGGGGGGTGAGCGGCGCCGTGCCACAACCTCATAAAGGCAAGTTAAATCATATAGTTGGCGCGACGGCGGTCATCTAAGCCCCGTTGCCGAGTTCCGGCCGCTCTTCCTTCGCGACAAAATTATATTGTTCAAAACCATGAAAATCCGCCAAAAAATTAACGCGGAAATAGGACCACTCTCTGATGGAGGCACGCCGCTCGGAGGGCGCGGCAATGTCGGTTTGGGTGTGATATCGCTTCGCCGTCCTACACCGGCTTCGACATTGATTTGACGAGTGACGTAACCATTCGACGCGGCGTGAACCGGACGCTTTGTGCCATTATCCAATTCATCGCGCCGGGGATGACGACGCGCTGGCCCTTTTGCATCGCGCGGTAGCCGATTTCCGCAACCGACTCTGCGGTCGGCAGATTCTTGCCACTCACCAGAGCGGAATTGCGCATGTTCGCCTTGTCCTGAAAGCCAGACGCGGTCGGGCCGGGGCATAGGGCCGTGACGGTCACTCCAGAGCCCTCGAGTTCTGCGGCAAGGGCTTCGGAGAAGCTCAGGACGAACGCCTTTGTCGCGTAATAGACCGCCATATAGGGGCCGGGCTGAAAGGCTGCGGTGGAAGCCGTGTTGAGTATTTTGCCGCGCGTGGCGATCAGGTCGGGCAGGAATAGCTTGGTGAGCACGACGACAGTCGCCATGTTCAGCTGCATCATCGCCAGCTCCTTGGCGAGGTTCGTGTCCTTGAACTCGCCGAAATCGGCATAGCCGGCGTTGTTCGCCAGCGCGTTGACCACGAGCCCGCGTTGCTTGATCTCGGCGTGGAGGCGGGTTGCACCTTCAGCCGTCTCGAGGTCCGCGCCGATGACGGTCACGGCGATTCCGTGGCGTTTTCGCAATTCGTCGGCGAGCGCCTCCATCTTCGCCACGCCGCGCGCGGCGAGCACAAGATCGTAGCCGCCGGCAGCGAATTGTCCGGCGAGCGCCTTGCCGATGCCGGAAGAGGCGCCGGTGATCAACGCCGTTCTGGTTGCGGTTCCGAAGTCTGTCATCTCATTCTCCTTCGCGTTTAAACATATCGATCAATTTAGAAAGTATGTTCCCGCGATTTCGTCCCGATTAGATCAGGTGCAGGAGATTTCGGCCTGTTCGACCAGCCGGCGCAGATCGGCCAGCGCGGCGCCCAGCGTAAGGCTGTAGAAGTTCTCCCGCGAAACCCGTTCAAGTTCGATCAGGCCCGCCTGCCGCAACACCTTCAGGTGATGCGAGATCGCCGGGCGGGACAATGGAAGCCGCTCCGCTATTTTCGTGACGTTCAGGCGCTGTTGCTCGGCCAGCACCATGACTATGTCCTGGCGGTATTTGTCACCGAGCGCGGTAAATAGCGGCGAGCATGCGCGAAAGCTCTTCAAAACGTCGTCAAGCGTGACAAGCGCGGCGGCAGATTTTGCGTTTCTTTTGCTCATATATTTAATCTGATGAACGTATCTAGTCTGATTTCAAAGCCTGGGGAAGCGATTTAAACGCCAGCGCGCCCGATCGCGTCTTTCCATTTCTACTTCGTAAGGAGGCTCTGAATTTGAGGTCAGGAACTTGAAACTCTTCGGCGCGGCACCTTCCATTTGAAAATGCGTACTAAGACTGCACCCAACCAGTGCGCCAGATCATCAAATTTAACTTGCAACGCGGGGGCCATCCACGGAGGTCATTCTTGGGTGAACTCTCTTTGCCCAGGAGGTTGTTAGCGGGCCAATCTGATGCCGGTGAACTGCCAGCGCGCATTGGCAGGAAAGAAGTTGCGATAGGTCGGGCGGGAATGACCATCGGGCGTGGCGAAGGATGAGCCTCGCAAGACGTATTGGTTGACCATGAACTTGCCGTTGTATTCTCCGACTGCCCCGCTTGCGGCGGCAAAGCCCGGATATGGCGCGTATGCGCTGCTCGTCCATTGCCAGGCGGCGCCGAAGAGATGGGGCAAGTCCGGCGCCTGAACCACCGCATGCTCCCATTCGGCTTCCGTCGGCAGCCGCGCACCGGCCCAACGCGCAAAGGCATCGGCCTCGTAATAGGACAAATGCAGTACCGGGGCAGATGGGTTAAGGGGGTGTCGGCCGCGCAAGGAAAATTCGGTCCATGAATCTTCGGAGCGCGACCAGTATAGCGGGTGAGTCACGCCGTGCGCGCCTACCCAGTCCCACCCGTCTGAGAGCCAGTGCACGGGGTTCGTGTAACCACCGGATTCTACGAAGTTCTGGTATTCGGAGTTGGTAACCAGAGATCCGGCGAGGCTGAACGGTTGCAGAAATTCGCGGTGCCGTGGGGTTTCGTTGTCGAAGCAGAACCCCTGGCCATAGTGGCCGATTTCTACCACGCCGCCCGGGAATGACCGCCAAGACGAGGGCGGCTGGGCCGCGCCGGCGGGCGCACTCGCGCTGTAGGCTGGCAGGATTGGGTTGCAGCTAAGGAGGTGCTTGATATCGGTGAGGATCAGTTCCTGGTGCTGTTGCTCGTGATTCAGGCCGAGTTCGATCAAGTCGTTCAGTTCCGCGGGCGGATCCTGCTCCAGAAGGCTGGAGATTCGACCGTCGACATTGTGGCGGTAGGCGATGACGACATCT
The DNA here is from genome assembly GCA_963750235.1 of uncultured Alphaproteobacteria bacterium. Taxonomy (GTDB): domain Bacteria; phylum Pseudomonadota; class Alphaproteobacteria; order Acetobacterales; family Acetobacteraceae; genus Acidocella. The sequence continues at coordinate 210,871 of CAVVPW010000004.1, forward strand.
AGGGATGGGCGGGTGATGAGGCCCCGCTGAGCGCGGGGATGCTTGGCGCCGATGCCGTTGTAGTAGGAATTGAACAGCACGCGGAAAGCCGGGTCGAACGGACGAAAATCCGGTTCAAGGCGTTCAAGGATAAAGGTTTCGAAGAACCATGTGGTGTGGGCCAGATGCCATTTGACAGGGCTCGCATCAGGCATGGATTGAACGGTGCAATCCTCTGGCGAGAGTGGAGCCGCGAGTGCCAACGAAACAGCGCGGACGGCGCTAAACCTGTCGAGCAGGCCGGTTGACGCGGGAGGCGCTCCGCAGGGGGTAGGTATGTCATTCATGAGCATGGTCCTTGAACGCGCGCGCATAGCAGACGAGGAACTTATGCTCCCGGTCGGTCCAGGTGTTCGCAGGGTGGAAACCGGATCTTGCCAGCAGCGCGAAGAAATCGGAGGGGGTGTATTTGTAGCTGTTCTCGGTATGGATGCGTTCGCCTTTGGCGAAGTGGCGATCACCTCCCGGCCAATGGACGGTCTGTGCAGTCCGTGCCTCGAGATGCATCTCAACCCGGCTCAGCGGCGCATTGAACAGAGCGATGTGGCGCCAGGATCGGAGATCGAAATCGGCTCCGAGGTCACGATTTACACGGCGAAGAATGTTGATGTTAAAGGCTGCGGTAACGCCGAGCGCATCGTCATAGGCGGCCTCCAGCGCGGATGCGGGCTTGAGCAGATCGACGCCGATCAGCAATCCGTCGGCTTTCTGATGCAGGCGGGAGAGAAAGACCTGAGCCTCCTGCGTGGTAAAATTGCCGATTGACGAGCCAGGATAGAAGAAAACGCGATGCCCGGAAGGTATATTGTCCGGCAGATCAAAATCCCGGGTGAAATCGATGTTCATCCATGTCATTGGGATAGCGGGAAAGCACGCCTGGAGTTTCGCCAAGGCGCGATGGAGAAATTCAGCGGAAATATCGACCGCCACATAGGCCGCTGGGCGCAGGGCCGGCAACAGCTTCGCCGCCTTCACGCAATTGCCAGCACCAAGATCAATGAAAGCGGCGCCGGGAGCGATGGCCCGGGCGATGCCGTTCAAGTTCGTCTCGATAATGCCGGTTTCGGTTCTGGTTAGATCATATTCGTCGAGCAGGCAGATCGCCTCAAACAACGTTGAGCCAAGCGCATCGTACAAAAACTTTGGTGCGATGGTTGCCTGTTGAGCGGCAAGGCCGGCGGCCAGCTCGGCGCGGTAACCTTGCGCATCCGTCTGCGGCATTTGGAGCTGCGCTTCTTTGAAGGTCATGGCATGATCCAGTGGAGGGCGATCCCGTCCAATGGGTCCATTGGGGCCGTCCAAGGGGAGGCTTCGATTGCCCCCAAGGTATGGGTGTAGCCGGCATCCCAGCGCGCGCGAATACCGCTTTCACTGAAATCGATGTCCTTTGCATAGTCTTCGCCGGGCAACACCGGCGCTACCAGGGCGACGACGTGCATTCGCGTGGTGCAACCATAGGACGCCATCTCGCGAACATCGTCAGCTCTGCGTTCGGCCTCTGGCAGCCGGCCGGCGAGTTCAGCAATGATGTGGCGGAGCCTGTGGATTTGCTGTTGCCGCTCCACATGGCTGCGCGTCCGGCTGGCAAACTGCACGTCCAGCTGCCGGTTCAGCACCTCGCCGATGCTGCGCGGCTCCTGCCCCTCCTGGTTCCACAAATGCACCGAGAAGACCAACGCGCTACGCCTCGGCTTGTCGTCGAAAATGGTTTCCATGGGCGTGTTGGAGAGAATTCCGCCATCCCAGTAGAGCTGGTCATCGATCCGCACGGCAGGAAATGCTGGCGGCATCGCCCCCGAGGCGAGCACATGCTCGATTCTGAATTCGATGTCGCGGCTGTCAAAATAGCGCATCTCGCTGGTGCAGACGCAGGCGGCTCCGACGGAAATCCTGGTTTCCCGCCGATTGATCCGGTCGAAATCAACCAGCTCCGTCAGCGTCCTGCGCAAGGGCGTGGTGCTGTAAAAGGCCGCACTTTCCGCGCCGATAGGCCAGGCGCTACCCAGCAGCGCCGCAGGGTTGGGGACGAAGAAATCGGAGAGCCCATTTGTCATCGTCATAAGGCGGGCAATAGGCCCGCCACCGGGAAGTGCCGCCACGGCGTTCGCCGTCAGGTTGTATTCCACCCGGCTCCAAAATTCTCGCAGCCGCTCCAGCCGGTGCGCCGGTTCATTGCCGGCGATAAGACTTGCATTTATGGCTCCGATCGAGGTGCCAATAACCCAGTCCGGCTCGATCCCGCTTTCATGCAGTGCCTGGTACACGCCCGCCTGATAAGCGCCGAGCGCGCCACCGCCCTGGAGGACCAGCACATTCTGCCCCAGCTGTAACGTTTCATGTTTGTTCATGTTGGCGTTTCCTGGCTGCATCAAGGTGTTCACGTATCCATAGCGGCGGCGAGACGGACGCCGCATTGATAGGCCGTTTTATCCGCCCCCCAGGTATTGGGGGCAGCAGGCTGAACCGCCCCCGGTGCCGGAGGCGGTCTAATTGGAGTTATGTAGTCATGGCTGGATTTTCCAGCATAACGACGTTGCGCTTCGGCTTCGGCGCCAAGATCTGTAACAGGCCTCGGGCGCCGGAGGCGTACGAAACTACTCCACGGAAGCCGAAACGCTAACGGTCACCACCGCTCAGAGTTGCCCCGCCAGAATCGCCACCGCCACCGCCAGCCCCACTTCACGGTTGAGCTTGAACAGCGCCAGGCAGCGCGCCGGGTCGTTGATGTCCAGCCGCGCAACTTGCCAGGCGAGCAGCGCGGCGGGGATGACCATCAGCCAATAGCCCCAGACATGCAGCCCGAAGCCCGCCATGGCGAGCAGCAGCAGCAAAATCGTGCCGCGTGTAGCATACCGCCAGCATCCCGCGCGTGCGTTCCCCGAACAGCCGCGCTGTGGATTTCACGCCGATCATCGTGTCGTCCTCGCGGTCCTGATGCGCGTAGATCGTGTCGTAGCCCAAAATCCATAGAACCGCGGCGCCATAGAGGGAAAGCGACGGCCAGGAGCAGAAATGCCCCGTCGCGGCGGCATAGCCCATCGGCGCGCCCCAGCCGAAGGTGAAGCCCAGCACCACTTGCGGCCACCATGTCACGCGCTTGGCCGCCGGGTATAGCGCCACCAGCAGCAGCGAGCCTACGCCGAGGATCTGCGCCGCGCGGTTCAGCAGCAGCAAAATCCCCAGCCCAATGAGACAGAGCAGCGCGAGAAACACCAGCGCCTGCGTCGGCGTCACTGCGCCCGAGGCCAGCGGCCTGCCGCGCGTGCGCTCCACTTGCGCGTCCATCTTGCGGTCCCACAGGTCATTCACCACGCAGCCCGCGCCGCGCATCACCACCGAGCCAACGCCAAACAGCGACGCCAGCCACAGCCCGGCCCAGAACCCGTGCGCCGCCAGGCAGATGGCCCACAGCCCGGGAAGAAGCAGGAGCCAAACACCGACCGGGCGGTCGAGGCGGGCAAGCAGCACGTAGGGAACGAAGCGCTGTGGCACATGGGCCACCCAGCCGGAGAGGCGTATATCGGTAAATCCACTCATGGTGCTATTCAGCGCCGCATGAGTGTCGCGTCAATTCGCCTTTACGTGCCCGGGCCGCTAGCCGCCGGGGCTGATGTCGCCCTTTCCGAGGCGCAATCGCACTATCTTGCCAATGTGATGCGCGCTGCCCTGGGGGATGCCCTGCGCGTTTTCGATGGCGTGAGCGGCGAATGGCGTGCCGCTGTCACAAAAATTTCCCGCAAATCGGTTACGCTCACTTTGGTGGAGCAGACCCGCCCGCAAACGCCCGAGCCCGATGCCTGGCTCTGCTTCGCCCTGCTTAAGCGCGCCAAGACGGACATGGTGGTGGAGAAGGCGACAGAGCTTGGCGTTTCCGTCATCCAGCCCATCATCACCGCCCGCACCAATGCCGACCATGTGAATTTGGAGCGGCTGCGCGCCATCGCCATCGAGGCGGCGGAGCAGTGCGAGCGCCTGGCCGTGCCGGAGATCCGCCCGCCACTGCCGCTGTGCAAGCTGATGGCGCAATGGCCGGACCGCCCTCTCTACGTGGCGGATGAACGCCGTACCGCCACCCTGCTCGGCCCGGCACCCGGCCCCAGCGCCCTCATGGTCGGGCCGGAGGGCGGCTTTACCGATGCGGAGCTTGAAGCTATCGGTCGCACGCCCCAGGTGATGCGCGTGTCCCTGGGAGCCCGTATCCTGCGGGCCGAAACCGCCGCCATTGCCGGGCTCGCGCTGCTTCTCGCGGCGCAGCCCTGAACAGGGAGTAGATCTTGTCCAACCCCGGAGACGTCGATTCGCGGATCGTCGAGGATGTGCGCGACCTCGCCGCCTATCTCGAATCCGGTTGCAAGCCGTTGGACAACTGCAAAATCGGCACCGAGCACGAGGCATTCGGCTTCCGGCTGAACGGCTTCGCTCCGCCCAGCTATGAGGAGACAGGCGGTATCGCCGATCTGCTGCGCGCAATGCGGGCGCGGGAAGGCTGGCAGCCGATTCTCGACCACGGCAACACGATCGGGCTGAAGGGCAGCTCCGCCTCGCTGTCGCTGGAGCCGGGCGGGCAGTTCGAGCTGTCCGGCGCGCCGCTGGCCGACCTCCACGCAACCAGGGCGGAGCTGGACGCGCATGTCGCGCGGCTGCGCGATGTCGCACCGAAGCTCGGGCTCGGCTTCGCGCCGCTCGGCTTCCACCCCTTGGCCAAGCGGGCGGACATGCCGATGATGCCCAAGGGCCGCTACAAGCTGATGCGCGACTATATGCCGAAAGTCGGCACGCGCGGGCTGGACATGATGTTCCGTACCTGCACCGTACAGGTCAACCTGGATTTCTGTTCGGAACCCGACATGGTGAAGAAGATGCGGGTGGCGAGCGCGCTGCAGCCGCTGGCCACGGCGCTGTTCGCAAATTCGCCTTTCTACGAGGGCAAGCCCAACGGGTATCTCTCCAATCGCGCCCTGGTCTGGACGGATACGGATAACGCGCGCTCCGGCATCCCGGCGGTGATTTTCGAGGATGGCTTCGGCTTCGAGGCTTATGCCAACTGGCTGCTCGACGTGCCGATGTACTTCGTTTACCGCGACGGCAATTTTTTCGACGCCACCGGCGCCTCGTTCCGCGACTTCATGGCGGGCAGGCTGGCGGCGCGGCCGGGCGAGCGCGCCACGATGGGTGATTTCGCCGACCATGCCACCACCGCTTTCCCGGATGTGCGGCTGAAGAAATATATCGAGACGCGCGGTGCCGATTCCGGCCGGCCGGAGATGATGCTGGCGCAATCGGCACTGTGGACCGGGATTTTTTACGACCAGGCCGCGCTGGATGCGGCTTCCGCCATGGTCGCGCCGCTGGGCTACCGGGATGTCATCGCCCTGCGCGAAGCCGTGCCGGCCGCCGGCATCAACACCGGCTTCGGCGCGGGCACGCTGCGCGATCTGGCCCGCGACGTGCTCGCCATCGCCGCCGGCGGCCTGAAGAACCGCGCGCGCAAGAATGCGGCCGGAGAGGATGAGCGGATTTATCTCCGCCCGCTGCAGGACATCGCCGAAGGCGCTCCCACCCAGGCCGAGCGCTGGCTCGCTCGCTACCACGGCGTCTGGGGCGGGGATGTGACGAAGATTTTCGCCGAGGCGGCGCTGTAACAACAAAAAGGGCCCGTCCTTGCGGCGGGCCCTTTGAGATTTGCCTGAAAGGCGCCTTACGGCATGTGCGTCGGGGTGGCGCTCGCCACCTGGGCCGCCGCCGAAGGCGACAGGTCGGTTACGAAATGGTCCAGATCGTCGCTGGACTTCAGCGCCAGCACAGCCTGGAATTCGGCGGCGTTGTTCAGGCAGAAGGTTGAGCCCTGGGCCATGCCGGCCATGGTCTGGTTGTTCGCCAGCAGGGTGACGAAGCTGTCTTCCATCTTCTGCCCGCTGGAGCGGCCGCTGGCCTTGCGGAAATACGCATCCATCGCATGCTGCGCCGCCAGCACGTGCGGCTGGAAGTTTTGCATGAACGCATCGTATTGTTGCTGGTCGCCGCAGGTGAGCGCCGCCACCATGAGCGCGGATTTCAGCCCGATGACGTTGAACGCCTGCTGGATCTGCTCTTGCTGCGCGGCGGAGAACTTGATCCGCGGCGAGACTGGCGGGGGCACATCTACAGCCACCGGGTACATATGCCCCACCGGGGGAAGCGGCTCGAGGTTGGCCTGCTGCGCGGGCTTGGCGCAGCCGGTCACCATGAGGGCGGTTAATCCGAGGCTGAGAAGGGCTTTGCCGCGCACCGGGGCCGAAGACAGTGTCTGCAAGGGCTGATCCTTAAAAAAGTAACGGAATCGTAAATGACATTCGCTAGATACAGCCAAAACGGAATGCCGCCAAGCGCAAAATCCGCCAGATGTTTATTGTAATTGTCTGAAAATAAAGGATTTCAGGCTGTGCCGTGAATTTGTAATCTGGCTACAGCCGGGCCACGCGCAGGGCGTTGGTGGTGCCAGCCTGTCCGAAGGGAACGCCGGCGACGATGACGATCTCGTCGCCTTTCTTCGCGAACCCCTCCGTGCGGGCCAGTTTCAGCGCGTGCTCGACCGCCTGTGTCATGGAATGGACACCCTCGGTGGTGATGGCGTGCACCCCCCACACGGCCGCCAGACGCCTTGCCACTGCCAGGCTGGTGGTCAGCCCCAGCACCGGGCAGTCCGGCTTTTCGCGGGCGACGCGCAGTGCCGTCGAGCCGGATTCTGTCAGGGCCACAATCGCCTGCGCCCCGATGGTCTGCGCCACCTGCACCGCGGCGGCGGCGATAGCATCGGCGGAGGATTTTTCCGGTGCCGGGCGCTTGGCGTCGATGGTTTTGCGCCAGTCCTCGTCGCGCTCCACGCGGGTGATGATACGGTCCATCATGTTCACCGCCTCTCGCGGGTATTGCCCGGCGGCGGATTCGGCGGAGAGCATCACCGCGTCCGCGCCGTCGAACACCGCAGCGGCCACGTCGGAGGCTTCGGCGCGGGTGGGGGCGGGGGCGGAGATCATGCTCTCCAGCATCTGCGTCGCCACCACCACCGGCTTGCCGCGCAGTTGGGCGGCGCGGATGATGCGTTTCTGCGCGATCGGCACTTCTTCTGGCGGCAGTTCCACGCCGAGGTCGCCGCGCGCCACCATCGCCGCGTCGGCGAGGTCGAGGATCGCCTCCAGATTATCCAGCGCCTGCGGCTTCTCCAGCTTTGCCATCACGCAAGCGCGGCCCGCCGCCAGGGTCTTGGTCTCGGCCACGTCCTCGGGCCGCTGCACAAAGGACAGGCCGATATAGTCGATGCCGAGCGGCAACACGAAGTCGAGATCGGCGCGGTCCTTTGCGGTGAGCGCCGGAATCGGCAGCACCACATCCGGCACGTTCACGCCCTTGCGGTCGGAGAGCACGCCGCCGTTCAGCACCTCGGTCAGCAGATGGTCGCCGCGGTTGTGGAGCACGCGCAGCCGCAGCTTTCCGTCATCGAGCAGCAGCGTGGTGCCGATTCCGGCGGCTTCGTGGATTTCCGGGTGCGGCAGGCAGACGCGCCGCGTGTCGCCCGCCGCCATGTTCATATCCAGGATGAAATGCTGGCCTGCCTGAAGCTGCACACGCCCCGATTGAAACGTGCCGACGCGCAGTTTCGGCCCCTGCACATCGGCAAGGATGCCGATGGGGCGGCGGAATTTCTGTTCCACCGCGCGGATCATCTTGATGCGCCGGGCGTGGTCCTCATGCGAACCGTGGGAGAAGTTGAGGCGGAACACGTCCGCCCCGGTCTGGAACAGCTGAGCGATCATTTCCGGCGTGGAACTCGCCGGGCCGAGCGTGGCGATGATCTTGGTCCGGCGATGGCGGCGCAACCGTTCGGTCATGGCAACCTCATGTGATGAGTATGGCGCGGATGTCGTTCACATTGGTCAGTGTCGGCCCGGTGACGACGAGATCGCCGAGCGCGTGGAAGAAGCTGTAGCTGTCGTGCCGGGCGAGGAATTCCGCCGCGTCCAGCCCCAGCGCGGCGGCGCGGGGGAGCGTGTCCGGCCCGATCATCGCGCCAGCGGCGTCCTCGGTGCCGTCGATGCCGTCCGAATCCCCGGCCAGCGCCCAGATATTGGCGGCACCGCCCAAAGCCAAGGCGAGGCTGAGCAGATACTCCGTATTTCGCCCGCCCCGGCCCGCCGGCCCCGCGCCGATGCTCACGCTGGTCTCGCCGCCGGAGAGCAGCAGCTTCGGCCCCGTGGTGCACAGCGCGAGCCTTGCGTGGGCGCGGCCCAACTCCGCCGCTTCGCCCTCGAGCGCGTCGCCCAGAATCTGCACCGCCATCCCGGCCTCCCGCGCGGCAGCTTCCAGCGCCATTCGTGGCGTAGCGATCAGCCGGTAATCCGCGCCGGGCGCCCAGGTGGGGCCGGAGCCGATGATGGCCGGGTCATCCCCCGGAACGTCAGAAATCGCCAAGGTGACGAGCCGGGCGGGCGCGCAGGCGGCGGCGAGCTTGCCGCCCTTGATGCCGGACAGCGCCTTCCTGATTCGGTTAATGGTCGAAATCGGCGCGCCGGAGGCGAGCAGCGCCTTGTTCACCAAAATCTTATCGGCCAGGGTGATGTCCGGCGCGGGCAGGGCCATCAGCGCCGAGGCGCCGCCCGAGATCAGCGCCACCACCTGGTCCGGGGGGGTGAGGTTCCGCACCGCCGCCAGGATTTCGCGTGCCGCCGTTTCGCTCGCCGCATCCGGCACTGGATGGGCGGCTTCCAGCACCCGGATCTTTCGCGTGGGCACCGAATGGCCGTAGCGGGTGACGACGACGCCCTCATAATCCGCATCGCCCCAGGCGGCCTCCAGCGCGGCGGCCATGGAAGCGGCGGCCTTGCCCGCGCCAATCACGATGTTCCTGCCGGGAGCGGGCGGGGGCAGGTGCGCAGGCACGCAAAAAGCCGGGTTGGCCGCGGCGATCGCCACGCCAATTATGCGCCGCAAAATTTTGCACTTGTCTTCCTCCACGCCTCATCTATCCGCCAGTCGTTGCGCCGGAGCAACCCCGCCCGGCAACACGGGCATTGACGCCGCCCGAGGCCAGGCTCTATCCCGGCGCTCCCTTACGAGCAGGAGTGATACCGATGTCCCAGGCCGCGACCGAGGAAAAGCCGACCAATATCGCCGGTGAGCGGCTGCGCAGCATCATCGAGCGCATCGAGCGGCTGGAGGAGGAACGCAAGGCCCTCGCCAACGACATCAAGGATATCTATTCCGAGGCGAAATCCGCCGGGTTCGACGTGAAGGTGATCCGCCAGCTCATCCGCATCCGCAAGCAGGAGCCGGCGGAGGTCGAGGAGCAGGAAACCCTGCTGGACGTGTACCGCCGCGCCATCGGCATGTAAGTTTCAGAGCCCCTTACGAAACCCTACTATGCCGGCCGCCTGGCACCGCATTTCTGCGCTCCGGTGCTCACGTACCTCATTGTACGCTCCGCTCCGGTGCTCGAAATACGGTACCACTCGGCTCGGCCTAGCGGGTTTTGTAAGGGACTCTTAGTCCGGGGCGTGGTCCAGCTCCGGATAATGCCTGAAAATGCCCGATTTATTGAATGGCACGCGCCGCGCGGAGCCGAGATAGGCGGCAATGTTTTTCCTGCGCCGCACGGCGCGGTGCAGCGCCTCCAGCGCCGGATAATCGTTGCTCCACCCCCGCATGGCCTTGGGGAAGGCGTACAACAGGCCGTCCGCGAGCTGGAACAGAGATGTATCCACATAGGACAGCGCGCCGCCCACCGCATGGGCCGGACCGTCCGGGTTCTGCTGCAGCACACGCTCGAAATAGGAGAGAAATTTCGGCAAACGGTCGCGCCGAAACGCCGTGGCCCGCGCCAGCGCGGCCTCCTTCTGGTCCTCGTAATACAGGCTGCCGGAAATCGGGTGGTGGGTGTCGTGGATCTCCGCCACCATGTCCGTGATGGTCAGCTGCAGCCCATGCGCAAAATACTGGTCGGCTTCGTCCGCCGGGGCGAGGCCAAGCCGGGGCCCAAGATAGAGCAGGATGTTCGCAACATGGGAGACGATGATCTCCCCATGTTTCAGTAATGGCGGCGCGAAGGGGATATGCGGCGTTTTCCCGCTCTCCATGAACTTTATCATTTTTTCGGTGCCATCCGGCTGCCGCGCCATGTCGGTATAGTCCGCCCCTGCGGCTTCCAGGGCTAGCCGGACGAATTCGCCGCGCCCCTGCAACCCATCCCAGTAGTACAATTCATAGGCCATGGCTGTTCTCCGCACTGGCTGGGAGGTGAGCCTGGCGGCGCGGCGGTTCAAGATGCGTGGCCGAACCTAGCTTTTGCCGCGGCCGGGTCGGGCAGGGCGCAGCGCCGCGCCAGCGCCAGGATCAGCACGCTGAACACCGCAATGACCGCAGCACCGCTGTCCTGGCCGAGCCAGCTTAAGCCATGCAGCGGGCCGAGCCAGGTGATCAGCCAGAGCCCGAAGAAATACGGAAACAGCCACGCCGCCCCGCGCCATTGCAGGTGCGCGAGCGTGCGCCGCGTGGCCAGCTGCCAGCCGCAATAGGCGATGAACGCCGCCAGCAGCGCGCCGAACAGATGGTTCGTCACGGCCGCCCCGGCCCAGAACACCACGAGATTGCCAATGACGAATGCCGCCGGGGCGAGCACCCGCGCGGCGCCGAGGCGGAACGGCCGGGGGAAATCCGTCTCTGGCAGGGTGGCGCGGAAGCAGGCCAGCACCACCGGCCCGGTGCCGTAGGCCAGCACGCCGATGGAGGAAATATACGTCACCAATTGGCGCCATGAGGGTAGCGGCAGCAGGAACAGCAGACCGGCGACAAAGGCGAGGCCAAGGCTTGCGAGTGGCACGCCGCTGCCGGAGAGCCGGGTGAGCCCGCGCGGCATCAGCCCGCCATGCGCGCTGGCATAGATCACCCGCGCTGCCGTGGTGTTGTAGATGATCCCGGCGCCGCTCGGGGAGATGGCCGCGTCGGCATACAAGGCCGCCGCCAGCCAGGGCAGGCCGAGCATGGAAGCCAGCCCCGCGAAGGGGCCGGAGACGCCTGGGAATTTCAGCTCTGCCCAGCCATGCGCCAAGGCTTGCGGCGGCAGCGCGCCGATGAAGGCCAGTTGCAGCCCGGCATAGAGCAGGATGCAGAACAGCACCGAGCCGATGATCGCGAAGGGCAGGTTGCGGTGCGGATTGCCGGACTCGCCAGCCAGCTCGATGGCCTGGCGGAAGCCGAGATAGGTGAAGATGATGCCCGAGCCCGAGACGGCGGCGAGTACGCCCCCGGCGCCAGCAGGGGCAAAGCCGAATTCGGTAAAGTTCTGCGGCCGGAAATGCACCGCCATCAGCGCCACCACGGTCCCCGCCGGCACGGCGAGCTTCCACCAAGTGATGGCGTTGTTCACCGCCAGCACCAGCCGGATGGCGAACATGTTGATGACGACGAACAGTGCCATCAGCGCCACCGCCGCAGCCAGCCCCGGCCCGGTAAGCACGCCCGCCTGCGCCAGCCCCGGCCAAAAATTCGCGGCGTAGGAGACCACCGCCACGGCCTCGACCGGCGACACCGCCACATAGGCGAGAAAATTCACCCAGCTCATGATCTGGGCCGCGAGGTTGCCGAAGCAGAGTTGCGGAAACAGGATCACCGCCCCCGGGCGCGGAAACATGGTGGACAGTTCTGCATAGACGAAAGCCAGCAGCAGCACCGCCAACCCACCGATCACCCAGGAGATCATCGCCGCTGGTCCCGCGATCTTGGCGGCGTTGAGGGCGCTGAACAGCCAGCCGGAGCCGACCATGCCGCCGATGCTGGCGAAGAGCAGGCCGAGCGGACCGGCTTCCCGGCGCAGTGTAATTTCCGTCATGCCATCAGGACTATGGGGTTCGCGCGGCGCTGCCAACTGTTTGACCTTCGTGCGGTTCGGCCTACATCTGCAACACGGATAAGAGGAGCGGATTGAGCGATGACCGAGATCAGGATCTTGCGGCACCCCGAAGGCATGGCGGGCGGCGTGGAGGGCTCCCTGCCCGACTGGGACCTGCGCGATCTGTACGAAAGCCCCGAAGACCCGCGTATTGCGGCGGATCTCAAGGCCACGCAGGAGCGGGCCGAGGCGTTCTCCGCCCGGTATGCTGGCAAGCTCGCGGCGCTCTCCGGCGCTGAGCTGGCCGAAGCCGTGCGCGAATACGAGGCACTGCAGGAGGCCATGGGCAAGCTCTCCTCCTACGCGCAGCTGCTGTTCGCCGCCGATTCGTCCAATCCGGCCAATGGCAAGTTTTATCAGACGATTTCCGAGCGCGTCACCGTCATCAGCACGCATACGCTGTTCTTCTCGCTGGAGCTTAACCGGATCGAGGAAGCGGCGCTGAACGACAAGCTGCTCGACCCGGCGCTGGCGCGCTACGCCCCCTGGTTCCGCGATCTACGCGTGTTCCTGCCGCACCAGCTTTCCGACGAGGTGGAGAAGCTGCTGCTGGAGAAGGACGTGACCGGCCACGCCGCCTGGAGCCGGTTGTTCGACGAGACCACCGCCGCCATGCGCGTGAACGTGAAGGGCGAGGAGCTGACGCTCTCCGCGGCGCTGAACAAGCTCTCCGACCCAGACCGCGCCGTGCGCCAGGCCGCTGGCAAGGCGGTGGGCGAGGGCATGGCCCGGCAGGAGAAGCTGTTCTCGCTGATCACCAACACCCTCGCCAAGGACAAGGAGATCGACGACCAGTGGCGCCACTACCCGGCACCCACCTCGTTCCGCAACCGCGCGAACATGGTGGAGGACGAGGTGGTGGACGCGCTGGCCTCGGCGGTGAAATCCTCCTACGCGCGCCTCGCGCACCGCTATTATGGAATGAAGGCGGAATGGCTCGGGCTGGAAAAGCTGGAATATTGGGATCGCAACGCCCCGCTGCCCGGCGATGCGGACAAGCCCATCGCCTGGGGCGAGGCCAAGTCCCTGGTGCTGGACGCCTATGGCGCTTTCAGCCCCGATCTTGCCGACACAATCAAGCCGTTCTTCGAGAAGAACTGGATCGACGCCGCCCCGCGCGAGGGCAAGTCCGGCGGCGCCTTCGCCCACCCCACCGTGCCCTCGGCTCACCCCTACGTGCTGATGAACTATCATGGCCGCACGCGCGATGTGATGACGCTGGCGCATGAGCTGGGCCACGGCGCGCATCAGCGCCTCGCCGCACCCCAGGGCTATCTGATGTCCGGCACGCCGCTCACCTTGGCTGAAACGGCCAGCGTGTTCGGCGAGATGCTCACTTTCCGCGCGCTGCTGAACGCGGAGAGCGACCCGGCGCGCCGCCGCATCATGCTGGCGGGCAAGGTTGAGGACATGCTCAACACCGTGGTGCGGCAGATCGCCTTCTACGAGTTCGAGCGCAAGCTGCATGACGAGCGCCGCAACGGCGAACTGCTGCCCGAGCGCATCGGCGAAATATGGCTTGAGGTGCAGACGGAAAGCCTCGGCCCAGCCTTCCATTTCGACGACGAGTACCGGCTGTTCTGGGCCTATGTGCCGCATTTCATCCACTCGCCGTTCTACGTCTACGCCTATGCCTTCGGCGATTGCCTGGTGAACGCGCTTTACGCCGTTTACCAGGAAAGCGCGGACAAACCTGACTTCGTCGCCAAATACCAGGAGATGCTCGCCGCCGGCGGCACCAAGCGGCACAAGGAGCTGCTCGCCCCCTTCGGGCTGGATGCCGCCGACCCGCAATTCTGGAACAAGGGGCTCGACGTGATCGCTGGTTTCATCGACGAACTGGCCTCGTAATGACCGAGCGTGAAGGCAGCAGCCTGTTTGGCGAAGTTCGCCGCATGGCCCGGACCTCGGGCGCGGTGGGCGGCATCGCCGCGCGCATCGCGGGTGAGAAGGTCTTCGGCATCAAGACCGACCAGGCCCGCCATGCCGAGGATCTGAAAGCCCTGCTCGGCAACCTCAAGGGGCCGATGATGAAGGTGGCGCAGTTCCTCTCCACGGTGCCGGATGCGCTGCCCCCGGAATACGCGGCACAGCTGGCCGAGTTGCAGGCCAACGCCCCGGCCATGGGCTGGGCCTTCGTGCGCCGGCGCATGGCGGGCGAGCTGGGGCCGGACTGGGAGAAAAAGTTTAAGAGCTTCAGCCATGAGGCTCTGGCCGCCGCCAGCCTGGGGCAGGTGCACCGCGCCACCCTGCCGGATGGCCGCGATGTGGCGGTGAAGCTGCAATATCCGGACATGCCCTCGGTCATTGAGGCTGACCTGCGCCAGGTGAAGCTGGCCATGGCCCTGTATAAGCGCATGGACAACGCCATCAACCAGGATGACATCTACGTGGAGCTGTCGGAGCGGCTGCGCGAGGAGCTGGATTACACGCGCGAGGCCGCGCAAATGCGCCTCTACGGTATCATGCTGGCGCGATGTGCCGGATGTGAGCGTGCCGGTGCCGGTGGAGGGCTACACCACCAGGCGCCTGCTCACCATGAACTGGCTGCACGGCATGGGCTTCAAGGCGTGGCTTGAGCAGAACCCCACCCAGGAGCAGCGCAACGCGCTGGCCACCGCTTTGTTCCGCGCCTGGTACATCCCGTTCTACCGCTACGGCATCATCCATGGCGACCCGCATCTGGGCAATTACCAGGTGAACGAGGCGGGCGGGCTGAACCTGCTGGATTACGGCTCGATCCGCGTGTTCGAGGCGAAGTTCGTCACCGGCGTGCTGGAGCTCTACGCCGCGGTGCGCGACAAGGATAGCTCCCGCGCCAAGCGCGCCTACGATATCTGGGGCTTCAAGGGCATCACCGAAGAGCAGATCGAGGTGCTGAACGATTGGGCGAATTTCCTCTACGGCCCGCTGATCGACGACCGCGTGCGGCCGATCCAGGAAGGCGGCGGCACCGATTACGGGCGGGAAGTGGCGCAGAAGGTTCATGCGGGGCTGCAACGCACCGGGGGCGTGCGCCCGCCGCGGGAATTCGTGCTCATGGACCGCTCGGCCATCGGCCTGGGCGCGGTGTTCCTGCGCCTCGGCGCGGAACTGAACTGGGCGCGGCTGTTCGAGGAGACCATCGCCGGGTTCGACGAGGCGGCCTTGACCGCGCGCCAGCAGGAGGCTCTGCTTGCCGCGGGTGTGCCGCAGGCCAAGTAGGCGACGCTGACAAGAAACGGGGGGCAGGGATGGCGATTCTGAAGCGGGGCTTTTTCCTCGAGGGAATGCTCGGCCGTGCCTACCGCAAGCTCCTGCACACGTTCTATGTGAACGATCTGTGGCTCGACCTGCGCCTGCACGCCAAGAAGGAGGCCGTTGAGTACATCATCGCCAACATGCCGGAGGCGATGATCCTGGCTGACCGTGACGAATTGATGAAGTTTGCCTTCGGTCAGGCGCCGAAGGAGGGGCTGGTTGTGGAGTTCGGCGTCGCCAACGGCGCCTCCCTGCGCCACCTCGCCAAGCTCACCCCGCGTCAGGTGCATGGTTTCGATAGTTTCGGCGGCTTGCCGGAGGATTGGCGCGGAACCAGGGAGAAAACCGGCGCCTTCACGCAGTGCGGCAGATTGCCCAGGGTTCCGGCCAATGCCGTTCTGCATCCGGGTTGGTTCAACGAGACCCTGCCGGGCTTCGTTGCCACGAATCCTGGTCCGGCGGCGTTCATCCATGTCGATTGCGATCTCTATTCAAGCACGTTGACGATTTTCTCTGAACTGCGCGAGCGCATCGGGCCGGGCACGGTCATTCTGTTTGACGAATATTTCAATTATCCCGGCTGGCGGGCGCACGAGTACAAGGCGTTCCAGGAATTCATCGCCAGCACCGGGCTGACCTACAAATATATCGGCGTTTCGGCGGAAAAGGGCCACGTTGCCGTCGTCATCACCTAGAGCGTGATCGTTTGAGGTTGAATTGCTTTGCGCTTGAACCTCAAACGTGAATCAGTCTCTCATCAATAAGTTAGAGTGCGGGCCGGAGTGGCCTGGCGAAACAAAAGCTATTGCGTTGGCGGTCATTCCCTGTCTTTGTTCGCGGTCGTAGCACGCGGCATGTGTTAAGGCCTGGGCAGGCTTGAATAATTGTTCCGGCTCCTGCATGCTGCGGTGTAATTGGGTAATAAACAAGGGATTGGTAAATGCGTCTCGCGGTATTGAAGGAACGTCGTGCGGGAGAAGCCCGCGTCGCGGCAACGCCCGATACAGTGAAAAAACTTCTGGCTCTGGGCCTGACCGTCGCCGTGGAAGCTGGTGCGGGTATCGGGGCATCCATTTCGGACGAGGAATTCGCCGCCGCGGGTGCCGAGATTGTAGCCGATGCCGCTGCCGCCCTGGCCGCGGCTGGTGTTGTGTTCGCCGTGAACGCGCCGGATGAGGCTGTGCGCGCGCTGATTGCCCCGGGTACGCTGCTGGTGGCCACCCTTGGCGCCGCGTCCGATCCGGCTCTCGCCCCGGCACTGGCCGCCGCGAAGATCGACGCTGTCGGCCTTGAGCTCCTGCCGCGCATCACCCGCGCCCAGAGCATGGATGTGCTGTCCTCCCAGGCGAACCTCGCTGGCTACCGCGCCGTGATCGAGGCCGCTGGTGCCTTCACGCGCGGCTTCCCGATGATGATGACCGCCGCTGGCACGGTGCCGCCCGCGCGCGTGTTCGTCATCGGCGCTGGTGTCGCCGGGCTGCAGGCCATTGCCACCGCCCGCCGCCTGGGCGGCATCGTCTCCGCCACCGATGTCCGCCCCGCGGCCAAGGAAGAGATCAAGTCCCTCGGCGCCACCTATGTCGGCGTGGATGACGAGGAATCGGCCAAGCAGACCGGCCCCTATGCCGGGCAGATGTCCGACGAGTTCCGAAAGAAGCAGGCTGATCTGATGGCCGCGACCGTCGCCAAGAACGACATCGTCATCTGCACCGCGCTGGTGCAGGGCCGCAAGGCGCCGGTCATCGTCACATCAGAGATGGTCGCAGCGATGAAGGCGGGCTCTATCATCGTGGACCTCGCGGCCGAGGCGGGCGGCAATTGCGCCGAGACCGTGCCGGGCGAGGTGATCACCACCCCGAACGGCGTGACCATTCTCGGCCACCGCAACTGGCCGGCCCGCATCGCCGTGGCCACGAGTGCGCTTTACGCCCGCAACCTGCTCACCTTCCTGACCACCTTCTGGGACAAGGACGCCAAGGCGCCGAAGCTCAGCGAGGCTGATGACATCATCAAGGGCGCGCTGCTCACCAAGGGCGGCGAGATTGTTCACCCCAACTTCAAGCCCGCCGCTTAAGGGAGGAAGAATAACATGACACCCGCAGATCTGGCCGCGCAGGCGGCTGACCTAGCCCACCAGGCCTCCATCCTGGCGCAGAACGCCGCCGGCGTGGCCGCCATCGCGGCGCAGAACGCAGCGCCGGCCGCGCCCTTCGTGTACCTGTTCAGCATCTTCGTGCTGGCCATCTTCGTCGGCTATTACGTGGTCTGGAGCGTCACCCCGGCGCTGCACTCGCCGCTCATGGCCGTCACCAACGCCATCTCCTCGGTCATCATCGTCGGCGCCATGCTTGCCACCGGGCTGCATGGCAGCGCCATCGCGCATTTCTTCGGCTTCCTCGCGGTGGTTCTGGCCAGCATCAACATCTTTGGCGGCTTCGCGGTGACCAACCGCATGCTGGCCATGTTCAAGAAGAAGTAAGGCACCGCTCCGATGAACCAATCATTTACCTCCTTTGCGTATCTCGTCGCGGCGGTCCTGTTCATCCTGGCGCTGCGCGGCCTCTCGCACCCCAACACGTCGCGCCGGGGCAACCAGCTCGGCATTATCGGCATGGTCATCGCCATCGGCGCCACTTTCCTGCACGACGGCATGTCCTTCGGCTGGGCGCTGATCATCCTGCTTGGCATCGCCATCGGCGGCGCCATCGGGCTCGTTGTGGCGCAGAAGATCAAGATGACGGCCCTGCCGCAGCTGGTCGCGGCCTTCCACTCGCTGGTCGGTCTCGCCGCCGTGTTCGTCGCCGCCTCGGCGCTGAACGCGCCGCAAAGCTTCGGCATCGGCACGCCGCACCATATCCATATCGAAAGCCTGATCGAGATGTCGCTTGGCCTTGCCATCGGCGCCATCACCTTCACCGGCTCGCTCATCGCCTTCGCCAAGCTCCAGGCGCTGATGAGTGGCACGCCGATCACCTTCAAGGGCCAGCACCAGCTGAATGGCGGGATTGGCATCCTCATCCTGCTGCTGATCATCGCCTTCGTGTTCTCCGGCGGCAGCTTCATCCTGTTCACGCTCATCGCCCTCGCGGCGCTGGCTCTGGGCTTCCTGCTGATCATCCCGATCGGCGGCGCGGACATGCCGGTCGTGGTCTCGATGCTGAACTCCTATTCCGGCTGGGCGGCCTCGGGCATCGGCTTCACCATCGGCAATCTGGCGCTGATCGTCACCGGCGCGCTGGTCGGCTCTTCGGGTGCGATCCTGTCCTACATCATGTGTAAGGGCATGAACCGCTCGATCATCAACGTCATCGCCGGCGGGTTCGGCGCGACTGGCGAAGCCGCTGTGGCTGGCCCCGGCGGGGGCGACAAGGCGGTGAAGATCGGCTCTGCGGAAGATGCCGCCTTCATCATGAAGAACGCGTCGAAGGTCATCGTTGTGCCCGGCTACGGCATGGCCGTGGCGCACGCGCAGCACGCGCTGCGCGAGATGGCGGATATCCTCAAGGAAGACAATGTCGAGGTGAAATACGCCATTCACCCGGTCGCTGGCCGCATGCCCGGCCACATGAACGTGCTGCTGGCCGAAGCCTCCGTGCCGTATGACGACGTGTTCGAGCTGGAGCAGATCAACAACGAGTTCGCCACGGCGGACGTGGTGTACGTGATCGGCGCGAACGACGTGACCAACCCGGCCGCCAAGACCAACCCGGCCAGCCCGATCTTCGGCATGCCGATCCTGGAAGTGGACAAGGCCAAGACCGTGCTGTTCGTGAAGCGCTCGATGGCCTCCGGCTACGCGGGCGTGGATAACGAACTGTTCTTCCGCGACAACACGATGATGCTCTTCGGCGACGCCAAGAAGATGACGGAAGAAATCGTCATGGCGCTGGGGAAATGAGACCAAAAGGCCGGGGAAACCCGGCCTTTTTTATTTCACCCCGGCTTTTTTAGCGTCAGGATCGACCACGCCCCATCCACAATCCGGTGCTCCAGCACCAGCCCGGCGCGGCGGTGGGCGGAGAGCACCCAGTTGGCCTGGGTGTTCAGCAGCCCGGCGAGGATGGCGCGCGCCGTTCGGGGCCAGATGCGCGGCGAGTTGGTGCGCCATGGCGCAGAGCGGCCGGGCCAGGATGTTGGCAAACACCAGATCATAAGGCCCCTGGCGGGTGATCAGCTTATCCGCCCAGCCATCGGCGCGAATGGCATGCACCAGCCCCGCCACGCCGTTCAGCCCGGCGTTGGCATTGGCCACGCGCGCGGCGCGGAAGTCGATATCCGAGGCCAGTACCTTCTGCCCCATCAGCTTTGCCGCCGCGATGGCCAGAATGCCTGAGCCCGTCCCCAAATCCAAAATCCGGCGCGGGTGGTGGTATTTGGCTAAGCGCTCCAGCGCCAGCAGGCAGCCGCGCGTGGAGTTATGCTCGCCGGTGCCGAAGGCCAGTCCGGCATCAAGCGTGAGGGTGATGCGCCCGGGGATCGGTGGGTCGGAAATATGCGTGCCGCGCACCACGAAGCGGCTGCCGATGAGCTGCTCGGGGAAGGCTGTCTGCGTGCGCGCCAGCCAGCCCGCCACCGGCACCAGGGTCCGGGCAACGTCCGGCTCCAGCCCCGAGACGATCCGTGCCACCAGCAGGGCGGATTCCAGCTCATCCTCGTACTCGCCGCGCTCCTTCACGCCCTGGATGTCCCACTCGTCCGCGTCCTCATCGTGGTAGAAGGACACGGCGCGGCAGACGCTGGAGAGCGCCGCCTCGAAGGTTTCCAGCGCATCCGCGGGCACGCGGATACTGATGCAGTCCAGCAATTCAGGTGTCATGTCGTTCCACGAAGCGGTCCAGCACGCGCTTCTCTCCAGAGGTCTCGAAATCAATATCCAGCCGGTCGTCCTCCACGGAGAGAACCCGGCCATAGCCGAATTTCTGGTGGAAGACCCGCGCCCCGACGGGGATCTTGCTTGCCGCGGCCGCTGGGCGCTTGGCAAGCACCGGGAAGCCCGCCGCCATATGCGGCTGGCGGTAAGGTTGCGTCTGCGCCGAGCCGCAATGGCGCACCATGTCCTCCGGCAATTCGTCGATGAACCGGCTGGGGATGGCGTCCTGCCAGCCGGCATAGCTCTTGCGCCGCGCCGCGTGGCTGATGATGGCGCGGTGCTCGGCGCGGGTGATGCCCACATAGGCGAGGCGCCGCTCCTCCTCCAGGCTCTTGTTGCCGCCCTCGTCCAGCGCGCGCTGGTTGGGGAACAGGCCTTCCTCCCAGCCGGGCAGGAATACGGTGTCGAACTCCAGCCCCTTGGCGCCGTGCAGCGTCATCATCGAGAGCTTGTCATCCCCGGCCTGGTCCTCGGTCTCGGTCACCAGCGAGACGTGTTCGAGGAATTGCGGCAGGGTCTCGAAATCCGCCAAGGCGCGGACGAGTTCCTTCAGGTTTTCCAGCCGCCCCGGTGCGTCGGGGGATTTGTCGGCCTTCCACATGGCGAGATAGCCCGAACTCGTCCAGCAACGTCTCCAGCGCCACCACCGGGCCGCGCAGGGCCAAATGCCCGCGCCAGCTCGTGAAGCTCTCCAGCAGCCCGCGCAAAGTGTCTCGTAGCTTGCCCCTAAAGCCACCCTCGGCCACCAATCTTTCGGTGGCGGCATAGAGCGATATGTTCGCCGCCCGCGCCGCCTCGTGCAGGGTGCGCAGCGCGCTTTCGCCCACGCCGCGCTTGGGCAGGTTGACGATGCGCTCGAAGGCGAGGTCATCCGAGGGCTGCACCAACATGCGCAAGTAAGCGATGGCGTCGCGGATCTCCTGCCGCTCGTAGAAGCGCAAGCCGCCGACAATGCGGTAGGGGATGCCGAGCGTCATCAGCCGCTCTTCGAAGGCGCGGGTCTGGAACCCGGCGCGCACCAGATATGGCCGATTTCCGCGAGCTTATGCCCCGTGCGCGCTGAGCGAGTCGACGCGCGAGGCGATCATGCGGGCCTCTTCCTCGGAGTCCCACACCGCCACCACCTCCACCGGCTCGCCTTCGGCGTCAGCCCGCCCGGCATGTAGGGTTTTGCCCAGCCGGCCTTCGTTATGGGCGATGAGATGCGAGGCCGCGGCCAGAATCGGCGCGGTGGAGCGGTAATTCGCCTCCAGCCGGATGACCTTGGCGCCCGGAAAGTCCCGCTCGAATTTCAGGATGTTCTCGATCTCGGCGCCGCGCCAGGAATAGATGCTCTGGTCGTCATCGCCCACGCAGCAGATGTTCTTGTGCCCCTGCGCCAGCAGCCGCAGCCAGTAATACTGCACCAGGTTGGTATCCTGATACTCGTCCACCAGATATGTAGCGGAACATGCGGTGATAGGTGGATAGCACCTCCGCGTCGGTCTTCAGCAGGTGCACGGTGAGCAGCAGCAGATCGCCGAAATCCGTGGCGTTGAGCGCGCGCAGCCGGTCCTGGTAGGCCTTGTACAGCGCCTCGGCCTTGCCGATTGGCGAACTCGCTCGAACTCGCTGGCCGGGATCTCTCCGGGCAGGAAGCCCTTGTCCTTCCAGCGCTGGATCTGCGCCATCAGCGCGTTGGCGGGCCAGCGCTTGATGTCCACCCGCGCGGCTTCCATGATCTGCTTGAGCAGGCGCATCTGGTCGTCGGTATCGAGGATCGAGAACGTGCTCGTCAGCCCCACGCGCTCGGCGAAGCGGCGCAGCATGCGCGCGCACAGGGCGTGGAACGTGCCGAGCCACAGCCCTTCCACCGGCTGGCCTAGCAGTTTGCGCCAGGCGCTCGCGCATCTCCCGCGCCGCCTTGTTGGTGAAGGTGACGGTGAGGATCTGGTTGGGGAAGGCTCGCCTGGTGAGCAGCAAATGCGCGAAGCGGGTGGTAAGCACCCGCGTCTTGCCCGTGCCGGCGCCGGCCAGCACCAGCACCGGCCCCTCGGTGGTTTCCACGGCGTCGCGCTGGGCCGGGTTCAGCCCGGCGAGATAATCGCTCATTCGGCTTTGGGCTGCGGCTTCACGCCCAGAATGCGGGCGATGGCGTAGGTCAGGTCCGGCCGGTTGAGGGTGTAGAAGTGGAATTCGTCAATGCCGTTGGCCTGCAGCAGCCGCACCTGCTCGGCCGCCATCGCCGCGGCCACCATGCGCCGCGTCTCCACGTCGTCATCCAGCCCCTCGAACATCCCCGCCATCCATTTCGGCACGGAGGTGCCGCAGGCGGCGCAGAATTTCTCGGCCTGGGTGAAGTTGGTAACCGGCATGATCCCCGGCACGATCGGCGCCTTGATGCCCGCGGCCAGGGCGCGGTCAAGGAAGCGCAGGAAGATGCCGTTATCGAAGAACACCTGGCTGATCGCGCGCGTCGCTCCGGCATCCAGCTTGCGCTTGAGGTTGTCGAGGTCCGCTTCCGGGCTCAGTGCCTGCGGATGCGTCTCCGGGTAGGCGGCGACGGTGATCTCGAAATCCGCGACCTTCCTCAGCCCGGCCACCAGATCGGCGGCGAAGGCGTAGCCGCCCGGATAGGGGCGTATAGGCTCTCGCCGCTTGGCGGGTCGCCGCGCAGGGCCACGATGTGCCGCACCCCCGCCGCCCAGTAGCGCCGGGCGACCTCGTCCACAGCCTCGCGCGTGGCGCCCACGCAGGTGAGATGCGCCGCCGGGGTCAGCTCGGTTTCCTGCACGATGCGCACCACAGTGGCGTGGGTGCGCTCCTGCGTGCTGCCGCCCGCGCCGTAGGTGACGGAGACGAAATTCGGGCGCAGCGTGGCTAGGCGCTCGATGCAGGCCCAGAGCTGGGCCTCCAGCGCCGGGGTCTTGGGCGGGAAGAACTCGAAGGAAATGGCAGGCGGGGCCAGAGCCTTCACGCGCCGGCAGCGGGGCGATGCGCGTGCCGGAGGCCCAGCGTTCCAGCGTATCGGGGTGAGGGGAATGGGGCATGTTCTTACTATAACTCCGTCGGACCCGTGTCGTGGCAGCAGCGCCACATTTGCGCAAGGTCTAACTCGTATGCCGGGCCGGAGGTAGCGTCCCTGTTGAAGTCGGGTTAATGAACATCACATAACATTGGCCGTAACGCCCCGACGGGGCGCGCCGCTAAGGAGGCAGGACAGGTGCAGGTGAATCACGTGAATGGCTTCAAAAGCCGGCTTGGGCAGGTTCTTGGCCTCGGTGTGTCGCTGCTGGCGATCGGGCTCTCCGGCTGCGCTACCCCGCCGCCGAAATCGGACACCGCGGATTACCAGGCTTATCAGCAGCTTAACGACCCGCTGGAGCCGACCAACCGGGTCTTCTTCCGTTTCAACAACACGCTGGACCGCTACGTCATGAAGCCCGTGGCGAAGGGGTATGTGGACATCACCACCCAGCCCATCCGTAACCATGTCGGCTACTTCACCAGCAATATCGACGAGCCGGCCCGCACCATCAACTTCATGCTCGAAGGCATGCCGACGGACGCCGGCACCTCGTTCATGCGCTTCCTGATCAACTCCACCATCGGCATCGGCGGTATTTTCGACCCCGCCAGCGCGCTCGGCTACAAGGAAACGGACACCGATTTGGGTCTGACCATGGCCATGTGGGGCGTGCCGCCTGGCGCTTACCTGTACCTGCCGGTGTTCGGCCCGTCCGGCGTGCGCGATGCCTCGAACATCCCCGCCGAGTTGTACGGCACGCCGATGGAACTGGCGCCCGCCAGCGATGCGCTCAGCGATTTCGGCTATGCCGAGGGCGGTATTCACCTGATCAACACCCGCGCCGGCCTGCTCGACACGATCGACCAGATCAACGCCACGGCGCTGGACCCTTATGCCACATTCCGGAGCCTTTATCGCCAATCTCGTGACTCACAGCTCCAGTTGATTAGGCAGCGCGACACCCAGGGGGCCAATGGCGCCCCTGGCACGCAGTACTACGTTCACTGACGCTTAGAACACGAGGACAGACATGCATTTCCGCCGCTTTATTATGGGCGCCGCCATGGCCGCACCGCTTCTGGGCATGATGGCGAGCGCCGCCCGGGCGCAAGCCTTGAGCGCCGATTCCGCAAAGGCCTTCATCAACCAGTCCGGTCAGCAGCTGGTGGCCATCGTCAATGGCGGCGGCTCGCCGACTGACAGGGCCACGCAGCTGCGCACACTGGTGAACCAGATCGTCGCCGTGGACCAGGTGGGGGACTATGTGCTCGGGCGTTACATCAATGTTGCCACCCCGGAGCAGCACGACAAGTTCCAGCAGCTCTTCCACCAGCTGCTCTCGTATAACATCACCTACCAGATCAAGGCGTATCAGGGCGTCAGCTTCGTCGTGAATGGCGCCACGCCGCAGGGCGACGACGTGCTGGTGGACACTACCATCACCACACCGGGCAAGGCCCCGGCCGATGTCGGCTGGGATGTGCAGGAGGTTGGCGGCAAGCCGCAGATCGTGGACGTGATCGTGGCAGGGACCTCGATGCGTATCACCACGCGCAACGACTACGCCTCCGTCATCACCGACAATGGCGGCAGTGTCTCGGCCCTGCTCACCGCCATGCAGAACCAGATCGACAAGGATGCCGCGGCCGATCAGTAAGCGCGTCTCGGGGCGGCGGGCGATTCCGGATCGGAATTGATCTAATCGCTTGACCGCGCCATTGTCATTTGCATCATGACCGCGTCGTGGAGGATGCTCCCGCTCACGGCGTGGCCTTGCTGTATGAGGGAATCATGACTTTCGCGCGCGAACCCCGGCTGATTCCCGTCCAGATCAAGCATTTGCGGCCGACACAGCTCACCGTCGGCCTGCGCGAGGTGGCGCAGAAGCGCAAGGAGTGGCGCACCCGCCCGATGGCGGACAAGGCGGAATTTCTGGGCAGTCACCTTATCCCCGTGGTTCTGGGGCCGAAGGGCAAGCCCTATATCATCGACCATCACCATCTCGCCCGCGCCCTGCACGATGAGGGAGTGGAGGAGGTGGCGACCACTGTGGTGGCGAATCTCTCAGAGCTGGAGCCCGAGGCCTTTTGGATATACCTCGACAACCGCGCCTGGATGCACCTGTACGACGCCGCTGGCGAGCGGCGCGAGCCGAAGCACCTGCCCACGCATGTGAGCGAGATGGCGGATGACCCGTATCGCAGCCTCTCTGGGGCGCTGCGCCGGGCCGGAGGCTTCGCCAAGGACACGACACCCTTCAGCGAGTTCCTGTGGGCCGATTACCTTCGCCGGCGCGTCAAGCCGGACCTGTTGCACACCGACCCGGACAAGGCCCTGGCGCATGCGTTGACCCTCGCCAAGAGGCAGGAGGCCGCCTATCTCCCCGGCTGGTGCGGCCCCGTTACTTCCGAGTAGGATTACTGCCCGGCAGCGGCGCCCGATCCATCGCCCGGTGCCTGGGCCGGAGCCGGGCTGGTCAGAAGGCTCCAGTCCAGCGGGGGCATCTCCGCCACTTTTGCCCCATTCACCATCACCCCGCCGCTGCCGTAGGTGGCTTGGATATTCAGTTGCTGCCCCCCGGCGCTGCTCGCGGAGAGATACGGCGCCAGCCGCGCCTCGGCTTGGTTGATCCCATCCTGTGCCTGCGGATAGGCCGTGGCGATCGCGGCGGTCAGCGCGTCCAGGTGGTCGGCGGTGATGTCGGCGGTGCCGGTGGGCTGGGCGTTGGCGTCGAACTTCACCGTGCCGCTGGCGTTCAGCGTGGTGGGGCCCTCGGTCAGGCTCAGGCTGGCCGTGCCGTTGCCGCCCTGGGTGGCCCAGTCATGCAGCGCATTGGCCAGGAGTTTCGTGTTGTCCGCGCCCGTGGGCTGGGCCTTGAGCCGCTGCGCCAAGTCCGGCCAGTCCACCGGCCCGGAGAGCGCCAGTTTCAGCCCCAGATGCGCCATCTGGCCATTGAAAGGCACGTGCAGCAACTGGGTCAGCCAGCCGGGCAGGGCGATTCCTTCCAGGTCCTCGGTGAGGGCGAGGCCGGTCTGCGCCGCGCTGGCCGAGGGGTTCAGCGCCTGGTGCATGCGCAGGCTGTCTATATGCAACACCTGCAGGCTGCCGCTGGAGGCCAGCACGTTAATGTCGGTTACCGTGGCATCCTCGGCGCTCACGGCGAATACATGCGGGTTGAACAGGGCCGCCGGGGCCAGCGTTGCCGTGGCGTTGAAGCTGCCGAAGGTCACCGCGCCGTCCCCCTGCGGCACATGGCCGGTGATCTTGTCCGGCATGTCGATATGGAGCAGCAGCGGATTGAACACGTCGATCCGCAGCGTGACGCGGCTGAGGCCCAGCACCAGCGGGCTTGGCATGTTGCTGCCCGGCAGCAGCATGGTCAGGCGAGGATTGTCCAGCGTGGCTGTGGCGGCGAAGGGAAAGCCCCCGCCGGAAATGCCGTCATAGCTCATGTTCGTGGAGCCATCCGGCGCCGTCATCTCGGCGGCGTAGAACTTAAGAGCCGCCTGCAGCCGCGCCTGCGCGTACCACCACAACCCGGCCCACACCACGGCCAACGCCACCACGATACCCGCAAGCAGCCTGAAAATGCCCCGCATGAAATGCCCGCTCCGCTATTGGAATATACTGCCTTCATGCCCCACCCTTGACCTGCGGCCAAGTGTTGGCGCTTTTGCACCAGCATGAAGATTTTTCACGACTGGCGTAGCCTGCCCGAAGAGGCCCGCGGCGCCACCATCGCGCTGGGCAATTTCGATGGCGTGCATCTGGGCCACGCGGCGGTGCTGCGCGCCGCCCATGCCGCCCGGCCAGACGTGCCGCGCGCCGTGCTCACCTTTGAGCCGCATCCGCGTGAATTCTTCCGCCCGCAGGACCCGCCCTTCCGCCTGACCCTCTCGGCCGAGCGCGCAGCGGCGCTGGCGGGGCTGGGCGTGCAGTACCTGTACGAGCTACCCTTCGACACGGCGTTCGCGCATCTTTCCGCCGAGGCCTTCGTGGCTGAAATTTTGCACCATGGGCTGGGGGCGGCGCATCTCGCCTGCGGCGCGGATTTCGCCTTCGGCCACCGGCGCGGCGGCGATGTCGCCTTCCTTGCCGCCCGGGCCGAGGCGCTGGGCATGGGGCTGACCATCGTGCCGCCGGTTACGGACAGTGAGGGGCCGATCTCCTCCTCGCGCATCCGGCGCCTGATCCAGGACGGCTACCCGGAACGCGCGGCGGCCCTGCTCGGGCGTCCTCACTCCATTCGGGGCGAGGTGATGCACGGCGACAAGCGGGGCCGCACCATCGGCTTTCCCACCGCGAATATCCCTCTGGGGCGGCATCTGGAGCCGCAGCGCGGCGTGTATGCCGTTACCTCGCGGATCGGCGGCGCCGTGGCGAAGGGCGTGGCCAATGTCGGCCAGCGCCCCACCGTGGGCGGCACCGAGCCCCGCCTGGAGGCGCATTTCTTCGACTTCTCCGGCGACTTGTACGGCCAGGAACTCACCGTCTGCCTGCGCCATTTCCTCCGCGAGGAAGAAAAATTCCCCAGCTTCGAGGCGCTGAAGGCGCAGATCCTGTTGGATGCCGCCGAGGCCCGCCGCCTGCTTGACAGCGATGAAAATCAAGAGAAA
This sequence comes from uncultured Alphaproteobacteria bacterium, assembly GCA_963750235.1. Classification (GTDB taxonomy): domain Bacteria; phylum Pseudomonadota; class Alphaproteobacteria; order Acetobacterales; family Acetobacteraceae; genus Acidocella. The sequence goes on from CAVVPW010000004.1 coordinate 238,563, forward strand.
CCCCTGAGCCCATGACCGACACCACGACCGATTATAAAGCCACCGTATTCCTGCCGCGCACCGAGTTCCCCATGCGCGGCGAACTGCCCAAGCGTGAGCCCGAGATGCTCAAACGCTGGGAGGAGATGGGGCTGTGGCAGAAGCTCCGCGCGGCGGGGCAGGGGCGGCGGAAGTTCGTGCTGCATGACGGCCCGCCCTACGCCAACGGCAATCTGCATATCGGCCACGCGCTGAACAAAATTCATAAGGACGTCATCAACCGCGCCCAGCAGATGGCGGGCCGGGATGCCGACTACATCCCCGGCTGGGACTGCCACGGCCTGCCGATCGAGTGGAAGGTCGAGGAACAGTACCGCAAGAAGAACAAGGACAAGGACGAGGTGCCGGTGCTGGAATTCCGCAAGGAATGCCGGGACTACGCGCAACACTGGCTGAACGTGCAGGCCGAGGAGTTCAAGCGCCTCGGCGTCGCTGGCGACTGGGCGAACCGCTACGCGACCATGGATTTTGCCTCCGAGGCGGCGATTGCGGGTGAGATCGGCAAGTTCCTGCTCAACGGCGCGCTGTATCGCGGCCTGCGCCCGGTGATGTGGAGCCCGGTGGAGAAGACCGCGCTCGCGGAAGCCGAAGTCGAGTATTACGACAAGAAGGACACCGCGATCTATGTGCGCTTCCGCGCGGCGGAGGGCGATGAGTTTATTGTTATCTGGACCACAACCCCCTGGACCATTCCGGGCAATCGCGGCCTCGCGGCCGGGCATGAGCTGGATTACGTGCTGCTGCGGGTGGACGCGGTGGCCGAGGGCAGCCTTGCGGTGGTTGGCGAAAAGCTGATCGTCTCGCAGGAGTTGCTGGAGGATTTCTGCGGCAAGACCGGCATCGCGGCGCATGGCGTGCTCTCCACGTTCAAGGGCCGCGAACTGGAAGGCATGCGCTTCCACCACCCGCTGGCCAAGGCCGATGCGGGCTATGATTTCACCGTGCCGCTGATGCTGGGCGAGTTCGTGACTATGGAGGCCGGTACCGGCATCGTCCACATGGCTCCTGGCCATGGCGAGGACGACTTCCTGCTGTGCAAGGCGCACGGCATCGCCGTGCCGGATACGGTGGCCGATGACGGCACCTACTACAAATCCGTGCCGCTCTTCGGGGGGCTGCATGTCTACAAAGCCGCAGATCCAGTCTGCGAAAAGCTGAAGGAAGCAGGCGCGCTGCTGCAGCGTAACGAGTTCCTGCACTCCTATCCGCACTCCTGGCGCTCCAAGGCGCCGCTGATCTACCGCGCCACGGCGCAGTGGTTCATCCGCATGGACGGCGAGGACAAGATCCGGGAAAAGGCCCTCGCCGCCATCGACGGGACAAAATTCGTGCCCGAGATCGGCCGCAACCGCATCCGCTCGATGGTCGAATCCCGTCCCGACTGGTGCATCTCGCGCCAGCGCGCCTGGGGCGTGCCGATTGCCATCTTCGTCGATAAGACCACGCATGAGCCGCTCCGCGATGCCGAGGTGATGGCCCGCGTGGTGGAGATTTTCACTGCCGAGGGCGCGGACGCCTGGTACGCGCGTCCGGCCAGCGACTTCCTTGGCGCCAAATACGATCCTGCAAATTACGAGCAGATTTTTGACGTGGTGGATGTGTGGTTTGAGTCCGGCTCGACGCACGCCTTCGTGCTGGAGGCTCGCGGCCTGCCCACCCCAGCGGATGTCTATCTCGAAGGCTCGGACCAGCATCGCGGCTGGTTCCAGGCCTCGCTGCTGGAATTTGTCGGCACGCGCGGCGTGGCGCCGTTCAAGACCATCGTGACCGACGGCTTCGTGCTCGACGAGCAGGGACGCAAGATGTCCAAGTCGCTCGGCAATGTCACCGCCCCGCAGGAGGTGAACGACAAATACGGTGCCGATATTCTACGCCTGTGGGTGATGAACTCCGACACCTCGGAAGATTTGCGCATCGGTCCTGAAATCCTCAAGCAGCAGGCCGAGCTTTACCGCCGCCTGCGCAACACGCTGCGCTGGGTGCTGGGCTCGCTCGATGGTTTCACGGATGCCGAGAAACTGCCCGAGGCGCAATTCCCGGAGCTGGAGCGGTTCATGCTGCATCGTCTCTGGGAGCTGAACGGCAAGATTCAGGGTGCAGTGCAGAATCATGATTGGACCGGCGTTTACCCGGCGCTGCATAATTTCTGCGCCACGGATCTTTCCGCCTTCTACTTCGATATCCGCAAGGACACGCTGTATTGCGATGCCCCGGCTTCGGAAAAGCGCCGCGCCTGCCGCAGCTTCCTCGATATCCTGCACCGTTGCCTGACCACTTGGCTGGCTCCGGCGCTGCCCTTCACGGCGGAGGAGGCGTGGGTCACCCGCTTCGGCGCGGAGGGTTCGGTGCATCTGGAGCAGTTCCCCGAAATCCCCGATGGGTGGCGCGATGATGCGCTGGCGGAGACCTTCGGCAAGATCCGCGAGCATCGCGGCAATGTCACCGGCGCCATCGAGGAAATGCGCCGCGACAAGGCGATTGGCTCCTCGCTCCAGGCCGAGGCCATCCTCTCCACCGAGGCGCAGGTTGCGCTGGCCGATGCGGCGCTCTGGGCGGATATCTGCATCACCTCCGCCGCGGGTTTTGGCGCGAACGACACCGCCATCGCGGCACGGGGCCAGAAATGCGAGCGCTGCTGGAAGGTGCTGCCAGAGGTGGGCGAAAGCGCCAAGCACCCCACGCTGTGCCGCCGTTGCTGCGACGCGGTGGACGCCGCCTGATGCGCCGCCTGGCCGGGTTACTCACCGCAGCACTGGTGCTTGGCGCCGACCAGTGGAGCAAATATCTCGTCCTCAATCCGCTGGAGCTGCAGGACGGGCATCTGCTCACGGTGGCGCCGGTGCTCAACCTCGTATTGGTCTGGAACCACGGCATCACCTTCGGGCTGTTCGCCGGAGCGGGGGCTAAGGCGCTGTTCGCCCTCATCGCCAGCGCCGTGGTGCTGGCCTTGTTCACCTGGATGTGGCGCACGCAGAAATGGGCCGTCACCATCGCGGTCGGGGCCATCGCGGGCGGGGCCATCGGCAATGTCATCGACCGCTTACGCTTCGGCGCGGTGGTGGATTTCCTCCAGGTGCATGTGGGGGCCCTGTACTACCCCTGGGTGTTCAATGTCGGGGATTCCGCCATTGTCTGCGGCGTCATCGCGCTAATGCTGGAAAACCTGTTGCAAAAGCCCCCCGTTGCGGCCAATCCGGGGGAAGGATAGGAAGACCCCATGAAATCTGCTCTCGCCCGCTCCGCCGCTGCTGCCGCCACCATCGCCCTCGCCTTGGCGCTCGCCGGGTGCGGAGACGATACCAAGAAAGAATTCGGCCTCGAGGCCAATCCGCCCGATGCCTTCCAGGTCGGTACCGAGGCACCGCTCTCCCTGCCGCCGGAGCTGGGCCAGCTTCAGCAGCCCAATCCGGGTGAGCCCCGCCCGCAGCAGGTTGATGCCGCGCAGGCAGGCGCGAACATCGTGTCGCCGCAGAATGCCATTACCCCGCCGCCCAGTACCACCACCCCGGGCGAGCAGGCGCTGCTGGAGCAGGCCGGCCCCGCCCCGCAGGGCGACATCCGCGCCCAGGTGAACCAGAACGCCATGGTGGCCAGCAAGCCGCAGGGCTTCGTCTCGCAGCTCGTGGGCTCCGGCCCGGCGCCCGAGCCCACGGTGAACGCCCCGGCGGAGAACAAGCGTCTGCAGCAGAACCAGGCGTTCGGCCAGCCGGTGACCACCGGCTCCACGCCGCAGAACAGCGACGAATTGCCCGGCCTGCTGCATCGGCTCCTGAACCTGTTCTAAGCCGCTAACGCGGGGGGTAGCCCGCTCCCGCCCTCCAATGGGGAAAACCGTGACCCGCGCTCTCCGTTACGCCCTTGGCGGCGTGGCCCTGTCCGCCCTGCTGGCGCCCGCTCCCGCGTTCGCCCATGCCTTTCTCAAAAGCGCCGAGCCGGGCGTGGGGGCAGTGGTCGCCACCCCGCCCGCGCAACTGCTGCTTACCTATACCGAGGGGCTCTCATTGCCGTTCTGCACCGTGACGGTGAAGGGGCCGGATGGCAAAGCCGTGCAGACCGGCAAGCCGCAACCCGTGCCGGGGCATGAGGAAGAGATGTCCGTGCCGGTTCACATCGCCGCGCCGGGCAAATACACCGTCACGTGGCACGCCCTGTCGGATGACGGCCACAAGACCAAAGGCAGCTTCAGCTTCACCATCACCCCCTGATGGACAGCCCTGCCTGGCTGGTGCTGCGCGGGCTTTGCCGCGGTTTGCATCTGGCGGGGTATTTCTCGACTTTCGGCACAACGTTCCTGGCCGCCACGCTGCTGCGCCGGCGGAATGTGCCGGGGCTCACGCGGCTGGCCTGGGCCGGTTTCGCCCTGGCGCTGATCGCGGGGGCGGGGTGGTTCCTGCTGCAAACCGCGTATTTCGCCTCGGCCCAGAGCTGGGCGGATATCATCAACGCCATTCCAACTGTGGTCGAATACACGCGCTTCGGCGCGCTGCTGCTGGGGCGCATGGCGGTGCTGCTGCTCGCCGCGCTGTTGTTCCAGCGCAACCTGCGGCTCCCGGCGGCTCTGCTGGCCTTGGGTGGGGTATTGGCGGAATCCTGGCTCGGTCATGGCGGCGCCATGGAGGGCGGCACCGGGGCGTTGCTACTGGCGGTGTCGCTCATGCATGTGGCTGCCGCCGCCATCTGGCTCGGGGGCCTGCCGGGGCTGTATCTGGCACTGAAAACCTTGCCTGAAGCCGCCGCCCCGCTGGCGCTGGCCTTCTCGCCCATGGGGATGATTTGCGTCGCCGCGCTCCTACTCACCGCCTTCGTACAGTACTGGGTGCTGATCGGCGCGCCGGGTGCGCTTGTCACCACCGCCTATGGCGCGGTGGCGCTGGCGAAAATGCTGCTGCTGGCGTCCCTTATCGCTCTGGCCGTGCTCAACCGGGTACGGTTCACCCCTGCCTTACCGTCATCCCGCGCCGCCTTCCTGCGCAGCATTGGCGCGGAAATCGTGCTCGGGCTCGTGGTGCTCATAGCGGCGGGGCTGATTTTGCAGTTGGAGCCCCCCGCCATGGCAGGCATGTCCTAACCCGGCAGGATTTCGTCCGCCCACAGATCCTCAGGCTTCTGCCGGGGCGTGATCAGCGTCATCTGCCCGCCGGAAACCAGCACCGAGGCCGCGCGGGGGCGGGCGTTGTAGGCGCTGCTCATCACCGCGCCATAGGCGCCGGTATCCAGCAGCACGACGCGGGTGCCGGGGGGCAGGTCGGGCAGGGCGCGGTCCTGGGCGAAGCAATCCGCGCTCTCGCAGATCGGCCCGACGACATCGGCCGGGGTGGCCGGGCCGTGGAACAAGGCCGGGTCCACCGGCAGGATACCATGCCACGCCTCGTACAAAGCCGGGCGCATCAGCTCGTTCATCGCCGCGTCCAGCACGACGAAGCGCTTTTCGGTGCGCTTCTGCAGAATCACCGAGGCCAGCAGCAGCCCGGCCGGACCCACCAGGTAACGCCCTGGCTCCAGCAGCAGCTTGCACGCCGAGATCGCCTAGCTCGCGCCGTACCGTGGCGGCGAAGGCGGCGAGGTTCAGGCCGGGTTCATCGTGGTAGCCGATGCCAAGGCCGCCGCCGAGGTCCACCAGCTCCACGCTCAGGCCCTGGCCGCGCAGGGTGCGCACCATGTCGGCGGTCTTGGCGTAGGCCTTGGCGTACGGCTCGGTGGAGAGGATCTGGCTGCCGATATGCAGGGCGATACCGCGCGGCTTGATGCCGGGCAGGGTAGCCGCCCGCGCGTACAGCGCCGGGATGTCCGCCGCGGCAATGCCGAACTTGTTCTCGGCGAGGCCGGTGGTGATTTTCGCGTGGGTTCCGGCATCCACATCCGGGTTCATGCGCAGCACGACGGGGGCGGTAACACCCAGACGCGAGGCAATGCCGGAGAGCATGTCCAGTTCCTCGGCGCTTTCCATGTTGATCTGGCCGATGCCCTGGCCGAGCGCGGTTTCCAGCTCCGCCGCGGATTTACCGACACCGGAATACACCACGTTCGCGGCCTCGATGCCGGCGCGCCGGGCGCGCAGGAACTCGCCGATGCTGACCACATCCGCCCCGGCGCCGAGCCTGTGGAACAGGCTGAGGATCGCCAGATGGTCGTTCGCCTTCACCGCGTAATGGATATGCACGGGCAGGTTCTCCGCCCCGAAGGCCGCCCGCAGAGCGTTGAAGCGCGCCTGCATGCTGCCCGCGCCATACACCCAGACGGGCGTGCCGTATTTATCCGCGACCGCGTTCAACGGCACGGATTCGAAGCTCAGCCCCTCGCGCGCGTTCATCGACAGCGCCGGGCGCGCCGCCAGCAGCGCGGCCAGATCAGGCTCCGGCCCGGTATAAACTACATCAGCCATGCTACTGCGCCGGGTAGGTGTGCGGGTAGGTGATATCCGCCGCCGGGCCGGGCGGCACGGGCGCGCCGCGCCTGCCGCAGCCGGTCAGCGCCAGCAGCGCAGAGCATCGCCAGCAGCACTTTCATTGCAGTTTCTCCAGCCAGAGCGCGGCCGCCTTGGCGACATTCTCCGGCGCCGTGCCGCCATAGCTGGTGCGCGAGGCCACCGAGGCTTCGACCGTCAGCACGTTGAAAATCTCGTCGGTGATGCGCGGCTCGACGCTCTGCATGTCCGCCAGCGTCAGTCCGGAGAGGTCAACATCCTTCTCCTCGGCCAGACGCACCACGCGCCCGGTGACATGGTGCGCGTCGCGGAACGGCATCTTCAGCACCCGCACCAGCCAGTCGGCGAGGTCCGTGGCGGTGGAGAAGCCCGAGCCCGCGAGGGCCGCCATGCGGGCGGTGTCGGCCTGCATGTCCCGCACCATGCCGGCAGTGGCGGCGAGGCAGAGGCTGATCGCCTCGACGGCGTCGAACACCGGTTCCTTGTCCTCCTGCATGTCCTTGGCGTAGGCCATGGGCAGGCCCTTCATCACCGTGAGCAGCCCGAGCAGGCTACCGAAAATTCGCCCGGTCTTGGCCCTGGTCAGCTCGGCGGCATCCGGGTTGCGCTTCTGCGGCATGATCGAGGAGCCGGTGGTGAAGGCGTCGGACAGCGCGATGAGCCTGTAGGGCGAGGAGCACCAGATGATGATCTCCTCGGCGAAGCGGGAGAGATGCATCGCCATGATCGACAGCGCGGAGAGGAATTCCAGCGCAAAGTCGCGGTCGGAGACAGAATCCAGCGAGTTCGCGGTCGGCCGGTCGAAACCGAGGGCGGACGCGGTGGCGAAGCGGTCGATGGGGAAGGATGTACCGGCCAGAGCGGCAGAGCCGAGCGGGCACTCGTTCAGGCGGCGGCGGGCATCCTCAAGCCGCCCGGTGTCGCGGGCCAGCATCTCGACATAGGCCAGCAGATGGTGCCCGAAGGTAACGGGCTGCGCCGTCTGCAGATGGGTGAAGCCCGGCATCACCGTTCCGGCATGCTCGGCGGCGCGCTGGGCCAAAGCGAGCATCAGGCCCTTCACCTGGGCCAGGATACCGTCGATGGCTTCACGCACATAGAGCTTGAAATCGGTGGCGACCTGGTCGTTGCGGCTGCGCGCCGTGTGCAGGCGCCGTGCAGCCTCGCCGATACGCTCGGTCAGGCGCACCTCGATATTGGTGTGGATGTCTTCCAGCGAGTCCGAGAAGCCGAAGCGGCCATCCTCGATGTCGTTGGTGATATCCTCCAGCCCGCGATTGATGGCGGCCTGATCCTCGGGCGTGATGATGCCCTGCTTCGCGAGCATCGCGGCATGCGCCTGGCTGCCCGCAATGTCCTGCGCCCAGAGCTTGCGGTCGAAGCCGATGGAGACGTTAATGGCTTGCATCACCGCATCGGGACCGGCACCAAACCGTCCGCCCCACTGCAACTGGCTCTTTACTGGAGTTTTGTCCTTGTCCGTCACGTCCAAGCGCCCCTTGCTTTCCCGGCGATCCATCATCGCCGCCACTCCTGGATTAGCCCTGGCGGCGGCTTGGGGCAATCGCGCCGTGGCGCAGAGCAGCGGGGACGAGTTGCCGGATGCCGCTGAGATATGGGCGCAGACCGCGCCCGCCGCCGCGCCGCCTGTGGTGTTCAGCACCGAGGCAGGCAAGAAACTCACCCTGGAGGACTTCAAGGGCCATGTGCTGGTGGTGAACATATGGGCAACCTGGTGCGGCCCCTGCACCGAGGAACTGCCCGGCCTTGCCGCCTTGGCCAAGCGGATCAAGCCTTTCGGCGGGCTGGTCCTGCCCATCTCCATAGACGTCGAGGGCGCCGCCGCGGTGAAGCCCTTCTACGCCAGCCACAAGATCAGTAATCTGCCCGTATTGCTCGACCCGGCTGGCAATAACCTCGACGTGCTGAATAGCGACGGCGTGCCGGTCACCATTATTCTCAATCCGGAGGGCAAGCTTGTGGCCCGGCTGGACGGCGCCGCGGATTGGAATACCCAGACCGTGTTCGAATTCCTCAGCGGGCTTGCCCGCAAGCCGGCGGATAAGCCGGGCGTCGCGCAACTCTAGGCCAAATAACCAAACAAAAAGCCCAGCAGTTGGCGCTGCCGGGCTTTGCCGTTTGAACCGCGCTTGGCCTTACGCGTTCGCGACGGTGGGCATGGCGGAGGCCTGGGCGCGGCGCTGCTGCCACAGCCCGACGAAGTCGATCGGCCCCAGCAGCACGGGCGGGAAGCCGCCTTCACGGGTGATGTCGGCCAGGATGTTGCGGGCGAAGGGGAAGAGCAGGCGCGGGCATTCCACGAGCAGAATCGGCTCCTGCTGGTTCTCGGGGATGCCGTTCAGGGTGAACACACCGGCATAGGCGAGGTCTGCGATGAACACGACGGTCGGCTTTTCCTCGCCATTGGCCTGGGTGGTGCCTTCCGCGCGCACGGCCAGAGTCACCTCGAACACGGTGTGCGCATCCTCGAGCCGGCGCACCTGCACATCCAGGTTGATGTTCACATGCGGCGCGCTGCGCAGCGTGGTGAAGATCGCCGGGGCATTCGGCACCTCGAAGGACAGGTCCTTGGTGTACTGGATGTTGACGACGAGGGGCGGCTGGGTCGGGGCGGTCGCTTGCTCAGACATGTATTCATTTTCCTGTTGGATGGTCGCGGCCCGGCCTAGCACGGCGCCGCGGCCATGATAAGTAGAGCCGCATGAGCGCCAAAATTTTCATCGACGGCCAGGCCGGCACCACCGGGCTTGGCATCGCCCAGCGGCTCGCCGCGATCCCCCAGATCAGCCTGGTGGCGCTGGATGACGCCCACCGCAAGTCGCCCGAGGCCCGCGCGGCGGCAATGGCGGAGGCGGATCTGACCGTGCTGTGCCTGCCCGATGACGCGGCGCGCGAGGCGGTGGCACTTGCGCCGGAGGGTACCCGCCTGCTCGACGCCAGCACCGCGCACCGTGTTGCGCCGGGCTGGGTTTATGGCTTCCCCGAACTGGCCCAGGGCCAGGCGGAGGCGATTGCGCGGGCGCGGCTGGTGACGAATCCGGGCTGCTACGCCACCGGCGCCATCGCGCTGTTGCACCCGCTGGTCGATCTGGGGCTGCTGGAGCCGGGACATGCGCTCAGCATCAACGCCGTCTCCGGCTATTCCGGCGGCGGCAAGGCGATGATCGCGGCGCATGAGGCGCAGGGTGGCCCGGCATTCGAGCTCTATGCGTTGGGCCTGTCGCACAAGCATATCCCCGAGATCATGCGGTATTCCGGCCTTAGCCGGCGGCCAATTTTCGTGCCCTCGGTCGGGCATTTCGCGCAGGGGATGCTGGTGTGCATACCCGTTTTCCTAGACCAGTTACCCGGCAGCCCCAGCGCTGCGCAACTCGCCGACGCCTATTGCGTCTATTACGAAGGGGCGCAGAATGTTGTCGCGCATTCCGGCCTGTGGACGGAGAATTTGCAGCCCGAGGCGCTGAACAACACCGACAAGCTGGAGATTTTCGTGTGCGCCAATGAGGCGCAGGGTCAGGCGGTGCTGATCGCCCGGCTCGATAATCTGGGCAAGGGCGCCTCGGGTGCTGCGGTGCAGAACATCAACCTGATGCTGGGAGGCGGATAATGTCGGAGTTGCAGAAACACGGAGGGCTGCTCTACGCGCTGGGCGAGCTGAAGCCACAGATCGACCCCACCGCGTGGATCGCGCCGACGGCGGTGTTGATCGGCGATGTACGGGTCGGGCCGGGCGCGAATATCTGGTTCAACTGCGTTCTGCGCGCCGACACCAACCCGATCATCGTCGGCGCGCGCAGCAACATCCAGGATGGCACCGTGATCCATGTCGATCATGGCGAGTATCTCACTGAGATCGGTGAGGATGTGACAATCGGCCATGCCGCCATCATCCATGCCTGCAAGCTGCGCGACCGCGCCTTCATTGGCATGGGCGCCACGGTGCTGGATGGCGCGGTGGTGGAGGAAGGCGGGATGCTGGCCGCGCGCGGGCTTCTGTCCGTGGGCAAACGCATCGGCCGGCAGGAGCTGTGGATGGGCAGCCCGGCCAAACTCGCCCGGGTGATGAGCGACGAGGAGAGCGCCAAGTGGGATGGGACCGTGCCGCACTATGTTGGCCTGGCGGAGGCGTATCGCCGGGGCTTGCGGGCAATCGGTTAATTTCCTTGGCAAAACCCGCATCTCTTTCTAAGGTTGCGGAATGAGCGACACGGATATCGACACCGCCCTGATCACCGCTGCATTCGCGCTTGGCGCGGAGAAAGGGTGGCGTCATGTTTCGCCTGCCGCCGCCGCCCGCCATGCCGGGCTGGATCTAGCGAAGGTCCGCACGGCCTATCCCTGCACCGGCGCGATCCTGACGACATTCGGCAAGATTGCCGATGCTGTGGCGCTGAGCAACGCCCTCACCGAAGGCAGCGTGCGCGACCGGCTGTTCGATATCCTGCTCCGCCGGTTCGACTATTTGCAGCTTCACCGCCCCGGCGTGCTGGCGCTGCTGCGCGCTCTGCCGGTCTGCCCGCCGCTGGCGCTCGTGATGGCGGAACTCAACCTCGCCTCCATGGGCTGGCTGCTGGAAGGCGCTGGCGTGGACGCGACCGGGCTGCGCGGGGCGCTGGCCAAGCGCGGCCTGCTGGCGGTTTGGCTCTACGGCATCCGCGCCTGGGCCGACGATGACAGTGAGGACCTCACTGCCACCATGGCGGCGGTGGACAAGGCGCTTGCCCGGGCCGAGTCCATCGTTAACCGGTTCTCGGCCGAGCCGGCCGCGGAACCGGAAACGCCCTTGCAACAAAGTGTTTCCCCGTTAGAGTGAAACCAGCCGGGCTCGCCGGCTGCAGCAGATGAGGAACGAACTCGATGGCCGACGAAAAAAGCAAGACTACGTCCTTCCTTCCCGACTTCGATTTCAAGAAGCTTATGGGCGACATGAAGATCCCCCCCATGCCGGACATGGACGCGGTGCTGACCGCGCATAAGCGCAACCTGGAGGCGCTGACCGAGGCCAACCGCGTGGCGCTGGAAGGCGCGCAGGCCGTTGCCCGCCGTCATATGGAAATTCTCCAGTCCACCATGTCCGGCCTGACCGAGACGCTGAAGGAGCTTTCCTCCGCGTCCTCGTCGACGAGCCGCGCCGCCAAGCAGACGGAACTGCTGAAGCAGGCCTATGAGAATGCCGTGGCGAACACCAAGGAGCTGGGTGATCTGATCCAGAAATCCAATTCCGAGGCGCTGCAGAAACTCAACACCCGCGTCTCCGAGGCGATGACGGAGATGCAGACCATTCTCGGCAACAAGAAGTAAGTTTGAGCGTGCAATTTCATGCTTTTAGCTTGACCAGGCCGGTTCAAGCTAAAAGCATATTGCTCTAGAGCCTGATCGTTTGAGGTTGAATTGCTTTGCGATTGAACCTCAAACGTGAATCAGTCTCTCATCAATAAGTTAGAGGGCGATTGACGTATCAGGCTGATACGATCGCGCTCTAGGCGCTGGAGTGGGGTTTCCCCCCGCGCGAGGGCGGCCCATATTGGCGCCCATGTGCGCCGCTCCCTTGCTGTTCATCCCCGAGAAGCCTGAACGCAGGCCGATGCTCAAGCCGCTGCGCGTGGTTTCCGAGTATCAGCCCAGCGGGGACCAGCCCACCGCTATCAAACAGCTTGTCGAGGGCATCGGCGTGCAGGAGCGTGACCAAGTGCTGCTTGGCGTCACCGGCTCGGGCAAGACCTTTACCATGGCCAAGGTCATCGAGGCGGTGCAGCGCCCGGCCCTGGTGCTGGCGCCGAACAAGACGCTGGCGGCGCAGCTCTATGCCGAGATGAAGAGCTTCTTCCCCGATAACGCCGTGGAATATTTTGTCTCCTACTACGACTATTACCAGCCGGAAGCCTACGTGCCTCGGTCGGACACCTATATCGAGAAGGACTCGGCGATCAACGAGACCATCGACCGCATGCGCCACGCCGCCACCCAGGCGCTGCTGGAGCGCGGCGATGTCATCATAGTGGCCTCGGTCTCCTGCATCTATGGCATAGGCTCAGTCGAGACCTACTCGAAGATGGTGGTGCGGCTGGAGACCGGCGGGCGCATCGAGCGCGACGCCCTGGCCAAGGCGCTGGTGGACTTGCAATACCGGCGCAACGACGCGGCCTTCACCCGCGGCACCTTCCGCCTGCGCGGCGAGATTGTGGACATCTTCCCCAGCCAGTACGAGGACCGCGCCTGGCGCGTGACGCTGTTTGGTGACGAGATCGAGAAGATCTCCGAATTCGACCCGCTGACCGGCGAGCAGAGTGCCGTGCTCCCCAGCATATCCATCTACGCCAACAGCCATTACGTAACGCCGCGCCCGACACTGAACCAGGCCATTGGCAAGATAAAAACCGAGCTGAAGCAGCGCCTCGACGAACTCACGGCCAATGGCCGGCTGCTGGAGGCCGAGCGGCTGCTGCAGCGCACGACCTTCGACATCGAGATGCTGGAAACCACAGGCGTGTGCAAAGGCATCGAGAATTATTCCCGCTACCTTTCCGGCCGCAACCCGGGCGAGCCGCCGCCCACGCTGTTCGAGTATCTGCCCGCCAACGCGCTGCTGGTGGTGGATGAAAGTCACGTGACAGTGCCGCAGATCGGCGGCATGTTCAAAGGCGACTTCGCCCGTAAATCCATCCTCGCAGAATACGGCTTCCGCCTGCCGAGCTGCATCGACAATCGGCCGCTGAAATTCGAGGAATGGGAGTCCTACCGCCCGCAGAGCGTGTTCGTCTCCGCCACGCCCGGCCCTTGGGAACTGGAGCGCACCGGCGGCAGCTTCGCCGAGCAGGTGATCCGCCCGACGGGCCTCGTCGACCCGGTGACGGATATCCGGCCGGTGGAGCACCAGGTGGACGACCTGCTCGGCGAATGCCGGAAAACCGTGGCCCTGGGCGGGCGCGTGCTCGTTACCACGCTCACGAAGCGCATGGCCGAGGACCTCACCGAATATCTCGGCGAGCAGGGCCTGAAAGTGCGCTACCTGCACTCGGACGTGGACACGCTGGAGCGCATCGAGATCATCCGCGACCTGCGCCTTGGCGCCTATGACGTGCTGGTGGGCATCAACCTGCTGCGCGAGGGGCTGGATATTCCCGAGTGCATGCTCGTCGCCATTCTGGATGCCGACAAGGAGGGGTTCCTGCGCTCCGTCACATCGCTCATCCAGACTATTGGCCGCGCCGCGCGCAACGTCGATGGCCGCGTGATCCTCTACGCCGACACCATGACCCGCAGCCTGAAACAGGCCCTGGACGAAACCGCCCGCCGCCGGGCGAAGCAGATCGCCTGGAACGAGGCGCACGGCATCACCCCGCAGAGCGTGAAGAAGAATATCGGCGAGGTCATTCACTCGGTCTTCGAGCAGGATTATGTGACCGTGGCGCCGGTGAAGGATTCCATGGCTGATGAATTTGTCGGCAAGGATCTGGGGGCGGTCATCACCACGCTGGAGACGCGCATGCGCAAGGCGGCGGCGGATCTGGAGTTCGAGGAGGCGGCGCGGCTGCGCGATGAGATCAAGCGGCTGGAGGCGCTGGCCCTGGGGCTGGAACCGCCGCCCATGCCGCGCTCGGCCAGCCGCCCGCGCGGCCCCACGCCGCTCGGGCCCGGTGGCGGCGGGTATGACCCGGCAAGCCGCAAGGGAAGGGGGCGCAAGCCGCGCTGAGCGGCCCCCCCTGCGGAATGGCGTTGCTGGGGTTCCTGATTTGCCGTAACATTCCGCGACAAGAATCAAGGAGGTTGCGGTCATGTTCCGGCGTTATCTCGGCACGTCCCTGGCTCTGGTTTTGCTGCTTTCCGGCGCGCCCGCGGCGCGGGCCGACGACACAGCGCAGACCGAGCCTGCGGCGCTGAGCAAGCTGCAAGCCATGGTTAACAACCTGGGTTACAACACCGATCTTGCCGGCGACAAGCAGTCCTTCGCCATCCAGTGGCAAGGCGACTACGACTATCGCCTGCATTTCGACCTCTCGAAGGACGGCACGCTGGCCTATGCCTATGTGAACATCAACACGTACAAGCCCGCCGACATGGCCAAGCTCGACCTTACCAAGCTTCTGGAGACGAGCGACATCGGCGATTTCTACTTCTCGATGGAAAGCGGTGCGGATGGCGAGTCGCTCTACGCCAACGCGATCATCCCGCTGGGTGGCCTCACCCCGGAAATGCTGCGCACGACCCTGGATACAATCAACGACAGGCTTAACAGCAGCGCCCAGGTATGGGACACCAGCCTCTGGAAGAAATAACAGGCTGTAGGCCTCTAACCGCCTCGGCCAGGGTTTGACGGCGTGGCGGGCAAGCGGGAAGATAGGCGCATGAGATCTGCTTTTGCCCTGCTCGCCCTGCTCGTTCCTGGTCTTGCTCAGGCTGACGGCCTTACCGGTCAGCACGCGCTCTACACGCTCACCCTGTCCAAGCTGCGCACGCACGACATCACCGGCGCCACCGGGCAGATGAGCTTTGACGTGGTGGATGGCTGCACCGGCTGGGCCACGACCCAGCACATGACGCTGATCCTGCGCAATACCGACGGCACGTTGACCAAGTCGGTGAGCGACTACATTACCTGGGAGAGCAAGGACGGCAAAACCCTGACCTTCACCCTGCGCGAGAGCGACAATGACGGCAAGGAACAGATCGACGATGCCGGCACCGCGACGCGCAATCCGGACGGCTCGGGGCTCGTCACCTATACCACCCCAGCCGACACCATGCTGAAGCTGCCGCCGGGCACGCTGTTCCCGATGCAGCATACCGAGGCGCTGCTGGCCGCCGGCCGCGCCGGGCAGAAATTCATCGCCCCGCCCTTGTTCGACGGCACCTCCACCGATGGCGCGCAGGCCACTTTCGTCTCCGAGCTGGGCTATCATGAGCCGGAGCAGACCGCTTGGCCAGTGTTGGACAATATTCCCAGCGCGGATGTCGACATCGCCTTCTATGACCGCAAGAACGACGACGAGACACCGAATTTCCGTACATCGATGCGCTATTTCGACGATGGGGTGGCGACCGATCTGGCGCTCGATTTCGGCGATTTCGAGATGACCGGCAAGCTCACCCGCCTCACCGTTCCGCCCGCGCCCTGCCCGGGGAAATAGCGGCCCTATCTCAGCCGCAGCTTGGCACGGCCGTGACTGTTATTTGCCTCGACCAGTTTTTCCATCAGCCGCTTGAGGGCCTTGCGTTCGCGCGGGGAAAGGGGCTCCAGCGCGCGCTCGGTTGCGCGTTCGGCTGGCGCCTGCGCCTTGGCCAGCAGCTTCTTGCCAGCAGCGGTTAGGGTTAGCAGCTTCTGGCGGCGGTCGGCCCGGCCGGTCACCCGACGAATATAGCCGTTCTGCTCCAACCTGGCGACGATGCTGGCCATGGTCGCGCGGTCCACACCGCGCTCCTCAGCGGCGGTGGACTGGTCGATGCCCGGTTGCGCAGCGATGGCCAGCATGATGCCGAACTGGGTTGGGGTGATATCAAGCGTCTCGCATTCCTCGGCAAACAAGGCCACAGAAATCTGGTGCAACCGACGGATCAGGAAACCTGCATGGCCTGGGGGATCGTGATCGGGCAGGCCGGAGTTCAATTCGTTGTTCATAAGATCAGCCGTTTCCTTTGTTGTTAATTATCAAGACGAGTATCGTTGAATAAATTGCTTCTTCACAATGATTAAAATCAATTAGTCAGCATCACGAAGCAAAATTCTGATCAAAATTCTTGTGCGCAAAAGCCGTTCTAATACGCCCGGTGTCATTAACTGACACATGCCCAAAGACGTGTTCCGATTGAAGTGATGTGGTCGGGCTGAGCAGTGAACCAACGCCATGCATCGCAGCAGGCATCGACGATATCCTCGTAGGTTTCGAAGACGCGGTTGCTGAGTTTGTTGCTGCGCAGGTAGGCCCAGACATTCTCGACGGGATTGAGTTCGGGGCTGTAGGGCGGCAAGTGCAGGAGCGTGATGTTGTCGGGGACGCGCAGCTTATCGCCTTTCTGGTGCCAGCCGGCGCCATCGATGGTGAGCACGGCGTGCGCTCCGGGGGCGACATTCGCGCTGATCTCCGCGAGGTGGTACATTCATCATCTCGGCGTTGGCGAACGGCAGCACCAGCGCTGCCCCGATGCCGCGGGCGGGGCAGATCGCGCCGAAGATATAGGCCCAGTCGTAGCGCTGATCGCGGGGTGCCGAAGGCCGCGAGCCGCGCTCGGCCCAGACCCGAGTTAGCGTTCCCTGTTGGCCGATGCGGGCCTCGTCCTGCCACCAGAGCTCAAGCGGCTTGCCGCGGGCATGCTCTGGTAGCGCTGCATCTACGAGGGAGGCGAAGTTGCCTTGAAAGACGCTTGCGCCGCGGCGTCGTGGCCGGGATGGCGTGGCCTGGCCACCAGCCGGCGGAAGCCCATTCGCCGTAGCACGTCGCTCATGCTGCGCTCGGCCAGCACCACGCCGAATTTCGCCGCGATCGCCCGCGCAAGGTCGGCCCGGCGCCAGCGTATCACGCCATGCTCGGCCTGGTCGGGTCCACGCCGGACCCACGCGGCAACTTCCGCTTCCTGCTCGGGCGACAAAAGTGGCTTGGGTCCGACATTGCCCGTCTTGTCCGACAAACCCGCCAGGCCCTGCTCGTTGAACCGATGCACCCAGTCCCGCAATGTCTGGCGGTCCATCCCGGCCGCCTTGGCCGCTTCCCCGCGCGACGCGCAATCACATTAGCACTTTGCGTATAAACAAAACGCAGAATGGCCACGCCAGAATGTAATTCCTGGCGTGGCTTGGCGAACTACACCGAGAAGTATTTCGCCTGCCGGTTCAGGATCACGATGGCGCTGGTGGACTGCTCAGGATGCAGCTGGAACTCATCAGAGAGCGACACGCCGATGCGCTCCGCCCCCAGCAGCTTGAGCAGCTGCTCCTGGTCCTCCAGCTTGGGGCAGGCCGGATAGCCGAAGGAGTAGCGCGAGCCGCGATAGGATTGCTGGAGCAGCTTGTCCATGTCGCGGTCATCCTCGGCGGCGAAGCCGAGCTCGGCGCGTATGCGCTTATGCGTGTACTCGGCCAGCGCCTCTGCCATCTCCACCGAGAAACCGTGCAGGTACAGGTAATCCTGGTAGCGGTGATCCTCGAACCAGTCGCGCGCGACTTCCGAGGCGCGCTGCCCCATGGTCACCACCTGAAGCCCGATCACGCCACGGCCATCCTCGATATCGGGGAGGAAATCGGCGATGCACTCGCCATCCTGGCGCGGCTGGCGCGGCAGGCTGAATCGCGCGGCCTCGGTCACGCCGTCTTCCTCGAACAGGATCAGGTCGTTGCCCTGGCCAGCGGCCTTCCAGTAGCCGTAGATCGCTTGCGGGTGGAGGATATGCTCCGCCTCGCAGATATCGAGCATGCGCTTCATCACCGGGCGCAGTTCGTGGCGCGCCCAGCCCATGAAGTCCTCCAGGCTCTTGCCCTGCTTGCGGAAGCCCCACTGGAACTGGAACAGCGAGCGTTCGTTGATGAACGGCACCACGGCCTTGGACGCGGCCTCGATCACCTTTGCCCCCCAGAAGGGCGGGGTGAGGGTGGCTTCGTCGGCATTCAGGCGGCGGCGGCGGGTTTGCACCTCCTTCACGTCCACGGGCGCGAAGGCGGCGTCCGCGGCCTGGCCCAGCGTGCGCTTGGTGTTGCGGGACTTGCCCGCGCGCTTGGCCTGAATGGCGGCGAGGTAGTCGTCGAACCCGTTGCTGGCGATGCGGTCCATCAGATGCAGCCCGTCGAACGCATCGCGCGCGTAGGCCACGCGGCCAGATTCGTAGGAGGCGACGCAATCGTCCTCGACATAGTTGCGCGTCAGCGCCGCACCACCGAGGACCACCGGAATATCGAGCCCGAGGCGGGACATTTCCTCCAGGTTCTCGCGCATCACCACGGTGGATTTCACCAGCAGGCCGGACATGCCGATGGCATGGGCCTTATGCTCCTTGGCCGCCGCCACCATGTCCGCCAGCGGCACCTTGATGCCGAGATTGATGACCTTGTAGCCGTTATTGGTGAGGATGATGTCGACAAGGTTCTTGCCGATATCGTGCACGTCGCCCTTCACGGTGGCGAGCACCATGATGCCGCGCTCCTCGCCCTCAACCCGCTCCATCAGCGGCTCCAGATGCGCCACGGCGGCTTTCATTGTCTCGGCCGATTGCAGTACGAAGGGCAGCTGCATCTTGCCCGCGCCGAACAGTTCGCCCACTACCTTCATGCCATCGAGCAGGATGTTGTTGATAATGTCGAGCGGCCTGTGGATTTTCAGCGCCTCATCCAGCTCTTCGGCCAGCCCCTTGCGGTCGCCATCGACAATGCGGTCCTTCAGCCGCCCTTCCACCGTGTCGGCGCGCTTCTTCTTGGTCGCGTCGGCGGCTTTGCGGTCGGCGAACATTTCCAGCAGCTTCTGCAGCGGGTCGTAGCCCTCGGCGCGGCGGTCGAAGATCAGATCCTCGCAGACCTTCACCTCTTCCGGGTCGATCATGTGCAGCGGGCGGATCTTGCTCACATGCACGATGGCGCCGGTCATGCCCGCCTTCACCGCATGGTCCAGGAACACGGAGTTCAGCACCGCGCGTGCGGCGGGGTTGAGGCCGAAGGAGATGTTGGACAGGCCGAGGATGATCTGGATATCCGGGAACTCGTCGCGGATGGCCTTGATGCCTTCCAGCGTCCACTGGCCGAGCTTGCGGTCATCCTCGTTGCCGGTGGCGATGGTGAAGGTCAGCGGGTCGATCAGAAGGTCCGACTGCGCCAGCCCGTATTTGTTGCAGGCGAAATCCACCAGGCGGCGGGCGATGCGCAGCTTGTCATCGGGCGACTTGGCCATGCCGACTTCGTCGATGGTTAGAGCAATGACCGCCGCACCGAATTTCTTGGCCAAAGTCAGGCGCTCATGCGCGTGGTGCTCGCCATCCTCGAAATTGATCGAGTTGATGATCGGTTTGCCGCCATGCAGCTTCAGCGCCGCCTCGATCACCGGTGTCTCGGTCGAGTCGATCACCAGCGGCGCGTTCACCGAGGAGGTAAAGCGGGTGATCACCTCGCTCATCTCCTTGATTTCGTTCCGTCCAACAAAGGCGGTGCAGATATCCAGCGCGTTGGAGGCTTCCGCCACCTGCTCGCGGCCCATGGCGACACAGCCATCCCAGTCGCCGGCCTCCTGCAGTTCGCGCCATTTCTTGGAGCCATTGGCGTTGCAGCGCTCGCCGATGGAGAAATAGGAATTCTCCTGCCGCAGCGGCACCGCGCCGTACAGGCTGGCGACGGACGGCACCCAGTAGAATTTGCGCGCCACCGGGGCGGGGCGAGGGTTGCCCAGCTTGCGCAGCATCGCGTCCAACGCCTGGATATGCGGAATGGAGGTGCCGCAGCAGCCGCCGATGAGGTTAACGCCGTCCTCGACGACGAAGCGCTCCACCCAGCTCGCCATCTCAGCGCCGCCCAGCGGGTAGTGGGTCTTGCCGTCCACCAGCTCGGGCAGGCCCGCATTGGGCTGCACGGAAATCTTGCCCGGCCAGTTCTGGCTCAAATAGCGCACATGCTCGGCCATTTCCTGCGGCCCGGTGGCGCAGTTCAGGCCCATCAGTGGGACGTCCAGCGCCTGGATGACCGTGGCGGCGGCGGCGATATCAGGCCCCACCAGCAGCGTGCCGGTGGTCTCCACCGTCACCTGCACGAAGATGGGCACGTCGCTCTTGGCCAGCGCCTTGGCGCGCTTGGCGCCGTTCACCGCCGCCTTGATCTGCAGCGTGTCCTGGCAGGTCTCGATCAGCAGCGCGTCCACGCCGCCGGCCAGCAGGCCCTGGGATTGCAGGAACAGCGCCTCCTCCAGCGGGTCGTAGGCGATATTGCCAAGGCTCGGCAGCTTGGTGCCCGGCCCGATGGAGCCAACCACCCAGCGCTGACGCCCATCGGCGAAGGACTCGGCGGCCTCGCGCGCCAGCTCGCCGGCGATCTTATTGATCTCAAAGGCGCGGTCTTGAAGGTCGAACTCGCCCAGCGTGATCGGCGAGCCGCCGAAGCTGTTGGTCTGCACCATGTCCGACCCGGCCTCGTAGTAGCCGCGATGGATCTCGCGCACGAGGTCCGGGCGGGAGAGGTTCAGCACCTCGGTACAGTTTTCCTGGTTCCAGAAATCCTTTTCCAGGTCGAGAGTGAGCGCCTGCACGCGCGAACCCATGCCGCCATCGCAGAGCAGCACGTTTTTTGAGAGAGCGTCGAGAAGATGTGGCAGTGACATGCTTGTCAGATACACCGGAGCGCCCCCATGTCCAGCCAATGAATGATGATAGCCGTATCCCCGTGGTGTTCGGGCAACAGCCAGGGCCGAATGATGCCGCCCTGGTCGAGGAAGGGTTCGCCGCACCGGCGGCCGGTTATGCGCTCCGTTTCAAGGCCGCCCGGTTTGGTCATGGGGTGGGCTGCACCTGCTGTGCTGCGCGCAGCCCGGCGGCGGAGGCGCTTGCCCAACTCTTCCGCGCCCGAGCCACGGGGGCGGCGCCGTATTTCAGCCGTGTGGCGGTGCTTGCCTCAGCAGTAGGTGAAGCGGAGTTGCGCGCCGCCCTGGCGCAGGACGCGCTGGCCCGCGCGCGCTACCGGGCGTCAGGCGAGCTGCGTTAGAGAACCGCGTGAGCGTTGCGGTGTAGCAGTGCTGCAAACCACTGCCTGGGCTTGCGCGCCGGTTGCGGCGCGGGGGCAGGGCGGGCAGCGAGCGTCATGGCCAGCTTGGTCACATGATACGCCGCGTCCGGGTTGCGCTTGAACAGAGCGCGAATGATCGCGTCTGCCTCGACGTCAATAGTTGCGTCCGCCGAGCTCATCACCCGGTCGAAAAACGCAAGAATTTCCATGTGCTCTTCGCGTGTCATGACCCTCCATAGGAGGGAAGACGGGTGTACAGGCAAGTAAGATTTTCGTGTATGGAGGGAAATTCACCCCGGCTTTCCGTGGCGCACAGATTGGTAGATGTAGAGCGTGAAACCATCGCGCATGAATGTCCCCGTCTGAGACATGCCGATACTTCCCAGCACCGCGCGGGAGGCGAAATTCTCCTCCCGCGCCACGCCCACCACGTGCTCGAGCCCCGCCACATTATGCGCGTAGTTTAGCGCGGCACTCACCGCCTCGCTCGCCAAGCCTACGCCGCGCGCCTCCGGCAGGAAGGCGAAGCGCAGCGCCACGCCGCGCCCGTCCGGCCGGTGCATCAGCGCCGTCATCCCCAGGAACTTGCCGCGGTGCCCCCGCACGGCCCACATGCCGAAGCCATGCCGGCCCCAGTCCTGAATGTCGTGGGCCAGTTCCTCGGCCACCTGCACGGGGTTCCGTACGCCGCCCAGAAGGAAGGCGTAGGCGCGCGGGTCACCCTTTAGCCGCACGAGGTCCGGCAGGTCCCAGTAGCCTACGGGCGTCATTCGCAGCCGCGCCGTGTTAATCACCCAGGCCGATGATACGCTCATCGCCGGCCTCCTTCGGTGCTGGGGATTACCGCGTCAGCGGCCGGTACTTGATGCGGTGCGGCTCTGTGGCGTCCTGGCCCAGGCGGCGGCGCTTGTCTTCCTCATAGGCCTGGAAGTTGCCTTCGAACCATTCCACGTGGCTGTCGCCCTCGAAGGCCAGGATATGCGTGGCCAGGCGGTCGAGGAACCAGCGGTCATGGGAGATGATAACGGCGCAGCCGGGGAATTCCATCAGCGCCTCTTCCAGCGCGCGCAGGGTATCCACGTCGAGGTCGTTGGTCGGTTCGTCGAGCAGGATGACGTTGGCTTCCGACTTCAGCATCTTGGCCAGATGCACGCGGTTGCGCTCACCGCCGGAGAGGATGCCGACCTTCTTCTGCTGGTCCGAGCCCTTGAAGTTGAATGCGCCCACATAGGCGCGCGAGGCCACGGAGCGCTTGCCAAGATAGATGACATCCGTGCCGCCCGAGATTTCCTCCCAGACGTTCTTGTTCGGGTCCAGGCTGTCGCGGGACTGGTCGACATAGCCCAGCTTCACGGTCTCACCGATCTTCAGGCTACCTGAATCCGGTTTTTCAAGGCCGGTGATCATCTTGAACAGGGTGGACTTGCCGGCGCCGTTCGGGCCGATAACGCCGACAATGCCGCCCGGCGGCAGCTTGAAGTTGAGGTTCTCGATCAGCTCGCGGTCGCCGAAGCCCTTGCACAAATCCTGGGCCTCGATGACCGTGCCGCCCAGGCGCGGGCCGGGCGGGATGACGATTTCCGCCACGCCGGTCTGCAGTTCCTGCGACTTCTGCAGCATCTCCTCGTAGCGCTGGATGCGGGCGCGTGACTTGGTCTGGCGCGCCTTGGGGCTGGCCGAGATCCACTCCTGCTCCTCGGCCAGGGCGCGCTGGCGGGCGGATTCTTCCTTCTCCTCCTGCGCCAGGCGCTTCTGCTTCTGCGCCAGCCAGGAGGAGTAGTTGCCCTCATACGGGTAGCCGCGGCCGCGCTCGATTTCCAGGATCCAGTTGGTCACGTTGTCGAGGAAGTAGCGGTCGTGGGTGATGAGGATCACGGTGCCGGTGTAGTTGGCCAGCGTACGCTCCAGCCAGGCCACGGACTCGGCGTCCAGATGGTTGGTCGGTTCGTCGAGCAGCAGCAGGTCGGGCTTTTCCAGCAGCAGGCGGCACAGCGCCACGCGTCGACGTTCACCGCCCGAGAGCGGGCCGACATCGGCATCAGGCGGCGGGCAGCGCAGGGCGTCGAGCGCGATCTCGATCTGCCGGTCCAGGTCCCAGCCATCGGCGGCATCGATGACTTCCTGCAACTGGGCCTGCTCAGCCAGCAGGTCGTTCATCTTGTCGTCGTCCATCGGCTCGGCGAATTCTTCCGAGATGGCGTTGAAGCGGGAAATTGCTTTGCGCAGATCGGCAAACGCCTCGGCGACGTTCTCGCCGACGTTCTTGGTCGGGTCGAGCTGCGGCTCCTGCGCCAGATAGCCCACCTTCACGCCCTCGGCGGCCCAGGCCTCGCCGCCATATTCCTTGTCGATACCGGCGATGATCTTCAGCAGCGTGGACTTACCGGCGCCGTTCACGCCGAGCACGCCGATCTTCACGCCCGGAAGGAAGGAAAGCGTGATGCCTTTGAACACCTCGCGCCCGCCCGGATAGGCTTTGGTAAGGTCCTTCATCACATAAACGTACTGGTAAGCAGCCATGGCGCCCGTCCTTCAAACTCGGTTGGCCAGGGTATAATTGCCGGGGCGGGCAGGGGCAACAGGGGGCTCAGCCGGGTAGCCGCCCCTCCTTGAGGCCGAACATCATGAAATGGGTATGGCCATCGGGGAAGGCGCCGGCGGCGACGGCGCTGGCCACGTCGGCATAGCGGGCCAGATAGCGCTGCTCGTTAAAGGGCAGCCGGGCGGCGGCCTGGGGCGTTATCGGCTGGGGCGGCCGCTGGATCCATTTGCCGCCTTCAACGCCCCGTAGAGTTCGAGCCGCCGGCCTCAGCGTCGGTGGCTGAGAAATAGTGGAACACGAAGGAGCGGCGGGTGAGCGAGCGGTCGCGGATTTCGGCGCCGCCATGGAGCAGGTCCGCCGCCCAGATCAGCACATCGCCCTTGCGGCCGTGGAATGTCTCGGTGCGCAGCCCCGCGGCGGCCGCGGCGCCATAAGCGGCGGCCTTCCACGCCGTCTGTTCGCCATCCACCTCGTGATGCGTGCCATCGCTGAAGCGGTAGCGCGGCAATTTGTGGCTGCCCTTCATGTACAGCAGCGGCCCGGCATCGGGATGCACATCCTCCAGCGCCACCCAAGCGGCGATGAGATGCCCCGGCGTTCGCGGCGTCATGTACAGCGTGTCGGCATGCAGGGACTGAGCGCTGCCCATGGGCAGATACAGGCTGTGGCAAAGCACCGCCTCCTGCCGCAGCAGGGCGCCCAACAGCGCGGTCAGCTCAGCCGCCAGCGCCAGCGCCTGCACATGCGGCACGCCCAGATGGAGGTCGTAGAGCTTCATCCAGTGGCTTTCGGCTGCTTCGGGCGAGAGCAGGGCCAGCACGGTGCGCTCGCCGGTGTCGAGGTCATCCAGCACGGCGTCGGCGGGGCGCAAGCGCCTGACCTGCTCGGTCACCGCCAGCACCGTGTCGATCATCTGGGCCGGGAAGAAGCTGGGGAGGATGAGCATCCCCTCGGCGTCGAACGTCGCCTGCATCTGTGCCAACGGTTCGGCACGCATGACAACGCCTCCCTCGTGAAGAAGGCCCCCTGTGAAGAGGGCCCCTGGTGCGCCGGGCAGGAATTGAACCCGCAACCAAACCGTTATGAGCGGTCCGCTCTAACCGTTGAGCTACCGGCGCATGTGCCAAACCAGGGCAGGAGCAACATACCCAGGGTGAGCGCGTTGGCAAGAGACCCTGGCGCAGGCTATAGGCAGCCCAGTGCAATCAGGGAGATTAACCCAATGGATGTGAGCAAGATTTCGGCCGGCAACGACGTGCCCCGCGATATCAACGTGGTGGTGGAAATTCCCGCCGGCTCGGGCGTGAAGTACGAGATCGACAAGGAAAGCGGCGCCCTGGTGGTGGACCGCGTGGTGTTCACGCCAATGGCCTACCCGGCGGCTTACGGTTTCATCCCCAACACCCTGGCCGATGACGGCGACCCGGCCGATGCCCTGGTGCTGCTGCCGACTGCCGTGGTGCCCGGCGCGGTGATTCGCTGCCGCCCGATCGGCATGCTGCAGATGGAAGACGAGTCCGGCCAGGACGAGAAGATCGTCTGCGTGCCGCACGACAAGGTGCACCCGCTATACACCGGCATCACCGAGGTCGAGCAGCTTCCCGTCATCACCCGCGATGTGATCAAGCACTTCTTCGAGCACTACAAGGACCTGGAGAAGGGCAAGTGGGTGAAGGTGACCGGCTGGGCCGACCGTGCCGCCGCCGAGGCCGCGATCAGCGCCAGCCTCGCCCGCGCCGCCAAGTAAGCCAGGGCTGATACCCGGCAAAGAGAAAGGGGCCCCAAGAGGGGCCCCTTTTTCGTGGTGCGTTTTCTGGCGTTACTCGAATTTCTGGCGCCTCACGACCAGACGCACGCCAATGTTGATAGCGAGCACCACGAGCATCACGAAGAAGGCCGCGGCGTAGGCCAGCGCGTGGGAGTGAGGGTCCGGCTGGTCGATGAATGTCCAGATCACGTAGGTGAGGTAGGCGACCGGCGCGTGGGTGAAGCGGCCATCCCAGACATAGTCGGACCAGCCAGCGGTGTAGATCAGCGGCGCGGTCTCACCCACCGAGATGGCGAGGCCGAGCAGCGTGCCGGTGATCACGCCGGCAGAGGCCGCGGGCAGCACCACCTTGAACACCACCGTGGAGTCCGTCCCGCCCAGGGCGTAGGCGGCCTCGCGCATCGAGGTCGGCACCTGTTGCAGGGCCAACTCGGAAATGCGCGCGAGGTAGGGGATGATGAGGATGGCGATGGTGATGGCGGCGGCGGTGAGCGAGAAGCCCCAGCCGAAGCCGATGATAAAGACGATGAAGGAGAAATAGCCGAGCACGATGGAAGGCGTGCCGGTCAGCACGTCCGAGAGGAAGCGGATGGCGCTGCCGAGCCGGTTCTTGCCGTATTCGGAGAGGTGGATACCCGCGCCGATGCCAATGGGCACGGCGATGAACATGGCAAAGAGAGTGATAACCAGCGTGCCTTCCATGGCGTTGAGCAGGCCGTTGGCTGCGCCGGTCGTGGTCTTGGTGAACAGGTTGACCGAGAAGGCGGCGAGGCCATTGAACGTGACCACCCCGACGATATCCAGCAGCGGGGCGATGACCAGCAGCAGGGCGAGACCGCAGGCTGTCCAGCCGACCTTGCTGACGATGACGCGGCGCACTTCGTGCGCCGAACGCGGGGGATTAAGACTGGCGCTTGCGGACATTGAATGCTCCAGACGTAAGCAGTTTGGCTGCGGCGTTGACGGCCAGGGTGATGAGGAACAGCACAAGCGCCAGCTCGGCGAGCGTGCGCACGGACATGTTGGTCGGGTCGGACTGGGCGCTGTCGAGCTGGCTGACGATGAAGGAGGCGATGGTGGAGATCGGGCTGAACAGCGAGGTCGGCAGGATGTTGATGCCGCCGCCCGAGACCATCAGCACGGCCATGGTCTCGCCGAGCGCGCGGCCCAGCGCCAGCACGATGCCGCCGATCAGCGTGGTGCGCACCATCGGCATCATGGCCTTGGAGACGACCTCGAAATGCGTGGCGCCAAGAGCGAAGGCGGATTCGCGGTTCTCCTTGGGCACCTGCATCAGCGCGTCCAGCAGCGTGGAGGCGATGATCGGCGTGATCATCAGCGCAAGCACGATGGAGGCGGCGAGCAGCCCGTAGCCGTTGCCGGTGGGGCTGATATAATGGCCAATGATGGGGATGAGCACGGCGATGCCCCAGAGGCCAAAGACCACTGAGGGAACCACGGCGACCAGCTCGACGAGCATGGACAGCACCGGACGGATGCGGTGCGGCACGGCCTCGGCCAGGCAGATGGCGGCGCCGACGGAAAGCGGCACGGCGATGAGGATGGCGATGCCCGAAGTAGCCAATGTGCCGACGACGAAGACGAGGATGCCGTAACTGGCCCCGGACGGTATGGAGATGCCGTTAACTGTGACAGGGTCGCTGTACAGGTCGCCGAGGTTCCAGTTAATGTTGGTGACAAAGTGCAGGCCGTTGAAGATCATGGCCTGGCCCGAATACACCACCAGAAACAAAATAACCGCGACGAGCGCGGCCGGAATCATGAGGCTGAGTGACAGGACTGATAGACGAAATGGCCTGATTTTCATGGTCCACCGTGGGTTTTGGAAGGTTCCCCTTCCGGCTGGTGCCGGAAGGGGAGGTATTTAGGCGTCTTACTGGATTTTGTCGATCTGGGCCTGGGAAAGGGCCTTCACGGCATCCGGCAGCGGCAGGAAGTGCACCTGGTTCAGGAAGCTCGGGCTGTTGCCCTCGTTGATCGCCCAGGTCAGGAAGTCGCGGATCGCCCCCGCCATGGCAGCGGCAGGCTGCTGGCTGTCCACAATCGCATACTCGTAGTTCACGATCGGGTAGGCATTCTCGCCAGGCGAGAAGATCATGCTGATGCGCTCGTCGGCGGGGGTTGTGGAGGCAACGCTCTGCGCGGCGGCAGTGATGGTGTCAGCGGTGGGCTTCACGTATTCGCCATGCTTGTTCAGCAGCGCAGCCTGGCCGAGGCCCGCAGCAGCGGCCTTGTCGGCATAGGATACGCCGATATAACCGAGCGAGTAGGGGTTGGATTTAACCGCGGCGAGCACGCCGGAGTTACCATTGCCGCCCAGCGCGCCGGCGACCGCCGGCCAGGAGACGGTGGTGCCGTAGTGCAGCGTGGAGGCCCATTCCGGGGTGGAGAAGGCGAGGTACTGGGAGAAGATGAAGGTATCGCCCGAGCCGTCCAGACGGTGGACCGGGATGATCAGGTGGTTCGGCAGGTTCACGCCCGGGTTCGCCGCGGCGATCGCCGGGTCGTTCCACATGGTGATCTTGCCGGTGTAGATGCCAGCCAGGATCGGGCCGGAGAGGTTCAGGCTGCTGACACCCGGCAGATTGTAATTGATGGCCTGCGAGGAGATGGCGAGCGGGATGCTCATCATGGTGGGGTGAGCTTTGACCATCGCGTCAGAGAGATACGCGTCGGACGCGCCGATCTGCACCAGGCCCTTGATGGACTGGGCAATGCCAGCGCCCGAACCGGTCGAGGTGGTGGTGATGTCAGCGCCAGCGTGCTCGGCGGAGTAGGAGGCGACCCACAGGTTGAACAGCGGGTAGAGCAGGCTGGAGCCGCTCTCGACCAGCGGGACGTCGACTTGGGCGTGGGCGACGCCGGTGGCGGCGGAGGCAATGGCCAGCGCGGCAACGCCGGAGCGGAGGAGGTTGGTCAGAATCTTCACGTTGCGTTCCTTATGTTGAGTCCCTGAGAAGGATCCCTGTTCGAACAAGCGGGGGGTCCCCCGCTTGCCCCCGCAATAATTGAAGCGTGTGACAATGGCGACGGGGTTTGGGTTTCAGTTCAATGACATTTCTCGCCGATCAGCGTTGCCTGGGGAGGTTGGCGCCCATAATGGCGGCGCATGGGCATGTCCAGCTGCTCTGCTCTGTCACACAAAAAGATTTTTTGGGCGGCAGCTGAGGAGCATGCCGACGCGCCGGGGGGCTGCTTTGGCCTAGCGGACGTGCTCGGCGAAGAAGGCCATGCTGCGCAGCTCCGCCAACTCCCAGTCCTTGTGGCTATAGCTTGTCCGGGCTTCGCAGCCGAAGCCGTGTTCCGCGCCCTGGTACGTGTACATCTCGATCCCCGGCTGCGCCCTGCGGATGGCCTCGACGTCGGCCAACGGGATGCTGTGGTCGCGCTCGCCGAAATGCAGCTGCACGGGGCAGTTGGGCACCAGGTCGCGCTGTGCCGCGATGCCCGCGCCATACCAGCCCGAGGCGGCCCAGAAGGCCTCGGTCTTGGCGGCGGCGAGCCAGGCCAGGGTGCCGCCCCAGCAATAGCCGATGATCCCTAGCGGCTTGCCGCCGAAGGCCGCAGCCGTTGCTTCCAGGTCCAGCAGCACCTGCGCCTCGGTGATCTTCCCGCGCAGTTCCCGCCCTTTTTCGATATCCTCAGGCCCGTAGCCGAGCTCCACGTTAGGCTGTACGCGGTCGAACAGTTGCGGGCACAGCACGCGGTAGCCGTAGCTGGCCAGGCGCTCGGAGACGGCGCGCATGTGCGTGTTCACGCCGAATATCTCCTGCACCACCACCAGGCCGCGCGGGGCGTTCACATTACCGGCCTCAAAGGCGCTGAATTCGTGGCCATCGGCGGCGGTCAATTTCAGCATCGGCGTTCCTTATTTTTCAAGGGTAACGTTACGTCACTGCATATACCGCAAAGTCGCGCATAAGTATTTCATAAATTTCGCGTTTAAAATCCACGGCCAGGGCTGGCAGCTCGGCCAGGGGCACCCATTTCCAGTCCTCGAACTCGGGGTGCGAGTCCGCGTCGAGCCGGATGTCCGCATCCTGCCCGAGGAATTTGAGCGCGAACCATTTCTGCTTTTGGCCGCGATACTTGCCGCCCCAGGCCACGCCGATCAGGGAAGGGGGCAGGTCGTACTGCAGCCAGCCAGGGTGCTCGCCCAGCACCTCGGCCTTGTCCGTGCCGATCTCCTCCAGCAACTCGCGCAGCACGGCCGCGCGCGGGTCCTCGTCGGCGTCGATCCCGCCTTGCGGCAGCTGCCAGGCATTGATGATGCCGATTCGCTTGCCGACGAACACGCGCCCATCCGGGCCAAACAGCACCGCGCCAACGTTGAGCCGGTACGGCAGGGAGGTATGGTCAGTCATGGCGCCCCCGTTACTGCGCGGCGGACATGCCGTCCACCAGCTTGATGCCCATCTGCAACTGGAAATCGGTGCTCGGCTTGGTGGGGTCGAAGTCCGGCCAGTTCGCGGGCGGCTTGTCCGGAATGCTGGCGGCCACGGCGGGCAGAGGCGGCGCCGGCGGCAGCGGGGTAGGGTTCTGGCCGGTGGGATTGGCGAAGGAGTTCAGCAGGTCTGTCTCGCGCAGCTGGGCGAAGAATTCGTCATTCGGCAGGTTGGTATCGGACACGGTGACATCCGGGCTCACGCCATAGCCTTGGATCGACTTGCCGGACGGGGTGAAATACAGCGCCGTGGTCAGGCGCAGCGCGCCCTCGTTGTCGATCGGCATGATCGTCTGCACCGAGCCCTTGCCGAAGGTCTTGTTGCCCAGCACCAAAGCGCGGCGGTTCTGCTGCAGCGCCGCGGTGACGATTTCGGCCGCCGAGGCGGTGCCGGCATTGGTGAGAACGACGATCGGCGCGCCGTTGGTAATGTCACCGCTCTGCGCGTACCAGACCTGGTCGTCCTCCGAATGGCGGCCATGAGTGGAGACGATCTCGCCCGAGTCCAGGAAGTCGTCGCTCACCGACACGGCCTGGTCCAGCAGTCCGCCCGGGTTGTCGCGCAGGTCCAGGATGTAGCCGTGCAGCTTGCCATGGGCCTGCTGGCGCAGATCGTTCACGGCCTTGCGGATATGCGGGTCGGCGTTCTCGTCGAAGCTGCTCAGGCGGATATAGCCCACCGGCCCGGCGGGGGTGTTGAACAGCTTGTCCTTCACGTCGTCGATCTTGATGATCTCGCGCGTCAGCGTGACATGGATCGGCGCGTTCACGCCGTTCCGCTTGATGGTGAGGGTGATCTGGGTACCCGGCGCGCCGCGCATCTTGGACACGGCATCGTCGAGCTCGAGCCCATCGGTGGAGTGGCCGTTGATCTCCAGGATGATGTCGTTGTGCTTGATCCCGGCGCGGGCGCCGGGGGTGCCGTCGATCGGGGCGATGACCTCCAGCAGCCCGTCCTTCTCGGTCACTTCCAGGCCAAGACCGCCGAACTGGCCGGAGGTCTGCACCTGCATGTCGGCATATTGCTGTGCGTTCATGTAGCTGGAATGCGGGTCCAGCCCGGCGAGCATGCCGTTGATGGCGTTGTAGATCAGCTTATCTGATGGCGGATCCATCACGTAGTTCTGCTTCACCTGGGTCAGCACGTCGCCGAACAGCGAGAGCTGCTGGTAGGTGCTGTCGGAAGGGGCCTCCTGGCCCATGGCGCGCGTCAGCGGCTGTGCCACCGTGCCGAGCGCCAGCCCGCCCAAGAAAACCCCGCTCAGCAACAGGCAACCGCGCAAACGCATGTGTTATGTCCTCAAGATCCGGATAACTGTAAGCATATTAGACAGCATCCCGCCCAGTTAGCCAGAGCCGCGCCCGGCCAGCCAGGAGGTGGGGTCCACCGGCGCGCCATTGCGGCGCAATTCCACGTACAGCCTGGGCTGGCGCGTGGGGACGGTGGGGTCGTAGCCGCGCATGCTGCCCACCGGCTGGCCCTGAACAAGGTGCTGCCCCTGCGCGACGTCGAGATGATCCATGCCGGCGAGCACCACGCTGGTGCCGCCGCCGCAATCGGTGATGACCATGTTGCCGTAAGATGGGAACGCACCCGCGAACATTACAGTACCCGCGCAGGGCGTGGTGACGAGTGCCCCCGGCGCCGTGCCGTAGCTCACCCCGGTGGAGGGGCCGGCCAGTGTGGCAGCGCCATAGGCCTGCACGATATGCCCGGCCACCGGTGCGGCGCCGGAATTCGCCGGCAGGCTGGCTGGCGTGGGGGCGCTTGGCACCAGCCCGTTCACCGCGTCGTTGAGATTGTCCAGCTTGTGCGCCTCGGCCAGCTTCTGCGCCTGCGCCGCCGCCTGCTGGTCGGCTGCTGCCCGCTCCGCCGCCTTGGCGGCGTTGATCTGCGCGGCGAGCGCCGACTCGGCCGCCTGCTGTCTAGCCACGGCGTTGGTCAGCTGAGCCTGGCTGGCCTGGGCCGCGGCAATAAGCTGGGCAAACTGGGCGTTCTGCGCCTGCACCGCCTGCGCCTGGGTGGCGATTGCGGCCGCGACACCTTGGAGAAGGGCGACGCTTCGCACCGCATCCTCCGGAGGCAACGGCGCGGTGAGCAGGGTGGAGGCAGGCTGGGTGGAGAGGCGCTGCATCACCGGTAGCAGCCGGGCGAGCGCGGCTTCCGCCTGGGCCAGATGCTTGGCCGCGTCGTCCTGCGCTGCCTGCAGGTTGGCAAGTTGCGCTGCGTCCTGCGCGGTCTGGGTCTCTATTTTGCGGATGGCCGCCGCCGCCTGGGCCTGCTGCTGCCCCAGTGCCGTGGCCAGGGCAGCGGCTTGTTGCCGGGCTTGCTGGGCCGCCTGCTCGGCATCGCTTGGCGCCGGGTCCGCTGCTGCTGCCGCCTGCGCATGGTGGTGCGCGTGCTTGTGGTGGTGTTGAGCCGGTTCCGCCCTGGCCAGAACCGGGGCGAGGGCCAGGGTCAGGCAGAGGGCGGCGCGGAGCTTCAAGAGAAGAGCGGTTTCCCGGTCATTTCCGCCGGTTGCGGCAGGTTCATCAGCTTGAGCAGCGTCGGCGCGATGTCCGCCAGCACGCCGTCATGCAGCTTAATCCCCGCCGGTCCGCCAGCGCAGATCACCGGCACCAGATTGGTGGTGTGCGCGGTGTGCGGGCCGCTGGTTTGCGGGTCGTGCATCATTTCGCAATTGCCGTGGTCGGCGGAGACCAGCAGCGCGCCGCCCTGCGCCGCCACCGCGTCGGCGATGGCGCCGAGGCCCTTATCCACCGCTTCCACTGCCTTGATTGCGGCGGCGAGCACGCCGGTATGGCCCACCATGTCCGGGTTGGCGAAATTCAGCACGATAAGGTCGTACTTGCCAGAGTTGATCGCCTCGACCGCCTTTTCGGCCAGCTCCGCGGCGGACATTTCCGGCTGCAGATCGTAGGTGGCGACCTTTGGCGAGGCGACGAGAATGCGGTCCTCGCCAGGGAAGGGCTGCTCGATGCCGCCGTTGAAGAAATACGTGACGTGCGGATACTTTTCCGTCTCCGCCATGCGCAGCTGCTTCAACCCGTGCGCGGCGACCACCTGCCCGAGCAACTGCTCCAGACGCTCGGGCGGGAACAGCGTGGTCATGAACGGGGCCAGCGCATCGGAATAGGCGGTCATGCCCGCGGCGGCCACCAGTTTGGGCTGCCGCACGGCAAAGCCGGTGAAGGACGGGTCGAGCAGGGCGGTGAGGATCTCGCGCACGCGGTCGGCACGGAAATTGGCGCACAGCACGGCGTCGCCATCCTTCATGCCGGCGTAGCCGCCGATGACGGCGGGCTTGATGAACTCATCCGTCACCTTCGCCGTGTAGCTGGCGGCGATGGCTTCGGCGGCGGTGGCGAAGTGCTCGCCCTTGGCGTCCACCAGCAACTCGTAAGCCTGCTGCACGCGCTCCCAGCGCTTGTCGCGGTCCATCGCGTAGTAGCGGCCCACCAGCGTGCCGATCTTCGCGGCATCGCCCAGTGCGGCGGCGAAGGACTTCACATATTCCGCCGCGGATTCGGGGGCGGTGTCGCGCCCGTCGGTCCACACATGCACGGTAATCGCCACGCCCGCCGCGTGCAGGATTTCTGCCAGCGCCACGATATGGTCCTGGTGCGAATGCACCCCGCCGGGCGAGACCAGGCCCAGCAGGTGCGCCGTGCCGCCCGAGGCTTTCAGCTTGGCGATGAACGCGCCCAGCACCGGGTTGGCGGCGAGCGAGCCATCCTCGATGGCGATGTCGATGCGCGGCAGCTCCTGCGTCACCACGCGGCCCGCGCCGATATTTAGATGCCCGACCTCGGAATTGCCCATCTGCCCGGCTGGGAGCCCGACGACGCGGCCCGAAGTATTGATAAAAGCATGCGGTGAATTGGCCCAGAGACGGTCGAAATTCGGCTTATGCGCGAGCGCTACCGCATTATCCTCGCGGTTTTCATTCCAGCCGAAGCCATCGAGGATGGCGAGCATGACGGGTCTTTTAGGCATCTTGACTCCCAATTAGCGGTACGCGCGAACCTTATTAAGGCATAATCCGCGTGAACCCCAAGGGGGAGTGCCCTGTGCCGTGCAACTAGCTGGCGAGATAAGGCGCGAATGCGCGCGCGGTACCCGCCTTTAGCGCCTGACGCTCGACGATGACCTGCCGGGCCAGCTCGGGCTGGCCCGCGCGGAAGGCGGCGATGACGAGGGTCTGGATGAACAGGTCGCGCTGGGCGTTGGAGCCGCCGAGCTGCTTCAAATGCCCACGCACCGGCGCAAGCAGCTCCACCGTTTTGGCGAAATCCCCGTGGCGAAAAGCGTGCAGGGCGTGGATCACCGGCTGCCCGGTCTCGCGGGTGAACTTGGCGTTCTCCGCGCCGCTTTCGGCGTAGCGGGCGAGCGAGGTTTCCAGCGCCTCCAGCCCGGCGTCGTCGCCCGCACTGTCCAGCGTGAAGGCGATATGCACGTCGTTGAAGGCGAGCACATGCTCCGCGGCATGCTGGCCCCAGACCGGGGCGAGTTTCGCCCAGCGCTCGCCAACATCCACCCCCAGCAGCTCCAGGCGCCAGAGCAGGGCGGCGGCGTCCACCAAGTCCAGGATCACCGCCGAGTTGGTGGCGCGGATGTGGACGTCGTAGATTTCCAGCACTTCGTCGAAGCGCCCGGCCTCCAGCAGATACAGGCAGAGATGCCACCATTGGTGCACGGCGAGTCCGGTTGCGGCGGTCCAATGCGGTTCCAGCCCGCGCATCCAGGAGATGCCCTCCGAGGGGCGGCGCTGCATCTCCAGCACATGCGCCACGGCATGAACGGCCCAAGTGTCGGCGGGGTTGATCTCCAGCGCCTCGCGCCCGGCGCGCTCGCCCTCGGCGTATTCACCGCCTTCCTCCAGCCCGAAGGCGGCCATGCCCAGCACATAGCCCCGCGCCTTGGAGCCGGGAGGCTGGGCGGGGAGCACGGAGAGCGGCACGTCGCGCAGCTTGCGCGCATCGCCCAGGTAGAAATGTGTGTCGTGCGCCAGATGCAGCGCCAGCAGATCGTGCGGGTCCTCGGCCAGGGCCAGCTCCCAGGCCTGCGCTGCCGCGGTGATGGCGCCATTGGCCCAATTCTGCGCCGCCTTCAGATGCAGCTTTTCCCTTGTGCTGGCGCTGGTGGAAAGCGCCTCGGCCGCCTTCAGCGCCGTCTGGATCGGCTCGGCCTCCCCCGGCACGCCGCCAAGGGAATGCAGTGCTGCGAATGTGGTGTAGCCGAGCAGGAAGCCGGGATCGGCGTCCAGCGCCTTGTTCAGACTCGCCACCGGGTCGCCATACCAGCCAAGATATTCATCCACCGCCTGGGTGAAGGCGGCATCGCGGGCGAACTGGTTCATTTCCGCTCTCTCCAGAAGTTCGGCCGGGCTTTCGCCGTCTCGTTCGGGCGTTCCCGATTCGGCGCATGGCCGGTGGCGGGATAAGGTGAGCGCGGTCGAGGCGCGGCTTCTCAACGAGCAATTTTAGGCGGTCCGGGGAGTAGCGGCAATCGATTTGGTAGGGATATTGTATCGGGGATAGGATTTACCCATGCGGGCAATGATGTTCGACAAGGCCGGCGCGCCGTTGCAACTGCGCCATTGCGATGCGCCGGAACCAGGGCCGGGGCAGATCCTGCTGCAGGTTTGCGCCTGCGGTGTGTGCCGCACGGATCTACACATTGTGGACGGCGAGTTGCGCCACCCGAAGCCGCATGTGGTCCCGGGGCATGAGATCGTGGGCCGGGTGCTGGAAGTGGGGCAGGGGGTGGAGCGCTTCGCCCCCGGCCAGCGCGTGGGCGTGCCCTGGTTGGGCTGGACCTGCGGGGAATGCGCGTATTGCCGCTCGGGCCGCGAAAACCTGTGCGAGAAGGCGCGCTTCACCGGCTACCAGATCGATGGCGGCTATGCCGAGCAGACCGTGGCGGATGCCCGCTACTGCTTCCCCATCCCAGAGCGGTTTTCCGACACCGAGGCGGCACCTTTGCTCTGCGCCGGGCTGATCGGCTACCGCACGCTGCGCGCCGGGGGAGATGCGAGGCGGCTCGGCATCTATGGCTTTGGTGCTGCGGCGCATATCGCAGCACAGGTCGCGCGATATGAGGGGCGGGAGGTGTACGCCTTCACCCGCCCGGGCGACAGGCCAGCGCAGGATTTCGCCCGCTCCATCACCGGCGGCTGGGTTGGCGGGTCGGATGAGTTGCCGCCCGAGCCACTGGACGCGGCGCTGATTTTCGCGCCCGTCGGCGCGCTGGTGCCAATCGCGCTGCGGGCACTGGCGCCGGGCGGCGTGGTGGTGTGCGGCGGCATCCATATGAGCGAGATCCCGGCCTTTCCGTATGAGATTTTATGGAAGGAGCGGAGCATCCGCTCGGTGGCCAACCTCACCCGGCGCGATGCCGAGGAGTTTTTGCCCCTGGCGGCGAAGATCCCGGTGGTGACGACGACGCAGCCCTACAGGCTGGAAGATGCCAACACCGCGCTTGCGGATTTGCGAGCGGGGCGGCTGGAAGGCGCGGCGGTGCTGGTGATGGGGTAGGGGAACAGAAACGGGGGCGGAAGAGGGCAGCCCGCTCACGCGGTAAAAGGGGCAAAAGCCGCCTCCTCTCCCATGAATGAAAGCGAGTGCGGTGTCGCATATGTCCTGACTTATTTGACAACCGATGCATTGCCCTTGATGCGCTCTCCGCACAACGCGACGCTGCGGACAAAACACGGGCGCTTCTTCATCCATAACCTGAACATAACTTAATGGTTTTCCGGCCCCGCGCCACAATCAAGCCCTTTTCCGAGCCCAAAAAAGTCAGGCGCCCTCCCCATTTCGTAACTTAGCTTTTATTGTTTGGGGGAGTGTTAGACTATATGGAACGGAAAACAGTCGGGCTGCTCGGCGCATTGGCCGGGGTCGCCCTGGGGGGCACTAGCGCGCAGGCCGCGAGCCATGGCGCCGTAATGCCGCCGGAGCCCTTGGCGGTAACATCCTATTCCGATCTGCTCCGTCCTGTTCCCAATGCCGTGGAAGCGTTGAAAGCCCATAATGCGGAATTGATGGAACGGGCCAACAACGCGCCGGCAGGGGTGGAACAGGTGGACTGGTACGAGGAGGGCTACGACCACCACCACCATCATCACCACCACCATCATCACCACCACCACCATCATCACCACCACCATCATCACCACCACCACGAGTATTACGCCCCGGAGTATTACGCCCCAGCCCCGCCGGTTGTTGTGGCGCCGCCGTACATTGCCGTTGTGCCGCCGTCCGTCGTCATCACGCCGTAACGGGAAACTCGCTCTGGTGAGTTGATTGCGGGTACTTTTCGGGTTGCGAAGCGTACGCCACTGGTTCGAGTACGCTGAGCAATGAGCGGAGCGTACTTGCAGTACGTGAGCCTGTTGCTTCGTGCGCTCTAGTCGTCTGCTGCCCGGTCCCTGGCCCGGGCAGCACCAAGAATGCGGCGGTACGTGCCGTCAAATACAGTCTTGGTCGACGAGACCCACCTTGTGTCTTGGCCCAGAGTGTCGCGGCTGGCGTGAATTCGCCTGGACTGCATCTCACGCTCGGCAGCCTCCTCTTCGCCCATTGGCTCCAGTACGAAATCCGGCTCGGCCGGCACGATACAGAGTTGCATGAACGGCTCTCCGGGGCGGAACACATGCACACCCCCTTCAGGCGGAGCCTTGAACACTACGAAATTGATCATCGGCCACCAGGACGTGCGCAGCAGCGCCGGAACGGCAAGCGGCACGTCATTCGCGTCACTCAAATAAAAGCGCGGATGCGGCTCGGTGCGCACAGCGAGGCCCTCCGGCACTTTCAGGTCGAGCAGGAGCTGGTAGGTGTAATAGCCCTCGCCGAAAGCCCGGAAGGGCGGCCGGCTCGCTCCGGTGTCCGGGTCGGGGCCGAAATCGCCGTCAAAGATGAATTTGCCGTCGCGCCGCGAGACACGCAGCTCGTTGTCGTAGGGGTAAAAGATCTCGATGCCATATTGCGCGCCCTCGACGAAAGGCAGGCAATGCCAAGCCTGCTCGTGTGAGCCGTCTTGCCGTGGCTCCTTGACGCCGCCCCAGCCAGGCACCTCAACCTTAGTGCGGCGGGGGGCAAGGCGCGGCTGGTAGAGCCGGTATTTGATGATCGTGGTCATGATGCTTTCCAGGCAGTTGGACAACGGGATTTGGGGCGGAAGCGGCCGAAGATTCAATAGGCGGTGTGTTACGAGGGGGAGGTGTACGCCTTCACTCGCCCGGGGGGCAAATTGGCCCAGGATTTCGCCCGTTCTATCACCGGCGGCTGGAGGGCGCGGTGGTGCTGGTGATGGGGTAGGGGGGGCTTAATGTGTGGCCGGCGTAACAGGTGGCATGCAAACGCATTGTTGAACAAAAAGAGAACTTGACGTGGACTGATTTGTAGCGAAATCGAACTTACAGAGCGCCAATTGTTTGATGCTGAGATGTGTCTCCAAGGGGCGGAGGCTTAACCTTAGAGTTGTCGAGGGTGAGATGCCAAATTATTTGCCAGTGGTGATTGCGAATGAATTTTTGAAACGGCATAGTGGGACGTCAATTCCGGCCCAGATGCAGTTGCAGAAACTCGTCTATATCGCACATGGCTGGAATTTGGCGATTAATGCGCAGCCCTTGGTGTCGGAGTTGCCTGAGGCGTGGGATAATGGCCCTGTTTTTCGGAGCTTGTGGGATCATATCAGAGATTGGGGATTTGGGGCTAAAACCAAATTACTGGAAGAACCTTTCGACGGTAAAGTTGCTAGTGCGTCTTTGTCTAAGGACGAAATGGACGTTATCGACCATGTTTGGAAAAAGTACGGCCAATACAATGGGTTACAGTTGTCGCGCATGACGCACGAGCCCAATACGCCATGGACGGCTACCTATTTCGCACGGGGGCGCAATCAATCCATCCCGAACGATGAAACAAAAAAACATTATATCCAGTTAGCAATGGCAGGCCGTGACAGAGCTTGATCCTAAAGTTTCTCTCAGTGATATCGATACCGCACCAGTAAACCTCAGTACTCCTCAGTCAGAGAGTGCGGCGGAACCCTTTGCTGGGCTTTGGGAGAGGTTCACGCAAGTTTCAGAAGAAAAGACCGAATTACAAATAGAATTGGATCGTTTAAAGGCCAACAATAAAACGAATGAAATCCTTGATGGTCTCATTAAGCCTTATGCTCTGAGAACTTTTTCTTTTATGTGCGTCTATTGTTTAGAGCGTGATAGCTTCAAGTTGAATAACCTGCTTCTCTAAAATAGTTGACGCATTCGGTGGGGGTAATTTGGTCGATGAGCCTGCCGATGCAGACGGTTGTTTGCTCAACGGTGCGGGCGTTTTCCTTGCGGAGCAGTGTCTTGAGTTTGGCGAATGCCTGCTCGATTGGGTTGAGGTCGGGGCTGTAGGGCGGCAGGAAGATGAGCTTGGCGCCGGCGTCCCTAATTGCACAGCGGACTGCGCTGGATTTGTGGCTGCTAAGATTGTCCATCACGACGATGTCGCCTGGCC
This sequence comes from uncultured Alphaproteobacteria bacterium, assembly GCA_963750235.1. GTDB lineage: Bacteria > Pseudomonadota > Alphaproteobacteria > Acetobacterales > Acetobacteraceae > Acidocella. The sequence continues at coordinate 278,024 of CAVVPW010000004.1, forward strand.
GTAGGGTTGGCACCAAGAACTTGATCACCCAGGCCAGGAAGCTTTTGGCGTTGATCGGCCGGTTGAACAGGCAGGGGGCAACGATGCCGTCACATCGCAGCCCCGCCACGAAGGTCAGCGTTTTCCAGTGGCCATGCGGCACCTTTGCAATTAGCCGTTGGCCAACGGCGCAGCGCCCGTGCAGGCGGGTCATATTTGTCTTTGCCCCGTCGGTCGCTGCGCTCGAACCAGTGGCGCGCTGCTCCCGACCGTCGATAAAGATGATGCGCCGAGCATCAACCTTGCCTTGAAGGCGCTGCCACTGCGCGCGCCGCCGTGCGACGTCAGGCCGATCTTGTTCGGCCGCGCGCAGGGTTTTTTTTATAGCTGAGGCCGGCGCGATCCAGAAAATGCCAGACCGCGTAATAGCTGACATCGACCCCGCGCTCGTGCAACTCGGCCAACAACTCCCGCCCGGTAATGTCCGGCTTCTCGGCCAGCCGCCGCAGGATCCAGTCCGCCTCTTGCGCGAGTTTGAATGGTTTCTTGCCCCCCATCGGAAGGGCGGCCGGGCTGCCCGTTTGCAACGAACGCGAGACCCAATTTATCACCGCCGAATAGCTCACCTGATACAGTTTGGCCGCACACCGCCGACTCATCCCCGACGCCACAGCCGCAACCACGCGCTCACGCAAATCCAAAGAATAGGGAACTCCCATGCATGCTGGCCTCCGCTCCCAGCCTGCATCTTGAATCAAATTTCAGCCCGAGCCGGAATCCAAAAATGACTCTACCTCAAGAAATCATGCTCTAGGGCGTAGTGACGAATTATTGCCTGGGGGGATTCCGGCGCGGCTAAAAATTTGATTCAAGGCTGATTTTTGGGATCAGCTTGATGGAACGGGATGTTGACGCGCTGCGGGACCATCAATGGGAGCGGCTGAGAGACTTGGTTCCTGGCGGGCGTGCTGGTGAGCGCGGGCCGCGTTGTGACAATCGCCGCTTTGTCGATGCACTGCTCTGGATGGCCCGTTCAGGCGGCCGCTGGCGCGATCTGCCGGAGCGATTTGGCGACCATCAGGCCGTGAAACGTCGCTATTACCGTTGGATTGAGCGCGGCGCGCTGGACAAATTTCTTGCCGCGCTGACCGCGGAAGCCGACCTTGAATGGCTGATGATCGACTCAACAATCGTGCGGGCGCATCAGCACGCGGCGGGCGCACGGCTGGCAAAAGGGGGGCGGATGCCCAGGGTTTGGGCCGATCCCGCGGTGGCTTGAGCACCAAAATCCACGCCGCCACCGACGCGCTCGGCAATCCCGTCCGCCTGTTGTTCGGGCCAGCGCAGCGCAACGACATCACCCAGGCTCACGACCTAATCGAAGGGTTCGAAACGCAAGCCATCATCGCCGACAAGGGATACGATGCCGATCATCTGCGTGAGGCCGTGCGCGCCAGCGATGCCGAGCCGGTCATTCCACCAAAATCAAACCGCCGTACACCGCCCACCTATGACAAAACGCTCTACAAGGAGCGCAATCTCATCGAGCGCTTCTTCAACAAGCTCAAACAGTTTCGCCGGGTCGCCACCAGATACGACAAGCTCCTCGTAAACTACAGGGGATTCGTCATTCTCGCCGCTATCGCTATCCTGCTCAGGTAAATCGTCACTACGGCCTAGTCGTTGCGTTATTTTTGGTGGCCGTCCGTTGCCGAACGGTGTGTTGCAGGTGCTTGTCGGTAGCACTGCAGTGACTGTTATTGGTTTGGTCGGAATGGTTCTTACAGGAATTTTTGTAGGCGTGCGGCGTAAGCTGTAGATTTTCTACGGCCGTCCCGCCCGATGATACGGATGCCCGGACAGAATCATTTGCGCGCGGTAAATCTGCTCGGCCAGCATCGGGCGCACCAGCATATGCGGCCAGGTGAGTTTGCCCAGCGAGAGTTTGGCCCCGGCGCGGGCGACTACGGCGGCATCCAGCCCCTCCGCCCCGCCGATGACGAAGGCGAGTTTCCTGCTCCGCTCCAGCCATCCAGCCAGCAGACGCGCCAGCCCCGGGCTGTCAGGCTCTGAGCCGTCCAGGTCCAGGGCGATGACGAATTCATCTGGTTTCAGCGCCGCCAGAATCGCGTCTGCCTCGCGGCGCTTGATCTCGGCGGGGCTGCCCACGCCGTCGGGCAATTCAACCAGGGCCAAAGCAGGCTTGATCCGCTTGGCGTAGCGGTCGAAAATTTCCCGTTCCGGCCCGCCGCCTTTACCAACAGCCAGCAGGCGCATTAGTCAGTGCTCACGGGGCAGGGAAGATGGTTTGCCACGCCCCGCTTACGCGGGGCTCGCAATGACGCGGGCAAAAACCTCACTCTTCGGCGCCGGCCTCATCCAACTCGGCGGACCACATCTTTTCCAGCCCGTAGAGCGTGCGCGCCTCCGGCTTGAACAGATGCACAATGATGTCCCCGGCGTCGATCAGCACCCAGTCGGTGCCGTTCGCGCCTTCCGTCAGCGGCTTCTTGAACCCGGCCTCGTGCAGTTTCTCGTACAGATGCTGCGCCATGGCCGCGATCTGCCGGTCGGCGAGGCCGGAGGCGATGATCATGCGGTCGGCGAAGCTGGCGCGGCCGGCAAGGTCCACCACCACGATTTCTTCGGCCTTGTCGTCCTCCAGCGTGGCGACGATGAGCGCCTGCAGCCGCTCCAGTTGCTCCACGGGCGGCTTGGGCGCGGTCTTCTTGCCTTTCGGCCCGGCAATGGCGGCCTTCTTGCGCGGCGTGCCGGGCATGGCGGGCAGAGCCTCGGCAGGTGCGGCGGCCTTTTTGGGCGCGCGCTTGCGCGGGGCGGCGGTGGTGGCAGCGCCCCGGGCGGGGGTTTTGCGGGTCGGCGGACGGGTTATGGCGACGCTCCTTTTGCTTTCCGGCGCAACTCTGTGGCTGAGACCGGATTCTCCTTTACCGGCAGGAGAATCCAGGCGGGTGACTCCGCTGCCGCAAGGCATAGCCCAGCGCGCGCCGGAAGGCGATATTTTCCATAAGCCTTCGCTGCTTGCGAGGCCAGCGCGCGGCGCGTGGCCCCCGGGCGCGGCAGAACCAGCATCGGCATGGCGTGCATGATCCGGCGCCACCTGCCCCAGCGCGGGAGCTGCAAGAGGTTGTCCGCGCCCATCAGCCAGACGAACTGCGCGGCGGGGAAGCGGCGTTTCAGTTCGCGCATCGTGTCGGCCGTGTAGCGGGTGCCGAGCCGCGCCTCGATATCCGTGGCGATGATCCGCCGCCCGTCGGCGATACGCCGCGCGGTTGCCAGGCGCTCGGGCAGCGGCGCCATGCCGGCGGCGGGCTTGAGCGGGTTGCCGGGGGAGACCATGAGCCAGAGCTGGTCCAGCCCCGCATGGCGGCAGGCCTCCCGCGCGACATGCAGATGCCCCTCATGCGCCGGGTTGAACGAGCCGCCGAGCAGGCCGACGCGCAGGCGGAAGCGGTGGCCGAAACGCGGGATGTTCAGGGCCGCACCTGGCCCGTGCCGCGCACGACGTAGCGGAAGGTGGTGAGCTGGTCGGGTCCGATCGGACCGCGCGCATGGATGCGCCCGGTGGCGATGCCGATTTCGGCGCCGAAGCCGAACTCCCCGCCATCGCAGAACTGGGTGGAGGCGTTCCACATGCCCACGGCAGAGGCGATGTTGGCGAGGAAATACTCCGCCGCCGCGGCGTCCTGGGTGATGATGGCGTCGGTATGTTCGCTGCCGTGGGAGGCGATATGTGCCAGCGCCTCGTCCACGCCGGAAACGATCTTCACGCTCAGTACCGCGTCCAGCCACTCGGTGTGGAAATCCTTGTCGCTGGCTTCGGGCAGTTCGGGGCAGATCGCCCGGGCCGCGGCGTCGGCCTTGAAGGCGCAGCCCAGGGCAGCGAGGTCCGCCACCAACAGCGGCAGCAGGGCGGGGGCTATGGCGGCGTCGATCAGCAGGGTCTCAGTGGCGCCGCAAACGCCTGTGCGGCGCATCTTTGCGTTGGCCAGCACGGCGCGCGCCATGGCGAAATCCGCCGAGCGGTGGATGTAGGTGTGGTTCAGCCCCTCGGCATGCGCCAGCACGGGCACGCGGGCCTCTTTCTGCACCAGCTCCACCAGCGCCTTGCCGCCACGGGGGATGATGAGGTCCAGCAGCCCCGAGGCCCGCAGCATGGCGGTGACGAATCGTCGGTCCGTGCTGGGAGCCACCTGCACTGCGTGCTCGGGCAGCCCGCCGGCGCGTAAGCCTTCGGTCAGCGCGGCGTTGATCGCCTTGCCGGAATGGTAGCCCTCCGACCCGCCGCGCAGGATGATGGCGTTGCCGGACTTGATGGCGATGGCGGCGGCATCCGCGCCGACATTGGGGCGGCTCTCATAGATCATGCCCAGAACGCCGAGCGGCTGTGGCACCCGGGAGATCGTCAGCCCGTTGGGGCGAGTCCATTCGCCTAAGGATCGGGCTAGCGGGTCGGGCAGGGCGGCAACTTCTTCCAGCCCGCGCGCCATGGCTTCCACCCGCGCCTCGTTCAGCATCAGGCGGTCGCCGAAGGCGGCGGTGCCCTTAAAGCCTTCCATGTCCCGCGCATTGGCGGCGAGAATTTGCGGCGCGGCGCGGCGCAGCATGGCGGCGGCTTGGCGCAGCGCGTGGTCGCGCGTGCCGGCTGGCAGCCGGGCGAGCAGGGCGGCGGCGGAGCGGGCTTCGGCGCCCATCTGGGCCATGATCAGCGTATTGGTGTCGGGTTCCGCATTCATGCGCAGTATGCTTGCCCAGTCCTGGCGGGAAGATCAACAGCACGCTAAACAGCTGAGCGTATGCCAGACCTCTTCAATTCGCCGATGCCGGAGACTGCGCCGCCCCGCGGCCCCGTGCTGCGCACCACGCGGCTGGTGCTGCGCCCCCTGCATGCGGGGGATGCGGAGCATTTTCACCGGCTTATCAACGACTGGGAAATCTGCCGCCGCCTGCCGGACGCGCCCTTTCCCTACCCGGCGCAGCTGGCTGCGGACTGGATCGATGCCGCGGCGGCGGACCGCGAGGCGCACCGGGCCGAGCAATTCGCCCTGGTGGAGGCCGAAAGCGGCGCTCTCGTCGGTGTGGCGGGGCTGCGCTTCGGCAAGGGGCAGAAGACGGCTGAGCTTGGCTACTGGCTGGGCCGCGCGCATTGGGGCCAGGGCTACACGCTGGAAGCCGCGCGGCGGCTGCTGGACTGGGCCTTCGCGGCGCTGCCGCTCTCGCACGTAACCGCTACGGTGGCGGCGGATAACGAGGCCTCTATGGCCGTGCTGCGGCATATGGGCTTCGCCCAGACCAGCAAGGGGCTGAAGAGCTTCATGTGCCGCCCGGGGCAGAAGCTGCCGGTGAAGCATTTCACCCGCGAGCGCGAGTTGCTCGCCTCCGGCGTGGCGGCGGAGGCACCGAAGGGTGGGGTGCTGCTGGTGGCCGCCGCGGCGCTCATCGACTCGCGGGGCCGGGTGCTGCTGGCGCGCCGGCCCGAGGGCAAGAAGATGGCCGGACTGTGGGAATTCCCCGGCGGCAAGCTGGAACCGGGCGAGACTCCCGAGGCCGCCCTGGCCCGCGAGTTGCGCGAGGAGCTGGGGTTGGAGACCAACCCCAAGGATTTCGCCCCTTTCGTTTTCGCCTCGCACGCCTATGAGAGCTTTCATCTGCTGATGCCGGTATTCCTGTGCCGCCGCTGGAAGGGCGAGCCGCAGGCCAAGGAGGGCCAGTCCCTGGCCTGGGTGGCGCCGGACCGCCTGGTGGAGTACCCGATGCCCCCGGCCGACCGGCCGCTCATTCCGATGTTGAGGGACTTCCTATGAAAAACCCCACCGCCGCGATCCTGATCATTGGCAACGAGATCCTCTCGGGCCGCACCCAGGATGTGAACGTGCAGTTCATCGCCAGGCGCCTCGCCGATCTCGGCATCAGGCTGGAGGAGGTGCGGGTGGTGCCGGACATTCCGGCGCGCATCATCGGCGCGGTGAACGAGCTGCGCGCCGCCTATACCTGCATGTTCACCACGGGCGGCATCGGTCCGACGCATGACGACATCACCAGCGAGTGCATTGCCGCCGCTTTCGGCGTGCCTTGGGTGCTGCACGAGGAAACTGCCAGCGATCATGCGCGAGCGCTGGGGAGAGGATGTGAACGACGCCCGGCTGCGCATGGCGACGATGCCGCTGGGCGCCGTGCCGATAAAGAACGAGGCCTCGATCGCGCCCGGCTTTACCGTCGGCAATGTGCACGTAATGGCGGGCGTGCCGCGGATCATGCAGTCGATGTTCCTGGCGCTGGAGCCGGAACTGCCGCGCGGCGAGCGGATCGAGATGCGCGCCGTATATGGCATCGGCGTGCTGGAAGGCTCCATCGCCGCCGGGCTGGGCGAGATCCAGGACCGGTTCCCGCAGGTCGATCTCGGCAGCTACCCGTTCAAGCGCGGCGACAAATGGGGCGTGACGCTGGTGGCAAAGGGCTCGGATATCCCGGCCATCGAGGCGGCAACAGCCGAGACCACGGCCCTGATCGCGGCGCAGGGGGTGACCCCTGTGCGGGGTGAGCCGGATTAGCTGGCGCGGATGATCCCGGAGAGCGGCGCGGCGTCGCCGCTGCCCGGAAACACCCGCGCCAGGGCGGGAGCGGAAAGCCCCAGATGCTGGGTCAGCGCCCCCTTGGCCACGGCGCGGATATCCAGCGTCGGCGCCAGGTCGCGGTTTTCGAACAATTGCCCGCTCCCCAGTCCCGGCCAAGTGGCGATAACGCGCCCGCCATTCACCGCGCCGCCCAGGGCAAAGGCCGCTGTGGCGGTGCCGTGGTCGGTGCCCTTGGTGCCGTTCATTGCCGCGGTGCGGCCAAATTCCGTCATCACCAGCACGCAGGTTTGCGCCCAGGCCGGGCCGAGCGTGGTTTTAAGGCTGGTCAGCCCCTGGTCCAGCCCGGTGAGCGGCGTCTTCAGCCCCGCCACCTGATTGCCATGCGTGTCCCAGCCTTCGAGCTGGAAAGCGGCGATGCGCGGCCCGTCATCGGCGGCCAGCAGCTGCCCGACCTTGCTGGCCAGTGCCGGAAAGGCGCCGCCGCGGTTCGGCGCATCGCCAGGCGCACTGGTGGCGTCGTCGCTCATGATGGATTGGTCCAGGCTGGCCGCCTGCATGCCGTCGGTAATCGCCGGGCCGGTGAGCGGGTCGCCCGCGTTAAGTGCGGCGATGCGCGCGGCAAGGTTAGGCGGCGGGCTGGCGAAATGCTCGGGCGCGTAGGAATCAACCCGCGCCGGGCCCTGCAGCAGCAGCGGCATGCCCATGCCGGCGGCGAGGCCCATGAGGGCCGGGCCGTTGCGGGTGGGCAGTTCGCGCAGCGTGCGGTTGAGCCAGCCGGAGGTGATGCCGGGGTTGTCCTCCTCCAGCCCGAGTTGCAGCAGATCTTGCGCCTCGAAATGGCTGCGCGTGCGGTACGGCCCGGCCACGGCGTGAATGGGGAGCAGCTCTCCCGCCTGGTACATGGCGGCGAGGTTGGGCAGGTTGGGGTTGAGGCCGTAAAACCCGCCGAGGTCGAACATGCCGCCTTGCTGGCCGGGGGCGGGCGGGATGAGTTCCGGCCGCAGGCTGGCGAGATTGGCGTCGCCATAGGGCACGACAGAGTACATGCCGTCCAGCGCGCCGCGCAGCAGCACCACGACGAAGCGCGTTTGGGTGGGGGCGTCGGCCAGGGCGAGTTTGACGCGTCCGAGCGTGGTTGTGAGGCCAAGGCCGACCAATGTGGCGCGGCGGGAGAGGCTGGGCATGTCTATCTCCTCTGGAATTCGGGCGCGGTGAGGAAGAGTGTCAGCGCCTCGCGGCGGGAGCCGGCGGATTGCATGGCGGCGAGGGTGGCCGTGCGCAGCAGCGGGCCGAGTGCGGCATGGGCCACATCCATCGGCGCCGGGCCGGTATCGGTAAAGCGTGCGGCATAGGTGTAGGCCCAGTCGATACGGGAGGTGACGGAATCCGACCCGGCCCAGGGCGCGGCTGCATCCGGCCAGCCATTTGGCAGCGGCGCGCCCCAGACCGGCTGGCCGAGGCCGCTCAAAATCGCCAGCAGCTTTGGCGCTGGCTGGTCCGGCGGTGGCGGCGCGGCGCGCATTGTGGAGACGACATAGTCGAACGGGGTTTTGAGCTTCTGCCCTGGCGTCCAAGCCCGCGGCAGATCCACCAGAGCGGCTGAGGCGGCGCCGAGATCGCCCTCAGTGTCGCGCAGGACGCCGGAAATCCGGGCCACAGCGCCCGGCGGCGGATTATCCGCGACGAAATGGGTCACGAGCTTCTTCGCCAGCAGGTTGTAGGTGGTCGGGTAGGTAGCGAGGAAATTGAGCGCGTCGATGCCGGCCTGCTCGCCGCCATCGAAGGTCTGGCCCATCACCGTCTGCGGCCCGGGCTCATGCGCGAATGGGCGGCAGAGGAAGCCAGTTGAATCGCTGCCCTTATCGCTGGGGGCGATGCTCCAGCCAGTGAGGATATTGGCCATGGCGGTGACGTCGGCCTGGGTGTACCCGGCGGCCAAGCCCACCGTATGCAGCTCCATGCACTCGCGGCCCAGATTTTCATTCAGGCCGCGCCCGGTACGCTGCCCGGCCCGGCTGTCCGGGCCGATGGAAACGTCGTTGTCCAGATAGCGCAGCATGGCCGGGTGGCGCTCCGCCGCCTGCACCATGCCGGCGAAATTGCCGGTGACATGCGGGCGGATGGCCTCGCGCAGCATCGGGCCGATGAGCGGGGCAGCCTGGTTCTGCTGGGCGCTGACGGAGAAATGATTGGCCCAGAACCAGACCAGGCGCTCGCGGAAGGGCGCTGGGGTGGTGGCGGCGAAGTTGAGCTGGGCGGCGGCATCCTGCTCGTATAGGGCGCGCGCTTGGGACTGGAAGTTGCCTTTCTCCGGCAGGCCTTGCTCCTTGAGCGTCTTGCGCGCCATGGCGTCCGCCCGCAGTGCGTCCACCGCCTGTTGCCCCGTGGGCAGCCCAGTGAAGGCGCCTGAAGCCAGCCCCGGGTCCGGCCCTTGCAGCTGTGCCTTCAGCCAGCCGCGGGCATCGCCGCCCTGGCCATCCTGTGGTCCGGGGCCAAAGCCGAAACGTGTCGCCGCGATAAACTTTGCTTCATCCATGCCGCTTTTATATCGCGTGGCCGCGTAACGGCTTATTACAAAAGGCAACGGCGCGGGGCGTGCCATGTTTTGGTCTTGCCAAATTGGTCTTGCCAAAAGCCGCGCTCTGCCGCAAAAGCCGCCCGAGCAGCGCAACCCATCCGGGCGGCGCATGACGTGTTTGACCTTTTCCCCGCCCGTGGAGGCACTGATGGCTGAGACTGACCTTAACAAGATCCGGAATATCGGGATCACCGCGCATATCGATGCGGGCAAGACCACCACCACGGAGCGCATCCTTTACTACACCGGCGTGTCCCACAAGATCGGTGAGGTGCATGACGGCAACACCACCACCGACTACATGGACCAGGAGCGTGAGCGCGGCATCACCATCACCTCCGCCGCCGTGACCTGCGAGTGGAAAGACCACCGCATCAACATCATCGACACCCCGGGCCATATCGACTTCAACATCGAGGTGAACCGTTCGCTTCGCGTGCTTGACGGCGCGGTGTTCATCATCGAGGGCGTGGCCGGCGTGCAGCCGCAGTCCGAGACCAACTGGCGCCTGGCCGACCGCTACAATGTGCCGCGCATCATCTTCATCAACAAGCTGGACCGTACCGGTGCCGATTTCTACCGCGCCTTCGACACGCTGAAGGAGAAGCTGGACATCGTGGCGCTGCCGCTGCAGCTGCCCATCGGCATCGAGGAAAACTTCCTCGGCGTGGTCGACCTGGTCGAGATGAAGGCGATCATCTGGGAAGGCGGCGAGCTGGGCGCGAAGTTCCATGACGAGGAAATCCCGGCCGACCTCAAGGAGAAGGCCGAGGAGTACCGCCAGAACCTGCTCGATACCGCTCTCTCCGTCGATACCGTGGCGATGGAAGAGTATTTCGAGAAGGGCGACGTCTCCGTCGAGACGCTGAAGCGCTGCATCAAGCAGGGCGCCATCACCGGGGCCTTCCGCCCCGTGCTGTGCGGCACCGCCTTCAAGAACAAGGGCGTGCAGCCGCTGCTGGACGCCGTGCTCGACTACCTGCCGAGCCCGGTTGACGTTCCCGGCATCAAGGTCGCCCCGCCGGAAGGCGAGGAGGAAGACCCGAACGCCCGCCGCATCAAGGCCGACCCGAACGCCCCGTTCTCCGGCCTCGCGTTCAAGATCATCAACGACAAGTACGGCACGCTGACCTTCGTGCGCGTTTACTCGGGCACGCTGAAATCCGGTGACTCGGTGGTGAACACCACCAAGGGCCACAAGGAACGTATCGGCCGCATGTTCCAGATGCACGCCGACAAGCGTGCGGAAATCAAGGAGGTCTCCGCCGGTGACATCGCGGCCTTCGTCGGCCTGAAGGACACGGGTACGGGTGACACCCTGGCCTCCTCCGAGGACCCGGTGGTGCTGGAGCGCATGGCGTTCCCGGTGCCGGTGATCGACATCTCCGTCGAGCCGAAGACCAAGGAAGGCATCGAGAAGATGACCCTCGGCCTGCAGAAGCTGGCGGGTGAAGACCCCTCCCTGCGTCTGAAGACCGACCAGGAAACCGGCCAGACCATCCTCTCCGGCATGGGCGAGCTGCACCTGGAAATCATCATCGACCGTCTGCGCCGCGAGTACAACGTGGACGCCAATATCGGCGCGCCGCAGGTGGCGTACCGCGAGACGATCTCCAAGGCGCACACCGAGACCTACACCCACAAGAAGCAGTCTGGCGGTTCCGGCCAGTACGCTGAAGTCAAGATCGTGTTCGAGCCGCTGGAGCGCAACGAGGGCATCCAGTTCGAGAACAAGATCGTTGGCGGCGCGGTGCCGAAGGAATACATCCCGGCCGTGGAAAAGGGCATCAAGAACCAGGCCGATACCGGCGTGCTCGCGGGCTTCCCCACCGTGGACTTCCGCTACTCGCTGGTGGACGGCAAGTACCACGACGTGGACTCCTCGGCCCTGGCGTTCGAAATCGCCGCCAAGGCCTGCTTCCGCGAAGGTATGAAGAAGGCCGGGCCGATCATCCTCGAGCCGATCATGGACGTGGAAGTCACCACCCCGCAGGACCATGTGGGCGACGTGGTGGGCGACCTCAACCGCCGCCGCGGCATGATCCAGAACCAGGAGAGCTCCGGCTCCACCGTTCTCGTGCGCGCGCATGTGCCGCTGAAGGAAATGTTCGGCTACATCTCGCACCTGCGCTCCATGACGAAGGGCCGGGCAAGCTTCACCATGCAGTTCCACCACTACGATCCGGTGCCGCGCAACGTTGCGGACGAGATCATGGCGAAGAGCGCGTAAGGCGCTCCCGCTAGGGCAAATGAAAACGGCGCCGCGAGGCGCCGTTTTTCGTTTTGAGAGCGGTGCCTTGACGTGCGAACGCAGGCTGCGATGATCCGCTCAGTCCGTGAGTAGAAATGAAAGTCAGACATTCGCGCAGGGCCACGAAGGGTAACGCTGGAAGCGATCAGCGCGAGGCCGCGGAAGTATTTATCGATGAGGGAAGCGTTTGTGTATGCTGACGCCTCCCCAGAAACTATGCTTGACCAGGGCTGTTCCAGCAGCATTTTAAGATGAGGGTTGAATTATTAAACCTTGCGCCCGATTAAATAGAAAGAGCCGTCTGTGGTAATTCATTGTGCCAGGGGAACATAATTGCTTTTCTGAGCTAGGGCTTGCAGGGAGCTTGGTGTAAAAAAGTTTATATGTTCGCGCATTGGTACAAAGCCCATGGGAGGAAGAAAGCCAAATTTTATTCGGAAAAATGTGCTGTATATATCGGCGGCCAATAGGGCGGTCGAATGTCGGCATAGCCAGGATAAGACTTTCTTTTTTGGCTTGAGTGTTTTTTGTGCCCGCCAAATTTGATTTGGTACTTCTAAATAAAGCATGCCGCCGGGGCGAAGCAGTGAAGCCATGTCTTCAAGAAGTGCGGAAGGGTCGGAGATGTGCTCCAGGACTTGGGCGCAGGAAATCAGATCGATTCCGCTGGGAAGTTCGGCACGTGTAGAAATCACTTCGACGCCAGGAACTCCGCTAATGCCGGAGAATTCGTATGAAATCTTTCGTGACGCGGTTAGCGTACTGATAAGAGAGCCATCGCCGCCACCGTAGTCCAACACGCACTCCAAGGGTTGAGTTATTCCCATGGTAGCAAGCGCATTAGCTAGGTCAGCGCCCCGTTGTTCAGATTTAAGGAATACACCAATCTCTTCATGCTGAGTTCGGGTATAAAATGGTTCAAACCGATTGCGCTCAACAAAGTAAATCTCATCGCGATATCCGTTATAATATGAATTGCTCTCTTCTTCGCTAAGTCCCCGCTCAAAGAAACGAAAACCACAACTAATACCAACCGCCGAATTTTACGACTCGTAGGGGATTCCCTCGGCGCGATGGGTTATGATTCTGTATCTCCCGTTGGTTTGGACGATGGGGGTTGCCATGGCTATTGCGGTTGCGATTACCAACTTGAAATTCACGGCGGCGGATTTGCGCCGGTTGATGTCGAAGGAGCGGGACGGCGAGATCGTCCGGCGTTTATCTGCGCTGGCGCTGGTGCTTGAGGGTCATTCACGGACGCATGCGGCGGAACAGAGCGGGATGGATCGCCAGACCTTGTGCGATTGGGTGCACCGCTACAACGCTGGCGGCGTTGCCGCACTTGCCTCGGGCAAAAGTACCGGCCGGGCGCCGAAGTTGAACGCCGCGCAGATGGCGGAACTCTACGAGCTGGTGATCAAGGGCCCCGATCCTGAGATTGATGGCGTTGTGCGCTGGCGATGTGTCGATCTGCGGGCCCAGATTGCGCGCCGTTTTTCGGTGGATGTGCCGGAGCGTACGGTCGCCAAATGGCTGCGCCGGCTGCGTCTGACCCGGCTGCAACCACGCCCCTTTCATCCCAAGCAGGACGTGGCGGCGCAGGAGGAATTTAAAAAAAATTTGGCAGCCTGGCCGTAGAAGCTTTGCCAGCTTCGGCTAAGGGCAAGGCGCTTGAGGTCTGGTTCTCTGATGAAGCCAGGGTCGGGCAGAAAGGCTCCATCGAAGCCATCTGGGCGCCGATCGGCTCGCGCCCGCCGATGGTGCGCGACAACCGGCACGGTTCCGTTCACATCTTCGGCGCCATCTGCCCGGCCCGCGGCATTGGCGCTGCCATCATCATGCCGGCCGTCAATACCGAAGCGATGAACGAGCATCTCAAGGAGATCAGTTGCCAGGTGGCAACCAGCGCCCACGCGCTGCTGGTCTGCGACGGTGCCGGATGGCATCAGCCAGGTGAGCGGCTAATCGTGCCCGACAACATCACTCTGCTGCGCCTGCCGCCTTACGCACCCGAACTCAACCCGATGGAAAACGTTTGGGATTATCTGCGCGGCAACAAGTTAAGCAGCCTGGTTTGTGATACCTACGAGGCTATGCGCGACGCCAGCAAAGAAGCCTGGAATTTCATCGCCAATGACCCAGAGCGAATCGCCTCGATCGGAACCAGAGAGTGGGCGTGTGTCAGTCTTTAGGGCGGTTGGTATAACACATGAGTTGATGTACACGTGTTCGGGAGAGCCATTCCAGGCTTTGACGGTGAAGTACGGGGAAATGACAGAGTGCTCGCGACCTAGCTGTGTGCTGCCACAGCAAAGGCATCCATTCAGGCTCCGCGCTTTTGGATCAATAGTGATCATTTTATTCCCCTGATTGGCTTGATCTTCCCCATATCCGCCACCTTCCACAAATACAGCGCCGCCGTCGTGCGATAAGGCGCAAAAACCTCGCCGATTTGCGCGAGCGCCTTCGGCTTGGGCTGTGCGTCGAGCCCGTGCAGGGCGCGATACCCTTCGCGCACGCCGAAATCGTCCACGGGGAACACATCCGGGCGGCGCAGCGTAAAGATCAGTAGCATCTCCACCGTCCAGCGGCCGACGCCGCGTATGCTGGTTAGGCGCGAGATCAGTTCGTCATCCGCAAGGCGGTGCGCCTGCCTCCGGGTGGGGATGGTGCCGTCCGCCGCCTTTGCCGCGACATCGCGCAGGGCCGCCATCTTGCTGGCCGAAAAGCCGCAGCCCCGCAGTGCTTCGTCCGCCAGGGCGAGCAGCGCCTCGGGCGCTGGCAGGGCGCCGCCGCACAAGGCTTCCAGGCGTCCCAGAATCGCTCTTGCCGCGCGCGCATGCAGCTGCTGGTGCGCCACCGCCGAGAGCAGCGCCTCGTATGGCTCTGCGTGGTCCACGGGGCGGGGCGGCAGCTTTCCTACCCGGGCGATGAACGCGCCGAGCACCGGGTCGGCCGCGGCAAGATGCTCAGTGGCAAGGCTCATGATGCGATCATCGCAAGCCTCGGCGCTGCGTCAAGCCTCGTTATGGCGGCTTCTGGCTGCCATGCTGGCCATTTTGTTGCCCCTGGTGTTCCTCATGGGGCTGCGGCTGCCCGCCCTGCGGATGGAATTGCTGTGGCTGCTGCTGGTGGGACTGAGGTTGCTGCGGCGGAGCGAAGCTTTGCGGCGCCTGCTGGTGGAATTGGGGTTGTGGTTCCTCGCGCGGCTGCGGAATTGGCTGCGCAAAGCCTTGCGGCTGTGGTTGATGGAATTGCGGTTGCACGTGCTGCTGTGGCTCTTGTGGTGCAAACACCTGTGGCATCTGCAGTTGGTGGAACTGCTGCTGACCTTGCTGATGGTAAGGCTGCTGTTGGTGGAATTGCGGTTGAGGCTGCGAGCGCTGCTGTTGCTCCTGTGGGGTGACCACCCGGGGCATCTGCTGCTGGTGGAATTGTTGCCCGCCCTGTGGATGGAATCCGGGCGCCGGGGGTGGGCGGGGCGTGAATTGTGGCCGCACGCTCTCGTGCAGTTCCTGCCCCACCGGCCTCGCCTGCCCGGACATCTCATGCGGCACAGGCTTTGCGTAATGCCCCACCGGCTCGCCATGCGAGATGCCGCTCGCCGGGCCGTACAGCGCCGCGCCCCGGTTTGCATAGATGTCGAAACCAGGCGGATGGTCAAAGTCGATCCGCCCAGGGTCGCGCGTATCCCAATGGTTGATGCGCCGCCAATAATCGTTGTCAGCGTGGTAATGCGGGTAATACGCCTCGCCCGGGCCCAGCGGCACCCAGCCGATATCGCCCTGGGAAAGCGACTCGATGGTGATGCCCGCGGCCAGGCCAAGGCCGAAGAACGCGACCAGCGCCGGCGCGTAAACCGGCGCCACGTAGCCGCCACCCGCATAGCCGCAGGGCACCCAGGCCCAGCGGCCATGAATATGTGCCCAGCGGCCGTAATGGAACGGGGCGAAGCCCCAGGGCTCGTCGTCCACCCAGGTCCAGCCCCAGGGTGTGACATAGCCCCAATAGCCGTTGCTATATGGTGCCCAGTCTGGGCCGACATCCGGGTACCAGATGGCGCCGTATTGCGGCGAGTTGTCCCAAGTTCCGTAGCCGGAGAGCTCATCCACGCCAGTCATTTGCTGCACCGCGGGCGGCGCGTAGGGCGGCGGAGGCGGAGCCAGCTCCGCCATCACATGGTCGGCAAACTCGTCGCGCTGGGCCTGCGTGACCTCGGGCTGTCCGCTGCCCGAGAGATACGCGGCCTGGCCAGCGTAAATAGGCACGCCGCCAGCTTCGGCTTCGCCGGAAAACACGTTAACCAGGGCAGGACTATTCGAGTCCCCGGCCAGAACCTCGTACTGGCCGGGCGTGGCGATGCTGACTTCGCCGCGCGGCGTGTTGATGTTGAAATCCTGCCCTTGCCGCAGCGCTGTGAGGTTCAGAAACACCTCGCCCTGGCTCTCAGTGGCGGTGAAGTCGCTGTCGTCCAGCTGCGTTACCTGCAGCTCTGTATCCGGCCCGAGTGTAATGCGGCTGGAATCGACCACGATGGAGGCCTCGCCGCTGCCCTGGATGAACAATGAATCGCCGGTGGTGATCGGGTAGTTATCGCTGGCGGTGGTCCACTGACCGTTCGAGCCCGCACCATTATATGAAGCGCTGCCGGTAATGCCCGTGAGCTGGCCGACGCGGGCTGGCGGCGCGCTGTTGTCTTGGGCATTGGCGGGCAGGGCAAGCCCGAGCGCCGTGGTGAAGGCGAGGGCGCGGCGCAGGAAAAAGCGTGTGCGGGACATGGCGGGGCCTCGTGATTATTGCCCCGTACATAGCGTGAGACGGCGGCGAAACCATGGCAGGGTGTTACAATGTTTTAAAATTCCGTGTGTGCACTGCCGCAAACTTGCCCCAAAATACTGGAAAAATAAGAAATTGAGCGGCCACGTGCCGTGATGACTCTAAGGATTAGGCTATGGCTATCAAAAGAATAAAACATTCGTCCCGCGCGCTGGCGCGCATTGCGGCGGTTGCGCTGGCTGGCGTGTCTCTGGCGGGCTGCGTGTATTATCCCTCCGGCTACGGCTACGCGCCGGGCTATTACGCGTCACCGGTTTATGTCGCTCCGGCGCCGGTGGTGGTTGGCGGCTGGTGGGGTTGGGGCGGGCACGGCCATTGGCACTAAACCCGGCGTAAAATCTCCTCGACCAACGCGTCGATATCCGCAGCGGTTGTCCGATGGTTGACGATCGCGGCACGGATGGCGAGGCGTCCGCCGATGGTGGTGGTGGAAGGGGCGAACAGCCCCGCCTCCTGCAAATCCGCCACCAGATCCGCCGTTTGCGCGTCGCTGAATCCGTTGATGCCGAAGCACACGATATTGAGCTTCGCCGGCGCCAGCAGCTCCAGGCGGTTGCTGGCGTTTACATGCGCAGCGAGGCGCTGGGCCATGGCGCAGGTATCGTCCACGATGCCGCCGAGGGCTTCGCTGCCATAGGCGGAAAGCGTCATCCACACTTTCAACGCGCGGAACCCACGTGAGAGGTCCGGGCCCAGATCACACGGCCAGGGGAATCCGCCTGCAAGGCCGCGCTGGGCGGCAGCGAGATAATTGGTGGTCTGGGAGAAGGTGGCGAGTTCGATCTCGCGGTCGCGCACCAGCACGCAGCCGGCATCGTAAGTCACCTGCGCCCATTTATGGAAATCGAAAGCAACGGAATCCGCCCGGCCGATGCCGTTGGTGAGCTGCTTCAGCGTGGGCGAGAGCGCGGCCAGCGCGCCAAACGCGCCATCCACATGGAACCAGCAGTTCTCCGACGCCGCGATGTCCGCCAGGGTGTCGAGATCGTCGAACGCGCCGACATCCACGGTACCGGCGGTGCCGACGATGAGGAACGGCCTGTGTCCGGCGGCTTTGTCGGCGGCGATGGTCTCCCGCAACACGGTAAGGTCCATGCGGAAATCGGCGTCCACCGGAATGCGCCGCAGCGCCTCCGAGCCCAGCCCGGCCATGTCCATCGCACCCGGCACGCAGCGATGCACGCCCGCCGAGGCATAGGCCACGAGCTTCTGGCCGTTCACCCCCTCACGCCGCCCTTCTGCGCCAAGAGCCTTGTACCGGGCGCAGAGCACGGCGACGAAATTCGCCATCGAGGAGCCGGTGAGCAGCACGCCAGATGTGGAGGCGGGCATGCCGAGCATCTCCGCTGCCCAGGCGATGACTTGGCGCTCCACCGCGATGCCGACATGGTCGCGCCCGCCGCAATTGGCGTTCATCGCCCCGGCCAGCAGTTCCGCGAGCATGGAGACAGGGTTGCCGCCGCCATGCACCCAACCCATGAAGCGCGGATGGGTGTTGCCGGTCACGTAAGGCTGGATGCTGGCCTGGAAGGCCTCGTACAGCGCCTCAGGCGCAGTGCCGGAGGCGGGCAGGGGAGCGGCGAAGCTCTTGCGTACGGCCTGCGGCATGGGCTGCCACACGGGCTTTTCGCGGATGCCGGCGAGGTGATCCACCATGTCGTCCAGCATCTTGTGTCCAAGGGCGCGAAGGTCGGACCAGTCCGTGGGGTCTAGCGTACTCATGCGCGCGGGTATGGGGGAAGTTGCAGGGCCGCTCAAGCCGGGCTGCGGGCCCGCAGCGCCGTGGCCAGGGTGCCTTCGTCCAACACCTCAAGCGCCCCGCCCATGGGCACGCCCTGGGCCAGGCGGGAGACGGGTATGCCGTAGGGTTTCAGCTTGTCGGCCAGCACATGCGCGGTGGCGGCGCCGTCCACCGTGGCGGGCAGGGCCAGGATGATCTCGTCCGGCCGGTCCCGCTCCACCCGTTCCAGCAGTGGCGCGATGGCCAGATCCTCTGGTCCGCGCCCTGCAATCGCGGACAAGGTGCCGCCCAGCACGTGGTACAGCCCGCGATATACATGCGCGCGCTCCAGCGCCCAGATATCCGCCACGCCCTCGACCACGCATATGCGCTTCTCGCGGTGCGGCGCGGCGCAGATCGCGCACGGGTCCTGCGTGTCCAAGTTCCCGCAGATGGAACAGCTGCGCACGGCGGCGGCGGCGGCGCGCAAGGCCTCGGCCAGCGGCAGCAGCTGGGTTTCCCGTTCAGTCAGCAGCTTCAGCACGATGCGCCGCGCGCTCCGGGGACCAAGCCCGGGCAGGCGCGCGAACAGTGCGATGAGGGTCTCTAGTTCAGCCCCGCCCATTTAGAACGGCAGCTTGAGCCCCGGCGGGAGGCTGAGCCCGCCCATGGCGTTCTTGGTCTCGGCTTCCATCAGCGAATCCAGTTTGGCTTTGGCATCGGCGTGAGCGGCCACCACGAGGTCTTCCAGCATCTCGATCTCGGCCGGGTCGGCGAGCTTCGGGTCAACCTTCAGCCCCTTCAGCACGCCCTTGCCGGTCAGCGTCACGCGCACCAGCCCGGCGCCGGAAACGCCCTCGATCTCGGTGGCGTCCAGCTTGGCCTGCATATCGGCCATCTTCTGCTGCATCTGCTGGGCCTGCTTCATCATGCCGGCAAGGTTCTTCATCAATCCTCTCCTTCGTAGAGTTCGTCTGGCGGTATGAGCGCCGCCCAATCGGCGGGTGGCTCGGGTTCGGGCTCGTGGGTGGATTGCGTCTCCACCCGCGCGCCGGGGAATTCGGTGAGGATGGCCTGCACCAGCGGATGCGCCAGCGCCGCATCGCGCGCGGCGGCGCTGGCCACGCCCTCAGCCTCGTCGATGGTCGGCTCGCCGGGCAGGTTGGAGAGCGCGATGGTCCAGCGCTTGCCGGTTTCCGCTTCCAGTAGCCGGGCCAGCTTCTGCACGGTGTCGCGCGGGGCGGTGGGCTCCAGGCGCAATTCGATGACGGGCGGCGCGAAGCGCACCAGATGCGCCGACTGGCGCAGATGCGCGTAGAGCATCACGTCGCGCTTGTGCTGCGCCAGCGCCACCACGTCCTGAAAGGTGAGGCTGCGCGGGGCGGCCTGCATCACCGCGCCGCCGCCGGCCATGGCGCGGGCGCTGCCACCGCCTGGGCCGGGGGCAGGGCCGCCATTCATAGCAGCGCCGGGGTTATCGGTAAGTTTCTTGATCAGCTCGCCCGGGGGCGGCATGTCCGCCACGTGGCAAAGGCGGATCAGGATCATCTCCGCAGCGGCGCGTTTGTCGGGTGCTGCTTCCACTTCCTGCAGTCCCTTTAGCAGCATCTGCCAGAGGCGCCCGAGGAACGGGATGGAAAGCATCTGCGCCAGCGCGGTGCCACGGGTGCGCTCGGCTTCCGGCAGGGCGGAGCTGCCGGCCAAGGCGGGCACGGATTTCATGCGCGTGAGCAGATGCGCGAGGCCCAGCAGGTCGGAGAGCAGCACGCCGGGATCGGCGCCGCGCTCATAGGCGTCATCGGCAAAGCCCAGCGCCTTGGCGGTATCCCCGGCTACCACGGCATCCATCAGGTCGAAGACGAAGCCCCGATCAGCGAGACCCAGCATGTCCGCCACCATGGCGGCGGAGATTTCCGCGCCATCTTCGGCACCACGCGCAATCGCCTGGTCGAGGAGCGAAAGCCCGTCGCGCACCGAGCCATCGGCGGCACGGGCGATATGCTCGATGGCACCCGTCGAGATCGCCACCTTCTCTTTTTCGGCGATGCGGGTGAAATGCGCGGTCAGCACCTCCACCGCCACGCGGCGGAGGTCGAAGCGCTGGCAGCGGGAGAGCACGGTGATCGGCACCTTGCGGATCTCGGTGGTGGCAAGAACGAATTTGATATGCGGGGGCGGCTCCTCCAGCGTCTTCAGCAGCGCGTTGAACGCCGCCTTGGAGAGCATGTGCACCTCGTCGATGATGAACACTTTCGTGCGTGCTGAGAGCGGGCGGAAGCGCGTCGCCTCGATGATTTCGCGCACATCGTCCACGCCGGTGTTGGAGGCGGCGTCCATCTCCACCACATCGGGGTGGCGGTCGGCGAGAATCGCCTTGCAATTGTCGCACACGCCGCATGGGTCGGGCGTGGGGCCGCCATTGCCGTCCGGTCCCGTGCAGTTAAGCGCGCGGGCGAGAATGCGGGCCGTGGTGGTCTTGCCCACGCCGCGCACGCCGGTGAGCATGAAGGCATGGGCGATGCGGTTCATGGCGAAGGCGTTGCGCAGGGTACGCACAAGCGCGTCCTGGCCGATCAGGTCGTCGAACGTGGTGGGACGGTACTTGCGCGCCAGCACGCGGTAGGCGGCGGCCTTCGGCGCGGTATCCTGCGGTTCATCCCCGAACAGCGAGGGCCCGGGCGGCGGCGGCGTGTCTGTCTCGTCGTCGTCGAACAAACCCATGGGGGGCGCTTCACCTTGGCTCTTGTGTAGGGTGGGAGACCGGACAGCGACCCATGCGAAATCCGTTGTGGCTGCTGCCTTCCGGCCCTGACCAGGTTGGCGGCACGCGCTGTCCGCCGCCGATCTCCCGGAGGGCGTTATCCTCTTATCCTGGCCCGAGCGCAAGCTCGGCAAGAAAAACTCGCCGCGCCAGGGGGTTGCCATAAGCATCTTCCAGCCATCCTGGCCGGAGTTGGTGGGGAATGGGTGTTCCCTGGGCTGGTGGCAGGCGCGCGACCGTCCCGCGCCCCGATGCAGCGGTGATCACGCTCGTTACGAACACGCGTTGGTCGCCGACCGCGAGCGTTTGGGCCTCAACCTGAAGCCGCATGATTCGATCGCGCGGCGGCTGATCGAGGATTGGCTGACGAGCACAAAAAAATGCAGGGGTTTTGGCCCCTGCATTTTGTCGTATCGCCGTCCGGCCGGGCGCTGATCAGCTCAGCGAGGTTTCCGCTTCGTCCTGTGGGATCTCGATCACCGGCATTTCGACCTCGGTCGTCTCGATCACGGGCTCGAGTTCGGCAACTTTGCGCGGGCGGCGAACAGCGGGCTTCTTCGCCACAGCAGCCTTCTTTGGCGCGGCGGCTTTCTTCACGGCCGGCTTCTTGGCGGCGGCGGTGGTCTTCTTCGCGGTCGCTGTCTTCTTGGCGGCGGCGGTGGTCTTCTTCGCGGTCGCTGTCTTCTTGGCGGCGGCGGTGGTCTTCTTCGCGGTCACAGCCTTCTTCGCGGCGGCGGTGGTCTTTTTCGCGGTCGCGGTCTTCTTGGCGGCGGCGGTGGTCTTCTTCGCGGTCACAGCCTTCTTCGCGGCGGCGGTGGTCTTCTTCGCGGTCACAGCCTTCTTCGCGGCGGCGGTGGTCTTTTTCGCGGTCGCGGTCTTCTTGGCGGCGGCGGTGGTCTTCTTCACGGTCGCAGCCTTCTTGGCGGCGGCGGTGGTCTTCTTCGCAGTCGCGGTCTTCTTGGCGGCGGCAGCGGTGGTCTTCTTCGCAGTCGCAGTCTTCTTGGCGGCGGCGGTGGTCTTCTTCGCGGTCACAGCCTTCTTCGCAGCGGCGGTGGTCTTCTTCGCGGTCGCGGTCTTCTTGGCGGCGGCAGTGGTCTTCTTCGCGGTCGCGGCGGCCTTCTTCACGGCCGGCTTCTTCACCGTGGCTTTCTTCGCCGCAGGCTTCTTCACAGCAGCGGCCTTTTTCGCCGTCGCTTTTGCGGCGAGCGGCTGGGCGCGTTTGGTATCTTTAGTCTCTTCAGTGCTCACGAGGGGATGCTCCTTCGATAAATATTATGTGATTCGTTTGCTTGCAGTCCGGCGCTTGATAATCGTCTGTCGGGCCAGAGGCCGTCCTTCTTATTTTGCGTGCGGACCACTTGACCGTTCAGGGATTTGACTCGGTTGCGGCGCGAATCGCGCGTTGCACGCATAACTCGCTATTCCGCTTCCCGTAGTTTGCTGTCAACAAAAAGCATCAATAACCACCGCATGACGCGCACTTTTTTTGTGCCAGGTGGTAAAAAGACGGCATGAAGCACGTAGCAAGCGCCGCCGACTCATCGTGCCGCGGGCTTCGCGCCGATGCCGCAACGAAAACCTTTGGCTTGAATTTGCCGGTGATGCCGTCACATTCATCCTATGAGCAATCCATCCGCGCCGCCTGAACCGCAGGACGAGTTCGAGCGTTGGCCGCCTGACGCCGCGCGCGCGGTGCCGGAGTTCGACATGCCGGGTTGGCCGGAGACGATCTGGCGCGGCATATGCGGGCGGTGTCCGCAATGCAACGCGGCGCCGATCTTCGATGGGTATCTCAAGGTCCATAAGACATGCTTGCACTGCGGCGCGCCGCTGGGGGACATGCCGGCCGACGATGCGCCCCCCTACATCGCCATGCTGGTGGTGCTGCAAGTCGTGGCGCTATTTGTCGTGTTTTTCTACAAGGGCTATTATCGTCCCGGGATCGTCATGTCCGGGGTCCTGCTGGTGCTGCTGACGCTGCTTTGCATGGCCGCGTTGCGCTTGGCCAAGGGAGCGGTCATCGGCATACTGCTGAAACTCGGATTGAAACGCGAGAGGCTGTGATGATGCAGGCAAAAGGACGGCTGACGCGGATTGTACTGGAAGGGGAGGCGCTGCACCGGCTCTCCGCCTTGCAGGAGGCCGACCGCGACCAGGCGGTGGAAGACCTGCGCGAGGAGAACTCCTTCTTCCCCACCAACCATCCGGAATTGCAAAGCATCCTGCATCTCTCCATCCAGCAGGGGCGCCTCGTAATGGACATCCGCGACGCCGAGGACAAGCCCGTGCAGGCCGTCATGCTGGCGATGGGCCCGTTCAAGATGCTCATCAAGGACTACCAGATGCTGCTCGACTCATACGCCCAGGCCGTGGCCGAGGGGCGCGAGGCGCGTATCCAGGCAATCGACATGGGCCGCCGCGGCCTGCACAACGAGGGCGCGGAGCTGATGATAGAGCGCCTCAAGGACAAGGTGGAGATTGATTTTCCGACCGCGCGGCGGTTATTCACCTTGGTCTGCGCCCTGCACCAGAAACTTTAGGATATCGGATCATGAAAATTGACGGCACGCCCTTTCGCTCGATCTGGGTCGATGAACTGGACCGCTGGTCGGTCCGCATCATCGACCAGACCAAGCTGCCCTGGGCGGTCGACCTCGCGCGCCTCACCACCATGGAAGAGATGGCGCATGCGATCAAAGCCATGCTGGTGCGTGGCGCGCCGCTGATCGGCGCCTCTGCGGCTTACGGCGTGGCGCTGGCGATGCGCGCCGACGCGTCGGACGCCAATCTCGCCAACGCGCTCGCTGTGCTCGGCGCCACCCGCCCGACGGCGATCAATTTGCGCTGGGCTTTGACTCGCATGCAGAACGTGTTGCAACCGCTCAGCGCCGCTGCCCGCGCCGCCGCCGCGTATGAGGAGGCCGCGAAGATCTGCGACGAGGACGTGGCGACGAACCGCGCCATCGGCGAGCATGGCCTACCGCTCATCGCCGCGCGCGCCAAGAATGGCCGCCGCGTGAACGTGCTCACCCACTGCAATGCCGGTTGGATCGCCACGGTCGACTGGGGCACCGCGCTGGCGCCGATCTACATGGCGCATGATTCCGGCATCGATGTGCATGTCTGGGTCGAGGAAACCCGTCCGCGCAACCAGGGCGCGTCGCTCACCGCCTGGGAGCTTGGCAAACATGGCGTGAAACACACCGTCATCGCCGACAATGCCGGCGGGCACATGATGCAGCGCGGCGATGTCGATCTCGTCATCGTCGGTACCGACCGCGTCACGCGCGCGGGCGATGTTTGCAACAAGATCGGCACCTACCTGAAGGCGCTGGCAGCGCGCGACAATGGCGTGCCGTTCTGGGTGGCGCTGCCCTCCTCCACTATCGACTGGACGATCAGCGATGGGCTCTCCGAGATTCCCATCGAGGAGCGCGCGGCATCGGAGGTCACCACTATGACCGGGCGAGCGCTGGACGGCTCCATCGCCACCGTGCGCATCGTGCCCACCTCCAGCCCGGCGGCCAACCCAGCCTTCGACGTCACGCCCGCGCGGCTCGTCTCTGGGCTGATCACCGAGCGCGGGCTGTGCGACGCCAACGAGGCGGCGCTGACCGCGATGTTCAAGGATGTTGCGTAGGCTAGCACCTTTATTGCTGCTGGGCGGCTGCGCGGTGCAGAACCATGCGCCGCCTTTCGCAAACGTGCCCTATGAGCCGTTCTCGCGCAGCGCCGCCGTGGCGGTGGCGATGGATGAATGGCGGCTCTGGGGCAACCGCGTGGACGATACCGGCGGTGCTGGTTACGTGCAGACGGACGCAACGATGGGCGAGCGCCAACAGGGGCTATGGCAGCGCGTCGGCGAATATTGGTGGGAGGGCATGAATGCCGGCGAACCCGCCTCGCGCTGGACCGGCAAGCATGACGGCGAGGGCCATGTGTTCCCGGTCGCCGCGAATGGCGATTACGCCTGGTCGGCGGCGTTCATCTCTTATGTCATGCGCATCGCCGGGGCGGGGCGGGATTTCCCTTACGCGCCGGACCATGCCACTTATATCAACGCGGCGGCACGCCACCAGGCGCACGGGCTGCTCGATGCCGAGGACCCGGCGAGCTACGCACCAAGCTTGGGCGATCTCGCCTGTTTTCCTCGTGACTGGGCGAGCAACCTCACTTTTGCCGACTTGCCGACAACCTACAGCTTTCCCGCGCATTGCGGCATCATCGTCGCCGGCGGTCCGGGCAGCGTCAGCATTGTCGGCGGCAATGTCGATGACGCCGTGACGATGGAGCATCTGCACACCAACGCTTCCGGCGAGTTGCAGGGCAACCGCGAGAACTGGTTCGTCGTGCTGCGCGTGAACTACGCGAGCCCGTAACTCTCCAGGACGGCACCCATCCACCGCTCCAACGTGCCGCCCGGCTCCAGCAGTGGTGTCGAGGATACGGTGGTCGCCCATTTCAGCGCGCCGAACAC
Source organism: uncultured Alphaproteobacteria bacterium (assembly GCA_963750235.1). GTDB lineage: Bacteria > Pseudomonadota > Alphaproteobacteria > Acetobacterales > Acetobacteraceae > Acidocella. The sequence goes on from CAVVPW010000004.1 coordinate 303,219, forward strand.
GATATGGTCGGCATAGTTGGGCGCGAGCCCGGCGATGAAAGGCTGCTTCTCCAGCGTGATCTTCAGCGGCTTCAGCGCGGCATGCATCGGCCCCAGCGCGTCCGTCCGGTGCGTGGCGAAATCCTCAAGGCTGCGCTTGTAAAAGCCCTCACGGGTTTGCCGGAAATAGACCTGGTCCGCGGGTGTCAGCAGGAGGTAGATATCCCCCAGCACCACGGGCGCGATGGCCGAATGCAGCACAGTCTCGGTCCAGGCCCTGATGAAAGTGGTGAGTTGCCGCCCCGGAGGTTCGCCGAACAGCGAGGCCTCGTTCGGGTAGGTCGCCTCCAGATACTCGGCGATCACCTGGCTGTCGGTGACGACCTTCTCCCCATCCACCAGCACCGGCACCTTGCCCTGGCCCGAGAAGGCGATGTTGTCCTTGTCGGTAAAGTGCCAGGGGATGGTCTCGCAGGCGAGGTTCTTGTGCGCCAGCGCCAGTTTAGTACGCCAGCAATACGGGCTGAAGCGCACGCTTTCATCCGCTCCGGCGAGGTCGTAGAGGATGCGTGTCATCGCGCCGTCTGGCCGAACAGGATGGCGCGTGATTCCGGCGTCACGGTCGGGTTCGGGTTGATCTCCAGGGCCTTGGCATAGGCGCGCTGCACTGCCGGGCGCGCCGCCATGCGTTCGAACCACGCCTTCAGATGCGGGAAATCCTCCAGATTCTGCTGTTGGCGCTCGTGGGGTACGATCCACGGATAGCAGGCCATGTCGGCGATGGAATATTCGGCCGCGATATACTCGCGTCCTTCAAGGCGCTTGTTGAGCACACCGTAGAGCCGGTTGGTCTCCTTGATGTAGCGTTCCATGGCGTAGGGAATACGCTCCGGCGCGTATTGCACAAAATGGTGGTTCTGCCCGGCCATGGGCCCCAGCCCCGCCATCTGCCAGAACAGCCATTCCAGCACCTCGTATTTGGCGCGGGTCTCGCGCGGCAGGAACTGGCCAGTCTTCTCGGCGAGATATTCGAGAATGGCGCCGGACTCGAAAATGCCGATCGGCTCGCCGCCATCGGCGGGGGCGAGGTCGCGGATCGCGGGGATGCGGTTGTTCGGCGAGAAGCTCAGGAAGAACGGGTCGAACTGCTCGCCTTTGCCGATGTTGATGGGGAGGATTTTGTAGGGAAGACCAGTCTCTTCGAGAAAAATCGTGATCTTATGGCCGTTCGGCGTGGTCCAATAGTAGAGCTCAATCATGATCTTTCCTTCGGTTTTGTTCAGCCGAGCGCCTTGGACGCCATTTCATAAGTATTGGAACTCAGCGTCTCCCGCGCAAGGATCCGCTCCAGCTCGGCGCGCATCAGAGCCTGCCGCGCGGCGTTGTAGCGCCGCCACGGGCCGAGCGCCGAGACAAGCCGCGCCGCGATCTGCGGGTTCGTCTCATCGAGTCGCAGCACGATATCGCCCAGCAGCCGGTATCCCGCGCCCGAGACATCGTGGAACTTTGCCTGGTTGGTGGTAAAAGCGCCGATGAGCGAGCGCACGCGGTTGGGGTTGCGCAGGTCGAAATCCTCGTGCTGCGTCAGCGCCTGCACCTGCTCCAGCGTATCCGCCGCATTCGCGCGGGCCTGTACCGCGAACCACTTGTCCAGCACCAGCGGCATGCCGCGCCATTCCTCGTAGAACGAGGCAAGCGCCGTCTCGCGCTTCTCGCCCGGCATGTCAGCGAGCAGCGATAGCGCCGCCAGCGTGTCGGTCATGTTGCCCTCTTGGTGGAACTGCTCCCAGGGGCGGAAGGTATCGCCCGCGGCGGTGAGATAGGCGAGGGCGGCGTTCTTCAGCGCCCGCGCCGCCATGGCCGGTCCGGAATGGTCCGCCGGTTCTACCTTGCCGTATTCCCAGTACGCGCTGTTGAACTTGTCGTGCAGCGCCTGGCCCAGCGCGGCCCGTGTGGCCTCGCGCACGGCGTGGATGGCATCGGGGTCCACCACTGCCATCTCGTCACCGAGCAGGCTCTCACTGGGCAGCAGCAGCGCCTCGGCGGTGAAGGCCGGGTCGCGCGGGGCTTGGCGGAGCGTGGCCGTGATGGCTTCAAGCAGCCCGGCATCGAGCCTGAACGCGTGCCCGGCCTGGTGCGCTGCCACGGCGTCCAGCAGCACGGCGGTGGCGTATTGCTGCAGCGCATCCCACTGGTTGAACAGATCGGTGTCCTTCGCCGCCAGGAAAGCGAGGCGCTCGCGGCTCTGGCCCTTCAGCTTCACCGGCGCGGAGAAGCCGCGGAACAGCGACACCGCCGCCGGCTTGTCGATGTTCGAGAACACGAAATTCTGCACTTCATCGTGGAAAATCAGCGTTTCCGTCCGCAGCTCGCGGCCGTCGGCATCCAGCAGCCCTACGGTGACAGGCATCAGGAAGGGCTGTTTCTTGTCCTGCCCAGGCGTAGGCCTGGTGTGCTGGCGCAGGGTGAGCATGAAGCTGCGGTTGGTCGGGGTGTACACTTCCTCCGCCGTCACCTCCGGCGTGCCCGCCTGGTCGTACCAGCGCAGGATCTGCCAGATGTTATGCTCGGGCACGGCCTCCTGCATGGCGCTGAAGAAATCCTCCACCGTGGCTGCGGAATTGTCGTTCTCGCGGATGTAATTCGCCATGCCCCGGCGGAACGCCTCGCGTCCCATCAGCGTGCGGTACATGCGCACCACCTCGGCGCCCTTTTCGTAGATGGTGGTGGTGTAGAAGTTGTTGATCTCCAGATAGCTCACCGGGCGCACCGGGTGGGCGAGCGGTCCGGCATCGTCGCGGAACTGCGTGGCGCGCAGCATGCGCACGTCGGCGATGCGCTTCACCGCGGCGGAGAACTGGTCGGCCATGTATTCCTGGTCGCGGAACACGGTGAGGCCTTCTTTCAGCGAGAGCTGGAACCAGTCGCGGCAGGTCACGCGGTCGCCCGTCCAGTTGTGGAAGTACTCGTGCGCGATCACGCGCTCCACGTTCTGGAAATCCGTATCCGTCGCGGTTTCGGGGCTGGCCAGCACATAGGCGGTGTTGAAGATGTTGAGCCCCTTGTTCTCCATCGCCCCGGCGTTGAAGTCCGACACGGCGGCGATGTTGAACACGTCCAGGTCGTATTCCAGCCCGAACGTCTCCTCGTCCCATTTCATCGAGTTCTTCAGCGCCTCCATGGCGTGGCCGCAGCGCGTCTCGTCGCCGCGCTCCACCCAGATGCCGAGATCGACATGCCGGCCGGACATTGTGGTGTACTCATCCTTCACCGCCACCAGGTCCGCGGCCACCAGCGCGAAGAGATAGGATGGTTTCGGGTGCGGGTCCTCCCATTCGGCCCAGCGGCGGCCGTTGTCCTCGCCCTCGGCCAGCTTGTTGCCATTGGAAAGCAGCACCGGGAATTTCGTTGCATCCGCGCTCATGCGCACGCGGTAGCGCGCCATCACATCGGGGCGGTCGGGGAAAAAGGTGATCTTGCGGAAGCCCTCCGGCTCGCACTGGGTGAAGAAGCCGGAACCCGACATATACAGCCCGGAGAGCTCGGTATTCTCCGCCGGGCAGATCTCCACCAGCGTCTCCAGGGTGAAATCGTCCGGCAGCTCGTGCACGGTCAGCCCGTCTTCATCCACGGTGTAGAGATTGTCCCCCAACGGCGCGCCGTCCAGCAATATCTCGCGCAGCTTCAGCTTGCGGCCGTTCAAGTGCAGCTCCCCGGCGGCGCGGCGGTGCAGGCGCAGCCTGGCGCGCACCTGCGTGGCCTGCGGGTCCAGGTCGAACTCCAGCTCCACCTGCTCCACCCGGAAGGCTGGCGGCATGTAATCCGCCAGATAAACCGGGGTGCGCGTGCTAGGGGTTGTGTCGGCCATTGAAAAATCCTCCCGGTACTGGCGAAAATCCCGCTCTCGCGCATATGGTAGGGCGTGGCGGATGAAACACCTCTGACGTTACACGTATATTCCCGGATTGCCGAGATCGGGCAAGCGGCGTGGGATGGCTGCGCCGGGACGGACAATCCCTTCGTCTCCTATGCCTTCCTCTCCGCGCTGGAGGATAGCGGCTCGGTGGGCACCCGCACTGGCTGGCATCCGCGCCACGCCGCGCTGCATGATGGCTCGGGCGAGGTGGTGGCCGTGGCCCCCTGCTACGCCAAGACCAACTCCTACGGCGAATACGTGTTCGACCACGCCTGGGCCGATGCGCTGGAGCGCGCTGGCGGGCGCTACTACCCCAAGCTCCAGGTGGCGGTGCCGTTCTCCCCGGTGCCGGGGCCGCGCATCCTCTCGCGGCATCCTCACGCTGTGCCGGCCATGGCGCAGGCGCTGGAAACCATGGCGGAGGAGTTGGGCTGCTCCTCGGTCCACGCCACTTTCTGCGCGCGCGAGGAATGGGAGGAACTGGCCGAGCAGGGCTGGCTGCAAAGGCTGGGCACACAGTTCCACTGGGAGAACCAGGGTTTTTGCTCCTTCGACGATTTTTTTGGGGCGTTGTCGTCACGCAAGCGCAAGGCCATAAAGCGCGAGCGGCGGGAGGCGCAGGAGGGTCTCACCTTCAGGGTGCTCACTGGGCCGGATCTCACGCCGGAAATCTGGCGCTTGTTCTACCGCTTCTATACCTCCACCGTGGACCGCAAATGGGGCGGCGCGTATCTCACGCCCGAGTTCTTCCCGCTGCTGGGCGAGAGGCTGGGCGAGCGCGTGGTGCTGATGCTCGCGGAGCGCGACGGCAAACCCATCGCCGGGGCGCTGAACCTGCGCGGCGGCGATGTTCTCTACGGCCGCAACTGGGGCTGCACCGAGGACGTGCCCTTCCTGCATTTTGAGCTGTGCTACTACCAGGCCATCGACTACGCCATCGCCCATGGTTTGCGGCGCGTCGAGGCAGGCGCCCAGGGCGAGCACAAGATCCAGCGCGGTTACCTGCCGCAGCCGACCTATTCAGCCCATTACATCCGCCACCCCGGGCTGCGCCGCGCCGTGGCGCAGTTTCTGGAGGCGGAGCGCGCCAGCATGGAAGAGGCCATGGCCGCGATGGCGGAGGAGGGGCCGTATAGGAAGGAGGGGTAATAGGGCGGTTTGGGGGGATTGCCGGTCCGGTTCCGGGCAAGGCCCCTCACGAACCGGACATTCACCTCACGCCGAAATGGGCCGAAGCGGAAATTCAACTTTCCGCCAGCCAACAAGGAAAGCAGACATAATTACGACGATGAGCAGAGGGCCGGTTTGATGACATTGCGGAAATTCTAATCTCGACTGGATATGAAATTTGCTGTTTTTCGGACTTCGGTTGTTCCTGGTAATAGGCTATTTTCCCATGATACTTGGTCTATCGCACAGCAAGTTTTTTCGAAGATCTAGGTTGAGTTCTCATGAAGAAATTTCGCACCCGCCTATTCGATCTCGATAACGATCCGCCGCCCGAATGGGGCGCGTGGGGTTTTGGCTGGACCGTCAGGCAACGACACTTTCAAATGCGTGTCCCGCTTGACCACAGCGGAGGCCCGGAAACTGAGCCTGAGAAACATTACCACATGCGTGCCATTGTTGGTAGCAGCTTCGAGAAGGATGGTTACTTGTGCTCGAAACTTGCACCTGAATTGATTATAGAGGCGAAAGACTTCGACAACGCTCAGCGTGTCATGCGATTGATCGGCGCCGGTTATGCCCTCTCCGACATGATTCTGCTCGACGAAGATGCCGTCGCGGTTCCGGACGACCCTAATGATTATCCCGAGGGTAGCACGTGGGAGATGGAGCTTGCGCTGAAGAAAGGTTCAGCGACCGGTGGGCACTTCCGAGCGGCGCGGATCGCCGCGGCAGCATCGAAGAAGGTCATGTATCAGCACGCCCTCGCCAAGTACTTCCATGGCTTCAGGCTGGCCGGACGACATTGGATGGATACGCACCCTACGCGGGGCGAGAATATCTCAACGACAGCCGACCCACTAATTTACACGAACTATGCCCTTGCGATCATCGCATACTATTCTGTTTTCGAGGAGTTGAATGCGCACGTGATTGCCTCTCAGACGAACCCGAGCAAGCTGAGGGATGGGTTGTGGAATCCGACTGTGTTGAGTGATCTCAAAGCTCGCTTGACCGGGCTTGGTGTGGACCCTGAATCAACTGCGGTGTGGCTGCTGCGCGGCACTCCCACTCGTATCGAACGCAAGCACAAGCCTCCTGCGGGCACACCAACGAGTTGGGCGCGTGGCATGGTACGGGACAGGGAGATACCTATCTGTGACGCAATCAGTTACGCAAGTCTGTTACGAAGCAGGGTCAGTGCCCATCGCACCTCGGACCGAACTAGGGCCAAAACCCAATAAACCTATTGATGTTTCAATGGTCTGATGATTCCCTACTCTCAATTCGGGAGGGGCACATGAGGCGGAACTTATTTTGGTTATCGGACGAGCAATGGGCGAAGATTGAACCGCTTTTGCCGACTGATGTTCGCGGCAAGATGCGCGTTGACGACCGGCGCGTGCTGAGCGGCATCCTGCACGTGATGAAAAGCGGTTGCCGCTGGTGCGACTGCCCGCCGGAATATGGCCCTCCGACGACGATCTATAATCGGTTTGTACGCTGGGCCGAGCGCGGGGTTTGGGAGAGACTGTTTCAGGAGCTCGCCAGCCGCGGCAGATCGGCTGCCACGCAAATGATTGAATTCTACTCGCATTAAGGCTCACCGCTCGGCATCGGGCGGAAACGTATGGCCCGCCCCGTCTGCAAGCGGTTTGTGGCAATCTGATCAAGGCAGTCTGCATCAACGTATCCGGTCTCAGGGTCGAACCCTGGCCAAGATGGAGATCCGCGCGTCCCGAGCCTCATAAAGGGGCCGGCATCGAGTGCCATTTTTCGCCGTAGGCTGACGGGACACCGGTTGACTGTCAGGCCATCTCGCTTCCACCACCCGCAGACCCTCTACGGCTCGCGATGTCGGGTGATCATCGCCAGCCGATGCCGTCCTATACCGTCATGAGCCTGCCAGCGACGAACCCGGTCTCATTGCGCAGTAGCGCCCACGCGATCCGCGCCAACTTGCTCGCCAATGCGACCACTACTGTGTTGCTGTGTGCTCGTGCCAGCAAGCCTCGCAGCCAGGCGCCCAACGCCGTCGCTGTCCTTGCCAGCGACGGCAGCGCTGCACGCGCCCCTTGGATGATCAGCTTGCGCAAGTATTTGCTCCCGCGCTTGGTGATTCCGAGCAGCTTCGGCTTGCCTCCCGTTGTCGCCTGGCGCGGCACCAGGCCAAGCCAGGCTGAGAGGTCGCGGCCGCGGCTGAAGGTGCGCCCGTCCCCAATCGCGGCCACCAATGCCGTCGCATTCATCACCCCAATTCCCGGGATTGTGGTCAGTCGCCGCGCGGCCGGATCATTGCGCGCCATCTCAGTGAACTCTTCGTCCAGCGCCATGATGCGTTCATCGAGCGCACGCCACTGGCACAACATGTCGTCGAGCAGAACCCGCATACGCGCACCAATCCCGCTGTCCTCTTGCGACAGCGCCGCAAGCGCATCCAGCAGGCTACGCCTGCCTTGCGCGACTGAGATCCCGCGTTCGAGCAGGATGCTGCGCATCTGGTTCATCAGCGATGTCCGTTGGCCCACCAGCCGGTCGCGCACACGATGCAGGACTTGCACGTCGAGTTGTGCCTCGCTCTTGAGCGCAACGAAGCGCATGGTTGGCCGAGTGGCGGCCTCGGCAATTGCCTCCGCGTCCCGGTCGTCATTCTTCTGCGCCTTGACGTAAGGACGCACATACTCAGGCGACATAAGCCGCACCTCGTGTCCCCGCGCAACCAATGTCCGCCCGAGATGGTGCGCACCGCAGCACGCCTCCATCGCGACGATGCAGCCCGGCAGCTTGGCTGCAAGTGCGACAATGCTCTCCCGCCGCATCCGTCGGCGCAGCAGAACTCGCCCCTCTGCATCCATCCCGACTACGCTGCAGCTGTTCTTGCCCAAGTCTACCCCAAGTATCCGAACGTCCTTCATGTCGTCCTCCGGTTGCTTACCCGATCATGGTAGAGAAGAGGGGCGGGCCATTCCATAAAGGGGGGAGCAAAATCAGGCGATTGGTCGGTCGCGAGGCGGGCGCAATACGAAAATCCGTGCAATTGCAGATGCTAAAGGACGTCTTCTTTCCCTCACCCTGACGGGCGGTGAGGCGCATGACTGCCCGATGGCCGAACCATTGATCCAAAAGACCAAGAAGGCCAAGAAATTCCTCGCCGACAAAGCCTACGACAGCACCGAATTGCGGAAGTCACTGAAAAAGCGAGGCACGAAGCCCGTCATTCCGAACAAACGCAATCGAAAGCAGCCCTTCAGTTTCAGCAAAAAGGCATACAGGGATCGGCATCTCATCGAAAATGCCTTCTGCCGACTGAAAGACTTCAGACGCATCGCCACCCGTTACGACCGGCTCGCAGTCAATTTCGCCGCATCAATTTATCTGGTAGCCGCCGTCGTCTGGTGGATATTATGAGTCTGGACCCTGGGGCCTGACCATCGCGCATGTCTGCAACGTTCAGATGCTGGCCCGCGATCTCCTCCTGCAAGTCTTGGGTGACAAGTACACGATGCCGCCAGGGTTGAAAGAAAAGCAAAAACCATGGCAGAGATCTGGGGTCTGCGGTCCAAACCGTGGACGTCCGCTCCCCCCTATCAGAACCATTGGAGTGCTCTTGCGGGATGTCCGCTTGCGAGAAGCTTGTATCTGACGATGAGCGACGGGGTTGGGGCGCTTGCAGCCGGTCAGCGCAGCACTTACGGTGCCTCTACACCTTCAGTTGCCAAGCTCCGCGCTGATCGCCACCTTGACGCGCTCTTCCACGTTTGCCTAGGGACAAAAAACATGGGTTCGCAAACACATTCGAAACGAATAGGACCGGGGTTTGCGGTCCTGTACCGGTGGCGACTGAAGCCCGGATGGAGCAAAGTTCGTAGAAGCATGGTCTAGGATCTCGGGGCTACTCTTGGTTCAGCATGGTTCATTGGGTTCAAGGCTGCACCGCGGCGACGACGGTCTGTGGTACAGTTACGCACAGTGGCCGTCCGCCTCGGCGAGAGAGGCGGCATTCGCTCAGGGGCCAGTCGACATTGAGGCCACGGACCTTATGCGCGCTTGTATTGCAGAAAATTTCGATGAGCTCGTTCTAGCGGCTGTCGCGGACTTCATGGTCAACTTGTCGGCCACACATGTCGGCTAATAGATGCCGCCTTCGCGTCCGGTATCGTATCGAGAGGGGAGCAAACCGTAATCCAGCCGAATGTCTGGTTCCGGAACCACGCTATTAACCGCTAAGTGGCCGACTTGGCTCGTATGCTGAAGCCACTCTGTCTGCCAACAAAAGAAGCCCGGTCTTGCGACCGGGCTTCTTCACGCAAGCCGCCAGAAATTACGGCTTCAGCGCGTACACCGCGTAATTGCCGTCATGCCATTTATACACGGCATAGGCCGCGTTCACCACGTCGCCCTTGGCATCGAAGCTTACCGGCCCCAACACGCTCGGCCATGGCCCGCCAGCTTTCAACTCGGCGCCCACTTTCGTCGGGTCGGTGGTGCCCGCCTTCTCGGCAGCCTCGGCCCATACCTGGATGGCGGCGTAGGAGTACAGCACATACCCGGTCGGGTCTTCCTTCAGGGCGGCGAGTTCCGCCACGGCCTTGGCGGCGGCCGGGTCCTTCTCGGCCGGGGGCGGGAAGGTCATCAGCATGCCCTCGGCGGTCGGGCCCGCGATCTGCCACAGCGCGGAGGTTACCGCCGCGTCCTCCGAGAAATATTGCGGGGTAAAACCCTGGGCCGCGCCCTGGCGCGTGATCAGCCCCATGTCGGAATAATACCCGCCCATATAGACGAGCGTGATGCCTTGCGACTTCATTCTTGAGATCAGCGCGGAATAATCCTTGTCCCCCGCGGTGTAGGAGGTGTTGTACGCAACAGGCACGCCGAGCTTCTTCAGGTTCAGCCGCACCTGGTCGGCAATGCCCTTGCCGTAGGTGGAGTTGTCGTCCAGCACCGCGATCTTGGCCTTGGGGAAATGCTTGGCGATGTATTCCGCCGCCACGGCGCCCTGCTGGTCGTCGCGCCCGCAGGTGCGGAAGGTTAAGGGCGTGCCTTCATCGGTGTATTTCGGGTTGGTCGAGGCCGGGGTGATCTCGAGGATGCCGTTATCCGAATATACCTTGCTGGCCGGAATGCTGGAGGCGGAGCAGAAATGCCCATCCACCATCACCACGCCATCGGAGACCAGCGTGTTCGCCACGGTAACGGCCTGCTTGGGGTCGCAGGCATCGTCCACGGAGATTTCCTGGAGCTTCTGCCCCAGCATTCCGCCGGCGGCGTTGATGTCCTGCACGGCGAGATCGGCGCCGGACTTCAGTTGCACGCCGAAAGCGGCGTTGGAGCCGGTGAGTGGCCCGGCAACGCCGATCTTGATCTGCGCCTGGGCAACACTGCCCAAGGCAAGGAACGTGGCTGAGGCTAAGAGGAAATTACGCAATTCAGGCTCCTTTGTGGCGAGGGTGAAACGCGGTAATGTTGCGCGCGGGGCAGGCGGGGCGGCCGCGCGCAAACACAAGCGAGTATGCGCCTAAAGTTTGCGCCGTATCAATGCCCGCCTTCCAGGTAAGCTGCCCTTATTTCCGGCCTTGCGAGCAATTCCGCGCCAGTGCCTTCCATGGTGATGGCGCCGTTGACCAGAACATAGCCACGATGCGCGAGCCGCAAAGCCTGGTTGGCGTTTTGTTCCACCAGCAGCACGGTCAGCCCCGTCTCACGGTTGAGCTGGCGGATGGCCCCGAAGATCTGCTTGATGACGAGCGGCGCCAGGCCTAGCGATGGTTCATCGAGCAATAACAGCTTCGGCTTGCTCATCAGCGCCCGCGCGATGGCCAGCATCTGCTGCTCCCCGCCCGAGAGGGTGCCGCCGCGCTGGGCAAACCGCTCCCGCAAACGCGGGAACAACTCCAACACCATGGAAAGTTGCTTGTCGTAATCGGCATAGTTCACCACCTGCGCGCCCATCAGCAGGTTTTCCTCCACGCTCATGCGCGGGAAGATGCGCCGCCCCTCGGGCGATTGCGCGATGCCGCGCCGCGCGATCTGGAAGGCAGGCAGGGCGGTGATGGTCTCGCCCTGGTAGATGATCTCGCCGCTTTTCGCTTTCGGCTGGCCGAAGATCGTCATCATCAGCGTGCTCTTGCCCGCGCCATTGGCGCCGATGAGCGTAACGATCTCGGCCTCGTTCACCTCGATGCTGACATCGCGCAGTGCCTGCACGGCGCCGTAGAATGTGCTCACGCCCTTGAGCTCCAGCACCGCGCTCACAGCGTGGTCTCCGTTTCTTCCAGGCCCTCGTCGCCCTCGCCGAGATAGGCGGCGATCACATGCGGGTCCGAGCGGATCTCCGCAGGCGTGCCGTCGGCGATCTTCTTGCCGTGGTCGAGCACGACGATATGGTCGGAAATCTTCATCACCACGCCCATGTCGTGCTCGATCAGCAGCAGCGAGGTTCCGTCAGCGCGGATATTCAGCAGCAGTTCGTTAAGTGCTGCGGATTCGCGCGGGTTCAGACCGGCGGCGGGTTCGTCGAGGCAGAGCAGCACCGGCTCGGTACACATGGCGCGTGCGATCTCGAGCCGCCGCTGCGCGCCATAGGGCAGGGCGCCCGCCGGGTCGTCGGCGCGCTCCAGCAGCCCTGTCTGCGCCAGCCAGTATTTCGCGCGCTCTATCGCAGCGCGCTCCTCTGCGCGGTACTTGCCGATGCCCAATATGCCGAGCACGCCAAAGCCCGTGGCCGCCTGGAGCTTGTTGTGCTGGGCCACGAGCAGGTTCTCCAGCGCCGTCATGCCGCCGAACAGCCTGATGTTCTGGAAGGTGCGCGCCACCCGCCCCTTGCGGGCGATGGCATGGCCCGGCAGCTTGTCGAGCCGCAGCGGCTTGCCATGCATGATGGTGATTCCGCCGCTTGTGGGCTTGTAGAAGCCGGTGATGCAGTTGAAGAGCGTGGTCTTGCCCGCGCCGTTCGGGCCGATGATGGCGGTGATGTTGCCCTGTTGCGCGGTGAAGCTGACATTGTTCACCGCCGTCAGTCCGCCGAAGCGCATGGTCAGATTTTCTACCTGCAATATTGTCATCAGCCGCGCCCCTGCGCGATTAGCTCCGCGCCGATCTCTTTTGCTTTGCGGAGCGCCACGGTCGGGCGGCGGGTGGAGATGAACCCGCGCGGCTTCACGACCATGATCACCACCAGCGCCGCGCCGAAAATCAGCATGCGGTAGATCTGCAGGCTTTGCAGCATCGCCGGCACGCCGATCATCACGCAGGCGGCGAGCACCACGCCGAGCTGGCTGCCAGCGCCGCCGAGCACTACGATGGCGAGCACCGTGGCGGATTCCATGAAGGTGAAGGAATCGGGGCTGATGAAGCCGTCACGCGCGGCGAAGAAACAGCCCGCGAAGCCGCCGAACATCGCGCCGATGGCAAAGGCCGTGAGCTTGGTGTTGCGCACATTGATGCCGAGCGACCGGCAGGCGATCTCATCCTCGCGCAGCGCCTCCCAGGCGCGACCCAGCGGCTGGCGGCGCAGCCGCATCGTCACCCAGTTGGTGAGCAAGGCGAGGGCGAGGATGATGTAGTACAGGAAGGTGATGCGCTGGCTGGGATGCGGGTCTAGCCCAAAGAACCCGGCAAAGGTGCCCGGCCCGCCCGCCATGCTGAATTTCAGCCCGAACAGCGTGGGGCGGGGGATGTCGGTAATTCCATTCGGCCCGCCGGTGAGCGAGACCCAGTTGGTGATGATTAGCCGGATGATCTCGCCGAATGCCAGGGTGACGATGGCGAGATAATCGCCGCGCAACCGCAGCACGGGAAAACCGAGGAACGTGCCCCAGCAGGCGGCGAGGATGCCCGCGAGCGGGAGACATTCCCAGAAACCGAGGCCGAAATTGGTGGCGAGCAGCGCGAAGGAATAGGCGCCGACCGCGTAGAACGCGACGTACCCCAGGTCCAGCAGCCCCGCGAGGCCGACGACGATGTTCAGCCCCCAGCCGAGCATCACATAGGTCATGATCAGCACGCCGAGGTCGATATACGCATTCGGCAGGCCGGGGAGGAATGGCATGACGAGGGCAAATACGAGCAGGGCAGGGGCGATGTACTTGCCGGATTTCTGCGCCGCCGCGGCTATGTGCACATTGGGCGCTGCCGGGCGGTATTGGTGCCAGAGCAGCATGGCAATCCGCGCGAGGAAGGTGAGCCCCACGGCGGCCGCCAACAATGCCGGACGTGCGGAGAGGGAGAGCCCGCCCGCATCGTTGTCGGAAAGTTGCAGGCCCAGAAACGGCGCGAAGATCAGCAGCGCGAAGAACGCGACCGCCGCCGCATCCTTCAGCATGTCCACCGCGCGCGTCATACTTTTTCCACCTCGTGCCGGCCGAGCAGTCCGCTGGGCATGAACATCAGCACGATGGCGAGGATGGAGTACACGGCGGCATCCTTGTAGGCCACGGTGGCGTAGCCGGACCAGAACGCCTCGATGAGGCCGATCAGCAGCCCGCCCAGCACCGCCCCGGGCAGCGAGCCGATACCCCCCAGCACCGCGGCGGTGAAGGCTTTGATCCCGGCGTTGAAGCCGATGTAGAAATCGATGACGCCGTAATAGAGCAGGAACATCACCCCGGCGATCGCCGCCAGCGCCGAGCCGATGATGAAGGTGATGCTGATCGTTCGGCTGGTGTCGATGCCCAGCAGCGCCGCCATCTTGGCGTCCTGCTCCACGGCGCGCATCGCCCGCCCGAGCGGGGTGCGGGTGACGATGTAGGTGAAGATGCCCAGCACCACGAGGGTGACGATGACGATGGCCAACTGCATCCAGGAGAGTTGCACGACGAAACCATCCTGCTGCATGAGCGTGATGCCGCCGGGGATGAGGTTGGGAATCGCCCGCTCCAGCGCGCCCTGGCTGGTCTGCACGTAGTTCTCCAGCAGGATGGACATGCCGATGGCTGAGATCAGCGGCGCCAGGCGGAAGGAGCCGCGCAGTGGCCTATACGCCACGCGCTCAATGGAAAACCCGTACACCCCGCACAAAGCCGCCGAGATGATGAGCGCCGCCAGCAGCCCAAGCGGCACGGAGGTGACGCCCGTAAGGGCCGTGAGCACGATGATGCCGATGAACGCTCCGATCATGAACACGTCGCCATGGGCGAAGTTGATCATGCCGATAATGCCGTAGACCATGGTGTAGCCCACGGCGATCAACCCGTAGATCATCCCTAACGTGAGGCCGTTGACGAGCTGTTGCAACGCATAAGCCATGGGCGGCTCCTTCAGGCTAGGGTGTCCATGCGTCTAATGAATATGACCAATGCGTTAAGGTCAATGTGCGGAAACGCATGGGGTTCGGGGTAATTTTTCTTCACTGCCGGGCTTTTCTTTCCCGCGATGTGCCGTTATACGCTCCCCCACCGCGACGGCATACGCCGCCCCGGCAGGATGGGTGCATAGCTCAGTTGGTAGAGCAGCTGACTCTTAATCAGTAGGTCCAAGGTTCGAATCCTTGTGCACCCACCATCTTCCCCAAAGAATTCAATTTGCTTTGATGGACCGGACGTAAGTCCGGGGATTATCCGCACTGTGTCTGCTTGTTGTGCGGCCCCTTTAAGGACCGTCCGTATCACCTCCTGGACCTCTTTCGTGGCATCCACGACCGCAGCCAGGCTATGGTCGGCCAAGCGGGAGAAACGGCAATGGGCGACATCGTCATTGGTGCCAGTGGTGGTCTGGGCGCGGCCTTTGTAAGGCTGCTGGGGCCGGGTACGCTCGCCCTTTCGCGTCGCTCCACCCCGGCATTGGACCTGCTGGATGAAGCCAGCATTGCAGCCGCTGCAACCTGGGTGGCGGCGCAAGGGGAGTTGGAGTTGATCATCGATGCGACGGGCTTTCTGCACGGGGGTGGCTTCATGCCGGAAAAGACGCTCGCGGCGGTGACACCCGCGCATCTGGCGCACGCCTTCGCGGTAAACGCAATCGGTCCGGCATTGCTGATGAAGCATTTCCTGCCGCTGCTGCCGTGCGCCCGGCGGGCAGTGTTCGTCTCGCTCTCGGCCAAGGTGGGCAGTATCGGCGACAACCGGGCTGGAGGCTGGTACAGCTACCGTGCATCCAAGGCGGCCCTCAACCAGCTCATTCATACTGCCGCCATCGAACTGGCTCGCACCAAGCCGCAGGCGATCTGCATCGCCATGCACCCTGGCACGGTAGACACGCCGCTTTCTGCTCCCTTCGCCAAATCGGGTTTGGCCGTGCGCGCGCCTGAGCAGGCCGCGGCGGAGATGCTGGCGGTGATCGACCAACTGGGGCCGGATGCGACCGGACAATTCTGGAGTTATGACGGTAGCGAGCTGCCTTGGTGATGTGGCGTTGACGGACTTAGGGACACGGGCAATTGGCTGGATGGGGCGCAGAAGCCCCGGTTAATTCGCGGTGTAATACTTGTGGCCGGCTTGGCCGCGGGGGCGCTTCACACTAGGCCGGGTGGGCCAGCGGCCTGAACGACGCTCCCTGAGCCCGTCGCCGTGCCATTACTGCTATGCAAGCCAATTAAATTCGTTATACGCTACTTGCATGGACGGTTCCAACTCACAGACCATCTGCTGGCCGCGATGATCCAGTACCGCTTCATGCTCATTCTGGCGGTTGCGGGCGTTGTTACAGGTTGCACCGCCGCCCCCACCGGGCGACTTCCCGTCGCAACTGCCGCCGCGCCCCCACAGGCTGCTGTTACCGCCCCCCCGCCAGCGCCTCAGACCGTTGCGTCGGCTCCATCAATTGTCGGTCTTGCTTCCTGGTACCGGCCTGGCCCGGGCCTTCACCGCACATGTACCGGCCAATCCTTCAGGAACGGCGCTCTGTCTGCTGCATCGCCCGTGCTGCCCTTGGGTAGCACCGTCCGTATCTCGCGTCTCAACGACGACCGTTCCGTTGTTGTTGTCGTGAACGATTGCATGCCTCACGGCCACCGCATTATCGACCTTTCCGAGGCGGCCGCGAGCCAGATTGGCCTGGTGGGCAGTGGTATAGCAGTGGTGAGCGTCACTCCCCTGGTCGTAGCCGAAAAATAGCAGCGACGACCCGATTATCTACGCAGCCGGACGCGATTGCCGCCTGCTTTGCGTTTGGCTGTCATCAATGAGTTAGAGGGCGATTCACGTATCAGGCTGAACCATGTCTGGTATCAGCCTGATACGATCGCACTCTATGTCCTGGAAAGTCTCGATTTATTGTGCGACTGCGAAGTTATCCACAGAATTGTGGGTAGTTCTGTGGACATTCCATTTATACAGCCGGGAATTCCTTGTCCGCATTGGCCCTTTGCCCTGCTGGCGGGGTGGCAACGGACTCCGCCGCGCGCTTACGCCGTCACGTCGATCGTTGCGGGCAACTGGTCCAGGCGGATAAATTTGGTCCCGGCCTCGTGCAGCGCCTTCAGCCCGGCGGCGATGCCCGCGCCGCTGTCGCGCTTCGGCTGGTTGATATGCCCCTCGATCACGTCGCCGTCCTTCGCCGCGGCGATCCGCGCCGCCACGGTCCTGGCGGGCAGAGAGGCCCCCTCATCCGAGTTCAGGGAATAACCGGCGATTTTGAGGCCCAGCGCCTCGATGGCCGGGATGGCCGCCGGGCTGTAGATGCCCGCCGCCGCCCGGTACCAGGTGGGGCGCTTGCCCGTCGCGGCGGTGATCGCCGCCGCCCCGTCCAGCACCTCGGCGCGGATGGCATCCAGCGTGCCAGCAGGGGCCAGCCCGTAGATCGGCGTTGTGCCCAGCACCGGGGGAATATGGCGCGCGCCGTGGTTTTCCAGCGCGAACAGATCGGGGCGGGACTTCAGCAGGGCCAGCCCGTCCGGGTTCCAGCGCATCCAGGTGGCGGTGACGAACATCGTCGCCGGGATGTTGCACGCCAGCAGGGTATTGGCGATGCGCTCGTCGAAATGCCCCGGGCAGGCGTCCAACGTCACCGCCACGGCTTGCACGGGCAGGCGCAGGCAGGGCTCCACGAGCCCCGCGCCGCGACCGCCATGCCAGAGCGGCAGTGTGAGCGCTCCGCCAAAAAAGGCGCGGCGGGAGACGGTTTGGCAGGAGGTACACATGGAGGATGCAGGCCCGGGAGGTTTCGCATGCCTGCGTGCCGCAGGGGTGGGGCGGCGTCAATCCGCAGTTGCGGAATACATAGTTTCGTAAGGCTTATGCAAAACGGTCCAACAACATGAGCCTCGGTTGGCGTTACATTGCGTTACCCCTGCGCCGCGTGGCCCTGTAATGCGCGGCGCGGCGAAGGGGAAAGTTCTTCTTGCGGCTTACGCCCAGTGGCCCGGATGCCACACGCCATACGGGCCCCAATGCCCCGGCACCCAGTGCGCGGCCACGTAGGGGCGGTCCGGGTAGACCACGCAGCCCGTCAGCGGCACGACCGTGCCGGCCAGCAACAGAATAATTGCCATTTGCTTGCGCATGTCATGACTCCTTCGTCTTTGTGCAGCCCAAATATCGGTTTTTTGGTCATATGAGAGTAATGAACGGTAATGAAGTGTTGCCGGGGTGACGCCAAGCTATTGCGAGGCTATATGCTGATGCCATGTTGAGCCCAGGGCATATACCGCGCTGCCGCAGGGGCGGGGCGGCGTCAACGGCCCTGGAGAATGCGTAATAATTTTGCGTCGCGCTGTGTTACCGCTATATTATGCTGATGTTCAGACTACGCCACTTATCGTCTGCGTGCGGGGTTGTTCTGGTATCACTCGTCGTGATGCCCCTGGCTAGTTGCGTGACCCACCCGGAGCCCGCACCCGCACCCGCGCCAGCCGCGACATCGGCCAAGCAGCTGCAGCAAGACAAATCCGCCGCCTACAAGCGGGGTTTCCTGGCCGGGCGGCGCTACCAGGCCAGGCTTGAGTCCACCCGGCCCCCGGCCGCCACGTCGCAGTCGCTGGCGCCCGCCCCCACAGCACTGGCGCCAGCCCCGGCGACGCCGCCCATGGCCACGTCGCCCACGGCCACGTTGCCCTCCGGCACGTCGCTTGTCGGCGCGTCGCCCACGGCCACGTCGCCCTCCGGCACGTCGCCCTCCGGCACGTCGCTTGTCGGCGCGTCGCCCACGGCCACGTCGCCCTCCGGCACGTCGCCCTCCGGCACGTCGCTTGTCGGCGCGTCGCCCACGGCCACGTCGCCCACCGGCACGTCGCCCACGGCCACGGCGTCCACGGCAGCGCCCGTATCTCCGCCGCCCCCTGCCACGCCGAAGCCCAGCCCGCTCCCTGCAGGCAGCTATGCGCCCTCCGGCCCGGCCCAGCCTGTCGCGCTGCCGGGCAGTTAGCGCGCCGCTCTTAAGTCCGGCGGCGCGAACCGCCAAACAGCCCGCATGGCTCCCCCACCGCTCCTGCTGCTCACAGACATCTCCGTAACCCTCGGCACCATGCCGCTGCTCTCCGGGGCATCGCTCTCGGTGGGGGCGGGGGAGCGCATCTGCCTCGTCGGCCGCAACGGCTCGGGCAAATCCACGCTGCTGAAGATCGCCTCGGGCGAGATCGCCTTCAATTCCGGCACGCGCTTCTTTCAGCCGGGTGCCACCATGCGCTACCTGCCGCAGGAGCCGGATCTTTCCGCTCACGCCAACGTCATGGACTATGTGTTGGCGGGTCTCGGGCCGAATGACGACGAGTACCGCGTCCGGTATCTGCTCGGCGAGCTTGGCCTGAGCGGGGATGAAAGGCCCGAAAACCTCTCGGGCGGCGAGGCCCGTCGCGCGGCGCTGGCCCGCACCCTGGCCCCCAGCCCGGACCTGCTGCTGCTGGACGAGCCGACCAACCATCTGGACCTCCCCGCCATCGAGTGGCTGGAAGGCGAGCTGAAATCCCTCTCCTCAGGGCTGGTGCTCATCTCGCATGACCGGCGGTTCCTGGAGAACCTCTCCCGCGCCATGGTCTGGCTGGACCGTGGCCAGACCAAGCGCCTGGACAAGAGCTTCGCCCATTTCGAAACCTGGCGCGACGAGGTGCTGGAGCAGGAGGAACAGGAGTTCCACAAGCTGGGTCGCAAGATCGCGCGCGAGGAGGATTGGCTGCGCTACGGGGTGACCGCGCGGCGCAAGCGCAACGTCAAGCGCCTGGCGGGCCTGCACAGCCTGCGCGCGGAGCGCCGCAACTACACGCACAAGCTCGGCACGGCCAAGCTCGCCTCGCTGGATGCCGCCACCTCGGGCAAGATCGTCGTGGACGCCGACGGCATTTCCAAAAGCTTCGGCGAGCGCAAGGTAGTGGACAATCTCACCTTCCGCGTGCTGCGCGGCGACCGGCTCGGCATAGTCGGCCCCAATGGCGCGGGCAAGTCCACGCTGCTGAAGTTGATCCTCGGCCAGCTGGAGCCCGATTCCGGCGCGGTGAAGCTCGGCGCGGCGCTGGAGGTCGTGACCCTCGACCAGCAGCGCGCGGCGCTAAACCCGAACACCTCGCTGGCCGATACACTGACCGGTGGCAAGAGCGACCAGGTGCATGTCGGCAACCAGAGCCGCCATGTGATCGGGTACATGAAGGAGTTCCTGTTCAAGCCCGAGCAGGCGCGCACGCCGGTCGGCACGCTCTCGGGCGGCGAGCGCGGGCGGCTGCTGCTGGCGGTGGCGCTGGCCAAGCCCTCCAACCTGCTGGTGCTGGACGAGCCGACCAACGACCTCGACCTGGAAACCCTGGACCTGTTGCAGGAAATGCTGGGCGATTACACGGGCACGGTCATCGTCGTCTCGCATGACCGCGACTTCCTCGACCGTGTGGCGACCTCTGTTCTGGCGTCGGAAGGCGACGGCAAATGGGTGGAATACGCGGGCGGGTATTCTGACATGCTGGCGCAGCGCGCCGGAGCCCCGGTGGCGGAGCAGAAATCCGAGAAGAAGCCCGCCCCCAAACCCGCCGCCACGGCGAAGCCAGTGGAACCGGCCGGGCGCAAGATCTCCTTCAAGGAACAGCACGAGCTGAAAACTCTCACGGTGGAGATCGACAAGCTGCACGCCGAAATCCAGAAGCTCGACACGATCCTCGCCACGGCGGGCCTTTACGAGAAGGACCCGAAAAAATTCGCCGCC
This sequence comes from uncultured Alphaproteobacteria bacterium, assembly GCA_963750235.1. Taxonomy (GTDB): domain Bacteria; phylum Pseudomonadota; class Alphaproteobacteria; order Acetobacterales; family Acetobacteraceae; genus Acidocella. Next base: position 323,335 of record CAVVPW010000004.1, read on the forward strand.
ACCACCGAGGCCCTGGGCAGCCTGCACGCCAAGCTGGAACAGGCCGAGGAGCGATGGCTGGAACTGGAGATGTTGAAAGAGGGGGCGTGAGCCGCCTTACTTCGTCTCGCTCGGGTTGGTCTTCGGCCGCGGATTAAAATCCGCCGGGATCGTGGTCTTGATCCCCATCGCCACATCCACCGGCACCACGCCGATCGCCTTGCAGCCCTGGTTGCCGTAAGGCGGGATGGCGTTGATGTTGGCGGTGACCGCGTAGGAGGCGGGCAGGGGGGGCACAGTACCTGTCAGGCGGGCCGGGTCGAAGGCCGAGAGCAGGTTGCCGATACCCGGGGTGTTGTCGTCCGCCGGGCCGAGATAAGCCTGCTTGAACATCTTCAGCCCTGCCTCGCGTGCCTGCGCCTCGTCCGGCAGGTCCGCCAGCGCTGGCAGGCCGTAGAGCAGTTCGATGAACTTTATCACGCTGGCATGGTCCCCGCTCTCATGGCTGACCATATGCGCGCGGGCATAGGGCGAGATGACGATGAGCGGGATGCGCGGCCCGCGCGAGAGCGGCAGGCCCTGCGGGTCGTATTCCACAAAGGTCGGCGGCACATGGTCGTAATCGCCTTCCAACTCATCATAGGTGATGATGATCGCCGATTGCGCCCAGTATTTGGAATGCGCGATGGCGTTTACCTCGCGCGCCACCAGCGCCTCCGAGATGGCGGCGTCGGAATAGCCCGGATGGTCGTCATCGCCCTGGAAATTGTGCCGCACCGCCGTGTCCGGGTCCGCGGGGTTCAGGCCGGCGATGTTCTGGAATCCGCCGCGCACGTAATACACCCCGCCGGCGGGCGAGAGCCTGCCAGCGCCGATATCGGCGAAGAAATCGCCCAGACCGTGCAGATGCCTGGTCTCTTCGGGGTTGTTCGAGACGTAACCGAAATATTGCGGTCCGTTATGGTGGCCGATATAGCCGGCATGGCTGGCCGTGGCGCCCTTGTCAGTGGGCTCACGGTCGTAGCCTTCCTCGTACCAGCCCCAGGGCAGCGCCGCCGCCCTGCTCGCGGCGATGGCGGGAATATCCTGCTGCACATCGGCCAAGTCGGTCGCGGCTTGCGTGTCCTTCACCGTCACCGCCTTCACCTGCACGCCGTTCATGGTCAGCGGCAGGCTGGCATAGGTCTGGTTCAGCACCGGGATCACCGGATGCTTCGCGGCATCCTTCGGGTTCTGCGGCTGGCCGCTCGCATCGCCATTTTCGTCGGTGCCCCAGAGCGGGTCGGCATCGCCCACCATGGGCTCGCCCACGCCTTTCGGCAGGCCCTTGGAGCCCACAGCTTCATCGGGGTGCTTCACCCATTGCGTCTCGCCGGTCTCGCCCGCGATCATCGCGATCGCATTCGGCGTGGAGGGCCCGATCGTGTGCTGGAAGAAATTATCGAACAGGATGAAGCGGTCGGCGTAGTTCCACAAGTAAGGGATGGTATCGCAATCCTCGTAGGCCATGGTCAGCTCGCCGAACTGCTTGGCCATCAGGCTTGGCGTCTTGGCGCCGGGCGCGATGTACTTCTTCTCTTCTTCCAGGGCGAAACGGTCCATCAGCGCCGTGCCGTTCACCACGTTCATTTTGTCGGCCATGTTGATATGCGCGTGGTCCACATCATCCGTGTCGGCGGCGTACTGGTCCGGCCCGATGCGGAAGGGCGAGATCACGCCCATGCTGCCATCAACATTCATGATCGGCTGATAGAAGCCGGGTGTCTGGCTGGCCGGCTGGCTGAACAGCCCCTTGGCGCCGGGGAAGGTGCCGAAATAGGAGTCGAAGGAGCGGTTCTCCTGGAACAGCACGAACACGTATTTCACATGCTTGCGCAGCAGCGCGATCTCCTGCGCCTCGGGCAGGCTGGGCTCATGCGCCACCATCTCGGCGCGCGCCACGGTTGGGCCGTTGGGCTGTGGGGTCACGGTGTCAGCCGCCCAGGCAACCTGCGCCGGCAGCAGGCTCAACGCCGTCATCAGGCTCAAGGCGCGTTTGAACTTCATGGCTTTTCCTCAACGGTTTCAGCAACAAGAGCAGCCAGCCCGGCCCGGCTGGCCACGCGCACCGGGTTGTCGCCCAGGTCATCCGGAAGCAGCATATCGTCCTGCCGCGCCCCCTCGGCATTGCCACGCAGCCCGATGAGCAGCGAGCGCCGCGCGGTGATCGCATCGCAGCGTCCGGCCTCGTAGGCGTCGTGCATCTCATCGGGTTCCTGGAACGCGAATTCGTGCAGCGTTATGTGATGCGCCTTGAAATAGGCTTGCAGATTGTCATCCTCCGGCGAGCCGGGCTCGACGCAGATTTCCGCCCCGGCAAGGTCCGCCGCCCGCCGCGAGGGAGAGTCGTAGGGCACCAGTATCGCCTGGTAGTCGTTATAAATCACCGGCCCCAACGCGTAGCCGGGCCCGATATCCGCCTGCGGAGCGAACACTATATCGGCGCGCGGCGGGATGTCGCTATCCTGCAGCACCGGGGTGAATTGCGCCGTCACCCCGAGCTTGGCGGCCACGCGCTGGCAAATGGAAATCTCCAGACCCTGCCAACGACCATGCATATCGGGGTAGGCGAGGCCGGGGGAGGCCACGCCCGCGCATTCCAGCGGCGTGGCGAAAGCCCGTGCGGCGAAAAACAGCGGAATTAGGCCAAATATTATACGCCACATGCGAGCTTGGTAGCCGCTCCGCAGCGGCGGTGCGAGGTTTGATACATGAAGCTTTCATGTACTTTACACTACGAAAAATACTGGACAGAGCCGTTTCAGCTTGTTACTCAATCTGTCTTTTCTTGAGGCATTTTTGAAGGAGGGCTGAATGGTATTTCTCACGCATCGCCCTGCCGGGGCATAAGCCTGCTCTTTTGCGGCTAACGGCAAACCCGTTTTATTTTCAAAATTTTTAGCCTGAAGGGCCGGTTGTTTTCTGCCGGAATATTATCAGTGATCAATCTCAATAAAAGAGGCGCGCGCCCGATGGGTGTCGTCCTCGCCTTTCTGTTCCACCTCTGGGGGGCGCATAAGCCGCTCGTGGCGCTTACTGCCGGCGCCATGGCGGGTGCAACGCTGACAGATGTGTTGCTGCCCGTCTTCGCTGGCAATCTTGTCACCGCGGTTTCCGCCACCGGGGGGCGGGCGGCGGCCTTGCGTGATGCGCTCATTACGCTCGCCATCATGGCGGCGCTTGGGGCTTCGCAAACCGCTTTGCGCTGTACCGTGTTCCGTTGCATCGTGCGCCTCACTTTGCACAACATGGCGGAGGCGGCGCGCGATGCGTTTCATCGCGTGCAGCGCTTCTCGGCGGAATGGCATGCCAACACCTTCACCGGTTCGGTGCAGCGCAAGATCACGCGCGGCATGTGGGCGATCGATATGCTGAATGACACGCTGCTCGTCGTGCTGCTGCCGGCGCTCTGCGTGCTGGCCGGCTCGGCTGTGGTGCTGGGTTGGCGCTGGCCGGTCATGGGTGTGCTGCTGGCGGTAGGCGCGGTGTTGTATATCGCACTCGCGGCCACGCTCTCAGTGCGCTGGGTGGCGCCCGCCGCGCAGCTATCGAATAAATGGGACACGCGCATCGGCGGTGCGCTGGCAGATGCCATTTCCTGCAACGCGGTCGTGAAGGCGTTTGGCGCCGAGGCGCGGGAGGACGAGATCTTGCGCGCCGTGCTCGGCAAATGGTCCAGCCGCACGCAGCGCACATGGGTGCGCGGTACGGCCTCCGGAACCATTCAGGGCGGCGCACTGCTGGTGTTACGCACTGCCGTTACCGCGCTCGCTATTTTTCTGTGGTGGAGCGGCCGGGCCACGCCCGGCGATGTTGCCACCGTGCTCACGGCCTATTTCGTCGTGCTCGGCTATCTGCGTGATATCGGCTACCACATTGCAAATTTGCAGCGCGGCGTGAACGATATGGAAGAGCTGGTCGGGCTTCACAAACAGGGCGTGGGGGTGGAGGACCGTAAAAACGCGCCGCCTATCCATATCACCGCCGGGGAGATCCGGTTCGAGAGTGTGGAGTTCCGCTACGGCCCGCATGTGCAACCGCTATTCCGCGATTTCGATCTCACCATTCCGGGCGGCGAGCGCATCGGCCTGGTCGGGCATTCCGGTTCTGGCAAAACCAGCTTCGTGAAGCTCGTGCAGCGCCTGCACGACGTAACCGGCGGGCGTATCCGTATCGACGGTCAGGACATCGCCGCCGTGGCCCAGGCGTCCTTGCGCGAAAATATCGCCATCGTCGCGCAGGAGCCGATTTTGTTCCATCGCTCGCTGGCGGATAATATCGCCTATGCCCGTCCAGGAGCCAGTATGGCGGAGATAGAGCAGGCGGCTTGGCTCGCCAACGCGCATGAATTCATCGCCCGGCTGCCGCGTGGCTACGCCACGCTGGTGGGCGAGCGCGGCGTGAAACTCTCGGGCGGCGAGCGCCAGCGTGTGGCCATCGCGCGCGCCTTCCTCGCCAATGCCCCGATCCTGATCCTGGACGAGGCCACGGCAAGCCTGGATTCGGAATCCGAGGTGCTAATTCAAGAGGCTATGGAACGGTTGATGACAGGGCGGACAGTGATCGTCGTGGCGCACCGGCTCTCCACCGTGCGCGCGCTGGACCGGATTCTGGTGTTCGAACGCGGGCGGATCGTCGAGAACGGGCCGCACGAGACGCTGCTCGCGCTGCAGGGCGGGATTTACCGCAAACTATTCGAGCGCCAAGCAATGGGACTCTTGCCGGAGGTGGGCGCCTAAGGTCCGATCGTTCTAAGTTGAATCGCTTGGGCGGTTCAACTCAGAACGTAAATCGCCCCCTAATCCGCGTACGGATTATCCGTGCCGCGCAGATAAATGCGGATCGGCACGCCCGGCATCTCGAACGCCTCGCGCAGGGAGTTCACGAGATAGCGCTGATACGTCTCCGGCGTCTGCTCGGCGCGGGTGCCGAACAGCGCGAAGGTCGGCGGCCGCGCCTTGATCTGCGTGATGTAGCGCAGCTTGAGGCGCCGCCCATCCACCAGCGGCGGGGGGAAGCGCTCCAGCGCCGCCTCGAACCAGCGGTTCAGCTGGCTGGTGGGGATGCGCAGGTTCCACTTCTCGTAGGTGGCGCGCAGGGCGGGGAACAGCTTGGCCACGCCCTCGCCGGTCTCGGCGGAGAGCGGCACGACGGTGATGCCTTTCATCTGCGAGAGCGAGATGGAAATGCGGTCCAGCGCTGCTTTGCGGGCATCGCCGCGGTCTTCCACCGCGTCCCATTTCGTAAGCGCGATCACGCAGGCCCGGCCCTCGCGCTCGACAAGGCGGGCAATGTGCAGATCCTGCTCCTGTACGCCCTGAACGGCGTCGACCGCCAGCACCACCATCTCGGCCTTCTTCAGCGCCTCGATCGAGGAGGAGGTAGACATCTTCTCCAGCCCCTCATCCACCTTGGCACGCTTGCGCAGGCCCGCCGTATCCACAATCCGGTACAGCTTGCCGTCCGGTCCGGTGAAATCCGCCGAAACCGCGTCGCGCGTCAGCCCCGGCTCTGGCCCGGTGATCATCCGCTGCTCGCCGAGCAGATGGTTCATCAGCGTTGACTTGCCCGCATTGGGCCGCCCGACGATCGCGAGATGCAGCGGCAGGTTCTCGCCCTCTTCCGCCTCGCCCTCTTCCGGCTTCGGCAGCCGGTCGGCGATCTCGGTCATCAGGTTGTAGATGCCCTCGTTATGCTCGGCGGAGATGGCGCAGGGCTCGCCCAGGCCCAGCTCATAGGCCTCCATGGCGGCGGCGGCCCCGCCGCGCCCCTCGGCCTTGTTGGCCACCACTAGCACGGGCTTGCCGGTGCGGCGCAGCCAGGTGGCGAAATGGTGGTCCTCCGGCAGCAGTCCGGCCCGGGCGTCGAACACGAACAGCACGAGGTCAGCGTGTTCCACCGCCAGCGAGGTGGAGGCCCGCATCCGGCCCGGCAGTGTGTCCGGCGCGGCTTCCTCCAGCCCGGCGGTGTCCACCAGCAGCACCTTCGTGCCGGCCAGCACGCATTCGGCCTCCTTGCGGTCGCGCGTTACGCCCGGCGTGTCGGCCACGAGCGCGATGCGGGCCCCGGCCAGCCGGTTAAAGAGTGTGGACTTGCCGACATTCGGACGTCCGGCAATGACAACATGCGGTGTCATGATCAGGCATATGCCGTCAGTTTGGCGTTGCGCGTCAGCTGCACCAGCACGCCGCCGGCGGCCAGCGGCGGCATGTCCGCCACATTGCTGCCGCCCAGCTTCACGGTCTGCTTCAGCGCCCCGGCCACCGGGTCCACCAATGCCGCCTGGCCGTGGTCGTTCACCAGCAGCAGCAGGCCGTTCACCAAGATCGGCCCGGCCCAGCTGATCGGGTTCTTCTTCGCTTTCATGTTCTCATAGGCCTGCAGCTGCAGCGACCAGCTGACCAGCCCGTCATCCGCATGCACGGCGTAGAGCACCTGGTTCTTGTCGAGCACGAACGCAAAGCCCCCCGCGAGGCAGATGGGCTGCGTGCCGGTGGCGCTGTGCGTCCACACCTTGGCGCCGGAATGCAGGTCCACGGCCATCATCGTGTCGCCCAGGTTGATGGCATAGACCACGCCGTCCGCGATGACCGGGGAGGCAACGATGTCTGAAAGGTCGAGCTGGCCGGTCTGGCCGAAGGACGCGGCGAGGCTCTGCTCCCATACCGGCGTGCCGGAGGTTGCGTCGATCGCCGCCAGCAGGCCGTTGGAGAACCCGGCGGCGATGATGCCGTCGGCGAAGGCGGGCGGGCCCGCGATCTCAACCGCGGTGGTGGAGGCCAAGCCGGCTGAGCCGGCGAAGCGCCAGCCCGGGGTGCCGGAGGCGGCGTCGAAGGTCAGCAGGAGGTCGTTCTGCGTGACGACCGCGACCAGCCCGCCCGCCACCAGCGGGGCCGAGCGGGTGGGGAAGTCCAGCTTCTGTTGCCACAGCAGCTTGCCGCTGGCCGGGTTCAGGGCGCGCAGCTCGGCATAGCCGGTGCTGGCGTAGAGCGTGCCTCCGCCATAGGCGATGCCGCCGCCGAGATTCTGTTCCGTCGCGTGCTTCGGCCGGGTGCTGGCGTGCCAGATAAGGCTGCCATCGGTGAGCGAGAAGGCGCGCACGGCCGCGTCGGCGTCCATGGTGAACACCTTGCCCTCGGCGATGACGGGGCTCGCCATTAGTGGCTGGCGGTAGCCGCCCGGCGTGCCAATATCCGCATCCCAGTTTGGCTTGAAGTTGAGCGGGGCTGTCACGTTGCCTGGCGCATGGGCGGGGTTGGCGAGCGGCTGCGGCCAGTCGGCCAGGGCGGTGGCCTGGGGCAGAACCACCTGCGGCGGGTTTGCGGCCACATCCATGCCGTTGATATCCGGCAGCACCGGGATCTGTTCGCCCACAATCTTGGGTTTGGGCTTGGAGCAGGAGGCCAGCAGCCCCAGCGTCATCAGGCCGGCGGTGGCGGTACGGCGTCGCATCATGGGGGATTTCATCCGTTTAACTGTGCAAGCATGCCTTGGGCGCGTTCGCGCACGCCGGCCGGGGCGGTGGGGTCGGCGGCCAGTTCTGTGAACAAAGCTTTCGCCAGATCCGCGTTGCCCTGGTGCATATAGCTCAGCGCCTGGGCTTCACGCGCCAGGGCATGGTAGGGGTTGCCGGTCGCGGTCAGCGGCTGCAGCCGGGCCTGGATATCCGTATCCGGCACCGCGCCCAGCGCATGCTGCGCCCAGAGTAGGGTGGCGAGGTCGCGCAGCAGCTTGTCGGCGCCGCCATCCTGGGCCACGCCGGTCCACAGCGCATTTGCCTGATCCAGCTTGCCTGCTGCGGCGTACAGCCCGGCCGCGCGCAGATTGGCCAGGGTCTTGTAGCCCTCCGGCGCGGATGCCGCGAATTTGTTCAGGTCCTGGGCGGTCTGCACCGCCTGGTCCGGCGTGAGCTGCCCGCCCTGCTGGTCCGCCGCCTGGGTGATGGCAAGGTATTGCGTCGACGCCTTTTCCGCCTGTTTGGCCTGGTAGGCACTGTATGCCTGCTCCGCGCCAACGCCGATCAGCACCAGCACCATGGCGGCGATCAGGTAGCCGCCATAGCGCTTGGCCAGGGCAATCGCCCGCTCATGCCGCAGATCCTCGGAAACCTCGTCAAAAATATCGACCACGCGATAATCCCATAAGTGCCTATGCGGGAAATGTCTTAGCCGGGCGTGCCGCGCGCGGCAACGCAGGCCGCGAGGCGCTGTTCCACCCTGGCCCGGCCGATGAGCGGGAGCAGCTTCGCCATTTCAGGCCCATGCTCCTCGCCGGTAAGGGAAAGGCGCAGCGGCTGGAACAGTGCCCGGCCCTTCGCCCCGGTGGCATCCGAGACAGCCCCGGTCCAGGCCTTCCAGGTTTCCTCGTTCCAGGGCTCATCGGGCAACGTGTCCAGCGCCGCGCGCAGCACCACCGAGTTGCCGGGCAGTTCCGGTGCCGGCAACTCATCGGCCACCACCTCCCACCAGCGCCGCGCCTCGGTCAGCATGTCCAGATTGCCGCGAATCGCCAGCCAGAACGCCTCGGTCGCGCCCTCGGGCAGGCGGTCCCGCACGGCGTCATATTCCAAATGGTGCAGGAACTTGCGGTTAAGCCCGAGCAGCTGCTTCGCGTCGAAACGCGGCGGGGAGCGGCCGAAATCGGAGAGGTTGAAGCTGGCGATCAGCTCCTCCATCGGCACCGCCGCCGGGTCCTTGTTGGTGCCGAGCCGCGCCAGGTAGGCGGTAATCGCGGCCGGTTCGATGCCGTCCTTGCGCAGCGACTTCAGCGAGATCGAGCCGATGCGCTTGGAGAGCTTCTCGCCATCTCCGCCCGAGATCAGCGGCAGATGCGCGAAGCGCGGCACTGGCGCGCGTGTAATGGCCTGGAACAAATCGATTTGCACGGCGGTGTTGGAGACATGGTCTTCGCCCCGGATGATATGGGTGATGCCCATGTCCGCATCGTCCACCACCGAGGTGAAGGTGTAGAGCGGGGTGCCATCGGCGCGGATCAGTACCGGGTCGGAGACCGTGCCGAGCTTGATGTTGCGCGGCCCGAGCACGAGGTCGTTCCAGGAGGCCGCGCCGTCCGAGAGTTTGAAGCGCCAATACGGCGTCTTGCCGTTGGCCTCGGCGGCCGCGCGCTGCTCGGCGGTCATCGAGAGGGCGGCGCGGTCATATACCGGGGGCAGCTTGCGCTTCACCAGCGCGGCGCGCTTGGCCGCCAGTTCGTCCTCGTTCTCGAAGCACGGGTAGAGCCGCCCGGAGGCCTTCAGCTGCTCAGCCACCTCTGCATAGCGGGCGAAGCGGTCCGACTGCCGTGCCGTCTCGTCCCACGCGACGCCGAGCCAGCGCAGATCGTCATAGATCCCCTGCTCGTATTCCGGCCGGCCGCGCTCGGTGTCGGTATCGTCCAGCCGCAGCAGGAAGATACCGCCCTGACTGCGGGCGAACAGGAAATTCACCAGCGCGGCGCGCGCATTGCCGACATGCAGATAGCCCGTGGGGCTGGGAGCGAAGCGAACTTTTACCATCCGCGCGGGTTAGACCATTCTGGCCTTTTGGGGAAGTTAGATGCCCAGCCGGTCGCGCATCTGATAGTACCAGGCGCCGATAACGGTGAGCGGCACGCGGAAGGTCTTGCCGCCGGGGAAGGGGAAATAGGGCAGGTTGGCGAAGACGTCGAAGCGAGAGGTATCGCCCGCCACCGCTTCGGCCAGGATGCGCCCCAGCAGATGCGTGGTGGTCACGCCGTGGCCGCTATCGCCATGCGAGAAGAACACTTTCGGCGCCAGCTTGCCCATCTGCGGGAAGCGCGTGAGCGTGAGCGCGAAATTGCCGCTCCAGGTGTAGTCGATCCGCGCATTCTTCAGGCTGGGGAAAGTCTTCAGCATCAGCGGCATGATCTTGTCGCGGATGCTCACCGGGTCGGTCCCGCCATAGACAATGCCGCCACCGTACAGGATGCGGTTATCCGCGCTGCGGCGGAAATAATCCAGCACGTAGTTGGAATCTTCGACGCACACGTTGGAGGGGAGCAGGCGCTTCGCCTCGTCGCCCAGCGGCTCGGTCGCCAGCACCTGGGTGGAGACGGGCATGATCCGCCATTCCAGTTCCGGCAGCACGTTGTGCAGATAGGCGTTGCCGCAGACGAACACATATTTCGCCCGCACCTCGCCCTGCGCCGTCTTCACCACGGCGTTTTCCTTGTCCACGGACACGACCGGCGAGTTCTCGTAGATCTTGCCGCCCAGGGACTCGAAAGCCTCGGCCTCGCCCTGCACCAGGTTGAGCGGATGGATATGCCCGCCCTTCTTGTCGATCAACCCGCCAACGTAACGGTCGGTCACCACATGCGGGGCGAGGCCGTTCTTGTCCAGCAGCTCGAACTGGTCGTAGCCGAAGCTGTTCCACACCTTCACATGGTGTTCCAACTCGCGCATCTGCTTATGCGTCAGCGCCGTGGCCAGCATGCCCGGCTGGAGGTCGCACTTGATTCCGTATTTCGCCACGCGCTCGCGGATGATGTTGCCGCCCTCGCAGGCGAACGCGCCGATCAGCTTCCCGGCCTTCTCGCCATAGCGGGCCGAGATCACGTCCAGGTCGCGCGAATAGCCGTTCACGATCTGCCCGCCATTGCGGCCCGAGGCGCCGAAGCCGACGCGCACCGCCTCCAGCACGATGACCGAGAAGCCGCGCTCCGCCAGTTCCAGCGCCGCCGCGGTACCGGTGAACCCGGCGCCGATGACACAGACATCCGCCGTGACGCTCCCTTGCAGGGGCGGGCGCGCATCCTGCTTGTTGGCGGTAGCCGCGTAGTAGGATTTCACGTGCTCAGTCATTCTTTATCGGGTCCCATCAATACAACGCCAAAAACCGCGCCGAGCACGGTCATGGTGATCACCATGAGCCGGATCTTATAGGCTGCGGCCCGCGCCTGCGCCACCACCTCCCGGCGCATGTTCTGTTCCGCCGCCGCAACGCGCGCCTCGATCGGGCCGGTGCCGTTGGTTACTATCGCTGCGGTATCCGGGTCCACCTTGTCCGCCAGCGCCGCGATCGCAGCCGCCTGTGCCGTGGCGTCGGGTGCGGCGAGCACCGCATCCAGCGCGTCCTGCTGATGCATCTCGTCGATCACCGGGGCAGGGATGGAGAAACTGGCGAAGGTGCCGATCAGCCCGGGAAACAGAAAGGCGCACAGCATGAAGCCGAGGCGCGAGGGGGAAATTTTGGCCATGCTTCAAGCCATTCGCAGGTTTTTCCGGCGTGTCAAACGGCGGGATTCATATCTGCCGCCAGCGGATCGGCGCCGAATCGGTTCGCGCCCGGCGTGCCGGGCAGGCAGGCGAAGATCAGCAGGATCAGCCCGCCAATCGCGGGGATGAGGCCGAGCAGCAGCCACCAGCCGGATTTGTTGAGATCGTGCAGCCGCCGCACGGCGACGGCCAGATTCGGCACGACGAAAGCCAGGAACATCGCCATCCTGGCCAGCCTGATGAACATCATGCCGCCCGACAGTCCGTCCAGCACGGCGGCCACGATCCCGGCGGCCAACGCCACCAGGAAGACGAACAGCACCCACCACCAATATTCCGAGCGCGGCGCCCGGCCGTTGAAATCGGCGTATTTGTTCAGGCAGATTTTCACCGAACCAGCAAAGTCGCGCCGCAGGCCACCATTCATCGATGATGTTTCCCTATAAAAACGTTCTGCGCTGGCGTAGCAGAAGGCGCGCCGCCTGGTTAGTGAAAGTTTCGCGGCCAGAACCTAGGCAGCCGAGGCCGAGTCCCTCCCGTCAGAAGGCGGTTCGTCCATCGCCGGGTTCAGCGCCTCCAGCAGCGCCTTACGCAGCTGGTAGAGCTTGCGCTCATTCTCCACCTTCATGCCGAACACGTCCTTCACGTAGAACACGTCCACGGCGCGCACGCCGTAGGTGGTTACATGGGCGGAGGCGATCTGCAGCCCTTCCGCCGAAATCGCCGCCGTCACGTCATGCAACAGGCCGGGGCGGTCGCGCCCGTTCACTTCAACCACCGTGTGCCGGTTGGAGGCGCGGTTATCCACCACCACGCGCGGCGGCACATGGATGGCGCGCATGCGCTGCGCCACCACGCTGCGCGTCGCCTTGCGGATTTCCGCCGCCAGCTTCAATCGGCCGGAGAGCGTCTGCTCCACGAGCGTGGCAAGGCGGGCGAGGCGGTGCGGCGTGTCGAATGGCCCGCCATTGGCGTCCTGGATCCAGAATGTATCCAGCGCCATGCCGTCGGTCAGCGTATGGATGCGCGCGTCCACGATGGAGGCGCCGGCAATCGCCAGCGCGCCGGCGATGCGGCTGAACAGCCCGGCATGGTCGGCGGTGTAAACCACCACCTCGGTCACGGCGCGGGCGGGCAGGGGCTCGGTGAACACCGTGAGCGGCGCGTTGCGGGCCTTGGCGTCGCGGATCATGCGCGCATGGCGCTCGATGCTCTCGGGGTCGAAGCCGAGCCAGTAGCTGGGATAGCCGAGCGAGAGGAAATCCTCGCGCTCCGCCGCCGGCCAGTCCGCCAGCAGCGAGGACACGACATCCTTCACCCGGGCGATGCGCGTGTCGCGCTCGGTGGTGGAAAGCCCGCCTTCCAGCACCTCCGCCACGCGCGAATACAGCTCGCGCAGCAGCGTGGCCTTCCAGCCGTTCCATACCTTGGGGCTCACGGCGCGGATATCGGCGACGGTGAGGATCAGCAGCAGGCGCAGCCGCTCAGGGCTCTGGATGGTATCCGCGAGGTCGAGGATCGTCTTCGGGTCGTCGATATCGCGCGAGAAGGCGGTCTGGCTCAGTAACAGGTGATGCAGCACCAGCCAGGAGGCCATTTCCGTCTCCTCGGCGGAGAGCCCCAGCGCGGGGCCGACATTCAGGGCGATCTCGGCGCCCAGCACCGAATGGTCGCCGCCGCGGCCCTTGGCGATGTCGTGCAGCAGCATCGCCACGTACAGCGCCCGGCGGGACTGGATCTGCCCGGTCAGGTCGGAGGCGACGGGCGCGATTTCCTTCAGCGTCCCGGCCTCGATGCTGTTGAGGTTGCGGATGCATTGCACCGTGTGCACGTCCACGGTGTAGACATGGTAGGTGTCGAACTGCATCTGCCCGACAATGCGCCGCCAGTCCGGCAGATAGCGGCCGAGAATGCCGGATTCGTTGAGAATCCCCATCCATGTGGCGGAGTTGCAATCCGGGTCGTGCCCGGTCTCGTGCGCGCCGCAGAGCAGATTGAGGAACAGCGCGGCGGCCTGTTTGTCGCCCCGCAGCTCGGCCCCCAGCGGCGCCGAGCGGATGAGCGTGCGCCGCGCCAGCGGGTGCAGTTCCAGATCGCGGTCGCGCGCGCAGATGAGAATGCGGAACACGCTGGAGGGATCGGTAGCCGGGTCATGCCCGGGTGCGAACAGGATCTTGCCATCGGCCAGCACGAAACCCTGCTCGATCAGCGCCGCGTCGGTTTCCGCGGCGAGGGCCGGCGGGCCGAGGGCCGCGCGTACCAGCGCCGGCTCCAGCACGGCGGTCACGCGCGCGACCTCGCGCACCATGAGGAAGTAGTGGCGCATGAAGCGCTCCACCCCGTTCTGGCGCCCATGGCGCGTATAGCCCATGCGCCCGCCGATCACCGGCTGCAGGTCGAAGGTCAGCCGCTCCTCGGCGCGCCCGGCCACGTAGTGCAGGTGGAAGCGCACGGTCCACAGATATTCCCAGGCGCGCTTGCAGGCCCGGGCCTCGGCGGCGGTAAGGATGCCGCCGCCCGGCGCGTCCTTGCCCACCAGCTCGGTCATGGCGAAGGTGTTGAACACGTAGCGCGACAGCCAGTACAGGGTCTGCAAATCGCGCAGGCCGCCGCGGCCCTCCTTCACGTTCGGCTCCACCATGAAGGGCGTCTCGCCGAAGCGCCGGTGCCGCGCCGCGCGCTCGGCCTGCTTTGCGGCGATGTATTCGCCCGGCCCGTCGGCGGTGCAATCCTTGCGGAAGGCCTTCTGGAAATCGGCGAACAAGGCGCGGTCGCCGCACAGGCAGCGGGCATCCAGCAGCGAGGTGCGGATGGTCACGTCGCCCTTGGCCTCGATCAGGCAGTCATCGATGGAGCGGGTCGCGTGCCCGACCTTCAGGCCAAGGTCCCACAGGAAATACAGGATGAACTCCACCGCCTTCTCCACCGCCGGCGAGGCCCGGCCATGCGAGAGGAACAGCAGATCGATATCGGAGAACGGGGCGAGCGTGGCGCGGCCATAGCCGCCGGTGGCCGCCATGGCCAGCCTGTCGTTCGGCCCCAGCGCGTGCAGTTTCATCGCGTAGGCGAACAGCGAGCTGACCAGCTCGTCGATCAGCCCGGCATGCAGCCTTGCGGCGGTCAGGCCGTTCAGCCCGTCCTGCTCGAAGCGCTGCTGGACGAAGCCCTGCACCCGCCCCAGCTGGCGGCGGAACAACCCCAGGGCCACCTCGCGGGAGGGCGTCTCAGCCGGCGTGAGCAGCTCGGCGAGGGCGGCGGTGATGTCGGGTTGCTTCCTGGATACGGGCATGTCGAACACGGTAGATCAATCCATCAGGTGAGGGAATTCATAACGCACCGCCAGCCCTCAATTTTCCGCTTGGCCGGGGCGCGTTTTCAGCGCCTCGGCCCGCAATGTGTACAAGGCTTCAAGCGCCTGACGCGGGCTCATGGCATCCGGGTCCAGCTCCGCCAGGGCCGCCGCCAGGGCCTCATCCGGGCCCGGCTCCGGCTCTGCTTCCACCGGCGCGGGCGGCGCCAGATTGGCGAAGAGCGGCAGCGGCGCGGTGGCCAGAGTGGCTTTTTCGGCGGATTTCAGCAGCATTTCAGCGCGTTTGGCCACGGGTTCCGGCACGCCGGCCAGCCGCGCCACATGCACGCCCCAGCTCTTCTCCGCCGCCCCCTCGACCACTTCGTGCATGAACACCACCTCGCCCCGGAATTCCTTGACCCGCATCGTGTGCGGTTTCAGTCTCGGCAAAGCCTCAACTAGCACAAATAATTCATGGAAATGTGTGGCAAATATGGCGCGACTGCGGTTATTTGTTGTGGAGACTCTCCAAAACGGCCTGGGCGATGGCCAAACCGTCCCGCGTTCCGGTGCCGCGCCCGATCTCATCGACAATGACGAAGCTCTTTGGCCCGGCCTGATGCAATATGGCTGCGGTCTCGATCATCTCCACCATGAAGGTCGAGCGCCCGGAGGCGAGGTCGTCCGCAGCCCCCACCCGGGAGAACAGCCGGTCCACGAGGCCAAGGCGCATCGCCTCCGCCGGCACCGGCAGCCCGGCCTGGGCCAGAACCACCAGCAGCGCGTTCTGCCGCAGAAAGGTCGATTTACCGGCCATGTTGGGGCCGGTGAGCAGCATCAGCCGCTGGGCGGGGGAAAGATCGCAGCCATTGGGGATGAAGCTCACCCCCGGCGGCAGTGCCGCTTCCACCACCGGGTGCCGCCCGGCCGCGATGCTGAATGCCGCGTCCTCGGAGAGTTCCGGGCAGCAGAACCGCCCGGTCAGCGCCAGATGTGCGGCCGACTGCAGAACGTCGGCCAGGGCCAGCGCCTCGGCGCAGGAGGCCAAAGGCTGGGCCGCCGCCAGCGCCTGCTTGATCAGCCAGTTGAACACCAGCTTCTCGCGCGCGCTCGCGCGGAAGGCGGCCTCGGTGATGCGCTGGTCAAGCGCCGAGAGTTCGGGATGGGTGAAGCGCGCCCCATTCGCCATGCCCTGGCGCAGCAGCAGTTCCGGGTGGCCGCGCAGTTGCTCCACTGCGGCGGCGGGGGCCTCCAGCACATAACCCAGCTGCGCGTGGTGGCGGATCTTCAGGCTCGCCACGCCGTAACGCTGGGCCAGCTCGGTCTGGAATTCGGCGATGATCCGGCGCGTGTCGTCGCGCAGGGCGCGCTCCGCGTCCAACTCGCCGTCGTAACCCTGGGCGATCGCACCGCCATCTTCCAGCTTCAGCGGCGCCGGTTCGGCCAGAGCGTGCTGCAGCGTCTCCAGCAGGTCCGGTGCCGGGTTCAGCGCCGTGGCGGCGGCATCCAGCAATCTGGGGCCGCGGGGGAGCAGCGGGGCGAGCCGCGCTGCCACATCCAGCCCGGCGCGGATGGCGGAGAGGTCGCGGGGCGAGGCCCGGCCCAGCGCGATGCGCCCCAAGGCGCGGGCCATGTCTGGCGCGCCGCGCAAAGCCGTGCGCACCGGCTCGGCCATTCCGGTGTCGCGCAGGGCCAGCCATGCCGTTTGGCGGTCAAGCAGCGGTTCCAGCCGGTTGAGCGGGGCGCTGATCCAGCCAGCCAGCAGCCGTGCCCCGGCGGCGCTGACCGTACGCTTCACCGCGCCGAACAGACTGCCCGCCTCATTGCCGCCACGGGCGGCGAGCAACTCCAGGCTGGCGCGGGTGGCGGCATCCATGGCCAGTTGCCCGGCCACCCCGGCGCTGGCAGGGTGGGAGAGGCGCGGCATCGCCCCCATCTGGGTGGCGGTGATGTAGGCCAGCACCGTCGCGGCGGCGAGCGCCTCGGCAGGGGAGAAATCCCCGAACGCGTCCAGGCTGGCGGCGCCGAATTTCCCGGCCAGTTCCCGCCGCGCCGCCTCGGGCGTGGCGGGAAGGGACATGGCGAGGCGCTGCGTGCCCACCCGCTTTGTCTCGAACGGCCCCAGCTCGATGCCCGCATCGGCGATGATCTCGGCCGGGTCCAGCCGCCCGAGGATCGCGGGGAGCCCGGCTGCGTCCGTCGCCTCGGTCTCGAACAGCCCGGTCGAGATATCCGCCCAGGCGATGCCCAGCTGCGCCCCATGCGGCACGATGGCGGCGAGGAAATTCGCCCGCCCGGCTTCCAGCAGCGCTTCCTCTGTGAGCGTGCCGGGGGTGACGAGGCGCACCACGTCACGCTTCAGTGGGCCTTTCGCACCGCGGGCCTTGGCCGCCGCCGGGTCTTCCAGCTGTTCGACGATGGCGACGCGGAAGCCGCGCCGGATCAGCCGGGCCAGATACATCTCCGCCTGGCTGACCGGCACGCCGCACATGGGTATGGGCTGGCCCTGGTGCTGGCCGCGCGCGGTTAGCGCGATGTCCAGCGCCGCACTTGCCGCCTGTGCATCCGCGAAGAACAGCTCGTAGAAATCGCCCATGCGGAAGAACAGCAGCGCGTCCTCGTGCCTCGCCTTGATGGCGAACCATTGAGCCATCGCCGGGGAAGCGCCTGTAGCAGTATCACTCATAAGCCGCCCATTAAGCCATTGCCGCGCGGCAAGGCAAAGAGGCTGCTTCGTAAGTCTGCTCTGGCGGCCATCCACGCTCGCCAGAGCGACTTCTGAAACAACCTCCGAGAGGGGGTTAGAGAGCTACGCCGTGCCGCACTGCTGGCGGGCAGGCCGGGTGTGGGGCGTTTTCCGTCAGCAGGCGCCGGAAGTCTTCTGGCGGCATGGGGCGGTGGAACAGATAGCCCTGCGCCTGGGTGCAGCCGAAAGCGGCGAGCAGAGCGGCCTGCTCGGAGCTTTCCACCCCCTCTGCGGTCACCACCATGTTCATGCGCTGCGCCAGCCCGGTGATGGCGGAGATGATAGCGCGGGCGTCCAGTGACTCGCCGAGATCGCGGATGAAGGACTGGTCGATCTTGATCTTGTCGACCGGAAAGCGGCGCAGATAGGAGAGCGACGAGTAACCCGTGCCGAAATCGTCGAGTGCGATGCGCACGCCCTGCTCGCGCAGCCCCTGCAGCGTATGCTCGACCGCGGGGTCGGTCCCCAGCACCACGGATTCAACAATCTCCAACTCTAGCCGCCTGGGTTCCAGCCCCGAACTGGCGAGCGCGTTTCTGACACTGGCGAGCAGGCTGGGGTCGTGGAATTGCAGGGGGGAGATATTGACCGCGACAGCCACTGGGGCCGGCCAGCCGGCCGCGGTGGTGGTGGCTTCCTGCAGGACCCATTCGCCGATCTCATGGATCAGCTTGCCATCCTCGGCCAACGGAATGAACGCGGAGGGGAGCAGCATCCCGCGTTCCGGGTGCTGCCAGCGGATCAGCGCCTCGGCCCCGACGACGCGCCCTGTGGCGAGGTCGATCACCGGCTGGTACTCCAGGCGGAATTCTCTGTGCTCCAAGGCGTGGTGCAGCGCCGATTGCAGCGAGCGCTGCTCGCGCACCAGCTCGTCCATCTTCGGGTTGTAGAAAATAACAATGCCGCGCCCGTCCGCCTTGGCGCGGTACAGCGCCAGATCGGCGTTTTTCATCAACCTGCCCGGGTCTTTGCCATCGCGCGGGGCCATGGCCACGCCGATGCTGGCGCCGATTTGTACGGTTTTGCCATCGAAGTGGAATGGCCGCGCGATGCGCTCGATGATACGGTTTGCCACGACTTGCGCTTCATCGGGCTTGTCTGTCACCAGGATGGCGGCGAATTCGTCACCGCCCAGGCGCGTCGCCATGTCGAATTCACGGATGCACCCGCGCAGGCGCTCGGCCACGGCCACCAGAAGGGCGTCGCCGGTGGCGTGGCCGAGCGTGTCGTTGACGATCTTGAAATTATCGAGGTCGAGGCACAGCAGGGCGATGCCTGTCTTGTCGCAATTTTCGCAGGCGTCATGCAGCGTCTCGGAGAACAGCACACGGTTGGGCAGCTTAGTCAGGCTGTCATGCCGTGCGAGGAAGGCGATATGCTCCTGCTGCCGGCGCTGGCCGGTAATGTCTGAGCCGACGCCGTGATACCCGGCGAAGCGCCCGTGCTTGTCAAGGATCGGCTTGCCGCTGAGGGACCAATACCGTTCTTCGCCATTGATCGTGACCGGCACCACCAGGTCGCGGAACGGCGAACGCTCGGCAATGGCCCGGTTCAGTCGCTCAAGCGCCGAGCCCGGCCGCTGCTCCTTGGTCGCCAACTCGCCGAGCAGAACGCCGGGGAACACGCCCCGCAACTGCTCCGTCGGGCGGCGCGCCACCTGCGCTAGTCGCTGGCTGGCCGGCTGCAACTCCAGCGCCGCGTTGGTCTCCCACAGCCAGTCGGAAGCACTTTCCTCGAAATCACGCAGCAGCAGCTTGATGACTTCAGCGTTCTCCTCCAGCCGTATGGCGCCGATGGCGCGTTCGATCAGCCGGCGGTTGATATAGAGGATGCAGAATCCGGTCAGCAGGATGAACGACAGAAGGTCGACCATGGCGAAGAAATCCACCCGGCCTGCGGAGATCACGGATACACAGATGCCGATGGACACCGGCAGCCAGTAGGCGAGGGCGCAGATGGCCGGAGAGACCATCACCGGAGTCGCCAGACAGCCGACCATAATGCCGTAGAGCAGGCAGAGCCGGTTGAAGTCGGCTTGGCGCACCAGCGCGAACAGCAAAATCGACCACAAAACGCCAAGCAGCACCAAGAGCCGGGCCATGACAGCGATGTAGGCTCTCGCGTCCTGCGCCCCAGGGCTTGGGGACCGTAACCACCTTAGTGCTTTGTTGATTAGCCCGGCATAGGAAAGCAAGGCCGCGAACATTGAAACATCGCGGAAGTCGGTGCCGACTGAGTGCATGAAGTCGAGATACAGCAGCCCAATCGTGTTTATGCCGAGCAGCGCGATTCCCAGCATGATGTAACTGAAGTCGGTCGCCTGATCGAGCAGCAGCCGCTCGGCGAATTCCGGCGATACGGTGCCGCCATCGATGATGCGCTTAAGGTTGCGGATAATCCCCATCGCCCCCTTGGTAGCACGCCCGAACGGCGAATCGTCGCCAGGGGGACGAACAATGTTCACCTCAGCTGCAGAAATCGGATTCCCTCCATTCTCGCGCCCCGCATACAGGCCAACTCGATGCCCCCTGTGCCGAGCTTACAACTTTACGTAACGGCTTTCAGACCTTCGCGCTATCATTAATTGCCAGTGCAGAGGGGCGCTGGTGAAGATTTAAAAAATATTGAGCCTGTGAGCCATGTGCAAACGCTTTGCTCAGGCACATTGGTCGTACAGGTCAGTGTTACATAGCGGGCAGTGCGTTCATGTGAACTCAAACGCTTAAAAACACTTGTTGAACAAACGCCTTAACTGAGCGCAGTGTCCGAACTCGAGCCTAGCGTCCTCAACATGACTTTTTGATGTCGAAAATGCAATAAAATAAGCAGCTACATCCTGAAGATGAAATGGTTAATAATTCTTCTTGTTTTGGTTGAAACAAGGAGAGTTTTAAATGAGTGCTTTACAAATCGTCACCACGAACATCGTGCGCGGTACCGTTCGGTCGCAGCCGCAGCAAATGGGTCTAACAGCGCGACTCGCGCTCGATGACCGTACGTGCACCGATGCTTATGCGATCCGCCACGCAAGTTATCTTGCAGGTGGCTATATCGACCCGATGCCGGGCGGCATCTTCTCGGATGCCGATGACCTGAAGCCGAACAGCCGGTCAGTCGTTGTGTACAAGCACGACCAGCCGGTGGCTTCAGTGCGGTTGTGCACGCTGGACTACAACTCCGCCGTTAGCGGCTGGGATGATATTCCGGCATCGCGCATTTTCCCTGAGGATGTGGCGGCCCTTGCGGCTGGCGTATCGCATGGGCGTCCGCCGAAGTTGACCGAGATCAACCGTCTCGTGCGGCATCCAGACTTTGCCGACGATTTTCAACTCGTCTTCGTGCTGTACCGTTTCGTTTCTTTCCTGGTGATCGAGTCGGACGCTGACATGATGCTCAACTGCGTGCGACGTAATCATACGCCGTTCTACAAGCGCATGCATTTTGGCTACGTCGCCGGGCCGCGCCGCTACGCAGGCGTGAAGTTCGAAACCAATCTGATGTCCTGCCCGCGTGAACGTTACGCGCAGCTAATGTCGGACATTCCCTTCGTCGCCACCGATGATAGCACCAAGGCGGCCTATGCCGGTCTGGTCCGCGGCGAAACCGTCAACGTTTTCTGATCCCCGATTCTCACGAAAGGTCCTGTAAAATGCACAATGTTGTTTTCTCCGTCTTCACCGGTATCGACGCCACCGTCTGCTTCTCCGCCTTCTCTTGGGGCGTGCGCGGGCATTTCCGCTCCACCGGCGCCATGCCGCTGGGCATGAAGATCACCAGCGCCCTCAGCGCGGCACTGTTCGCGGGCTTTCTCTGGAACATTGCCCACGGACTCGGCGGCGCCTGGTTCCTCTCCATCGTGCTGTTCACCGCGTCGCTCGGCGTGTTCGCCACGGCGATTCTGGCCAGCCGCCGCACCCCGCCGACCCTGGCTTACGACAATGACAGCCCGAGCTTCCTGCTCAACCACGGGCCGTACCGCTTTGTGCGCCACCCGTTCTACCTGGCCTATGTGCTGTTCTGGTTCGGCACGGCCATCGCCGTGCACAGCCTGGCCGGCTGGGTCGCGCCCGTGCTGATGACGGCGCTGTACGCTGATGCCGCCACTCGCGAGGAACGCAAATTCGCCACCTCCGAGCTGTCGGCCGCCTATGCCGCGTACCGCGCCCGCGCGGGCATGTTCTGGCCGCGCCCGCTTGCTCTGCTGGCCGGCTAACCGCCAGGGGCGGGACTCCAGGGGGGCGGCACTGCCCCCCTGGGTCCGGTGTCTGGTTTCATAGGCAAACAAAAAACCCGGCCAAAGGCCGGGTTGCCTGCCACCAGAGGTGAGATAAAGAAGCTTAGCCCTGGCGCGCCTTCATGCGCGGGTTCTTCTTGTTGATCACGTAGACCCGGCCATGACGGCGGACAACGCGGCAGTTCTTGTCGCGAATTTTCGCGGACTTCAAGGAGTTACGGATCTTCATGGTGGCTCTCGGGAAGAAAAAGGAACAATTGGAGGCGCCCTATGCCGGGAGTAGGCGCGAATGTCAACCTTGGCCTGGGATGGCGGGGATTGTTGGCCAATTTACTTCCGGCGCGCGCATGTTTCTGTCATAAAAAGGTCATTCGATTTATTGCCGGTTCCCCTGTTGATAACCCACTCAACCGGATAATGCCGCCGAGTTGTCTGGAGCATTGCGTATGAAGATCAGTTTTGTTGTTCCCGCCTATAACGAGCAAGCGCTGCTGACACGCTCGCTGACGGCCATACGTGAGGAAATCTCCCGCGCCGGTAAGGTGCTCGGTCAGGACGCGGAGATCATTGTCGTCAACAATGCCAGCACGGACCGTACCCGCGAGGTGGCCGAGGCCGTGGACGGCGTGCGGGTGGTCGATGAGCCGCGCAAGGGGCTGGTGCAGGCCCGCTGGTGCGGCTTCGAGCATTCCACCGGTGAGCTGATCGCCAATATCGATGCCGACACGGTCATTCCCCCGGGCTGGCTCACCGAGGTGCTGCGCCAGTTCGATCGTGGCAAGGACCTCGTCGCTCTCTCCGGCCCATACATCTACTATGGCGTGCCCCGGAAGGTGAACATGGTCGTTGCCTTCTATTACCGCCTCGCCTGGCTCGCCTATGTGTTCAACCACTATGTCCTGAACGTGGGCGCGATGCTCCAGGGCGGGAACTTCATCGTCAAGCGCGAGGCGATGCTGAAGCTTGGCAACCCGGATCACCGTTTCTCCTTCTATGGTGAGGATACGGATATGGCCAACCGCCTATCCAAGGTGGGGCGGGTCAAGTTCACCTTCCGTCTGCCGGCCCAGTCCTCCGGCCGCCGCCTGGTGGGCGAGGGCGTCTTCACCATCGGCCTGCGCTACACCATGAATTTCTTCTGGGCGACTTTCCGCAAGAAGCCCTTCACCGAGGAATGGCAGGATATCCGCGAGGAAGTCTCGCCCTGATCCGCCCCCATGCAGCAAAAAACCCGGCCATCGCGGTGGCCGGGTTTTTTGTGCCGCTTTATCGGACCCTGAGCTTCGCCGGGGCTGGCGGTTCCGCCGCCGGCCAGCCGGGCAGCGGAGCGGTTGCCTGTTTGGTAGCCGCGCTGCTCATGAACCAGTAGGCGAAGAGCAGGTTCTCCAGCGGGGTGCGGCGCCGGAACCGTGGGCAGAAGAGTGCCGCAGCGCGATCCGACAGTCCGCCGCTCAGCCCGGCCCTTACCCGCCGCAAATCCCGCTGCGCCTGTGGAGGCAGTCTTGCCGCCTGGGCCGCCAGCGCGTCGGCATGGCGGCTCATCATCGTCATGTACACAGCCGGCCCGCGCCGCAGCGCCGCCAGGGCGCGGGCATATAGCGGGCGGGCGCGGCCGATCAGGTTGGTCTTGTGCAGCCGGTACAGCACATGCGGCCGCTCATCGAACAGGATTTTGCCGCCACAGGCGGAAACCACGATATAGCTCCACCAGTCATGTACGGTATCCGCCGGGTAGTCGGTGGTGGCCACCAGCGTGGCCGCGGCGGTGTTCATCACCAGCGTATTGCCGTTGGCGATATTCTGCGTCAGGCAGGCCGGAAAACCAGGGGCCTTGCCGTGCTGGGCGGAAAGTTGGGCGTCGCGCAGCGCCTCGTCCACCAGATATTGCCGGGAGCAGTACAGGGCCGGGGCGTCTCCGGCCTGGCCAAGCATTTCCAGTGCGGCGGCGAGTTTCTCCGGCAGCCACACATCGTCCTGGTCGGAGAAGGCCACGGCATCGGCGTCCATGTTCTCCCGCAGCAGCGTCAGGAAGCTGGGCGAGGCACCAAGATGCGGGCCGGAGGACGGAGACTCGACACAGCGCCCCGGCCCGACCTTGGCGGCGAATCTGCGCATGATCTCCACGGTTGCATCCGTTGAGCCGTCATCGCGCCAGTGCAGCACCCATTCCTCGCAGGTTTGCGCCAGGAAGCTGTTCAGCTGCGCCGGCAGGAAGCGCGCACCGTTATAGGTGGAGAGGAGTATGGCAACCTTGCCCGAGGGGGCCGGCGGCAGGGGCGCCGGTGTCAACGCCAGACGGTCCGGAACTGTGCGCACATATGACAACCAGCCCCAATCATACGCGACTTTGTCCCTTTAATTAATTAACCCGTAGTTAATCATTATACCTGTGCCGCCGGAAGCGGCGCAATGCATTAATCGGGTGCAATGACGCACAGCCTTGAGTTTTAATAAAACTCCCGTCACGTCAGGCGGCCTGCCACCTAACCAGACGCGTCCAGGGACAGCAGCGCCTCGACAATGCCGGGCAGCGTAGCGCGCCAGTCCGGCAGGGTGACGCCGAAGATCTGCGCCAGCTTGGCACAGTCAAGACGAGAATCGGGCGGGCGGCGGGTTGGGGTTGGCCAGTCGGCGGTGCCGATGGCCTGCACGTCCGGTGCCTTGTAGCCGTGCTTGGCAGCCTCGGCGAAGATGGCGGTGGCAAAGCCGTGCCAGGTGGTCTCGCCGGAGCCAGTGGCGTGGAAAACGCCCCGGTACTGTTGCTCCCAGCCGGTCTCGTTGATTTTATCCACGATGCCGATGATCGCCGCGGCCAGGTCTGCGGCTGCGGTCGGCGTGCCGCGCTGGTCCGCCACCACGCGCAGCTGCGGCATCTTGCGCCCGGCATTCAGCATGGTGCGGGCGAAGTTCTTGCCGTGAGCCGCATACACCCAGGCGGTGCGCAGAATCACCGCCTTGGCGCTGGTGGCCAGAATCGCCTCTTCCCCATCGCGCTTGGTGGCGCCATACACGCCGGTCGGCTCGGTCGGGTCCGTCTCCGCATAGGGGGCGCCCTTATTGCCGTCGAACACGTAATCGGTGGAGACGTGAATGAACGGAATGCCCGCGCCCTCGCACAACCTCGCCAGCGCCAGCGGGCCGGTATGGTTGCCGGCCTTCGCCGCCGCCTGGTCCGTCTCGGCCTTGTCCACCGCCGTATAGGCGGCGGCATTGATCACCAGATCAGGCGCCGCGGCCTTGAAGCAAGCCTCGATGGTCTCCGGGCGTTCGAAATCGAATTCCGGCCGCGCCACGGCGGTAAAGGCGATGCCCCGCTCACGGCACAGCTTCACCAGCGCATTGCCCAACTGCCCGGAGGCTCCGGTGATCAGGATCATGCGTAGGTGAACCAGGTGTCTTCGGGGCTGAAGGCGGGTGCTGCCTTGTCCTTGTCGGAGAGTGTTTCCTCCCCCGCCGCCACCGGCCAGGGTACGGCCAGCGTGGGATCATTCCACACCACCGCGCGCTCGGCCGCTTTGTCGTAATCGGCGGTGACCTTGTAGATCACCTCGGTATCCGGCGCGATGGTGCAGAACCCGTGCAGGAAGCCCCCCGGAATCCAGAGCTGCGACCAGTTGGCCTCGCTCAGCTCCGCCGCCACCCATTTGCCGTAGCTGGGCGACCCCTTGCGGATATCCACCGCCACATCCCAGATCGCGCCCTTGATCACCCGTACCAGCTTGCCCTGCACGCTCGGCGCCACTTGGCAGTGCAGGCCGCGGACCGTCCCCTTGGCGGCGGAGAAGCTGTGGTTGTCCTGCACGAAATGCTCGTCAAACCCCTGCGCCTTCAGCTTTGAGGCAGTCCAGGATTCGGAGAAAAAGCCGCGCGAATCGCCAAATTTCGGCGGAGTGATGAGCAGCACCTCGGGGATGGCGAGTTTTTCGATCTTCATCAGTGGTGCACCCCTTCGGCGATGTCGTGCAAAATCCGCCCCAGCTCGGTCTTGCCGATCAGCTTGGCGCGGGCCTTAAGCTGCGCGTTATCGATGAAGCCCATGCGGAACGCCACCTCCTCCGGGCAGCCGACGAGGTTGCCCTGGCGGCTTTGGATGGTTTGCACGAAGGTGGCGGCCTGCAGCAGCGAATCCGGCGTGCCGGCGTCCAGCCAAGCGGTGCCGCGCCCGAGCCGCTCCACCTTCAGCGTGCCTTCCTGCAGATACAGATTGTTCAGGTCGGTGATCTCCAGTTCGCCGCGGGCGGAGGGCTTGATCGTCTTGGCCAGTTCCACCACCCGGTTGTCGTAGAAATACAGGCCCGTGACGGCCCAGGGGGAGGTGGGGTTCTGCGGCTTCTCGACGATATCCAGCGCCTTGCCGTCGGCATCGAAGCTGACGACGCCGTAGCGTTCCGGGTCGCGCACCTGGTAGGCGAACACGGTCGCGCCCTCGGGACGGGTGCCGGCAGCGCGCAGCAGGGTGGAAAGGTGGTCGCCATGGATCAGGTTGTCGCCCAGCGCCAGGGCGCAGGCCTCGCCGTCGATCCATTCCTCGCCGATGAGGAAGGCCTGGGCCAGGCCATCCGGGCTCGGCTGCTCGGCATAGGAGATGCGGATGCCGAGATGCGAGCCGTCATGGAACAGGCGCTGGAATTGCGGCAGGTCGCCTGGGGTGGAGATGATCAGCACTTCCTTGATCCCCGCCAGCAGCAGCGTGCAGAGCGGGTAGTAGACCATCGGCTTGTCGTACACCGGCAGCAGCTGCTTGGAACTGGCCTGGGTGATGGGGTGCAGCCGTGTGCCGGACCCGCCCGCGAGAATAATGCCCTTGCGAATCATGCCGCCGCTCCCAGCCTCTGCCCCGAATATTTCTTCGCCCTGATGCCCTGCCACCATTCGGTGTTGGCCAGGTACCAATCGATCGTCGCCCGCAGGCCGCGCTCGAAATCATGCGCCGCCGTCCAGTTCAGGGCTTTCTCCGCGCTGGTCGGGTCGATCTCGTAGCGGTGGTCATGCCCGGGCCGGTCGGTCACGTAGGTGATCAGCCGCTCCCGCGCGCCGTTGGGGCTGGGCAGCTTCTCATCGAGCACGGCGCAGATCGCCTTCACCACGTCGATATTCTTGCGCGGCTGGCGGGCGCCGATGCAGTAGGTCTCGCCCGGCGTGCCAAGTGTGACCACCTTCAGCAGCGCCTCGGCATGGTCGTCCACGAACAGCCAGTCGCGCGTGTTCAACCCAGCGCCATACACGGGCAGCGGCTTCTCCTCGATGGCGTTCAGCGTCACCAGCGGGATCAGCTTCTCGGGGAATTGCCACTTGCCGTAGTTGTTGGTGGTGTTGGAAACAATAACGGGCAGTCCGTAGGTGTGCATCCAGGCCCGCGCCAGATGGTCAGAGGCCGCCTTGGAGGCCGAATATGGGCTGCGCGGATCGTAGGGCGTGTGCTCATTGAACGGCGGGTCGCTGTCCGCCAGCGCGCCAAACACTTCGTCAGTGGAGATGTGGTGGAAGCGGAAGCGTTCGCGCTTCTCGCCGCTCAGCGAGGCAAAATACTCCCGCGCCGCCTCCAGCATGATGAAGGTGCCGGTGACATTGGTGTGCACGAACGCCGCCGGGCCGTCGATGGAGCGGTCCACATGGCTTTCCGCCGCCAGATGCATCACCGCATCCGGCTGGTGCGCGGCAAAGGCGGCGCGGATGCCGGCGAGGTCGCAGATATCCTGCTTCAGCAGCGTGTGGCTGGGGTGGTGGAGCGCATCCTCCAGCGCATCCTCCGAGGCGGCATAGGTCATCTTGTCGATATTGATGACCTGATGTCCCTCTTGCCGGATCGCCCTCCTTACCACTGCCGAACCAATGAAACCGCAGCCGCCGGTAAGAAGAATTTTCATAAGCGCATCCTGAAGCCGGAGAGACGTTTAGCCGCTTCGCTTCAATCAAACCTTGCGCCGTCTGGCAACTGGCTTCACCGGCTTTTTTCCCGCGCGGGCGAATTGCGCCTCCAGCCGGGCGAGGTCCTCGGCCTGCTCGGCCAGCCGCGCCTCGGGCAGGTTCAGCGTTTCGGCGGCCAGCGCGTGCATGCGCCGGATCTCGCCCAGATGCGCCCCGGCGTCCAGCGATTGCGTGACCCCGCCCGCGTGCCGCCGGTGCGTGTTCAGCGGCTCGGCGATGTACACCAGCTCGCCCTCCTGCCCGGCGAGCAGGGCCAGATACAGCCGCCAATCCCCGGCCAGCTTCCATTCCTCCAGCTCCGGCACCGCCGCCAGCGCCTTCAGCAGCGCCTCGCGCCGCCACAGCACGGCGCTCACATTCGGGATGAGGTTGCCGCGTGCTGAGTAGCCGCGCAGCGAATTCCCGTCCGGCCCAGATGCCGGAAACCGCCAGTTCCCGCACCCCGCAGGAGAAGTAGTAGGCCTGGTAGTCCGGCATCACCTCCATGCCGGTCTCGTCGATGGCCCGGCTGTCGGTAAAGCCGAGCAGCGGGGTTCGCGCCCCCGCCATGGCCTCGACGAGCCGGGAGAGGAAGCGCGGATCGGCCGCGTCATCCGCCTCGCACAGCCAGACAAATTCGCCTGTGGCCGCCTCGGCAGCGCGCTTCCACTGCGCGAACACCCCGGCATTCTTCTTGTTCGCCAGCACGCGCAGCTCCCGCCCCGAAGCCTCGGCGACTTCCGCCGCCACGGCCAACGAATTGTCGGTGGAGGCGTCGTCGAGCAGCAGCACCTCCTGCACCGGGTAGGTCTGCGCGAACACAGTGGTGAGCCGCTCCGGCAGATAACGCGCATAATTATAGTTCAGCACAGCCACGCTCACCGTCTTCAGCGCCGGTGTGGCCAGGCGCAGCAGCTCCTGCACATAGGCGCCGAACTCGAACTTCCGCGCCGCCATGGCGGCCAGGCGCGGGCGCAGGGCGTTGAGCGTGTCATGCTCCAGCAGGCTGGCGAGCTCTGTCAGGAAATCCTCGGCATCCGCGGACTTGGCAACGCGTCCGGCTTTTTCCCGGCGCAGCAGCTCGGGGATGCCCCCGCTCTCGTCGAAGGCGACGCAGGGCACGCCACAGGCCAGCGCCTCCATCACCACCGTCGGCAGCGGGTCCTCGCGCGAGGTCAGCGCCAGCACATCCGCGGCGGAGAAGTATTCGGCCACGCGCTCAGTGTAGGGGATGTGGGTGAAGCAGCCTGCCTTGCGCGCCTGCTCCATTTCCGGGGCGAGATAGGTGCGCAGCATGAACTCGATGTCGCCCACCCAGACGAAATGCACATCGCTCCGTCGCGCTGCCAACGTCCGCGCCATTTGCAGAAAGAGATCGAACCCCTTGCGGATATGCCCAAACCCGGCGCCAAGCACCAGGAAGCTCTCATCCGGTATGCCCAGCTCTCGGCGGATGCGCGTGCGCACCGCTTCGTCGAAGCGCATGTCCTGGTAATTGCCCTGCGCCAGCACGACCGCGTGCTCACGCCGCAGCTCCACGGCCGCCGCGAATTTGTCTCGCAGATAGCCTGAGGAGAACACGAGGTTGCTCGCAGCGCCCGCGCCCAGCCGCGCCTCGATCTCCAGGTTATATTCCTTCAGCAGCTGCGGCAGCTCATGCACCAGCAGCGTGGCGCTTATGCCCCTCCGCTCCAGCCACGGCACCACCCGCGCCGAGGCGGCTGAGTTGACGATGGCGGCGCGTATGCCCGTCGCTTTGTATTTGTCGAGCAGATTGCCGATGATCGTCTTGTCGGAGGCTACGCTCACCTCGGCGGTCTCGTAATATCTGCCGAGCAGCGGACCGACGCCGAGCAGCAGCAGATGCACCTTGATGCCCCATTGGCGCTTCAGCTTGCGGGCGATGTTGAGCAGCAGCAACTGCGCGCCATGAGGCTGCGCATCATGCCCCACGAGCAATATGCCGGCAGAGAATTCCGCGATGTCCCGCTCGCACACTGCGCGCGCGGTGGCGTTGAGGAAGGCAGCACCCGAATGGACATCCGGCTCCAGGAAAGCGCCCTCGGCCCACTCATTCCAGGCATTCACGCAGATGATCCGCTCGCCATAAAACGGATGTTTGCCGGCATAGTTTAGGAGTTTTTCAAGCCAGTCCTGGTACAGCGCGGGCGTGGCGTTATGCAGCGCCAGCCCCTTGCCCTCGCGGCGGGGGTCATTGTCCCAGCCGGGCACGATGGTCTTTATCAATGGATAATCCGGCACCGGCAGCTTCAGCGATGTCTCCGCGATATCGGCATAGTCATGCACCGTGGCCGAGAAATCCGGGTCGAGCAGGGTGAGCGTGTCGTTGATCCGCTTTGTCTCCTGGCTCAGCTTGTGCGGCGGGAATTCCACCGCGCCATCCAGCCCGTAGGGCTCCGGGTCGTAATCGCCCAGGCTCTGCGCCATGATGATGAGCGGGTTCTCACCATGCAGCTCGCTGAACATGCGCCGCCATTTGGCGATGCGCCCCGCCGCGCCGAGGATCAGCGTGACCCGGTAGATCATCAGCAGCGGCCGGCCATCGATGCGGATATAGCGCGGGTCCTCGAACATCCGGACGAAATGCGCGATCAGCGCCGGGTCGTCCTCTTCCAGATATTGCTGCGCGATCAGCACCTCGCGCTCCAACCCATCCCAGCGCCTGGTCCAGTTCTCGTTCGCCCACATCGCGCAGAACGAGAAGTCCAAGGATTTATCCGCGAGAAACTGCTCCAGCGGCTTTTCCAGCAGGCGGTGCCGGTTGAACCAGTAGGTATAGAACACGAAGCCTTCCAGCCCCGCGCCCTTGGCCATCTCGATCTGGCGCTTCAGCGTGTTCGGGTCGTCCAGCGAGTAATGGCCGAGGTCGCGCGGGATGCGTGGCTGCACATGGCCGATGAAGCGCGGCAGCGCCCGGCCGAGATTCGTCCAGTCGGTAAAGCCCTTGCCCCACCAGGCGTTGTTCTCCGGCACGCGGTGGAATTGCGGCAGGTAATAGGCCAGCAGCCGCGCCTTGCGCTTCGCATGCGCGGGGGCGGGCTGGAATTCCTCGAAATGCGGGGCAGGGCGGGTGGCGCGGCGCACCTCGTCGGGGATGAGGCGCTCCTGGTCTGGGCGCCGTGGCAGGTACAGCCCGCTGGCCCGGTGCGCGAGGTAATGCAGCAACGGGTTCTCGCCGCCCAGTGCGGCGCCATAGCGGCCGGTATAGAATTTCACGTCGAAATCGGGGGCCGGGTCACGCCCCTCGGCGGCGCCGAAGAGCAGGAAATGCTCGAACGGGTCGGCCCCGCTTGCCGCCACGTCCGGGTTGTTGTCCAGGTACCAGGTGGCGTCGAACACGGGCACCGGGTTGGCCTGCCCGCTATGCCGGCGCTCCAGATAGTGCCGGAGGCAGGACTCCTTGGCCACCAGATGGTAGGTCTCGCGGTACCAGGCGGTGTGGAACAGCGGCGAGGGATCGCGCCCCTCCGCTTCACCGGCGATGATGTAATGCAGCAGCGGGTTGATTCCGGCGGCGGCCACATCCGGGTAGCGCGCCAGATACCAGGCCGGGTCGAAATACGGGTTCGGCCGCGCACCATTGGCCCAGCCCTCGGCACAGAAATGCGCCACGCCATCATCGCCGCCGGCCAGGGGCGGGCGCTGTGCCAGATACCAGGGCGAGAGGAACAGCCCGCTCCGCCGGATGATCTCGATTTCCGCTTTCAGATACGCCGCCAAACCAAAGCCCTCCTTGCGCATCATGCCCGGGCGGGGCCGTGTTTGTCACGCCCTGGCGCCGAGGACATCGCTTATCTGCTCAGCGCCTCATGCAGTACGGGCACGACGCCGGAGAGCAGCACCTGCACGCCGATGCCGAGCAGCAGGAAGGCGGCGATGCGCGACACCACCTGCTGACCGGCATTGCCGAGCACTTGGGCGATGCGGTCCGCCGTGCTGTACGACACCCAAATGAGCACTGACATGGCCAGGCAGGCGAGGGAGGCGCCAGCATAAAACGCGCCCATGCCTGCCAGCACATCCGGCCGCGCCGTGCCGAGAGACACCGCCACGGCGATGGTCCCAGGCCCGGTAGTGAAGGGCAGCGTAAGGGGGAAGAAGGCGTAACCAGCCAGGTCCTCGGTAATCGCGCTGCTCACCGGCGCTGCCTCGCGCTGTTTGCGTGCTGCGGTATTGTCCGGGGCGGAGAGCATCTCATAGGAGCGCACTGCCACCACCAGGCCACCGGCGATGCGCAGCGCGTTCATCGAAATGCCAAAGAAGCTCAAAATGTACGTGCCGGCCCAGAGGGCGATGAGCATCACCCCGGTCGAGTACAGCGCCACGCGCCGCGCCAGGACCACGCGCTGCAAATGGCTTTGCGCTGCCGTGACCTCATGGAAAATAATGGCCCCGCCAAGCGGATTGACGATGGAGAACAGCGCCGGAAAGGCGAGCAGAAACGCGGAGAGGATGCTGGTGAAAATAGTCACAGCCCCGCCATCTCCCTGAACTCCTGCTCGCTCAGGATGCGCAGCCCCAACTCCTCCGCCTTCTTCGCCTTGGAGCCCGCATCCTCGCCGACGACAACAAAATCCGTCTTCTTCGAGACGGATTCCGTCACCTTCGCGCCCAGCGCCTCGGCCCGCGCCTTCGCCTCCGGCCGTGCCATGGTCAAGGTCCCGGTGAACACGATCACCTTGCCCGCCAACGGGGAATCGGAAACCCCGGCGCTTACCGCGTCCTGCACCGTTACCTCGCGCTCAAGTGCCGCCAGCGTATCCAGGTTGTGTTGCTCGTCGAAAAACGCCACGAGGTCGTTGGCGATGGCCGGGCCGATGCCGGAGATGGAGCCCAGTTCCAGCCGCGCATCCGAGCCGATCTCACGGGCCGCGATCATCCCCGCCTTCCACGCCGCGTAAGAGCCGTAATGCCGCGCCAGCAGCTTGGCGTTGTTCTCGCCGATGCGCCTGATGCCGAGCGCGTAGATGAAGCGCTCCAGCCCGATCTCGCGCCGAGCGTTGATGGCAGCGGTGAGCTTGGCGGCGGAAACCTCGCCCCAACCCTCGCGCTGCGCGATTTCATCCTCATGCCGGGGCAGAGCAAAAATATCCGGCGCGCTTTTCAGTAGCCCGGCCCGATAAAATTCCTGCACGGTCTTCTCACCCATGCCATCTATGTCGAACGCGCCGCGCGAGCAGAAATGGATCAGGCGCTCCACTACCTGGGCGGCGCAACTCAGGCCGCCCGTGCAGCGGCGCACGGCTTCGTCTGTGTCGCGCACCGCCAGCGAGCCGCAGACCGGGCAATGTGTGGGGAATTTGAACGGGTGCGTGTGCTCGCCGCGCTTCAGCACGCGCAGGATCTGCGGGATCACATCGCCCGCGCGTTGCAGTTCCACCGTATCGCCGATGCGCACATCCTTGCGCGCGATCTCGTCCTCGTTATGCAGCGTGGCGTATTGCACCAGCACGCCGCCCACATTCACCGGCTTGAGGCGCGCGCGCGGCGTGAGCGCCCCGGTGCGACCAACCTGTATTTCGATATTCTCCAGCACCGTGCTGGCTTTTTCGGCGGGGAACTTCCAGGCGCAGGCCCAGCGCGGGGCGCGGCCCACGAAGCCGAGGCGCGCCTGCAGCGCGAGGTCGTTCACCTTGTACACCACGCCGTCGATGTCATAGGGCAGCTCGGCGCGTTCGGTGCCGATGCGCGACTGGAACGCTTCCGCGTCCCCCTCGTCCATGCGCTCCGAGAGCGGGTTCACCTTGAACCCCCAGCGCTTGAGCGTGGTGAGATAGCCCCAATGCGTGTCCGCCACCGGCGTCGCGGTTTCGCCCTGGGCGTAGGCGAACAGCGAGAGTTTGCGTTTCGCCGTAATCGTGGGGTCGAGCTGGCGCAAGCTGCCAGCGGCGGCGTTGCGCGGATTGGCGAATTGCTTTTCCTGGCTCTCGTTCAGGAGTAAAAAATCCGCCTTGGTCATGTACACCTCGCCACGGATCTCGATGAAATCCGGCGCGTCATGCGGCAGCTCGCGCGGCAGCTCGCGCAGGGTGAGCATGTTGGCGGTCACATCCTCGCCTTCGGTGCCATCGCCGCGTGTCGCCGCGCGCACGAATTTGCGGTCCTCATAGGTAAGCGAGATGGACAGCCCGTCGATCTTCGGCTCCGCGACGAAATCCCATGACGCGTCGAGGCCGAGGAACCGCCGCTTGCCCTGCCAGAACTCGGTGAATTCTTCCTGGCTGAACACGTTGTCCAGCGAGAGCATCGGCGTGCGGTGCCGAATTTTGCCAAAGCCCGCGGCCGGCCGCGCCCCGACCCGCGCCAGCACATGCGCTTCCTCGCACAACTCCGGATGCGCCTTGAGGGTCTCTTCCGCCTCGCGGCGCAGCGCGTCGTACTCCGCGTCGGTCATCTCCGGGGAATCGCGCTCGTAATAAGCCGTGTTCGCCGCCTCGATCTTTTCGAGCAGCGCTTGGAGCTTGGTTTTTGCAGTCATATCCGCAGTAAGCTTTCAGCCGCCTGGCGGGCGGCATCGGTAATCACCTCGCCGGCGAGCATCCGCGCGATCTCCTCGCGCCGTGCCTCATCGTCCAGCACATCCACTTCCGTCACCGCGCGCTCGCCCGCCACGCGCTTGGCCACGCGCAGCTGCGCGGCACCCCGCGCCGCCACTTGCGGCGAGTGCGTCACCACCAGCACCTGCACGCCCTGCGCCACGCGGGCCAGGCGCTCGCCCACCGCGGCGGCGGTGGCACCGCCAATGCCGGAATCCACCTCGTCGAAGATCAGCGTCTCCACCGAGCCGCCGCCGGTCAGCACCACTTTCATCGCCAGCATCAGGCGGGAGAGCTCGCCGCCCGAGGCGATCTTGTCCAATGCACCCGGCGTCTCGCCCGGGTTGGTGGCAATCAGGAACCGCACAGAATCGGCACCGCGCGGCCCCCATCCGGTCTCGGGCAGCATCGCGCGTTCCACCACGAAGCGCGCCCGCTCCAGCTTCAGCGGTGGCAGCTCGGCGCCGATGGCGGCTTCCAGCCGCCGCGCTGCCCCCTCGCGCAGGGCCGAGAGCGAAGCCGCCTTCTCCACGTAATCGGCCCGCAGCCGGGTGGTTTCGGCGGTCAGCGCCGCGATGTCAGCCACGCCGCTCTCCAGCGCCGCCAGCTTGGCGCGCAAGGAGGCAAAGAAGCCGGGCAACTCCGCCACCTGCACGCCATGTTTGCGCGCGGCGGCGCGCAGGGCGAAGAGCCGCTCCTCGGTGGCTTCAAGGGCGCGCGGGTCGTCCTCCTCGGCGGCGGCCAGCCGCTCCAGAAAATCCTCTGCCTCGGCGAGCGCAATCTCCGCCCGCTCCAGTGCCGCCATGGCGGGTCCGGCCGGGTTCACATGGCCGGCTGGCACTGTCACCTTGGCCAGGGCCCGGGCAGCGGCGCGCAGGCTGGCGGCGGGACCGGACGCGCGGCGGTCCTTGGGGCGCAACTCCGCGATGGCGCTGGCGATGGCCTCGGCCCGGCGCTCCCCGGCCTGCAAGCGCAGGCGCTCCCCGGCCAATGCGTCTTCCTCGCCCTGCACCGGGTTCAGCTTGGCCAGTTCATCGGCAGCGTGGCGCAGGAAATCCTCTTCCCGCGCGGCTTCTTCGATCCGCCGCTGCGCCTCGTTCAGCCGTGAGGCCGCTTCGCGCCACGCCTTGTGCGCCGCGGCCACAGCTTCGCGCGGGGCAGGGGGCACGCCGAACGCGTCCAGCAGGAAAATATGGTTCGCCGGGTCCGCGAGGCCGACCTGCTCATGCTGGCCCTGGACCTCGATCAGCAGCCCGGCGAGCTTCTTCAGGAAGCCCACGCTCACCGGCTGGTCGTTCACCAGCGCGCGGGAGCGGCCATCCCGCGCCACGATACGGCGGACGAAAATCTCAGGGCCAGAATCCAGCCCATGCTCGCCCAGCAGCGCCTGCGCGGCATGGCCGTCGCCTACCGAGAAGCTCGCCGCCACCACGGCCTGCTCGGCGCCTGCGCGGATCAGCCCGGCATCGGCCCGCGCGCCCAGCGCCAGCCCCAGGCTGTCCAGCAGAATCGACTTGCCCGCGCCGGTCTCGCCGGTGAGCGCGGTCAGCCCCGCCTCGAAATGCAGGTCCAGGCGCTCGATCAGCACGACATCGCGGATCGAGAGGCTGTTGAGCATGCGGGTTTAGAAGATCCAGAAGCCGCTGTGCTTGGGCGGCGGGGGAGGGGCGTTGCCGCCGGTCCCGGCCTGGGTCTCGTTGGCGGCGGTTGCCAGCCCGTGATCCTCCAGCTTGCCATAGGCGGCCTGGTACCAAGTGCTGCCGGGGTAGTTGTAGCCGAGCACCGAGGCCGTGCGCACTGCGGCGTCGGTCAGCCCCAGGTCGAGATAGCATTCCACCAGGCGCTCCAGCGCCTCGGGCACGAAAGTGGTGGTCTGGTAGCTGGTCACGATATCCTGGTAACGGCCGACCGCGGCGCCATAGAGGTGCTGCTTCTGGTAGAAACGGCCGATCTCCATGTCATGGGCGGCGAGTCGGTTGTAGGTCAGGCGCAGCTTGATGCGCGCATCGCGGGCATAGGCGCTGTCGGGGAAGCGGTCGATCACGTCCTGCAGCGTCTGGATCGCCTCGAAGGTCGTGGTCTGGTCGCGCTGCTCGTCCTCGATCTGCTCGTAATAGCACAGCGCCTTCAGGTAATAGGCATAGGCGGCTTCTGAGCTTTCCGGGTGCAGGCCGATGAAGCGGGTCAGCGAGCTGATCGCGTCGTCGTAGTCCTGCTGCTTGTACTGGGCATAACCGGCCAGGAGCTGGGCGTGCGTGGCCCAGGTCGAGTAGGGGTAGTTCTCCTCCGTGGCGTCGAAATCCTTGACGGCCTTGTCGTAGTCGCCATTCTGCATGTGTTGCACGCCCTGGGCGTACAACTGATCCGCCGGCGGAACCACGCCGCCGGGGAATTCCCCGTTCTGGGCTTGATTGGAGGCACACCCCGCCAGGCCGACAGCCAGGGCGAGCAGGGAGACACGGGCAAGGCCAGAGCAGAGTTTTGTCATTGCGTGCGGCTTATAGCAGTTAATCCGGGAACGCGAAGCCATGAGAACCATCCTCAGCCACCTGACGGTGTATTTGCTTGACTTCCCTGGCGTTAAGACTAAGACACCGCCATCGTCAACCGGCCACCCCGCCCTATATCGCGCGCGGGGGGAGCTAGCCGTTGCCCGAACCGGGCCGCGCAAACCAAACCGGGCCGCCGTGCCCGTATGTTTAAGGACATTTTCAGCCACATGGCTTCTTCTTCTCACGCCCTCCGTCATTCGGATGCGCCGGCCTATGCCGGGGCCGATGATTTCGCTGCTCTTCTCGATTCTTCCCTCGGCGCCGGCGGCGGCTTCGAGGGTTCTGTCGTTTCCGGCAAAGTGCTCCGGATCGACGATGACTACGTGATTGTCGATGTCGGCCTGAAGAGCGAGGGCCGCGTGCCGCTCCGCGAATTCGCGCCCATGGGCGCCAAGCCGGAAGTGAATGCCGGCGACGTCTACGATCTCTACATCGAGCGTTACGAAGACAAGGACGGCTCGATGGTTCTGTCGCGCGAGAAGGCTCGCCGCGAGGAATCCTGGACCCAGCTGGAGAAGGCCTTCGAGGTCCAGACCCGCGTGAACGGCGTAATCCACGGCCGCGTCAAGGGCGGTTTCACCGTCGATCTCGGCGGCGCCACGGCGTTCCTGCCGGGCTCCCAGGTCGATATCCGTCCGGTGCGCGACGTCGCCCCACTGATGGGCGTCTCCCAGCCGTTCCAGATCCTGAAGATGGACCGCCAGCGCGGCAACATCGTCGTCTCCCGCCGCGCGGTGCTGGAAGAGACCCGCGCCGAGCAGCGCTCCGAGCTGATCCACGGCCTGAAGGAAGGCATGATCCTGGATGGCGTGGTGAAGAACATCACCGATTACGGCGCCTTCGTGGACCTCGGCGGCGTGGACGGCCTGCTGCACGTCACCGACATCGCCTGGAAGCGCATCAACCACCCGGCCGAGGCGCTGACCATCGGCCAGCCGGTCAAGGTGCAGGTCATCCGCTTCAATGCCGACACGCAGCGCATCTCGCTGGGCATGAAGCAGCTTGAGGCCGATCCGTGGGAAGGCGTGGAAGCCAAGTACCCGCCGGGCATCAAGGTCTCCGGCCGCGTCACCAACATCACCGACTACGGCGCCTTCGTGGAGCTGGAGCCGGGCGTCGAAGGCCTGGTGCACGTGTCCGAGATGTCCTGGACCAAGAAGAACGTCCATCCGGGCAAGATCGTCTCCACCTCGCAGGAAGTGGAAGTGGTCGTGCTGGATGTCGACGCCTCCAAGCGCCGCATCAGCCTTGGCCTGAAGCAGGTGAGCCGCAACCCCTGGGAAGAGTTCCAGGACGAGCACCCGATCGGCTCCATCGTCGAGGGCGAGATCCGCAACATCACGGAGTTCGGTCTGTTCATCGCGGTTGGCGCCGAGATCGACGGCATGGTTCACATGTCCGACCTCTCCTGGGAAGAGACCGGCGAGCAGGCGATCGCTAAGTTCTCCAAGGGCCAGGTGGTCAAGGCCAAGGTGCTGGACGTGGACGTGGAGAAGGAGCGCATTTCGCTCGGTATCAAGCAGCTTGAGGTCGACCCGGCCGCTGGCGTGCTGGATCGCATCCACAAGAACCAGATCGTCACCTGCGTCGTTACCGCTGTGCAGAGCAACGGCATCGAAGTGAAGGTAGACGACGTGCTGACCGGCTTCATCCGCCGCGCCGAGTTGGCGCGCGACAAGGGTGAGCAGCGCCCCGAGCGCTTCGCGGTTGGCGACAAGGTCGATGCCAAGATCACCGCGGTGGACCGTGCGGCCCGCAAGCTGCAGCTGACCATCAAGGGCAAGGAGATCGACGAGGACAAGCAGGCGATCACCGAGTTCGGCTCGTCCGACTCCGGCGCTTCGCTGGGCGACATCCTGGGTGCGGCCATCCGCCGCCGCAACCAGCAGGTCGAGGATTGATCGTTCAGGGCAAGGGGCCGAGAGGCCCCCTGCATCTGTGAGGACCAGAAAAAGCACCCCTTTCGGGGTGCTTTTTTTTTGGGCCCGAATTCAGAATATTCCGGCGTCGCAGCACTGCTAAGGCATTGCCCGGAAATTATCGCTCTGGATCGGCTGTTTTGGGACTGATGGTGTAGTTCCATTCGCCATGGAAGTCGTGGCGAGTGAGATTGATGGTGGTGATCTCGGCGTCGGACACTTTGATGCCACATGGATAGGTGTTTGGGTCGAGTTCGCAGCGCACCTTCAGGCCGGCCTTCGTCGTCGTTGCGGCGATCAATTGCACGATGACCTGATGGCTAACGAGCGGCTTGCCGCGCCAATTGCCGGTGATGAAGGAGAACAGGCGGTGCTCGATCTTGTTCCATTTGCTGGTGCCGGGCGGCAAATGGCAAACGGTGATTGGCACGCCGAGTTCGTCGGCGAGCTTCTGCAATTCGAGTTTCCACAGGCGCACGCGCGAGCCATTGCTGCCGCCGCCGTCTGCCGTGATCAACAGACCGCCGGCATTCGGATAGCGCTCGCGTCCCATGAGCTTCCACCAACTGCGGATGGCGTTGGCGGCGAAGGCGGCCGTGTCGTGGTCGACGCCGACACTGACCCAGCCGGCATTGTCGGCGATGTCATAGACGCCATAGGGAACCGCACGCCCGAGCTCCGGGAGGATGAAATCATGGACGGGGACCTTTTCGGGCGAGCCCCGCGGCCGCCATTCGCGCCCGGCATTCTTGAAG
Source organism: uncultured Alphaproteobacteria bacterium (assembly GCA_963750235.1). GTDB lineage: Bacteria > Pseudomonadota > Alphaproteobacteria > Acetobacterales > Acetobacteraceae > Acidocella. The sequence continues at coordinate 362,548 of CAVVPW010000004.1, forward strand.
TCGCCGACCAGTTCCTTCTTTTTCGTATCGACCGAGATCGCCGGTTCGCCCGCGGCCAGCGCCGCCTTTACCAGTTCGTTGATGTAGTGGAACCGTGCGTCCCGATCGGGATGGCTCGTCCCCTCCCTAGTCTTGCGATTGGCTTGCAGAGAATAATCGAGCTTGTGCAGGAGTTCGCCCACAAGGGTGCGGCCGATCTTATGGCCCATGGCGCGCAGCGTTTCGCTGAGTTGGCGCAGGCTCTTGCAGGTCCACAGCAGCGGCGATTGCGGGTCGCCGCGCGTTGTCGGCTCGACCAGCGAGCGCAGATCGTCGATGAGTCCCGCATTGGTTTCGCTCGTCGGCTTGCGGCCGCCGCCCGGCCGGCGCACGCGCGCCACATCGACCACTTCGCCGCCGCGCAACTCGGCCAGCGCCCGCCCGATCGTACTGCGGGCAAGGCCCGTGGCACGCGACACCGCCGCGATCCCTCCATGCCCCGCCGTCAGCGCCTCGGCTGCCGCAAACCGTCGCCGGCCGCGCTCGTCAAGCACGGGATCAAGCGCCTCAAATCGCTGGCGGATAGCAGCTTCGTCAATCACACCAGGATGATAGAGCCTGCCGATTTGAGTGGGAATCCACCGACCTAAATATTCCAATCCAACGCGATTTACTTATTCGCGGACGGCGCCTAAGCATTTGTTCACCAGATCGTGGGCTAGATCAGCCAGCCTTCATATCCAAGCAGGAGCCCGCCGTCCGATGACATCATTGAACCCGCTGCGCGCCTATCGTGACGCTGAGACCTTGCAGGCGCTCGCCAAATCCTTCGCCGTCATCGAATTCAAGCCCGATGGCACCATTCTCTCCGCCAACGATGTGTTTTTGCGCACCATGGGCTACTCGGCAAACGAGATCGTCGGCCGCCATCACCGCATTTTTGTCGGGCGGGAGGAGGCGCAAAGCGGCGCCTATAGCGAATTCTGGCAGAAACTGCGCGCCGGCACGTTTGATTCCGGCGAATTCGCGCGCCGCACCAAATCGGGCGACGAAATCTGGCTGCGCGGCTCCTACACCCCGGTGCGCGGGCGAAACGGCAAAATTTACAAGATCGTCAAGCTGGCGCTGGACATCACCAAGGAGAAGCTCAAGGCAGTCAATGATGAGGGCCTGCTCGCCGCCATTAACCGCTCGCAGGCGGTTATCGAATTCGCGCTGGACGGCACCATCCTCGCCGCCAACGAGAATTTCCTGCAAACGCTCGGCTATGGCCGGGACGAGATCATCGGCCGCAAGCACAGCATGTTCGTCGAACCAGGCTATTCCGCCAGCGCCGAATACCAGGATTTCTGGACCCGTCTGCGCCGGGGCGAGTTCTTCTCAACCGAGTTTCACCGCATCCGCAAGGGCGGGCGCGCCATCTGGCTGCAGGCCAGCTACAATCCGGTATTCGACGCCACCGGCAAGGCCACCAAGGTGGTGAAATTCGCCACCGACCTGAGCGAGCGCATGGAGCATGTCGGCATCGTCGCTGGCGCGCTGGAGCGGGTGGCGCGTGGCGATCTTACGGCGCATATCGAGACCACGCTGATGCCCTCGCTCGACCGGCTGCGGGTGGATTTCAACGTTTCTGCCGCGGCGCTGCGCGAGGCGCTGCTCGCTGTCGGCGAATTTGCCAGCGCCATTAACGGCAGTGCCGCCACGGTCAGCCAGGCCGCCGATGAGCTGTCGCAGCGCACCGAACGCCAGGCCGCCAGCCTGGAGGAGACCGCCGCGGCGCTCGACGAGATCACCGCCACGGTGCGCAACACCGCAGAAAACGCCGCCCAGGTGAACGAGGTGGTGCGCGCCGCCACGGGAGACACCAGGGCGTCCGAGGCGGTGGTGCAGGAGGCGGTGCAGGCGATGAACAAGATCGACGCCAGTTCCGCCCAGATCGGCCGGATCATCGGCGTTATCGATGAAATCGCCTTCCAGACCAACCTGCTGGCGTTGAATGCCGGGGTGGAAGCGGCGCGGGCCGGCGATGCCGGGCGCGGCTTCGCCGTGGTGGCAACGGAGGTGCGCGCCTTGGCCCAGCGTTCGGCCGATGCCGCCAAGGAGATCAAGACCCTCATCAATGCCTCGGGCACCGAGGTCGCCGCCGGTGTGCGGGCGGTGGGGCTGGCCCGGGAGGCGCTGGAGCGTATCGCTCAGCATGTTGTCAGCATCAACGCTTCGGTCGGCGCGATTGCCGCCAGCACGAGCGAGCAATCGCAAGGACTGGGGCAGATAAATTCGGCTGTGAACCAGATGGACCAGATGACGCAGCAAAGCGCCGCCATGGTCGAGGAGGCTGCCGCCACCGGGCAGAGCCTGACCCATGAGGTGGAGGGCATCATGGCGCTGCTCGGCAAATTCAGCACCGGGGCGTCGCCAGTGGTTGCCGCAAGCTCCACGCCGGCCCGCCGCGCTACAGTGGGCCGGAGGGCCATGGCGCTGGCGTAAAGGCAGACGGCGCCACCCATGAAGCTGGGCGGCGCCTGTTCCTTCAGCGCTGTTTGAGCACCCGCCCGGCCACGGCATCCAGCTTGGCCAGCGCGGCGGGGTCACGGGCTTCCGGGGGGGTGATCAGCGCGTATTGCAGCGCCGTGTCGCAGCCATGCGGGCAGGCGGTGCGTGGGGCGGAAAGGCGCGGCAGCACCTCCTTCACCACGGAGCGCGCCTTGTCGGCATTGCCGAGCAGCACCTTCACCACCTGGTCCACGGTCACGGCATCGTGGTCCTCGTGCCAGCAGTCATAGTCTGTCACCATCGCCACGCTGGCGTAGTCCATCTCCGCCTCGCGGGCGAGCTTGGCCTCCGGCATGTTGGTCATGCCGATCACCGAGCAGCCCCAACTCCGGTACAGATTGCTCTCCGCCAGGGTGGAGAATTGCGGGCCTTCCATCACCAGATAGGTGCCGCCACGGGTGTAGCTCAGGCCCAGCGCCTTCACGCTGTCCTCCAGCGCATCGCCCAGGCGCGCGCAGGTGGGGTGCGCCATGGAGACATGCGCAACGCAGCCCGGCCCAAAGAAGCTCTTCTCACGCGCGAAGCTGCGGTCGATGAACTGGTCCACGATGACGAAATGCCCAGGCGGCAGCTCTTCCTTCAGAGAGCCCACGGCCGACATGGAGATGATATCCGTCACCCCCACGCGCTTCAACGCGTCAATATTGGCGCGGTAGTTGAGGCTGGAGGGCGAGAGCTTGTGGCCACGGCCATGGCGGGGCAGGAACACGACCTTGGTGCCCTGGAACTGGCCGATCAGCAGCTCGTCGGACGGCGCGCCCCACGGCGTTTCCACCTTCTCCCAGCGCGTATCGGTCAGGCCCTCGATGTTATACAGCCCCGACCCGCCGATAATGCCGATCACCGGCTGTTTCGTCTCGCTCATCTCTTGCTCCCAGAACGGTAAAATACCGCGCCGCTTTACGGTTTTTTATTCCGCTTGGCCATGCCGGGAGGCGGGTGGTAGAGTGTCGAAACAAAAACGGGAGGGTTGCATGCGATTCCTGCCTTGTGTCCTCGTCTCCGTCTCCGTCTCCGTCTCCGTCTCCGTCTCCGTCTCCTGCCTGGCCGCTGGTACGGCGCTGGCCGACCCCATGCCCAAGATGATCCCGGACCACGATCTTTCAGGCACCTACCAGCTCACCACGCCCCAACAGGGCACACGCAGCTTCAGCGTGGAGTACAGCAAGTCCGCCGATACAGTGCGCTTCAGCCCGCCTGGGGCAGACAGCTACATCCTCTACGATTTCGGGGCTAAGGACGCGAAAGCCGTGATGCCGCAGATGCGGAGCTATTTCGACCAGCCGGCCATGGCGGCGCGGGTTCAGGCGTTGCAGGGGGCCAATGGCGGCAACGTGACCGTGGCCAAGGACGGCAGCCAGAGTATCGCCGGGCATGAGTGCATGAATTACAAGATGACCGACAACACCAAGGGCACATGGTCCACGCTATGCACGACCGATGACGGCGTGATCCTGGAAATGACCGCTTCCGATGGCACGCATGCCATCGCGCAGAGCGTGTCCTACGACACGGTGCCAGCAGAGGATGTGCAGGTGCCGCCCGGCTATTTGCAGATGACGATGCCGCAAATCCCGGGTGTCATGGGGCCCGGCACGATGGGGCAGGGCGGCATTCCCGGCGGGATGATGAACGGTTACCCGCCCGTCACCCCGCAGCAATAGGGGGAGTGGGTTAGAACGGAATCTCGTCGTCCAGGTCATTGCCCGGGCGCGTGTCCCAGCCGCCCACGGCGCGGGCCGGGGCCTTGGCGGGTGAAGCGGCGCGCGGCGCGGGCGAATAATCGTCCCCGCCCATGCCGGCATTGCCGCCAGCCTTGTCCAGCAGCACCAGCTCGCCGCCGAAGCGGCCGATCATCACCTCGGTCGTATAGCGGTCCTGGCCGGACTGGTCGGTCCATTTGCGGGTCTGCAGCTTGCCCTCGATATACACCTTCGAGCCCTTGCGCAGATATTTCTCCGCCACATCGCCCAGACGGTCATTCATGATGACGACGCGGTGCCATTCGGTCTGCTCCTTGCGCTCGCCGCTCATCTTGTCGTTCCAGGTGTCGGAGGTCGCGACGGTGAGGTTCACGATCTTCAGGCCCGACTGCGCGTTGCGGACTTCCGGGTCCTTGCCCAGATTGCCCACCAGAATCACCTTGTTCACACTACCAGCCACGCGGACCTCCTCAACCAGAAATTGTCTTCAAGTTTAACGCATATGCCGCAAATAAACCAGCGCAGCAGGGGGGTTTGCTTTATAGCGGCCGACCTCATATCCTACAAGAACATTGCGGGAACATTGAGGCGGACATGGCGGAAGACAAAGGTGCCGGGTTCATCACCGTGCGCGGCGCGCGTGAGCATAATCTAAAGAATATCGACATCCAGATCCCGCGCGAGCAGCTTACCGTCATCACCGGCCTTTCCGGCTCGGGCAAATCGTCCCTGGCGTTCGACACCATCTACGCCGAAGGCCAGCGCCGCTATGTGGAGTCGCTCTCCGCCTATGCGCGGCAGTTCCTGGAGCTGATGGGCAAGCCCGATGTCGATTCCATCGAGGGACTGTCCCCCGCCATCTCCATCGAGCAGAAAACCACCTCGAAGAACCCGCGCTCGACCGTCGGCACCGTCACCGAGATCCATGACTATATGCGCCTGCTCTGGGCCCGCGCGGGCGTGCCGTACTCGCCCGCCACCGGCCTGCCGATCGAGGCGCAGACGGTGAGCCAGATGGTGGACCGCGTGATGGCGATGCCGGAGGGCACGCGCCTGCTGCTGCTGGCGCCGGTCATCCGCGACCGCAAGGGCGAGTACAAGAAGGAGCTGGCCGAGCTGCAGCGCAAGGGGTTCACCCGCGCCAAGATCGACGGCAAGCTCTACGAGATCGACCAGGCGCCCGCGCTGAACAAGAAGCTGAAGCACGAGATCGAGGCCGTGGTGGACCGCGTGGTGGTGAAGCCCGGCCTGGAAAAGCGCCTCGCCGATTCCTTCGAGACCGCGCTGGGCCTCACCGATGGCATCGTCTATGCCGAGGATGCCGATAACGGCGCGCGCACCGTGTTCTCCTCGCGCTTCGCCTGCCCGGTCTCCGGCTTCACCATCGAGGAGATCGAGCCCCGCCTGTTCTCCTTCAACTCCCCGCACGGCGCCTGCCCGGTTTGCGACGGCCTTGGCCACGAAATCTATTTCGACCCGCATCTGGTGGTGCCGGACGAGCAGCGCGCGCTGGACAATAACGCCATCGCCCCGTGGTCCGGCGTGCAATCGCCCTATTACGACCAGACGCTGGCCTCGCTGGCCAAGCATTTCGGCATCAAGATGACCACGCCCTGGGAGAACCTGCCGCCGGATGTGCGCGACAAGATCCTCTACGGCACCAAGGATGCGGTGAAATTCACCTACAAGGACACCGCCCGCGCCTACACCGTGGAAAAACCCTTCGAGGGCGTCATCAGGAATCTCGAACGGCGGCTGAAGGAGACCGATTCCGCCTGGGTGCGCGAGGAGCTTTCCCGCTACCATGCCGAGCGCCCCTGCGCCGCCTGCAACGGCGCGCGCCTGAAGCCCGAGGCGCTGGCGGTGAAGGTGGCGGGCAAGAATCTGGCCGAAGTCGCGGAAATGTCGATCGACGACGCCAAGGCCTGGTTCGACACGGTGGCGGACACGCTCACCCCGCAGCGCCTGGAAATCGCCCGGCGAATCCTGCGGGAAATCCATGAGCGCCTGCAATTCCTGCTCGATGTCGGCCTGAACTACCTCACTCTGGCGCGCGGCTCGGCCACGCTCTCGGGCGGCGAGAGCCAGCGCATCCGCCTTGCCTCGCAGATCGGCTCCGGCCTGACCGGCGTGCTCTACGTGCTGGACGAACCCAGCATCGGCCTGCACCAGCGCGACAATGAGCGCCTGCTCGGCACGCTCAACCGGCTGAAAAACCTTGGCAACACCGTGCTTGTCGTGGAGCATGACGAGGACGCGATCCGCGCCGCCGACCATCTTATCGACATGGGGCCCGAAGCCGGCATCAATGGCGGCCATGTGGTGGCGCAAGGCACTCCGGCCGAGGTCGCGGCCAACCCCAAATCCATCACCGGCGATTACCTCTCCGGCCGCCGCACCATTCCCATTCCGCTCCGCCGCCCGGTGCAGAGCAACCGCGTCGTAAAAATCATTGGCGCGCGAGGCAACAACCTGAAGAGCGTCACCGCCGGATTCCCGCTGGGCGTGTTCACCTGCGTCACCGGCGTCTCGGGCGGCGGCAAATCCACCCTGGTTGTCGATACGCTCTACAAGGCCATCTCGCGCCGGCTGATGGGCTCGGGCGAGGTCCCGGCGCCGCATGAGCGCATCGAGGGGCTGGAGCAACTGGATAAGATCATCGACATCGACCAGTCCCCCATTGGCCGCACCCCGCGCTCCAACCCCGCGACCTACACCGACCTCTTCGCCCCCATCCGCGACTGGTTCGCCGAGATGCCCGAATCCCGCGCCCGCGGCTACAAGCCCGGCCGCTTCTCCTTCAACGTGAAGGGCGGGCGCTGTGAGGCCTGCCAGGGTGACGGCGTGCTGAAGATCGAGATGCACTTCCTGCCCGATGTCTTCGTCACCTGCGACACCTGCAAGGGCAAGCGCTACAACCGCGAGACGCTGGAGGTGAAGTTCCGCGGCAAATCCATCGCCGATGTGCTGGACATGTCGGTGGACGAGGCGCTTGTTTTCTTCTCAGCCGTGCCGAAGATCCACGACCGGCTCTCCATCCTCGCCCGTGTCGGCCTTGGCTATATCAAGCTCGGCCAGCAGGCCACCACGCTCTCGGGCGGCGAGGCGCAACGGATCAAGCTGGCCAAGGAACTGGCCCGCCGTGCCACCGGCCGCACGCTCTACATTCTGGACGAGCCCACCACCGGGCTGCATTTCGAGGATACGCGCAAATTGCTGGAAGTGCTGCACGCGCTTGGTGGATGCCGGGAACAGCATCGTCGTCATCGAGCATAATCTCGAAGTGATCAAAACCGCCGATCACATCATAGATATAGGCCCGGAAGGCGGGGCAGGGGGCGGGCGCATCATCGCCACCGGCACGCCGGAAGAGATCGCCGAGGCACCCGAGAGCTATACCGGGCGCTTCCTCAAGCCGCTGCTCAAGCCGCCAGCAAAGACGCGCAAAAAGGCCGGATAAGAGGTCTGCTCAGGCCGCGGCGTTCGGCGCCGTATTGCCTGGAGCTGGCCGGGTCGCCGGGCCGTATACCGTTTGGGCGCGCTTAAGGAAGGCGTGCACCATCATGCGTACCGCCTCGGTGAACACGGCGCCGATGGCCTTTTGCAGCACAAAGCTGCGGAACTCGAAGTCTACGAAGAAATCCACGACGCATCCATCCGGGTGCGGGGTGAAATCCCAGCTGTTGTGCAGATATTTGAACGGCCCTTTCTCGTACTGCACGCGGATCGCCCGCGCGCCGTCCGGTGCTGGGGGCAGCAGCAGTACGCGGGAGGTGAAGCTCTCCCGGAACGGGCCGAAGCCTATGGTCAGATCGGCGATCATCTCGTGCCCCACATGGCTGCGGATGCGCGCACCCACGCACCAGGGCAGGAATTTCGGGTACTTGGCCACGTCGGCCACCAGGGCATAGAGCTGGGCCGGGGTGTACGGCACCAGCTTCTGTTCCGAATACGAGGTCACGCTAAGAGCTGCCTTGCACGCGCCTCGCGCAACGCGGCGAAGTCCGCGTCCGCATGGTAGGAGGACCGGGTCAGCGGCGTGGCGGAAACTTGGAGGAAGCCCTTGGCCCGCGCCATGCTGGCCAGCTCCTCGAACTCTTCCGGCGTCACGAACCGGTCCACCGCCGCGTGCTTCACGGTAGGTTGCAGATACTGCCCAATGGTGAGGAAATCGACATCCGCGATGCGCAAATCGTCCATCACCTGGCCGATTTCCGCCTTGGTTTCGCCGAGGCCCACCATCAGGCCGGATTTGGTGAAAATCGCCGGATCCACCTGCTTCACGCGGTCGAGCAGCCTCAGGCTCTGGTAATACCGCGCGCCGGGCCGGATGCTCGGGTACAGCCGGGGCACGGTCTCCAGGTTGTGGTTGAACACGTCCGGCCGCGCCGCCGCGACCACCTCCACCGATCCCGGCTTGCGTAAAAAATCAGGCGTCAGAATCTCGATGGTGGTCTCCGGTGCAGCCGCCCGCACGGCCTCGATCACGGAGCAAAAGTGCGCCGCCCCGCCATCGGCCACGTCGTCGCGGTCCACCGAGGTGATGACGACATGCCGCAGCTTCAGCTGCGCCACGGCCTCGGCCACGCGGCGGGGTTCGTCGGCATCCAGCGGCGCGGGCAGGCCGGTCGCCACGTTGCAGAAGGAGCAGGCGCGGGTGCAGATCTCGCCCATGATCATCATGGTGGCGTGGCGCTGAGACCAGCACTCCCCGATATTCGGGCAGGCCGCCTCCTCGCATACCGTGGCGAGCTTCTTCTCCCGCATCAGTTCGCGGGTCTCATTATAGGTGGCGCTGGTGGGCGCCTTCACCCGGATCCAGGCCGGTTTGCGGCTGATCGGATTATCCGGCCGCCCCTGCTTTTCCGGATGGCGGACGCGGTGATCGATCTCGATACGGGTGCTCATGCCTCAGAAATGTATAACCTGCCCATAGGCGTCAAGCACAGATTCGTGCATGGCTTCCGAGATCGTGGGGTGGGGGAAGATGGTATGCATCAGTTCCTCCTCCGTCGTCTCCAGCTGCCGCGCGATCACGAAGCCCTGGATCATCTCCGTCACCTCGGCGCCGATCATGTGCGCGCCGAGCAGCGCTCCGGTCTTGGCGTCGAAAATGGTCTTGATCAGGCCTTCAGGTTCGCCAAGCGCGATGGCCTTGCCATTGCCGATGAAGCGGGAACCGCCCGACGCGGATCTCATGCCCCGCCTCCTTGGCCTTGGCCTCGGTAAGGCCCACCGAGGCCACCTGCGGCCGCGCATAGGTGCAGCCAGGGATGTTCCAGGTCTCGAAGGGGTGCGGGTTCAGCCCTGCAATCGCCTCAACGCAGACCACGCCTTCGTGGCTGGCCTTGTGCGCCAGCCAGGGCGGCCCCGCGACGTCGCCGATGGCGTAGAGGCCGGGCTCGCCGGTGCGGGCGTAGCCGTCCACCACGATATGCGTGCGCTCCACCTTCGCCTTGGTGTTCTCCAGGCCGATATCCTCGACGTTGCCGACAATGCCGACCGCCGAGATCACCTTTTCGACCTCGAAGACCTGCTCCTTGCCGCCGGCCTCCACCGTCACTTTCACGGAATCCGGCCCCTTCTCGGCCTTCTTCACAGTGGCGGAGGTGATGATCTTCATGCCCTGCTTCTCGAAGGACTTGCGGGCCAGGGCGGAAATCTCGGCATCCTCGACCGGCAGGATGCGGTCCATCATCTCGACGATGGTCACGTCCACGCCGAGGCTGCGGTAGAAGCTGGCGAACTCCACGCCGATGGCGCCCGAGCCCATGATGAGCAGGGATTTCGGCAGGGTCTCCGGCACCATTGCCTCGAAGTAGGAGATTATTTTGCTCCCATCCACCTCTAAACCGGGGATTTGGCGAGGACGCGCGCCTGTGGCGAGAATGATATGCGGGGCGTACAAGCTGCGCCACCGGCTTGCCATTCTGGCTCACGGCAAGGTTGCCGCCGCCCATCAGCTTGCCGTAGCCGTTATACACGGTGACCTTGTTCTTCTTCAGCAAATGCCCGATGCCGCCCGAAAGCTGCTTCGAGACGCCGCGCGACCGCGCAACGATCTTGGCCAGGTCCACTTTCACGTTCTCGGCCGAGAAGCCGAATTCCGGCAGATGGTCGAGCATGTGCTTCACCTCAGCCGAGCGCAGCAGCGCCTTGGTCGGGATGCAGCCCCAGTTCAGGCAGATGCCGCCCAGGTGCTTGGCCTCCACCACGGCCACCTTCATCTTCAGCTGCGCCGCGCGGATAGCCGCGACATAGCCGCCAGGACCGCCGCCAACGACGATCAGGTCAAAATTGTCAGCCATTTTCGGTTTCTCCGGTTACAGCAACAGGCTCAGGGGTTCTTCGATCAGTCCCTTCAGCGTGGCGAGGAATTCGGCCCCCAGCGCGCCGTCGATCACGCGATGATCAACCGACAAAGTCGCACTCATCACCGTGGCGATGGCAAGCGCATCGCCGTTCACCACCGGGCGCTTTTCGCCAGCACCCACGGCCAGAATGGCGGCCTGCGGCGGGTTGATGATGGCCGAGAACTCGGAGATGCCGAACATGCCGAGGTTGGAGATGGAGAAGCCGCCGCCCTGGAATTCTTCCGGCTTCAGCTTGCCCGCCTTGGCCCGCGCGCCGAGTTCCTTCATCGTGTTGGAGATGGCGGCGAGGCCAAGCCGGTCGGCGCCTCTTCACGATCGGGGTGATCAGGCCGTTGGGGGTGGCCACCGCTACCGAGATGTCCACGTCGTCGTACTGGATGATCGCCTCGTCGGTCCAAGAGGCATTCACGCCCGGGTGGCGCTTCAGCGCCACACCGCAGGCCTTGATGATGAGGTCATTCACCGAGAGCTTGAACGCGCCGGGGCCTTCCTTCGGCGACTTCGCGTTCAGTTCGGCGCGCAGGGCCAGCAGTTTGTCCAGCTCGACATTCACCGTGAGGTAGAAATGCGGCACGGTCTGCTTGGATTCCGTCAGGCGGCGCGCGATGACCTTGCGCATCGTCGAGTTCGGAATCTTCTGGTGCGGCGCGGTGATGACCGGGGCAGGAGCGGCCGGTTTCGGCGCGGCCACCGGGGTAGGAGCCGCCACCGGAGCGGGAGAAGCCGCCGGAGCATGCGCGGGGGCGCCTTCCAGGTCCGCCTTCACGATCCGCCCGCCCGGGCCGGAGCCCTTCACCGTGGCGAGGTCGATGCCCGCCTGCTTGGCAATGCGCCGGGCCAGCGGCGAGGCGAAAACGCGCTCGCCATGCTCAACCACCACCGGGGCAGCGGCAACAGGCACGGCGGCAGGAGCCGGTGCGGCGGCAGCCGGGGCAGGCGCGGCGGCGCTTGGCGCTTCCACGGCCTCGCCCTTGGTGGCGGTGAGAATGCCGATCACGGCATTCACGGCCACGCCCTCGGTGCCATCCGGCACCACGATCTTGGCGAGGTAACCCTCATCGACGGCTTCCACTTCCATGGTCGCCTTGTCGGTCTCGATCTCGGCCAGCACGTCGCCGGATTTCACCTCGTCGCCCTCGTGCTTCAGCCAGCGGGCGAGTTTCCCCTCCGTCATGGTCGGCGACAGAGCGGGCATCAGAATGTTAATGGCCATTTGCGCCTCCCTTGCTCAGAACAGTTTCTTCACCGCATCCACAACCCAGTTGGGCTGCGGCAGCGCCAGTTTTTCCAGGTTCGCGGCGTAGGGCATCGGCACGTCGAGGCCCGCCACGCGCACCGGCGGGGCGTCCAGCCAGTCGAAGCAATGCTCCACCACGGTGGCGATGATCTCGGAGCCGATGCCGGCGAAGGGCCAGCCTTCCTCGACACTCACCACGCGGCTGGTCTTCTTCACGCTGGCGGCAATGGTCTCGATATCCAGCGGCCGGATGGTGCGCAGGTTGATCACCTCGGCGCTCACCCCCTGCTCGGCCAGCGCATCGGCGGCCTTCAGCGCTGTGTCCACCATGATCGAGAAGGCGATGATGGTCACATCCGTGCCGGCGCGCTCGATCTTGGCCTTGCCCAGCGGCAGGATGAAGTCATCGGAGGTCGGGCATTCGAACGTATGGCCGTAGAGAATCTCGTTCTCCAGGAAGATCACCGGGTTCGGGTCGCGGATGGCGGCGCGCATCAGCCCCTTGGCATCGGCGGCACTCCACGGCGCCACCACCTTCAGACCCGGGCAATGCGCGTACCAGCTGGCGTAGCATTGCGAGTGCTGCGCGCCGACGCGCGCGGCAGCGCCGTTCGGGCCGCGGAAGACGATCTGGCAGCCCATCTGCCCGCCGGACATATACAGTGTCTTGGCGGCGGAGTTGATGATCTGGTCGATCGCCTGCATGGCGAAGTTGAAGGTCATGAACTCGACGATCGGCTTCAGCCCGTTCATCGCCGCACCCACGGCCATGCCGGTGAAGCCGTGCTCGGTGATCGGCGTGTCGATCACGCGCTTCGGCCCGAACTCGTCCAGCATGCCCTGGCTGATCTTGTAGGCGCCCTGATATTGCGCGACTTCCTCGCCCATCAGGAACACGTCCTTGTCGGCGCGCATCTCAGCGGACATGCCCTCGCGCAGGGCCTCGCGCACGGTCATCGGCTTGGTCGGGCCCCAATCCTTCTCCACCGGCTCCTGCGGCGTGGCAGGGGCGTGATGCACGGGCGCGGGGGCAGCTGCAACCGGCGCGGGCGCCGCAACAGGGGCCGGGGCGGCGGCCGCGGCGGGCGCGCCCTCACCGGCCATGCGGGCGATCACGGCGTTCACGGCCACGCCCTCGGTGCCTTCCGGCACCAGGATTTCCGCAAGCTTGCCCTCATCCACGGCTTCCACTTCCATGGTCGCCTTGTCGGTCTCGATCTCGGCGATCACATCGCCGGATTTGATTTCATCGCCCGGCTGCTTCAGCCATTTGGCGAGCTTGCCCTCGGTCATGGTCGGCGAAAGCGCCGGCATCAGAATGTCAACCACGGCTCTCAGCCCTCCACCAGCACGTCGGTATATAGTTCAGCTGCATCCGGCTCCGGCGAGGCCTGGGCGAAATCCGCCGCCTCCTGCACGCGCACCTTCACCTCGTCGTCGATCTCCTTCAGTTCCGCCTCGCCGACCCCCAGCGCCAGCAGCTTGGCCTTGGCGCTGTCCAGGCAGTCATGCTCGGCGCGCATGCGCTGCACCTCCTCGCGGGTGCGGTACTTCGCCGGGTCGGACATCGAGTGCCCGCGATAGCGGTAGGTCTTCATCTCCAGCAGGAACGGACCCTTGCCCGCGCGGCAATGCGCCACGGCCTCCAGCCCTGCTTCCTTGACGGCCAGCACGTCCATGCCGTCCACCGCGAGGCTTGGCATGCCCCAGGGCACGCCGTTGAGCGAAAGATCGCGCGAGGCCGAGGCGCGCTCGACCGAGGTGCCCATGGCGTAGCGGTTGTTCTCGATGATGAACACCACCGGCAGCTTCAGCAGGTTGGCGAGGTTGAAGCTTTCATACACCTGGCCCTGGTTGGCCGCGCCCTCGCCGAAATAGGTGAGGCTGACGCGGTCATTCTCGCGGTACCAGTTGGAGAAGCCGAGCCCGGTGCCGAGCGACACCTGCGCGCCGACGATGCCATGCCCGCCGAAGAAGCCCTTCTCCTTGCTGAACATGTGCATGGAGCCGCCCTTGCCCTTGGAATAGCCGCCGATGCGGCCGGTGAGTTCGGCCATGACGCCTTTCGGGTCCATGTCGCAGGCCAGCATGTGGCCATGGTCGCGGTAGGAGGTGATGACCTCATCCCCCTCGCCGATACAATGCTGCATGCCCACCACGACGGCCTCCTGGCCGATATAGAGGTGGCAGAACCCGGCGATCAGCCCCATGCCGTAAAGCTGTCCGGCCTTCTCCTCGAAGCGGCGGATCAGCAGCATGGACCCATAGGCTTTCAGCAGCTCGTCGCGGTCCATCGACTCGGCGTTCTTGCGGGGTTTCCGGCTTTTTTCTGGGCTTGCGGCCATATCTTGGGGGCTCCCTTCGGCGCTGTTTCTCTCTGGCGCCTATGCCAAGATTTTTGCGCCGCGCAAAGAGCGGATTTGAAAACTCTCCATGTTGCACTGCAAAAATTCAAATTAACCGAAAAATGGTTAATTCGCCCTTCTGGCGCACAGATGAAAAATCGACACGAAATAAAATTGCGTGCAAAGCTTCCGCCGCGCACGCATCATTCCGTCTTTTTGCAAAAATAAACTGTTTATTCGGCGGCGCGGCCGGAACCCAGATCGATGACGATGTCGCCCGGATCGGCGAGATTCAGTACCTCGCGCGCCTGCTCATCCAGCATGTCGGGGTGGATCGACTGGCCGGACAGATCGGCGATCTTCGTCTGCCAAGCCTGACGCTCGGCATGCACCGCCTGGTACTGTGCCGTGGCCTGGGCCAGCTCGGCCTTCTGCACCTGCTGCGCCTCCAGCCCGCTTTTGCCATGCACCGCGTTCCACCCGAAATAGTAGGTGATGCCAAGGAAGATCACGGGTGCGATGAAGGCGCGGAGACGGTATTTGATGAAACGCTGCACGATAAACCCTTGACCGCAATGGGAAGCTGGACGCCGATGAGTCTTGGCCGAATGTGAACTGTTTCGCAACAGGTATTTTTCGTAGCGTTATGATTTTAATAAATTTAATGAAAATTTTGGCTCGCCATGATTTAGCCCCGCTTCCGTCCTGATCTTGCCTCGGGCAAGGAACATTCTTTGAGCATCGAATTTTAGAGGGGCTTCAACCCATGACGTTTAAATCTCTGTTTGGCACCGCGGCGCTTGCCGCCGTGCTGGGCTTTACCGCCGCGCCGGCCTTTGCCGATGGCTGGAACGGCCATGGCGGCGGCGATGGCGGTGGTTGGCACGGCGGTGATGGCGGCGACCATGACGGCTGGAGGCTGGCACGACCATGACGGCGGAGGCTGGCACGGCGACGGTGATCATGGCCATTGGGATGGCCGCGAGGCGTACCATGATTGGCACGACCATGGCTGGTGGGATGGGGGGCGGCACTGGCACTGGTATGCTGGCTGGGGGCCCGGTTATGGCTATTATGGGCCGCCCCCTGTCTATTATGCGGCGCCGCCGGTGGTTTATGCGCCGCCGCCGGGGATCTACGTGACGCCGCCATCCATTGCCATTACGGCGCCGTCCGTCGTCCTCACGCCGTAACGGTTACGGCCATTTCACTTCCGGCGGCATGGACATGAGGATCGCCTCTGTGTTGCCGCCGGTTTTCAGCCCGAACATGGTGCCGCGGTCGTAGAGCAGGTTGAACTCAACGTAGCGGCCCCTGCGGATGAGTTGCGCCTCGCGCTCCTGGGCCGTGTAGGGCTGGCCAAAGCGCCGCCGGGCGATGGGCGGATAGGCGGCGAGGAAGGCTTCACCCACATCGCGGGCGAAGGCGAAATCCGCCTCCGCGTCGCCCGAGTCCAGATAATCGTAGAAGATGCCGCCGGCGCCGCGCGGCTCCTTGCGGTGCGGCAGGTAGAAATATTCGTCGCACCATTTCTTGTATTTTTCATAGTAATCGGCGCCGTGGCGGTCACAGGCGGCCTTGTACGCGGCGTGGAATTCCGCCGCGTCCTCCGCTGCTTCCGCCGTGCCAGGCTGCAGGGGCGTGAGGTCGCCGCCGCCGCCAAACCAGCCCTTGGCCGTCACGATCATGCGCGTGTTCATGTGCACGGCCGGGAGCTTCGGGCTGCGCGGATGCGCGACCAGCGAGATCCCCGCCGCCCAGAATTTCGCTCCTGCTTCGGTGCCGGGGATCCGCGCCGCGAAATCCTCCGAGAACTCGCCCTCCACCACCGAAACATTGACCCCGGCTTTCTCGAACACCTGCCCGCGGATCACGCTCATCACGCCGCCGCCGCCGCCCGGGCGGTCCCAGGCGGTGCGGGTGAAGCGGCCCGGGTTTGGCCCGGCCAGATCCTCGATGGCTTCGAATTCGGCGCAGATGCGGTCGCGCAGCTCCGCGAACCAGGCGGCGGCGCGGGGTTTTAGCGCCTCATGCGGTGGGTGGATGCTCATGCGTTCCTCTTAGGAGGTTCCCTGTCTGGCTTCTACTCTTGAAATTTTCCGGCGTTGCCGTCATGCCTGTGAGCAGGAGTTCATTTCGCTCCGGGGAGATAAAAATGGCTGAAACAGCGGCAACGGACGCTTCGAGTCATGGCGTCGACTCACGGCGGGGCTTTCTCACAATTCTGACAGGAGCGGCCAGCGCCGTGGCGGCGGGGACGATTGTCTGGCCGCTGATCGACGCGCTGAACCCGGACGCTCAGAGCGAGGCCAGCGCCCGGATGATCGTCGATGTCGCCGATATCGCCGAGAATACCGCGAAGACCGTGTGGTGGGGCGGGCTGCCGGTCTATATCCGCAAGCTCACCGCCAAGCAGATTGCCGATGCCCAGGCCGTGATGACCAGCGCGCTGCCCGACCCGGCCGCGTTTACCGAGCGTGTTCCCGCCGCATACCAGAACTATGTCGTGGTCGTGGGGCTGAACACCGGCACGCCCTGCGCGCTGGAAGGCAACGACCCCGCCGACCCGCGCGGCGACTACGATGGCTGGCTCTGCCCCTGCGACGGTAGCCAGTACGATCCACTCGGGCGCGTGCGCTCCGGCCCGGCAAAGAAGAACCTCGCCATTCCCCGCTTCAAATTCATCAACGCCGCGCAGATCCAGTTCGGCTGAGGACAACGCATCATGACCACGGAACTGAAACAATCCTGGGCCGGTGAGCGCCTGCCCGTCATCGGCGGTTTGTGCACCTGTCTGTTCGCGCCGGTTTTCAAGCCCGGGAGCAAGTATCTCGACACGCTGCCGGGGCTGATCGCCATCACGCTCGCCTTCCTCACCTTCTCCGGCGCGGTGCTGGCGGTGTATTACGACCCGTGGCACGCCTTCGCCTCGGTGCAGTTCATTGACCGCGATGTGAATAATGGCTGGCTGGTGCATGCCTACCACGCCACCGGCACCACCGCGCTGTTCGGGCTGGTGTACCTGTATCTGTTCCGCGCCATGGTCACGCGCGGCTACCGCGCGCCGGGCGAGCTGGTGTGGGGGCTGGGGGTGAAGCTGCTGGCGGTGCTGCTGCTGGTGGGCTGGCTGGGCTTCGTGCTCACCGGCGGGGCGGCTTCGTACTGGTCGCTGTTCAGTGCTTCCAATGGCGCGCTGGCGCTCTCTGGCGCGGCGGGGGCGATCGGCAATTGGTTCTTCGGCGGCCCGGCGGGCGGCAACGCGCTGGCGCGGCTGGTGGTGTTCCATGCGGTGCTGGCGCTGTCGGCGCTCGTGGTGGTGGGAGTGCTGTTCTCGGCGCGTGGGGCGGTGGCGCCCAAGGCCGAACGGGGCAGGGGCGTGGCCTTCTTCCCGTATTACCTGTCGCAGTATCTGGCGGCGCTGGCGGTGTTCGCGCTCATCTTCTCAGTGCTGGCGTTCTTCGCGCCGCATTTCGGTCAGCCCAGGGTGAATGCTCTGCCGGCCGACCCGTTGACCCTGCCGGTGGCGGTGGCGCTGCCCTGGTATCTGCTGCCGCTGGCCGGGGTGGCGGGCGCGCTGCCCGGCATCTGGGGCGGGATTCTTGGCGTGGTGGGGGCGCTGGCCGTGCTGGCGGCGCTGCCATGGCTGGACCGCTCCGGCCCCAGCGACGCCAAGGGCGGGCTTTATAGCTTCCTCACCTGGGTGCTGGCGCTGGATGTGCTGGGGCTCGGGCTTTCCTGCTCGCCACTGCTTACTTTGCTGCTCACCCTCTGGTATTTCTTCCACTTTCTGGTGCTCACCCCGGTGGTGACCGCGATGGAGGCCAAATAATGCGCCGGTTTTTCGCCCCGCTTTTGGCCATAGGCCTTGCCACCGCCGGCACGGCCCAGGCCGAGGACACGCTCTCCCCGCTGCATTTCCAGAGCCAGGGTGCTTTTGGCAGCATCGACAAGGCGGCCGCCCAGCGCGGCTTTCTGGTGTACCAGACCGTCTGCGCCGCCTGCCACGCCGCCAACGCCCTGCATTACCGCGACCTTGAGGCGCTCGGCCTGACGCCGGACCAGGCGGCGGGCATAGCCGCAAGGGGTGAAACTGGCGGATGGCAGCACGGCGACGCTGGATTCCCCGTTCAAGGATCCGGCCATGCCGGCGTCGGCCTTTGGCGGCGCGCTGCCGCCGGACCTGTCCAGCATCGTGGCGCAGCGCGAGCATGGCACGCGCTACGTGTATGAGCTGCTCACCGGCTACACCACGGCGCCGGATGGTGTGACGATGCTGCCAGGGCATTTCTACAACGCCGCCTTTCCCGGCGGGCAGATCGCGATGCCCCCGCCGCTGCGCGACAACGCGGTGACCTACGCGGACGGCACCGCCGCCACGCAGCAGCAGCAAGCCGCAGACGTGGCCGAGTTCCTCACCTGGGCGGCGGACCCGAACCTCTCCACCCGGCACCAGATCGGCTTGCGCGCGGTGATCTTCTTCGTCTTCCTCAGCGTCGTCGCAATCGTCTCGAAGCGGAAGATCTGGCGCGAGAGCGTGTGAGCGCGTTCGACGAAGTGACGGCCGGCGCGGGCCTGCACCGTCTGCGCGCCTTATCTGCCGCTGGGGCCGAGGCCGGTGTTCCAGATCTCCTGCGCCGCGCGGCTGATCATCATCGGCCAGGCGCCGGGCACCAAGGTGCATGAGACGGGTATCCCGTTCAACGACGCGTCGGGCGAGCGGCTGCGGGCGTGGATGGGGACCCCGCGGGATGTGTTCTACGACGCCGCGCGGGTGGCCATCATGCCCATGGGCTTCTGTTATCCGGGCCGCCTGCCTAAGGGCGGAGATGCCCCGCCGCGCCCGGAATGCGCGCCGCTCTGGCATGAGAAATTTCTGGCTCTGATGCCCCGGCTGGAGCTCTTCCTGCTCGTGGGCGGCTACGCGCAGCGGCGCTATCTCGGCAAGGGCAACATGACGGAGCATGTACGCGCCGGAACCAAGGGCCGCTACATGGCACTGCCGCATCCCTCCTGGCGCACCAATTTCTGGGAGAAGAAAAATCCGTGGTTTGGCGAAGAGGTTCTCCCCAGGCTCAGGGAAGAAGTGGCCCGCTTAACCGCGGAATGAGGCGACGGAGCGGATTGCAGTGCCGCTGGTGCCGAAATTCTCGGGCGAGAGCCAGGAGAGGATGGCATCGCGCCGGGAAGGCCATTCATCCTCGATGATCGAGAACATGGCGGTGTCCCGCCGCTGGCTCTTCACGACCATATGCGCGCGAAGCACGCCCTCGGGCGTGAAGCCGAGACGGAGGGCGGCGCGCTTGGAGGCTTCGTTGTTGTTGTTGCACTTCCAGACCAAACGGCGGTAGCCGAGATCCTCGGCCGCGTGGCGCAGGAGAAGGAACATCGCCTCGGTAGCGGCGCGGGTGCGCTGCAACTCCGGCGCCGAACCAGATATGGCCCAGCTCGATGGCGGCATTCTTGGGCTCGATGTTCATGAGCGAGAGCCAGCCCATGGCGCGGCCGAGCGTGGCGGGCGCACGGCCCAGAATACGGGGTCGGCCACCGAGGTGTTGGCGGCGATGAAGCCCTCCAGCGCCGCCCGGCTCTCGAACGGGCCGTAGGGCATATAGGCGAAGCTTTCTCCCGCGTTTTGCGCGGCCTCCCACAGATCCGCCACATGGCGGCGGTGCAGCGGTTCCAGCACCGCATGCGTGCCGGTGAAATTCTGCCGCGCGGGCAGGGGGCGGGGCCAGGGATCGATGAAAACGCTGTCTTGGGCACCGCGTCCGCCACCCATCAGCCAGGCGGCGGTGCAGTTCCCGAGTTGATCGGCATAGGAGGCTGCGGCCTGGAAATCGAAGGCGCGGGTGCCGCTCTCGTGGCCGGAATAGGTCGGTTGCTTCACCCCGATCTTTTCGTAAAAGGCGCGCGCGGTTTTATAGCCAGCCTGCTCCCTGGCGTATCTCAGCCTGCCACCTGGAGTTGTTAAATCGATGCCCATGTTGCGCCTTGTAATACGCTTGAGACGGGGCCGCAAAAATGCATGGGGCAATTGCTCATGGGGCTCTCACTGTGGCTGGCGGAGTACGGTGACGAGCAGGGCGGCGGTCTGATCCTCGGTGAGGGGCATGGGCGGATGTCCGATGTCGTTGCGAGCTGGCGCAGCCGGCGTGGTAATCCATCTTCCATGCCGTGGCGGGAAAAGATGGATCGCGTCGCTGCGCTCGCGATGACGGCATTCAGCCCCGCAACCGCGCCAGCGTGGCGGTGGTGGAATGGCCGGGCAGGAGTTGCGCCAGCGCGACGCTGCCGCCCCAGCTTTCCACAAGGTCAGCGCCGACCACGGTCTCGCGGGTATAGTCTGCGCCCTTGATCAGCAAATCCGGCTTGATCAGCTTGATCAGCTCGATCGGCGTGTCCTCCTCGAACAGGCAGACGAGATCGACGCTGGCCAGCGAGGCAAGCACGGCGGCGCGGGCGGCCTCGCCCTGGGCCGGGCGGGTGGGGCCCTTCAGGCGCTGCACCGAGGCATCGGAATTGATGCCGACGATCAGCCGGTCGCACATGGCGCGGCACTGCTCCAGCAGATGCACATGGCCGGGGTGCAGCAGATCGAAACAGCCATTGGTGAAGCCGACCTTGTAGCCGAGCAGGCGCCAGCGCTCGGCGGCCTCGGCCGCGGCGGAGGGGGTGACGACCTTGCGCAGCGCGCCCGTGGCCGGGGCGATGGCGGTGAGGATGTCGGCCGGGCGGGCCACGGCGGTGCCGACCTTGCCCACCACGATGCCGCCCGCGATGTTGGCGAGGCGCGCGGCGTCGGCCAGCGGCACCTCGGCGGCGAGCGCGGTGGCCAGCGTCGCCACCACGGTATCGCCGGCGCCGGAGACATCGTACACCTCCTTGGCCTCGCCAGGGTAATGGCGGACCTCATCAGCGGTGATCAGGCTCATGCCGTCCTCGGCGCGGGTGACAAGCACGGCCCCGAAATTGAACTGGCGCACCAGGGTCTGCGCCGCGTGCACGATCTCCGCCTCGGTCTCCACCGGCAGGCCGGTGGCCTCAAACAGCTCCCTGCGGTTGGGGGTGACGACATCGGCGCCGCGGTAGCGGCTGTAGTCCCGCCCCTTGGGGTCCACGATGATCTTGCGGCCAAGCTTCTTCGCGCCCTCGATGAGTTGATGGGCCACACCCTCGCTCAGCACGCCCTTGCGGTAGTCGGAGAGTACGGTGACGGAGGTGGCGGCCATGGCGTCAAGCGCGATGCGCACGAGGCGCTCGGCCAGCTTCTCCGGCAGGGCGATGGTTTCCTCGCGGTCGGCGCGGATCAGGTGCTGCCCTTGCGCGATGTAGCGGGTCTTCAGCGTGGTGGTGCGTCCGCCCTGCACCAGCAGCCAGGGCTCCACGCGCTCCTGCCCGCCGACAAGGGTGGTGAGCTCGGAGCCGGCCTGGTCGTCCCCCACCACGGAGACGAAGGCGGCCGCCGCGTCCAGCGCCACAAGGTTGCGGACCACGTTGCCGGCGCCGCCGGGCATGGCCACCTCGCGCGTGACGGTAAGGATCGGCACAGGCGCTTCCGGGCTGACGCGCGAGACAGTGCCGTAAACGTAGCGGTCCAGCATCGCGTCACCCACCACGAGCACGCTCGCGCGGTGGAACTTTCTTACATAGGCGCCAAGGTCAGCCGTGTGTTCTGCAGTCATGGCAAACCGCTAACCCGGCATTGCCATTATGGCAACGCGTAAAAAACGTGATTAAGTGGCGTGGCAATGACAGAACTTCCTGCTTTCCTTGATTCCTCCCGGCCCGACGTGCCGGATTTGTCCGTACCCCGCGGCGTGCTTCCCTTTTATCTGCCCAACAAGCCGGTGCGCGGCCGGGTGGTGCGGCTGGGCCCGCTGGCGGCCACGCTGCTCTCCCGCCACGAGCACAAGACCCCGGTGAAGACGCTGCTCGGCCAGGCCCTGGCGCTGGCGGCGGCGCTGTCCAGCGCGCTGAAATTCAAGGGGTCCTTCTCCGTGCAGGCGCGCGGGGACGGCCCGGTCTCCATGCTCGTGGCAGATTGCACCGAGGCGGGGGCCCTGCGTGGCTATGTGCGCGTGGACCATGAGGCCGAGATCCCCGAGGATGCCGAAGCAGGGACGCTGCTGGGGCAGGGCTACCTCGCCTTCACCGTGGACTTTGGCATGGACCGTGACCCGCAGCAGGGAATCGTGGCGCTGGAAGGCGGCAGCCTGGGCAAAATGTCCGAATATTACTTTCAGCATTCCGAACAGCTGCCCGCCCGGGTGTTCCTGGCCGCGGGGGAAACGCCATCCGGCTGGCGGGCCTCGGCCCTGGTGCTGGAGCGAATCGCCGGGGCGGGAGGCGTTGGCGAGGACATGACCGAGGAGGACCAGGAAGAAGCCTGGCGCACCGCCTGTATCCTGGCCGACACGCTGACTTCGGAGGAGCTTCTGGACGACGCGCTGCCGCCCGAGCGTCTGCTGTACCGGCTGTTCCATGGCGAGGGCGTGGCCGCCGGCAAGCCCCGCGCGCTCAGCTTCGGCTGCCGCTGCTCGCGGCAGCGCCTGGGCGGCATCCTTGAAGGCTTCCCCACGGACGACCTCGACCACATGGCGGTTGACGGCGAGATCGTAATGACCTGTGAATTCTGCAACTTCGATTTTCGCTTCGCGCGGGATTCGGTAACCGGACGCCCTGGAGCCTGACGTATATGAAAAAAAGACTTCTTGCCGCTCTGCCTCTCTGTGCCCTGGCCGCCTGCAGTTCCTCTCCGGCCCCAAGCTTCGCGCCGCTGGATTACTCTTATCTTCGGCCGATCGTGCTGAAGGTGGCGAACCTGAACGTCGTGGACAATTACGTGCCTGGCCCCGATGAGGCGACGCTGGAGGGCAAGGACCCAGCCCCCCCGGCTTCGACGCTGACGGCCATGCTGCAGCACCGCCTGCAGCCCTCCGGGGAGCCGGGTAATGGCACGGTGACGATCCAGGTGGCCTCGATCACCGAAGCCAATGGCAATCTCAATGGCGCGATGACGGTGGATGTGAACCTGACCAGCGCGGATGGGCACTCGACCGGATTCGCGGAGGCGAACGTGTCGGCCAGCCAGACCGCGCCGGACTCGGACAACCCCGCCGATTTGCAGGCCGCGCTTTACCAGATGACCAAGCGCCTGATGGACCAGATGAACGTGCAGCTGCCCTATCAGATCATGCATAACATCCCGAGCTGGGTGGTCTCCACCGGCCCTGGCGCGGCAATGGGCGCAGGTGCCGCCCCGGCGGGGGCGGCGGGCGGTGCCATCGAGGCGACGCCGCTGACCGCGCCCGGCGGCGCGGCGGCACCATCGGCACCTGTACCTGCCATGGCTCCGGCCACTGGCGCGGCGCCCACTTATCTGCCCGGCGCCGGGCCGGCTGCCCTGGGGGTCTCGCCGCAATGAGCGGGCTGAAGCGCCTGCCCCGCGCTAGCGGGGCGCCGTGGGAGGATGTGCCGGTGGAGAAGGTGCTCTTCGGCACGCCGCGGACCCGCACCTGGGTACTCTACGAGAACCTGCCGGACCGCCTCTACGCCGGGGAATGGGAAGCCACGCCGGGCAAATGGCGCATCTCCTACGCTGAGTGGGAATATATGGAGGTGATCTCGGGCGCATGCGTTGTCGAGGGCGATAACGGTGAGCGCATCGAGGCCGGGCCGGGGGATAGATTCGTGATCGAACCCGGCTTCACCGGCACCTGGGAGGTGCTTTCTCCCATGCGGAAATCCTGGGTTATCCGCGAATAACGGGGGTTTTACCCCGCTGCGGCTTGACGCGCGGCTCTGGCGGGGCTAGACCGCGCGCTCTGTTGAACACTCTTTGTTTTGGACACCATGGCCAATATCGCATCTGCTGAGAAACGCATTCGTCAGACCCTGAAGCGCACGGCGCGCAACAAGGCACGCAAGTCGCGCGTCCACACCGCCATTCGCAAGGTCGAGGAAGCTGTGGCCGCCGGGAACAAGGAGCTGGCGCTCGCCGCCTTCCGCGCCGCGCAGCCGGAGCTGCAACGCGCTGCCGGAAAGGGCGTGCTGAAGGCCAACGCCGTGTCGCGCAAGATTTCCCGCCTCTCCGCTCAGGTGAAGGCTGTCGCCGCCTAACAAGGCTGCGTCCGGGGGCTGTAAGGCTCCTGTTTAAAAATCGAGAAAAAATCATAACGCTGTCATCTCAATGAAACCATGAGGTGGCAGCGTTGTTCTTGCTGCTTTCTATTAAATGTTTCATTTTTGGAAGTGTAGCTTGCGGTTTGAGAAACTTGAGTTGCTGTAAGTCAATGATTTTACAACATTAAAACATTGGTTCAGAGGCTTGTCCGCAGAGGCGGAAGTATTGAGCACTTGCGGCAATTTGTAATTTCGACCTACACTTGGGTTCTTAAAACTACCATCCATAACTGTCTCAATTCTGGGAGGAACAGCTTGCCGGCTTGTGTCTTTCCGGAGGGGAAGGGTTGTGAGCTGGGATCGAGGCTGGAGCGGGATATGGGGATGAGCCTGGAGATCAGTGCTATGCGTGACGGTGACGCTTTATCGAGGATATCCCCGGCGCGGCAGGATGAGTCTAGTCTGAATGAGCAGTGGGCCCGGGTCCGGGCGCGCTTGCAGGCCGAGGTCGGCGAGGTGGAATACCGCACCTGGCTGAAGCAGGTGGCGCTCGCGGGCGTGGCAGGCGACGAGGTGACGGTGATCCTGCCCACCCGCTTCCTGCGCGACTGGGTGAACAAAGAATATGGCGAGCTGATTACCGCGTTCTGGCAGGCGGAGAACCCCGCCATTCGCAACGTGGAGATCCGGACTGGCACGCAGGTGCGCGGCACGGCGCCGAGCCTGGCCGAGGCGCCGGCGCCGGTGCAGACGCTGCCGCCCGCCGCAACCGCGCCTGCGGCTCCGCGCCCGGATTCCGCCGCACCGCTGGACCAGCGCTTTACTTTCGACACCTTCGTCGTCGGCAAGCCGAACGAGTTCGCCTATGCCTGCGCCCGCCGCGTGGCGGAGGCGCCGGCCACGCCGGGCTTCAACCCGCTGTTCCTGTATGGCGGCGTCGGTCTGGGCAAGACGCACCTGATGCATTCCATTGCCTGGGAGCTGTCCAACCGCGGCAATGGCCGGGCACCCGCGTCCGTCGCCTATATGTCGGCGGAAAAATTCATGTACCGCTTCATCAACGCGCTGCGCTCGCAGTCCACGCTCGAGTTCAAGAACGAGCTGCGCTCGGTCGACGTGCTGATGATCGACGACCTGCAATTCCTGATCGGCAAGGACAACACGCAGGAAGAGTTTTTCCACACGTTCAACGCGCTTGTGGATGCGGGCAAACAGATCGTTATTTCCGCTGACAAATCGCCCTCCGATCTTTCGGGGCTTGAGGACCGTCTGCGTACCCGTTTGGGTTGCGGAATGGTCGCGGATCTTCACGCCACAACCTTCGAACTTCGCTACTCCATCCTGGAGGCGAAGGCGCAGCGCGCGGGCGTGGACGTGCCGGCCAAGGTGCTGGAGTTCCTGGCGCGCAAGATCACGACCAATAACCGCGAGCTGGAGGGCGCGCTCAACCGCCTGGTGGCGCACGCCAACCTGTTCAACAGGCCGCTGACCATGGAAACCGCGCACGAAGTGCTGCACGACGTGCTGAAGGCCCATGACCGGAAGATCTCCATCCAGGAGATCCAGAAGCGCGTGTCCGAGCATTACAATATCCGCGTGTCGGAGATGTCCTCCGCCCGGCGCGCGCGCAACATCGCCCGGCCCCGGCAGATTGCCATGTATCTGGCCAAGCAGCTCACCTCCAAGAGCCTGCCCGATATCGGCCGACATTTCGGCGACCGCGACCACACCACGGTGATGCATGCCGTGAACCGCGTGACCGAGCTGATCGCTCAGGACGCCGCCTTCGCCGAGGACGTGGACCTGCTCCGCCGTACCCTCGAAAGTTAAGTTGTAAACGTTTTTGATGCCGCTTTTTTCAAAAAGCGGCATCTTTTGTTAGTCCTGCCCAGCGCGCTTGAACCAGTGGCGCGCTGCTGAGCAGCCCAAAAAACTTTGAAGACCTACAATTTGGGCATTGCCTGGGCGAGGCGTCCGCCGAGGCGCACCGGCTCGATGCGGATGGCAAGGCCGGTGGCATCCGAGGTTTCGATGAAGGCGCCGCAGAGCGTGGCCGGGCCTTCGGCAGGGGTCAGCTTGTCGCCAGGCATTTTGCGGATGATGCGGCCAGTGGCGCCCTCCTTCTGCATGCCGATGACGGAGTCATAATCGCCGCACATGCCGAGATCGGTGGCATAGGCCGTGCCGCCGGGCAGGATCTGGTGGTCCGCCGTGGGAATATGGGTATGCGTGCCGGTGACCGAGGACACCCTGCCGTCGAAGCTGTGGGCGAAGGCCATTTTCTCAGAGCTGGCCTCGGCATGGATGTCGAGCAGGATGGCATGCGTGGTAACGCCGAGCTTGTGGCGGGAGAGCAGTTCCTCGGTGGTGCGGAACGGGCAGTCCATCGGGTCCATGAACAGCCGCCCCATGGCCTGGGCCACCAGCACCTTGCGGCCGTCTGCCAGCGCAATGAGCGCCGAACCCTGGCCGGGCGTGCCGGGCGGATAGTTGATAGGCCGTAGCAGGCGTTTTTCCTGCGCGATATAGGGGATGATCTCACGCCGGTCCCATGCGTGGTTGCCGAGCGTGATGGCATCCGCCCCGGCCGCGAACAGCGCCTGCGCCATGTCCGGCCCCAGGCCGAAGCCATGGCTGGCGTTCTCGGCATTCACCGCGACGAAATCGAGCTTGAGCGAGGCGCGCAGCTCGGGGATGTGTTTCAGCGCCGCCTCGCGGCCGGAACGGCCGAGCAGATCGCCCAGGAAGAGAAGTCTCATGCCGGTTCTATAGAGCCATCGTGGATGGCGTAACAGGCGGCATCCAGCCCGGCAAATGTTTCGCGGTCGGTGCCGGTGAGCCAGGCGGAAAGGGGTGCTGCATTCAGCGCGGCGAACAGCGCCTCGCGGCGGGTGGAGTCCAGATGCACCAAAGGTTCGTCGAGCAGCAGCAGCGGCGGGGTGCCGCGCGCGGCGGCGATGAGCGCTGCATGGCCGAGCACGATGCCGATGAGCATGGCCTTCTGCTGCCCGGTGGAGGAGAGCGCGGCGGGACGGCTGGTGGCCGCGTCGGCGATCAGGAAATCGGTTTTCTGCGGGCCCAGGCTGGCACCTCGCGCAGCACTGTCCTGCAAGCGGGCACTGGCATAGGCGGCGCGGAGCGCGTCTTCCACCTCCAGCGCCGGGGCGGTGGCGAGGCGCGTGGCGATGGCGCAATCCAGGCTCAAGGCGACGCGGGGAAACGGGTCCGCCGCGCCGGCGGCGATGCTGGCGTTGAGCCGGTTGATGAGCGCCATGCGCGCGGCGGTGGCGGCCACGGCGTGCCGGGCCATGGAATCCTCCAGCCCCGCGAGCCAGGCGGGGTCTGGGTTTTCCGCCAGCAGCCGGTTGCGCTGGGATGAGGCGGATTCGCAGGCCGCGATCTCGCGCGCATGGCCCGGCTCGAGGGCGATGACCAGGCGGTCGAGAAACTTGCGCCGACCGGAGGCGGTGTCGGTGAACAGCCGGTCCATCTGCGGGGTGAGCCAGACAGCGGAAAGCTGCTCCGCTACCTCGGCCTGGGAGCGCGGCTTCACGCCGTTCAGGCGGAATTCCCGGCGTTCGGGCGCGCCTTCGGCCATCGCCGTGCCGATTTCCACGCCGTTGTCGAACCTTGCGGCCACGGCCCAGCTTCCCGAAGCCGCCGGGCCACGGCGCGCCAACTCGGAGAATTTCGCTCCGCGCAGGCCGCGCCCGGGCACGAGCAGAGAGAGCGCTTCCAGCAGGTTCGTTTTGCCCGTGCCATTGGGGCCGGCAAACACATTAAGCCGCGCTGCGGGTTCAAACCGTAGCGCGGCGTAGGAGCGAAAATCCGTAAGCGTGAGGCGGCCGACTTGCGTGGGTTACACCCGCATCGGCATCAGCACGTAGATGGCCGATGCATCATCCTGGTCGCGCACCAGGGTCGGGGCGGCACCATCGGCGAAGAAAAACTCCACCTTGCCCTTGATCTGGTCGGTCACGTCCGAAAGGTAACGGGCCTGGAAGCCGATCTCAAGCGGGCCGGACTGGTAATCAACCAGGTCGCCGCCCAGCTCCTCGGAGGCCGAACCCTGCTCGGCGGAGGCGGCGGAGATGACCAGCAGATCCTTGGCCAGAGAGAGCTTCACCGGGCGGTGCTTTTCCGCGCTGATGGCCGAGACGCGGCCCACCGCGTCGTTGAAATCCTTCTTGTCCACGCGCAGGATCTTGTCGTTCCCGCGGGGGATCACCCGGTCGTAATCGGGGAAGGTGCCGTCGATCAGCTTGCTGGTCAGGCGCATATTGCCAATGGTGAACTGGATGCGCGTCTCGGACAGCGCGACCTCGACCTCGCCAGTGGCCTCATCGAGCAGCTTGCGCATTTCGGTCACGGTCTTGCGGGGGATGATGATGCCCGGCATGCCGGCGGCACCGGAGGGCAGGGGCTCTTCCACGCGGGCGAGGCGGTGGCCGTCCGTCGCTACGGCGCGCAGCACCGGGCCGTTCTCGCCCTCGGCCGCGTGCAGGAAGATACCGTTCAGGTAGTAGCGGGTTTCCTCGGTGGAGATGGCGAAGCGCGTGCGGTCGATTAGCCCGCGCAGTTCCTGCGCCGACACCACGAAGTTATGCGTGAGCTTGCCGGCATCCAGCTTGGGGAATTCGTCGACGGAAAGCGCGACGAGGCTGGTGGCGTAGCGCCCGGCGCGCAGAGCCAGCTGCGCGTCTCCGCCCGGATGGTCGAGCTCGATGACCGCGTTATCCGGCTGGCGGCGCACAATTTCGTACAAAGTGGCGGCGGGAACGGTGATGGCGCCGTTGCGCGAGGTTTCAGCCGCCACTTCCTCGACGAGCGAGATTTCCAGGTCGGTCGCGGCGATGGTCAGCTTGCCGTCCCGCACCGCCAGCAGCACGTTGGCGAGGATGGGGATGGTGTTGCGCTTCTCCACCACGTTCTGCACATGGGCCAGAGATTTCATCAACGTGGCGCGATCGGCCTTGAACTTCATGATACCCTTCCAGACACAAAACGAATTCTTGGCGTTATTGACCGATTCGTGACCTACCGTAGCAAGGGGCGCAGCTTTGGGGAAGGTGCCGCTTTGGCGGGCTCTGGCCGCGTATTCACCTGATATTAAACCGCATCGTGGCAAATTCGGGGTCTTGGCACCCCGGCGGATGAGCGCATGACAGCATTGGTACTGGAACTCAAGCAGGGCGAATCGATGATCCTCAACGGGGCGGTGATTTGCTTCAAGACCCGCACGCGGCTCGAGCTGAGCACACCGGCGCGGTTTCTTTTCGGCCGGCAGATCATGTGCGAGGAAGAAGCCACCACCTCGGCGCGCAAGGTCTATTACGCGCTGCAAAAGGCCTATATCGGCGCCGAGGCCGAGCGCCAGGCGGCGCTTGAGGCGGCGCGGGCGCTGATCGGCGGCTTGCGCGATTCGGCAGAGGGCGCGGCGCGGGCGGAGTGGGAGGCGCTGCTCGCCCGCCTGGGCGAGGATGCCGGGTTCGAGGCGCTGAAGCTGGCGCGGGGGATGATCCGCGCCGAAGACTTCAGCCGGGGTTAATTTCCGCGGAGCTCTTCCAGCCGGGCCAGCACGGCCTGTACGTCCGGCACCACCTCGAACAGGTCGCGCACGCTCTCGCGGGCGAAGCCGCGGGCGATCGTCTGCTCGATCATCGTCACAAAGGGCTGGGCCCAGCCGAGGATGTCCACCAGGATGATTGGCTTGTCATGCTGGCCGAGCTGCTTCCAGGTCAGGATCTCGAAGGTCTCGTCGAAGGTGCCTAAGCCACCGGGCATGACGACGAAGGCATTGGCCAGGGCGAAGAGCCGACGCTTGCGGGTGTGCATCGAGTTGGTGACGATCAGCTCCGAGAGGCCGTGAAACTCCACCTCGCGCTTGCGCAGAAAATCCGGGATGATGCCGGTGACATGCGCGCCCGCTTCCATCGCAGCACCTGCGGTAACGCCCATGAGCCCCACATTGCCGCCGCCGAACACCAGGTTCATGCCACGCTGGCCAAGACCCGCGCCCAAAGCCTGCGCAGCCTGGCCATAGGCCGGCTCGGCGCCGGGGGAGGACCCGCAAAACACGGTGACGGAAAAACTACCCATAAATCCCTGCCTCGCTTCCAGTTTGGCGTTGTTCGTGGCAGGCTAGGGGCGATATGGCAAGCAAGGATCAAGCCCCGCGGATGGGCAGCAAAACACGGATCATCGCGGTCGCCGTGCTCAGCGCGCTGGCGCTGCTGGATATCGGCATGCTGATGATGCTGCGCCATGGCGGGCAGCCCCCCGCGCCACCGCGCCCGGCCCCGGCACCCGCCCCGGCGGTGAGCGCGATCGCTCCGCCGCAATTCGACGTCGTGCGCGTGGACACCCAGGGCAATACCGTGATCGCCGGGCGCGCCGTCCCTGGCGCGGTGGTAATTGTGAAGGACAACAACAATGTGATCGGCAAGGTGACGGCCGATGCCCAGGGGGCCTTCGTGCTGGTGCCGCAAACGCCGCTCGCCCCCGGCACGCATGAGATCACCCTCTCCGAGGTGCCGCCCGGCGGTGCCGAGGTGGCGGGCAACCAGAGCGCCGTGGTGAGCGTGCCGGGCAATGGCGGGCAGGTGCTTACCGTGCTCTCCGGCCCGAATGGCAGCACCGTGCTCACCGGCCAGGGGCCGCAGGCCGGGCAGCTCGGCATGGGCGCGGTGGATTACGACACTAATGGCCATGCCGTCTTCTCAGGCACCGCCCCGGCGGGCGCGACCGTGAATTTGCGCCTGGGCAACCAGGAAATCGGCCAGGCCAAGGCCGATGCGCAGGGGCGCTGGCATATCTCTGCCCCCGTGCCGGCCAGCCCGGGCATGCTGAGCCTGGGCGCCACCACCGCCACGGGGCAAACTCTGCCGCCCGTTACCGCGCCCTTCGCGCCCGAGACGCTGGCCGCCGCCCTGGCCGAGGGGCGCGTGGTCATTGCCCCCGGCGATTGCCTGTGGCTGATCGCCCGGCATGTCTATGGCCACGGCACCATGTACACGTTGATCTACTCGGCCAATGCCGGCAAAATCCACGACCCGAATCTGATTTTCCCGGGCCAGAGCTTCGTCCTGCCCCAACCCAAGAGCTGAACAATGGATATTATTGAAAGCGTGCAGTCGGTGCTGAGCCCGCCGCACAAGGCCGGCTACCCGTTCATTCTCGGTGGCGTCGTCGCGGCGCTGCTGGGGCTGCTATTCTGGCACCCGCTGGCCTGGGCGGGGGTGCTGTTCACCCTGTTCTGCCTGTACTTCTTCCGCGACCCCGAGCGCGTGCTGCCGCCCCGCGCCGATGTGTTCGTCGCCCCGGCCGATGGCCGCGTGGTGAGCATCGAGGAAGCGGTGCCGCCCGCCGAGCTTGGCCTGGGCGAGGCCAAGCGCATGCGCGTCGCCACCTTCCTCTCGGTGCTGGACGTGCATGTGAACCGCTCCCCCATCGCCGCCACGGTGGAGAAGATCGCCTATCACCCGGGGCTGTTCCTGAACGCCGCGGCGGACAAGGCGAGCGACGACAACGAGCGCAACTCGCTGCTGCTGCGTCTGGCAAATGGCCAGCAGGCGGTGGTGGTGCAGATCGCCGGGCTGATCGCGCGGCGCATCCTGTGCGAGGTGCATGAGGGTCAGAGCCTCACGGCCGGCCAGCGCTTCGGCATCATCCGCTTCGGCAGCCGTACCGACCTGTATTTGCCTGAGGGCTGCACCCCGCTGGTGGCGGTCGGCCAGCGCATGATCGGCGGCGAGACTGTGATCGCCGAACTGCCCGCCACGCCATGATCCCACCGCGCCGCCGCCGCCGGCTGCCCCGCCGGCAGCGCTTCTCGGGCCTGAGCTTCAACCGCATGCTGCCCAACCTGATGACGCTGCTCGGGTTGTGCATCGGGCTTTCGGCCATCCGGTTTGGCATGCAGGACCGCTACGGCGCAGCAGTGATTGCCATTGCCGTGTCGATGGTGATCGACGGGCTGGACGGGCGGCTGGCGCGCATGCTGAAGGCGACCTCGCGCCTGGGTGCGGAGCTGGACAGTCTTTCCGACTTCCTCTGCTTCGGCGTGGCCCCGGCGCTGCTGCTGTATATGTGGTCGCTGCAAACGCTGGGGGCCATCGGCTTCCTGCCGCCGCTGATGTTCGCTTCTTCCATGGCGTTGCGTCTGGCGCGCTTCAACGCCGCGCTGGATTCCGCGCCGAAAGCCGCCTTCGCCTATAATTTCTTCACCGGCGTGCCGGCCCCGGCGGGTGCCGCGCTAGCGCTGTTCCCGCTCTTCCTGGGGCTGGAGGCGGATCAACTCGGCCTGGCCTGGCTGCACGAACTGGCGGCGTTTCCCCTTTTCACCGGGGCGGTGCTGGTGGTGGTTGGGGGGTTGAGCGTCTCCACCCTGCCGGTGTGGAGCTTCAAGAACTTCAAGATCCCCAATGCGGGGCTGCTGCCGCTGCTGTTCGGCGTGGTGGTGCTGGCGTCGCTGATCCTCGCCGATCCGTATCTGGCAGGCGCGCTGCTGGCGCTGGCCTATATGGTGATGCTGCCGTTCAGCTTGCGCAGCTACCGCAAGCTGGCGCGCCAGGCGGAAGAGCGCCGCGCCGCCGCCGAGGATGTCGTAGAGGCCTAATCCTCTATGACATCCGTATCCGGCCGGTCGGCACCGAGCGCCAGCTCGGTGTGCCATTTCCCGTCCTCGGTCTGGTACTCGATATAGGTGCTCTCGCCCGGCACGCGCTGCTCATTGGCCACCCGGCGCGCGGCTTTCAGCGCCGCGTCGTGCGTTCGGAAGGTTTCGGAGAACGCGCCGTTCAGGGTGTAGGCCCAGCCGCCATCATGCGGCACGACTTTATAATGGAAGTTGCTGCTCATTTTGGCGCTCCTTGTTTTGGTGCCAATATAAACAGTTCAGCGCAGCCTTGCCATGGCCAGGGCATCGGCATAGCCGCCCTGGCGGAACACATCGGCGCGCTTGCGCCCCTCCACCGCGAACCCGTGCGCGGCGTAGAGGGGGATGGCGGAGTCGTTGTCTGCCAGGACGTTGAGGGTGAGGCGGCGCAGATTGAGCCAGTTATCGGCAATGTCGAGCACAGCGCAGAGCAGCGCCCGCCCGATGCCGCGCCGGGCCCAGGCATCATGCACGGCGAGCAGGGCGATGTCGCCCATATGCGCCGTGCGGCCCTTGCCCGTAGTGAGCGCGGTGACGCCGCAAATAAGGTCGCCCGCCACGGCGACGACGACCTTCCACCCCTCCGGTGGCTCAGCCAGATGGCGGTTCAGCTCCGGATCGGAAAACGGCGGGCGCAGCGTGTAGTGGCGCACGATGGGCTGGTTGAGGATGGCGGTGATGCCTTCCAGATCCTCGGGTTCGGCGGCGCGCAGGTGCCAGGGCATTTCCGGCGCCGGTGCGGGCGGTAGCGGCGGGGTGGAGGTATCGGGCGTCAGCCCGGGGCGGATGCGCGCCATGAGATAGGAGTCCGCATAGGCGCCAGCCCGGAACGCATCTTGCCGTTCGTGCGCCTCTACCTCGAACCCGAATTTGCGGTACAGCGCCAGGGCGGGCGCATTGTCCGCATACACGCCCAGCTCCAGCCGGTGCAGGTTGAGCCAGTTATCCGCGAGGTCGATGAGCGCCGCGAACAGGGCGGTGCCCACGCCCTGGCCCTGGCGGTCATCGGCCACCATGATGCCGAGCATCGCGGCATGGGCGCGGCGGGGCGCCTTGGCGCGGTTCAGGCTGGCCGTGCCGATGACGCGCTTCCCCGCGCAGGCGACGAGACTTGTCTTCTCCGGCCCGGCGGCGGCGATATAGGCGCGGCTACGCGCCACGTTCTCGAACGGCAAAGCGAGGATGTTGGGGCGCACGCCCGGCATGTTGCGCAGCGCGGCGATGGCTTCGGCGTCGCCAAGTGTGGCGGCGCGGATGGCGAAACTCATGACGCCTCCCTCGCGACCTGCTTGCCGCCCTGGATGACGATGGGCCGGAAGCCGCGCGGCGGCGGTGGTGGCGGGGCATGCCGCCTTTCCCGCGAGGCGGCGATGGCCTCCATCGCGGCGGGCAGCAGTGCCGCGGCGAGGAAGAATATACACGGCAGCGTCAGGTAAAACATGGCAGCGCTCCTGGGAAGAAAGATGGCGGGGCGCGCATGGCAATAAAAAACCCCACTGGAAATTCCGCGGGGTTTCAAGATTATTCAGGCCTATTCTGCCTCAACCTCGATACCACCGCGAACGCGCGTATTTGCCGCCACGATAATGGCGGCGCATGGCGCGGGTGGTAAGGGATACGGTTGCGGACATCATGATACGGTCACGCTACCTTGGCTTGCAGGACTTGCCAAGAGCGTATTTTGCTCCGGCATTTCCGGCACGTTTACGCGCTGTGCTGAACCTCGATGGTGACATGCGAGAGCGCGCTGAATTCCTCCAGCCGCGCGCGGTAATATTGCACATCCCGGTTCGAGGCGGTCTGCACCGAGAGTATGGCGCCGAGATGCCCTGGCCCCAGCCGCCAGAGATGGAAATCGGCGAGCTGGTCGCCCTCTTCCTCCACCATCGCGCGCAGGGCCTGGGCCATCTTCGCGTCGGGGGTCATGTCCAGCAATATCGCGCCGGTGTCGCGCACCAGCGTCACCGCCCAGCTGGCGATGACGACGGCGCCGAGGATGCCGGCCAGCGGGTCCATCCAGAGCCAGCCAAAGAGCTTCGCCAGCACGAGGCCGATGATAACCGCCACGGAGACGGCGGCATCGGCCATCACATGCACCATGGCGGCGCGCATGTTGTTGTCCTGGTGGTGCTTGTCGTCATGATCGTGATCATGGTCGTGGTCGTCGTCATGATCGTGGCCGTGATGGCCATGGTGGTGCCCGGCGCCGAGCAGCCAGGCGGAAAGTACGTTCACGCCCAGGCCGAGCACCGCGATGGGGATCGCCTCGGCGAAATGGATATGCACGGGCGAGAAAAGGCGGCGCACGGCCTCGGCGCCGATGCCGAGGGCGATGACGCCGAGGATGATGGCGCTGGTAAAGCCCGCGAGATCGCCGAGCTTGCCGGTGCCGAAGGAGAAGCGCGGGTCCTGCGCGTGGCGGCGGGCGAAGGTGTAGGCCAGAGCCGCCAGCAGCAGCGCCCCGGCATGGGTGCTCATGTGCAGGCCGTCGGCCACCAGGGCGATCGAGCCGAACCACAGCCCGCCGACGATCTCCAGCACCATCATCGCGGTGCAGACCCAGATCACCGCCCAGGTGCGGCGCTCATTGCTCTCATGCCCCTGGCCGAGGAAGACATGCGAATGCCCCGGCGTTTGCGCGCCCGCCGTGAATCCAAAGCCGGACATTATTACACTCTCCAAATTGCTGTGCTTGTGTTGCCCGTATTTTAGGGAGCCCGGCTTGCCGCCACAAGCGCGCGGCGCGTATGGTCCCGGCCCGTACGAACACAGCGCCAGGAACAGGCTGTTACCATGAATATCGCAATGATCGTCGCGGCGGGGCGGGGCTACCGGCTCGGCGGGCCGCTGCCTAAGCAATATCTCACCCTGGGCGGGCAGCCGATCCTGCGCCGCACGATCACGGCGCTCGCCAGCCATAAGGATATCGACGCGGTGCAGGTGCTGATCCACCCGGATGACTTGGCGCTGTACGAGGCGGCGGTGGAAGGGCTGGAGAAGCTGCCCCCGGTGCTGTTTGGCGGCGCCACGCGCCAGGATTCGGCGCGGCTGGGGCTGGAGGGAATCGCCGGGCTGAAGCCGGAGAAGGTGCTGATCCACGACGCGGTGCGCCCGTTCATCGCGCGGGAGACCATCACCGCCGTGCTGGCGGCGCTGGACCGGGTGCCCGCCGTGGTCGTGGGTGTGCCGCTGGCGGATACGCTGAAGCGGGTGGAGAACGGGGTGGTCACCGCGACGGTGGACCGCGCCGGGTTGTGGCGGGCCCAGACGCCCCAGGGCTTCCGCTATGCCGAGATCCTGGCCGCGCACCGCCATGCCGTGGTGAGCGCGCCGGAAACGGAATTCACCGATGATGCGATGATCGCCGAGCATGCCGGGATGCGCGTGGAAATGGTCGCGGGCACCGAGGATAATTTCAAGATCACCACGGCCGGGGATCTGGCCCGGGCGGAGTACATGCTGCGCGGCTGATCCGCCCGTGCTAGGCTGTCGGGCGAGGAGACATGCCATGCGCCGTGCCGCTCTGATCGTTACGCTGTTCGCTTTGTCCGCCCTGCCAGCCGGAGCGCAAACCGTGCTCACCATCGGGGCCACCGGCCAAGTCGAGGCCACGCCGGATGAGGCGGTGGCCTCTTTCACCGTTCAGGCAATTGCACCGGATGCCGCTACAGCCCAGGCCAGGGTAAACGCCGCGATGACCAAGGCTCTGGCCGAGGCCCGTGCTGTCTCCGGCGTGGTGGCCACCACCGGCGGCTACTACGCCAGCCAACAGACGCAGGACACCCAGCCGCCGAAGACCGTGTACCAGGCCAGCCAGTCCCTGCGGCTGGTGCTGCCTGCGGCCGATGGGCTGCCCCCCGCGCGCTTTACCGATCTGCTGGGCCGCTTGCAGCAGCAAGGGCTGCTGCTGAACGATCTGGGCGGTGATCTTTCCGCCAAGGCGCAGCAGGATGCGCAGCAGGCGGCGGTGCTGGCGGCGCTGGATCAGATCAAGGCCCAGGCCGCTGCAGTGGCGGCGCAACTGCACGAGAGCGTGGGCGTGGTGATGACGCTGAACGTGAATGCCGCGCCCGCACCGGGGCCGGGACCTGTGCCGATGGTGGCCATGGCCAGGGCGGCGCCCGCGCCCGTCTCGGCGCCCAGCAACATCATGGTCTCAGCGGATGTAACCGCCGCCCTCGGGCTGAACCCGGCGCACTAACCAGGGACGCGGATCGCGCTTAAGCCCGCCTTGAGCGCCGCCAGCACGTTGGGCAGCGAGAGCGCGACACAGCCCGCCGTGGGGGC
This sequence comes from uncultured Alphaproteobacteria bacterium, assembly GCA_963750235.1. GTDB lineage: Bacteria > Pseudomonadota > Alphaproteobacteria > Acetobacterales > Acetobacteraceae > Acidocella. Next base: position 399,804 of record CAVVPW010000004.1, read on the forward strand.
GTAATCCGCCGTGGCGACGTGGAAGAAGATGGCCGAGCCTCGCCCGGGGGTGACGGGATCGAGATTCCAGTCCAGCACGCCGATCACGTCGTAAACATGGTCCTCGCGCCAAAGCGCCTCGTGGCTGGCGGCGAAGGGTAGGCGGACCGGCTTGTTATAGACGGGGGCGGCTGGGTCGTCGCACCAGCCATCCTGCGGGCCGATGGGCTCCAGCAGCGATGCGCAGCAGGGCGGCGCGATGCGGTCGGCCCGGTAGAGCACGCGCACCAGCTTCAGCAGCCCTGATGGGGTGGCGCCGTCGCCCTCGCGCTTCTGCGTGGCGGGGATTACCCCCGAGCGCCCATGCGCGGCGCGGAAACTATGCCCAGCGCCGGTGAGCACGCCGTCCTGCAGCAGGAACTCAACCAATGAGGTGGCCAAAGCGTTTCGCTTTGGTCTCCAGATAGGCGTCGTTCACGCCGTTGGGGGCGAATTCATGTGGCACGCGCTCCACGATCTCGATGCCGCAGGCGGCGAGGCCCTTCACCTTCTCCGGGTTATTGGTGAGCAGGCGGATCTTGTGGATGCCCAGAGCCTCCAGCATCGCGGCGGCGATGTGGAAATTGCGCTCATCGGCCTGCCAGCCGAGCGCGCGGTTGGCGTCCACCGTGTCCAGCCCCTGGTCCTGCAGCGTGTAGGCGCGCAGCTTGTTGATGAGCCCGATGCCGCGCCCCTCCTGTGCCAGGTACAGCACCGCGCCCGCGCCCGCCTGCGCCATGCTGGCGATGGCGCCCTGCAGTTGCGGGCCGCAATCGCAGCGCAGGCTGCCCAGCAGGTCGCCGGTGAAGCACTCGGAATGGATGCGCACCAGCGGGGCTTCCTGTTTCTCCGGCTCGCCGACGAGAATGGCCATATGCTCGATGCCCTGGTCCAGCGCGCGGAAGGCGATGAGGCGGGCATCGCGCGCGGCGTCCAGCGGCACGGCGACTTCCGCCACCTTGGTAAGCGAGGCGGCGAGGTTGAGCGGGTAGGCGAGCAGATCGGCGGCGGGCACCGAGAGCAGGTCCGCCCCCGCCTTCTGGCTGGCCCAGCCGGGCTTAACCGGGGCCGCCACCACGGCGGGCAGCAGCCGGGCGAGCTTGGCGAGCGCCAGGGCGGCCTCGGCCTCGGGCGGGGCTTCAGTGGTCTCGAATTGAGGGAGGATCTGCTCCAGCGTCGGGTCGGCGGCGCGTTTCAGCGTCTGGGCGTCGATCAGCGGCCTGGCCAGCGTTAGCGCGATGGCCGGGGCCTTATCCACCACCTCGTGCTGCAGCACGGCTGCGGCGCGGGACGGGCTGAGCAACAGCATGGCCTGGCCGGTGGAGAGCATGTCGATCAAGCGCAGCCCCTCCGCGCCCACGGTCTCGGCCGGGACGATGATGAGCGGGTGGCGCGCCGCCAGAACCACAGGCACCCCGCGCCTGGCCTCGGCGATGGCCCGGTGCACCGCCCTGGTGCGGGGCGTGCCGAGCGTGGCCCCCGCGTTATGCGATATCTTTGTCATTTCCGTATCAAATAGGGTGCGCCGGAGCATATGGCCAGAGAGGCTTTCAGCGTGGCCAAAAATCTGTAAGTATGGCTTGAAGCACTAAGGAGGTTTTCATGTCCGCCCAGCGTCCCATACTCGTGGTGGATGATGACGATGCCCTGCGCTCCGCGCTGATCGAACAGCTTGAGCTGGACGGGGAGTTCGCGCCGGACCAGGCCGACTGCCTGGCGGCGGCCGAGGCCAGGCTCGATGGTGACGGCGCGCGCTACGACGCGCTGCTGCTCGACGTGGGGCTGCCCGACGGCGATGGCCGCGATTTCTGCCGCCGGATGCGCGACAAGGGCTTCAAGTCGCCGATCATCATGCTCACCGGCTCCGCCGAGGAGACCGACATTGTGCGCGGCCTGGATTCCGGGGCGAATGACTATATCGCCAAGCCGTTCCGGCTGAGCGAGCTGTTGGCCCGGCTGCGGGCGCAGCTACGCAGCTTCGAGACCTCGGAGGACGCGGTCTTCACCATCGGGCCGTACACGTTCCGCCCCTCGGCGCGGCAGCTCATCGATGCAAAGGGCAAGCGCATCCGCCTGACCGACAAGGAAACCGCGATCCTGAAGTTCCTCTACCGGGCCGAGGGTAAGCCGATCTCCCGCCAGGTGCTGCTGAACGAGGTTTGGGGCTACAACGCGGCGGTGACGACGCATACGCTCGAGACGCATGTGTACCGGCTGCGGCAGAAGATCGAGCCGGACCCGGCGGTTTCCCGACTGCTATTGACCGAGAGCGGCGGCTACAGGCTCAACCCCTGAGCTTGCGGGCCGCTTCGGCGACGCACAGCTCGAACACGTCTAGTGCGTCGAACGGGTGGGAGATGCCATCGGGCGGCAGGGTGAGGCTGGCCCCGCCGCCATATTCCACGGCGCCGGGGATCATCAGATTATCGGCCAGGCCAAAATTCTCCACCTCCAGCCCCGGCAGCGGGTCCGGGCTGGCCACGATCTGCGCCAGGGAGCGGGTGGCAAAATCCTCGGCGCTGTTGGAGTAGCCGAAGACCGGCCTGCCCTGGCCAAGGAACCAGCCAAGTTCGACCAGCGTGCCGGCATCGGCCGAGGCGCCGCGAAACGGCGTGAGGTTGGCGATGATCAGGCCGCAGCCCTGCATCATGGCGATGTCGTCGAGATAAATCCGCCGCCAAAGCTGGGCCGGGGGCAGCGTGAGATCCAGCCCCGGGTTGAACGGCGAGATGCCGGTGAGCCCGTACCGGGCGCAGATGGCGATTTTCGCCGCCGCCTGCGCCGCGGCGTTGGGCAGGAACACATCTGGTCCGGCGAGATAGGCTTTGGGCGCGGTCATGGCGGGTTACCTTGGGGATTCGCTCCCAATCTGCCTGGATTCGGCGGCGGATGAAAATGGGGGCTGCCGTCCGGCGCCAGCACTGCGGTGCCGTGCGCGAGTTGCATGGGCGCCGGCGTCGCGGCGGCCGCGCGCAGCACCTCCGGCAGGGTGGGGTAAACCATTGCGGACCAGTCGGGGTCGTAGAAACTGGCGCCGTCCCAGCCCATGTCCACGCGGGAGAACTGCTCGCGCAGGCCCTGGTCGGGCAGCAGATGCCGGTAGAACTGGAAATTCGCCGCGAGCGCGTTCACCTCGCGGATCAGGTCCCGGTTCTGCGCCTGGCGGTGGCCGTCCGGCCGGAACACCGGCGCGGCGGCGGGGCGGAGCAGCATGATGCTCTCGCGCGCCAGCTGGGTGGCGATTCGGCGGAAGATCTCGTTGGAATTGTGCCGCAGGCCGCCCCAGGCATGCGCAAGGCAGATGTGGTAGCGCCCGGCCGTCTCGTGGAAAGTGACCATGCACTCGATGCCTGTATCCACCGGGCCGAAACGCCGCCAGGTGGAGATTACGGTGGTCTCTTCGGCAAAGGCGGCAAGGCCGGGGGGCTGGCCGGTCTGGAGCCGGGATTTGCCTTCCAGCGATCCCTCGCGCCGGTGCCGGCTGGCGCGCTCATAGGCGTCATCCACCTCCGCGACGCTGGTGAGCTCGCGGAAATCCGGGATCAGGGCGAAGCCGTCCTCGGCGTCTTCCAGCGTGGAGAAGCGCCAGGCGGCATATTCGGCGATGCTGTGGAACTGCGACAGGCGCGCCGCCCTCAGTTCATCCTTGGCCGCGGCCAAGCGGTCCAGCGCGGCGCGGTGCGCGGGTGAGCCGAAGCCCGTGGCCATTGCCGCGTCGCACAGCATTTGCGCGCGGACATAATAAGCCTCGGCGGTGGTGATGCGTCCGGCCCAGTCCGGGTCGTAATGCGTGTTCGCGTGTTCGACCATGTCCGGACGCGAGCATAGCAGGATTGTAAAGGTTGGGTTAAAAAACTTGTTCCGGTGTCGTGCCGAACTCAGATGGCCGCGCCGCGGGTTTGCCCGCGCAATAGCGTCATCAGCCCGGCGAAGGCTTGCTCCAGCGTTTTGCCGGATGTGTTGAAGGCGCAATCGGCCTTGGCATAGAAGCTGGCCCGGCTTTCCAGCGTCAGGCGGATATCATCGACGCCGTTGCGGTTGCCCGGCATCAGCCGCTGGTCGCCCTGCGCCAGCACGCGGTTGAAATGATCCTCCGGGTCGGCCTGCAGCCATACGGTGAAGCAGTTGTTCAGCAGCAGTTCGAAATTGGCGGTGTCGCCCACCAGCCCGCCGGCGGTGGCGATGACGCAGGCATCATGCGTGTGCAGCGTTTCCTCCAGGGCCTGGCGCTCGTAGCGGCGGTAAGCGTTGGAGCCGTACAGGGCCTGGATCTCTACCGGGGCGCATCCGGCGAGCCGGGTGATCTCGGATCGCAGCTCGACGAACGGCACGCCAAGTTCCTCCGCCGCCATCTGGCCCAGCGTGGACTTGCCCGCGCCGCGCAAGCCCACGAGCGCGATGCGGTTACGGCGGTTCTGCACCGTCCCGGCGCTGCCGAAAAGCTCGGAGAGCGCGGTGTACGCCTCGCTCAGCTCGTGCGGCCCGCGCCCGTGCAGCAGGCGGCGGATCATCAGCCATTCCGGCGACGCGGTGGTCTCATCCCCCAGCAACTCGGCGAGGGAACAGTCCAGCGCCGTGGCGACATGCGCCAGCACCAGCACGGAGATGTTGCCGGTGCCGGATTCGAGATTGGCGAGATGACGCTCGGACACGCCGGCCTCCTCGGACAGGATGCGGCGGGTCATGCCGCGGCGGGCGCGCAAAAGCTTAACGCGCTGGCCCAGCCCGGGGAGAAGGTCAGAATCGGTAGGGGGGGTCATGAATGCTTCAATTCGGAAACGGTGGTCGCGGTTAGCAGTTTTTTGCGCGTAGCGGAAGCGTCAAAGGAGTATGGCTTGAACTATATTGCACAATGATACATTCATCACTTCAGTTTGGCCGAATTAGGGCAGGTCTTGGCAAGGCTGGGAGCCGGTGCCATGTCTCAGGGCATGACAGAACATCATGATCCGGTCGGCTGGCATGGCACGACTATTCTTTCCGTGCGCCGTGGCGGCCAGGTAGCGGTGGCGGGCGACGGGCAGGTGAGCCTTGGCAATACGGTGGTAAAGGGCAATGCCCGCAAGGTGCGGCGCATCGGCAACGGCAACGTCATCGCGGGCTTCGCGGGTGCCACGGCGGATGCCTTCACCCTGCTGGAGCGGCTGGAGGCGAAGCTGGAGCGCTTCCCCAACCAGCTGGAGCGCGCCTGCGTGGAGCTGGCCAAGGATTGGCGCATGGACCGCTATCTGCGCCGGTTGGAGGCGATGCTGATCGTGGCCGACAAGGAGCATGGCTACACCCTCACCGGCAATGGTGACGTGCTGGAGCCGAGCGATGGCATCATCGCCATTGGCTCCGGCGGCAATTACGCCCTGGCCGCGGCGCGCGCGCTGATGACGGTGCCGGACCTCACGGCCGAGGAGATCGCCCGGCGGGCGATGAAGATCGCCGCGGATATCTGCATCTACACCAACGAAAACCTGATTGTTGAGACGATATAATGGACGCTCCTGTTTACTCGCCCCGCGAGATCGTCTCCGAGCTTGACCGCTTCATCATCGGCCAGAATGACGCCAAGCGCGCTGTCGCCATCGCGCTGCGCAACCGTTGGCGCCGTCTGCAGCTGGCCGACGACATGCGCGACGAGGTGGTGCCGAAGAATATCCTGATGATCGGGCCCACGGGCTGCGGCAAGACCGAGATCGCCCGCCGCCTGGCCAAGTTGGCGCAGGCGCCGTTCATAAAGGTGGAAGCCACGAAGTTCACGGAGGTCGGCTATGTCGGCCGCGATGTGGAAAGCATCGTGCGCGACCTGGTGGAGGCCAGCATCACCATGCTGCGCGAGCAGAACCGCAAGGGCGTGGAGGCGAAAGCCGAGCTCAACGCCGAGGAGCGGCTGATCACCGCGCTGGTGGGCGAGGGGGCTTCCGCCGATACGCGGGTGAAGTTCCGCCGCATGCTGCGCGCCGGTGAGCTGGAGGACAAGGAGATCGAGATCGCCGTGGGCGAGACCTCCGGCACGCCGATCGGGATGATCGACCTGCCCAACATGCCGCAGGGCGGGGCGATCAACCTGGGCGATATGATGAAGGGCATGTTCGGCCGCCCGGCGCAGAAGAAAAAGATGCGCGTGGACGAGGCCCGCCGCGCCCTGCAGCGCGAGGAAGCCGACAAGCTGCTGGACAACGAGGCCCTGACCAAGGACGCGCTGCGCCATGCCGAGCAGAACGGCATCGTATTCCTCGACGAGATCGACAAGATCTGCGCCAAGAGTGAGGGCGGGTTCCGGGGTGCTGATGTCTCGCGCGAGGGCGTGCAGCGCGATTTGCTGCCGCTGATCGAGGGCACCACCGTCTCCACCAAATACGGGCCGGTGAAGACGGACTATATCCTGTTCATCGCCTCCGGCGCCTTCCACGTGGCCAAGCCGGCCGACCTGCTGCCCGAGTTGCAGGGGCGCCTGCCGATCCGCGTGGAGCTGAACTCGCTCTCGCGGGACGATTTCAAGCGCATCCTCACCGATACCGAGCATTCGCTGATCAAGCAGTACACCGCGCTGCTGGGGACCGAGAACGTAACGCTGAACTTCACCGATGACGCGGTGGATGCCATCGCCGGGCTCGCCTACGACATCAACGACCGGGTGGAGAATATCGGCGCCCGGCGCCTGGCCACGGTGATCGAGCGGCTGCTCGAGGAGATCAGCTTCACCGCCAGCGACCGCTCCGGCGAGACCGTGGCGGTGGATGCCGGCTATGTGAATGAGCGGGTGGCCCCGCTGGCGGCGAAGGGCGATCTTTCCCGCTTCATCCTGTAAAGGTGACGGTTGCGCGAAAGTTCAACACCGGGGGCTTTTAGCGGCGCGCAAATCGCCGCTAAGCAGCCTGACATGAACAATAAGTTAGCTGGACTGTTGGCGGCGTCGGATGGCGCTGGCGGCTCTGGGCATCGCCTATTTCGCGCAATACGGGCTGCACCTCACGCCGTGCGAGCTGTGTCTGTGGGAGCGTTGGCCTTACCGCATCGTGGCGGCGCTGGGCCTGCTCGCGGCCATGGGCAAACCCAGGACCACGCGGCTGCTGTTGGCGGCGGCGGGGCTGGTGATGCTGGGCGATGTCGGCATCGCGTTTTTGCATGTGGGGGTGGAGTTCAACTGGTGGAACTCGCCGCTGCCGGAATGCAATGGCGCGCTGGTGCCGGGTGCGCCGCTGCCGCTTACCCCCGCCACGCCCTGCGACCGGCCGGTTTACCTGATCCCGGGCCTGCCTGTTTCCATGGCGATGATGGATCTGTGTGCAGCACTGGTGTTTGCCGTGGCGCTGCTGGCCTATGTGGCGCAGAGGAGGAGGGTGTTCCGATGAGCGACGATGTTAAGAGGTTCATTCGCGTGGACCATGCCGGCGAGTACGGCGCGGCGCGGATCTATGCCGGGCAGCTTGCCGTGCTGGGCCGCGGCAAGCACGGGCCGCAGCTGGAGCACATGAAGGCGCAGGAGCAGGTGCATCTGGACACCTTCGCCGAGATGATCGCGCAGCGCCGGGTGCGCCCCACCGCGATGCTGCCGTTCTGGCATGTGGCGGGCTTTGCGCTCGGCGCGGTGACGGCCGCCATCGGGCCCGAGGCGGCGATGGCCTGCACCGTGGCGGTGGAGGAAACCATCGACGCGCATTACGCGGCTCAGCGTGACCAGCTGGGCGAGGATGAGGCGGACCTGCGCGACACGATCGAGTTGTTCCGGCTGGAGGAAGTGGAGCACCGCGATATCGGGCTGGAGAACGGGGCCGAGCGGGCGCCGGCCTACAAGCTGCTCTCGGGGCTCATCCGGCTGGGCTGCAAGGCTGCCATCCGCCTGAGCGAGGTGGTGTAAGCGGCGGCGTCCATCCGCGCGATGTCCGCCGCCACGACCAGCACGGCCCAGGAGGGCCTGCCCCAGGGGGCGCGCCAGCGCGCCATGTTCGGCGTGGCGCTGGCCGTGCTGCTCTCCGTGCTGGACTACATGCTGGTCAACGTGGCGCTGCCGCGCATCGCGCTCAGCATCCACTGCACGGATTCCGCCGCGATCTGGGTGATCAACGGGTATCAGCTCATCACCGTGATCGCGCTGCTCCCGGTGGCGGCACTTGGCGACAGGCTGGGCCATGCGCGCTTGTGCCGGGTGGGGCTGGCGCTGTTCGTCATCGCCTCGGTGTTCTGCGCGATCGCGCCGTCGCTGCTCGTGCTGGCGGTGGCCAGGGCGCTGCAGGGGTTGGGGGCGGCGTGCATCCTCGGTGTTAACGCGGCGCTGCTGCGCTATATCTACCCGCCGAACATTTTGGGCCGGGGCATCGCGCTCAACGGGCTTGTCATCGGGCTTGGCGTGGCGCTGGGCCCGACCATCGCGGCCGCGGTGCTAGCAGTTGCCACCTGGCCTTGGCTGTTCCTCATCAATGTGCCACTCGGTGGCGCCGCGTTCTATTTCGCGCTCACCGCGCTGCCAGACACGCCGCGCATCCCGGGCCGTTTCGACTATGCCAGCACCGTGCTGCTGGCCCTGGCCTTCGGCGGGCTCATCGTTGGCGGCGACCGCTTCGCCCATGCCAGCGGCATCGGGCTCTCGCTGGCGCTGCTGGCCCTGGGCGCGGTGAGCTTGGGCGTACTGGTGCTGCGCCAGCTCGGCCGGAGCGATCCGCTGCTGCCGGTGGACCTGCTGGCGCGCGGCGGGTTCCGCACCGCCTTCCTCACGGGCTTCTTCGCCTTCATCGCTTCCAACTTCTTCATCATCCCGATGCCGTTCACGCTGATGAACGTGCTGCATCGCGGCCCGGTGGCGACGGGCCTGCTCATCACCCCCTGGCCCCTGGCCATCGTGGCGGTGGCGCCGGTGGTGGGAAGGCTGGCGGACCGCTACCCGGCGGTGCTCCTCTCCACCATCGGGCTCGCCATCACCGGCACCGGCTTTCTGCTGCTGCGGCTGATGCCGCCTGACCCGTCCAACCTCAACATCGCTTGGCGCATCTTTGTGGCCGGGGCAGGGTTCGGGCTGTTCCAGCCGCCGAACAACAAGGCGATGATCGGCACCGTGCCGAAGCACCGCATTGGCGGGGCGAGCGGCATGGTCTCGGTGGCAAGGCTGCTGGGGCAGACGGTGGGCGGCATGCTGGTGGCGCTGACGCTGGGGCTGGTGCGGGAAGCACCTTACGCCGTCTGCCTCGATTTCGCCGCCGGGACCGCCTATTTTGCCGCCACGATCAGCATGAGCCGGGTGTCTGTCAGGGGCGGGTGAGGGGGCGGGTTACGATCCCAAGTCTGTCATACAGAAGGATACCGGCCGATCTTGGCAGCGGACGTTCCCGCCATGTATTGAGCGCTCCACGCGGTTTGGCGAAGGCGGCGCGTGAGCGCCGTGCTGTTCGGCAGTTCACAGCCGGTCTCGGGGCTACCTCTGGTACCGCTTGAAGTGTCACGTTGTCCGTCTCAGATGCTCCTCCAGTACGACAAGCCTTGACGTTTGGTAACATTGTGGCGGAGAGCGTTCTCGAGTTAGTATGCCCTGATTGTCGTAAGCATTGAGGGTGTACCATGTCCCGTTTCCTGTTGGCTGGTCTTTTGCTCGCGGGAGGTGCGGCAGGCTTTGCCCAAGCGGCACCCGCCCCTAAAATCGCTTGGTCGACCGCATTGAATGTGCCGGTCTATATGCCACCGCAAGCGCAGGATGGGAGCTTGTTTCTGACCAGCATGCAGCCCACCGGACCAAATCTATTTGCGCTCGACGGACAAACGGGAAAATTGCTCTGGAGCTACGCGACCCAGGGCGCGATCGGCATACCGCCGACCGTCGGAAAAACGCAGGTTTTCGTTGCCTCGGACATTGGCAACACGCATTTTTTGCGTGCGATCGATACGAAAACCGGTTTTTTGATTTGGCAGTATACCCGTAACCAGCCGCCGGAATGTATGTGCAGTCAGGCATCCATCCTCAGCGGCGGCATGCTGTTCGCGCAGAGCGACGGGCATAGCCTCTATGCTTTTGAACCGAGTGGAGCGGCACCGTCGAAACGGCTCTGGCAGTTTCCCGGCAATGGCGCGCCGCTGACATCCCCAGTCGTGGCCGAAGGGTTGGTGGTGTTCGGCTCGGGTGATCATAACGTGTACGCGCTGGATGCGAGGACCGGCAAGGTGAAGTGGACCGGCACGACCGGATACGTATTCACCGCCGCCCCCGCCATCAGCGACGGCGTCGTCGTGATCGGCGATCAGGGCGGAAATATCGATGGCTTCGACCTGAAAACCGGCAAATCGCTCTGGAGTTTTTCCGCCGGCACGATCGACGTTGCCGCGGTGATCGCGGGCGATAGCGCTTATGTCGTTTCGGAGGATCATTCAGTTTACGCGCTCAATATCACCAATGGCCAGCAGGTCTGGCAGTACAGCATGGATGACTACGCGGAATTTTCGCCGCTGTTGGCGGGTAATCTGGTGATCGCGGCGAACCGGGCCGGCCAGCTGGTGGCGCTCGACGCCAAGACCGGCAAGCTTGCCTGGCAGACGAACCTGAATGGTACGCCTTTTTCGCAACCGGAACTCTGGCCGGCCGAAAATGCCGTTGGTTTGAAAATCGGCGACCATGCGGTGGGCGCGTTTGACGTCGCAACCGGAAAAGCTCTGTGGCTTTACAATACGCCGCTGGTGGTTACGCCGCCCGTCGTCAACGGCAAAAACGTCGATGTCGTTACCAGCGCCGGCCAGGTGCTCGCGCTGGACTGAAGAGGCGGCGGGGCTGCGGAACGTGGCCGGAGGACGGCAGTAGCGGGTAGAAAAAATGGGCTTAGGCGACGTACCGGGGTGGGGGACACTTCGCGCCCGTGACGGTTTTGAGCCGAATTTCCGATCTCGACACTTCCTGGCCTGCAAGCGGACCGGCTGCCTTCACCCGAAGCCGCGATTTCCTTAACCCGCGCTTTGGTCTAGAATTTGCCCATGAATGAGATGCGGCCGTTGGAGCACGGGGTGGAGAAGCTGGCGGCGCTGGCGCAGATCGAGCGCAAGCTGGTCTGGCTCGCCTCGTGGATGATCCACCATGCCAACCATATCCGCCCCAACCCCGAGGGGCTGAAGGTCGGCGGGCACCAGGCCTCCTGCGCGTCGGTGGCGACGATCATGACCGCGCTGTATTTCGACGCGCTGCGCCCGCAGGACCGCGTGGCCGTGAAGCCCCATGCCGGGCCGGTGCTGCACGCGATCAACTATTTGCTCGGCCGCCAGAGCCTCGAGAAACTGAAGGCGCTGCGCCAGTTCGGCGGCGCGCAGGCGTATCCCTCCCGTGCCAAGGACGGTCCGGAGATCGACTTCTCCACCGGCTCCGTGGGCCTCGGCGTGGCGCTGACGAGCTTCTCGTCGCTGATCCAGGATTACGTGCAGGCGCATGGCATGGGTGCGCCGGACGCGCCGCGCGCGCGCAACATCGCCATCGCGGGCGATGCCGAGCTGGATGAGGGCAACATCTATGAGGCGCTGCTCGAGGGCTGGAAGCACGATGTGCGCGATGTCTGGTGGGTGGTGGACTATAACCGCCAGAGCCTGGACTCGGTGATGCCCGACCGGCTGTTCGGCCGGTTCGAGGGGTTGTTCCGCGACATGGGCTGGAAGGTGCAGACCCTCAAATACGGCCGCAAGCTGGAGGCCGCCTTCGCCCGGCCCGGCGGGTACAGCCTGCGCGGCTGGATGGATGAATGCCCCAACTCCATCTACTCGGCGCTCACCTTCCAGGGCGGGGCGGCATGGCGCGAGGCCATTATGGCCGACATGCGCAGGAGCCGCGGCGTGCGCGCGATCATCGACCCGCTGACCGATGGCGAATTGGCGGCGCTGATGACCAATCTCGGCGGGCATGACCTCGGTGCGCTGACTGACGCCTTCGCCACCGCCGCGCAGAGCGACCAGCCGACGCTGTTCCTCGCCTATACCATCAAGGGCAACGGCCTGCCCTTCGCCGGGCATAAGGATAATCACGCCGGCATGATGACGCTGGAGCAGATGGATGCTTTCCGCGCCGCGCACCATGTCCGCCCGGGTCATGAGTGGGAGAAGTTCGAGGGGCTGGAGAGCCCGCGCGCGGTGGAAAGCTTCGTGCAATCCGCGCCCTATGCCACGCCGCTCGCCTTGCATGGCCGCCGCCTGCCCGCTGCCGTGGTGCCGGTGCCGCAGAAGCTGCCGCAGCCGCGCGTCACCGGCCGGAAAATGAGTACGCAGTCGGGCTTCGGCGAGATCCTCTCCGAGATTGGCCGCGCCCAGGGGGAGAGTGCTGCGCTCGCCAGGCGTATCGTCACGACCAGCCCGGATGTGGCGGTGTCCACCAATCTCGGCCCGTGGATCAACCGGCGCGGGGTGTTCGAGCGCCATACCCGCGAGGATGTGTTCCGAAATGGCAAGATGGCGAGCGCGCAACGCTGGGGCACGACCCCGGATGGCCAGCATATCGAGCTTGGCATCGCTGAGCAGAATCTGTTCCTGGTGTTGGCGGCGGCGGGGCTGAGCCACGACCTTTACGGCGCGCGGCTGCTGCCCGTGGGCACTGTGTATGATCCGTTCGTGAACCGCGGGCATGATGCGCTGTTCTACGCCTGCTACCAGGATGCGCGCTTTCTGCTGGTCTCCACGCCGTCGGGCATCACGCTGGCGCCGGAGGGCGGACAGCACCAGGCGACCAACACGCCGCTGCTCGCCGTGGTGCAGGACAGGCTGGCGAGCTTCGAGCCCGCCTATTGCGACGAGTTGGCGATCCTGCTGCGCCATGCTTTCGAGTACATGCAGAAGCCCGAGGGCAGCGCCGTCTGGCTTCGCCTGTCGAATCTGGCGTTGCCGCAGCCGGAGCGGGAGCTGAACCCGGCGCATGTCATCGCGGGCGGGCATTGGGTTGTCCCGCCCCAGCCGGGTGCTGCGATCGCCATCGCCTATCAGGGCGCGGTGGCGGGCGAGGCGGAGAAGGCGTTCGCCGTGCTGCAAGAGGATGTGCCGGGGGCGGGTCTGCTCGCCATCACCAGCCCGGACAGGCTCTATGCCGGATGGCGCGCGGCGCAGCGCAGCCGCCGCCAGGGGCACAAGGCCGGTTCGCATGTCGAGGAACTGCTCAAGCCGTTGGCGCGGGATGCCGCGATCATCTCGGTGCTGGACGGCCACCCGGCGGCGCATGCCTGGCTGGGCGCGGTGCGTGGCCAGCGCGTGATGGCGCTGGGGCCGGACAGGTTCGGCCAGTCCGGCGATGTGAGCAGCCTGTACCGGGAATACGAGATTGACAGCGCGGCGATCCTCGACGCTTGCGCCGAGGCGCTGCTGCCCCGGGATAACTAACCCAGCGCGACGATAACCTTGGGAAGAGCGGCGGGGAGGTCCTCGGCCAGCAGCCCGGGGCCGAGGCTGCGCGCGGCTTCGCCGTGCAGCCAGACAGCGGCGCAGGCGGCCTCGAACGCGGCCATGCCTTGCGCCAGCAGCGCCGCGGTGAGCCCGGCCAGCACGTCCCCCGTGCCGCCCGTGGCGAGCCAAACCGGAGCGTTGGCGTTGATGGCGGCGCGGCCATCGGGTGCCGCGATCACCGTGTCGGCGCCCTTCAATATAGTGACGGCCCCGGTGGCGGCTGCGGTGCGGCGCGCGGCTTCCAGCTTGCTCGGGCCGATGGCACCGAAGACGCGGGTGAATTCGCCCGTGTGCGGGGTGATGACAGCAGCGCCGCGCAGCTTCTCCGGCGCTCCGGCACAGGCGGTGAGGGCATCGGCATCCGCCACGATGGTCTTCTGCTTGGCGATCAGTTGGGCCAGAGCATCCCCAGCGCGCTCCACGCCCAGGCCCGGCCCCACCACCCATGTATGGCGGCGGTCATCCTGCAACAGCGTGGCCAGCTTGTCGGTCCGCAGGATCAGCCCGGCCTCGGGCAGCACCATCGGGGCCTTGGCGGCCAGCGTGACCATGCCCGCCCCGGCGCGGCGCGCGGCGGCACAGGCCAGGCGGGCGGCTCCGGCCAGCTTGCCGCACAGCACGGTCACGTCTCCGGCGCTGTATTTATGTCCGGTGGCGGCGCGGCTTGGCAGGGTGAACAAGGCGGGGGTGTTCTCCCAGGTCTGTGGATTGATCGCCTCCAGCACCGAGTTCGGCATGCCGATGTCGCACAGCAGCAACTCTCCGCACAGGCCCCGGCCGGGGTAGAGCAGATGCCCGGGCTTCTTGCGGAAGAAGGTGATGGTGAGTTCCGCCTGTGGCGCGTAGCCGCGCACCGCGCCCGTGGCGCCGTCCACGCCGGAGGGCACGTCCACCGCGATGATGCGCCTGGCCGCGCGCAGCAGATCGGCCACTTGAGCGGAGACATCGCGCGACAGCCCGGCGCCGAACACCGCGTCGATCACCAGCTCCGCGCGGCGTACGTCCTCCACGCTGGCGGTGAAGGCATCGGCCACGCGCACTGGCCAGCCGGCCTGGGCCAGATAACGCGCCGCTACCTTGCCGTCGCCGCCATTATTGCCCGGTCCGGCCAGCACCAGCACCCGGCACGGCCTGTAGCGTTGCAGAATCGCGCGGGCAACGGCGCGGCCGGCGGCATCCATCAGCGCCTCGACATTGCCGGCGGCTTCATCGGCCCGGGCCATCTCGGAAGGAATTAACAGTTCGTTCATAAAAACATTCGCCTTTCAAACGAATCTGCCGTTAATTGTGCAGTGCAGGAGGGTTCAACGAATGGGCAAAGTAATTGCGGTTGCACAGCAAAAAGGCGGTGCGGGCAAGACCATGATGGCGGCGCAATTCGCCGTGGCGCTGGCCGGGGAAGCGCGGGTGGCGCTGCTGGATATCGACCCGCAGGGCAGCCTGAGCGTGTGGGGCAAGCTGCGCGCGGCGGCGACGAAGGCGGGGCACCATGTGCCGGTGGAAACCGTTTCCGGCTGGCGCCTGGCCAATGAGCTGGAGAAGCTGAAGGCGGCTTATGACTATGTGCTGATCGACACCCCGCCAGTAATCGACAACGATGCGCGGCGGGCGATTCGCGCGGCGGACCTTGTGCTGATCCCGCTCAACCCGGCGCCGCCCGACCTTTGGGCCGCCGAGGGCACGCTGAAGCTCGCGGCTGAGGAGAAGCGCAAGACCGCCCTGGTGTTCAACCGCGCCGCCGCCGCCTCGCGCCTGCGCAAGCGGCTGGAAGCCGAGATTGACGCCCGCGGGCTGATCCTGCTGCCGGTGGCGCTGGCGAATCGCGCCGGCTACGCCAATGCCTTCGCCGACGGGCTGGGTGTGACCGAAGCCGGGCCCACGACCCAGGCGGCGGAGGAGTTGCGCGCCGCCGCGGCGGCGTTGAAAGAACTCCTGATATAATTTTTATGAAAAAAACTTCCCATTGGCCGATTCATGTGCAGAAAAGATCATTTGGACACTTGCGTATCGTTCCTTTTTTCGCCATAATTTAAGTGTGGCATAATGGAACAGGTCGCGGGAAACCAGGACCCAAAACAATGTCAGCCGCCAAGTTTAGGGAGCGAACAAACAAAAAATAGCATCCAAAAAGGTGCTGGCCGGCCAAACAGGCCGGCCTTTTTTTTGCCTTATTTGCGCCGGTGGAAACGGTGGATCTTGACGTCGCCCCAGATGCCCTGCCGCATGAACGGGTCCCGGGCGACGTAGTGTTCCACAGTGGCGCGGTCCTTGGCTTCCACGATCAGCAGTGATCCGTTCATGATCTCGCCATTGTCGGTCTGCAGCGGACCGGACATGATGGTTCGGACCCCGGCATTCTCCTGCTCCTCGATATAGGCGCGGTGTTCAGCATAGCGCTCCAGCCGGAGGGCCAGAGTGTCGGGCTTGTCGGTGGCGTAAATAGTGAACAGCGGCATCTTGCTCAGCTCTTTATATCAACTCAATTCTACCGGTAATATGAAAACGCAAGTTTGACACGCTACGTGTACGCGACCCAGCGTTGTGTGGCGCGCTGTATGCAGGATTTTTCAGGCAAGGGAGCCGGGGCGATGAAGCTGCTTCGATACGGGGACACAGGCGCGGAGAAATGGGGCGTGCTGGACGCGGAAGGCCAGGTGCGCACGTTGGACGACGCGCTGGTACATGTGACCGGCGATGAACTGAACCCGGAGTGGCTGGAGCAGCTGCAAGAGCTGGACCCGGAAAAGCTGCCGCTGCTGAAAACCCCGCGGCGAATCGGGCCGGCGGTGCCGCGTCCGCTGAACTTTGTCGGCGTGGGGCTGAACTATGCCGACCACGCGGCCGAGACCGGGGCGAAGCTGCCCAAGGAACCGATCCTGTTCCTCAAATCCCTTTCGTCCTTTTCCGGCCCGTATGACGACATCGTGATCCCGCCCGGCAGCACCAAGACCGACTGGGAGGTGGAACTGGGCGTGGTGATTGGTACCAAGGCGAGCCGGGTGAGCGAGGAGACCGCGCTGGACTACGTGGCCGGCTATTGCGTGGTGAACGATGTGAGCGAGCGCGAGTACCAGAAGGACCGCGGCGGCCAGTGGGACAAGGGCAAGGGCTGCGACAGTTTCGGCCCCGTGGGCCCGTATCTGGTGACCAAGGACGAGGTGCCGGACCCGCAGGCGCTATCGCTCTGGACGGAGATTGACGGCGTGCGCCGCCAGGATGGCACCACCGCCAACATGATCTTCGGGGTGAGGTACCTGGTCAGTTATGTCAGCCAGTTCTTCACCCTGCATCCGGGCGACATCATCGCCACCGGCACGCCGGCGGGCGTGGGCCTGGGGCATAAGCCGGAGCCGATCTTTCTGCGCCCCGGCCAGGAGGTGCGTCTGGGCGTGCAGGGGCTGGGCGAGCAGCGCGCGATGACCATCGGCGGGTAGGTCAGGCGAAGTCGAGGCCGCCTGTTTCTTCAGGCGGCTTCTGTCTCGATCAGCGTTTTCCAGATCAGCGCGCCGAGGGCGGCACCCGCCAGCGGCGCGACCCAGAACAGCCAGAGCTGGCCGAGCGCGTCCGTCTGCGCGAACAGGGCTGCCGCGGTGGAGCGTGCCGGATTGACCGAGGTGTTCGTCACCGGGATCGAGATGAGATGGATCAGGGTCAGCGCCAGGCCGATGGCGAGCGGCGCGAAGCCGGAAGGCGCGGTTTTGGCGGTGACACCAAGAATGACGACGAGAAATGCCGCCGTGAGCGTGACCTCGTCGACGAGCGCCGCGAGCAAGCCATAATGGCCCGGCGAGAGCGCGCCATAGCCGTTGGAGGCAAAACCGCCGGCGACGAAATTCGGTGCGCCGGAGGCGATGACATAGATCACCGCCGCGCCCGCAGTGCCGCCGATCACCTGGACAATCCAGTAGGGGATCAGTTCCGCCCAGCTGAAGCGCCCGGCAATGGCGAGGCCGAAGGAAATCGCCGGGTTGAAATGCCCGCCGGAGATGCCGCCCACCGCATAGGCCATGGTGACGACGGTAAAGCCGAACGCCAGGGCGACCCCGACGAAACCGACGCCGAATTGGGGAAAGCCGGCCGAGAACACGGCGGTGCCGCAGCCGCCGAAGACCAGCCAGAAAGTGCCGAAAAATTCAGCCGCGAGTTTCTTGGACATGCATGGCTCCCAAAACTGGATGAGCTTGTTTGGACAAAGGGTTCATGTATCCCCCTTGGGCCAGCTTTACACATAAACGTTACAGCTGGGCATCAAATTTTTTAAGGAGTCCTGAAATGGTCACGGAATTTGCGGAAATCGAGGTTAAGGCGGGGATGGAGCAGGACTTTATTGCCGGGGTGGAGAAGAGCAAACCCGCCTTCCTGCGCTCGGAAGGCTGTCATGGGCTGCATCTGGTGCGCTCGGTGGAGAACCCGACCAAATTCGTGCTGCATGTGCAGTGGGAGAGCGTGGACCACCACATGGTGAAATTCCGCGCGGCACCAGAGTTCCAGGAATGGCGGAGCAATGTGGGGCATTGTTTCGCAGCCCCGCCCAATGTCTGGCACGGGGAGAAGGTGGCGTAAGACGCGGGGCGGCTCACTCCGCGAGCGCGTCCTCGGCGTTGGGGTCGCCCGGTGCCGTGGCCCAGGCGAGTTCCACCAGCGTCACGATCCGCCTTCCGGCGCCGTCCATCTGGCAGACGATCAGGCCCTGCTCCTCCATGTAAGTGAGCAGGCGCCGCGCGCGGCCCAACGAACGGGTGCCATAGGCGCGGGCAATCGCCGGGTCGCCAGGGCAGGGCAGCCCCTCCTTCGCCGCGCGGGCGATCATCATGAAGATGCCCTGCATGTCCTCGGGCAGGGTGGCGGCGCGGGCCGAGACATCCTGCCAGACCTCATCCTCCGCCATCTCGGCACTAATGCCGGCGCGCGCGCGCGTCAGCATGCGGCGGAAGGCGGCGAGGTCCGGCGCACCGGAGCCCAGGCCCTCGATCCGGCAGCGGACCAGGAAATCCTGGTAGAGCACGCCGATGGCGCGGAACCCTGCCTCGGGGTCCGCTAGGATGGCGCTCAATATCCGGTCCAGCCGCTCGCGCCGCGCTGCCAACTCCTCGGGGCTTGGCTCCTCCACCGCCTCGGCGCGGTTTTCCACGGCGGCGGGTTTCGCGGCCATGAGCTGGCTGAGCAGGTCGGGCGCCGGGGGCGGCGGCGGGCGGCGCTGGGGCCGGCCGGCCTCGGGCGGCGGGGCAGCCAGGATGACGGCGCGCGCCTCCTCCGGCGCTGTTCCGGGCAGCGGCATGAGCCGCGGCGTCGCGTTGCGCGGCTGGGTCTCCGTCTGGCCGATGCGTAGCCCTAGCGGGCGGCGGGAAAGGGCCGGGCCCAGCGCCATGAAATGCCCGCGCTCCAGGTCGCGGAAGGCTTCCGCCTGCCGCCGTTCCATGCCCAGAAGGTCGGCGGCGCGCGCCATATCGATATCCAGGAAGGTGCGGCCCATGAGGAAGTTGGACGCCTCGGCCGCGACGTTCTTGGCGAGCTTCGCCAGGCGCTGGGTCGCGATAACCCCCGCCAGCCCGCGCTTGCGGCCGCGGCACATCAGGTTGGTCATGGCGCCCAGCGATAGCTTGCGCGCTTCGTCCGAAACCTCCCCGGCAATGGCCGGGGCGAAGAGCTGCGCCTCATCCACCACCACAAGCATCGGGTACCAGTGGTCGCGTGCGACCTCGAACAGCCCGCCCAGGAAGGCAGCGGCGCGGCGCAGCTGGTTTTCGGCGTCGAGTCCCTCGAGATTGAGCACGGTGGAGACGCGATGGATTCGCGCCCGCTCGCCCGCCAGTTGCAGGCCCTGCTCGGTATGAGCCTCGGCATCGATCACCAGATGGCCGAAGCGCTCGGCCAGGGTCACGAAGTCGCCCTCGGGGTCGATGATCGCCTGCTGCACCCAGGGGGCGCTCTGTTCCAGCAACCGGCGCAGCAGGTGTGATTTGCCCGAGCCCGAATTGCCTTGAACGAGCAGGCGGGTGGCCAGCAGTTCCTCGAGGTCGAGCGTCGCCGGGGTGCCTGCCGTCGTTTGTCCCATCTCGATCGCAACCGTCATGTCTCGACTCAAAGCCTCCTTGCGCGGAGGGGGTGCTTATCAACCTGACCGCCGCCCGTCGAGCGCCCCGGTTGGTTCCGGGCTGAAATCCTGCTATCGCGCCGCGATGGACCAGGCCCTCCCGATTTCCGAAACCATACCCGGCGTGCCGCCCAGGCGCACCTTTGCCATCATCTCGCACCCGGACGCCGGTAAGACCACGCTGACCGAGAAGCTGCTGCTGTTCGGCGGCGCCATCCGCGAGGCGGGCATGGTGAAGGCGCGGCAGGACCGGCGGCAGACGCGCTCGGACTGGATGAAGATCGAACGCCAGCGCGGCATCTCGGTCACTTCGTCGGTGATGACCTTTGAGTTCGGTGGCGCGGTGTTCAACCTGCTGGACACGCCGGGTCACGAGGATTTCTCCGAGGACACGTATCGGACCCTCACGGCGGTTGATAGCGCAGTGATGGTGATCGAC
The DNA here is from genome assembly GCA_963750235.1 of uncultured Alphaproteobacteria bacterium. Taxonomy (GTDB): domain Bacteria; phylum Pseudomonadota; class Alphaproteobacteria; order Acetobacterales; family Acetobacteraceae; genus Acidocella. The sequence continues at coordinate 419,726 of CAVVPW010000004.1, forward strand.
GCCGCCAAGGGCATCGAGCTGCAGACCAAGAAGCTGTTCGAGGTCTGCCGCCTGCGCAACATCCCCATCACCACTTTCATCAACAAGGTGGACCGCGAGGGCCAGAACGCGTTCGAGCTGCTGGACGAGATCGCCAATACGCTGGCGCTGGATATCTGCCCGATGGTCTGGCCGATCGGCATGGGCGGGCTGTTCAAGGGCTGCTACGATATCCGCAACGACAAGCTGGTTTCCGCCAAGAAGCCCGGGCGAAGAGGGGGAAGGCCAGAAATTCGCTATTCCGACCGGAGCAAAAAGCGCAGCTGGATGAGGATGTGGAGCTGATTTGCGCTGCCTTCCCGGAATTCGACCAGCAATCCTATGCCGAGGGGCATCTGACGCCGGTGTATTTCGGCTCGGCGCTGAAGGATTACTCGGTGCGCGAACTGCTGGAAGGGCTGGTGGCCAACGCGCCCCCGCCGCAACCCCGCGCGGCGGATACGCGCGTCGTGGAGCCGGACGAGACCCCGGTGACCGGCTTCGTGTTCAAGGTGCAGGCGAATATGGACCCGCAGCACCGCGACCGCATCGCCTTCACCCGCATCTGCTCGGGCAAGTTCACGCGCGGCATGAAGCTGATCCATTCGCGCACGGCCAAGCCGATGGCGATCCAGGCGCCGATCTTCTTCTTCGCGCAGGACCGTTCGCTGGCCGAGGAAGCTTATCCGGGCGACATCATCGGCATCCCCAACCACGGCACGCTGCGCGTGGGCGATACGCTCACCGAGGGCGAGAAGCTGCGCTTCACCGGCATCCCGGACTTCGCGCCGGAAATCCTGCGCCGCGTGCGCCTCGCGGACCCGATGAAAGCCAAGCAGATGAAGAAGGCGCTGGAGGATCTGGCCGAGGAAGGCGTGACCCAGGTGTTCCGCCCGATGAACGGCTCGGACTGGATCATCGGCGTGGTCGGCGCGCTGCAGCTGGACGTTTTGGCAAGTCGCATCGAGCAGGAATACAACGTGCCGGTGGCATTCGAGCCCGCCCCGTTCGACACCGCGCGCTGGATCTTCTCGGAGGACACGGCGCGGCTCAAATTCTTCATCGAGGTGAACAAGAGCGCGATGAGCGAGGACCGCGAGGGCGCGCCGGTGTATCTGGTGCGCAATAGCTGGGAGCTGAACCGGATGAAGGAGAACTTCCCGGAACTGACGTTCTCGGCGACCAGGGAGCGGCGCTAGGCGATGGCCGTGACCTGGCTCAGCTTCTGGGCCAGGGCTGCCGCATCGATCGGCGAGCTCATGTAAAATCCCTGGCCCTCGTCGCAGGCCCAGGTTTTGAGCATGCCGTAGGCTTTTTCTGATTCAATGCCCTCGGCCACCACGCTGTAATCCAGCTTGTGCGCAAGCTCGATCAGCGAGCGCACGACCATGGCGGAGCGCGTGTCCGAGCTGATCCTCTGGATGAAGCTTTTGTCGATCTTGATGATGTCCGCAGGCAGATGCGTAATGTAGGAGAAATTGGCGAAGCCGGTGCCAAAATCGTCGAGCGCGATGCGGATGCCGGTGGAGCGCAGGGCGCGCAGCTCTTCCAGCACCACCGGGTCGTTGCTGACCAGCACACCTTCGGTGAATTCCAGCTCGATCCGTGACGGCTCGACGCCATAGCAGTTCAGCAGCCTGGCGACCTGCACAGAGAAGCCCCGGCGCGTGAGGTTGCGCGGCGAGACATTGATGGCGATGTTCAGCCGCAACCCCTTGGCCGCCCACGCGCCGGCCTGGGCGATGGCGTTGCGCAGCACCCATTCGGTGAGCGGGTGAATATGCGCGGTTGTTTCCGCCAGGGGCACGAATTCAGCAGGCGGGACGTTGCCGAACACCGGATGGCGCCAGCGCAGCAGCGCCTCGGCGCTGGTGGGCTCGCCGCTGGCCATGTCGTATTTCGGCTGGAAGTGCAGGTGGAGCTGGTCCTCCGCCTCGATGGCTCCGTTGAGGTGCGTGAGCAGCAGGAAGCCGCGCTGGTGCGCCGTGTCGGTCTTGCGGTTGTAGCGTGCCCAGTCCCGCCCGGTATCGCGGCAGTCCCGCGCGGCGGTGAGCCCGGCGCGGAGCACGAAGGCGGCGTCGGCATCGTGGCAATCGGCCACGCCGAGCGCGATATCCGCGGTGACGGGAATGCGCCCGCAGGTGAGCGGCTGGTGGAACTGGCTGTTGATCTTCTGCAACTGCTCCGGCAGCGCCCCGAAGGGCATGATGAAGGCAAAGCTGAGAATACCGACGTGGTAGATCTCAATGGTCGGGTCCATCACCTCGCGCAGGCGCACGGCTCCTGCGCGCATGAAATCCTCAGCATGCTCATGCCCGATGGCGCGGAGCAATTCGTCGAACTGCTTGGGGGAGGATAAAGTGAGCATGACCAGCTGCTCACCAGGCATGGGCCGGTAGCTCGCCATGAATTCCTTGCGGTTCGGCAGGCCGGTGATCGGGTCCAGCCGCGCCGCCGGCAGATGCGTGCATTGATGATCCATGCCGTTTTTTTCCGGTTATCCCCTGCGGCGAGATGCCACTGGCAGAGCCTAGCCCCTAACGCTTGCCGGGGAGTTAATGTACTGTTTTTAATGAGGTGGAAAATTATTGTAAAATCAATCAATTAGTAGTTGTACTGGTACGTTAATCCGACACTGCTGCTCTGCCCGCCGCCGGTGGCAGAGGTGCCGGTAGAGCTTTGCAGCTTTAACCCCTTGTACAAATTTATTTGCACATTCGCCTGCGTGCCCAGGCCGTTGGTGGCCTGGGAAGCGCCAACAAACACCCCCGGCGCGACATAGCGCCCCGCCTGCAGCGACGGCAGGCCGGAGGGGCCGCTATTGCCGATGGAGAGTTCGTCCAGCCCGAGCACGCTGCGCATCTTGTCCAGCGGGTTGAGCCCGGCCCCGACGCCTGAGAGCTGTGCCAGCGCCGCGGCGAGCGAGGCCGCCTGGAACGCGGAGAGGCTGGACGTGCCCACGCCGAACAACAGCCGGGACAGGATTTCATCCGAGGGTAGAGGCGGGGAACTGGTGAGGGTGATGCTGGGCTTGTTCGCCGTGCCGCCAACAATCAACGTGGCCGTGGTGCCGTCAGGTGTGGTGGTGGTGGCTTCAAGGTCCAGCGCGGGTACGACGCCGGCGCCGGTGAAGCTGATCCGCCCTTGGGTGAATTGGAGCGTCTTGCCTGCCAGGGTGTATTCGCCGCGGATCAGATCGAACCCGCCTTCAGGCGTGGGCGCGGCCACCGTGCCGCCAAGCGTGACATGCCCGCCGAGCACGGCGAACAGCCCGTCGCCACGCACGAAGATCTGGTCCCTGGCGGTGATGTCCAGCGCCAGGGCGATGGGCGGCGGCGGGGCGGGCGGCGGGGCCGGAGCCTCGCCTGCGAGGATGATGGGCAGTCTGGCAACGCTGGGCGGCAAGGCGCGTGGGATGTTGATGGCCGCCTTGGTTATGGTGAGCTTGCCGGAAAGCGCCATCTGCCCCTGCAGCGTGCCCTTCAGAGCGAGGCCGCCATCCAGCGTTTCCGTAACGAGGTCCGAGGTGGTGGGGGTGGCGTTGTCGGCATACAGGGTGATGTCCACTGGCATCCCGGGGGAGAGATCTAGCGTGCCGTGGCCGGTGATCTGCCCATGTCCCGCCTGGGCGGTGACGGATTGCAAGGTGAGGCTTTGCCCCTGGGCCAGGAATCGCGCCTGGATATGGGTGAGGTTGAGGCCGGTGCCGATATTCTGGACGCTGCCATTGGCCAGGGTGAGCGTGCCGTTGGCGCTCGGGGAGGAGAGCGGGCCGGTGAGGCGCAGATGCGCTGTGGCCGTGCCGCGGGCGGTGGTGCCCTCGGCGCCGATGATGGCATCGAGCAGGCGCAGATCCACGGTGCCGTCGAGCCCAAGGTCGAGCCCGTTACTGGCATTGAGCGGCACGCCGCCCCGGGCTGTGAGGGCAAGGTTGGGCCCGGCGTTCAGGGCGAGATCCACATTCGCCAGCCCGGGGTTAAGGGTCGCGGTGCCGTTTAGGCTGGCCGGGGGCAGGGCGGCGGCGCTGCCATTGCGCAGGTGCAGGCCCTGCGCGTTCAGGGTGAGCTTGCCGCTCGGGCTGGCCAACGTGCCGGTGAGATTGGCTGTGGCGGAGACATAGCCGGTGGCATCCAGGCTGGGGGCGAAAAGTTTCACCACGGAGAGCGGCAGGTTCTGCAGCTGCGCAGAAGCGGCGAGGCGGGGAGTGAGTGCGCCGTCCAGCGCCACGCGCCCGCCAGCCAAAGCGAGGGAGAGGTGGCGGATGGCAAGCCCGACCTTGGCGGCGATTTCCGCCGGGCCGAGCAGCGCCGGCTCCAGCCCGTGCCAGCTGGCGTTAAAGCGGGTGAGGCGCGCGCTGCGGGCCGGCACGTTCAGCGTGGCGGCGAGGCTGGCGCTGGCGGGAGCGGCGTACAGGCTGGTGCATTGCAGCTGGGCTTGCAGGGCGAGCGCGTCTTCCGGCCCTTGCGCGCGCAACGTGCCGTCAATGGCGCCAAGGCGAGGCAGGCCCGAAAGCCGCGTTGCGGTGAGGTTCAGCGTGAACGCCTGGGCATTGGGGTGGGCGAGGGACAGCCGCGCCGAGCCGCCCAGCTTGAGTGGCAGGAAGGGCGAGATATCCTGCAAGGCGGCGATGGCGATAGTCGCCGTGCCGGTGGGCAGGGGCTCGCCCGGGGGCAGGCGCAGATCCGCCACCGCGTCGAGCGAGCGCCAGCGCGCGGTGGTGATCTTGAGGGCGGCATTGCCGGAAGCGTCGCGTGTGAGGGCGGCGTCGAGCGTGAGGGGGGAGTTCTCCAGCGCGCCGCTGCCGGTGAGCGTGCCCGTTGGCGCGCGCGGCAGATGCTGGAGGCTGAGCGCGATCCTGAACGGGCCGGAGCGGACCTCCGGCGCCGCGACATTGCCGGCAAGCTGCGCCTCGAGCGCGTAGTCTCCCGCATTGCCCGTGATGTGTCCGCTCTCGCGGATCTGGCCGGAGATCCCGGGCGAGAGGGCGGAGATGTCGCTCAGCTCGACGCTGGTGAAGAGGTCCACCCCGCTTGGGGCGATGCGCCCGCTGGCCGTGGCGGCGAAGACCGGGCCGGTAAGCTGGAACGCATCCAGCGTGACCTCCTTGCCGTGCAGCCGGGCGCGCATGCTCAGGCTCTCCTTCGCCCCGAGGAGTTTGGCCAGGGGCTTGGGCGGGTTGGCGATGGCGGCGGTGCCCTCCAGCGCCAGGGTGGCGTTGCCATTGCCTTGCCCGGCCACGGTGAGATGCAGCTGTGCCGTGCCGCCGAGCTTTCTGTCGGCCATGGCGGTGAAGGGGGTGAGATCCGGCACGGTGAGTGTGACATCGGCGAATGGGTGGCGGGGCATGAGGCCGAGCGTGCCCGCGCCGGTGAGTCTGGCGGCGCCGAGCGCGGCCGAGAAGGTGAGCGCTGCCTTGTCGCTGGGGCCGGAGAGCGCGGCATCCGCCAGCAGCGGCGCGCTTACCGACGGTCCGGCGAAATGCCCGAGCAGCCCGCCGGGAGGTTCTGAAATATGCAGGCTGAACGCGGAGCTTTTCGGAGCGAGCGCGGCGGTGAGGTGGTATTGCGCGGTGCCGTCGGGCGTTGTGGCGTCGAGCGCCAGCGTAACGTTGGCGGGTCCGCGCAGTTTTCCAGCCCCGGTAACATGCAGCATTACGGCTTCTCCCGCGAGTTCCGGGGAAAGGCTGAGCGTGCCGATTTTCAGCCTTCCGATTTCGGCGTGCAAGGGGGGTAGGTTGGTGCCGGTATCGCCGCTCTTGCCGCTGGATACGGGCTCGCGGGCGATGGCGAGCGTATCCGCCGTCAGTACGTCGATGGCCACATCGCCGCGCAAAAGTTGCAGCGGGCGCCAGCGGAGTTCCAGACCCTTGCCGGTGAGCCAGGTGCCGTTCCTGTCGGCCAGGGAGAGGTCGGCGAGCTTGATGTCGGCGGGGAAATGCCCGGCGAGTCCGGCGATGCGCACGCCAGGCGCCGCGAGGCGGTTGATCTCGTCCTCGGCGAAGTGCCGCCCGGTGCTGGTGTTGAGAAACACGGCCAGCCCCGCCACCGCCAGCACGGGCAGGAGCAGCAGGGCGAGCAGGATGTAGAGTGCCCGGCGCATCAGAACGCCTCTCCCAGGCCGATATACAATGCGAAAGCGTTGCTCCCGGCCGTGCGGGTGACGGGGAAGGCGAGGTCCAGTCGGATCGGCCCGATGCTGGTGTAATAGCGCGCGCCGAGGCCAACGCCCACGCGCAGCCTGCCGGTGAAGGGGGCGCTGCCGGCGCCGACTCGCCCGGCGTCGATGAACGGCACGAGGCCGATGCTTTTGGTAATGTGCTGGCGGAATTCGAAGTTGAAGGCATCCAAGGAGGCGCCGCCCTCTGGCGTATCATCTGGGAAGAGCGGCCCGATGGTCTGGTAGCCATAGCCGCGAACCGTGCCGGAGCCGCCAGCGTAGAAGCGCTGGTCGGGCGGCACCTGGAAGTGATTCGCGCCCTGGATGGTGCCCACCTGCCCGCGCATGGCGATGATGCCGCGTCCGCCGGATTCAACGGGCAGATACACGGCAAGAGAGCCAAGGGCGATGACGAACGTGTGGGTCTTGCCGGACACCGGCGCGGTGGGGGTGAGGGTGATAGAGGCGTTCAGCCCGCGCGTGGGTTCCAGCAGGCTGTCCGCCGTGCTCCAGGTGAAGCTGATGGGGAATTGCGCGAGCACATAGGTTTCGTCTACGCCTTGCTGGCTCACGCGCTCGCTGACGAAGTCCGGGCCGAAGCTGATGAGCCCCCGCGTCGTGACAGGGCGGCTGAGCGTGGCGCCGGTGAGAAAGGCCGTGCGGCTATAGGCGGTGAGCGATTCCCGTAGCCCCTCGACATTCAGGCTGAGCGTCTGTCCGCGCGCGTAGAAATCCGGCTTGGCGAAAACGGCTTTCAGGTCGTAGCCGGGGGAGGTGGTGCCGGTGCCGCCGAGGTTGTTCGCCGCGGCCGAGAGGGTGAGTGATTCGGCATGGCCGAACAGGTTGCGGTCCAGCCAGGAGGTGCCGATGTTGAGGCCGGTGTCTGTCGCATATAGGCCGCTCAAGGTTACGGCGTGGCGCTTCTGCTCAAGCACATGGAAGGTGATCGGCGCTTCGCCATCCGCGTTGGGCTGGGCAGGCGGCAGAGGCGTGACGGACGCGAACACACCGAGCCCGAGCAGGGAGTCCCGCGCCGCCTGGATGGCGGTGTCGGAATAAGGCTGGCCGGGGGCAAGCGCGATGTGGCGGTGCAGGAAAGCGGCATCCATGCGCTTCAGCCCGGTGAAGCTGACCGGGCCGATTCGTACGTGCGGGCCGGGGGTGATGCTGTAGCTGACATCGAGCAGGTGCGTGGCCGGGTGAGCGATGGCCACGGGGTCTCCAACACTGGCATAGGCATAGCCGGCATTGTGCAGGGCCGTGAGCAGAGCTGGCTGCGCCTCCAGGATGGGCTCGGCGAAGGCTGGGTCGCCCGGCTTGACCATGGCGGGCGGGGTGAAGCCGGGCGGCAGGCCGGGGAGGTCCACGCGGCCGAGCTTGAAGCGCGCCCCCTTGGCGGGGGTGATTTCGACCTTTGCCGTGGCGCTTTCTGGGGCCTGCGTCAGGGTGTCGGGCAAGGTGGGATCGTCCAGCTGGGCGCCGTTGATGGTGATGTCCACGCTGCCGTCATCATAGCCCTGGCTGTGCAGCACGGTGAGGAATTGTTGTTCATCCGCCCGGGCGCGGCCAATGAGGGCGAAGGGCGCCGGAGGCAGTTTTTGCCGCAACGCAACGAGGGCGGAGGTTTCGCGCAGCAGGGTGTCCAGCGTGGCGTCACCCGAGGGCGCGAAGCTGACGGTATATTGTACGGGGTCGGCGGCGTCAGCCGGCGCGCCGAGGAGCAGGAGAACGCCCAGAAAGAGTTGTACCCGCCGCCGCATGGGGGATTATTGCCAGTTTTGCGGCGGGCAGCCTAGCGGCGTGTATCTTGGTGTGAATGTCTGTGTTCGGGGGGCAAACGGCCGGTTCGCTTTCGGGTGGAATGGACGGGAACCAGCCGCTAGCTGTGGCATACTTCGATTTTCGACGCTTGTTGTGATCTACCATCCGCCGCAATCTTGCTGTCGGGTCGAGGTCCATTTGGGTAGGTATGCAGAACCTGAGGCTCTGTTGCTTCGGTGAACCTCATCCCCGGCGTTAGGTCATCGTGCCGCTTGTTTTTACTTGGTCTGCGGCAATGCAATAATTATTCTCGACTCTGAGGTGCCTATCGTCACTTTGTGAGGCACGGCATTCCCGTCTTCCGGCACAATGCAAGCTCCTCCATCTCGTTCACGGTACGCCCAAGTTCGGCGGACAATGCCCCCCGGCAACAGTCGAGCAAAGGCTGAGGCCACGTCTCCATAATACCATAGCGTACCGTCCCGCCCCGCCGTGAAGTGCTCGAACACACTTGCCCCAATCTGGCGCAAGTCGGTGAAGATCGCACGCGCGTTGTGGCGCTTGTCGGCACAGGAGACGAGCCAGGTATTCGCCCCTGCTACAGCTTCATCGCCAGGCTGTATGAAGCCGGGACGTTTGATTTTGCGCATCTTACCTCCTGGCTGCGCCAGATGGTGAGGCTGCGGCCGGCGGCATGATGGTGAACGACAAGCAGTAGGGTAACAGGACCAAGGTCGCGGCGCCGGGGGAGATAGACTGTAGCCAAAAGAAAAGGCGAGGATGTTAAGGCATATGCACGAACGGCAGTACGATTTCCAACCCGATCAGCACCACCACGAGGATTTCCAGAAGTTCCCCCCGTGCGCTTGAGGCTTCATCATGCAAAGCCGCATAGGTATCACGGATGATCGCCAGTTTTCGGTCCACGGCAGCACCCACAGCGTGCACGCGGAACAGGTCCAGTGCGGCGGCATAGATGCGGGCCAGATACACGTCGCCGGTGGCCTGCAAGGCGTTATCAAGTTTTTCCGTGAGTTCCGTCACCTCCGCAACCAGCGTGTACAGACGGCGGGCCAGAGTAGAGAAACGTCGGGGGGCGAGCATGACGTTGGCGCGGTGCGCGTTGTCGATCAAGTCGTACATGCGCGGCAGCTCGGCATCCAGGAGCTCGTCATAATAGCGGGTTTCCAAAAGCCGTGCGTTCGCGACTTCCAGAACGTCGATCACGTCGGTGTCGCCGCGCGGCTCGTAGATGAAAGCGCGGGCCCAGGTCAGCACAACCAGATCATCGGTGTAGTAGGAGAAGCACTGACGCATCAAATCCTGGCGTGCTCCCTCCGAGAGCTGGCGCTGCTCGCCGGAGAGTAGGGGCACCAGGTCGATGCGATCAAGCAATGTGGCGGCCGCCATCTCTTCATCGAAACCGTGCACCAAGCCGATGAGATAGTCTTCTTCGAGCGGCGACGGGGCTGGGCGGACCAGCGCCGGCGCCAACAGGCCACCCACATGCCGTAGCAGGTCAGCCCAGACGGTGGTACCAGAGCCTTGGCCGACCGCGCGGTCCACAGCGCGGAACTGGGCCATGAACAGCGGCCAACGTATCTCCTTGACAGGCACGCGTAGCGCAAAGGAAATCGCGCCGAAATCATAGACGCGCGCCGTCACCTCCGCGGCAACGCTTGCGCTCTCCAGCTCCAGTGTGACCGGATCAAGCCGCAGCGCCACCGGTGGCACGCCGAACGCCATCGCCTTGGGCGGCGTGGTGGTCAGCCGGCCGCGGCTGGCGGCGCGGGCTTGGCTCGCCCACAACGCCTCCACCTGCTTCAGGTCGATTTCATGGGCGATGCCGAACATTCGGAACGCCACGATCGCGCCGTCGCGGATGATCAGGTCAGGCGGCATTGGATCTCCCAGGACGGTGACGATGCACGCAGCGAAGCCCGGCCTGCGTCGTCATGTCAACGGCGGCAGGCTTGGCTCATGGCAGCCGCCATAAATGCTGCAAACATACAGGCGGCTTTACGCTGGCAATGAACAGCTGCGCCTAGGCGGGGCTGAGGTCTCGTCCATACTCAGCGCCGACCTTTCCTGTTGAGTGCCCAAAAATCTTATCCGCCAGCTCATCGCCGATGTTTCCAGCTCTCAGCATCTGCCGGAAGCTGTGCCGCAACGAGTACAGCACCAGTTGCGGGTCGTCGCTTACCTTGGCATTCAAATGCCGGTTTAGCCATTTCGACCACGCGGCGGCGGTTCTTTGAGCTACGCCTAGCTGAACAAGTGTGTAGCCCCTGGCGGCTCGCTTCCTCGTCCATTCGACCAGCCCCATCCTGACCAGGTCCGGCAAGATTAGAAACAGCCGGGGCGCGGCGCTCGTCCTGAGGCCCGCCTCGCCGAGATCCAGGCAGTGGAATCGCCGAGCAAGACCAGTTGCGCCGGGGCCAACGCGATCTCCTCCGTCCGTGCCCCGGTCAGCGCCGCAATGGCCAGAAACCAGCCAGTCGCCAAATCGCTGTCATCGCAAGTATCCGTAAACAATTGGTTCTGGAACAGCTTGGTGACGGGCAAGCGGGGATGGCATCGCCCCCGAATAAGTAAACTGCCCTGACGGCTACATCTTTCTCGGCTGTTTTGGGGGGCGGAAGCCCTTGATGCCACTTGTAAGCAACGGGGCTGTATCAGCCCCCGTTCGTTTGCCCTGGTGATGCGGCGTATTGTTTAGGTGCGTCTCTCCGAATTGGCCTCAGTCTAATGCTGTTTATAGGTGCTTATTAGACACATATTAGACGTGTTGGCCTCAGATTTCGGATAAGTGCTTGATTTAATTGGCGTGCCAAGTGCGATGAACGTAATAACTGGGACACATTGAAATCATTGTAAATTTTCTAAATGATCCAGGCCAGGACGTTCATTTCGGGGGCCAGATTTTGAACTGACGACCTTCAGGTGATGAGCCTGACGAGCTACCGGGCAATAGGTTGATTTTATAGTACAAAAATCGCTTTTTTAAATTGCGCGCTAAATTTAGCACTAATTCCGACAATTCATTGATTCCAGATACATTAATGTCAAATCGTCGAGCGAATTCGGCCACATCTATGTGCAAGTCCAGCCGCATCAGCACATTCTACAGAATTTACCGTAAGACCGTTCAACCCGCTCCATTTGCTTGAGCTTGCTTTCCAAATCTACTAACTGGGGGCGATCACTACTGGACGGAAGACATTGAGCCGAAAAAACGCAGGCGAATTGGTGGCGGGCCGGGAAGTCGTCCAGCTCTTCAGATCCACGGGTGGGGAGTTGGCCTTCGTCTCGCCGGAATTCGCCACCTTCGCGCGCGACAATGCGGGCGATCTGACCATATCCCTGCATAAAGTGCCGCCGAAAGCAGCCAATGCCGTCCCGGCGCTGTTTTCCGGCAGCCCCTGGAAGGGCCGCCTTGCTGCTTTGCGTACTCGCCTCAACCTGGCACCGCGCCCGGCGGTTTGCGGCGAACAGCTTGCCTCGCTCACCATACCGTGCGCCAAGCTCATTGACTGCGAGGAGCTGTGCGTGCCGATCGGTCCGGTGCGGACCACACCCGGCGAATTGCTGGCCCTGCGCATCCGCACCCGCAACGCCTGGCTCGGCAATGCCCCGACGCTCTGGCTGAACGATGGCCAGGAGCGCATCCCTGGGCACGAGGCCTGCTATGTTGGCGGCGAGGCGCAGGACGGCTTCGGCATCCAGGCCAGCCTGACCTATGGTGGGTGTGTTTCCGAGACCAGCGTTCCGAGGATGCTGCTCTATAGTCCGGTCTCGCAGTGTAATCTCAACTGCATCCACTGCATCTCGGCGCACACCCGTGTGAAGGTGAACAAGCTCAGCCCGGATATCAAGGAGCGGATGCGCGAATGGAGCGCCGATGGCCGGTTAGAGACCATCTCCAGTGATTACAGCGGCGATCTGCTCTGGGCCAACTCCCGCTTCGGCGGCGAGCTTGATTTCGTCCGCTCGCTGGACATCCCCTTTCATATCGATACCAACGGATCACATCTCACGCCGGAGGTGAGCGAGATTTTGTGCCAGTCAAAGATCGGCTCGCTCAACATCTCGCTCGATGCCGCCCGGCCGGAGACCTATAAGCGCGTCCGCAAGGGCTCGCCACCCCTGCAGGATGTGCTCGGCAACATCGCCGCCATGCTGCGCATCCGCGCTGCCCACGGCGCCCAGTTTCCGATCTCCATCAGCTTCACCATCATGCGCTCGACGCTGGAGGAATGGCCGGAATTCGTGAAGATGGGCGCGGCGCTCGGGGTCGACCTGGTCGTGTCCCGCCATCTTGAGGCCTTCACCCCGGAGATGGAGGCGGAATCCCTCTGGCACGACCAAGCGGCCTTCAACACCATGCGGCAGGAGATCGAGGCCTTGGCGCATAGTTTCCCCGGTATGGTCGTGACCATTCCGCCGCCCTTCAGCGGCAAGGCCCGCGGCGGGCGCAAGCTCTGCTCCGTCCCCTGGACCTCTGCTGTCGTGCTCGGCAATGGCGATATCGCCGCCTGCTGCGTGCCGGGGTTGGTGATGGGTAACCTGAACGAAAACACCATGGAGGAAATCTGGAACGGGCCACGCTATCAGGAGTTGCGCGCGACGGTGAATTCCTCCAAGCCGCCACCGACCTGCGCCACGTGCCCGATGTTCCGCCATACTGACAATCCGGATAGCTACCTGATCTACAGCGCGCTGAAACGCCTGGAAGCCGAAACAGCGGCCTGACGATCCAGCAAGCCCGATCTCACGCCACGCCACGCCGCACTCGTCGGCAAGGCCGAGGCTTGCCGGCGCGCGTCCTCTAGGTAGCTGAAGACCTCCGCCTGGCGCAGCACAAGCTGCATCTACGTTAGTGCCTTTCGCAGCATTCCGTCTGCAGCGCAGGCGGTTTATCTCACTCGCAAACCGCCAAGAAGACCCTATCCAGAATGAGCTTCCTATATATGAGCGTCCATTAAAAAAATCAGGCCGGCGGCACTCGCCGGTTGAATACTGATGGGGTCCATAATGCGAGACTAAGCCAAAGGGCGAGAGCTAGGATCGCCAACTCGCAGGCCAACTGGATATCCGGCGGCGTATAGCTGAATTTTATATCCGTGGTACCGGCTGGCACAGATACGGCTTGGAATAGCCCTGCCTGAGAAATGGCAAGCGGCACTCCATTGGCTGTTGCCGACCAGCCAGGGAAGAACAACTCACGTCGCGTCAAGACTGTGGCCGTTGGACAAATGGTCTGAATATGCTGGCGGGTTATAATGCCCATCGTGCATCTGGAATCAGCGGTTTGCGCGTAGGGCGCGGCTTGAGGGAGTTCGAAGATTGAGGCTATGTCATCTCGAAAGACAAGCCTGGGCAATTGTCCCGGGCTAGTGCCTATGAAGTTCAGCGTTGGTTCCTCTGTGCCGTTGTTGGATGGAGCGAACCAGATCGCAATTGGCGCTCCGGTCGGGTGACTGAAACGGTAGGTCAATGGAGCGCCAGGTGGTACGTTCAGTGGCATTGAGAACGTAAAGGTCAGCGGCGCATCGTCGGCAGCAGTTGTGGCATCCGCTGTTGCCGAGGCGCAGGCTCCGGCCGCGCAGAGCGTCGCCACCACAGGCCCGCGCGATGCACCTAAGTAGGTGCCGACCACGACGGACATCGCGCCGATAGACTGGAAGGGTAAGATGGTGGTCAGGGAACCCGTGATATCAGGGCCGCCGGCAAAGAGAGCCCGTGGGGCATTGCGCCGCTGCGCGTCGAGGGGAGCAAACTGGTTGGCCCAGAAGAACTCGTCATTCGCACTGGTTACGATGAAGCGGACACCGACCGCTTCATAGGCTGCCATATATTTGCGCAAGGCATCGCGCTGACCGGGCTGTCCGCCTCTGTAGCTGTTCAGATCGGTGCGGATTCCGACGGAAGCCGGCCGGGGATTCCGATTTGATGTCGGCCACCGTTCCGATTTGAAGCCGGCCACCATTCCGATTTAATTCCGGCCACTTTCCGGGGCTTTCCGGCGTTTTCGATTGGGTCAGCAACTCGGGCATCTGCCTCCTCGTCATCAACCACGAGGAGGGCTGGATGCCGGCAAAGAGAGAGCTGACGATGCGACAGATACGACAGACATTACGGCTGGCCAGCGACGGCATCAGCGCGCGGCAGATCGGGCGGATGCTCGGCGTCGCCCGCAGCACGATCCAGGACAATCTGAAGCGGGCGCAGGTGGCGGGACTGGCCTGGCCATTGCCGGCGGATCTCACCGATGCGGTTTTGGAGGAGCGGTTGTTCGCCCGTAGCGGCGCCCAGCGCGGCGTGCGCCGGCGTGCGGAGCCGGCCTGGAACGAACTGGTCTGCGAACTCAGGCGCCCCGGCGTCAACCTAATGGTGCTGTGGGAAGAATATCGCGCGGGGCATCCCGAGGGGTACAGCTACAGCCGGTTCTGTGACCTGTTCCGGGAGTTCGAGGCCCGGCTGTCGCCGGTCATGCGCCAGGAGCACCGGGCGGGCGACAAGGTCTTCGTCGACTATTCCGGTAAAAAACTCGGCATCACTGACCCGGCAACGGGGGCGGTGAGGTTCGCGGAAATTTTTGTCGCGGTCCTGGGCGCGTCGAGTTTCACATATTGCGAGGCGAGCTGGACCCAGACGCTGCCTGATTGGATTGGCGCCCATGTCCGCATGTTCCGGTATTTCGGCGGGGTGCCGCGCCTGGTCGTGCCGGATAATTTGAAGTCCGGCGTCAACAAGGCATCGTTCTACGATCCCGAGATCAATCTCAGCTATGGGCGGATGGCCTCGCATTACGGCATCGGCATTCTACCGGCCCGGCCGCGGCGGCCGAAGGATAAGGCCAAGGTGGAGGCCGGCGTGCGCTTCGCCCAAAGCTACATCCTCGGGCGTTTACGGCATCAGACTTTCTTTTCCCTGGCCGAGGCCAACCAGGCGATCGCCGGCATGGTCGAACGGATCAACGCGCATGTCATGCGCCGGCTCGGGCTCAGCCGGCGGCATCTGTTCGAGACGATCGAGCGCCCGGCTTTGGCGGCGCTGCCCGAGACGGATTACGAATTCGCCGAATGGGGCTTTGCCCGCGTCTCGCTGGATTATCATGTCGAGGTCTGCGGTTTTTTCTACTCGGTGCCGCATCAACTGATCCGCCACCAGGTCGACACCAGGGCGACGGCGCGGATCATCGAGATCTTTCACCAAGGCAAGCGGGTTGCCGTGCATCAGCGCCGTCATGGCGGGCCCAAACATGGTACCGATCCTGAGCATATGCCGAGCGCGCACCGGCGCTACGCCGCATGGACGCCGGAGCGCTTCCGCCGCTGGGGCGCGGCCATTGGCCCCAATACCGAAGGGCTGGTCATCGCCATTCTCGCCAGGCGGCCACATCCGGAACAGGGGTTCCGCACCTGCCTTGGCGTGCTCCGGCTGTTCAAGGACCTCGAGCAAACGCGCGCCGAGGCGGTGGCGGCCCGTGCCGTCGCCTATGAGGCGTTCACCTACAAAAGCATCGCCTCGATCATCGCCAACAAGCTCGACCGTGCCACCGCCGCTGCGAGCGAACCGCAGGCGGTGATGACCCACGGCAATCTGCGCGGCGCCAAATATTTTCATTGAAAGGATCAACATCATGCTGACCCATCCAACACTCGACCTGCTGCACCAGCTCGGCCTGCACGGCATGGCCAAGGGCTTCAAGGACCTCGCGGCGCAACCGGAGGTCACCGGCCTGGCGCATGCCGAATGGCTGGCCTTGCTGCTGGAACAGGAGGCGACGCTGCGGCGGCAAAAACGCTTTGAGAGCCGCGCCCGCGCCGCCAAGCTGCGGCAATCCGCCTGTATCGAGGATGTCGATTACCGCGCGCCGCGCGGCCTCGACCGGGCGTTATTCCTGAAGCTGGCCGGCTGCGACTGGGTCCGCGCCCGGCATAATGTGCTGATCACTGGCCCCTGCGGCGTGGGCAAAAGCTGGCTTGCCTGCGCCCTCGGTCAGAAAGCGTGCCGGGAGGATCTCTCGACCGCCTATCACCGCGTGCCGCGACTGTTCGCGGCCCTCGCTCTGGCCCGGGCCGATGGCCGCTACGCCAGAATGCTGCGTCAGATCGCGAAGGTGGACCTGCTGATCCTGGACGATTGGGGGCCCGAAACCCTGACCGACGACCAGCGCCGCGACCTGCTGGAAATCATCGACGACCGCCATGAGGTGCGCTCGGTCATCATCACCAGTCAGGTGCCGATCGGCCAATGGTACGAAATCATCGGCAACCCCACCATCGCCGACGCCATCCTCGACCGCCTCGTCCACAATGCCTATCGCATCGAACTGACCGGCGAGAGCCTCCGGAAAAATCAAAAACCCGCCGCCATCAACACCCAAACTTGACCAGCGAAAAGGACGCGACAATCATTCAACCAGACCCAACCGATGACGCTCAGGTGGCCGGCTTCAAATCGGAACACTGGCCGGCTTCGTGTCGGAATCAGTGGCCGGCTTCAGATTGGAATGCATGGCCGGCTTCGTCGGAATCCGCACAGATCGGTCTGTGGGAACAGATCAGCGGTAATGTAATTAGTCCAAAGAGATGGTGCGGGCAATGCGTTATAGTTGATAGAGGCGATGCGATAGCGGTCGGGGAAGTTTAAATCGAGTGGCCCCACGCTCATCATACGGCTCGTACCGGCGTGGCCTTGGAGGTATCGGATCGGAGCCATATCCGTGTCTCCACCACGAAACCCGCCAAATTGCGGCAGCATGAATGTGAGTAGTTGCCCAGCAGTTAGGGCTGTCGCCAAGAGGCGTGAATGCTGGGGTTTGCGTAATTCGACGTACAGAAAGACAAGAATGATGGCACTGAATGCACCTGCCGCAGCTGCGATCAGCATATCCTGTTGTCTGAGTTTATACCAGGTAGCGATGAAGCTAAGGACAGGAACGACCGCAGCCAGCAAAATTGTGGCTAGCGTCAGCAGAATGGCGTGCAGCCGCGCGCGACCGAGTGCGGGAAGCCGATGGTAATCGTCGAAGGCGAAGGCCGCGAGCGTAAAAATGGCAAAGTTCACGGCTGGTCCGCTGTAGCGGGTACTGTCGGCAGTAGCGACGCCAGGTACTAAATTCATCAGCCACATGACTGGCGTGATGCCAAGATAGCGCGCTTCCCAGATCACAATCCAGAGAAGTAGGACGAGCCGCAGGCTTTTGCAGGGAACGCGCCACCGCCATATTGCGGCGAGTACCAAGGTAATTATCGTGGGCCCCGCCCATCCGGGCACGCGGATAAAACCCCGGTCAAATATGGCGAAGAGTGCTGTCGGCGGCGTAGTGCCCAATTTGCCATAGAGGTACGGCAAGACTTGCAGTGGCACGCTTGTCGGTTCCAGCCAGATCGTCCGAAAATAACCAGAATGCGGGCCAACATAGGCAATTCGTAGATAATCGATCGAAGGGATCAACAACGGCGCGCAAAGGCCGAGCGCAATGCCGACGCCAAGGCAAAGTTTGCCGATAAAACGTAGGCGTGAACTGGGAGGTAGGCCAAATAGCCGCCAGAGCGACCAGAACCCAGCAAGCAGACCGTCGAAATAGGCGACTTCAGGATTGCCCGCGTAGAAGGAGTAAGCGCAGGCGAGAACGATAAGTGACCAACCCATCCGCTTATTTTCGCCTGCAGCACGGGCAGAATATTCAACACCTAAAAGCAGCACCGGTAGGAACGGCAGAGGCGCTATGGGTGCGCTGGGACACAGCATAAATTCGGGACTGAGCGCGAAGAGCGCACCGCCAAAAAATGCGGCGGTGCGAGCAAGGCCGAGTTCGGCGAACAATATATAGCTGAACAAGCCGCAGCCGATCTGCAAGATCACGCGTAGCAGCAGCCAACCGCAGTTGAAATGCAGCAACAGGACGAAGGGAAGGAAAAAAGCCTCGGTCTGCGTTTCGGCGGCAAGCGGCATGCCGATGCCCGCATAGGGGTTCCACCAAGGAATGACGCCATGCAGCCAGTCGGAGGCTGCGAGATGGCCAACGGGTTGGGTTATGTATGCAACCGAGGGATCGACCCAGCCCATCTGGCCGGATATCCAACCGCCGTGCAAATGCTCGCCAAGGCCGATGAACTGGAGTGTCGGGTCGGTGTTGAAAAAACCTGATAGGGCGATAACGTTGCCCAGTATGGGCAGCAGCGTCAACATTACTAGCGGGGCCTTGTGCGTCTGGGCGAAGGCAGCGCAACTTGTTTTTTCGTTCATGACCGCAGGCCAATGACCTGATTGGAAAGTTGTCGTCAACATCATGTGTGCGGGGTGGTGTCCGTCGTCGAATGCTTTGAGACAGCTGGCTATGAATAGGCGCCGAACTGTGATCCCATGCCTGATCAAAACAACTCATTGAAAACGTTGGCTGAATTTGGATTTGGCTGGGGTCACGATTGGCGCCGATCGTGACCCCAGCCAACGAGTTATTTCGTCCATTATATCAAGAGCTTGCACAGTTTCCTGCCGGGGTCACGCTTCGGCGCTTATTCACACCCTGGGTCCACGTCGCTTCGGCATAGGTGAAGCTCGACGCCCCCAGCACCGCGACAAAGATCCAGGCCGGCCGCGTCTCGCCGGTCAGCTGGTCAACCACCACCGGCACCGCATCCCCGGCATAATCCACGAAGAGTTTGTCGCCGCCGGCGTGCGACTGCCGCATCGTCACCGGCAGCTTGCTCTCCCAGCCCCGGTACAGCTCACAGAACCGGGAATAGCGATAACCCGCCGGTTCCTCAGCAATATACTCGTCCCACAGGATCGAAAGCGTGACGTGCTTGCGTTTGAGTTCCTGGTGCATCCAGGCCCAATCCGGCTCGGCATGCTGGCGATGCCCCTGCTTGGTGCCGTTATTCTTGTACAGCAGCACTTCCAGCGCCGCGTCCGTGACCTCCCCCGCCAACGGCCAGGTAACCCCGGCGCCGGTGGCACGGCGCAGCGTCTCGCGCACCGTCGAAGGCACCACGCCCAGCCGCCGGGCAATCTCCCGCTTCGAAACCCCGGCTGCGGTCAAACGCAAAATCTCGCGCACATGGCGCATGCAAACTCTCCCCGCTGGCATCGATCCCCCCTTCAGCAAAAGCCAAAGAGGAAACTCTACCGCAGCCAGCGAAGATGCCCGCCCCCCGGGCGACATCATCCCGGAATCGAGGGCGGGGCTAAATCGGAATCCCGGGCGCCATCAAATCGGAATGGGTGGGCGTCATCATCTCGGAATGGGTGGGCGTCATCATCTCGGAATCAGTGGGCGCCTTGCCCCGGAATCAGCAGCTTCAGGATGACGGCCCGCATATCAGCTTCATAGCGTCGGCGGAGGTCTGCCTGCTGTGCCTCGTACCGGCGGCCCAGTTCAAACGCCGCCTGCGCGAGGGCCATGTCCCTCGCGTGCAGCATGTCCGAACTGTGCGCATCGTCTCTCATCCTGAGACTCAAGATCTTCAGGAATGCCGCATACTCATAGTAAAATCGTGATGCCCGGAGCTTTGCCACCCGAGAATCGTTGGTAAGCAAAGAACCCACGACATGCGTGCGCCCCAGCATGTCCGCGGCCTCAACCGGCAGCCGGACCCTGAAATAGTATCTCTGCCGCCGTTTTTCGACGTACGAACACAAGCCCATGGATGACGTCCCGCGTGGCACAAGCGTGTGTCACATTCGCGGGACGACACCGAAAATATCTAGCGATATCAATATGCTGGAAAGCTTGGCGTCCCCAAGGGGATTCGAACCCCTGTTACCGCCGTGAGAGGGCGGTGTCCTAGGCCTCTAGACGATGGGGACTAAAGGTGGACGCCTGCTACGCTGCTCCGCGTGATCAGTCAAGCCGGGGCGGCGTCGGTAATGAAAAAACCTGCCGAAACACGGCCCTGCCAGCTTTCCGCACGCAGATATCCGGCCAGATGCAGCGGCGCGCCGCCTGCGCGGTCCAGGGCTTCGGCCAGCGGGCCATCCTTGGCGCGGAACAGCAGCGCCTTGAGCCGTCCGCCGCCTTCGCCCTCGACCATGGCGCGAATCGTGCCGCCATCCTTGCCGATGCGGTCGGATTTCACCACGCGCGCGCGCGGCAGTACGAAGAGCGGCTCTGCATTGCCCGTGCCGAAGGGGCCCAGCCTGGCCACCATCTGCGCCAGAGTCGCATCAGCCCCGGCCACGCCGAGCACGCCATCCAGCATCAACTCGGCCGTGGCGGGCAATTCGGCGGCCTTGGCCAGGCGGGAGTTCAGGAACTCATGCAGGTCTCCCAGCGCCGTCTCGTGCGCCGAGAACCCCGCCGCCATGGCATGGCCGCCGCCAGTGGCCAGCAGCCCGCTCTGCCGCGCCGCGATCACCGCTGCGCCGAGGTCGATGCCGGGAACCGAGCGGCCTGAGCCCTTGGCCATGCCCTCGGTAATCCCGGCGACAAGGGCAGGGCGGTTGAACTTTTCCTTCACTCGCCCGGCGACGATACCAACCACGCCGGGGTGCCACCCTTCCTGCGCGAGCAGGATGACCCCATGCCCGGCCTCGACCTGCGCCTGGGCCTGGGCCATGGCGTCGGAGGTGATGCCAGCCTCCACCGCCTGGCGCTGGCGGTTCACCGCGTCCAGGGCCTGGGCCAGTTCGGCGGCCAGAGCCTCGTCCTCGGCCAGAAGCAGGCGCAGCCCCATATCGGCCTCGGCAATGCGGCCGGAGGCGTTGATTCGCGGCCCGAGGGCGAAGCCGCAATGCATGGCGTTGGGCGCCTCGGTGAGTTTGGCAACGTCCAGCAGTGCTGAGATACCCGGCCGGGCGCGGCGCGCCATCACCCGCAGGCCTTGCGTCACGAAAGCGCGGTTCAGCCCGGTCAGCGGCATCACGTCGCACACTGTCGCCAGCGCCACGAGGTCCAGGAACTCGCGCAGATCCGGTTCCGCCCGGTTCTCGAAAAACCCGCGCCGGCGCAGCGCCCGCACCAGCGCTACGCAGGCAATGAAGGTAACAGCTGCGGCGCAGATATTGTTCAGGCCGGATGTGCAGTCGAGCCGGTTCGGGTTCACGGTGGCGCGGATCGGCGGCGGCGGGCCCTCGGACTTATGGTGGTCGAACACCAGAATGTCGGCGGCGTTGTGCAGCGGCGCGAAGGCCGCATGAGCCGCCGTGCCGCAATCCACGCAGATCAGCAGCCGGGCACCGCGCTCCACCATGCCGCGCAGGGCGTTGGTATTGGGGCCGTAGCCTTCCAGTATGCGGTCCGGCACATGGTACAACACGTTGCAGCCGAGCTGGCGCAGCAGGGTGACGAGCAGGGCCGCGCTGCAGGCGCCATCCACGTCGTAATCGCCGAACACGCCGATGGTCTCGCCATCCATTACCGCATCCGCGAGGCGCGCGGCGGCGGCGTCCATGTCCGCGATGCTGGACGGGTCGGGCAGCATGGCCCGTAATGTGGGGTCGAGGAAATCGGGGACATGCTCGGCGCTCACGCCCCGCGCGGCGAGCAGGCGGCCCATCAGCTCGGGCATGCCCAGCTGCTGTGCGAGTCCTTGCCCCACCCGCTCCTCATGGCCGGAGCGCCACACCCAGCGCTTGCCCGTAAGGCTCTGCGTTATCCCAAAGGCGTGGTCATCCATCATCCCCCGCTTGAGCCGGAGATGCCGAGTCGAGGCAAGCGCTACTGTATCAGCTGGTAGTGCACCGTGTAGTCCACGGTCACATGGTCATCCTTGGCGTCGGGCGGGAAGGGCGGCAACTGGTTCTCGGAGAACAGCAGTTCCCAGGCCTGGTCCAGGAAGGGTGAGTTCGCCGAGCGCAGCAGGCGCAGTCCGCTCACATGGCCGTTGCGGTCCACGGTGAACTCTACCTCGGCGGTGCCCTGCTGGTTCTGTTCTATGGCGGCCTGCGGGTAATAGGCGTGCTCGCTCACCCATTTGGTGAGCGCTGCGTTCCAATCCGAGCCGGCATCGCCGCGCACGGCGAAATCCGCCCCTGTGAGGGCCTGCGTGTCATTCTCCGGCAGACTGAGATTCATGCCCCGGCCATGGGTGGGGGCGGGCGCCGCGCGGGCCGACGGGTTGCCGTATGACATGTCGTTCATCACGATATAGCGCTGCGGCGGGGCAGGGCGGGGGTGCGGACGGGGCTGCGGCGGCGTGGGCTGCGGCTGTGGCGCGCTGGGTAGCGTGGCCAGCGGGTTTTCCGGCATGTTGAGATTCACCTCGGCCTGGGCCTGTGGCGTGGGCGGCGGCGGCGGTGGCGGGACGGCAGGCGCTTGGGCCTGCTGCGGCGGGCCCTGCCGCACAATGGGTGGCGCCGTAGCTTCCGGGCTGCCGCCATTCTCAAACACCACGGACACGCCGGGCGGACTCTGTTCCTCCTGCACGGGTGGCCGCTCGCGCACAAACAGCACGATGCAGAGCGCCAGCACATGCAACAGCAACGCGGCACCCCAGGCCCAGGGGTGCCAGCGCGGGCGGCTCTTCAGGTGCTGCCAGGCGATCGCCTGCCGCGAAATCCGCTATGCCGGACGAGGTGGTGGCCTCAGTAGCCGTATGGAGCGGAGTAGTAGGGAGGAGGCGGGGCCGCGTAGTATCCCGGTGCCGGAGCATAAGGTTGCTGAATCGACTCGCCATGTCCCACCATGCACTGCGCATAGGCCACGTCATAGCGGCCTTGGAGGGAATCCGCAGCAGCCTGGGTATTATTTCCTGCCACGGCGGCGCCGCTAAGCAAACCCGCGCCGGCCCCCACGGCAGCGCCGGTCCCCACATTGCCGGCCAACGAGCCTAACCCGGCCCCAATGGCGGCGCCGACCAGCGTGCCCGCCACGGCCGTGTTCGCGGAATTTTTCTGCGCATCAGCCGACATCTGCCCGGCATTGGAAACGCGCGACTGCGCGTAGCCCCGGCAGTTATAGTCATCTTCCTGGAACTGCGGCCAGCTCTTGCCCGGGGCAGGCATGGCCACCACGGTCGGCCCGCTCGGCGGCGCCACGCTGCAGGCGCCCAGCGCCAGGGCCGGCAGCATGGCGAGGCCCAGAATATTCTTTCTCATCGGCGTACTCCAGCGTGCTGTGCACGGCATTATCCTGGCTTCGAATTTAAGCCCCTGGGGTGGGGTGGCGCAATGCAATCCTCCCCGGGCTTACAATTCGTATCCAAAACTCAAGTAACGTCGGATTACGGCAATAAAATGCCAGTTCGTGACGGCTGCTTCAGAAGTCGCTCCGGTGAGGCGTATTTGAGCACCGGAGCGCAGAAAAGCGTGGCTAGACGGCCACCGGAGTAGACTTATGGAGCAGCCGTTCAGCTCCGCCCCTCGAAGAACTCCTTCACCTTGGCGAAGAAGCCCTCATGCTCCGGGCTGCCGGCTTTGTGGCCGTGGGCCTCGCGCTCGAATTCCTCCAGCAATTCGCGCTGGCGGCGGGTGAGGTTCTGCGGTGTCTCCACGGCGACCTGGATATACATGTCGCCACGCTGCGTGCTGCGCAGTACCGAGAAGCCCTTGCCGCGCAGGCGGAACTGATCGCCTGACTGCGTGCCGGCCGGGATCTTCACCTTGGAAGCGGTGCCGTCGATGGTCGGCACCTCGATCTCGCCGCCCAGCGCCGCTTGCGTCATCAGCAGCGGCACGCGGCAGAAAATATTGGCGCCATCGCGCTGGAAGATGGGGTGCGCGCGGACGGAGACATGCACGTACAGATCGCCCGGCGGTGCGCCGCGGGCTCCTGCCTCGCCCTCGCCAGAGAGGCGGATGCGCGTGCCGTCTTCCACGCCGGCCGGAATTTGCACGGCCAGGGTCTTCTCGCGCGGCACGGTGCCGGCCCCGGTGCATACCCGGCACGGGTTGCGCACTATGCGGCCGGAGCCACCGCAGGTGGGGCAGGTGCGTTCGACCAAGAAGAACCCCTGCTGCGCGCGAATACGCCCGGCCCCGCCGCAGGTGCCGCAGCTTTCCGTGCCCGTCTTGTCGGCCGAGCCGGACCCGCCGCAGGCATCGCAGGTCATCCGGGTGGTCACGCGCACATTCGCCTTGGTGCCGGTGAAGGCTTCCTTCAGGTCGATCTCGACGGCGGCCTTGACGTCCGCGCCCGATTGGGAGCCGCCGCTGCGGCGCCCGCCGCCGCCGAACATCTGCTCGAAGATATCGCCAAGCCCGCCCTCGAAGCCGAAGCCGCCGCCCATGCCGCCGCCGGCACCCATGCCGCCATTCTCAAAGGCGGCGTGGCCGAAGCGGTCATATGCGCTGCGCTTCTGGTCATCCTTGAGGACGTCGTAAGCCTCGTTGATTTCCTTGAATTTCGCTTCCGCCTTGGCATCGCCCGGGTTGCGGTCCGGGTGATACTGCATGGCCAGCTTGCGATAAGCTTTTTTCAGTTCGTCGGCGCTGGCGCCGCGCTCAACCCCCAGCGTGGCGTAGTAGTCCTGTTTGGCCATGGCGGCGCTGTGTTCCTAACTCTGCGAATCGAAAAAAATCCCGGGGCGAACCCCGGGATTTTCATTTGTTGATTTTTAACCCCGGATCAAGCGGATTTGTTCTTGTCGTCGACATCCTCGAAGTCGGCGTCAACCACTTTCTCACCGCCCGGACCGGCTTCGCCGCCCGGCGCCGCGCCGGCCTGGGCTTCCGCCTTGTACAGCGCCTCGCCGACCTTCATCGCCACCTGGGTCAGCTTCTCGCCAGCGGCCTTCACCGCCTCGGCGCTGCCGCCTTCCAGGGCGCTCTTGGCTTCGGCGATCGCGGTTTCGGCCTCGGCCTTGTCCGCCGCCGCCACCTTGTCGCCCGCGTCCTTCAGGGTCTTTTCGACCTGGTTGATGAGGCCCTCAGTGTGGTTGCGGGTTTCCACCGCCTCGCGCCGGGCCTTGTCCGCCGCCGCGTTCTCTTCCGCCTCGCGCACCATGCGCTCGATATCGGCCTCGGAGAGGCCGCCGGAAGCCTGGATGCGGATCTGCTGCTCCTTGCCGGTCGCCTTGTCCTTCGCCTGCACCGAGACAATACCGTTGGCGTCGATGTCGAAGGTCACCTCGATCTGCGGCACGCCACGCGGCGCTGCGGGAATGCCCTGCAGGTCGAAATTGCCGAGCAGCTTGTTGTCCGCGGCCATCTCGCGCTCGCCCTGGAAGACCTTGATGGTCACGGCCGTCTGGCCGTCCTCGGCGGTGGAGAAGGTCTGGCTCTTCTTCGTCGGGATGGTGGTGTTGCGGTCGATCAGGCGGGTGAACACGCCGCCCAGCGTCTCGATGCCAAGGCTGAGCGGGGTGACGTCGAGCAGCAGCACGTCCTTCACGTCGCCGCGCAGCACCGCGCCCTGGATGGCGGCGCCGATGGCGACCACCTCATCCGGGTTCACGTTGCGGGCCGGCTCCTTGCCGAAGAAGTTCTTAACCGTCTCGATGACCTTCGGCATGCGGGTCATGCCGCCGACCAGGATCACCTCGTTGATTTCGCCAGCGGTCACGCCGGCGTCCTTCAGTGCGGCGCGGCAGGGCCCGAGCGTGCGCTCGATCAGGTCCTCAACCAGCGATTCCAGTTTGGCGCGGGTCAGCTTCAGCACAAGATGTTTTGGTCCAGAAGCGTCCGCCGTGATGAAGGGCAGGTTGATCTCGGTCTCCTTGGAAGAGGACAGCTCGATCTTCGCCTTCTCCGCCGCTTCCTTCAGGCGCTGCAGCGCAAGCTTGTCGCGGCGCAGGTCGATGCCCTGGTCCTTCTTGAACTCGTCGGCCAGGTAATCGATCACGCGCTGGTCGAAATCCTCGCCGCCCAGGAAGGTGTCGCCGTTGGTGGACTTCACCTCGAACACGCCGTCTCCCAGTTCGAGCACCGAGATGTCGAACGTGCCGCCGCCGAGGTCGTACACCGCGATGGTGCCGGCGTTCTTCTTGTCCATGCCGTAGGCAAGCGCCGCGGCAGTGGGCTCGTTGATGATGCGCAGCACGTCGAGGCCAGCGATCTTGCCGGCATCCTTGGTCGCCTGACGCTGCGCGTCGTTAAAGTAGGCCGGAACAGTGATCACCGCCTGGGTCACGGTCTCGCCGAGATACGCCTCGGCGGTCTCCTTCATCTTGGTGAGGATGTAGGAGCTGATCTGGCTCGGCGAATATTTCTCGCCCTTGGCCTCGACCCACGCATCGCCGTTATCGCCGCGCGCGATGGTGTAGGGAACCAGCCCCTTGTCCTTGGTCACGGTCGGGTCGTCGTAGCGGCGGCCGATCAGGCGCTTGACGGCGAACAGGGTGTTAGTTGGGTTGGTGACGGCCTGGCGCTTGGCGCTCTGGCCTACGAGACGCTCGCCGGAATCGGCGAAAGCCACCATCGACGGGGTGGTGCGGGCGCCCTCGGAATTCTCGATGACGCGGACATCCTTGCCCTCCATGACGGCAACGCAGGAATTGGTGGTACCAAGGTCGATACCAATCACTTTACTCATATGTTTTCGCTCCTTTGCAGCGGACCGCGCCAGCCCGAAGCACCGGGGCGATCCCTTTGAACAATGCCCAATATGTATTCAAACCCCCGGCCGGACACAAGAGCTTTGTGGCGCCCGGCGGGGGGAGAGGCTGTTTCAATACTTCTACTCTGGCGGCCCTCTAGGCGCGGTTTCCTGTGCGCCGATGCCCGCGTACGTTAAGTACGCTCCGCTCCGGTGCTCGCAAACCGCACCTATTCAACTCACCAGAGCGAATTCTGAAACAGCCTTTTAAGCGGAAAGCGCTTCCGGCGCGGTGCGGGCGCGCTTGGTGATCAGCTTGTTCAGCGCGTGGATATAGGCGCGCACGGCAGCCACGATGGTGTCCGTGTCGGCGCCCTGGCCGTCAACGGTCTTGCCGTCTTCCTCCAGGCGCACGGTGCAGCGGGCCTGGGCGTCGGTGCCCTCGGTCACGGCGCCCACCGAGAACAATTGCAGCGCCGCCTTGTGCGGGAAGATGGCGTGGATGGCGTTGAAGGCGGCGTCCACCGGGCCGTCGCCGTGCTCGTCGGCCATTTTCGTCTCGCCGTCGATCTCCAACTCCAGCAAAGCACGGGGCTTGGCCTTGGACCCGGCCCAGACCTCCAGCGAGCCGAACTTGATGCGCTGATGGCCGCGCACCACCTCGTCATCGACCAGGGCGACGATGTCCTCGTCGTAGACGATCTTTTTGCGGTCGGCCAAATCCTTGAAGCGATTAAAGGCGTCGTTCAGCGCGTTGTCGCCCATGTCGCCATAGCCCAGCGCGCTCAGCTTGTCGCGGAAGGCTGCGCGGCCGGAATGCTTGCCCATCACCAGCGAGGTCTTCTGCCACCCCACCGATTCGGGGGTCATGATCTCGTAGGTGGCGGCGTTCTTCAGCATGCCGTCCTGGTGGATGCCCGATTCATGCGCGAAGGCGTTGCGCCCGACGATGGCTTTGTTCGGCTGCACGTCGAACCCGGTGATGGTGGACAGCAGCTTCGAGGTGCGCAGGATGCGCGTGGTTTCGATATTATGGTGGTAGGGGTTGGCGTCCGGCCGGGTGCGGATGGCCATCACCACCTCTTCCAGCGAGGCATTGCCCGCGCGCTCGCCGATGCCGTTGATGGTGCACTCGATCTGCCGCGCCCCGCCGTGCGCCGCCGCCAGGGTATTGGCCACGGCCAGGCCCAAATCGTTGTGGCAATGCGCGGACAGGATCACCTGGTCCGCCCCGGGCACGCGCTGCCGCACGGTGGAGAAGATCCGCAGCATGTCCTCCGGTACGGCGTAGCCCACGGTGTCGGGGATGTTGATGGTGGTGGCCCCGGCCTTGATGGCGGCTTCCACGCAGCGGCACAGGAAGTCGATATCCGTGCGGGTGCCGTCCTCGGCCGACCATTCAACGTCATCGGTGAAGCTGCGCGCGAGGGTGACGGAGGAGGTGACATGCTCCAGCACCGTCTCCGGCTCCATGCGCAGCTTGTACTTCATGTGCAGCGGGGAGGTGCTGATGAAGGTGTGGATGCGCTTGCGCTCGGCCGCGCTGATGGCCTCGCCCGCGCGGGTGATGTCGTTGACGGCAGCTCGGGCCAGGCCCGCGATGACCGGGCCCTTGATGCTCTCGGCGATGCGGCTCACCGATTCGAAGTCGCCGGGCGAGGCGGCGGGGAAGCCCGCCTCCATCACGTCCACGCCCAGGGTGGCCAGAGCCTCGGCCATGCGCAGCTTCTCATCGATGTTCATCGAGAAGCCGGGGGACTGCTCGCCATCGCGCAAAGTGGTGTCGAAGATGATGACGCGCTTGTCGTCCATCGCGCCGAAATTGGGGTGATTAATCGTGCTCATATCTCTGCTCTTCCGCTTAAAATGCCGTGGGATAGGTAGTTAGGCATTCCCCTGAGCGATGGCGTGCCGCGCAGGGCGCACGCAAAATGACCTCGCCGCTCAGGGGCGGATAAGTCGAAGGAGCAGCCCAGCAAGGGTGGGGGCATAAGCCATGGCTGAAGAACTAAGGGGTTTTGCCTTATGGTGCAAGAGTTTTGCCATCCGCCCCATGGCAGCCATGCGCGTCAGCCCCAATTCGCGCCACCCCTTTCATAATGCGCGAGAAAAGCCTGGGTCTTGGCGCGGAATTCACCCGAGCCCAGTAGGGCGCGTAGCTCATCGGCCCAGCTATGGCCGGGCGTGCCGCAATTTGCCACCGCATGGGCGAAACCCTCAGGGTCCGGCTCGCGTAGCAGCAGGAGCTGGTAGAGCGCGTTCACGTAATCCTCGGCCTCCTGGCGGCGGTCGGGGGCTGTGGCGGCGGCGTTAAGCGGTGTAAAAGCCCCGCCCATCGCCTCGGCCACGGCGGCCTCGATGATCGCCATGCGCTTGTCCATGTCGTCATTCGTCACCGCCCGCAGCACCTGCCGGATGAACGCGGCATGGGCGTAATTCAGCACGCCGCACACATCGCGGGTGGTCAGGCAGGCGCTCTCCGCCTCCGGCATGTTGCGCAGGCACTCGTGCAGCAGCATCTGGTCGCTGGGCACGGCGGCCCATTTTTCCGCCCGGCGCAGCTCGTCGTCACTGATGGCGTGGAACGCAGCGCGCCAGCGCAAGAGGATTCGAACGGCCATGGGATGGCCGAGATTGATGGCGAAGACGCCGTCATTGATGCGCCACCAGAGCGGCGGGTCGGCGAGGTCCGGGGCGGCGATGAACGCGATGTTCTCCTTGCCGGCAAGGTAGGCACGCAGGTCGAAATCCTGGCCGTGGATGTAGGAGTCGGCGTCCAGATACACGGCCCAGCCGGTATAGCCCTCAACCATTAGGCTCGTGAGCATTTCGATACGGTTATACACCGCGTGCCACGGGTGAAACCCGCGCTTGATGCCGAGAAAACTGTTGTAGCTGTGGCCGTGGCGGCTGGCATAGGCCTGCACCGTCTGGCCCGTGAGGCGCAGCATTGGCGCATAGCGGGTAAAATCGGCGGTCTGCAGGAACAGGACGTTCATGAAATGGGCCTTCGCCCCATATGTTCAGGGCGCGCGGGTCAGCTCGTACAAGGCCACCGCCCCGGCGGCGGAGACGTTCAGGCTCTCCATTCCGCCCGGCATCGCCAGGGCGCAGACTTCGTCGCAGGTCTCGCGGGTCAGGCGGCGCATGCCCTCGCCCTCGCTGCCCAGCACCAGCGCCACGCGCCTTCCGGCGAACGCCTCTCCGCGCAGGCGGGTGGGGGAGTGGCCGTCCAGCCCCACCACCCAGACATCGGCGGATTTCAGCGCGATCAGCGCCCGCGCGATGTTGACGATTCGCAGCAGCGGAATCGTCTCCAGCGCGCCGGAGGCCGCCTTCGCCAGCGCGCCGGTTTCCTCCGGGGCGTTGCGGTCCTGGGTGATGACGGCGCAGGCGCCGAAGGCCTGGGCCGTGCGCATCAGCGCGCCGACATTGCGCGGATCAAAAATCTGGTCGAGCACCAGAATCGGGCCGGGGCGCTTCAGCGCGTCCAGCAGGGCGGGGGCGGCGAGCTGGTCGGTGAGTAGGGCGATGCCCTGGTGCACGATGCCCGAGCCGGGCCGGGCGCCGAGAAGCGCGTCGATTCGGTCGCGCGGCGTGATCTCGGGCTGGATCGGCCATGGCTGCGGGCATTCCGCCGCCAGCGAGGCTTGCGCCTCCTCGGTAATCACGAGTCGGCGAAAGCGCCGCTGCGGGTTCTTCAGTGCCGCAGCCACCGCATGGGTGCCATACAGCCAGACTGCGCCGGCTGGGGTGGCGATTTGGCCGCGATTTCCCCCTCGCCCCTGTTCGCCGCGTTGCGGGCGGGCGCCTTGCGGGCGCTTGGGCTTCTGCTCGCCGCGTCCGGCCAGGCTCAGGCGGTTGTCTCCGCCCTGTGCGGGGCGGCCGGAAAACGGGCGGTTCTGGTCGCCTTGGCGGCCGGATTTGCCGCGGGGAGGGCGGTTCTGGGTCATGGGCTTTCACTATCTCTCCACCCTTGCGTTGACAACCAAGCCAGTTTCAGAGAAATGAGCACCCCATACGGAAGGGTGCCCGAGTGGCTAAAGGGGACGGACTGTAAATCCGTTGGCGTGCGCCTACGTTGGTTCGAATCCAACCCCTTCCACCAAAACCATTCCCAAATGCTACTAGGCTGGCGGTCTGGCGCGCATTTTCTGTGCTCCGGTGCTCACGTACATTAAGTACGCTCCGCTCCGGTGCTCGAAACTGCACGCCAGCCGACTCAGCCTAGCGCATTTTGGAACGGCTTTGGCCGAACGCCTCAAATACATGGGGTTTACTCGCCCACCGGTATTGTCCTAACCATGGGCCGTCCGGCAACGGGCAGTGTTTGCGTGCGGGTGTAGCTCAACGGTAGAGTCCCAGCCTTCCAAGCTGGTTGTGCGGGTTCGATTCCCGTCACCCGCTCCATTTTGCCAGACGCAAAACGTCGGGCTAAAGGGTGCAAACACTTGACAGCGGACGCGCCAGAGTGTGGAAGGCGCTTTCCGTGCTGGTACGGATAGGGGCGTAGCTCAATTGGTTAGAGCGCCGGTCTCCAAAACCGGAGGTTGAGAGTTCGAGACCCTCCGCCCCTGCCATCCCTTCCCAGCACATCATTCGCTGTTTCTCGGAGTTTGGTTTTGGCGTTCAACTTGGTGAAATTTGCGCGCGACGTGCGTGCCGAGGCGGCAAAAACCACTTGGCCCTCGCGCAAGGAGACCCTGCAGACCACAGGGCTCGTGCTTGCCATGGTGATCGTCACGGCCCTGTTTTTCCTGACCGTTGATCAGATCATCGGCGCTGTCATGCGCGCGCTGTTCGGCGTCGGAAGTTAAGGAATTTTTTGATGGCCAAGCGCTGGTATGTTCTGCACGTTTATTCGGGTTTCGAGAAGAAAATCGCGCAACAGATCAAGGAACAGGCTGAACTCAAGGGTCTCGCCGACCATATCGGCGAGATCGTGGTGCCGACCGAGGAAGTGACCGAGGTGCGCCGCGCGCAGAAGGTGAACACCGAGCGCAAGTTCTTCCCCGGCTATGTGCTCATCCACATGGACATGACGGATGACGCCTGGCACCTGGTGAAGGATGTGCCGAAGGTTACCGGCTTCCTGGGCTCCCGCAACAAGCCGAGCCCGATTTCGGACGCCGAGGCCGAGCGCATCATGAAGCAGCAGCAGGAAGGCACGGAAACGCGCCGCCCTGCCGTGATCTTCGAGGTCGGCGAGCAGGTCCGCGTGTCGGACGGCCCGTTCACCAGCTTCAACGGCGTGATCGAAGACGTCGACGAGGAAAAGGGCCGCCTGAAGGTCATGGTCTCCATTTTCGGCCGTCCCACCCCGGTGGACCTGGAATACGCCCAGGTCGAGAAGCTCTGACGGGCTTGTAATCTCCGCCAAGTCCCTTATGTCCGCATTAATAAGCGGAGAGGGACAAGGTGGCTGACGTGAATGAATCAAAGATGCCACCGCGCTGGGCTCTGTTCGGCGCGGTTGTTTTTATTGCCTTAGCACTCCTGACCTGGATCGCTTATTATCTGCTGGTTGGCCAGTATTTCGTCAGCACCGATGACGCCTATCTTGCCGCCGATTCCAGCCTGATCGCAGCCAAGGTCGGCGGCTATGTCACCGAGGTCGCGGTCGATAACGGCCAGGCGGTCAAGCCGGGTCAGCTTCTCGTGGTCATCGACCCGCGCGACTATCAGAACGCCCTGGCCGCAGCCAAGGCGGAAGCGGCCAATGAAGAGGCAGCGCTGGTCCTGCAGCAGGCGAAGATCGCCGCGGCCAAGGCCGCGGTGCAGGGCGATGAAGCGCGCCTGGCCTTCGCCGTGCACCAACCAGACCCGATACGCCAGACCTCTCCGCCAAGGGCGCCAGCCCGGAGCAGGAGGCCCAGCAGGCCAACACCGACCTTGCCGCCGCGCGCGCCCAGCTCGATGCCGATAAAGCCAATCTGCAGGCCGCCATCGCCGAGGTGGAGGTGCTGAACGCCGCCCTGGCCAGTGCTAAGGCGCAGGCGGCGCAGGCGGAGCTGAACCTCAGCCATACCGAAATTCGCGCCCCGGTGGCGGGCATCGTCGCCAACAAGACCGTCTCGGTTGGCGATTATCTGCAGCCGGGCACGCAGATCATGGCCGTGGTGCCGCTCGCTCAGGTCTATGTGCTGGCCAATTACAAGGAAACCCAGATCACCCACATTGCCCCCGGCCAGAAGGTGACCGTGCATGTCGATGGCTTCCCCAACCTGGACGTGACGGGCCATGTGGACACCGTCTTCCCCGCCTCGGGGCAGACCTTCGCCCTGCTGCCGCCGGATAACGCCACCGGAAATTTCACCAAGATCGTGCAGCGCGTGCCGGTGAAGATTGTGCTCGATCTGACGCCGGATGAAATCGGCAAGCTGCGGCCCGGCATGTCGGTTGAACCGGAAATCGACACGCGCAGCCAGCCGTGACGGCGCACGAGAAAGTCCCGCTGCGCAATATTGTCGCCGTGGCGGGCGGGCTGATCGGCGCGTTCATGGCGGTGCTCAACATCCAGGTCGTGAATACCTCGCTGCCGCAAATTCAGGGCGGCATTGGCGCCGGGCTCGATGACGGCGGCTGGATCTCCACCTCCTACCTGATCGGCGAGATTATCGTCATCCCGCTCTCCAGCTGGCTGGCCTCGGTGTTTTCGCTGCGCCGCTACCTCATCACCAATACGATACTGTTCCTGCTATTTTCGGCTGCCTGCGGCTTGGCCGCCAACTTCCCCGAGATGGTGGCGCTGCGTGCGCTCCAGGGCTTCTCGGGGGGCGTGCTTATCCCGCTCGGCCTGCTTTGCGTCATGACGCTGCTGCCAGAGCGTGTCCGCCCCACCGGCTTCGCCGCCTTTGCCCTCACCGCCACTTTCGCCCCGGCCATCGGCCCAACCATTGGCGGTGCGATCACCGACCTCTACGGCTGGCG
Organism: uncultured Alphaproteobacteria bacterium; assembly: GCA_963750235.1. GTDB lineage: Bacteria > Pseudomonadota > Alphaproteobacteria > Acetobacterales > Acetobacteraceae > Acidocella. The sequence continues at coordinate 453,018 of CAVVPW010000004.1, forward strand.
CTATATCTTCTTCCTCAACCTGGTCCCCGGAGCGCTGATGCTCAGTGCCCTCGTCTGGGGGCTGAAGCCGGCACCGATGCAGCTCGAGAAATTCTGGCAGGGGGACTGGCTTGGCGTCATCACCATGGGCGTTGGGTTGGGCACGTTGCAGGTGGTGCTGGAGGAGGGCAACAAGGATGACTGGTTCGGTTCGCTGTTGATACTGCGGCTCTCCATCATCTCCGCCATCTCGCTCATTGCCTTCCTGGTGCAGGAGTTGCGCCCCGGCAACAAAGCGCCCCTGGTGAATCTGTACCTTTTCACCCGGCGCAATTTCGCCTTCTCCAGCATCGCCAACTCCATGCTCGGCTTCGTGCTGTACTCGGCGGTGTATCTTATCCCGCTCTACCTCGCGGTGGTGCATGGCTACAGCGCCGAGCAGGCTGGCCTTGTCATGGCCTGGATTGGCCTACCGCAGCTCCTCATCATCCCGTTCAGCCCCTACCTGATGCGCCGGATCGACCCGCGGCTGCTGCTCGGGACCGGGCTCACGCTGTTCACCATCAGCTCGTTCATGAACATGAACCTGGGACCGAACGATAGCGGGCCGCAGATGCTCCTGCCCAACCTCATCCGCGCGGTCGGCCAGGCGCTGGTGTTCCCGTCGATGACCTCCATCGCCACGGCGGGAATTCCGCTGAAGGATGCCGGCTCCGCCTCGGTGCTGTTCAACATGCTGCGCAACCTGGGCGGGGCCATCGGCATCGCCGTGGTGCAGACCTTCCTCACCAACCGCGAGAAATTTCACTCGGCGATCATCACCCCCGACATCAGCCTGCTCAACCCGGCGACACAGCAGCGCCTGCACATGTTACAGAATTATTTCATGGCGCATGGCATGGACGACCCCAGTGCGGCGCAGGCCCAGGCGATTCAGCTGCTCGGCGTTACGGTGCGCCTGCAGGCGGATTATTTCGCCTATGGCGATGCCTTTGCCCTAATGGGCGCGGCCATGCTCGTCTCCATCGCCGCCACGGCGTGTCTGCAAAGGGCCACCGGCAGTGGGGCGCCAGGAGGGCACTAGCCGTTTGCAGAATTGTTACGTCGGGTTGATCTGCGTCATTTCACAAAATTATTTTAAATTGAAAACAGAACGCACTGGATTGGATGCGGCGCATGTGGATAGTTTCACAATGCGGCTTATCAACAGCTGCGATTCGGTCTAGCGTTGTGAAAACCCTGGAGGAACATTCAATATGTCTCGCGTAGCATTGGTTACTGGCGGCACTCGTGGAATTGGCGCGGCTATCAGCATCGCCCTCAAAGAGGCGGGCCGTAACGTCATCGCCAGCTATGCTGGCAACACCGTCGCGGCCGAAGCCTTCACCAAGGAAACGGGTATCGAGGCGATCAAGTTCGATGCGGGCAATTATGAAGAATCTGTTGCAGCGGTGAACGACATCGCCGCCCGCCACGGCACTATCGAAATCTTGGTGAACAACGCGGGCATTACCCGCGATACCCCGCTCAGCAAGATGACCCGTGACATGTGGGACGCAGTGATCGATACCAATCTCGGCTCCTGCTTCAACCTGTGCAAGGCGACGTTCGACGCGATGAAGGCCAATAAGTTCGGCCGCATCGTGAACATCAGCTCCATCAATGGTCAGGCCGGCCAGTTCGGCCAAGTGAATTACTCCGCCGCCAAGGCCGGCATCCATGGCTTCACCAAGGCCCTGGCGCAGGAAGGCGCGCGCAACAACATCACCGTCAACACCCTGGCGCCGGGTTATGTCGATACCGAGATGGTGCGCGCCGTGCCGGCTGACGTGCTGGAGAAGATCATCGCCAAGATCCCCCGCGGCCGCCTCGGCAACGTGCAGGATATTGCCCGCGGCATTGTTTTCCTCACCGCCGACGAAGCAGATTTCATTACTGGCTCGACGCTCTCCATCAACGGCGGCCAGCACATGTACTAATCCCCAACGGGGCTAGGGACTGACGAAAAGGCCAGGAGGCATAGCCTTCCTGGCTTTTTTATTGCCGCTATCCTTCCTGGCTCAGGAATCGGCGGATGCCTGTGATGGCCTCTGCGAGGCCGGAGCGGATGATGGGCGCGTGTTCAGGGAAGGCGGAAAACAGGCGCGACGGCACTTGCCGGTCCAGCAGCACGAACACGCCCCGGTCGTCGGCGCGGCGGATCAGCCGCCCGAAGGCTTGGCGCAGCCGCAGGCGGACGATGGCGTCGTCGTAGTCCTTGGGCACGCCGTGGGAGAGATGTGTGCGCCGGGTACGGTGCAAAATATCCGGGCGCGGCCAGGGAGTGCGCTCGAACACCACGAGGCGCAGCGCGTTGCCGGGAATGTCCACACCGTCGCGCATCGCATCGGTGCCGAGCAGGCAGGAATGTTCCTCGGCGCGGAAAATGTCCACCAGCGTCGCGTTGTCCATCGCATCCACATGCTGGGCGTAGAGCGGGATGCCCGCATCCTCCAGCTTCGGCGCGATGCGCCCATGCACGGCCTTGAGGCGCGAGATGGCGGTGAACAGGCCAAGTCCGCCTCCGCCCGCCGCCTGGAACAGGGCCTGATACGCTCCGGCAAGCTGCCCGATATCTTGGGTGTTCACATCGGAGACCAGCACGATGCGGGTGCGTTCGGCATAGTCGAACGGTGAGTCGAATGCCGCCCGGATGGCGGGCGTGGCGAGATGCACGGCCCCGGTGCGCGCCTCGGCGTTTTCCCAGGCGGTTTCGGTGTCGCTGCCATCGCGCAGCGTGGCGGAGGTGATAAGCAGCCCATGCGCGGGCGTTGCGATGCTCTGGATGAAGGCTTCCGTTGGGTCGAGCATGTGCGAGAGCAGGGCGACATCGCGGTCGGTTCCGGCCTCGCGGTCAAGGCGCAGGAACTCGATGCGTGCCGGGCGTTCGCCGGGGACGGGTTCGTTCGCCAGCCCGTCCAGGATGCGCCGCCAAGCGGCGAGCGGGTCGATGCCCCGGCGCTTCAGGCCACGGGCTATGCCTTCCAGGCGCTGGCGGGTGGTTTCCTCGATGTCCGACTCGGTCTCCAGCCGCTCCAGCATATGCTCGCGTAGCGCCACGAGAGGGGTGCGCAGCTGCTCCAGCGCCTGGGAGAGGGCTCGTGCTGCCGGGAGGATGTCCGGGTTCAGCGGGTGCAGATCCGCTTCGAACCCGGCTGCGCCGCTCAACTCGTTCTCGGTGGCGCGCGCGCGCAACTGGATGCGCAGCGCACGCAGCAGCGCTTCCGCAGGGTTTTTATCCGGCTCCAGTTCCGGATCGAGCCGCGTGGAGAACATCGGCGCGGGCAGGGATTTCGCCGCCTTCAGCGCGGCTTCAACGTATGCTTTCGTCTTGTCGTCGGTGGCGGAGATGTCTTCCAGCCGCCTCGCCAGCCCGCGGGCGCGGGAGCGCGTGCCCTCGGCCCCCAGCAGCCAGCGGCGCAGCTCGGCCATGGCGGCGCCGGAAAGCTCCACCGAGAAGGCGCTGTCCGCCGCGTCGAAGATATGGTGGCCTTCGTCGAACACGTAGCGGGTGGGCACGTAGTCGTCATCCAGCCCGCCCCACACGGCCTGGGCCATCACCAGCGCGTGGTTGGCGATGACGAGGTCCGCCTCGCGCGCGTTGCGGACGACGCGCTCGATCACGCAGGTGGAGAAATGCGGGCAGGCGGCGTGGATGCATTCGCCGCGCCGGTCGGCGATCTGCGCCAGCAGCGCGCCGCCGAACAGCTCCGCGAACCAGCCGGGCAGGTCGCCGCCGAACAGGTCGCCATCGGCGCTGGCCATGGCCCAGCGCGCAACCAGCCCGAGCGGGGTGGCGTAGCGTTCCACGCCGCTCGCATCCTCGAAGTTCAGCAGGCAGAGATAATTCTCCCGCCCCTTGCGCAGCACGACCTTCGTGCCTGCGGGCAGGCGGCTTGCCTCCTGCTCGATCTGCCGCTGCAAATGCCGGGTGAAGGTGGAAATCCACACCGCGCCCTTGTTCTGCTCGGCCCAGAGCGAGGCCGGGGCGAGATAGCCGAACGTCTTGCCCGTGCCCGTCCCGGCCTCGGCGATGACGACATGCGGGCTGCCCTCCACCAAACGCGGGGCGAAGGCTTCCGACACGGCGGAGGCGTAGTCGGCCTGTGCCGGGCGCTGCTCGGCGGCGGGACCGAGCAGGGTGGCGAGGCGCGCGCGGGCCTGGGCCGAGGTAACAGGGAAGGCGGATGGCGGCGGGCGGGGCGCGACCTCCTCCCATTTCGGCAGGCGTTTACCCAGGCGCATGGCCATGCCGTCCGGCCTTGCGGCCGGTTGGCCCAAGGCCGTCAGCACATGGGGTGCCCAGCCCCAGCCTGCCACCCCCATGCGCGCGGCAAGGCCAGGAGCATCGCGGTTGGCCGGGGTGTTCTTGCCTGCGTCCAAGCGGGAGAGCAGCGCCTCGGCCATGTCCGCCAGGGCCAGCGCGGCGGAGTCGAGGCTGTGTGGCACGTCCATGTCCAGCGCGCGGGCGAGGCCGGCAGGGGTGGGGGCCAGCGTTTCAGCCGGGCAGATGAACGCGAACAACTCCAGCAGGTCCAGCACCTGGATGGCCGGGTTGCCGAGGCGTTTCAGTGTCGCCGGGCCGTGCACAACCAGGGCCGTGGCCTCGCCAAGCTGGCGCGCCACGCCGCCTTGCTTCACCTGCGCCACCACGCCGTCCACCCCCAGGATGACGGCGCGGCCGTGACCGGCAACGAGAGCGGGCATGGGCGGAAGAATCGGCATTCAGAATTGTTATAGGGCGCTGTTCATGGTTTGTCTCGCCTGCCGAACGCGCGCCCTGTTGCGGGCGTGCAAATCCGGCTCTAGAGCAAGCGCATCATGAGCGAAAATACCCAAACCTCTCTGTCCTGGCCTTTCCGTGAAGCTGAACGTATCGCCGAGCGCCTGAAACAGAAAGGCAAAGACCACGCGCTGTTCGAGACCGGCTACGGTCCCTCGGGCCTGCCGCATATTGGCACGTTCGGCGAGGTGGCGCGCACGACCTGGGTGCGTAAGGCGTTCACCGACCTCACCGGCATGCCCTCGCGCCTGCTGGCCTTCTCCGACGACATGGACGGCCTGCGCAAGGTGCCGGACAACGTGCCAAACAAGGACATGCTGCGGCAGCATCTTGGCAAGCCGCTGACCCGCATCCCCGACCCGTTTGGCAAGTTCGAGAGCTTCGGCGAGCACAACAACAACATGCTGCAGGACTTCCTGCGCGCCTTCGACTTCGAATTCGAGTTCGCCTCGGCCTCCGACTATTACGCCTCCGGCCGTTTCGATAACGCGCTGCTGCACGTGCTCGCGCATCACGACGAGATCGTGAACATCATCCTGCCCACGCTGGGGGCGGAGCGTAAGGCCACGTACTCGCCCATCCTGCCCATTCACCCCAGCACCGGCGTGGTCATGCAGGTGCCCATCGAGCAGGTGGATGTGGACCACGGCACAGTGGTGTGGACCGACCCCGAGACCGGCACCCGGTACGAGACCTCGGTGCTCGGGGGCAATGCCAAGCTGCAATGGAAGGCCGACTGGGCCATGCGCTGGTACGCGCTGGACGTGGATTACGAGATGTCCGGCAAGGACCTCATCCCCAGCGTGAAGCTCTCCTCCGAGATCGTGCGCGCGCTGGGCAAGGAGCCGCCGGTGACACTCACCTACGAGCTGTTCCTGGACGAGAAGGGGCAGAAGATCAGCAAGTCCAAGGGCAATGGCCTGTCCATCGATGAATGGCTGACCTACGCGCCCAAGGAGAGCCTGGCGCAGTTCATGTACCACGCGCCGCAGCGCGCCAAGCGGCTGTTCTTCGATGTGATCCCCCGCGCCACGGACGACTACATCAACAACGTCGCCGCCCTGCCCACGGCCGAGAAGCCGCATGACAACCCGGCTTGGCACATCCATGCCGGCAAGCTGCCCGAGCATGCCGGGTCGCCGATCGGCTTCACCATGCTGCTCAACCTGGCCTCGGTGATCAATGCCGACAGCCCGGAGATGCTGTGGGGCTTCATCCGCGCCTATATCCCCGGCGCGAACGCGGAGACCTACCCGTTCCTGGCCAAGCTGGTGCATCATGCCATCGCCTATAACCGCGATTTCGTGGCCCCGGCGAAGCAGTACCGTGCGCCCACGCAGGTGGAACGCGGCGCGCTGGTTGACCTGGCCGAGAGCCTGAAGGCGGGCGAGCAGGCTACGCACAAGGGCGATAACGAGGCGGAGAAGCTGCAGAACCTCGTCTACGAGGTCGGTAAGCGCCACCCGTTCGCGCCGCTGAAGGCGTGGTTCGACTGCCTGTACCAGGTGTTGCTCGGCACCACGGAAGGTCCGCGCTTTGGCGGCTTCATCGCCCTCTATGGCGTGGAGCGAACCGTGGCGCTGATCGAAACCTCCCTGGCGCGGGACTAAGTCAGCCTCGGGGCGGGGCATGGGGCGCAAAGCGCTGAGATACCTGCCGCCGGCGCTCGGGCTGCTGGTGCTGGCCGGTGCCGCGCTGGGCCTGCGCGGCGCGCTGAAGAAGCTCAGCCTGGGCGATATTCTCGCAGCGCTTGAGGCCACGCCGCGCGAGCATGTCTTTCATGCCGTGGTGATGCTGGGGTGCAGCTGCTGCATCATGTGCGCCTATGACCTGCCGGGCGTGATCTTCGCGCGGCGGGTGGAGAAATTCCCCCAGCTCGGCCTGCGCCGGGTCGGGCTTGCCTCGTTTTGCGCCTATACGCTGAGCCATGTGCTCGGCGCGCCAGCCCTGTCCGCCGCCGCCATCCGCGTGCGGCTCTATGCGCAATGGGGCGTGCCTGCGGCGGGCATCACGCGCATCATCGCGCTCTCGGGCACCAATTTCACCCTTGGGCTTGCCGCCATGCTGGGGCTGTTCCTGCTGCTGCGGCCCGGCGTGCTGCCGGTGTTCGGCAATATCGCGCCGGTCCCGCTGCGTTTGGTAGGGCTGGCCCTGATGGGCGTGCCGGTTGCTTATGTCTTGGCGGCGCGGGCGCGGGACTCTGTGCGGCTGCTCGGGCGTGAGATCTCGCTGCCCGGTGAGCGGCTTGCCACCGCGCAGGTCCTTCTCGCTTGCGCCGATATCGCGACGGCCAGCGCCATACTCTACGCCGTGCTGCCCGCCACGCCGGGCCTCAGTTTTCCGCTTGTGCTCAGCCTCTATCTCGCCGCCTTTGCTTCCGGCGCCTATTCCGGCCTGCCGGGCGGGGTGGGGGTGTTTGACTCGCTGCTGCTGCTCGGCCTCTCCGCATATCTGCCCGCCGCCGATGCCCTGGGGGCTATCCTATTATTCAGGGTCATGTATTTTTTGGCGCCGGCGTGCTTAGGCGGACTTTGCTACGCCGCACACGAATTATGGGCGCACACACAAGCGCCGGGAGAAACAAAATGAGCATGCAACAGACAATCACGCCGGTGAACGGCGACGTCTATGTCGAGCGCCAGTTCGCCGGGGAGAACCATATCAACGCCGTGCTGGACGGTGCCGTGCAAGCCCAGCGCGCCTGGGCGCTGACGACACTGGAGCAGCGCGCGGCGTATTGCTCCAGGTTCTGCGACGCGCTGTTGACGCATATCGACGAGATCGCGCTGGAACTGGCCTGGCAGATGGGCCGCCCGGTCTCCCAGGCGCCGAACGAGGTCCGCACCTGCGTGGACCGTGCCCGCTACATGATCGCGGAAGCCCCGGCGGGTCTTGCGCCGCTCGACCCTGGCCCGAAGGAAGGCTTCAAGCGCTATGTCAAGCGCACGCCGCTCGGCGCGGTGTTCGTCATCGCGCCGTGGAACTACCCGCTGCTCACCGCCGTGAACTCCATCGTGCCCGCCATCATGGCCGGCAATGTGGTGGTGCTGAAGCATGCAGCGCAGACGCAGCTGGTGGCCGAGCGCTTCCAGCAGGCGTTCGACGAGGCCGGGCTGCCGGAAGGCGTGTTCCAGCACATCCATGTGGCCGGTTCCACCGCCGAGAGGCTGGTGAAGGACACCCGAATCGCGCATGTGAACTTCACCGGCTCGGTGCCGGTGGGCCATGCCGTTTCCCGCGCCGCGTCGGAGCGGTTCATCTCCGTCGGGCTGGAGCTGGGCGGCAAGGACCCCGCCTATGTCCGGGCCGATGCCGATGTCGGCTTCGCGGTGGATAACCTGATTGACGGCGCCTTCTTCAACTCCGGACAGTCCTGCTGCGGCATCGAACGCATCTACGCGCATGAGAGCGTGTTCAAGGAGTTCGTGGAGCGCGCCGTAGCCTTCACAAACACCTACCGGCTGGGCGACCCCACCAACCCCGAGACCAATATCGGCCCCGTGGTGTCCGCCAAGGCGGCGGCGTTCATCCGCGGCCAGGTGGACGAAGCCGTGAGCCAGGGAGCGCGCGCCCTCATCAACCCCGCCTCCTTCCCGGCGGACAAGGCGGGCACGCCGTACGTGGCGCCGCAGATCCTCGTCGACGTGGACCACTCGATGCGCGTGATGACCGAGGAGACCTTCGGCCCCGTCGTCGGCATCATGAAGGTGAAGGATGACAACGAGGCCATCCGCCTGATGAACGACAGCGAATACGGCCTCACCGCCGCGATCTTCACGCGGGACGTGGAGGCGGCGGAGCGCATTGGCGACCGCGTGGAGACCGGCACCGTGTTCCTCAACCGCTGCGACGCGCTGGACCCGGCGTTGCCCTGGGTTGGTGTGAAGGATACCGGGCGCGGCTATACCCTCTCGCGCTGGGGCTACGAAACTCTGACCCGGCCCAAGAGCTACCATCTCCGTCTGCCGGCGGGCTGAAACGAAAAGGCCAGGGGAAATGCCCCTGGCCTTTTTTATTGGCGCCGATCCGGCTTGTTTATTGACGCCGATCCGGCTTGGCTTACTGGCCGCTGGAATCGCCGTTCGAGTTGCTCACGGCGATGCCCACGAACAGCGCTTGACCCTGGCGAATGATGCGCAATGCCACAGCGCCATTGCCGCTCTTGAGCGTGGCTTTGATCGCGGCCACCGCATCGTCGGGGGTGTTCACGTTGGTGGGGCCGACGCCGACCAGCAGGTCGCCCGGCTCCAACCCGGCCTGGTCCGCCAGCGAGTTTGGCTTCACCGCGGTGATCACCGCGCCGGTGGCACTGTCGGGCAGGTTGAGCTGGTTGCGGGCATCCGGGGTGAGTGGCGCCAGCGTGAGGCCCAACGCGCCCTGCTGCTGCCCGGTGCTGGAGTTGCCGCCCCCGTTTTCCTGGAACGACGCATCCGGGTTCGCCGGCATGGTCGTCACGGCGACGGAAACCGTGTTCTGCTTGCCGTCGCGCAGATACACGATGTTGGCCTCGTGGTTGGGGTCCACATTGGCAATGTCGCTGGCGAGATCGCCAGGGTTGGTCACGGTCTGGCTGTTGACGCTGATGATCACGTCACCCGGCTTCAGCCCGGCCTTCTCGGCGGGGCTGCCCGGTGAGACCGCCGCGATGAGCGCGCCATCCTTGGCCGGGTCGTCGGTCGGCAGCCCCATCGCCTGTGCCATCTGCGGCGAGATCTCCTGAGCCGCGACGCCAAGATAGCCGCGCACCACCTTGCCGCCGCTGATCAGCTGCGCGACGACGCGCTTGATCATGTCCGACGGGATGGCGAAGCCGATGCCCACGGAGCCGCCGGAGGGGGATAGGATGGCGGTGTTGACGCCGATCACCTCGCCCTTCTGGTCGAAGAGCGGACCGCCGGAATTGCCTTCGTTGATCGGCGCGTCGATCTGGATGAACTTGTCATACGGGCCGTCGCCGATATCGCGCCCGAGGGCGGAGACGATGCCTGCCGTCACCGTGCCGTCCAGCCCGAACGGATTGCCCATGGCAACCACCCATTCACCCGGCTCCACGGAGGAGGAGGGGCCGAGATCGACATAAGGCAGCGGATGTCCGGCCGAGATCTTCAGCACGGCAAGGTCGGTCTTCGCGTCGGTGCCGAGGATTTTCGCCGGGTAGGTGTTGCCGTCCGAGAGCGTGACGGTGACCGTGCGCGCATCCTTCACCACATGGTTGTTGGTGACGATGGTGCCGTTCTGGTCGATGATGAAGCCGGACCCCTTGGCCTCCACCGCCTGGGGCTGCTGCTGTTGGCCGAAGCCGAACGGAAAGCCGGGGGGAAGCCGGGGATCTGCGGGAAGCCGGGCGGCGGGCCGTTCTGGCCCTGGTCCTGGCCGCCATTGTCGCCCTGGCCACTATTGTCATTTTGTTCGTCGGAGGTTTGGTTGAGCTTCAGATGGACATCGACGGACACGACCGCCGGTGCCACGTGCTTCACCAGCCCGGAGAAATCCGGCACCGGGGTGAAGCCTTGTTGTACGGCCGCGGTTTGGTCCAGCGATGAGTCCGCCGCGTGTGCCGGGGTGGCGGGCAGGCCGGCCAGGGCGGTAGCGCCGAAAAGGGCCAGCGTGAGCGCGGTGCCGCGGTTGAAAGCTTTGCGCATGTCTTGTGTTGTCTCCTGCGGAAAAATCTTGGGCTTATCGCGGTAGAAATTCTTTAGTGTGACATAAATGCCACAATAATCCCGCGGTCTCAACAGTCGGCGATTATAGGTTACATTTTTTCACCGGTTGCAAAACTATGCCGCGCCATATGCGACGCTAAGGAGCGGATATAAATCATCATGTACTGGAGATAGGCTTCGCTAAAGGCGAAAGTAAGGCTGGTGCCTTAATCATCGGTTCATGAGTACCGGCAACTGGGCGTTTTCCAGGACGTAGCGCGTGGTGCCGCCCAGGATGAGCTGGCGCAGACGCGAGGCGGTGGAATACGCGCCCATGGACATCAGGTCCGCGGCGAACTCAGTCGCCGCCGCCAGCAGCCCGGCGCCGGGCACCCGGTTGATGGCACGGAACCGCACGACATCGGCGTTCACGCCATGGTGCGAGATGTATTCCGCGACCTCCACCCCGGTGGGGCCGGGTCTGACGTAGTCTTCGGAAACCAGGATCCGAACCGCCTCCGCCTGGCGCACGAAGGGCATTACCGAGCCCAGCGCCGAGGCCGCGTTGGCGGTGCCGTTCCAGGCGATGGCGATGCGCTTGCCGATGCTTTTGGGCGGTTCCAGAGGGGCCAGCAGCACTGGCCGTCCGGAATCAAACAGCACCGCGTGCAGTGCGTCCGCCGTGGCCACGTCCTCGCCCGCCTGCGGGTGGGGCACGATGGTGAGGTCGGCGAGCCGGGCCTGATAGGCGATCACCTGCTCCTCCCGTCCGGTGAGGGTGGTGAAGCTGGCGCTGGGCTCGTTCAGTCCGCGCATCGCATCGCCCATCGGGACCACCGCCGCTTCTGTCGCTGCCTCGAACAATTCGCGCAGATGCCGCGCCTGCGTGCCGTGTTCGCGTTCGGTGGCGTTGAGCATGTCCTCGATCAGCGCGCCGGAAAGCCCCTCGCCGGGAAACGGGGCGATGTCACGCGCATCGGAGCGGACGTGCAGCACCTGCAGATGGGCATTCCACATTTTGGCAAGCATCAGCCCGGTTTGCAGGGCGGTATCGGCCGAGGCTGAGCTTCTGACCGGCAGCAGGAATTTGCGCACTGACATTGTTCACCATTCCTGGGTTCAGTTGCCTGATATTGTCCGCTGCGGCGGCGAGAATGCAACGGCTTCCCTGAAGTTAGAGCATGTCGCGCAGCCGGAACCAGGTGGTGGCAGCCAGCAGGGCAGGGGTGCGGAACGCCCGCCCGCCAGGGAAGCGCGCATGCGGGATGCGGGCGAACACATCGAACCGCCCAGCCTGCCCGGCGATGGCCTCCGCCGCCAGCTTGCCGGCGAGACCCGTGAGCGCCAGCCCATGGCCGGAGAAGCCCTGAGCGAACAGGATGTTGGGCGCCAGATGCCCGAAATGCGGAGCGCGGTTCACGGTGATGTCCACATTGCCGCCCCACAGGAACTCCACCTTGGCGTCCCGCAGCTGCGGGAACACGCGGGTGGCCCGGCGCAGCATGGAGGGGCCGAGGCTCGGCGGCGGCAGGGTGGAGTAGGAGACGCGCCCGCCGAACAGCATGCGGTTATCGGGCGAGCGGCGGAAATAGTCGAGAACGAAGTTCAGGTCCGCCACCGCCTCGTTGTTCGGGATCAGCGAGGGCACGTCCGCGACGCGGCTCGGTCGCCATGATGTAGGTGCCGACCGGCATGACGTAGCCGGAGAGGTCGTCCATCAGCCCGTTGAGATACGCGCCGCCCGCCACCAGCAGGAACTTGGCGCGGACCTTGTGCGGCCCGGCATGCAGCGTGAGCGTCGTGCCTTCCTCGATGCTTGAGACCTTTGCCCCGGCATAGAGTTTCGCCCCCGCGGCCTGAGCCGCTTTGGCCAGGCCCAGCGTGTAGTTGAGCGGGTGGATATGGCCGGAGATATTATCCTCCAGCGCAGCAAGGTAGCGCGGGCTGGGCAGGCGCGCCTGCAGCTCTGCGCCTTCCAGCAGCCGCCCGACCGGCGCGCCCAGGATCGCCAGCTCCTCCTGCTCCATGCGCAAATCGTGCACGTGGCGCGGCTTGATTGCGGCATGCAGATAGCCGCGCACCGGGTCCGCGGGGATGCTGAAGCGGGCGATCTGCGCATACAGCAGTTCCACCGCCTCCACCGACATGTCCCACAGCCGCTTCATCGTCTCTGCGTCGGTAAGGTTCTTGAGTTTGTGCAGCGAGCAGCCGAAGCCCGGCAGCACCTGCCCGCCATTGCGCCCGGAGGCCCCCCAGCCGATGTCCTGCGCCTCCAGCAGGGCCACGGAATAGCCCCGCTCGGCCAGATGCAGCGCCGCGGAAACGCCGGTGATGCCGCCGCCGATGATGGCGGCATCCACGGTGACATCACTCGCCAGCGTATCTGCGGCGAAATCCACACGCCGCGTGGCGTGGTAATAGTTGTTCAGCATCAATGGCCGTCCGGTTAGACGTTCAGCAGCAGGTGCTCGCGCTCCCAAGAGGAAATGACGCGCAGATATGTTTCGTACTCGATCCGCTTCACCGCCACCAGCACATCCACGAGCTTCTCGCCGAGAATTTCACGCAAGCCCTCGCTCGCGTCCATCAGGTCGAGCGCGTGGGAGAGCTCGCGCGCCAGCGTATATTCGCCGGAATAGGCGGAGCCGACCTGTTCGGGTGTCGGCTCAAGCTGTTCCACCATGCCGAGATAGCCGCAGGCGAGCGTCGCGGCGAAGGCGAGATACGGGTTGGCATCCGCCCCTGGCACGCGGTTTTCCACGCGCATGGCGGACGGATCGCCGAACGGCACGCGCAGCCCGCAGGTGCGGTTGTCGTAGCCCCATTGCAGGTTGATCGGGGCGTTGGAGAAGCGCGTGAGGCGGCGGTAGGAATTCACGTTCGGGGCGAAGATCGGCATCGCCGCCGGAATGTATTTCTGCAACCCGCCGATATAGGAGCGGAACAGTTTGCTCGCCTTGCCGTCCGGCCCCGCGAACAAGTTTCCGCCCGTCTTCGGGTCCACGATGCTCTGGTGCACATGCATGGCCGAGCCGGGCTCGCCGCCCATCGGCTTGGCCATGAAGGTGGCGTAGATGTTGTGGCGCAGTGCCACCTCGCGCACCGTGCGCTTGAACAGGAACACCTGGTCCGCGAGATGCAGCGGGTTGCCATGCAGGAAGTTGATCTCCACCTGCGCGGCGCCTTCCTCGTGGATCAGCGTGTCGAGGTCCATCTCCTGCAAATCGCAGAAATCATACATTTCCTCGAATAGCGGGTCGAACTCGTTCACCGCGTCGATGGAGTAGCTCTGCCGTCCGCTCTCCTGCCGGCCCGAGCGTCCCACGGGCGGCACCAGCGGGTAGTCGGGGTCCGTGTTGCGGGCCACGAGGTAGAATTCCAGCTCCGGCGCCAGCACCGGCTTCCAGCCCTTGTCCTCGTAGAGCTTGAGCACGCGCTGCAGCACTTGCCGAGGCGCCATCGGCACCGGTGTGCCGTTCGCGTATTGGCAATCATGGATGATCTGCGCGGTTGGCTCATGCGCCCAGGGAACCAGGCGGACAGTGCTTACGTCCGGAATCAGCTTGATGTCGATGATCGCGGGGTCGGTGAGCTTGTCTTCCGGGTCTTCGGGGTACTCGCCGGTTACGGACTGGATGAAGATCGCTTCCGGCAGGCGCGGCGCGCCGCCCTGGAAGAATTTCTGTGCCGGCATGATCTTGCCGCGCGGGATGCCGGTGATGTCCGGCACCAGGCATTCGACTTCAGTGATCCGATGTTCGTCGAACCAGTCTTTCAGGTCGATTGTTTCATTGCTCATGTTGTCCTCGATTGGCGGGCGGCGCCCGGGATTGAGCGCCGCCGAGTGTCCCGAAGTGGACACTCGTAAAATCAACAGATTAGCGGCCCGCTTACCCCTGAAATTCACTTGCGAATTTCAGGGGCGGGACGCTAGCCAGTTTACTGGAGTACGCTGGTCCAGATCTGGTTGAACAGCTTGTATTGCGCGCCCCGCAGCGGGGCGAGGAATTGCAGTTTCTTCATGTCAGCGTCGGTCGGGACGATCAGCTCGGTGGACATGATGCCGGTCAGCTGCGGCTGGGCCGCTTGGTTGGGGCTGGCATACTGGTTGAAGTTGGACAGAGCCGCGCCGACATCGGCCTGGAGGATGTAGTTGATGAACTCAATGGCGAGATCCGGATGCGGTGCATGCGCAGGAATTGCCATGGTATCCACCCAGATCTCCGTGCCCTGGTCCGGCAGGAAATATTTCAGCTTCGTGCAGCTACCGTCAGCGTAGCAGCTGGCGATATCGCCATTATACGCCATGGAGACGGCGATCAGCCCGCTCTTCATCTGGTCGCGCGCCGGGGTTTCATCGACGAAGCCGGCGAAATTCGGGCGCTTCTTGGTCTGCTCGATCAGCTTGGCTGCGGCGATCCACTGGCTCTCCTCGGAGCAGTTGAAGCCATAGCCAAGATAGGCGCAGGCGGCGCCGATCTGGTCGCGGCCCTCACCCTTGGGCAACACGAACGGGTAGTTCGGGTTCATCTTGGGGTCGAACAGAATACCCCAGCCCGTGCCCGGGTTCTTGATCTTGCTCGGGTCATAGACGATGCCCGTTGTGCCCCACTGGTAGGGGACCGAGTATTTATCGCCGGGGTCGTAATCCGGGTTCTGGAATTTGGGAAACAGATTGTTGAAATTCGTCAGCTTGCTGTGGTCGATCGGCTGGATCAGCCCTTCATCGGCAAGTTCCGGCACATAATAGGAAGAGGGCACCACCACATCGTATTGCGAATCCCCGCCGGCCTTCAGCTTGGCGGACATT
The DNA here is from genome assembly GCA_963750235.1 of uncultured Alphaproteobacteria bacterium. Lineage (GTDB taxonomy): Bacteria > Pseudomonadota > Alphaproteobacteria > Acetobacterales > Acetobacteraceae > Acidocella. The sequence continues at coordinate 468,271 of CAVVPW010000004.1, forward strand.
TCCGCGTTGCTCTCGTAATCGGTCTCGACCACCTTGCAGTTGCACTCAAGCTCGAAGCCATCAATGATCAATTCCGAAATATAGTCGGACCAGATGAACAGGTTCAGCGTCGGCTGTTCCGCGCGGGCCATCTGCGGTGCAGCGAGCCCCAGGGCCAGCGCTCCAGTGGCAAAATACGATAGAAGCTTCATGCGATTTTCCCCGTTGGTGAGAGCTGGCCGGCACGCTCGCGGCGCCGCGTAATGAAGAAATGGATGATTGCGAGCAGGATGATTGAACCGATCATGAGCGTACCGAGCGCGTTGATCTCTGGTGAGATGCCTTTTCGTGCAATGGCGGAATAAATATAGATCGGCAGGGTCACGCTGCCCGGCCCGGCGGTGAAGAAGCTGATGGTGAAATCGTCGATGGATAGGGTGATGCCGAGCAGGAACCCGCCGATGATGGCCGGCTGCACCACCGGAACGATGAGATGGAAAAAGCTCTTGATGCCGTCGGCGTAGAGGTCGTTGGCGGCGTCGAACAGATACGGGTCAAGCCCGGCGAGACGCGCATAAACGGTGAGCGCGACATAGGGCACCTGGAAGGTGATATGGGCGATGATCATCGTCTGCAGCCCGGCGCCGAGAAGCCCCGTGGTGCTATGCACGAAGTTGAAGAAAATCAGCTCCGAGATGCCGAATACCAGGCCGGGCATGATGATCGGCGTATAGATGATGAGGCTGGGCATATTCGCGAGCACGCCCTTCGCATTCGGGGCGCGGAAGCGGCAGAGCCCATAGCCCAGCAGCGTGCCGAGGGCGGTGGAGGTGGTGGCTGAGCCGATGGCGAGGATCAGCGAGCGTTGCAGCGCGGTGAACACCGCGCCATCGTGCACCAGCACGCCGTAGGCGTGCAGCGAATGCCCGGCCTGGTTCGGCGCAGGGGCGAAGGAGTAGAAGGCGACCAGCGCCAGCGGCGTGTATAGCAGCGCATAAAGCGGCCAGGAAATGCCGGAGAGGGCGTAGCGAACCCCGCGCGGGATCATATCGTCGCCTCCTCTGCCCCGCCCAGCTTCCGGGTGAGGATGCGGAACCCGACCAACCCCATGGCGGTAAACACCAGCATGATGATGGTGAGCGCCGCGCCATAGGGCCAGTCTGGCGTCTCGGTGAACTGGTTGGCGATCAGCGAGCCGATCATCAGCGCCTTGTCGCCGCCGAGCAGCTGCGGCACCACGTAGTCACCGAAGGCCGGAATGGCGACGAAGATGACGCCGGAGAGCAGCCCTGGCAGGGTTTGCGGGAACACCGTGTGCCAGAACAGCCGCATGCCGGAGGCGTAGAGATCCCGCCCGGCTTCGACCAGTGTCCAGTCCAGCTTCTCCGCCGAGGCGTAGAGCGGCACGATCATGTAGGGCAGGTAGTTATAGGCAAGGCCGGTGGTGACGGCGAAGCTGCCCGGCGCCAGACCAAGATCCGGCGGGACCGCGTGCAGCAGATGCGCGACCCAGGAGACCGGCGCGTTGGGGCCGAGCAACTCCATCCAGGCATAGGTGCGCACGACCTGGTTGGTCCAGGAGGGCAGCACGATGAACAGCAGCAGCAGCGGGCGCACCGATTCCGGGCGGCTGAGAATGAAGAACACCAGCGGGTAGGAGAGTGCTGCCGACACCAGCGTGGCGATGCCCGCCTGCTTCAGCGAGCGGAGGAAGATGATGATATTGCCCGCATCCCAGCCGAGCAGCGAATACCCCGCCACCTGCTGGAAGGATTGTACGGAAAGCGGCAGCACCGGGCTGCCATAGTCGTTGGAGGAGAAGAAGGCGATGCCGAGCAGCACGGCGCTGGGGATCAGCAGGAAGATCATGATCCAGAACAGCCCGGGACCGGAGGTCACCCAGAGCCGCAGGCGCTGCCGCCCGGCCTCGATCTCCTGTTCGGTTTTCACCCGGCCGCTCATGGCGAGATCAGCATGATGTTGTCAGGCTTCAGCTCCACGGCCACGGCCTCGCCGGGGCGCCAGCTGCGTTCCGCTGCCTGGTTGTTGGTGTCGAACGCCAGCACGAACTGCCCGCCCGCAAGCTCAATGCGGTACTGGGTCGAGGCGCCCATATAGATGGCCTCGCGCACGGTGCCGACGAACAGGTTCGCACGGTCCTTCGATGCCGCCGTGTCATTGTAGACCCAGATCTTTTCCGGCCGGATCATCGCCATGGTCGCGCCGGCCAGCGGCGCGGTGATGGTCAGCTCGCCGATCGGCGACGCCGCGGTATTCGTGCCGGTGGGCGTGACCGGCCAGATGTTCGAGAGGCCAAGGAATTCCGCGACGAACACGTTTTTCGGCTTCTCGTACACATCGAGCACCGGGCCGACCTGCTCCAGCTTGCCTCTGCTCATCACGCCGATGCGGTCGGACATCACCAGCGCCTCGTGCTGGTCGTGGGTGACGAAGATGAAGGTCATGCCCAGGCGCTTCTGCATACGCAGCAGCTCGATCTGCAGCTCCGCACGCAGCTTGGCGTCCAGTGCCGAGAGCGGTTCGTCCAGCAGCACCACCTCCGGCTCGTTCACCAAGGCGCGGGCCAGGGCGACGCGCTGGCGCTGCCCGCCCGAGAGTTGGGCGGCGTTGCGGGTGGCGAACTGGCCGATCTGCAGCAGCTCCATGATGGCATCCACGCGCTTCTTGCGTTCCGGGTTCTTCACCCCCCGCATGCGCAGGCCGAAGCCGATATTCTGCTCAACATTAAGATGCGGGAACAATGCGTAGGACTGGAACACGGTGTTCACCGCGCGCTTATACGCGGGTACGTCCCCCACGTCCTTGCCGGAGATCAAAATATCCCCTTCATCGGGCGTCTCGAACCCGGCAATCATGCGCAGTAGCGTCGTCTTGCCGCAGCCAGAGGGGCCCAGCAGGGTGAAGAACTCCCCGGCATTGATTTCGAGATCAACATGGTCCACGGCGGGGACCGTCCCGGCGAAAATCCGGGTAATGCCGCGGATGGAAATGGCGCCGCGCTTGGGCGAGGGGGCGGCAGGTGCGGCCGCGGGGCTGGTCGACGCAGACATCAGGCGCCTGCCGGGCTGTCTGGGTTAAGGTTGTCAGTTCCGGTCGGCTCGACGATCCACAGCACGCAAAACCCCTATATTATTGCTGCCCAAGTGTGGCTTACGCCCCTTAACCCGTCAAGAATAATTGGATGATGTTTTTCGCGCGGTGCATGTTTTTCATTGCGTGCGAGAGCATTGCCCGCGTAGCATTGTTGAAAATCCTAAACGTGCGGGTCATAAGGAGAACATGTCGGTAGCCCTGCAGAACGATGAGATGTCCGACGATATCGGTACCCGGCTGAAGCTGGTGCGGCAGATTTTCGGGCTGACCCAGCGTGAGTTGGCGCGCCGGGCCGGGGTGACGAACGGAGCGATCTCTCTGATCGAGCAGAACCGTGTCAGCCCGTCGATCTCCTCCTTGAAGAAGATTCTGGACGGCATTCCGCTCTCGCTGGCGGACTTCTTCACGCTGAACTTCTCCCCGTCCGACAACGTGTTTTTCACCGGCGAGGAGCTGACCGAAATCTCCTACGACCCGGCGATTTCCATGCGCATGGTCGGCCGGAAGGTGAAGGACCGGACGCTGCAAATGCTGCGCGAGACCTACCAGCCCGGCGCCGATACGGGGGATGCGATGCTCCGCCATGACGGCGAGGAATGCGGCATCGTCGTCTCTGGCTGCCTCATCGTCACGGTGGGCGTGCAGGAGCGCCTGCTCAACCCGGGCGATGCGTATTACTTCCGCTCCGATATTCCGCACCGCTTCCGTAACCCAGGTACGGAGCCGTGCGTGCTGATCAGCGCCAACTCGCCGCCCTCGTTCTAGCCATGGCGGTGCATCTCACTGGCGGTTGCCTCTGCGGTGCCATTGCCTACAGCCTGGACTACGAACCCGGCGATGTCGCGGATGTGTGCTTCTGCCGGGAGTGCCGCAAGGCGAGCGGCGCCGCGGCGCTGCCATGGGTGCAGGTGCCGCCGGGGCGCTTTTGTGTCACCAAGGGGGCGGCGCGGGGGTATGCCTCCTCGTCCCAGGCCATGCGCTGGTTCTGCGGCGATTGCGGCAGCCCGCTCTACATGACCGATAGCGAGAGCCGCTCCGTCGGTGTCACGCTAGGTTCGCTGGATAATCCCGAAGCCATCCGCCCCACCGTGCAGGGCTGGGTGTGCGAGCGCGTCTTCTGGCAGGCTTTGGATGAGAGCTTGCCTGCCTATGAGAAGGCGCCGCCCTACGATCTCTGAACCCGGCGCTTGCCCTCGGCGGCCATGACCACCGGCGCGGCCAGCACCAGCGCCACGACGTTCCAGATGATGAAATCCAGGTTGCTGGGCCCTTCAATCACCATGTCGGCCAGCGCCAGCACCGCCAGGGCAAAACCGGCGAGCAACTCTTCCCAGCCCATCTGCTGCGGCTTGTCCTTGGTCCAGAAGCGCAGCACTGCGGCGATGGCGGGGACAATGAACACCGGCATCGGGGCGTCGCGGTAGCGGCCGTCGAAGACCAGCAGCGCCTCGAACACGGCGGCGGAAGCCAGGAAGATGAACCATAGGCTGTCATAGTTCAGGGGCAGGCGGAAGCGGCGCAGAGCGGCCAGCACCATTGCCCCGGTTTGCACCGGCGGCACTGGGCGCCCGGCAAGCAGGGCATCTGCCCGTCGGATGACCAGAACCGCGAACAGGGCCTGCAAGGGCAGGTTAACCAGCGCGTCCAGCCGCAGCCAGTTGTCGTAGAGCATGGGCAGAGTGCCGGAGCAGGCCAGCGCGAAGCCGTTACCGAGGGCGAAGGCCGGCAAGGCGAGGCGCAGGTTGCGGAACCCCGCGGCGGCGAACAGCAGCACCCCGGCCAGCGCGCCAAGCCCGGCATACCAGGGCCATTCCGGTGTCTCGGTCACCGGGCCGTTGAGCGGGAATTTCGGCTGCCGGTCGGCCGTCCAGATGCCCCAGTTGGCCCCGGCCACGCCCTCATCCTCGTATTTCCAGTTCTGGTCGAAGGCCTCGATCAGGTTGTAATCCACGCCCTCTTGGTTCGCGAGGGTGACGAAGCGGCGCACGAACACCGCCTCGTTGACGCGCGACGGCGCCGCCGGGCCGCGCCAGCGCCCGCGCGAGGGCCAGCCGGTTTCGCCAATGGAAATCTGCTTGCCGGGGAAGAGCGTCTTGAACTGATCCGTGGTCGACTGGATTTCGGCCAGGGCGTCGTCCACGGAAAGTGGCTTGTCCTCCCAGTAGGGGAGGAAATGGATCATCACCACGTCCACATGCGGCGCCACTTGCGGGAACTGCTTCCAGAAATCGGTGACATCGGCATAGGCCACGGGTTGTTTCACGCGGGCGCGCACATAGTCGATATCCGCGATCAGGTCGTCCACCGAGAGGTCACGGCGCAGCAGCACTTCGTTGCCGACGATGACGCGGGTGATGGTTTCGGGGTGCGCGTTGGCCTCGGCAATGCCGGCGGCGATCTCCTTGGCGTTGTCCTTCGGGTTGCCGCTGAGCCAGATGCCGAGCCAGACCTTCAGCCCCGCCTGCTTGGCGAGCGCGCCGATGTCGTAATTCCCCTCGATGGAGGAATAGGTGCGGATGCCGTTCGCCTGGGTCGCCACCAGGGCGAGGTCTTTCGCCACCTCGGCGCCCGTGGGATAGTCCTTGGAGAGCGGGCTTTGCCAGGCCTGGTACGGCGCGTAGGACAGGCTGTTGAACTTACCCGGCGGCATGGTCACATCTCCCGCCTGAGGCTGGTTGGGATTCGCCCACATGGCGAAGGTCAGCAGACTCAGCAGCACGCAGGCGATAAGGGATTTGGTCATGGCCAAAGGCTTAGCCGGGCGTTCATTTTTGGGGAAGAGAGATGAGTGACGAAGACATCCGCCGGATCCTGACGCAGACGAAGCGCATCGCCCTGGTCGGGGCCTCGGCCAAGCCGGAGCGGCCCTCCCACCATGTGATGGAGTTTCTGCTGGCGGAGGGATTCGACGTGACGCCGGTGAATCCGGGCCTCGCCGGGCAGGAGATCCTGGGGCGCAAGGTGGTGGCGAGTTTGGCGGAGGCCGCGCCGCTGGACATGGTGGATCTGTTCCGCAGGGCGGAGGACGTGGACGCTCCGGTGGAGGAGGCGATCCGCCTGGGCGCGAAAACGGTGTGGATGCAGCTTGGCGTGGTCAACGAGGCCGCGGCGGTGAAGGCCCGAGCTGCCGGTCTGGCCGTGGTGATGGACCGCTGTCCCGCGATCGAGATGCCGAGGCTGGGGCTGGAGTAGGGGGAAACTTGAATTGACTTGCCGCCATCCGAACGCCTAAACTTCGTTGCAAAAAACGAAACAATTAGGGGAACTCCGATGAATGCGGTTGCCAAATTGGCCGGCTGCGCTTGTTTGTCTGCCTTGTTGACGCTTGGTTCGGCGCCCGTGTTCGCCGCCCAGCCCGTGCTATCCGACCCGCTGGCTGCCTGGCCGCTCAATTTCGGCGCTCAAACCAGCTCGATCAGCCTGAAGAATGGCGCGGTGCATATCACCGTCCCGGCGAACAGTGCCTCCTGGACAACCTATAGCGGCTTCAACTTCACCGATATGGACGCCAGCGTTACGGTCACGCCGGAAAATGCCACCGGCAATGCAGCCGGGCTGCTGTTCTGGGCCACTGGCCCCAGCGATTTTTTCGACTTCACAATTTCTGACACCGCAGGCACGTTCGGCGTGTTCAAGCACGTCTCCACCGCCGCCAGCCCGTGGCAGACGATTGTGCCATATATGAAGACCAGCCTGTTGAAGCCGGGGGCGGCGAACGTCCTGAGGGTGGTGACCAAGGGTAATTATGTCACCCTGTATATCAATGGGCAGCAGGCGGGTTCGCTCTCGGTCATGGCGCCCTCTGGCGGTGGCACGGTGGGCATAGAGGGTGAGGGCAGCGCGAAGGGGCCTTCCGACTACGCCTTCACCAACCTGACGGTGAGCCAGCCGTAACCGGACCTCAGGCGTAGGGCGGGGAACCCAGCGCCAGCCGGTAAAGGGCAGGGGCGTTCCACAGCAGAAGGCGCTGGCGCCGCCACGCCACGATGCCCTCTTCCAGCCAATGCGCCAGCAGCAGCCCGGCCGTATGGCTGGTGCCGCCCGCCAGGGCGGCGAGTTCGTCGAGCTTGACCGACGGGGTGATGAACAATTCCACCCCGGGTTCCACCTCAAACCTTTCGGCGAGGTTCAGCAGGGTCAGCGCCAAGCGCTCCACCGTGGTGCCGAACACGGGCGGCGCAGCGCAATCCGGGGTGACCGGGTTGGCCGGGGAGCCGGGGGCGACGGAGCGGGGATTCCGGTTGAGTTGCATGGCGCGACCTTTCAACATAGATAATCTATCAGTATAGTATAGTGATTGCCCACACAAGCTTTATTTCAACGTCAAGACAGCAAGGCTGAGCGTGGTGAATGAGGCGGCAGCGGCGAAGGCGCGGGCGGCAGGGCCTGAGGTGATTACGAACCGCTGTCCGGCGATAGAGATACCGAGGCTGGCTTTAGTCGTTGGCGGAATGTCATCGCGTTGAAGTCTTGGACGAGATGTTGCGTGAGGAGATGTGCTGGATAAAGATCGGCTATGGCCCAAACACCGAATTTCCCCGTGCTTGAAACATCACGCCTGATCCTGCGCGAAATTGTGCCCACTGATGCAGGTGCTATCTTTGCCATCCATGGCGATCCCGACCTCATGAAATGGTTTGGAGTCGATCCACTGGTTAACATCGAGGCTGCGCAGAAGTTGATCGAAACCTTTGCCTCATGGCGTCTGCTTCCAACTCCTGGCACCCGGTGGGGTATACAACTTAAGAATGGCGGCCCTCTAATTGGGTCTTGCGGGCTGTTTCAGTGGAACGCCATGTGGCGTAAATGTGTCGTTGGTTATGAGTTGGCTCGTGGCGCACATGGGTACGGGTTTGCCAGGGAGGCGTTATCCGCCTGCTTCAATTGGGCATTCAGCACCACTCAACTTCACCGGATTGAGGCGCAGGTGCACCCTGAAAATTATCCGTCGATCAAGTTGCTTGAGAAGGTTGGATTCGTCAAAGAGGGTATGCTGCGGGAGGTTGGCTACTGGGGCGGCAAGCGCCACAGCATGTTTCAGTACGGAATGCTCCGTGGAGAGTTGTGCAACATTGCTGCGTCGCGGTAGAAATATGTCATTTTGTGGTAATGTCTTGGATTGCCATGAAAATGGATTGCTTTGAGGCGCTATGCGCCTCTCGCAATGACAGTAGCCGGGGGCCGAAACTTTCTAGCCCCCAAGCCCGTTACCCCAAAGCTGCCTTCTGCGCCGCGAACAGTTCCGCCGTGCCCTTGCGCGCCAGCGCCAGCAGCGCCTGGAAGGAGGCGTCGTCAAAGGTGGATTTTTCCGCCGTCGCCTGGATTTCCACGATGCCTCCCCCCTGGGTGAGGATAAAATTGGCATCCGCATCGGCCGCGGAGTCCTCGGCGTAGTCGAGGTCCAGCACCGGGTTGCCCTGGAAGATGCCACAGGAAACCGCGGCCACCTGGCCGGTGATGGGGAAGGCCTTGAGCACGTTGGCGGCCTGCAACTTGCGGAAGGCGAGGCACAGCGCCACGTAGGCGCCGGTGATGGCGGCGCAGCGCGTGCCGCCATCGGCATTCAGCACGTCGCAGTCCAGCGTCACGGTGATCTCGCCCATGGCCTTGCGGTCCACCACCGCGCGGAGCGAGCGGCCAATGAGGCGCTGGATCTCCTGCGTGCGGCCGGACTGCTTGCCGCGCGCGGCCTCCCGGTCGCCGCGGGTATGGGTGGCGCGGGGCAGCATGCCGTATTCGGCGGTCACCCAGCCTTCGCCCTGGCCGCGCATGAAGCCGGGCACCCTGCCCTCGACGCTGGCGGTGCACAGCACCTCGGTGCCGCCCATTCGGATCAGCGCGGAGCCCTCGGCATGGTGGGAGAACCCGGTCTCGATGGACACTTTCCGGAGTTCGTCGAAAATTCTGCCTGAGGGCCGCATAATATCTCTCCTGATCAATTTGCCGTGCTAATATCCGAGACTGTGACCATGGACCATAGAGGCAAATCCGTTCCGCCTCGCCTGCCGCCGGGGCTCGATGTCCGCTCCGCCGCCGTGCTGCGAGAGATCGTGGAACAATACGTGGAAACCGGTGAGCCCGTGGGCAGCCGCACGCTCTCACGCCTGCTGCCGCAGCGTCTCTCGCCTGCCACCATCCGCAACGTAATGGCGGACCTCACCGATGCCGGGCTGCTGTTCTCGCCGCACACCTCGGCCGGGCGGTTGCCGACAGAGCGGGGCTTGCGCCTGTTCGTGGACGGACTACTGCAATTCGGCGAGCTCTCCGAGGAAGAGCGTAGCACCATCAACCAGGCGCTGGTGCAGTCCGGGCGCAGCATGCAGGACACGCTGGCCCAGGCTTCCGCCATGCTATCCGGCCTCTCCGCCGCCGCGGGCTTGGTCCTGGCGCCCAAGGGCGAGGGGGCGGTGAAGCATATCGAATTCGTGCCGCTCTCTCCCGGGCGGGCGCTGGTGGTGCTGGTCTCGGCCGATGGCCAGGTGGAGAACCGGATCATCGAGACGCCGCCCGGCCTGCCGCCCAGCGCGCTGCAGCAGGCGAGCAACTACCTCAATGCGCGGCTCTCGGGCCTTACCATTGCCGAGCTGCGGCGGCGGGTGGGGGATGAAATGGTGGCCGACCGCACAGAGCTGGACGCCCTGACCAGCGCCGTGGTGGAGGCTGGGCTGGCCGATTGGGGGAGCGAGGGCAGGGGAGGCTCGCTGATTCTGCGCGGCCAGGGGCGGCTGCTGGAGGATGTGGACCAGTTGGAGAAACTCGGGGCCATCCAGGCTTTGTTCGAACGGCTGGAGGCGGAGGAGACCATGCTGCGCCTGCTGGAACTGGCCGAAACATCGGACGGCGTGCGTATCTTCATCGGCGCCGAATCCGGGCTGTTCGGCGCGGCGGGGATCTCGATGGTGGTGGCCCCGGCGCGCAACGCGCAGGACCGCATCGTTGGCGCCATCGGTGTGATTGGCCCCACGCGGATCAATTATGGCCGGATCATCCCGGTCGTGGACTATACGGCCCGGGTCATCGGGCGTCTTTTGGGGTGAATGGGCATGAAAATCGGATTTATCGGCCTTGGCCAAATGGGCCAGGGTATTGCAGCCAACCTCGTTAAGGCCGGGCATGACGTTGCGGTGTATAACCGCTCGGCGGAGAAGGCGGCGGCGCTGGTCGCCCAAGGTGCGAGGCTGGCGAAGACACCGGCCGTGGCTGCCGATGGCGCGGAGGCCGTGTTCACCATGGTCGCCGATGACAAGGCGCTGGAGGCCGTGACCTTCGGTGCAGACGGCCTGATTTCCGCCCTGGCCCCGGGGGCTGTGCATGTTTCCGTCAGCACCATCAGCGTGGCCTTTGCCGAGCGCCTGACGGAGGAACACGCCAAGGCCAGCCAGCATTTTGTGTCGGCTCCCGTGTTCGGCCGGCCAGACGCCGCCGCGGCCGCGAAGCTCGTCGTCGTTGCGGCGGGCGAGCCAGAGGTGATCGCCAGGCTACAGCCTTTGTTCGACGCCATCGGCCAGCGCACTTTTGTACTGTCCGAGACGCCGTCACGCGCCAATCTGGTGAAGCTCTCGGGCAATTTCCTTATCGCCTCGGTAATCGAGTCGCTGGGCGAGGCCATTGCCCTGGTCGCCAAAGGGGGCATTGACCCCGCTGCCTATGTGGAAATGCTAACCTCCACCCTGTTCCCGTCGCCCGTGTACAAAATCTACGGCGGATTGATCGCGGCGGAGACCTTCTCCCCGGCCGGCTTCGCGGCGACGCTGGGGCAGAAGGATGTGCGATTGGCGCTCGCCGCCGCCGAGGCGCTGAACGTGCCTCTGCCGTTGGCCAGCCTGCTGCGCGACCAATTCCTGGCTTTGCTCGCCCAACCGGGTGGCGCCGAACTGGACTGGTCGGCCATCAGCACGCTCGCCAAGCGGGATTCCGGCCAATAGAGGTTGCAGCGGGAGCCGGGCTTCGATATAGGCTCCCTCGCCCCGGTTTAGCCGACATAGCTCAGCGGTAGAGCAACTGATTCGTAATCAGTAGGTCCCCAGTTCAATCCTGGGTGTCGGCACCATTTTCCCAAATATATTCAAGGGATTAGAGGAAGCCTGAAAGTAATTTCGGGAATTATCCGATTAAATGTCCGGCTGGTGTCCGGGTTGGATCGGCCCTCGGCGAATTGCCCCTATCCCTCGCTGCTCGACCAGGGCAAACAAACGAGGGCTGATTCTGCCCTGTGACAGCGACAGGCGCACTGGCGGCACGCAAGCTGAGTCAAGCAATCGCTGAATCCCGGGGCGCAACTGGCCGAGATCCGGCGCATGCACGCGCTGGGCGCCGAGGCGCTGAACCTGCCCGAGGCGCGGCTGGCCGCGCAGGCCGAGGACCTCGCCCGGCTGGAGGCGAAATTCCCGCGCGCAGCAAAAAAACCGGCTGAGCCGATTGCCAGACGACGCAAGGTTTGATTGAACTGGGAAGATTAAAGGTCTCTCGGTCTTGAGGATGCACTTATGAAAATGCTTCTTACCGGCGGCTGCGGTTTCATTGGCTCGGCAGTGGTGAGGAGGGCAGTCCGGCAGGAGGGACATTAGGTCGTCAATGTCGGCAAGATGACCTATGCCGCCTTGGAGGACGCGCTGGAGGATGCGCTCCACCACCCCAGCCGCACGCTGCTGAAGCAGGATATCTGCGACCTCGTCGGCATCCGTGCCGCCGTTGCCGAGCATGAGCCGGACGCGGTGATGCATCTGGCCGCGGAAAGTCATGTGGACAGCTCCATCGACGGCCCGGTGGCGGTCGCCTGCGCCGCTATCGCCAGATCGATGGTGGGGCGTGATCGCCACAAGCAACCTGGCCGCGACTCGGCGTCCTGAGTGAGAAACACATGCCAGCCCACCGGACGCACGAAGCTCCGTACCACGCTATAAATGGAAGTAGAACAATGAACATTCGGCGTGGTCTCAGAAGCCGTTTATTTTCCATACCCGCAGCATTTTCACCCGAATGGTAGCCCTGACCAGTACGGTCAACTCCTTGAGGTTTGTCCTAAAGAGGCAATAGCTGGAGCAAAGTAACCCGGTCATGGGTGCCACTGCACGAACGTGTTATACCAACCGCCTTAAAGACTGACACATGCCCAATCTCTGGTTCCGATCGAGGCGATTCGCTCTGGGTCATTGGCGATGAAATTCCAGGCTTCTTTGCTGGCGTCGCGCATAGCCTCGTATGTGTCACAGACCATACTGCTTAATTTGTTGCCGCGCAGATAATCCCAGACGTTTTCCATCGGGTTGAGTTCGGGTGCGTAAGGCGGCAGGCGCAGCAGAGTGATGTTGTCGGGCACGATTAGCCGCTCGCCTGGCTGATGCCATCCGGCGCCGTCGCAAACCAACAGCGCATGGGCGCTCGTTGCGACTTGGCAACTGATTTCCTTGAGATGCTCGTTCATCGCTTCGGTATTCACGGCAGGCATGATGATGGCAGCGCCAATGCCGCGTGCCGGGCAGATGGCGCCGAAGATGTGAACGGAATCGTGCCGGTTGTCGCGCACCATCGGCGGGCGCGAGCCGATCGGCGCCCAGACGGCTTCGATAGAGCCTTTCTGCCCGAGCCTGGCTTCATCAGAAAACCAGACCTCAAGCGCCTTGCCCTTAGCCGAAGCCGGCAAAGCTTCTACCGCCAGGCTGCAAAATTTTTTTTAAATTCCTCCTGTGCCGCCACGTCCTGCTTGGGATGAAAGGGGCGCGGTTGCAGCCGGGTGAGGCGCAGCCGGCGCAGCCATTTGGCGACCGTACGCTCTGGCACATCCACCGAAAAACGGCGCGCGATCTGGGTCCGCAAATCGACACATCGCCAGCGCACAACGCCATCAATCTCAGGATCGGGGCCTTTGACCACCAACTCGTAGAGTTCCGCCATCTGCGCGGCGTTCAACTTCGGCGCCCGGCCGGTACTTTTGCCCGAGGCAAGTGCGGCAACGCCGCCCGCGTTGTAGCGGTGTACCCAATCGCACAAGGTCTGGCGATCCATCCCGCTCTGTTCCGCCGCGTGCGTCCGTGAATGACCCTCAAGCACCAGCGCCAGCGCAGATAAACGCCGGACGACCTCGCCGTCCCGCTCCTTCGACATCAACCGGCGCAAATCCGCCGCCGTGAATTCCAAGTTGGTAATCGCAACCGCAATAGCCATGGCAACCCCCATCGTCCAAACCAACGGGAGATACAGAATCATAACCCATCGCGCCGAGGGAATCCCCTACGAGTTCATAAAATTCGGCAGTTGGTATTAATTTATGCACCCACCATTTGGGCTAGCCGAGCCTATCGTCGGCCGCAGGCTTCAGCAGTCCTCACCACATCAAATTTGGGGTTGAAATCGCGGCGGAGCCCGGTACAGTTGTAGTTACGCGACAGGCGCGCCCCCCTTACAACGCGAGCTACTATGATCATTTTTCATGCAGGGATGCCGCGGAGCGGCTCTACATTTAGCTTCAACGTGGTCCGTGAGCTTCTAGCGCAACGCGGGACAATTTACCAAGAGCCATTCCCGAGTGCCATGCCCGTAGTGGAACGATCCGGAAATGCTTGTCATGTCTTGTTCAAGGCGCACAGCACTGATGAATTTACGCTGCGACTGATAGAGCTCGGTGTGGTGAAAGCTGTGTGCACAGTTCGTAGACCAGAAGATGCCATTGCCTCTTGGATGGAGACTTTTAGCTTTCAGTTCAATGAGGCTATTGCACACATGCAGGAATGGCTCAGCATGTATACCCGCCTGCGGAAGCATGCGCTTGTTGTGCCCTACGAGCAAATCGACCGCCAACCGTGGCGCGCTGCATTGCGCATCGCACGACACATTTGCCCTGATGCTCGGATCATGGAGTTTATTAAAATTGCCAGAACGCACTCGAAGAGGAACGTAAAGGACACGACCGATAAGCTGGTTAACGGAATGGTTAACATCCAAGACATATCGTTTAGTTACTACGATACGAAGACTTTCTTCCATCGCAGGCATGTTTCTACACTAGTCTCGCGTCCAGCGGCGGATCGGATCGGAAAAGACGCAGTTTCATCAATCCGAGGGATACTTCATGCCTATATCGACCAGAAGAATGGTAACCTTCTCTGAGTTGTTTCAATTTCACCGGGCCGCCGGACCACGAACCTCCTCAGAAAATTTGACCGCTTAGGGTTTGCAGAAGTCTTCATTATTTGTACCATTTTTGAGAACATAGTAAGAACTTGCGGTGGGCAGTGGGCACATAGAGGAAGCCCATCGTCCGTAAGCCGAGACAGCACGAATCGAAGACGGCTTTGCGCGGCCTTCGATCAGGCCGCTTCGCTCAACAACCGATACACCGCAGCCCGCCCTATGCCTAGCTGGCGCGCAATCGCCGAGGCTCCCAGTCCTTCGCGCTTGAGCCTTTGGAACTCGGAGTTCCTTGCAGAGACTGGCAACGAACAGCCAATGCACTTTCGTTAGGTGAAACAGAATAGCTTGATCAGAGTTCCTAATCTGGGCACTATAGGTCAAAATTCTCTTTTTTTGCTATAAAATTTCAGTGGGTTCAGTGTATGGTGGATGCTAAGATCGCGGTTTTAATTCCATGCTTTAATGAACAAATAGCCATTGACCAGGTGGTTCGAAATTTCGCCTCGGCCCTGCCGGATGCGCTGATTTATGTCTATGACAATAATTCCAAGGACCGCACCCGCGAGGTCGCAGCGGCGGCCGGAGCCATTGTCCGCACCGAGACGCTGCAGGGCAAGGGCAATGTCGTGCGACGCATGTTCGCAGACATCGAGGCCGATGCCTATGTGCTGGTGGACGGGGACGGCACCTATGAAGCCGCCGCGGCGCCGGAGATGGTGCGCCGCCTGCTGGAGGAGCAGCTGGACATGGTGAACGGCCAGCGCATCGAGGTGGAAGGCGAGGGGGAGATCGGCGCCTATCGCCGCGGGCACCGCACTGGCAATCTGGTGCTCACCGGGATGGTGCGCTTCGTTTTCGGCGACCGGATCAAGGATATGCTCTCCGGCTATCGCGTCTTCTCCCGCCGTTTCGTGAAAACCTTTCCGGCGCTGGCATCCGGGTTCGAGACCGAGACGGAATTCTCCATCCATGCGCTGGACATGCTGATGCCGCTGGCCGAGGTGGCCACGCAATATCGCGAGCGCCCGCCCGGCTCCGTCTCCAAGCTGCGCACCTATTCCGATGGCTTCCGCATCCTCAACACCATCATCAAGTTGGTGAAGGAGGAGCGGCCTTTGCAGTTCTTCTCCATCGTCGGGCTTGTGCTGCTGGTGTTTGGTATCTTGCTTTCGCTGCCTGTTCTGATGACCTATTTCCAGACAGGACTGGTGCCGCGCCTGCCCACCGCCGTGCTCTCCGTGGGGCTGGTGGTGTTGGCGATGCTCTCCTTCACTTGTGGGCTGATCCTGGATTCAGTCGCGCACGGGCGGCGGGAGGCCAAGCGTCTCGCCTACCTCGCGGTGCCGCGTTGGACGCCTGAAGCCTCGTGGCCGTCGCACGGGTAATTTTGTTTGTGCCGCCCAGCGTCTGGTCAGCGCATGGAGGTGGCTGGATGGCGAATGCCAGCGTGCAAGGATGGGATATTAAGATGATCTTGCAGTCCTATATCAAAATGAATTGGTTGCGGAAAGATATCAACCGCTTGTCGCGGTTGGATAATAATAGATGCATGGAAGTAGAACAATGCGCATTCGGCTAGATCTCACAGCAGCATTTGGAATCTACGTCGTTGCGGCGATGGGATGATCCAAGTTGCCTCTGGGGTGCGCGTCCGGCTAGCAGCGGGCCCTACCGACATGCGCTGTGGCAAGAACGGCCTGGCGCGGCTTGTGCAGCGGGGTCTGGGGCGTGATCCGTTCGTGGGCGACGTTTACCTCTTCCGCAGACGTAACGGTTCGCTGCTCAAGGCGCTCTGGCATGACGGCATCGGCCTGTCGCTCTACGCTAAGCGGCTGGACCGCGGAAAGTTTATTAGGCCTCAAACCGTGGACGGCGTTGTGGCACTTACGGCCGGGCAGATGGGTTATCTCCTCGAAGGAATCGACTGGCGAAGTGTGCCCGCGATCCAGAAAAATGGTCAGGAATCGAGCCGTTGGGGCCGGTCATGGTGATCAAGGCGGCCATCATGCCGCCACAGCCGCTATTGTTACGCCGTTCCGGCTTCCGGGTAGTCTGGCGTCCCGCTATTCTGGCATCAATCAGGGGCGGATGGGCCGCCTATCTGGGAAATGTCGGTTTATACAATTATCGCGGAATATAGGAATTTGAAAAGCTCATGACGTTTGTCTCGTACGCCCAAAATTATGAAGACCTGGTACTCTGGCGCGCCCTGGGGGATGTCGAGGAAGGCTTCTATATTGACATAGGCGCATCGGATCCAAAACTTCATTCGGTCACTTATGCCTTTTATGAACGCGGCTGGCATGGCGTCAATGTTGAACCGATCCAGCAGCAACATGCTCTGCTGATGGAACAGCGCACGCGCGATATAAACATCAACGCGCTGGTTGGTCATATTCCGGGAATCGCCTTGTTCTACGAGTTTCCCAGTCTTGGTCTGTCGACGATGAATGAAGCGGTGGCCAGGCGGCATGCTGAAACTGGCTTGTCCTACCGAAACCTTTCCTTGCCGATCGTCACGCTGGCCAGCATCTGCGCGACGCGTGGCGACCAGCAAGTGCATTTTCTCAAGATCGATGTCGAGGGGGCGGAGCGTGAGGTTCTGCTTGGCATGGATTTCAAGACATGCCGGCCGTGGATTGTCGTCGTCGAAGCCACAGAACCTATGAGTTCGGGTCGTCACCAAAGACCAGTGGGAAGATATACTCACCAGCCAGGACTATAAATTTGCCTATTTCGACGGCCTGAATTGCTACTATGTGGCGGCCGAGCATGACCGGCTGATCGAAAAGCTGGCCCTGGCCCCGAACGTCTTTGATGATTTTGTCAAGATTGATGAACTCACCCTGCAGACGCAGGCTGAAAAATGGCGGCTTGAGCTGGTTGAAACTGTGGCGGTTTCTGAGCGGGCGCAGGATCGGCTGCGGCAGCTTGATGACGCCCTCGGCAGCTTGGAGGAACAGCTTGGCCAGGAGCGCAAATCGAAAGTTGAATTGGAACTTCAGTGCCAGCAACTCGCAACCAGCCTCAACGAGGTGCAGAGCGCCCTCGCGCGAAGCGAGAATGATGTGCGGATGCTATGGCCATTGGCGCAGGAGGTTGCGGCACTTCGGAGGCTTCCGGACGAGGTTCAGGAGCTCGAACGCAGGCTGCATGCGTTAACAGTTTCGTTCAGTTGGCGTATAACCGGCCCGCTGCGCCGCGTCAGTCGCAAGTTTCCATTTGTTGCGCATGCGCTGCGCGATTTCTTCGTGCGGCACCCGCGGCTGAAAAGGCTGATCATTGCGACTGCGCGCAAAATATCGCGTCGTGCATCGCCACCGCCGGCGATTGCGCAACAAGCAGAAGCGCATCAGACGCTCACCCGGACGATGGCACCGAAGAACCTGGCTGCACTACAGCGGCTCGATGCGGTGAATTGGTTCTTTCTCGGCGATACGATCGAGTGGCTCGAAGCACGGCCGCAACTGAGCGGTGTTGGGAAAGTCACGATCGAGCTGTTCTGTGCTGCGCACGAAAGCCATGCCCTTCCGAGGCTGCGCGCATGCGCCGTTGCGCCCAACGCGTTGGGCCTTGCCGCACTGGATGAGCATGGCTTGCTTGCGTATCTGGCCCGGCGGTGTGGCGCTGCGCAGAAACTCTCACCGCCGAAGGCTACGCTGGCGCACAGTGCGCCGAAGACAACCGATGAGATGCCCGCCCCCGGCGATCATATATTGTTCACCGGTGTGGTCTGGACTGATCATCACACCAATCTGTTTCATTCGCTTGCTGATGCCAGCATTCGCTTCAGTGTCTTCGTCTACGATATCATCCCGATCTTGAATCCAGAGTTCGTCGACGCCGCAACGATACCACCGTTTGAACGCTGGATGCGCGCCTTGCTGGTGTATGCCGACTGCGTGTTTGTCTCCAGCGCCACGATCAAGGACCAACTGTTACGCTGGGCTACCTTGTCAAATGTCTATGTCAACGCCAAGATCTTTTCGGTTGGGTTTGGCACCAGCGCGCTCGCGCAAGCTGAAGGTCTGCCCTTGGGTCCGGCTTTGTCGCGCGTGCGGGCGGAGAATTTCGTGCTTTGCGTCGGCACCATTGATCACCGCAAGAACCAGGCACTGCTCTGCCATATTTGGCCGCGCCTGCTTGCCGAGCTTGGTTGCGCGCAGACGCCGCAACTCGTGCTCGTCGGCCACGACCATATCGGTCTAGCCGGCGATCCGTCCACGCAGGCGGCCCTGCAGAAGGGCGATATTCTGGTCTTGGAGGGTATCAGCGACAGCGATGTCGCAGCGCTCTACGCCGCCTGCCAATTCACCGCCTTCCCCTCGCTGAGCGAAGGCTATGGCTTGCCGGTTTCGGAAAGTCTTGCCTTCAGCAAGGTATGTGTCGCATCCGATCTGCCGGTGATCCGGGACCATGCGGGCGACCTGCCATGGTATTTCCCGGCGGGAGACGAGACCGCGGCTTATGCGCAATTGCGGCGCGCGATCACTGATCTGCCGGCGCGGGAGGCGGCGGAATCTCTGATTGCGGCAAGCTATCGCCACCATCGCTGGGTCGATACCTATGTCGCGATGACCGCACATATTGCTGAGCTGCGCCGCGCGCCCATCGTCGAGGCGCTCGCGCAACCCGAAGAGCCGGTCATACCGGGGTTCTCGCCACCGCCGGTGCGCGCGACAATCGCCGCGGCGCAGCGTTGGTGCACGCATGACAACCCGGATGTGTCCTTCCTGATCATCAACTGGAGGGCTGCGGAACTGACCCGTGCCTGCATTGAGCATATCTGGGCCAGCACCAGCGATGTGACCTACGAGATCATCATCGTCGACAACGGCAGCCCGGAGACCGACCTGCGGGCGCTCAGCGATCTGGGCAGCGGCGTGCGGCTGGTGCCGCTTGGCGTGAATTGCTTCTTCGGCGAGGCTTGCAACATTGCCGCGGAGCATGCACGGGGGCGCCATCTATGCCTGCTGAACAATGATTGTTTTGGCGAGGCCGGCTGGCTGCCCAGGCTGGTCCGGATATTGGACACGGAGCCGTCCGTGGGTGCGGCCGGGCCGCTGTTCCTGTTTCCTGACCGGAGCGTCCAGGAAGCTGGTGGCGTCATCAACGAGGATGGCATACCGGTCCGGTTCGGGCGCGGCGACAAACTGGTGGAGGGCGAAACGCCCGACTATCTCGTGGAGCGGTCCGTGGACTACATCTCGGCTGCCGCCCTTGTCATCAGCCGCGAGGTCTATTGGCGTGCCGGCGGCTTTGATCTTGGATTTGAGCCAGCCTATTACGAGGATGCGGATCTTTGCCTCAAGCTGCGCACGCTCGGCCTTTCCGTCCGGTTCTGTCCCGATGCCCGCGCGGTTCATATCGAAGGCGCCGCGGCAAATCATGACCCCGCGGCGGAAGCGCGGCGGCGGGTAATGGGCGACCTCAACCGGGCAAAGTTCCTGAACCGTTGGGGGCGCTTCCTGCAGGACAGGAAGGAAGCCAGCCTGAACAAAATCGCCGCCGAGATTTTTTGCGACGTCCAACTACCGATCGTGCAACGAGGCAAGCCGGAGGCGGTGATCTACACGCCTTACGCGCTGACCCCCGGGGGCGGAGAGCGGTTTCTGCTGACGATCGCCTCGATCTTGATGCCCAGTTACGATGTCTGCATCGTCACCCCCAATCCCTACAGCCGGCTGCGCCTGCTCAATATCGGGTTCGAGTTCGGTCTCGATCTCTCCTCTTGCAGCCTGCAGACGGAGGAAGCCTTCCTGGCTGCGCCGGCGCCAGCGCTGATGATCACGGTCGGCAACCATGTCGTTCCGCCCATCGAGCCTCGCGCGGCGAACAGTTTTTTCATCTGCCAGTTTCCGTTTCCGATGGATCAGGCGGTGGTTCCCGATGTTTCGAAATGGGCACATGGCTACCGGCGTGTCATTGCCTACTCGGAGTACGCCAAGGCGCATATCCTCGCCGCGCAGAACACCCACCGCATGCCACATTGGCCGGTTGAGGTGGTCTATCCGGCCGTGCCACAGCATGCCGGCGCGGCCGCGGACAAGAAGCCTTTCGTTCTCACCGTCGGCCGGTTCTTCGCCGGCGGTCACAACAAGCGGCACGATTTGATGATTGCCGCCTTCCGCGATTTGCGGGACAGCTTCAAGGGCGATCTGGAAATGCATATCGTCGGATCGTCTCTGCCCGATCCGGTCCACATGAAATATCTTGATGATCTCTTTGCTTCGGCCAAGGATCTGCCGGTGACGTTCCATGTCAACGCATCGCCGGAAACATTGAATAGCCTGTACCGCGATGCGGCGGTCTATTGGCATGCGACGGGACTTGGCGCGGACCTCAAGGGGGATCCGTCCATGGCCGAGCATTTCGGCATCAGTCTCGCCGAGGCGATGTCCGCCGAATGTGTGCCCTTGGCTTTCGATGCCGGCGGTCCGCGCGAGATCGTGACAAGGGGCGAGAACGGCTACCTGTACCACTCGAAGGACGAGCTCGTGCAGCGGACCAGGTATATTCTGCAAGCCGAGAATGAGCCCGAGCGGCGCGCCATGGCCCAGGCGGCAGGGCGCAGGGCGCGTGAATTCGCGCCTGAGATCTTCCGCAAGCGGATCTGGGACGTTCTCCACGAAAGTTGAATGAAAGGCGGTTGCGCCCTGTCCCGCGGTCCCGGCTGGCTGGGGCGTGACGGCCACTGGGTTTTGTAAACGTGAATTGTATGAAAGGTTAATGAAAGCAATGGATCGGAGCTTCCAGCCCAGGCGCGCCTTCGCAAGTGGTTCGCCTGGCCAGCCAGTTGCCCAGATCCGGCCGCCGGTGCTGGTGATCGTCTGCCTGGTTGCGTTCTTTGCGATCATCGCGGTGCATCTTGGCGGCGATGCAACGCCGGATTTTCGCATCTATCATTTCTATAACGGGTTCGCCGCTTTCCATGACCGCAGCAAGCTCGACATCGTTCCGGCACAGCTGCAAACAATGAATTTCAATGCCGTGGACGCATTCGACTATGCGGTCACGCGGCTGTTCAATCATTATCCCGCGATCATCGGTATCATCCTGTCTCTGTCTTACGGCGCTGCTGCCGTCTGCACATTCGTGCTGGCACGATTGTTCCTGCCCGGCCCGGGTTTCATCAGCTTGGTTGTTTGCGCGGCCATCGCCGTGTTTGGCCTCACGGGGGCAGGCGAACTGCCGACGATCGCGACCGGAATGACGGACGTGCCCGCTGACCTGCCGTTGTTGGCGGGGCTGGCTTTCTGGATGTCACGCGAGCGGAAGGGCCGAAACAATTCGGCCAGCACATTGTTAGCCGGCCTGCTGGCGGGAGCAAGTGTCGGGCTGAAGCTGACGAGCGTGACGTTCTTTATCGGTTGGTTCGTCATGCTTGCCACGAGGCAGTTTTGGGGCGTGCGGAGCGCCTGGCGCGAAGCTTTCATTTTTGGCTTGTTTGGCGTCTTTGCCTTCCTCGCGATCGATCTGCACTGGTTGCTGCACAACATGTCGGCTTACGGCGATCCTATCATGCCGAACATGAACAACATCTTTAAATCGGACTACGTGGCGCATTCGTCTTGGGCCGACGCACGCTTTCTGCCGAAGACGACGAAGATGGCGATCTTCTATCCGGCCTACTGGGCGTTCCGGGGGTCGCAGAACACGATCGAGCTGCCGATGCGCGATGCGCGGATCCTCATCGGTCTTCTTTGCGCAATACTGATCGTGCTGGTCGCCGCGGGCCGTTGTGCATTCAGGCGCGAACATGTGCCGCACACCGCAAAAACTGACCGGCTTGGCGTTTATCTGGCCGTCATCTTCCTTGTCGCCTACGTGCTCTGGGAATTTGAATGGTCGATCTATCGGTATCTCGCCATCGACGAATGTCTGACAGGCGTCATGCTGCTGGCCGCTCTGCGCGTGGTCTTGCCAGCCGCGCCGCGCCTGTTGCTGGCGGCTGTGCTGGCGGTCATCGCCATCCCGACCGCGGCGACAACCCAGTATCCCTGGTGGAGCCGCGCCGTGCCGGCGGGTGAGGCGGTGAGCGTCACGCTGCCGGCCATTGAACCGAACGCCATGGTCCTGTTCCTCGATCCCTACGCCTACTCTTATCTTGTACCCTTGATGCCGCGCACGGTAAGGGTCATCGGCGCCAACAATAACATCATTCACCCGGGCGCCTGGGGCAAGTTGCAGGCGCAAGCGGCGGCGGCAATCAACAGCCATAAAGGGCTGTTCTGGGGTGCGGAGTTTCCGAAGGCGTTTCCCGGCACGGCCAACTCGACGCTCGCCTACTATCATTTGCACCGGGATCCGGGCAGTTGCATGATTGTCAAGTCGAACATCGAGAATGGCCCGAACATCCAAATGTGCCGCCTGTTGCGCGACTGAGTGATCCAGCAGTACGTCTGCCGAGGCGGCCAGTAGAATGCTTGCGATTGAGGAAAAGGGCCGCCGCGAAGTTTGCATTGATTACCGGCGCGGCCGTCCGGGAGGGTGCCTATATGGGGTCGTTACATAGAACGGACACGGATATACGCTAAGGCTGTGGCTACGGCCGAAATGACGGGGACGAACGAACATGACGTAATCGCCTGAACCGGCCAGGACTCTGCATAATCCTGCGCTCCACATAATTACGAAAGTCCACCGGCTTGGACGCCATCATCACCCTTAACCCCGGCCGGGCCGGAATTCCCAGGATCATCGGGCAGGGCCGATCAGACCAAGTACCTGCCGCAAAACAGCCTGGTCAACCGCTCCCTCCACGCGGATCCGGGTACACCCGATCTCTATCTCAATCGATCCCACAGCTTGATCCCGAGCCGAGGGCAATCCAGCCGGTTCAGCCCCAGGGCAGGCAGCCACCTCATCCACAATGCGCAACGGAACAAAATCCCCCACCGCCGCCGCCGTCAGATCATTCATCGCCGGCGACGCCATGTCCAAAGCAGGCCCCGGCTCACCCCATAACGGCGCGCAACCTCCGCAATCACAGCGCCAGGCACAGCACTCGCGGCAAGAATCTCCGCCTTCTCCTCCCGCGTCCAATCCCGGCGCCGTCGTCGTCCGGTGATCCGCTCGACACGATGGTACTCAACATCCTCATGACTGTGCTGATGTCTGGCATTAGGACCGTCACTATCCACAATATCACCCCACACAAATTCAGGGGGACACTGTCCAGTAAATCAAACCGCGCCGCGAGGTGGGGGGCTCACACCGGTTACGTATCTTGTTGGGTTCGGCCCCTGTAGGGGTATAGAGATATCCAAAAGGAGAGCCAGCTCGGGACCGCTCAGGGCTGAGGCAGGTGGATTTTTGCCGGTCCGGATCTGGATCAGGGTTTCGAATACCGGACATTTGCCTCACCCCCGGGACGAGTGGAAAACCGTCTGCCTGTTGTCGAGCAGTCGGACATTCGGCTCGCTGCCGGGACGGACCACAAGCCGAAGCTGACCGCCCACCAACAGCGCGAGGCCCTGCGGCGGCGAGACGCGGTTAAGCTGAGAATGGAGAAAAGCACTTTAGAGCAGCTCAATAATGAACAATCTGCGACACGATCGGATGAGGCCACACCAGCACCACCGAATTCCCGTATGTAAGCTGGCGAGATGGCGCACCGAATTGGCGGATCGCCGTCGCGACGCAGGACTCCACGGAGGCGCAATTCTCTCCGTCGTCGTTGATTACCAGGAAAGTTTCTGGAGTTCCCGCAGGCTCGTCACCGGGAACGTACCAGAGATTAAATTCCTGCGGGTGAAAGTTGTCGACCTGATTTGGATTGTTGGTGAAGGCCACGGGGCGGATCGTCACGCGACCGCCCGTCATCCAGTTCATCGCCAGCGCTTCCGACCCCCAATAGGGACCATAACCATATGTCAGTCCATTTCGTTCAAGGAACGACCCAAAATCTGTTATGCTGTTGGATGTTTGGATTGGCGCCTGTCCGGTCCACAGTCTGGGGTAGCTGGCTAGGCCGGATGCGATGAGGAGCAATGCATATGCCATCACTGCCGTTTTCACGGCGACGTGGAGACGCTCCCAGCTTTGGGCAACTGCCATGCCGACGAGCAGGACGCCGAAGAAATATAGATTAGGAAAGAACCGGCCGATATAGATAGATATTCCGGGCCCCCATTGGTTTAGCAGGAACAAGATACTAACGCCGGCAATGGAGAGGATTGCCACTCCGCAAACCAACTGTCTCCCTATTGGCGCTCGCCGTAATCCCTTGACCGTCAGAGTTACCGCACTGATTAAGACGGTGGCTAGCGCTAGGAAGTCGAACACATTGGCAGGCACGTCGTCGATATTCGTGTGAGGTATGATGTTGAACATGATTGCCACGAACTCGGAACATCCAGCCAACGTTGTTAACCAGACCGGCCGCGTTCGTGATCGTGAAGGAACTCGGGGGCAGAAAATCCAGGACGCCGAATAGTCTCGTCCGAGCCGCCAAGAACGCAACCGCTGTGCCAGCGCAAACACCCCCAGCGTACCAGCCCTGCCGACTGCGCCAGTTGAACCCGGCTAGGGACGCACTAACGAGGATGAGAGGGAGCGCGATCGCCGCCCCGGCCCACGGGTCAGACACGGCGTCTACAAAGACACACATACCAGTGGCCACGATGCTGATCAGTGACGTGCGCTCGACGGCACGGAGGGCCAGCGCCAGAGCGAGAAGAGCCCAGGCCATCGAAATGTTGTGGGTGATGGGATAGGATAGGAACCCAGCGGGTCCGATGGCCCAAAAATTGGGGAATAGCAAAATCACTGCAACAGGAATTGCCGCCCGACGACCAGCGATGCGATAAACGAGGAAGGACGTCGTTCCAACACTGGCCATGAATATAAGCCACCCGACCCCGACCACAAGCTTTGGATTAGTCCCAAACAGGGTGAAGATCACGGATGTTAGCGGGAGGAGCGAGAAGAGCCAATTGTCTTGAGTATAGTGCCAACTCACCAGAAAGCCCAACCCGTAGTGGGAGACGCCCTCCCAGACAACGACTGGGCCAGCTATGTCGGCATCAGGAGCCCAGGCCCCAAAACTGTAGCGCATACTTGCCCAGGCGCCAAAAATCAAAATGGCGGCCACCATGATCAAACGAAGGGCGTTCAGTCGTGTTCGGGGAATGGCAGGCGAATGGATCGTTGCGGTGCTGGCCGAGGCAGGCGTCATACGCTTTCTCCGTTTCGTCGTATGTTGGTATTACGTCGATAGTTATTATTGGACAACGGTCAAATCTTGAAATGCGTTCCAGCTAAAAATAGGTAAACATCCGCTCCTGGCAGACGACCAAGGCGCTCGAGTGACCGAGTCGGGCGCGAGGCGGTTTGCACTGGGTGACGTGAACGTCCGCTCGTGAGATCACGTCCCGAGGCGCTGGCGATCCGGGTGGCGCGGCGACTGAATTCGCATGATTTCATCGACGTGCTTTCGGATCTGTTCATCCTGCGGGGCGTGCCGGGACATATCCGGTCCGACAACGGGCCGGAATTCATCGCCAAGGCGGTGCAGGCTTTGATCACCGCCGTCTTGGTGTTGTCTGGCACGATCAGATGCGCCACGCCGCCAATGGCCTCAAACGCCCTGGTATGGGCGCCGATCCAGTCCGCCAGCCCCTGCGTCCAAGTGGCCTCGGCATAGGTAAAGCTCGACGCGCCCATCACTGCGACGGAGATCCAAGCCGGCCTGGCCTCGCCGGTCAACCGGTCGAACACCTCCACCCGGTCGCCCGCGTAATCGACGAACAACTTCTCCCCGCCCGCATGCGACTGACGCATCGTGACCGAGAGCTTGCCTTCCCAGCTTCGGTAGAGATCGCAAAAACGGGAATAACGATACCCGTCCGGGTGCTGGGCGATATATTCATCCCACAGGATCGAGAGGGTGACATGCTTGCGCTTGAGCTCCCGATGCACCCAGGCCCAGTCGGGCTCGGCATATTGCCGATGCCCCTGCTTCTTCCCGGCACTGCGGTACATCCGGGCTTCCAGAACCGCATCCGTGACCTCATCGCCCAGCGGCCAGGTCAGGCCAGAGGCCGCAAACCGCTTCAGCGTCTCGCGCACCGTCGACGGGACCACCCCGGTCCGCCGGGAGATCTGGTGTTTGGACACCCCGGCGTATCCCAAACGAACAATCTCGCGCACTTGGCGCATGCAAACTCTCCCCGCTGGCATCAATCCCCTCCTCGGCTACGGCCAAAGAGGCGATCCTAAACACAGCCAGCGGAGAGCCCGTCACCTCCTCAATGCCGGGCGACAATATCCCGGAATCGATGGGCGAGGATTTCTCGGAATCAGTGGGCGACTATATTTCGGAATAGGGGGGCGACATCATCTCGGAATGGATGGGCGACTTCCCTCGGAATCAGCACGCCGTGTACTAAGCGATGGCTTGGCGGAGGGTTGCTGCTGCGAATTCACGGGAGGAGTCGTCTTCTCCGAGTCGGTCAGAGTTGGTTTGGTGTGCCAGAACCAGAAACCTGGCCACGATCCGGGTGCGAGGGACCAGGGGAGACGGTAACGGACTGAGTGCAAGCAGTTGCCGCTGCGCTAGGGAATGGGCGTTCTTCCAGCCGAGTCCGGACGCTAGCCGGACACGATGTCGCATGGTGGCGTCGTGTTGTTGTCAACATACTGAGATAATTGGTAATTATGCGATGGCGCGAGGACGAATAAACTGACTTTAAAAAAGAATTCGTAATCAGTAGGTCCCCAGTTCAATCCTGGGTGTCGGCACCATTTCCGGCAACAGCATTTGTAGGGCGCCAGATGCGGTGCCTACCGGCGTCGGGTCATCTCCGGTAAACGGGGAACTACGCTTCGTCTGGGATCAGTTCCAGGCCGATTTGGTTGCCTTCAACCCAGCGGCGCCGCGCGCGGTAATAACGCCCCCCGAACGTTAGCGATACAAACTCCGGAATGTCGACGGGATGCACGTAGGTCTCGACGCGAACCCCGGTTTCGGAAATGTCCAGCACTTCGCAGCTGAGCACGCGCGGCTCCTCTCCTCCATAGGCTAGTCTGCCTAGCGATGAGAGGTTTTCACGCGTTGCGTGGCGGTTTTCTGCGCGGGGAGGCGTGGGCGACAGGATGCTGGTGCCTTCGGGCGCGGATTTTGAAATTGTTCACGTCCAAAGTAAACATCCCTTAATATTAAGAAAAATTCTTGAGCTCCCAATTCATGGGAGCTTGTTTCTCCGTCGGCGGAGAATAGGCGTTTGCTGCGCAGATTTGCAATGGAAATTGGCAATGCCCCGCACAGGAAGCCTCTCGTTCGACATTTGATAAAATATTCTAAAATAATAATTTTTTGCCCGTTTTGTTTAGATAATGTTTGAGGTGTTGGCCGGACACGCCGCGAAGCGGAAGGTTCCTGGCTTGGGGAATTCTGTAGATTTTCTGACGATTTTGTGATTTAGTATTTCTAACTTCGGAACGCTTAAGAGACGCAGAAAATGAGCGCGTTAGCCCCAGAATTCGATCCAGACAGCCCAGAACGCCGCACCGAACACCGGGCGCGAGCAATAAAATCTGGAAAGCTGGTTTATGGCGGCTTCAGCCCGACCGTGATTGACTGCATTGTCCATGACCTGTCGGACGATGGAGCTTGTGTCGAAACCGAGGTGATGGTGGAAGTGCCAGAATCGCTAACCTTGTGTATCGGCGACGACACCAAGCGAAAAGCGCGGCGCTGTTGGGCGCGTGGCAATCTCATCGGCCTCGAATTCGTAACCAAGGCATAACGCGTCAAGTGAAATCAGGGCCTTCGTTGCCCTTGAACGCTGCCGCCGTGTCCGCGCCCGCCGGGTGAGGTAGGGCGCTTTTGGCCCGCCGGGGGAAAGCGCCATCAAAACGGACTGCCTTACTTAGCCGGCGAAAAGCATGCTTCATCACGACACGCATTGGTGCAGCGCAGCAACCGCATGGCTGCTACCTGTGGTTTATGCCGCCAAGGCAATATTTGGCAGGGCGGTGTCCGGGGCAAAACCCGGCCTGAAAGGCCGGGTTCGAGGGGAAAATGGGTATTGGACAGCAAATGTGTCAAAAAAGCTACAACTGCCAGGGAGGCATGGCAGCTTCCCGTTTGGCGCGTTCTTATTGTTTTTTAATAGGTTATATTAATTGCTGTAACTAATTTCTTAAGGATACCGAAATGAAGTTCCGTTTCGCGCTTGCCGCTGCCACCTGCCTGGCCATGCCGCTCGCCTCACATGCCCAGCCTGTCAAAGGCCCCTATGTGAGCCTCGGCGCGGGTACCAGCCTCCAGGACGCGTTCAGCTACAACAACCACGCCAACGGCGATTACGGCAAGTTCCACACCACCCCCTCGTACTCGGGCGCCATGTCCCTTGGTTACGGCCTGGGCAACGGTTTCCGGGTTGAGGTCGGCGGCAACTTCTACCGCAACAACATCAACTCGAACCACGACTACGGTTACGGGGACATCAGCAGCGCCCACGGCGGCACCGAGACCTACGGCCCGATGGTCAATGTGCTGTATGACTTCAATGCCGGCCTGCCCATCTTCCCCTATCTCGGCGCCGGTGCGGGTTACCAGTGGGTGCACCTGTCCAGCCATCTGAACGGCAACAACGGTTACGCCGTCGGCGGTGACGCCGGCAGCTTTGCCTACCAGCTGATCGCTGGCGCCTCCTACCCGCTACCTTGGGTGCCGGGCCTCTCCGCCACTGCCGAATACCGCTTCATGCAGTTGGTTTCGAGCCGCAACTACTCTGAGATCGGCGATGAGAATGGCAGCGTGAAGCTGGGCCAGCACGAGTATCACACCTTCCTGCTGGGCATGCGCTATCAGCTGTTCAACGCCCCGGCGGCGGCTCCGGCCCCGGCCCCGGTGGCGGCCCCGGTGGCGGCCCCGGCCCCGGCCCCGGCCAAGACCTACCTGGTGTTCTTCGACTGGGATAAGGCCAACCTGACCTCGCGCGCGACCCAGATCATCGCCCAGGCCGCCGTCGACTCGAAGAGCCAGAGCGTCACCACGCTGGATGTTTCCGGTTACACCGATACCTCGGGTACGCCCGTCTACAACCAGGGCCTGTCCGAGCGCCGTGCGAAAGTCGTTGCCGCGCAGCTGGTCACCGATGGCGTTCCGGCTTCTGAGATCGAGATCCATGCTTATGGTGCGACCCACCTGCTGGTGCCGACCGGCCCGGGCGTACGCGAGCCGCAGAACCGTCGCGTCGAGATCGTGCTGCACTAAAAGCTTCGGCATCATCGCCAAAGCCAGCCCCGGGGGAAACCGCCGGGGCTTTTTTTATCCCCCGGGCGCCCAGCGCAGCAGGCGGCGTAACGCCTTGTCCACGGCCACGTACAGCCCAATGGCGATTGCCATCAGCAGCACCAGCGCCGCGAACATCAGGTCCGGCTGGATCCGCGCATTGGCGTTCAGCATCACATAGCCAAGTCCGGATGAGGCGCCGACCCATTCGCCGAGGATTGCGCCAATCGGCGCCACCGCCGCGGCCACGCGCAGGCCGGAGGCAAGGGCGGGCAGGGCGGCGGGCAGGCGCAGCCGCAGCAGAACGAAAACGGGCTTGGCGTTCATGGTTCGCGCCAGATCCAGCCAGCCAGGCTCGGTGCGGCGCAGCCCGTCGAGAAAATTCGCGGTGACGGGGAAGAAGATGACCAGCATGGCCATGGCCACCTTGGACGCGAGGCCGAAGCCCAGCCACAGCACAGCCAACGGCGCCAGGGCGAAAACCGGGATTGCCTGGCTGAGCACCAGCACCGGCAGCAGCCAGCGTTGCAAGATGGGTGAGGCCGCGACCGCGAGTGCGGCCATCGCGCCGAGCAGCGCCCCGCCCGCCAGCCCGAGACCGATTTCCGCCAGCGTGACCGCCGCATTGGCGGCAAGATAGTCGCGCTGCGTCCATAGTGCAGCCCCCACGGCCTGGGGGCTGGGCAGCATATAAGGCGGAATGCCCCCATAGGCCGAGACGGCCCACCAGAGCCCGATGAACACCGCGAGCGTGACCAGCGGGCGCATCATGCCGGGCTCAGCGCCGCCAGCCGGCGCAACAGTTCGCCCTGCAGATGCAGCACCGCCTCGTCATCCGGGGCGCGCGGCGGCAGGCCCGGCACGGCGAGCGGTGGCGCCAGCGCGGCCGGGCTGCCCGCAAGCACCCAGAGATGATGCCCAAGCCGGCAGGCTTCCATCGGGTCATGCGTGATCAGCAGCACCGTGCGCCCCTGTAATACCTCTGCCGCCAGCTCCTGGATGCGCGCGCGGCTGATCGCGTCCAGCGCCGAGAACGGCTCGTCCATCAGCACCACCGGGCGGTCCTCATACAGCGTGCGGGCCAGGGCCACGCGCTGGCGCTCACCGCCGGAGAGCGTGGCGGGCAAAGCGCGCATGCGGTGCCCAAGCCCTACGCGCTCAAGCAGCGCTGCCGCCCGGTCCGCATCTCGCCCCACGCCGCGCAGGCTCGCCCCCAGCATCACATTGCCCAGCGCATCGGCCCAGGGCAGCAGCAGATCCTGCTGCGCCATGTAGGCGACCCGCCCGGCCAGAGGCGCGCCGTCCTCCGCGTGCACACTGCCCGAGCCCGGCGGTTCAAGTCCCGCGATGACACGCAGAAGGCTGGTCTTGCCCACGCCGCTCGGGCCGAGCAGCACGGAAAACTGCCCGGCGGGAAGCGTGAGGCTTAGGTTCTCGAAAATACTCTCCCCGGCATAGCGCAGACCGAGGCCCTCGATGACGATACCGGGCGGGGACATGTTAAGTGGCGATCTGCACCGCGTAGGAATCCAGCGGCAGGTTCTGCTTGATCAGCCCGGCCGCATACATGAAGTCCCGGTATTTCGTGTAGCGGGCGGTATCCAGCGCCGCCGGGTCATGTGCGAAATAAGGCGGCAGAGCGTGCCAGGAGGCGATGTCCAGCTTGTCGTTGAGGCTGGGGTTGTCCTTTAGGAATAGCGCCAGCATCTTTTCAGGATCAGCCTCAAGTGCTGCCACGCCGTCGCCCAGCGCGGCCAGGAACCCGGCCAGCGCCGGCGCCTTCAGCCCGGAAGCGCGGGAAAGCAGGATGAGCTCGTCCGAGGGCGGTACGCCGTAATCCTCGGGCAAAAAGATCACCGGGTTCAGCCCGGCCTGCTGGAGCTGGATATCCTCATAGGTGCGGTAGGTGCCGATCACCGCGTCCACCTCGCGCGATTGCAGCGCCGTAACGAGGTTGAAGTTGACGTTCACCAGCGTCACGTCGGCCAGCGTCAGCCCGGCGGATTTCAGCATCGTGCCGATCAGCACGGTCTCCACCCCGGCCACCGAGT
Source organism: uncultured Alphaproteobacteria bacterium (assembly GCA_963750235.1). GTDB lineage: Bacteria > Pseudomonadota > Alphaproteobacteria > Acetobacterales > Acetobacteraceae > Acidocella. Next base: position 499,789 of record CAVVPW010000004.1, read on the forward strand.
AGCCGATCTTGCGGTCCTTGAGGTCGGCGAGCTTGGTCACGCCGCTTTCCTTCAACGCGGTGAGCGTGTTCAGGGGCTTGTTGATGAGCGTGCCGGTGCGGCGCAGGGGCAGGCCCTGGTCCACCAGCAAATAAAGCTGGGGCTGGTAGCTTAGGGCAGCATCGGCCTGCCCGGCGGCGACGAGGCGCGGCGGCAAATCCGGGTCTGTGGGGGCGATGAGCTTCACATCCAGCCCGGCGCGGGCGAATGCGCCGCAATATTTGGCGGCGAACAGCGGCGCGTGGTCCGGGTTAATGAACCAGTCCAAGATGAGGGTGAATTTTTGCTCCGCCCCGGCGCGGGCCAGGGCAGGGGAGGCCAGAGCGGCGGCGGCGTAGATAAATTGACGGCGTTGCATGGTTGGCGTCTCCCTTCGCTGGCATTACCCAGGCAGGTTCAACGGGTTTGATCTCAGCCCGCACAGCGCGGGCACCCCGGATCTGGTAATCTTGTTTCGGAATGCCCGTTGGCGTCAAGCGGGCTCAATCGGAGGTGATGCCCCGGGTTGGGACTTCGGGGTTGAGGGGTTTTTTTGTCATTCTGCTTTTGGGAAGCGCGAAAGCACTGGCAGAAAGAGCCAGTGGCCGAACTCATGGTGCCAATGCGTGACGCCGATACAGCACAAATCTCCACCGTGGCCGCATGATTAGCGGCCACTCAAATTATACCACAATGTCCAACATGTTGACGGACGCGACCCCGGCTTCACTGAAGTGCCCATACGGACTCAGGCCGAGTGCGATAATATCATCCGCTCCACCACTTGGCGTCTGACCAGACCGCTTCGAATCGCATAAGAGTTGCCGCGCCGAATCAGGAGCGAGGGTTAAAGCCTAAAAAAATTTGCGGGTTTTAACCCTGGTTCTCGAAGTCGATGACGATGCGGCCCTGGATGTCACCATGATGCATCTTCGCGAAGATCTCATTGATGTTCTCCAGCTTGTCGGTCGAAACCGTTGCCTTGACCTTGCCTTGTCCGGCGAAATCCAGTGCCTCCTGCAGGTCGAGACGCGTGCCGACGATGGAGCCGCGCACGGTGATGCCGTTGATCACGGTATCGAAGATGCTGATCGGGAAATCGCCCGGCGGCAGGCCATTGAGCGCCACCGTGCCGCCGCGGTCGGCCATGTTGATCGCCTGTGCAAAGGCCTTGGGTGAGACGGCGGTGACCAGCACGCCCTGCGCGCCGCCGATTTCCTTCTTCACATAATCGACCGGATCGGTGTTGCGGGCGTTAACGGCCAGTGCCGCGCCGAGCTGCTTGGCAAGCTCCAGCTTCGCATCGTCAACGTCGACGGCCAGCACGTTGAGGCCCATCGCCTTCGCGTATTGCACGGCCAGATGGCCGAGCCCGCCGATGCCGGAAATGACCACCCAGTCGCCGGGGCGCGTGTCGGTCACCTTCAGGCCCTTGTACACGGTCACGCCCGCACACAGAATCGGCGCGATCTCGACGAAATCGACATTGGCTGGCAGATGGCCAACATAGTCCGGGTCGGCAAGGACATATTCGGCGAAGCTACCATTCACCGAGTAGCCGGTGTTGTGCTGCTCCTTGCACAGCGTTTCCCAGCCGCCCAGGCAGTGCCGGCAATGGCCGCATGCGTCGTGCAGCCAGGGCACGCCCACGCGGTCACCTTCCTTCACAAAATTCACGCCCTGGCCCACCGCCACGACATGGCCCACGCCCTCATGCCCGGGAATGAAAGGCGGCGTCGGCTTGAACGGCCAATCGCCCTCGGCGGCATGCAGATCGGTGTGGCACACGCCCGTCGCCGCGATTTTGACGAGGACCTGGCCGGGCCCCGGGGTTGGCACCTGCACTTCCTCGATCACCAGCGGTTTGCCGAATTCGCGGACCACGGCCGCCTTCATGGTTTTTTGCATTCCGAACTCCTCAATCTAAAAGCCAGACAGAACGAGTGCCCGGTAGCGCCGGGATGTCTACCGCCATCTTCGGCTACGTCGCCCAAGTCCACCACTGGGTACGCGTTTGCGGCGTGCAAAACATTGACCGAAGTCAATTGCCGTCGTCCCTGGCTTTGTCTAAGCGCGGCTTTGTCTTCGAGTGGAAATTCTTTCGGGTGGGTTGTAGGGGAGCCGCTCCTGGCGGCGCATTATCTTCACTCAGGCGTGCAGCCCCGGCGCCTCGTGCCCTGTGCGCGCGACATATTCCGTGTAGCCGCCATCATAGTAGTGGATGCCCTCCGGCGTCAGCTCCAGCACCCGGTTGGAGAGGGCGGCGAGGAAATGCCTGTCATGCGAGACAAACAGCATCGTGCCCTCATATTGGGAGAGGGCCGTGATGAGCATCTCCTTGGTCGCGAGGTCGAGATGGTTGGTCGGCTCATCCAGCACCAGGAAGTTTGGCGGGTCGAACAGCATGAGCGCCATCACCAGACGCGCCTTCTCGCCGCCCGAGAGCACGCGGCAGCGTTTCTCCACCTCGTCGCCCGAGAACCCGAACGCCCCTGCCAGCGTACGCAGCGCGCCCTGACCCGCATGGGGGAAAGCGGCGTCCAACGTCTCGAACACGGTGGCGTCGCCGTCCAGCAGATCCATGGCGTGCTGGGCAAAATAGCCCATCTTCACGCTGCCACCCAACGTCACGGTGCCCGCGTCCGGTGCTGCCGTGCCTGTCACCAGCTTCAGCAACGTCGATTTGCCCGCCCCATTCACGCCCAGCACGCAGCAACGCTCCTTGCGCCGCACCAGCAAATCCAGCCCCTCATAGATCACCCGGTTGCCGTAGCGTTTATGCACGCCGCGCAAATTGGCCACATCATCGCCGGAGCGGGGTGCCGGGCGGAAATCGAAGGCCACCGTCTGGCGGCGCTTGGGCGGCTCCACACGGTCGATCTTCTCCAGCTTCTTCACCCGGCTCTGCACCTGTGCCGCATGGGAGGCGCGTGCCTTGAAGCGCTCGATGAAGGCGACTTCCTTCGCCAGCATCGCCTGTTGCCGCTCGAACTGCGCCTGCTGCTGCTTCTCGTTCAGCGCCGCCTGCCGGGCGTAGAATTCGTAGTCGCCGGAAAAGCTCGTCAGGTTTCCGCCATCGATTTCGATGATTTTATTGATGACGCGGTTCATGAATTCGCGGTCATGCGAGGTCATCAGCAGCGCGCCGTCATAGCCGCCGAGGAAGGTCTCCAGCCAGATCAGGCTCTCGAGGTCGAGATGGTTGCTCGGCTCGTCGAGCAGCATCACATCCGGCCGCATGAGCAAGATGCGCGCCAGCGCCACGCGCATCTTCCAGCCGCCGGAGAGGCGGCCGACATCGCCGTCCATCATCTCCTGGCTGAAGCCCAAGCCATCCAGAACCTCGCGGGCCTTGCCCTCCAGCGCGTAGCCGCCCAGTTCCTCGAAGCGCGCCTGCACCTCGCCGAAGCGTTCGATGATGGCATCGAGTTGGTCGAATTGCTCCGGGTCCGCCATCGCGGCTTCCAGCTGTGCCAGCTCGGCGCCAACGTCGCTCACCGGCCCGGCGCCCGCCATCACCTCGGCCACGGCGCTGCGGCCCGCCATCTCGCCCACATCCTGGCTGAAGAAGCCGATGGTCACCCCGCGATCGATCAGGACTTGCCCCTCGTCAGGTTCCTCCTGCCCGGTGATCATGCGGAACAGCGTGGTCTTGCCAGCGCCATTGGGGCCGACCAGGCCGATCTTCTCGCCCTTCTGCAGCGCGGCCGACGCCTCGATAAAGACCAGGCGGGTGCCGTTCTGCTTGCTGATGTTGTCCAGACGAATCATGGGTCCTCGGTAGCCGGAGTGGTTTGCGGCGCTCTTAAACCAAGTTTCCGAGGTCGAGAACCGCCGCGGTTGATGCGTAAGCGTCAGTGGAGCCCAGAGGCGCGTCCGCCGTTCCCGGCCTTGGAGTTCCGTTCAAAATCCTACTATGCCGGCCGCGCAAGTCACCGCGTTCGCTTCGGCTTCTGCGCCTCCGGCACGGTAAAGCCCAGATACGCCAGCCCGTCGCGCATATGTTTCGGCAGGGAGGCCTCCACGGTGAGGAACCCGCCCTCGGGGTGCGGAATGGCCAGACGCCGTGCGTGCAGATGCAACTGCTGGGCAAAATGCTCGGAGAAGATGCCGCCATAGACTGCATCGCCCAGAATCGGCGTGCCGAGGGCAAGGCAGTGCGCGCGCAGCTGGTGCATGCGTCCGGTTTGGGGGTTGAGCTCAATGAGGCAGAATCTCTTGCCCGCGTAATCCAGCACCCGGTAGTCAGTGACCGCCTTCTGCGCCTCCTTGTCCTTGCGGCCGGCCGGCTCGGCGCGGGAGGTGGTGCCGAGATCGACGCGCTTCAGCGGCAGATCGATGCGCCCTTCCAGCGGTTCCGGCACGCTGGCCAACAGTGCCCAGTAGGTTTTCTCGACATCGCGGCTACGGAACGCGATGGAGAGCTTGTTCGCCACCCGCGCGTTGCGGGCCACGAGGAGGATGCCGGACGTGTCGCGGTCCAGCCGGTGGACAAGTTTCGGGCGCTCCTCGGAATCGCCTTGGAGGGCGTCCAGCATGCCGTCGATATGCACGGCAATTCCGGAGCCGCCCTGCACCGCAATCCCCGCCGGCTTGTTCAGCACGATTACGGACTCGTCCTGGTAGAGGATCATCCCCTCCAGCTCCTTCAGCCGGGCGGGGTCCATCTTCACCACGTGGCGGGCGCGGGGCTGCTTCGTGGGTGGGGCGATCTCTGGTACCACCAGCGTGTCGCCGGGGGTGAGGCGCGTATTGGCCTCGGCCTTGGCTCCGTTAAGGCGGATCTTGCCGGTACGCAGGTGTTTCTGCAGCATGGCTTGTGTCAGGCCAGGGATTTCGCGGCGGAGGAAGCGGTCGAGCCGCGTATCGGCGGCGGCGTCGGTGATGGTAAACTCAGTCATGCCTTCTCTTCGCGCAGTTTCTGCCAATAAGCGAGGCGCTTGACGATTTCCCGCTCGAAACCGCGCTCGACGGGGCGGTAGAAATCCGGCCTGCCCATGCCTTCTGGGAAGTAGTTGGCCCCGGAGAAGCCTTCCTCGCTGTCGTGGTCGTATTCGTAGCCCTCGCCATAGCCGAGGGTTTTCATCAGCTTGGTGGGGGCGTTGAGGATGTTCATTGGCGGCATCAGGCTGCCGGTTTCCCTGGCGGCGCGGTTGGCCGCCCCCAGCGCCTTGTAGGCGGCGTTGGATTTGGGCGCGGTGGCGAGATACAGCACCGCCTGGGCAATGCAGATTTCCCCCTCCGGCGAGCCGAGGCGCTCATACGCCTCCCATGCCGCCAGGGCCTGGGGCAGGGCTTGCGGATCGGCGAGGCCAATATCCTCCGAGGCGAAGCGCGTGATGCGCCGGGCGATGTAGCGCGGGTCCTCGCCGCCCGCGAGCATGCGGGCGAGCCAGTACAAAGCCGCATCGGCATCCGAGCCTCGCATGGATTTATGCAGGGCAGAGATGAGGTTGTAATGCTCCTCGCGGTCGCGGTCGTAGAGTGCCGCGCGGCGGGAGAGGATGCGCGAGAGCTGCTCCTCGGTTAGTTCGCCATCCGGCGGCAGGGCGAAGAGCTGCTCGGCCATGTTGAGCAAGGCGCGGCCATCGCCATCGGCCATGGCGCGCAGCGTGGCGCGGGCACCTTCGGTGAGGGGCAGGGGGCGGGCCATCTCGGCCTCAGCGCGGCGGAGCAGCTGCTCCATCGCATCGTCATCCAGCCGGCGCAGCACGAACACCTGGCAACGCGAGAGCAGCGCGCCGTTGAGCGCGAAGGACGGATTCTCCGTGGTGGCGCCGACGAGCACGATGGTCCCGGCCTCGACCACCGGCAGGAACGCATCCTGCTGGGCGCGGTTGAAGCGGTGGATTTCATCGACGAACAGCAGGGTGATATGCCCGGCGCGCTGGAGCTTCTGCGCGTCCTCGAACACTTTCTTGAGGTCCGCCACGCCGGAGAACACCGCCGAGATCTGCCGGAATTGCAGCCCGGCCCCAGCTGCCAGAAGCCGGGCGATGGTGGTCTTGCCTACGCCGGGCGGCCCCCAGAGGATGAGCGAAGCGAGCGAATGGCGCTTGAGCATGCCGGTGAGGCTGCCCTCCGGCCCCAGCAGATGCTCCTGGCCGACGATATCGGCGAGCGCTTTTGGCCGCAGCTTTTCTGCCAGCGGCTGGACGGCGCTGGGGGGCGTAGCGGCAGGCTCGGGCGGGCCGAACAGATCATTCTCGGACATCGCGCTCTTCTAGCCGCAAGCCCGGCAACCCGCCACGGGGGCTTTCCGCGCAGATGTGCAAATGCCTCGCAACTGTGTTGTAATGTCGTTTCCCGGAAGGCTATTTACTGTAGAATGGCATTTATACACATTCGGGGTGATCTGAAGTGAGCGATGTGATGGCCGATCAGTCCCTGCTGGAAGTGGAAGCGATTCCCTTCTGGACGGGTTCCATCAAGATCTGGCCGCTTGAGGGCGGCACAACCAACCGCAACTACGGTGTGCAGCAGGCCGACGGCCAGCGCTTCGCCGTGCGGTTGGGGCAGGACAAGCCCGAGCATGGGGTGATGCGCTTCAACGAGCAGGCGGCGGCGCGGGCGGCGGCGCGGGCCGGGATATCCCCGAAGATATTCTATACTTCCCCAGGCGTGATGGTGATGCGGCTGCTGCCGGGCCGCAGCCTGAAGGCGGATGAGATCCAGAAACCGGAAAACCTGCTGCGCGTGGCGGCGCTGCTGCGGCGCTGCCATACAAGCATGGCGGCGTTCCTGCAGGGGCCGCTGCTGGCCTTCTGGGTGTTCCACATCAACCGCTCCTACATAGCCGGGCTGAACAAGGCCGGTTCGCGCCTGTCCGAGCGCCTTGGGCAATTGCAGGAGATCAACGAAAATCTGGAAAGCCGAGTAGGCAAGGTGGACATCGTGTTCTGCCATAACGACCTGCTGGCCGGGAATGTGTTCGACGACGGCGCCAGGCTGTGGCTGCTGGACTGGGACTATGCCGGATTCAACGCGCCGATGTTCGACCTGGCGAATCTCTGCTCCAACAACAATTTCTATCCGCATGAGGAGGACGCCCTGCTGCAGGCCTATTACGGCCGCCAGGTGGACAGGGACGAGCATGACGCGTTCCTGGCGTTCAAATGCGCCTCGCTGCTGCGCGAGGCGCTGTGGAACGCGACCTCGGAACTCTCATCCGACCTCGACGTGGATTATGCCCGCGCCACGGATGATTGTCTGACCCGGCTGGAGGTTGCGCTCGCGGCGCTGAATTGAAGGCGCGCCCCGGCGTGCCTATATGAACGCCATGAAAAATGATGAAGGTCCGGTGATCGACATGACCCCGGAAGGCGAGTTCATCGACCCGCCGGCGCAAAAGGCGGATAGCGGCATGTTCATGGTCCGGGTGGTGATTTTTGGGCTGGTGATTGTTGCTGTCGGCCTGATGTTCTGGATGGCGGTGCTGGTCATCCCCCTGCTGCTGTTGGGTGGGCTCGGGGTTATGTTGCTGCGCACGCTGTTTGCGGGAGGCGGAGCGCCGCGCCGGTTCTGAAGTCCGGCCAAAAGCAAACCGCCCGGCTTGTGGCCGGGCGGTTGGGTTTGGCTTTATGCTTCGCGGTTCAGGCCGCGGCGGAGTCAGCCGTGCCGAACAGCGCTGCGGCCCGGGCGGCGAGGCGGGCGCGGGTGGCGGCAGGCACCTGGCGCGCGGACTTAGCGCGCGGATATTCCATCTCGGGGATCGAGGTTTCGCCCACGGCGGCGACATGCTCTTCCCAGTTGTCGAAGGCCATGCGGTCGACGTTGTCAACGAAGGTCTCCGCCGGGGTGTTCTCGGCGAGGATCAGCGAGTGGTCGGCCACTTCGACATGGTAGTAGGTGAAAACTACCGGCACATTGGTCTCGCGGACGATGGAGGCCCCATTCACCAGCGCGCCGGCCTGGACCAGAATGCCATCGACCAGCAAGGCGTGGTCCGGGGAGAGCAGTAGGTCGCGCGCGGGCACGCCATCGGCCAGGGCGTTGGCCTTGATGCGGATCGGGTTTACGCGCAGCGGGTCGGCGAAGCGCGTTGACACAACCCGCCGGCCGATCCACCGGACCGGCCGTGTTTCACCCGTCGTCGTGATTACGTTGTCGTCGATTGTCAGTGTCTCGACGGCAATGTCTCCGCGGTCGGTCAGGATCATCGTGCCGGCGCAGAAACAGGGGGCGTCGGTCGAGACGAGCGTAAGTGTCTCGGGCTGGCCATTCGTATGATCGAGGACGAAACTGCCGTTTTGGGTCCAGAGATTGTAATTAACCCCGCCGACTGAAAAATATAACCCATCAAGGTCGATGCCGTCGGTGCTGCCGCTGGCGCCACTTGCGGCAGCGGGGAATATGGCATTGTCGTAGATAAAGGAGCCATCGTTGACCGCGACACCGCCGGTGCCGACCTCGCCATGGATCGCGACGCCATCCACGGAACCGCTGATGGCCGTTACCGCGTAGCCTTGGCCGTCGTTTTGGCCGTCGCCAGTTATATTGGAGAGCGTGGTGCTGGTTGTAACAGTAATGTCAACGGTTCCGCCACTCGGATCGGTGAACTCATAATTGAATGTTTCTGACATCGACTCGCTCAATGAGGTTAACTGAATGTTAATGTATCGGCCTTATTTGCTGGTCGCAATGTAAAAATTGAGATCTCTCCACAATAACATTTATGTGATGAAGTAGAGAATAAGAATTAGACGCAACTGGTTACGTCAGCACCGGGTCCAGGTCGACATTCACGCGCAGGAAGTGCCGCCCGCCGCCCAGGATGATGCCGCGCAGGGGTGAGACGTCGTTGAAATCGCGCCCCCAGGCGAGGGTGACGTGCTCGTCGCGCACCAGCAGGTTGTTGGTGGGGTCGAAATCCACCCAGCCGGTCTCTGGCCCCAGCCAGGCGGAAATCCAGGCATGGGACTGGTCCGCCCCGCGGCGCTTTTGCTGTCCCGGTGGTGGCGAGGTGCGCAGATAACCAGAGACATAACGCCCAGGCAGGCCGAGCGCGCGAAGGCAGGCGAGCATGAAATGCGCGTAATCCTGGCACACCCCGGCGCGGGTGGTGAGCACATGCGCGGCAGTGGTACAAGTGTTCGTCACGCCGGGCCGGTAGGTCATTTCCGTCCAGATACGCTGGTTGAGTTCCAGCAACGCCACGAGGGTACTGCGCCCCGGCAGGAAGCTGAGCGCGGCGTAATCGGCGATTTCGTTATTGGGTGCGGCAAGCGTGCTGGGCAGGCAGAATTCCGCCACCCCGGGGTCGGTGATGCCGTGTGCCGCGATCGCCTCCCAGCGCAGCGTCTCCTCGGGCGCGGGCGGGGCGGGCTGGGTCACATCCACCGTGGCGCTCAGCGCCACGCGGAATTCCTTATGCGCCCCGGTGAGCGAAACCGTGGTGGTGTGGTTGCCGAAATGGTCGATCTCGTCGCGCCGGCTGTCCGGGTTGGGGGCGATGGCGAGTTGCGACTCCCGGACCACCTGGCCGGGGCGCTCGCGCGGCAGCATGTGCAGGAAATGCGTGCCGAGGACCACAGGGTCCGCATAGTCGTAGGTGGTGGCGTGATGCAGGCGGTAGAGGGTCACTGCGCGGCCTCCAGGATTTCGTCTTCTTCCAGGGTGTGCGCCTCCGGCAGCAGGGCGAAGAAGCGCCGGTAAACGCGGTCGGACAGCAGCCGCAGCTTGGCTGCGGCCTGGGTGAGCGAGGCGCGCAATCCGGTGGCGGTGCCGGTGAGGTTTACGATATCCAGCTGCAGCTGGCGGGCAAATTCCGCATCGTCCTCGGCGCCGAGGCGCTCCAGGCACCCGCGCAGAACTGTGCATTGGTAGGCGAAGGAGCGCGGGTTGGACGTGTCGGCCAGCAGCATGGACAGCACTGGGCCCGGGGCGAGAATGCCCGCGTGGCGCAGGTCGTAGCTCAGCACGGAATCGGCCAGCTCAATGCCGAGCGCCATGCCGGGTTCCAGCCGTTCTGGCGGCGCGTCAAGCAGGATGGCGAGGCTCTCCGCCATGGTCTCGCCGCGCTCCAGGCGGCGGCCCATTTCCAGGAACAGCCAGCCGCCGTCGCGCGACATGTTCTCCGCCGCGATGCCGGCGAAGGTGGCGGCGAAGCTGAGCAGCGTAGGCAGCGCGGCTTCCTCGTTCGTCAGCGCCTCCGCCGCCTGGTGCAGGGCAAAGCGCACCGTGGCGAGCATGGAGGGTGAAAGCCGCTCCGAGGCCGCGTTGACCAGCCGCCCGACTTCTTTCACCAGCCCGGTGATGGGCCGGCGCCGCGCCAGGGTCTGGCGCAGCAGGCGGCCGGAGAGCCCGCCGCCGGCGATTTCCGCGGGCAGCAGTCTGGCCTGGGCAAGGCAGCGCGAGAGCAGGACGCGCTCGGCGGTGTCGCGCGGCAGCGAGGTGCCGGATTCGAGGCGCGGCACTGCCAGCATGAGCAGGCGGCAGGCGGCCTCCAGCCGCTCCACGGAACGGCCGAGCCAGAACAGATTATCGGCAAGGCGTGAGGGCAGATGCGCCGCGGCGAGGAACTTCACATGTTCAGGTGGTTCCGCCGGGGGCGGGCCGGCGGTGTAGAGGTCTTCCTCCTCGTCCAGCACCCAGACATCCTTGAGCCCGAGCATGGGGGCTTCCGCCTCCGGCGTGGAGAGCGGCAGACCGAGCCCGCCAGGGAGCACATGCCAGTTCGCGCCGTCATTCCAGGCGAACAGGCGGAAGCACAGCGGCGCCGGGGTATAGCCCTGGCCGGTGATGAACGGGGCCTTCGAGATGCTGGCGAGATCAGCCTCCGAGGCGCGGAGCAGCAGCGGCTCCTGGCCCAGCAAGGGCTGGCAGAGCTTGTCGATATACGGCTGAAGGTTGGCCGCCTCCGACAGCGCGGTGCCGGGGGCGTTGAGCATGGTCAGCACCCCGGCGCGGATGGCCCCGTAGGCGCCAGGTATGCCGCGCCCCGGGCGGCCGCCCTGTTCCAGCGGGTCGAGGTCGATACCCGAGATGCCGCGGATCAGCATGGCGACATGCAACAGCCCGCTCAGCGTTTTCATGTGCAGGGCGCCGTTGCGGGCGGCGAGGTCGCCGGGTTCGATCAGCAGCAGGCCCAGGGCGCGGGCGAGCAGGGCTTCGTCCACCGTGTCCTGGGCGGCGGCGCCAATCGCCCCGGCGGAGAGTACGGCCACCAGCCCGCCCTTGGCATCGCGGTGCAGATGGTCCACCAGCATTTCACGCGCCGGGCGCAGAGAGCGCAGCCCGCCGGTGCGGCACAGCTCCGGCAGAGTGCTGGCGGCCAGGCGGCGCAGGTTCAGCGCGTGGCCCAGCCCGGGGATAACGCCGGTATGGTCGCGCAGCAGGCGGAACCTGCCATCCGGGCCGCGCACCACATCCGCCGCGTAGAGCGACAGGCGCGGCGAGGCGAGGGGGGCTGCGGTGTGCATGCCGCGCAGGAAATGCGGCTCGCCTAGCACCAAAGCCGGAGGCAGCCGGCCATCGCGCAGCAGGGCTTGCGGCCCGTACAGGTCTTCGAGCGTGGCGCTCAGCATCCGGGCGCGCTGTTGCAGCCCGGCTTCCAGTAAGGAGAATTCCGCCGCGGTGAGCGGGGCGGGCAGGGGGTCGTAGAAGGATCTTGGCGTGGTGCCGAAGGGGGCCGCCAAGCCCATCTGCCGGTTGAGCGATGCGGCGCGGCGCTCCAGCTCGGCCGGCCCGATCTCGCGCACGGCCGACATGACCGGCCCCCAAGGGCCGCGAATCCGGCCCTGGCGGTCGATCATCTCATCACAGGCGGATAATCTGTCCGTGAGCTTTTGCATCCTCCGAGGCTTAACAGACTGTCAAACGAGTGCCTACCAAGAAAAAACCTTGCAGCCAGCCCTGCGGCAAGGTGGTCCGGTATTTGCTTGGGACAATACAGCTTAGGACATTACATAAAAATGATAAGGGCTTGCAGGAAAACATGTTTTGGAGGCAGCTTGAACCCATCACATGACGGATAGGCGTCAATATATGGTTTATGCGCGATGAAATTCTCGGCATGGCACGCTCCGATGGCGCGGATTTTAGCATTTTTTGGCCATGACGTAACTTGCCGCGCAACAACTCCCTTCCCTGATCATCCGTTCTGTTATCTGGAGGCGCTGGTTTGAACGAGGTTTTCCATAAGCTGTGGCCTGAATACGAGCCCGGCCGTTACTTCTGCGAGCTGACCACCCCGCGCCCCGATGCCGGCCCCGTGCCGCAATGGCTGGCCGAGCGGCTGGACCGGATCGGGCTGGAGGCTCTGCGCGCCCGCGCCTCCGCGGCGGAGACGGATCTGATTGACCTTGGCGTGACCTTCACCGTGTACTCCGATGCCACGGCCATCGACCGCATCCTGCCGTTTGACTGCATTCCCCGCGTGCTGACCGCCAGCGAATGGGATTTGCTGGAGCGCGCCTGCAAGCAGCGGGTGGCGGCGCTGAACGCCTTCCTCGGCGATATCTACAGCAAGGGGCTGGTGGTCAGGGACGGCGTGATCCCCGCCGACCTTGTCTACGGCAATGCCAATTACCGCCCCGAGATGCAGGATTTCCCGGTCCGCTACGGCACCTACGCCCATATTTGCGGCATCGACATCATCCGCGACGAGATGGGCGATTTCCGCGTGTTGGAGGATAACGCGCGCACGCCCTCAGGTGTATCTTATGTAATCGAGAACCGGCATCTGATGCTGCGCACCTTCCCGGACCTGATGGCGGGCATCAAGCTCAAGCCGGTGGATGATTACGGCCGCCGCCTGCGCGCTGCGATGGCGGAGGTGGCGCCCGAGGCCGCGGGCGACGACCCGAGCGTGGTGCTGCTCTCGCCGGGCATCTACAACTCCGCCTATTTCGAGCATGTGTTCCTGGCGCGCGAGATGGGCGTGCCGCTGGTGGTGGGCGCGGACCTCGTGGTGGAGAATGAGCGTGTTTACATGCGCACCACGGCGGGGCTGAAGCCGGTGCATACCATCTACCGGCGCCTGAATGACGACTTCCTCGACCCGTTGGTGTTCCGCCCGGACTCGATGCTCGGCGTGCCGGGGCTGATCGGCGCCTGGAAGGCGGGCAACGTGACCATCGCCAACGCGGTGGGCACCGGCGTGGCCGACGACAAAGCAGTCTATGCCTACATGCCGCGCATCATTAAGTACTATCTCGGCGAGGAACCGTTGGTCCGGAACGTGGACACGAATATCTGCCGCGAGCCTGAGGGGCTGAAATACACGCTCGATAACCTCGACAAGCTGGTGACCAAGCCGGTTGGCGAATCCGGCGGTTATGGCATCACCATCGGTCCGCGCGCGAGCAAGGAAGAGCTGCAGGCGTCCCGTGCCGCCATCCTCGCCAATCCGGATAACTGGATCAGCCAGCCGGTCATCGGCCTCTCCGTGGCGCCGACGCTGGCGGAGGAGGGTATCGGCCCGCGCCATCTCGACCTGCGGCCCTTCATCATCACCGGCAGGGAAAGCTGGGTGCTGCCGGGCGGGCTCTCCCGCGTGGCGATGAAGCAGGGCAGCCTGATCGTCAATTCGTCCCAGGGCGGCGGCTCCAAGGATACCTGGGTGCTGGCTGAATCTTTCGCCAAAGGAGGTGCGGCATGAGCCATTTGCGCGACCCCGGGTTGCTGGCGCGTGACGCCGAGGGACTGTTCTGGATGGCCCGCTACTTCGAGCGGGTGGAAAACCTGGCGCGTCTGATCGACGTGACGCAGAGCTTTGAAAGCCCTGGTGCGGAGGCCACCGCCTGGTGGGGACTGATCCGCATTAACGCGGACGAGAAGAACTTCCTGGAGCGCGGCTTCTCCGTCGATGCCACGCATGTAAAACGCTTCTATCTGCTCGACCGTGGCAACAAGACCTCCATCCCCGCCTCGGTGGAGGATGCCCGCACCAACGCCCGCACGCTGCGCCCGCTGATGAGCACCGAGATGTGGCGGCAGATCAACGTGTTTCAGCGCTTCGTCTCGCGCATTACTCCAGAGGACCTGGAGGGCGACGCGCTCTCGCGCGTGTGCATGAGGCTCAAGGACGGCGTGCAGGCGCATACCGGCATCACCCAGGGCACGATGTACCGTGACCAGGGCTGGTATTTCTACGAGTTGGGGCGGCTGATCGAGCGCGCCGACCAGACCACGCGCATGCTCGACATCAAATACACCGCGCTGCTGCCGCAAGGGGCGGAGGAGAAGCGCGTGGCGGAGCTGACGCAGTGGAACGCGATTCTGCGCGCCGCCGCCGGGTACCACGCCTTCAAGCGTCTGGCCCGGGCCGAATTCTCGCCCGAGGATGTGGCGCATTTCCTGCTGCGCGACCCATCCTCGCCACGCTCGGTGCTGCTCTGCGTGCGCCGGGTGGAGTCGCATCTCGACGATCTTCGCCGCCTCTATGGCCTTTCCGCCGCGGGCGAGGCGATCGAGATGGCGGAGATGCTGCGCGAGCTGCTGATCGGAAAACCGCTCAGCCATATTCTTGCCATCGGGCTGCACGATTATCTGGACCTCGTACAAATTCACTTGCAGAAAATTGCCGCTGCCATCGGCCGTGCATTCTTCCGGGACTGGCGCCCGGGCTTAGAGATGCCGCAGGGGGCCGCAGCGATCCAGGAAACGGCTTGAACCAGCTAGATAACCTGAGGCTACGCCTCTCACGCCTGATGAAGGCCCCGGACCTCGCTTGGCCTGGGGCGGTATTTCTGCTGGCTTTGCTGCCGCGCCTCATCGGCCTCGGCGCCCGGCCGTTCTGGCTGGATGAGGTGTTCACCCTGCAGCGGGCCTCGCTGAGTACGCCAGCACTGGTGCAGGATTCCTTTGCGAACCACCACATGCCCAGCTTCTTCCTGCTGCTGCGGCCGCTGGTGCCGCTCGGCCATCCGGAGTTCTGGCTGCGCCTGCCTTCGGCGGTGTTCGGCGCGGTGGCGGTGATGCTGGTGTTCTTGATCGCCCGGCGTGTCGGCGGCTGGGTCGCCGGCAGCCTCGCAGCGCTGGTGATAGGGCTTTCACCCATCGCGCTGGCGTTCAGCCAAGAGGCGCGGTCCTACACCTTGGAGATGTCGCTGATCCTGGTGGCGCTGTACGGCTTGGTCAGGCTGGCGCAGGACCTGCCTGCGGCTTCGGGCCGGATGCTGGCGCCGCAGGCGCGCGCCGGCTGGCTTGCCTATGTTCTGGGCACGGCCCTGGCGCTGGACGTACTGGGCGACGGCGTGCCCTGGCTGATCGCGGCCAATCTCATCGCCGTGGCGCTCACCGTGCTGGCAGCGGGGCAGCGCGGTTTTCTCATCAACATGCTCAAGGCGGATTTTGCCGTCGCCCTGCTCACCGCGCCCTTCTACCTGATGCTGGAACTGCACCAGCAGAAGGGCTTTGTGCAGACCCTGGCCTGGATCCCGCCGCTCAACATTGCCCGCCTCTGGTACAGCTTCGGCTCCGTCTATTTCATGCGGGTGGCGGATTCGGTGACGTTCCGTCTCATTGACTTCCCGTCGCCCGTGCTGGTCTGGGTGATCGATGCCGTGCTGGTCGTCGCCGTCGGCGTGGCGACGTGGCGCTTGCGCCGTCGTCCCGCGATGCTGGCGGTGCTGGGCATCTCGCTGGTGTTCCTGCCGGTGTTGCTCACAGCGATCTCGCTGTGGCAGCCGGTCCTGCTGCCGCGATATATTCTTTGGAGCAGCGCGCCCTTTGCCATACTGGCCGGGATCGGCGCCAGCGCGCTGCTGGAGGCATTCTCGCCACGCATGCGTGCCATAGCCGTAGCCGCCGCCGTGGGGTTGCTGTTGATAAACGCCGCTTCCTATTACCGGGCTGAGACCAAGCCGCGCTGGGACTTGGCGGCGCAGATGCTGGCGCAGGAGATGGCGCCGGGCGACGTGCTGTATCTGCACGACTTCTACGCCGGCAAGGAACTGCAAATCTATCTGCCAGCGGACAAGCAGGCCATGGTACTCAACGACTCCCAGGGGGATTTGAACCACGCCGCCCAGGCGATGAGCCAGGGCAAGCGCGTGTGGGCGGTGTACGGTCTGGCGGGGCAGGGCAGCGAACGGAGCGAGAAACAGGATTACCGTGAGAGTGAGGCGGTGCTTGGCCCGCCCGTGCAGGTGCAGAATGCCGGCAAGCGCATTGTGATCGTGTTGTACGACCCGTCGGCGGCTCTCATTAACTCCGGGTGGTGAATTTTCGCTCCTTTCCCGCGCTCTCCCGGCGCGGCCTGCTGCGCTTGCCCGCCGTTGCGGTACTGCCGCCCGCGCTGCTTCACCCGGATCCGCCGCCGCCCGATCCGGCCAGCTTCACCTTCCCGCCTGGCTTTGCTTTTGGCGTTTCCACCTCGGCCTATCAGATCGAGGGGGCTGTGCGCGAGGATGGCCGCGGCGATTCCATCTGGGATGAGTTCTGCCACCATCCGTGCCGGGTGAAGGGCGGCCAGAACGCGGACATCGCCGCCGGGCATTACCACCGCATGCCGGAGGACGTCGCTCTCATCGCCCAAGCCGGCCTGCGCAACTACCGTTTTTCAGTTTCCTGGCCGCGCCTGTTCCCCGATGGCGGGTCCAGGCCCAACCCCAAGGGCTTCGCCTTCTACGACCGCCTGCTTGATGCACTGCTTACCAAGGGGGTCACGCCCTGGCTGACCCTGTACCATTGGGATCTGCCGCAGGCCCTGCAAGCCAGGGGCGGATGGACGAACCGGGACACCGCTGCCCGCCTTGCCGAGTTCGCCTACTTGACCTCCCGCGGCCTCGGCGACCGCGTGCCCAATTGGCTGGTGATGAACGAGACCGCGGTGCACGCCTATATCGGCCATGGCCTGGGCTACCACGCGCCGGGACTCACCGGGCAGGACAACTGGTTTGCCGCCCTGCACCATCTCAACCTCGGCCAGGGCATGGTGATCCAGGCCTTGCGCGCGTCGGGCGCCAAGGGGCGCATCGGCACCGTGGCCGCCTGTGAGCCCATCTGCCCCTCCAGCCCTTCGATGGCGGATGTCCAGGCTGCCGCGCGGTTCGACGCCGCCTGGAACGGGGCGGTGCTGGAACCGTTGTTCTTCGGCAGCTATCCGGAGCTGATCGCCGGGGAGATCGCGCCGCATGTCCGCACCGGCGATGCCGGTATCATGGCCCAGCCGATAGACATGCTGGGCATCAACTACTACAGCCGCCTCAACATAGCGCATAACCCGGCTTATCCGCTGTCCGCCTATTTCGGCGCCAATCCGCGCCGTTCGCCATATTTCGCGGGCGGATGGCCCATCGAGCCGGACGGGCTGTACGAGATCCTCACCCGCATCCAGCGCCGCTACAACCCGCGCGAGATGTTCATCTCCGAGAACGGCTTCGCCACGGTTGGCGCCGATACAAGCGGCGCGCCGCTCGATGACGTGGCGCGCATCTCCTATATCGCCCAGCATCTGCGCTTCCTGCGCCGCGCGATGGACAGCGGCGCCAATGTGAGGGGCTATTTCGTATGGTCGCTGCTCGACAGCTTCGAGTGGAATGACGGCATGAAATGGCATTTCGGCCTGGTGGCGGTGGATCCCGCGACGCTGGAGCGTATTCCCAAGCGTTCCTACCATTGGTACGGGGCGCTGGCCCGAGCCCATGAGGCGGCGGTGATGCAGGTTTAAGCGGGCGGATTGGATGAATTTTTTTGCAACGCAGCAGTCTGGCAGCGTATTCCGCGCTTGGCCATTATTCGGATATAGTCTAGAGCTAAAATATTTTTGCGGTTATTCAAATCCTGCCGCGAATTAGAGGAAATACAAAATGTTTCGCCAGTTTGTTCTTGCTGCCACCACTGCTGCCCTGATTGCCGGTCCCGCCATGGCGCAGACCGCCGCTGCCCCGGCTGCTGCCGCCCCGGCTGCTGCTGCCCCGGCCGCGACCGCCCCGGCTGCCGCCGCTCCCGCGGCCAAGCCGGCGACCCACGCCAAGACCCACAAGGTCTCTCACCACAAGAAGGCCGCGCCGAAGGCCACCACCACTACCGTCAAGAGCTAACGCTCATAAGCCGGGGACGGTGTAACGCTGCCCCCGGCTTTTTTTTGCCCGTTTTAAATCAGGCGCTGACCAGCCCCGATGAGGCGAGGCGCGCCGGGCGGTAAGCAGGCGCCGGGTTGGCCTCGGCCAGCTTGTCCCAGTTCCGCAAAATCAGGTCGATTTTCAAAAATACGGTGTTGAGGTCGAGGAACTCCCGCGCCAGCCGCGCCTGGGCGGCGAGG
Organism: uncultured Alphaproteobacteria bacterium; assembly: GCA_963750235.1. Lineage (GTDB taxonomy): Bacteria > Pseudomonadota > Alphaproteobacteria > Acetobacterales > Acetobacteraceae > Acidocella. The sequence continues at coordinate 518,015 of CAVVPW010000004.1, forward strand.
TTGCGGTGTGAGGGCTCGCCCGAGATCAGCCGTGCCCCGGCGGAAACGCGCAGCGCCCCCATCTGGCCCGCGCCGTTGGGCTGCGCCAGCGGCACCGGCTGGCCAATATGGCAGATGCGCGCCGCGACCCAGCTTTCATTCGGCAACAGCGGCGAGAGATCGGTGTTCAGCCACATATAGACCTGCCGTGCCTCGGCAGGCGTGAGACAACGCTCCGGCGCGTGCGGGGCGCGCAGGCTGAAGGTGAAGATGGTGGGCAGGCGCTCCCAGTCCTCGTCGGCCCCGGTACGGCGGATGGCGGGGGCTTCCAGCAGGCTGAGCGCGGGCTGAGCGGCGATGGCGGCGCGCACCGTCTCGCCGAAGCCGCGCAGGATTTCCGCGCGGCGGGCGGGGGGCACGCGCTGCAGTGCCTTGATCTCGGCCAAAGCCGCATGCCAGCGCAGCGAAAGGCCGTAATTGCCGCCGGGCTGCAACGCCTTGGCGGCGCGGGCATCGGCGGGGAATTCGTCGCGCCCGAAATAGGCGGAGAGCCCGGCGGGCAGCGTACCGGTGCGCAGACGCGCGGCGTAGGTGGCGGGCAGGATGGCAGCGCCCGCGAAGGGCGGGCCGGTGAAGAATTTTGAGCCGGTGATGAGCACCACCGCATCCAGCGCCAGATAGGCGCGGAGCGAGGATGGGGAGAACCGGGTCTGGCAGGCGTCGAGTACGATGTCGAACCCGCCGCCATAGTCGCGGCGGAGCTTGGCGAGGAAGGCGGGCGAAGGGGCGAGCAGCCCGGTCTTGGACAAATCCAGCCCATGCAGGATGACGCGCTTGCCTGCGGCAATACCGGCGGCGAGGACGGACTCGATCTCGGCCTCGACGACCGCGTCCGGACGCACCGCGCCGGAGGGTTCGCGCAGCAGCACATTGGCCAGCGCTGTGTCGGGGCGGAAGCCGTCGATCGGCGCCTCGAAGGTGACATCATGCCCGCGCGCGGTATCCACGGCGAAATGCAGCCCGCGCGCCGCCATCGGCACGCCGCGCCCGGTTTCCTCGGGGGCGATCAGGATGTTCAGGATGGGCTGATCCGTGCCGGCCAGATGCGTCAGCGCCAGGGCCAGCAGCTCGGTATCGGTGCCCGAGGCGGCGAGGATGATGCGCTCATCCTGGCCCAGGCCGAAGGCGGCGGCAATGCCGCGGCGCACGGCCTCGATGGATTGGCAGAGGGCTTTGTGCGGCTCGGCGCCGCGCAGCAGGGCGGCGGTGATGCGCAGGCGCATCTTGTCCGCCGCGACATAGCCACGCTCGGAGGAGGATGAGGCGGTGGAAGAGGCGAAGGTGATGGCCCAGGGGCGCGGCCGGTGGCTGCAGCCATAGCCGTTGAGAGCACTCTTCGGGTCGCGCGCCAGGCGAATGTCCCCCCCGGTTTCCATCAGCGCCTCGGCGGTGCCGAGATGCGGCCAGTTAAGGTGCAGCAGCTCTGCTTCGGCGCCGGACAGGCCGAAATTCCGCGCAAGGACGGCAAGACCGGGCGAGACCTCCGCCGCCATGGCGGGAACCCAGCCGGGCAGGGCGGCGCGGTCCTCGGCGGTGAGGGAGTCGGCCTCGGCCGAGATGAACTGTGCCGCGGCGCGGGCTGCGGCGGCGCGGGCCAGGGCGGGGGCGACGCCCTTGCGGGCCAGCGCCTCGGCCTCCAGCTCCTGGCGCAGATTCAGCCCAAGCAGGCCTGGGCGGGGGGCGTCGCTAAGGCCAACTTTAATGCCATGGAAGGCGGCGAATTCAGGGGCGAGACGGACAGTATCGGCGTGGAGCTGGCGCTCGATGTCACGCAGTGTCGCAGAGGTCATTTCAGCTCCGGCGGTGAACTTGGAATTGTTTACCCCAAACCAGGCCGCGCCGCCAAGTTTGTTCTCCGGCACCCGGCGCGGTTGTTGGGACTCCGTTGCAGTGCCGCCTTGCTGGGCGGCGAAAAAAGTGATTGCTTAAATTAAATCCACCTGCCTAACTGCGGCGCAGGCCGTGGAGACCACTTTAATCAGAAGGGGTATCTAATAGATGAAAAAAATTGAGGCCATCATCAAGCCGTTCAAGCTCGACGAGGTGAAGGACGCGCTTCAGAGCGTCGGGCTGTACGGCATTACTGTGACCGAGGCGAAAGGGTTTGGCCGCCAGAAAGGGCATACTGAGCAATATCGCGGCGCTGAATATGTCGTGGACTTCCTGCCGAAACTGCTCATTGAGGTGGTGTGCCCGGCCAGTTTGCTGGAGAACGCCGTGGAGGCGATCATGCACGCCGCCCGGACGGGCCAGATCGGCGACGGCAAGATCTTCGTCTCCGATGTGGATGAGGTGATCCGCATCCGCACGAATGAGCGGGGCGAAGTGGCGATCTGACCGTTTGGGCATATCGGAGTGTCTTCAGCGGGCGGTTTTAGGTCCGCGGGAGAGGTTTTTTGCTTTTTGGGCCCCTGCAATGCCAAAAAAGAGGTTAACATTTTCTCTGACTCGTATATGCACGCGCGCGAGTGCGGCTCTGGCGGGCGCAGGACATTTGCCCGCATTGTCAGAGGTGCTTGTTAGCCTGTATGTCCCCGCGGCCGGAAAAGGCCCGATGGGCAGACCCGGCGGGTACGAAGGAGCGGAGTAGAAAATTGGCGACGATGTATACCGAGACGGTGCAAACCGTCCGGCACTGGACTGACCGGCTGTTCAGCTTCACGGCCACGCGCAATCCCGGTTTCAGGTTCATCAGCGGGCAGTTCACGATGATCGGCCTCACGGTCAACGGGAAGCCGCTGCTGCGTGCCTATTCGATGTGCAGTGCGCATCACGAGGATCATCTGGAATTCTTCTCGATCAAGGTGCCTGACGGTCCGCTGACCTCGCAGTTGCAGAAGATCCAGCCGGGCGACCAGATTCTCGTCGGCGGCAAGCCGACCGGCACGCTGATCCAGCAGAACCTGCTCCCGGGCAAGACGCTATATTTGCTCGGCACCGGCACCGGGCTCGCGCCCTTCGTCAGCATCGTGAAGGACCCGGAGACCTATGAGCTGTACGATCACATCGTGCTGGCCCATGGCTGCCGGCATATCGCCGAGCTGGGCTATGGCGAGCTGATCGTGAACAACCTGCTGAACGACGAGTTCTTCGGCGAGATCGCGCGCGGGAAGCTGCTCTATTACCCCACCGTTACGCGCGAGCCGTTCCGCAATAACGGACGCCTCACCGATCTGTTCGAGCAGGGCAAGCTGGAGGCCGATCTCGGCCTGCCCGCGCTGAACAAGGAAACCGACCGCGTGATGCTTTGCGGTAGCCCGCATATGCTGGACGACCTGCAGAACATGCTGGTCTCCCGCGGCTTCAGGGAAGGCAGCCATCACGAGCGCGGCGAGTTCGTGATCGAGAAGGCTTTCGTGGAGAAGTAACGCAGCAACTGGCGGCGTGAACCGAATGGCGGGCCGGCGCATCACGCGTCCGACCCGTTTTTTATGCGCGTCGCACCGTCTTGCGGCGAGGCCCCGGGCGTGGTGCATTGCGGTATGGTCAGGCTGGACAAGATTTACACCCGTGGCGGCGATCATGGCGAAACCTCGCTTGGCGACGGCTCGCGGGTGCCGAAATCATCCCTGCGGATCGCCGCCCTGGGCGAGGTAGACGAGGCCAATGCCGCCATAGGCATCGCCCGGCTGCATGTGGGCGTGGCCGAGGATGAGCTGCTGGCCAGGGTGCAGAACGATCTGTTTGATCTCGGCGCGGATCTCTGCGTGCCGATCGAGGAGGGTGAGGCGCCGTCCCTGCGCGTCATCCAGGCACAGGTGGATTGGCTGGAGGCGCGGATCGACCAGCTGAACGCCGAACTGCCGCCGCTCAGGTCCTTCGTGCTGCCGGGCGGCACGCCGGGTTCGGCGCATCTGCACTTCGCGCGCACCGTGGCGCGGCGGGCGGAGCGTGCGGTGGTGCATCTGCTGGAGGCGCCGGATGAAAGGGTGAACCGGCTGGTGCTGGTTTACCTCAACCGCCTTTCGGACCTGCTGTTCGTGCTCGCCCGCGTGGCCGCAGGCACGGGCGCGGGGGACACGCCCTGGCAACCGGCGAAGCATCGCGATGGCGGCTGACACGGCGCCGGTGGAGAGCGGCGCATGGCGCGTGGCTACGGCCTTCGCGGCGCAGTCAGTGTCGGCTAGTTCGCTTAATTTCTTCGCGGTTTACACAGGCGAGAGTTTTGGAAGCCCCGAGCGCGGGGTGGTCGGGGTGATGGCCCGCGCCCATGCCGAGGCGCACATAAGTCTGCCCGGGGCACGCGATGCCGCGCAGCTCGCCGTGCATTCCTTCGCTGAGGGGTATTTCGGTGCCCAGCGCACGCTCTCCGCCAGGCGCGCGGCATCGCAGGCGCTGGTGTCGCTCAACCGCTGGCTCGCGGCGCAGATGCATGGCGACACGACGCGGCATCTGGCGCCGGTCTCACTCTCCGCCTTGCTGCTGGAGCGGCGGCGGATCGGCATGGTGCAGATCGGCGCCTGCCAGCTTTACCGCCTGCGCGGCAAGGCGCTTGTGCCGCTGATGCGCCCGCATGGACGGGCGGGAGAATTCCTCCCGGCGCGGGCGCTGGGGCTGAACGACGAGCTGACCGTGGACCATGCCGAGGAGATCGTCGAGGAGGGGGATGTGTATCTCCTGCTCGGCGGCGTGGAAGGGGTGACGCCGGAGCAGGTCTATGGTGCGCTCGCGCCCAGGCTGGCCGCGGCGCCGGAGGATGACACGGTGCTGGCCTATGCGGCGCTGTCGGCGCTGGCGCCGCTGCCGGGGATGGATAAGTCCGTGATGGTGATGCGGATTCTCGGCGCCCCCGCTGATAACGGCGATGCCGCGATGCAGGCGCTTGCCGATCTGCCGCTGCGCCCGCCCCCGCGTGAGGGCGATGTATGGGACCATTTCATCATCGGCCAGACGCTGTTCCGCGGGCGCTACACCATTCTCAAGGCGGCGTACGACACCATCGGCCAGCGCGAGGTGGCGATGAAGATACCGCTGCCCTCGATGTTGCAGGACGAAGTGTTCACCGCCGGCTTCATGCGCGAGGCGTGGATCGGCACCGCCGTGCGCGGCGGCAACGTGGTGCGGTACCTGGACCTGCCGGCCGAGCGCCGGTCATCGCTGTACCTCGTCATGCCGCTGTACCGGGGCGAATCGCTGGAGAGGCGGCTGAGCCGTCCGCCGCCGATGGGACTGCCGGAAGGCATGGGCATCGCGCTGAAACTCTGCGAGGCGGTGCAGGATCTGGCGGCCATCCAGATCATCCACCGCGATATCAAGCCCGAAAACGTGATGCTGCTTGATGAGCATGGCGAGGTACGGCTGCTCGATCTGGGGCTTGCCTATCTGCCGGGCATCGACACTTCCGAAGCGGTGAAGCCGGGCGGGACCATCCGCTACATGGCGCCGGAGTTACTGCACCACGCCCCGGCCAGCGCCCGCACGGAGGTGTACGCGCTGGGGGTGACGCTCTACCGCATGTTTTCCAGCGGGCCGTTCCCCTTCGGTCAGCGCGAGAAGGTGCCGCTGGCGCGATTGCGGCCGGACCTGCCGCGCTGGCTCGGGCTGGTGCTGCAGCGCGCGTTGGCGCCCAAGCCGGAGGACAGGTACGCCGATGCCGGGGAGTTGGCGCGGGCGCTGCAAACAGGGCTGGTGCAGGGCGGGGAGAGGATGGATCAGCCGTTCTGGAATCTGCGGGCCTCCGAGCTGTATGTCTGGCGGGTGCTCACCGCTTTGTTCGCCGTGGGGTTCTTATACCTGCTATTACACGGCTATAGATGATCCGCATCCTGTATATGAGCGACGTCCATCTCGAGATGGAGCGCTGGCGTATGGCAGTGCCGGGCTGGAAAGGCTTCCTCTCCCGCCATGGCGGCGTGCCGAAGCACCCGGCGCGCGGGCCGGTGCTCACGGATCTGCCGCCGGCGGATGTGGTGGTGCTGGCGGGAGATATCCATGTCGGGCTGCGCGCGGTCGTCTATGCCGAGCAGGTGGCGGAGTTCCTCGGCGCGCCCGCCGTGCTTGTGGCGGGCAACCACGAATTCTACCACCAGCAGATCCAACTCTTGCAGCCGGCCTTGTTCTCGGCGGCGGAGCGGACCGAGGGGAAGGTGCGCTATCTGGAAAACACAATCGCCAGCTTTGATCTGCCTGGCGGGCGGCTGCATGTGCTCGGCTGCACGCTGTGGACCGATTTCGCTCTGAACGGCGACGTGGTTGGAGCCATGGAGTTCGCCTCCCGGCACATGAACGACTTCCGGGTGATCTACCGTGCCACCACCCGGTTCCAGCCGGAGAATGCGCTGATGCGGCATGAGCGCTCGCGTGCCTGGCTGCATATCACCATCGCCCGTTTGCGAGAGGAAGAGCCGGAGGCGAAGATCGTCGTGGTTACGCATCATGCCCCTGGAGCGGCGTATCTCGGCCGGCGCACCGGCAATATCGCTCCCGCCTATGCCTCCGAACTGCTGCACGAATTCCGTGACACCGCGCCGGATGTTTGGATTCATGGCCACACGCATTTCCGGCACGAGAGCGTGCAGGAGGGAATCCGCGTGGTGTCCGCGCCGCGCGGCTATGTCAGCCACGAGGGCGGGCGGGCGCTGGAGTTTTGTCCGGGGTATTTGGAGGTTTGACAGCAAAAAATTCCTGTGCATAACATCGTTTAATCCACAGGAATATATTTTGCCAATGCGTTACTCTGCCGTTTCCGTCATCCGAGAAGCCTTGCGCGGCCACGCGGGCTGGGCGCCGGCATGGCGTAAGGCCGAACCCGCCCCGCAATACGATGTGGTGATCATCGGCGGCGGCGGCGGCGGCTTGTCCACCGCCTATTACCTGGCGAAGAACCACAATGTCGGGCGAATCGCCGTGCTGGAGAAAGGCTGGCTCGGCAACGGCAGTATCGGCCGCAACACCACCATCATCCGCTCCAATTACGGGCTGCCGGGGAATATCCCGTTCTACGAACTCTCCATGAAGCTGTGGGAAGGGCTGGAGCAGGACATCAACTACAACGCCATGGTCAGCCAGCGCGGGGTGTTCAATATCTACCATTCGGACGCGCAGCGCGACGCCTTCGCCCGGCGCGGCAACGCCATGCGGCTGCACGGCGTGGATGCGGAGCTGCTGGACCGGGAGCAGTTGCGGCGCGAGATTCCGTATCTGGATTACGACAACGCGCGCTTCCCGGTGCAGGGAGCGCTGGTGCAGCGGCGCGGCGGCACGGTGCGGCATGATGCCGTGGCCTGGGGCTATGCCCGCGCGGCGGATCGGCGCGGTGTGGATATTATCGAGAATTGCGAAGTCACGGGGATCATCCAGGAGAATGGCGCTGTTACTGGGGTGGAGACGACGCGTGGGCGCATCGGCGCTGGCAAAATCGGTATCGCGGTGGCGGGATCGTCCTCGCTGCTCGCCAACATGGCCGGGTTCCGCCTGCCAATAGAGAGCCATGCGCTGCAGGCCTTCGTGACCGAGGGGCTGAAACCGCTGATCGACAACGTGATCACCTTCGGCGCCGGGCATTTCTATATCTCGCAGTCTGATAAAGGCGGTTTGGTGTTCGGCGGGGATATCGACGGCTACAACTCCTACGCTGCGCGCGGCAATCTGCCGACGGTGGAGGATGTGTGTGAGGGCGGCGTGGCGCTGATGCCGATGATCGGCCGGGCGCGGCTGCTGCGCTCTTGGGGCGGGATCATGGATATGACCATGGATGGCTCGCCGATCATCGACTTCGCGCCGGTGAAGAACCTCTTCCTCAATGCCGGCTGGTGCTATGGCGGGTTCAAGGCCGTGCCGGCCATGGGGCATTGCTTCGCCCATCTCATCGCGCGCGAGGCCCCGCACGAGGTGGCGGCGGCGTACCGGCTGGACCGTTTCGCCGAAGGCAAGCTGATCGATGAAAAGGGAGTCGGCGCGCAGCCGAATCTGCACTGATGCGCATCCCCTGTCCCCATTGCGGCCCCCGTGGCGTAGAAGAATTCCTCTACACTCAGGATGCCGAGGTGACCCGCCCGAAAGACGGCGGCGCCGCGCCCACCAAGGAATGGACTGATTACGTGTATATGCGTGACAATCTCAAAGGCCCGCGCAAGGAATATTGGTACCACAGTACCGGCTGCCATGCCTGGCTGGTGGTGACGCGCGATGTCTCCACGCATGAAATTCTGAAGGTGGAGCTGCCATGAGCGGGTTCCGGACCGCCACGGGCGGGTTGATCGACCGCGCCAAACCGGTCAACTTCAGGTTCGACGGCAAGAACTACCAGGGCTATGCGGGGGACACGCTGGCCTCCGCCCTGCTGGCCAACGGCGTGAAAATTGTAGGCCGCAGCTTCAAATATCATCGCCCGCGCGGAATTCTCTCGGCCGGGTCCGAGGAGCCGAACGCTCTGGTGGAGCTGCGGACAGGTGCGCATCGGGAGCCGAATACCCGCGCCACCATGGCGGAGATCTATAACGGGCTGGAGGCGAGCAGCCAGAACCGCTTCCCCTCGCTGAAGTTTGACGCGCTGGCGGTCAACGACCTATTCTCGCCGTTTTTCGCCGCCGGGTTCTATTACAAGACCTTCATGTGGCCGGCGAAGTTCTGGGAAAAATTCTACGAGCCGATGATCCGCCGCGCTGCCGGGCTTGGCCGAAATGCGGGGCTGCCGGACCCGGATTCCTACGAAAAGACCACGGAATTCTGTGACGTGCTGGTGATCGGCGCGGGGGCGGATGGCATGCGCGCGGCGCGGGAGGCTGCGGCGTCCGGCGTTCGCGTGGTTTTGTGCGATGAAAATGCCCCGTTGGCGCCGGTGGACTTGCCGGATAGGGTAAAATTTCTGCCGCGCACCACGGTGTTTGCCGTGTATGATGGCGGCACCTATGCGGCGCTGGAGCGGCTCACGGATCATCTGCCGGTTTCTTCCGCCCCCCGCCAGCGCCTGACCAAGATCATCGCCGGGCGCTGTATTCTGGCCACGGGCGCGCTGGAACGGCCGATGGTGTTCGGCCACAACGATAAGCCCGGCGTGATGCTGGCGGGCGCGGTGGCGACGTATATCACCCGCTACGGCGTGGCGCCGGGGCGCAATGTCGTGCTGTTCCTCAACAACGATGACGCGGCCGGACTGATTCCGGTTGTAGTCAGTGCCGGGCTGGCGATTTCCAGCGTGGTGGATTCCCGCGAGAAGAGTTCCGATCTCGTGTATCAGCTTGCGCGCGAGGCGGGGGCGCCGGTGTTCGCAGGCGCTGTTATCACCCGCGCGCTTGGTTGCCAGAGCGTGAAGGGCGCGGAAATCCGTCTGCATGGCGGCACCACTCTGCGCCTGCCGTGCGACCTGGTCGCCACTTCCGGCGGGTTCAACCCGAATATCGCGCTGACCTCGCATCTCGACGGCAAGCCGGTCTGGGACGATGCGCTGTACACCTTTGTTCCCGGCAAGCTGCCGCCGGGCATGGAGGTTGTCGGCAAGGCGGCGGGGCAGGGGATCAATATCAACATCAAGCCCTGCTGGCATGTAGGCGCTTACCCCGGCAAATCCTTCGTGGATTTCCAGAACGACGTGACGCTGAAGGATATCAAGCTCGCGCATCAGGAAGGGTTCTCCTCGGTCGAGCATGTGAAGCGCTACACCACGCTGGGCATGGCGACGGACCAGGGCAAAACCGCGAATGTCAACGCGCTGGCGATACTTACCGAAGTTACCGGCAAGCCGATCCCCGAGACCGGCACCACGCGCTTCCGCCCGCCCTACACGCCGGTGGCACTGGGCGCGCTGGCTGGGCCGCATAAGGGCAAGCATTTCAAGCCCACGCGCCTTGCCCCCACGCATGAATTCTCCCAGGCGCAAGGCGCGGTGTTCGTGGAAACCGGGCTGTGGCTGCGCGCGCAATATTATCCGCGCCCCGGCGAGGACTGGCTGGCAGCCGCGCAGCGCGAGGTAAACACGGTGCGCAACCATGTCGGCATCTGCGACGTGACGACGCTGGGCAAGATCGACATCCAGGGACCGGACGCCGCGAAGTTCCTCGAATGCGTCTACACCAATAGCTGGACCAACCTCGCCGTGGGGCGCGTGCGCTATGGGCTGATGCTGCGCGAGGATGGGTTCGTGATGGATGACGGCACTACCGCGCGGCTGGGCGAGCAGCATTTCGTGATGACCACAACCACCGCCAATGCGGCGAAGGTGATGCAGCATCTGGAATTCTGTTCCCAAGTGCTGTGGCCGGAGTTGGATGTGTCGTTCATTTCCGTTACTGACCAATGGGCGCAGATCGCCGTGGCGGGGCCGGATTCTCGCGCCACGCTGGCCAAGCTCGTCGACGCGCCCTTCGATATTTCCAACGAGGCCTTCCCCTACATGGGCTGTGCGGAGCTAACTGTTTGCGGTGGCACCGCGGCGCGGCTGTTCCGCATCTCCTTCTCCGGCGAGCTGGCTTACGAGATTGCGGTACCCGCACGCTACGGCAATGCCCTGGCGGAAAAGCTGATGGAGGCGGGCGCGGAATTCGGCATAGTGCCTTATGGCACCGAGGCGCTGGGGATCATGCGCATCGAGAAGGGCCATGCGGCCGGCCCGGAGTTGAACGGCCAGACCACGGCGCATGACCTGGGGCTGCACAAGCAGCTCTCGAAGAAGAAGGACTTCATTGGCCGTGCCCTGGCTGCGCGCCCGGCACTCACCGAAGCCTCTCGCCCCACCCTGGTCGGGCTGAAGCCGGTGGATGGCTTGACGGTGCTGCGCGCGGGCAGCCATCTGTTGCCGTTGGGGGCGGAAGCAGTAGCTGCCAACGACCAGGGGCACATCGCGTCCGCGGCGCGCTCGCCGTCGCTCGGGCCCATTGCCCTGGCGCTGCTGGCCAATGGCCCGGCGCGCATCGGGGAACAGATCCGCGTGTACGATCCGGTGCGTAACGGAGACACGCTGGCCGAGATCGTCAACCCCGTGCATTACGATCCATCCGGGAGCCGCCTGCATGCTTGATGTTTCACTACCCGCGCTGGCGGCCACGGCGCATGTCAGCCCGCTGCCCATCCGCAGCATCGCCAGCCTGGCCAGCCGCAAGAAGCTGGGGTTGGAGTTGCCGGGGGCTGGCAAGCGCCGGGGCAATATCCTGTGGAACGGCCCGAATTCCTGGCTGTTTCTCGATACCAGCGCCGCCGAACTCGCTGCCCAAACCAGTGCGGCGGTCACCGACCAGTCGGACGGGCTGTTCAGCTTCGCCGTTACCGGCCCGCACGCGGTGGATATTCTGAAGAAGCTGCTGCCCATCGATATCGAGCGTTTCGCCCCGGATGACGTGGCCATCACCACCGCCGCGCATATCGGCGTGCGGGCCTGGCGCGAGGGTGACGCCTATATTCTGGCCTGTTTCCGCAGCTTTGCGGTGGCGCTGCAACATGCGCTGGGGGAGGCGGCTGCGGAATTTTCTTCTGGCCGAGGTTGAGGGCGGCGCGGCGCGCGCTGTATCACCCTCTCAACTTTTGCCTAGGATACTCAGCCCCATGTCCAAAGCCCAGTACGTACTTACGCTTTCCTGCCTCAACCGCCCCGGCATTGTCTCTGCCGTTTCCACCTATCTGTTCGAGCATGGCGGGGATATCCGCGAGGCGCAGCAGTTCGACGATGCCGAGACCGGCAAGTTCTTCGCCCGTATTGCCTTCGACCTGCTGGGCGGCAAGAACATCGAGGCGTTGCGCGATGGCTTCGGCGGCATCGCGGATGATTTCAAGATGACGTGGAAGGTTTCCGATCATGCCACGCCGCGGCGCGTGCTGCTCATGGTCTCGAAATTCGACCACTGCCTGGCGGATCTGCTGTACCGCTGGCGCATCGGCGAGCTGGAGATGACGCCGACCGCCATCGTCTCCAACCACCCGCGCGAGGCCTTTAACGGGCTGGATTTCGGCGGGGTTCCCTTCCACCATCTGCCCATCACCAAGGACACCAAGATGGAGCAGGAGGCGCAGATCTGGGCACTGGTGAAGGAGACGAAATCCGACCTCGTGGTTCTGGCGCGCTACATGCAGGTGCTCTCCGACGCGCTGGCTCAGAAGCTTTCTGGCCGCTGCATCAACATCCACCATTCCTTCCTGCCCGGCTTCAAGGGCGCCAAGCCGTACCATCAGGCGCATGGGCGGGGCGTGAAGCTGATCGGCGCCACGGCGCATTACGTGACCTCGGACCTCGATGAAGGCCCGATCATCGAGCAGGATGTGGAACGCATCACCCATGCTGACACGCCGGATGACCTTGTGCGTAAAGGCCGCGATATCGAGCGCCGGGTGCTGGCGCGGGCGGTGAGATATCATCTGGAGGACCGGGTGATCCCGAACGGGAAAAAGACGGTAGTGTTCGCGAGCTAAAGGCTCGGGTGGCTATGTCGGGCGCCCGGCCTTAAGCTGGCGCCGCTTATTATTATCAATCACCCCCGCGGCGGGCGGGGCAGGTTCAGGGATACTGAGACTTTGATTCAGATTATCGACGGCAAGGCTTTCGCCACAAAGCTCCGCGCCGAAATCGCCGCGGAAGTCGCGACTCTTCCCTACAAGCCCGGCTTGGCCGTGGTGCTGGTGGGCGATGACCCGGCCTCGAAAGTCTATGTGGCGAACAAGGCGAAGCAAACCGTGGAGGTAGGAATGCGCTCCTTCGAGCACCGCCTGCCGGCGGACACCACGCAGCTGCATCTGCTCGCCCTGGTGCATCAGCTCAACGAGGATCCGGCGGTGCATGGCATACTGGTGCAGTTGCCGCTGCCGAAGCACCTAAACACCGAGGCGGTGATCGCCGCCATTTCACCGGAGAAGGATGTGGACGGGCTAACCGTGGTGAATGCCGGGCGGCTGGCCTCGGGTGCCGAGGGGCTGATCCCCTGCACGCCGCTGGGCTGCCTGCTGCTGTTGCAGGACAACATCCCCGACATGACTGGGCTGCACGCCGTGGTCATCGGCCGTTCGAACCTGGTGGGCAAGCCGGTGGCGCAGCTGCTGCTGCAACAGAACTGCACCGTGACCATGGCGCATTCCAAGACCCGCGATCTGCCGGCTTTGTGCCGCACGGCGGATATTCTGGTGGCTGCCGTAGGCCGCCCGGAGATGGTGAAGGGCGATTGGGTCAAGCCCGGTGCGGTGGTCATCGATGTGGGCATCAACCGCGTGCCGGCGGGCGAGGCCAAGACCAAGCTGGTGGGCGATGTGGCCTATGACGAAGCAGCGCCGGTCGCGGGCAAGATCACCCCGGTTCCGGGCGGTGTCGGCCCGATGACGATTGCCTGCCTGCTGCGCAACACGCTCACCGCTGCCAAGCGGCTGGAAGCCGCGCACTGACGAAGAGTGCCGGGCGTCATGTGACGGTCACCGCTTCGTCCTTGATTTGTAAACAAGGCTGGCCTTTTCTACGCTCGCGTCATAGGATTTCGTGACGGAGGGGTAAGGTAATGGTGGAGCGCGCGCAGAGAAGGCCGGTGCAGGAGAAGGCTCGACTGATCAAGGCCTCGTTGCCGGAAGCGCTGGCAGAGGCCGGACTGCCCGAGCAGATTGCCGAGCCATTCAACACGGGCAGCAGCGCCGCCGGGGTTTCCGACCTGACGCTGGAGCAGGCGATTGGCGTGCAGGTGCGCCTGTTGCGCCGCCGCGTGGGCATTACGGTTTCGGAACTGGCGGCGGCGGCCGGGCTTTCCGGCGGCATGCTCTCGAAGATCGAGAACGGGCAGATCTCGCCGTCGCTCGCCTCGCTGCAGTCGCTGGCCAACGCGCTCAACGTGCCGATTACCACCTTTTTCTCGACCTTCGAGGAAAAGCGTGATTGCTCCTTCGTGAAGGCCGGAACCGGCGTGGTGATCGAGCGGCGCGGCTCCAAGGCGGGGCATCAGTACTCGCTGCTCGGCCACGCGCTGGGCGGCGATGTCGTGGTCGAGCCGTATCTGATCAGCCTGTCCAAGGAGGCGGTGCCGTATCCGGCCTTCCAGCATGAGGGCACGGAGTTCATCTACATGCTCACCGGCGAGGTGGTGTACCGCCACGGCGAACAGTCCTACCACCTCACGCCGGGCGATGCGCTGCTGTTCAACTCCGCCGCGCCGCACGGGCCGGAGAAGCTGCTGGTCAAGCCGATGACCTATCTCTCCATTATCACCTACGCGCGCGAGCAGAATAACATCCCAGTTCGTGGGGCCTAAATTCAGGAGCCAAAAGCCGTGCCCCAAACCGAGGATGCCGGCGCCGACAGCCTTGCCATTTCCCGGAATGTTGCCAGCTTTGCCTTCCGCGACCAGGGGCGGTGGGACGAGCTGCGCAACCTCTTCCACCCTGACGCGCAGATCGCCGTGACGTGGTATCGAGGCCCGGTGGCAGGGTTCATCGAGGGATCGGCGCAGATGTCCGCGGCGGCGGGCGCCGCTGTCTCAAAGCACCTCATCGGCGTTCCCCGGGTCACGGTTTCCGGCAGCCGCGCCCTCAGTGACACCGACGTCATCATCCTGGCCCGCGCTAAAATTGGCCCGCTGGAGGTGGACGTGACCAGCTATTTGCGCTTCTTTGACCGGTTCGAGCGCCGCGATGACGGCGTCTGGCGCGTCGCCTGCCGTACGGGAGTGTATGAGAAGGACCGCATCGACCCTGTCGCGCCGTCGCCACTTTTTCCGCTGGTCTACTGGTTGGCCGGTTTCCACCGTTTTCCACCCGCTTGCCGCCATCTGGCAGGGGGACTTGTGCGCAACGGCCACGCCCTGGCGATGCCCATCATAGAGGTAGGCACGGAAGGCGAGGCGGCGTTGCGGCGGGATGCGGAGCTTTGGCTGACAGGCGCGGTCTGACCGCCGGAGCCTAACCCGCGCCGATCAGCACGCCGGTAGCAAAGACAAGCGCACCGCCGAGCGCCACTTGCAGCGTGGCCCGGACGGGCGAGGTGTCCATATAGCGCCAGCGGATCCAGGAAATCACTGAAAGCTCCACGGCCACGACGCAGATGGCGACGATGAGCGCCAGATGAAAATTGGGGATGAGGAAGGGCAGGGTATGGCCGAGCCCGCCCAGCGTCGTCATCAGCCCGGTGATGAGACCGCGCATATAGGGCGTGCCGCGCCCCGTGAGCGAACCGTCATCGGAGAGCGCCTCGGCGAAGCCCATCGAGATGCCTGCGCCGAGTGAGGCCGCAGCACCCACCAGGAAGGCGGAGAACGGGTTATGGGTAGTGAAGGCGGCGGCGAAGATCGGCGCCAGGGTGGAGACGGAGCCATCCATGAGCCCCACGAGCCCAGGCTGAATGAATTGCAGCAGGAACATGCGCTTGGCGTGCTCGTCCTCCTCGTGGCGTACGGCATCGGGCAGGTTCTTGGCCGAAATCGCCTCGGCCCGCTGTTCGTGCTCCGCCTCGGCATCGGCGAGGTCGCCGAGCAGCTTGCGGATCGAGACGTCCGTCGTCCGTGAGGCGGCGAGGCGGTAGAAGCGCTGGGTCTCGACTTCCATGCTCTCGGCGAGGTCGCGGATCTCGTTGATGCTCGGGCTGGGGAACTGCCACACCGGCTTGCGGGCGAGGAAGCCTCGCACGTCCTGGCGGCGGATAAGTGGGATGTGTTCGCCGAATTTCTCGCGGTAGAGGTCGAGCAGCTTGTGGCGATGCTCCGATTCCTGGGCGGCCATCTCGGTGAACACCTTGGCCGAGGCGGGGTATTCCTCGCGCAGGCGTTCCGCGAGGTCGAGATAGATGCGGCCATCCTCTTCCTCGGCGCCAATGGCAAGAGCCAGGACTTCGCGCTCGCTCAGCTGTGAAAAATCACGCATGGATCTCTCCTTAATTCCCCGCGTCATCTGGTCTTTGGTGATCAAAACGTCAAGAGAATCATCGTGTTATGCGAATGACTCGCAAAATCTTGAAGCCCTGGCGCGTTGCCTGGGCGAAGAAAGACTGTAAACATGCCCGCACGCAAGGAATGGGTATGAGGCGGTGACGGTACAAATGGCGAACGGCTTGTGCCCGTGCGGAAGCGGTTTGCGGGCTGTGCGCTGTTGCGCCATGCCGACGGTGGTTCCGGCCGAGGCCGAGAGCATCGCTTTGCTCGACCCGCAGGGCAATGACGCAACCCGGCTGTTCAACGAGAAGAAATACGCCGAGGCCGAGGCGCTGAGCTTGAAGATCCTCGACCTCGCGCCGAACCACCGGCAGGCGTTGCGCGTGCTGTTCGAGATCCGCAAGGGGCAGCAGCGCAACAGCGCGGCGGAAGTGCTGAGTGCGCGGCTTGCGGCGCTGCCCGGTGCGGCTTCGGAACGCGCCTCCGCCAATGCGCGATTCGCGCAGTATCTGGTGGGACAGGGGCGCCATGCCGAGGCGCTGCGCCCTGCCATGGAGGCACTGAAGGCGGGGCCAAAGGATGCCTCGACCCAGCACATGTTGGGCGTGGTGCTGACCGAGACGGGGAATTTCGCCGCGGGCGAATACCATTACCGCCGCGCATTGAAGCTGCTGGGACGGGAGGATGCGCTGGCACTGGCGAACCTCGCCTGGAATTTGCGCCAGCAGGGGCGGCTGGATGAGGCCGCCGCGCTGTACGCGAAGGTGCTCCCACCGGAATCGGAGAATCGGCGCGGCATGGGCGGCTTCGCCCAGGTTGAGTTCGGGCGCGGCAACCGGGAAAAAGCGGTGGCGCTGCTCGACGGCGCGCTGGCCCGCTGGCCGGACGACCGCACGCTGCGCCTGTTGCGGGTGATGGCGGACCTGGCCATGAACCAGCCGCAGGCGGCGCTGGACCGGCTCGGCGCGCCGGAACATCTGCTGCCGGTGGAGATGCTGGCGCTGGGTCAGGCCATGGTGAAGCTGGACCGCCGGCAGGAGGCGGTGACCGCGCTTGCCACGGCGCGCCGCATCCAGCGCGAGCGCAACGGCCTCGCCTACGAGGCTGAATCGCTGGAAGCCCGAGCCAGGGCCTACAAGGCTTATTTCACCGCTGACCGCGTGCAGCCATTGCCGCGCGCCGGGGCAGGTGCGTTCACACCGGTGTTCCTGCTCGGGTTTCCGCGCTCGGGCAGCAGCCTGCTGGAGCAGCTCTTGGCACAAGTGCCCGGTTTCGCTGCC
The DNA here is from genome assembly GCA_963750235.1 of uncultured Alphaproteobacteria bacterium. Taxonomy (GTDB): domain Bacteria; phylum Pseudomonadota; class Alphaproteobacteria; order Acetobacterales; family Acetobacteraceae; genus Acidocella. The sequence goes on from CAVVPW010000004.1 coordinate 535,092, forward strand.
GGTGATGAAGCCTCCCCGGTGGCCGGGCTTGCGGACGAGGCGGCGAGACTCGCTGGCGGCGTTGCGGCCTATCCGGAGGCGCTGGACAGCTTCCTTGCCGGGGATGCCGTGGAACTGCCGGACCGGCTGCGCGCCGTGTACGAGAGCAAGAGGGAAAAGCTGGGTCTGCTGCGGCCGGGTGTAAACTTCATCACCGACCGCGCGGCCAGCAATTTCTGGCATCTCGGGCTGATCAAGCTGCTCTACCCGGAGGCGCCGGTCATCCATGTGCTGCGCCACCCCTATGACCTGATGCTGTCAAATTTCGCCCAGGACCGGCGGCTGGAGGGCAATGCCCAGGCAAGCGTGCCGGCACTGGCGAAATATTTTGCGCTGCAGGCCGGGATGATCAGCCATTACCGCGGCCAGCTAACTTTGCGTTATATGCCGGTGCGCTACGAGGCGCTGGTGCAGGACCCGCAGGCGGTACTGCGCGAGGTGCTGGAGTTCATCGGCGCGGGCACCCCGGTGCCGAAGAAGGCCGCGCTGCGGGCGAATGCGGCGCCGCTGCCCGATCCGCAGCCCGCGCATCTGGCCGCGCGTGAGCCGGTGCATGGCCGCGCGGCATTCCGGCACCGGGCGTATCTGGCCGAGATGCCGCATCTGTTCGACGATGTGCGCGAAGAGCTGGCCCCCTGGATAAGGGCGCTGGGCTATGAGGACGGGGAGGCTGCGCCATGAGCGGCACGCAGGAAGCTGGCAAGCAGGTCGTTCCACTGTCCGAGGCGCTGGAGAAGCTGGCCCGGCTGGAACAGGAGAATAAGCTCGCTGAGGCGGACGATCTTGCCAACCGGATGCTCGCGGCCATGCCCGAGCACCCGCATATTCTGCATTTGGCCGGCATTGTCGCCTACCGTAACGGGCGGACTGGCCAGGCGATCGAACGCATGGAGAAGGCCGAGGCGATTGCCCCGGATGTGGCGCTGTACCCGCGCAACATGTGCGAGGTGTATCGCGGCGCCGGGCGGCTGGATGACGCGCTGCGCGCGGGCAAGCGGGCGGTGGAGCTGGCGCCGAACGATTCGCGTGCTTATTTTAATTTGGCGCTGATCCATTACGAGCGGCTGGAATTGGACGAGTCCGTGCGCCTCTCCGAGCAGGCGATCGCGCTGGACCCGAATTATGCCGAGGCGCATTTCGAGAGGGCCGAGGCACTGCTGCTGGCTGGAAAAATGCAGGAAGGCTGGGAGAGCTATGAATGGCGCTTCAAGCTCAAGCAGGCCGAGGGCATGCTGCCGAAAACCGACAAGCCGCAATGGGACGGCAAGCCGCTGGCGCCGGGCAAGCTGCTGATCATCGGCGACCAGGGCTTTGGCGACTGCATCCAGTTCGGGCGGCTGATACCCTGGGCGGCGCTGCTCTGCCCGCAGCCGGTGCTGGCCTGCTCGGGCGAACTGACGCCGATTCTCCGGCAGATCCCCGGCATCGGCAAGATCGTCACGCGCTGGGAGGATACCGGCGATTACGAGGCCTATATCCCGCTCTCGGGCCTGCCGCGTCTGGCTGGGATCGGCACTGACAACGTGCCGCCCTCGGGCTACCTGAAGCCGGCGCCAGAACTGGTGCGGGAATGGGCCGAAAAGCTGGACCGCTTGGTGCCGAAGGGCAAAAATCGCATCGCCCTGGTATGGGCCGGGCGGCCAACGCACAAGAACGACAAGAAGCGCACGCTGAAGCTGGCGCAATTCGCGCCGCTCTTCGCGCGTGAGGACATCGCCATCATCACCGTGCAGAAGGGCGATTCCATCGCCCAGGTGGGCGGCTATTACGGCCGCGCGACTTTGGTGAATCTTGGCCCGGAGATTGGTGATTTCCTCGACACCATGGCGATTCTGCAAAGCGTGAACCGACTGGTGACGATCGATACCTCGGTCGCTCATGTGGCTGGGGCGAGCGGCGTGCCGTCCTCGCTGGTGCTTCCCTTCGCGCCAGATTGGCGCTGGCTGCTGAACCGCGAGGACAGCCCCTGGTATCCGTCGATCAGGATTTTCCGCCAGCAGCGCCCCTATGACTGGAGTGGGGTGATCGAGCGCGTCGCCGCCGCGCTGTGATGGAGCTTCTCGGTGCTCCGGTTGGAGCTTTCACATAAAAAAACGCCACCATTTCTGGTGGCGGTCTTTTTTATAGCGTTCTCAATGCTGGTGGCGAGCTTGCGGCTGCCACCTGCCCTGAGGCCGAACGCTGCGGGCTTAGAGCTCGCTGGCGACCTTGTTGAAGGTGGAGGACACGTTCGCGCCGAGGCTGGTGACGGCAGCGATGATGACCACGGCGATCAAAGCGGCGATCAGGGCGTACTCGATGGCGGTCACGGCGCGACGGTCGACGTTGAACTTCTGCAGGGAGGCGCGGATGACGGTGGTGAGCATTTCGTGAGTCTCCTGTTGATGAACGCTATGTAAAGTTGCGTAGTGCCTTTGTCCTATTCTTTGTTAGTTTAGTCAATAATTCTGTCAGCATCCGGCGCCGGAATTGGCTGGCAAAATTTTCGTAATATTGTCAAATAGTCAATTGTTTTTACGGTATTAATCTGTTGCAATGTCGGAATTTTATGTCGAGGCCAAAATGTAAACTTTTAGTGATATCAGTCTGGTGTGTCGGCATTAATGCATTAACCGTGGCTTAACCTGGCACAAAGCTACCAGAGTGATACGCAAAAGCCACTGCCGCACGTTGGGGCGAGGTGGAGGTTGGGCTCCTCCAAAGAGCATTGATTGTCTTGGGTTGTTTGGCAATCAAATAAATCAGCCCACGTTTTAGCCGATGTCGGTGATATGGGGGAGGATCGGGGGTGAGAAGGCCGGGTATCAGCAGGTACGATGCCCGGCACAGAGCGGCAGGACTACACGGGACTGGACGTCACATCAGAATGGCCGCCCTCATGCGAGATATGAAGTGGTGGTGCTGGGGATCAAGGCCCGGATGCCATACCAAGGGCGTGGCATCCGGGAGCGCGCACTCGGGCTTCACAAACCGTGTGGCCACCCTCAGCATTTAAATGGTCCCTTACTCCACCGGGGGGACGGCCCTTCAACGATTCTTCTAGGTCGCCACATCAGCTTCTTTCGGCCCCACATGCCTCGCCTTCCACAACAACCTGCGCGCCTGCTCCCTTCGGACGCGGGGCGGGAGCGTGGCTTCTTCACCCGGTCGAACGGCCCAACACGAAGCATCGGGCAACCGGTACCATCGCCGCCTGTCCGGTTCGGGCTGCGCTATAAGATCGGCCTCCTCAACCATGCGTCACCACCTTCAGCGGCGTGAGGCAATGGGCACAGATCGTGCCAGCAGGGTGACGCTGGCTGAAGCACACTGGACACTCCGGCCACTGCCTCGCCAGTTTGGCCCGGCGATCTAAAACCCGCTGGTCCGGCTTCAGGCACAGGACATGAACCAAGGCGACCGGCGCCAGGGTGAGGCCATGCATGAACCAGCCGCGCCGGCGTCAGAATCGGATGATGCCACCCGCGCCGGTGACACCTTTCTGCTCAGCCAGGGCGGGGACCACGAAAGGGGCGATGAACCACGCCGGCAGGATCATTATGATCATTTCGCCGTCCGCTCGGCTGCGCGCTGCGCAACCAGCAGATCAGCAGCAGGGACGTCATTGCGATCCCGGACCTATTTGCGCCGTATCGCTCGCTAAACGGTTTGGCACAGCTCCGCGCGCCGCCGCGCCGGGAAATCCGGCACTTAGCGCGGCCAGCGCAGATTGTGCATGGCGTGGCGGGCCTTGGCATCAGGGGAAGATGGCGCGGCGTGGTGATGAACTGGTTATAGTACAATATGGGCCGGGAGCGGAATGACGGCGTTGCAGATGGAGCTGACAGATTGTTGCCAATTACCGGGGGTTGGCATGTCAGCGCAGATCAATCACACTTCTCCCATGATCCTATTCAACCCCATAACGGATGGCGAACCCATGCTGGTCCATGCCACCTTGCTGAAGGCGGTCCTGCGCGCGATCAAGTATATCGGGACCAACGGGCCGATTGGCTTGACGGCTTCCAAGGCGCTCGAGCGATATTTCGTGCAATGGGCGGCGGAAGCATTCGCACGGCCCAGTTACACGACAGAAGGCCTGTATGCAGTCAATAAGGTGCGAAAGGAGGCCGATTTTCCGCCAGTGGTGATCTTGCGCGACGAATCACTCGCCGAAAAGCTAGTGAGATATTACAAAGGCGCAATGCAGCGCACCTCATTGGCCAAGAAGTTGAAGGCCGGACGGGCTGACCTCCCCATGAAACACTCAGCTCGCGTCAGGCAAGAGGCGTTGAAAGGGATTTTATTCCACGCCCAATCACGTCTACCACAAAGAACGAGTCCTGAGCGTAGCAAAAATTGGAAAAATTACAATTATGAAATGCCATATATCATGACTTTCGTGAAGGAGTAACGCGGATGGATAATGGATTTTATCGAGCATATCGAAGATATCTACCGTGGCTCCCGGGAGCTGATTAAGCAGCGTCTGAATGTTTATGTGCCTTTTGTACGGCCGCTTCTGAATATTTATGATGACTGCCGAGCTCTGGATTTAGGCTGCGGCCGTGGAGAATGGCTCGAACTGACTGGTGAGATCGGTTTGAACGCCCACGGCGTCGATCTCGACGAAGGCATGTTAAAAGCCTGCCTGGAGCGTGGTTTTTCCGTGGAAACCCAGGATGCCGTCGTTGCACTAGAGCATCTTCCCGATGAAAGCCAGGCAGTTGTTTCGGCCTTTCATCTGGCGGAACATATCCCTTTTGACGACTTGCAAAAGCTTGTTAAAGAGGCTTTGCGAGTCCTCAAGCCTTCTGGGCTGCTCATTATCGAGACGCCAAATTCAGAGAATCTGGCTGTAGGAACATCAAGCTTCTATCTCGACCCCACTCATCAACGCCCGCTGCCAGTTCAGCTTCTCTCGTTTCTTTGTGACTATACAGGTTTCGAGCGCACTAAAATACTACGGCTTCAGCAAGATGCCGGGCTGGAGACGGCCAGCCGGGTTCACCTCATTAACGTACTCTCCGGCGTAAGCCCGGACTGCGCGGTTGTTGCGCAAAAGTCCGGCATAAAAATGCAGACAGGACTTTTTGATGCTGCCTTTGAAATGCAATGCGGCTTGACACTGGAGAGTCTCGCAGCCCGTTACGATGAGGAAACGCAGACGCGCCTTACCATGCTTGAGGCTAAAAATACAGCAGGCCGAAGCCAAAGCCGAGCATGCTGAGGCCAAGGCCGCGCAGGCCGAGACCAAGGCCGAGCAGGCCGGTGCAGAGTTGAAGGCCGTAAGTCTCAGTCGCTCCTGGAGAGTGACCGCCCCCCTGCGCTGGGGGGGCAGGCTCGTTAGGAAGCTACCCGGCATAAACAATGTTCAATCGAACGAAAAAGATCCTGCTGTATATGTCGCACGTGGCTTCAGTCCCTTGCCAGCAGAGAGGCGCTTTGAGACCGGAGGGATTATGGGGGGCGCTCATTCCTCGACCCAGGCTGCGCGACGCACCTTTCCACTGATGAGATTCTCACGCGGGTTCGCCCGGAAGTAGCTCAAATTTCTAGAGAGGGTAACTAATGATGCTCGATTCTGGAAACAACCTGAAGAATCGCTATGCTGGATTACGGGTGGCGGTGCTGGCTGCAACGCCAAGTACGGGCACGAAAGGCGGCGCAGAACGCTTTTTCGAGGGCCTCGTCAAGGGGTTTCGCGATATCGGTTGTGTTGCTGAACTGATTTGGGTGCCCGCCGATGAGCCAACTTTCGACCAGATACTAAAAAATTATTCGTATTGCCGCAACATAGATCTGTCCGGCTATGACATGGTTGTATCGACCAAAGCGCCTACTTATGCGGCGATCCATCCTAACCATGTGTTATCTCTCGTGCACACCGTTCGCTTTTATGACGACATGTTCTATGACGAGTTGCCAGCGCCATCTCGTGAACATTTCATCCAGCGCGCACGAATTCATCAGGTTGATTTTGAGGCCATTAAGGGGGTTAAGGCGCGTTTTGCGCTGTCCCATGAAGTGGCACGACGGTTGTATAAATGGCGCGGGGTGGAATGCGACGTTTTGCATCCCCCGCTCACTTTCAGCGCATTCAAAAATAGGCCTGCAGGAGAATACTTCTTTCTGCCAGGACGGTTGCACCGATGGAAACGGGTTCACCTTGTTATAGAGGCTATAGGTAAATCTAAATTGCCGTTAAAACTTCTGATCGCCGGCAGAGGTGAGGCGGAGAAGGAGTTGCGGGAGCTTGCGGCGGGAGATGACCGCATCCAGTTCTTGGGCAGCGTCAGCGACGAGGAGCTTGTTGATCTTTACGCGGGTGCTCTGGCTGTGCCGTTCGTGCCGATCCGTGAAGATTACGGCTACGTCACTCTGGGAGCATTTGCGAGCGGAAAGCCCGTTGTCACTTGTGCCGATTCAGGCGAGGTACCCTATTTCGTAAAGAATGAATAATGAAACCGGCTTTGTCTGTCAGCCAGATCCGGAGAGCGTGCAAAAGGCCTTAGAATGGCTATACGAGAATCCTGATAAGGCTGCGCAAATGGGTGAAAACAGATTCCGACTTACTAGGGCGTAGTGACGAATTATTGCCTGGGGGGATTCCGGCGCGGCTAAAAATTTGATTTAAGGCTGATTTTTGGGATCAGCTTGATGGAACGGGATGTTGACGCGCTGCGGGACCATCAATGGGAGCGGCTGAGAGACTTGGTTCCTGGCGGGCGTGCTGGTGAGCGCGGGCCGCGTTGTGACAATCGCCGCTTTGTCGATGCACTGCTCTGGATGGCCCGTTCAGGCGGCCGCTGGCGCGATCTGCCGGAGCGATTTGGCGACCATCAGGCCGTGAAACGTCGCTATTACCGTTGGATTGAGCGCGGCGCGCTGGACAAATTTCTTGCCGCGCTGACCGCGGAAGCCGACCTTGAATGGCTGATGATCGACTCAACAATCGTGCGGGCGCATCAGCACGCGGCGGGCGCACGGCTGGCAAAAGGGGGGCGGATGCCCAGGGTTTGGGCCGATCCCGCGGTGGCTTGAGCACCAAAATCCACGCCGCCACCGACGCGCTCGGCAATCCCGTCCGCCTGTTGTTCGGGCCAGCGCAGCGCAACGACATCACCCAGGCTCACGACCTAATCGAAGGGTTCGAAACGCAAGCCATCATCGCCGACAAGGGATACGATGCCGATCATCTGCGTGAGGCCGTGCGCGCCAGCGATGCCGAGCCGGTCATTCCACCAAAATCAAACCGCCGTACACCGCCCACCTATGACAAAACGCTCTACAAGGAGCGCAATCTCATCGAGCGCTTCTTCAACAAGCTCAAACAGTTTCGCCGGGTCGCCACCAGATACGACAAGCTCCTCGTAAACTACAGGGGATTTGTCATTCTCGCCGCTATCGCTATCCTGCTCAGGTAAATCGTCACTACGGCCTAGGGCCATGTCATGGAAAAAAACGGCCACCATTCTCGCCGATGCCGCGATGGCGCCGGCTGGGACGGCGCTGCCCGACAAGTGCAAGGTCGCGGTCTTGGATATGCAGCCAATTGACCCACCCATCGGTGGCGGGCGCCTGCGCTTACTGGGGCTCTACCACAATCTGGGGGCAGGTACGGAATGCAAGTACGTGGGTTCCTATGATTGGCCGGGCGAAGTCCTACCGTGCCCACGCCCTAAGCGACACTCTCGTCGAGACCGATATTCCCCTTAGCGATGCCCATCACGCGGCAGCTGCGGACCTTGCCCGCCGGGCCAATGGAAAAGTGGTGATCGACCTCGCATTCAGCCAACAGGCGAGCCTTTCGCCCGCTTTCGTGGAAAAGGCGCGCCAAGAGGTCGCCGGGGCCGACGTCGTGATCTTCTCCCATCCTTGGGTCTATCCCCTGGTCAAGGAGTGCCTGCGGCCGGACCAGGTGGTTATCTATGACTCGCACAATGTCGAAAGTTTCCTGAGAGCCCAGTTGCTCGACGAGCGCAACCAAGTGGAGGCTGATCTCCTGCGCCGCGTGGTGCAGGACGAATATGACGTTGGAACGCGGGCAGACTGGATTTGGGCCTGTTCACACGAGGACTTACTGCGCTTCAACCGGATATACGACTTCTCACCTGATAAAATGCGCGTTGTCCCTAATGGGGTGATGGCTTTTACCGCAGATCAGCCCGGCGCAGACAAACGCAGGGAAGCTCGACGGGCCCTTGGCATTGCCCAGGATACCTTCGTCGCTGTGTTTATTGGCAGCAGCTACGGCCCCAATATCCACGCCGCCGAATTTATCGATAAGACCCTTGCCAATTTGCTGCCTGATGTAACCTTCGTAATTGTTGGCGGTGCGGGGCTCGGGATGACCGCCAGCCGGAAGAATGTCGTGGTTACGGGGCAGCTTGACGAAGCGGCCAAGTCCCGTTGGTTCCACGCGGCGGATATCGGCATCAACCCGATGTTTTCCGGCTCGGGTACCAATATCAAGATGTTTGATTTTATGGCCATGGGCCTGCCGGTCGTCAGTACAGCCACAGGCGCGCGTGGGATCGACACGGGGGGCGGCAGGCCATACTAATCCCCGATCCTGACCCGCCGGCATTCTCCGCCGCGATCAAACGGCTCAAGGACGATGCGCTGCGGTCGCGAATGGGGGCGGAGGCCCGGCAATGCGTCGAGGATGCCTATGCCTGGGAGCATATTTCGGAATGCGCTGGCGCGTTTCTCAAAGCGCGTACACGCTTAGCGGGCCAAGCGAGGCCCTTGTTCTCGGTGGTCATTCCTACCTATGAGCGGCACAAGCAACTCGATACGCTGATTCACTGCCTACAAAATCAAATAGAACGAGATTTTGAAGTCGTCGTAGTGGACCAAAGCCAAGCGCCCTGGAGTGGTGCAGGCGAAATCCACGGCTTCCCCTTGGTGTACTTTCATAGCCCGGTCAAAGGCGCGGTCCGTGCGCGTAATAACGGTGCATTTCTTGCGCAGGGGGAAATCGTCGCTTTTATCGATGACGACTGCCTACCCGCTGAGGACTGGCTGCTTAATGCCCGTTCGTATTTCAGTAACCCTGCGGTCGTGGGGCTCGAAGGCCTCATTAGGTCAGATAAACTCGACGATCCACACTGGCGCCCGGTGACGAACGTAGGTTTTGAAGGCATTGGTTTCATGACGGCCAACCTCTTCGTGAGGTAATCTGTGTTCCAGTATCTTGGCGGCTTCGACTTGCAGTTCGACCGTCCCCATTTCCGTGAGGACACGGATTTTGGATGGCGGATGACTGATATCGGTTTGGTTCCCTATGCCAGGGACGTGGAGGTTTTTCATCCTGCACAGCCTCGTAGCGAGGGTCGCGAATCGCTTGATGAGCGAACGAAATTTTTTATCAAGGATGCATTGCTGTATCGGAAACACCCCGAGCGTTATCGCTACCTGTTCATGACGGAGCGCCAGTTTGAACACATTCCAGGATTCTGTGAAAACCTGGCTTTGGGCTTTGAGAGCATTGGGGAGGAAATGCCGGAATGGATGTTGAACGAGTTGAAGCGAGATCAATGAATAAGTGCTTCTAGGGGGCAGGCCTGGGGAACGGAAGCTCCCTGGGGCACTGGCCCAGGCGCTCGGCTATGAGGCTCACGCCAATGGCGGCAGGGTGAAGGACGGTGCCCGCCGGCCGGCCTCAAGGATTGCATCGATTATCCCCAACCAGCCCGCCAAGCTTCGGACGCCTCACAGGCTTGCTGCGCCTGTACCCAGGAGGCTCAGAATTAGGCAGTCTCCGCCGTCCGGCGTATCCGATCATACGGTTGGCGCGCATCACCCGGTGATTCGTGGGAGCGCCGGACCAAGTAAAGGTCATGCCCAGGCCCACGGAATAGCTCATATTCTCGTTTCTGCTTTGAGAAATAATTTAGGAACTTATTCTTCGAGTGTCCGAAAACCAGCGGAAAGCTTAGATTTTTGGAGGTCCGGGCGGGAATCGAACCCACATTCGCGGATTTGCAGTCCGCTGCATCACCACTCTGCCACCGGACCATCGGTGTATGGTGGGCCCTTATCTCCGGGGAGGCGCCGCTGGTCAAGCGCCGGGATGTCAGTTTAGCGGAGCCCCAGTTGAGTTGTGCCGCATCGCCCAGCTATATAGGCCGCGTATAGCGAATGAGAAGGCTAGCATGGCGGACCAAATTTCCCAGAACATTGCTCGCGAAAACATGGTGGACACCCAGATCCGCCCCAACCATGTGCAGGACACGCGCGTGATCGGCGCCATGCGTGCCCTGCCGCGCGAGGCTTTCGCCCCGCAAGGCAGCTTTGCCTATGCGGATGCGGACATTCCTCTGGGCCAGGGCCGCTATTTGCTGAACCCGATGATCATCGCGCGGCTGGCGCAGCTCACTTTGGAGTCGAATCCGGAGCATGTCTTGGTCGTGGGGGCGGGCGCCGGCTATCTCGCCGCGATTCTCGGCGTTGCCGGGGTTGCGGTGGTGGCGCTGGAGGAGGAAACCCGGCTGAACACCGGCGCGCTGGCGCGGTACGGGACCAATGTTGAGACCGTGACCGGGCCGTTGCTGGCCGGCTGGCCAGCGGGCGGGCCATACGATGCCATCGTCATCGAGGGCGCGGTGCCTGAGATCCCCAAGGCGTTTGCCGCGCAACTGGCGCCGGGCGGGCGCGTCATCGCCATTCTTGCCGATGCCGAAGGCCCGGGCGCGGTGGGGCGTGCCGTGGTCGCGGAACCGTCCGGCGCGGGTTTCGCCGAGGTGGAAGTGTTCGACTGCACGCCCAGGCTGCTGCCGCAGTTCCGCCCCGCGCCGGTCTTCGCCTTTTGAATATGCTAGGGCGTGGCATTTTGCCCAGGCACGCGGCGCTACTCGCGGGCGTGGCGCTGGCGGGCGCATTCATGCCGCCGCTCCGGCCGGCCATGGCCGACTCGCCCGCGACCCTGACCGACGCGCTGGTGGAGGCGTACAACAACAACGCCACCCTGCAGGAGCAGCGCGCGGCTTTGCGCCAGGCCGACGAGCAGGTGCCCACCGCGCTCTCCGGCTGGCGGCCGACCGTGCAGGTTACCTCAACCGTCGGCCGGACCTCTGGAAATGAATGGGTCCAGAACAATGCCCCGTACCAGGGCGGCGCGGGGGGCTCCACCAAGTATGGAGAGAACCGCAACACGCTCGAGAGCCAGGTGACGCTGAACCAGCCCGTCTACACGGGCGGCAAGACCATTGCGTCTTTGCGCGAGGCGAAGAACCAGGTGTTCGCGGCGCGGGCGCAGCTTCTCGCCACCGAACAGACCGTGTTCACCGATGTCGTGAACGCCTATGTCACCGTGATCACCGATACGCAGCTTCTGGCGCTGCAGAAGAGCAACGAGCAGGTGCTGCAACAGCAGTTGCGGGACACGCAGGCGCAGTTCAGCGTTGGCGAGATCACGCTCACCTCGGTGGCGCAGGCCGAGGCCTCGCTGGCCCAGGCCAACGAGCAGGTCGTGGTGGCGCAGGGCAACCTCCAGGTCGCGCGGGAGAATTTCCGCCAGCTGGTGGGCGACTACCCAGCCGATAACCTGGCCCCGCCGCAGCCTCTGTTGGAGCCGGTGAAGTCCAAGGAGGAGGCTGCCAAGGCCGCGGTGACCAACAACCCCAACGTCATTGCCGCGGAATTTACTGATGCCGCGAACAAGGACGCGGTGGATGTGGCATTCTCCGCGTTGATGCCGCAGATCGATTTCCAGGCGACGGCCTATAACCAGCAGGGTTCGTCCGGCATCGGCGTCAAGCAGAATGGCGGCGAGGTGAGCGCGCAGCTTACGGTGCCGCTGTACCAGGGCGGTCAGGAATATGCCGCCATCCGCTCCGCCCGTGCCAAGGAACAGCAGAGCTTCGCCGCCATTCTGGACGCCCAGCGCACGGCCTACCAGCAGGCGGCGCAGGCCTGGGAGGGACTCATCTCCGCCCGCGCCGCCATCGTCTCGACCAATGCCGCGATCAAGGCCGATGCCATCGCCCTCGATGGCACGGAGCGCGAACAGCTCGTGGGCACGCGCACCACGCTGGATGTGCTGAACGCCCAACAATTGGTCTTGAACGCACAGGTGCAACAGGTCCAGAATATCGCTACATTGGTAAACAGTTCCTACACCGTGGCCGCAGCTGCCGGCCGGCTCACGGCCCGCGACTTGAACCTGCCGGTGCAGGAATATGACGACCTGAAATATTATGACGCCGTGAAGTACGCCGGTTTCGGTACTGGAGAAGAGGCGGATCAGGCGGCGGGCGTGGCGCCCAGCGGCGCCTTGCTGGCGGCCAGTCCGGCTCCGGCGATAACAGATGGGCAGGCCGTCCCGGCCGCGCCTTAAGGGGGCAATGTCAGCTTGTCCGAAGCGAGAGTTTTGGGCAGGCGGACGAAATTGCTCACGAACCATAAATCAGAGTGGTTCCGCTTCCGGTGGAATCCCTCTAGAAGGATGAGACGATGAGCGAAGGTAACGGCATTTCCAATAAATCTGGCCCTGCCAGCACGGCGGAACCGTCCATGGAGGAAATCCTCGCCTCCATCCGCCGGATTCTGACCGAGGAGGAGAATGAACGTGCCTCCCAGCCTCGTGATGAGTCGGATGACGATATTCTGGTGCTCGATACGCCTCTGTCTGGCCCGCGCGCGGATGTCTCGACCGCTACGGAGGCCCCGCCTGGGTCCGCTCCGGCAGACGTAGGGGGCATTTCCACCCATTTCACCTCAGAATCGACGCTGGACAGCCAAGGCGTGAGCGGGCAGGCTGGGAGCGAGCAATATTTGCCGGCCACCCTGGTGGAGGGCGATTCCTCAGTCTACTCTAAAGTTCAGTCCTCGAAGGAAAACAACATGGAAGATCAGGTTCAGTCTCCCCAAGGTCTGGTGAGCGATTCCGCGGCTCAGGAAATTGCCAGCAAGGTTGGCTCGCTGGTGCGCAGCGTCAGCGCCGAGCGCGCCGTGGGGATCGGCCGTCCGGGTGTGACGATTGAAGACCTGGTGCGTGAGGAGATCAAGCCGGTGCTGAAGTCCTGGTTGGACTCGCACCTGCCGAGCCTGGTCGAGCGCGTGGTGCGCGCCGAAATCGGCCGCGTTATCGACCGTATGTAATCTGCCTTCCGTGCCGCACGGCGCTCTCCGGGCGGCACGATAACCGTTCATGCGCGCGCCGCCCCGGCGGCGCCGGAGTTTGCCTTGACGACACTGGAAAAGACTTTCGAGCCGGCCTCGGTTGAGGCACGGCTCTATCGCGGTTGGGAAGAATCCGGCGCATTCGCCGCGAACCCCGGGTCCGCCGCCTCCCCGTATACCATCATGATCCCGCCGCCGAACGTGACGGGCAGCCTGCATGTCGGCCACGCGCTGACCATGACGCTGCAGGATATCTTCATCCGTTTCCGCCGCATGCAGGGGCGCGATGTGCTCTGGCAGCCGGGTACCGACCATGCCGGCATCGCCACGCAGATGGTGGTGGAGCGGCTGCTGGACAAGGAAGGCGTGAGCCGCAATCAGCTGGGGCGCGAGACGTTCCTTTCCCGCGTGTGGCAGTGGAAGGCGGAGTCCGGCGGCACCATCACGCAGCAGTTGCGCCGGCTTGGCGCGTCGCCGGACTGGGCGCGCGAGCGCTTCACCATGGATCACGGGCTCTCCGCCGCGGTGCGCGAGGTGTTCTGCACCCTGTTCGAGCAGGGGCTGATCTACCAGGACAAGCGCCTGGTGAACTGGGATACGGTGCTGGGAACCGCGATCTCCGACCTTGAGGTGGAGAGCCGCGAGACCAAGGGGCATATGTGGCACATCCGCTACCCGGTGGACGGTGGCGAGGAGATCGTCGTCGCCACCACGCGCCCCGAGACGATGCTGGCCGACACCGCCGTGGCGGTGCATCCCGAGAACGAGAAATTTAAGCACCTGATCGGGCTGCATGTGGTCCTGCCGCTGACGGAGCGGCGCATCCCCATCATCGCCGACGAATACGCCGACCCGGAGAAGGGCACGGGTGCGGTGAAGATCACCCCGGCGCATGACTTCAACGATTTCGAGGTCGGCAAGCGCCATGGCCTGCCCATGCCCTCGATGCTCGACAAGCAGGGCAAGGTGACGCTCGCCGAACTCGGCGACCTGCCGGACTTCGTGCTCGGGCTGGAGGGTAAGGACCGCTTCGTGGCGCGCAAGGAGATCGTGGCGGAGCTAGAGGCGCGCGAGATTCTGGTGGAGGTGAAGCCGCACCCGCATACCGTGCCGCATGGCGACCGTTCGGGCTCGGTGATCGAGCCGTTGCTGACCACGCAATGGTACTGCAACGCCTGGGTGCTGGCGCAGCCGGCCATCAAGGCGGTGGAAAACGGCGATATCAAGTTCGTGCCGCAGCAATGGGAGAACACGTTCTTCGCCTGGATGCGCGACATCCAGCCCTGGTGCATTTCGCGCCAGCTCTGGTGGGGGCATCGCATCCCCGCCTGGTACGATGAGAGCGGTAAGGTTTACGTGGCGCGCACCGAGGCCGAGGCGCAGGCCCAGGCGGGCGAGGGGGTGAAGCTGGCCCAGGACGAGGACGTGCTGGACACCTGGTTCAGCTCGGCGCTGTGGCCGTTCTCCACGCTCGGCTGGCCGGAAAAAACGCCGGAGCTGGAGAAGTACTACCCCACCGACACGCTGGTGACGGGCTTCGACATCATCTTCTTCTGGGTCGCGCGGATGATGATGATGGGCTTGCACTTCATGGGCGATGTCCCCTTCCGCACCGTTTACATCCACGGCCTGGTGCGGGACGAGAAGGGGCAGAAGATGTCCAAGTCCAAGGGCAATGTCCTGGACCCGCTGACGCTGATTGACGCCTATGGCGCCGACGCGCTGCGCTACTCGGTGGCTGCCGCCGCCGGGCAGGGGCGGGATGTGAAGCTTGGGCAGAAGATCGTCGAGAACAACCGCGCCTTCATCACCAAGATCTGGAACGCCGCGCGCTTTCTGGAGATGAATGGGGTGAAGCCGAACCCGGACTTCAAGCCGGAAGAGGCGAAGCTGCCGCTTTGCCGGTGGATCCTTGTTGCCGCGAACGAGGCGATCACGGCCGCGACCTCGGCGCTCGATGCGTTCCGCCCGAACGACTACGCCGCAGCCTGCTACCGCTTCGCCTGGGGCGATGTGTGCGACTGGTTCATCGAATTCGCCAAGCCGGGCTTCGCCTCGGAGGATGCCGCGGAAATCCGCGACACCGCCTCCTACGTGCTCAGCATTCTGCTGCGGCTGATGCATCCGCTGATCCCGTACGTGACCGAGGAGCTGTGGGATTATTTCGGCTACGGGCCTGAATGCTCGCTGATCAATGCGCCCTGGCCGCAGCCCGTCTCCGTGGACGGCGTCGAGGAAGCGGCGGCTGAGGTGAACTGGGTGATCGGGCTGATCTCCGAAATACGCACCGTGCGCGCCGAGATGAATGTGCCGCCTTCGCTCAAGTCGCCGGTTCTCTTGCAGGACGCGGCACCTGCCACCCTGGCCCGCGCCGAGGCGTGGTTCGAGGCAATTTCGCGCATGGCCCGTGCTTCGGAAATTGGGCCGCTCACCGGCCCGGCGCCGAAGAACGCGGCCCAGGCCGTGCTCGGCGAGGCAACGATCATCCTGCCGCTGGAAGGGCTGATCGACCTGGAAGCCGAGCGCAAGCGTTTGGCCAATGCCCTGGCCAAGGCGCAATCGGAGCTGGCGAAGGTGACCGCGAAACTCGCCAATGCCGATTTCTGCGCCCGTGCGCCGGAGGACATCCTTGAGGAGCACCGGGAGCGTGAGCAGAGCTTCGCAGGTGAGGTGAAGCGGCTGGAAGCGGCGCTGGCGCGGATTTCGTAAACTCATGCGCCTGCTGCTCGTGAACCATGAGTTCACTATCACGGGCGCGAGCACGGTGCTGTTCCGCTTGGCCGCGCATTTTCGGGCGGTTGGGCACGAGGTTCATATCTTCCCCGGCAACCCTGCGGATGGGCCCATGAAGGCGCGCTATGAGGAGGCCGGGATTCCCGTCCTCGCTCAGGCCGTGCTGGGTGGCTACGATCTGGCCTTGTGCAACGGCATCGGTACAGCCATGCATGTGCAGGAAATCGCGACGCATCTGCCCGTCATCTGGTTCGTGCATGAGGCAGAGGTAGCGCTCAACCTGCTGTTGAAGCACAACCAGATGATCCAGGCGTTCGCCCAGGCGGCAGCGGTGGTGTACCAGATGCCGTTCCAGGCGGAGGTGCTGCGCTCCTTCACCTATCAACTCGACCCGCGGAAATTTCACGTCATCCCGAACGGTGTGAATGTGCCTGACGCTCTCCCGACCGATCTGGTGCCCCCGAAAAAACGAGCGCTGCGGATCGTGCAGGTGGCCTCGGTGGAGACGCGCAAACGGCCTGGGGACCTGATCCGCGCCGTGGCGCGCAGCGGTATCGACGCGGAATGCGTTTTCTGCGGCAGAATCTACGCGTTGGAGGATGACGCGCGCGAGATCGCCGGGAAGGCGCCCGCGCAATTCCGCTTCACCGGGGAAATCGAGTCGGCTCTGGCGCTCGCCTGGGCGCAGTCGGCGGATGTGTTCTGCCTGGCTTCCAGCAGCGAGACTCAGGGCATCGCGGCCTATGAGGCGGCCTTGCTCGGCCGTCCGCTACTGCTCTCGGACCTGCCCTGCTACCGTGACGTTTTCGCCCATGGGCGCAATTGCCTGATGTTTCCGCCCGGCCGGATCGACATGCTGGCACTCAGCCTGGGCATATATGCGGTGAGTCCGGCCTTGCGAGACGAGATGGGCGCGGCGGCCCGGCACACGGCGCGGCGCTTCAGCAACGCCGCTTTCTACGCGCGGTTCGATGCGCTGCTGACCGAGGTCGGCTCTCTGCCGCGAGGCTGAGCGCACTTGGCACTCCCTCCACTGGGGCGTAGAATTTCAGGCAGAACTTATCCAGGCAGGTGTGGCGATGCGTGTCCGCGAGATCCAGCCCGAAGACCGCGCGCAATGGGCGGCGCTGTGGCAAGGCTATCTGGAATTCTACAAGGTGCCTGATCTGGCGCCGGAGATTACCGGGAAGACCTGGAGCCGCTTCTTCGACCCCGCTGAGCCAGTGCATGCGCTGGTGGCGGAGGCCGATGGTGTGCTGCTGGGGCTGGTGCACTACATCTTCCACCGCAACACCTGGTGCCTGGACGATGTGTGCTACCTGGAGGATCTGTTCACCGCGCCGCCGGCGCGGGGAAGGGGCGTGGGCCGCGCGCTCATCGAGGCTGTGTACACCAAGGCGCGCGAGAAGAAAGCGACTCGCGTGTACTGGCTGACCCATGAGACCAACAAGACGGCGCAGGCGCTCTACGACGAGGTCGCCAAAAAGTCCGGCTTCATCCAGTACCGGAAGAACTTTTAGGCCCCGGCTTTGTAGTCACTCTGCCACTGCGTGACGGTTTAGGGTTTCCGCGCGTAAATATTTCATACCCTGGCGAACATTTCCGGGGCATGATGCTCCTGTTGCCTCACAATCCAGGAGCTGTCGATATGAGCTTGATTGAACTCGCCCGATCCGATGAGATTATCGAAGGCATTGTTCGTGTCTCCAGCGCCGCCGGGCATAACGTGGCGATCACCCGCGTGAACGGCACGGTCTGCGCATTCGAGAACAAATGCCCGCATATGGGCCTCTCGCTGGCCCGCGGGAAGATCAGCGACGGTGCGATCACCTGTCCGTTCCACGGGTCCAGGTTCGAAATCTGCTCCGGCAAGAACCTCACCTGGGCGAATTCCGTGCTGGGCGCGAGGATGCCGGGCTGGAGCCACAAGGCGTTGGCCATGGGCAAGCCCCCGGCGGATTTAAAGATCATCGAAGTCACCGAGCGTGACGGCAAGGTGCTTGCCAAGCTTCCATAACGGGCATGAACAACTTTGCGGCTTTGCTGGTGCTTGCCCTCGCAGCCACGCTGGAAGCCGGGGGCGACGCTGTGGCCCGCATGGCGCTGCATTCCCAGGCCGTGCCGCTTGCCCGCCTCGGCCTGTTTGGCGCGGCGGCGCTGGTGCTGTTCACCTATGGTGTGACCGTGAACCTGCCGCCCTGGGATTTCGGGCGGCTGCTGGGCGTGTATGTCTCGCTGTTCTTCGTCGTGGCGCAACTCATTAATCTGTTTGGGTTTGGCATGCGGCCCAACCTGCCGATACTTGTCGGGGGCGGGCTGATTCTGTCCGGCGGGCTGCTGATGACCTTCTGGCGCGCGTGAAATTATTTTGAACCCGGTACAGATCGGTGACTTAGGTGTAGAGTGCCGGCTCCCAACAACGGAGTCGGTACCATGGGCCTTTTCGACAGCATTTCCAATCTCGTCCACAGCGCGCTGGGGGGCGAGGCCGGGCAAGTGGCCGGGCCGCTGATGCAAAGCCTGGAGGAGCAGGGCGTAGGCGGTTTGAGCGGGCTTACGGCGCAGTTCGAGCAGAGCGGGCTCGGGGCGCATATCGCCTCCTGGACCGGCGGGCAGGGCTTGCCCATCGACGCCGATACGGTGCAGCAAGTGCTGGGTCAGCCGGCGGTGCAGGCGGTGGCGGCGAAGCTCGGCATCGACCCGCAGCAGGCGAGCCAGCTCATCGCCCAGCATCTCCCGGCCATCACCCAGCATCTTGCCCAGAACGCGCCCGCGCCGGACGACAGCGCCAGCACCTGAGGCACGGGTAATAAAAAACGCGGCCCCCTGCGGGGCCGCGTTTTCCAGTCCGCCGAGGCGGCAACAGATTACATAGACATCGAATTCATGATGGCCGGGTCCGGCATGGTGCGGCTATAGAGCGAGGCGAACGCCCACACCGTGATGCCGATAATCACCAAAAACAGCGGCACAGTGAGGATCAGGGAGATGCTCTTCCAGATCTGGGCGCGGGAAGCGTCGAGGCCAAAGAACAGCGCCGCCTGGGTGATCAGGCTGAACAGCAGCGCGCCGCCCAGGATCTCCATCAACTCCATTACTGGATGCTTACCCATGGCCTGGACATAGGCGAAGTACATCGCAGCACCCGAGGCCACGAAACCGGCGATGTAGCGCAGGACCGAGCCCTGACGGACCTCGGGATGCGCGAGCGGGTTGTTGTGAGCAGCCATTAGTGGGCACCTCCGAACAGGTAGACGTAAATGTAAACGACAACCCAGACCGAGGCCTGGAACTGCCAGAACATGCGCAGGTTCAGCAGCCGCGCCACGACGTTCTCGGTGAAGCCGAACACGCCGACCTGCACCAGCATCACCAGCATCCACAGGATGCCGAAGCCCATGTGCAGTGCGTGGGTGACGATGAGGGTGAAGAAGCAGGAGAGGTAGCCGCTGCGGGCGAAGCCGTTGCCCGCGGCGCTGAGCGCGGCGAGGTCACCGAGCCCGATGCCAAGGAACACCACGGCCAGCAGGATGGCGCCGATCATGCCAAGGCTCACCCCCACCTTGCTGCCGCGCTTGAGCGCGACAGTGGCGAGGCTGTAGCAGAGCACGCTGCCCAGCACGATGAAGGTTTGCAGCAGGCCCTTGCTGGCGCTGAGGAACTGGCTGCCCAGCGGGCCGCCAGCGGCGTTCATCGGGTTGTTCAGCACCGCGTAGGTGGCGAAGATCGCCGCAATGATCAGCGCATCGCTCAGCAGGTACAGCCAGAACCCGTAGGTGCGGGCGGAGATGTTGTCGTGCGCGTCAGCGCCCGCGTTCCACAGCACCGTGTCGGCGCTGGCTTTGGTGAAGCTAGCCATTAATGTGCCTCCGCATGCCCGCCAACCGGCAGGACCTTGGATTGTTCAGCAACCAGGCTGACCGTGTGAAGCTTGCGCTCCATCTCCGCGATGTTCTCGGCGGAGAGCACGTAGCCCTCGTTTTTGTCGAAGGAGCGGATGATCACCAGCAGGATCGCCGCGAGCAGGGAAGCCCCCGCCAGCCACCATATGCGCCACACTAGGGAGAAGGTGCAGACGAAGCTCAGCATGCCGATGATGAAGGGCAGGCTGGTGCTGCTCGGCATGTGGATGGGCACGTAGGTGCTCGGCTGGGTTTTCTCCAGGCCGTTTGCCTTGCGCCAGGACATTTCATCCAGCGCATGCACCTGCGGGGTGACCGCGAAGTTGTAGAACGGCACCGGCGTGTGGGTCAGCCATTCCAGCGAACGCCCGGTGCCCCAGGCGTCCTGCCCGGCCGGCTCGCGCTTGACGAGCGAGACGACGACCATGGCCAGGAAGAAGAACACCGAGATGAAGTACACCCCGATACCCGCCACCTCGAGCAGCATCAGCGGACGCAGCGACGTGTCGAACAGGTAGTCCAGACGGCGGGTTTCGCCATCCAGGCCGGCCTGGAACATCGGGATGAACACCAGCAGGCTGCCCGCCACGAAGGTCCAGAAGAACCACTGGCCCAGCGTCTCGTTCAGCTTGAAGCCGAAGAGTTTCGGCCACCAGTAGGTGACGGCGGCGAAGATGCCGGCGCCGATGACGAGCACCATGCAGTGGAAGTGCGCGACCACGAACACGGAGTCATGCACCGTGTAGTCCACCACGGAGGCGGAGAGCATCATGCCGGTGATGCCGCCGAGCAGCAGCAGCAGGATGGCGGTGATGGCCCACAGCATCGGGGTGGTGAAGACGATGCGCCCGCGGAACATGGTGAACAGCCAGTTGAAGGCTTTCACGCCCGTCGGGATGCCCACGATCATGGTGGCGGCGGAGAAGAAGCCGATCAGGTCCGGCCCCATGCCCATGGTGAAGAAGTGGTGCGCCCACACAACCCAGCCCACGCCGGCGATGCCCATCGAGGCGGCGATCATGGTCGGGTAGCCGAACAGCGACTTGCTGGAGAAGGTTGCGACGATCTCCGAGATCAGGCCGAAGGCCGGCAGCACCAGGAAGTACACTTCCGGATGACCCCAGGTCCAGAACAGGTTGATGTAAAGCATATAGTTGCCGCCCATGCCGGCGGTGAAGAAGTGCGTGCCGACGTAACGGTCGAGACCCAGCATGCACAGCGCCGCGGTGAGCACCGGGAAGGCGGTCAGGCCGATGATGGACGTGGCCATCATCACCCAGGTGAAGACCGGAACGCGGAACCAGCCCATGCCGGGAGCGCGCATCTTCACGATGGTGGCGATGATGTTGATGGCGTTGAAGGTGGTGCCGATCGAGGAGACCTGCAGCGCCCACATCCAATAATCGACGCCTACGCCCGGGTTGGAGGGTAGCTCGGAGAACGGCATCAGACCAACCCAGGTGGCGTTGGAGAACTCGCCGACGAACAACGAGATCATGCACAGCAGCGCACCGGACACGGTCAGCCACAGGCTCACCGCGTTGAGGTAAGGGAAGGCCATGTCGCGCGCGCCGATCTGCAGCGGCACGATGATGTTGCCAAGGCCGGTGAGCAGCGGGGTGGCGGCGAAGATCAGCATCAGCGTGCCATGCGCCGAGTAGATCTGGTCGAAATGGTACGGCGGCAGGTAGCCATGCGCAGCACCCAGGTATCCGGGGCTGTTGGGGCCGATGGCGATGGCCTGCTGGGTACGCATCATCACCCCGTCGATGAAGCCGCGGAACAGCATCACCAAACCGAGGATCATGTACATCACGCCGATGCGCTTATGGTCGACGGAGCACAGCCACTCGCGCCAGATATAGCCGACCTTGCGGAAGTACAGCACGCTGCCGACGGCCACGAGGCCGGCTGTGGCGGCGATGACGAAGGTGAAGATGAGGATGGGGTTGGTGTAGGGGATGGCATCCAGGGTCAAGCGCCCGAGCAGGGGCGACCAGGGGCCTTCAACGGCAACTTGCACGGTATTGATCCTTCTTTAGTTCGCGGCAGGGGAAGCCGGGGCCTTGCGTTCGTTGGAGGCAACGCTCTTGGTCAGCGAGTCGGGGACCGGGTAGGTCTTGCCGTTCATCGCGTCCATCACGACCATGCCGAAAATTCTGCCAGCGTTGGGGGCGGAGAAATAGGACGGCGTGGCGCCATAATTCACCTGCGGCTGGGCGATCTTCTGGGTGAAAACGTCGTAGGTGAGCTGGTTCGGGCTCCCCTGCACGCTCTTTACCCAAGCGTCGTAATCGGCCTGGGCCAGGATGCGGGTCTTGAACTGCATCCAGGAGAAGCCGGCGCCCGAGAAATCGGTGGAGAAGCCCGTGAACTGGGCAGGCTGGTCGATCTCGAACGCGTCCTTGCTGACCATCGCCGGCATGGCGTCGACCATCGGGGCGACCTGCGGGATGTAGAAGCCGTTCATGACGTCGGTCGCGGTCATTGTCAGTTGGACGCGGCGGCCGGCGGGGACCACCAGATCGTCGATGGTGGCGATGTTCTCGTCAGGATAGATGAAGACCCACTGCCAGTCGGTGGCGATGACCTCGACCTTAACCGGCGGCTGCGATGCGCCGGGGGCGCTGGCGAGTTCGGGCGCGTTCCACGGGTTGATGCGGAAGATGGCGGAAACGGACATGTAAGCCAGCACCACGACCATGGCGAGCGGAATGGCCCAGGCCAGGATCTCGATGGTGGCGGAGAAGTGCCAGTCCGGCGTGTACTTGGCGTTGCGCGAATGGTGGTAGCGCAGCGGGAAGATGATCGTCATCAGGAGCGTCGGCACGATGATGAGCATCATGATGCCGGTGATCCACAACGTGTAGTGGAATTCCAGCCCGGCCATCAGGCCATCGGGGTGGAGCAATCGTATATTGTCCGTGGAACAGCCAGCCAAGGCCAGCGGGGCTATTAAGCCGAGTTGTCGCCAGTACCGCAATTATATGTCCTCCCCCAGACCGATCCGCCCGGGATAATGCACTCACCAGAAACCACGTCTCCCACTTCGGTACTAGCAGTTCTTGTTGTTGAACAGGACTGACTGCTCTTACCAAAGCCGCTCGGGGCATAAGATGATTTCCCGTGCCGCGCAATACTGCGGACAGATGGCAGAAATCAGCGGTGTGCAGATGGCCCCTGACCTATCAGGCAGACATGAAAACGGCGCCCCAGACGATGGGGCGCCGTGTTCCGTTTTAGGCCAGTTCAGGCCACGAGGCGGCGGTAGATGTGCCAGGTGGCGTGGCCCAGCACCGGCAACGCCACCGCGAGGCCCAGCAGGGCCAGGACAGTGCCGGCGGCCATCAGCGCCGCCACGATGAAGCCCCAGCCGAGCACCACCACCGGATTGCGGATCATGGCCCGGGCCGAGACGGTGATCGCCTGCCAGGTGGTGACATCCTGGTCCAGCGCCAGGGGGAAGGAGACGAGCCCGATGCACAGCGTGACCAGGGCGAAGACGGCGCCAGTGAGGTAGCCGACGAAGATCATCTCCCAGCCAGCCGTGGTGGTGAACACGCGGACGAAGAATCCAAGCCCCTGGGCCGGGCCGCTCTGCCCCAGCGTATGGGAGTAGACGATCCCCGCCACCGCCAGCCAGGCGAGGAACAGCACGATGGTGAGCAGGCCAAGGGACTGGATGGTGTTCAGGCGGGGGGAGTTGAACGGCTCCGAGGCGGCCTCCGCGAGGGCAACGCCGCTGCGCTCGCGCTCGCGCGAGAGGGCGACGAACCAGAGCGTAACCATCGGCCCCAGCAGGGCAAGGCCAGCGCAGACCGGGAACAGGAAGGGCAGCAGGTTGGGCGCCGCCACCACCGCGCCGAGCATGATCGCCGCGACAGGGGTGAGCACCGCCAGCCCCATCACCTCGGTCCGGCAGGCCCGCCAGTCAGCCACGCCGAGGCGCAACGCCTCGAATAAATCCTTGAAATGGATCTGCTTGATCTCGAACTCGCGCCGGGGAACGGCGCCGCTCTTGGAAAGGAGGGTGGAATCGCCAGAGCTTGGTACTGCACTCATACTTCTTCCCCTTTGTTTCATCGCACTTTTTTGCCTGTGCGAGGCTGCCGTGGCTGCACGGATATGTTTTTATGTAGGAACTATAATGCGCTAAGCGCGCCGTTTCCAGCAGCAAATCAGCAGAGGGGCATGAAAAATCCTGCCGGTGTCCTAGGCCAGGGCCCAGGCCAGGCTCAGACCCGCGGCGGCAAACAGCCAAGCGGCTGCGGGAAGCATCTGGCGGCTGCGGGAGAGGCCGAGCGCGTAGCCGGTCTTCAGCAGGTTGTTGCTGGCGCTGGCGATGAGCACGGCGCTGACCACCGCCTGCTGACCGACCTGGAACTTGCCGTCGAGCAGCGAGAAGATGAACGGGTCGATATCCGAGAAACCGACCGCGAAGCTCAGCGCATGCAGGCCGGTGGCGCCGTAACGCTGGGTGACGAAGTTGGTGATCGCCGCGAAGACCAGGAACAGCAGGGCGAACAGGAAGGCCACCGGCAGGTCGAGCGGGTTGGCGCTCACTGCGGCGTGGCCGGAGGTGGCAGTGCCCTTCGCGTGCCAGGCCAGCAGCCCGGCCACCGCCAGGGAGCCCACGAACAGCGACCCGAAGGGCAAGGCGAGCGCTAGCGCCGCGTCCGCATGGCCGAGTAGGATGATGATGACCAGCAGCCGGGTATACATCATGCCCGTGGCGATGACCACCGCCGCCGGGGCGAAGGAGTCGGGCTCACTGCGCATGCTCCGGGCCAGCACCACGGTGGCGGCGGTGGACGAGTACAGCCCGCCCAGCACGCCGGTGAGCAACGTGCCGGCGCGCGGGAATACATAGCGGTGCGCGAGATAGCCGAGATAGGAAATACCGGAGATGACCAGCACGGCCATCCACACCTTGGGGTAGGTGATGCCGGCGAGGTAAGGGATATCCGAGTCCGGCAATAGCGGAAAGATCAGCCCGGCCAGGATGAAGAACTTGGCGAAGGTGACACCTTCCTCGGCCGGGAACGCATCGGATAGGCGGCGGATTTCCGCCTGCTCGCCGAGCGAAAGCAGGATGAGGATGACCAGCGCCGCCAGCAGGGCGATCGGCGCCACCAGCACCACCGGGCCGAGCGAATAAGCCATCACGCCGATCACCGTCGGCAGCAGCGAGGAATCTCCTGCCTTCAGGCGCTTGCGGTAATCCAGCATTAGCATGAGGCTCAGCCCGGCCAGCCCGATGCTGAAGGGCACTACCGGGGCGATGATCCACAGGCTGAAGCCGAGCGCGGCCAGAAGAGTGACAGTGCGGGTGGTGCCGAAACCGAGCGCCTCGGGCTGCAGGCTACCGGCATCGCGCCGCCGGTAGGCGTGCAACTCCAGCCCGATGATGAAAGCCAGGCCAATGGTGCCTAGAAAGGCCGCGAGTTCGGGCGGGATGAGGGCGTTCATGCGGCGCGCAACGCGGCCAGCCCCTGCTCGAGGTCTTCGATCAGGTCGTCCACGTTCTCCAGCCCGATATGGAACCTGGCCATCGGCCCTTCGAAAATGCCCGTGCCCTCCGAGCGGCGGATGGTGCCAGTGGTGGGCAGCACCAGGCTCTCATACCCGCCCCAGGATGCGCCGATGCCGAAGAGTTGCAGGCTGTCGATCATCCGCACCACGGCGGCGGGCGAGAATTGCGGCTGGAAGGCGACGCCGAACAATCCGCAGGAGCCGGTGAAGTCGCGCTTGAAGAACTCGTGCCCGGGGCAGGAGGGCAGGGCCGGGTGTAGCACCCGCGCCACCTCGGGCCGCCCGGCGAACCATTCCGCCACGCGCAGCCCCGCCGCTTCCTGCGCCTTGAGCCGCACATGCAGCGTGCGCAGGCCGCGCAGGGCCAGCCAGCAATCATCCGGGCTGGCGTAGTTGCCAAGCTCCAGCGCGCCAAGGCGCAGCCATTTCCAGTCTTCCTCACTGTTCACCGCCACCGCGCCGAGCACGATGTCCGAATGCCCGCCGGGGTATTTGGTGAGCGCCTGGATGGAGACGTCCACCCCCTTGGTGAAGGGCTGAAAGTGGTGGATGCCCCAGGTGTTGTCGAGGAACACCTTGGCGCCGCGCGCATGCGCCACCTCGGCCAGGGCGGGGATGTCCTGCACCTCGAAGGTATGGCTGCCCGGGCTCTCGGTGAACAGGACGCGCGTGTTGGGGCAAAACAGCGTGTCCAGCGCGGGCGCCGTGATCATAGGGTCGTAATAGCTGGTCTTGACGCCGTAGCGGCGCAGCAGCCCGTCGCAGAAGGTGCGGGTCGGGCCATAGACCGAATCGGGCACCAGCAGATGGTCCCCGGCCTTCAGGTAGGCCAGCAGCGGCACGGTGATGGCGGAAAGCCCCGAGCCGGTCACCTGGGCATGGCTGCCGCCCTCGATCTCGGCGATGGCCGCCTCAAGGGCGAAATGGGTCTCGTTGCCGCAAAGGCCGTAGATATCGACGGGCTCAAGAATATGCTTGCCGGTGGCGAGCTTGGTTTCCATGTCCGGGTAAAGCACGGTGGAGCCGCGCACCAGCTTCGGGTTGACGAAGCCGTATGCCTTGGTCGGCTTGCGTCCCGCATGCGCCAGAGCCGTCTCGATTTTCTTAACCATTTATACCTCGACCGGGGTGTCGTCCCGCGAACCCCATTCGGCCCAAGAGCCATCATAAATCGCGGCCTCGGGCAAGCCCGCCAGCTTCAGCCCCAGCGCCAGCACGCAGGCGGTGACGCCTGATCCGCAGGAGGCGACAAGCGGGCGCGCGCCGGTAATGCCAAGTGCGGTGAATTTTGTCCGCAGCTTGGATGGCGGCAGAAATTTGCCGTCGCGCAGCAGCGTGGTGAAGGGCAGGGAAATGGCGTCCGGGATATGGCCGCTGCGCATGCCCGGGCGCGGCTCCGGCACGGTGCCGGCAAAACGCGCGGCGGCGCGGGCGTCCAGCACCAGCTCCTCCCTGGTGAGCAGGTTGCGCTTGAGGTCGTCCAGCGCCCGGACCATTTCCGCCCGGTAGCCGGCGGTGAAATTGCCCGGCGCCGGCGCGTCGGGCTCGCCGTGTTCCAGTGTGCCGCTCGCCGCCAGCCAGGCCGGCAACCCGCCATTGAGCACCTGCACATTGTCGTGCCCGAACACACGGAACATCCACCACAGGCGCGGGGCGGAGAAAATGCCGAGCTGGTCGTACACCACGACGCGGCTGGAGGAGCTGACGCCAAGCGCCGCCACGGCGGCGGCGAAATCCCGCGGCAAGGGCAACATATGCGGCAGGCCGGAGGCGTGGTCGGCCACGGCGTCGATGTCGAAGAACTGCGCGCCGGGGACCCGCATGGCGGTGAACACCGGGCGCGCGTCTTTTTCCTCGTTCGGCAGGTAATAGGTGGCGTCCAGCACCACTACGCCTGGGCGGCCCAGCAGCTTCTTCAGCGCCGCCGGAGTGATGAGGGGCGAAGTCACCCCCGCGCAGCTGCGACCATGGCGCGCACACGCTCAGCTGCTGCTGCGCCCTTCACCGCCTCGCGCCAGGCGAGTTCGGAGACACGCTGATGCGCCGCCACCGCGTCCTCGGCGTTGGTGATCATGGCCACGCCGGATTGCATGCCGGGCGGGGCGTCGCAGGGGAACGGGTTGATGGCCAGCGTGGCGCGGTCGCGTGCGCGCAGCAGGGTGAAGGGGCCGTTCGGCTCACCCTGGGCCATGAGGCCGAGTTGCAGCCCGATCGGCTCGCTCGCCATCAGGTCCGCCACCGACTCGATCTCGCGGATCGCCATCTCGCGCGCGGCGGCGCGAAGTCGGTCGCTGACCTGCGCCAGGGGGCAGATGCCCTCGGCCAGGAATTTCTGGATCGACCCGGCGGTGAGGATGGCAATGATCGAGGGCTTGCGCGCGGCGTACATGCGCTTGCGCGAGATCATCACGCTCATCAGCTGGTCCGCCGCGGCCCGGGCGGCCATGCGGTCGGCGCCTTGCGCGTCGGCATGCTCCTCCAGCATCTGGGCGAGCAGCGAGTCGTACTGTTCCGAGGTGACAAGATAGCTGATCGGCCCATGCACCTGGAGGATTTGGTCGGAGGTTTCCTCGATCTGGCGCAGGCGTTCGGCATAGCCGACCGGCTTGCCGTAATACTCGACGCCGATGCCAAGCAGCGTAAGCGGCGAGATCTTCAGCAGTTCGGCGAGGCGGTTGACGGTGTCGAGCTTGATCACCTCGCCCTTCTCGTAGCGGTACAGGGCCGCGCGGGAGACGCCGAGCCGGGCCGAGATTTCCTCCGCCTTCAGGCCGGATTCCATCCGGTAGGCGCGTAGCTGCTGGCCGATTTCATTAAAACGCATCGTCGTTTTCCCCACGGACCCACGCGATTGGGTTAGGTTGTGTCCATATTTCGTGACAGCATCTCATAAAACAAGCTTTTTTGCAAACAGAAACTCAGGCTGGCGTAAATGCCGAAAAATGCCGAACCAGGGCTGGTTGATGAGAATCGTCGCAATACGACCAGGGCTTGCGGGGAAGGGGGAACCTCAGGCATCACCGGACCATGAAACTTGACCGGATCATCCTGCTCGCTTTGGCGATTTCCCTCGGCATCGGGTGTCTGCTCATTCTGCTGCCATTTCTGCCGGCCATGCTGTGGGCGGGAATTCTCGTTTATTGCCTTTGGCCGCTTTTCGACGGGCTTCGCCGCTATACGCGCCCCAGTGTCGCGGCGTTCGTGATCACGCTGGTGGTGGCCGGCATCGTGCTGGTGCCGCTGGTGCATCTGGCGCTGTTGGCAGCGCGCGAGGCGCGCGAGAGCGAGCGCTGGGTGCAGGGCGTGATCCAGAACGGCTTGCCTCCGGCTCCGGCGTTCTTGCAGCATATTCCGCTGGTCGGCGGGTTGCTGACG
Organism: uncultured Alphaproteobacteria bacterium; assembly: GCA_963750235.1. GTDB lineage: Bacteria > Pseudomonadota > Alphaproteobacteria > Acetobacterales > Acetobacteraceae > Acidocella. The sequence continues at coordinate 563,780 of CAVVPW010000004.1, forward strand.
GATTTCTGGAACAATTCGGCGGATGATCTGGGCGGCGCGGCCAGCACCATGCAGCCGGTGCTCGGCACGCTGGCTCATTCCGGCTTCCGGTTGCTGGTGCAGGCGATGCATGGGCTGATCGGCACGGTGGTGGCGCTGTTCATTGCGTATTTCTTCTTCCTTTCGGGGGAGGCGATCGTGGCGCGCATACGCCTGCTGCTGGTGCGGCTCATCAATGAGAGCCGGACAGATGACTTGCTGACGCTCGTTGCCGCCACGGTGCGGGGCGTGGTGTTCGGCATCCTCGGTACCGCGGCATTTCAGGGTGTGCTCTATGCCATCGGGTTTGAGGCCGCTCATGCGCCCCAGCCGTTGCTGCTGGCGACGCTGGCGGGGATCATCTCCATCGTGCCCGCGGGGGCGGTGGTGGTTTACGTGCCGGCGAGCCTGTACTTGCTGGCGGTCGGGCACCCGGTGGCCGCGCTGCTGCTGGCGGCATACTGCTTCATCGTTGTCGGTGGCGCGGATTCCATTCTGCGCCCCTGGCTGATCTCGCGCGGTGCCTCGCTTTCTTATGCCGTGACGCTGATCGGCGTGCTGGGCGGGGCGATCACGTTCGGCGCGCTGGGGATTTTCCTGGGGCCGGTGCTGTTGGCCCTGGGGCTGGCGCTGGCCGAGGAATTCGCCGGTCAGCCGCGCGGCACGTGGCGATAGGCGTTAGGAAAAAATTAACTAATTTTTTGTAAAGATCGGGGCATGAGAGCAACGCCACTGGCCCCGAATTTGTCGCCGCTTAACACACTCGCTCGGCGCCGGGAGGCGCAGGCGCTGGGGCGTGGTGCCGAGGATCTGGTGGCGGAACAGCTTCAGGCCGCCGGGTACACCATCCTGGCCCAGCGCCTCCGGACCAAGGCCGGAGAAATCGATCTTGTCGTGGCGGAGGATCGGCGCCTGATCTTTATCGAGGTAAAGGCGCGGCCGCGCCTTGCCGAGGCGGCCTATGCGGTGTCCGCCCGGCAGCAGGCGCGGCTGCTGGAGGCCGCCGGCGTGGCGTTGGCCACGCGCCCGGAATGGGCGCGCGAGGAGACGCGCTTTGACGTGGCGCTGATCGCCGGCGGGGCCGTGCAGATGATCAAGGACGCGATCCGCTACAGTTGACCGGCGAAGGCGCCAAGCAGCCGGGCATGGGCCCGGGTACCACGGTGGAAGCAGGCCAGATCAAACTTCTCGTTCGGGGAGTGGATGCAGTCATCGTCCAGCCCAAAGCCAGCGAGCAGTGTGTCCAGGCCCAGATGCGTCTTGAACGCCTCCACCACCGGGATGGATGCGCCCGAGCCGATCAGCGCGGCAGGCTTGCCGAACTCGGCCGCCAGCGCGGCCTGGGCGGCACGCAGGAAGGGCGCATCCGGACTCAGGCTGAAGCCGGGAGCGGCGCCGCCACGGAGGAACTCGGCCCGGGCATCGGGGGGCAGGCGCTCGGTGACGAAGCGTTCGAAATTCTCCAGCACCTTGTGCGGGTCCTGCCCGGCGACGAGGCGGAAGGTGAGCTTGGCCGTAGCATGGGCGGGGATGACCGTCTTGCTGCCCTCGCCCTGATAGCCGCCATAGATACCGTTCAGTTCCGCCGTCGGCCGGGCCCAGAGTTGGGCGAGAGGAAGCTGGTCAGTCTCGCCTGCCGGGGTGGAAAGACCGACATCGCCAAGAAACGCTGTAGCGTCGAAGCCAAGCCCGGCCCAGTTTTCCACTTGTGCCGGGGAGACGGGAGAGATGCCATCATAGAAGCCGGGGATCTGGATGCGCCCGGTGCCGTCCTTGAGCTCACCCAGGATGCTTACCAGCGCCTGGATCGGGTTCAGCGCGATGCCGCCGAACAGGCCGGAATGCAGGTCGCGCTTCGGCCCGTGCAGCCGGACCTCGATGGCTGCCAAGCCACGCAGTGAGGTGGTGATGGCCGGGGTCTGGAAGTCCCACATATTGGTGTCGGCGACATAGACGAAATCGGCGGCCAGCGCCTCACGCTCATTAGTCAGCAGTTCCGCCAGCGACGGGCTGCCGTTTTCCTCCTCGCCCTCCAGCAGCACCGTCAGGCGCACGGAGAGCTTGCCGTTCACGGCCAGATGCGCGCGCACGGCCTCCAGGAAGCTGACGACCTGGCCTTTGTCGTCCACCGCCCCGCGGGCGACGATGCGCTTGCCGCGCGGACCATCGACGAGTTGCGGGTCGAACGGATCGGAGTTCCACAGCTCCAGCGGGTCGGCCGGCTGCACATCGTAATGGCCGTAGAACAGCACATGGGGGGCTTCAGGCCCGGCCTCGTGGTTAGTGGCGATCACGCCGGGCAGCCCCGAGGTTTCCGACAGCCGCGCGGCAAAGCCCATGCCCGCCAGCGTATCGCGCGCCCACTCGGCGGCCTTGCGGCAATCCGCCGCATGCCCGGGCTGGGCGCTGATGCTGGGGATGCGCAGGAAGGCGAACAGGCGCTCCAGGGAGGTTTCGAGCTGGGCGTCCACGGTGTCGAGAATCTTTTGCATGGCTCTATCTGGCAGCGCCGGGCGGGAAAAATCAATGCGGCTTGATTTGGAGCCCAAACCCGCCGAAACAGCGCCCATGAACCAGCTGACGCTCTACAATACCCGGACCCGGACCAAAGAGGTTTTCACCCCGATCGATCCCGCTAATGTGCGGGCCTATCTCTGCGGGCCGACCGTGTATGACCGCGCGCATATCGGCAATGCGCGCAACGTGGTGATCTTCGACATCCTGATCCGCCTCCTGCGCGGGCTGTACCCAAAGGTCACGTATGTCCGGAACATCACGGACATTGACGACAAGATCAACGCCCGCGCCAAGGAGCGCGGCCTGCCCATCGAGCAGGTCACCGAAGGCCCGATCCGCTGGTATCACGAGGATATGGGCGCCCTGTACGCGCTGCCCCCCGATATCGAGCCGCGCGCCACTGAGCATCTGGGCGAGATCATCGACATCGTCGAACGCCTGATCGCCAATGGCCATGCCTATGTGGCGGATGGGCACGTGCTGTTTTCCGTCGCCTCAGACCCGGATTACGGCAAGTTCTCCGGCCGCACGCCGGATGAACTGATCGCCGGTGCGCGGGTGGATGTGGCGCCATATAAGCGCGACGCCGGGGACTTTGTGCTGTGGAAGCCCTCCACGCAGGACCTTCCGGGCTGGGACAGCCCCTGGGGGCGTGGCCGTCCGGGCTGGCATATCGAATGCTCCGCGATGTCATGGACGCCATCTGGGCACGGATTTCGATATTCATGGCGGCGGGGATGATTTGATCTTCCCGCATCATGAGAACGAGATTGCGCAGTCTTGCTGTGCCTTCCCCGGCTCGCATTTCGCCAAGGTCTGGGTGCATAACCGCATGCTGCTGGTGAATGGCGAGAAGATGAGCAAATCTCTCGGCAATTTCAAAGTGCTGCACGACGTGCTGGAGACCGCGCCGGGCGAGGCGGTGCGGCTGCTGCTGATGCGCTCGCATTACCGTTCGACGCTGGATTTCTCCGATGCCGGGCTGACCGAAGCGCGCAAGGAGCTGGATCGCTTCTACCGCGCGCTGGAGAAGCACCCGGATGTTAAGGCGGCGGCAGAAATTCCTGAATGCGTGCTGGAGCCGCTTCTGGATGACCTCAACACGCCGGGCGCGCTCGCCGGGTTGCACAGCCTGGCCGATGCCGCGCTGGCCGGTGATGCCACCGCCGCCGGGGCGATGCGCGCCGCCGGGCAGGCGCTGGGACTGCTGAATGTGGCGCCGGAAGACTGGTTCGCGGGCGATATTCCGGCCGAGGTGCAGGCCCTGGCGGCGGCACGCGTCGAGGCCCGTAAGCGTAAGGACTTTGCGGAATCCGACCGTCTGCGCGACGAGATTGCCAAACTCGGTGCTACCATCGAAGACGGCCCGGGCGGCACCTACAAGCTGCGGAAATCGTAATGACCGGCCGTGACGGTGGTGCGGAACTGCACCCAATCGAGCCCTCGCCGGTGGTGATTCTCGTGCGTCCGCAACTGGCCGAGAATATCGGCGCGGTGGCGCGGGCCATGGGCAATGGCGGCTTGTTTCATCTGCGCATTGTCGCGCCGCGCGATGGCTGGCCGCTTCAGCGCGCCTGGGTCACGGGCTCCGGCGCGCACCGCATCCTGGACAACGCCAAGGTGTTTGGCACCGTGCCGGAAGCGGTTGCGGATCTGCACCGCGTCTTCGCCACATGTCCGCGCCCGCGCCATATCATCAAGCCCGTGCTCACCGCGCGCGGCGGTGCTGCGGAAATCGTGGCTGCTGGCCAGCGTGGATTGAAAACTGGCGTGCTGTTCGGGCCGGAGCGCACCGGGCTTGATAACGAGGATATCGCCTGCGCGGATAGTTTGATCCGTTACGACCTCAATCCTGACTTCATGTCGCTCAACCTCGCCCAGGCGGTGATGGTGTTCGGCTATGAATGGTGGCTGGCGCGCACGCCGGAACTGCCGCCGCGTGAGTTGCAGGTGAACGAGACCGCGCCCGCGACCAAGGGCGAGCTTGATAATTTCATGGCGCATCTCGTCCGCGCCTGCGATGAGTCGGGCTTTTTACGCAATGAGCAGAAACGCCCCGGCATGGTGCGCAATCTGCGGCATTTCTTCACCCGCGGCGAGGTGACGCGGCAGGAGTTGAACACCCTGCACGGGATTATCTCGGAGCTGGGGCGGCGGCGCGGCTAGGCTGTTATCCTGCCGCTCAGCGCCTATATTTATTGGCGGTAGCAGCAAGGGAACAGCCATGAAATACAAGCAATTAGGCCGTACTGGTCTGTTTGTTTCGGAAATCTGCCTGGGGACCATGACCTTCGGCGGCAATGACGATGCAGGCTGGTGGAAGGTCATCGGCCAGGTCGGGCAGTCTCAGGTGGATGACATCATTGCCCGCGCGCTTGCCGCAGGGGTGAATTTCATTGACACCGCCGATGTCTATTCCATGGGCGAGGCTGAGCGCCTTACCGGCCAGGCGCTATGGAACCTGGGTGTGAGGCGGTCGGACGTGGTGCTCGCCACCAAGGTGTTCGGCGAGGTTGGGCCAGGGCCGAACGAGCGCGGCGCCTCGCGCGGGCATATCATGGATAGCGTGAAGCGCAGCCTGGAGCGGTTGCAGACTGATTTCATCGACCTCTACCAGATCCACGGTCATGACGCGGTGACACCACTTGAGGAGACGTTGCGCACGCTCGATGACCTGGTGAGCCAGGGGCTGGTACGTTACGTGGGGGTCTCCAACTGGGCGGCGTGGCGCATCGCCAAGGCCCTGGGGGTGAGTGCGCTGCGCGGCTATGCGCGGTTCGACACGCTGCAGGCCTACTATTCCATCGCGGGGCGCGATCTGGAGCGCGAACTGGTGCCGATGCTCAACGAGGAAGGGCTGGGGCTGATGGTATGGTCGCCGCTCGCCGGCGGCCTGCTTTCGGGCAAATACGGTCCCGGTGCGCCAGCCCCCGAGGATTCACGCCGGGCCAGTTTCGACTTCCCGCCCGTGGACAAGGAGCGCGTCTGGACATGCATTGCCGCGATGCGCGAGGTCGGGGAGGCGCATAGCGTCTCGGTGGCGCGGGTGGCGCTGGCTTGGCTGCTCGCCAAGAGGCACGTGATGAGCATCATCATCGGCGCCAAGACCGTGCCTCAGCTCGACGATAACCTCGCCGCCGCCACGCTGGAACTGACGCCCGAGGAGCTGGCAAAGCTTGACGCAGTAAGTGCGCTTCCGCCGGAATATCCGGGCTGGATGTTCGAGCGCCAGGGGGGCAATCGCATCCCCCAGCCCTTCGGCGGGAGGGACTAAAGCCGCCGCAGCGCGAAAACTTCCGCCAGAGAGGATTCGATGGCCTCGCCGTGACTGGTGTCGCGCGCCTCAACCATAATCTCCAGCTGCGCGTCCTGCACATGCGGGCTGGAGAACAGGCGGTGATGCGCTACCTCAAGGATGTTACCGCTTAGCGCGCCGATGCGCGTGGCGACTTCCGCCAGCATGCCGGGACGGTCCGGCATTTCCAGCACCAGGCGCAGGATGCGCCCGTCGCGCAGCAGGCAGCGCATGAGCGTGTTGGAGAGGATGCGCGCATCGATATTGCCGCCGCAGATGGAGATGCCGACCTTCTTGCCCTTGAAGCGCTCGGGGAAGGAGAGCAGGGCGGCGAGGCCGGCGGCGCCAGCGCCTTCCGTCACCTGCTTGGCGTTCTCGACGAACGTGGCGATGCCGCGCTCGATGGCATGCTCGCTTACCACCAGCACCGGCACGTCCAGCGCCTTCAGCATGGCCAGCGGAAGCTGCCCGATGTCGCGCACGGCGATGCCCTCGGCAATGGTCGGCCCGCCGACACTGATCGCCTCGCCCGCCAGCGCCTGGGCGAAGGCGGCGTAGTTTTCGACCTCGACACCCAATACCTCGCATTCGGGGCGCAGGTGGCGCGCCACCACGGCGGTGCCGGCCAGCAACCCGCCGCCGCCGGTGGCCGCGATGATCGCGTTCAGGTCCGGCTGATCCTCGAACATCTCCAGCGCCATGGTGGCCTGGCCGGCGATCACGCCGGGGTCATCATACGGGTGCAGGAAGAACAGCCCGTCCTCCTCCTCCAGCCGGTGCGCCTCGGCGGCGGCTTCGGCCAGCGTCTCGCCGTGCAGCACCACATTGGCGCCCCAGGAAGCGGTGCGTGTTACCTTGGTGGCGGGCGTGTGGCGGGGCATGACGATGGTCGCCTTGATCCCCGCGCGCTGGGCGTGCCGCGCCACCGCCTGGGCATGGTTGCCGGCGGACATGGCTACCACGCCAGCCTTGCGCTCTTCGGCCGTGAGCAGAGCGATGCGGTTGGCCGCCCCGCGCTCCTTGAAAGCGCCGGTGGCCTGCATATGGTCGTACTTGATGTACACCTCAGCGCCGGTCAGGCGGGAAATCCCGTCCGAGCGCAGGAAGGGAGACCGCAGAACCGCGCCCTGGATCCGCGAGGCCGCGGCCTGGACGTCCTCGAAGGTGATCATTTCAGCTTAACCGTAGGTGATTTTCAGGATTTCGTAGGAGCGGTCGCCGCCCGGCGCGGGTACCGCAACGGTATCCCCCACGCGCTTGGAGATGAGCGCCTTGGCCAGAGGCGAGGTAATGGACAGGCGCGAACGCTTGATGTCCGCCTCGTGCATGCCGACGATCTGGTAGGACACTTCCTGCTCAGTATCCTCGTCAACCAGCAGAATAGTGGCGCCGAACTTCACCGTATCCCCGGAGAGGGAGGCGGGGTCGATGACCTCGGCGGCGGAGGTAATCTCCTCCAGCTCGGCAATACGGCCCTCGATGAAGGATTGGCGTTCGCGCGCGGCATGGTATTCCGCGTTCTCGGAGAGGTCGCCATGGGCACGGGCCTCGGCAATGGCACGGATGATCGCCGGGCGTTCAACCGCCTTCAGGTGCCGCAATTCATCTTCGAGCGCCGCGAGACCTGCCGCGGTCATGGGGAATTTCTGCACTTTTTCTCCTCAAGGGCCGCAGCCCCCGATGGGGTTAAGGGTCAACACAAAGCCCCCCGCCGGCCGGCAGCCGGCAAGGTTCTAGAAAGGTTTGGCAAAGTACGACTGAAGCGGCGCGACTTCAAGGGTGCCAGATTTCAGTGCCGCGATGGCATGCGCCGCTGCCCGCGCCCCGGCGATGGTGGTGAAATTCGGCACGCCGTGGGTCAGCGCCGAGCGGCGGATGTCGAAGCTGTCCGCCACCGACTGCGCGCCAGAGGCGGTGTTGATGATGAGCTGGATCTCGCCGGAGCGGATGGCGTCCACGCAATGCGGGCGCCCTTCCAGCACCTTGTTTACCCGCTTTACCGGGATACCGGCATCCGCGATGCACTTGGCGGTGCCGCCCGTTGCCACGATGGCGAAGCCCAGCTCCGAGAGGCGCCGCGCCACGGGCACGATGGCGGCCTTGTCGGCATCCTTTACCGAGACGAAGGCCGCGCCCTTGAGCGGCAGGGAGACCCCGGCGCCGAGCTGCGCCTTGGCGAAGGCGCGGGCGAAGTTGGTGTCCAGCCCCATCACCTCGCCGGTGGATTTCATCTCGGGCCCGAGCAGCGTGTCCACATTGGGGAAGCGGGCGAAGGGGAACACCGCCTCCTTCACCGCCACGTGGCGCGGGCTGATGGAGTCATCCAGGTTGAAGCTGGCGAGCTTGGCGCCCGCCATGACCAGCGCGCCGATCTTCGCCACCGGCACGCCGGTCGCCTTGGCGACGAACGGCACCGTGCGCGAGGCGCGCGGGTTAACTTCCAGCACGTAGATCGTGTCGTTCTGGATCGCGTATTGCACGTTCATCAGCCCAACCACGCCGAGCGCCTTGGCCATGGCCACCGTCTCGGCACGCAACTCGGCGACGATGGCGGGCGAGAGCGAGTAGGGCGGGATGGAGCAGGCGGAGTCGCCGGAATGGATGCCGGCTTCCTCGATGTGTTCCATCACCCCCGCGACATACACGGTCTCGCCGTCGCAGATGCAGTCCACGTCCACTTCGGAGGCTTCGTTCAGGTAGCGGTCGATCAGCACCGGGTTCTCACCGGAGACGCGCACAGCCTCGCGCATATAGCGGTTCAGGCCGGTGCGGTCGTACACGATCTCCATGGCGCGACCGCCCAGCACGTAGGAGGGGCGGATGATGATGGGGTAGCCGATGCGATCTGCGATGGCCTCGGCCTGCTCGACGGAGCGGGCGATGCCGTTCTCGGGCTGGCGCAGGCCGAGGCGCTTCAGCAGCGCCTGGAAGCGCTCGCGGTCCTCGGCCACGTCGATGGCATCTGCGGAGGTGCCGAGGATGGGGATGTTCGCGGCTTCCAGCGCCTGGGAGAGCTTCAGCGGCGTCTGCCCGCCATACTGCACGATGCAGCCCAGAAGCGTGCCCTTCTCCTGCTCCTTGCGCAGCAGGGAGATCACGTCCTCGGCGAACAGCGGCTCGAAATACAGCCGGTCCGAGGTGTCGTAGTCGGTAGAGACGGTCTCCGGGTTGCAGTTGACCATGATGGTCTCGTACCCGGCCTCACGCAGGGCATAAGCGGCGTGGACGCAGCAATAGTCGAACTCGATGCCCTGGCCGATGCGGTTCGGCCCGCCGCCGAGGATGACGACCTTCTGCTTCTCGGAGGGGTCCGCCTCGCAAACTGGGGCGCCGTAGGAGCCCTCGAACGTGCCGTACATGTAGGAGGTGGCGGAGGCGAATTCGCCGGCGCAGGTGTCGATGCGCTTATACACCGGGGTCACGCCAAGCTTGAGCCGCGCGGCGGTGACGGCGGTTTCCTTTTGGCCGGTCAGTTCGGCCAGGCGCTTGTCGGCAAAGCCCAGCGCCTTGAGGTGGCGGAACCCGTGCGCGTCACGCGGCAGCCCATGCGCCTTCACCTCGCGCTCGGCCGCGATGATCTGCTGCATCTGTCGCAGATACCAGGGGTCGAACTTGCAGGTGGCGTGGATGTCCTCGACGGAGAGGCCAGCGCGCAAAGCCTGCGCCGCGATAAGCAGGCGGTCCGGGCGGGGCGTGGAAAGTGCTGCCTTGAAGGCGTCGGGCGTGCCGTCGCCGGGCGCGTCGATTTCATCCAGGCCGGAGAGGCCGGTTTCCAGTGAGCGCAGGCCCTTCTGCAGGGCTTCCGCGAAATTGCGGCCAATGGCCATCGCCTCGCCCACCGACTTCATGGAGGTGGAGAGCAGCGCCGGGGTGCCGGGGAATTTCTCGAAGGTGAAGCGGGGGATCTTGATCACCACGTAGTCGATCACCGGCTCGAAGCTCGCAGGCGTAGCCTTGGTGATGTCGTTCTGCAACTCGTCCAGCGTGTAGCCCACGGCGAGCTTGGCGGCGATCTTTGCGATCGGGAAGCCCGTGGCCTTGGAGGCCAGCGCCGAGGAGCGCGAGACGCGCGGGTTCATCTCGATGACGACCATGCGGCCATCGACGGGGTTGATGCCGAACTGCACGTTGGAGCCTCCGGTATCCACGCCGATGCGGCGCAGGCACGCGATGGAGGCATCGCGCATGATCTGGAATTCCTTGTCCGTCAGCGTGAGGGCAGGCGCGACGGTGACGGAATCGCCCGTGTGCACGCCCATCGGGTCGATATTCTCGATGGAGCAGATGATGATGCAGTTATCCGCGGAATCGCGCACCACCTCGAACTCGTATTCCTTCCAGCCGAGCACGGATTCTTCCACGAGCACTTCGTTGGTGGGCGAAGCATCGATGCCGGAAGCGCAGATCTCGAAGAATTCTTCGCGGTTATAGGCGATGCCGCCGCCCGTGCCGCCGAGGGTGAAGGACGGGCGGATGACCGCCGGCAGGCCGACGACTTCCAGCGCTGCCGCAGCTTCTTCCTTGTTGTGGGCGATCGCGCTGCGCGGGCCCATGACGCCGATTTCCGCCATCGCGTCGCGGAATTTCAGCCGGTCCTCGGCGCGGTCGATCACCTCGGCCTTGGCGCCGATCAGCTCCACGCCGAGCCGCTCCAGCGCGCCGGACTTGGCAAGGCTCATGGCGGTGTTAAGCGCCGTCTGCCCGCCCATGGTGGGCAGCAGCGCGTCTGGCTTCTCCTTGGCGATGATCTTCTCGACCATCTCCGGGGTGATGGGCTCGATATAGGTCGCATCCGCGAGCGACGGATCGGTCATGATCGTCGCCGGGTTGGAGTTGACGAGAATGACGCGGTAGCCCTCCTCGCGCAGCGCCTTGCAGGCCTGCGCGCCGGAATAGTCGAACTCGCAGGCCTGGCCGATGACGATCGGCCCAGCGCCGATGATCATGATGCTCTTGATGTCTGTGCGTTTGGGCATTGTGTTAAAAGTCCTGTGATTTTCAGGGCGCTTCAAAAAATGAAGAAAAACCCTTGAATTAGAGCGCGCAAAACAAGGTAGCTAAACGTATCTGCGCCAAGGAATAAGCAGGCCCCGCCGAGAATTTTCTCGAGAGGCGGTAGAGGTGGAAGACGAGATCCAAAAGGCCTGCGGCTCTCGAGATACATCCCCGCACTAGCGCAACCAAGGAGAAACAAGGCGCCGAAAAAGTAGTAAATAGGCGTCCAGAGATTGGTGAATGTGTCGTTTGCAGCTCCTGAGAGACCGCAAAGTACACCTAAGATCCCTATAGCTACCTCCGCGCGCTTTAATTCCATCCGTCGATCACCCCAGCATCTCGACAAACCGCTTGAACAGATACGCGCTGTCAGACGGCCCGGGGCTGGCCTCGGGGTGGTACTGCACCGAGAATACGCGCTTGGCCTTGCAGGCGATGCCTTCGTTCGAGCCATCGAACAGCGAGACATGTGTGACTTCCACGCCCTCGGGCAAAGACTTCTCGTCCACCGCGAAGCCATGGTTCTGCGAGGTGATCTCCACCTTGCCGGTGGTGAGGTCCTTCACCGGCTGGTTGGCGCCGCGATGCCCGCGCTCCAGTTTAAAGGTCTTGCCGCCGAGCGCGGTGGCCAGCAATTGGTGTCCGAGGCAGATGCCGAAAATCGGCACGCCTGCATCCATCACGCCCTGGATGGCAGGCACGGCATAAACGGCGGTTGCTGCCGGGTCGCCAGGGCCATTGGAGAAAAACACGCCATCGGGCTTGTGGCGCAGAATATCCTCCGCGGTGGAGGTCGCGGGCACCACTGTCACCTTGCACCCAGCGCTCGCCAGGGAGCGCAGGATGTTGCGCTTGGCGCCGAAATCCACGGCCACGACGTTAAATTGCGGCTCGGGGGAGGAGAAGCCATGCTCCCAACTCCAGGTGCCGCCGGTCCACTCGTAGGACTGTGTGCAGGAGACTTCCCTAGCGAGGTCCAGCCCTTCCAGCCCGCTCCAGGCGGCGGCCTGCGCGGCCAGGGCCTTGAGGTCGAACTTGCCGTCTTCCGGGTAGGCCAGCACGGCGTTCGGCGCGCCGAGGTCGCGGATACGCAGGGTCAGCGCCCGCGTATCCACGCCGGCAATGCCGGGGATGCCCATTTTCTTCAGCCACGCGCCCAGATCAGCCTCCGAGCGGTAATTGGACGGCGCGGTGAAATCCTCCTTCACCACCAGGCCGCGGGCGAAAATCCGCCCGGCTTCCATATCCTCGGCATTGGTGCCGACATTGCCGATATGGGGGAAGGTGAAGGTGATGATCTGCCCGGCATAAGAGGGGTCGGTCAGTGTCTCCTGGTAGCCGGTGAGGCCGGTGTTGAAGCACAGCTCGGAGGGTTCGCTCACGCCATGCGCGCCGAAGCCGCGCCCCCAGAACACGCTGCCATCGGCCAGCACCAGGGCGGCGGTGGCGCCTTGGGGCACCTCGCTCTCGGTCGGGGCGGAAAGCTCTTCCATCGTAAGCCCGGTTGCGCCCATGATGGCTGGCCAATGGCGCGGTGGGATGGCATTGCTGCTCCGCCACTTGCGGACGGCCTCGGGAGAGACGCCGGTCAGGGTGGCGGCGGCTTCGTTGCCGCCGAGGCGGCGCAGGATTTCATCGATGGGCGTTTGCATGGCGGCTCTCTAGCGGAATTTTGCTCCATCCTCAACGCTGATATATCATGCCGGAATTTTTTTCCGCAGGAGTAGAAAAATGAGTCTACGTGAAGACATTACCGCCGCCGTGAAAGCCTCGATGCTGGCCCGCGACGCAGAGCGCACCTCGGCGCTGCGCATGATCCAGGCCAAGCTGAAGGACACGGACATCGCCGCCCGGCCGAAGGGCGTGGACCAGGTGCCGGACGAGGAAATCTTCGCCATGCTGCGCTCGATGATCAAATCCCGCCGGGATTCCGTGGCGTTGTACCGCCAGGGCGGGCGCGAGGAGCTGGCCGCCAAGGAGGAGCACGAGATCGCCGTGATCTCCGAATTCCTGCCGCAGACGCTGGAAGGCGAGGCGCTTGAGGCCGCGATCAAGGAGGCGGTTGCCGCCACCGGCGCCGCTTCGCCCAAGGATATGGGCAAGGTGATCGGCGCGCTGAAGGCCAAGCATGGCGCGGCGCTGGACATGGCCGTGGCTTCCGCCGCGGTGAAGGCCGCGCTCGCCGGCTAGAGTATGGCGCTTCCGGCGAATTTTCTCGACGAGCTGAGGTCGCGCGCCCCGATCCGCACGGTGATCGGGCGCACGGTCAAGCTCACCCGCTCCAGCCGGGACTGGAAGGGGTGTTGCCCCTTCCATGGGGAAAAGACGCCTTCCTTTTACGTGTATGACGACCATTACCACTGCTTCGGCTGCGGCGAGCATGGGGATGTCATCACCTTTATCATGAAGACCACCGGCGCCTCCTTCATGGAGGCGGTGGAGGAACTGGCCCGCCAAGCGGGTATGCAGGTACCCAAGCCGACACCGCAGGCCGCCGAGGCGGAAGCGCGCCGCGCGGGCCTTTCCGACGTGCTGGAAGCCGCCGCGCGGCAGTATCAGGCCTGGCTGGCGGCGCCCGAGGGGCGGGCGGCGCTGGACTATCTGCGCGGGCGTGGCCTGACGGACGCAACCATCCGCAAGTTCGGCCTGGGCTGGTCCGGCGAGGGCAGGGGCGCCCTGGCCACGGCCCTGCGCGGCCAGAACATCAAGCCGGACCAGCTGATCGAGGCCGGGCTGATGAAGCAGGGCGACCACGGCGCGGTGGACATGTTCTTCGGGCGCGTGATGTTCCCGATCCGCGACAAGCGCGGGGCGATGCTCAGCTTCGGCGGGCGGATCATGGGCGATGGCCAGCCCAAATACGTCAACGGGCCGGAGACGCCGGTCTTTTCCAAGCGGCGCTCGCTTTACGGGCTGAACTTCGCCCGCGAGACCGTGAGAAAAGGCGCGCAGCTTATTGTCGTTGAAGGATATATGGATGTCATCGCCCTCTCCCAGGCGGGGTTTGGCGGGGCGGTGGCGCCGCTCGGCACGGCGCTGACGGAGGAGCATCTGGAGGAGATCTGGAAGCTCTCGCCCGAGCCGGTGATCTGCTTCGACGGCGACGCCGCCGGGCAGCGTGCCGCGCTGAAAACGGTGGAGCTGGCGCTGGCGCATCTTACGCCCGAGCGCTCGTTGCGCCTGCTTCGCCTGCCAGCCAAGGACGACCCGGACAGCCTGATCCGCCGTGGCGGGGCGGCAGCGTTCCAGGCGGAGCTGGACAAGGCCCAGCCGCTTTCCGCCGCGCTGTATGACATGCTGGCCGCGACCCAGAAGCGCACTACGCCGGAGGGCCGTGCCGCCTTCCTGCACCGGCTGGACGAGCTGGCCGGGCTGATCCCGGACAAGACCCTGGGCGCCGAATACCGGCAGCATCTGCGCGGCCGGTATTATGACGAGCGCCGCGTGGGCAGGCCGCAGGTCCCGTTCCGTCCTGGCCAGAAGGGGCGGGATGTGCCCAAGCCCGTCCCTCTGCCGCCGCGCCAGGCCCCCGACGCCGCGGCCGCCGAGCTGCGCCGCGCCCGGCTGATGCTGGCCACGCTGCTGGCGCACCCCATCCTGGTCCACGACGTGGAGGAGGCTTTCGCCCATGTGCCCCTGCCGCCCGAGGACGAGAGGCTCCGCCACGCCCTGCATGATTTCGCAGCCCATGCAAAACATCTTGACTCGGCGAATCTGTTAACCCATTTGGAAAGCCTCGGTTTGGCCGAGCAGGCGCGGGCGCTGCAATCGCAGGCCGCGTCCGAGTATCGCTTGGCCCCGGATGCGAGCCCGGCGGAAGCCGCGCAGTCTTGGTGGAGTTGGTATAGCCTGATGGATTTCAGTATCGACATGTTGCGGGCGCAGCGTGACGAGGCCCAGGCCTTCTGGCTGGCTCACCCTGACGATCAGGCCGCCTGCGCCAGATTAATGAAATACAACGAGTTATTGGCCGCCGCCCGTGCTGGCGAGGCAGGAACACCCGATTCCTGACCCTTAAAAAGGCAAGCTTATTGCCTACCTGTTGAGTTGTAAAATATACGAGCCGCTTATACCCCGGAGTACCGCCTGACCATGGCAATCAAGCCCGCGAATACCACTGAGACCGCCGCCCCCGAAGCCGAGGCCGACGCCAATGTGCTAGACACCCAGTCCGCAGCCGTAAAGCGCCTGATCGCCAAGGGCAAGGAGCGCGGCTACATCACCTTTGATGAGCTGAACGCCGTTCTGCCCGCGGAGCAGAATTCCTCGGAGCAGATCGAGGACATTATGGCGATGCTCAACGAGATGGGCATCCAGGTGGTGGAGAGCGAGGAGGGCGAGGAAGCCGAGGCCGCCGCTGCCCCCAAGGAAGAGCTGGCCGAGGACGAGGAGCAGGCCGGCAATATCTCCGAGAGCGCCGTTTCCCGCACCGACGACCCGGTGCGCATGTATCTGCGCGAGATGGGGTCGGTGGAGCTGCTCTCGCGCGAGGGCGAGATCGCCATCGCCAAGCGCATCGAGGCCGGGCGGGACATGATGATCCGGGGCTTGTGCGAAAGCCCGCTCACCTTCCGCGCCATCATCGCCTGGCACGAGGCGCTGAATAACGGCCGTGTGCTGCTGCGCGACGTGATCGACCTAGAAGCCATGCAGAGCGGCGCCGAGCCGGTCGAGGCCGATTTCGAGGCGTCCGAGGACGTGGAGGAGGACGAGGAGGGCGAAGGTGCCGGCATGTCCCTCTCCGCGCTGGAAGAGAAGCTGAAGCCGGAGATCTTCCAGCACTTCGAGGAGATCGAAAAGCTCTACGAGAAGCTGGCCAAGCTCCAGACCAAGCGCCTGGACAACCTCACCGCCGGCGGGGACGTGAATTCCCGCTCCGAGAAGACGTACGAGAAGCTGCGCGACGAGCTGGTGGCCAAGGTCGAGCAGATCCGTCTGCACAATAACCGCATCGAGGAGCTGGTGGCCCAGCTGAAGGTGCTGAACCAGCGCCTGAACGGGCTGGAAGGCCAGTTGCTGCGTCTCGCTGAAAACACCAAGGTGACGCGCGAGGAATTCCTGCAGCATTACCGTGGCCGCGAGATGGATCCGGGCTGGGTGAATTACGTCTCCGAGCTGCCGGGCAAGGGCTGGAAGGACTTTGCCAAGAAGCACGAGGGGCAGGCGGGTGAGCTGCGCGCGCAGATCGGCAAGGTGGCCGCCGAGGCCGGTTTGCCGATCGAGGAGTTCCGGCGCGTTTACACCACCGTTTCGCGCGGCGAGCGTGACTCCACCCGCGCGAAGAAGGAGATGATCGAGGCCAATCTGCGGCTCGTGATCTCGATCGCCAAAAAGTACACCAATCGTGGCCTGCAGTTCCTGGACCTGATCCAGGAGGGCAATATCGGGCTGATGAAGGCGGTGGATAAATTCGAGTACCGCCGTGGCTACAAGTTCTCCACCTACGCGACGTGGTGGATCCGCCAAGCGATCACCCGCTCGATTGCCGACCAGGCGCGCACCATCCGTATCCCGGTGCATATGATCGAGACGATCAACAAGCTGGTCCGCACCAGCCGCCAGATGCTGCACGAGATCGGCCGCGAGCCGACGCCGGAGGAGCTGGCCGAGAAGCTCGGCATGCCGCTGGAAAAGGTGCGCAAGGTGCTCAAGATCGCCAAGGAGCCGATCTCGCTGGAAACCCCGATCGGCGACGAGGAGGACAGCCATCTCGGCGACTTCATCGAGGACAAGGGCGCGATCATTCCGCTGGATGCCGCGGTGCAGGCCAATCTGCGCGAGGCGGCGACGCGTGTGCTCTCCTCCCTCACCCCGCGTGAGGAGCGCGTGCTGCGCATGCGTTTCGGCATCGGCATGAACACCGACCACACGCTGGAAGAAGTCGGCCAGCAGTTCAACGTTACCCGTGAGCGTATCCGCCAGATCGAGGCGAAGGCGCTGCGCAAGCTGAAGCACCCCTCGCGGAGCCGCAAGCTGCGCAGCTTCCTGGACGATTAATGGCTGACATTCTCGACTATGCGCGCCCGTTGCCTGGTGAGGCGACGGAACGCGCCCTCGTCACTGTTGTGTTCCTGCGCATGCTGCGCGCCCCGGAACGCCCACCGGCGATCATGCCGCCGGGGGTGACGCTGACGCGCGAACGGCTTTCCGTGCCGGAATACCGCCGCCTTTACAACGATGTCGGCGGACCCTGGCTGTGGTGGCTGCGGCGGATGATGCCGGATGCGCAGTTGGCGCGGCACCTCGCCAGTCCACGGGTCTCCATCTTCGTGTTGCGCGTGAATGGCCAGGATGCCGGGTTCTTCGAGACCGATGCCGGGCAGTGGCCCTTCGTCAACCTCAATTATTTCGGCCTGAAGCAGGAGTATGTCGGCCGCGGGCTGGGGCGGAAATTCCTCGACGCGGCGGTGGACTCCGTGTTCATAGGCGCGTCCAGCCATCTTGCGGGCATGACGGTGAATACCTGCTCGGCCGACCATCCGCGCGCGCTGCCCAACTACCTGGCGGCGGGCTTTGTGGAATACCGCCGCGCCTGTGAGGAATGGGACATCCCCGTCAGGCTGGGGCTTAAAGTGCCCGAGCGCCTGCGCGGATGAATATCCTCTACCAGGACCGAAGCGCCCTGGTGATCGACAAGCCTGCCGGGCTGCCCGTATATCCGGGGCGGGCTGGCGGGCCGAGCGTGGAGGATTTCTTCCCGCAATGGCGGCAGGGGAAGAACGGCCCCTGGCTCGCCCACCGGCTGGACCGGGATACGGCGGGCTGCCTCGTCATCGCGCTCAAGAAGAGCTTTCTGGCGGAGGCGCAACGGCTCTTCGCCACCGGGCAGGCGCAAAAGACCTACTGGGCTGTGGTTGTGGGCGTGCCCGTTCAGAGAGAGGGCATCATCGACAAGCCTTTGGCCAAGCATACACAGGGCCGTGCCTGGAAAATGGCGCCGGACCCGGCGGGCGAGGCGGCGGTGACGGCGTACCGGGTGCTTGGCGAGAACGGCGCAACGGCGCTGGTGGAGTTCCACCCCAGGACCGGCCGCACGCACCAGATCCGCGCCCATGCGGCGGCACTTGGCCACCCGATCATCGGCGATGCGGTGTATGGCGGCGGGGCAGGGCGGTTGCATCTGCTGGCCCGGCATATTCTGCTGCCGGTGGATCCGCCCGTGGAGGCCACGGCCCCCGTCCCGGCGCATATGCGCGAGTTGGTGGAGGCTTGCCATGGAACGATCTGAGTTCTCCCCCGGCGATTATGTCCGCCACCCGCGCCAGCCCGAATGGGGGCTGGGGCAGGTGCAAAGCGCCATAGGCAACCGCGTGACGGTGATGTTCGAGAACGCAGGCAAGGTGCTGATCGACACGGACGTAGTGGCTTTGGACAAGGTGGACGGCGACGAGGACTTGCAACGGGGTGGGTTTCCCCCGATCTAGCGGGAATGATTGACCCGTTTGGCCGTACTGTAAGTTATCTCCGCGTCTCGGTGACGGATCGCTGCGATTTCCGCTGCACCTATTGCATGGCCGAGGACATGCGCTTCCTGCCCAAGGCTGAGCTGCTCAGCCTGGAGGAGCTGGAGCGGCTCTGCGCGGCTTTCATCCGGCTTGGTGTGCGCAAGATCCGGCTTACCGGCGGCGAGCCGCTGGTGCGGCGGGATGTGATGCGCCTTATCGAGGCGCTGGGGCGGCACCTGGGTGCTGGGCTGGAGGAACTGACCCTCACTACCAACGGCTCGCAGCTTGCCCAGTATGCCAAGGGCCTCGCGGCAGCGGGTGTGAAGCGCATCAATGTCAGCCTGGACACGCTGGACCCGGAGAAATTCGCCGCCGTCACGCGCCGGGGGGAATTCTCCCAGGTGGTGGCGGGGATCGAGGCGGCGGCGGCGGCGGGGCTGGCCGTGAAGATCAACACGGTGGCGCTGCGCGGGGTCAACGAGCACGAGATCAGCGCCATGCTCGCCTGGTGCGGAGAGCGGAAATTCGACCTCTGCCTGATCGAGAGCATGCCCATGGGCGAGGTGGAATACCGGGCGGAGACGCATCTGCCGCTCCCAGAGGTCCGGGCCCGGCTGGAGCGAGACTGGACGCTGCTCCCAAGCTCTTACGCCACGGGAGGCCCGGCGCGCTACGTGCAGGTGGCCGAGACTGGGCAGCGCCTGGGGTTCATTACCCCGCTTAGCCATAATTTCTGCGAAGCCTGCAACCGCGTGCGGGTGACCTGCACTGGCCGGCTCTACATGTGCCTGGGGCAGGAGGACGCGGCGGATTTGCGCGCCCCGCTGCGCGCCAGAGCCGATGACGCGGCGCTGGAGGCGGCTATCGCGGCCGCCATCGCGCGCAAGCCGAAGGGACACGATTTCGACATCACCCGCGCGGCGACGGCTCGCCATATGTCGGTAACGGGGGGATAGCGCCGCCCGGGCCGCAGCCCGCGCAGAAGATCTCCACCGCGCGGCGTACGCGCGCTTCCAGCGCCTGCTTGCTTGGCGGGGCACGGAAGCCGACGAGTATGCCAAGATGGAACTCGCCGATTGCCATGCCGAACAGCATGGCCGAGGACTCCTTGGCGTCGGGGATGCAGAAGCCATGGTTCAGCGCCAAGTCGCTCAGGCGGGTTTCAAGCTTCGCCTTGGCCTTTATCACCCGGTTCCGCAGGAACACCCGGCCAAAATCCGGGCTATGCGTGTATTCCGCCATGATCAGCCGCAAGATGGCGATCTGCGAGGCGGAGAGCAGGAAGCGCGCGAGGGTAAGCAAGTGAGAGACGAGGATGTCTTGCGGTGTCCAGTCGGGCTCGGGTTCGGGGAATTTCAGCAGGGAATGGTGATGCGCCAGCAGCGAGGAGAACAGGTCGGCTTTCGATTCGATCAAGGTATAGACGGTCTTTTTCGACATGCCGGCGGCTTTCGCCACCTCGTTCATCGTCGCCGCGTGGTAGCCCTTGGCGAGGAACACGCTTTCCGCCGCCTCGAATAGCGCGAGCAGGCGCGGATCCGTATCCGCGTCTACATTTTGTTTTTCTATTGTTAACTTTGTTTTTTTATTAGGATCATGATCCGACATACCTCCTTATGCCGCCAATAGTGGAAACTTTCAAGTTTCCGTTACGGAAAGCAACGTTGGGGAAGCGTTCTTGACGGTCGCCGGAAAGGCCGGTAGCTGATCAGCATGAAACCAAAGAGTTTCCGCAGGGCAGTCTCCCGCGTGGCGCTTGCGCTGGCTTTGCCGGGGTGTGCCGTCGGGCCGAATTTCCGCACGCCCGCGGCGCCGAATGCGCCGCTGACGCCGGCGCCCCTGCCTTCCGCCACGGAGGCCGCCGGCGGCGTGGCGCAACATTTCAGCCCCGGCGCGGATATCGCCGGGGATTGGTGGACGCTGTATCACAGCCCGCAGCTCAACGCGCTGATCACCACGGCGCTTGCCAACAACCCGAGCCTCACCGCCGCGCAGGCAACTTTGCTGGAGGCCGAGGAAAACACGCGCGCAGGCGAAGGAGTGCTGCTGCCCAGCGTCTCCGGCGCGCTCAGCGCGCAGCGGGATCAGCCTTCTACCTCCGCCGTGGCCGGCTTTGGCAACAGCAACACGGAAGAGCCGCTCGCGCCCTACACGCTGTACAACGCCTCGCTCTCCGTCTCCTACACGGTCGATCTCTGGGGCGCCTCGCGCCGCAGCGTGGAAGGGCTGGCGGCCCAGGCCGAATATCAGCGCGACGAACTGGAGGCCGCGTATCTCACGCTCACTGCCAATATCGTCACCTCGGCGGTGACTGTCGCCTCGCTGCGGGCGCAGATCGACGCCACCAATCAGGTCATCGAGTCGGAACGGGAGCTGCTCGGCATTCTGCAAACCCAGGTAAGCCTCGGGGGCGTGGCGCAGGCGCAGGTGTTGCAGCAGCAGGCCCAGCTCGCCCAGCAAGAGGCGACGCTGCCGCCGCTGGAATCCCAGCTTGCCCAGGCGCAGAACCAACTCGCCGCCTACGCTGGCACGTTCCCCGGCAATTTCAAGCCGCAGGATTTTACGCTGGACAATTTGCAGCTTCCGGCGGATGTGCCGGTCAGCCTGCCTTCGGCCATCGTCGCGCAGCGGCCCGATATCCGCGCTGCCGCGGCGCAGCTGCACGTGGCCTCGGCCAATCTCGGCGTGGCCGATGCCAATCTGCTGCCGCAACTCACGCTTTCCGGACAGGTCGGGCACGAATCACTTACCACCGATACGCTGTTCACGCCGCAGACATTGTTGTGGAACCTCGCTGCCGGGCTGACCCAGCCGATTTTCGAGGGTGGCCAACTGACGGCCAAGCGCAAGGCCGCGCTGGCCGCCTTGCACGCGGCGGCGGGGCAGTACCAGAACACCGTGATCACCGCGTTCCAGAACGTGGCGGATGTGTTGGCGGCGCTGCAATACGACGCGACGGCGCAGCAGGCGGCCGACGCCGCGGCGGACGCCGCAGCGCAGAGCCTGAAGGTGACACAGGCGCAGTATCAGCTCGGCGGTCAGCCCTTCTCCGTCGTGCTAACTGCTCAGACGACTTACCATACTGCCGTGATTGCGCAGGTGAGGGCCAGGGCGGCGCGGTTCGCTGACACGGCGGCGTTGTTCCAGGCGCTTGGCGGCGGCTGGTGGCACAGGCAGGATGTGGCGCAGAATTGCTGTGGCGCGATTCCATGAGGATGTTTGCAGAATGAGCAAGCCCAATACCACCCGGCGCATGATTGTCATGCTCGCCAGCATCGCCGTGCTGTTTGGCCTCGTGTTCGGCTATGGCGCGTTGCGCGGCTATATTATCGCGCAGTTTCTCAAGGCGTACGCCCATCAGGTGCAGACGGTGGCCACCATCACCGCCACGGAGAGCCAGTGGCAGCCGCAGTTGCAATCCATTGGCAGCCTCACCGCCGTCAACGGCGCCGCGCTGTCGGCCGAGGTGAGTGGGATCGTCGATACGATTGATTTCGAGTCCGGGACGGATGTGCAGAAGGGGCAGCTGCTCGCCACGCTGCGCCCGAACAACGACCCGGCGGTGCTGGCGCAACTGCAGGCGACCGTGAAGCTCGACGAGATCAACTACGCTCGCGACCAGAAGCAGTTCGCGGCCAGTGCCGTGTCGCAGGCGCAAGTCGATACCGACCGTGAGAACTCTCGCTGCCGCGCAGGCGCAGGTGGCGGCGCAGCAGGCGCTGATGGCGGAAAAGCAGATCCGCGCGCCATTCGCCGGGCGGCTTGGCATCCGCCAGGTGGATGTCGGCCAGTACATTTCTCCTGGCACCGAGATCGTCACGCTGGAGCAGCTCAATCCGCTCTATGTCGATTTCTATCTGCCGCAGCAGGCGCTGAGCGAATTGCAGGTCGGGCAGGCTGTGAACCTGAGCCTGGATGCCTATCCCGGCCAGACCTTCACGGGCGCCATCTCGGCCATCGGCGCTACGGTGGATCAGTCCACGCGCAGTATTGCCGTGCGCGCCACCGTGCCGAACGACAAGCTGCTGCTCCGGCCTGGCATGTTCACCAGCCTGAACGTTTCGGCCGGTGCGCCTGCCAGCTACGTTACCCTGCCGCTGACGGCCATCACCTATAACTCGTATGGCGACACAGTGTTCCTGGTGCAACGAGGCAAGGACGCGAACGGAAAACCGGCGCTGGTGGCGGAACAGGTCTTCGTTACTCTCGGCGCTACGCGTGGCGACCAGGTGGCGGTGCTCTCGGGCGTGCAGCCGGGCGATGTCGTGGTTACCGCCGGGCAGGTGAAGCTGCATAATGGCGTGGCGGTTGCCATCAACAACAGCGTGCAGCCGCCGAACAGCGCCACGCCCAACCCGCCGAACGAGTAAGCAGGATGAAGCGGTTCACAGATCTCTTCATTTCCCGGCCGGTGCTGTCCATCGCGGTCAGCGTGCTCGTGCTGGTGCTCGGCCTGCGCGCCATGATGTCGCTGCCGGTGCAGCAATTCCCGAAGACGGAAAATGCCACCATCACCATCAGCACCACCTATCCCGGCGCCTCGCCGGATACGGTGGCTGGCTTCGTCACCACGCCGCTGGAGAAGGCGGTCGCCCAGGTCGACGGCATCGACTACATGACCTCGTCCAGCCAGACGAGCACCTCCACCATCACGCTGTACCTCGTCCTCAACCACGACCCGGACAAGGCGCTGACCGAGGTGCAGGCGCAGGTGAACTCGGTGCTCAATCAGCTTCCGTCCGGCACCCAGCCACCGGTGCTGACGTTGGCGATAGGCGAGCAGGTCGATGCGATGTATATCGGCTTCCGCAGCTCCCAGCTGACTTCCGAACAGATCACCGATTACGTAACGCGCGTGGCGCAGCCGGCTTTGCAGGCGGTGAACGGGGTGCAGACGGCCGAGATTCTGGGTGCCCAGAACTACGCCATGCGCGTGTGGCTCAATCCGCAGGAGCTCGCCGCGTATCAGCTTACGGCTTCGGATGTATGGAACGCGCTCGCCGCCAACGATTTCATCTCGGCGCTTGGCAACACCAAGGGCACGATGACGCAGATCACGTTGAATGCCACCACCGGGCTGCATACTCCGGAGGAGTTCAGCCAGCTTATTCTCAAGCAGCAGAACAACACCATCATCCGGCTGAAGGATGTCGCCAAGGTTGAGCTAGGGGCCGACTCCTACGAGCAGCACGTCACCTTCGACAACAAGCAGGGCATCTATGTCGGCATCAAGGTCGCGCCGTCGGCCAACCTGCTCAATGTCATCTCCGGCGTGCGCAAGGTGTTCCCAACCATCCAGGCCGAGCTGCCGACGGGGCTCGCCGCCAGCATCGTTTACGACTCCACCAACTTCGTGAATGCGTCCATCGAGGAGGTGGTGTCCTCTCTGGTCGAGGCGCTGGCCATCGTCACGCTGGTTGTCTTCGCCTTCCTCGGCTCGCCGCGCTCGGTGCTGATCCCGGTGGTGGCGATCCCGCTCTCCCTGATCGGCGCTTTTGCGATGATGGCGGCCTTCGGGTTCTCCATCAACCTGCTCACCCTGCTTGCGCTGGTCCTGGCCATCGGCCTGGTGGTGGACGATGCCATCATCGTTGTGGAGAACGTCAACCGCCATCTCGATCTCGGCCAGGGCGCGATGGTAGCGGCGCGCGAGGCGGCGGCCGAGCTCGGCGGGCCGATCGTCGCCATGACCGTGGTGCTGATCGCCGTGTATGTGCCGATCGGCCTTCAGTCCGGTCTGACCGGCGCGCTGTTCACCGAGTTCGCCTTCACCCTGGCCGGCGCGGTGACGATTTCGGCGCTGATCGCGCTGACCCTGACACCGATGCTGAGCTCGCGCTTCCTGCGCCATATCGACCGCAACCGCGGCGACTGGGAGGGGCGGCTGATCAACTTCATCGACGCCGCCTTCGCCAAGCTGCACCATGTGTATACGCGTCTGCTCGGCATAAGCCTGGACACCGTGCCGGTAACCATCACTTTCGCCGGTATCATTCTGGCCAGCATCTTTTTCCTTGCCGCCGGGGCAAAGAGCGAACTCGCCCCCATCGAGGATCAGGGCGTGGTGCTTTTGTCTTCCACCTCAGCGCCGAATGCGACCATGGCGCAGAAGGCGATGTGGGATGACCACCTCAATGCTGTGTTGCTCAGCTACAAGGATGTCGCCCATACGTTCGCGATCGACGTGCCGGGCACGGACTTCATCGGCGCCGTGCTGAAGCCCTGGGGCCAGCGGCGGGATGCCACAACGGTGCAAAATCTGATGCAGGCGGACGCCTACACGCAGGATGCCGGCCAGCGCGTGGCCGCTTTCCCGCGGCCGCCGCTGCCCGGCTCTCAGGGGTTCCCGGTGCAGTTCGTCATAAAGACCACCGATCCCTTCACGCGGCTCTATCCGCTCTCGCAGCAGCTTCTGGCGGCAGCGCTCAAGAGCGGCAAGTTCGTGTACCTGGACTCCGACCTGAAACTCGACCAGCCGCAAGCCACAGTGGTCATCGACCGTGACAAGGCCGCGGCGCTGGGGCTGGACATGAGCCAGGTCGGCGCCGTGCTGGGCGAGGCGCTGGGCGGCGGCTACGTGAATTACTTCAATCTCGACGGCCGCTCCTACAAGGTCGTTCCGCAAGTGGAGCGGGTCTCGCGCCTCAATGTCTCCGACCTCAACAACTACTATGTCACTTCGGCGAATGGCATCGAAGTGCCGCTCTCTTCCATCGCCCATATCGAAATGAGCGTGATCCCCGAGAGCATCAACCATTTCCAGCAGCAGAATTCGGCGACGCTGCAAGGGGTCATCGCCCCGGGCGTGGCCGAGGCGGATGCGCTGAAGACGCTGCAGACCCTCGCCAAGCAGATTCTGCCCCCGACCGATGTGGTGGATTACGCCGGACAGCTGCGCCAGTACATGCAGACCTCCAGCGCCTTCATCTTCACCTTCGCTTTCGCCGTCGTCATCATCTTCCTGGCGCTGGCGGCGCTGTTCAATTCATTCCGAGACCCGCTGATCATCCTGGTCTCGGTGCCGATGTCGATCGCCGGCGCGCTGATCTTCATCTATCTCGGCTTCGGCGGGCTGACGCTGAACATCTATACCGAGGTCGGGCTGGTCACCCTGATGGGCCTGGTCTCCAAGCATGGCATCCTGATGACCGAGGTGGCGAACGAGGCGCAGTTGCGCGGCATGAAGAAGCGCGCGGCCATTGAATACGCCGCCAATATCCGTCTGCGTCCCATCCTGATGACCACCGCCGCCATGGTGATCGGCGTCGCGCCGCTCATCTTCGCCAGCGGAGCGGGGGCGGCATCGCGCTATGCCATGGGCATGGTTATCGCGGGTGGCTTGTCCATCGGCACCCTGTTCACGCTGTTCGTGGTTCCGGCGGTGTACATGGTGCTGTCCAGCGAGCATCGCGCGGGCCAGAATGCGGAGTCGTAACGACCAGCAGCAGCGGCGGTGGGGCAATGGTGGGCGAGGTCTGCGGAAAACCGCGTGAAATTGTGCTATTAAGCTTCCATTAAACTAGAAGTCGTGGCACGTTTCGCGTGTCATGAGCAAAAGAGCTGCAACGCCCGGTTTCGCGGATGTCTCGCTGCTTGAGACATTGTCGCCCGAGATCCGCCCTGGAAAGCCGGCCATCGGCACCGAGGGGCACCGGGCCCGGCTGCGCGCGCGCCTGCTTGCGGCGGGGCCGGATGCCATAGCCGAGCATGAGCTTATCGAGATGGTCCTGTTCCTGGCCCTGCCGCGGCGGGACACCAAGCCCATCGCCCGGGCGCTGCTGGCCCGGTTCGGCTCCTATGCCAATGTCATTTCCGCCTCGGTTTCGGAGCTGCTCTCGGTCGAGGGGCTGGGCGAGGCCGGGGTGGCGGCGCTGAAGATCGTGCAGGCTTCCGCCCAGCGCCTGGCCAAGGCCGAGGTGCTGTACCGGCCGGTCCTGAGCAATTGGGACCGGCTGATGGAGTACCTGCAGGCGGTGCTGGCGCGCGAGAAGGTGGAGCAGTTCCGCGTGCTGTTCCTGGACAACCGCAACCGGTTGCTGGCCGATGAACAGCAGGCTCAGGGCACGGTGAACCACACGCCGGTCTATCCGCGCGAGATCGTCCGGCGTGCGCTGGAGCTGCACGCCACAGCCATCATCCTGGTGCACAACCACCCGAGCGGCGATCCATCGCCCTCGGAGGACGACATCCTGATGACCCGCGAGATCAAGCAGGCGGCATCGGCGCTGTCCATCGTGCTGCACGACCATGTCATCGTCGGCAACGGGCGGTGGCTGAGCTTCCGCAAGACGGGGTTTTTATGATGCCCAGCCGGTCAGGATCGCCATGCGCAGCGTAGCAATCGCCCGCCCATCCTGCACCGGCAGCGCCGCCAGCGCGGCGGGGAACAGCCCTCGCGGCGGGGTGCGCCGCTGCCGGTCGAGCAGGGCGTTGCTCTCTCCGGCGTCGCGCAGCTCGTGCAGCAGATCGAGCGGGTTGGCGTACAGGAAGGTGATCTCCTCCACATCCGCCACCGGATGGACAAATCCCGCGCGCTGGAGCAGCCCGGCGCAGTCGCGCAGCTCGGGGAAGGGGGAGATGCGTGGGCTGACCCCGCCGGTGAGCGCTTCCTCGGCCTCCAACAGCGCCTCGCGCAGCGTTTGCAGCGTGCCCAGCACCGGCATGCTGGCGAGCAGCAGCCCTTCGGGCTTCAGCGCGCGTTTCAGCTGGATCAGCGCGCCTGGCAAGTCGTCCAGCCAGTGCAGGGCCAGATGCGCCACCACCAGGTCGAATGCGCCCTCCGGCAAGCCGAAATCCTCCGGCCCGGCCAACACCAGCGGCTTGCCGCCGGCTCGCGCCGCCATGGCTGGGGAGAAATCGGCCGAGACGACCTCCATGCCCCGTTCCGCCAGCGCTGGGGCGATCGCCCCGCGGCCGCCGAAATCCAGTGCCGTGGCGAAGCGCCGGCTGGTGTCGTCCAGCCTATCGAGCAGCCGCTCACCCAGATCCTCCAGCACCGGCAGCAACGCGGCTATCCGCGCCGCCGACCGGTCGCGGTGTTTCACCATGGCCTTGAACTCGAAAATGGGGTGCAAATGAAACCTCTCTTGCGTTGGGTCCTGGATACCCTGCTGCCGCCAACTTGTCTCGCCTGCGATACGCCGGTGGAGAAAGAGGGGCAGTTCTGCCTGAATTGCTTCAAGGCGGCGAATTTCATCACTGCGCCGTTCTGCCGGATCTGCGGCGTGCCGATGCCCCATGCCGCCGAGCCGGAGTGCGAGAGCTGCGCCGAACACCCACCTGCCTTTACGCAGGCCCGCGCCGCCCTGCGCTACGACGAAACGGCAAAACGCATGATCCTGCCGCTGAAATACGCCGACCATACGGAGGCGGTGAAGGGTTTGGCGGCGCTGATGCGCAGGCCCGGGGAGGAGATGCTGCAGGCGGCGAACCTGCTGGTGCCTGTGCCGCTGCATCCTACCCGGCTGCGCGCACGGCGTTTTAACCAGGCGGCGCTGCTGGCCATCGCCCTGGCCCGGCTTACAGGCCGGCCGCTCAATGTGGACGCGCTTCAGCGCACGAAGCCGACTTTGCCGTTGGAAGGATTCGGTGCCAGCCGACGGCGTGAGGAAGTAAAGGACGCTTTTGTTTTGTCCCCGGATGCTGAGGTGGCTGGCAAGCGCGTGCTGCTCATCGACGACGTGATGACCTCCGGCGCAACGGCAAATGCCTGCGCCAGCGTGCTGCTGGCCAACGGCGCCCGCCGCGTGGACGTGCTGACCGCCGCCCGCGTGGCCGATCCGCGTTTAGAGCAGCCGGGCCTTGCATAGTTCGCCTCCTCGGCTATTTGACGAAAATGGCCGAGATTGAAATCTATACCCAGCCCTTCTGCCCCTACTGCACGCGCGCGGTGGCGCTGCTGACGCAGAAGGGCGTTGCTTTCCAGGAAATTGACGCTCCGCACGGTTCCGCTACGCGCGAGGAGGCGATCAGCCGCTCCGGTGGCCGCACCACCGTGCCACAGATCTTCATCGACGGCGCGCATATCGGTGGCTGCGATGATCTGCTGGCGTTGGACGGCGCCGGCAAGCTGGACCGGCTGTTGGTACCATGATCCATTACCAGCTCCGCTGCGCCGCCGGGCATGAGTTCGACGGCTGGTTCAAGGACAGTGCCGGGTTCGAGAGCCAAGCCGGGGCGGGGCTCGTGGCCTGCCCGAGCTGTGGCAGCACCGATGTCGGCCGGGCGCTGATGACGCCGGGCATTCCGCGCAAGGCCCGGGTGGAAGCGGAGATTTTGCCGCCGGAACCGGCTGGCGGCATGCCCGCCGCGGGTGGGGTGATCCCCGATGCCGTGCGCGTCGCGCTGCAAAAGCTGCGCGAAGAGGTGGAGACGCATTGCGACTATGTCGGCACGGATTTCGCCGATGAGGCGCGGCGCATCCATAACGGCGAGACCGAGGCGCGTGGGATCTATGGCGAAAGCACTGACGAGGAGTCCGAGGCCCTGGCCGAGGAGGGCATCGCATTCGCCCGCATCCCCTGGGTGCCGCGCAACGACAGTTGAGTGCCGCCATGCGCGAGGTGATCTTTTCCGCCGATGATTTCGGGCTGACCGATTCGGTGAACGAGGCTGTCGAGCAGGCCAACCGGGTGGGGCGGCTGACACAGGCAAGCCTGATGGTCGCGGCTCCTGCGGCGGCGGACGCCGTGCGCCGTGCCAACGCGCTCCCCAAGCTGAATGTCGGGCTGCATCTGGTGCTGGTGGATGGCGATTCGCTGCTGGGGCATGACCGGCTGCCGACCATCACCGGGCCGGATGGGCGCTTTTCCACCGACCAGGCGCGGCTCGGCGTGCTGTATTTCTTCTCGCACAAGGCGCGGCGCGAGTTGCGCGCGGAGATCGAGGCGCAATTCGCCGCCTTTGCCGCCACCGGCCTGACGCTGCACCATGCTGACGCGCATAAGCACATGCATCTGCACCCCACCGTGGCGAGGATGATGATCGAGGCCGGGCGAAAATATGGGCTCAAGCGGCTGCGCATTCCCGGCAGAGCCGCCCGCCGTGATGGCGGCGTGCGGGGAGACGGTGAGCTTTGGCGACCGTGCCCTCTACGCCTGGACTCGGCTGCTTCGGTTGCAGGCGCGGGGGTTGGAGGTGCCGGATCAGGTGTTCGGCATCAAATGGTCCGGGCATATGACGCGCGAGCGGATCGAGAAATTACTGCCGCATCTGCCCGAAGGACGGACGGAAATCTACACCCATCCCGCCACGATGCGCGATGATGCGCTGGTGAAGCTCATGCCCGATTACGACCATGTGGCGGAATTCGAGGCGCTGCTGCCTCCTGCCACGCCATGAGTGCTGCCAGCGCGGCGGCGACAGGCATGAGGATATGCCCAGTCAGCCCCGCGATAGTTGCTGAATGCCCTGCAAACAGCCACAGTGTGGCGTAGACTGGTTTTCGTGCCGGTGCAGCGGATAGGCACATTGCGGCCATCCCAATGGAGAAGCCAACGAGATCGTACAGATAGCCATAGGGCACCAGAAGCACGCAGAGTGCCAAGGTTGCGGTCATGCGCGCGGTTTCCGGTCGCCCTGGAATTCGCCACAGCTGCCAGAGCGCCAATGCCGAGGCCAAAGTACTGCAGCATTGGGCGATTATTGCGCCATGCAGCCCCAGGCCAAAGCTGCGAGCCATGTAGAATACGGTGCTTCCTGCTTCGGGGAAGAGCTGCGTCACCGGGGTTGCGACAAGCTCGGAAGAGCGTTGGGGTGATTGGAGCAGAAACCACGCCCAGCCTTCTAAGCCGAAGAAAGGTAGTGTCGCTGATGCCAGCAATAGAACTCCAGCCAAAGCCGCCAACAGTGCCGGTCGCATTTTCGGTTGCAGCAGCACGAAGGGCAGCGTGACTCCGATCTGCGGCTTTATGCTGAGGAGGGCGGCGAGCAGCCCTGCTCGCCTTGGCGCTCGTTCCACGAGCAGCAGCGATGCTGCAATCAAGCCGCCGGTGAGAGTTCCGTTCTCGCCTTCTACCAAGTCGACCATCGCCGCCGGGCACAGTAACCCTAGGGCGATTGCCGGCCAACTCATTCCCGCCCGGCGCAAAAGCAGGGCGGAGATGGCAAAGTACAACGCCCGCCACAGCCAGAAACTAATTTTTAGAGGCACGCTGGCATATAGCATCGCCAGCAGCCCCATGGTGGGGGGATAGAGCCAGGTGAGGTGAAAAAACGGCGTTTCAGACGCTATTGAAACGTGGAGTGTCTGTTGCAGCCACGTCGACGCCGGTAAGGCCATGCCGTGAGCCGCCATAAAATGGCGTAGCAACGCATTGCCGGAAAACCAAAACATGGCGAAGTAGGTTTCTGGCAGCAGGTGCCCGGCATCCCAAATTCGCTCCGGGTTGCTGGAGAGCTGGCTGGTGTAGTCCTGCAACGCGATCGTGCCGAACAGGAGGTAAAGCCATACCGCGGCTGCAACCCACAGGATCAGAAGAAGGCGTGGCCTCTGTCTAGTTCTTTGCTGCACTTCCATACTTGGCCCATTTTTCTGCCTTGCGTCACCAACCATTTGCAACCGCTGCGATTATTCTGGAAATCCTGCGCCGTAACAAGGCGTGCTGTACCGGCGGCGCACAAAAAAAGCCCCGGATATACCGGGGCTTTTTCGGGGCGCAAAAATCAGCGCTTGCTGAACTGGAAGGAGCGGCGGGCCTTCGGCTTGCCGTACTTCTTACGCTCGACCATACGCGGGTCGCGGGTGAGGAACCCGGCGGCCTTCAGGATGCCGCGCAGATCCGGCTCATAAAGCGTCAGCGCGCGGGAGATGCCGTGGCGCACGGCGCCGGCTTGGCCGGAGAGGCCGCCACCGGTAACAGTGCAGTACACGTCGAACTGGTTGTAGCGGTCAGCCACCAGGAAGGGCTGGGTGATCAGCATGCGCAGCACCGGGCGGGCGAAATACACCGGCGCCTTCTTGCCGTTGATCAGGATCTCGCCCTTGCCGGGCTTAACCCACACGCGGGCAACGGCGTTCTTGCGGCGGCCGGTGGCGTAGGAGCGGCCCTGCGCGTCACGCTTGGGCTCGCGCTTCGGGGCGGATTCCGGGGCGGCGGCGGTACCGGCGGTCAGGTCCTTCAGACCGGCAAAAGCATTGGTGGTCGCGGACATGGATTAGGCCCTCTTGTTCTTGGAGTTCAGCGCGCCGACATCGAGCGTCTTCGGCTGCTGGGCGGCGTGCGGATGCTCGGCGCCGGCATAGACGTACAGGTTCTTCATCTGCTGGCGCTGCAGCGGGCCGCGCGTGATCATGCGCTCAATGGCCTTTTCCACGACGGTCTGCGGGTTCTTGCCGGCCAGGCGTTCCTTGACGTTACGGCCTTTGATGCCGCCGGGGTAGCCGGTGTGGTAGTAGAAGACGGAATCCTCCATCTTCTTGCCGGTCAGCTTCACCTTGTCGGCGTTGACGATGATGATGTTGTCGCCGCAGTCGACATGCGGGGTGAAGGTCGGCTTGTGCTTGCCGCGCAGGCGGGTGGCCACGATAGCGGCCAGGCGGCCCAGGATCAGGCCTTCGGCGTCGATCAGGACCCAGTCCTTCTTCACATCCGCCGGTTTGATGGAGATTGTGGTTTTCATAAGTTACACCCAAATGACTCAGTGCCGGGGCTTATGATGATTTACGCGCCTTCCGTCAAGGGGTTTTGCTTGTGGTAACATAATACCGCGATGTGGCCCGCAGAGTTTCGGCCAGGGATTCGGCGGGTTTCCAGCCCAAGGCCAGGGCGGCGCGCGGCGCAACGGCGAAGCTGCCAGCCATGGACTGCCACATCGCCTCCCGGCCAGCGGCGCGGGAGGCCAGCGCAAGCAGGGCAGGGGGGAAGGGGAAGAGATTCGGGGCCACGCCCATGCCTTCGGCCAGGGCGCGGATCAGCTCCGGGGTCGAGATCGGTACCGGATGCGCCGCCAGCACCAGAGGCGGCGGGGACTTTGCCAGCAGCACCAGTTCCATCAGCCGGGCCAGATCATCCAGCGCGATGAAGCTGCGCGCGTTGTGGATGCTGGCGAATGGCAGCGGCACGCGGCGGCGCAGCAGCTTTAGCAGGAGCGGGATATTGCCGGGGCAGCCGGGGCCGATGATCGCCGCGGGGCGCAATACGCAGAGTCGTTCACCCAGCAGGGCGCGTAGCGATGCTTCGGCGGTAAGCTTGCTCCTGGCATAGTCATCAGCCGGGGCAGAGGGCGTGGTCTCGCTGGCAATACCCTCCACGGCGCGGCCGAGCACGCCGATGCTGGAAATCAGCACGAAGCGTCTTACCCCGGCGGCGAGCGCCGCCTTGGCCAGATTTTCCGCGGCCAGCAAATTGTTGCGGTTCCAGGCGCCTGGCGGCGGGTTGCGCGTATGCGCCAGCCCGGCGGCATGCACCACCGCGTCCAACCCGGTTAGGTCCGGTATGTGGTCGGCAAGGTCACCGGTAAGAAAGGGCTGCACCCCTTCCGGCAGCTTGGCTGGGCGGCGAATCCCGCCAAGTACAGTATGCCCCCGCGCGGCTAGATGCCGGGCAATACCGCCACCGACATAGCCGGACACGCCGGAGACGAAGATTTTCACCCGTCAGTCGAGCCGCGGCTCGGTTCGGCGCGGGCGAACGGGCTGCGCGCTGGGGGAGAGGCGCTCACGCATAGGCGGCGGCGTTGGGGAGAGACGCTCGCGGAGCGGCTGCGGCGTGGGGTCCGGCTCCCGGCGCGGGGGTGGCAGTTCTTCTTCCACCTCCGGTGCTGGGGCGAAGCCGGTGCGGGACTTCTTCAGGCGGCCGAAATCCGGCACGTCCTCATACGGATCCAGGCCGCGGGTGGCGGGCGGCAGGGCTCCCGACATGCGCATGCTGATCATGCGCAGATCGTCCTGCAGCGCAACCACCTGCGCCTCCAGCGCCTCCAGCCGCGCCTTCACCCCGAATACGCTGAACGGCATGAGCAGGAAGGCCAGCGCCCAGAGCAGCGCCGGCAGGGCTAGGAGGAGCACCGCCCAGCTTGGCAGCCAATCAGGCAAGGTGAATGGGAGCGTCATCCTGGGTATCCTAGCATAAGCTGTTCAGTGGCGGAAATGCCGCATGTTGGTGAACACCATGGCGACGCCCGCCTTGTCCGCGGCCTCGATCACTTCCTTGTCGCGGATCGAGCCACCCGGCTGGATCACGCAGCTCGCCCCGGCGGCGATCGCCGCTTCCAGCCCGTCGGCGAAGGGGAAGAACGCGTCGGACGCCACAGCGCAGCCGGTGAACTCCAGGTTCGCCGCCTTGCCGCGCCAGGCGGCGATGCGCGCCGAGTCCACGCGGTTCATCTGCCCGGCCCCAACGCCGATCGTCATCAGGTTCTTGGCATAGACGATGGCGTTGGACTTCACGTGCTTTGCCACGCGGAAGGCGAACAGCATGTCGTTCAGCTCCTTGTCCGTGGGCGCGCGCTCAGTCACGATTTTCACGCTGTCGGGGGGAATCCGTCCTGTATCGCGCGTTTGCAGCAGGAAGCCGCCGGCGAGGGACTTGAAGGTGACGCCAGCCTCGGTTGCGTCTGGCACGCCGCCGGTGGTGAGCAGGCGGAGGTTCTTCTTGGCCGCAAGCACGGCCTTGGCACCCTCGGTCGCGTCCGGGGCGATGATGACCTCAGTGAAGATGCTGGCGATCTTGGCGGCCGTCTCTTCGTCCAGCGTGCGGTTCACGGCCACGATGCCGCCAAAGGCGGAAACCGGGTCGCAGGCCAGGGCGTCATCCCAGGCATCGGCCAGGTTGAGGGCGCTCGCCACGCCGCACGGGTTGGCGTGCTTCACGATCACCACGGTCGGCGCCTCGAACTCCGCAACGCACTCAAACGCCGCGTCGGTGTCGTTATAGTTGTTGTAGGAGAGTTCCTTGCCCTGGTGCTGGGTGGCGGTGGCCACGCCAAAGCGGGCGGGGGAGGAGGTGTAGAACGCCGCCGACTGGTGCGGGTTCTCTCCGTAGCGCAAATCCTGCTTCTTGGTGCCGGAGAAAGTGAACGTCTCGGGGTACTCCACGCCATTCTGCTGGGCGAACCAGCCGGAGATGGCGGAATCATAAGCGGCGGTGCGGGCATAGGCGGCAGCGGCGAGTTGGCGGCGGGTGGTGAGCGTGGTGCCGCCATGGGCCTCCAACTCTTCCAGCACCTTGGCGTAATGCTCGGGCTCGGTCAGCACCGCCACGCTCTCATGGTTCTTGGCGGCGGAGCGGATCATCGCCGGGCCGCCAATGTCGATATTCTCGATGCAGTCCTCGAACGCCGCTCCCCGGGCGACGGTGGCCTCGAACGGGTACAGATTCACCGCCACCAGGTCGATCGGCGCGATCTTGTGCTCCGCCATCTGCGCCATATGCGCCGGGTCGTTGCGCTTGCCGAGGATTCCGCCGTGCACCTGCGGCACCAGCGTTTTAACCCGCCCCTCCAGGATTTCCGGGAAGCCCGTATGCTCGGAAACCTCCCTCACCGGCACCCCGGCCTCGCGCAGCGCCTTGGCCGAGCCGCCGGTGGAGAGGATTTTCACGCCATGCGCCTCCAGCGCGCGGCCGAATTCGATCAGGCCGGTCTTGTCGGAAACGGAGATGAGGGCGGTGCGGATTTTAACGATGTCAGACACGGGGCGGCTCCGGATTTTTCAACCAATGGAATGCCCAGGCGCGCGGCGGTATTTTGCTCCACGCTCCCCGATGGTCGCCCATCTCTAGCGCCAGTCACGCGGAACCGCGCGCGGTTTGGCATGGGCGGGGGGAAGATGCAAGGTTTTGGGGCTTGGGGGTCGCCATTGCGAGCCGGCGAACCCGGCGCGGCAATCCATGTTGAGTGCCGCGTGGTGGGGTAGGATGGGTTACGCTGCGCTCCATCCACCCTACCGTGCTTGCTGGGTCAGTTTATGTTGTGTTCATCGGCGCCGCCTGTTGGCGATTTAGGATGAACGGTCATCTCTCATACACGTACACGAGCGCATTGCCGAGACTTGTACCCGTTCACCAAGAAAAGCCTCCAAGCGTTCAGAGACGCTTGGAGGCCAATCCAGTGCGGTGGCACTCGCCGAAATCAATGTGGCTTTTTGGAGTGCTCTACGGCTTGGGTGGTCAGCTGGTGCGCCTTTTCACTATGTGCTGCGGCAGCTATGACATGCTCTTTGGCCTCTTCGTGGGCGCCTTGATTGTGCTCATGAGCCGCCTCCATATGGTGATGCGCGGCGGCGGCGTGGTGAGTCGCCGCGGCTAAATGAGCAGCAGCTTCAGGATGTTGGGCAATCGCGCCCTTATAAGCTTCAGCTGTAGGGTGGTGCATCGTCGTTGCCATGTCTGCGATCCTCTCTGAGAGTTGTGCCGGGCCTATGGCAGCTGATTTGATAAGGAGGCCGGAAACAAATCCCGTGCGTCATTGCATCGGCGAGGGATTCGTATGTCTTGAACTTCGCGAAGCGAACGTCGGCGCCGTAAACAGGCGCTCGCCACCTCTCCCTATTTCAGATGCTCAGTCGCATAAGGTCCACTGCGTAAACCTACAAGCCCGGCCAAGCCGCTCCGCCGGGTGCTGGCGCGTTCCTCGTATGGAAATTCAGAAACACGCATTATAGCCAGGTTGATTTTCAAACCAACCCGCAGAACGTTAGCATAGTATATGTGACTTCTGCAAGTATGACGTCTGCAAGTGCGATTTTTGCAAGTGTGACTTTTGCAAGCTCCTTTCCAATCGTGCGGAGGCACAAATTGACGACCACACGATTTTTCATCGTTTTTTGGGGTGCAGCTTACCATCGTTCAGCTGTACCAGCGCTTCGGCTACCTGACACAATTTTAAGGCCCAGCCGTCGTCACCGGTATCCCTCCGTTACCGCGCTATTTCCTCAGCGCGTCGCGAATTTTATCTTTGGCCTCGCCGAAGCCGCTCTGAACTTTTCCGGCAACTTTCTCAACTGTCCCTTCGGCTTCGGTCTTTCTGTCGCCGGTCGCCTTGCCGATGACTTCCTTGGCGGTGCCGTGCGCCTGCTTGACAGCGCCCTTGATGCGATCCTTGTCCATGGAAATTTCCCTTCTGTTGGTCCCCTGAGTTGGGGCATGACCAATATGGGGGCGAATGCAGTCCGTCGACGGATCAAAATATAAAAATCAAATTAAAGCGTCCTCACCTGCGATGAATCCGCGCTACTCACTTTTTGGAAAACAGTTTTGTTGTCCTGGCAAGCGATAGGATGGGTGAAGCGAAGTGCAACCCATCAAATTGAGCGAGGCAGCCCGATAACGATTTGGTTCATAGTCCCCGTCAGCTCCGGTTGTCATGGCGCCAAACCGCGACGACTTCACCCGCTCAAGATGCATTGTTTCGCCCGCAAGTGCGGGCTGGCAATGACGCTCGCTTTAATTCCCCGCGGGCACTGCCGAGACCGCATTGGCGGGCGAGCCGTGCAGCAGCTTGGTGCTGATAAGCACATAGACCAGCGTGTTCGTCTGCCTATCTATCATGCGGGTGATGATAAAATGCTTGAACAGGAAGGACGCTGAAATCGACCCCATCTCCTCCTGGTCCGGCAGGTCGGCGGGCAGGGTGACCGGCCCGTGCTTGATGCAGTTGAGCGCGAACTGGCTCGGGTTCTCCGCCACGCCCGCGCCGCCCGCGATGCCGCCTGTCTGCGCGAAGGAGGCGTAGCAGGAGACATTCGCCACTTTCGGGTCGTCGAAGCGCTGCACGACCACCTTGTCGTTGGGGCCGAGCAGGCGGAAATTCGTGCTCACCGCGCCGATTTCCTCGCTGCTGCGCCCGCCGAAGGGGACGAACACGAAGACCAGGAACAGGATGACGGCAAGGGCAACAAAGGCGGCCAGGGCGGTGAAAATGGCTTTCATGTCAGGCTCCGTGCGGGGACGAGGTCTTCATACACCTTCAGCGTGGCGGCGCAGATGATTGTGTCGGAAAAATTTTCCTCCACCCGGCGCCGCCCGGCAGCCCCCAGGCGCGCGCGCAGTTCCGGGCTGGAGATCAGCCGTTCAAGCGCCTCGGCCAGGGCCAGCGGATTGCCCGGCGGGACGAGGAAGCCCGTCTCGCCGTCCACCACAGCCTCGCGGCAACCGGGGATGTCGGTCGTCACCACCGGTTTGCCCGCCGCCATGGCCTCCAGCACGGCCTTGGGCAGGCCCTCGCGGTAGGTGGAGGGCAGGCAGAAGATGTGCACCCCGGCCAGCAGCCCGGCGACATCCTTCACCGGCCCCTGCCAGCTTACCACGCCCTCTGCGTCCCAGCCGCGCAGCTCGGCTTCGGTAACGCTGTTTGGGTTGCCCGGGTCCGGCGCTCCGGCGAGCAGGAACTCGGCTTTGCCACGCAATATCCGCGCCGCTTCCACGAAATCCGCCACGCCCTTCTCGCGGATCATGCGTGCGGTGAGGACGATGCGCACCGGCCCCGGCGGCTCCGGCGTTGGGGCGAATTTTTGCGTGTCCACCCCGGCGCCGCGGATCACCAGCGTGGCCTCGGGCGGCACCAGCCTGGCGGATACCAGCGCATCGCGGTCATCGGGGTTCTCGAAAATCACCACCCCGCGCGGCGGCGTCAGCGTGGCGCGCAGTGCGAACTGCACCAGCGGGCGCAGGGCACGGGCCAGAGGCTTGCTTGACGAGAAGACAAAGCCCAGCCCGATCGGCGCGTTGATGACGCTCTTCACCCCCGCCAGCCTTGCCGCCAGCCCGCCGAAGATGATCGGCTTGAGCGCGATATGGTGCACGAGGTCCGGCTTCAGCCGCCGGTACAACCGCGCCAGATGCCAGGAAAATGCCAGCTCCTTAAGCGGGTTGAGCCGCCGCCGGTCGAGATCCGCAGGGTAGAACTCGATGCCCGAGGCCTCGATCTCCCGCGCCGCAGCACTCTCCCGCGCCACCAGCACCACGCGCCACCCGGCCGCCTTGGCCGCGAGCCCCCTGGCCCAGAAATGCGAGGCGAAAAACCAGTCTTCCATGAGCAGGAAGACGAGGGTGCGTGGCGTGTCGGTCATGACAGCGGGTTTAGGCCAAACCGGCGGGCAGGCCAAATGGGGCGTGCCTGTGCGGTCCGTGCCGCGAGGGGGCGTGTGCACCGGATTTGTGGAAGCCGTGTCATGGGCGATCAGTCCGGCTTGAAACGGTCCGAGTTCGGCCCACATCGCTCAATGAAGCGATACCGCTTTAGGGAATGCACGAATGGCTGTTTTTGGGCCTGCGCGCGAACATATCTCTCCTCGTCCGTATCATCCCGGGCGAGCCAAATACTGGTTAATGCTAATCCTTGCGCTGATCTTTTCAGCCAGCCTGTCTGCGCGCCCGGCCCGTTCGGCAATCTTATACCAGGTCGATCCGAGCTATGTGATCATCCGGTTTGTCGTGGGAAACATGTTCGGCACCTTCAGCACCACGGGCTATTTCAAACAATTTTCCGGCAGCATTTTGCTCGATATTGATGAACCTCAATACAGCCATGTGGACGTTACCGTTACATCCGCATCGATAGGAACCGCCTGGGACACGGCAAATAAAATGCTGCTGTCCGCTGCCTATCTCGACCCGGCCCAGTATCCGTTGGTCCATTTTGTCTCCGATCAGGTCGTTCAGCTTGGCCCTGACCATGTCGTCCTACACGGCTATCTGACCCTGCGGGGCATCACCCGCCCGCAAGACCTCGACGCCAGGCTGGAAGATTACGAGGACCAGCCGGGCGTGGGGCCGGTCGCCGATTTCGTGGTGACAGGACAATTCAACCGTCGCGATTTTGGCATGACATCGGATTACCCGTTGGTATCTTGGAAAGTATCGCTAAAAATCAACGCCCATATCTTTCTTATGCCCAAAGGCAGCAATGCCCCCTAGCGCGCCGCCGATAGCGTGGAGCGCAGCACAGCGCCGTCTGCACTGGCTGGTGGCTGACGGCGTTGTTGCCGCGTTCATCCTGTCCCTGATCATGACGAGAACTCGGCGACGACCAGCTTCTTTTAAAATTCTTCCTGTACCAGATTCATAAAACATTGGGGCTGCTGGTTCTGGCCGGCACGATCGCCCGGCTCGTCCTGCTTGTCCGCCATGGCCGCCCGCCTCTGCCCGACAGCTTTACGCCCCTAGAACAGCGCGCGGTTCATCTTGGGCACGGCGTGCTCTACGTTCTGCTGGTCGTTGTGCCGGTTCTCGGCTACCTCACCAATTCCACGTCACCTTCACGTATCCCCGTACTGTTCATGCTGGTCATTCCCCTGCCGAACCTGACCCCTCCATCACAGTATTGGAACGATCTGTTTGTCACGTTTCATTATTTTGCCGCGATCGCACTGGTCGTCACTGCCAGCGTCCATGCGCTGATAGCCATTGTCCACCACCTGCGCGGACAGCCAATTCTGCGCCGCATGTGGTCAGGCTG
Source organism: uncultured Alphaproteobacteria bacterium (assembly GCA_963750235.1). Lineage (GTDB taxonomy): Bacteria > Pseudomonadota > Alphaproteobacteria > Acetobacterales > Acetobacteraceae > Acidocella. The sequence continues at coordinate 603,446 of CAVVPW010000004.1, forward strand.
ACTGCTCCCGTGCCACCAGCACCACGCGCCACCTTGCGGCCTTGGCCGCCAGCCACCTGGCCCAGAACTGCTAGGCAAAGAACCATTCCTCCATGAGGACGAAGACGGATACGTTGCGTGCCAGCCATGAAAGCAGGTTTGGGCCAAACCGGCGGGCAGGCCAAATGGAGACGTGGTTATGCTGTTCCTGCCGCCAGGGGGCGTTTGCACCGGATTTACGCACCAGAAAACCCGGCTTTAAGCCTGGACTTTATTTTGGTGCATAATTTGTACAGACCGTGTGAAAACGCCGATTTTGACGCACTTGGTGCTGCCGGTGTGCTTCTGGGCATGGTTAAGGCGCTCTGGGGAGCATCAGCCAGAAGTCCGAAATCTTCTGGTTGGCAAGGTCGCGCGCCAAGGCAACCGCTTCAATGGGTCAGCAAAACGCCAACCGCCGGCTGGTCAGGCCCTTAGAGCGTGATAGCTTCAAGTTGAATAACCTGCTTCTCTAAAATAGTTGACGCATTCGGTGGGGGTAATTTGGTCGATGAGCCTGCCGATGCAGACGGTTGTTTGCTCAACGGTGCGGGCGTTTTCCTTGCGGAGCAGTGTCTTGAGTTTGGCGAATGCCTGCTCGATTGGGTTGAGGTCGGGGCTGTAGGGCGGCAGGAAGATGAGCTTGGCGCCGGCGTCCCTAATTGCACAGCGGACTGCGCTGGATTTGTGGCTGCTGAGATTGTCCATCACGACGATGTCGCCTGGCCGTAGGGTTGGCACCAAGAACTTGATCACCCAGGCCAGGAAGCTTTTGGCGTTGATCGGCCGGTTGAACAGGCAGGGGGCAACGATGCCGTCACATCGCAGCCCCGCCACGAAGGTCAGCGTTTTCCAGTGGCCATGCGGCACCTTTGCAATTAGCCGTTGGCCAACGGCGCAGCGCCCGTGCAGGCGGGTCATATTTGTCTTTGCCCCGTCGGTCGCTGCGCTCGAACCAGTGGCGCGCTGCTCCCGACCGTCGATAAAGATGATGCGCCGAGCATCAACCTTGCCTTGAAGGCGCTGCCACTGCGCGCGCCGCCGTGCGACGTCAGGCCGATCTTGTTCGGCCGCGCGCAGGGTTTTTTTTATAGCTGAGGCCGGCGCGATCCAGAAAATGCCAGACCGCGTAATAGCTGACATCGACCTCGCGCTCGTGCAACTCGGCCAACAACTCCCGCCCGGTAATGTCCGGCTTCTCGGCCAGCCGCCGCAGGATCCAGTCCGCCTCTTGCGCGAGTTTGAATGGTTTCTTGCCCCCCATCGGAAGGGCGGCCGGGCTGCCCGTTTGCAACGAACGCGAGACCCAATTTATCACCGCCGAATAGCTCACCTGATACAGTTTGGCCGCACACCGCCGACTCATCCCCGACGCCACAGCCGCAACCACGCGCTCACGCAAATCCAAAGAATAGGGAACTCCCATGCATGCTGGCCTCCGCTCCCAGCCTGCATCTTGAATTAAATTTCAGCCCGAGCCGGAATCCAAAAATGACTCTACCTCAAGAAATCATGCTCTAGCGCAGCCATCAACCCGGTAAACCCGACAATATTGAGCGCCCGTCTGAGATTATAGGCGAGCGCGGTCAAGCTGAATTCGGCGCGAACCTTCTCCAGTCCCCGCATCAGAAAGGCCCCCTGGTTCATCCACTGCTTGATTGTGCCTAAGGGATGTTCGACCGTCTCGCGCCGTCGATCAAGGATCTCTGGCCGTTGCGCCAGGCGCGCCTGCATCCGGTCCGGGACGGCTTCATTTTCGAGGCGAGACACCATGCGAAAGCTGCTTCCCGTGCAGAACGGACGGAGCGCACAGTCGCGGCAAGCCTGCTTATTGGCGTAATTAATTTTTCTCAGCGCACGCACAAACGATGACGAATAGGCTTGCAGCTGCTGGCCGGCTGGACAAAGAAAGCTGTCGCTGGCTGGGTCGTAGCTGAACTCATCCTTGCGGAATAAGCCCGCCTTGACCGACGGGCCCCGTTGCGGCCGCGGCACATAAGGCTCGATCCCAGCTGCCTCGCAGGCTTCGATATCCTCGATCTTGAAGTAACCGCGATCGGCAACGACCGCGATCTTCTCGATGCCGAGAACCTCCTTCGCCGGCGCCGCGGTTTGCGTCAGCAGCCCCATGTCGACGACCTGGTTGGTAACCTGCTGCTCAACGATCAGCTTGTGCTTAGCATCGACCGCGACCTGAATGTTGTAGCCCACGGCAACATGGGTGTGTGCCGCCATGGCCCGGCTGTCAGGGTCAGTCAGCGATATCTGATTTTCTCCGGTCTTATCCAGCTCCGCCAGCATCTGCGTGCAGCGCGTCCGTCGCGCACCGATGGCGGCGATTTTCTCGGCCAGGTTCTGGACCCGCGCGCCGCCTGCCGGGCTCTCGGCGGCGTCGCTCTGGTCAAGACGCCGAAGGTAATCCTCGAGCTTGGCATCGGCGAGTTTGATAAACTCGCTCAGCGACGCGCGGGTGAAGTTGCGGTCCTTGTTGTTGACCGCCTTGATCCGGGTGCCATCCACCGCCAGCAGTTCCCGGCCAAACAGATCCAACTGGCGGCAAAGCAGCACAAACTGGCGGAAGATTGGACGGAAGGCTTTGCTGTTGTCCCGCCGGAAATCGGCAATGGTCTTGAAGTCGGGCTTCAGATGCCGCAGCAGCCAGATCACTTCGATATTGCGGTGGGTCTCGGCTTCCAGCCGCCGGCTCGACCGCACCCGGTTCAGGTAGCCGTAGATGTACAGCTTCAGAAGGTCCCCAGGCGAATAGCCAGGGCGGCCGGTCGCCTTCGCCGTCACGCGGGCAAAGCCCGCGGCGGCGAGATCCAGTTCCTCCACAAAAGCATCGATGAAGCGAACGGGGTTATCCGGACCGACGTATTCGTCCAGAGATTCTGGCAGGAGCAGCCTCTGCGCTCGGTCGTGACCTGAGATGTGCGTCATGATGCCAGATTCTACCGCGCCTCACGCCGCGCCGGAATCCATTTCGGTAGTGTTTTCACACGGTCTGCTTGAATTACGCATCAAATAAACGGCGTTCCCCCGGAACGATCTAGCCCCTAAACGTCATTAATCCCCGCCCTTGTTGCCTGCCAGCGCCAGCTATCGCGGCACATATCCTCGACATTCAGCTTCGCCTTCCAGCCGAACGTGGCCTCCGCCAGGGCCGGGTTGGCATAATACGAAGCCACGTCGCCCGGGCGGCGCGGGGCGATGACCAGCGGAATTTCCCGCCCCGTGGCGGTCTCGAACGCTTTCACCAGTTGCAGCACGGAGGTGCCTTCGCCCGTGCCGAGGTTGACCGTCACCGACACGTCGTTCGCGCAGATATGCTCCAGCGCCAGGGCATGCGCCTCGGCCAGGTCCACGACATGGATATAATCCCGCACGCCGGTGCCGTCCGGCGTGTCGTAGTCGTTGCCGAACACGTTGAGATGCGGGCGCTGGCCGGTGGCCACCTGGGTCACGTAAGGCATCAGATTGTTCGGCACGCCGCGCGGGGTTTCGCCGATCATGGCGCTGGGATGCGCCCCCACCGGGTTGAAGTAGCGCAGGTTCGCCGCCGCCTTCAGCTTGCCGGTGCGGGCGAGGTCGCGGATCAGGTCCTCCATCACCAGCTTGGTGCGGCCATAGATGTTCTCCACGCGGGTCGGCGCGTCCTCCAGGATGGGCGAACTGTCCGGCTGGCCGTAAACCGTGGCGGAGGAGGAGAACACGATGCGCGCCACGCCGCACTCCTGCATAGCCTGGAGCAGGCGGATCGTGCCGATGATGTTCATGTCGTAATACAGCAGAGGGTCGGCCTCGGATTCCCCCACGGCCTTCAGCGCCGCGAAATGGATCACCGCATCCACGGGATGCGCCTTCAGCGCCGCCACTACCGCCGGCATATCGCGGATATCGGCCTCGATGACCGGCATTTTCTGCCCGGTCAGGCGTTCCAGCCGCGCCGGAACGTCCCGCTCCGCGTTGGCGAAATTGTCCAGGATGACGACCTCATGCCCGCGCGCGGCGAGCGCGGCGGCGGTGTGCGAGCCGATATACCCGGCGCCGCCGGTCAGAAGAACACGCATCTTAAATCCTTGTGAGAGTCCATTTTACATGCTGCGGCCCGTCCTGGTGCCCGGCGAGCACGATCTGCTCCGCCCGGCGCGGCTCGGTCTGGCCGAAATACACGCTTTCCTCGATGCGGATGGGCACGCCCTCGGCCCGCAGGCGGAAGCCCAAGCCCCCCGGCGTGCGCAGCAGCACCGCCTCGTTATCCTGCTGCAGACTGGCGGTGACATTGGGGTGAAGATGGAAGCGGATGGTGAAGGGCTGCGGGTTCTTCGCCTCGATCAGGTCTTCGCCCTGCAATTCGTCGCCGGTTTCCGCCAGCACCAGGCGGCGATGGTGGATGGCGCCGAACAGCTTGCCCCAGCCGTCATGGTTGGCCTCTATCCAGTGCACCCCGCCGTAATCCTGCCGCGTCGCATGCACATGCGCGGGGCGGCGGCCGAGCCCGGTTTCGCGCACCTCCGCGGAGGAGACATCGGCAATGGTGAGCGTGGAGTGCGCCGCGGTGCCGCGCAGCACGGCGGACCATTCGCCCGCCAGCGCCGGGGCGGCGCCGCAGTTCACGATCAGCCGTTCCTTGCCGTAGGAGAATTCGAAACTGAGCGTGCCGGCATGGGCGAAACGGTCCAGGCCCGGGGCGGCGGGCGGCCCGACATCCATGAACAGCAGGGCCTTGGCGGCGGCGATGCGGTACAGCCCGCAGGCGGCGAGCGGCGCCAGCGCCCCGCGCGCCCGCCCGGCCTGGGCCAGCACGAGGTCGATGAGGCTGGGCAGCTCCTCCTTGGCGCCGTTGAACAGGGCCAGCCCGCCATCGCCATGGCGCAGGCTGCGCATGGCGGCGGCGGCGCGGTCGATGGTAGTGAGTAGCTCCGACGGGGGCGGGACATTGGCCACCTGTAGCAGGGCGCGCAGTTCCGTGAGGTCCTGCAGCGCGGCGAGATGCGCCGCCGGGCTGCGCTCGACATGGCAGCCATCGGCAAAGAACTGGCGCGCCAGCTCCGGGGTGAGGAATTTCAGCACGCGCGGCAGGTAGGGCGCGTGCTCCGGCATGGCGATGGCGGCGGCGGCCAGCCCTTTCAGCGCGGTGAGGGCGCGCTGGTCCAGCAGCTCGGGCGGCAGCGCGGCGGCGAGGTTGCGCGCATCCTGCACCAGCCGGTGCATCAGCCGCTGGCGGAAGTCGTCATCGGCGGAGGCGGCAAAGAAATCGTAATGCCCGAGCCAGGCCCCGAGCCGCGCGCCGGTCACGTCCGGGGTGTTCGCCCGCGGGTCCAGCGGGTGCGTGTCCATGAAATCAGAGACCAGGGCACGGGCGCGGGAGCGGGCGGCATCGGTGCCCAGGGCGCGCAGGTCGCGCAGCCAGGTGAAGCCGTGCAGATGCGCACGCATCAGCGGGGAGGTAATGGAGGCGGAGAAAATCTCCGGCGGCATGGCCAGCACGGCCCCGCCGAAGTCCAGCTCGGCCTTCACCAGCCTGGCGCCGCGGCGCGGGTCGCCCGGCCAGGGGTCGCGCAGGCTGAGCGCCGGCGCATCCGGCGCGTGTGTGGTGCGCAGATTCTGCAGCCGGTTCAGCAGGGTGCGCGCCTGCCGCCCGAAGCTGGTGGGACGCTTCTCGCCCTGGTTCATCCGCCGCTGACCACGGGGGCTTGCACCGGGCGGGGCCCGGCGGCGCGCAGTGCTGTAATGGCGGCGGCGTAGTCCGGCGCGCCGTACACGGCGGTACCGGCGATCAGGCAGTCAGCCCCGGCTGCCACCACCAGCGGCGCGGTCTTGGGCGTGATGCCGCCGTCGATCTGCAGGACGATGTCCCGCCCGGTCTCGTCGATCATCTCGCGCAGCCGGGCGATCTTTGTCAGCTGTGAAGCGAGGAAGGCCTGCCCGCCGAAGCCGGGGTTCACGGTCATCACCATGATGATGTCGGTGACGTCGAGCACGTTCTCCACCGCCTGCACCGGGGTGGCGGGGTTGAGCACCACACCGGCCTTCTTGCCCAGCGAACGGATGAGCTGCAGCGTGCGGTGCAGATGCGGCCCGGATTCCGGGTGCACGGAGATGTTGTCCGCCCCGGCCTCGGCGAAGGCCACGATATACGGGTCGGCGGGCGCGATCATCAGATGCACGTCCATCGGCAGGGCGGTGTGCTGGCGCAGCGCCTTTACCACCAGCGGGCCGAAAGTGATGTTGGGAACGAAATGTCCGTCCATCACGTCCAGATGCAGCCAGTCCGCCCCGGCCTGTTCAACGGCGCGGGTTTCCTCGCCCAAACGGGCGAAATCCGCGGCGAGCAGGGAAGGGGCGATGAGCGTCCGAGTCGGGGCTGTGGTCATGATGCGCGTTTGTAACCAACCCCCGGGGCAAACCACAAGCGGCTTTACTGTACCCCCGCCTTAACGGCAGTCAGGGGAGGCGCATTCCGCCATTTTGGCCCTTAATCGTGCGCCGAGGGCTTCACCAGCCGGGCGATGAAGAACCCGTCCATTCCCATGCCTGGATGCGTGCGCACATCGCCCTGCGGCGTCACCGCCTCAGGCAGTTCGGGCAGGGTGAGCGGGTCGCGCTTCAGGCCAAGCCGGGCGCAGGCGGCGTCGATTCGCGCGGCGCCTTCCTCGGGTTGCAGCGAGCACACGGCGTAGATCAGCCGCCCGCCCGGTGCGAGCATCTCTATCGCCGCGTCCAGGAGCTTGTCCTGCAACGCCGTCACGGCCGCGAAATCCTTGGGCTTACGCAGGTGCAAAAGCTCTGGGTGGCGCCGCGCCGTGCCGGTGGCGCTGCACGGGGCATCCAGCAAAATTGCGGGGAACTGCTCCGCCGGGCGCCATTTGGTGGCATCGGCCAATACCGTCTCCGCCGCCAGGTTCAGGCGCTTGAGGTTGCCCTTCAGCGTGGCCACGCGGGATTTGTCACGCTCCACGGCGGTGACCTGCGCGCCCATGGCGGCAAGCTGTGCGGTCTTGCCGCCCGGGGCGGCGCAGAGGTCGAGCACGTGCTCACCCGGCCGGGGCGCTAGCAGCCTCGCGGGCAGGGCGGCAGCGGCGTCCTGCACCCATACCTTGCCTTCCGTGAAGCCCGGAAGCTCCGTCACGGCGGTCCCGGCGGGGAAGCGGTAGGAGCCGGTGAGAAGAGCCTCGCCGCCTTCCGGGATAAAGCCGGGCATGGCGGAGATATCCAGCGGCGCCTCATGCGCATGCGCCTCGGCGATGGTGCGGGCGTCCTTGCCCCAACTCGCCCAGGCCCAGGCGGGCGTGTCCAGGCGCGCCATGTCCAGCTCTTCCAGCACACCCGCGCCTTGTGCCACCACCTTGCGCAGCACGGCGTTGATCAGCCCGGCGAAGGGTTCCAGCTTTTTGCTTCGCGCCAGATCCACGGCGGTGCCCACGGCGGCATGGGGCGGTGTGTCCAGGAACAGGAAAGCGGCGGCGCCCAGGCGCAATATGTTGCGCACCGCAGGCGGCGGCTCGCGGCGCAGGAAGGGCTCGATTGCCGCATCCAGCGTGCCGGCATGGCGCAGCACGCAGGCCGCCAAGCGGTGCGCGGCGGCGCGGTCGCGCGGCTCAATGGCCGGGAGAGCGTCGAGTGCAGCGTCCAGCGAGGCGTTTTTCGTGAATACCGCCTGCAAAAGGGAAAAAGCGGCGTCTCTGGTGGGATCGGACATTAGGGGAACCTGGTGGAGCTGAGGGGAATCGAACCCCTGACCTCGTCATTGCGAACGACGCGCTCTACCAACTGAGCTACAGCCCCGGCCGTGAACCATGGTTCAGGGTCCATGTGGGAGCGCGGTCTCGCTCATATTGGATGAGAAGTCAACATTGCCAGCGCAAAGTTCCACCGGTACTTACGGGCGGCGCGCAATTTTTCGAGGCAAACCATGATTTCCGCGATTTTCTGGCTGGCGGGTGAACTGATCCACCTGATGATTCTCGCCATCATCGCCGCGGCGGTGATGAGCATGCTCATCGCTTTCGGCGTGGCGAATCCGCGAAACCAGATCGTCTACTCCGTGGCGGATTTCCTCAACAAGCTGACCGAGCCGGTGCTGCGCCCGATTCGCCGCTTTTTGCCGTATTTCGGGAATATAGACATCTCGCCAGTGGTGGCGATCCTGCTGCTGCAGGCATTGCAGATGGTGCTGGCCGATATTTACGGGCGGCTGGTAATGGCCGGGATGGCTTTTTAGCCGCCCCGCCGGTTAGAAGATTATCGCCAAGGAGAGCCTGGCTTTGCAGAAGATTATAGTGGCCATCGTCCTGGTGGCGCGGCGTAATGCGGCGCTGGTCGCCACTGCCTTTTTTTTGCTGGCCGCGTTTGGGCTTTGGTACAGCGCCAAGCATCTGAGCATCGACACCGATACCGATCATCTTTTCGCCCAGGACCTGCCCTGGCGGCAGGCGGATATTCGCGAGAGCAAAAACTTCCCGCAATTCGACAAGCTGATTGTCGCCGTGGTGCGGGCCGCGACCCCGGAGGAAGCCAGGGAGACGGCGGTGGCGCTGAACGCCGGCTTAAGCGCGGACAAGGAAAATTTTATTGATTCCAGCTACCCCAGCGGCTCGCCGTTCTTCACACATCAGGGGCTGCTGCTGCTGCCCCCCAACGACCTTGCCAAGCTGCTGAACTCGATCGTCGCGGCGCAGCCGTTCCTCGGCCAGCTTGCGGCGGACCCCTCGGCGCGCGGGCTGTTCACCGGGCTTGGGCTCCTCACCCAGGGCGTGCAGTCCGGGGTGGACATTTCCCCCTATGCCGGGGCGCTGGCAGGCGTTGGCCGTAACCTCCAGGCGGCGGCCGATGGTCATCCGGTGCCGCTCTCGTGGCAATCGCTGATCATGAAGGGCACGGCCGGGGTGCAGGATGCCGAATTCGTGCTGATTCACCCGAAGCTCGACCAAAGCTCGCTGCAGCCTGGCGGCAAGGCGACGGCGGCGCTGAGGCAGATCGCCGCCAGCCTGCCGGACGTCAAGGCCGGGCGTGCCACGGTGGACTACACCGGGCAGATACCGCTTTCCGACGAGCAATTCGCCTCGCTGACGAAAGGTCTGGTGTTGGGCGGGATCATTTCGGTCGTGCTCATCTCGCTCTGGCTCTACCTCGCGCTGCGCTCCTGGCGGCTGATTGTGCCGATCCTGCTCACGCTGGCCATGGGACTGGTGCTGACCATCTTCTTCGCCGCTGTGTTCGTGCGGGTGTTGAACCTGATCTCCGTCGCCTTCGCCATCCTGTTTATAGGCCTCGCGGTCGATTTCGGCATCCAGGCATGCGTGCGGCTGCGCGCTGTCGCGCATCTTACCCCGGACCCGGACATCGCCGTGCCGGAGACCGCGCGCCAAGCTGGCGGGCAGATCGCGCTCGCGGCCACCGCCACGGCTTGCGGCTTCTTCGCCTTCACGCCGACGGATTTCGTTGGCGTGGCGGAGTTGGGCGAGATCGCCGGCGCGGGCATGTTTATCGCTTTATTCTGCACACTCACCTTCCTGCCGGCCATGCTGCGCCTCTTCCGCCCGCGGCCGGAGCTGGCGCCGATTCGTCTGCCCGGTGGCGTGGCCATGGATAGCTTGCTGCTCAAGCACCGGCATGTGGCCGTGACGGCGTTCGTTGTGGCGGCGCTCGCTGGCTGCTTCGCCATCCCCCACGTCGGGTTCGACGCGAATCCGCTGGATACCAAGGACCCGAACACGGAAAGCATGCGCACGATCAGGACGCTGCTGGCCGACCCGGCGACCAACCCGTTCTATGCGGATGTGCTGGCCCCGAACCTCGACGCCGCGCGGGCGCTTTCGAAAAAGCTGAGCGCGCTGCCCGAGGTGTCGGCGGTGCTCTCCGGCGGCACCTTCGTGCCGGAGCAGCAGGAGCAGAAGCTGGCCATGCTGGCCCAGGCGCAAACGATCCTGGCGCCGACCCTGCTTGCCGCCTCCACGCCCCCCAAGCCTGTGACTGCGGCTGACATCCGCGCCTCCATGGCCAAGACGCATGATGAGATCATGGCCGTGGCCGGCAAGCTGCCCAAGGACTCGCCGCTCCTGGGTATTGCCGCCACGCTGGCGCATTTGCAGGGCGAGAGTGATGACAAGATAATGGCGATGAACGCGGCGATGACGCGCTTTCTGCCGCTGGAGCTGACCCGCCTGTCCGACAGCCTGAACGCGCAGCCGATCACGGTGGAGAGCCTGCCGCCAGAAGTGGCGCGGGACTGGTTCCTGCCCGATGGCCGGGTGCGGGTGGAGGCGCTGCCCACCGCGGCGGCGCAGACGACCAAGGGGCTGAATCATTTCGTGAAGGCGGTGGTCGCCATCGCGCCGGATGCGGGCGGGCCGGCGGTTTCCACCGTGGCCACGGCGGCGACGATTCTCGGTGCCTTCCGCACGGCGGTGATCCTCGCCTTCGTCGCCATCGCAATGATCCTGACGCTGGTGTTCCGTAATATCCGCGATACCGCGCTGGTGCTGGCCACGCTTGCGCTCTCTACGCTGCTCACCGCGCTGTTCGCCTGGGCGGTGGGGCTGCACATCAACTACGCCAACATCATTGCACTGCCGCTGCTCCAGGGTGTCGGTGTGTCGTTCAACGTGTATTTCGTGATGAACTTCCGTGCTGGGATGCGCCGCTTCCTCGAATCGCCCACGGCGAGCGCGGTGCTGTTCTCCGCCCTCACCACTGGCACAGCATTTGGCGCACTCGCCTTCTCGGGCGACCGCGGCACGGCCAGCATGGGCGACTTGCTGCTGCTGAGCCTGGTGGCGGTGCTGATCGCCACCTTCGTCTTCCTGCCGGCGTTGCTCTACGTGCTGGAAGAAGATGCTGGACAAGCGTAGCTTCTCGCTTTCGGGCCACAGAACCTCTGTGGCCCTGGAGCCGGAGTTCTGGGCCGCGCTGACCGGGATCGCCGAGGCGGAGGGAGTGCTGCTCTCGGCGCTGGTCACGCGCATCGATGCTGAAAGGGTGGAGGGCCAGCCGCTGGCCTCGGCGCTGCGGGTTTTTGCGCTGTCGCGGAGGGGGCGCGGCGGCTGATTCCACCCTTGCGCCGTGCCGCCATCTGCGCTTGAAGCCCCGTCTCTCCGAAGACTGGGCGCTCTCAATGACAAATCTTATCGGTATTGATTTCGGTACCACCAACAGCGTGGTGGCTGTGCTGCAGCCCGATGGCAGCGTGCAGACCCAGCGGTTCGCCCTCGGCGCAAGAGAGTTCGACGTGTTCCGCACGGTGCTGTGTTTCTGGCACGAGCAACACAAAGGCCGGAGCGCGCTGCACCACGCCGCTGGCCCGCACGCCATAGAGGCCTATCTGGACGATCCGATCGACAGCCGGTTGATCATGTCCATGAAGACCTATCTGGCGCAGCGCAGCTTCACCCAGACCAATATTTTTGGCCGCATCTTTACCCTGGAGCAGATGGTCTCGGTGTTCCTGAGTGCCCTGCTTGGCACCGGCCATGCAGGAGCGCGGATCGTCGCCGGGCGGCCCGTTCGCTTTGCCGGAGACTTCGCCGATGACGATTTCGGCGAGGCGCGGCTGCGCGCCGGTTATGCCGCCGCGGGCTTTTCGGAGATCGATGTGGCGATGGAACCGGAGGCCGCGGGCTATCGCTTCACCCGCACGCTCACCCAGCCGGCCACTGTGCTGGTCGGCGATTTCGGCGGTGGCACCAGCGATTTCTCGGTGCTCCACTTTACCCCCGGCAATGCCCGCCCGGTGGAGTCGCTCGGACATGGCGGCATCGGCATCGCGGGGGACACGTTCGACTACCGCATTATCGACAATGTGGTCTCGCCCCTGCTGGGCAAGGGGAGCACGTACAACATCATGGGCACCGACCTCGAAGTGCCGGTGGAGTATTTCTCGGGCTTCGCGCGCTGGCACCGCCTGTCCCTCATGCGCACCCCGCGGATGCTGCGCGACATCGAGGAGGTTGCCCGCGCCAGCAAGGACCCCACGCCGCTGCGCAACCTGGTCAGCCTGATCAAGGAGGAGGCGGGCTATCAGCTCTACCAGACGGTGAGTGCCGTGAAGGCGGAACTGTCCCGCGCGGAGACCGCGAGGCTGCGCTTCGCCCATGAGGATTTTGTCATCGACCGCGAGATCGCGCGCGATGATTTCGAGGCCTGGATTGCCCCTGACCTGCAGCTTCTGGGGGCGACAGTGGATCAGGCGCTGGAGCGGGCCGGCGTAAGGGCCGGTGAGGTCGATCGCGTCTTCCTCACCGGCGGCACGTCTTTTGTTCCCGCGGTCCGGCGGCTCTTCACCGCGCGGTTCGGCGCGGAGCGGATCTCGGCGGGCGGCGAGTTTGTCTCGGTCGCCGAGGGCCTGGCGCTGATAGGCCAGGACCGGCTGGCGCTGCGCGCGGCGTAAGGCTGCGGGGTTACCCCCGCAGCACGCCCCCGGCCTTCTTGGCCACCTCGGCGACGATCTTGGCGCACACGGCCTCGATCTCGGCATCCGAGAAGCTCTTCTCGGCGGGTTGCAGGGTCACCGCGATGGCCAGCGAGACCTGGCCCTCCGGCACGCCCCTGCCCTGGTAGCGGTCGAACAGCGCTACGTTGGTGATGACATTGCGCTCCGCGCCCTTGGCCGCGCGCAGCACCGTCTCGGCCGGGGTGGTTTCCGGCACCAGGAAGGCGAAGTCGCGCCGCAGTGGCTGGAAGGGCGGCAGGGCAGGGGCGGATTTCTTGCGCCACTTGGGCTCGGGGATGGCGTCGAGGAAGATCTCGAACGCCACACTGCCCACCGGCAGGTCCAGCTTGGCGCATAGGCTGGGGTGCAGCGCGCCGAAGCGTGCCAGCAGCGTCTTCGGCCCCTGGCGCAGCTCGCCGCTCTGGCCGGGGTGGTAGAAGCCCGGGCCGCCAGCGCTGGTCGTCACCGCGTCCATCGGCACGGCGAGTGCCGCCAGCACGGCCAGCGCGTCCGCCTTGGCGTCCAGCGCGTCATAACGGCGGGCGGGGGCGAGGGCGGAGAGCGGCGTCTCGCCCACGCGGACGCCAGCCGCGACCTGTGCCTGGCTGCGGTCTCTGGCATAGGCCGGGCCGATCTCGAATAGCCCGAACTCGCCGAAGCCCCGAGCCACGTTGCGCGCGGCGGCCTGGCAGAGTGTCACCAGCGGGGTGGGGCGCATCTGGTTGAGGTCCGCGGCGATGGGGTTGGCCAGACGCAGGCTCTCCGGCACATCGCCGAACAGGGCGCAGGTTGCGTCATCGGCGAAGCTGAAGGTGACGCATTCCAGCAGCCCCCGCGTTGCCAGGTTGCGCCGCGCCAGTGCCGTGCGGGCCTGCTTCGCGGTCAGGATCGGCGCGGGGATGAGCGAATCGACCGGCAGGGAGACCGGGGCGATGGCGTCCATGCCCTTCAGCCGCAGCACTTCCTCGATCAGGTCCACTTCCGGCTCGATGGCGGCAGCCCCCTCGGCCGCAGCCATGGCATGCGGCAGGTCCGGGGCCTGGTCCAGCGACTGCGGCTGCGCCACGTCGTTGCGCCAGCTCGGCACCGCAACGGTGACGGAATGCTCGTTCTCCTCCTGCACGGTGAAGCCGAGGCGCTCCAGCGAGGCCACGGCTTCGGAGGGCGTGATGTCCGACCCGCCGAAGCTGCGAATACGCTCGAAGCGCAGCCTCGCGGCACGGTTCCAGTCAGGGCGGGCACCTGCCTCGGTCACTTCGCTCGCCTCGCCACCGCAGAGGGCGAGGATCATAGCGGTGGCGGCATCCAGGGCCCCCGGCAGGAGCTGGGAATCGATCCCGCGCTCGAAACGCTGGCGCGCGTCGGAGAAGATGCCGGTGCGCTGCCCGGTTTGGGCGATCTTCACGCGGTCGAACAGCGCGCATTCGATAAACACGTCCGTGGTCGTCTCATCGCAGCCGGTGGTTTCGCCGCCGGTGATGCCGCCGAGAGACTGCGCCCCAGCCGCATCGGCAATCACGCAATCATCCGCTCCGGCCTTGACCTCCTTGCCGTGCAAACCGGGGAAGGAATTGCCATCCTGGCCCCGGCGCAGGGTCAGTGTGTCGCCGGAAACTTTTGCAATATCAAATACATGCAGAGGACGGCCGAGATCATAGGTGAAGAAATTGGTGATATCGACCAGGATGTTGATCGGGCGCAATCCGACGGATTCCAGGCGCTGCTTCAGCCAGTCCGGGCTCTGCCCGTTCTTCACCCCACGCACGGTGCGGCCCAGGACCCAGGGGCAGGCCTCAGTGAACTCGTTCTTCCAGATGATGGCGGAAGCGCCGGATGCAGTGATGGCCGGTGCCACGAACGGCTTCAGCCTGCCCAGCCCGGCGGCGGCGAGGTCACGCGCCACGCCGCGAATGGCCAGCGCGTCGCCACGGTTCGGGGTGACAGCGATCTCGATGACCGGCTCATCCAGCCCGGCCCATTTGGCGTAGCTCTCGCCAATGGGCGCGTCAGCCGGCAGCTCGATGATGCCGTCGGCATCGCCATCCAGCCCCAGTTCGCGGTAGCTTGTCAGCATGCCCTCGGACTTCACGCCGCGGATCTCGCCGACCTTCAGCGTAATGCCCGAGCCCGGCACATAGGCGCCCGGCGGGGCGAGTACCACGCGCAGTCCAGTGCGGGCGTTCGGCGCGCCGCACACCACGGAGAGCTCCGCCCCGCCGGCGTTCACGCGGCAGGCTTGCAGCTTGTCGGCGTTCGGGTGGCGCGCGGCCTCGACGATTTCGGCGATGATGAACGGCTTCAGCGTGTCGGCCTTGTTCTCCACGCCTTCCACCTCGAGCCCGATGGCCGAGAGGGTGGTGGTGATCTCTTCCAGAGACGCGTCCGTCTCCAGCCATTCCTTGAGCCAGGAAAGCGAGAATTTCATGGGGCTCAGAATCCTTCGTGCAGCATGGCGGGAGAGAGGGGCGAGAAGCCGTAATGGCGCAGCCAGCGCACATCGCTCTCATAGAACAGGCGCAGATCGTTGATGCCGTGCTTGAGCATGGTGAGACGCTCCAGCCCGACGCCGAAGGCAAAGCCCTGGTACTGGCGGGGGTCGATGCCGCAATTGGCGAGCACGTTGGGGTGCACCATGCCGGAACCGCCGATTTCCAGCCAATCCGTACCACCACCGATCTCGCCGGTCTTGCGGTTCCAGCCGATATCCACCTCCATCGAGGGCTCGGTGAAGGGGAAGTAGCTGGTACGTAGGCGCACCGGCAGGCTGGGGATGTCGAAGAAGGCGCGCAGGAAGTCGATCAGGCAGCCCTTCAGGTGCGCGAGCGTGATTCCCTCGCCGATGACCAGCCCTTCGCATTGGTGGAACATCGGGGAGTGCGTGGCGTCGTGGTCGGAGCGGAAGGTGCGGCCGGGCACGATGATGCGGATCGGCGGTTCGTCCGTCAGCATCGTGCGGATTTGCACTGACGAGGTATGGGTGACGCAGCACCGCCGGGCGCTCATTGGCATGTGAGGTAAGATAGAAAGTGTCCATCATCGCACGCGCGGGATGGTGCGAGGGGATGTTCAGCGCCGAGAAGGCGTTCCAGTCGTTCTCGATGTCCGGCCCGTCCTTAACGGTGAAGCCCATGGCGCCGAAGATCGCCGCTATCTCCTCCGTGGTCCGGCTGAGCGGATGGATGGCGCCCAATGGCTCCGGGCGGGGGGGCTGGGTCACGTCGATCCGCTCGGCGGCGAGCCGGGTTTGCAGGGCGGCCTCGTCCAGCACCGCGCGCCGCGCGGAAATTGCGTCGGTGATCTGCGTTTTCAGCAGATTAATGCCCGCTCCAGCGGCCTTTCTGGCCTCAGGATCCATGCCCCCGAGCGATTTTAATAACATTGTCACGGAGCCGCTTTTACCCAGGAGAGACACCCGCAGGGCCTCGAGTCCGTCAGTGTCGGCAGCGCCGATTTCGCCCAGGGCACGATCCAGCAAATTCTTTAAATCATCGCCTAACATCAGCATTCATCCCAGTTTCCGGGGCAGGGCAGACATGGCCCGGCGCAAATTGTCAAGCACCTGCGGGCGGTGCGCGCCAGCTCAGTTCGCCCGGCGAGTGTTACAAAATATCAACACGCCAGAAGAAAATGCGGCCGCGGCTTGAAACCGATTGAGAACGCACAAATTCCATACGGGCGGCGCTTGACCCTGGACGCCGGAGAAGGGTATGGCCGCAGGGGTAGGCGCAATCAAAGTGGTTGCGCAACCTTCACGACTAAATTTGCTCATCCACTACGGACAGGGATCGGTTAAACTCATGAAAATCAAAGCTCTAGGCGCTTTCGCCGGCCTTGCCCTGCTGGCAGCCTGCTCCTCTACCCCCACCACCACCGCCTCCACCGGCGGCACTGGTGCCGAGGCTACTGGTCCGGCTCCCGGCAGCGAGCAGGACCTGGTCGCCAATGTCGGCGATCGCGTGTTCTTCGCGTTCGACAAGTCCAGCCTGACGGACGACTCCAACGCGACGCTGGGCAAGCAGGCCGCTTGGCTGGCCAAGTACCCCTCCGTGAACGTGCTGGTGGCGGGTAACGCCGACGAGCGCGGCACCGAGACCTACAACCTGGCGCTGGCCAAGCGCCGTGCTGACAATGCCCGCGACTACCTGGTTGCCCAGGGCGTGGCCGCCACCCGCATCCAGACCATCTCCTATGGTAAGGATTGCCCGGTTGCCGCTGGTAACGACGAATCTTCCTACCAGCAGAACCGTAACGCCATCACCTCCGTGGTTGGCTTCAACCCGCAGAACTGCAAGTAATTCTTCGCTCCTGCCCGGTGTGAGCCGGGCAGCGTGAAAATTACCGCCGGCGGCGCCCTAACGGGTGCCGCCGGTTTTGTTTTTGGGGGGCAGAGGTTATACCAGAACAAGTTGAACTTCTTGTCCGGAATGCACATGCGCCAGAAATTTTTCGTCCTTGCCACTGTCGCCGCGCTGCTGCCGCTCGCCCAGGCGCGGGCGCAGTCCATGATCCAGAGCCAGGAAGGCATCGCCCTGCAGAACGAGATCGACCAGCTGCAGTCGCAGATGCAGCAGCTGCAAGCCAATGGCGGCAGCAATGGCGGTTCGGCGCTCGGCGGCTCGTCCTCTCCGGCGCCATCCAATAGCGGTGGCGGCGCCCCGGACCAGGGCATGGTGGCCAACTTGGTCACCCAGGTGCAGCAGCTCCAGCAGCAGGTGCAGGACCTGAGCGGCAAGGTGGACGAACTGCAGAACCAGGTGAACACGCAGCACGACGCCACCGAAAAGGAAATCGGCGACCTGAAATTCCAGGTGGGTGGCAGCGGTGGCGCTGCCCCGGGTGGCGCTCCGCAGGCCGGTGCCGGCCCGCAGAGCCTTGCCGCGCCCGCGCAAAGTGCCCCGGCGCCCGAAACGCCCGCGCCAGAGGCCTCGGCCGCGCCCACCGACCCGCATGCCGCGCTCAAGGCGGCCTTAGCCGCTTATTCCAAGCACGACTACGCCACGGCGCAATCCCTGGCGCAGGGCATCTTGACGCAGAACAAGGAGGCGCCGGAGGCCTACCGGGCGCAGTATCTCGTGGCGCAGTCGCTGACGGCGCAGGGCAAGGCGCAGGATGCTGCCATCGCCTATGACAGTACCTACAACATGAACCGCAGCGGCACTTACGCGCCGCAGTCCCTGCTCGGGCTTGCCAGCTCGCTCAGCTCCATTGGCCAGAACGAAGCCGCCTGTGACACCATCTCTTCCCTCAACAGCCAGTTTCCCACGCCGCCCGCAGGCATGCAGCCGCGTATCGATGCGGTAAGCAAAAGGGCGCATTGCCAGTAAGCGCGACACCCGTCGCGACGCCAGTAAGCGCGACGTTCGCTGCGGCGCTGGCGCGGCTGGGGCCGTTCGGGTCTGAACCGCGTCTGGCGGTAGCAGCATCCGGGGGTGCGGATAGTACGGCGCTGGCGCTGTTGGCCCATGAGTTTTGTGCCGCCCGCAGCGGGAAGGTGCTGGCGCTGATTGTCGATCACGGCTTGAGGCCCGAGTCGGGCGCCGAGGCGGCGCTCACAGCAAGGCGCCTCGCGGCACGGGGCATTGCCAGCCAAGTCCTTACTCTCTCCGGCCTGCCGCGCGTTGCCAGGTTGCAGGAGGCGGCGCGCACCGCCAGGTACGAGGCCCTTGCGCAGGCGGCGTTCGCGGCGGGGTATCTGCACCTGTTGCTGGGCCACCATGCGGCGGACCAGCAGGAGACCGTGGCGATGCGCGCGCGGCGCGGCCCTGGCGGCGCGGAGGGAATCAGCGCCTGGAGCGCACGCAATCAGGTGCTTTTGCTGCGCCCGCTGCTCGGTGTGCAACCAAAAGCGCTGCGGGGCTATCTGCGCGAGCAGGGGATGGATTGGGTCGAAGACCCCTCCAACCAGGCAGAAGAATTCGAGCGTGTGCGCATCCGCCAAGCCGGGCAGGGGCTGCCGGCAAGCGGCGCGGCGGAACGCGGGGCGCGGGAGGTTGAGGATGCGGGGTTTCTTGCCCGGCACGCGCAGATCCGCCCTGAGGGCTTTGCCGTGCTCGATGCGGGTTCAGCCCCGCCGAGCGCCTTGGGCGCGCTGATCCGCAGCCTGGGAGGCGGCATCTACCCGCCCCGGCAGGACAAGCTGGCGGCGCTGGCGGCCCAGCTCCGCGCGGCGACGCTGGGCGGCGTGCGAATCGCGCCCGCCGGGCGGCTTGGCCCGGGCTGGCTTCTGGCACGCGAGCCCGCCGCCTGCGCCCCGCCCGTGCCCGCCGCAAAGAACGCGCGTTGGGACGGGCGCTTCACCCTGCTGGCCGAGCCTAGGCCGGGGTGCAGCTTTGGCGCGTTGGGTGTGGACGCAGGAAGGTTCCGTAGATATAATGAATTGCCCGCCGCGGTGTTGCGCGCCATGCCGGCGCTGCGGGACCCGGCCGGTAACATTCAGTTTCCCGTTCCGGTCAGGTTTTCGCCACAAGTACCGGTTACAGCGCATCCGTTTGTCGCCTAGGGCCAATTTGTTTTTGCAGATATGGGAAATCGGTGCAGAATACCCACCTAGTGGCCGTGGAAACTTCCGTCTGTGCGGCATGGCCGCGGACGATTGAAAGAATTGGACTAGTCTTTGATGAGTAATCTGGGTCGAAATATCGCGCTTTGGGTGGTTGTTGCCCTTGTCCTGGTGGTGCTGTTCAATGTGCTTCAGCCCTCCAGCCAGCAGGGGAACAGCTCGCAGATCGCCTATTCCAGCTTCCTGGCGGAGGTGAACAACGGTCAGGTGGCCAAGGTCACCATCACCGGGCAGGACATCGCGGGCGCCACCAAGGACGGCAACAGCTTCGAGACCTACGCGCCGGAAGACCCGGATCTGGTTTCCAAGCTGGTCTCCTCCGGCGTAAACGTGACCGCCAAGCCCGAGGATTCCGGCAACCCCTACGTGCGCATGCTGATCTCCTGGCTGCCGATCCTGGTGATGATTGGCGCCTGGATATTCTTCATGCGCCAGATGCAGGGCGGCGGCGGCCGGGCCATGGGCTTTGGCAAGTCCCGCGCGCGGCTGCTCACCGAGAAGCAGGGGCGCGTGACCTTCGAGGATGTCGCCGGCATCGACGAGGCCAAGGGAGAACTGCAGGAGATCGTGGAATTCCTGCGCGACCCGCAGAAATTCCAGCGCCTGGGCGGCAAGATCCCCAAGGGGTGCCTGCTCGTCGGCCCGCCCGGCACAGGTAAGACGCTGCTGGCCCGCGCCATCGCGGGTGAGGCGAACGTGCCGTTCTTCACCATCTCCGGCTCCGATTTCGTGGAGATGTTCGTCGGCGTCGGTGCGTCCCGCGTGCGTGACATGTTCGAGCAGGGCAAGAAGAACGCGCCCTGCATCATCTTCATCGACGAGATCGACGCTGTTGGCCGCCATCGCGGCGCGGGTCTCGGCGGCGGCAACGACGAGCGCGAGCAGACACTGAACCAGATGCTGGTCGAGATGGACGGGTTCGAGTCGAATGAGGGCGTGATCCTGATCGCCGCGACCAACCGGCCGGACGTGCTGGACCCGGCGCTGCTGCGCCCCGGCCGATTCGACCGCCAGGTGGTGGTGCCGAACCCGGATGTCGTGGGCCGCGAGAAGATCCTGCGCGTGCATATGCGCAAAGTGCCGCTTGCGTCGGACGTGGATGCAAAAATCATCGCCCGCGGCACGCCCGGCTTCTCCGGCGCGGACCTCGCAAATCTGGTGAACGAGGCGGCGCTGCTTGCCGCTCGTATCGGCAAGCGCGTGGTAGCGATGGCGGAGTTCGAGCACGCCAAGGACAAGGTGATGATGGGCGCGGAACGGCGCTCGCTCGTTATGTCCGACGATGAGAAGCGCATGACGGCCTACCATGAGGGCGGGCCATGCGATCTGCTCGATCACTCTGCCCGAGTGCGACCCGGTGCACAAAGCCACCATCATTCCGCGTGGCCGGGCGCTGGGCATGGTCATGAGTTTGCCGGAGGGCGACCGCTACTCCACCAGCAAGATTAAGCTTCTGCAGCAGCTCATCATGGCCATGGGCGGGCGCGCGGCGGAGGAGCTGGTGTTCGGGCCGGACAAGGTCTCCAACGGCGCGTCCGGCGACATCAAGATGGCGACCGACACGGCGCGGCGCATGATCACCGAATGGGGCATGTCCGAGAAGCTCGGCATGGTCTCCTACGGCGATAATGGGCAGGAGGTGTTCCTGGGTCACTCGGTGACGCAGAACAAGAACGTCTCCGAAGCCACGGCCCGCGAGATCGACAACGAGGTTCGCGCCTTTGTTGACCATGCCTATGCCGAGGCCAAGCGTATCCTCACCGAGCGCCGCGACGACCTCGAAGCCCTGGCCAAGGGGCTGCTGGAATACGAAACACTCTCGGGCGACGAAATCCAGCAGGTGCTGCGCGGCGAGAAGATCATCCGCAAGGTGGTGGATGAACCCATGCAGGACAACCGCCGCAGCTCCGTGCCCACTGCCGCGCCCAAGCCGGAAGTGCCGGGCGGCCTCGGCCCGGTGCCCGCGTAAGCTCTCACGCCCCGGTCCTGGCCGGGGCGTATTGCCGCGCAAGTCTTAAATCCGTCTGGCGGGGGGCCAAATGATTTAGCCCCCCTTAGAGTCTCATAGTTTGAGGTTGAAGCGCTTTGCGACTGAACCTCAAACGTGAATTAGTCTCTAATCAATAAGTTAGAGGGCAATTCACGTATCAGCCTGATGCGATCGCACTCTAGCCCACGGAGATGCGGCAATGAAAGGCGATCTAAAAGTCATTGAGTATCTGAACGAGGCGCTGCGTCACGAGTTGACGGCGGTGAATCAGTACTGGCTGCACTACCGGATGCTGGAGAACTGGGGCTTCAAGGAACTCGCGGCGAGATGGCGGGCGGAATCAATAGAGGAAATGCGCCACGCGGATGTGTTGATCGCGCGCACACTGTTCTTGGAAGGCCATCCGAACATGCAGACACTTGGGCCGCTGCACATCGGCACGCAGGTACCGGACATGGTGGCTAACGACCTGCATGCGGAAATTGAGGCGCGCAACCTGTACGCGGATGCCGCGCATTATTGCCATTCGGCCAAGGATTTCGTGACGCGCGATTTGTTCGAGAAGCTCATGCAGGATGAGGAAACGCATATCGATTTCCTCGAGACCCAACGTGACCTGATCAACCAGCTGGGCGCCGCGCGCTACCTCTCGCAATATCTAGGTGACATCAAGGCCGAATAGGCCATTCCCCTTCAGGCTTGCGGAAAAACGCTGCCGCGCACCTCTTCGGCGTACTGGCTGAGCGCTGTCTGCACCAAGTCGGCCCCATCCAGATAGCGTTTGGCGAATCCGGGGGCTTTGTCCGGGTTCAGGCCCAGCACGTCGTGCAGCACCAGCACCTGGGCATCGGTGCCGGGCCCGGCGCCGATGCCGATGGTGGGCACATGCAGGCGCTGGGTAATCTCGGTGGCAAGTTCAGCAGGGATGGCCTCCATCAGCACAATCCGCGCCCCGGCCTCGGCCAGGGCCACGGCATCCTCAATCAGCCGGGCGGCGGCGTCGGCCGTCTTGCCTTGTTTCTTGAAGCCGCCGAACTGGCGCACATGCTGCGGCGTGAGGCCGATATGCGCGCAGACGGGGATGGCGCGCTGGGAGAGGAAGGCCACGGTCTCGACCATCGGCGCGCCGCCTTCCAGCTTCACGATATCGGCGCCGGCCTTCAGCAGCCGCGCTGAACTGGCGAAGGCCTGGGCGGGGGATTCCTCGAAGCTGCCGAAGGGCAGGTCGGCCATTACCAGCGCGCGGGTAACCCCCTTGGCGACGAGGCGCGTGTGGTACTCCATCTGCTCCAGGGAGACGGGCAGGGTGTCGGCTTCGCCACCCACCATCATGCCCAGGCTGTCGCCCACCAGCACGGCGTCCAGCCCGGCGGCGTCAGCGAGGCGCGCGAACGGGTAGTCATAGGCCGTGATCATCGTCATCTTCCGGCCTTCGCGCTTGGCCTTTTCCCAAACGGCGAGGTTTTTGCTCATGCTGTCTCTCCTTCTTGTTCCAGCAGCTTGAGCGCGAAGGCCACGCTCTGGGCGCGGATCGCATCGCGGTTGCCGTGAAAAATCCGGTGGTATGTGCTGGCGCCGCTTGGCCCATCGAGGCCGAACCAGACGGTGCCGACGGGTTTCGTCGGGGTGCCGCCATCGGGTCCGGCAATGCCGGTGATGGCGATAGCCACATCCGCGCCCGCCCGCGACCGTGCCCCTTGTGCCATGCGTAGCGCCACCGGCTCGGAGACGGCTCCGGCCGTCTGCAACAGTTCCTCCGGCACGTCGAGCATCTGCGTCTTGGCGGCATAGGCGTAGGTGATGAAGCCATGGGTGAACACGGCCGATGCCCCGGGAACGGCGGTGATGGCCGCAGCCACGAGCCCGCCGGTGCAGCTTTCCGCCGTGGCCATGGTGAGGCCCTTCTGCCTGTACAGCGCGACGAGGCGCGCGGCGTTCATAGCGGCGAGACCAGATGCAGCGCCAGCATAATGATCCACGCCATCAGACCGGCGATGATGTCGTCGCCCATGATGCCGTATTCATCCGCCCGCTTATCGGCCCAGGCGACGGGGCCGGGCTTCCAGATGTCGAACAGCCGGAACAGCACGAAGCAGAGCAGCGCGCCGTCGAGGCTCGACCTCGGTGAGCGCCAGCAGCGGGATCATCTGCCCGGCGATTTCATCAATGACGACCCATTTTGGATCGGCGTTCGCTTCCGGCAGCCGGCCAACGGCATAGACGCCGAGAGCCGTGACGGCGACGATGCCAAACAGCAGCGGCAGATGCCCGAGATGGAGCAGCAGGCAGCCCAGCGCAAGCCCAACCAGCGAGCCGAACGTGCCGGGGGCTTTCGGCGCGCAGCCCGCGCCGAAGCCGCTCGAGAGAATGGCCCAGGGGCTCATGACTTCATCCAGGGATCGAGCGGGGAGGCTGCCGAGTTGTTGAGGACGGCGCGGTAGATGGTGACATTCTCCAGCACGCGTTCCACGTAGTTGCGGGTCTCGTTGAAGGGGATTTCCTCGATCCAATCGAGTATATCCGCACCGCCGGCCTGCTGGCCCAACTCCGGGTCGCCATTCTGCGCCAGCCAGTTCGCCACATTGGTCGGCCCGGCATTATAGGCGGCGATGGCGAGCGGCAGGCAGTTGCCGAAATTGGCGATCTCCTGCGCCAGGTAAGCCGTGCCGAGCGCCATGTTCGCATCCGGTTCGAACAGATTGCCCATGGGGATGCCCGCTTTTTTCGCGGTGCGGCGGGCGGTTTCGGGGAGCAGCTGCATCAATCCCACCGCACCCGCGCCCGAGATCACGCTGGGGTCGAAGCTGCTTTCCTGGCGCATGATCGCGTCGGCCACGGCCGGCTCCAGCGTATCGGGCGGGGTGTAGGGGGTGGGCCAGCCATCTGGCAGCAGCACTTGCCCGGCAACGCCGGCGCTACGGGCGACCGACACAGCCGATTGCGGCAAGCCAAGGCCCAGCGCCAGCTTGGCCGCCATCACGCGGGATTTGTCGTCACCCGCGGTCTGGCCTAGCCTGTTGAGGAACATCACCGCGTCGTGCGTGTCGTCCATCTGGACCAGCAGCACGGCGGCGCGGGGCAGTTCCATCAGGCCGAAATTCAGCGCGTCGACGGCCGAGAAATCGTGCCCC
The DNA here is from genome assembly GCA_963750235.1 of uncultured Alphaproteobacteria bacterium. Taxonomy (GTDB): domain Bacteria; phylum Pseudomonadota; class Alphaproteobacteria; order Acetobacterales; family Acetobacteraceae; genus Acidocella. The sequence goes on from CAVVPW010000004.1 coordinate 627,574, forward strand.
CTGGGCGCCTTGGATGCGTGCGGCCATGTCGCCGTCCGAGCCGCCCAGGGCGAAATTGGCGAGCTGGCCGTAGAAGGTGCTGGGGTAGGCGGCGGCGCGGGCGTAATCGGCCCCGGCGGCGCTGCCGGTCTCGCTGCGGGCGAGCCAGTAATAGGCGCGGGCCTGGGTGATGACGGCGGGGGAGACGGCGGCCAATGCCCGGAACCACGTCGCGGCCTGTTCCGGCTGGTGCAGGAAGCGCAGCAGCAGGAACCCGGCGAGGAAGTCGCGGTCGGCGTTCTGCTCCCCTGCGCTCGCTGGCGGCGTTACGGCGTTGACGACCGCGTAGGCGTCCTTGGTATCGCCCTCGGCCAGCAGGGCGCGGGCCAGGCGGTTCTGGTCGGGCCAGAACATGAGTTGCTGAGCGGCGTCTGCGGCGGCGAAGGCGGACTGGCCCTGTGTGGTCCAGTTGCGCGCGGCCTGGATGTCCTGCCCGGCGTCGTGCAGTGCCTCCACCTGGGTGATGAAATCCGGCGTGGGCTCGGCTGGCTGCGGCGGCAGCCCGGCGGCCTGGGCGGCGCGCAGGGCCAGCAGACCCTGCTCCGGCCAGTCCGGATTCTGGGCGATGAACTGGTTGATCTCATCCGCCGTCCCGCCGCCGGGGTTGGTGAGGCGGAAGAAAGTGACGAGCTTTTTCATCAACGGGTCGCCGGTTTGCTGGGCCAGAGAGGCGGCGTCGGTGAAGTCGCCGTTATGCACGTCCGTCATAATCTGCGGCGTGGCGGCGGTCTGCGCGCAGGCGAGGGCGGGCAGGGCGAGGAACGGCAAGGCGGCCAGGAACTTCATGGCCATAGTGTAGCAGCGCAGCACATCGGGGCCAAACCCGCTTGCAGCGCCGCGGTGCGCGGATTACGTGGATAGCCAGCAGGAGAAAGAGTAAAAATGTTTCACGGCTCGCTGACCGCTCTGGTCACCCCCATGCACGAGGACGGGCGCATCGACGAGGATGCATATGCCCGCCTGATCGATTGGCAGATTGCCGAAGGCACCTCTGGGCTGGTTCCGGTCGGCACCACCGGCGAATCGCCGACGCTGAGCCATGACGAGCATAAACGGGTGGTCGAGCTGGCGGTGCGGGCCATCAAGGGGCGCGTGCCGGTGCTGGCCGGGGCGGGCTCGAATTCCACGGCCGAGGCGATCGGCCTGGCCCAGCACGCCCAGAAGGCCGGGAGCCGATGGCGTGCTCGTCGTCACCCCGTACTACAACAAGCCGACGCAGGAAGGGCTGTACCGGCACTACAAGGCGATTGCCGAGTCGATCACCATTCCGCTGGTCATCTACAACATCCCCGGCCGGTCGGTGATCGACATGTCCGTGGAGACGATGGCGCGTCTCGCCGAGATCAAGAACATCGTGGGCGTGAAGGACGCGACAGCGAACCTGACTCGCCCGCTGCACACGCGCCGCGCCTGCGGGCCTGATTTCATCCAGCTCTCGGGCGAGGACCACACGCTGCTCGGCTATCTGGCCAGCGGCGGGCATGGCTGCATCTCGGTTACCTCCAACGTGGCGCCCCGGCTCTGCGCCGAGGTGCATGCGGCCTGGGCCCGCGGCGACGTGAAGGGCGCGCTGGATATCCAGATGCGCCTGCTGCCGCTGCATGACGCGATGTTCTGTGAGAGCAACCCCGGCCCGGTGAAATACGCGGCCTCGCTGCTCGGCTTTGGCACCAACACGGTGCGCCTGCCGCTGGCGCCGGTGGCTGAGGCCAACGCCGCGCGGATCAAGGCGGCAATGCTGGAAGTTGGCCTGCTGAATTGAGCAAGGGCGAGAAAAAATCGGGCCTCATCTCGCACGGGATGGCGGCGCAGAACCGCAAGGCCCGATTCGACTACAAGATCCTCTCCACCATCGAGGCCGGGATCGTGCTGAAGGGGCCGGAGGTGAAGTCTCTGCGTCTGGGCCGGGCCACTATTGAACGAGGCCTGGGCCGGCGAGCGTGACGGCGAGTTGTATCTGTTTAACCTGTATATCCCCGAATATCAGGGCGGGGTGCTCTCGCGCTTCGAAACGCGCGGCATCCGCAAGTTGCTGGTGAAGCGCAAGGAGCGGAACCAGATTTTCGCCGCCATCTCACGCGAGCGCCAGACGATCGTGCCGCTGGACATTCATTTCAACGAGCGCGGGCTGGCCAAGGTCACCCTCGGCATCGCCGAGGGCAAGCAGAAGGCCGATAAGCGCCAGGCCGCGGCGTCGCGCGACTGGCAGCGGGATAAAGCGCGGTTGTTGCGGAACAGGTGAGCGCGTCATCGCGAGCGGAGCGAAGCGATCCATCTCCGTGACGCGGCGGGGCTATGCTCGCGATGACTGCAAAACGCCGCGGATATTCCCCAACACGCTCTCGAACATCGCCGGGGTCAGCCGCCCGGTGTTCACATTGTATTGCGAGGTATGGAAGCTGTCCGCCAGCACCTGGCCGTTTGGCAACTCGTGCATCGTCCCATGGGCGAACTTATAGCCCTTGGGTTTCAGCCCCAGCACGCGCAATATGCCCTCATGCGGTTCCCGCCCGATGGCCAGGAACACTCGCAGATTCGGCATGGCGGCGATCTCTTCCGCGAGGAAAGGGCGGCAGGTGTTGATCTCTTGCGTTTGCAGCTTGTGCTGCGGCGGGGCGCAGCGCACCGCGTTGGTGATGCGGCAGTCATGCAGCGTCAGCCCGTCATCGGGGCGTTCCTCATAGGAGCCGCTGGCGAAGCCGGCCTTCAGCAGCGTGGCGAAGAGCAGCCGCCCGGCGACATCACCGGTGAATGGGCGGCCCGTGGTGTTGGCGCCGTTCACGCCCGGGGCCTGGCCCACCACCAGCAACCGGGCGGAAATCGGCCCGAAGCTCGGCACCGGGGCGTTGAAGCCATGCGGAATGGCGCGGCGGTTGCTCTCCCGGTACGCCACGAGGCGCGGGCAGAGCGTGCAATTACGGCCGGGCATCACGCTTCCTCATCGTCCCGCGTGCGGCCGCGCCCTTCCTGGGGCCGCCGGGTGAAATCCGGGGCGATGTCCGCCAGTTCCACATATTGGTCCGCCTGCCGGCGCAACTCGTCGGCGATCATCGGCGGGGAGGTCTTGATGGTGGAGATAACCGAGACGCGCACGCCCTTGCGCTGCACGGCCTCGACGAGGCGGCGGAAATCGAGAGTCGCCCGAGAACAGGATGGCGTGGTCGAGTTTCGGCGCCAACTCCAGCATGTCGATCGCCAGTTCGATATCCATGTTGCCCTTGATGCGGCGGCGGCCTAGCGTGTCGACGAACTCCTTGGCCGGCTTGGTGACAAGGCTATAGCCATTATAGGCCAGCCAGTCCGTTAAAGGCTTGAGCGGCGAGTACTCCTCGGTCTCCAACAGGGCGGAATAATAATAGGCGCGCAGCAGATTGGTTTTCCCGGCGAAGTAGTCGAGCAACCGGCGGTAGTCGATATCGAATCCCAGGCTGCGAGTTGCGGCGTACAGATTGGCGCCGTCGATGAATAGGGCGGTACGTTCCTGGGACGAAAAATGGACCATGTTTTTTTGCTTCTCAAGAAATAAACGTTAAAGATAGTATACAAAATCGTGTATAATGTTAGAAAGCTGTCGTCGATATAGCCAGCCGGGACGGGCCAGAAAAAGGTACTTTCTTAATATGATACTGATTGCCATCGGCGCCAACCTTCCGGGGGCGGAGGGTGAGTCCCCGCTGGAGACATGTCAGGCGGCTGCGGAGGCCGTGCGCGCCATCCCTGGCTTGAGCTTCGTCGCGCTGTCCCCCTGGTACCGCACCGCCTCAATCCCCCGCGCCGAGGACCCTGACTACTGCAACGGCATGATCCGCATGGAAGGGGAGATCGCCCCCGCGGAGTTGCTGGCCCGCCTGCACGAGATCGAGGAGCGGTTCGGCCGCGTGCGGTCCATGCCGAATGCGCCGCGCACGCTGGACCTCGACATCATCGACCTCAACGGCACCATCCGCGCCGTGCCTGACCCGATCCTACCGCACCCCAGGGCGCATCTGCGCGGCTTCGTGCTGCGCCCGCTGCTCGATGTTGCCCCCGCCTGGCGCCATCCCACGCTGCGCCGGAGCGTGGCCACGCTGCTGGCCGAGCTGCCCACGCAGCAGCTTCAGCCCTGGCATGACGAACCGGTCTAATTTTCAAACAGACTCTAAAGACTTGCATCGCCGCCTCTCGCGGGTTAAGGCAATCGTTCAATTTTCTTTGCCTTGGAGCGTATCGGATGGCCCGCGTCACCGTTGAAGACTGCGTTTTGAAAGTGCCGAACCGGTTTGAGCTGGTTCTGTTGGCCGCGCAGCGTGCCCGTAACATCAGCCGCGGCGAGCAGCTGACCATCGACCGGGACAACGACAAGAACCCGGTCGTCGCCCTGCGTGAGATCGCCGAAGAGACCCTGGTGCTGCCCGCGCTGGAGCAGGATCTGGTGAAGGGCCTCTCCCGCGTGCCGGAGCCCGAGCCGGTGGACGAGGAGGTGGTGGACCTGATCCCCACCGAGCAGAACATTTTCGGCCTGCAGGATGTGTCCGCCGAGGAAGAGGCCGCCGCCATGGCCGCCGAGTCCGAGGAAATCATGTCGCCGGAAGATATCCAGGCGGCGATCGAGGCGGAACTCGGCGGCAAGTCCCGCCGTTAACGCCGTGCGGACAGGCTGCCGTGCCATGAGCCTGTCCTGTTTGCCTGAAGGGTTGTCCGCGAGCCCGCCGCAGTTCCACCCGGAGCTGCGCGGGCTTTTGGCGCGCATAGCCTCCTACGACGCCAAGGCTGACCCGGCGCTCATCGACGAAGCCTATGGCCTGGCCGAGCAGGCCCATACCGCGCAGAAGCGCGATAATGGCGAGCCCTACATTACCCACCCTCTGGCGGTGGCGAACATCCTCGCCGGCTATAAGCTCGACGTTGCCTCCATCATCACCGCGCTGCTGCACGACACGGTGGAGGATACCTCCCTCACCCTGGCGGACATCCAGAAGCGTTTCGGCCAGGAAGTCGCCGGGCTGGTGGACGGCGTCACCAAGCTGACCCGCCTCGAGCTGCAATCGGACCGCACCAAACAGGCGGAGAATTTCCGCAAGCTGGTGCTGGCGATGAGCAAGGATATCCGCGTGCTCATCGTCAAGCTCGCGGACCGGCTGCACAACATGCGCACCATCGGCGCCATCTCGGCCGCGCATAAGCGCCAGCGCATCGCGCGCGAGACGATGGAGATCTACGCGCCGCTGGCCGAGCGCATCGGCATGGAATCGGTGAAGACAGAGCTGCAGACGCGCTCTTTCGCCGAGATCGACCCCGAGGCCTACGACACCATCCAGGCGCGTCTCAACTTCCTGCGCGGGCAGGGGGCGGATGTCATCGAGGAGGTACGCCAGGAGCTGATGCGCGTCTGCCGCGCGGCCGGGCTGAAGGACGTGGAAATCTCCGGGCGCGAGAAATCGCCTTATTCCATCTGGCAGAAGATGCAGCGGCGCAACGTCGCCTTCGAGCAGCTGTCGGACATCATGGCCTTCCGCATCATCGTGCCCCGCCGCGCCGACTGTTACGTGGCGCTAGGCGCCATCCATGCCGCCTATCCGGTGATCGCCGGGCGCTTCAAGGACTATATCTCGACGCCCAAGACCAACGGCTACCAGTCGCTGCACACTGGCGTCACGCTGCGCCAGCCGCGCAACCAGAAGATCGAGATCCAGATACGCACGCCGGAGATGCAGGCGGTGGCGGAAGCCGGCGTGGCCGCGCACTGGCTTTACAAGCAGGCCGATGCCTCGGCGGGCGACGTGCAGAAATTCCGCTGGGTACAGGACCTGCTGGAAATTCTGGAAAACTCCGCGCCTGATGAGTTCCTCGAGAATACCAAGCTGGAGCTGTACCAGGACCAAGTGTTCTGCTTCACGCCCAAGGGCCAGCTGATCCAGCTGCCTCGCGGCGCCACCTCGGTGGACTTCGCCTACGCCGTGCACAGCCAGATTGGCGATACCTGCGTCGGTGCGCGCATCAACGGGCGCCTCATGCCGCTGCGCTACGAGCTGCAGAATGGCGACCAGGTGGAAATCCTCACCGCGCGCGGAGGCACGCCGTCCCCGGCCTGGGAGCGTTTCGTCGTCACCGGCAAGGCGCGGGCCCGTATCCGCCGCTTCCTCGCCCAGCAGATGCGCGATGCGCACCGCGATGCGGGCAAGTCGATCCTCGCCAAGGCCTTCCGCCAGGAGGGCGTGGACGGCGCCGAAAAAGTGCTGGAGCACGTGCTGAAGACGCTGAAGCAGGCAAGCGTGGATGATCTCTACGTTGCCGTGGCCACTGGCATTATCGGCTCGAAGGATGTGATCCACGCCGCGTACCCCGAGCTGCGCGCCCCGCGCGCGCCGCGCGTGCTGCCGTCCTTCATGGGTGGGGCGCTCACCGCCCGTTCGCTGCGCAGCGCGCCGAAGGGCGATTCCGGCCTGCCGATCACCGGCATCGTCGCCGGAATGGATGTGCATTACGCCGGGTGCTGCCACCCGCTGCCGGGAGACAAGATCGTCGGCATCGTCACCACCGGTAAGGGCATTACCGTGCATGCCAAGGATTGCGCGACGCTCGATACCTTCGCGGCAACGCCGGAGCGTTTCATCGATATCGACTGGGATCAGGCGAGCCTCGCCAAGCTTGACCCGAAGGCGCAGCGTTTCACCGGCCGCATAAGCGTCATCGCCAACAACGCGCCGAACGCGCTCGCCAACCTCACCAACGCCGTGGCCAAGCAGGACGGCGCCATAGCCAATCTCAAGATCGTTCACCGGCAGCAGGATTTTTTCGAGACCCTGGTGGATGTGGAGGTGCGCGACGCGCGCCATCTCAACCAGGTGATCGCCGGGCTGCGCGGCACCACGGGCATCGCGCAGGTGGAGCGCGAGCGGGCATGATCCTTGGGATCGGCTCCGATATCTGCGACATCAGGCGCATCGAGGCGGCGCTGGAGCGGCACGGCGAACGCTTCACCCTGCGGGTGTTCTCCGAGACCGAGAGGGCGCGTTCGGAGCGGCGGGCGCATTTTCGCGCGCCCAGCTACGCCAAGCGCTTCGCCGCCAAGGAGGCCTGCGCCAAGGCGCTAGGCACCGGCTTCCGCCACGGCGTGTTCCTTTCCGACCTGCGGGTGGTGAATCTTCCCTCTGGCCAGCCAACCCTGGAACTGCACGGCGCGGCGTTGGAGCGGCTGCGCGCCATCACCCCGCCCGAGTTCGCGCCGCGGATATTTCTCTCGCTGACCGATGAATACCCCTACGCCTACGCGCAGGTGATCATTTCCGCCGAGCCATTAGCCGCTACTTAACTTTGTCCGTGCATGATGCGGAAGGAATGTTTTGTTAACGGTTCCTTCTGGCGGAGGCGGGATGATGGTGGGCACGATCGTAAACACGACGGTGGCGATTGCCTTTTTGGCGATGGCGTATGCGGTGAATGATCTCTACACCGCGACGGAGGACTCCGTGCTGGGCGAACAGCGCGCGACGCTGATGATTGCGCTGCTCTCTGGCGCGCTGATGCAGACGCTGGTTATCGCCACCGCCCCGCTCGGCTGGGTGGAACTGAACTTCATGCTGAGCTTCACCAGTGCATTGTGTCTGCTGGCGCTGCCGGCGGTATTCTGGCCGGTTGCGCGGCGGTTGCGGGAAGGGCAGGCCCAGGTGCTGAACCGGCGGCTGGAACTGCGGGCGCGTCGGGCGGAAGCTGCGGCGGAGGAGGCGCGCGCCTGGCTGGCCATGGCTGAGCAGGCTGGGCATGTCGGGCATTGGCGGCTCACCGTGCCGGAGCAGAGGCTCACTTGGTCGGACGAGGTGTTCCGCATCCATGGGCTGTGGCGCGAGCACTATCGCCCACGGCTGGACTCTGCCATCGCCGCGTTCCACCCGCTAGATGCCGCCCGCATCGGTGCGCTGCTGCGCGAGATCATGGAGAAGGGCGGTGAGTTCGACGTGACGGCGAAGTTGCGCCGGCCGGACGGCGAGATCCGCAGCGTGGCGCTACGCGCGCAGGCCCTGCGGGGCCGGTTCGGCGATGTGGACGCGGTGCAGGGCGTGATGGTGGATGTGACCGAAGCGCGTCGGACTGAAACTCACCCGCCCGTTCATGCAGGGCTGGAGGATGGCGCGGTGGATGCCATCACCGGGCTGCCCAGCCGCAAACAGTTCGATGCCAGCCTGGGCTACGAGTTCAAGCGCACCGTGCGCAGCAAGATGCCGCTCGGCCTGGTGCTGATCGAGATCGACCAGTTTGCGCGGTTCACCTCGCGCCATGGGCGGAAATCCGCCGATTCCCGCCTGCGCAGCGTGGCCGGGGCGGTGCGGGCCGTGCCGCGCCGTACCGGCGATCTCGTCGCACGCTACAGCAAGACCGAGATTGCCGTGCTGCTGCCGCTGGCCGATGCCGAAGGGGCGGAATGCGTGGCGCGGAAGATCGCCGAGGCGGTGCGCTCACTGGCGCTGCCCGATGACGGGCGCGAGGGAAATCTGCTGACGCTGAGTTGTGGCGCCGCCGCTTTTGCCGGGCCGGATGACCTTTACAACCCGCAGGAACTCACCCGCCGTGCCGGCAAGGCACTCGCCGATGCGCGGCTGTTCGGCGGCGATCAAGTGTGCGGCTACCGCGAGAGCGAATTCACCGCGCAGGCTTGAGCCCGGCTCCAGGGTGCACACATAATTGGCTTATGGAGCAGGAACATTTCTACGAGCCGGCCAAGGGACACGGGCTCAAGCACGACCCGTTCAACGCCATCATCGGGCCGCGCCCCATAGGCTGGATCTCCTCATACGGTGCCGACGGCTCGGTGAATCTGGCGCCGTACAGTTTCTTCAACGCCTTCTGCTACCATCCGCCGATCATCGGGTTCTCCAGCATCGGCGCCAAGGACACACTGCGCAATGTGCGTGAGACCGGGGAGTTCGTTTGGAACCTTGCCACGCGGGAGCTGGGCGAGGCGATGAACGCCAGCTCCGCCGCCGCGCCCTATGGGGTGGATGAGTTCACGCTCGCCGGGCTGGAAAAGGCGACCTCAAACCTAGTGCGTGTGCCGCGCGTGGCGGCGAGCCTGGTGAATTTCGAGTGCAAGCTGGCTGATATCGTTCAGCTCAAGGGCTGGCAGGGCGAACTTGCCTCGGCCTGGCTGGTTCTGGGCGAGGTGGTGGGCGTGCATATCGCCCCGCATCTGATCGTGGATGGCGTGTTCGACACGTTCAGCGCGCATATCCTGCTGCGCGCTGGCGGCGCGACGGCCTATGCCGAGGTGCTGCCGGAAACTAGGCTGGACATGAAGCGGCCGGGGTAGGGCCGCTCTTCACCGCAAAAATACGTTCGTTACCAGACAGAACCAAATAAAAGACGATTTTAGCCATCAAATCGCAACAAAAAGACAGCCCCCCGAGAGATCAAAATGAAAAATTCGTAATTCTTTCGTACTAAAAATTAGGCTATGCCTTTTCGAACAGGAGCGATCGGCCGCTCGTCTGGGAAATGTCGATTTAATACCACGCGACCTTTCGCCGGGTAGTGTGGCGCACAATGTTGTTGCGTATTCCACAAGTTTCCAAGGGAGAGCGACATGTCTCTGATTTTACTTATCATAATACTGCTCTTGGTTTTTGGCGGTGGCGGCGGGTATTACGCGCACCGCACGTATGGCGGTTATGGCTTGGGCGCGGTGCTCGGGCTGATCTTGGTCATCCTGCTGATATTATGGCTGCTTGGCGCCGTGGGGCCGATTTACGTCCACTAAATCCTGGAAATTCTTGCGTTGCGATTGGCGGCATCGTCGCGCCCGGGCGGTGCCGTTCCTTCGCTGAATGCTCGCCCTTTACGCAAAAGATTTCACGGAAGCGGGCAAATATTTTTAAATGAGGCGCCCAGACACCAGATATTGCCTTCGCCTGAAATCGACGCTGGCATTTTCTGATGAACGGAGTGTTCAGATGACCACTTTCAGTATCAGGCACTTAACGGCCTACCTTTATCGGCGTCCGGTCAGTTTAGGTCTGCATCGGTTGCAAGTTCGTCCACGTGAAAGCCGCGATATACGGATCATCGCCATGGATGTCGTTATCACGCCTCCAGCCACGCTCACCTGGGTGAACGATGTTTTCAGCAATGCCATTGCCTTCGTGACGTTTTCGTCTCCGACCAACACACTAAAAATTGAAAGCCGAGTTACGCTTGAGCATAATGCGAGTCCATGGCCTTTGTTTGACATCGCCAGCCATGCAATGTCCTTCCCATTTTTGTATTCGCAAGACGAAAGAACCGATCTTGGGGCGTTGCTAGTTCCGCAATTTTCCGATCCTGAGCGCAGGCTGCTTTCATGGGTACAGGGTTTTGTTCGAAGTGTTCCGACCGACACCTTGTCCCTGTTAAAGGATGTCAACGCGGCCATCTCCAGCTGGATCGCTTATGAAACGCGGTATGATGAAGGCACTCATTCGCCACTTGTAACGCTCGATCGTCGCCTCGGGTCTTGCCGTGACATTGCCGTCCTCATGATCGAGGCGGTGCGATGGCTTGGATTTGGTGCGCGAATTGTCTCCGGTTACCTGATAAATCGCAATCAAGCGCTCGCGAACATGGTCGGGTCCATTGGAGCGGGATCAACCCACGCCTGGGTTGAAATTTTTCTGCCCGGCGCCGGTTGGATTACGTTCGATCCGACCAACAGAACGGTCGGGGACTTTAGTCTTATCCCTGTTTCGGTGGCGCGAGATATCAAGCAGGCAGTACCGGTGTCCGGAAGCTTCGTTGGTGATGCCAGTGATTTTTTAAGCATGGCCGTTGAAGTGTCTGTCTACTGATCGCTGCGTCACCTTAAAATATTCATGGGGTAGGGTGAATAAACGCGACGCCGCCCTCCGCCATGACGGGCGCGAAGAGGGCGGAATACGCGGCGCTTCTTCCGCCCTACGCTGTTACCCCTAGGCGATATCCTTGAAATACGGCTCCACCTTGCCCTTGAACTTCACGGTCAGGAGCTTGCCGCGGCGGTCGGTGGTCTTGCCGACGGCCACGCGCACCCAGCCCTCGGAGACGCAGTACTCTTCCACGTTGGTCTTCTCGACCCCGTTGAAGCGGATGCCGATGCCGCGCTCCAGCAGCTTCTCGTCGAAGAACTTGCTGTCCGGATCAGTGGACAGGCGGTCGGGGATGTTGTCGCTCATAGCATCTTGCCCAGTTTGCGCTTGATCTTGGTGAAGAAGCTCGCCGCCGGGGAGTCTGCCAGCGCCACCACGGGCACGGTGGCCAGGGTTTTGCCATTGGCGCTGTAGGTCACGGTGCCCAGCGTCTCGCCCTTGGTCACGCCGGGGGTGAGGTCGGCGGTGTAGGTAATGTTGTGGGTCACGCTGTTGGCGGCGTCGGCGGGCAGGGTGAGGAACACGTCTTGCGTGGTGCCGACCGGCACGCTGCCGCTATCAAGCGCATCGCTGCTCAGCGTGTCGATCTGCTGGTTGGCGGTGGCGATCTTATCGTCGGTGAAGAATTTTTGGCCGTAGGCGAGCAGCGTCTCGATGGCGGCGGTGCTTTCGCTCCAGGTCGGCCCGCCCGTCACCACGGCGATCAGCCGAATATTGCCGCGCTGTGCGGTGGCGTCGATGCAATGGCCGCTTTCCTTGGTCAGGCCGGTCTTCAGCCCGTCTACGGTGGGGTCCTTGGCCAGTACCGGGTTCCAGCTTGCCTGGGTGATGTTGGCGTAGGTGTAGCTCTGCTGCTTGGAGATATCCAGGATCTCCGGCTCATTTTGCAGAATGGCGCGGGAGAGCAGGGCCACGTCCATGGCCGAGGTGTGCAGGGCCGGGTCGGGCAGGCCGGTGACGTTGGTGTAGTTGGTGTCGGCGAGGCCGATATTGGCGGCCTCCTTGTTCATCATCTGCACGAAGGCGTCCGTGCTGCCGGCCACCTGCTCGGCCAGCGCCACGGCGGCGTCGTTGCCCGAGTTCGATGATCAGCCCGTGCAGCAACTGGTCCACGGTTACCACGGAGTTCGGGTCGATGAACATGGTGGAGCCCTGCTGGTGCCAGGCGTCAACCGAGATGGGCACGGTCTGGTCCAGCTTCAGCCCGCCACCATGCAGCGCCTTGTATACGATATGGGCGGTCATCAGCTTGGTCAGGCTGGCGGGGGGCAGCTGCATATGCGGCGCGGCTTCTGCCAGAATAGCGCCGGTGGAGGCGTCCATCAGCACATAGGCGGTCATGTCCGGCAAAGTGGGGGGCACCGGGGTGGATTTGTCGCCCGCCGGGGAATCGGGCACCGGCGCCGGGCCGGTGGGCGCCGCGGTGGCGCCGATCTTGTCGGCCTCGGCGGCGGCGGTGTGCGGGCCGTTATCGACGGCCTGGTGGGAGTGGTGCGTCTTGGCCGTGGCGGCGTGGGCGAAAACCAGCGCTGCGGCAAGCGCGGCGCGGGACAAACCGGTGGTCTTGAACATGGGCGAATCGGTCTCCGTGCGGGGCTGGCAAATGCGGGCCTCTGTGTACCCATTTGTTGACACGCCGCAAGCGCCAGGATTGATGAGCACGGATTACAGATGGTTATTTAATGTAATGCGGGGCGTGGGCTTGGCGGAAGTGCTGCGGACATTGGCCATAGCCCTGGCGGCGGTGGTCGGAATCCGCAGCTTCCTGTTCGCGCCGTACTGGATTCCCTCTGGCAGCATGGTGCCGGCCCTCCTGCCGGGGGACTGCCTCATCGTCAGCAAATTCACCTATGGTCACCGGTTCCGGCGCGGGGATGTCGTGGTGTTCGTCTCCCCCACCGGCTCGGGCGAGGTTCTGGTGAAGCGCATCATCGGCCTGCCGGGCGATACGGTGCAGATGCAGGGCGGGCGGCTGTTCATCAACGGCCAGACGGTGCCTTGCGCCGATGAAGGCCGCTACGAGGATGACAGCGGGGCAGGGCCGGTGGTGGCACGGCTCTGCGCCGAAGCCCTGCCGGGGGGCAAGGTTTACCCCATCCTCAAGGTGACGGACGAAGGCTTCGCCAACAACACGCCGGTCTATACCGTGCCGCCCGGCGATCTGTTCCTGCTGGGCGACAACCGGGACAATTCCGAGGATTCGCGGTTCCTCGGCGGGCCGGTGGGCTATGTGCCGCAAGCGGATGTGATCGGCCCCGCCGTACTGGTCCTCGGCTCGGTGGATCCGCACGCGCCGGGCTTCGGCGTGCGGCTGGGGCGGTTCTTCCACCGGGTAAATTGAGCCGTTTTCTTGACAATCAGCCAGTGCCGGGCTTGATGCGGCAAGCTTCGAGGATTGAGACGTAGATGGCACGGCACGCGCAGAAACAAGGCGGCTTTATTGAGTTCGTGAAGACGATTTTCTATGCCGGGCTGATCGCCGTTGGCATTCACACTTTCCTGTTCGAGCCGTTCTACATTCCCTCCGGGTCCATGGTGCCGACCCTGCTGGTAGGCGATTATCTGGTGGTGAACAAGTTCGCCTACGGTTATTCGCATTTCTCCTTCCCCTTCTCGCCGGATTTCTTCTCCGGGCGCTGGCCCGCAGGGATGCCAAAGCGCGGCGATGTGGTGGTGTTCCGCCCGCCGGGCGAGCCCGATGAGGATTACATAAAGCGCGTCATTGGCCTGCCGGGCGACACGATCCAGGTGACGAACGGCCAGTTGTTCATCAACGGCCAGCAAGTGCCGCGCGTGGATGCCGGGACCTATAGCGACGACAGCGACCCGTACGGCCCTCCGGTGGAGGCGCGCGACTATACGGAGACCCTGCCGGGCGGAAAGGTGCACCAGGTGCTCAAGCGCAGCGATGACGGTTTTGCCAACAACACCCCGGTCTATACCGTGCCGGCGGGCGATTTGTTCCTGATGGGCGACAACCGCGACAACTCTGAGGATTCCCGCTTCCTGGATGGTCCGGTGGGCTATGTCCCGGTCGAGAACGTGCTCGGCCCGGCGGATATGATCTTCTTCTCCATCGACCTGAAGCACCCGTTCTGGCAGGTCTGGTACTGGCCCTTCGAGATCCGCTGGGGCCGTATGCTGCATACCATTTCGTGAACGGGTTGGATGCCGCACAGGCCCTGCTGGGGCATGAATTCTCCCGCCAGGAGCTGCTGGCCGAGGCGCTGACGCACCGCTCCGCCGCTGGGGCCAAGGGTGTGGGCTCTAATGAGCGGTTGGAATTCATTGGCGACCGCGTGCTCGGCCTCGTGGTGGCGGAATGGCTCATCGAGCGTTTCCCCGCCGAGCAGGAAGGCAAGCTTGGCCCGCGTCTGGCGGCACTGGTCTCCAAGCCGTCCCTCGCCGCCATCGCTGAGGCGCATGAGGTGGGGGCGATGCTGAGCGTCGCTCCGGGCGAGGCGAAGCGCGGGGTTTCCACCCAGCCCAATGTGCTGGCCGACGCGCTGGAGGCGATGATCGGCGCGCTGTATCTCGATGCCGGGCTGGACGCGGTGAAGGACTTCATCCGCCGGGTGATGGCGGATGTGATGGTGGCGCAGGCAGCACCACCCAAGGACCCGAAGACCGCGCTGCAGGAATGGGCGCTCAAGCGCGCGCTGCCGCTGCCAGCCTATACGGTGGTTTCGCAAAGCGGACCCTCGCACGCGCCGCTGTTCGTGATACGGGTAAGCGTGGGGAATGCCAGCGCAGAGGCCAAGGCCGGGGCCAAGCGCGCGGCGGAACAGGAAGCGGCGCGGATGCTGCTGGAGGTATTGCCGGAATGACGACGAAATGCGGTTTCATTGCGCTGATCGGCGCCCCCAACGCGGGGAAATCAACCCTGCTCAACCGGCTAACGGGGGCTAAGCTCTCTATTGTTACGCCCAAGGCGCAGACGACGCGCGCCCGCGTGCTCGGGATTCTGGTGCGCAACGAGGCACAGATGCTGTTCGTGGATACGCCCGGCATTTTCGCGCCCAAGCGCAGGCTGGACCGCGCGATGGTCGCCGCCGCGTGGGATGGTGCCGCCGAGGCTGATTACGTGCTGCTGTTGGTTGATGCCAAGGCGGGCCTCACCGATGCCGTGCGTGAGATCGTCACCCAGGCCGCCGCCTCGGGCCGTAAGATGGCGTTGGTGCTGAACAAGATCGATTTGATCGACCGGCAGAAATTGCTGCCGCTGACGCAGGACCTCGCCGCGCTGGCTGAGTTCGAGCAGGTGTTCATGATCTCCGCCAACACCGGAGATGGCCTCGACGTGCTGCTGGATTTCTGCACAGCCAAGCTGCCGGAAAGCCCGTTCCTCTACCCCGAGGACGAGATGACCGACCTGCCGGACCGGCTGCTTGCCGCCGAGATCGTGCGCGAGCAGATCTTCCTGCAGACGCGCGACGAAGTGCCCTATGGCACCACCGTGGAGACGGAGAGCTTCAAGGAGCAGAAGAACGGTATCCGTATCGACGCGGTGATCTATGTGGCCAGGCCTGGGCACAAGGCGATCCTGATCGGCGCCGGGGGCAGCCGCATCCGCGAGATTGGAGCGCGTGCCAGGGCGGAGTTGATGCGTCTGTTCGAGACCAAGGTGGATTTGTTCCTGCGCGTGGCCGAGCGGCCGGGCTGGGACGAGGAGGCGGCGCGCATCCGCGCCACCGGGCTGACAGACCCGAAAGCTTAGTGCAGACGGCATGGCGCGGAACTCAGGCATACGGATCAACCGCGAGCTGGTTCTGCGCATCGCGCCGAGCATTGCCGCGGCTTTGGTGTATCTTGGTCTGGCCTTGCTGTGGCGGTTGCAGCATGGCGCGTATGTTGCGGTCATGGACCATTTTATCTCGACACCGGTGAGCGCGCCTTATGGCGATTTGGGCGCGGTGCTGCGGGCCACATTTTGCTGGCGGCATGGGGTTAATGTGTACCAGCCCAGTGCCTGCATGCTGGGTGGGGTGTATAATTACTCGCCGTTTCTACTGCGTGCGGGGTGGTTCGGGGTCGAGCCTGGCATGCAGGATGTGGGTGGGCTGCTCCTGGGGAGCTTTTTTATTCTGTCCTGTTGCTTGTTGCCGCCCCCAAATTCGGTGGCGGAGACCGTGCTGCGCAGCGTGGCGCTCTGCTCTGGTGTGGTAGCGCATGCGTTGGAATCCGGCAATGTGGATTCGCTTTTATTCAGCCTATCGCTTATTGGCGTATGGTTGCTGGGCCGGCGTGGCGTTGTCTCTCTGGGCTACACGTTATTCGCGCTGTGCGGGGCGTTGAAGTTCTATCCCGCCGCCATGCTGGCGCTCGTGGCGCGCGAGGCGCCGCGGCGCCTGGCGGTGATTGGCGGGTTGGTCCTGCTCTGCGGTTTGGTATTTCTGGCGCACTACGGTGCCACAACGCTCACCGCCATGGTGATGCTGCCCGCCGGGTTACCATTTCGAGGCTCGTTTGGCGCACTCAACATCCCATTCGGACTCGGGCTGCTCGCCTTTATGCCGGTGCTGACCATCGACCCGAACGTGCCGGATTATTTTGCCGCCATCAATCATTCTGGCATGGCTATGTATCTTGTCGTCATGACAAAACTGCTCACTGTGGCGGGGTTGGTCGCTGGGGTGCAATTGGCGCCGCGCTATGCGGAAGGGCTGCGCGCGCTGGAAGAGCCGCGGCGCCTCTTTCTGGTGGCCGGATCACTGGTGCTTTGCGTGTGTTTCTACATCGCGCCGAATTATGATTACCGCGCCGTGTATCTTCTGTTGCTGTTGCCGGGGCTATACGCCATGCGGATGGCCAATGGCGTGCAACCCCGCAGTATTGCCGTGCTGGTTGTCGCCTTGCTCTGGGAGCGTTTGGCGCGCGCGCTAGGCGCCTGGACTGGCGTGGCCGTGCTGGGTAAGCATGCCGTGTATCTTGAAATCGCCATCTGGCTGGTACGGGAATATTTTTGGTGGTGGCTCATCGTGCGGCTCACCGCCATCGTTATTTGCTTTCTAAGAGACGCACCCGTTTTGCGACGGCTGGCATGAAAGCGCTGTGGGATGTGCTGGCGCTGGCGGTTTATGCTGGCGTGTCAGCCGTGTTTTTGTGGCGCGGAGTTTCGCTGACTGATCATGTGGCGGGGCAGGGGAGTGACCCCTACCAGTTCGTGTGGATGCTGGCCTGGGTCATCCATGCGCTGCGCCTGCACCAAAGCCTGTTCTATACGCATCTCATGTGGCAGCCGCTCGGCGTGCCGATGCTCTGGGTCAGCTCCGTGCTGCTGCCCAGCCTGATGCTGGTGCCGCTCACGCTGCTGGCCGGGCCGGTGGTGGTTTACAATCTGGTGATTCTGGCCGCGCCAGTGCTGGCCGGATATTGCGCCTACCGCCTGTGCTTGCGCGCCAGCGGCGATCCGGCGGCTTCGGTGCTGGGTGGCTTCGTGTTCGGGTTTTCCGGCGCCGAGATGGCGATGGACTTCGCCACCCCCAACCTTTCTTTAAATTTTTTGCTGCCCTGTCTGGCGCTGCTGGCGCTGCGGCGTTTTACCGGCGAGAGCCGGGGGGCGGTGGGCATCGTGCTGGGTGTGCTGGGGCTAGCGGCGCAGTTTTTCATCAGCATCGAGATGTTTGCCACCATGGTTGTGTTTGGCGCGCTGGCCTGGGGTCTGGCCTGGGCGCTGAATCCCGAGATGCGCCCGGGGCTGATGCGTCTGCTGCGCGACGCGGCGCTGACAGGCGTGGGGGCCTTGGTGCTGCTCTCGCCCGCGCTGGCAGAGATGTTCCGGCATTTCGGCTGGGTGCATATCCCCTCCTTCTGGCCATATTATTTTGTCGATGACCCGGCCAATCTGGTTGTGCCGACGCAGCTCACCCTGTTCGGCAGCGGCCTCGCCTGGCCGCTCGCGAAGCATTTCCCCGGGCTGCTGCAGGAGCAGGATGCGTATCTCGGCCTGCCGCTGATTGTCATCTGCGTGGCCTATGCCCGCCGGGCGAGGGGGGGCAAGGCACGGCGCTTTCTGGCCTACACGATGCTCGCCTGCGCGGTGGCGAGTTTCGGGCCGCAGCTCTGGGTGTCCGGGACGTTCACGGGCATTTATCTGCCCTGGGCGCTTGCCGTGCATCTGCCGCTGCTGGGCTCGGCTTTGCCAGCGCGGTTTGCCATCTTCACCGCCTTGGCCGCCGCCGTCATTTTAGCCCGCTGGGCCGCCCAGCCGGGCGCGCGGGGCTGGCGCCTGGCGGCGGGCGGGCTTGCTTGTGCGGTGCTGCTGCCTGCCCCGCACCGGTTTCTGCCCGTGCCCACTTCCAGCTTCTTCGCCCCCGGCGAGGCGCAGCGCGCTTTGGGTGAGGCTTTTCCGCGCCTGCTCATCCTGCCCTTCGCGGGTAATGGCGCCTCCACCTACTGGCAGGCGGAGAACGATTTTGGCTTTGGCGAGGCCGGCGGGTATTTTGGCTTTCCCCCGGCGGCGATGCAGTCTTATCCCATAGTGTTCGACCTCTTCGGCAACTTGCCGGATGCGCAATTCTTGCCGCATTTCGCGCAGTTTTGCGCAGCGACCAAGGCAGGGTTCGTGGTCATCGGTCCGGGCACGCCACCCGCGCTGGCGGCGCGGCTGACCGGGCTGCATTGGGTGACACGGCAAATTGATGACGTGACGGTGCTGACCGTGCCGGGGAGCGCATGAGCCGCACGCACTGGCATGCGGCGGCGTTGGCCCTGTACGCGGCCCTCGCCTGGATGCTGCTCGACCAGGGGGAGAGCCTCACCAGTCATGTACTAGGCTATGGTGCTGACCCCTCGCTTGTCATGTGGTTTCTGGCCTGGTGGCCCTGGGCGGTTTCGCACCATGTCGCCTCGCTCACCACGCATCTCGTATGGCAGCCGGCAGGGCTCAACCTTGGCTGGACCACCAGCGTGCCGCTGCTGGCGCTGCTCGGCGCGCCGGCCACGCTGCTCGGCGGGCCGCTCCTGGGCTTCAACCTGCTGGCCCTGGCTGCCCCCGCGCTCGCCGCCTGGGCGGCGTATTTCTTGTGCCTGGAACTGGGGGCGCTGCCGGGGGCGGCGCTGCTCGGTGGGCTGGTGTTCGGCTACTCCTCCTTCGAGGCAGCGCAGAGCTTCGACCATCTCAATCTCGATTTTTGCGCCCTCATCCCGCTCATCCTGCTGGTGGTGCTGCGCCGGGTGCGGGGCCTCACCGGGCGGGTGAGCACCTCCGTGTGGCTCGGGTTGCTGCTGGGTGGCGAGTGCCTCATCTCCGAGGAAATCCTCGCCACCACCTGCCTGTTTGGCAGTATCGCCTGGGCGTTGGCCTGGGTGGGCGCACCCGCGTACCGCCGCGCCTTGCGCGCCTTGGTGCTGGACGCGCTCTGCGCTGCGCCCCTGGCTTTGGCCCTGGCAACGCCGCTGCTGTTGGCTATGGTTTTCGGGCCGCATGACATCGCGCACCCGGCCAACTGGAGCGCACTGTTTGCCATCGACGCTCTGAACTTCGTCATCCCCACCCAGAGCACCTGGGTGGGCGGCAACCACTTTACCGCGCTCAGTTCGCATTTCGCCGGGGGGCTGGACGAGCAGACCGGCTATCTCGGGGGGCTGCTCCTGCTGGTGTTGGCGCTGCTGTGCGATGCTGGTGCGCGACGGCGGCTGTGGCTGCCACTGGCCATGTTTGGCATCGTGATGCTGGCGAGCCTGGGCGTGGAACTGAATATTGCCGGGCGCGCCACGGGTATTCCCTTGCCCTGGGCGCTGGTTGCGCATCTGCCGCTGCTGGGTGAGGCGCTGCCCGCGCGCTGCATGCTCTATGCCGGTCTGCTGGGCGCTATCTTGCTCAGCCTGTTTGTGACGACACGCAGACGCGCCCTGCTGGGCTGTCTCATCGCCTTGAGCCTGCTGCCGGTGCCGCGCTCGCCGCAGCCTTCGCCGGCGCTGGTCTTCTTCCAACCCGGCCAGGTGCGAATGGCTTTGGGTGGTAACCCGCGTTTGCTAATCCTGCCCTTCGCCATCGCCGGCAAGTCCTCCTACTGGCAGGCGGAGAGCGGCTTCGCCTTCACCCAGGTCGGCGGCTATCTCGGCTACCCGCCCGATTGGGCGCAAAGCGACCCGGCGGTGATGCAGCTTTTCTCCAACACCTTCCTGCCAGGTTTCATACAGGATTTCGCCAAGCTCTGCCATTTGCGCGGCGTGCAGTATGTGGTTGCGGCGCCGGGTACGCCTGAGGGCGAGTTGGCGGCGCTGGCGGCCCTTGACTGGCGGGGGCAAAAAATCGACGACGTAACCGTGTTTACGGTGCCCACTCCATGACCCAGCTGCTTTCCCTCGTCGTGCCGTTCTACAACGAGGCCGAGGCGATCCAGTCCTTCGCCGATTCCATCCTCCCGGCGCTTGAAGCCATCTCCGATACACACTGGGAGATTGTCTGCGTCGATGATGGCAGCAAGGATGGCACGTTGCTGAAGTTGGTGGCGCTGGCGCAGGCGGATCCGCGTTTCCGCGTCCTCGAATTCTCGCGCAATTTCGGCAAGGAGGCGGCGCTGACCGCGGGTATCGACGCGGCCCGGGGCGAAGCGGTGATCCCCATCGACGCTGATCTGCAGGACCCGCCCGGGCTGATCGCCGACATGGTGAAGGCTTGGCGCGAGGGCGCCGAAGTCGTGCTGGCCAAGCGCGTGGACCGCTCTTCCGATGGCGTGCTGAAGCGCAAGACCGCCGCCTGGTTCTACCAGCTCCACAACAAGCTCTCGAAGACCAAGATTCCCGAGAATGTCGGCGATTTCCGGCTCATGGACCGCGCCGTGGTGAACGCGCTGAAACAGCTGCCCGAGCGCCAGCGCTTCATGAAGGGTCTGTTCGCCTGGGTCGGCTTCCGCACTGTCACGCTGGACTACACCCGCGCCCCGCGCGCCGCCGGGGAGACGAAATTCTCCGGCCTCGCGCTGTGGAATTTCGCCATGGAGGGGTTCACCAGCTTCTCCACCGCACCGCTCAAGGTCTGGACGTATCTGGGTGCTCTGAGCGCCGTGCTTACCTTCCTGTATGCGGTCTACATCGTCATCCGTACCGTGGTGCTCGGCAACCAGGTGCCGGGCTACGCCTCGCTGTTCGTCGCCATCACATTCTTCGGCTCGGTGCAGCTCATCAGCATCGGGCTGCTCGGCGAATATATCGGCCGCATCTACATGGAGACCAAGCAGCGTCCGGCCTACCTGATTCGCAAGACCTATGGCGGTGACGGAGCGTCCAATTAACACTATGCTGGTCTGGGATTAGAAGGAAAACCAATGCGCGTTGCCGTGATCCAGATGTCGCCAGGGGCTGATAAGAGCGAGAATATGGCGCAGGCGCGCGCGCTCATCGAAGGCGTGCTGGCCGAGCAGAAGGTGGACCTGATCGCCCTGCCGGAAATCTGGACCTGTCTGGGCGGCTCCCGGGCGGACAAGTTCGCCGCCGCTGAGAACCTGCCCACCCCTGGCGATACCGGCGGCCCGGCCTACGAGTTCCTGCGCCAGATGGCGGTGGCGCATAACGTGCACATCCATGGCGGCAGCATAGGCGAGTTGGCGGGAGACAAGATCTTCAACACCTCGATCGTGTTCAGCCCATCCGGTGTGGAGCTGGGGCGCTACCGCAAGATCCATCTGTTCAACATCACCACGCCGGACGGTCAGGGCTACAGAGAGAGCGCCATCTACGGCGCGGGTGACAAGGTGGTGACGGTGGACATCGCCGGCATGCGCGTCGGCCTCGCCATCTGCTACGATGTGCGCTTCCCCGAGCTGTTCCTGGCCCTGCGCCGGGCGGGCGCGGAGCTTATCGTGCTGCCCGCCGCCTTCACACTGCAGACCGGCAAGGACCATTGGGAGGTGCTGCTGCGCGCCCGCGCCATCGAGACGCAGAGCTGGTTCGCCGCCCCGGCCACCACTGGCACGCATAAGGAAGGCAACGGCGAGTTGCGCCACACCTACGGCCATTCGCTTCTCGTGGATCCCTGGGGGCATGTGGTGGCCAAGGCCTCGGATGGTCTGGGCTGGGCCGCTGCCTCCATCGACAAGGCTTTAACCGCCCGGGTGCGCGCCAACATGCCGCTGCTCGAACATCGCAGGCTCGCATGAGGCGCTCGGGGCTGGTCGGGCGGCCGCGCGCCGGAGAAAAGCCGTGAAGTTAGCATTCATCGCCGCGCAGACCGAGACCGCCCAGGCCGCGCGTGAGCGGCTTTTGGAACTTTACGGCGATTGCCCGGCGAAGGATGCCGACGTGCTGGTGGCACTCGGCGGTGACGGGGTGATGCTGGAATGCCTGCACCGCGTACTGGGCACCAGCCTGCCGGTCTACGGCATGAACCGCGGCTCGGTCGGGTTCATGATGAATGAGTACCACGAGGACGAGCTGCCCGCGCGCATCGCCGCGGCGCATCCCGCGGTACTGCACGCGCTACGCATGCATGCCGTCACCGCCTCGGGCGTGGTGGAGGAGGCGATGGCGTTCAACGAGGTCTCGCTCCTGCGCGAGGGACGGCAGGCGGCGAAAATCCGCATTTCGGTGGACCATACCGTGCGCCTGGCCGAACTGATCTGCGACGGCGTGCTGATCTCCACCCCCGCCGGCTCCACCGCCTATAACCTCTCGGCGCACGGGCCGATCGTGCCGCTTTCCGCCAATCTGCTGCCGCTCACCCCGATTTCTGCCTTCCGCCCCCGGCGCTGGCGCGGCGCGCTGCTGCCCTCCAGCGTGGAGGTGCTGTTCGAGGTGCTGGAGGCCGACAAGCGCCCGGTGGCCGCGGTGGCGGATTTCACCGAGGTGCGCGATGTCGTCTCCGTGGCGGTGAGCGAGGATAAGAGCATCGGCGCCACGGTGCTGTTCGACCCCGACCGCGCGCTCTCCGAGCGGATCATCACAGAGCAATTTACAGTCTGATAATACTTGCCGGGGCGAGCGGCCTTCATTAATGCCGCCCCATGGCACAACGTTATTTCACTGTTACCTGGGACCAGCTGCACCGCGACGCCAAGGCGCTCGCCTGGCGGCTACATGAACGAGGCCCCTGGGCCGGTATTGTGGCGATCACGCGCGGCGGGTTGATCCCGGCCGCCATTATCGCCCGCGAGCTGGAATGCCGCCTCATTGAGACCGTCTCGGTGATGACCTATGACGAGGAGACGCGCGGCCAGCCGGTGGTGGCCAAGCCGCCCGTCGCCGCCGGGGATGGCGAGGGCTGGCTGATCATCGACGATCTGGTGGATAGCGGCTCCACGGCCAAAGTGGTGCGCGCCATGCTGCCCAAGGCGCATCTGGCCACGGTGTACGCCAAGGCGGCGGGCAAGCCGCTGGTGGATACCTTCATCACCGAGGTGAGCCAGGATACCTGGATCCTCTTCCCCTGGGATACCGAGCCGCAGTTCGTCGCGCCCCTGGCGCGGCAGGGGTAACGCGGCGCGGGCAAACTTCGCCTAGCCATCCCGGCGAGAATCAGCTAGTAAGCCGCATCGCGCCATGGTGGCGCGGTGCAAAAAGCGGCTGATCGGGGCGTTAAAGCAACCGGATGTCCGCGCCGCCACCGGGTTCTTGTATCCGCGGCGTTTCCGGCCACATGGTCCGTGGTTGCGGGTGTAAAGCCCCAGCCAGACCCATGCCGCCCGAGGCGCCGCCCCACAACCGGTCAAAGCGCCCATCCCATTGCCTAGCTGCTCCGGCCGGCCGTGTTGGAGTATCTGCATGTTTGATAAATATTTCCGTAAAGAGCTGGATTGGGCTGGCAAGACCCTGATCCTGGAGACCGGCAAGGTCGCCCGTCAGGCTGATGGCGCCGTCGTCGCCTCCTATGGCGACACCGTGGTGCTTGCCACCGTCGTCGGCGCCAAGAGCGCCAAGCCGGGGCAGGATTTCTTCCCGCTCACCGTGAACTACCAGGAAAAGTTCTACGCTGCCGGGCGCATCCCGGGCGGCTTCTTCAAGCGTGAAGGCCGTCCCACCGAGCGCGAGACCCTCGTCTCCCGCCTGATCGACCGCCCGATCCGCCCGCTCTTCCCTGAGGGTTTCCGCAACGAGGTGCAGGTCATTGTCAGCGTGCTGAGCCACGACCTCGAGAACGACCCGGACATCGTCGGCCTGGTTGCCGCCTCCGCCGCGCTCACCCTCTCCGGCATTCCGTTCTTCGGCCCGGTCGGCGCCGCCCGCGTCGGTTATATCGACGGCCAGTACGTGCTGAACCCGACCACCGGCCAGTGCGAGGAGAGCAAGCTTGACCTCGTCTTGGCCGGTACGACGGAAGGCGTACTGATGGTGGAGTCCGAGGCTTCCGAGCTGTCCGAAGAGATCATGCTCGGCGCCGTCACCTTCGGTCACGCGGGCTTCCAGCCGGTGATCCAGGCGATCATCGAGCTGGCCGAGCTGGCCGCCAAGGACCCCTGGGCGCTGCCTGAGGAATCCGAGGAGACCAAGACCCTGAAGGCCCGCGTGGACGCGCTGGCCCGTCCGGCTCTGGTCGAGGCTTATAAGGAGACTCGCAAGCAGGTCCGCTACGAGAAGATCGGCGCGGCAAAGAAGGAAGCCGCCGCCAAGCTGGCAGAAGAGGGCCTGGATGCCGACGCTGCCAAGGGCCTGTTCAAGGAGCTGGAAGCCGACATCGTCCGCAACAACATCCTGGACACCGGGCTGCGCATCGACGGCCGCGACACCAAGACCGTCCGCCCCATCCTGGCGGAAGTCGGCGTGCTGCCGCGCACCCATGGCTCGGCCCTGTTCACCCGTGGCGAAACCCAGGCGCTGGTCGTGGCCACGCTGGGCACCGCGCAGGACGAGCAGGTGGTGGACGCCATCGAGGGCGAGTTCAAGGAGCACTTCATGCTCCACTACAACTTCCCTCCGTTCTCAGTTGGTGAGACCGGCCGCATGGGCTCGCCCGGCCGCCGCGAAATCGGCCACGGCAAGCTGGCGTGGCGCGCGATCCACCCGCTGCTGCCGACCAAGGAGGCCTTCCCCTACACGCTGCGCGTCGTCTCCGAGATCACCGAGTCCAATGGCTCCTCCTCTATGGCGACTGTCTGCGGCACCTCGCTGGCGCTGATGGATTCCGGCGTGCCCCTGAAGAGCCCGGTGGCGGGCATTGCCATGGGCCTGATCAAGGAGGACAAGGGCTTCGCCGTGCTGTCCGACATCCTGGGCGACGAGGACCACCTCGGCGACATGGATTTCAAGGTGGCTGGCACCGAGAACGGCGTGACCTCGCTGCAGATGGACATCAAGATCACCTCGATCACCCCGGAGATCATGCAGATCGCCCTGGAGCAGGCCAAGCATGGCCGCTTGCACATCCTGGGCGAGATGGCCAAGGCGCTCACCGGCAGCCGCTCCGGCGTTTCCGCTAACGCGCCGAAGATCGTCACCATCACCGTGCCCAAGGACAAGATCCGCGACGTGATCGGCACCGGCGGCAAGGTGATCCGCGAGATCGTCGAGCAGACCGGCGCCAAGATCGACATCAACGACGATGGCACCGTGAAGGTGGCCGCCTCGGATGACAAGAAGATCCAGGCCGCGATCGACAAGATCAAGGGCATCGTCGCCGAGCCGGAAGTCGGTGTCATCTACACGGGCAAGGTTGTGAAGACCGCCGATTTCGGCGCCTTCGTGAACTTCCTGGGCGCCAAAGACGGCCTCGTGCACATCTCCGAGCTGGCGCAGAACCGCGTTGCCAAGACCACGGACGTGGTGAAGCAGGGCGATGTCGTGAAGGTGAAGGTCATCGGCTTCGACGACCGCGGCAAGGTGAAGCTGTCCATGCGGATGGTTGACCAGGAGACCGGTGAGGACATCTCCGACAAGGTCGGCTCCAAGGGTAACAGCAAGAAAGAGGCGCCGGTGGAGGAATAACCTCCCCGGCCACCGGCCCCCAAAAAGAAACGGCGCCTCGCGGCGCCGTTTTTTTATTTGCTGACTCTCGGCTTCGCCGTTGTTTTCGGCTTTGTCGCCGTTTTCGGCTTCGGCGCCGCTTTTGGTTTCGCGGGGGCTTTCGCCACAGGCGGCAGCAGGGGCTTGCCGACAATCTCTTCGATATGCGCCCGGTAATTGGCGATGTAGGCGTCCATGCCGAGATGCTGTTCCGCGAACGCCCGCGCGCCCTTGCGCAGCTTCGTTGCGAGCTTGCCGTCCTCCAGAGCGCGCAGCACGCTTTGCGCCAGCTTCGCGTGGTCGAGCGTCGGCGTGACCAGCCCGTTGCTCTCGTGCTTCACGAATTCCGTCACTGTATCGGTGTCCGATCCGACCACCATGCAGCCGCAGGCCAGCGCCTCCCGCAGCGACCATGAGGCGACGAACGGGTAGCTGAGATAGACGTGCGCATCGGAGCGCTTGAGCAGGGCCAGATGCTGGTCATAAGGCACCTTGCCCAGGAAATGCACGCGGGACAGATCGATCTGCCCGCCAACCTCGCGCAGCATCACCTCGCGCCAGTTTCCGCCCTGCCTGGGCGGGGCGCCGTAGCTGACCTCGTCGCCGCCGACGATGGAGACCACCACATCAGGCCGCTCCGCGAGAATGCGGGGCAGGGCGCGCATGAAGGTGTGGAAGCCGCGATACGGCTCGAGGTTCCGCGCGACATAGGTGACGAGCTTCTGTGCCGGAGCGACGGTCAGCTTGCCGATGGTCAGCGGGGTCTTGCGCGCCTCAGGGTCCGGCTTGCACAACTCGAGATCGACGCCTTCCTCGATGATGCGGATCCGCTCGCGCGCCCAGTCCGGATAGGTGCTGTGTTGCCAGCGTGTCGGCGTCTGCCCGTACTGCTCCAGGGCGAGTGCCAGCAGGTTCACCGTGTTCTTGCCGCGCACCACGCCGAAATGCTCCTCCGGCATCGGGAATTCCGGGTCGAAATTCACGTCCGTGCCGTGGATTTTATAATAAAACTCGAAATAGCCGAGGATCGGCACGCCGGGGAAGGCATCCACAAGGTTGAGCATCTCGCCCCAGCCGTGATGGCCGATGATGATGTCCGGCTTGAAGCCCAGCGCCTTGATCTGCAGCGCGCCTCTATACCCGGCTTGCGCGCGCCGTGCCGCCTGCTCGTATTCCCGGGCCTCCAGCATCGCCGAGGCCGAGACCGGCGGCGGCTTGGAATAGGTGACCTTGCGCACGCCCGCCATCTGGTTGCGGTTCGGCTCGGTCATGAAGACAAGCTCGTGCGTGCCTTCGCGTTTCTCGTTATCGGCCAGCAGGCTGCGCAGCAGATGCAGGTACTGGCCAGGGAAGTTCTGGTGGACGAAGAGAAAGTTCACGGTGCGGCCGCTTGCTGGATCAGCGCTTGGCTCGCCCGGCCTTGCGGCTGCGCGGCGTCAGCACGATCTGAACCGCTTCCAGCGGCACCAGCGTATCCGCCTCGCAGGTTTCATCGTTGCCCACTGGTCCGGCCACGGCACCGCCGACGAATTTGGCCGAACAGCTGATCTCGTACTGCTCCGCCGACTCGCCGCTCAGGCGCACGCGCAAGCCGAGCAGCGGCAGAGCCATGCCGCGCGAGCCGCAATACTCGCCGGCTTCCACCCAGGGGGAGAGCCAGCCGCGTCCGAGTACAGCTTGATAGGTGAGATCCGCCGGAGCAATGCCCTCGGGCGCTGCGATGGAGAAGCCCTCGATCCAGCTATTGCTGCCGGCTTCGCCCAGCCAGTCGCCGAACTTGGCGCCGACATCTCCGCGGCCCTGGATGTGCGCCAGCACGTTCACCTGTTCCGGCTCGGCCGGCTCGGGCGCAGCGGCAGCGGCGGCGGGCACGGGCATGTCGTTCGCAGCGAGCAGTTGGCGCACCTGCAGCCGGGGCGCGGATTCGGGCTGGTTCGGCAGCTGGTAGATGGTGACCAGAACCTGCGCCGGTTTGTCGCGGATACGCACCAGTGTGGCGTCGCCCTCGGCGTTCAGCCATCCATCCGGGCGGAACCCGGCGATCTCCACATTCTGCCCGCCGATGGGAGGCGGCGAGATGCGTACGCCCGGCATGCCGTTATTCGCCGGCGCGCCTGGGTTCGCCTCGTTGATGAAGCAGAACAGCCCCGGCGGCAGGTTCATCATGTGGCCGGTGACCTTCAGCTCCTGGATCTGGGCGCCGCGATCGCCCCCCGCTGCACCGGCTTCGGGTGCGGTTGGTGCGGGATTGGGGGCGGTTTTTACGGCAGCCATTTCGTCTCCTGATCCTGACGGTTACGCGCATTGTCGCGATATTTCACGGTTAATTTAAAGCCCGGTTTATATCCAGCCCTCTGCCCGGAGAAAAGTCGATTATGCTTCAAAAACGGCAGTTTATCAGTACGTTATTGATACGATCCGCGGGCAGGCCGAGCGGCAGCACCAAGCCTCGCCCCGTGGCCTTCACCCGCGCCGCCTGGGCGCCGAGGTCGAACACGATGGCGGGCAGTCCGGCGGCCCATGCCTCGCCGAGGGTGAAGCACCATGTCTCCGGGCAGATGGAGGGCAGGAAGGCGAGATGCGGCTTTAGCGTGGCGAGCAGTTCCGGCAGCTCGGCCTCGCGGTATGGGCCGGTGACAATGAGTCCAGCTTCCAGCAGGCGGGTGTCGTCGGAACTGCCGCCGATAACGGAGAATGCGAGCGGCAGGTTCCGGGCGGCGGCGTCGGCGGCGCAGTCGAGCAGCACGTCGAAGCCTTTGGCGGGGCCGATGCCGCCGATGACCGCGATATTCCTTGGCGCGCCCGGCGGTGGCGGGGGGATGAGCGAACGCGGCGCGGCGTCATCCTCCCAGGGCTGGATGCGCGGCTTCACCCCAGGGAAATGCCGGGCGAGACGGCTGGCAACATCGGCGGAGGGCGCGATGACAGCGCGGGCGGCCGCGAACTCCGCTGCCGAGCGGGCGAGCAGCTTACGCACGGGCAGCCTGGTGAACAACTCGCCACCCTGCGCGCGGCAGGCGATGCAGCCTGCCACATCCGGCTCGCCGCAATAGCGCAGCGGCGCCTCGGGCTCCACGCGCCGCAGCAGGTTCACCCGCGGGCAGAAGCTGGCGTAGTCGTGCACCACGATGTCCTGTTTCACGCCGAGCTTTTCAGCCAGGATACGCACGCTGTCATCGTGCCCAAGCGTGTGGTGCAGCGCCACCAGCTCGACGCGCAGACTGCGCAGCAACGCCAGCAACTCGGGCATTGCCTTGGGCAAGGGGAAGGCGAGGTTGGGATAGTCTGGCACCTCCCCGGCGCAGAGCAAGGCCGGCCAGGGGTAGGGCGTCCTGGCAGGGTCGGCCGGGAACTGCGTGACCAGCAGCAGCGGGGCGCGGCTTTTTTTCCGCCAGGCCACCATCTCGGCCTGCACCTGCCGGGCGACGCCGCCGCCATGGCTGTGCGAGATCAGAAGCACGGCGGGGCGGTTGCCGCATGCGTCGCGCAGCCGCGCGGCGTCCAGCGCGGCGCGGCTGGGGCGCAGCCGATTCGCCGCCAACTCAGCCATCACCATGGCGTGGTAGCCGGGGTAGAGCCGGTTGAGCACCGCGCCGTTGCGCGCCATCAGCCCGCGCGTGGCGGCGCGGAAGGAGACGCCGCCCGCATGCGCCACATAGGCGCCCGCCGCAGCCATGTGCCGGTAGCCGAGATGCCGGGCGCGCAGGCAGAACTCATTTTCCTCGCCATAGCCCTGGGCGAAGATTTCGCCCCGGAATCCGCCCGTGGCGGCCAGGCAGTCGTGCCGGATATACATACAGAACCCGACAGCCGTGGGAATCTCCACCGCCGATTCTCCGTTGGTCTGCTGCGCCAGGGTGTTCAGCCTAGCCGTCTCGTGGCAGATTCGGCATCGGGTTGCCGCCATGCCGCTCAGGGTAGCTGCAAATCGACGCCTCGTTGGAGAGCGGCGTGACCGTGCCTGTGGCGGCATCCTTATAGGCCACGATGCGCAGCGTCTCGATGGCACCGGGCGGGAGCAGGATGTCGCTGTTCAGCAGCAGAACGTCGTGCCCCGGCACGGCTTTGAGCCCGGTATTCACGGCGGCGCAGAAGCCTTGGTTTTCCGCGTGGCCCAGTAGCGTGAGGCGTGGCTCGGAGGCGGCAAGCGCGCGCAAATGCCGCCTCAGCGCAGGTTCGGGCGAGGCGTCATCCACCACGATCAACCGCGCGCCCTCCGGCATGGCGGCCAGCGCCGAGGCCAGAGCGGCACGAGTTTCCTTCAGGCCGCGGTACACCGGCATCAGCAGCGCCAGCGGGGCTTTGGGCGGGATGCGCTTGGGTGGCTCGCCGCGCTGCGCCGCCGGGATGGGCGTAGCGCCGAGCGGGCGTGGATCGACGGGGCTGCCCATGATGTTCCGCCCATCCGGCCCGTGCAGGGCGAAGGGCGGTATGAGACCTTGCAACTGCCGGGTTGTCAGGCGGAAGCCATGCCGGGGCAGGAAAGGGGCGGTGTCATCCGGAGGCAGCGCCTTGCCGAAGCGGATCTCCCGGCTCTGTCCGGCGGCATCCGTCAGCGTCAGGCGTGGCGGGGCATCCGGCCAGGCGGGGCGGCAGGCCCAGCCGCTTAAGCCATCCTTCTCCCAGGCCGCGAGCCCTTCCACACGGTTCAGCGCCGCAAGGTCAGGCCGCGCGCCGAGCCACCGGCCCTGGCCGTGGCGGGCGATTTCGCCCGTGGGGGTGACATGCTGGAACCCGCCAAACCCAGCCCGGCTGGCGACGTGCAGGGCAAAGGCAATGAAGCTGGGATCGGGCTTCAGGCAATGCCGGGTGAAGAGCTGGCTCAGCGCTGCCGCAGCGGCCCTGGCGTTACCGGCGCTCTGTTCGGCCAAGGCGAGGCCGGTCCAGGCTGCGGTGATGCCGTGGCTGCGGGCGATCGCGGCGAATTCCGACGCAGCTTTGGCGTTCTGCCCGGCGGCGAGCAGGGCACGGGCAAGGTCCAGCGCGATGCGTGGATCATCCGGGGCCAGACGCCGCGCCCGGCGCAGCCAGAGCAGCCCGTCCTTGCCTTGTTTCAGCCCGCGCGCCCAGGCAGCCGCGGCTGAGTTCGGGGCCGTCCGGCCGCTTCACTCTTCGGCGGTGACCGGCGGCTCCAGCGCGGCCAGCTCGGCCGCGGCCTCGGTCAGCCCGGCCCTAGCCGCCAAGGTGAGCCATTTGCGCGCTGCATCAGCATCCGGTGCGGTGGCGATTCCCAGGCGGAGATATTTGCCCAGCATCAGCGCGGCGCGAGGGTGCGTGGCCTCAGCCGCCTTGCGGTACCACTCCAGCGACTTGGCGCGGTCAGTAACGATCTGGTGCCCGCCGCCATACAGCGCGCCCAGCGCGAACATCGCATCCGGCGAGCCGTTGGCCGCGGCGCGCTCGAACAATTCGCACGCAGCTTCGTCATTGCGCGGACCGCCCAGCCCTTGCAGTTCCAGCGCCGCAAGGTCCACGAGTGCGTCCGTCTGGTTCAGCGAGGCCGCCTTCCCAAGCCATACACGAGCCTCGGCGAAATCCTGCTTCACGCCACGGCCTTCCGCCAGCATGCGGCCCAGGCGATGCTGCGCGTTGAGCACATTTTCGGCGGCGCGGCGGAACCATTCCACGGCGCGGGCTTCGTCCTTCTCCACGCCCACGCCTCCGGCCAGGCAGACGGCGAAGTTGTAGGCGCCGATCAGGTCTCCGGCCTCCGCCGCCTTCTCGAACCATTCATGCACCGGGGCGGGTTCGGTGAAGCGCGGATTGATCTGTTTCTTGAGCATAAGCGTGGCGATGTCGGCCTGGGCGATGAAATCGCCCGCTTCGGCCGCCTGGCGGAACCATTTCGCCGCCTCATCCGGATCGCGCGGCACGCCGCCGGCGCCCAGCATGTACAGCACGCCGAGCGAGCGCGCGGCGTCGCGGTGCCCGGCCTCGGCCGCGACGCGGAACCAGTTGGCCGCCTCGGCATAGTTCGGGGGCAGGTCGCCATCGCCATTGGCGTAGATGTCGGCCACGATGGCCGCCGCCTCCGGATCGCCCGCAAGTGCCGCGCGGCGCAGCCAGGTCTCGCCCTCGGTCTTATTGGCCTTGATGCCGGTGCCATGCAGCAGCATCAGCCCGTATTTGGCCTGGGCATTGCGTATTCCGCCCTTGGCGGCGTGGCCGTAATGCTCAGCCGCAACCGCAGGGTCCGGGAGCACGCCGATAGCCTTCTCGTAGATTTCGGCCAGATAATAATGCCCGAGCGGCACCCCGCCCTCGGCGGCCTTGCGAATATGTTCTACGCCGGCGAAGGTCGGTTCATCCGTGTCCGCCGTGCGCAGGGTAAGCAGGCCGATGCCGAGATGCCCGTGCGGGTTGCCGGCCTCGGCGGCGCGGCCATACCAGAGCTTCGCCTTTTCCTCGTCGCGCAGCTCCTCCGGGCCTTCCATATAAATGTACCCGGCCAGCGTCTGAGCCCGGGGCTCGCCGGCTTCCGCCGCCAACAGGGCCCAGCGCAGCGCCTCGGCCAGATCCGCCGGTCCGCTATGGGCTTCGCCGAACAGCGCAGTCTCGGGCCGGTGGCCGGAGAGATAGATAGCGGCGAGGCAGGCCTGGCTTTCGGTGTCGCCCTTTTCCGCGGCGCGGGTGAACCAGCGCACCGCATCCGCCGCGCTGGCATGGCCGCCCAACCCCTTGTGGTAGTAGGTGCCGAGCTCGCGCTCCGCCTCGGTGATCCCGGCCTCCGCCGCGACTGTATAGAGTTTGAAGGCGCGGGCGATATCCCCGGCGGTTTTCAGCTCCCGCGCGCGGGCAAGCGCCTTTTCCGGGTTGCGCGCCGCGAGCTTGTCGGAGATCGATTTTTTCAGGCTCATGGCGTTACGGTTCGTGCATGCTGTTATAGGCAACCGGCGCCAGCTTGGAGAAGAAGTAGCCAAGGATGGAGCGCTTGCCGACGACGATATCCGCCTCGACCGGCATGCCCGGCACCAGGCGGAACCCGGCCGGCACGTTGTGCAGGTTCAGCACGTCCAGCGAGACTTGCGCCTTGTAGTACAGGTTCTGCGGCGCGCCGGGCAGAGGCGGGCCGTTCACCGCACTGCTTTGCTGGTCCTGCGGGTTGAAGCTCTCGGCGCTGATGGAGGTGACGGTGCCCTTGGCCGTGCCGTAAAGCGCCGGATTGAGCGTGGCGAACTTGATCACCACCTGGTCGCCCTGCTGCACATAGCCGGATTCCGTCGCGTCGATATCCGCCTCCACCGTGAAGGGGGTGTTCACCGGCGCGAGGTCCATGAGCTGCTGGCCGGGCTGCAAAACGGAGCCCTGGGAAATCTGCGCAATTGATTGTACCACAGAATCCTGCGGCGCGGTCAGTTCCACCAGCTCGTTGTTCAGCTTGGCCTTGGCCAGATCCTGCTGCGCCTGGGCCAGACTGTTCAGCGCCGTGGCCAGCTGGGTGGAGGTCTGCGCCTTGAACTGCTGGTCGAAGCTGTCGCGCTGGGCCTGCACGGAGGCGAGCTGCTTCTGCGCGGCATCAGCCGACGAGGTGGCCTGGGCGAGCTGGGTCTGCATGCTCACGCGGTCATCCGTGGCGGCGAGCGTGTCCAGCTGGCTGCCGACCTGCAATTGCTGCAGCTTCTTTCGCATATCCTCGACATTGCTGGCGATGGCCAGGCGCTGGCGGAAATATGCGGCCTGCGCCCGGTAGCCCTGGATTTGCGTATTCAGCTGGTTGATCTGCTGGTCATAGTTCTGCAGCGTGAAATTATACTGCCCCATCTGCTGGTTGTAGGTTTGCAGTTCCAGCTCTGAATAGGGGTTGCTGGGGTCAGGCACGTAGGGCTTGCCATACTCCTGCGCCTGGAGCTGGGCCACCTGGGCAGCATAGTTTTGCTCCTGCTTCGTCAGTCCCGTAAGGTCTGCCGAGGCATAGGTGGGATCCAGCGTCGCCAGCACTTGGCCCTTGGTCACGAGATCACCGGCATGCACCTTGATCTCACGGATGATCGAACTGGTGTTGAACACCTGGATGCTGGAATCCGGCGTGGTCGCGTTGAGCGTGCCGGTGCCGACGACAAGCCTGTCAACCTTGAACGTGCCGGCGATGATCAGCATCACCGCGACCATCGACGCGACGATGTAGGTGGTCGAGCGGGCGATCGGCGGCAGCGGCGTGGCGATGACAGCGGCCGTTGGCGACTGGAACTCCAGCACCGGCAGCGGCAGGGCCTCCTCGTCGTCCCCCGCGATGAGGGCCTGGCTAGTGGCCTTGGGTAAGAGCTGGCGCAGACGCAGCATTATCGAATCCTTCAGGCGCGAGGTGGCGGTTCTGCTGGAACCACAGATGGCGGTAAATGGCGCAGCGCTCCACCAGCTCGTGATGCGTGCCGATATCGACCGTGCGGCCGCGGTCAAGCACCATGATCAGGTCGCAGTCGAGCAGCGAGGAGAGGCGGTGCGAGACGATCACCATCGTCCGCCCCTTGGCGATGCGCAGGATGTTGGCGTTCACCAGCGCCTCGCTCTCCGGGTCGAGCGCGGAGGTCGCCTCGTCCATGATCAGTACTTTCGGGTCGGAGATCAGGGCGCGGGCGATGGCAAGGCGCTGTTTCTGCCCGCCGGAAAGGTTGGGCGAGCCTTCCTGGATGAAGGTGTCGTAGCCGTTCGGCATGCGCTCGATGAACTCTTCCGCCCCAGCGAGGCGCGCGGCGCGCACCGCATCCTCGAAGGAGAGACCCGGCCGGCCCGCGATAATGTTCTCCCGCACCGTGCCGCGGAACAGGAAGTTGTCCTGCAGCACCATGCCGAAATTCTTACGGATATGGCGCAGGTTGATCTCGCGCATATCGTTGCCGTCGATCTTGATGGCGCCCTGGTAGTCGCGGTTGATGCCCTGCAGCAGGCGGGTGATGGTGGATTTGCCCGAGCCTGAGCGCCCGACCAGCCCGAGCATGGTGCCGGCGGGGATCTTGAAGCTCATCTTGTCCAGCGCCGGGGTTTTGGCGCCTTCGTATTTGAAGGTCACGTCGTCGAATTCAATTTCACCCTCGAAGCGCGGGCGCAGGCCGTGGGTGAGGGCGTGCTTCTCGTTTGGCCGGTTGAGCACCGAGCCGACCTGCCCGATCGCGGCCTGGGCGTCCTGCACATCCTCCATCAGCCCCGCGAGGCTGACCAGCGGCCCGGCGACGCGCCCCCCGAGCAGCATGAAGCCGGTGAGGCTGCCGGCATCGACCGGGTTGTTGGAATGCAGAGCGATATAGGCGCCGAGCGTGATGGCGCCGTAGGTGCAGTAGCGCTGCAGCGGCATGGCCAGCGTCGCCGGCCAGTTTCCCAGCCGCCCGGCCTCGACATGTAGCTCCGCCACTTCGGCCACGCGCCGGTCCCAGTCCGTGGCGCGGGTGAGTTCGAGCGCCAGCGCCTTCACCGTCTTGATGCCGTAGATTGACTCCACCAGCACCGAGCCCTTGCCCGATTCCGCAGCGATGATCCTCCCGGTCATGACCGCCAACGGGCGCAGAAAGGCGGCGATGACCACAGCGATGAGCGCTGCGGCGATCAGCACCGTCCACGCCAGGGTGGCGTTCATGAAGAACAGCAGCGGCAGCAGGATGCACAACATGAACAGGTCGATGAATGTGTTCATCAGCTTGCCGGTGAGGAAGGTCCGAACCTTGTTGACCTGGTTGACCCTGTAGGCCAATTCGCCGGCCTGCTGGCGCTCGAAGAACTCGATGGGCAGCGAGAGCAGGCGGTCGAAGATCATCAGGTTCAGCCGGGAATCCAGCTTGGCGGCGAGGATCACCTCCATCAGCTTGCGGCCCCAGCTCAGCGCCATCTCGAAGCCGATGGCCACGGTCAGCAGTAGGATGACAAGATCCAGCGTCGCCGTGCCATGATACTGTAGCACCGTGCCAATCACGTTCATTACCGCGAAAATCGGCACCAGGCTGAGGATGGTGATGGTGATCGAGGAGATGGCGATATCGCGCATGATGCGCTTATCGGCCCAGACCAGCCGGGCGATGAGCCCGAGATTGAACACCGGCTCGCCTTCCTGCCCGCCGCGCCTGGCGCGGATTAGCAGCGTGCCGCCGCTCCACACCTGCTTCAGCCCCAACTCGTCCACGGCGACGGTCTGGGCGCTCGCGCCGCCGCGCGGGTCGCGCAACAGCAGCAGGCCGCGCTCGCGGTTTCGGCCCACGACCAGCGCCGCGCCGCCATCGTCGAGCAGCAGCACGATCGGCGCCGGATCGTCGATTTTCATCAGCTGGCGGAAATTCATCGGCACGCCGCGGACCCATAGCCCGGCTTCGCGCAGCCACTCCACCAGCACGGGCGGGGAGGGTGCTGGCTCATCCGGGCGCAGCCGCAGGCTCTCGGGGTTCATCTCCACGCCGTGGTAGCGCGCGGCGAACATCACCGCCGCGAGCCGGGCCTCGGCCAGAGGATCGGCGCCGATGGACGCGTCATTCAGGGCGGCGATGTCCGGATTGGCGCCCGGCTCTCCGGTGGTGCCTGCTCCGGAGCTGCGCGTCGTATCGGTCATGTCGTCTTACCCTTTTTACGCGGCATGGCATATCTTGCCCGGTCTGAGCGGCCGGGCCTGTTCGCTTATGCCCGAAAACCTCGCGCCTGCACAACCAGGTTCAGAGCCGGGGATTGGAGGCTGATCTTGCAATAAAACATGTGTGACGGCCTGAGACCGGGAGTCCTTTCCAGCCGGTGGCGGATTTGCCATGTTGAGGCGCATCGACGTTAATAACTGGCCCGGAGTGGACATGGAGATTTTTGACGCTAGCGAGGATGATCTGCCGGGGATTCAGGCGATCTACGCGCATCACGTGCTGAATGGCACCGGCTCGTTCGAGGCTGTACCCCCCTCGCTGGAGGAGATGGCCGCACGGCTGGAGGCGAATCGGGCCGCGGGCTTTGCCTGGCTGGTGGCGCGCGACGCCTCGGGCGTGCTTGCTTTCGGCTGTTACGGCCCGTTCCGCGAGCGCGCCGCCTACCAGTTCACCGTGGAAGACAGCGTGTATGTGCGCGAGGGGCTGCGTGGCCAGGGGGTGGGGAAGGCGATTGTCGCCGCGCTGATCGACCGCGCCCGCGCCGGCGGGTTCAAGCAGATGCTGGCGTTGATCGGGGATTCGGAGAATGTCGCCTCGATTGGCGTGCACGCCAGCCTGGGGTTCCAGCAGGTCGGCATCATGCGCAAGGTCGGCTGGAAGTTCGAAAGCTGGCTCGATGTGGTGGTGATGCAGAAGGCACTGTAACAATACAATAGGGTGTAACAGGGTGTAACGCTGAGGCTGGAATTTCCGGTTTGGCCGTGGCCTCCCGGTTGTTCAGGAATGCGGCTGGTCCGTTTTCCATAAGGCGAAACCGGCCAATCGGCTCGCCGCTGGGAGCGGGCCGTCCGGTTTTGGTGCGGCGCGCGCCAGATGTAGGCATTCGCACCGGATTTCCGCACCAGAAAAAGCCGCTTCCAGCCGGGGCTTTGTGCTGGTGCATATTTCGTGAAATTCGTTCCGATTAAAAATCATAAACAGGTTTGTGGATAAACCTAGGGGCTTCCTCTGTATGGCGCGGCATTTGTCGCAGGTTGTTTTCGAACGGATACTTAATGGCGTATTAAGCGGATTGCTCAGATAGGTATTCACTTCGTGAGCTTCGCAATAATGTTATGCTCCTCAGTCCAGACCTCCCCTTCTCGGAATGAAAAGTCAAAATAGTAGTGCCCATTTTTGAGCCAGTATGGTCGGCCATGAATGAAGAAATCGAAGTTGAGTGGATGGAACCCTCGTACATGCGTTGAGTTTATTACATGCCAAGGACTTATGAAGATCGGCACCGAAGATGTAAAACTCCGCCTGGTGCCAAGATGCGATGGCACTCACGGAGCCAGTGCTCTGGCATCAGTTGCAAATGCTCAAAGACGTCGAGTGCAAGGATTTCTGAACAACTCTCGTCTGCCCATGGCCATGGCAATTCGTTCAAATCGTGCACTATATCGACATGGGACGAATGTCGGCTCCGATCATGGTGCTCATACTCAGCCGTCGGTGCCATTCCGCATCCGAGTTCCAATTTTTTAACCGTCTGCATTGAGCTTTCTGTATTCTGACGAAAAAAATCTTGACTTTCCAATAAGTTGCTCACGAATTTGAATGCTCGACCATATTTTTCTAGATGCCCGCCCGTAGATAGGGCATCGGTCTGGCTATGTTGAAGCCATCCGCTGACCATATACGGGTGTTCATCATCAGGACAATTATAAAGATACATCGGAATTTTTTTCATATTGAAATACATCGACAAAACGATGTCATCGCTTCGGCGACAGTCTTCATTTTCGGATGTTATTCTTACGTACTCTTCAAAATCGGTTTCAATTGAACCTGGTGGATAAAGCACCCCACCAAACGCTTCAAAAAACGAAACTCGTCGCTCACCAAACCAATTTTGGTAATCAAACCCACTATTCAATGCGCCGCCGTAGCGAGTGAGAATTGCGGGGCGATCTGGACTGAACCGTGTGAGCAACAATTCCAATTGATTGGGCGGGAATGCACAGTCATCATCTATTGACCAAATATATGTCGACTTATCTGAATTATATCGAATTAGCGTTGGTGCAATTTTCGTTATTGCCCCAAAGTCTTCCGTCCTTACAATGGAAACATTAGGAATGTTGTATAGGTATTCAGGTATTATATATTCCTCACCAGTTCGTGAAAAAATGAGCGGTATATTAATTTCTAGCTTAGTGACTGGTATTGTTTGATTTAGCGCAGCTTGGATTACGGGCGCTATGTGTTCAATGCGTGATGGTATCGTGGTCATTGAAGCTACTATTGCGGGATTTTCGCGTCCGATCATGATCTGCTTCCTCCCGCTATAGCGTGGACGATCTGGGTGAGATGCGGGCGTCAATCAAGATAGAGCAGATTGACGCGGCAGGTTGTTTGTGCCTGTTCTGATTGTCGCTGGCAATGCTTATTATGCGGGTCGATTGTTGCGGAACGACAACGCCTTGGTGGATTTGATTGTCGCGTAGGTTGGCGGCCTGACGGCGCGTGATTGTCGCTGGAGTGCGGAGCGCCTGCGGTAGCTTTTGACATTCATTTCGTAGATGGTGGCGTGGTGAACCAGGCGATCGACCGCCGCGAGGGTCATGGCGGGATCCAGGAAGACCCGGTTCTATTCGCCGAAGGGCTGATTGGCGGTGATGAGGGTGGAACGGCAGTTCGTAACTGCCTCAGATCAATTCGAACAGGACCGATGTTTCGGCTTGGTCCTTGGCTACATAGGCGAGGTCGTCGAGGATCAGCAGGTGATATTTGTCGAGCTTGGCGATGGCGGATTCGAGTTCCATTGATTGCAATGGTCGGGCCGTTTATCATTGCGCGCCGCTATAGCTATGGCCATCTTAGGTCGATTTCGGTTGGTGCGAAATTCTTGCAGACCGTGTGAAAACGCCGGTTTTGACGCACTTGGTGCTGCCCGTGCGCTTCCGGGCATGGTTAAGGCGCTCTGGGGAGAAGCAGCCAAAAGTCCGAAATCTTCTGGTTGGCGAGGTTGCACGCCATGGCAGCCCCTTCAGTGGGTCAGCAAAACGCCGACTGTCAGCTGGTCAGGCCCTTAGCGCAGCCATCAACCCGGTAAACCCAACAATATTGAGCACCCGCCTGAGATTATAGGCGAGCGCGGTCAAGCTGAATTCGGCGCGAACCTTCTCCAGTCCCCGCATCAGAAAGGCCCCCTGGTTCATCCACTGCTTGATCGTGCCGAAGGGATGTTCGACCGTCTCGCGCCGTCGATCAAGGATCTCTGGCCGTTGCGCCAGGCGCGCCTGCATCCGGTCCAGGACGGCTTCGTTTTCGAGGCGAGACACCATACGAAAGGTGCTTCCCGTGCAGAGCGGACGGAGCGCACAGTCGCGGCAAGCCGCGCTTATTGGCGTAATTGACTTTTTTCAGCGCCGCGCAGCAAACGACGACGAATAGGCTTGCAGCCGCTGGCCGGCGGGACAAAGAAAGCTGTCGCCGGCTGCGATCGTATCGTGAACTCATCCTTGCGGAACAGGCCCGCCTTGACCGACGGCCCCCGTTGTGGCCGCGGCACATAAGGCTCGATCCCAGCTGCCTCACAGGCTTCGATATCCTCGATCTTGAAGTAGCCTCGCTCGGCAACGGCCGCGCTCTTCTCAACGCCGAGAACCTCCTTCGCCGGTACTGCGGTCTGCGTCAGCAGACCCATGAGGACGACATGGTTGGTGACCTGCTGCTCAACGATCAGCTTGAGCTTGGCATCGACCGCGACCTGAATGCTGAATCCAAGGGCAACATGGGTGTGCGCCGCCATGGCCCGGCTGTCAGGGTCGGTCAGCGATATCTGGTTTTCTCCGGTCTGATCCAGCTCCGCCAGCATCTGCCGAGCAGCGCTCGCGCCGCGCACGGATGGCGGCAATCTTCCGGCCACATTTGGACCCGCCCGCCTGCCCGCCACCCGACGGCGTCGTCTGGTCAAGGCGCTGAAGACAATCTCGAGCCGGCGTCGGCGAGTTTGATAAACTCGCTCAGCGACGCACGGGTGAAGTTGCGGTCCTTGTTGTTGACCGCCTTGACCCGATGTGCCGAACTACCGCCAGCTATTTCCCGCAAAAAGATCCAGTTGGCGGCACAGCAGCACAAACTGGCGGAAGATTGGACGAAAGGCTTTGCTGTTGTCGCGCCGGAAATCGGCAATGGTCTTGAAGTCGGGCTTCAGATGCCGCAGCAGCCAGATCACTTCGATATTGCGGTGGGTCTCGGCTTCGAGCCGCCGGCTCGACCGCACCCGGTTCAGGTAGCCGTAGATGTACAGCTTCAGAAGGTCCGGGGGCGAATAGCCGGGGCGGCCGGTCGCCTTCGCCGTCACCCGGGCAAAGCCCGCGGCGGCGAGATCCAGTTCCCCCACAAAAGCATCGATGAAGCGAACGGGGTTATCTGGACCGACGTATTCGTCCAGAGATTCCGGCAGGAGCAGCCTCTGCGCTCGGTCGCGACCTGAGATGTGCGTCATGATGCCAGATTCTACCGCGCCTCATGCCGCGCCGGAATCCGTTTCGGTAGAGTTTTCACACGGTCTGCTTGAATTACGCACCGCTGGGCTTGCCTTGGCTCTGCTCCCCAAAGCCTACGAAAAAGCGTCCGCTGTGGAGGAGCTAGCCATGCGCTGGCAATGACCGGGTAGGGTCCAGTCGGTGTAAAAACGCCGACTTCTGCTAGAATCGGCTCGTTACCGGAGGGCCGGTCATGGGGCGTTTCGTTGAGGGTGAAGATCGAGGGCAATCGTTATTGTTGCCGGACTCTCTGGACGATTACGTGACCGAGGACAACCCAGTTCGCGTCATCAAGACGTCTTCACCAAAGAGCTGAAGCACGCGGCTTCATGGCATGCAACCGGCGGCGATGGGTCGGCGCTATCATCCTCGAAGCTGTTGAAGATATACCTCTACGGCTACCTCAATCGCGTCCAGTCGAGCCGCCGACTTGAGCGGGAAGCGCAGCGCAATATCGAGTTGATGTGGCTGACCGGGCGGCTGGCTCCGGACTTCAAGACCATCGCCAACTTTCGGCGGGACAACGGCGCGGCGATCCGGGCGGCGTGCGTGTC
Organism: uncultured Alphaproteobacteria bacterium; assembly: GCA_963750235.1. Classification (GTDB taxonomy): domain Bacteria; phylum Pseudomonadota; class Alphaproteobacteria; order Acetobacterales; family Acetobacteraceae; genus Acidocella. The sequence goes on from CAVVPW010000004.1 coordinate 668,976, forward strand.
ACTTTGTGGTCTTATCCGAGGAAGTGGGCCTGTTAAAGCGGGCGATTGGGGCATCGGCGGAGCAAGTTCAAGGCATATACAATCGGAAGAACGTGCGCGAGCTCGCCAAGATCGAAAAGCACGCCTGCAAAGCGCCCTCCTTTCGCCCCTACCGGGCTGATCGCGGATTGGCGCCGAGGCGCAGGGCGAGCCGATCTCGGATAAAATCGCCGGTCTGCAGTTGCGCGCTGAAGGCGATGTAGCCGTCACGGTAACCCGCCCTGCGGGGAGGCTGTCTCTGATGTCTTTTTGCGCCCTAACCAAGCGAGTGCGTCGGCATTCCAAAGGCAGACACGGTCAGCCCATCATGGGCATTTCATGTGGTATCCGACAGGTGACCAATGTGGGCCACGATCGAACCAACTGGAGCCCATGGCTCTGAAGGCGCAGGAGGCTATCGGTTGCAGTCCAGGTGGCAGACGGCAACGTCACGCTTTCAGGAAGTGCAAAACCGGCGTTGAACGCCTTATCCCAAGACATTGTGGCCCAATGAGCGCGGCTTCTTCACCCGCCATGACTTTACCTACGATGCTGAGAACGATCACTACACCTGCCCGGCAGGCGAGAAGCTGACGAGAGGCTCCATGCGGTCAGATCGAAAGGACGATATCGATCATTACCGCCATCTGACCGCATGCTTCACCTGTTCGCTCAAGCCGAAGTGCACCCCCGACAAGCTCAAGCGACTTAAACGCTGGCGGTATGAACACGTCCTCGACAGGATGCAGGCCCGCCTGGACCACATGCCAGACGCCATGGGCGTGCGCCGACAAACCGTCGAGCATCCGTTCGGTACCCTCAAATCATGGATGGGAAGCACCCACTTCCTGACCAGAACCCTCGAAAAAGTCCGAACCGAAATGAGCCTCCACGTCCTCGCCTACAATATGAAGAGAATGATCCAAATCTTCGGTGTCGGACCGCTGCTTGAGGCGATCAGAGCCTGATCACGCCCAACGATCCGGCGCGAACTCTCAACCCACCAACGCAGTGCGATCGTTCAAACCCAATCGGGCCAACTACACCTAGATCAGCACTCGCGTCCCGCCTTGGTGAAACCCGAACTTCAAACTGAGGAACCACAAAAAAGGCCGGGGTTGCCCCCGGCCTAAGGTTTTAATCGCTCAAGCCCGCCATTGTGCCAGCCATCGCCGCCTGGAGGATGCGCAGCATGTCGGCCTTATCCGCCTTACGCGGATTGTCCGGGGTGTTCGGGTCGGCCACCGCCTCGGCGGCGAGGTCTTCCAGCGCGTCCGGCGTTACCTTCAGCGCCTCCAGCGTGTGCGGGATGTTCAGTGCGTCGCGCAACTCGAGCACCCAGTTCAGGAAGCCGTCGAACCCGTTCTCGATGCCAAGAGCCTGCGCCGCATAGCCGATCTTCGGCTCGATGCACGGGCGGTTGAAGGCCAGCACATAGGGCATCAGCACGGCGTTGGTCAGGCCATGATGCGCGTGGAAGCGCGCGCCGATGGGGTGCGAGAGCGAGTGGATCGCGCCCAGCGCCTTCTGGAACGCGGTGGCGCCCATGGAGGCGGCGGCGAGCATGTTCATGCGTGCCTCGGTGTTGCGCGGCTCGTTCACGGCGGTGATGAGGTTTTCCTTCACCAGCCGCATGCCCTCAACGGCGATGCCATCCGCGATCGGGTGGTAGAACGGGCCGTAAAACGCCTCCAGCGAATGGGCCAGCGCGTCCATGCCGGTCCAGGCCGTGATGAACGGCGGCAGGCCGTAGGTCAGTTCCGGGTCCAGTACCACCAGGCGCGGCAGCATCTGCGCGTGCAGCAGGATGTATTTGCGGCGCTTCGCGGGGTCGATGACCACGCTGGCGCGCCCCACCTCCGAGCCGGTGCCCGCAGTGGTGGGTACGGCGAAGATCGGCGGAATCGGGCTGTCCAGTGCCGGGGTCGGCAGGGTGATCTCGAAATCCCAGAGCGGGCGGGAGGTGGAGACGGCGAGTGCGACGGACTTGCCGCAATCCAGCCCCGAGCCGCCGCCGATGGCGACCACGCCCTGCGCGCCATGCGCCTTGTACGCGGCGGCGCCGGCGGCCACGTCCTCGGCCAGCGGATCGGGGTGCACATCCTTGAACACCGCCGTGGCGATGCCCGCCTTCTCGAACAACTCAACGATGCCGGCGAAGAAGGGCAGGCCGGCGACGCCGGGATCGGTGACGATCAGAACCCGGCTGAGCCCGGCATCGCGCACGCGGCCGGGCAGCTCGGCAATGCGCCCGGCGCCGGCCAGAATCTCCGTAGGGATTCGCCAATTACCGCGTAGTTCCATGGTAGATTACATCCTCTCGAAAGAGCGGAACCGTTCCCAGTCGGTCACGGCCGCGTTGAAGGCGTCAAGTTCGACTTTCGCCATGTTGGTGTAGTGCTTCACCACGTCAGTGCCGAACACCGCGTGGGTGAACTCGCTTTCCGTGAACAGCTTCGCGGCGTCGGCGAGCGTGCGGGGCACGCGCGGCAAGTCGGCGGTGTAGGCGTTGCCGGTGAACAGCGGCACAGGTGCGTAGTCGCCCTCAACCCCCGCGAGGCCCGCGGCGATCATCGCGGCCAGCGCCAGGTACGGGTTCACATCGCCGCCCGGCAGGCGGTTCTCCACACGGATGGACTTGCCATGCCCGAGCACACGGAAGGCGCAGGTGCGGTTGTCCATGCCCCAGGCCAGCGCCGTGGGGGCGAAGCTGCCCAAGGCGAAGCGCTTGTAGGAGTTGATGTTGGGCGCGAAGAAAAACGCGATTTCCGGTGCATGGCGCAGCAGCCCCGCCATGAACTGCTTGAAGAATTTCGACGGCGAATGGCCGTCGGCGTCCAGGAAGACGGCATCGCCCGCCTCGTTGCGCAGGCTGAGATGCGTGTGGCAGGAATTGCCCTCGCGCTCGTTGAACTTGGCCATGAAGGTGATGGCCGCGCCCTCCTGCACCGCGATCTCCTTCGCCGCCTCTTTATATATTACGTGCTTGTCGCAGGTGCTGAGCGCTGGGCCGTAGCTGAAATTAATCTCGTGCTGGCCGAGATTGCACTCGCCCTTGGAGTTTTCAACATGGATTCCCGCCGCCTCCATGGCGTTGCGGATGCGGCGGATGACCGGCTCCACCCGCGCGGTGCCGAGGATCGAGTAGTCGTTATTGTATTGGTTCGCCGGGGTGAGGCCGCGATACGCCTTATTCCAAGCATCCTCGTAGGTGTTGCGGAACATGATGAATTCCAGCTCGGTCGCGGCCCAGGCGGTCAGGCCATGGCCCTTCAGCCGGTCGAGCTGTTTCTTCAGCATGGTTCGCGGCGAGACATCCGCCGGCTTATGGCCTTTCAGCTCGATGTCGCACAGGAGGATCGCAGCCCCCGGCTGCCAGGGGGCCAAGCGTAGGGTGGAGAGGTCGGGAGCGAAGATAAAGTCGCCATACCCCTTTTCCCAGGAGGTGAGTTCATAGCCCGGCACCGTGGCGCATTCGATATCGGTTGCGAGCAGGTAGGAGCAGCCCTCGGCGGCCTCGGAGGTGACTGACTCAAAGAAGAATTTGGGCATCACCCGCTTGCCCTGCAGTCGGCCCTGCATGTCGCAGGCAGCAACGATGACCGTATCGATCTCGCCGCGTTCGGCCATTCCCTTGAGTTCAGGCAATGTCAGATGAGGGGTTGCGACCATGGCTTGGCTCCCGGGTTGTTTTGTCGATTATAATCACAATTTCTGACGCTCAGGAATGCGGAAGGTCAAGTTTCTCTTGGCGAAAAGAAATTCACCGTATAGGTTCCGTTTATAAAATCAATCACAACGACAAGGGGCTGCTAATGACGGACCAGAGTGAAAAAGACATACTGGCGGCGGATGCCGCGACACTGCACAAAATGGGGTACGCGCAAGAACTCTCTCGGCGCATGCACGCCTTCTCCAATTTCGCCGTGGCTTTTTCCATTATCTGCATCCTTGCCGGCGGAATCACTTCCTTCCAGGTCGGCTACTCCACGGGTGGGGCCTTCACGGCCATCATCGGCTGGATCGTCGGCGGTCTCTTCGCTCTGACAGTTGGCGCCTGCATGGCGCAGATCGCGTCGGCCTACCCCACGGCGGGCGGGCTGTATCACTGGTCCTCCATTCTGGGCGGGCGCGGCTGGGGTTGGGCCACGGCCTGGTTTAACTTGGCCGGGTTGATCTTCGTGATCTCCTCGGTGGATGTCGGCGTCTACAATCTGTTCAATGGTTTGATTTTGAACAATATTTTTGGTGTCAACACCTCCGCCTGGGCAAATTACTGGCCGGTCGTCTCCGGCGGCTGGCCGCAGGTGCTGGCCGTGGTGCTGATCGCCGGGGCGCAGGGTCTGCTCAACCATTTCGGCATCCGCTTTACGACGAAGCTGATCGATTTCTCGGGCTATCTCATTTTCGTCGTTGCCGTGCTGCTCACCGGTACCATGCTCTACGCCACCCCGCACTGGGATTTCTCGCGCCTCATCGCCTTCCATAATTTTTCCGGCGCGCCGGGCGGCGGTGTGGTGCCGCATAGCGACTCCCCGTTCTACCTGTTCCTGCTCTGCATGCTTTACCCTCTCTATACCATGACCGGGTATGACGGCTCGGCTCATACGTCGGAAGAGACGGTCAACGCCCGCATCAACGTACCCAAGGGGATCATGAACTCGATCTTCTGGTCTCTGGTGTTTGGCCTCGTCATGGCGGCCTCCTTCGTCATCGCGATGCCCGACCCGATCAAGAACGCGGGCGATGGCTCCAACATCATCTTCAACCTGATGGCCGGCCTCGCCGTGCCCACGGTGTGGAAGGATCTGCTCTACATCGGCATCGTGCTCTCAAACTTCCTCTGCGCCTTGGCCGGCGTCACCTCTACCTCACGCATGGTCTATGCCTTCGCTCGTGATGGCGGACTGCCGGGCAGCAAATGGCTGAAGCAGGTGGATCGCAAGCACCGTTCGCCGGTGTACGCCATCTGGGCGGTTGTGGTGGTCTCCATCGGCTCGACGCTGTACTCCCCAGCCTTCGCGGCGCTGGCGGCTGGCTGCGCGATGTTCCTCTACATCTCCTACGCCATGCCGATCCTGGCCGGGTTGTTCGCAGAGGGGCGTAGCTGGACCGAGTTCGGGCCGTTCCGGCTGGGTGTGTTCTCCAGGCCGTTGGCGTTGATCTCCGTTCTTGGCGGCGTGCTGATCATCTATATCGGCACCCGCCCACCCAACGACATCCTTGACAGTTATTTCATCGGCCTGCTGGCGGTGATCGCGGTCATCTGGTTCGGTGTTGCTCGGACCCGGTTCCCTGGGCCCCCGATCAATGCGGGCGAAATCGCTGCCCGCGCTGCCGAGATCATGGCCGAGGAAGCGGCCCTCAAAGGCGCCGAGGACTGAACTTCCCGCCTGGCGGTAACGAGAAGGCCCCGGAGCGATCCGGGGCTTTTTTGCTGGGAGCAGCTTTGGCGGCTATAGGGGGGCAATGCCTGTTGCTGAAGGAAACACCATGACCGCTCCCGCCACCTCGCCTGCTGCCGTCGTCTCCGTTGGCGGGGTAAGCTTCGGCAACCACCTGCCGATCGCGCTGATCGCCGGGCCCTGCCAGATCGAGAGCGCCGCGCATGCCTTCGAATGCGCCAGCGCGCTCAAGGAGATCTGCGCGCGCGTCGGCATCGGCCTGGTGTTCAAATCCTCCTTCGACAAGGCGAACCGCACCAGCATGTCCGGCGCGCGCGGCGTGGGGCTGGATGCCTCGCTGCAGATCTTCGCCGACATCAAGAGCCGCCTGGGCCTGCCAGTGCTGACCGACGTGCATGAGCGCGAGCAATGCGCTCCGGTGGCCGAGGTGGTCGATGTCCTGCAGATCCCGGCCTTCCTTTGCCGCCAGACGGATCTGCTTATTGCCGCGGCGCAGACCGGCGCGGTGGTGAACGTGAAGAAGGGGCAGTTCCTGGCCCCGTGGGACATGAAGAACGTGCTGGCCAAGGTCACGCAGTCGGGCAATCCGCGCGTGATGGCGACCGAGCGCGGCACCAGCTTCGGCTATAATACCCTGGTCTCGGATTTCCGCGGCCTGCCGATTATGGCCGGGTTTGGCGCGCCGGTGATCTTCGATGCGACCCATTCCGTGCAGCAGCCGGGCGGGTTGGGCGGCGCCTCGGGCGGGCAGCGCGAATTTGTGCCCGTTCTGGCCCGTGCCGCCGTGGCGGTGGGCGTGGCGGGGCTGTTCATCGAGACGCACCCGGACCCGGACAACGCGCCCTCGGACGGGCCGAACATGATCGCGCTAAAGGATTTCGAGGCGCTGGTTCGCGGCCTGATGGCGTTCGATAAAGTGGCGAAATCGCAGGCTTGAATTAAGGCTGGCGGGGCCGGTTTGCCGGCCCAAACAAACTAGTGGCAGGTTGCCGGGTCGCGCGGGAGTGCTGGGCGCGGAGCCAGTGTTTCCCGCGCCTGATCTTCGAGTTTAAGAGTGGCGAATTGATGGAGCAGGCCGCTTTTGCGTTCCTGGTTCTGCGCCTCCGGGCAAATGGCATCAGACCTGTGAAAGCGCGGCACGGCCCAGAGCGTGAACCCGTGGAAGGTTTTCGTGGTCATCATCCAACCCCTAAAGTTGTGGCCCGTACTTACCCGGAAATTGCGTGACTTCCTAGGCAAAAAGCCGTCCCGAAATGGTTAAAATTCAGTGAGATGCCAGAAGATTGCGTGTGCAGCGCAGCAATATGACAAGTCTGAGAAATTTATTTCTGTATCAGTTTGGTACAACTTACTGATTAGTTTGTTGCAACTAACGTTTGTTTTTGGCGCTTTCCAGCGACCTAGAGCTTGGCCAAGTTAGCGACGTTAACAACCTGAGGTGTAGCCGCAGCGCCGTCAGGGCAGGTAACCAAAGCGGCACATGAAGCCCTCCAACCGCTGCTCGACTTGGCTTGCCGCCTCAATCGCCGCGCGGCGCGACTGCGCGAACAGCTCGTCCCGCGCCGTGGCGCTTAGCCCGCCGCCGAGCCGGGTGGCCAGCGTGTCGAAAATCTCCGGCGTCTCGGTGAAGCCATCTTTATAGCGCAGCAGGGCGGTGCGCGGGTCGTCGGCATATTGCCCGCAAAATAGCGCTGACTCCTCCAACCAGCGCAGCGCTTGCGGGAAGTCCTGCCCATATGCTGCATCAGCGAGGTTATGGCGTCGCGCGGTCGCGGAGCGAGAGGATGATGACCTCGGCCCGCCGCGCCAGCCTCTGCGTCGCCGTCCGGTCCAGATGATACGTCTTTACCACGGCCAGCCCAGCGGGCAGGCAGCCCAGTCGTTCCATGGCATCGACATAATGCCCGGTGACCCGTGCCTGCGGATGAAGGCGCTGCGTGACGTCACTGGTAACATTGAACAGCCAAGTGGAGCCGCTGGCGCACATGCCCAGGCACCACACCACGCGAGGTGCCGGGCGTTTAAACATATGGGCAGTCTAGCAGCCGGCTGCTATGAGGCCAGCCCATGACCGAATTTTCAAAAATTGCCTCGATGACAGGGTTCGCCCGCGCCCAGGGTGAGCTGAACGGCGCCGCCTGGGTGTGGGAGCTGCGCAGCGTGAATGGGCGCGGGCTGGACGTGAAGCTGCGCCTGCCTTTCGGGCTGGAGGCGCTGGAGTTTCCGCTGCGCGACCTGGCCGCCAAGCGGCTCAAGCGCGGCAATGTCTCCGGCACGCTCATGCTCAAGCGCGAGCAGGCTGCCGCCATCGTGCCGGACATGGCGGCGCTGGAGCGGATCAAGGATCTGGCGGTCGAGCTGGCGGACAACATCCCCGGGGCGCTGCCGCCGCGGGCCGAGCTGTTGCTGGCCCTGCCGGGGGTGATGCGCAGCACCGGGTCACAGGAGGAGAGCGAGGAGGAGCGCGCCGCTCTGCACGACGCGGTGCGCACGGGCTTCCTGCAGGTGCTTGAGGGGCTGGCAGAATCCCGCGCCGCCGAGGGGCATAAGCTGGCGGTCATCATCGGCACCAATCTGCACGAGATCGCGCTACTGCATGAGGCCGCCGGGCTGGAAGCCGCCAAGCAGCCGGAGCTGCACCGCGCCAAGCTGGCCGCGCAGCTGGCCGAGCTGATCGGCGGCACGCCGAACCTGCCGGAGGAGCGTATCGCCCAGGAAATCGCCCTGCTGGCCACAAAATCCGACGTGCGGGAGGAGCTGGACCGTCTGGCCGCGCATATCGAGGCCGCCCGCGCCCTGCTGAAAGAGGGCATTGCGGTGGGCCGCAAGCTGGACTTCCTGATGCAGGAATTTAACCGCGAGGCCAACACGCTGTGCAGCAAGTCGGCCTCCGTGCCGCTCACCAATATCGGGCTCGCGCTGAAAGCCGCCATCGAGCAGCTGCGCGAGCAGGTGCAGAACATTGAGTAGGCGCGGCGTGTGCCTGGTGCTGGCCGCCCCCTCCGGCGCTGGCAAAACCACCCTCTCTCGCCTGCTGCTGGAGCAGGATGATGAGCTGAACCTCTCAGTGAGCGTGACCACGCGCGCCCGCCGCCCTGGCGAGAAGGAGGGCAAGCACTATTATTTCATCACCCAGGAGCGGTTCGATGAAATGGCCAAGGCGAATGAGCTGCTGGAATATGCCCGCGTGTTCGGCCGTTCCTACGGCACGCCCCGCGCCCCGGTGGAGGCGGCGCTGAGCGCGGGCGAGGACGTGATGTTCGACATTGACTGGCAGGGCTTCCGCCAGTTGCGCGCCTCAATGGGCGGCGATGTGGTGGGTGTGTTCATCAAGCCACCCTCGCTGGATGTGCTGCGCCATCGCCTCGTTAAGCGTGGCGATACGCTCGAGCAAGTGGAGGCCCGCATGGAACATGCCGAGGCCGAAATCTCCCATGCCAGGGAGTTCGACTATATCGTGGAGAACCACGACCTCGACGTGGCCCTGGCGGATCTGCGCGCGATTCTCCGCGCCTGCCGGCTGGAGACAAAGCGGCAGCTCTGAAGGGCAGGGGGCGCGGTGGTGTTTCAGTTTGAAATACCAAATTCGACCCAAGTAGGCCATAAGCCGGCCCTGGAGGTAATCTGAGGAGCGGACGCCCAGCGTCGCATCAATCTTCCGTCTCGTCTTGCTCATGTTTCGCTCCGTCTATCACGACAGAACAGCCCAACTCCAACTTAGCCCCCGGTCCCATTTTCCGGGTCCATTTCACCCCGGGTGGGTCCCGATCGGCGAAGCTCAAAATTGCCGCGACCCGACCGGAATGGTAGGGGGCATAGCCCGCGCGGCTGGCACGCTTGTCGAGAAGAGCGCGAACCTTGAGCAGTGCATCGGAGCCGGGCTCCGCGAGCGGGGCACAACCGAACGCCTCGACCGTCGCCGCGACGTCCGGGCGGAGCAGGATCGGTTTGCCGTTCGAAAATATGGAATCGACGAAAGATGTCCGGCCGCCGCAATCAATATAGCTTTCGGCTGGCAGGTTCTCGGCCAGCAGAATGTCGTGAGCGTCAAGTGCAACGTGGTGATAGGTGACCGTGCGACACGCGGGGTCGCGCACCACGGTCGTGCCGTTGATCAGGTGTTTGGCTTCGATCAAATGGTTCTCGGCGAAGATCGCATGGCCGGGAGACAGGTGGAGATCACGCTCTGGTACCCCTGGGCCGAAGGCGTCGGCGCGGATCAGGACCGGACGAAGGCGCTCGGGCAGCGTCGCCGTGGTCCCGAAGGTGCGCTGACCGACCCAGACAACACGCCGCTCGGACGGGCCTCTTTCGCGGACGGTGAGCACGGCGTCACCCTCTGCAAGGGCCTCGACCGCGACGGGACCGCGCGGCGTGAGGATCGCGGTGCCGCGGGTGAAGCAAGGGATGCTCTCGGTGCGCCGCTGCGGAAAGGCGGGCGTCTCTTCGAGGACATACGGCTTGCGCCGACTCGGCGTGGCGCGCCGGCGTTTAGGCCAAGAGACGCTTGCCTGCTCGCCTCTGGTCTTGGCTTGGATCTTGGTGATGTCGGTCGACGTCCCGGCTATCCGTAACGCGCTGCCATTAGCGTCCCGGCTGACAACCTTGCCGCGGCTCAAGACCCACTTATAGCTGCCATCCTTGCAAAGGAGCCGGTATTCGCATTCGCAAATTTCGGTCTTGCCTTCGCAATGCGCCCGTATCGCGGCCTTTGCGCGTTCAAGATCGTCCGGATGAACGCGCGCGTAGGCAAGCTCGATTGGACTCGATCGTGGCACGTCCTCATAACCAAGCATCCTGAACCAGCTCGCGGAGCAGCAATTCTCCCCGGTTGCCACATTTCGGTCCCAGACACCCGTTCCGCTTACCTCCACTGCGAGGGACCAAATGTCTGAAAAGTCGCTCCAGTCAGCAGGCCAGCTCACAATCGGTCTCCCCCACGTATTTTTGTGCTTCAGCGCCCACCTGGATCCCCGAGCAGAAATGGCGACTAAGCCGATATTTCCCCTTTGGGCGGTCCATCTGCCCCCTGATTGAGGTTAGAATAGCCCGATCGTGACCCGACTGGAAGACAGAACCGTGTGTAATGGCTTCCATCCCATCATCGTCGCTGTGCGGCGACCTTGATCCGACCCAACAGCCGGATTCCAGTCCGTTTTCCAACCCTGCGGATGTACTTCGCCTGTCGCTCGCCCCGTGCGAACGATTCTGTCCGCCAACATGGCACAGGCTCCCGTGGTCGCAGATCGTCGATCATGCCGAGGATGCGGCGGAACAAATCGCGCGCTACCGCCACTTCCGCCAGGCGGCATTCGGCCTATCCAAGCCATCGCCAGAACGGCCGCTTCTCTCGCCGACGGCACGGAACCGGAGAGGCCGTTTTCCACCCAACCCAGAAATTCCAACCGCGCCAGCTTCCGTGTTGCGGCTGATTTGTAAAACCGCCCGCGCCGTGCTAAGTATGGCCGACGATGCAGGATAATTTTGTTAATAGTTTCAACGCCTTGCAAGGCGCCACGCCGGCGGATTGCCAGCGTGTAGCGAGTCTCTGACCTGACATGAACGATATCACTGAAGAGCCCGGCGCAGAGCCGATGCAGCCGCGCGGCCAGGAGCCTGTTTCCATCGAGTTGGAGATGCGCAAATCCTATCTGGATTACGCCATGTCCGTCATCGTCAGCCGTGCCTTGCCGGATGCGCGGGACGGGCTGAAGCCGGTCCACCGGCGTATCCTGTACGCCATGAACGAGGCCGGCAACACGCCGGACAAGCCCTACCGCAAATCCGCGCGCATGACCGGTGACGTGATGGGTGCCTACCATCCGCATGGCGACAGCGCGATCTATCTTGCCGCCGTGCGCATGGCGCAGGATTTCTCGATGCGCCTGCCGCTGATCGACGGGCAGGGCAATTTCGGCTCCATCGACGGCGATATGCCCGCCGCAATGCGTTATACCGAGATGCGCCTTGCGCCCTCGGCCATGCTGCTGCTCGCCGATATCGACAAGGACACGGTCGATTTCCAGCCGAACTACGACGAGAGCGAGCAAGAGCCGCGCGTCCTCCCGGCCGCCTTCCCGAACCTGCTGATCAACGGCTCCAACGGCATCGCCGTCGGCATGGCCACGAATATTCCGCCACATAACCCGACGGAAATCCTGAACGCCGTGCTGGCCATGATCGCCGAGCCGGATATCTCGCTCGAAGAACTGATGAAGATCGTCCCTGGACCGGATTTCCCAACCTCAGGCATCATCCTGGGGCGTTCCGGCATCCGTTCGGCTTTCGAGACCGGGCGCGGCTCCATCATCCTGCGCGCTCGCGCCACGATCGAGGAAATCCGCAAGGACCGTGATGCTATCGTGGTCACGGAAATCCCGTATCAGGTGAACAAATCCACGCTGCTGGAGCGCATCGCCGAGCTGGTCCGCGCCAAGGAGATCGAGGGCATCGCCGACCTGCGCGACGAGTTCGACCGCGACGGCATGCGCATCGTCATCGAGCTGAAGCGTGACGCCACCGGCGATGTGGTGCTGAACCAGCTCTACCGGATGACCAATCTGCAGAGCAGCTTCGGCATCAACATGCTTGCGCTGGACAAGGGCAAGCCCCGGCAGATGGGGCTGAAGGAACTGCTTGGCCTGTTCATCGAATTCCGCGAGGAGGTGATCCTCCGCCGCGCCCGGTTCGACCTGAACAAGGCGCGCGACCGCGCGCATCTGCTGATCGGCCTCGGCATCGCTGTTGCCAATATTGATGAAGTGATCAAAATCATTCGCAACAGCCCGGATTCCAACACCGCCCGCGCCGCGCTTATGGCGCGCGACTGGCCGGTGGAAAACGTGCTACCGCTACTGGCGCTCGTCGACGATGCCGGCAATGCCGTGTCCGAGCACAACACCATCCATCTGACGGATGCGCAGGCGCGTGGCATTTTGGAACTGCGCCTCGCCCGCCTCACCGGGCTGGAGCGCGACAAGATCCAGGGCGAGCTGTCGGAAGTTGCCGAGAAGATCAAGGAATATCTTGCCATCATCGTCTCGCGCATCCGCCGCCTGGAGGTGATGCGCGACGAGATCCTGGCCGCGCGTGAGAAGATTGCCTCTCCGCGCAAATCCAGCATCGAGGATGTCGATGCTGATTTGGACGATGAAAGCTTGATCGAGCCGGGGCAGATGGTCATCACCCTGACGCGCGACGGCTTCATCAAGCGCACGCCGCTCGATGTGTTCCGCGCCCAGAATCGCGGCGGGCGCGGGCGGTCGGCTGCGTCCACGCGCGGGGATGATATCGTCACCCGCAGCTTCAATGCGCATACGCACCAGTTCGTGCTGTTCTTCTCCTCCGGCGGCAAGGTCTTCCGCGAGAAGGTCTGGCGCCTGCCGGAAGGTGGGGCTACGGGCAAGGGCAGGGCGCTCATTAACCTGCTGCCGGAGCTGGGTTCGGACCAGATCACCACTGTGCTGCCGCTGCCGCAGGATGAAACGCTGTGGCAGAATTTGCACCTGGTGTTCGCCACCTCCAGCGGCAATGTCCGCCGCAATCGTCTGGCGGATTTCAAGAATGTCCGCGCCTCCGGGCTGATCGCGATGAAGCTGGACGAGGGCGACCACCTCATCGGCGTGGCCACCTGCCGCGATGGCGACGATGTGTTCCTGGCCACCAAGCTCGGCCGCTGCATCCGCTTCCAGATCACCGACGAGACTCTGCGCGTGTTCTCGGGCCGCGACTCCACTGGCGTGCGCGGCATCAGGCTCGGCGCGGGGGACGAGGTGATGAGCCTCTCCGTGCTGCGCCATGTCGAGGCCGACGTTGACGAACGCGCCGCCTTCCTCAAGCAGCGGCGCAACGGGGATGAAGAGGCCGAAGCCGCCGAGGCCGAGGAAAGCGTGGCTGATGTCGCCCTCTCCGAGGCGCGAATCGCCGAGCTCGCGGCGGCGGAGGAGGTCCTGCTCACCGTCACCGATTCCGGCTTCGGCAAGCGCTCCTCGGCCTATGAATACCGCGTCACCGGCCGCGGCGGGCAGGGCATCGCCAACATTACGCTGAATGCGCGTCGCAACGGCACCGCGGTGGCCGCCAGCTTCGCAGTGCGCCCAGGCGATGACATCATGCTCGTCACCGATGGCGGGCGCCTGATCCGCGTGCCGGTGGACCAGGTCCGCATCACCGGCCGCGCCTCCATGGGTGTCACGCTGTTCCGCCTGGATGAGGACGAGCGCGTGACCAGCGTGTTCCCGGTGCTTGAGCAGGAGGCTGAAGAAGATGCCTGAGCGTGTCGCGCTTTACCCCGGCACGTTCGACCCGATCACCAACGGGCACATCGATATCATCACCCGCGCCGCCAAGCTGGTGGACAAGCTGGTGATTGGTGTCGCCGTAAATCCCGGCAAGGGGCCGATCTTCACACTCGAAGAGCGCGTGGCGCTGGTTGAGGCCGAGGTGCGGCCCATCGCCAAGCGCGCGGGCATTGCGGTGGAGGTCCGCCCGTTCTCCACGCTGCTGATCGCCTTCGCGCGCGAGGTTGGGGCGCAGATGATCGTGCGCGGCCTGCGCGCTGTCTCCGATTTTGACTATGAATTCCAGATGACCGGGATGAATTACCGGCTCGATCCCAAGATCGAGACCGTGTTCCTGATGGCGAGCGAGAGGCACCAGTTCATCTCCTCGCGATTCGTGAAGGACATCGCCATCTTTGGTGGCGACATCACGAGCTTCGTGCCGAAGCTGACGGCCGAAAAAACCATGGCGAAACTGAAAGGTGAAGCATGATCGACCGCCGCAAACTTCTCACCGCCGCAGCCGCAATCCCTCTTTCAACCGGAGTTCCCATGAGCGACGCGCAAGCCGATACCCCCGTCTCCACCACGCTGAAGATGACGCTGAAATATGGCGACGTCACGATCCAACTGCGCCCGGACCTGGCACCGCAAGCCTCCGAGCGGCTGCGTACGCTGAGCGCTCAAGGCTTCTACGATGGCTGCAAGTTCTTCCGCGTCATCGCCGGGTTCATGGCGCAGACGGGCGACCCGACCAACACCGGCATGGGCGGCTCGCAGCTGCCCAACCTGCCGGCTGAGTTCACCCAGGATGCCAGCTTCCTCACTGGCACCGTGGGCATGGCCCGCACTTCGGACCCGAATTCCGCGAATTCGCAGTTCTTCATCTGCTTCGCCCCGGCGACCTTCCTCGATGGCCAGTACACCATCGTCGGCCAGGTGACGGCGGGCATGGATGCGGTCCAGCAGATCAAGAAGGGCACCGGCTCCAACGGCCAGGTGCAGGACCCGGATTCGATCATCAAGATGGTGGTTGTCTAAGAGGCTGTATCAGAAGTCTACTCTGGCGGCTGCCTAGCCGCCTGTTTTTCTGTGCTCCGGTGCTCACGTACTTCATGTACGTTCCGCTCCGGTGCTCGAAAATCACAGCTATTCAGCACGCCAGAGCGACTTCTGAAACAACCCCTAACCCGTCTCTTGACTTAGGGGGCGGAAAGATGGTTCTTGCCCCCAACGAGGGGTGTCCGCGCGGCACCCCTTTTTAAACTCTTGTGAGCCTGTAGCTCAGTGGTAGAGCATCCGACTTTTAATCGGACGGCCGTGGGTTCGACCCCCACCGGGCTCACCAAGGTTTCAACGTCCCCGCGATTTTCATGATGTTCGCACAGCCGCAGGAAAGTGCTATGGCTGTGGCATGGAGCGGGGCAAAATCGGTATCATCACAGGTTTGACCGCAGAAGCGCGCTGGCTGCGTGAGGCGGGCTTCATGGTCCAGGCCGGCGGCGGTACCCCATACGGGGCCCAGAGCGCGGCCGAGGCGCTGGTCAAGGCCGGTGCCCAGGGGCTGATCAGCTTCGGCCTGGCGGGCGGGCTGAAACCAGGGCTGAAGCCGGGCAGCATCCTGGTCCCACCGGCCGTGATTGAGGGCAGCCGTACCTATATCTGCGATTTCAGGCTGATGGAGTTCCTTCGCGGCTCCACGGGAACGCCCATGCTCGCCGGCCAGAAGATCGCCGCCACCGCGCATGAGAAGGCCCTGCTGTACCGGCGCAGCCATCCCGCTGCCATCGATCTCGAATCGGGCGCCGTGGCCCGAGTTCGCGGCGGAGAAGGCGCTGCCCTTCGCGGTATTGCGTGCCGTGACCGACCCGGCCGAGCTGGACCTGCCGCCCGCCGCCATGGTGGCGCTGAAGGACGATGGCAGCGTGGATTTGGGCAAGGTGCTGTTCGCGGTGCTGAAGCAGCCGAAGCAGATTCCCGCTCTTATAGCCCTGGGCAAGGACGCCAAGGCGGCCCGCGCCGCGCTCATCGCCCGGGTGAAAACCCTTCCGGCGCGGACTTTCTAGTTATCTAAAAGAGAAGGGGGCCGGTTGGCCCCCTTTTCCGTTACTCGGCTGCCGCCGCCGCTGTGGTCCGGGCTGCTTTTTCGGCATGGATTTCGGCCATCTTGGTCTCCACATGCTTGGAGAACACGTTGAAATCGGCCTTGCGGGCGTTCTCCAGCGGGATGTCCTTGGCCATGGCGCCCTCAGTCTTGATGCCGGTAAGGGCAAACTTCGCCAGCTTCCAGGGATTTTTGATGGAGTCCATCACCGCCGTGGCCTCGAAGCCGGAATGCACCATGCAGTCGGCGCATTTCTCGTAATTGCCGACGCCGTATTTATCCCAGTCGGTGGTTTCCATCAGCTCCTTGAAGCTCTTGGCGTAGCCTTCGCCAAGGAGGTAGCAGGGGCGCTGCCAGCCGAATACGTTGCGGGTCGGGTTGCCCCAGGGCGTGCAGGCGTAGGTCTGGTTGCCGGCCAGGAAGTCCAGGAACAGCGGGGACTGGGTGAATTTCCACTTCTTGCCGCGCTTGGCGCTCTCCTTGCCGCGGCGGAAAATGCCTCGGAACAGCTCCTTGGTCCGGGTGCGGTTGAGGAAGTGCTGCTGGTCCGGTGCGCGCTCGTAGGCGTAGCCGGGGGACGTCATCACGCCCTCGATGTCCATGTCCGCGACGGTGTCGAAAAACTTCGCCACGCGGTCCGGGTCGGCGCCATCGAACAGGGTGCAGTTGATGCTGGTGCGGAAGCCCTTGGACTTGGAGAGCTGGATCGCGGCCACCGCGCGCTCATACACGCCTTCCTGGTCCACCGCGCGGTCATGCATCTCCTTGTCGCCGTCCAGGTGGATGTCCCAGCAGAAATTCTTGTGCGGCTTGTACTGGTCGATCTTCTTTTCCAGCAGCAGCGCGTTGGTGCACAGGATCACGAACTTGCCCATCTTCAGGTAGGCATCGACAATCTCCGGCATCTCCTTGTGCAGCAGCGGCTCGCCGCCAGCGATGGCGATGATCGGCGCCGGGCATTCCTCGGCCGCGGCGATGGCGTCCGCCACCGAGATGCGCTGATTCAGGATCTCGTTCGGATAGTCGATCTTGCCGCAACCCTGGCAGGCGAGGTTGCAGCGGAACAGCGGTTCCAGCATCAGCACCAGCGGGTAGCGCTTGTTGCCCTTGAGATGCTGCTTGACGACGTAGGCGCCAACGCGGATCGCCTGGTTTAACGGTACACCCATGTAAGCCCCGTCCTTATTATATGCTGGCCACTTCGGCCGGCAGTTTAAATTTAACGTCTTCCGGCGTACCCGCCAGGAGTTCGACCTTCACGTTGCCGAATTGCTTCAGCCCCTCGATCACGCCTTGCACCAGCACTTCCGGCGCGGAGGCGCCGGCGGTCAGGCCCACGCTGGTCACCCCCTCGAACCATTCCGGCTTCAGGGCGAAGGCGTCGTCGATAAGATAGGCCGGGTGGCCCAGTTCGGCGCCAATCTCACGTAAGCGGTTGGAATTGGAGGAGTTTTTGCTGCCCACGACGAGGATCATGTCCACCAACTCGGCCAGTTGATGCACCGCCTCCTGGCGGTTCTGGGTGGCGTAGCAGATATCCTTCACGTCCGGACCCGTGATGTTGGGGAAGCGGAGCTTCAGCGCCGCGATGATGCCGCGGGTATCGTCCACCGAGAGGGTGGTCTGCGTGATATAGGCCAGCTTGTCCGGATCCTGGACCTGCAGCGTCTCGGCGTCCCCAACCGTCTGCACCAGGTACACGGTGCCGTCGATCTGGCCGATCGTGCCCTCCACCTCGGCATGGCCGGCATGCCCGATCAGCACGAGCTCCCGGCCTTGGGAGGCGTAGCGGCGGCCTTCGGCATGCACCTTGGCAACGAGCGGGCAGGTCGCGTCGATTACCGGCAGGCTGCGGTCGGCCGCGGCCTGGACCACCTTGCGGGCCACGCCATGGGCGGAGAACACGGTCCAGGCGCCTTCCGGCACTTCGTCCAACTCGTCCACGAACACGGCGCCGCGGGCACGGAGGTCTTCCACGACATGGCGGTTATGCACAATTTCATGGCGGACATAGATCGGCGGGCCGAATTTGGTCAGGGCGCGTTCTACGATATCGATCGCCCGCTCCACGCCCGCGCAGAATCCCCGCGGCTGGGCGAGAATCACTCGTATCGTCTTAGTGGTCTGGGAACCGTCCATATTGCCCGTCCTGTTGCCTGTTGGTCACGCCGCTTGGCTTTCTCATGCCTGCAATAGGTCATTGCTTCCATAAACTGCAAGCTTAAGGATAAGAAGAAGTTTGATACCCGGCATGTGCGAAGGGGTGGCATGGCTGGCTTTTCTGTTCTGGGTCCCTTATGTGTCCGAGAATCTCGGAGTAACAAACGGCCCGCCCGAAAAGGCAGCCTGGGTTTTTTGGTTAGAGCGAAGGACGAAACCATAATGCGGATTCAAGAGGCGCGGCTTACTAGGGGAACTCACTGATGCCGCCGCGGACACCGCTTCTCGACAGGGTTAAGATTCCCGCCGACCTGCGCAATTTTTCCAGCGACCAGCTGAAGCAGCTGGCTGATGAACTGCGCGCCGAGACCATCGACACGGTGTCCACCACCGGCGGGCATCTCGGCTCCTCGCTTGGCGTGGTGGAGCTCACCGTGGCCATCCACGCCGTGTTCGAGACCCCGCGCGACCGCCTGATCTGGGACGTCGGCCACCAGTGCTACCCGCACAAGATCCTCACCGGCCGGCGCGACCGCATCCGGACCCTGCGCCAGCCGGGCGGGCTCTCGGGCTTCACCCGCCGTTCGGAGAGCGAGTATGACCCGTTCGGCGCGGCGCATTCCTCCACCTCCATCTCCGCCGGGCTGGGTATGGCCGTGGCCCGCGACCTCAAGCATGAGGCTGACCCGCGCAATGTCATCGCCGTGATTGGCGACGGTTCGATGAGCGCCGGCATGGCGTATGAGGCGATGAACAATGCCGGGGCAATGAAGTCCCGCCTGATCGTCATCCTCAACGACAACGACATGTCCATCGCCCCTCCGGTGGGGGCGATGAGCGCCTATTTGTCCAAGCTGATCTCCTCGCGCAGCTTCATGAGCCTGCGCGATTTTGCCGCCAAGATGGCCAGGCACTTCCCACGCCAGATCGGGCAGACCGCCCGCCGGGCCGAGGAATATGCCCGCGGCATCCTTACCGGCGGCACGCTGTTCGAGGAGCTTGGCTTTTATTATGTCGGGCCCATCGACGGCCACAACCTTGAGCATCTGCTGCCCGTGCTGCGCAACCTGCGCGACTCGGAGGCGGCCGAGCCGGTGTTGCTGCATGTCGTCACCAAGAAGGGCAAGGGCTACGCCCCGGCCGAGGCGGCGGCGGATAAGTACCACGGCGTCTCGAAGTTCAACGTCGTCACCGGCGAGCAGAAGAAGGGTCCACCCGGCCCGCCGACCTATACCTCAGTGTTCGCCAAGGCGCTGATCGCCGAGGCGGAGGCAAACCCGAACATCGTTGCTGTTACGGCCGCCATGTCTCCTGGCACGGGGCTGGACAAGTTCGAGGCGAAATTCCCCACCCGTATGTTCGATGTCGGCATCGCAGAGCAGCATGCGGTGACCTTCGCCGCCGGCATGGCGACGGAAGGGCTGGCACCGTTCTGCGCCATCTACTCCACCTTCCTGCAGCGCGGTTACGACCAAGTGGTGCATGACGTGGTGCTACAGAATCTGCCCGTCCGCTTCGCCATGGACCGTGCCGGTCTGGTCGGCGCCGACGGCGCGACCCATGCCGGCGCCTACGACCTGTGCTTCCTCGGCCCGATGCCGAACATGGTGATCATGGCGCCGTCGGACGAGCTCGAGCTGATGCACGCCGTGGCCACAGCTGCCGCCATCGACGACCGTCCCTCCGCCTTCCGCTACCCGCGCGGCGAGGGCCAGGGCTTGCAACTGCCGGCCCGTGGTTCGGTGTGGGAGATCGGCAAGGGCCGCATCCTGCAGGAAGGCGGCAAGATCGCCATCCTGGCGCTCGGCCCGCGCCTGGCCGATGCCAAGCAGGCCGCCGCCGAGCTCGCCGCGCGCGGGTTCCCTTGCACCGTGGCCGATGCCCGTTTCATGAAGCCGCTCGACACGGCCATGATTGACCAGCTCGCCCGCCATCACGAGGTGCTGATCACCATCGAGGAAGGTGCGGCGGGTGGCTTCGGCTCTGCCGTGGCGCATCACCTGGCCTGGACCGGCGCCTTCGACAAGGGGCTGAAGTTCCGTCCGATGACCCTGCCGGACCGACTGATCGATCACAACACGCCGGCGGCGCAGCTGATTGAGGCCGGGCTGACCGCCAGCCACATCGTGACCAACGCAATTTCGGCGTTAGGCATCGAATCATTGCATGATGTTATCGCAATTCCGGCACAGTGATGCTTTATAAGGGAAGCATGAAAACATCTCTTAAAGCTTCGCTGCTGGCTCTGGGTTTCTTGCTGGTGCCGGCGGCCTTCGCCGACACGCCGGAAGCGGCCCCCGCCGTAGCGCTTGATGACGGCCTGCTCGCAAGCATGAAAGCGGGTTCCGCCGGCAAGGACTTCCAGGCGCGCTACGATGCGCTCGCCCCTGTCGTCCAGCAGAGCTACAACATGCCGGAAGTCACCATGAACTCGGTCGGTTTCCTGTGGTCCACACTGCCGGCGGCCCAGCAGCAGGAGCTGACCCAGCTTTTCGAGCAGTTCACCATCTCCAGCTATGTCGCGGAGTTCAATGCCTATAGCGGGCAGAGCTTCAAGGTTCTGCCGGACGAGAAGGCGCTGGGCGCGAAGAAGATCGTCGAGACCCAGCTCATCCCCGGCGATGGCAGCGAGCCCGTCGAGCTGGACTATGTGATGGAGAACGGCGCCAATGGCTGGCAGATCACCGACGTGCTGCTGAACGGCACGATCAGCCAGGTGGCTGTGCATGCCTCCGATTTCGCGTCGATGGTTAGCTCCGGCGATGCCTCGCCGCTGATCCAGGCGCTCAAGGCCAAGATCGCCGCTCTGCAGAACCTCCCGGCGACGCAGTAATGTATCTCCCAGCCCAGCACTTGATCTAGCGTGCATATCCTGCCCGCTTTCACCGGCTTGTGCGCGCTTGCGGGCGTGGCGCAGCTGCTCCTTGGCATGCGGCTGATCGAGCGTCTCGTCGCCGCTCCGCCGCCGGTGCCGTCGGCGCGCCCGCCCGTCTCGGTGCTCAAGCCGCTATGCGGCGTGGACCCGCTGACCGAGCTGGCGCTGGAGTCGTTCTTCCTCATCGATTACCCGGACTACCAGCTGGTGTTCGGCGTGCAGAGCGAGACGGACCCGG
Source organism: uncultured Alphaproteobacteria bacterium (assembly GCA_963750235.1). Taxonomy (GTDB): domain Bacteria; phylum Pseudomonadota; class Alphaproteobacteria; order Acetobacterales; family Acetobacteraceae; genus Acidocella. The sequence goes on from CAVVPW010000004.1 coordinate 690,055, forward strand.
TGCTGGAGGTCCTCGCCAAGCTGCGCGCGCGCTACCCGGAGCGGGAGGTGGCGGTGGTGGTGGATGCCACGCTGCACGGTGGCAATCGAAAGGTCTCCAACCTTATCAATATGCTGCCAGAGGCCAAGCACGAGCTGCTGGTGATCTCTGATGCCGACATCCACGTCCCGGTGTATTTTCTCGACCGTGTGGTGGCGGCGCTGGAACAGCCCAATGTCGGGCTGGTCACCACGCTCTATACCGGCCTTCCCGGCACGCCGGGGCTGCCAGCACTGCTTGGCGCCAGCCAGATCAACTACACTTTCCTGCCCGGCGCACTGCTGGCGCGCCAGCTCGGCCGGCAGGACTGTCTGGGCGTGACCATGGCGCTGTCCAAGGCCGTGCTGGCGGAAATCGGCGGGCTGGAGGCTGTATCCAATAACCTGGCGGACGACCAAGTGCTCGGCCGGCTGGTCCTGGCGCGCGGCTACAAGCTCGCCTTGGCCCAGGTGGTCCCAGCCACCACAATACCTGAGGCGGATTTTGTGTCCCTGTTCCGGCACGAGCTGCGCTGGGCCCGCACCATCCGTGCGCTGGTGCCGGTGCCCTATGCGGCCTCGGTCCTGCAATTCTCGCTGTTCTGGGCTGCTCTCACCGTGCTGCTCGCCGGTGGCGCCGTCTGGTCCTGGGCGCTGTTCGTGTTTGTTCTGGCCACCCGATACACCGCCTCGCGCAAGATCGACGCGGAGCTTCGTCTGCCGAAATCCGGCGAGGCGTGGCTTTTGGTGTTGCGCGATCTCTGTTCCACCATCATTTATATCGCGAGTTTCACCGGCAGCCAGGTTGATTGGCGCGGCCAAGTGATGCACGCCGACGCCGGTAATATAGCGCACCGCTGAGAGAGAAGAGATGACGAAACTGAAAACCCTGTTCCTGCAACCTCCCTCCTTCGACGGTTTCGACGGCGGTGCCGGCTCGCGCTACCAGGCGCGTCGCGAGATCAAGTCCTTCTGGTTCCCCACCTGGCTGGCCCAGCCCGCGGCGCTGCTGCCGGATTCGACGCTGATCGACGCGCCGCCAGCCAAGCTGACCATGGCGGACGTGCTGCCGCATGCCAAGACGCACGATCTGCTGATCATCCACACCTCGGTGCCGTCCTTCGGCAACGACGTGAAAGTGGCGGAAGAGTTCAAGAAGCTGAACCCGAATCTGCTGATCGGCTTCATCGGCGCCAAGGTGGCCGTGCAGCCGGTTGAGTCGCTCGAGCGCGCCAAGGTGCTGGATTTCGTTTGCGGCAACGAGTTCGATTTCACCATCAAGGAAATCGCCGAGGGTGCCGCGCTAAAGGACGTGAAGGGGATCTGGTACCGCAACGAGGCTGGCGAGATCGTGAAGACCGAGGACCGCCCGCTGCTGATGAACATGGACGAGCTGCCTTTCGTCGTCGATGTGTACAAGAAGCATCTGCGCATCGAGGATTACTTCATCGGCTACCTCAAGCACCCGTACATTTCCATCTACACGGGCCGTGGCTGCAAGTCGCACTGCACTTTCTGCCTGTGGCCGCAGACGGTGGGCGGGCATAAATACCGCACCCGCTCGGTGGAGAACGTGATCGCCGAGATCAAGCGCGCTAAGGAACTCTTCCCGCAGGTGAAGGAGTTCATGTTCGACGACGACACCTTCACCGACGATCTGCCCCGCGCCGAGGCCATTGCGAAGGAGCTGGGCAAGCTTGGCGTCACCTGGTCGTGCAACGCCAAGGCCAATGTGCCTTACAATACGCTCAAGGTGCTGAAGGAAAACGGCCTGCGCCTGTTGCTGGTGGGCTACGAGTCCGGCAACCAGCAGATCCTTCACAACATCAAGAAGGGCATGCGAATCGAGGTAGCCAAGCGCTTCACCGCCGATTGCCACAAGCTGGGCATCATGATCCACGGCACCTTCATCGTCGGCCTGCCCGGCGAGACGAAGGAGACGCTGAAGGAGACGATCGCCTTTGCCAAGGAGATCAACCCGCACACCATCCAGGTGTCGCTGGCCGCGCCGTACCCAGGCACCTTCCTGTACAACCAGGCGGTGAAGGAAGGTTGGCTCGACGTGGAGCATGCGGAGCTGATCGACGAGCACGGCGTGCAGATCGCCCCGCTGCACTACCCGCATCTCTCCCACCAGGAGATTTTCGACGCGGTCGAGGAGATCTATCGGCAGTTCTATTTCCGCCCCTCGAAGATTCTCTCCATCCTCAAGGAGATGGCGCTCTCCCCGCAGATGCTGGTGCGCCGCCTGCGCGAGGGCGTGGAGTTCTTCGCCTTCCTCAAGGAACGCAGCACCAACAAAGAAGCTGCCTGCTGAAGCAAAAAAGCCCCGGTGCAAACCGGGGCTTTTTTGTATCCGCGTGGCGCTAATAGTTCGCCCAGACCCCAGGCGTCGCCAGTTCCACGGAATGGCCGTCGGGGTCGCGGATATAGAGACTTTGGCCTCCCAGACGCCACGTCACGCGGCTTTCAATTGGCACGCCTTGCGCGGCCAGATGCGCCTCCCAATCGGGCAGCGCCGCCTTGGGGATGGCGAAGCACAAATGTTGCCGGCCGGAGGCGCCATGGGCGGGGACATGCCCGCCCGGGATATCGCTGCCATCTTCCGATGCGCCGTGCAGAAAAAGCAGCAGCACGCCCTGCGTTGCCACGCGCAGGGCCACGATCCGATGGTCCTGGTACAGGGGCTCGAACCCGAACACACGCCGGTAAAACTCCTCGGCGCGTTCCAGATCCGCCACGTAGAGGGAGGTTTCCAGGATATGCGTGAGGAGGGGAGTGGCCATGATCCGGTTCAGCCCTTGGGCATGGGGGCGGCAACGCCGGTGCAAACGAGCATGTGCGTCTCCTTCAGGTAGGGCCGGATGATCGGCCGAATCGCCGGGCATTTCAAGCTGCGCCGCGAGTGGTTTCTTATTAGGAATACATTATTCTTCATGGTTGACGTGGTGGCGGGGCGCGGTTAACATCAGCCCAGGTCTTATGGAGTTTGCACAGACAATGTGTGGCATTGCCGGATTATTCCTGAAAAATCCCGCCCTGGAGCCGGAACTCGGCCGTCTTACCGCCGGCATGCTCTCGGTGTTGACGGATCGCGGCCCGGATTCGGCGGGTTTTGCAATCTACGGCGCGGGCGCGCCTGGTCATCTCAAATTCACTCTGCGCGCGACTGGTGGTTTTGATTTTCTTGCCCTTCCGGCGAAGTTCGACCTGAGCTGCACCGAGCATGACGACCATGCGGTGATCTCTTTCCCGGCCGAACGCGAAGCCGAGATCCGCGCCGTGCTGGCCCGCCATCCGGAGATCTCCATCGTTTCCGTGGGTGAGCGCATGGAGCTGTTCAAGGGTGTCGGCCTGCCGGACGAGGTTTCCAATCGCTTCGGGTTGCCGAAGATGTCCGGCAGCCATGCCATCGGCCATACCCGTATGGCCACTGAATCGGCGGTGACAACGCAAGGCGCACATCCGTTCACCACCGGCACCGACCAATGCCTTGTACATAACGGCTCGCTTTCGAACCATAACGATGTGCGCCGGGTGTTGATGCGCGAAGGCATCAAGTTCGAGACGCAGAACGATACCGAAGTGGCTGCGGGCTTCGTCGCCTACCAGTTGCGCGAGGGCAAGAAGCTCGACGAAGCCTTGCACGCGGCGCTGAAATCTCTCGATGGTTTCTACACTTTTGTCGTCGGCACGGAATCCGGCTTCGGCGTGCTGCGCGACCCGGTCGCCTGCAAGCCCGCCGTGATGGCGGAGACCGATGATTACGTGGCCTTCGGCTCCGAATACCGGGCGCTGGCCGATCTGCCGGGCATCGAGCGCGCGCATATCTTCGAGCCCGAACCGGCTAAAGTCTATTTCTGGGAGCGCGCGGCATGAGTGCGGCACAAAAGACCTCGGAAAATTCCGCCGTTTTCGATCTTTCCAGCTCCAGCTTGCGGGATTTGAACAGCGCCCTGCAGACACTGGGTGCCGCCAACAACCATTCCGCCTGGACCGTGCTCAACCCCCGTGGCGGCCACGCCATCGCGGTCGGCATTACTGCGCCGGTGAGCGTCACCATCGACGGCCATGCCGGTTATTATTGCGCCGGCATGAATGATGGCGCCACCGTCGTCGTCAATGGCAGCGTCGGCACCGGTGTGGCCGAGAACATGATGTCCGGCCTCGTGCATGTGAAGGGCGATGCCAGCCAGTCAGCTGGCGCCACCGCGCATGGAGGCCTGCTCATCATCGACGGCAACGCCTCCGCGCGCTGCGGCATCTCCATGAAGGGCGTGGACATCGTGGTGAAGGGCAATGTCGGCCACATGAGCGCGTTCATGGCGCAGAGCGGCAATCTGGTAATCTGCGGCGACGCCGGCGAGGCGCTGGGCGACTCGCTCTACGAGGCGCGGCTCTTCGTGAAGGGCACAGTCGCGAGCATGGGCGCCGATTGCGAGGTGAAGGAGATGTCGGAGGAGGACAAAACCATCCTCGCCGGGCTGCTCGCCAACGCCGGTGTCGATGCCAAGCCGGAAGAGTTCACCCGCTACGGCTCGGCCCGCAAACTGTATAACTTCCATGTCGACAACGCGGGAGCCTACTGAGATGACCGAGACGCATATTCCCCGCACCATGCCACGGTTTTCTGCGACCTTCGATCCGTACACCATCTCCGAGATCGAGCGCGCGGCTGCCACTGGCATCTATGACATTCGCGGCGGCGGCACCAAGCGCAAGCTCCCGCATTTCGACGATTTGGTGTTCCTCGGCGCTTCCATCTCCCGCTATCCGCTGGAAGGCTATCGCGAGAAATGCGGCACGGATGTCGTGCTTGGCACCCGCTTCGCCAAGAAGCCAATCCACCTGAAAATTCCTATCACGATCGCGGGCATGTCCTTCGGCGCGCTCTCGGGCCAGGCCAAGGAGGCCCTGGGCCGTGGCGCGACGGCGGTGGGCACCTCCACCACCACGGGCGATGGCGGCATGACGCCGGAAGAACGAGGCCACAGCGAGACCTTGGTGTACCAATACCTGCCGTCCCGCTACGGCATGAACCTCGCCGATCTGCGCAAGGCCGATGCCATTGAGGTCGTGATCGGCCAAGGCGCCAAGCCCGGCGGCGGCGGCATGCTGCTGGGGCAGAAGATCTCCGACCGCGTGGCGCAGATGCGCAACCTGCCCAAGGGCATCGACCAGCGCTCCGCCTGCCGCCACCCGGATTGGACCGGCCCGGACGATCTCGAGATCAAGATCCTCGAGCTGCGCGAGCTGACCAACTGGGAGAAGCCGATCTACGTGAAGGTTGGGGCAAGCCGCCCGTATTACGACACCGCCCTGGCGGTGAAGGCCGGCGCCGACGTGGTGGTGCTGGACGGCATGCAGGGCGGCACCGCCGCAACGCAGGAAGTGTTCATCGAGCATGTCGGCATCCCCATCCTTGCAGCCATTCGCCCGGCGGTTCAGGCGCTGCAGGATCTCGGCCTGCACCGCAAGGTGCAGCTCATCGTCTCCGGCGGCATCCGCACAGGCGCGGATGTGGCCAAGGCCCTGGCGATGGGCGCTGATGCGGTGGCCATCGGCACGGCGGCGCTCATCGCGCTGGGCGACAATTCGCCAGAGTTCGAGGAGGAATACCGCAAGCTCGGCACCACCGCAGGCGCATATGACGACTGGCATGAGGGCCGCGACCCCGCGGGCATCACCACGCAGGATGAGGTGCTGGCCGCGCGGCTTGACCCGGTGAAGGCTGGGCGGCGTTTGGCCAATTACCTCTCGGTGCTGGCGCTGGAGGCACAGACCCTGGCCCGTGCCTGCGGCAAGAGTCATCTGCATAATCTGGAGCCGGAAGACCTGGTGGCGCTGACGATCGAGGCTGCCGCCATGGCGCAGGTGCCGCTTGCGGGCACCAGCTGGATTCCGGGCAAGAACTTCTAAAGGGGACTGAACAAGACAATGGCGATTGAGCTGGCCGAAAAGGCGAAAGAACTCGGACTAAAATATTTCCTGATTTCCTACACTGACCTTTTCGGCAGCCAGCGCGCCAAGCTGGTTCCGGCCTCCGCCATCGCGGGGATGCAGAAGAACGGTGCGGGCTTTGCGGGCTTCGCCACATGGCTCGATCTTTCCCCGGCGGACCCGGACATGTTCGCGTTGCCTGACCCCGGCACGCTGACGCCGCTGCCCTGGAAGAACGATGTGGGCTGGCTTGCCTCCGACATCTATATGGCGGGTGAGAAGGTTGAGCAGGGACCGCGCAATGTGCTGCAGCGTGTCATGGCCCAGGCCAAGGCCGCCGGCGTGCAGATGAAGAGCGGCGTGGAATGTGAGTTCTTCCTCACCAATGCTGACGGCACCGCGATCTCCGACTCCCTGGATACTGCCACCAAGCCCTGCTACGACGCCGGGGCGCTGCTGCGCCGCTACGATGTCATCACCGAGATCTGCGACGCAATGCTGGAACTCGGCTGGGGCGCGTACCAGAACGACCATGAGGACGCGAACGGCCAGTTCGAGATGAACTGGAACTACGACGACGCGCTCATCACCGCCGACCGCCACGTATTCTTCAAGTTCATGGCAAAATCCATTGCCGAGAAGCATGGCCTGCGCGCCACTTTCATGCCCAAGCCGTTCCTCGGCCTTACCGGCTCTGGCTGCCACAGCCATGTCTCGCTATGGGATGGCGACAAGAACCTGTTCGAGGACGAGGCAGGCGAGCTTGGTGTGTCCCAGCTCGGCTATCACTTCATTGGCGGCGCCATCAAGCATGCCGACGCGCTGGCGGCGCTGCTGAATCCCACAGTGAATTCCTACAAGCGCATCAACGCGCCGCGAACCACCTCCGGCGCCACCTGGGCGCCGAACACGGTGACGTATTCCGGCAATAACCGCACGCATATGATCCGCATCCCCGAGCCGGGCCGGTTCGAGATGCGCCTGGCTGACGGCGCCGCCAACCCCTATCTGCTGCAAGCCGGCATCCTCGCCGCCGGGCTGGATGGCATCAGGAACAAGATCGACCCTGGCAAGCGCCTGGACATCAACATGTACACCGATGGTCATCTGGTGACGGATGCCAAGCGTCTGCCGCTCAACCTGCTCGACGCGCTGCGCGCCCTGGAAGCCTCCGGCACGCTGAAGGCGAGCCTGGGCGAAAGTTTCGTGAATTCCTACACCAAGCTGAAGCACGGCGAGTGGAACGAGTACGCCGCGCACCTTTCCGACTGGGAACGCAAGGCCACATTGGATTGCTAAACCCCGCGCGGGATGCGACGTGAGCTTCCATGCTCACGCCAGAACCCCCCGATTTCGAAGCCCTGCGCGTGCTCAATAACGAGCATGCGCAGGAACTTTCCTACGCCGATGCTCCCCGCTTCAGGCATCTCATCGAGCAGGCGTTCTTTGCGCAGGCCATCGGCACAGAAGCCTTCATCATCGCCTTCGACCAGGACGCGGATTACGACTCTCCGAATTTCCTCTGGTTCCGCCAGCGTTTTTCGCGCTTCGTCTATGTGGATCGTGTCGTGACCGCCCAGGCTGCGCGGGGCAGGGGCCATGCCGCAGCGCTTTACAACGCGCTGTTCGCCGCCGCCCTCGCCGCTGGGCATGAGCGCGTGACATGCGAGATCAACGCCGATCCGCCCAATCCGGGCTCGGAGGCGTTCCATGCCAAATTCGGTTTTCAGGAAATCGGCAGCACTTTGCTGCCTAACGGCAAAACCGTGCGCTACTACGAGCGCGGCTTATGAAAAAAACCCCTGGCCGGAGCCAGGGGGTATTTTGTTTCAGGCCGAGAGCAGGTTCGCTTCGGCGTATTCGTAGTTGGCCAGCTTATCCAGGAAGTTGGTGATGTAGTCCGGACGGCGGTTGCGGAAATCGACGTAATAGGCGTGCTCCCACACGTCATAGGTCATCAGCACCTTGCCTTCGCCGGTCACCAGCGGGGTGGAGGCGTTGGGGGACTTCGTTACCTTCAGCTTGCCCTCGGGGGAGAGCACCAGCCAGGCCCAGCCGGAGCCGAACTGCGTGGTGCCTGCGGTCTTGAAGGCGTCCTTGAACGCTTCCACGGAGCCGAAATCCTCGACGATCTTGGCTTCAAGCTTGCCGGGGATCTTGCCGCCGGTGGGGGAGAGGCTCAGCCAGAACTGGCTGTGATTGAGATGCTGGCCGGCATTGTTGAACACCGGGGTCAGCTCGGCATTGTTGTGGGAGAGCTTGACCAGCTCCTCCAGGGACTTGCCCTGCAGCGCCTCGTTCTTCTCGACGAGGCCGTTCAGCGCCGTCACATAGGCGTTGTGGTGCTTGCCGTGGTGCAGCTCCAGGGTCTCCTGGCACATGCCGGCACCGGCCAGCGCGTTGACGGAGTAGGGGAGGGAAGGCAGTTCAAACGCCATTTGGCACTCTCCAGTATGTTTATGTCGTGGTGCGGATTAGCTATGGAGAGTTTATGCCCCCGTCAAGCGACAGTTTCCTCCTCGGGTTGCGCCGCGCCGACCCCGACCGCTTCTTCTGCACGCTCTTCGCCCCGTCCGGTCAGCGCGAGGCTCTGGCGCTGCTATACCTATTCAACCACGAGCTGGCGCGTGCGCATGAAGTCGCCTCCGAGCCGCTGCTGGCGATGATCCGCCTGCAATGGTGGCGCGAGGTTGTGGAAGGCGCATCCCGCAAGCACGAGGTTGCCACGCCGCTCTCCGCCGCGCTGGAGGCGGGCGTCTTTGCGCGGGAGGATCTGCTGGCACTCATCGAGGCGCGGGAGGCGGGCACGGAACTAGATGATGCCGCTTCATTCCACGCCTATGCGCGCGGCACGGGCGGGCGGCTGGCGCGCATCGCCGGTAAGCTCCTGGGGGCTGATTCGCAGGCGGTGGAAGACCTAGGCACCGCCTACGCCATTTCCGGTATTCTGCGCGCCACCAAGCTGCGCCCGCAGGACGGCACACCGGACGCCGCGTTAATCGCCCATGCGAAGGCCCTGCTTGCCGCCAAACCGCCGCGCATTGCCCTGGCCGCCGCGCTGCCCGCTGCGTTTGCCCGGCGCGATCTTGGCCGCCCCTATGGTCCGCGCGGGGTGGCTGACCTCATGGCCGTGCTCATCGCGGCGTTTACTGGGCGGGTGTGAACACCCCGCCGGTCAACGCCTCCGCCACCTGCCACAGCTGCGCCCCGGCCTGCGCATCCAGCGCCTGGGGCATGGTCTTGGCCAAGCCCGGCCGGCCACGGAACTCGCCGAACCCCAGCGGCCCGTAATATGCGCCTGGCTTGGCCGCCGGGTCGGTCGCGGCCAGGATCGTTGGCCAAGCCCCGGCATCGCCGGGCTGCACCACGAAGGCCTTGCCCAGGTTCATCAGCACGGCCATCAGGCTCTTATTGCCCGGCCCGTTCGCCACCAGCTCCGTGGCCGCGATGCCCGGATGCGCCGCGAGCGAGAGCAGCCCCCAGCCCCCGGCATCGGCGCGCCGCTGCAGCTCCTGGGCGAAGATCAGCATGGCCAGTTTGGATTGCTGATACGCCGCCCAGGCGTGGTAGCGCCGCTCGGATTGCAGATCCTCGAAATCCACCCGCCCCTGCCGGTGCGCGAGTGAGGAGATCTGCACCACGCGCGGGGCAGGGGCATCCAGCAGCACCGGCAACAGCAGGCGGTTGAGCAAAAAATGTCCGAGAAAATTCACGCCGAATTGCAGCTCGAAGCCCTGCGCCGTCACCTGCCGCCGGTGCGGCGCCATCACCCCGGCGTTGTTGATGAGGATGTCGAGGGTGCCATGCTTTTCCTTGAACGTCCCGGCGAACTCCTGCACCGAGGCGAAATCCGCGAGGTCGAGCCGCAGGAACTTCGCCCGCCCGGGTGCCGCGGCATTGATCCGCGCCGCCGCCGACTCGCCTCTCTCGGCGCTGCGGCAGGCGAGCACGGTCTCAGCCCCGGCGCGCGCTAGCTCCAGCGCGGTGTAGTAGCCGATGCCGCTATTGGCCCCGGTGACGATGACAGTCTTGCCCGTCAGATCGGGCAGCTTCGCTCCGGGCCAAAGCGACATCTATCCCTCCATGAGTTTTGCCGCCTGCACGGCGAAATACGTTAGGATACCAGAACATCCTGCGCGCTTGAAGGCAAGCAAACTCTCCAGCATTGCCTTGTCACCATCCAGCCAGCCATTGCGCGCCGCAGCCACGATCATGGAGTACTCGCCCGACACTTGGTAGGCGAACACCGGCATCTCGAAGCGGTCCTTCACGCGGCGGATGATGTCCAGATACGGCATGCCCGGCTTCACCATCACCATGTCCGCGCCTTCGGCGATGTCCATCGCCACCTCGCGCAGCGCCTCGTCGGAATTGGCCGGGTTCATCTGGTAGGTTTTCTTGTCGCCCTTCAGCGCGCCGGAGGAGCCGATGGCATCCCGGAACGGGCCGTAGAATGCGGAGGCGTATTTCGCGGCGTAGCTCATGATGCGGGTGTTGATGAGCCCGGCCTCGTCCAGCGCCGCGCGGATCTCGCCGATGCGCCCGTCCATCATGTCGGAGGGGGCGACGATGTCGATGCCCGCGGCGGCCTGATTAACCGCCTGCTTCACCAGGATCTCCACGCTTTCATCGTTGGCGACATAGCCATCCGCCAGGATGCCGTCATGCCCATGGTCGGTGTAGGGGTCCAGCGCCACGTCGCCGAGCAGGGCGATCTGCGGGAATTCGCGCTTCAGTATTCGCGTCGCCTGGCACATCAGGTTGTCCGGGTTCAGCGCCTCGCTGCCGTGCGCGTTCTTCTTCTCGGCTGGCGTGGCGGGGAACAGCGCGATGGCGGGGATGCCGAGCTTTGCCGCTTCTTCCACATGCTTTGCCAAGCCATCGAGCCCGGTGCGGAACACGCCCGGCATGGCGGAGATCTCCTGCGCCTCGCCGCCGCCTTCGCGGATAAAGATCGGCCAGATAAGGTCATCCACCGAGAGGCGGTGTTCGGCCACCAGACGGCGGGTGGCGTCATCGAAGCGGTTGCGGCGCAGGCGGGTAGAAGGGAAGTATTGCAGTGTCATGCCGCCATCCTAACCCGGTTCCGCAAATGGCGCGAGGCGGTTGACAGCGCGGCTGCAGCCAGGCTAGCTAGGCTTCGCAGTTAAGAATGAATTGCAGTTGCATCTCAGCAAAGAACCCAGGAATGCGAAGAGGCTTGATCCAGATCAATGAGTGGCACGGCGGAGACATTGAAAACTATTCGCAGGACCAGAAGGTGAGAATGAATTGCAATTACAAGAACCAGGAGTGGACTCCAAAAAAATGACAAGCGCAACCACTCCGCAAATCGCCGCGCGCCGGGGGCTGCCAGGCTGGGCCATGCTCGTGGCCGTATTCGGCCCTGGCCTCGTCGTCATGCTGGCGGATACCGATGTCGGCTCCATCATCACCGCCGGGCAGAGCGGCGTGCAGTGGGGCTACAAGCTGCTGCTGCCGCAGTTCATCCTGATGCCGGTGCTCTATATCGTGCAGGAGCTTACCGTGCGGCTCGGCATCTTCACCGGCAAGGGCCATGGTGAGCTGATCCGCGAGGCCTTCGGCCCCGGCTGGGCCTGGTTCTCGGCCTCCGGGCTGGCGGTGGCCACAATCGGCGCGTTGCTTACCGAATTCTCCGGCGTGGCTGGCGTTGGCGATCTGTTCGGTATTCCGCATTATCGTCTCGCTGCCGCTCGCTGCCGCGGCCTTGCTCGCCATCGTCGTCACCGGCTCCTACCGCCGCGTCGAGCGTGTCGCCATCATCATCGGGCTGTTCGAACTGGCGTTTTTCTTCGTTGCCTGGGCGGCGCATCCCGATGCCGGGCTGATGGCCAGCGAGTCGCTGCACCCGCCGGTGTTCAATGCCAATTACGAATATCTCGTCGCCGCCAATATCGGCGCGGTGATCATGCCCTGGATGGTGTTCTACCAGCAATCCGCCGTGGCGGATAAGCGGCTGCGGGCCGAGCATTTCCATGCCGCGCGCTGGGATACCGGTATCGGCGCCGTCGTGACCCAGCTGGTGATGGCCGCGGTGCTTATCGCCGCCGCCGCTTCCATCCGCCCGCACGCGCCGCAGGCCAGCCTCTCCACCGTCGGTCAGATGAGCCAGGCGATGACGCCCTATCTCGGCGCCGAAACCGGACGGATCGTCTTCAGCCTCGGCGTGCTGGGGGCTGGGCATGGTCGCGGCCATCGTCGCCTCGCTGGCGCTGGCCTGGGGGCTGGGCGAGGTCGCGGGTTACCGCCGCTCGCTGGAATACCACCCGCTCAAGGCCAAATGGTTCTATGGCGTGTACGCGGTCTGCGTCATCGGTGGCGCGCTTGCGGTGGGTCTGGTTCCCAACCTGATCAGCCTGAACGTCGGCGTGCAGGTGATGAACGCGCTGCTGCTGCCGGTGGTGCTCGGCTTCCTCGTCCGCCTCGCCATAGTCACCCTGCCGGAGAGCCACAAGCTCAAGGGCTGGTACATGTGGGTCGTCATCGTGGTCTGCGCCATTACCTGCGCCTTTGGCGTGCTGGGCGGCATTGGCGGGCTGTTCTTGTAATTTCCGCTTCCCTGAGCGGGTAGGCTGGAGCGCTCATCCCACGATGTGCGCTCCATGGCTTTTAGAAGGAATACGCCACGCCGACGTTGAGGCCGAAGCTGGTGGTAGTGCTCAGCGGCTCGTACAAGAAATAGGTGGCGGCACTCGGCTTGTAGCCAGCCCAGTTATAGTGCTCCCACCAGATATTCCCCTTCACATGCAGTCGGCCTTGCACCGCGCCGTCCAGCCCCAGCGACAGCCGCTCTTCGGCGGATGTGCCCATGCTGTGGCTGAGGTCCAGGTTATTGAGCGTGATGTTGGCCCCCGGCATGGCCATCATCTCGGCACTGGCGGAGGCCGCGATCCGGTCCGTTACCGGTACATCCAGCAGCAGCCCGCCGCCGACCATCCAGCTGCGATAGTCACGATTTTCAATGCTCCTTATCGTTGTCCAGTTTTGCGGTCTTATTGTTGTTTTTCCTCCGGTTGCGAGGTCACATTGATTCGGCGCAACAGCAGGTGGAAACGATTTTTGCACCACTCGGCGCAGGTGTAGTGAAGGTGCAAAGCCCCGGCGCGTCCGCCTGCGATGCTTGCGCAACTAGCGGTTTCCCCTCCGTCCGGCGCATGATAAGGGGACGGCATGACTCGTTCTTTGATCCTGGCCCTCGGGGCCGACCATGGTGGCGTGTACCTGAAGCAGCGGCTGGCGGTGGTGCTGGCCGAGGCAGGTCATCAATTGCTGGATTACGGCACTGACGGCCCGGAAAGCGTCGACTATCCCGATTTCGCCCACGCCGTTTGCGCCGCCGTGGTGGAGAAGCGCGCCGATTTCGGCCTCCTTGTCTGCGGCACCGGCATCGGCATGAGCATAGCCGCCAACCGCAACCCGGCCATCCGCTGCGCCCTGGTGCATGATGTCACCACCGCCCGGCTCACCCGCCAGCATAACGACGCCAATGTGCTGGCCCTTGGCGCCCGCATTACCGGCGAGGAAGTTGCGCTCGATATTCTGAAGACCTTCCTCGCAACCAAGTTCGAAGGCGGCCGCCACGAACGCCGCCTCGCCAAGATCAACCAGAACCCGGAAATTACGCCATGACGCAGCCCCTCTCGCGCTTCTTCTCTGCTCCGCTCGACCGAGACCGATCCCGAGATCGCCGCGATCATCGGCCGTGAGCTAGCCCGCGAGCAGGACGGCATCGAGCTGATCGCCTCCGAGAACATCGTCTCCGCCGCCGTGCTGGCCGCGCAGGGCTCGGTGTTCACCAACAAGTACGCGGAAGGCTACCCCGGCAAGCGCTATTACGGCGGCTGCGGCCCCTCGGACGAGGTGGAGACGCTGGCCATCGAACGCGCCAAGAAGATGTTCAACGCGGGCTTCGCCAATGTGCAGGCCAATTCCGGCTCCCAGGCCAACCAGTCCGTGTTCCTGGCGCTCATCCAGCCGGGCGACACCATCCTAGGGATGTCGCTGGCCGCTGGCGGGCATCTCACCCATGGCGCTGCGCCCAACATGTCCGGCAAATGGTTCAATGCCGTGCAGTACGGTGTCCGCAAGGAGGACGGCCTGCTCGACTACGAGGAGCTGGAGCGCCTGGCCCGCGAGCACAAGCCCAAGCTGATCATCGCCGGCGGCTCCGCCTACCCGCGCTTCATCGACTTCGCGCGCTTCCGTGCCATTGCCGATGAAGTCGGGGCGTATTTCATGGTGGACATGGCGCATTTCGCCGGTCTTGTCGCCGCGGGCATCTTCCCCAACCCGCTGCCGCATGCCCATGTCGTCACCACCACCACGCACAAAACGTTGCGCGGCCCGCGCGGCGGCATGGTGCTGACGAACCACGAGGACATCGCCAAGAAGATCAACTCCGCCATCTTCCCCGGCCTGCAGGGCGGCCCGCTGATGCATGTCATCGCCGCCAAGGCCGTGGCCTTCGGCGAGGCGCTGACGCCGGAATTCGTCGCCTATCAGAAGCAGGTGGCGGCTAACGCGAAGACCCTGGCGGCGACGCTGGTGGAGCAGGGGGCTTGCCATCGTTACCGGCGGCACCGACAGCCATCTGATGCTGGTGGACCTGCGGCCCAAGAACACCACCGGCAAGGCGGCCGAGGCCTCGCTGGAGCGCGCCCACATCACCGCCAACAAGAACGCCATTCCGTTCGACCCGGCAAAGCCCGCCATCACCTCCGGCATCCGTCTTGGCACCCCGGCCGCGACCACGCGCGGCTTTGGCGAGGCCGAGTTCCGCGAGGTGGGGCTGATGATCGGCGACGTGCTGGACGGCCTGGCCAAGTCCAATGACGGCACGAACGACGCCGCCGAGGCCGCCGTGGGCGCACGGGTGAAGGCGCTCTGCGCGCGCTTCCCCATCTACCGGTAACACGCCATGCGCTGCCCGTTCTGCGGTGAGTCCGACACGCAGGTAAAAGACAGCCGGCCGACGGATGACAACAGCGCCATCCGCCGCCGCCGGTTCTGCTCGGCCTGTGGTCAGCGCTTCACTACCGTGGAACGGGTGCAGCTGCGCGAGCTGGTGGTGGTCAAGGCCGATGGCCGCCGCGTCGCCTTCGACCGTGACAAGCTGGCGCGCTCCATCCGCGTCGCGCTGAACAAGCGCCCGGTGGATGAGGACCGGCAGGAGCGCATCGTCAACGGCATCGTGCGCAAGCTGGAAGCCAGCGGCGACAGCGAGATCAAGAGTGACCAGATCGGCGAGGCGGTGATGGACGCGCTCAAGGCGGTCGATGCCGTGGCCTATGTCCGCTTCGCCTCGGTCTACCGCGACTTCCGCGAGGCCAAGGATTTCGAGGAATTCCTCGGCGGGATGGACGGCGCGCCGCTTGCCACGTCGGAGAGGGCTGGCAATGACTGACGAAGCGCATATGCGTGCCGCCTTGTCCCTGGCCCGGCGCGGCCTGGGGCAGACGGCGCCCAACCCTTCCGTCGGCTGTGTCATCGTCAAGGATGGCCGCGTGGTCGGGCGTGGCAACACCCAGCCTGGCGGGCGACCGCATGCCGAAATTGTAGCGCTGCAAGCCGCCGGCGAGGCGGCGCGCGGGGCGACGGCGTACGTCACCCTTGAGCCGTGCAATTTTGCCGGAAAATCAGGCGCTTGCACTGACGCGTTGATAGTCGCCGGGATCAAGCGCGTGGTCGTCGGCGCGACCGACCCCCACCCCAAGGTGGACGGCGCCGGGCTGGCCCGGCTGCGCGAAGCGGGCATCGAGGTGACCGAGGGCGTGCTGCGTTCGGAGTGCGAGGCGGTGGCGGAAGGATTTACGCTGGCGCAGCGCCAGGGGCGGCCGCTGATCCGGCTCAAGCTCGCCACCACGTTGGACGGCAAGATCGCCACCGCCAAGGGCGAATCGCAATGGATCACCGGCCCCGAGGCGCGCCGCGCCTCGCATGCCATGCGCGGGCGGCACGATGCGGTGCTGGTCGGCGTCGGCACTGTGCTGGCGGACGACCCGGAACTTACCTGCCGGCTCGACGGTTTCCGTGCTGCGCCGCTGGTGCGCGTGGTGGTGGACAGCCATTTGCGCACGCCGTTGCTCTCAAAGCTGGTGCGGGGCGCTGCAGAGCATCCGTTGTGGATCCTGCACCGCAATGGCGCCGACCCGCTGCGGTGCAAGGCGCTGGAGAGTGCCGGGGTCAAGCTCATCGAGCTGCCGCCCAGCACTGTCGGGGTGGATCTGGTGGCCGGCGCGCAGGCGCTTGCCAAACACGGCCTCACCCGCGTGCTGGTCGAGGGCGGTGGGTCCATTGCCGCCAGCATGCTGCGCGCGCGGCTCGTCGATCGTCTCTCCTGGTTTCATGCCCCTACCGTGATGGGCGGCGATGGCTGGCCCGCGGCGCAGGCGTTCGGCATTTCCCGGCTGAAGGAGATGCCGCGCTTCCGCGCCGTCTCGCGCCAGCAATGGGGCGAGGATGTGCTCACCAATTTCAGGAAGGTCGGATAAATGTTCACCGGATTGATCACCGGCATCGGCACCGTGCGCGCGGTGCAGCCGCTGGGGCAGGGCAAGGATGCGCGCTTCATCGTCGCCACCCCGGATAACGAGGTGTGGAAGGGCGCCGAGAAGACGCTTGGCGCTTCCATCGCCTGCTCGGGCGTGTGCCTCACCGTCGTCGAGTCTGGGGCGGACTGGTTCGCCGTCGAGGTTTCGGCCGAGACGCTCTCCAAGACCACGCTGGGCACCTGGAAGCCGGGCAGCAAGATCAACCTCGAGGGCTCGCTGCGGCTGGGCGACGAGATTGGCGGGCATCTGGTTTCCGGCCATGTGGATGGCTTGGCCGAGGTGCTCTCCGCCACGCCGGAGCACGGCTCCACGCGCTGGGTATTCCGCCTGCCCGCCGAGCTTGCGCCTTATGTCGCGCCCAAGGGCAGCATTGCCATCAACGGCGTGTCGCTCACGGTCAACGAGGTTGAAGGCCGGAACTTCGGCATCAATATCATTCCCCACACCGCCGCGCACACAAATTTCCATACCTTGCAGGTAGGAGATACGGTGAATGTGGAAATCGACATGCTGGCGCGCTATGTCGCCCGCCAGCTCAGCTTCAAGGGCGCGTGACTCCCGCGCGCCAGTCAAGGAAAACCGCCTCATGCAAGGCCTGAAAACTTCTAATCTGCACGACTATATTTCTCCCGCATCCGAGATCATCGAGGAAGCCCGGGCCGGGCGCATCTTCATCCTGGTGGATGACGAGGACCGTGAGAACGAGGGGGATCTCGTCATCCCCGCACAGTTCGCTACACCGGACGCGATCAATTTCATGATCAAGCACGCGCGCGGCCTGGTCTGCCTCGCCATGACCAAGGCCCGCTGCGAGGCGCTCGGCCTGCCGCTGATGACCCAGGCCAACGGCACGCGGCACGAGACGGCCTTCACCGTTTCCATCGAGGCCAAGGAAGGTGTCACCACCGGCATCTCCGCCGCCGACCGCTCCCGCACCATCGCCGTGGCGATCAACCCGGAGCTGGGCCGCGAGGACATCGTCTCCCCCGGGCACATCTTCCCGCTCATGGCCCGTGACGGCGGCACGCTCGTGCGCGCCGGGCATACGGAAGCCTCGGTGGACATCTCCCGCCTCGCGGGGCTGATCCCCGCGGGCGTGATCTGCGAGATCATCAACGACGACGGCACCATGGCCCGCCTGCCGGACCTCGTCGCCTTCGCCCAGCGCCACAACCTCAAGCTCGGCACCATCGCCGACCTCATCGCCTACCGCCGCGCCAATGAACGGCTGGTCAAGCGCGTCGAGCAGGGCAATGTTGCCTCGGCGGACGGGCAGAGCTGGAAGATCATCGCCTTCGAGAGCAAGGTGGATGGGCTTGAGCATCTGGCGTTGGTGAAGGGCGACATCTCCGGCGAGGAGCCGGTGCTGGTGCGCATGCATAGCATGGACCTCATCGCCGACGTACTTGGGGCCGGGCACATCAGCGCCCTGCACGGCGCCATGGCACAGATCGCGGCTGCTCAGCGCGGCGTGGTGGTGATCGTGCGCGAGCAGCGCAAGGCGGCGATGTCGGCGGGCATCCGCGCGCTCGTCGAGGGGACGCGGCCAGCCTCGGACCTGCGCGACTACGGCATCGGCGCGCAGATCCTGTCGACCTCGGTGTGAAGAACATGATCCTGCTCTCCAACCACAAGCGCCATATTATTGGCCTGGATGGCTACGGGCTGAATGTGGTTGAGCAGCGCCAGATCGGGGGTGAGGCATGAGCACGGCTGACGCGCCCGCCGCGGTTGCCCCCAGCGTGCCCGGCGCCGCGCCGCGCATCTTGGTGATCAGCGCGCCCTATTACCGCGAGGTGGTGGACGGCATGCTCGCCGCCGCCCGCGCCATTTTCGCGCAGGTGGGGGCCAAGGTTTCGGTCGTCGAGGTCGGGGGCGCGTATGAGTTGCCCCAGGCCCTGGCGATCGCCGCCGAGTCTGTCCAGGACTTTCATGGCTATGTCGCCCTGGGCTGCGTCGTCCGTGGCGAGACCGACCATTATGATTTCATCTGCGCCGCTGCCATGGACGGATTGATGCAGGTCGCCACCCGTCAAGCGCTCTGCCTGGGCACGGCGCTGCTCACGGTGGACAGGCTGGACCAGGCCCTGGCCCGCAGCCACGAGACCGGCTCCAACAAGGGCGCCGAGGCTGCCGTGGCCTGCCTCAAACAGATCGTGCTGAAGCGGGCGCTGGCGGCATGAGCGGCCGTCCCCGTACCCTCTCGCGTGTTGCCGCCGTGCAGGCGCTCTACCAGGCCGAACAGGCCGGGCAGAGCGGCGAGACCGTGATCGACCAGTTCGTCCGCCACCGCATCGGCGATCCGCCGGGCAGCGGCGGGGTGGAGGAGGGGCGTCTGCCCGCCGCCGATGTGCCGCTCTTCGCCCGTATAGTCCGCACCGCCACACAGCAGCAGGACACCATCGACGGCATGATCGTGGGCGCCCTGCCGGAAAGCTGGCCGATGAACCGGCTGGACCCGGTGCTGCGTGCGAGTCTGCGGGCCGGTGGCGCCGAGCTGTGGATGAGCGACGGCCCGCCTGCCAAGGTCGTGATCAACGAATACATGGACGTGGCGCACGGCTTTTTCTCCGGTGACGAACCCCGCATGCTCAACGGCGTGTTGGACCGCCTGGCGCATTTGCTGCGCCCGGCGGAGTTCCCCGCGGCCAGTTGATGCCTGACGAGTTCTCCCGCATCGCGCGTTATTTCGCGCCGCTGGCGGGGGAGGCGGGGCTGGGGTTAAAGGATGACGCCGCCGTGTTCGCCCCGCCGCCTGGGCGCGAACTGGTGCTCACCGTGGATCAGATGCTGGAGGGGGTGCATTTCCTCTCCGGCGACGACCCGGCGCTGATTGCCCGCAAGCTGCTGCGCCGCAACCTCTCCGACCTAGCCGCCATGGGTGCCGCGCCGCTCGGCTATCTGCTGACCACGGCGCTGCCGGCGTCACTGCCCGAGGACTGGCTGGCGGGCTTCGCCGCCGGGCTGGGGCAGGACCAGGAGATTTTCAATATCTCGCTGCTCGGTGGGGATTCGTCATCCTCGCTGCACGGCATCGCGGTTACCGCCACGCTGCTGGGCAAGGTGGCGCCGGGCGCTGCACTGCGCCGCAACGGGGCCAGGGCCGGGGATGAGATCTGGGTGACCGGCACCATCGGTGACGCCGTGCTGGGCCTGCAGGCGCGGCTCGGCCAGCGCCAGGACCCCACGGGTTTTTTCACGCAGCGCTCCCTGCTGCCGGTGCCGCGAGTCGGGCTGGAACTGGCGGGGATCGCCTCCGCCGCCATCGATGTCTCGGACGGGCTGGTGCAGGACCTCTCGCATATCGCTGAGGGATCGGGGCTGCGGGCGGTCATCGAGGCGGGGCTGGTTCCGGCCTCGTCCGAAGCAGCGGCTCTGGGTGAGGAGGTGCTGCAGGCGCGCCTCACCGGCGGGGATGACTACGAGCTGATCCTGGCCGTTCCGCCGGGCCGTGAGGGCGCCCTGAAGGCCGCGTGCGGCGCTCTGCCGGTGACAAAGATCGGTGTGTTCGAACCGGGGGCGGGGGTGCGCGTGCTCTCCGGCGCCGGGCCGGAAATGGCCTTCAAGTCCCTGGGATGGAAGCATTTTTAAGCGATTAACCGGAAACTGGCTAATCAGCTCCGCACAACGCAAAAACCCCCGGAGCAAAAGCGCCGGGGGGCGGGTTGCGGCGGAAAAAGCAGCGTAGCGGGTGCTGTGCTTACTTGATCTTGGCTTCCTTGAACTTGACGTGCTTGCGCACGACCGGATCGTATTTGTTGAGCTCCAGCTTCTGCGTCTGAGCGCGCGCGTTCTTCTTGGTCACATAGAAGTAACCAGTGTCAGCGGTGGAAACGAGCTTGATTTGAACGACGTTAGACTTTGCCATGATTACGAATCTCCAGAGCGCGCCGTATGGCGCAGGTTAAGCGGTTTCGTCAAGTGCGGTTTGCCTGTTAGTGCAGCAAAGCCGCCTGATATGCGGCCTGTGAGGCGAGGATGCGGCTGGCAGCGGTGAAGTCCATATCCGTACCGATATCGGCCGGGCACTGGTTGCGGATTTGCAGCACGCTATCCATGGCCACAGGGGCGCGCATGGTTCGTGCCGCCGCCACGGCCTGGGCCTGCAGGTTGCTGCCCTTGTCCAGCGATGCCAGCTCGGTCTCGAGCATCTGGGGCCCCAGGCTGGTGCAAACCTGCGGCATAACCCCCAGGCTTTGCATGGGCCATCCGCGCGGGGCCAGCACGCGGCTCCAGGTTACGTACAACTCGCCGCCATCGGGCAGGCTGGTCAAGGTTTGCACCAGGCCCTTGCCCAGCGTCTCGGAGCCAATGACCACCGCCCGGCCGTTATCGGCCAGGGCAGCGGCCAGGATCTCAGCCGCGCTGGCGGTCTGGCCATCGACCAGCACCGCCAGCTTGGCGCCAAGTGTGAGGTCGGCGCCTTCGGCCTTGAAGCTCTGGTCAGCATCCGGGTCGCGCCCCATGGTCTGCACGATCATCCCCGTGGGCAGCAGCAAATCCGCCACCAGCACGGCCTGGCGCAGCACGCCGCCACGGTTACCGCGCAAATCCAGCACCAGCCCGGTGGGGGCGGGGCGTTGAGCCATCAGAGCGGCGAGGGCGGTGGTGAACTGGTCGGCCGTGCCCTTGTTGAAGGCGGTGATCTTCAGCGCGACCAGCCCGGGGCCGGGTGAGGCTTCGGGGAACACTGTCTGCGGCGGGATGAAGCCGCGGGTCAGCGTGACCTGCTCTTCAGTCGGCGGGTCGTCCGACGTGTCTTGCAACGAGAGTGTAGTGGTGCTGCCGGCGAGTCCGCTCATATTGGCGTTGAGCGTGTCGAGCGCGCCGGGATAGGCGGCTCGCCCGTCCATGGAGAGCACGACCATGCCTGGGATGAGCCCGGCATTCTCGGCCGGGCTGTCCGCGGCAACGGCGCTGATCACGACACGGCCGGATTTGGCGGCGAGCGTCAGGCCGGTGCCCGCAAGGCCCATGATCACGAGCTGGTTCTGCGCCGCCACTGTTGGCGTTTCGTAGCGGGAATAAGGGTCGAAATGGTTGAACAGCTCGTCGAAGAAGCTGCTGACGATCGCCTGCGTGCCAGCCTGCTGCAAGGCGGGCGAGGCGGCGTAAGCGGCGGCGGCGATCTGCGAGGCGGTCTTGCCCCAGCCGGCGGCGTCGTTATCCGTGGGCGCGGGGAGGGCCAGCAACAGCGCGTTGGGGCCGTAGAGACGCACCTGCCCGTCCTGCAGGGTAGTGTTCAGGTCCGGGTCCAGCGCCGCCAAGCCGTTCAGGCCCCAGATCGTCATCTGCGGGATGGTGAGCGGCTCCAGCGAGCGCGGGGCGATATAGGTGAGGGCGGCCGACCACACAGCCCCGGCGGTGGCGGCGTCGAAGCCAACGGTGGCCGCATCGGCCACGCGGCTCCACAGGCCGCCGCAGAGGCAGACGACAATAAGGAGAACCGCGCGCTTCACCTGCGCCGCTTCTGCTTGTGCTTGGGCTTGCCGGGCTTGGCGTCCGGCGCGCGTCCGGGCTTCGCCCGCAGGGACTTGCCGCGCCTGATAGCGCCGGGCAGCGCCTCGGCCATGCCGAACAGCAGTCCGCCGGTGACGGGGCGGGCCTCGTTCAGCCGGACCTCAATGGGTTGTGCCAGGGAGAAGACATGGCGGCTTCGGCGGCCGGACAGAGTTTGGGTGGCTTCGTCGAAGACCCAGTGATCATCCGGAAGATTAGCCATACTCAAGAAACCGCTCGCGCCACTCTCTGTTAAAGTGACGAATAACCCGAACTTCGTCACCCCCGAAACCCGGCCTGAGAACAACTCTCCAATGCGGTGTTGCAAATACAGCGCAAGATAACGGTCGCTGGAGTCCCGCTCGGCCAGGGCGGCGCGGCGCTCGGTGCCGGAGATCTGCTCCGCGGTGATGCCGAAGGCGGCGATATCCTCGGGCGAGAGACCGTCCGGGCCGAGCTTCAGCCCAGTGATGAGGGCGCGATGGACCAGCAGGTCGGCATAGCGGCGGATGGGCGAGGTGAAATGCGCGTAACGGCTCAGCGCCAGGCCGAAATGGCCGATATTGTCAGGCGAATACTGGGCCTGGGACTGGGCGCGCAGCATGGTCTCGTTCACCAGCGGAGCGGTGGGCGTGCCCTCCACCAGCTTCAAAATATGGTCGAGGTCGCGCGGGTGCAGCGTGTCGCCGGATTTGAGCGAGATATCCAGCGTATGCAGGAAGCTGCGGAGGTTATCGAGCTTCTCCGGCGCGGGCGGGGCATGCACGCGGTACATGCAAGGCATGCTCAGGCGCTCCAGCTCCTCGGCCGCGCAAACATTGGCGAGGATCATGAACTCCTCGATCAGCTTGTGGCTGTCCAGGCGCGGGCGCGGGGCCACGCTCTGCACCTGCCCGTCCTCGCCCAGCACCACCTTGCGCTCGGGCAGGTCAAGATCCAGCGTGCCGCGCGCATGCCGGGCCTGGAGCAGGGCGAAATAGGCGGCGAACAGGTCGGCATGGATCTGCGGGTTCTGCTCGAACTCGGCCTGGATCTGCTCGTAGGTCTTGCGCGCGGTGGAGCGCATCAGCCCCCGGCCGAATTTGTGGCTCTGCTTGTGGCCGTGCACGTTGATATGCATTTCCGCGAACAGGCAGCCACGGTCTTCATCGGGCTTGAGCGAGCATAAGCCGTTGGAGAGCGCCTCGGGCAGCATCGGCACCACGCGGTCAGGGAAGTAGCAGGAATTGCCGCGCTCCCTGGCGCAGCGGTCGAGCGCGGAGCCAGGCTTCACGTAATGCGCCACATCGGCGATGGCCACGATCAGCCGGTAGCCGTGCTCCACCTTTTCGGCAAACACGGCGTCGTCGTAGTCGCGGGCATCGTGGCCGTCGATGGTGATGAGCGGCAGCTCGCGCAGGTCCGTGCGCTTGGCCAGCGGCACCGGCTTGGCCTTTTCGGCCTCCTTCACCGCCGCATCGGTGAAGTCCATGGGGATGCCGTGCTGCGCGATGGCGATAAGGCTGACGGAGCGGGCATCGTTGATGCTGCCGAGCTTTTCCGTCACGCGCGCGGGTTTCGGCCCGAAGACCCGGCCGGGCAGCGGCTCGGCGCGGACGATCTCGCCCTCCTGCGCGTGCATGGTCTCGCCCTCCGGGACGATCCATTCCGTCTTCTGCCGCCGGTCCGTGGGCTCGATGCGCCCGCCCTGCGGCATGGCATGGAACACGCCGACGATGCTGCCAACCTGCTCGGCGATGCGCTTGATGGTGCGGCCCTCGTATTTGTCGCCGCCAATGCGCTTGAGTTTCGCCAGCACGCGCGCGCCCGGCGCCAGCGCCGCCTGGCCCTTGGCCTCCGCGTGCATGAAGATGACCGGCGGGCGGCCTGGGCCGTCCCACACCACCGGGCGGGCCAGGGCCTCGCCGTCACGGTCGATGCCGGTGACCTCCACCAGCGCGCTCTCCGGCAGGCGCCCGGCCTCGGTGAAGCGCTTGCGCCCGGCGCGCTCGGCATGGCCGGAGAGTTCCAGCGATTTCATGATGCCGCGCAGGGCTTTGCGATCCTCGGTTTTCACCGAGAAGGCGCGCACCACGTCGCGAAAATGCACATTCTGTCCCGCTTCCTCCAGGAACAGCTTCACTGAATCGCGACTCGGCAGCGCCGGGGCGGCTACCGCACTGGCGGCTTTGGCGGTTTTGGCGCGGGGCTTTTTGTGCACGGTTTTCATGCCGCACAGTATGGGGCCTGAACCGTTACAGGGCCATGCCCGGCGCCGGGAGAATTTTCCTGCAATGCAATACAGCTTAAGGTAGCTTTATTACCGTTGATTAATTATTAAAATTGTATAGGTTTCGCCCGTGACCAGCCGGTTGAACATCTCCGCGCCCGCGACGCTGACCGTGCTGACCGGCAATGCCACGCTGTCATCGCTGCAAGACCTACTACCCGGGATTACCGTAAGCGATCCCCCTGGCGGCACGCTCACCGTGGTGGTCCAGGCCGGGAATTCAGGCGCGGTGCTGAGCGCGGGCACGCTCTCGGGCAATGCCATTACCCTTACCGGCAGCGCGGCGCAGGTGAACGCCGCCTTGGCCGGGTTGCAACTCACCGAGCCCAGTGGCACCAGCACGGATGTGCTGAGCCTGACCGCCAGCGACCCCGCCACTTTGCCTACACAGGACGATATCGTGGTAGATGTGGTGCCCGCCGCCAGCCCCGCTTTCGTCAACCCGGCGCAGATCGTCACTTTGAGCCCGGATTCGCTGACCACAGTGCCGGACCTCTGCTGCTCTCCGACCCCATCGCCGATCTCCGACCCCATCGCCGAGGGGCTCGCCGCCATGGGGCTGGGGCAGGAGGAGACGCTGAGCCTTACCCTCTCGGTGGCCCAGGGCGTGCTGCTTCTGCCCGGGCTGACGGGGATGAGCGGCATCGAGGCGAGCGGCATCGGTACCGGGACGATCGAGCTGTCCTTCACCGCCGATGAGATCGGCACGCTCAACACGCTGCTCGCGGGGCTGGATTTCGCCGGGCCGACGGTAACCGGCGGGCAGCATCTGGACTACACGCTGTGGAACTTGAACGGCGTGCTGCCGCGCACGGTGACCTACGGGAATATCTACCTGAACACCGTGGGTACGCCGGGGGCGAACGGCACCTATACGGCGGGGGCGGATACGCTGATTACCGGCGATGCGGCGCCATCCGGCGTGCTGAACGTGAGCGGCACCGTGGCGGCACTCGGCAACGTCACCGTGGCGGCGGGCGTGAGCATTGCGCCGGGTGGGGCGTAGGAGGTGCCGGGGAACACGCTTACCCTTGGTGGCACCAGCCTGGATTTCGGCGAGGTCAGCGCCGGCACGCTGGTGGAGACCGGCACGCTGCTGGCGGCGGGCGGCATCGTGGCCGGGCCGGTGCAGTTGAATAGCGGCGCGCTGCTCGATTTCGGCGACGGGCTGACCGTGGATGCGAATGCCGGGCTGGATTACACCCAGGCTCTCTCGCTGGCGGCAGGCGCGGTGCTGGAGGGCGCAGGCACGCTGACGGCGGGGAATTTCTCCGCCGCTGGCGAGATCACCGGGCCGGGCACGATCCTGGCGCTCGGCGGGGAGACGCTGGAGGTCGATGCCGGGCTGATTACCGGCGGCACCAGGCTGGATGTGGCTGCTGGTGGGGTGATGGTGCTGGGGGAGGATTCCTCGCTCTACGGCATATTCGATATCACGCCACTGACGATCGACAGTTCTGTGACCTTGAGCTTCCTCGGCAATGGCGGGGCGGTGCCCGTGAGCGGCGGCTATGCGGGCACGCTGGGCGCGGCAGGGGGTGCTTTCGTCATCACCGGTCCGCAGCTGTTCTCCGGCACCATCACCGGCTTCGCCCCGGGTGACGAGCTGATCTTCCCCGGGCTCAGCGGCTTCAACGTCTACAACGTCAGCCGGACCTCGTTTTCCGTCTCCGGCGTGGATGGCAGCGGCGATACCCAGTCCTACACCATCTTTGCAGCCATTCCCTCGGGCTACGTGCCCGCCGCCGGGGTGGATGCCGAGGGCGATGGCGTGATCTATCTGCGCCCCCAAGCCCCCAGCGTGAGCAGCGGGGCGGTGCTGGGCGCGAGCGCAGGCGTGGCGCAGCCTCTGCCGGGGCTGGACCTGGAGCTGGCCGGCACGGCGGCGCAGAGCCTGTCGATGACCGTCTCGGTGGCACATGGCGCGTTGAGCCTGGGCACGCAGGCCCCGGCGGCGACGTTGACCCTCACCGCCGCCAATGTGCAGGCGCTGAACGCCGAGCTGGCGGGGCTCACCTATACCGGTGCCGGGGCGAACGATGCGCTGACCTTTACCGGCAGCACCGGGCTGCTGGCGGGTTTGAGCGAGCACGTGGCGATTACCGCCACGGGCAGCGGCACGGTGAGCGGCTACCCGGGCGGGGCAGTCAGCGCGGCCGAGATGGTGGCCTACGGGACAAGCTCTGGTCTCGCGGACGTTACCGCTGCCGAGGCGGTGGGCGGTGTGGCCGTCTCCGGCGCGGTGGAGTTCAACAATCTGCTGCGGGCGAGCGGCTATTCCGGCACCGCGCTGCTGGTGGATGGCGGCGGGGAGGCGATCTTCGGCGCCGCCGCCACTGCCGCGCTGGCCGGGGACGTGACCCTCAGCACGGGCACGCTAGCGGTGCTTGGCACGGCGTTTTCCAGCAGCGGCAATATCACCCTCAATGGCGCCAGCGAGGCCGTGATTACCGGCGCGCTCACCGCTGCGGGCAGTCTGGCGGTTGCGGGCGTGGTGTTCGACATTGGCGGCCCCGCTTCGCTCGGCGGGGTGGTGCTGGGCAGTGCGGGCAGCCTGCTCGCCTATGGCACGGCGGCGGGGTCGCTCGGCGCGGTGACCAATGCCGGGGGCGTGAGGCTGGAGAATGACGCCACGCTCAGCGCCGTCAGCTATGACGGCGCGGGCACGCTGGCGCTGGGCGGCACGGCGCTGTTCGCCGTGAGTGGCGCCATGGGAGCGGAGGCAGGGGCGCAACTCTCCGTGGGCATCGGCGCCACGCTGGAAGCGGGGACACTGACGGACAGTGGTGCGATGTCGGTGGCCGGGTTGGCCTCAATCGCCACCAGCCTGAGCGCGGGGTCCGTTACGCTGGCCGGGGGCGCCATCACCGCAGCCAGCTTCGCCGGGGCGCTCACCGGCTATGGCGTGCTGGATGCGCCGGGGATTGCCGATA
This sequence comes from uncultured Alphaproteobacteria bacterium, assembly GCA_963750235.1. Classification (GTDB taxonomy): domain Bacteria; phylum Pseudomonadota; class Alphaproteobacteria; order Acetobacterales; family Acetobacteraceae; genus Acidocella. The sequence goes on from CAVVPW010000004.1 coordinate 717,284, forward strand.
CAGGCACTATCGAGGCGCTGGGCGGCAGGCTGCTGCTGGCGGGCAGCGTTGCCGATGCCGGAATGCTGGAGGTGGGCGCCAGCGCGGCGCTGGAACTCAGCGGCCCGGTGAGCGGGGCGGCCGTGAGCTTCGCCGGGGGGAGTGCCGAGCTGGTGCTGGATGACTCGCAGGCGGGGTTCTCCGGCGTCGCCAACATGGTGGGCAGCGATGTGGTGGATCTGGTGGGCATCGGCACCAGCCTTGTCAGCTACAGCGCGGGTACGATCGGCGTGTTCGACAGTTTGGGCAGTGAGGTGACGTCCTTTGCCGTGCAGGCGGCACTTGGCCAGCCTGCCGTGTCCATTGTCTCAGACGGGGCGGGCGGTTCGCTGATCACGCTGGGCGGGGAAATGCCCTGCTTCGCCCGGGGCACGCGGCTGCTCTCCCCCAGCGGCTACCGCCCGGTGGAGGAACTGCGTCCCGGCGATCCGTTGATCACCGCCTCGGGCGAGCGCCGCCCGGTGCGCTGGATCGGCTGGCGCACGCTGGACCTCGGCCCGGCTCCGGCCCGCAACGCTTTGCCGGTGCTGATCATGCCCGGCGCCGTTGGCCCCGGCAGGCCGCACCGCGTGCTGCGCCTCTCGCCGCTGCACTGCGTGTATGCCGATGGCGTGCTGATCCCGGTCACGCATCTGGTCAACGGCGCCACGATCATCCGCGAGCGGGCGGCGGCGGCCACCTATTTCCATGTCGAGCTGGACCGGCACGACATATTGCTGGCCGAAGGGTTGGAATGTGAGTCCTATTTCTGCGCCGGCAATCGCGGTGCGCTGTACCACGAGCTGGGGCGGCGCAGCCCGGCGGCGCGTCTCTTCGCCCCGAATGTCACCAGCGGCACGCGCCTCGCGGCGGTGCGGCGGCGCGTGCATGGCATCGCGCTTCAGGCCGGGTTCTCGCCCGCCTATATTCCGCATCTGCGCGCGATGTCGGGTACCGAGACGGTGGTCCCCGAGGTCACCCGCGCGGGGCAGACGCGTCTGGCCCGGTTCGGCTTCACCCGGCCAGTGCAGCGGCTCACCTTGCTGGCCGGTGCCGCCGCCCCGGCTGAGACCGACCCGGACTCGGAGGATTGGCGGGAGCTGAGCCTCTGCCTGGGGGATACGCCGGGCGTGAGCCTCGGCCACGGCTGGCAGCCCCGCGCCCCTGGCGACGGCGGAACTTGGATGGGCGCGCGGGCGGAATTGCGCCTCAACCGTGCCCAGCAGCGGATTTTGCTGCCCCTGGCGGCGATTTCCTGCCGCTGGGTGCGGCCTGCGGTTGACGCGTGGCGGCTCGGGGTTTAAGGGCGGCGCTTCGTTGCCGGGAACGTGGACGGGCGGTGGTCGCCCGCGCCCGCTCTTTGCTGCATTTCGCAGGGAAGAGACTACTGGCGGAATTCTAACAAGAAAGGTCTAAGCGCCGTGACCAAGCGCACCGAGAGCAAGTATAAGATCAACCGCCGTCTGGGGGTTAACCTTTGGGGCCGCGCCAAGTCGCCGGTCAACAAGCGTGAGTATGGTCCGGGCCAGCATGGCCAGCGCCGCAAGAAGCCGTCCGACTACGGCGTGCAGCTCATGGCGAAGCAGAAGCTGAAGGGCTATTACGGCAACATCTCCGAGAAGTCCTTCTACAAGTATTACGAGGAGGCCGTGCGCCGTAAGGGCGACACCTCCGAGAACCTGATCGAGCTGCTCGAGCGCCGTCTGGATGCGGTCGTGTACCGCCTGAAGTTCGCCATCACCCCGTTTGCCGCCCGCCAGCTGGTCAGCCATGGCCACGTGATGGTCAACGGCAAGAAGGTGAATATCCCGTCCTACCAGGTGAAGGACGAGGACGTGATCGAGGTGCGCGAGAAGTCCAAGCAGCTGGCCGTGGTGCTGGATGCCGCCCAGAGCGCCGAGCGCGACGTGCCGGAATATGTCGAGGTCGATCACCGCGCCATGAAGGGCAAGTTCATGCGTGCGCCGAAGCTCGCGGACGTGCCCTATCCGGTGCAGATGGAACCGCATCTGGTGGTGGAATTCTACTCCCGCTAATCCGGGGCAGATTTCCGAACCGAACATGGAAAACGGCGCCATCTGGCGCCGTTTTTTGTTTGTCACAAGGAAGAGACACTGGCGTTACATTCGCGGCGCACTACTCCCCATGGTCGCTATTAACCCAAGGAGTTGTTTCCATGCGCCGTATTCTTCTCGCTTCCTGCATCGCGCTGGTGCCCGGTCTCGCCCTGGCGCAGACCAGCGACAACGATCAGCCCCCGCCGCTTCCGTCGGCCGACGGTGCCGGCCCCGGCCCTGGCATGATGGACGGCGGCTGGGGTGGCCCGGGCTGGGGTGGTCCTGGCACGAAGGGCGGCAACTGGGGCAAGGGCGGGCAGCACGGCTTTGGGATGGAGGAGGTGCTGATGAAGTTCTATGCCGCCAACACTACACATGATGGCCACCTCACCCAGGCACAGGCCAAGGCGGGGGGTTTAACGGTAGTGGCGGATAACTTCGACGCTATCGATGTGAAGAAGCGCGGCTATGTCACCTTCTACGACATCATGGCCTGGCGCCTGGACGACATGGCCAAGCGCCTGGAGCAGCGGGCGGACCAACTGCGCGCCCAGGACTGAACCGCGCGGCGGGGGCGGGACGTGCCGGAGTACGCCCGTATCAGGGTGAAGCGCCCGTATTTATTGCCCGCCCGTCCGCCCTTTGGAGAGGCGTTCCGAGGCAGGCACATTCGGGTCGCCGGTCACGAACATCTGATGCAGCACGTCACCCCAGCCGCCGCCGGAGGAAGCGCTGGCCGGGGTGCCGGCTTTAGTGCTGGAGGGAGTGGCGGCAGGAGCATTGGCGGGCGCCGCGGCGGCTTTCGCAGCCGGTGCGGCCGCGCTGCTTTCCGTGTTCGGGATGATGTTGTTGAAAACGGAATCTGGCCCGAACAGATGGATCACCTCGCCGGACGGCGGCGGGGCAGGGTTGTTGCGGGCCATGGCGGCGCCAGCGGGCAGCGCAGTGGCGGCGAGAAGGGCAAGAGCGAAGCGTTTCAAGTCGATATCTCCAATACTTGAGGCCAGGCATCATCGCGCTGGGCCGCCGCTGCAGCAACGATACGCGCCGATCGCAGGGCCGGCAATGCGGACTGGTTCGCCCGCCCCTGGTGTGGCGTATTTGAAGTTCCTCATCCTTTGGTGGCCAGTGGGTAGAGGAACTTCAATTCCAAATGCCAAAATAGTTTCAATGTCTTAGCTAGTGTCCTTCAATTCAGAAGTTCGCTACAAGGAGTGCAAATGCTATTGCGAACTTCTAAATCGGGACACCTTAGAGTGCGATCGCGTCAGCCTGATGCGTGAATCGCCCTCTAACTGATTGATGAGCGACTGATTCACGTTTGAGGTTTAATCTCAGAGCGATTTAACCTCAAACGATCAGGCTCTAGTGAAACCCCTCGCGCCCCGGGCTCGCTTGCGGTAGATTGCACTACCATGAATATTCTGGCCCCCCTCCCGGCGCGGCTGGTTGTCGAGGTCGTGTTCGATTTCGTCTGCCCCTGGTGCTACCTTGGGGTGAAGCGGCTGGCCTTCCTGCTCGCCCGGCGGCAGGATCTCGATGTCGAACTCAGCTGGCGGCCCTTCCTGCTCAACCCGGACATGCCGCGCGGAGGCATGTCCCGCGCCGATTACTTGATCCGCAAATTCGGCGCCGAGGACCGGGCGCGGCGGCTCTACGCCTCCATTGCCGAATTCGGCGCGGCGGAGGGCATCGACTTCAACTTTGCCGCCATTCGCCGGACGCCCAATTCGGTGGACGCGCACCGGCTGGTTCGCGAGGCCGCCAAGCGTGGTGTGGCCGACCGGCTGGTGCAGCGGATATTCGCGGCGCATTTTGTCGACGGGCTTGATATTGGCAGCCATGCTGTCCTTGCAGGACTCGCCGGGCAGCTCAGTCTGGACGTCGGAGACGTTGCCGATTTTCTCGCCTCCGCGGAGGGGGGCGACGCGGTGCATGCCGAAAACTTGCATGCTCATCGCTTGGGAATTAACGGCGTGCCATGTTTTCTGATCGATGGAGAACACGCCATTTCCGGCGCGCAGGAGAGTGAAGTTCTGGAGCGGCTGCTCGAACTGGCGGTCTGCACTAGCCGGGAGAGGTAGTTTCATTATTCCCCGCATCGGTTAGAAGCGCTTAGTCCACAGCTTCCGGCCGAATGTAAGATTCATGATGAAGACTTCCCTTTGCTTGCGCCTTGCCGTGTTAAGCCCGTTTGCCCTGCTGGCCTTCGGCACAGCCGCCCAGGCAGATTCTTCATCGTCGCCCCTGGCGGGCATCTGGACCATCCAGGACGAGAATGCCTCGATCAGCACCACAAATCAGACGGACAGGTATTACGTTAACGGTCTCCATCTGGGTTGGACCTCGCCCGAGGGTAAGGTGCCCGGATTTGTGGCCAATTTCGGCCATGCCCTGCTGGGCGAGGGTACGCAGCGCGTCAGTGTCGGCATTGTCCAGCAGCTCTACACACCGGACAACACGGCGCTGATAAACCCCGATCCCAATGACGAGCCTTACGCGGGCTATCTCGCGGCCACGTTCAGCCTGATCCAGGACACGGCGAACACCCGCACCGTCATGGGGATGAATGCCGGCGTTATCGGGCGCGATGCGGGCGGCGAGATCGTGCAGAATGATTTCCACTCGATCATCGGGCAGAATGGGACGCATGGCTGGGCCTATCAGCTGCCGAGCGAACCGGCGATCGATTTTTCCGCCGCCCGCATTTGGCGCGTGCCGGTTACCCGGTTCAGCAACGGGATAGAGGTGGATGTTCTGCCGCAGATTTCCGGCATGGCCGGCCTCACCGATGTATACGCGCAGCCGGCGCTGGGCTTCCGGTTCGGCCGGGGGCTGGACAGTGATTTCGGCCCCTCGCTGATGGCCACTTCGCCCTCTGGCGCGGACGCGTTCGAGCAGACCCAGCCGCTCGTGTGGTATGTGTTCGGCAGCGCCGCCGCGAAGGTTGTGGGGCATGACGAAATCCTGCAGGGCTCGGACTTCCAGACCAGCCGCAGTGTCGATCCATACCGCGTTGTAGGCACGTTCGAAGCCGGCGTCACGGTCATCTGGCGGGGTGTCCGCTTCAGCTACACGCAGGTGTTCCAGACCAACCGCTTCTACCACCAGGCCAACTCGATCCACGAGTTCGGTTCGTTTAACGTGGGCCTTACCTTTTAAGGTTGGCGCCCATGCGTGAGGGTATGGAGCGGTTGCCGCGGCGCACAATTTCTATATAATTCAACGGCCGGCGGCGTGCGCCACGCATCCGTCGGGAACTTCAGGCTTTTTTTGACTAGATTAACCCAGATATCGCCGTATAACGGCGACAAGAACAAGGAATTCGCCGTGGCCAACGAAAAATCGCAAAATGTACAAGATGTGTTCCTCAACCACGTCCGTAAGAGCAAGACGCCGGTCACGGTCTTCCTCGTCAATGGCGTGAAGCTTCAGGGCGTCATCACCTGGTTTGACAATTTCTCCGTGCTCCTTCGCCGCGACGGGCATACGCAGCTCGTGTACAAGCACGCCATCAGCACCGTAATGCCGGGCGCGCCGATCATGCTGTTCGATGCCAGCCGCGCCGAGGGCGCCGCACAGGCCCCCGCCGAGGGCACCGGCAGCAGCAGCACGCTGAAGCTGCACCGCGCGCCTGAGCCGCAATACGATCCGGAATTTGAAGGCTGATTGAGACCGCGCCGCCGCCCAGCCGGGCGGCCATTCTGCTGCCATGGGACAAAGAGGCCGCGCGCACGGGCAACCAGACGCGTTCGGCCGACGCGCGTCTGGCGGAGGCTGTGGGGCTTGCCGCTTCCATTGGCCTGGTGGTGGTGCATGAGCAGATATTCCAGCTGCGCAGCCTCACCCCCGCCACGCTGCTGGGCAAGGGGCAGGTGGAGATCGCCGGCGTTGCCTTGAGTGAAGCCGGGGTGGATGTGGCGGTGGTGGATGCCGCCCTCACGCCCGTGCAGCAGCGCAACCTGGAAACCGCCTGGAAGTGCAAGGTCATCGACCGCACAGGGCTGATTCTGGACATTTTCGGCGCCCGCGCGCGGACCCGGGAGGGCGCGTTGCAGGTGGAGCTGGCGCATCTGGAATACCAGCGCTCGCGGCTTGTGCGCTCCTGGACCCATCTTGAGCGCCAGCGCGGCGGCTTCGGCTTCCTCGGCGGCCCGGGTGAGACGCAGATCGAGGCGGACCGCCGCCTGATCGGCGACCGGATCGTGCGGTTGAAGGCCGAGCTGGAGGAGGTGCGGCGCACGCGCGGCCTGCATCGCGGCGCGCGCAAGAAGGTACCGTACCCGGTCGTGGCGCTCGTCGGCTACACCAACGCCGGCAAGTCCACGCTGTTCAACGCGCTGACCGGCGCAACCGTGATGGCTGAGAACCAGCTCTTCGCCACGCTGGACCCCACCATGCGCGGACTGCTGCTGCCTTCCGGCCGCAACATCATCCTTTCGGACACCGTGGGCTTCATCTCCGAGTTGCCGACCGAGCTGGTCGCCGCATTCCGCGCCACGCTGGAAGAGGTGGCGGAGGCTGATCTGCTGCTGCATGTGCGCGATGTCTCGCACCCCGACACCGAGGCCCAGGCCAAGGATGTGCGCAATGTGCTGGCCCGCATGGCCAAGGACGGCGCGCTGGACGAGGACTGGCCGGCGCGCACGCTGGAAGTGCTGAACAAGGCGGATGTGCTGGGCGGTGTAGAGAACGTGATGCAGGGCGAGGGTATTGCCGTCTCGGCCCTGACAGGCGAGGGGTTGCCGCGCCTGCTGGCCGAGATCGACGAGCGCCTGGCCGCCCGCCTGGAAGTGGTGGACGTGCAAATTCCGGTGGCGGATGGCGCGAAGATCGCCTGGGCCTACCGCCATGGCGAGGTGCTGCACCGCGAGGATGACGAGAGATTCGTGCGCCTGACGCTGCGTCTCTCCGCCGTCGATAAAGCGCGGTTCGAAGCGCTTTGACCCCCGCCGAGGTGCAATCCGTCATCGCGTTGCTGCGCGACGTGGCGCGCAGCGAAATTTTGCCCCGGTTCAAGCATCTGCGCAGCGGCGATGTCCGCAGCAAGACCGGCCCGCTTGACCCGGTGACCGTGGCGGACGAAGCCGCCGAGCGCGCGCTGGACGCGGGTCTGCGGGCGCTCTTCCCCGGCGATGATGTGATCGGCGAGGAGGCTGTCTCCGAGGGCACGGCCCGGGTGGAGCGGCTGGCAGAACCCGGGCGTGTGTGGGTGGTAGACCCGATCGACGGCACCGCGAATTTTGCCGCCGAGTTGCCGCTATTCGGGGTGATGGCGGCGCTGGTGGAAGAAAACCAGGTGCGGGCCGGGTTTATCTTAGACCCGATCAGCGATGACTGCGCCGTGGCCCTGGCCGGGCAGGGCGCCTGGCTGGTGGCGGAGGATGGCACGCGCCGCCGCCTGCACGTGGCAGAGCCCGCGCCGGTGGGGCAGATGTTTGGCTCCATGTCCTGGCGGTACATGGAGGAGCCGCTGCGCACGCAGGTGCTGCACCGGCTGGACCGGTTGGCGGCAGTGACCGATTACCGCTGCGCCGCGCACCAGTACCGGATGCTCGCCGCCGGGCATTGCCATGTGCAGATGTTCCGCAAGCTGATGCCCTGGGACCATGCCGCGGGCTGGCTGCTGCACCGCGAGGCAGGCGGATATTCCCGTCATTTTGACGGTTCGGAATACAGACCCTCGGACACCAGCGGGGGGTTGCTCCTGGCCCCTGACGCCACCAGTTGGGAAGCATTGGCGGACGCGCTGCTCCGCTGAGCCTGCATCACCAAGGGGAGTGACATGAAGGCTATCAGGATCAGGCACCCCGCGGGGCTGGATAATCTGACCCTGGCCGAACTGGACACGCCTTTGCCGCCCGGCCCGGGGGAAATCCTGGTCCGCCTGCATGCCAGCTCACTGAATTATCATGATTTCGCCGTGGCCATCGGCGCCATTCCCACCGCCGACGGGCGCATCCCCATGGCCGATGGGGCGGGCGTGGTGGAAGCCGTGGGGGCTGGGTTGGGCGAGTTCAAGCCGGGCGACCATGTCGTCTCCTGTTTCTTTCCGCACTGGCTGGATGGCGCGCCGCTGGTTGGCGATTTCGCCACCGTGCCGGGCGATGGCGTTGACGGCTATGCGCGTGAATACGTGACGGTGCCGGCGCAGTTTTTTACCCATGCGCCGCGGGGCTGGAGCCACGCCGAGGCGGCGACGCTGACCACGGCTGGGCTGACCGCTTGGCGCGCTCTGGTGGTGGAGGGGCGGCTGAAGGCGGGCGACATTGTGCTGGTGCTGGGCACTGGCGGTGTTTCGATCTTTGCCATGCAAATCGCCCGCGCGATGGGCGCCGTGGTGATCGCCACTTCGTCCTCGGAAGAGAAACTGGAGCGGCTGCGCGGCATGGGTGCCGTGCATGGCATCAACTACAGGACCACTCCGGACTGGGGCCGCGCGGTGCGCGACTACACCGGCGGGTTTGGGGTGGACCATGTGGTGGAGGTCGGCGGGCCGGGCACCCTGCCGCAATCCATCGCGGCGGTGCGCATCGGCGGGCATATCGCGCTCATCGGCGTGCTCACGGGGCGCAGCGGCGAAGTGCCGACGGCGGCGCTGATGGCGAAGCAGGCGCGGCTGCAAGGCATTATCGTCGGCAACCGGCGCCAGCAGGTGGAAATGGTGCGCGGCATGGAGGCCACGGGCATCCGCCCGGTGATCGACAGCCTGTTCGCGCTGGAGGATATCGCCAGCGCCTTCCGGCATGAGCAGTCCGGCCGGCATTTTGGCAAAATCTGCCTGGAGTTTTGAAAAAGCAGTTAAGCGCCAGAGAGTTTCGCCAGCCGCACGGCCGTGTGCCCGTGCGAGACCTTCAGCGTTGGTATCACCAACATCATGTTGTCTTCCGGCGTGATGATGGCTTCGTCGCCGTCATGGGCGATGACGGTGCCCGCGGCCTGGATGATCTCGCCGCCGCGGAAATCACGAACGAATTCGAAACGGTTTGTCCGTGCCGTGATGGTGCGCACCACTTGCGCGAGGCGCGGGGGCGGGGGCGCTGCCACGCCCTCCACCATGCCGGCATGGCGCAGCAGCGAGACGATCGTGGCGCGGCTTTGGGCCACGGCCTGGGCCTCCCAGTGCTGCCCGGCCTCCACCAGCACGCAGGCGGCCTTCTGTTCCGCGCCCTCGGTGAAGCGGCCGTAATCGATCAGTCGCTTACCGCCCTTGTGCCCGGCATCGGCCACCACCAGCCCCGGCGTGCCCACCGCCAGCGCCAGATCCCGCCCGCGCTCGCCCGCGCCGCAGAGCAGCAGCGGCTCCGAGGGCCAGAGCATGGTGTGCAGGTCGAGCAGCAGGTCGGCGCTGTCGATCACCGGCTTCATCTCGCGCGCGCGGTTCAGCTCCGCCGAGCGCCGCACGCCGAAGAGTTGGTAATCGTCCCACACGCGGTTGAGGTCTTCCTCGACATAGCGCGAGGCCAGGGGGGTTGCCGGGTCGAAGCGGGCAAAGGCGGCGAGGTTGGCGAAGCCGAGCGTGAGGCGCCCGCGCAGCGGCGTGAAGCCCGAGCGCAGCATCTCGGCCAGCACGATCGCTCCTGCGAATTCATTACCATGAATTAATGCCACCACCACCACATGCGGGCCAGGCTCGCCGGAACTGAGCGTGGTGAAGCCCGGCACGCCGGTATTGCCGGCGGCGAACGGCGCAAGATCGGGCGGGGCGATCTCCATGGCGAAATCCGGCACGCCAGCGTGAAACTGGCTTTGCGGCAGGGTTTCGGAGAGGGGGCCGGAACTCATAACGGCCAGTGTAGCCGGGTTGGCGCAAGGCGCAATCCGCGGGTTGACGTAGCGCCCCGCCCCAGCCAAAGCCGGACCCATGCAGATCGTGAGACTCTTTTGCACCGACATCGCCGGTTTGCGGAACCAGGCGCTGGGCCTCGCTGAGGCCGCGGGGTTCGTGCCGGATATGCGCACGCTGCTCTTCATCAAGCCCTGGGACAGAATCCCGACCAGCCTCTGGTTCAACCCACGCCTCGCCGTGGGGGCGGAGGCGTTCGAGGCCCCGCTGCCGCCGGTGGTGTTCGGCTGCGGCGGGGCGGGCTCGCGCGTGGCCGCAGCACTTCGGAGCAAGGATGTCCGCGCCGTCGCCATTCAGCACCCTCGCATGGCGCTGGGCAAGTTCGACGCCGTTTTTGCCGCCCGGCATGACGGCATCAGCGGGCCGAACGTGATCGTCACCCGCACGGCGCTGCACCGCGTGACGCAGGCGCGGCTGGCCGCCGAGCGCGAGCATTGGGCGCCGCGTTTTGCCGCGTATCGCCGCCCGCTGGTGGCGGTGCTGCTGGGCGGCTCCAATGGCCGCTACCGGTTCGAGACGCCGCAGGCCCACGCCCTGGCGGCGCAGCTCGCCAATGTGGCGCGCGAGGCCGGGCTCATCATCACCCCCTCGCGCCGCACCGCGCCGGAGGTGCTCGCCATACTCCGTGCGGCGCTGGAGCCGCTGGGCGCGTGGATCTGGGACTTCACCGGCGAGAACCCGTATTTCGGCATGCTGGCCTGCGCCGATGCCATCATCGTCACGGCGGATAGCGTGTCCATGGTCTCCGAGGCGGTGGCGACGCACGCGCCGGTCTATCTGGCGCGGCTGCCGGGGAAATCGTCGCGCATCGGCATGTTCATGGACGCGCTGGTGAAGGATGGCCGGGCGCGGGACTTCGATGGCCGGCTGGCGCTATGGAACACCGCGCCGCTGGATGATACGGCTGAGGCCGGGGCGGAACTGCGCCACCGTTTGGGCCTGTGAGATAAAAATATGCTTGATATTGAAACTTTCGATAATGTCCGCGGCGGCAACACGGTTTACAAGGCGCTGGCGCATCCCCTGGCGGCACGGGCGCTGGCGGCGCTGGCGGGGCGGGCTGGCAGTGTGGCGGTGGTGGACCCGGAGGGTTTCGCCGGGCCGCTGCTGGCGCTTTGCCCGGATTTCGATGTCGAGGGCGTTTACGTGCAGGACGTGCAGGCCATAGGCCATGTGCGCGGCGGGCATATCGCGCGGGCGCTCACCGCGCTGCCCGAGGCGCGGGTGCGGACGGTGCTCATCGCCGCCTTCGACGCGCCGCGCGTGGCGGAGCGGCTGCGGCGCTTCCTCCCCCAGGGCGCCGAGGTGCTGACGCTGGATGAGGTGAAGCTCCCCGCCGAATGGCGCAGCGTGCCGGAGCGGTATCTGGACGCGCGGAACTTCGCCACGAATTTTGTGTTCTTCCGCGATGACGGGCATTTCGCCACCCGCCTGACCACCGCGAATTACTGGGCCGGGTATGGCGCGGGCAAGGTACGGTTCTTCCACATTCTGTTCGCGGTGGATGGCCAGGTGCTGGCCGAGTGGAGTGACGAAGCCCCTGCCGGGCCGGGCGGCTATGTCATCGACAGCCAGGCGGTGCGCAGGCGGTTCGGCCTGGGGCCTTTCACCGGGCAGCTCTTCATCCACGCCACCGGCATCGCCGGGCATGACGTTGTGAAATACGCGTTGGATACCTACGCCACCGATAACGGCGCCTCGCTCTCCTGCACGCACGACGCCAATGCCTGGCCCTCCGAGCGCTTTGCCGGGCTGCCTGCGCCGCGCGCGGATGAGCGCGTGATCCTCTGGGTGCAGAACAGCCATGCCGTGCCGATCCCAGCTGGCGGGGTGGCGCTGGACCGCATGGGCGAGGGCATGCCGGTGGCGTTGGATACCGAGATACCGCCTTTCGCCACCCTGGCGCTCGACGTCGCGGAGCTGTTCACGGACGTGCAATGGCCCGCGCAGTTCGAGGTTCTGGCCGGGCGGCATCTGGTGCGTCCGCGCTACGAGGTCCAGCGCGGCGGCCGCACGCGCATCGCGCATGTGAATGTCGAGCGCGGCGACCTGAAACCCGATCCGGGGCTGAAGACGCTGCACCCCGAGATGGGGCGAGGCTTCCTGCTGCCCTTCCCGGTGCCGCCGCGCGGGCGCTTCCGGACGATCGTGCTCCCCACCCCGATGGCGGTGACGGAGCAGAACACGCCGTTGCGGCTGGATGTGTTCGCGCCGGACGGCGCGAAGCTGGGCGAGCATTATTTCGGCGTGCTGCGGCGCAAGCACGAATGTGCCTTCGACCTCGACGACATGCTGCCAGACGGGGCGCTGCCCGAGGGCGGCCATGCCGAGCTGGTCTATGACTTCCGCTTCGGCGGCGAGGCCAATGGCTGGCTGCACGCGCTGTTCCGCTTCGAGGACCGCCGGAGCGGCCACGCCGCGGAGAGCAGCTTCGGCGGGCATATCTTCAACACGCTGATGGTCTACAAGAACGAGCCGCAGAGCTATACCGGCAAGCCGCCGGGGCTTTCCACGCGGCTGTTCCTGAAGCTTGGCTTCGACGGGCGGCAGAGCTTCTGCATGTTGATCTACCCGGCCTCGGGGCCTTGGGTGCCGCAATCCTCCACCGAGCTGGAACTCTATGACGGCGCGGGGCGCAAGCTGGCGGCGGCGAAGATCCAGATCGCCTGCTCGGGTTCGTACATCGTGCGGCCATTGGAGCATTTTTCCGTCGATGATCTGAGCGCCGCCGGAGAGACCGGCTACGTGCTGATCCGCGACACCACCTGCCGCTTGTTCGGCTTTCACGGTGTGGATGACGGCGCGGGCGGGTTCTCGCTCGACCACATGTTCGGGTTTTAAAAAGAGGGGTGTCTCTCCCCGGTTCTTTGTTGCAGAATTTCGGAATGCAGGAAGACCGCGGACGGCACGAGGCTCAGGAAAAACTCATCGCTGTGCTTTGCGCGTATCTCAAGGAGCGGTTTGGTTGCCGTACGGCAATCCTTTACGGCTCACGGGCACGGGGTGACTGGGATGATTCGAGTGACATAGATGTCATTGCCTTCAGCGAGACCAGCGAGGCGGGACATGTTGCCAACCTTTGGAATGGGTTGTTTCTCGACCTGTTTCTCTACCCGCCGGAGGCGCGGCCCGATCTGGACTGGTTGCGGATTCACGAAGGCCGGGTTCTCTTCCAGTTCGATGCCGAGGGAGATGCGGCCCTTAAGGCGGTTGCTGAGATGTTTTCGGCCGGGCCGGAGCCACTGCCGCCCAGCGAGGTGCAGACGCAGCATCTTTGGCTTGAGAAAATGTTGGCGCGTGCCGAAAAGGGCGGCCCGGAGGGGGATTACCGGCGGCACTGGCTCTTGCAAACGTTGCCGGAGATTTATTTTACTCTCAACGGGTTATGGTATTTGGGGCCGAAGAGGAGCTTGGCGTTTCTCCAGCAGAACAAGCCGGACCATTTTGAGGCGTTGCGCAGAGCGTTTTCGCACGGCGCCACCATTGCTGACATCCGGGCCGCCGTGGCGGTGGTGAACGGAACATAAGTAAGTTCATGGGTCAGGCTTGCGCCATGACGGTCCGTGGTGCCAGGGCGGCGTTTTGCTCCCCCAGTGGCACCCATTGCCCGCCGCGCAGCACCTCGCTGGGGCGGAACCGGGCCTTGTAGGACATCTTGCGGCTCTCGGCGACCCAGTAGCCAAGATAGACATGCGGCAGTTCCAGCTCCACGGCTCGCTGCACCAGCCAGAGGATGGCGTAGGTGCCGAGCGATCGGGCATCCAGCGTGGTGTCGAAGAAGGAGTACACGGCGGAAAGCCCGTCTCCCACGCGGTCCATCAGGCAGGCCCCGGCGAGGCGGCCATCAGGCAGGCGGAATTCGGCGACCGAGGTCTCGATCGGCGTGTCCTCGATCATGGCGCGGTAGTCGTAGAAGCTCATCGCCGCCATGTCGCCCTCACCATGACGGGCCTGCTGGTAGGTCTGGAACAGCTGATACTGCTCGGCCGTCGCGCGGGGCGGCATCTCCTTCACCGAGAGGTCGGCATTGATGCGGGCGACGCGCCGCTGGGTCTTGTTGGGGGCGAAGTCCTGCGCGCGGATACGGATGGGCAGGCAGGCATTGCAGCCCGGGCAGACAGGTGCGTAGGCTATGTTATGGCTTCGCCGGAAGCCGCCGCGGGAAAGCTTGTCGTGCAGGGATTCCGCCGAGATGCCAGCCAGCTCCGTCACCACCTTGCGCTCCGTGCGGCCAGGCACGTACGGGCAGGGCAGAGGCGCCGTGGTGTAGAAGAAATGCGGGCGGCGAGGGGGCTTGAAGCTCATTACCCGGTTATGTTTGGGTCTCGACCCCGCCGCGTCAACAGGAATTTACGTGGCCCTGATAATCACCAGCCCGGAGAGGATGTCATGCGTGGTGCGGCGGCGCGGGTTGAGCAGTGCCAGCAGGAAGGGAATGCAGGCGAGGACGAAGCTGAGCCAGAGCAGAATGGTCCAGACCAGCGCTTGGGCTAAATTCGGCGGTGCCAGATCGGAATCCTGCCGAACCTCGATGCCCATGGCGCGCTGCCCCGGTGTGGCGCCAGAGCCGCCAATCAGCAGTGTGTAGTACACGAAGGGCAGCAGCGGCATCACGTGGAACGCCAGCCAGCCGATGCCAAGCGTGAACACGCCGAATATGGCGATGAAAAACGCCGCTGCCCAGCCGAGAAGGCCGATGATGAAGCAATCCACCAGCAATGCCACGAAGCGCCGGAGCAGCACGCCTTCGGTTAAACGCGGCTCAGGCGGCGGGGTGGTAAGGAACTGGGTCATGGCCCGAATCATGGCCCGCCGCGGGCCGCAGCGCAAGCGCGGTGACAGCCGCGAGCAGCGCGGCCTCAGGCACAGCGTAGAGGAACCAGTGCCAAGCCGGCGTGAGCAGCAGCAGCGGCCCCAGATACACCAGCGCCGCCAGCCCGAGCTGCCATGCGGCGGGCCGCCCGGTGATGCAAAGGGCCAGGGCGGCAGTCAGGGTTACGCTGTCATAGGCGTAGGCGTGCGGCTGGGCCAGGAATGTGCCGGTGAGCAGTGCCGCGACGGCCAGCCTGTGGGGCGCGCGCCGGGCCAGCCAGGCGACAGCCGCCACCACCGCCAGGAAGCAGCCCATCTGCACCGCCCAGGCGATGTTTTGCGGCACGCCGAGCGCCACGAGATTCGCCGCAGGGGTAACGATGATGTTCAGGTTCAGCCCCTTCGAGGCAAAGTACCAGGCCTGGTATTGCGGCAGCGTATGCGCCCAGATCAGCCATAGACCGGGTGGGAAGGCGAGGCAGGAAAGC
Organism: uncultured Alphaproteobacteria bacterium; assembly: GCA_963750235.1. Taxonomy (GTDB): domain Bacteria; phylum Pseudomonadota; class Alphaproteobacteria; order Acetobacterales; family Acetobacteraceae; genus Acidocella. The sequence goes on from CAVVPW010000004.1 coordinate 732,505, forward strand.
CCGGCCAGGGCCAGCGCCGTGAGAGTGGCGGTGGCGATGGCCCGCCACTCGCAGCGCGCCAGCAGGAAGACGGGAATGAGGATGCCGAGCTGGGGCTTGAGCGTGAGCAGGCCGAAGGCGATACCGGCCAGCGCGGGCCGTTCTGGCAATGCCCCGACCCCGGCCAGCAGCAACGCGGTGGTGAAGAAGGCCGTCTCCCCGGTTGCGGCGGTAATCAGCGCGGCGGGGCTGGCCAGAAGCGCCGCCAGCACGGTCCAGTGCGCACGCGGGAAGGCCAGCTTCACGGCCGGGGCAAGCGCTGCGACACCCGCGACGGTCCAGATGATCTCCGCCCAGCCGTAGGAGAGCCATTTCAGCCACCAGATCGGCAGCAGCAGGGTGGGGGCGTAAAGATACGGGTAGAAGCTGTCGAACCCGGGGTAGAGCGCCTGCTGGAACGCCTGCAGCGCGGCGGCGTCGTAGATTTGCGCCACGGGATGCGTGGCGGCGAAGCGCGGAAAGGACCAGAAAGCCATGAAGTCGCTGTTCAGCATCGTGTGTGTCAGCAGCAGGTCGCCCAGTGCCAGGATGTTGAGCGCGGCGCAGGCGCTCACCACCGCAATGAAGAGTTTCCAGGCCGGAACGGTTGTGGACTGGGGTTGCATCATCTAAGCCTTAGAGCAGCTTCGGGTTACGGTCGATGGAGGCAATATGCCGCGCGCGGGTTCAGTGAATTATCTCTTCGGCACCAGATTCTACAAAATGGCCTACGTCGAGTCCGGCAACCCGGCGGCGCCCGCCGTGGTGTGCGTGCATGGGCTCACCCGCAGCGGGCGGGATTTCGACGCCCTGGCGGAGGCGCTGTCCGACCGTTTCCATGTGATCTGCCCGGACCTGCCGGGACGCGGAAAGTCCGACTGGCTGTCTGAATCCATGGCCTATCAGCCGCCGACCTATGTGGTGGCGCTGGCGCATCTGCTGGCCCAGCTGAACAAGCCGGTGGCGTGGGTGGGCACCTCCCTTGGCGGGATTTGCGGCATGATGATCGCCGCCGCGCAGAACGCCCCGATCACGCGGCTGGTGATCAACGATGTCGGCCCGCAAATCCCCGCCATCTCGCTCAAGCGCATCCGCGACTACATGAGCGTCGCGCCGGAGCGCTTTGTCTCCATGGCGGCGCTGGAGGCGCATCTGCGTCTGGTGCATGCGCCGTTCGGCAAGCTGACCGACGCGCAATGGGCGCATCTGGCCCGTTTCTCCGCCCGGCGGGTGCTGGACCAGACCGGGGAAGGGGCGTTTGCCATGCATTACGACCCGAAGATTATCGAACCGATCCTCGCCTCGGTGCCGCTGGATGCGGACATGTGGCCGATCTGGGGCCTGATCCAGGTCCCACGGCTCGTCATTCGCGGCGCGCAGAGCGATCTGCTGACCGAGCCGGTTTATACCCGCATGCTGGAATCCGGCGCGGAGGGCTATGTGGTGGAGGATGCGGGACACGCTCCGGCGCTGATGGATTATGAGTCGATGGCGCGGATCAAGGCGTTCCTGCTCGCGGGACTTTAAGCCGCCTGATGAAGCTTTTGTGTCGGTGGCGTGACAGGTTTGCCACGGTGCCGGATGCGATTAAAATCGGCTCCGATGGCTGATCAATTCGTCTCCCGCGCGCATCTGCCGCTGTTCCGGCGCGCCTTGCTCTCCGCGGGGCGGGCGACGGCCTCGCAGCGGGTCTCGCTGGTTGCGGCCGGATGCGCGTTCTACGCCACGCTGGCGCTGTTCCCCACCATCACCATGCTCATCTCGCTCTACGGGCTGGTGTACAACCCGGACACCGTGCAGCCTCAGCTGCATTATCTGCAAAGCTTCATGCCGCCGGCGGCGTTCTCGCTGATCTCGGACCGCATCCAGAGCGTCATCGCCCAGCCTGCCAAGGGGCTGGGCTTGAGCTTCCTCATCTCGCTGGGAATTTCACTTTGGTCGTCCTCCACCGGCACCAAATCGGTCCTGAACGCGCTGTCGCTCGCCTACCATGAGCGCGAGACGCGTGGCCTGCTGCGCTTCCAGCTTGTGTCGTTGGGTATGACGCTGGTGGCCATCGCCGGCACCGCGATGGCCATAGGCTTTCTCGTCTTTTTGCCAGTGGCGCTGGCGTTTCTCGGCCTCTCCGGCTCAGCCACCTTTCTTGTGGGGCTGATCAGCGCCGCGGCGATGATCGTGTTCCTGCTGCTGGCCCTGGGGCTGCTCTACCGCTTCGGCCCTGCGGGAACGGGCCGCGTGTTCCATGCCCCGGGCGCGGTCATCGCCACTGTCCTGTGGCTGCTCGCCTCCTGGGCGTTTGGCCTCTATGTCGGGCGGTTCGCCGCGTACAGCGTGCTCTATGGTCCTCTCGCAACACTGATCGGTCTGATGATGTGGTTCTACATTTCCGCCTATGTGGTGCTGTTCGGTGCCGAGGTGAACGCGGCACTTGACCGTGAATGGCGGCACTACAAGCTGCACCAGGCCAGCCAGGAGGCAAGGGCCGTGCGGATGGGCGCGCCATGACCGGCAAGCTCCCCGCCCCCCAAGACCTTGCAGAGATCGCGGCGCTGGTGCCGGAGGCGGTTTGCGCCCGCCTGGGCGCCATGCCGGAGGGGTTGAGTGCCGGCGAGGTGGCTGCGCGGCTCAAGCGCTTCGGCCCCAACCGCATCGCCCGCGAGGAACGGCTGAGCGTGCTAGCGGAGCTTTGGCGCAATGCCAAGACGCCGCTCAACCTCATGCTGCTGGTGCTGGCGGCTGCCTCCTGGGTCCTGACGCAGGATGCGCGCTCGGCCATCGTCATTGCCGTCATGGTCATCCTCAGCGTCGGGCTGGGCTTTATCCAGGAGCACCGCTCCAGCGCCGCCGCCGCGCAGCTCGCCAACATGGTGAAGATCCACGCCACGGTGCGCCGGCCCGGCACGCCTGGGGCGGATGAGGAGGGCTATGCCGAGATCGGGCTCGATGAGCTGGTGCCAGGCGATATGATCCGCCTCTCCGCTGGCGACATGATCCCCGCCGATGTGCGGCTGCTTACCGCCAAGGATCTCTTCATCAACCAGTCCGCGCTCACGGGCGAGTCGATGCCGCAGGAAAAATCCTGCTTGCCGCAGGGTGCGGCGGTGGATGATGTGTTCGCGCTGCAGAACATCTGCTTCATGGGCTCGAACGTGATCAGCGGCTACGCCACAGCCGCGGTGCTGCACACGGGGGCCGCCACAAACTTCGGCCAGCTGGCGGACAAGATCGTGGGCGAGCACGGGAAAACGAGCTTCGACCGTGGCATAGCCGGTTTCGCCGGGCTGATGATCCGCTTCATCTTGTTCATGGCGCCAACGGTGTTCCTCATCAACGGGCTGACCAAGCATAACTGGCTGGAGGCGGCGCTCTTCGCGGTGGCGGTGGCCGTGGGGCTGACGCCCGAGATGCTGCCGATGATCGTGACCGTGAACTTGGCGCGCGGCGCGATCATGATGGCGCGCAAACGGGTGATCGTGAAGCGGCTGAACGCGATCCAGAATTTCGGCGCCATGGATGTGCTTTGTACGGACAAGACCGGCACGCTGACGCAGGACCGCATCATCATGAAGCTGCACCTCAATGTGCGTGGCAATGAGGATGACGGCGTGCTGACGCTGGCGTACCTCAACAGCCATTTCCAGAGCGGGCTGAAGAACGTGCTCGACCATGCGGTGCTGGAGCATGCCGAGTTGGAGGAGCACCTGAACCTCGACACCGGGTTCCGCAAGCTCGATGAAATTCCTTTCGATTTTACCCGCAGGCGCCTCTCCGTGGTGGTGCGCAAGCCGGGGGGCGCGCCGCTGCTCATCTGCAAGGGTGCGGTGGAGGAGATGCTGAGCGTCTGCGCCGGTTACGAGTTGGACGGCGAACAACACGCGCTGGACGAGGCCGAACTCGAGAAGATCGGTGTCGTGGCGCGGGAGATGAACGAGGATGGGTTCCGAGTCGTCGCCGTGGCGACGCGCGAGTTCCCTGCGGAGCGGCAGAACAACTTCAGCGCCGCTGATGAGTCGGGGCTGATCCTGCGCGGCTTCATCGCCTTCGTCGATCCGCCGAAGGAGACGGCCTCCGCAGCCATTGCCCGGCTGGAAGCCTCCGGCGTGGCGGTGAAGATCATCACTGGCGACAATGATCTCGTCACCCGCAAGGTCTGCCGGGACGTGCAGCTGGAGATCACCGGGCTTCTGCTTGGGCGCGAGGTGGAGGCGATGAGCGATGCCGAGCTGGCGATCGCTGCCGAGCGCGCCAATGTGTTCGCCAAGGTCTCTCCGGAGCAGAAGGCGCGGATCATCACGGCGTTGCAGGCGGACAAGCATGTCGTTGGTTTCCTGGGAGATGGCATCAATGACGGCCCGGCGCTGAAAGAGGCGGATGTTGGCGTTTCCGTCGATACCGCGGTCGACATCGCGAAAGAGAGCGCGGGCATCATTCTGCTGGAGAAGAATCTTTCTGTATTGAATGACGGTGTGCTTGCCGGGCGCGAGGTGTTCGGCAACATCATCAAGTACATCAAGATGGGCGCCAGCTCGAATTTCGGGAACATGTTCAGCGTGCTGGGGGCGAGCATTTTCCTGCCCTTCCTGCCGATGCTGCCCATCCAGGTGCTGACCAACAACCTGCTCTACGATTTCTCGCAGACGGCGATCCCGACTGACCGGGTGGATGAGGAATATCTCACCAAGCCGCGCAAATGGGGGCTGGGCAACATCGCCCGGTTCATGGTCTTCATCGGCCCGATCAGCTCGATTTTCGACTACACCACCTTTTTCACGATGCTCTACCTGTTCCACTGCTGGAAGAATCCGGCGCTGTTCCAGACCGGCTGGTTCGTTGAATCGATCCTGACGCAGACGCTCATCATCCATATCATCCGCACGGCGCATATCCCGTTCGTGGAGAGCTGGGCGAGCCCGCCGCTGATCGCCGCCACGCTGATCATCTGTGCCATTGGCATCGCGCTGCCATTCACGCCGCTCGGCGCGACGCTGGGCTTCGTGCCGCTGCCGGGGCTGTTTTGGCCGATCGTCGCCAGCTTCCTGCTCAGCTACGCGATACTCACGACGCTGGTGAAAACCTGGTTCATCCGCCGCTGGGGACTCTAACCCCGGTAAAGCGCCTTCGGCCAGCGCCGGTGCAGCCATAGCCAGGCGCCGGGTTTTTCGCGGATCCAGCGTTCGAGGGTCTGGTTCATCGCCGTGGTCAGGGCCAGCGCGTCGCCGGCTTTGTCGCGGGTATTGGGCAACTCCATCGGCGGTTCGCAGATGATATGCAGGCGCGCCGGGGCCACGCGCACCACATGCGCCGGAAATACCGGGCAGCGGAATTTCAGCGCGAAGGTGGCCATCGCGTCCATGGTCATCGCCTCATGGCCGAATAATGGCGCGGAGATGCCAGTATCCAGCTTCTGGTCAACCAGAAGGCCGAGATGCCCACCCTTGAGCATGTGCGCATAGGCCGCCCGCCCGCCCGCCGCGCCTTTCGGGAACATCGCCACCTTGCGGCCGGAATTCGCCTCTCGCAGGCGCAGGATCATGTCGTTTACCAGCGGGTTGGAGGCCGCGCGGTACATGAACCCGATATCCACCCCATGGGCGAAAGCAGCTTGCGGCAAGATTTCCCAATTGCCGATATGCCCGGTGAAGAAGATCGACGGCCCGCCCTTTTTGAGCGCGGGCACGACATTCTCCTCCCAGCCGAAAAGATTGTAGCCTGGGCCGCTCTCGGTTTCCTTGATGGCGCCGATGCGCACCAGCTCTGCCGCCGTCTGGCCGAGGTTCTGCCAGCATTCCTTGACGATCTTCTTGCGCTCCGCAGCGGAGAGTTCCGGCATGGCGAGGCGGAGGTTTTTGTCCGCGATTTCGGAAGTCGGGATCAGCGGGCCGATGGCCCCCGCCACCGCGCCGCCAATGCGAGAGGCGGTCTCCGGGCGGAAGGGTTGAAGTGCTTTGATCAGCGCCCACACCACGGCGGCCTCCAGCCGGTGCCCGAGTTTGATTTTCTCTTTGCTCATCGCAGCAGTTTTTCCAAGGCGGAGGCGTCCTCCCAGGCGAGTTTGGCGCGCACCACCACGCAGGCACTGCGCAATGGCGGCGGCAGTTTCACGTAGTCCTTCTCCGTCGTAACCAGCCGCGCGCCTGTATTGGCGGCCTCGGCTAGCAGGGCGGTCACGTCCCGCGTGGTGTAGGCGTGGTGGTCAGGCAGGGCATGGCGGTTGATGATCTCGGCGCCGAGGGAGAGCACAGAGCGGAAGAACTTCTCCGGCCGGCCGATGCCCGCGAAGGCGATCACCCGGCGTCGTTCCAGCGGCTGGGCGCAATCGGGCACCAGCGCGGCCCGCAACACCGGCAAGTCCGGGGGCAGGGCGGCCAGCGCGCCGGTCTCGTCGTCGCCGATGAGCACGGCGGCCTGGCAACGGGCGGCGGCGGCGGCAACCGGTTCGCGCAGTGGCCCGGCTGGCAGCAGCAGCCCGTTGCCGAAGCCGTAGCCGCCGTCGATAACCAGGAGCGAGAGGTCTTTCCGCAGTGTCGGGTTTTGCAGCCCGTCATCCATGACGATGGCTGTGGCCTCTTCGGCCAAGGCGAGGCGCGCCCCGGCGGCGCGGTCCCGCGCCACCACGGTGGGTGCCATCTGGGACAGGAGCAGCGCCTCGTCGCCCACCAGCTCGGCCGTATGCACGGATCTGTTCACCAGCACCGGCCCGGCCAGCGTGCCGCCATAGCCGCGCGTGAGGGCGAAGGCGCCGGGGATGCGCCAGAGCACGTCCAGCGCCACGATGGTTTTGCCCGCGCCGCCGACGCCTGCATTGCCGATGCAGATGACCTTGATACCAGGCGCGAAGCCTGGGCGGCTGACCCGCCGCGCCGTGACGATGCGCGTGATGATGCTGAAGGGCCGCAGCAACTGCGCGAGCAGGCCGCGCTTGGTCCAGAATGCTGGGGCCTTCATGCAGCACCGTCCAGAATCAGCCCGGCGAGACGCGCGGGCAGATGCGCGGCATCGGCAAAGCAGACGGCGGCCCGCTCACCGGCGGCGCGCGCCGCCTCGGGTGCCGTTAGCCAGGCCCGCGCCGCCTCGGCCAGGGCGGCGGCATCGGCCACCTGCACCAGGGCCTTGGCCTCGGTGAGGCGCTGGGCAGCCTCGGTGAAGTTCTCCAGATGCGGCCCGGCCAGCACTGGGCGCGCCAGGAGTGCGGGTTCGATGATGTTGTGTCCGCCAAACCCGGCCAGCGAATTGCCGATGAAGGCGAAGGGGGCGAGGCGGAAGAACAGGCCAAGCTCGCCCAACGTGTCCGCGACGTAGATTTTGCCCGGCACCGGCGTTTGCCCCAAGCAGCGCCTTGGCGCATTGCCGCAGAGTGCCGCCACCTCCGCGCCGCGCTCCGGGTGGCGCGGAACGATGATGGTGATGAGTTTCGGGTATTCGGCCAGCAGCGTTGCATGGGCCGCGGCAACCAATTCCTCTTCGCCCGGATGCGTGCTGGCCGCGAGCCAGACCGGGCCGGGGATCTGCGCGCGCAGCGCCGCCAGCGCCGCGTCATCCACCGGCAGGGGGGCAGCGAAGAATTTCAGATTGCCCCACTCCAGCACGTTCGGGGCGCCAAGGGTGCGGAAGTTCGCGGCGTCGGCGGCGGACTGGGCATGGATGGCGGCATAGCCGCCGAGCAGGGTTTTGGCGAGGTCCGGGGCGTGCCGCCAGTTGGCGGTGGAGCGCGCAGAGATACGTGCGTTCAGGAGCACGCGCCTGATGCCCCGCGCATCGCAGCCACGCAGCAGGTTGGGCCAGATCTCGCTTTCCACGAATACCGCTGTGTCCGGCCGCCAATGGTCGAGGAAGCGGGCCACCCAGGCGGGCACGTCCAGCGGCACGAACTGGTGCAGCGCGCCCACGGGCATGCGCTCTGCCGCCAGCTTGGTCGAGGTGACCGTGCCGGTGGTAAGCAGCACCGGCCCTCGCGCCGTCAGTTCGCGCACCACGGGCAGGACGGACATCGTCTCCCCCACGCTCGCCGCATGCAGCCAGACGAGCCGGCCCTCCGGCCGGGGCAGGGTGGTGATGCCCTCGCGCTCGGGCAGGCGCGCGGTAATTTCCTTGCCCCGCGCGGCGCGCCCCCGCAGCATGCGCCGCAATAAGGGCGCTGCGAGGGTGGTGGTGGCGGTGTAGAGGCGCAGTGTCATCATCCGGCGGCGGCCTTGTCCTGCGCCGTGTTCAGTGCCGCCTGGATGCCCTGAAGTGCGTCCTCCCAGTCGCCTTCCACCGAGATCGGCGCGCCGACCACGAGAACCCCGCGCCCGAAGGGCAAAGGCAGGCGCATCTTGTCCCAGCTGTTCAGGGTGATGGCGCGGGAGGTCCAGACGCCGAACGGCAGCACCTTGGCTCCGCTCAGCGCCGCGAGCCGCGCCACGCCCGGGGCCGCCACGCGGCGCGGGCCACGCGGGCCATCCGGCGTCAGCGCCACGTGGTTTCCCGCCGCCAGGGCTTGGGTCAGGGCGTCCGCTGCCACGGCCCCGCCGCGCGAGGATGAGCCGGAGACCAGTCCCATACCCAGATGGCGCATGACATTGCCAATCATCTGGCCGTCGCGGTGGCGGCTGGCCAGCACGACCACCTTGCGCCGCATGCCCAGGCGCCGCACGAAACGCCACAACACGGACGCGGCGGGCAGGGACTCATGCCACAGAGCCGCGATGACGGGCTCGCTCAGCGGTACGCGCAGGTTTTCCTGGCCCTCCACGCGCCAGCGTTGCGTGACCAGGATGAGGTTGACATACCCCGCCGTGAGCCACGCCAGCGCCGCCTGCACAGGAACCGATTTCAAGAATGTCTTCACGCAGCGCGGGTAGCATTAAGCGCCACCCGCGCCAACATCGTCAGCTTCGCCACTCTATGGCTAGAGGCTCGCGGAAGGAGAAGCGCAGCAGGTGCCGCTCCACCACATCCCGCAGCGCGGTCATGTCCTCTGCCGAGCCGGCGTTGAGGATGATGGAAAGCCGGGTCTCGTCGGCATCCAGCATGCACAGGCCGATCGGGAATTCCACCTCGCCGTGCTTGTTTGTCTCCCAGCGGGTGAAGGGCAGTTTGTGTGAAAAATGCTTCACGAACTGTCCGAGATAGCGCTTGGCATGTTCGGTGGGGATGCTCGCCGTTGCATTCATGGGTCAGGCCTGGTCTATCTTGCGGGCGGCTTCGTCCAACACTTCAGCGATGAGCCGCACGGTCTCCGGCGCCGCTGCGCGTGCGCCCAGCTTCAGCCGTAGCGCGGTCTTCAGGTTCTCCATCGCCCGCATCACCGGCAGCGCGGCTTCACGGGGCGGAGCGCTCCGCAAGCGCGCCAGAATGGCGTCCAGCCCCGGCTGGTTCTTCGCCAGCGCCTCGCGCCCGGTCTCGGTAATGCTGTAGAGTTTTTTGGTGCCTTCGGCGGCGGCTTCGGCCTGGCCCAGCTCTTCAAGCATGGTGAGGGTGGGGTAGACCACGCCTGGAACTCGGCGCATAGGCACCGCCGGTCAGATCCTCGATCTCCTTGATGATTTCGTACCCATGGCGCGGCTGCTGGCTCAGCAGATGCAGCACGAGCAGGCGCAGGTCGCCATGTTCCAGGAAGCGCCCGAGCCGCCCGCCGCGGCCGAAATGGCGGCCATGGCCCTCGCCTCGGACGAACCGGCGGCACTCGCCATGATGTTCATGATTTCGGAAAAAACGCATGCCTCATCTCCAACTGTACTGTAGATACAGTTTCGATATATCGAAATACAGTCTTAGTCAAGACTTCAATCGGCGTAGATCATTTTCCGCGTCAAACCGCCATCGGCGATGAATTCCGCGCCGGTGACGAACCCGGCCTTGTCGCTGAGCAGAAACGCCGCCAGCTCTGCGAGGTCCTCCGCCGTGCCGACCCGTCCGGCAGGGGGCTGGCCGTGGTCCCCGGGGGCGAGCTTGTCATGTCCGGTGTCGGTCCAGCCTGGGGAGATGCAGTTCACGCGGATTTCCGGGCCGAGTGAGACGGCGAGGGCGCGGGTGAGAGCCAGCAGCCTGCGCTTGGAGGCGGCGTAAGCCTCGGTATCCGGCCCGGGTATTTGCGCGCGGGTGGAGGTGATGGTGACCACCGCCCCCGTGGCCGCGCGCAGCAGGGGGGCAGCCGCCTTTACCAGCAAGAAGGTGCTGGTAAAGTTCGTCGCCAGCACGCTGTTCCACTCCTCGAGCGTCATCCTCTCCACCGGGTTGCGGACCATGCACCCGGGATTGCAGACAAGGCCGTTGAGCTGGCCCTCCAGAGTCTCGATGCCCATGAGCAGGCTGGCCACCTGGGCCTCGTCCGACACGTCGCACATCACGCTGCGCGCGCCGTGCACCTTGGTCTTCTCCTTGTCGGCGATGATCACCGTGCCGCCCGCCGCCACCAGCCTCCGCGCAATGCCGGCGCCAATACCGCGCGCCCCGCCAGTGATGAGATACACCGCCATGCTTTTGCTCCTTCAGCTGTTGTCAGCCGCAGCCCTTTGCAGGTCCGCCAAGGGGTTATGCTTGGCCGGTTGTGGCTGAATTCTGGCTTTTCCTGGCCCGTATTGCGGTGATATGGGCTCGTAATGCGGAATATCTACCTCTGCGGACTGGGCGCGCTCGGCACGATTTATGCGAAATCGCTGGCGCCGTACGGCCTGCGCGTGGTGGCGGATGCCGCCCGCGTGGCACGCTACCGGGCGCGGGGCGTGCGGGTGAACGGAGAAGATTTTGCGCTCTCCTACCTCACGCCCGGCGAGGCCGCGCCAGTGGCGGATCTCATCATCGTATCCGTAAAATGGCAGCAATTGTCCGAGGCGATAGAGACTCTGCGCCCCTTCGTCGGGCCGCAGACGGTGATCCTCTCGCTGATGAACGGGATCGACAGCGAGATCGTGCTGGGCCGGGCGTTCGGCATGGAAAAGCTGCTCTACGCCTTCGTGGTGGAGGTGGACGCGGTGCGCCAGGGCCAGGAGGTGCGCTATTCCAAGCCCGGCACCATTGTCTTTGGCGAAGCCCGCAACGACGGGATCTCCCCGCGTGTGGCCGCGGTGCAGGGACTGTTCCGCCGCGCCGGGATAAATTGCCGCGTGCCCACGGACATGCTGCGCGAGCTGTGGTGGAAGTTCATGTTGAACGTGGGGGTGAACCAGCTCTCCGCGATTCTGCGCGTTAGCTACGCCGCCTTTGCCGGTGAGACCCTGCGCGGCTTAGTGCGCGATGCCTGCGGGGAGGTGGTGAACATCGCCCAAGCCAAGGGCATCGGCCTGACGACGGAGGATATCGAGGCGATCTTCCCCATCCTCGACCGCCTGGCAGCGGAGCAAAAAACCTCCATGCTGCAGGATGTGGAGGCGGGGCGGCATACCGAGAACGGGATGCTCGGCGAATCGGTGGTGGTGATGGGGCAGGAGCTTGGCATCCCCGCCCCTGTGAACGGCATGCTGGCGCGGATGGTGAGGGTTCTCGACGAGAGGGCGTAAGCCTTACGCCGCTTCGCCTTTCTCCACCGCGCTCTTGAGCTGCCCGCAGGCGGCCAGAATATCTCGCCTGCGCGGGGTTCAGTCCCCGGCGAAATCAGGCTTTGCGTCGCGGGACCCAAAGGGGCGGGCCCGGCAGATACGTGCACGCAGTCTTTCCGCCAGCGCCGCCGTCAGCCCGCCGCTGATCGCGCCCAGGATGACGTCCAATGCACGGTCGGTGGCGACCATGACGGTGGATTGTCCAACCCCCGCATTGAACAGGACGATGGCCACCGTCCAGGTGGCGACGCGGAGGTGGGGGCGTCCGATGGAGAGGCAGGCCGACAGGGCCACGGCCAGAGCGAGTTGCAGAATCAGCGGAAGATGAACGGCGTTGCCGCCCAGGCTCACCAGCAGCGCCACCAAGGCACCTGCGAGTGTGCCTATGCAGCGTCCTGTAACGGCGCCGATGGTGGCGGTGTGCGTCTCCTGTGAGACCACCAGCGCGGAAATGGGCGCCCAGACAGTATCGCTCAAGCCCGCAAGGCGTGCGGCCTCGTAAGCAAGACAAGCCGCCACGACGCAGCGTATGATGTAGGATATGCGCTCCCCACCGGCGCGGTGCATGGTGGAGGCCGGCAAATTCTGTTGGGTCGTCATCGCTGTGAGGCCTAAGCCGCCTCGCCTTTCTCCACCGCGCTCTTCAGCTGCCCGCAGGCGGCCAGAATGTCCCGCCCGCGCGGGGTGCGGATGGGCGAGGCATAGCCCGCGTTCATCACGATGGCCGCGAATTTCTTCAACTGCTCCGGCGTGCTGGGCTGGTAGGCGCTGCCCGGCCAGGGGTTGAAGGGGATCAGGTTCACCTTGGCAGGCAGGCCCGCGATCAGCTTCACCAGCGCCCGCGCATCGGCCTCGGAGTCGTTGATGCCGCGCAGCATGATGTACTCGAAAGTGATGCGCCGCGCGTTGCTTGCACCGGGATAGCGGCGGCAGGCCTCGATGACCTCCTTGATGGGGTATTTGCGGTTCAGCGGCACCAGCTCGTCACGCAACTCATCCGTCACCGCATGCAGCGACACGGCGAGGTTCACGCCAAGCTCTTCGCCAGCACGGTCCATCATCGGCACCACGCCCGAGGTGGAGAGCGTGATGCGGCGGCGCGAAAGCGCGATGCCCTCGCCATCCATGATGATCTTCATGGCTTTCGCCACGTTCTCGTAATTATACAGCGGCTCGCCCATGCCCATCAGCACGATGGTGCTCAGCAAACGCGGCGTGTCGCCCTTGGGGCTGGGCCATTCGCCATAGGCGTCCCGCGCAGCCATGAACTGCCCGACGATTTCCGCCGCCGAGAGGTTGCGCGCCAAGCGCTGCGTGCCGGTATGGCAGAAGCGGCAGGAGAGGGTGCAGCCCACCTGGGAGGAGAGGCACACGGCGCCCCGGTCTTCCTGCCGGTCGGGGATGTACACCGTCTCTACGGCCTCATGGTCGCGGAAGCGGAACAGGAACTTGCGCGTTTCGTCCTTGGAGAGCTGGTCCGTTGCCACCTCCGGCCGGCCGATGATGAATTTTTGCGCCAGCTTCTCCTGCAGCGGCCGGGCGATGCTGCTCATGGCCGAGAAGTCGCGCACGCCCTGGTGATAGATCCAATGCCAAAGCTGCTTGGCGCGGAAGGGTTTCTCGCCGAAGGCTTCCATCTCGGCGATGAGTTCCTCGCGCGAGAGGCCCACGAGGTCGCGCCGGCCATCGGGCAGCACGTAATCGGGCGGCGAGAAATGCGCTGCCTTGGCGAGAATCCGCTCGCGCTCGGCGGCGGTGAGATCGGTTACGGACATGCGTGCGTGATCGCGGCGTAGGCGGCGGAGAAGCCGGTGAGGGAGAACTGGTCTTCAACCGGGTGGCCGTGCGGGCCGGTGGATTTCGCCGTTGCGGAATCGGCTTTGCGGAAGGCAGCGATGATCTGCGCGCCGTCAGTGGTGAAGGCGGTGCCCCCGGAGATGTAGAACGGCAGGTTCTGCTTGCCGATGGTCAGGCTCACCGTAGCTTTCTGGGGATAAGTATAGCCCGGCGTCAGCGTTACCTCATCGCGCACGCCGCTGCGCTCGGTCACGGTCAGCATCGCCTTGCCGCGGGTTTTCCAGTTTGGCTTGGAGATCTGCGGGGTGGTGAAGGCGTAGCAGACTGTTGCCGCGCCGGTGCCAAAGGTGGCGGCCGTCCAGTCGCCGAACTTGCCGCCACTGGCACCGAGCGGGCTGGGGGCCTCGGCGAAGGCAAGCGTGGGCAGCAAAGCAAGCAGTGCAGCGGTGGAGAGGTGTTTCATGCCGCCCCAGATAGCTCATGAAGCCGTCTGATCCAAGTGAAACCGGGACCGTTCAGGTCTCCTATGTGTTTCAGCCCAGATGCAGCGCCGCCAGCGCCAAGTTGATCGCCGCACCCAGGAGGAAGCCGACCAGCGTGCCGTTGACACGGATGTATTGCAGGTCCTTGCCGACGCGCAGTTCCAGCTTTTCGGTGATGGTTGCGGCATCCCAGGTGCCGACCACCTGGCCGATGAACTTGGCCCCCTCGGCCTGCGCCCCGGGCAGCAGACGCAGCACCAGGACCTGGAACGCGGCATTCACCCGCGCTTGCGCCGCTGGGTCCTTCTCCAGCACATCGCTCAGGTTCCCCAGCGCCGCCTCGATCACCGCCACCGAGCGTCCGTGCGGGTTGGCGGCGTCCAGTTCCAGGGCGCGGCGCATGCGGGCCCAGACATCCCAGGCCCAGGCTTGCACAGTGTCATGCGCCAGCACGCCCCGCAGCGCGCGGCCCAGCTCGGCGGCGCGCTCGGGGTCGGTCTCCATGCGGGTGATCTCGTGGTGCACCCATTCGTCGAAGGCCTCGCGCATTTCGGAACTGTCCGGGTTGATGCGGTCCAGCTCCGTGTTCACCGCGCTCAAAACCCGGTTGGCCACGGTGGCGCCTAGCGCCCACCCCACCAGCTTGCCGCCCTGCTCGCGCACGCGTTCCTTGATCGCCTCGCGCAGAACCTCTTCCCGATTGGCAAGAGTTTCCTTCAACTGATTAAGAATAAAAGAAAACACTTCCTGGTGGCGGCCACCCTCCACAAGCCCGGCCAGGGCACGGGCCACCACTATGCCCGCCGCCCGTCCGCCGGCCAGCTTGGGCAGCAGCCGGGCCAGAAGGCGCCGGGCGCGGCCATCCTCGATACTGGCCAGCAGCTTGGGCAGCATGCCCGCCAGCGCCTCGGCCAGCGGGCGGGTGGTTGTGCGGTCGGCGAGGAAGCGCCGTAGGATCGCCGGGAAATCGATATTGCCCAGCACCTTGCGGATGTCCGCCTCGGTGAAGACATGGTTGGCGACGAAGCGGCCCAGCGCGTTGCCAAGGCGCTCCTTCTGCGCCGGGAGGATGGCGGTGTGCGGAATCGGCAGGCCCAGCGGGTGGCGGAACAGCGCTGTGACAGCGAACCAGTCCGCCACGCCGCCGATAAACCCGGCCTTCGCCGCGTCGCGCAGCAGGGAGGTCCAGGGCGAAGGCGGCAGATAGTAGCCAAGCAGGGCAAGGGCCGCCATCATGACCAGCAGGGCGCTGGCGAATAGCCTGTGGCGGTTGAGCGAGACGCGCAGGCTTGCATCCGGGTCTTGAGTTCATGCGCGGCAGAGTAGCGGGCCTGCGGACGGGCGCAATGGCCGCCAGGCTACCCGCTGGTTTTTGTTGCATTTCAAGAGGCTTCGGGAGCATAATTCGGCCAGGAAACAATCCAGGCGCCCCGGTAAGGCAGGCCGGGAAGGCTTCTAAGTTCGGGACATAAGACAATGACCGTAAAAGATTTTCCAACCCTTCACACACGCGAGAAGCACGATCCGCCACACCATGCCGTGAGCCGCGCTCCCGCCAGCCATAACGTTGCCATCGCCGTTCTGGGCGTGGTCTGCGTGGTCGCGGTGTTCGCCGTGCTCTGGCTGCTGTACGCCTTTGGCTGAATGATTGCCTAAGCCATGGTCCGCATGCATGATGCGGCCATGGCGTTTCTCCAAGAAGTTGAGCCGCCCCGCGGCGTTGCGTTGAGCGTGTTGCCGGGCATCCGCCGTGTGGTCGCGGAGAACCCCGGCGTGATGACCTATCATGGCACCAACACCTACCTCATAGACGAGGCGGATGGGGTGACGGTAATCGACCCCGGGCCCAACAGCGCCAAGCATGTGCAGGACGTGCTGGCCGCCGCCGGGGAGAAGCCAATCCGGCGGCTTGTGCTTACCCACACCCATGGCGACCATTGCGGGGCCGTTCCGGGCTTGTCCGCGGCGACCGGGGCGCCGGTCTATGGCTTCCGAGACTGCATCCATCCCCGGATCAAGCCTGATTTTCCGCTTGATGACGGCGCCCACGTGGCCGGGCTTACCGCGCTGCATACGCCGGGCCATGCCGCGGACCATCTCTGCTTTGAGTATTATGCCGAGAACGGGCGGAAGATCCTGTTCAGCGGCGACCATGTGATGTCCTGGTCATCCTCCATCGTCAGCCCGCCGGACGGCGACATGTTGGCCTATTATCGCTCGCTGGAGAAGTTGCTCGCGCGCGATGACGACATCTATCTCAGCGGTCATGGACCGCTGCTTACCGAGCCGCGAATCCTGGTGGCCGACATGTTGGCGCACCGGCAGTACCGTGAGCGTACCATTGTCGCCGAGCTGCAGCAGCAGGACTGGGCCGTGGCGGCGCTGGCGGCCAAGCTCTACCACAAGTCCGACCTCTTCCTGAAAGGTGCCGCGCAGCGCAACGTGCTGGCGCACATTCTCAAGCTGAAGGCGGAAGGGATTGTGGAGGAACACGAGCCGGACACCGTTCCGCACCCGGACACGGTGGCATTGATGCGTCCGCTGGAAGGGGTGAGGACGGAAAGCGGCGGGGACCTGTCGCACTTCTATACCGACTCGATGCGCCGGTTCGGCATGCGGCGAGTTGCTCTACCGAGCGTTCAGATAGGCGCGTAAGGTTCTGGCGGTCAGGGGGCGAGAGAACAGATAGCCCTGGCCGTGCGTCACCTGGCTTTCCCGCATGGTCTCTTGCTGGGCCCGGGTTTCTATGCCCTCGGCGACGATCTCCTGCTGCCGGGCGCTGGCCTGTGCCACCATGCTGCGAATGAAGCTCTGTGCCGCGGGCTGGGATGAGGTGACCACGCTACGGTCGAGCTTGATGGCCCGGACCGGCATGTCCAGCAGCGCGGCGAGATAGGGCATGTCCGGGGTGATGTCGTCCAGCGCCAGGCCGTAGCCGGCATCGCGCAGGTCGGTGATGACGGCGCGGGCGGCAGTGAGGTTGTGTACCGGCTGGTCCTCGGTAAGTTCGAAGCGCAGTAGGTCAGGCGCGAGCCCGCAGCGCACGCGCAGGCTGTCCACCAGCGTGGTGAGGCCGGGGTAAAGCATCGCATCCAGCCTCAGGTTGAACGCCAGCGGCAGGGCATGCGCGGCGAAGTCGAACCTCTCATATTCATCCAGCGTGCGCTCGATGATCGCCTCGGTCAGGCAGATCGCACTTGCGCCGCTGGTCATGGCGTTGAGGATGTCCTCTGGCCCGTGGATCGTGCCGTCATCGGCGGCAGTGCGGGCCAGGACTTCCACATGGTCGATGCCCCCGTCGGCCAACCTGACGATCGGCTGATAGGAAATGCGCACCGACGCCAGTAATGCCGGATCTGGCGGGTCGTACGGCACCGTCTAAATTTTCGTAAAAATATGCATTTCCAACGCGAATGTAGCATGTATCCGCGTTGAATGCGACAAAAACCATTACTAAAATCTAAATATTTATTTGGCGGTAACTTTCACCGGCGCAGCGCTGCGGCGCAGGCGGTGCTCACCCAGGAAAAGCAGGATCGGTGCCGCGATGAAGATGGAGGAGGAGGTGCCAACGACGATGCCGAACAGCATGATCCAGGCAAAGCCCGAGAGTGCGTGCCCGCCGAACAGCGCCAGCGGAAGCGCTGCCAGGAACACGGTGCCGGAGGTGCCCAGGGTACGGTTCAGCGTCTCGTTGATCGAGAGGTCGATCAGCTCGCGCAGGTGCATTGACTTATATTTGCGCAGGTTTTCGCGGACGCGGTCGTACACCACCACCTTGTCGTTGGTGGAGTAGCCGATAATGGTAAGGATGGCCGCGATGGTCACCAGGTCGAACGGGATGCGGGTGAGGACCATGAAGCCGATGGTCTTGGTTGTATCCAGCACCAGTGTGGCCACGGCGCCGACGGCGAACTGCCACTCGAACCGGAACCAGATATAGGCGAGGATCATCACGAAGCTCAGGCCCAGGGCCTCCAACCCTTGTGCGAAGAGCTGTTGCGAGACCGAAGCGCCAATGGCCTGGGTGGAGAGGATCTTCGAGCCCGGCGCGGCCTTGGCCAGGGCGCTCTCCGCCTCCTGGATGGAGGTCTGCGTGGCGGCGGCGTTGTCGCGGCTTTCCAGGCTGATGAGAACGCCCTTGCCGCCCTGGCCGAAGGCCTGGAGCGACGCATCCTTGAGCCCGGCATTGGCCAGAGCCGCGCGCAGGGCGGGGAAGTCCGCGGTCTGCTGCGTCTGCACCTGCAGCACCACGCCGCCGCGGAAATCCAGCCCAAGGTTCAGCCCTGGATAGAAGAACAGGAAGATGGAGGCTGTGGACAGCACCGCAGAGGTGATCAACCCCGCGAAGCGCCCGTTCATGAAGCGGATTTTTGTTCCGTCCGGGACAAAGCGGAACATGGGCCGGTAGAACATCGTTGCTCCTCAGACGGGAAGGGTGGCCGGGCGGCGGGACACGTACCAGCGGGAGGTAATGAGCCGCACCAGCACCGTGGCGGTGAACATGGTGGTGACGATGCCGGCGCAGATGGTGACGGCGAAGCCGCGCACCGGGGGCGAGCCGAAGATGAACAGCGTGACGTGGGCGAGCAGGGTGGTCACGTTACTGTCGATGATGGTGCCGTAGGCGCGCTTGTACCCGGCCTCAAGTGCTGCAAGCGGCTTGCGGCCGTTCTTCACCTCCTCGCGCACGCGCTCGTTGATGAGCACGTTGGCGTCCACCGCCATGCCGAGCGTGAGCAGGATGCCGGCCATGCCAGGCAGGGTGAGCGTGGCGCCCATCACCGAGAGGATGGCGAGCATCAGGAACAGGTTCATCACCAGCGCGACATTCGCGAACCAGCCGAACAGCCCATAGAACGTGGCCATGAAGACGAGCACCAGGACGAAGCCCGCCCCCAGCGCCATCGCGCCGTTGCGGATGGCATCCGCCCCCAGCTCAGGCCCCACGCTCTGTTCCTCCACAATGTTCAGCGGCGCGGGCAGGGCGCCCGCGCGCAGCAGCAGCGCGAGGTCGGTGGCGGATTGAGGGGTGAAATTGCCGGAGATCTGGCCGGAACCGCCGGTGATCGGCTCGCGGATGACCGGGGCTTCGATGATCTTGCCGTCCAGCACGATGGCGAACAGCTTGCCGACATTGGCGGTGGTGACATCGGCGAATTGCCGGGCGCCAAGCGCATTCAGGGTGAAGTTCACCACCCACTGGCCGGTTTGCGGGTCGGTGCTGGCCTGTGCGTTCTCCAGGCTGGCGCCGTCCACGGCGACGTTGGCGTACACGTCCATCATCTGCTGCGGGTTGTCGGCCATCGGCAGCTGCTCGTCGCCCAGCGGGGCCATGGGGCCGGGGGCGGCGGTGGAATCGACCATCTGGAAGGTCATGTGCGCGGTGGTGCCGATCAGGGTCTTCACGCGGTCCGGGTCCGAGATACCGGGCAGTTGCACCACGATCTGGTCCTGGCCCTGGCGCTGGATGGAGGGGTTGAGCACGCCCGAGCCGTCGATACGGCGTTGGATGATGGTGATGGCCTGCTCCACCGCCTGGGAATTGCGGGCGGCCTGGGTGGCGGGCGGGATGGCGATGGAGATGGAGCCGTCCGGCAGGGTGGAGAGGGCGACGCTGGGGCTGGAAGAGCCAGGGGCGTAGGAGATGAGCTTCTGCAGCGCCGTCATGTCCTGCTGGCTCTGGCCTTCCAGCGGGTGCAGCACAACCTGGTTGTTGGCGAGGTCGGCGTGCAGCCCGGTATAGCCGAGCTGGGCATTGCGCAGGGTCTGGCGGGTCTCATCGACCAGGGCGTTCAGGTCCTGCTTCACGATCGCGCTGGTGTCGATCTGCAGCAGCAGATAGGAGCCGCCGCGCAAATCGAGTCCCATATGCACCTGGCTCCAGGGCAGGAAGCCCGGCCAGAAGCTGGGACGGGCTGAAAGGTTCGGCAGGCTGAGCAGAATGCCCAGCCCGCAGAGCAGCAGGATGCCGAAAGTCTTGGCGCGGCTGAAGTAAAGCACGGTGGCTCCAAAATTTCCCTAAACCGGATGCGGTATGGCCGGGCGAGGCGTTGCACGCAACCCCGGGGCGGAATACCACGGAGGCCATGAGCGAGCGATTGCAAGTGGGCTTGATCGGGGCGGGCCATTTTGGCCGCTTCCACGCATTGAAACTGGCCGGGGCGAAGCGGGCGAAGCTGATCGGCCTGGCTGACCCGAACCCCGAGCGGGCCAAGACAGTGGCCTGGGAGGCTGGGTGCCCGGTGCGCTCGGTTGAGGAGATTTTACAGCTGGCGCAGGCGGTGGTGATCGCCGCTCCGGCCGAATTCCATTACGATCTTGCTGCCCGCGCCTTGAATGCTGGCAAGCATGTGCTGGTGGAAAAGCCGATTTCCGCGACGCTGGAGCAGGCGAGCGAGTTGGTGGAGTTGGCCAAGCAGACAGGGCTGGTTTTGCAGGTGGGGCATCTGGAGCGCTTTTCCGCGGCGCATGGCGCGGTGAGCGCGCGCATGGGCAAACCGCTATATATCGAGGCCGTGCGCATCGCCCCCTTCAAGCCGCGCGGCACGGATGTCTCGGTCATCCTGGACCTGATGATCCATGACCTGGATCTGATCCTCGCACTTACCGACTCGGAGGTGGTGAGCGTGGACGCGGTGGGCGCGCCCGTGGCCAGCCAGCATGACGATATCGCCAATGCCCGAATCCGTTTCGCCAATGGCGCGGTGGCGACGATCACGGCCAGCCGGATCTCGCTGAAGACCGAGCGCAAGATGCGCATCTTCTCGCAGACCGGCTACCTGACCGTGGATTTCTCCGCACGCAAGCTCACGCTGGTTGGGCGCGGTACAGGCATGAAGCTGCCGGGCTTCGAGGAATTCGGCGTGGAGCAGGCGGGCTGGCAGGACCACGACGCACTCTCAGCCGAGCATGAGGCGTTTTTTGCCTCCTGCCTGGACGGCGCGCCGGTGGCGGTGGATGCCGAGGCTGGCAAGCGCGCCCTGGCGGCGGCGCTGATGGTGAGCGAATCGATCGCGGCCAGCCGGGCGGTGGCCGAGGCGAGCGGGCTGATTCCGAAGCTTGGCTAACGCATCTTCGACTTTACCTTAATCATCTCGCCATCCACGGCGAAATGCCCGAAGCCGCAGTGGTGGAGCGTCTTGGCGTCTTTCAGCCTGGGGTTTTCCCAGGCCTGCACGCATTCCAGGATGAACAGGTTATAGGCGTTCACCATCCTGGTGTCCTTCACCTTGCACTCAAGGTTGACGATGGCTTCGCCCACGAGCGGCGCCACGACATGGTTGGCGGGCAGGGGGGTGAGGCTGTACACGCTGAACTTGTCGGTGTCGCTGCCGGTGCAGTTGCCGACGCCAGCAACGGTTTCCGCCAACTCCGCCGGAGGCACGGCGAGGACGCATTGTTTGGTTTTGCGCAGCGCCGCGAAGCTGTGATTGGCCGCGCTGACGACGCAGCCTATCAGCGGCGGTTCGAACTCCATCATCATGTGCCAGGACAAGGCCATGATGTTCGGCTTGGCCTTGGGCGCCTGGGTGGTGAGCAGCACCACTGGGCCGGGCTCGATGAACTGATAGACTTTTTCGAGGGGCAGGTCCTTCATCATGCCTGCGAATTTATCCGCGCCGCCGGGCCGACCGCTTGATCAGGATCAATCCAGGCCCTGCAATTCAGCGGGGCAGGTAAGCCAGAAGCTCATCGCTGCTCATCACGGCGCAGTAGATCATGTTGATGATCTCCAGCTCCTTGAGGTGCAGCTCTTGGCTTCCGGCGGCGCAGCCATCCTCAACCACAATCACGTCGAAACTCTCATCGGCCAGAGAGCGCACGGTGGAGGCGACGCACTGGTCGGTGAAGATGCCGGCGCAGACCACATGGGTGATGCCGAGATTGGTGAGCATGAGGCGCAGATTGGTGCCGGTCAGGGCCGAATCGGTGGTCTTGGTCACCACGATCTCGTCGCCCTGGGGCGCCAGCGCGGGGACGATCTGCGAGGCAAGCTCGTCCTTAGGCAGGAGCAGATTGTTCCAGCCGGGCTTCTTTTGGCTCAGAGAGCGGTCGCGCCCGTCCAGCGTTTGGCAGGCGATGCGGGCGAAGATGACCTCATGCCCGCCATCGCGGAAGGCGGCGATGAGCTTGCCGATGGTGGGGATCACCACGCCGTGCATTCGCTCGTGGAAGGGCGTCCAGGCATCGAACCGCGCCTTTTCCTCCGGGGAGAGGGCGGCGCGGTCCGGGCGTTCCAGGTAGGTGTTCTGCACGTCGATGACCAGCAGGGCGGCCTTGCCGCGTTCCAACACCGGGTCTTCAGGTTCCGGCGCGCCCTGGTAGTAGAGGGAACGGAACGCGGTTTTCCAGGTCATGCGGCTACCCTTGTCATTTCTTTAAAGCATCGCCCATCAGCGCCTAAGCTAAGCTGGCGACATTTTTGAGAAAGCTTACGAGTTCTTCGGAGGAAGGGTCAACGGCATCGGGTTTGGCAGCGATGAGCCATTTTATAAAGCGAGGGCCTTGGCTCGGAAGGGAGCTGTCGTACAAATAATATATGTTTACCAGGGCACTTCTTCGTCAAGATCGAATATATGCTCCTCGCTATCTGCTTCGCTTTTCCAGTGCTTCAGCCAATTACGCGCTTTATTAAGATGTTCTTGGGAAACGACCTTCTCGTCAATTTGATATTCTGTGGCAAGGCTGTTCTTCAGCTGTGCAAAAGCAGAGCTTTCGCCCACATAGCGACCGAGAATTTCCGCTGAGTTTGCCACCGGCGTTTCCGACCCGCTGTGAATGAAACTGCGGGCGTGTTGGTGGTATGGTGTTGAGGCGTCGTCGGCATTGAGGTCGGGTTGTTTCTTGGTGCGTGTGAGCCCGTCACTGAGTTGGACCGGGGATCCCTGAGCACCCCTGATTGCGCCATGGGTCGGCTTCGACCTGGGAGCGCGTTTTCTAGAGTTCCTTGGACGGGGGTCCCAAGCCGGCGGCGCACCAGGAGGGAAAGACATGGAGTTCTTTATCCGAATTGTGCTGGCCTTGATGTGCACAAGGACATGGTGGTGGCGAGCCGTCGGCGGATGGTGGACGGCAAGGTCGAGCGCGAGGTCCAGACGGTCAAGACGACCACGAAGGAGCTTCTCAAGCTGTCGGCCTGGCTGGCCGCAGCGGGATGTACGCACATCGTCATGGAGGCAACCGGGGTCTATTGGAAGCCGGTCTGGCACATTCTCAGCGATGGCGATTTCGCGCTGGTGCTGGCGAATGCGGCCCATGTGAAGAACGTGCCGGGCCGCAAGACCGACGTGAACGACGCGACCTGGCTTGCGGATCTGCTGGCACACGGCTTGGTCCGGGGCAGCTTCGTGCCAGATGCCCAGACCCAGGAGATGCGCAACCTGCTGCGCACCCGCAAGCAGCTCGTCCGCGAATGCACGAGCCATGTCCAGCGGCTTCAGAAGACGCTGGAGGACGCCAACATCAAGCTCGATTCGGTGATCACCGATATCATGGGCCAGTCCGGTCGGACTATGATCGAGGCATTGATCGCCGGCGAAACTGATCCCGACAGGCTCGCGGCGCTCGCCCATCGCCGGATCAAGGCACTTCCCGAGGAGCTTCGTGAGGCACTGCGCGGCCGGGTGACGAAGCATCATCGCTTCCTGCTGCGCCTGCACCTTCAGCAGATTGATACGCTCCATGTGGCCATCGACGAGATCGATCAGGAGGTCGACGCCAACGTCGAACCCTTTCTCGTACTGATCAGACTGCTTACCTCGATCCCCGGCATCAGCGATTTGAGCGCCAGGGTCATTCTCTCCGAAATTGGCAGCGACATGAGCCGCTTTCCAAGCGACGGCCACCTCGTCTCATGGGCGGGTCTCTGCCCGAGGAATGACGAGAGCGCCGGAAAACGACGATCCAACCAGATGCGCAAAGGCGCCCCCTGGCTCAAGACCACCCTGATCCAGTGCGCCTGGGCTGCGGCACGCAACAAGGGCAGCTACCTACAGGCACAATTCCATCGTCTGCGGGCACGACGCGGAGCGAAGAAAGCCATCGGCGCGGTCGCCGCCTCGATACTGACAACCGTCTATCACATGCTAAAGGATGGCACCCTGTACCAGGACCTCGGGCCCGACCACTTCGACCGGCGCGCCAAAATTGCTCAAACAAACCGCCTCATCGCCAAACTCCAAAACCTCGGATACGTTGTCCAGATTACCCCCCCTCGCCGCCTAACGGCAGAATTGTTTCTTTCTAGGCACCAGCCAAAGTAATTGATGCCACATAGGCGCTATGATCAAGAAAAAGCCGGATTGACCAATCAAGTTGGTCAATCGCAGCATCAATCTTTGTAAGGGAAACCCTCACCCCAGCTGCTTCTTCACCGCCTCGTTCACCAGCGCCGGGTTACCCTTGCCTTGCATGGCCTTCATCACCTGGCCGACGAAGAAGCCGAACAGCTTGTCCTTGCCG
This sequence comes from uncultured Alphaproteobacteria bacterium, assembly GCA_963750235.1. Lineage (GTDB taxonomy): Bacteria > Pseudomonadota > Alphaproteobacteria > Acetobacterales > Acetobacteraceae > Acidocella. Next base: position 756,782 of record CAVVPW010000004.1, read on the forward strand.
GACTTGTACTCGGCCACCTTGTCCTGGTTATCGGCCAGCACCTTGGTCACGGCAGCGTCGATGGCGCCTGTGTCCGTCACCTGGCGCAGGCCTTTTTCCTCGACGATGGCGGCGGGCGCCTTGCCGGTTTCCACCATTTCCTCGAACACATCCTTGGCGATGCGGCCATTGATGGTCTTGTCGGTGATGAGGTCGAGCAGCGCGCCGAGATCCGCCGCCGAGACGGGCGGGTTCTCGATGCTCTTGCCGGTGCGGTTCATCGCGGCGAAGAAATCGCCGGACATCCAGTTGGCGGTGAGCTTGCCGTCGCGCCCCTTGGCGACCGTCTCGTAAAAATCGGCGGTTGCCTGGTCGGCCACCAGCACGCCCGCATCGTAGAACGGGATGGCGTAATCGCGGCAGAAGCGCTCGCGTTTTTCATCCGGCAGTTCGGGGAGGCTAGCCTTCAGCCTGTCCACAAATTCCTGCTCCAGGATCAGCGGCAGCAAATCCGGCTCGGGGAAGTAGCGGTAGTCATGCGCGTCCTCCTTGGAGCGCATGGACCGGGTTTCGCCCTTGGAGGGATCGTACAGGCGGGTTTCCTGCACCACTTCGCCGCCGGATTCCCACACCTCGATCTGGCGCATCGCCTCCGCCTCCACGGCGTGCATGACGAAGCGCACCGAGTTGACGTTCTTGATCTCGCAGCGCGTGCGGAATTCCTCGCCCGGCTTGCGGACGGACACGTTCACGTCCGCGCGCATGGAGCCTTCCTCCATGTTGCCGTCGCAGGTGCCGAGATAGCGCACGATCTGACGAATCTTGCGCAAATACGCACCGGCTTCCTCGGGCGAGCGGATATCCGGCTCGGAGACGATCTCCATCAGCGCCACGCCGGCACGGTTGAGGTCGATGACGGACTTGCTCGCATGCTGATCGTGCATCGACTTGCCTGCATCCTGCTCCAGATGCAGGCGGGTGATGCCGATATGCTTGATCGTGCCGTCCTGCAGCTCAATCTCGACATCGCCGGTGCCGACGATGGGATGCTCGAACTGGCTGATCTGGTAGCCGTTTGGCAGGTCCGCGTAGAAATAGTTCTTGCGGTCGAAGCGCGAGAACAGGTTGATCTTGGCCTTCAGCCCCAGCCCGGTGCGCACCGCCTGGGCCACGCATTCCTTGTTGATGACCGGCAGCATGCCGGGGAACCCGGCATCCACAAAGGACACATGCGCGTTGGGCGCGCCGCCATAGGTGGCGGAGGCGCCGGAGAAGAGTTTGGATTCGGAAATCACCTGGGCGTGGATCTCAAGCCCGACGACGACTTCCCAAATGCCGGTGCGGCCTTCCAGCGTATAAGCCATTATTTTGCTCGCAGTTCAGGCAGGGCCGAGAAGCCCGCCGCGTTCTCGATCGCGGCGGAGACCGCGAAAACCGTTTCTTCATCAAAATGCTTGCCGATGACCTGCAGGCCCAGCGGCAGCCCCTCGGCGTTCAACCCGGCGGGGATGCTCATGGCGGGAACACCGGCGAGCGACGCGGGCACGGTGAACACGTCGTTCAGGTACATGGTCACCGGGTCGTCCATCTTCTCGCCCAGGCCGAATGCGGCCGATGGCGCGGTGGGGGTGAGAATGGCGTCCACCTTGGCGAAGGCGTTGGTGAAGTCGCGCAGGATCAGGTTCCGCACCTTCTGCGCCTTCAGGTAATAGGCGTCGTAATAGCCGTGGCTGAGCACATAGGTGCCGATCATGATGCGGCGCTTCACCTCGGCGCCGAAACCGCCGGCGCGGGTGCGCTCATACATGTCGATCAGGTCCACGCCGTCCACACGCTTGCCGAACCGCACGCCGTCATAACGCGCGAGGTTGGACGAGGCTTCAGCGGGCGCCACGATATAGTACACGGGCAGGCCGTATTTGGTGTGGGGCAGGGAGATGTCTACGATCTCCGCGCCCTGTTCGCGCAGCCAGGTGATGCCCTTTTCCCACAGCGCCAGGATTTCCGGGTTGGTGCCTTCCAGACGGTATTCCGCCGGGATGCCGATCCTCAGCCCCTTCACGCCACGGGTGAGCGCCCGGGTGAAATCCGGCACCTCGCGCTGGGCGGATGTGGAATCCTTTTCATCGAACCCGGCCATGGCGTTGAGCAGGATGGCGGAGTCCTCGACATTGCGCGCCATCGGCCCCGCCTGGTCGAGCGAGGAGGCGAAGGCGACGATGCCCCAGCGCGAGCAGCGGCCATAGGTGGGCTTGATGCCCGCAAGGCCGGTGAAGGATGCGGGCTGGCGGATGGAGCCGCCTGTGTCGGTGCCCGTAGCGGCGAGTGCCAGGCGCGCGGCCACGGCGGCGGCGGAACCGCCCGAGGAGCCGCCGGGTACCAGCTTGGCGTCCGGGTCGCTCACGCGCTTCCAGGGGTTCTCCACCGGCCCGTAGCCGGAGGTGATGTTGGAGGAGCCCATGGCGAACTCGTCCAGATTCGCCTTGCCCAGCATCACCGCGCCAGCCGCCTTTAGCTTGGCGGAGACGGTGCTCTCATAAGGCGGCACGAAGGGTTCCAGGATTTTGCTGGCGGCCGTGGTGCGAACGCCCTCGGTGCAGAACAAATCCTTCATGGCGATGGGAATGCCGGTGAGGGCCGTGGCCTCTCCAGCGGCGATACGCGCATCGGCCGCTTTGGCCTGCTCCAGCGCCAGCTCCGGCGTGGTGGTGATGTAGGCGTTCAGGCGCGGGTTCAGCGCGGCCACGGCGCCGTTATAGGCCGTTGTCAGCTCGACGGCCGAAATCTCTTTCGCCTTCAGGGCCTTGCTGGCTCTGGCGATCGTCAGGTCAAAAATGCTCATTCCACCACTTTCGGCACGGCAAAGAAGTTACCCACGCGGTCCGGCGCGTTGGCGAGGACCTGCTCGGGGATCTCACCATCGGAGACGAAGTCTTCCCGCTGGCGCAGCGCCATCTGCGCTCCGCCGGAAAGTGGCTCCACGCCATCCACGTTCACCTCGCCCAGCTGCTCGACATAGCCGAGAATGGCGTTGAGCTCGGATTTCAGTGTCTCGACCTCGTTATCATCGACCCGTATCCGGGCCAGTCTCGCAATACGGCGTACCGTTGCGGCATCCAGCGACATTTTTGCCTCATATATCTATTGGCTTGAAATTCCGGGCGGACCATACAGGCCGTCATGCCCATCTACAACCTCGTGGATTTTTCCGCCCATCTCGCCCCCGGGGCGCGGCTGCTGGGGGTGGACCCCGGCTCCAAGCGCATCGGCATCGCACTCTCGGACGTGAGCCGGCAGATCGCCAGCCCCTACGCTACGCTGGCCCGAGGCAAGCTGAAGCAGAACGCCGCCGAGATTACGGCCATCGCGGCGCGGGAAGGGGTAGGGGGGCTGATCGTCGGCCTGCCGCTGGACGGCGAGCAGAAGCTCGGTCCCCGGGCCCAGGCGGCGCGGGACTGGGCGCACGGCCTGAGCGCCGCGACGGGGCTGCCGGTGGCCATGGTCGATGAAAGCTACACCACCGCCGAGGCGCATGAGCGGCTGATCGGGGCCGGGATAAGCCGGGCGCGGCGGGACGAGATCATCGACAAGCTCGCTGCCCAGGCGATCTTGCAAAAGGCGCTGGAGGCGGCTTTGCGCGGCTAGAGGAAAATCTTCATCCGAAAACCTTACTCCAGTTCCGCCGCAGCGCCGCGTCCACCTCGTCCATGCTCACTTTCACGCCCAGCGCGTGCAGGCTCGTCACCCCGTGCTCGCGGATGCCGCAGGGCACGATGCCGGTGAAATGCCCCAGGTCCGGGTTCACGTTCAACGCCAGGCCGTGCCAACTCACCCAGCGCGTGACCCGCACGCCGATGGCGCCGATTTTCTGCTCCTCGCCACGGGTCGCACCACCCATATGCCAACGCGTCCGTCTCGTATTTCCCCTTTCACCCCGAATTCCTTCAACGTCTCGATCACCCAGCGCTCCAACCCGGCACAAAGCAGCGCACATCCCGCGCCGGGATGGTGCCATGCGGGCGGGTGAGGTCGAGCATGACGTAAGCCACGCGCTGGCCGGGGCCGTGATACGTCCACTGCCCGCCGCGTCCAGCCGTGTAGGTGGGGAAGCGGCTGGCGTCCTGCAGATCCTCAGGCTTGGCCGAGGTACCGGCGGTGTAAAGGGCCGGGTGCTCCACCAGCCAGACCAGCTCTTCCGCCGTTCCTTCGCGGATCGCGGCGGCCCGTTCCTGCATGCGCTGGAGGGCTGCGTCATAATCAGTGTGCCCGGGAGTGGTTTCCCAGGTTGCAGGACTAAAATTCATCGTCTATAGGCTCCCGGCGCCGTGCTTTGGCATGGCAGTTTCCTACGTGCGGTCGTGGCGAAATGGTAGACGCGCAAGCTTGAGGTGCTTGTGGGGGAAACCCCTTGGAAGTTCGAGTCTTCTCGACCGCACCAGATTTCTCCTCTTCAGAATTTTCATAGCGGGACAGGTTGTCCCGCTTTGTCCGTTGGTTCATGAACTCCTTAAGAAAGAGGGAGTACCTGAGACATGGATGAAGATTTACGCAAGGCGGCGCTCGAATACCATCACGCCCCCCGCCCCGGAAAGCTCGCCATCGTCGCGACAAAGCGGATGGAGACCTCGCGAGATCTTTCGCTGGCCTATTCCCCCGGTGTGGCTGCTGCCTGCGATGCCATCGTCGCCGACCCGGATGCCTCGTTCGACCTGACCTCGCGCGCGAATCTCGTCGCCGTGATCACCAACGGCACGGCGGTGCTGGGCCTGGGCAATATCGGCGCGCTCGCCGGCAAGCCGGTGATGGAGGGCAAGGCCGTCCTGTTCAAGAAGTTCTCTGGCATCGATTCGTTCGACATCGAGGTTAACGAGCAGGACCCGGACAAGTTCATCGAGATCGTCGCCAGCCTGGAGCCGACCTTCGGCGGCATCAACCTTGAGGACATCAAGGCGCCGGAATGCTTCGGCATCGAGCAGACGCTGCGCGAGCGGATGAAAATCCCGGTGTTCCACGACGACCAGCATGGCACGGCGATCATCGTCGGCGCCGCGGTGCTGAATGCATGATGTGCAGGGCAAGAAGATCGAGGAGGTGAAGATCGTCACCTCCGGCGCCGGGGCGGCGGCGCTTTCCTGCGTGAAGATCCTCAAGGCGCTGGGCGGCAAGCCTGAGAACATCACCATGACCGACAAGGAAGGCGTGGTGTATGCCGGGCGGCCGAACCTGGACCCGACGCTGGCGATGTGGCCCGCGTGACCGATGCCCGCACCCTGCCGGAAGTGCTGCCGGGTGCGGATATCTTCCTCGGCCTTTCCGCCCCGCGCGTGCTGAAGGAGGAGTGGCTAGCCTGCTGGGGCCGAATCCGCTGATCCTGGCGCTGGCGAATCCGGAGCCGGAGATCATGCCGGAGATCGTCCGCCGCGCCCGGCCGGATGCGATCGTGGCGACGGGCCGGTCGGACTTCCCGAACCAGGTGAACAACGTCCTGTGCTTCCCCTTCATCTTCCGCGGCGCGCTGGATGTGCGGCGCCACCGCCATCACCGAGAGCATGAAGCTCGCCGCGGTGAAGGCGATTGCCGAGCTGGCGCGGGTGGAAGCCTCCGAGGTCGTGGCCGCCGCCTATGGCGGGCAGCCGCCCACCTTCGGCGCCGAGTACATCATCCCCAAGCCGTTCGACCCGCGGCTGATCATGCATATCGCCCCGGCCGTGGCGCAGGCGGCGATGGATGCGGGCGTTGCCCGCCGGCCTATCGAGGATTTCGTGGCCTATAAGCATGAACTGGAGCGATTCGTGTTCCGCTCCGGCCAGCTGCTGCGCCCGGTCGATCGAAGCGGCGCGCAAGGCCTACCCGCGCATCGTCTATGCCGAGGGCGATGACGAGCGCACGCTGCGCGCGGTGCAGAGCGTGGTGGATGACCGGCTGGCGCGGCCGGTGCTGCTCGGGAACACCGAGACGATTACGGCCAAGATCAAGATGCTGGGCCTGCGCCTGGAGCCGGGCGAAGGATGTGCAGATCCTCGACCTCGAGCAGGAGCCGGAGCTGTTCCAGGCGCTGCTCAAGGCGTTATTCCGCCAAGGTTGGCCGGCGCGGCACGCCGCCGGAAACCGCTATCCGCCACGTGCGCAAGCGCCCAACCGTGGCGGCGGGCATGATGCTGCGCGACGGGCGAGGCGGACGCCGCGATTTGCGGCGGGGTGGGCGACTGGTGGCGGCAATTCCAGTATGCGCTGCCAATATCCGCGCCAGAGGGATCCGGGCGGATTTATGCGATGACCGCGCTGATCCTGCAGGCTGGCGTGCTGTTCTTCTGCGACACCCATGTGAATGTGGACCCAAATGCGGAAGAGATCGCGGAAATGACGCTGATGGCGGCGGAGACGGTGCGGCATTTCGGCATCACGCCGAAAGTGGCGCTGCTCTCGCACTCCAATTTCGGCGCCTCTAACTCGCCGATCGCGAAGAAGATGCGCCAGGCGCTGGGGCTGATCCATGCCAGGACCCCGATCTGGAGGTGGATGGCGAAATGCATGGCGATGCCGCGCTGGTGGAGCAGATCCGTCACCATGCGCTGCCGGATTCCACGCTGCACGGCATCGCCAACCTGCTGATCTTCCCGAATCTCGACGCCGCGAATATCGCCTTCAACCTGGTCAAGGCGACGGCCGAGGGCGTGACCGTGGGCCCCATGCTGCTCGGCCTGGCTAAGCCCATGCACATCGCGGTGCCGAGCGTTACCGCGCGCGGGATCATTAACCTCTCCGCCGTGGCCGCCATGGAGGCGGCGCTGGCGGCGCAGAAATAACCCGCGCTGCAGGGGCTGGTGCCGGTTAGCCGGCATCGGCCCCTGCCGCGTCTGTGCCGCGTTGGCGGGGCCTGCCCGGCCCGTGCCGAAATATCGTTTCGATGAGGCTTGTTCGCTGGCTGCGGCGTGCTATGTGAGAGTTGCCCATTCTCCTACATCGGAGGTTCTCGTGATCCGGCAGCTCTCATCGGCTTTCATCCTGACGCTGGGCCTCGCAGCCCCGGCTTTGGCTCAAACCCCAAGTGCCGAGCAGATCGCCAACGGCAAATCCCTGTTCGATGACAATTGCAGCGCCTGCCACCTCGCCACTGGCGCCGGCCATGTGAAGTTCGGCACGGTGGTGTCGGCGGATTTGCGCGCGCCGAAGCTGGAAAACACCTTCCATGACAGCGACGCGCTGCTGCAGCGCGCCATCCTGCAGGCCGAGGACCAGAACGGTCAGCCGCTCGCCGCGCCGATGTCGGCTTGGTCCGGGCGGCTTACCACCGATCAGGTCGAAGATATCATCGCCTATCTGAAGACGCTGACGTCCTGATTTAGACGAGCACCGCCAGGATCGCCTTGGCCGCGGCGGCGGAGGGCGAGCCCTCCGGCGCGCGCAGCGTGGCAAGCGCGGCGGCATAACCCGCGCGTTGGGCGGCGGCGGCGTTTTCGTCGCGCAGCAAATGCAGGAGCGTGGCGGCGAGCTTGTCCGGCCGGCAATCCTCCTGCAGCAGTTCCGGCACCAAGGCGCGTTTGGCCAGCAGGTTGATCATCGCCACATAAGGCACCTTGATCAGGCGGCGGCCGATGAAGGCGGAAATCGGGTTCACCCGGTAGGTGACGGCCATCGGAACCCCGGCCATGGCCAGCTCAAGCGTCGAGGTGCCGGACTTGGTCAGCGCGGCCCGGGCGGCGGCGAAGGCATCGTAGCGCTCGGCCACATCGTGCACGATGATGGGTTTTTGCACCGGCCAATCCTCCGTATGGGCGGCGACCGCGTCCGCGATGCCGGGGGCGGCGGCGAGGACGGGCGCCAGTTTCGGGATTTCCGCCGATAGCAGCGCCAGCGCTTCGCGGAACACCGGCAGCAGGCGTTTGGTCTCGGTAACGCGCGAGCCGGGCATGAGCACGATGGGCACCGCATCTGGCGGCAGGCTGTGGCGGGCGAAAAACCGCGCGGCGTCCCCTTTGTCAGCGCCGGATTCCAGCACCGGATGCCCGGTGAACACCGGGTGCAGCCCGTGCGGGGCAAAAAATTCCGGCTCGAAGGGCAGCAGGCAGAGCAGCTCGTCCCACAGCCCGGGGAAATGCTTCACCCGTTCCTGCCGCCAGGCCCAGACCTGCGGCGCCACGTAATGCACGCGCTTCGGCCCGCCCGGCCCGATGGCCTTGAGCACCCGCAGGGTGAAGCCGGGGCTGTCGATGGTCAGCACGATATCGGGCTTCTCCGCGCGGATGGCCTCGATCGTCTCCCGCAAACGGCGCTTCAGCCGCAGGATTTTCGGCAGGATTTCCGCCAGCCCCATCAGCGCCAGCTCCTGCATGGGGAACAGCGAGGTGAGCCCGGCCTCCGCCATGCGCGCGCCGCCGATGCCGCGAAACCGAATGTCCGGCTGCAGCGCGCGCAGCGCCGTCATCAGGCGCAAGCCCAGGACATCTCCGCTTGCCTCACCGGCAATGATAAAAATCTTCGTCACACGAGCTCCACGACCGGGCAGGGGGGCACGTTCTGCCAGTCGCGGTGGTTGAGCACATTTCCCGCCACGCGGACAGTATCGATGGCGGTGAAATACACCGGCGCGAAGGTCAGGCCCGGCTCGTTCATCGGCCCGGCGGCGGCCACGCCATCATCCGGGAAGCCCGTGTCGCAGGGGGTGAACAGGGCGCAATGGCCGAAATTCTCGTCGATGGAGCCGGACCAGGCGGCATTGCCCACCAGCGGGACCACGGCGGTGTAGCACTGGTTCTCCACGGCGCGGGCGCGGGCCGAAAGGCGCACGCGGTTGAACCCGGCCATGGAGGCGGTGCAGGAGGGGATGAGGATAAGCTTCGCCCCCGCCGCCACCTGGGCGCGGACATGCAGCGGAAACTCGGAATCGTAGCAGATGGAGACGCCGATGCGGCCCAAGGCCGTGTCGAACACTTTCGGGCCCTCGCCGCCGGAGACATTCCACAGCTCGGCCTCGAACCGCGTCATCGACTGCTTGTCCTGGAACTTCACGGCGCCGGAGGGCGCGATGAACGGGGCGCGGTTGCGCACCTTCCCATCGGCATCGCGCATGGGGATGGTGCCTGCCAGGATATGCAGCCTGTGCCGCTGCGCCAGGATCACGATCTGCCCCAGGAGCTGGCTGGCGGCGCTGACGACGTATTCCAGCTCGGCGGCGATGTCGGGGGCTTTGATCTCGACCCCCGCCAGCACCATGGAGAAATACTCGGGCAGGACCAGCAAATCCGCCCCGGCGAGCGAGGCTTCGGCGGCCAGGCGCTCGATGCGGGTGATGAAGGCGGCAAGGCTGGGCGGCGGGGTGACCCCGAAGGCGGCAAGGGCGAGTTTCACAGATTTCTGCTCCAGAACATCAGCAGTTTTTCGGTCTCGCGGTCAGCGCCAACCTCCCGCCAGGAGATGGTGCAGACCAGCTCCGGGTGTGGCGTATAACCGCGTTTGCGCCAGAAATCATCCAGCGGTTGGTAATCCTTGGGGCGGGCAGGGTGGTCCTCCGGGCGCTGCACGGCGCAGAAGGCGGTGATGCCATAGCCATGCGTGCGGGCCTGGGCCTCGCGGGCTTCGAAGAATTTTACCCCGATGCCCCGGCCGCGATAGGCGGAATCCAGCACGCTCTCGCCGAAATAGAAGATGCGCGGGATGTCCATGCCCGCATCGCGGAACGGCTTTTGCACGTTGGGCGTTTCCGCCGCCAGCGGCAGGCAGGTGGAGGCGCCGACGATCTTCCTGCCATCGCGCGCGATGATGATGGCGGCAGCCGGGGCTTCGGCATAGACGCGCAAATAGGTCTGCTCGTAGGCGAGATCGCCATCGTACAGATACGGGAACTCCCGGAACACGGTGATGCGCAGCCGCGCCAGTTCCGGCAGGAGCGGCAAAATCGCCGCTCCTGTGACGGTCTCTACCTTAATGGGCTGCGACAAGCGGCGCCGACCCGGCGATGAAGTCCTTCAGCGCGGCCTGTTTGTCCGAGAGGCTCAGCCCGGCCATGTGCGCCACCACCGGGCAATAGGCCGCGACCAGCGTGTTGGTCAGGTCGGCATCGCTGATGGTGGCGTTGTTGGCGCGCACGGCGGCGATGAGCGTGCGGGTGCGGTTGGCCAGGGTGGCCGGGGTCGCGCCCTGGTAGATGTCCAGCAGGCCGTTGCCCGGATCGGTGACGGTGTTCGGCCCGCCAGCGGGGGAGACATGCGGGCAGCCCAGCGCGTCGGACTGGGCGTCGGCCATGGCCGGCACAACGGCGATGCCGCGCAGGCGCATCACGTCGGCCGGGGTGGCGTTGGGCACGCCCTGGTTGCCCCAGGCGGTGCGGACATAGTTGGCGACATCCGCGATCTGCTGGTCCGACAGGCGCGCGGCGAAGCTCGGCATGGCGGGACCCTTGCCCCACGGGTCGAGCCCGCTCAGCACCGGGCCGATGACGTTGTACGGCTGGTCGGCGATGATGGAGTCGTTGCCCGCGAGATTGGGCACGAATTTCGGCGGCAGGCCGCCGCCGGTCTTGCCATGGCAGCCGGCGCAGTTGGCGGTGTACACGGCAGCACCCCGGCTCACGGAGTCCGCGGCATCGGCCGCCGCGGCGGGCGGGGTGGTTTGCTGCGGCTTGGTCGCGGTTTGCAGGTAGGTGGCGATGTCGATGATGTCGGAGATCGGCAGCAGGCTGGTGGAGTTGTCGGTCATGTCGCCCATGGCGCCGAAGGGCGAGCCCTTCACCATGTTGCCGTCATCATGCAGGTAGGCGACGAGGTCGGCCTGGGTCCAGCCGCCCACGCCCTGGGTTTTGTCCGAGGAGATGTTCGGGGCGTAGAGGTCGTCGATCGGCGCGCCGGCATAGGCGCGGCTCGTCTCCATGGCGCTGAGCATGTTGCGCGGCGTGTGGCATTCGCCGCAATGGCCCAGCGCCTCGGTGAGGTAGGCGCCGTTCTTCATGTGCTCATCCCAGCTCGGGTCCATGTGCATGGGGCCGGCGCGGAAGAACAGGAGGCGCCAGCCGAGCAGGACTGGGCGCTGGTTGAAGGGGAAGGCCATGGAGCGAGGGCGTGGGGGCCACATTCACCGGCGCCAGCGAGAAGAGATAGGCCTTGATGGCCATCACATCCGCATAAGAGAGCTTGGTGTAGGAGGTGTACGGCATGGCCGGGTACAGGAATTTGGGGAACACCAGATAGGAGCGCCCGGGGGCCACGCCGTAATGCAGGGCGTTGTAGAAGTCCTTGTCGGACCAGTTGCCGATGCCGGTTTCTTTGTCCGGCGTGATGTTGGGGCTGGCGAGGCCGCCATAGGGGGTGTTCACCACCAGCCCGCCGGAGAAGGGCGCATGGCCCGGGCCGGTATGGCAGGGCGCGCAGTCCGCGGCCGTGACCAGATATTTGCCGCGGGCGATCAGCGCCGCCGGGTCGGTGGGCGCGGTGAGGGAGGCGGCGGGGTAGTTGGCGCTGTCATCCGCCAGGGCGATGCGGGTGGCCACGGCGCCGCCCAATGCAAGGGCCAGGGCCGCTACGGCAAGGACGAGGCGTTGGGCGCGGAATTCCGGCAATGCGAATGGCATGAACAACCCCCAATGATTTTATATTCTAGCTAGGTTCCTTTTCCCCAAAATCCGCTGCGCCTTCAAGTGTGGTGACAAAGTGTGACGTTTCAGTGCCCGTAGAGCGCCTCGGGGCTGACCTCGGGCTTGGCGATCTCGACCCATTCGCCGTCCCGCGCCGCCAGGAAGAAGCAGTTGCGCCGCCCGGTGTGGCAGGCCACGCCTTTCTGGTCCACGAGCAGGAGCAGCGTGTCGCCATCGCAGTCCAGCCGCATCTCCACGAGCTTCTGCTGCTGGCCCGAGGTTTCGCCCTTGCGCCAGAGCTTCTGGCGCGAGCGCGAGTAGTAGCACACCTGCCCGGTGGCCAGCGTTTCGGTGATCGACTCCGCATTCATCCAGGCCATCATCAGCACCTCGCCCGTGTCGTGCTGCTGGGCGATGGCGGCGATCAGGCCGTCGGCGTTGAAGCTGATCGCGTCGAGGATCTTGCTCATCGGGCCAGCATCCCGTTGGTCAGGCAGGCTTCGTTGAATCGGCAGATGATGTCTGGTGCAGGTCGTGAGGGGTGGAATCCTCGTAATCGACGCGGGTGATGAGATCGGCGATGATCGACAGCCGCGCGGCATCTTTTTGTCTTTCGCGCGCGCCACGTCCAGGGCGCGGCGGCGCAGTCGGTGTCGCGCAGCATCCTGTCCCGCGCCTCGGTGTAATCGTCGAAATGGTGCAGCGCCTTCTCGTCGATCGGCAGACCTTCCACTGCTTCAGCGGGTCCTTGCGCCGTCTTCGAGCCGCTTCTTCTGTTCTTTCCGCTCGATATCGAGATAATATTTGAGCACGGCGATGCCAGAGCGCGCCAGCATCGCTTCGAAGACCGGCACGTTGCGCAGGAACTCGTCGGTCTCGTCCGCGGTGCAGAAGCCCATCACCGGCTCCACGCCCGCGCGGTTATACCAGGAGCGGTTGAACAGCACGATCTCCCCGCCGCGGGCAGATGCTCGACATAGCGCTGGAAATACCATTGCGTGGTCTCGACATCCGAGGGCTTGGACAGGGCGACCACGCGGATGTCACGCGGGGAGAGATGCTCGGTGATGCGTTTGATCGTGCCATCCTTGCCGGCGGTGTCGCGCCCTTCCAGGATGATGAGCACCTTCTTGCCCTTGGAGATGACATGCCGCTGCAGTTTCACCAGCTCGATCTGCAGCTTGCGGAGGGTTTTTTCGTAGTAGAGGTCCTTTGCCATCAGCGGCTTATAAGGCCGGTCCCGCCGGATTGTAAAATTCGCGGCAATCAGCCGGCGAGCGGATGCGGTTCCCTGTCATCCGGCCCGTCATCCGCAATCCCCTTCGCCTCGTTGTTCATCTCAATCAGCCGCTGCTTCATGCGGTGCAAGACGTCCTCTGCGGCCAGCGATCTCTTCGGCCGAGAGGTCCCGCAGCATCTCCTCGTTCATCCGTACGGTGAGCTCCTGCATGTCGTTCAGCAGGGCGGTGCCAGCGTGGGTGATCTCCACCAGCTTGGCGCGCCTGTCGCCCGGGGCGGCGCGGCGGAGGATGTAGCCATGCGCTTCCAGCCGGTCGAGCAATCCGCCGAGCGCCACCTTGCCGATATCGAGCGCCTTGGCGAATTCCGTCTGCATGGCCGGCTCGCCGTTATGCCAGTCAGAATTCGCCAGCACCCAGCATTGCGAACGGGTGAGCCCGAGCGGTTTCAGCGCGTGGTCGATCACGGCGCGCCGCAGGCGGGAGACATCGTGGACCAGGAAACCCAGGCTGAACTGGCCGGCTCAGGGAATGTCATGTTTCGTTCGCTCATTGTCACGCCATAATTCATGACCGAGCATAGTATGCTGGCATACCATTCGCCTAATTACAATTCAATGATTGCCATAAGCGGCAAGGGCAGGCGGTTAATCCTCCAGCAGCAGAGCGCGGATCTTCTCCAGCTCCGCCGCGCCCACGCCAAGCTCATCGTGCAGATACTGGCCAATGCTGCCATGTTTTTGCTCGATCGCGCCGAAGGCGATGCCGAGATACTCCGGATGCGCTTCCAGCAGCGGGAGGTATTCCTCGCGCGGCAGGGTGGAGATTCCGGCATAGCCGGAGTCGCGGCGCATTATCGTCTCCAGCTCTCCAATCACCTGGTTGGTCAGCGTGTAGTCATGCTCGATGGTCTCGCGCGGCACGTCAAGCGCGTAGAGAATCAGCGCCGCGGCGAGGCCTGTGCGGTCCTTGCCGGCGGAGCAGTTGAACAGCAGCGGCACATGCCCGGTGCTCAGCAGATGGAAAAGCTGGCGGTAGCTCCTGGCCTGTTCAAAGGGCAGCTTGCGGTAGATGGCGTGCATCGCATCGCGCATCGCGCCTGGCTGGTGCCCGCCCTGGGCGATGAAGCTTTGCAGGCTGCCGATGCTGATGCCGAGTTCCGAGGCGTGGTAGCCGACATTCTGCCCCGCATGCCAATCCATCGGCACGCGCTCGCGCTCATGCGGCGTGCGGAAATCGCAGATCGCCATGATGCCGAGACGGCGCAAAGCCTCGCGGCTGGTGCTGGTGAGATTGCCGATGGCGCCGGAGCGGTACAGCATGCCCCATTTCAGGCGCCGGCCAGAGCGCGTGCGGTAGCCGCCCATGTCGCGCAGGTTGTGCCCGCCTTCGATGGCCAAAGCGCGCGGCGCTGCCAGCGGATCATCCAGAACTTCGGCTTTCGTCATGCGCGCACCTGCAGGGGGAGTTTGAGAACGGCCGGAAGGTAGCGCGAAAACGCGCGATGCCAAACCCGTGGAACCTGGAGGAAAATTGGAGCGGGCGAAGGGATTCGAACCCTCGACCCCAACCTTGGCAAGGTTGTGCTCTACCCCTGAGCTACGCCCGCTCATGGCGCAATAAAACGCGCTGCGCCCGGCCAATATTGTATTGGCGGCAGGCGAGGAACTTGAATAAAAATTGGAGCGGGCGAAGGGATTTGAACCCTCGACCCCAACCTTGGCAAGGTTGTGCTCTACCCCTGAGCTACGCCCGCTCACGGCGCGGTGGAGGCTCTTTAGCCATCACTGAGACGGATTGCAAGCGCCGCCCCTCAACTAAAATGCTTTGGGGTGTGAGAGTTGGCCGCGATCCCCTATATAGAGGAGCAAACGCATATGACGGAACAAAAATGAGCGCCTTCTCAACACTGCGCAGGATGCGCGCCCCGCCGCCCAGGAATGATCATCGACGGCACCCAGGCCAATTTCATGGCCGAGGTCGTGGATGCCTCGCGCGACGATGCCGGTACTGGTGGATTTCTGGGCGACGTGGTGCGGCCCGTGCAAAACCCTGACCCCGGCGCTGGAGAAGGTGATTCGCGCGCAGGGCGGGCGGGTGAAGCTCGTGAAGATCGACGTGGACAAGAACCGCGAGCTGGTGCGCAGCTCGCCCGCATGGGGCTGCCGATGCAGTCGGTGCCCACCGTCGTCGCCTTCTGGCAGGGGCAGATCGCCGACACTTCTCCGGCGCGCTGCCGGAGAGCGAGCTGAAGCGATTCGTCGAGGCGCTGCTGAAGCTGGCGGGCGGCGCCGCCGGGGGCGGATCTCATCGCCCAGGGCAAGGCGTTGCTGGAAGCGGGCCAGGCCGAGAGGCGGCGCAGTATTTCGCCGCCGCGGTGCAGGAGGATGGCGGAGAAGCCGGAAGGCTGGGGCGGGCTGATCCGCGCGCTGTTGGCGCTGGGCGACGAGGACCAGGCCGCCGAGGTGCTGGCCCAGGTACCGGCCAAGATCGCCGAACATGCCGAGATCGCCGGCGCCCGCGCGCGCTGGCGCTGGCGGCAGGAGGGCCGCAAGGCGCAGGCCGCCATGGCCGGGCTCGCGGCCCGCTGGCCGCCAACCCGGATGATTACGAGGCCCGCTACGAGCTGGCCACGGCGCTGAATGCCTCCGGGGCGCGGGCCGAGGCGGCCGACGTCGCTGCTGGAAATCGTGCGCCGCGACCGCGCCTGGAACGACGATGCCGCGCGGCTGCAGTTGCTGAAATTCTTCGAGGCCTGGGGCTTTGATGACCCCGCCACCATGGCGGCGCGCCGCAAGCTCTCGGCGCTGTTGTTCCGCTGACGAAGGCCGGTTCACCCCGCAGCTGGAAAAACTGCCGGATGAGTTCCCGGTATTTCCGCTTGGCGGGGCGCTGCTGCTGCCGGGGGGGCGCGCTGCCGCTGAATATTTTTGAGCCGCGCTATCTCGCCATGGTCGAGGATGCGCTGGGGGCGGGGCGGTATTTCGGCATGGTGCAGCCGGATAAGCGCCTGGCCGCGGCGATACCGGCCCGGGCCTGCACCGCATCGGCTGCCTCGGGCGCATCTCCTCCTTCGACGAGACCCAGGACGGGCGCTATCTCATCACCCTGACCGGCGTCATCCGCTACACCATCGCCGAGGAGATCGAGATGCGCCGCGGCTATCGCCGCGTGCGCGCGGGCTTGCGGGATTTGCCGGCGATCTGCGCGCGCTGGAGGAGGACGGCCTGCCATTTCCGCGCCAGAACGCTGGACAATGCGCTGCGGCGTTATTTCAGCGCGGGGGTGGAGGCGAACTGGGACGGGCTATAAGCCATGCCGGATGCAGCTGGTCATCTCGCTGTGCATGGCCTGCCCCTTCAGCGCCGAGGAAAAACAGGCGCTGCTGGAAGCGAGGGACCAGGCCGAGCGTGCCCGCGCTTTGCTGGCCTTGCTTGAGATCGGCGCCCGATGGCGGGTGATGAAGACGCGGAACCGAAAGCGAATTGAACATGGAAGCTGAGAAACCAACGTCCCGCTGGACCCGCGGCTGCTGGAAATCCTGGTCTGCCCGCTCACCCGCGGGCCGTTGATCTATGACCGCGAGCATAACGAGCTGATCAGCCCCAAGGCCGGCCTGGCCTATCCCATCCGCAACGGCATTCCCATCATGCTGGCGGAGGAAGCGCGGCAGCTCGAGCCGTGAGCGACCACCGCATCATGCTCCGCCAGGCGCATAACCAGCTGGAGCTGACTACGAGGATGGCAGCACGTCAGCTTGCCGGCGGAATTTTTGCGTGTGCAGCCCCGGGCCGGTGGCGCGCGGCGAGCTGGTCCCGGGGAAGCGGCTGGTGCGCATCCTGGCGGCGGCGCCCACGGGCAATTACGCGCTGCGGCTGGAATTCTCGGACGGCTATGAATGCTGAATATTCATGGGATTATCTGCGTCAGCTCTGGCGGGAGCATAACATCCGCTGGCGCCGCTATCTGTTCCGGCTGGAGAACGCCGGGTTGGGCCGGGACTGATGGACGCTGAAACCAGAGGCGCCGACGCCGAGCCCTGGTCCCCGTCGCGCGGATGCGCCTTACGGCCATCATCGTCGCCACCGCCTTGTTCATGCAGAATTTCGATTCCACGGTCATCGCCACGGCGCTGCCGGCCATGGCGCGCAGCTTCCACGTGCCGCCGCTGCATATGTCGGTGGCGCTCACCTCTTATCTCATCAGCCTGGCGGTGTTCATCCCGGCTTCGGGCTGGGTCGCCGACCATTTTGGCGCGCGCCAGGTGTTCCGTGCCGCCATCATCATATTCACTTTGGCTTCGGTGGTGTGCGGCGTTGCCCCGGGGCTGCGGGTGCTGGTGGCGGCGCGTATCGTTCAGGGGCTGGGCGGGGCGATGATGCTCCCGGTCGGGCGGCTGGTGCTGCTGCGCTCCATCGCCGGGTAGCAGATGGTCGCCGCCTTGTCCTGGCTAACCATGCCGGCGCTGGTCGGGCCGATCCTGGGGCCGCCTTTGGGGGGTTCATCGTCTCCTATGTCTCCTGGCGCTGGGTGTTCGATATCAATGTGCCGATCGGCATTGCCGGGGTCATCGCGGTGAGCCTGTTCATCCCCGACATGCGCGAGGCCGACCGCGGCGGCAGGCTGGATCTGCTGGGGCTGGTGCTCTCCGGCCTCGCCATGGCCGTCTTGATGGCGGGGTTCGAGACGGTGGGGCGGAATCTGGTCCCCGTGGGCTGGACCTCGCGGCGTTTCCCGCCGGGGCGGGGGCGTGCCTGGCCTATGCCCGGCATGCGCGGCGCATGAAAATCCGGTGCTGGATTTCTCGCTGCTCGCCATCCCACTTTCGCCAACTCCATGCTCGCGGGCAGCCTGTTCCGTATTGCCGTGGGGGCGCTGCCGTTTCTGCTGCCGCTGATGCTGCAACTCGGCTTTGGCGATACGCCGCTGCAGAGCGGCTTTGTCACCTTCGCCTCCGCCGCCGGGGCGCTGCTGATGAAGCCCGCCGCGCAGCCGGTGCTGGAGCGGTTCGGCTTCCGTACCGTGCTGATCTGGAACGGCGTGCTCGCCGCCGCGATGATGGGCGTGTGCGCCGGCTTCCAGCCAACTGGCCCGTCCTGCTGCTGGACGCCATCCTGTTCACCGGCGGTTTTTTCCGCTCGCTGCAATTCACCGCCTTCAACGCCATTGCGTATGGCGATATGCCGCGCCCGCGCATGTCCGCGGCGACGAGGCTCTATTCCACCATCCAGCAGCTCACGCTCACGCTTGGCATCGTCGTTGGGGCCTTCACGTTGGAGCTTTCGGCGCGGCTTCAGGGCCATGACACGGCGATGAAATCGGATTACGCAATGGCCTTTATGATGGTCAGCGCCGTTGCTATGCTGGCGGCGCCGTTCTGCGCCCGGCTGAAGCCCGATGCCGGGGAGGCGCTGAGCGGCCACCACGCGGCACGGAGGCGAAGGCAGGACCAGCCTACAGCAAGTCGGGGAACACAAAAAGCGCAACGCCAACATCTTCATCGTGCTGATCGGTTTTGTCAGCCTGTTCGCGGATATGACGTACGAAGGTGGGCGCAGCATCGCCGGGCCGTTCCTCGGCTCGCTCGGGGCGTCAGCCGTCATTGTCAGCTCTGTCGCGGGGTTCGGCGAGTTCCTGGGCTACGGCGTGCGCTATTTCTCTGGCCGGGCGGCGGACCGCAGCGGGCGCTATTGGCCGCTGCTGCTGAGCGGCTATGTCATCAACCTGCTCTCCGTGCCGCTGCTGGCTTTGGCATGGGAGCTGGCCGGTCGCGGCGGTGCTGCTGGTGACGGAACGGTTCGGCCGTGCCATCCGCGCGCCGATTCGCGGCGCGATGCTCTCCCATGCGGCCAGCCGCACCGGGGCGGGGTGGGGGTTCGGCCTGCACACGGCGCTGGACCAGACGGGCGGCCTCTCCGGCCCGCTGCTGGTGGCCTTGCTGCTGGCCGCGGGGGCGGGGTTCCACCGGAGCTTCGCCGCGCTGCTGCTGCCGGCACTGGTGGCGCTGCTGCTGCTCGCGCTGGCGCAGCGGCTCTACCCGGACCCGCGCAAGCTGGAACTGCGTGTCCCGGCGGCCGATCCCGCGTGCATGGGCTCGGGTTCGGCTCCAAATTCCGGCTGTTAACGGTGGCGGCGTCGCTGATGGCAGCGGGATTCGCCGATTTCGCGCTGATCGGCTTCCATTTCGCGCGGGCGCATACAGTGCCGCTCTCCTGGATTCCGGCCGTCTACGCTGCGGGCATGGCGGCTGAGGGCGTGGCGGCGCTGCTGCTCGGCTGGGTGTTCGACCGTATGGGCCCGCGCGCCATCACCGCCGGGATCATCCTGGCCACGCTTGCCGTACCGCTGGTGTTTTTCGGTGGGGCGGGCTTGGGCCGTGGCCGGGGTGGTGCTGTGGGGTGTCGGCATGGCGACGCAGGACACGCTGTTCCAGGCCATGCTGGGCGAATTCATCACCCCGACGCGCCGGGCCACGGCTTACGGCTTGTTCGACGCGATACGCGGCACGGCCTGGCTGCTGGGCAGCATTACGCTTGGGCTGCTCTACGGCGCGGGGTTGCTCTGGCTCGTGGCGGCCTCGGTGCTGCTGCAAGCGGCCGCCATTCCGGTCTTCCTGCGCGCGGCGCTTACACCTCGAAGCTGAGTTCTTCCGGCCAGTCGGGCTTGGTCATGGCGCGCGGCATGTGGATGCCGCATTCCGTCTTGGCCTTGCCCGCCCAGCGGCCGGAGCGCTTATCCTCGCCCGGCAGCGGCTTATGCGTGCACACGGCGCAGCCGATCGAGGTATAGCCCTCGGCCTGCAACGGGTGGCGCGGCAGGTCATGCGTCTCGAAATACGCTTCCAGATCCTCGTCGTTCCAGAAGGCCAGCGGGTTCACGGTGATCCGCCCATCCGCGCCGGTTTCGACAGTTGCAGATTGGCGCGTGTGCCGGACTGGCCGCGCTTGCGCCCGGTGATCCACGCCTCGAAGCCGGTCAGCGCCTCGTCCAGCGGGTTGGTCTTGCGGATGGCGCAGCACAGATCGGTGTCCTTCTCCCATAGCCGTCCGTCAGGGTCGTAGGCGGCAAGCTGCGCGCCGCTGGGCTTGATGGAGCGGACATCGGTGAGGCCGAGCCGGGCCACCAGCTCGTCGCGATAGGCCAGGGTCTCGGGGAAGAGCTTGCCGGTATCGAGGAAGATGATGGGCAGCGATTTGTCGATCTGCGCCACCATGTGCAGCAGGATCGCGGATTCCGTGCCGAAGGAGGAGACCAGCGCGATCTTGCCAGTAAAGTGGTGCGTGATCGCGTCGCGCAGCACCGTTTCGGCGCTGGTGGTGGAAATATGTCAAGCATATTGGGCAATCCTGTGGCCGGGGCGCCGGCGCAATGTCATCAACAAAGGAAAATGGTCAAGTCACTTTTGGGCAGGAGAGCCAACAACGCTCTTCGGTGAGCTCGTCGATGCGCCGCGCCGCTTCCGCCATCGGCAACTGTTCCGCCCGCCAGGACTGGCGCAGCGCCGCCACCTCTTTCACCCGCTCCGCCCAGGCGGCGGGGAAGCAGGCTTCCAGCCGGCGGCGGATGGCGCCGGCGAGGCCCGGCGCGGCGCCGCCGGTAGAGACGGTGAGCAGCAGATCGCCCCGGCGGAGTTCCGCCACGGCGTGGAAATCGCAATATTCCGGCTCGTCCTCGACATTCACCAGCACGCGCAGGCGCCGCGCCGCTTCGGCCAGCGGGACGAACCGCTCCCGCGGCAGTCCGGCGATCCAGAGCACATGCATCTGCGAAAGCTCGGCCTCATCCGGAAGGGCAGGGCGAAGGCCGCTCCGGCCTCCAGCGTCAGGGCGGCGTCGGCCCCCCGAGCATAGAAGCGCAACCCATCCGCCCCCGCCTGGCGCAACGCGCGCAGACGGCGCAGCGCCGCCGGGCCGGAACCTGCCAGGCCAAGCCGCACGCGGTCGGGGATAGCGCCAGGGGAATCATGGCACTTTAGAAGATGATTTTTTACAGCCTTGCAATGGCGGTAAAAAAATAAAGATTTTCTCCTGCCCCAAAGGAATGTGTAAAACAGTTTTTCGGATTTGCCCGGCTCCCGGTAAACGCAAACCATCAAATTCCTATTGAACTTGTCTGTATTTATGGGGCGTGGCTCAAATCTGTGTCTCGCTGATTGCCAGATCCATGGCGAACACGGTGCCGCGCGGCCCGGTTTCCTCCAGCACCAGGTCGCCGCCATGGGCGCGGATAAGGTCGCGGGCGATGGCCAGACCCAGCCCGGTGCCGCCATAGCGGCCAGAGCTGGTGAAGGGCTGGAACAGCCGGTCCTGCACGCGCAGCGGCAGGCCGGGGCCATTGTCGGCCACGCGCATGCGGGTCACGCCGCTGCGGCTTTCGGTGGTAACGCGGATGGTCTTGGCCCCGGCCTCGGCGGCGTTGCGCATCAGGTTCGCCAGCACGCGGTAGATCTGCGCGCGGTCGAGCGGCAGCACCAGCGCCTCGGGCACCTCGTTCTCGATGTTTACGCCGCTATCCACGGGCCGGACGACCAGCGCCGCCTCCTCTATCAGATCGTATAGGCGGCACGGCGGAGCGCACCACGGGCGGCGGGCCCTCGCGGGCGAAATCCACCGTGCGGGTCACCAGCTGCGCGGCACGCTCCACCGCGGAAACCAGGGTGCGCGAGGCTCGCTACGATCGTGGGGTCGTTGATGGTCTGCAAACGGTCCGAGACCAGCAGCGCCGAGCTGAGGATGTTGCGCAGGTCATGGCTGATCTTGGCCACGGAGGTGCCCACGGCGGCGAGGCGCGCATTGCGCCATAGCGCGGCGCGCATCTCGTCCTGCATCGATTTGAGCTCCCGCGCCGCGCCGGAGATCTCGTCCTGCTGGCCGGTTGCCCAGCCAGGCCAGGTCGCTGGCGCTTTCCTGCTCCGGGTCCTCGCGGAAGTTGATGATGCTGGTGGTGATGATGCGCATCGGCCGCACAAGCAGCCTGTCCAGCACCGCGAAGATCAGCAGCCCGGTGACCAGCGCCATGATCACCGTGACGGTAAACGCGTGCTTGGCATAAGCACCCAGATCGGCGTCGAGCGGCGCCTCGTTCACCGTGACCGCCAGCACCGCGTTCTCCTCGAGTGGCGATGGAGCGATGATCTGCATTTCATGCCCGCCAAGCCCAAGGAGATGTATCACGGCCCGCCAGGTGCTGTACCATAAAGGCTCATCCGGCAGAACGACGCGGCGGTCGACAGGCGGAATGGGATGGCTGGAGCGCAGCGTGAGAGCCGGCTGGCCGGGCTCCTTCAGAATAATTTCATCGTCGTCGGAAAAGGCGAGCAGCGAATCCTGCGCTGCCGGCGAGAGCGGAGTGCCGGATTGCTCCAGCGCGTAGGTCGCCAGATGCGCATGTTCCACATGCTCCCACAGCCAGACCTGACGCTCGCGCCCCAGGCCCGGCAGCATCATGATCAGTTCCATGACCAGGATGATGGCGACGGTAAGCCACAGCACCCGGCCGGAGAGGGTGTCGCCGAAAAGCTCGAGCTTAGGCTGGCTGGGGCGGGTTACGAGGCTCATGCAGCGTGCAGAGCGGTCTCCGCGGCCTCGCGCCCGGCGATGAACAGGTGCTCGAGAAAGCCCTTCTCTGTGTTCATCTTTGAGGTCAGCGGATGCCTGGCCAGAGCGACATCGGCAGAAATATCGAGCAGCTTCGTGTGCCGGGGCAGCATGGAAAGCTCGGCATCCAGCGGCGCCTGGAAGGCGATCTCATGCAGGCGGTGCACGATGTCCGCGGTGGAATTGGGCACGCCCTTGCGCTGGCGCGGCTGGGCCCGCACCAATACCAGCTGGTCCGGCCGGGGGGCGAGCACCGGCGCCAGCGGCGGGTTGCAGGAATAGCCGCCATCCCAGTAATGCCGCCCATTGATCTCAATGGCCGGGAACATCATCGGGAGACAGGCGGAGGCCAGCAAGTGCCGCACACCGATCTCGGCGTTGCTGAAGACCTTCGATTCGCCGGATTCTACGTCCGTGGCGCCGACAAAGAGCCGCGGCGCGGACGGGTCGCGGATGGCCTCTATGTCGAGCAGGCCCTCGATCAATGACGCCAGGGGATTCTGCCCCAGCAGATTCAGCTGGTCCGGGTTGAGCACGCGCAACACGTTGGTGAGGCCGGTCCAGGCCAGCTCATTGCCCAGTTCCAGGCTCTTGTCCCAGCCCCAGAGCCAATCCATGGGCGTAGCGAAGTTGCTGAAAACATTGGCCTCGCCGATGCGGGTCCAGAGCTGGCGCAGCGCCGCGCGGGCGCCGGCGGGTCCGTTCTGCACATAGCCTTGCACCGCCATGGCAGCGTTCATGGCGCCGGAGGACACGCCGGTGATGGCGGAGAATTCCAGCCCATCCTCTAACAGGCGGTCGAGCACGCCCCAGGTGAAGGCGCCATGCGCGCCGCCGCCCTGCAGGGCCAGCGCGATCCGGGGAGTGAAGAGGGAGGAAAATGTCATGGCTATAAACAGTCCTTGTTGCGCGTTCCGGCGCCATGCGCAACACCGCAGGTAGAGCGTCTGCATTGACGGCGATGGGTGAGGCCGCCTATACCGCGCCATCGCGCCTAGCCGGGGACGGTTCGGCGCTCGTCCTATTTTTGTCTTTCGCCGGAGTAGAATACCGTGAAACGGACCTATCAACCTTCCAAACTCGTCCGCAAGCGCCGGCATGGGTTCCGCGCCCGCATGGCGACCGTTGGCGGCCGCAAGGTGCTCGCCAACCGCCGCTCCAAGGGCCGCGCCAAGCTTTCCGCCTGATTCCCGGCCGCCGCGCCAGGAGGTTAACATGCCTCGGCTGACACCGCCGAAACGCTTCAAAAAGCGGGCTGATTTCCTTCGTCTCGCGGCGCGGGGCAAGAAAATCGCCAAAAGCGGATTCGTCATGCAGGCCTTGCGCGAAAGCGCTGAGCCTGAACTACGCGTGGGCTTTACCGCGACCAAGAAAATCGGCAACGCCGTCGCCCGCAACCGCGCCAAGCGCCGGCTGCGGGAGGCGGCGCGTCTTGATTTGGCTGGGCGCGAGATGCCGGGCGTGGAGCTAGTGCTGATCGCGCGGCGCGAGACCGGCTCCCTGCCGTTCTCCACCTTACGCCGGAACTTGGCGAGAGCCCTGGACGAGGCGCTGGCATGAGCCCGGCAGCGTACATGCTCTCGGGCGCGATCCGGGTGTACGAGCTTACCTTGCGTCCCGTGATTGGCGCGAACTGCCGGTTCTTTCCCTCCTGCAGCGCCTATGCGCGCGAGGCGATCCGCGTTCATGGCGCGGGCAAAGGCGGCGCGCTTGCGGCGAAACGGATTCTGCGCTGCCATCCCTGGCATCCGGGCGGGTACGACCCGGTTCCCCCACCCTTGAAACACTCCTGAAAGCCCCCATGGATCAGAAGCGTCTGCTGCTCGCCGTCTCCGTGTCGCTCGTCATCATGCTGGCGTTCACGTTCATTCAGGACAAGTTCCTGCCGCATCCGGCGCCGGTTCCGGCCCAAACGCAGGCCCAGATGCAGGCGCCCGCTATGGCGGGGCAGTCCGCCGGCGCGCCTGGCACCGCGCAGCAAGCCCCGGCCCCCGGCCCGCGCCTGACAGTGGACGCGCCGCTGATGCAGGGCAGCATCGGCCTCACCGGCGCGGTGTTCGACGATGTGGTGCTGAAGCAATACCACACGACCGTAGCGCCCGATTCTCCGCTAGTGCAGATCATGGGCCGCCGCGGCGGCGACAAGCCGAGCTACGTGCAGTTCGGCTGGAGCGCGACCGCCGGGGTGAAGGTGCCGGATGACAGCACGGTATGGAGCGCCAGCGCCGCGACCCTGACGCCGCAGACCCCGGTGACGCTTTCCTGGGATAACGGCCAGGGCCTGACCTTCCAGCTCCAGCTCGCCGTGGACGACAAATATATGTTCACGGTCACGCAGAACGTGGTCAACCATGGCGCCGCCCCGGTGCAGCTCTATCCGTGGTCCCGCGTGGTGCGCGACTACAAGCCGAAGGAGCAGAGCAGCTGGGTGTTGTTCGACGGCCCGCTCGGCGTATTCAACGGCACGCTCAAGCAGGTATCCTACAACTCGCTGAAGTCCGACGGTTCCAAGGCGCCGGGCGGGGTGGCTTACACCGAGACCGCCCCGGGCGGCTGGATCGGCATTACCGACAAGTACTGGCTCTCCGCCGTGGCGCCGGACCAGTCCGCGAGCATGACCGGCTCCATGAGCTACGGCACCGTGAATGACGGCGACGGCAGCGCCTACGAGACCTCGTTCATCACCGCCGCGCCGCTTACTGCGGCACCGGGGGGCAATGCCGCCTTCACCAACCATGTCTTCACCGGCGCCAAGGTGGTGAAGATCCTGGATGCGTATCAGAGCGAGTATCAAATCCCGAATTTCTACAAGGCGGTTGATTTCGGGCATCTGTACTTCCTGACCAAGCCGATCTTCTTCGCGCTCGACTACCTGAACTCCCTGCTCGGCAATTTCGGCCTGGCGATCATCGTGTTCACCGTCGGCGTCAAGCTGCTGTTCTTCCCGCTGGCCAGCTACTCCTACCGTTCCATGGGCAAGATGCGGCTGGTACAGCCGAAGATCGCGGCGCTGCGCGAGCAGTACAAGGACGACGCGGCGAAGCTGCAGCAGGCCACGATGGAGCTGTACAAGGCCGAGAAGATCAACCCGGCCTCGGGCTGCTTGCCGATGCTGCTGCAGATCCCGGTGTTCTTCTCGCTGTACAAAGTTATCTACATCACCATCGAGATGCGCCAGGCGCCGTTCTACGGCTGGATCAAGGACCTCTCGGTGCCTGACCCGACGAACCTGTTCAACCTGTTCGGCGTGCTGCCCTTCGACCCGACGGCGATCTACGCGCCGCTGCATATCGGCGCGCTGCCGCTCATCATGGGCCTGACCATGTTCCTGCAGCAGAGGCTGAACCCCGCCCCGGCCGATCCGGCCCAGGCGCGGATGTTCCAGCTGATGCCGATCGTTTTCACCTTCATGCTGGCGGGGTCGCCGTCCGGGCTGGTCCTGTACTGGGCATGGAACAACCTTCTTTCCGTGGGGCAACAATGGCTGATCATGCGCCAGACGGCGGCGCAGCCGCGGGCGATTCCGGCGAAGAGCTGAACTTCCAGGCCGGGGAGTTCACCCCCGAGCAGATCGAGGCGGGGCGGAAGCTCTTCGCCTCGGGCTGCGAGTTCTTCTACGCCGCGCAGACGCTGCAAACCCTGCCCGAGCCGGCAGGGGTGGAGATCGCCTTCGCCGGGCGCTCCAATGTGGGCAAGTCATCGCTCCTGAACGCGCTCACCGGTCGCAAGGCGCTGGCGCGCGTGTCGCACCAGCCCGGACGCACGCGCCAGCTCAACTTCTTCCGCTGCGCCGCCGGGCCTGTGGTGCTGGTGGACATGCCGGGCTACGGCTATGCCGAGGCGCCGAAGGAGATCAAGCGCGACTGGCAGGGGCTGATGCTCGACTACCTGCGCGGCCGGCCAAATCTGCGCCGGGTACTGCTGCTGCTCGATTCCCGGGTGGAGTTGAAAGTCTCTGACCAGACGGTGATGGAACTGCTCGACCAGTCCGCCGTGGCCTACCAGATCGTGCTGACCAAGGCGGATGCGGTGAAGCCTGGCGCGCTCAAGCGCAAGCAGGAGGAGATTTTGGAGTTGGCAAAAAAACACCCCGCGGCGTTGAACAGCCTGTTCACCACGTCTAGTGAGACGGGGCAGGGGATTGAGGAGTTGCGAGCCTCCATCGCCGAATTTCTGTAATAGGGGAGCGAGACATGACCATTGATGCCACGACCACCGCCGCGCAAGAGGCGCATATCGTCGCGCGCGCGCTACCCTATCTGCGCCGCTATGCCGGTGCCACCATCGTGGTGAAGTATGGCGGGCATGCCATGGGTGGCGCGCTCGCTTGCGATTTCGGGCGCGACATTTCGCTGCTCAAGCAGGTCGGCATCAACCCGGTGGTGGTGCATGGCGGCGGTCCGCAGATCAACGCCATGCTCGACCGCCTTGGCATTAAATCGAGTTTCGTCAATGGCCTGCGCATCACCGACGCGGCGATGGTCGAGGTGGTGGAGATGGTGCTCTCCGGCACCGTCAACAAGCAGGTGGCGGGGCTTATCAACCGCGCCGGGGCGCTTGCCGTCGGCATCTCCGGCAAGGATGGCGGACTGATCCGCGCCCGCAAGGTGACGCGCACGATCAAGGACCCGGATTCCAACATCGAGCGCGTGCTCGATCTCGGCTTCGTCGGCGAACCTTCCTTCGTCGACACCCGCGTGATCCACGCCCTCACCGGCGCCGGGCTGATCCCGGTGATCGCGCCGGTTGGCAGCGGCGAGGATGGCGAGACCTACAATATCAATGCCGACACTGCGGCCGGGGCGATCGCCGGCGCATTGAACGCGCAGCGCCTGCTGATGCTGACGGACGTGCCCGGTGTGCTGAACAAGGACAAGGAGCTGCTCTCCGACCTGACCATGGCGCAGGCGAAGGAACTGATCGCCGACGGCACCATCTCCGGCGGCATGATCCCGAAGGTGGAGACCTGCCTGGAAGCCGTGACGCAGGGCGTGAAGGGCGCCACGATCCTGGACGGCCGTGTGCCGCACGCGCTGCTGCTGGAGTTGTTCACCGAGGGTGGCATCGGCACGATGATCCACAAATAAGGGCCTTCCGCTTGTAATTGTGACGGTTCGGGGAAGATCTGCACCGCTCGGACGTTTCTGCTTTTCCGTCTAAATCTGCTGCTCTATCCCTGCGTCGGAAACAAATCCACGCAGGAGGCCAGCGTGAGCGAACGTGTCTACAACGTCCTGTTTCTTTGTCGTGCCAACAGTGCCCGCTCGATCATGGCGGAAGCGATCCTGCGCAAGCTCGGCCGCGGCGCATTTCCGCGCCTATTCCGCCGGCAGTCAGCCGAGCGGCGAGGTTCATCCGCTGGCGCTGAAGGTGCTGGAGGCTTACGAATTCCCGATCGATGGGCTGCGTTCCAAGAGCTGGGATGAATTCTCCGCCCCAGGCGCGCTGGAGATGGATTTCGTCTTTACGGTCTGCGACGAGACAGCCGCCGAACCCTGCCCGGCATGGCCCGGCAAGCCTATGACCGCGCATTGGGGCATCGACGACCCGCTGGCACTGGAGGGCACGGATATCCAGAAGGAACGCGCCTTCGTTCTATCCTTCAAGTATTTGCGTACGAGGATCAGCATTTTTCTCAGCCTGCCGCTGGCCAGCATCGACACGCTGGCTTTGAGCGCGAAATTGCGCGAGATTGGCCGCAGTGAAGGCCAATCTGCGCAAGGTGCTCCAGAAAGTGACGCAAAACTCTGATTATAAAATTTATTTCAACCCATCCTGTGGCACGGCCCGGAACACACTGGCGTTGCTGCGGGAAGCAAGGATCGAGCCGCAAATCATTGAGTATTTGAAAAATCCTCCTTCGCGGGCGGAGCTGGCCGCGCTGGCCAAGCAGATGGGCGGTGCCCGCCCGCTGCTGCGCGAGAAGGAGGAGCTGGCGGACGAACTTGGCCTGAAGCAGGCCGATGACGAGGCGATTCTGGACGCGATTGCCGCCCACCCGATCCTGCTCAACCGCCCGGTGGTGGTGTCGCCTAAGGGGGTGAAGGTCTGCCGCCCGGCCGAGTTGGTAAATAGCATCATTTAGCTATCCGGGGCGGTTTTTTTGGTTAGGGGCATGTATGTCGTAATTTTCCGCGCTGAGGCTGAGGCGCCGGATGACGACTATGCCGCGATGGTGGCAATGCTGCGTGACATGGCGCTGCGTGATTTCGGCTGCCTGGAGTTTTGCGCCGTGACCGAGGGGAGTCACGAAATCGCCCTGTCCTACTGGCCTGGTCTTGCCGCGATTAAAGCTTGGAAGGCGCAAGCTGAACACATTGCGGCGCAGAGGCTGGGGCGGGAGCGCTGGTATAGCGCGTACCGTCTACAGATTGCGCAAATTGAGCGGGATTACACCTTTTCCAGGAATCCAGAGTAGCCCGTAGTTCGCGGCGGTAAGACAGAACAAAGCTTCTCAGCCTTGATCTGTCTCGCCGCAGCCATCACCGCTTCACGGTGATTCTCAACAAGCTCTCGACGGCGCTTTGAGGCGGGGCATGGTCACACCCCGCCACGATTGAGCCGATGAAAGCTCTCACCAAGCTGCTGGATGCGAACCATGCTCGAAGCGCAAAAAGAGATAGCCGGCAGATCAATCAGGCTGCAGCGAAAACTCGACACGGCAATTCAGGGCGCGCCCGCTCGCGGTGTCATTTGGCGCAACGGGATTCGTGTCGCCACCGCCTTGCGCCGTTATGAGGTTCGGATTTCCACCATTGCTGACGAGGAAATCTTTGACGGCTTCGGCACGCTTCTCCGACAGCTGCTGGTTAGTTGTTATCCCTTGCTTCTGCAGCCCCGGGCCGATCGGCGTATTGTCCGTGTAACCGGTAATGACAAGCGTCTGTGTCTGCGTCGGCGCGAGCTTGTACGCGATTTTAGCGAGTATGCTCTTCCCCTGCGGCGAAATTTGCCAGCTACCCGACGGGAAGAGCGTGTCGCTTTCCACCGTGTATTTGATCGCGCCACGCAGCTGGCCAATCTTGGTCTGCGCATCCGTCAACTGTTGCTGAAGCTGTTGGTTTTGTGACTGCAACTGCTGATTTTGCGTCTTTAAGTCATTATAGGCCCCCTGAGAGACGCAAGCGGAGAGCAAAAGCGGAGCCGCGATCCCAACTGCCACCATTCTTATTTTTGAGGCATGAGTACGCATGTTAAATCCTCCTAGGTTGAACAATCCTCAAGTAATTCTACGCCAAGCTCTGCTACGCTAGGCATTCGGTCTTCGATCGAAATTGATTCAAATCAAGACTGTGTGCGTTTTTTTCCTCGCGCCGCGCGGGATTACAAAAATGCACAGGCACGGTACTTCGCTGAGTACGGGCAGAAGGCGAAAGCTTGAGGGCCAGCGCATCATGGGCGGGTTCCGCGTCAGGCCGGGGCTGAAACTCTTAAGACAGGCTGGGAACAATTGTAATGGCCCTGGCAGCCCTGGATATGTTTGCGGCCTTCCGCCTTTGAACATTGCCTGCTCCTACCGCCCGGGTCACGGGCTGGATGGCACAAGCCCGGCATGTTGTGGCGCGAAGACCGTTGCGGGTGCGCTGGTGTAGAACACCTCAAAGGAAAACCGCGCGGGTTGAAGGCGCGCATGCATCTCCCAGGGCTGCACCGCAGCCTCGGCCAGACGCAGAAATTCCAGCAATTCCAGTAGCTGGGCCGCGCAAAAGAACAGCATGCAGACGCAGCCAAACAGCGAGGCCAGGCCGATTACGATATGTCCATCAAACGGCATCGTCAGTTCCTCCTGATTTAGAAAAGGTTCAGCTGTCCCGCCGCCGGGGTGGGGCGCGGCACGTTGAATTGGGAGCAGTCCAATGCGGGGCCTCCGCCCTCCATCCCGAACTGCTTCGCTGCCCGGGCGAAACGCTGGTGCAGCATTTCCATATACGGGCCGGAGCCCGTGAAGCGGGAATGAAAGGACGAGTCGTTCAGCCGTCCGGCTCGGCTCTGGCGGATCAGGCTCAGCACATGGCTGGCGCGGCCGGGCAGATGTTTTTGCAACC
The DNA here is from genome assembly GCA_963750235.1 of uncultured Alphaproteobacteria bacterium. Taxonomy (GTDB): domain Bacteria; phylum Pseudomonadota; class Alphaproteobacteria; order Acetobacterales; family Acetobacteraceae; genus Acidocella. Next base: position 787,206 of record CAVVPW010000004.1, read on the forward strand.
AGTCGGTGAAGAGCGGCGCCAGCTCTTGTGGCAGCCGCACGATACTGGTGTGCGCGCTGTGCGCCCCGGCCTTGGCGGCGGCTTCCAGAATGCTTTCCAACTCGGCATCGTTCACGCCCGGGATCATCGGCGAGGCCATGACGCCCACCGGAATCCCCAGTGCCGACAACTCGCCAATGGCAGCCAGCCTCCGGGCAGGCGAGGCGGCGCGCGGCTCCAGCGCCCGGGCGAGGGCAGGGTCCAGCGTGGTCACCGAGATGAATACCCGGGCCAGCTTCCGTGCCGCCATGCGCGCCAGGATATCGGCATCGCGCAGTACCCCGGCGGATTTGGTGACAATACCCACCGGATTGCTGAACCGCTCCAGCACTTCCAGAATCGCGCGGGTCAGCGTCAGCGTGCGCTCTGCCGGCTGGTACGGGTCGGTATTCGAGCCCAGCACGATCACGCTGGGCTTGTAGCTGGCGCGGGAGAGTTCCTTCTCCAGCAAACGCGGCGCGTCAGGTTTGAAGACGATCTTGGTCTCGAAATCGAGTCCGGCGGAAAATCCGAGATAGGCGTGGCTGGGGCGTGCGAAACAGTAGATGCACCCATGTTCGCAGCCCCGGTACGGGTTCACGCTTTGCTCGAAGGCAATGTCCGGGCTGTCGTTGCGGGAGATGATGCTGCGCGTGGCGTCGCGGATCAGCGTGGTCTGCGGTTTGGCGGCGTTTTCCTCGGGCAGGTCCCAGCCATCGTCGAAGGGCTCCACCCTGGCGCTCTCGAACCGGTTTGGCGGGTTCACGGCCGTGCCGCGGCCCTTGATGGTGCCGTGCCCGACCTCGTTGTTGATCCGCAACCGGGATGCCGCCATGATGTTCATGCTCCGTTCCGTATAGCATAACATCATTCCGCATTGCGATAGTCAAGAACAAAATAAGAACATAGACTTTTATTTACAGGCTTGTTCCGCCTGTAAATTTCAACAGTTACGGCTCGTTAACGGTCTGGAAATGTTCCTTCAGCCGGGGCATCAGCTCAACCAGGTTGCAGGGGCGGTGCCGGGAGTCGAGCTGGAAACGCAGGATCCCATCCCAGCCGTCCTTAACCGCGCCGGTGGAGCCGGGCAGGGCGAACAGATAGGTTCCCGCGGCAACGCCGCCCAGCGCGCGGGACTGCATCGTAGAGGTGCCGATCTTGGCGTAGGAGAGCCAGCGGAACAGTTCGCCGAAGCCCTCGATCTCCTTGTCCAGCACGCGGCGGTACGCCTCGGGCGTCACATCGCGGCCCGTCACCCCGGTGCCGCCGGTGGTGATCACGACATCGACGACCGGATCGGCGATCCAGGCCGCAAGCTGCGTGGTGATGGCGTCCACATCGTCCTTGATGATCGCCCGCCCCGCAAGCACATGGCCTGCGGCGGTTAGCCGCGCGACCAGCGCGTCACCGGAGGTATCATTCGCCAGGGTGCGGGTGTCGGAGATTGTCGCCACCGCGATGCGCACGGGTAGGAACGGTGCAGTTTCGTCGATCCGGCTCAATTCGCGTCCGCCGTGTAGAGGTTGGAGTTGAGCTGCGGGAAGTTGCCTTCCGCCAGATCGTTGAGGCTCTCTGGTTTCAGCCCGATCTCCTCCGCGTAGAGCCAGCTATCCGCCAGCACCTGGCGCACATAACGCCGCGTCTCGTCGATCGGGATGGTTTCGATGAACAGCAGCGGGTCGCTACGATCCTGCGATTGCGCGGTCCAGGCGGCGGTGGCGTTCGGCCCCGCATTGTAGCTGGCCAAAATTGCCAGCAGCGAGTTGTTGATACCGGGTTGCCTCCCGAGATAGCGCAGATAGGCTTGGCCCATAGCGAGATTTGCCGAGGGATCGGCCAGCGAGCCATCCACGCCCTCCGAGCGGCGCACCGAGGAGGCGGTGGCGGGCATCAGCTGCATCAGGCCGCGGGCACCGCTGCGGGAAACGGCGTTGGGGTCGAAGCCGGATTCCGTGCGGGCTAGGGCGTAGACCAGCGACGGGTCGACCGTGAACCCGCCCGTGGGGTGCAGTGACGGAAGCGGCAGCCTTGCGCCGGCGATCTCGTCCACCGGGCTCGGCATGGTGCCGGCAATGGCCACGGTGACATCGACCATCCCGGCACGGGCGGCCACGGCCATTACCGAGCGGGCAAGCGCCGGGTTGCTCTGCATTTGCGGCCACAGCGCGCGCAGGGCGGTCGCGGCCTGCTCGGGCTCGCCTATCTGCAGCAGCGCAAAGGCGCGGTGCCCCTCGGGGATGGCGTCCACGGCAATGACATCGGCTTCGGTCAGGGTCGCCGAGATGCCGGTGGGACCGAAGCCCTGGCCGAGCAGCTTGCCCGCCAGCATGCCGTAGAAGGTGCCGCTGGCCCAGGCGGCCTGGTGCAGCCAGTTCAGGTACTGCGTCGGCTGTTGCAAGCGCAACGCCGCGCGCGCGGCCCAGAACTGGCTGGCGGCGCGGTCGTCGTCAGAGATGCCGGAGATCTGCGCCGTAGAGGCGAAGATACTGGCGGCGGTGCTGATATCCCCTTGCTGCCAGGCAGTCAGCCCGGCCATGAATTGCTGGTGCCAGGCGTAGCTGTCCGGCTCGTAAACCGGCATGGCGGCGGCACCCGGCGTGATGGTGGTTTCCGGCATCAGCGACGCTTGCGGCGGCGGCGGCGGCAGCTCGGACCGGTGCAGCTTGAGCTGCATGAGCTTGTAGATGTCGGATGCTTCCGGTTCGCCGGAATACTGCGCCCACCAGGCGGTGAGTTCCGCGGGTTTGGTGATATAGTCCGGGCTCAGATAGCGTGCGGCCAGCACACTGCCGAGCAGGGAGGTATCGCCCAGCCGTCCAATCAGGCGGTCGGCTGCGGCGTAGGCGCCGTTGTCCTGCAGTTGCAGGACGCGCTTGTAGATTGCCACGTCGCTGGGCGCGAGCGGTTGCGGCAAGGTGACTTCCACCTCGCCCGACGGGGCATTGCGCGGTACGGCGTAAGCCACGCTATCGCCATTCATGGCGCTAAGCGGCGCTGTGGGGGGCTGAGTCGTTCCCTGGCCTTGTCCCATGTCAGGGGACTTCGCCGCCGCCTTCGTGGGGTGCACGAAGCTGAGGGCGAAAACGGAAACCGTGGCAATAGCCAAGCGGATGCCGCTCAGGCGGGGAAGCGGTTTAGGGGCTCCTCGCATAGCTAACGCCCCTACACGGCATATCCGCATGACGCAACCGTTTTCAGCGAGACAAATCCCACATTTTTAGACAGAATTCGCGGGTTTCAGCGCTTTGCAAGGGATGTTTTAGATTAAATGTTTGTTACGCGCAGTCCGTCGGCTGGCTTTCTAGCCAGGCTTTCAAGGTCAGCAGATCTCGCCATGCCTCCGCTTTGGCCAGCGGCGTGCGCATCAGATAGGCAGGGTGATACGTCGCCAGACAGGGCAGGGGCGCGCCCAGTCCGGCGATCTCAGCCTCCCGCCAAGTGCCGCGAAGACGCCGTATGCCCATGGCACCCTCCGCCGGGAGCAGCGCCTTGGCCGCCACGGCGCCCAGCGCCATCAGCCCGCGCGGGGCGATGAGCGCGATGTGCCGGTGCAGAAAGGGCCGGCACAGGGCCAGCTCGGCCTCCGTGGGCGCGCGATTGCCAGGTGGACGCCAGGGCACGGCGTTGATGATGCGTACCTTGGAGCGGTCTAGCCCGATGCTTGCCAGCATGCGGTCCAGCAACAGCCCGGCAGGGCCGACGAAGGGCTTCCCCGCGCGGTCTTCCTCAGCCCCGGGCGCCTCGCCCACGAGAACCAGCCTCGCGTCCGCCGCGCCGTCGGCGAACACCAGCTGAGTTGCGGTGTCGCGCAGGGCGCAGCCGGTGAAATTGCGCATCACCTCTTCCAGCTCGACCAGGCTCTGGCAGGATTCAGCAAGCGTGCGCGCCTCGGCCGGGCCGGCGGGCATGGCTGGGGCGGGGCGTTGGGCCTGGACTGGCCGCAGGGGGGCTGCGGGGGGCGCTTCCGCTGGCGGAGGCGGCGCGGCGGCATGACGGCGGTCCTGCGGTGCGTCGAGCAGCGCCTCATCCGCGCCCCACTCCCATTGCAGGCGTAACGCTTCAAGCAATTCCATGCGTCTTATTTACCTGTTCCGATCCGGATTGAAATCATTCTCAGCTCCCCTTACACCCGATTAGGATATAGCCCTTAATTACGCCGGGTCTGGTAACAGGAAGGAAGCAATTAATGTCAGACGAAACTCTGCCGCGCGAGGCGATGGAATTCGATGTTCTGGTCGTCGGTGCCGGTCCAGCCGGTCTCAGTGCCTCGATCAAGCTGAAGCAGCTCAACCCCGAACTTTCCGTCTGCGTGGTGGAAAAGGGCAGCGAGGTTGGCGCTCATATCCTCTCCGGTGCGGTGCTGGAGCCGCGGGCGCTGAAGGAACTCTTCCCCGACTGCGACCCTGGGCTGATCCCGCTCGCCACCCCGGTTGCCGAGGACAAGTTCATCTTCCTGTTCAACGACGCTAAATCGTTTGCCATGCCGACCCCGCCGCAGATGCATAACGAGGGCAATTACATTGTCTCCCTCGGCAATGTGGTGCGCTGGCTCGGCCAGCAGGCGGAAGAGCTGGGCGTGGAGATCTACCCGGGCTTCGCCGCCGCCGAGCTGCTGGTTGAGGGCGGCCGGGTCGTCGGCGTCGCCACCGGGGACATGGGCATCGGAAAGGATGGCCAGCCGACCGAGAACTTCCAGCGCGGCATGGAGCTGCGCGCCACTTATACAGTGTTCGCGGAAGGCTGCCGCGGCTCGCTCTCCAAGCAGTTGATGACCGAATTCAAGCTGCGCGAGGACTGCGACCCGCAGACCTACGGCATCGGCATCAAGGAGCTGTGGGAGGTCAAGCCCGAGAAGTTCCAGAAGGGCCTGACACTGCACACCATCGGCTGGCCGCTGAAGTCCGACACCTATGGCGGCTCCTTCCTCTATCACTTCGGCGAAAATCTCGTCGCGGTCGGGTTCGTCGTCGGGCTCGACTACACAAACCCGTATCTCTCGCCCTTCCAGGAGTTCCAGCGCTACAAGACGCATCCGGCCATCGCGCCGACATTCGAGGGGGCAAAGCGCATCTCCTACGGCGCCCGCGCGCTGAACGAGGGCGGCTTCCAGTCCCTGCCCAAGCTCACCTTCCCGGGTGGCGTGCTCATCGGCTGCGCGGCCGGCACGCTGAACGTGCCGAAGATCAAGGGCACCCATACCGCGATGAAGTCCGCCATGGTTGCGGCGGAAGCCATTGCCGAGGCCTTCGCAGCCGGCAAGCCGGATGAGGTGACCGCCTATACCGCCAAGCTGAAGGAGAGCTGGGTGTGGTCCGAGCTGCACACCGTGCGCAACATCCGCCCCGCTTTTGCGAAATGGGGGCTCTATGGCGGGCTGGTGAACGCGGCGCTGGAGACGTATCTGTTCAAGGGCAAGGCGCCCTGGACTTTCAAGAACCACAACGATTACGATCATCTGAAGAAGGCTTCCGAGTGCCAGCCGATCGACTACCCCAAGCCGGACGGCAAGCTCACCTTCGACCGCCTCTCCTCGGTGTTCCTCTCCAACACCAACCATGAGGAAAACCAGCCGGCGCACCTGAAGCTGCTGGACCCGGCAAAGGCGATCTCGGTGAACTGGGATCTCTACCGCAGCCCGGAGACGCGTTATTGCCCTGCCGGCGTGTACGAGATTATCGGCGCCGAGGAAGGCAAGCCGCAGCTGCAGATCAACGCGCAGAACTGCGTGCATTGCAAGACCTGCGACATCAAGGACCCGACCCAGAACATCAACTGGGTGGTGCCCGAGGGTGCGGGCGGCCCGAACTACCCGGGCGGCATGTAAGTGCTGCGTTTCCGGCGGCCTCGTGCCGCCGGAGGCGATATGGCCTTAGTGGCGCGGCTTGAGATCAGTTAACGGCGGCGCTGGAGAGTTTCACCGGCGCGGCTGCTGGTTGCTGGCTGGAATCCGCCTGGGGCTGCGGCGCTGAGAGCACAGCGGAGAAGGCGTCCAGCGCCTGGTTCACCTTTTCGGGCGGCAAATCGGTGCTAAGCACCTGCCGCGTTTCATCCTGCCGTCCGGCGGCATACAAGGCTACCGCGTAATCCTCGCGGATTTTCGGAGTCGCCTGGCTGCTGGTCGCCAGCGGTCCAAGATATTCCAGCGCAGCCCCGGCTTGGCCGGCGAGGGCGAGGGAGAGGCCGAGATTCACCTCGGTTGCCGTTGTGCCCGGGGCGAGCAGCAGCGCTTGCTGATAAGCCTGGGCGGCGGCGGCGTGATGGCCTTGCAGGTCGCGTGCAACACCCAGATCGTTGAACGCCTCGGCATTGTCTGGGTCGTCTTGCACGGCGGCGGCGAAGGCCTGCTCGGCCTCTATGGCGTTGCGCTTGAGCAGGCAACGGCCGACGCCGGTCTCGGCCTCGGCGGATTTCCGGTCGCTCTTCAGCGCCCGGGTGTAGGCGGCGATCGAATCCTCGCAGCGGCCGAGGGCGTAATAGGCCGCGCCCTCATGCAACAGCGCCTGCAAATTGTCCGGGTCCTGCGCCAGTACGGATTGGCTCACGCTCAGTGCCATGTCAGGGTTGTCCCCGGCGATCGCCGCATCGGCGACGTTGAGCACGTTGTCATCGACCGCGCTTTGGGGCAGGGTTCCGGACGGCTCCGCGCACCCCGCCAGGACTAAGGAAAGGCTTAGCATCGAAAGCGTAGCTATTCCGCTTAGCGTATGTTCCATGATCAGCCATATACCTGAAAGATATTAAATTTTGTATGTAGAGACGCCTAAGTACGGTCTGGTTTTGCAGATAGCATGTTGGCGGACCAGATTGGTAAATTGCGGTACCGGTATAAAGCAATTTTTTGTGTGCAAGCTGAAACAGGCGTAATCTGCGGGCATGACTATTCGCATTGGCATTGCCGGCATCTCCGGCCGCATGGGCATCTATCTCGCTGAGGAGGCCGCCGCGGCCGCCTCGCTTTCCGGCGGCACTAGCCGCTCTGGGCGCGGGCCCGAAGGCGCGCCGCATTTCTCCGACATCACGGCGCTCGCCCGGGAATCGGACGTGGTGATCGATTTCACCCATGCCAGCACCGTGGCCGAACATGCCGCCGCCCTGGCCGCCACCGAGACACCCTGGGTGTTGGGCACCACCGGCTATGGCGCGGCGGAGCAGGCGGCCATTGAGGCGGCGGCGAAGACCGTTCCCGTCATCGCCTCGCCGAATTTCTGCACCGGGGTGAACCTGTTGCTGCTGCTGGCCGAAAAGTTGGGCCACGCGCTGCCGCCGCACCAATACGATGCCGAGATCCTGGAGATGCACCACCGGCAGAAGGTGGACGCCCCCTCCGGCACCGCGCTGGCCATTGGCCGCGCCGTGGCGCAGGGCAGGGGTGTGAAACTGGAAGATGTGATGGTTTCCGGCCGGGACGGCCATACCGGCCCGCGCAAGGACGGCGAGATCGGCTTCGCCACGCTGCGCGGGGGGCAGATCATCGGCAGCCATTCCGCGCTGTTCACGGCTGGTGACGAGCAGATCACCCTTACCCACCACGCCTTCGACCGCCGGGTGTTTGCCTCGGGCGCCGTGCGCGCGGCGCTTTGGCTGCACGCCCAGCCCGCCGGGCTGTATTCGATGCGGGATTTCTTGCGACTGTAAAAGCCTATGCGACCACAGGGTATTGACCCCGGGGGCCGGATACGTCATCCGAGGCCGCCTGGATTTTTGGGGGTAATGCATAATGCGTGATCGCGGCGAATTTCTCTTCACGTCTGAGTCCGTCTCGGAAGGTCATCCGGATAAGGTTGCCGACCGGATCTCAGATACCGTTGTTGATGCTTATCTGGCCGCCGACCCGTATGCGCGCGTCGCCTGTGAAACTTTGGTGACCACGAATCGCATCATCCTGGCTGGCGAGGTCCGCGGGCCGGAGACGATCACCAAGGAATATCTCGCGCATCTCGCCCGCATGGCGGTGCACGACATCGGCTACGACCAGGACGGCTTCTCCTGGAAGAACGCCGACGTGGCCGTGCATCTGCACGCGCAATCGGCGCATATCGCCGTGGGCGTGGACGCTGCCGGGGACAAGGACGAGGGCGCTGGCGACCAGGGCATCATGTTCGGCTACGCCTGCACCGAGACCGAGGCGCTGATGCCGGCCCCGATCTATTATTCGCACCTGATCCTGCGCCGCATCTCCGAGCTGCGCCGCGCCGCCGACTCCCAGGTGAAGGGCCTGCTGCCGGACGCCAAGAGCCAGGTGACGCTGAAATATGTGGACGGCAAGCCGGTGGGCGCGACCTCGGTGGTCGTCTCCATTCAGCATGAGGACAGCATTTCGCTCGCCCAGGTGCGTGAGATGATCCGCCCGATCGTCACCGCCGCGCTGCCCGAGGGCTGGATGCCGGCGGAGAAGGACTTCTACGTTAACCCGACCGGCATCTTCGTGATCGGCGGACCGGATGGCGATTGCGGCCTGACCGGGCGCAAGATCATCGTGGACACTTACGGTGGTGCTGCCCCGCATGGCGGCGGCGCCTTCTCCGGCAAGGACCCCACGAAGGTGGACCGTTCCGCCGCGTATGTCTCGCGCTACCTCGCCAAGAACGTGGTGGCCGCTGGCCTTGCCGAGCGCTGCACGCTGCAGCTCTCCTATGCCATCGGCGTGAGCCAGCCGCTCTCGCTGTATGTGGACCTGCACGGCACCGGCAAGGACGTGAATGAAGAGAAGGTGGCTGCCACCCTGCGCGAGCTGGTGAACCTGACGCCGCGCGGCATCCGCGAGCATCTCCAGCTCAACCGGCCGATCTACACGCCGACCTCCTCGTTCGGCCATTTCGGCCGTACCCCGGATGCCGATCTCGGCACCTTCACCTGGGAGCGGACCGACCTCGTCCCGGCGCTGAAGTCCGCCTTTGGCCGTTGAGAATATAAAGCCGGTCCCTGACCGGCTTTACGGCCGCGTGAAAGGAAAGAAGCTCCGCCCGCGCCAGGAATGGCTGCTGGCGGAGTTCCTGCCACGCATGGCATGGCCGGAAGTGCCCTTTGCCATCACCCCGCGCGAGATCTGGCTGGAAGTCGGGTTTGGCGGGGGTGAGCACGCCTATGAGCACGCCACGAAGAACCCGGATGTCGGCTATATCGCCGCCGAAGTATTCGAGACCGGCATCTGCTCGCTGCTCTCGCGCATCGCGCCGGACCAGTGTGGAGAATCCCGAGCCGTTGCCGAATCTGCGCCTGTTCACCGACGATGCGCGGCCGCTGCTGCGCGGCATGGCGGATGGGTTTCTTTCCAAGCTCTTCCTGATGTTCCCCGACCCCTGGCCGAAAGCGCGCCACGCCAAGCGGCGCTTCGTCCACCCGGAACTGGTGAAGGAAGTTGCCCGCGTGCTGCGGCAGGGCGGGGAATGGCGCATCGCCTCGGACGATCCGACCTACCAGGAATGGACCGACGAGGTTCTGGCCGCGCAGACGGCGTTCGCGGTCACGCGCGTCACGGAACGCCCGGCGGGCTGGCCGCCCACCCGCTACGAGGCAAAGGCAATCAAAGCCGGGCGGCATCCGGTTTACTGGTCCCTAACGAAAAATTAGCAAGACCACTGTATCCCTGCCCGGCGCGCCGGGGGGATTTTGACGAGCGGAGGAATTGTTTCCTCCGCTCTTCGTATTTTGGAACGGCTTCAGCTTCCCAGAAACAGTCGCGGCGGCGGCTCAGCATTGAGGCAGGAGCAGAAGATCGTCAGTGTCCACAGAGCGAGAGCAATCATCACGGCCGTTTTGCCCTGCGTGTTAAGCTGGCCGCTGGGCGTGGTCAGGCGCCCGGCCTTGCCGTTGCTGTTCAGCCACGCGGCGTTCATGTAACCCAGCGTGATGAACAGTAATTTCGGCGTTAGCCAGTCATGGCTACCCACGGCCACGGGGTCATAGAAGAACAGCGCCATGCCGGTGATCATTGTCACGGTCAGGCTGGCATGAATGACCGGCATGGAGAGCCGGAAAAAGGGGCGCAACGGCAGCTCCGCCGCCCGCCCGAGCAGGCGCAGATTGAGCAGCAGGACCGCGCCGAAAAAGATCGAGACCGTATAAACATGAATGGCGCGAATCAGGAACTGGTACGGCTGCAACGCGAAATGCAGCCCGCGATTATCCATGGCGATCAGGTATGGGGCCGGGATTCTGAATGAATCCATGGCATTAGCGAATGCGAGGCCGGGGGTCATGGTTTATCCTTAGATGTGGCGGATGCCGTGTGGGGCGTATTGCTATTGCGAATAACTTCCATTATCAAAAGTTGATGTGAATGAGAATTATTATCATTTGATTGTTAGCACGAAGGCGGCGGCATAAAAATGGCTCACGGTCTGCGACGGAAGATTTTTTCAGGGGCGGCATTTTTTGCCTGCATTGCGGGTCCTGCGGCGGCGGGGGCGCCAAGCGTGCAGCTCACCTTGCAGGGCCATAAATTCACGCCGGACCATGTGCCTGTGCCCGCCGGCACTCGCTTCAAGATCCTCGTTACCAATCTGGATACCACGCCGGACGAGTTTGAAAGCCCGGCGCTACGCGTGGAGAAAATTGTCGTGCCTGGGCAGACGATTACCGTGTTCGCTGGGCCGCTCACGCCGGGCACTTACACGTTTTACGACGACTACCACCCCGAGACCGCGCAGGGCGTTGCGGAGGCAAAATAGCATGCTGGCGAGTTTCATCATTGTGTTCCGGGAAGTGCTGGAGGCGGGGCTGATCGTCGGCATCGTCCTCGCGGCCACTGTCGGTATCCGCCATCGCGCGCCGCATCTGTGGGGCGGCGTCGCTGCCGGGGTAGGTGGGGCGTGTCTCGTCGCGGCATGCATAGGCGCGCTCTCCAGAGCCTTCGCCGGCAACGGGCAGGATCTATTCGACGCCGCGATCCTCGGTTTCGCGGTCGTGATGCTCGGCTGGCATTCGGTCTGGATGGCCCGTCACGGCCGCGAAATGGCGAAGCAAATGCATGACATGGGCGATTCCGTCGTGGCGGGAGAAACAACGCTGCTCGCCATGGCCGCCGTCATCGCCATTGCCATCCTGCGTGAAGGCTCGGAGGTCGTGTTGTTTCTTTATGGCATCGCCGCCGAGGCGCACCTCGCCGCAAGTTCGATAATTGGTGGCGCGATATGCGGCATAGCCGCCGGGGCCGCGGTCTCCTGGGGGCTGTATCGCGGCCTGCTCGCCATTCCGCTCAAGCGCCTGTTTGGCGTCACCTCGTGGCTCATCGCCTTTCTGGCCGCCGGGATGGCCGGGCAGGCGGCGGCGCTGCTTGCCAATGACGATATCATCCCCGCCTTCGGCTACCAGCTATGGGATACGTCCTGGCTGCTTTCCACCGGCTCGTTGCTGGGGCGCGCCTTGCAGGCGCTGGTTGGTTACTCCGACCGCCCCATGGGCATCCAGCTCATCGCCTATCTCGTTACGCTTGGCACGTTGGTTTTTATGTCGAAACTCGTTGCCCGGCCAAAATTGTCTAACCAGGAGTTTAAGCATGCTGCGTAGAATTTTAGCTGTCACAGCCGCCACCTTCGCGCTCGCGCAAGCGGCGCAGGCCAAGGAATATTACATCGGCGGCCCGGATTATAAGAACAATATGGAAATCGTGACGAGCTACCTTCTTGGCATCCAGATGGACCCGATGCCGCCGGACATGCCGATGGGCACGGATGCGATCCATCTGGAGGTCGATCTGCACGCCACCGCCAACAATCCCTGGGGTTATGATGACCAGTCCTGGATTCCGTACGTGACGATCAGCTACGTGCTGACCAAGGAAGGTACGGGCTGGACGGCGAAGGGTAAGTTGCTGCCGATGAGCGCCGATGACGGCCCGCATTACGCCGACAGCCTGAAGATGGACGGCCCCGGCAAATACACGGTGGTCTACACGTTCCAGCCGCCCTCGGTGAACGGTTATTACCGCCACACGGATAAAGCGACCGGCATCCCCCCTTGGTGGGCACCGTTCACCGAGACGTTTTCCTTCACCTATCCGGTGAAGTCGTAAAGGAGGTTCACGCCTCCTCTTCCTCGTCATCTTCCTCCAAGCCGAATTGCTGCGCCTCTTCATCGTATTCGAAGATTTCGGCGTAACGGCCCCAGGAGATGACCGTGCGCAGCGTTTCCTCGGCGTATTCGGGGGACATATGGTCCTCCAACTCGTCGCGGAAGCGCACAGCGGAGGCGCGGTGGTTGCTGCGCTGGTCGATGACGGCGCGGATGGCGTTGATCAACGGCACATGGGCCTTGACCTGCGCCGCGAAAATCTCCTTGCGGTCTTCGGTCTCCCCCTCGGCGAAGCGCTTGCCGGTTTCGGTGAGGATGAGGTCACCTTCCTCCAGCACGGCGAAGCCGAGCAGGCTCAGCGTCTCGCCCAGCGGCAGCAACTCGTCAACTTCGTATTGCAGGGCGGCGGCCAGCGCCGGCAAGTCGGCCCGGCCGTTATAAGGCGCGCTGTTCAGCGTTTCCATCAGGCCGGACATAAGGTTGGTGCCCACGTGGTGGAGCGGGGTCGCGAAGCCGGACGGGACCGTCGGCACTGCCTGCACCTCTTTCGGCGGCCGGCGGGTCATGATGCCGTAAATATCGTCCACCATCTGGCGGAATGCGGGATCATACCGGTTGCGCGGGTGCGGGAAGGGCACCTGCAGCTCATGCGCCACGCGGCCGGGGTTGGAGGAAAACACCAGGATGCGGTCGGCCATCAGCACCGCTTCCTCGATGTTGTGCGTAACGATGAGGATGGACTTCACCGGCAGCTTCTTGTCCATCCAAAGGTCGATGAGGTCGGTGCGCAGCGTCTCGGCGGTCAGCACGTCCAGCGCCGAGAACGGCTCGTCCATCAGCAGCAGGTCCGGGTGCACGACGAGCGCACGGGCCAGGCCGACGCGCTGGCGCATGCCCCCCGATAGCTCCTTCGGGTAGGCGGTATCGTGACCGCCGAGGCCGATCAGGTCGATCGCCTCTTCCGACCGCTCATCGCGGTCATCCTTCTTCACGCCCAGCGCTTCCAGGCCCAGCTCCACATTTTCTTGCACGGTGAGCCAAGGGAACAGCGCGAAGCTCTGGAACACCATGGCCACGCCCTCGGCCGGGCCTTTCAGATCCTTGCCGCGCCACTTCACCTCGCCGGCGGTTGGCTTTAGCAGCCCCGAGACGATGCGCAGCAGCGTGGACTTGCCCGAGCCTGAGCGGCCGAGCAGGGCAACAATCTCGCCCTCATGCAGGGTGAGATCGACATCGTCGAGCACCACGAGGTCGGCGGAGGCCTCCTTATGGTAGGCCTGCCGGCAGTTGCGGACGGTAACCAGAGGCTGGGTGATGTTCTGATCCATGGCTTACCCCAGAGTGGTGCGGCGGGTGGCATACGTGTAGAGCGGCCGCCAGAGAATACGATTAACGAGAATGACGAAGCCGGACATGACGACCACGCCGAGAACCACGCGCGGCGTGTCACCCGCGGCGGTGGCCTGCGCGATATACGCGCCTAAGCCCGTGTGCGGCGAGGTTGGTGCTGCCCCAGCTCGCCACCTCGGCCACGATGGAGGCGTTCCACGCGCCGCCCGAGGCGGTGAGCGCGCCGGTGATGAAATAGGGCAGAATGCCGGGGATCATCACCTTGCGCCACCACAGGAAGCCCTTGATGTGGAAATTCGCCACGGCCTCCTTCATATCCCCCGGAAACGCCGCGGCCCCGGCGATGACATTGAACAGCACGTACCATTGCGTGCCGATCAGCATCAGCGGGGTCAGCCAGATGTCGGGGTTGACGTGGAAATACACGATGGCCAGCACCACAGGCGGAAACAGCAGATTGGCCGGGAAGGCGGCGAGGAACTGCGCGATCGGCTGCGCGATGCGCGTCGCCTTCGGGCGCAGGCCGATCCACACGCCAATCGGCACCCAGATGAGTGCCGCGATGACCATGAGCACCATCACGCGCAGCAGGGTGAAGCTGCCCATCAGCACGGCGGTGCCGACATCCGACCAGTGCAGCGTGCCGGAGACGAATTGCACAATCTTATACGCCGCATAAGCCGCAACCAGCGCGATGGCGACAAACCAGATACCGTCCAGCAATTTCGAGGGTTCGCGGTTCTCGTCGATCTGCGTCCGGGCCGGCAGGGCCAGGCGCAAGCGCGTAATCGAGCGCATGCCTGCACCGATGAAATCGCCGATCTCCTGGAACAGGGCCGTACGGCGCAGTACCTTCAACATCCAGGGTTCGGGACCGGTGGCTGTCGCCGTGGTTTCGAAACGGAATTTGGCCGACCATGCCACCAGCGGGCGGAAGAGCAACTGGTCGTAGAGCAGGATCACCACGAGCATGGCGACGATGGCGTAAAATATGGCCTTCAGGTTCTCCTGGGCCAGCGCCGTGGCCACGTAGGAGCCGATGCCGGGCAGGGTGAAGGTTGTGTTGCCAACCGTCACCGCCTCGGACGCCACCACGAAGAACCAGCCGCCGGACATGGAAAGCATGGTGTTCCACACCAGCCCAGGCATGGCGAAAGGCACATCCAGCCGCCAGAATTTCTGCCAGGGGCTCAGGCGGAAGCAGCGCGAGGCTTCCTGTAAGTCGTTCGGCAGGGTAGTGAGCGACTGGTAGAAACTGAAGGCCATGTTCCAGGCCTGGCTGGTGAAGATGACGAACACCGAGGCCAATTCCGCGCCCATCACCTTGCCCGGGAACAGCCCGAGGAAGAATACGGTGGTGAAGGTGAGGAAGCCCAGGATGGGAACGGACTGCAGAATGTCCAGGATCGGGATGAGCACCATGCCAGCCCGGCGGGACTTGGCCGCCAGCGTGGCGTAGGTCAAGGTGAACAGCAGCGAAAAGAACAGCGCCGCGAACATGCGTGCGGTGGAGCGCAGCGCGTAATACGGCAGATAGGCCGGGTCCAGATGGATCGGCGTATTCTGGACCATGGTGATGGGCGCGGAGATCGTACTGCGGCCGACCTCGACCAGCGCAACGAGCAGGCCCATGACGAGCAACAGCGCCACCCCGTCCCAGCGATTTGGCAGTCTGCGCCCAGCCAGGGCTGTAGGTGTATAATTCGTCATCTTGCCGCCTGGCGTTCGGTGGGTTTTCGGCTGTTCCCTTACCCAGCATAAGACGGTTTGTCACCCGGGGCTTGCATTGCGTTTGAGTGACATATGTCGCGGCTGGAGCCCGAGGTTTGATGCGTATCGTTTGTCGTCGGGCGGCGATATGCGCATCAGAGTTCCTTTCGAAACCCACTAGGCCAAGGCGAATGACGCAGTATTACGAGCACCGGAACGGAGTGTACGTTGGAGCGCGTGAGCACCGGGGCAAAGAAAAACGCGGCTAGACGGCCGCCAGAATGGACTTACGCGGCAGCCGCTAATGCCCGGTGCTGCCGAAGCCCCCGGCTCCGCGCGCGGTTGCGTCGAGGTCGTCGACCTCTTCCCATACGGCGCGCACCACCGGCGCTATCACCGCCTGGGCGATGCGCATGCCGCGCGTCACCACGAATTCTTCCGAGCCGGTATTCAGGACGATCACGCCGACCTCGCCACGGTAATCCTCATCGATGGTGCCGGGGGAGTTGGGCAGGGTGATGCCGTGCTTCAACGCCAGACCCGAGCGTGGACGCACCTGCAGCTCATAGCCCGGCGGCAGGGCTATGCAGAACCCGGTGGGGATCAGCGCCCGCGCGCCCGGGGCGATGGTGACCGGCGCTTCCACCGCCGCCAACAGATCCATGCCCGCAGCACCCGAGGTGGCGTAATGCGGCAGGTCCAGCCCAGCACCATGGGCCAGGCGGCGGATACGTACATTCACGTTCATGCAAAAACTTCCCCAATGCGCGCCGCGAGTTTTCGCGCCAGCGCGGTTTTGTCCATTTTGTCCCAGGCTTCAACACCACTATCGGTGAGCAGCAGGATCTCGTTGTCATCGCCGCCCATGTTGCCGGTGCCGCCCACGTCGTTCGCCACCAGCCAGTCGCACCCCTTGCGCACCCGTTTGGCGGCGGCATGCTCGGCGAGTTTTTCTGTTTCGGCTGCAAAACCAACAACAAGGCGCGGCCGCTGCGGACCGGGTTTGGAAATTTCGGCCAGTATGTCCGGATTCTCGGTAAGCCGCAGGGCAGGGGGCTGGCCTGAGCCGTTCTTCTTTATCTTCTGCCCAGCGGCCTCGACGCGCCAATCCGCCACCGCGGCGGCGCAAACGGTGATGTCCGCTGGCAACGCCGCCATCACCGCGTCGCGCATCTCTCGCGCGGTTTCCACCCGCATCACATCCACGCCCGCCGGGTCCGCGATGCTTACCGGCCCGCTCACCAACGTAACCCGCGCGCCGAGGGCAGCCAGGGCAGCGGCAATCGCATGGCCCTGCTTGCCCGAGCTGCGATTGGCGATGTAGCGCACAGGGTCGATGGGCTCATGGGTCGGCCCGGACGTGACGATGGCGTGCCGGCCCTTGAGTGGCCCGTCGGCAAAGAGGGCCTCGATCGCCGCGAGAATCGCGGGCGGTTCGGCCAGGCGCCCCGGACCGTATTCACCACAGGCCATTGGCCCATCCTCGGGCGGCACCACGAGCACGCCACGCTTGGCCAGCATTGCCATGTTCGCCTGGGTGGCCGGGTGTTGCCACATCCGCACATTCATCGCCGGGGCCACCAGCACGCGCTTGTCGGTCGCCAGTAGCAAGGTTGATGCAAGCTCATCGGCCAGCCCCGCCGCCATTTTGGCCAGGACATCCGCCGTCGCCGGGGCCACTACCACGAGGTCAGCGGCGCGGGAGAGTTCGATATGCCCCATCTCGCTCTCATCGGTGAGCGAAAACAGCTCCTGGTACACCTTGTTGCCGGTGAGCGCCTGGAGCGAAAGCGGGGTGACGAACTGCGCCCCAGCCTTGGTGAGCACGGCCGTCACGCCATAGCCCGCCTTGGTGGCGAGGCGCACCAGCTCCAGTGCCTTGTACGCTGCTATGCCGCCCGTAACGATGAGCAGCAGCTTCCTCACAGGCGCCAGCCTGCGTGTATGGCCGCGATGCCGCCCGAGAGGTTGCGGTAGGTCACGCGCTCCAGCCCGGATTCCTCAAACATGCGCTTCAGCGTCTCCTGGTCCGGGAACATGCGAATGCTCTCGGCCAGATACTGATAGCTCTCCGAATCCTTCGCCACGAGCTGGCCCAGGCGCGGCAGGGCCTGGAAGGACCATTTATCGTACAGCTTCTCCAGCCCCGCGATTTGCAGGCGGGAGAATTCCAGCACCAGGAAGCGGCCGCCCGGCTTCAGCAGCCGCCGTGCCTCGGCGATCACCTTGTCCTTGTTGGTGCAGTTGCGCAGGCCGAAGGCCATGGAGATGCGGTCGAAGCTCGCATCGGGCAGCGGCAGGTTCTCCGCATCGGCCACTAGGAACTCGATATCGCCCAGATACCCGTTCGCCGTTGCCCGGTCCCGCCCGACGCCAAGCATGGAGGCGTTGATGTCCGACATCACCACCTTTCCACCGCCGCGCTTGAGCCAGCCGAAGGTGATGTCCCCGGTTCCGGCGGCCAGATCCAGCAGGGTGTAATTGGGCCGGGGGTCGAGGGCGGAGAGAAACTCGCGCTTCCACAGGCGGTGAATGCCGAGGGACATCAGGTCGTTCATGATGTCGTACTTGCCGGCCACGGAGTCGAAGACCTCCCGCACCATGGCGGCTTTCTGCCCCTTTGGCACGGTCTTGAATCCGAAATCGGCGGTGTCGCTGGAATTGTTCTGGCTCATGCGCCCCAGTATAGCCTTGTTTTATCATGCCGGAACTCCCCGAGGTCGAAACCGTGATGCGAGGGCTGGATGCCTGCCTCACGGGCAAGCGGATCGAGCGCGCCACACTGCACCGGGCGGATATACGCTGGCCGGTGCCGACCGAGTTGCCACGGGTGCTCACCGGTGCGCGGGTGCTGGGGTTCCGCCGCCGGGGCAAGTTCATGCTCATGCGGTTGGATAGCGGCTGGTCCGTGCTGATCCATCTCGGCATGTCGGGCCGGATGCTGATCGATGCGCCGCCCGCCGCGCATGAGCATTTGACCATAGAGACCAAGGATGGCGCCAGGGTGGGCTTTGTGGACCCGCGCCGTTTTGGCGCGCTCGACCTCGTGCCCACGGCCGAGGAGGACAGCCACAAGCTGCTGGCCAACATGGGGCCGGAGCCGCTGGGCAATGAGTTCTCCGCGCCGGTTCTGGCGGCGGCGCTCAAGGGTAAGGCGACCTCGATAAAGGCAGCACTTCTGGACCAGCGCGTCGTCGCGGGCATCGGCAATATATACGCCAGCGAAGCCCTGTTCCGCGCCGGTATCAGCCCCACGCGGCAGGCCGGGCGCATTTCCCACCCTCGCATCGAGGCACTGGTGCAGGCCATACGCGACACGCTGCGCGAGGCCATCGCCGCCGGGGGATCATCCTTGCGCGACTATGTGCAGCCGAGTGGCGAGCTTGGCTATTTCCAGCATGCCTGGAAGGTCTATGGCCGCGTGGGCGAGCCCTGCGAGCGCTGCCCCGGCCAGCCCGCCTGCGCGGGGATCAAGTGCATTACGCAATCCGGGCGGAGTACCTTCTATTGCCCAAAGACGCAGAAATAGATTTCTGCCTATCTGTTGGCTTACATAAAACTGTTTCGGGAAAAGCATTAAATACTCTTCCCAATTCCAATCCTGTGCCTATAGTTCGGTCAAGCAAACCGGCTTTTCTTGAATCCAAGGAGTGGTCGATGGCCGCTAACAACGCCCCCGATGCGTAAAGTGTTGTTATGGCTTGTGGGGGCTGTACTGCTCGCCGGCTTGGCCATTGCCGGCTTGGGGTTCTTGTATTTGGAGGCTGCATTTGCCCCAATAGCGATGCTGTCGCCATCGCCGCCATCTTTCCTCGATACGCTATTCAGAAGTGAGTTGCACCGTGTTGAATGTAACGGGTGCAGTACGGCAAAAAGGTTCAAGACCGTCACAACGCTGCCCCAGTCTTATTCCGTATCGAGTTTTGTATGGAGCCCCGACGGCAAATATCTCGCCGTTGGCAACCTGATCGAATCTCAGGTTAATATATATGACACGTCCAGCTGGCAGCTTGTAAGCCACATAACGGCTGGGGCCGCCGGAGGCGGCAATTTTATGAACCTGTTCACGAGTGACAGCCAATATCTGATCCGTCCGAGAATTGGTGGCCTCAATGTTGCAAAAGTGTCCATGCAAAAATGGGACATCAAAAACAGCGTCGTGGTCGGGAGTTTCTTCAGCGAAACGTTAGGGGGCTATCCTCCAGGAGTGGCCGCGAGCAGTGTAAATAATCTGATTGCAGCAGCGGGAGGTAACCATCGACATGCGGACGTACTGATATATAATTCCAATGACTACTCGGTGGTTCAAAACGTCCCATGCGAACCTCGTGCGATCATCGGCGCAATGACATTTAGCAATGATGATCACGACATAGCTGTTGGCGGATGCCATGAAGGTACGTTTCCGTATATAACGTCGATACGGGCATAATGGAATTTCAAACCGGCGTAGCCCGAGGTGCATGGGCTTTCAATTTCATATTATATAGCCCGGACGGCAAGCTGATTGGTATTGCGTCCTATGATGGCAATGACCATGGAAGGGTAGCTGTACTGAAAGCTTCTGACGGCACTCTTGTTGGCTATATGCCAATAAGTGACGCGCTAGAGCGTGATAGCTTCAAGTTGAATAACCTGCTTCTCTAAAATAGTTGACGCATTCGGTGGGGGTAATTTGGTCGATGAGCCTGCCGATGCAGACGGTTGTTTGCTCAACGGTGCGGGCGTTTTCCTTGCGGAGCAGTGTCTTGAGTTTGGCGAATGCCTGCTCGATTGGGTTGAGGTCGGGGCTGTAGGGCGGCAGGAAGATGAGCTTGGCGCCGGCGTCCCTAATTGCACAGCGGACTGCGCTGGATTTGTGGCTGCTGAGATTGTCCATCACGACGATGTCGCCTGGCCGTAGGGTTGGCACCAAGAACTTGATCACCCAGGCCAGGAAGCTTTTGGCGTTGATCGGCCGGTTGAACAGGCAGGGGGCAACGATGCCGTCACATCGCAGCCCCGCCACGAAGGTCAGCGTTTTCCAGTGGCCATGCGGCACCTTTGCAATTAGCCGTTGGCCAACGGCGCAGCGCCCGTGCAGGCGGGTCATATTTGTCTTTGCCCCGTCGGTCGCTGCGCTCGAACCAGTGGCGCGCTGCTCCCGACCGTCGATAAAGATGATGCGCCGAGCATCAACCTTGCCTTGAGGGCGCCGCCACTGCGCGCGCCGCCGTGCGACGTCAGGCCGATCTTGTTCGGCCGCGCGCAGGGTTTTTTTTATAGCTGAGGCCGGCGCGATCCAGAAAATGCCAGACCGCGTAATAGCTGACATCGACCCCGCGCTCGTGCAACTCGGCCAACAACTCCCGCCCGGTAATGTCCGGCTTCTCGGCCAGCCGCCGCAGGATCCAGTCCGCCTCTTGCGCGAGTTTGAATGGTTTCTTGCCCCCCATCGGAAGGGCGGCCGGGCTGCCCGTTTGCAACGAACGCGAGACCCAATTTATCACCGCCGAATAGCTCACCTGATACAGTTTGGCCGCACACCGCCGACTCATCCCCGACGCCACAGCCGCAACCACGCGCTCACGCAAATCCAAAGAATAGGGAACTCCCATGCATGCTGGCCTCCGCTCCCAGCCTGCATCTTGAATCAAATTTCAGCCCGAGCCGGAATCCAAAAATGACTCTACCTCAAGAAATCATGCTCTAATCACTAACTTACAGTGGCTGGATAACGATCATATCATCGTATCTTATGCGTCGATTGATCCTGACGGAAGTGTTGCACGAATTTGGGACGTAAAGTCTCAGGCGCTTACTGCCGTGTATGCGGCCAGGCATCTGCAGATGGTTTCGGTGAATCCTGATAGAGCGTTGATTGCCGCAGCCATAGGTAATGAAATCGTCGTTAGTCGTCTGCAGTAAATTTTGGGCGCTCAGGGCGTTGCCGAACCAACGGGCGAATGGTCGTTGATCTTGCCGACGACCACCTTGTTACGGCCTGACGCCTTTGCCCGGTACAGCCCATTATCCGCCGCCTGCACCAAAGCGCGAGGCCCTGCCACCACGTCCAGCCGCGAAACGCCGACCGAGATGGTGAATTTCCGGTGCGGGAATTCCGAGGCCGCGACCAGCCCGCGCACGCGCTCCGCCACCACGATAGCGTCCGAAAGATCGGTGGATGGCAGGATGATGGCGAATTCCTCGCCGCCGTAACGCGCCAGGAAGTCATACGGGCGGAGGCTGGAGAGCAGCACCCGCGCCACCGATTGCAGCGCCGCATCCCCGGCCAGATGGCCAAAATTGTCGTTATAATGTTTGAAATTGTCGATATCGAGCATCAGCAGGGAGAGTGCGGAGCCGGTGCGCTTGGCGCGGGAATATTCCTCGCTCAGCTTCTGGTCATAGGCGCGGCGGTTGGGGATGCCGGTGAGCGCATCGGTCACGTTCTGCTGGCCGAGCCGCGCATTGGCGGTGGAGAGGCCGATCAGCGTGCGGCGCATCTCCAGTAGCTCCATTACTTGGCGGGCGAGGGTTTCCAGCGCATGGCACTGTTCGTCGTTCAGGGCGCGGGCACGGCGGTCCAGCACGCCAAGGCTACCGAGAATATCGCCCGCCGGCGAGTAGAGCGGAACAGCAGCGTAAAAGCGGGGCTTGCTGTGGCCACGCTTGTGCGCCCCAAAACCTGAGTCCGCGTGCATGTCCGGCAGTTGCAGCACATGGCCGGGCTCGTGCAGATACGCTTCGTCAAAGCCATTATGAGGGAAGTCCAGCGGCTTGCCGGCGAAAGCCCCCGTACAGAACAGGGATTTCACCCATTGGCGCTCCGGGCTGAAAAAGGAGATGATCCCCGCCGGTGCCGCGCAGACATAAGCTGCGAGGCGGGCAATATCGTCGTATGATTTTTCCGGCTCGCTATCGAGAATCTCGTAGCTGGCAAGCGCTTTCAGCCGGGACACCTCTTCCTCCTCCCGCAGGAGATTGGCGATTGGTCGTGCCTCGCGCGGCAGCGGCCGAATGTCCAGTAATTCGCTCACGGCACAACAACCCTTTCCTTAACCTGGGTTCATTATGCCGCTTGAGAAATTAATCCGACGTAAAATTCGGTCAGCCGCCTGCGCGTTATTAAAAATTTATAGCGCCTTTACCGCCTTAAGCACATCCTCGGCATGGCCGGTCACTTTCACTTTCGGCCAGAGCTTCGCCACTTTGCCATGCGCGTCCACCAGCACGGTGGAACGCTCGATACCCATGTACTTCTTGCCGTACATGGATTTCTCCTGCCACGCGCCATAGGCATCGATCACCTTCGCCTCGGGGTCGGAGGCGAGCGGAAACCGCAGCGAATATTTCTCCGCGAATTTCTCCAGCGCCTTCATGCTGTCCTTGGATACGCCAATAACCGTTACATTGAGCTTATCAAATTCCGGCAAATCTTCCTGGAAGGCGCAGGCCTCCTTGGTGCAGCCGGGTGTGTCGGCGCGCGGGTAGAAATACAGCACGAAGGGCTTGCCCTTCAGCTCCGCCAACGAAACGGTGCGTCCGCCGGTCGCGGGCAGGGTGAAATCCGGTGCGGCGGCGCCTTCGGTCAGGCTCATGCGTGGTCTCCTCGTCTGATGATTCTGTTGAAACAATGTTGTACCTGCGCGGCAACCCGCTCCATCTCCAGGCGCAATTCGGCGAAATCTGCCGTGCTGGTGGCGCGCAGCAGTGGTGCCAACATGGCGGCGGGCGGGTCGGTGGCACGGTCGGAGAGGCCGGTGATGCGGTTGATGCCCTGGATGCTGCGCCAGAAATGGTCGGCGTGCAGCAGTGCGGCCTTGTCGGCTTCAACGAGCAGCCCGGCCCGCCCGAGCGCGTGCAGCGCCGCCGCCGTGTTCGGCCGGAACAACTCCCTTTGCCGTGGCCCGTGGATGAGTTGCAGCGCCTGGGCGATGAACACCACCTCCATCATGCCGCCGGGCAGGGCCTTCACGTCGAACATCCCGCGCGGGGGCAGTTCGGCGGCCAGGCGGTCGCGCATCGCGGCGGTGTCCTGGAGAATCGTCTCCGCTGCTTGCGGCCGCGTCAGCGCCGTGTCGATCGCCTCTCGCACCACATGGGCGAAACCCGGCGTTGCCGCCATCACGCGGGCGCGGGTGAGGGCCAGACGCTCCCAGGTCCAGGATTCCCCCAGATGGTGGTAGCGCCTGAACGCCTCCAGCGACACCGCCACCGGACCATGATTGCCCGAGGGGCGCAGCCGCATGTCCACATGGTAGAGCGGGCCTTCCTTGCCCTGTATGGTAAGCGCGGCCGTGAAGGCATGGCTGAGCCGGATGAAATACGGTGTCGGGGCGATATCGGCGGGCGCGTAATCGTAGATCAGCATCAGGTCGAGGTCGGAGCCCGCCAACATCTCGCCCGCCCCGGCCTTGCCGAGTGCCACCACGGCGAATCTCGCCCCCTTCACCCGGCCGTGCCGTGCCTTGTGCGCCGCCATCACGCGCGGCAGCAGCAGCGAGAGCGCCGATTCCGCCAGGGCGCTGCGCAGCCGCCCGGCCTCGTCCACGTCGATCCGTCCTTCGAGCGTGGCGACCGAAAGGTGAAACTCCTCCTGCCGCACGAATTGCCGGGTGATGGCGATGGCCTGTTCCAGATCCGCCGCCTCGGCGAGCTGGCGGCGCAGCACGGGCTTGGGAGCTGCGAAACGGGCTCTCGGGCTGAGCAGCGACTCCAGGGCCTGCGAATCCTCGGCCAGTTGCTCAGCCAGAGCGGGGGCGGCGCCGAGAACGGCGGCCACCCGCTGCAGCAGCGCCGGGTGGCGTGTGAACAGCGAGAGCAGCTGCACCCCGGCACGCTGGCGGGAGAGCAGCGTGTCGAAAAGCGCGAAGGCCTTGTCCGGCTCCGGCTGCGCCCCGAGCGCCCCGAGCAGATGCGGCATAAGCCCTTCCAGCAGCTCGCGCGCCCGCTCCGCGCGCAGTGCCGGCAGCCGCCCGCTAGCCCATTCGCGCAGCCGCTCGGCGATGTGCTGGGCATCGGTGAAGCCAAACTCGTGCAGCCGGGCGGTGAAGGCGGGTGGCGGCGGGCCGTCCGCGCCGGGGTCGAGCGTCGTGTGCGATTCTTCGGCACCAGCGTCGAAGAAGGAGCGGAAATGCCCGTGTACGCGCTCCAGCAACGCGGGAAAACTGTGGCGGAAATCCTCATCGCCGAGGAACACGATGAATTTCTCAAGTGCCGGCGGCGGTGTTCGGCAAGGCGTGGGTCTGGCGATCGTCCACCATCTGCAGCCGGTGCTCCACTTGGCGCAGCGTGCGGTAATCCGCCGCCAGCTCGCGCGCCGCCTGATCCGGCAGATGCCCGGCCTTGGCCATGGCGGGGAGCGCCTGCAACGTGGCGGGGATGCGCAGGGCCGGCTCCTGTCCGCCCCAGACGAGCCCCAGCGTCTGCACAATGAACTCGATCTCGCGTATGCCGCCGCGTCCGCGCTTCACATCCAGACCGAGCAGCCCCTTGCCGCCGGTCTGCGCGTCGATCTGGCGCTTCATCTCGTGGATGTCCGAGATGGCCGCGAAATCCAGATATTTTCGCCAGATGAAGGGGCGGATGGCGCCCAGGAACTGCTCGCCGAACGCGATGTCCCCCGCCATGGGCCGCGCCTTGGAAAACGCCGCCCGCTCCCAGGTGCGCCCCTGCGACTCGTAATAGGCCAGCGCCGTGGGCAGTGCGAGCACCGGCGGCGTGGCGGAAGGGTCCGGGCGCAGCCGCAGATCGACGCGGAACACGTAGCCGTTCTCGTCCCGCGCCGCGAGGAGCGTGGTGATGTCCCGCGCGACGCGCGCCATCATGCCCTGGGCGTCTTCGGGGTACACCGGGCAGTCCGGATCGTAGAGCAGCACGAGGTCGATATCGGAGGAATAGTTCAGCTCATGCGCGCCAAGCTTGCCCAGGGCGAGTGCGGTGAAGCCACTGCCGCGTTCCGGGTCCTCGGGGAAGGGCAGGGTGATCTGCCCGCCCTCATGCAGGTGAACAGCAAGTGCCGTACCGCGGCGCGCAGCGTCGCCTCCGCCAGGTCCGAGAGCGCGCCGGTGATCTTCTCCAGCGGCCAGAGCCCGCCAATATCGGCGACGGCGATGGCCAGCGCCGCCTGCCGCTTGGCCCGGCGCAGCGCGGCGCCCAGCTCCCGGCGCGAGAGGCCGGGCGGCAATTCGCGCACGCTGTGCAGCAGCGCGGCCACATGCGCGTCCGGTCCCGAGGCCATGCAGGCAAGCAGCGCCGCCGAAGTCGAGGCAGGCGAGTTCCGCCAGATACGGGGCATTGCCGCCCAGCGCGTCGAGCAGCGCGACACCGTCCCTGCTCGCGGCAAAGAGGCGTTCGGCTTCGCCCAGATCAGAAAAATCCGCACGCAGCCGGGCGGCGGCCTCGGCATCCGCAGGTTTTGGGAACAACAGCTTGTGGGAGCGGCTGGGCATCTGGCAAGCAGAACAGGATGAAGCAGCGTCCAGGTCAAGTTTGGAAAATATTCGGCGAGGCCGTGCATCAGCTTGGGCGCATCGTCATGCTGCTGCTCATCCTGTGCATCGCCGCCTTCTGCCTGCTCGCCTTCCGGCTATCCTTCGGGCCGCTGGAACTGCCGGAACTGGCCTCGCGCCTGGCTACGCTGGCTTCCGGCGAGGGTATTTCCGTGCATGTGGACGGGGCGGAGTTAACCTGGGCCGGCTACCACCAGGGCGGGGGCGAGCCCTTTGTCCTCCAGTTGCGCGGCATCTCGGTGCACAATGCCGATGGCGTGGAGTTTGCAAATATCCCGGAGGCGGAATTGGTGGCCCCGCTGGTGGATCTGTTTGGCGCGCACCAGCCGCTGCGCGTGGACGGTACGGGTGCCCGCTTCACCGGCACGACAGCGCCGGTCTCAGTGCACGCGGATGTCTGGCCGGGCAAGGGCTACACCCTGGCTAGGGGTGATTTCCACGTCACCCTCGGCCCTGGCGTGCTCGGCCAGCCCGGGCTGAGCGAGGCGATCACCGGCGGTCATTTCGTTATGCATGCCGCACCCGGGGCGGTTGATGTCAGCGGCGGGCGGTTGGACCTCACCCCCATCGGCGCCAGCGCGCCCCACATAGGCTTCAGCGCCACCGCCCAGGCGCAGGAAAACTGGACGGGAAGCCTCACCGTGGCCCTCGATTCGGTACGCGCCGAGGATCTGCCTGCCTATTGGCCGGCCAAGGCGGCCCCAAACACCCGCGCCTGGGTGTCGAACAACATAACCTCCGGTTTTGCGCGCAACGCCGCCTTCACCTTCGATGTTACGGCCCCTGGCGACCTCTCTTCGCTGAACGTTGCCAGCATCAGCGGCGGTTTCGACGGCCAGGACCTCAAACTCACCTGGCTGAAAGGCGTCACCCCGATCACCGGGCTCAACGGCACGTTCACCATGCCGAACATGGACACGGCGGTCATCACCGCGCAGGCCGGTCAAATCGGCGGCATCGCGCTCACCGGTGGCGGCATGACCATCTCGGGACTGACGCAGGAGGTGCAGTTCGGCGATCTTTCGATCGATCTCGCCGCCAGCCTGCCAGATGTATTCGCCGTACTCGGCCCGCCGCCGCTCAGCCTGTTGAGTGACGCCCCGCCGGGCATGATGGCGGCCACTGGCAGCATTGCCGCCACTGTCACCGTACGTATTCCGCTCGTGCTGAATTTGACGCTGGCTGATACCCGGCTGCATGTGAAAGCGGCCCTGCACAAGGTGAACATGGTCTCCCTGTTGCCGCCGCTTTCCTTCACCGACACCGAGGTAAGCCTCGACGTTACCTTGCAGAGATTGCTCCTGCAGGCAAAGGGGCGCTTTGCGGGCGAGCCCGCGACCCTCACGCTGGATGATAAGTTCACCGCGGGCAACCCGGTGAACCTAATGATGCAAGGCTCGACCGGGGCGCAGCTATGGGCGTATCTGGGGCTGGATCAAACAACGGCGGCAAGCGGCCCTGCGACTGGCGTGGCCCCGTTCACCCTCCGGCTCACAGGCCCACCCGACGGAACGCAGACCGCCACGGTCAACTCCGATATTACCGCCGCGGGCATCGCGGTTCCGGCCTTTGGCTGGGAAAAGCAGCCGGGAACCAAGGGGAGCGTGGCGGTGAGCGCAACACTGGAACATGGGCAGCTGGCGGTGCTGAACAGCCTCACCGCCCAGGCGCCTGGGCTTGATATCAGGGGCACCGGTCAGGAACGCGGCAGCTTCACCCTGGCCAATGCCACCATTGGCCGCACTCAGGCCACGGGCAGCATCACCCCGCCGGCCAACTCAAGCGCGCCCTGGCGCGTCAGCCTCTCCGGCCCGGTGCTGGATGTTCGGCGCGAAACAAAAGGCCAAGGCAAGCAGAGCAGCACGAACACACAGAGCGGTAAGCAAACACAGCCAACCGGCCCTGCCTGGAACGCCACGTTAAATTTCGGCACGCTCTACCTGGCCGCCGCTCCGGCGCCGGGGCTGAAGGCGTTCTCCTTCACCGGTGCTGGGCAGGGCGGCACTGTGCTTCAGGCGCAGGCACGGGCCACCGGGTTCAGCCTCAGCATCACGCCGCAGCAGGACTCGCACCGCGCTCTCGCCGTGCAATCGGCCGATACCGGCACGCTGCTGCGCACGCTGGATATTTACGGCAATGCCACCGGCGGTACGTTGGCGCTGGATGCGGTGTATGGCGGCAGCCAGCCTGCCACGGGCACGGCCAAGCTGGAAAAGCTCCGCCTGGTGAAGGCGTACGAAGTGACCAAGCTCCTGCAGGCGCTCACGCTGTACGGGGTGGCGGAGGCCATCTCCGGCCCCGGCATGCTCATCGACCATGCAATCATCCCGTTTTCCCTGCAAGACGGCGTGCTGCAACTGAACGGCGCGCGCGCTTATTCATCCTCTCTTGGCTTTACCGCCACGGGCAGCATACGCCTTGCTGACGATGCGTGCTCAATCGACACCACCGTGGTGCCGGCCTACGCGCTCAACGCGCTGCCGGGGCGGCTGCCGCTGCTGGGGAGGCTCTTTTCGCCGGAAAAAGGCGGCGGGCTGTTCGCGATGCGCGCGCATGTCAGCGGCTCGCTGTCTGCCCCGAAAGTCAGCATGAACCCGCTTTCCGCCGTCACACCGGGATTTTTGCGCGACCTGTTCGGTGTGGGCAGCGGCAAACCCGCTGCCCCGCCGTAAGTCCTTTTAGAGTACGATCATTTCTGGTTGAGACGCCTTGGCGATTAACCCAAAGCGATCAGACCCTTGCCTCAGGCGGTGGGCGGCGCCTTGGACACCACTACCATGGCCGGGCGAAGTAGCCGGCCGTTCAGCAGCCAAGTCTGGCTCCAGGCCTGGATCACCGTGCCGGGCGGGTGGTCCGCGCTCTCATGCTCGGCCATGGCTTGGTGCAGATTGGCGTCGAAGGCGGCGCCGGTCGGGTCCTGGCGGGTGATGCCGTTGCGTTCCAGCAGGGCGACGAAGGAACGCTCGATCCCCTCGAAGCCTTCGCGCATCTTGGTGACGATGTCGGGTTCGCCTTCGGCGCGCTTGGGCAGGCTGTCGATGCCGCGCTTCAGGTTCTCCGCGGCCTCTGCCACGTCGCGGGCGAATTTCTGCACGGCAAAGGCGCGCGCATCGTCCACCTCACGCTTGGTGCGGGCGCGCAGATTGGCCATCTCGGCCTCGGCGCGCAGCCACTTGTCGCGCATCTCCTGAAGCTCCTGCTCCAGCGTGGCGATACGTTGATTCGGCGCTTCCAGCAGAGTCTCTTCCTGCGGGAGGGTCTCATTCGGTTCGGTGTTTTCGCTCATGCCGCCGAATTAGGCGATGTCGGGCCCTGAAACAAGATTCAGCCGTCGATGCCACCCTGGCGGCAGCCAGATGATTTCGGTAAGGTGATGATATCGAGTATGGTTATTCCGTGCTAAAAAAGGAGACATATCATGATGAAAAATGTGGGTTCGCTCGACCGGATTCTTCGGGCGATCGTTGGCCTTGTGCTGCTCAGCCTTGTCTTCGTCGGCCCCAAGACCCTGTGGGGCCTGATCGGGCTCGTGCCGCTTGGCACTGCTGTTGTCAGCTTCTGCCCGGCCTACCGGCTGTTAGGCATCAAGACCTGCAAGTACGCCTAAGAGGCTGTTTTGAAACTCTACTCTGGCGGCTGCCTAGGGGCGATTTGCTCCGCTCCGGTGCTCACGTACTTAAGTACGTTCCGCTCCGGTGCTCCCAAATCACCCCTATGCAACTCACCAGAGCGAGTTTCCAAATAGCCTCTAATCAGGCTGCCAAACACGCCATGCGCCGGCGGCTTCGATTCCGGCGCGCTGGCAAGCCATATCCGCCAGACGCAGGGCGACGGCGGCGTGTTCCATTACTGTATCCGTCTGGTCGCCTCTGCCCGGCCAGCGCGGCCCTACCCCTACGCTGATCACCGCCCGCTGCGGCAGCAGTGGCGGCAGGGTGGCGCAGAATTTCGCCGCGCGCTCCCCGGCGGTGAGATGGTCCATGCCATCGCACCATAACCCGATCGTGGTTTCGTCTATGCGTCCGAGGAGGTCGGTCGGTCGCACCACGTCGCGCAGTTCCTCGGCCAGGCGCAGCGCGATCGCCGGGCGCAACCCGAGCGTGGCGCGCGAGAAGCCGAGATAGAGCAGCGTGCCGGGCTGGTCCTCGACATCCAGCCGGTCGAACCGGCGTGAGAGCTCGTCGGCGAAGGTGCGGCCGCTCCACAGCCCCGTTTCGGCATCCAGCATGGCGTTGTGGCGCAGGGCCGGGTCGTCCGCGTTGCCGGCATGGCAGTCCGGCAGGGTGAGTTCCGGCGCCTCAAGGTCGAACAGAATCCCGTAGATGCCCGCCACGTTGGCGCCCACGAGGCGCGGCGCCAAAGCAAGGCGGAACATGCTCGTGCCGCCATCGAACAGAGCGAGGCGGATCTTGCCGTGCCAGGCTACGCATTCCAGGCAAATGGTGGTGACGATCGAGCGAAACTGTGTCGCGCTCAACGCTTCTTCCTCCGCGCTGCCGCCCGCGAGCAGGCTGGCCAACTCCACGCCCAGCAGATTCGCCGCCGGCTGGCCCAGCGCCTTGCCCGGCCCAAAGGCGGTGAAGCGCCCCATCTGGTCGGTCTCGAAAGCCAGATCCGTGAGCATGGCGGCGACGGCAAGCCAGTGCGTGCCGGGAGCAGGCGCGAAAATGCCAGGCGTGGGGGCGGAAATCTGCGGCAGGGTCATGCCCCTCTTCTAGCCTCCCGGTGTGAATAGTTTCTTAACCAGCCTGGCGCGTTGACATCATCCGCCACTGCGCCTCATGGTCCGCCGCGACATCGCAAGACGGGAAAGACATGACGACCGATCTCAAGACCATCATCGAGGCCGCCTGGGACAAGCGGGCCGAGATCTCCCCCACCACCACTGGCGAAGTGCGCGACGCCGTGGAAGCAGCACTTGAGCTGCTGGATTCCGGCAACGCACGCGTGGCCGAGCCCGGCGAGGGCGGCTGGGTGGTGAACCAGTGGCTGAAACAGGCCGTGCTGCTCTCCTTCCGCCTCTACCCCAACGAGTTGATGGACGGCCCTGGCGGCGCGCCGGTGTTCGACAAGGTGGCGATGAAGTTCGAGGGCTGGGGCGACAACCGCTTCGCGGATGGCGGCATCCGCGCGGTTCCGGGTGCCGTGGTCCGCCGCTCCGCCTATATCGCGCCGGGTGTGGTGCTGATGCCGAGCTTCGTCAATGTCGGCGCCCGTGTCGGCGAGAGCACGATGATCGACACCTGGTCCACAGTCGGCTCCTGCGCCCAGGTGGGCAGGAACTGCCACATCTCCGGCGGCGTGGGCATTGGCGGCGTGCTGGAGCCGCTGCAGGCGAATCCGGTGATCATCGAGGATGACTGCTTCATCGGCGCCCGCTCGGAGGTCGCCGAGGGCGTGATCGTCGGCCAGGGCGCGGTGCTCTCCATGGGCGTGTTCCTCGGGACCTCGACCAAGATCATCGACCGCGAGACCGGCGAGATCTTTTACGGCAAGGTGCCGCCTTATTCCGTGGTGGTGCCGGGCACGCTGCCCGGCAAGACGCCCACCGCACCGAGCCTGGCCTGCGCCGTGATCGTCAAGCGCGTTGACGCGCAGACGCGCTCCAAAACCTCGATCAACGAGCTGCTGCGCGCGTGATCGACCCGGTCGTCCTGGCCCAGGACCTGCTGCGCTGCCACTCCGTCACCCCGGCGGATGGCGGCGCGCAGGCCGTGCTGATCCGCGCGCTGGAAAGCCTGGGCTTTACCGTCACGCGGCTGCGTTTCGGCGAGATCGAGAATTTTTTTGCCGAGCGGGCGGGGCAGGGGCCGCATCTGTGCTTCGCCGGGCATACCGACGTGGTGCCCCCCGGCGAGGGCTGGGCGCATGATCCCTTCGCCGCCATGGAGCAGGACGGCATTATCTATGGCCGCGGCGCCGTGGACATGAAAGGGGGCATCGCCGCCTTTGTTTCCGCCGCCTCCCAAGTGCCGGGCCATGCCTCGCTGCTGATTACCGGCGACGAGGAGGGCGAGGCTAAGGACGGCACCGTGAAGGTGCTGGAATGGATGGCGGCCAACGGCAAGATCCCGGATTTTTGCGTCGTGGGTGAGCCGACCTGCCGCGCCCGGCTGGGCGATGTGGTGAAGGTGGGGCGGCGCGGCAGCATGAACGCGCGTATTTCCGTGCCGGGGCGGCAGGGCCACGCGGCCTATCCGCATCTGGCCGATAACGCCGTGCACAAGCTGATCCCGGCGCTGAACGAGCTGATCGTCACCCGCCTGGACGACGGCACGCCGTTCTTCGAGCCCTCCAGCCTGCAGATCACCTCCGTCGATGTCGGCAACCCGGCGACCAACGTGATCCCGGCTTTGGCCACGGCCAAGCTGAACATACGCTTCAACGATCTGCATACCGGCGCCTCGCTCACAGCGTGGCTGGGAGAGGCGCTCTCCCGCCATGCCCCGGACACGAAGCTGGAGGTGAGCATCTCCGGCGAGGCGTTTCTGACGCAGCCGGGCAAGGAGATTGGGGCGCTGACACAGGCCATCGAGCAGGTGACCGGCGTTACCCCGGAGCAGAATACCGGAGGCGGCACCTCGGATGCGCGGTTCATCTCGCGCTACTGCCCGGTGGCGGAGTTCGGGCTGGTGGGTGCTACCATGCACAAGGTGGACGAGGCCGTGCCGGTCGCGGATCTGCGCCAACTGGCGGAGATCTACAAAGCCCTGATCGTGGCGTTCTGCGCATGATCCTTCGCGGCATGTGGCGTCTGGCCAAGGGCGATGCCGGCGGCATCAGGGAGTTCGGCGGCGGGCTGGATAATTTCTACGCCTCGCTGGCGCCGCTGATCGCGTTTCCGCTGGTCGGCGCGCTGATCACGGCGTTGCAGGTGGATTGGCGCGTGGCGGTGGTGAGTTTTCTCGCCCGTCTGTGCGGTGTGCTGGTGCTGCCGGTTCTGGTGTACGAATTCGCCCGGTTTTACGGCCGCGAGCCGATGTGGCTGCGGACCGCCACGGCGCTGAACTGGTCGTTCTGGGTGCTGCTGCCGGTGCTGCTGGTGGGGGCGTTCCTCGGTGCCATTCTGGCGCAAATGGGCCTGCCGATGCGCACGGCGGAACTCGCCACGCTGGGGATTATGGCCGCCTATCTGCTCTGGTACCGCTGGTTCATCCTGCGTGCCGGGCTGGCCCTGAACGGCTGGCGAGCGGCGCTGATCATTCTCGTCAGCGGCGCGCTGATCGCGCTGTTCACAGTCATTCCCGTGGCGCTCGGGCTGGGGCTGGACGCGGCCCAGCTTTCACACCTCTGATTTTAGCCAACCTGCCCGCGGTGGCGGAGCAGATGATCGGCCAGCACGCAGGCCAGCATGGCCTCGCCCACCGGCACGGCGCGGATGCCCACGCAGGGGTCGTGCCGGCCTTTTGTCATAACTTCAACCTCTTCGCCGTCAGAGCTCACGCTATGCTTCTGGATAAGGATGGAGCTTGTTGGTTTTACGGCAAAACGTGCGACGATCGGCTGCCCGGTGGCGATGCCGCCGAGAATCCCGCCTGCGTGGTTGGAGAGGAATTTGATCTTCCCATTCTCCATCCGCATCTCGTCGGCGTTTTCCTCGCCGCGTAGCGCTGCGGTGGCGAAGCCATCGCCGATCTCCACGCCCTTCACCGCGTTGATGCTCATCAACGCGGCGGCGATGTCTGCATCCAGCTTGCCATAGAGCGGCGCGCCCAGGCCTGGCGGCACGCCTTCGGCGACCACTTCCAGCACCGCGCCGATGGAGGACCCGGCCTTGCGGATGGCATCCAGTTCGGCCTCCCACGCCTCGGCGGCCTTGGTGTCCGGGCAGAAGAACGGGTTGGCATCCACGGCGTCCCAGTCCCAGTTCGCACGGTCGATCCCGTGTGAGCCGAGCGCCGTCATGGCGCCGCGAATGATGACCTCGGGCCCCAGCACCTTGCGGGCGATGGCCCCTGCTGCAACGCGCATCGCGGTTTCGCGGGCAGAGGAGCGCCCGCCGCCGCGCGGGTCGCGGTGGCCGTATTTCATGTCATAGGCCACGTCGGCGTGGCCGGGCCGGTAACGCTCGGCGATGTTGGCGTAGTCCTTCGAGCGCTGGTCCGTGTTCTCGATGAGCAGCGAGATCGGCGTGCCGGTGGTCTTGCCCTTATACACGCCAGAGAGAAGCCGCACCTGGTCCGGCTCCTGCCGCTGGGTGGTAAAGCGCGACTGCCCGGGGCGGCGCTTGTCCAAAAAAGGCTGTATATCCGCCTCGGACAGCTCGATGCCCGGCGGGCAGCCATCGACCACGCACCCGATGGACGGGCCGTGGCTCTCCCCCCAGGTGGTGACGCGGAACAGGTGACCGAAAGTGTTGAAGGACACAGGCTAATCGCCCGCGATGGAGAGGTCCGGCGCGTCCGGGTGCTTCATGCCGACAACATGGTAGCCGCAATCCACATGGTGGATTTCGCCGGTCACGCCCTTGGAGAGGTCGGAGAGCATGTACAGCCCGGCGCCGCCCACTTCCTCCAGCTCCACGTTGCGCTGCATCGGCGAATTATACTTGTTCCACTTCAGGATATAGCTGAAATCGCCGATGCCGCTGGCAGCCAGCGTCTTGATCGGGCCGGCGGAGATGCCGTTCACGCGGATATTGTCGCGGCCGAGATCGGCGGCCATGTAGCGCACGGAAGCCTCCAGCGCCGCCTTGGCCACGCCCATCACGTTGTAATGCGGCATCCAGCGCTCGGCGCCGAGATAGGTGAGGGTGAGCAGCGAGCCGCCATTCGGCATGAGGGCGGCGGCGCGGCGGCCAACGGCGGGGAAGGAGTAGCAGGAGATGTCCATCGCCTGCAGGAACGCGTCGCGCGGGGTATCCAGATACCGCCCGCGCAGGAAGTTCTTGTCCGCGAAGCCGATGGCATGGACCAGGAAGTCGATCTTGCCCCATTTCTTGCCTAGCGCCTCGAAGGCGGAGTCCATGGCGGCGTCGTCAGACACATCGCACGGCACCAGGAAATCAGCGCCAATGGAAGCCGCCAGAGGGCGCACGCGCTTCTCAAGCGCCTCGCCCTGGTAGGTGAAGGCGACCTCGCCCCCCTGTGCCGCCACGGCCTGCGCGATGGCCCAGGCGATGGATCGGTTATTCGCCACGCCCATGACAAGCCCGCGCTTGCCGGCCATGAGTGTGCCGCGCGGCGGGGCGAGTTCGGCTTGAGTATCCGGCATGGGGGCTAATCTCCGTGGTGCTATCGTCTATTAGGCTGGGTGGTGGCATAGAGTATATCACCCGATCAAGTGCGGTTGAAAAGCGGAGGCTTTTGTTAATGAGCGAGGATCCATTCAAGAAATTCGGCGAATGGTTTGCCGCGGCGGAAGGCAGCGAGCCGAACGACCCCAATGCCATGACCGTGGCGACCGTGGGTGAGAACGGGCGTCCCTCCGCGCGCATCCTGCTGATGAAGTCCTGGGATAAGTCCGGTTTCTCATTCTACGGCAATCTCCACTCGCGCAAGGCGCGGGAGATGGCGGGCAATCACAATGTCGCGCTGCTGTTCCACTGGAAGAGCCTGACCCGGCAGGTGCGCATCGAGGGTACCGTGACGCAGGTGAGCGACGAGCAGGCCGATGCCTATTTCGCCAGCCGCCCGCGCATGAGCCAGATCGGCGCCTGGGCCTCGGAGCAGTCCCACCCATTGCCCTCGCGCGAGCTGTTCGAGGCACGGCTGCGGGAGGTGGAGGCGCGAATTCTCCGGCCAGCCCGTGCCCCGGCCTGAGTTCTGGTCCGGCTGGAAGCTGGCGCCGGATTACTTCGAGTTCTGGCAGGGCATCGATTTCCGCCTGCACGACCGCGTCACCTTCAGCAAGACGGCTTCCGGCTGGGAGACAGGGCGGCTGTTCCCCTGACCGGGGCTCAGCCTTCGTCCTGGCTGAGTTGCAACGCCCGGGCATAGACCTGCTTCTTCGGCAGGCCTGTGGCCAGGGCCACGGCGGCGGCGGCATCCTTTACCGACATGGAGGCGAGTGCCGCGCGCAGGGCGGTGTCGAGCGTCTCGGCGCTGGCTTCTTCCTCCACCGCCGGACCGATGACGACGCAGATCTCCCCGCGCGGCGCATTCGCGGCGTAATGCGCCGCGAGTTCCGCCAGCGTGCCCCGGCGCACTTCCTCGAAATGCTTGGTCAGCTCCCGGCACACGGCGGCCGGGCGGGGGCCGAGCACATCGGCGGCGTCGGCGAGGAATTCCGCGAGGCGGTGTGGAGCCTCGTAAAAGAGATGCGTTGCGCCAAGGCCCGCCATCTCCGCGCCCCGCAATTTTTGCAGTGCAGCCCGGCGGGCGCCGGATTTGGGGGGCAAAAAACCGTTAAATAGATACGGGTGCGGCGGCAGGCCCGAGAGGGTGAGGGCCAGTAGCGCCGCGTTGGGGCCGGGGATGCCTGAGAGCTTCAGCCCGGCCTCGATCACCGCGCGCACCAGCCGGTAGCCAGGGTCGGAGACCAGCGGCGTGCCCGCATCCGAGATCAGCGCGAATCGCGTGCCGCCGCGCATGGCCTCGACCAGCGCCGGTATCCGCGCCGATTCGTTGTGCTCGTGCAGGGCCTGGGTCCGGGTGCCGATTCCGTGCGCGCGCAGCAGGGTTGCGCTTGTCCGCGTATCTTCACACAGAATCACATCAACCTTGGCTAGAGTGTCCCGCGCGCGGAGGGATAAATCTTGGAGGTTGCCGATTGGGGTGGAAACCAGCACAAGGGCAGGCCATGAAGCCGCATCATCCCCGCTTACGGAGGGCCGCGCCGTTGTCTCGTCTCCGTCGTTTCTTCGCTCATATTTACTCCTGGGCGGCACGCTGGCGCTTGCTGGCTGCGCTGGTCAAGTGCCGCAGCTTCCATTCTTCGGCGCCGCGCCGCCTGCGCCGCTGACCCCAGGAGCGGCGCCCTCCGCGCCAGGATGGCCGCACCAGCGGCAACGTGCTGCTGCTGGCGCCGCTCACGGGCAACCTCGCGCCGGTGGGCCAAGCGCTGGTGAACGCGGCCAAGCTCGCCTTTCCGGCCAATTCCTCCCCGGCGCTGGACATCCGCGACACCGGCGGCACACCGCAAGGCGCGGCGGCTGCGGCGCAGGCCGGGCTGGCGGCGGGCGATGGCATCATCATCGGTCCGCTCACCTCGGCCGAAACCCAGGCCGTGGCGCCGATCGCCCATTCGGCCGGGGTGAACGTGCTGGCCTTCACTAATGACGGCACCGTGGCCGCGCCGGGCGTTTGGCCGCTGGGCATTACCCCGGCGCAGCAGGTGCAGCGCGTGATGCAGGTGGCGGCGAATGCCGGGCGCACGCAGCTGGCGGCACTGCTGCCGGACAACGATTTCGGCCACCATCTGAGCGACGCGATCACCGCCGAGACGGCGCAGCTGGGCGAGCCGGCGGCGCAGATCACCTTCTACCAGCCGGGCTTTTCCGGCGTGAACCAGGCGGTGGAGCAGATTTCCGACTTCGCCAATCGCGGCCAGAGCGTCATGGACCAGATCAAGCAGGCCCAGGACCTGGGCACCGCGGCAGGCCGCGAGAAGGCCAACGAACTGAGGCACCAGCAGATTCCGCCGCCCAGCTTCAATGCCCTGTTCATCGGCGCCACGGACCCCAACACCCTGGCCGAGATGGCGAATTTCCTGCCCTATTACGACGTCAATCCGCCGCAGGTGCAGTTCCTGGGCCCGGCGCTGTGGTCGAACATCGCGCCGCAGATGGCCAACCAGAGCGTGCTGGTCGGGGCGATGTACGCAGCACCTGATCCGGCCGCCGCCGCTACGTTCGTAGGCAAGTACCAGGCCGCCTATGGCGCGGCGCCTCCGGCCATTGCCGACGTGGCGTTCGACGCCGCGGCCATGGCCAGGCTGGCAGCGGGGCAGGGCGGCTATACCGCTGACGTGCTCACCGCGCCTGCGGGCTTCACCGGCACCAATGGCCTGCTGGCGCTGCGCCCTGACGGCACGGTGAAACGCGGCTTGGCGGTGTTCTCCATCGCGGCGGGCCAGCCCGCGATTACCTCACCCGCACCCACCAGCCTCAACCAACCGTAAAGCGCGTGGTAGAGAAGCTCCTCGACAAGGCTTGGCCGGCAGCATTCGCCCTGTTCCTGGCGTTGGCGGCGCTGCCGAGCCTGGTGTTCCTGGTGCTCGTGCTCCTGGGCTATTTGCCCCCGTACCCCGCGCTGTTGGCCTGGGGGGTGTGCGCCGCGGTGGGGGGGACGTTCAGCATCCTGCTCGGGCGCGACCTGGTGGTGATGACCCGTCTGGTTCGGGCGTTGCGCCTTGCCCCTGGAACCCTGCCCAGCGAGACCATGTTGCTGGTGCCCGGCATGCGCCAGCTGGGGCAGGAGGCGATCCGCCTGATCCATGCCGAGCGCCTCTCTCGCGCACGCCAGCTCGCCATCGCGGCGGAGGACCGGGCGCTGGTGGAGCGTCTGCCAGACCCACTGCTGAAACTCGACGAGGACAGCAAGATACTTTGGCGCAACGACAGCGCGCTCTCCGCTTTCGGCGGCGAGATGGCGGCTCTGCTGCGCCACCCGGATGTGCGCGACGCCCTGGCCGAGGCGGCGGAAATAAAGGTGGCGGTGCGGCGCGAGGTCGTGCTTTCGGTGCCGGTGGCGCGGGATCTGGACGTGACGATGATCCCGGTCGGCGGGCCGGTGTACATGCTGGTGAACGACCGCACGCATGAACGCGCGCTGGAAAAGATGCGGGCGGATTTCGTCGCCAATGCCAGCCACGAGCTGCGCACGCCGCTGGCCAGCCTGATCGGCTTCATCGAGACCCTGCGCGGCCCCGCGGCGGATGACCCGGAGGCGCAAGCAGCGGTTTCTTGGCATCATGGCCGAGCAGGCGGCGCGCATGCAGCGCGTCATCGCCGATCTGCTCAACCTTTCGCGCATCGAAATCACGGAGCATTCGCCGCCAAAGGAACTGGTGAATCTGCCGCCACTGCTGGAACGCATCGTCGCCGGAATGGAGCCAATGCTTAAGGCTAACGACTCCAGGCTGGAGGTGGAGGTGCCGGCGGACCTGCCGAAGGTCCCGGCCGATGCCGACCAGCTGACCCAGGTATTCGTTAACCTGCTGGACAACGCGCTGAAATACGGCAAGCGCGGCGGGGTGATTAAACTCACCGCCTCCGTTGCGCCGGATACCAGGTTCGAGCCGGGTGGCGTGGCCATCAGCGTGGCCGATGACGGCATCGGCATCCCGCGCGAGCACATTCCGCGCCTGACCGAGCGTTTCTATCGCGTGGACAAGGGCCGCTCGCGCGCCATTGGCGGCACCGGGCTAGGGCTGGCCATCGTCAAACATGTGGTCAACCGCCATCGCGGCCGCTTGCTGGTCGAGAGCGAGGCCGGCAAGGGCTCGGTCTTCACCATCTGGCTTCCCGGCCGCGGCGGCTGAGAGTTCACTTTATCGCGCGTTCAGCTCCCGTTCGCGCCCCAGGCTGCGGAAATAATCGACCAGCCGCGGCTGGCGGGAGATCTGCTGGGCGTAAACCTGCCTGACGGCGGCAACGAGTTCGCCGCCACGGTTCAGTGCCGCGTCACCCAGTTCTATCAGGCGCAGATTGGGCCAAATCTGAGGGCGGATGCGTAGCAGTTCCTTGAATATCTCGGTGCCAGAGTGGCTCGGCGCAGCCTGCGCCACCAGTAGCGCCATGCTGGCCGAGGAACGGGAGATTCCGGCATGGCAATGCACCAGCAGATGCGCGCCGGGCCGGGGTTCACGCACCACCGCGTGGCCAAATGTCAGCAGCGCCTCCACATCCGCCGCCGAGGGCGCAATCTTGCCCGGTGTCTCGTCGATGATGTCGTCGAAGCGCAATTCCAGCTTCTCGTGCTCGCCGTAGGTGCCGAACACCTCCGGCACGGGATGCTCCGGGTCGAGGATGGAGAGCACGTGGGTGACCCGCATGTTGGCGTGTGCCGCCAACTCGTCCAGCCCGCAAATGGTGATGCGAAAGGGAATGTGCATTACCAGTTACGATAACGCGATTACCCGGAAGGTCAAACAGTCCGGCGCGGGTGGCAAGCCGGGGGCGGAACCGCTAGACTGCGGCGGCCTGAAAATGGGGGAGCTACATGCTGGGTTGGGAGATTGTCTTCACGCTGCTCGTGCTGGGAGTGGCGGCGGTTTACCTGCACGACACGCGGCAGAACAAGCACACCATTTTGCGCAACTATCCGGTCATCGGCCATTTCCGCTATTTTGCGGAAACCTGGGGCGAGTATATGCGCCAATACCAGTACCTGCCGGACTGGTCGGAGCGTCCCTTCAACCGGCTGGAACGCAGCTGGGTGTACCGCTCGGCCAAGGGGCTTTCCAACCTGATCAGCTTCGGCTCCGAGAACGTGCCGAGCTTTATTTTCCGCAACGCGGCGTTCCCCATCCTGGACGAAGAGAAAAAACCTTACCCCGGCAAGCAGCTCGGCGTGACCGAAGGTCCTGGCGCCTGCCGCGAGCCGTATCTCGCCAGGAGCTTTTTCAACATCTCCGGCATGTCTTACGGCGCACTGAGTCACGCGGCGGTAACGGCGCTATCCAAGGGCGCCGGGATGGCCGGCATCTGGATGAGCACGGGCGAGGGCGGGCTCTCGCAATTCCATCTCGATGGCGGCGCGGATCTGATCATGCAGATCGGCACGGCGAAATACGGCGTGCGTGACGAGCAAGGAAACCTCTCCGAGGACAGGCTGCGCGAGATCGCCGCCTATCCACAGGTGAGGATGTTCGAAGTGAAGCTCGCCCAGGGTGCAAAACCCGGGAAAGGCGGCATCCTGCCCGCCAACAAGGTGACGCCGGAAATCGCCAAGATCCGTGGCATCCCGGTGGCGCAGGACAGCGTCTCCCCCAACCGCCACACGGATATCGGCAACATCCAGGAACTGGGCGCGTTCATCGAGCGCGTGCGGCGCATTACCGGCAAGCCGGTGGGGGTGAAGTTCGTGCTAGGCGATCCGCGCTTCGTCGATGAATGGTTCGACGACTGCGCCAACAACCCGGCGCACTGCCCAGACTATATCCAGGTCGACGGCGGCGAGGGCGGCACGGGCGCTGCACCTGAGCCGCTGGCCGATTACGTGGGTCTGCCGATTACCCAGGCGCTGCCCTATATCGCCGGACTCCGCTACGAGCACGGGCTGCAGAACCGCATCCGCATCATCGCCTCCGGCAAGCTCATCACACCGGACAAGGTTGCCTGGGCGCTGTGCATGGGGGCGGATTTCGTGTCCTCGGCGCGCGGCTTCATGTTCTCGCTCGGCTGCATCCAGGCGATGAAATGCGGCTCCGGCCATTGCCCCACCGGCGTCACCGCCGTGGATGAGCGGCTGATCAAGGGGCTCGATCCGGCTGACAAGGCGGTGCGCGTGGCGCGCTACGCGCAGAAGATGTGCGACGAGGTGGAAATCATATCGCATTCCTGCGGGCTGACCGACCCGAGTTTCTTCGGGCCCAAGCATGTCACCGAGATCGAGCGCGGCGTGGCCGGATTCAGGGCGCACGCTGGCTAATGTATCTGCTGCCGCTGTTTCTTCTTGCCGCCGGGCTGAACATCCTGCTCGGCGCCAGCGCCTGGCCTGCCGTGCTCGCGGGCAATCTGCAGGACCCGGATTCCTATATGCGGCTCCTGCGCATCGAGCAGGGCATCCGCGCCGGGCATCTGCTCACCAATGTGGCGGGGGACCAGTCCGGCGCCGGAGTGATGGTGGAATGGTCCCGGCTGCTGGACATTGTGCTCTGGCTGATGGCGGCACCCCTGGCGCCGTTCCTCGGCTGGCACAAGGCACTGTTCGCCGCCGGGGTGGCGCTGGGGCCGCTGGGGGTGGGGTTCCTCGGCGCGGTGCTGGCCTGGGCCGTGGAGCCCTTCGCCTTGCGCAGGTACCTGTGGAGCGCGGCGCTGGCCGCCGCCGTCCTGCCCGGTGTGGTGACCATCGCGGTGCCGGGCGTGGTGCATTACCATGTGCTTCTGCTGGCGATGATCGCGCTCACCGCCGGGTTTACGTTGCGGGCGTGGCGCGGCGATAGCTGGGCCGGGTTTCTTGCCGGGTTGAGTGGTGGTTTCGCTATTTGGCTGACGCCGGAGACCATGCCCTTCGTGCTGATGGCTTATGCCAGCCTGATGCTGAAATGGCTTGAAGCGCCGGACGCCCCCGTGCTCCTCACCACCGCCGCCGGGTGTTTCGACGTGCTGGCGGTGGCGCTGTTCGTGGACCCGCCGTCGGGCGGGTATCTGGTGCCGGAGGTGGACCGGCTCTCCTGCGTTTACGCCGTTATGGCGCTGCTGTTCCTGGCCGGGGCGGCGATTCTGAGCCGGCTGCAGAAGATGCGGCGGTGGCGCGGACTGACTGGTTTTGCCGTACTGGCAGTGCTGTTTGGCGTGTGGGTGGCAGCGTTTCCAGGGGTGGTACTGGGACCCTACGGCATTTTGCCGCCTGATGAAGCGAAGGCGTTCTTCGGTGTCATCACCGAGCAGATGCCGGTGCGCGGGCGGGAACTGGTGGTGTTCCTGTTCCCCGGCGCCTGCACCCTGGCCTATGCGCTGTGGCGTGCTTTCCGGCGGGAGGATTCCGTCGCCGCAATGCTGACGCCCGAGTTGCTGAAGCCGCGCGGCAATGGCCGCATGGTCTGGCTGTATCTGGCTGCGTGCGGCGCGGTGGCGCTGGCGCTGGGCGCGAAGTTCCTGCTTTTTGTTGGCTTCTCCACCGCCTTTGCGGCGGCGCTGCTGCCGGTGGCGATCAGCCGGGCGAGTGTCGATCTGGCGGAGAAGCCGCAACTTGCCAGCTTGGCGCGGGTTGGCCTGCTGGCGCTGGTGCTGGGCGTGCCGGAACTGGCGGCGACTGCCAGACCCGCGCCCCAGGCTGCAGCCGCCACCCCCGCGCACAGCTATCCGAGTTGCAAGCTGCACGATATCGCGCAGCTGCTGGCCCAGGCCGCAAGGCAGGTGGTGCTGGCCGCGCCGGATGATGCGCCCGAGCTGCTTTACCGCACGCAGGTGAATACGGTGGGCTCACTGTTCCACCATGGCGTTGCCGGGTACATGCGCGACCGGGCCGCTTGGCGCGTGGTACCGGGTGGCGTCGTACCAACTGAGGTCAGCGCCACGGGTGCGGCCTATGTGCTGTTCTGCCCGCGCCCGGCGCGTTACCTGCTTGTGGCCGACCTGCCTAAGGACACGCTGTGGGACGCCCTGGAGGCCGGCGCGCCGCCGCCATGGCTTGCGTTGGCCGGGCAGAACGCGGATGGGTGGGGGCTTTATAAGGTGGTGAAGCCATGACCGCTCGCCCCATGCTCATTCTACAGGGCGCGGTTTTTGGTGCGCTATTGGCATTGTTCCTGTATCTCACTTGGCTTGTAGTAGCAGTGCATGGTGACACGGCTGGAGGCCGCTACCATGTGCCGTTTGCGGACTTCACGAATATCTACGCTGCTGGGCTATTGGCGCGCACGGGGCATGTGGCGCTGGCCTATTTGGCGCCATCTTTCGAGGCGATGAAGGCCGCCTTGCTGGGCTATTATCCAGAGCGTGCTGACTGGGTGTACCCGCCCACGGCGTTGCCGTTTGGCGCGATGCTCTCTCTTTTGCCACTGCAGACTGCCTTCTGGTTCTCTCGAACGTAATTACCTTGCTGGCCATGGCGCTGCTGCTGCGCTGGGCCGGGCTGGGGTGGGGCGTCATCGGCTGGGCGGCGCTCTGCCGCGCGGAATGCCATGCTTGGCGCTGGGACAACTCGATGGCGTGCTGGCTTGCTGCGTGTTCGTGGGATTGCCGCAGGCAGCCGTGCGCCCGGCGTTGGCCGGCCTGCTGCTCGGCGTGGAGGTGCTGAAGCCGCAAACCGGGCTGATCGCTCCCATCGCGCTGCTGGCGGCGGGGCGCTGGCGGGCCTTGGTGGCCGGCGCGGTGACGGTGTTGGCGCTTTTCCTCCTGCCGGTGGCTTGTTTCGGGTGGACAAGCTGGGCGCTGTATTTGCATGCGGGCAGCGCGCTCGCACGCGGCTTGCTGCAGGCGAATTTCGGCCTGAGCTACCAGCTGAACGGAATTTCCGTGTTCTGGATGGGGCGCAGTCTGGGCGGCAGTGTCACCGTTGCTTACGCGGCGCAGGCGCTGGCAGGGCTGATGGCTATTGGCATCGTCTGGCGGGCATGGCGCCTGCCTGGGGCCGACCGGCTCGCTGTGGCGGCGCTGACCATGCTACTGACGCTGTTCCTCACGCCTTACGGCTATTCCTCGGACATGGTGGGCTATACCCTGGCCTTGGCCGTGTTGGCGGCGTGGCGCGGCTGGCGGGTCTCGCTGCTCGATGGACTGCTCTGGCTTTGGCCTGGTTTCATTGTGTTATTTACCATGACGACCGGCGTGCTGCTGACCCCGCTTGTGGTCGCGTTGGCGTCGTTCAGGGCATGGCGAGCCGTCCGCCCGTGAGTGGTTCAGGCACGCCGGTGGTGGACGGCAGGGAGAGCGGCAAGCCGCGCAGGGAGCGCACAGCGAGGTAAGCGAAACACTGCGCCTCTAGCGCGTCCCCGTTCCACCCCGCTGCCTCCACGGGTTGCACCGGTGCCGGGAATTGTTCCGCCAGTAACTGCATAAGGCGCTTGTTGTGCCGCCCGCCACCGGCCACCAGCACGCGCAACGGCGGGGCGGGCACTGGCGCGCGGGCGATGGCGGTGGCGGAAAACGCGGCCAGTGTCGCGGCGGCATCGGCGGGCCTCAGGCCCTCGATGGCTCGGTCGATGAGGCCTGAGAAGGTCAGCCGGTCCAGCGATTTTGGTGCCGGGCGAACGAAATACGGATGCGCCAGAAGGATGGCGAGCCGGGCGTCGTCCACTTGGCCCGAGGCGGCCAGCGCGCCGTCCTT
Organism: uncultured Alphaproteobacteria bacterium; assembly: GCA_963750235.1. Taxonomy (GTDB): domain Bacteria; phylum Pseudomonadota; class Alphaproteobacteria; order Acetobacterales; family Acetobacteraceae; genus Acidocella. Next base: position 831,664 of record CAVVPW010000004.1, read on the forward strand.
GTCGTAGGGCAGGCCGAGATGCTTCTGCGCCAGATCGTCCAGCGGGCCGTTGCCGGGGCCGGTGTCGCAGGCGATGATCTCGCCGCTCGCCCCAAGCCAGGTGATATTGGCGACACCGCCGATATTTATCACCAGCAGCGGCTTGGGCAGATCATGCGCCAAAGCGGCGTGGAACAGCGGTGCAAAGGGCGCGCCCTGGCCCCCGGCCGCGACATCGGTGCTGCGGAAATCATACGCCACGGGGACGCGCGCCATATGCGCCAGCAGTGCGGCGTCGCCGATCTGCCAAGTGCGGTGCGCCTCGGGCGCGTGCAGAATCGTCTGGCCGTGAAAGCCGATGACATCGGCCGAGCGCCCGACCATGCTTACGGCGATGGCGTGGTCACAGGTGAGGCGCTCCTCCACCTGTTGCAGGAACGGGTCATCCGGCGTGAGGGTAGGGGCGAGGTCCAGCAGGTGGCGCAGATCGGCCCGCAGGCCGTCCTCGTAGCGCAGCATCACCGTGGGGCCGAAATGCCTTATGCGCTCGCCATCCGTCTCGATCCAGGCGGCGTCCACCCCGTCAAGCGAGGTGCCGGACATGAGGCCGATGGCGCGGAGGGGGAGGGTAAGCATAGGGAAATGTGTTACACGGCAAGTACGTAATCGTTAAGACAGAGATTAGGGGCGAATGCTCCCCAATGCAGATCAGGCGTGTTCTTACGGTGCTGCTTGCTGCCCTTCCCGTCGAAATTTTTTGGACACGGGCGTTCGTACAGTTTCTACAGGTGATGCTCCCACGCATGCGAAATGCTTTGTATGGCGGACCAGTTATGCCTCAAGCACCATTTCCAGCGCCGGACTGTGATTTTTCGATGTTTTGGCCAGCCGGGCTGGTGGCCCGGAAGCGGGAGTTCCTGGGGCTGTACAATCCCGACGCATTTGAGACGTGGCGCCAGACGCTGTTGCTGCCGCAAATTCCGCGGCTGGACTGGTTCTACCCGCCACCCAGCCTGCTGCCGGCGGTGCTGGTGTCGTATCTGTCTTTTAACATCGCTTACTTCGTCTGGATCGGTTTGTTCCTAGTGTTGTCCGCTTTGGTCCTGCGCTGGGCCAGGTTGGGCTGGGGCGTGATAGCGGCTGGACTACTCAGCCCGGCCGCCTTGTGGTCCATGGAAATGGGACAATATGCGATGCTTTCCAACGCACTGATTGTGGCGGGGCTTTTGAGCGCAGCACGGGCGCCCAAAAGCGCGGGCGCCTTGTTTGGGGCGCTGCTGTTAAAGCCGCAGGCCGGTGTTCTAACGCCCGTAAGTCTGCTGGCCACAGGCAATTGGTGCGCTTTGCTGGCTGGGACCGCCGTGGTGGCGGGGGCGCTGGCCATTACCACGCTGGAGTTTGGCTGGGAAGTCTGGCGGGCCTATTTTCAGTATGCTCCTGCCGCTACGCATCCTACGCTGGTCAGCGGTATGCTCGGCTTTGAGCGCGGTGTATCGGTGTTTCGGATGGTGCACAGCTTGGGAGGCAGCCGGAGCTTTTGCTTGGTGCTGCAGGCGGGGGCCATGCTCGGTGCGGTGCTCCTCGTATGGCGCATTTGGCTGCGTCCAGGGGTAAGTGTACTCGACCGCGCCACTTTAAACTAATTTCCTGTCCCGGTTGGCCACGCCCTATGGCTACACAGACGACATGGTTGCCGCCTCCGCCCTGCTGGCGGCTCTGGCCGAGCGGCGGGGCTGGCGGATCGGGCTGCGTGAGGTCGCGTTCTGGCTCTGGCCGGTGTTCTGTCCCACCGTCTCGGCGCTCACCGGCGTGTTGTTCACGCCGCTTGTGGTGGCGATGGCGGCGTTGACCGTGTGGCAGCCCACGGCTTTGCGCGCCCGTGGCGCTGTGCTACCGCCCCGGCCCACAGGAGCGTGATGATGGCTAAAAGTGAATTTCTGGCCGAGGCGAAGGCCCGCGGCTTTGTGTTTCAATGCACCGACGAGGAGGCGCTGGACGCTGCCTGCGCCGCCGGGCCGATCGCGGGCTATGCCGGGTTCGACCTGACAGCGGACTCCCTGCATGTCGGGCACATGATCCCGATCATGCTGTTGCGCCTGTTCCAGAAGCACGGGCACAAGCCGGTCGCGCTGATGGGCGGGGGCACCACACGCATCGGCGACCCCTCCTTCCGCGAGGAGGCGCGTCAGCTGCTCTCGGACGAGCAGATCGGTAAGAACCTCATCGGCATCCGCAAGAATCTGGAGGCGTTCATCGATTTCTCCGCCGGGGCGGAGCTGGTGAACAATGCTGACTGGCTGGACCAGCTCTCCTACATCGCCCTGCTGCGCGAGGTCGGCGTGCATTTCTCGGTCAACCGCATGCTCTCCTTCAATTCGGTGAAGCAGCGCCTGGACCGCGAGCAGGGGCTGACCTTCCTGGAGTTCAACTATTCCATCCTGCAGAGCTACGATTTTCGCGAGCTGAACCGCCGCCTTGGCGTGGTGTTGCAGATGGGCGGGTCCGACCAGTGGGGCAATATCGTCTCCGGTATCGAGTTGGTGCGCCGCACCGAGCAGAAGGGGGTGTTCGGGCTGACCACGCCGCTGATCACCACCGCCTCTGGCGCCAAGATGGGCAAGTCCGCCGCTGGCGCCGTGTGGCTGAGCGCCGAAAAGCTGAGCCCTTACAACTACTGGCAGTTCTGGCGGAACACCGAGGATGCCGACGTTGGCCGCTTCCTCAAACTGTTCACCGATTTGCCGCTGGACGAGATTGCCCGGTTGGAGACGCTCGGCGGTGCCGAGATCAACCATGCCAAGATCATCCTGGCCACCGAGGCCACCACCCTGGCCCATGGCCGTGCTGCTGCCGAGGAAGCTGCCGAGGCCGCGCGCAAGCTGTTCGAACAGGGCGTAGCGGCGGAAGGTCTGCCGAGCATCACCATCCCCGAAGCCGAGTTCGGCGAGGGCATCCCCGCCTTCGCGCTGTTCGTGAAGGCCGGGCTTGCGGCCACCAATGGCGAGGCGCGGCGGCTGATCCGCGGCGGCGGCGGCCGGGTGGATGACGTGGTGATCGTCGACGAGGCGCAGCTGATTACGCCCAAGCCGGAACAGAAGCTCTCCGCCGGCAAGAAGCACCACGTTCTGGTCAAGCTGGGCTAAAACCCGCCGCTGGTCACGGATTTTCACCCATGTTGCGTAGTCAAAACGTTACGAGGTGTGGTATAGCGAGCACATGGCGTCTCCATCGAGCGCCGGAAAACGGGAGGCCGAATGCTGCATTTCATCCTGGGGTTCCTGTCTGGCGCCTTGCTGTGCAACGCCATTCCGCACTTGGCCGCCGGGCTGCGCGGGGAAGCTTTCCCCACGCTCTTCGGCAACCCGCCCGCCTATGGCAATTCGCCGCCGGTGGTGAACGCGCTATGGGGCACGTTCAACCTGTTTTTGGGGCTGTGGCTGTTCCATCAGAATGCCTGGTTCGGCACCGCGCTCGGCTTCACCGCCATGGCGGTGGGGCTTGCTCGGCATTTCGGCAAGCTGCGCGGCAAGCCTAATCCTTAAGCATCCATCAGGCCGCGCCTTCGGCCTGCACCGCCTACACGCCGTCAATGACTACTTTATCTTGCCTTTGATGACGCTTTAAGCAGCGCCTGCATGGCCCTGGAAAATTGGGCGGCGGCACATGGTTGATAATGCGTTGCAAATTACGTCCGCCCGTGGTGATGCTAGGCACGAAGACAAGGAGCCTGCATGTCGATCCACGCTGCCATCACGCATCGCACCTCGTACAAGTATGACCGCCCGGTCACGCTGGGCCCGCAGACCATTCGCCTGCGCCCGGCGCCGTACGCGCGCACGCCGATCATCTCCTACTCGTTGCAGGTCTCGCCCAAACCGCACTTCCTCAACTGGCAGCAGGACCCGCAGGGCAATTTTCTGGCGCGGGTGGTGTTCCCCGAGCGGGTGACGCATTTCGACGTGGTGGTGGACGTGGTTGCCGATATGGCAACGATCAACCCGTTCGATTTCTTCCTGGAGCCGCAGGGCGAGACCTACCCCTTCCTGTATGACGACGTGCTGGCCGAGGAGCTCGCCCCGTTCCGCGTGCTGAACAAACCCGGCCCGCTGCTCACCGCGCTTATCGAGGAGATGCGGGCGACGTTCGCGGGCAAGAACCCACGCACCGTCGACATGCTGGTGGAGGTGAACCGCGTTCTGCATGAGCGCGTCTCGTACGTGGTCCGCATGGAGCCGGGCGTGTACGCGCCCGAGGAAACGCTGGGCCTGGGCAAGGGCTCCTGCCGCGACACCGGCTGGCTGCTGGTGAACCTGCTGCGGCATCTGGGCCTCGCGGCGCGTTTCGTCTCCGGTTACCTGATCCAGCTCACCGCCGACGTGAAGCCAGTGGATGGCGGCGCGGCCGGGCCGGAAGCGGACTTTACCGATCTGCACGCCTGGGCCGAGGTGTATCTGCCCGGCGCCGGCTGGGTGGGGCTGGATCCCACCTCCGGCCTGTTCGCGGGCGAGGGGCATATCCCGCTCGCCGCCACGCCGTCTCCGCAATCGGCGGCGCCGATTTCCGGCGGGTACACGGCGGAGGATGGAACCGAGGCGGAATTCGACTTCCACATGGAGGTGCGGCGTGTCTCCGAGACGCCGCGCGTGACCAAGCCCTATACCCCGAGACAGTGGCAGGACATCCTGGCCCGCGGCGCCGCCGTGGACCGCACGCTGTTCAAAAGCGATGTGCGCCTGACCATGGGCGGCGAGCCAACATTCGTGTCCGCCACCGACCATGAGGGCGAGGAATGGAATATCGACGCGCTAGGCCCGACCAAGCGGCAATATGCCGGGCAGCTGATCCGCAAGCTTACCCCGCTCTGGGGCAAGGGCGCGGCGCTTACCTACAACATGGGCAAGCACTATCCGGGCGAGCAGTTGCCGCGCTGGGCCATCCACGCGCATTGGCGGGCCGATGGCGAGCCGGTGTGGAAGAACCCCGAGTTGCTGGCCTCGGATGACGATACCGACAATGCCACCGCGGCAGACACGGAGGTTTTCGCCCAGGCCCTGGCCGAGCGGCTGCAGGTGGACCCGGGCCTCGTCAACAAGGCCTATGAGGACATCCACTACTACCTATGGCGCGAGAAGCGGCTGCCCGCCAACGTGATCGTCGAGGATTCCAAGCTGAACGACCCGCTGGAGCGCGCGCGTCTAGCGAAAGTGTTCGGGCAGGGGCTGGCCTCGTCCGTCGGCTCGGTGCTGCCGCTGCGCCGCGTGATCATGGATGGCGCGCGCCGCTGGCAGTCGGGCAAATGGTTTTTCCGCGACGACGTGATGTTCCTTATCCCCGGCGACAGCCCCATAGGCCTGCGTCTGCCGCTGGAAAGCCTGCCCTGGGCCGAGTTGTCGCATATCGAGCAGGATTTCGAGCTCGACCAGTTCGCGCCGCGCGAGAAGCTGCCCAGGCGCGATTCCATGCAAATGACGCGCGAACGCTATGGCAAGGGCAGCATCGAGGGCTTCCGCCCCGTACCGCAGGATGCCCCGGTTGTCGGGCGCGAGGAGCCAGGGCTGGTCCGCACGGCGCTCTGCGTCGAGGCGCGCGACGGCATCATCCATGTCTTCTACCCGCCGCTCTACGATGTGGCCGACTGGCTGGAACTCACCGCCGCGATCGAGGAAACCGCCGCCGAGTTCGACCGAAAGGTGATCCTGGAAGGCTATTTGCCGCCCGAGGACCCGCGCGTGACCAATTTCTCCGTCACGCCGGACCCGGGGGTGATCGAGGTCAACATCCACCCCGCTGGCAGCTGGGGCGAGATGGTGGAGCGCACCGGGCAGCTCTACGAGGCGGCGCGCGAGGTGGGGCTGGCCACGGAGAAATTCCTGCTCGATGGCCGGCATGTGGGCACTGGCGGCGGCAATCATGTGGTGATGGGCGGCGCGACACCCGCTGACAGTCCATTTCTACGCCGGCCGGACCTGCTGAAGTCGATGCTGGGCTTCTGGCATAACCACCCGTCACTCTCTTTCCTGTTCTCCGGCCTGTTCATCGGCCCGTCCTCGCAGCATCCGCGTATCGACGAAGCGCGCGACGATGCGGTGAACGAGTTGGAGATCGCCTTCCAGCAAGTCGGCCGTCAGGCGCAGACCCCGCCCTGGCTGGTGGACCGTCTGTTCCGCAACATCCTTTGCGACATAACCGGCAACGGCCACCGCACGGAATTCTGCATCGACAAGATGTATTCCCCGAATGGCGGTTCCGGCCGGCGCGGGCTGGTGGAATTCCGCGCCTTCGAGATGCCGCCGCATGCGGAAATGTCCGCCGCGCAGATGCTGCTGATGCGCTCGGCCATCGCGGCCTTCTGGGAACGCCCATATGAGCGCTCACTGGTGCGCTGGGGCACGCGGCTGCACGACGAATTCCTGCTGCCGCACTACAACGAGGCGGACTTCAAGGGTGCGCTGGAAGAGCTGGCGGCCTACGGTTTCCCTCTGGATAAGGAGTGGTTCGCGCCGCATGCGGAGTTCCGCTTCCCCAAGCTGGGCGAGGTGGCGGTGCGCGACATCCAGCTGGAACTGCGCCACGCGCTCGAGCCGTGGCATGTTCTGGGCGAGGAACAAACCGCCGGCGGCACGGCGCGCTATGTGGACAGCTCCGCCGAGCGCCTGCAGGTGAAGGTGAATGGCTGGGTGGACGAACGCTACGTGCTTGCCTGCAACGGTGCCGCCATGCCGCTGCAGCGCACGGAAACACAAGGCGAATACGTCGCCGGCGTGCGCTTCAAGGCCTGGCAGCCTTATTCGGCGCTGCACCCGACGATCGGCGCGCAGGCGCCGCTGATCTTCGACGTGTACGACCGCTGGACCGGCCGTTCGCTCGGCGGCATGACGCATCATGTCGCGCATCCGGGCGGGAGGGCTTACGAGGATTTCCCTGTGAACTCCAACTCCGCCGAGGCACGCCGCCGCTCGCGCTTCTGGGCATTCGGCCATACGCCTGGAGCGTGCCCCGAGCCGCAGCCCGTCCCCGGGCCGGAATATCCGCGCACACTCGATCTGCGTCGTGCGTAGCACGCCAATCAGTAACGGGCTTAAGGAGTTGGTCCGCCGTCTGCGCCGCATGATGCTGGCCGATGCGCTGGTGGAGATTACGCAGATCAGGGCGGAGACTGAGCAGATCAAGGCGGAGACTGGGCAGATCAAGGCGGGGTTTGAGCAGGTCAAAGCGGGGCTTGAGCAAATCAAGGCGCGGCTTGATGAGAAGGACAAGCTCGCCGAACAGATGGAGGCTGCGCTGCTGACCATCGCCCTGGCGAAGAAGACCGATCAGGGCTGAAGGAGTTGCAGCAGCGTCGCCGCGTAAGGGGCCATGGAGTGCGCCGTGCAATAGGCACGGCGTTCTTCCTCGGTGCTAATTGACGCGGTCAGCACTTCCTCGAGCGCCGTGGCGATTTCCCGTGCATCGAGCACGTCGCAAACGCGTTTCACATAGCCAGGCGCTGAAAGGTTTTCGGCGAGATCCGCCGTGGCCACGGTCGGCAGGCCCGCGCCGATGCAATCCTGCAACGCGGCGGAGATGTTGCCCGGCTGGCCCTGGCGCAGTTGCAAGCCGGCATCCGCCGCCGCGAGCCAGAGCCGGTATTGCGTCTCTGGCAGAAAGCCAGTGCCGAGTTGCACGGCATCCGCAACGCCCAGATCCTCAGCCAAGGTCCGGAAGTTTTCTCCGTGCGAGGCGTCCTCGCCGACGAACACAAGCCGAGCGTCAACACGGTCCCGCAACATCGACAATGCCGCCAGCGCGGCCGGTATGCCCTTGCCGCGAATAACGAAACCGAAGCTGACGATGAGTTTCTGCTCCGGCGAAATGCCCAGCGCCGCGCGAGCAGCCTGCTTCTCCATGGGCGGAAATAGCCGTTGCATGGCAAAGGGCAGATAGCGCGCATCCACACCGAAGCGCTCGCGCACCTCAGCCACGCTATGGCGAGTATGGAAGATCAATGGCCGTGCCACAGCCGCGAGCTCGCCCAGGAAGCAGGCTTGCCGCGTGGCCTCATCCGCCGCCCAGGCGGAGATCTCCCGCTCCGTCACCGTGCGGCCCAGCTCGGAGCTGGCCAGGGGAGCGGCCCGGCGGCCAAGCAAGCCCATCAGCCGGGCATCGTGGCAAAGGGCAGCACCGCCCCAGCGCAATGTACAATCGTAAATACGCTCGTGCAGCGGCGAATTGCCGATAACGCTGAGCACGGCATCGTATTTCCCGTTCGCGTAGGTCAGGGCAGAAACTGCATCACCCGCGAACACCTCCAGCTCCGCCAGCTTGCGCAGCTCGCGCGCGCAGGCGGCGGAGTATTTGGCGATGCCGGTCTTTTCGGGTGGCATTGGCGTGAGCATGGCGATGCGCGGCTTCGCCCCCCGCGCCACAGCGGGCTTGGGCACGAGTGCTGAAAACACCTTCCCCGCCACGGCTTCCTCGCTCACCCGCCCGGGCAGTGCCACGCCCGTCACGACCGCCCGCACGTCGCCATAAAGCTCGGTCAGTTGCGTCTTGGTTGGCTCGGAAATGGGCAGGAACACATCGTAGCGTTTCAGCCAAGCCATAGCGGTGAAGTAATCCAGCCGGGTGGCGGCATCGGCCAGGTAGTTGGCCTGGTCATCGAAGGGGATGAAGTCGTACACGCAGGCCGCCTTTCGCACGGCGGGGTCAGTGAGCAGCCGGGCCAGAAACACCTGGTTTGGGATGAAGGGGGAGGGGTTGAGGAACAACCGCGCGCCGGGGATGTACGCGTGTGGCGAAAGCTCCGGCACCAGCGCTGCCACCTCGTCCGGCAAGGGCGGCAGCGCCGAATCAATGAGGCCAGTGAAGCGCCCGCGCGCGTGGCGCACCAGGTTTCGTGTATGCTGGCCGATGCCCCGCTCGTAATGATTCACATCCTGTAGGCAGCGCAGATCGATAACGAGGGACATTGGCGTTGGCGGCTCTTCGGTTGTAGAGCCTGCATAATGGATTTCTTGAGTCTCACCCAATGCGCCGCCTGACCGAACTCCGCCTGCCGCTCACCCATACCGAGGCCGAGCTGCGCGCCGCCATTGCCGCCGGGTTCGGCGTGCCGGAGGCGGCTGTGCTCTCCTACAATGTGTACCGCCGCGCCTGGGATGCCCGCCGCAAGACCGACATCAAGCTGGTTTACACCATTGACGCCGAACTGGCCGTGGACGTCGCCACCGGCGAGCCCAGCCCCGATGTGAGCTACAAATTCGTCACCAAGGCCGAACGGCGCCCGGAGAAGCGCCCCGTCGTCATCGGCACCGGGCCGTGCGGCATCTTCGCGGCACTCATCCTGGCCGAGATGGGCTTCTGTCCCATCATTCTGGAGCGTGGCAAGGTGGTGCGTCAGCGGACCAAGGATACCTGGGGCCTGTGGCGTCGCGGCGAGCTGAACCCCAAATCCAATGTGCAGTTTGGCGAGGGAGGGGCAGGGACTTTCTCCGACGGCAAGCTCTATTCGCAGATCAAGGACCCGCGCCATCTGGGCCGCAAGGTGCTTACGGAATTCGTGGCCGCCGGGGCGCCGGAGGAGATCCTCTTTGTGGCCAAGCCGCATATCGGCACGTTCCGGCTGGTCAGCATGGTCGAATCGATCCGCGCCAAGGTGGAGGCCCTGGGCGGCGAGTACCGCTTCGGCGAAAAAGTGGTGGACTTCGACATCCGGGACGGCCAAATGCGCGGCGTGGTGCTGGCGTCGGGCGAGCAAATCGAGACGGACCATGTGGTGCTCGCCATTGGCCACTCGGCGCGGGACACTTTCGCCACATTGTACGAGCGCGGCGTGTTCATGGAGGCAAAGCCGTTCTCCGTCGGGTTCCGCATCGAGCATCCGCAGTCGATGATCGACAAGCATCGCTTCGGCGCTTTCGCAGGCAACCCGATTCTGGGGGCCGCGGATTACAAGCTCGTGCACCATGCCAGGAACGGCCGTGCGGTGTACTCCTTCTGCATGTGCCCGGGCGGTACCGTGGTTGCCGCCACCTCCGAGCCGGAGCGCGTGGTGACCAACGGCATGAGCCAGTATTCCCGCGCCGAGCGCAACGCGAATGCCGGCATCGTGGTGGGCATCACGCCGGATGACTATCCGGGCGGCGTACTGGCCGGGGTGGAGTTCCAGCGGCGGTGGGAGTGCGCGGCTTACGTGGCGGGCGGCGGCGGCTACAAGGCGCCGGGCCAGCTGGTAGGGGATTTCCTGGCCGGGCGGCCCTCCGGGGCGTTCGGCGACGTACTGCCCAGCTACAAGCCAGGCGTACATCTCACCGATCTCGCGCCCACGCTGCCGGATTATGCCATCGCAGCCATCCGCGAGGCGCTGCCTGCATTCGGCCGCCAGATCGTGGGGTTCGACCGCGCTGATGCCTTGCTCACCGGGGTGGAAACCCGGACTTCCTCGCCGGTGCGGATCACCAGAGGCAAGGATTTCTGCTCGCTGAACGTTCGCGGGCTGTACCCGGCGGGCGAGGGGGCTGGCTACGCAGGCGGCATTCTTTCGGCCGGGGTGGATGGCATCAAGGTCGCCGAGGCAGTGGGCTTGAGCATTTCGACAGCGGCCTGAGTTTTTCCTAGAAACTCAATAGAGAAACGCCGTATCATCGCACAGAAAAAGTATTTCCTATCGGAAAAGCGTGTTGTAGATAAAAGACGATAAGCTGACGGGGTTAAGGAACAGGAACATGTTGTCGCAAAAATGCAAATACGCCTTGCAGGCCCTGATGGTGCTGGCCAAGGAAAACAGCGACAATCTGCTGCTGGTGAGCGAGATCGCCGAGCGCGAGAACCTGCCGAAGAAATTCCTTGAGGCAATCCTGCTGGAGTTGAACCGCAACGGCATCGTGCGCTCCCGGCGTGGCCGCGGGGGCGGATACGCCCTGGCCAAGCCCGCGGATCTCATCACGTTCGGCCAGGTGGTGCGAATCATGGACGGCGCGCTGGCGCCGCTCGCCTGCGTGAGCGTGAACTATTATCGCCGCTGCGACGAGTGCAAGGACGAGCAAGCCTGCGAGATTCGCCGCGTGATGCGCCGTGTGCGCGATGCCATCGCCAATGAACTGGACGGCACCTCCCTGGCCAAGGCCGTGGCCGAGGGCAAGTCCGCCGCCGCGGCCTTGGCTGCGGCAGCGCCGGCTGCGGACTGATATTCTCGGCCTAGCGCAATACTAGCCTTTCGCCTCAGGCGGCTGAGGCGCCGGCAAATTCCCAGAAATTGGCGCGCGGCGAAGTGCGTGCGATGAAGGCCCGCAGAGTCGGGTGCTGCCAGCCCTCCAACCCGATCAGCGCGCTGATCGGCGCAAAGAACTCATGCGCGTGCGGGATCTGCGTCGAGGCGAAATGCTCGTAGTGGCGGGGCCGCAGCGCATACATCACCCGTATGTCGCGGACCGGCGGCACCAGCGGGCCGCGCGGCTCGTCGCGCAGCAACCCGGTATAGCGCCAGCGCAGCATGCCATTGGTGAGGGAGACCGGCTGGTTCAGCCACTCCAGCGGGCAGACCGCGAGCAGGGAATGCATGGAAGGCGAGAAGCGCGAGCGCTTGTCGAGCAGGTTCTGGAACCCGCCGCAGGCCTCGATGGCGAAGATGTCCACATACGGGTCACGCTCCGTGCCGCCGAAGCATAGCCACAGGCCGTCGGGAATCGTGCGCAGCCGGTTGCTGCCTGGCAGTTTGAGATAGGGATGGTCTAGATCGTCCACCGTGCCGGGGCGGGCGCGCATCCAAGATGCCGTGCGCGCCCATGTCATGATCTGCAAGACCGGGCGGGTGTTGGGGCCAGGACCGGAGTTTATGTCGGACGAGCGCATCCATAGTCGTCGCGGCAGCCATTTAAGATCCCTTAGCTTTGGTTTAAATTCACAACCTAAAATAGAATACTGACCAAAATCGAATCGGATGCAAGCGGTATTTTTACTTCATTAAAAATAAAACGCTACCTGAAGTGGTATTAGAGCGAATTCACAGATCGCCGAGCAAGCCTCTGACAATAGTGAATACATCAATGCGATGACGGATTGCTCCACCCAAGTGCATAGTGCACTAAGAAAACAGCATTTCTCGTCTAAGTAGCATATACGCGCGGCGGCAGGCGGCGCCTACAAGGCATGGAACATGTCAAACCGCGATCTTCTGCCGCAAAATTGGACAGCGTTTACTCCGGCCTGAATCCGGAAATTGATATGGCTTGACGTAAGCGGTTAGGAGCTATTCGGACAATCAGATTGACGTTTGTCCCAGGGGCGGGAATTAGCACCTTTTGGGTCTGGTTCAGCATGCTATGCATGCGCGCCACGCTCGAAAATGGCCAGAAACGGAGTCTCCCCACGTGCCTTCCGCCGCCTCGCGCCGTGTTAAACTGTTAGGCACTGGCTGCCTGTCGCTGACCCTTTCCGGCTGCATGGTGGGCCCCAATTTCCAGGCCCCGCATCCGGCGGTTCCGGGGTCGTACACCCAGGATGCCCCGGCGGTCGCGCGCCCCTATGTGGCGGGCGATGCGGTGGACCCGCAATGGTGGAACAGCTTCAACGACCCGATCCTGACGCAGCTGGAAGCCCAGGCCGTGGCTCAGAACCTCGACCTGCAGATCGCCACCGAGCGCCTGCTGGAGGCCGAGGCCGAGGCGCAGATCCAGGGCGCGGCGCTGTACCCGAACCTCAATGGCGGCGCGTCCTACACGCGCGAGAAGCCGAGCGATGAAGGGACCCTTGGCCTGTTCAGTCCGGCTTTTCCGGGCATCACCAACGCCTACGACCTCTACCAGTACGGGCTGCAGACGCAGTACGACCTCGACCTCTGGGGCAAGAACCGCCGCGCCGTGGAAGCCGCGGTGGCGAAGGCCCGATCTTCGGAAGAAGCCCGCCGCGCCGCCCTGCTGAACGTGGAGGCGCAGGTGGCCAGCAACTATATCCAGCTGCGCGGGACCGAGGCGGTGCTCGCCATCACCCAGAAGAACCTGGATACCGCCAACAAGCTGGTGAACCTGACGGAGGAGCGCCAGCAGGCCGGGCTGACCACGGCGCTCGACGTCGCCAATGCCAAGGCGCAGGCGGCGTCCATCGCGGCGCAGATCCCGACGCTGACGGCGCAGCGCGACGCGCTGATCGGCCAGATCGGGCTGCTGCTGGGGCAGACGCCCGAGGGCATGCCGCCCGAGCTGGTGGCAACCCAGCCCGTGCCGCTCACCCCGCCGGTGGTGCCGGTGGGCCTGCCCTCCGACCTGCTCACGCGCCGCCCGGACGTGCGCGAGGCCACCGAGGATCTGCACGCCGCCACCGCCGAAATCGGCGTGGCCAAGGCGGAGTTCTTCCCCGATGTCTCGCTCTCCGCCTCGGCCTCGCTGCAATCGCTGCAGTTCAACAGCCTCAACGAGTGGAAGGCGCTGACTTACGGGATGGGCCCGAACGTCACCATCCCGATCTTCGAGGGCGGGCAGCTCAAGGGCCAGCTCAGCCTGCGCAAGGCGCAGCAGCGTGAAGCCGCCGTCGGCTACGCCAAGACGGTGCTGACAGCCTTCACCCAGGTGAACACGGCGCTGACCAATTACGACCAGGAACATGCGACGCTGGACGCGCTGAACGAAGACGTGAAGCAGGCGCAGATCGCGCTCAACCTGGCCCAGGACCAGTACACCCAGGGGCTGACTGACTACCTCTACGTGCTGAACGCGCAGCAGGCGCTGCTGGCCGCCCAGCAGAACCAGGCGCAGTCCACCCAGCGGCTGGGGACGGATCTCGTGACGCTCTACCAGGCGCTCGGCGGCGGCTGGGAGGGGCAGTATCCGGTACAGCAGGGCTGATTTTCGCCGCGCCCGGCTGGAGCAGAATGTAAGGGCCGGTGGCTGACGCCACCGGCCCTTTTTCTTACTTCATCGCGGCCTTCAGGTTGGCGTCGATTTTGTCCAAGAAGTCCTGGGTATTCAGCCAGGGGGCGTCCTTGTCGATCAAAATCGCCAGGTCCTTGGTCATGAAGCCGGATTCCACGGTATCCACGCACACCCGTTCGAGTGTCTCGGCGAAGGCGGTCACGTCGGGCGTACCGTCGAACTGGCCACGATAAATCAGCCCGCGCGTCCACGCGAAGATGCTGGCGATCGGGTTGGTGGAGGTGGTGCGGCCCTTCTGGTGCTCGCGGTAGTGGCGGGTCACGGTGCCGTGCGCGGCCTCGGCCTCCACGGCACTGCCATCCGGGCTTAACAGCACGGAGGTCATCAGCCCGAGCGAGCCGAAGCCCTGCGCCACGATGTCGGACTGCACGTCGCCATCGTAGTTCTTGCAGGCCCACACATAGCCGCCGCTCCACTTCAGGGCGCAGGCCACCATGTCGTCAATCAGGCGGTGCTCGTAGGTCAGGCCGGCGGCGTCGAACCTCTCCTTGAACTCGGCGTCGAAGATGGCCTGGAACGTGTCCTTGAACATGCCGTCATAGGCCTTCAGGATCGTGTTCTTGGTGGAGAGGTACACCGGGTATTTGCGCGACAGGCCGTAGTTGAAGCTGGCGCGGGCGAAGCCCTCGATGGAGGCGAGCGTGTTGTGCATGCCCATGGCAACGCCCGGGCCCTTGAAGTCATGCACTTCCATCACCTGCGGCTCGCCGCCTTCGGGCGTGTACACCAGGCTCACCTTGCCTGGGCCGGGGATCTTGGTCTCGGTGGCGCGGTAGATGTCGCCATAGGCATGGCGGCCGATGACGATCGGCTGCGACCAGTGCGGCACCAGGCGGGGCACGTTCTTGCAGATGATCGGCTCGCGGAAGATGGTGCCGTCCAGCACATTGCGGATGGTGCCGTTCGGGCTCTTCCACATCTTCTTCAGGTTGAATTCTTCCACCCGCGCCTCGTCCGGGGTGATGGTGGCGCATTTCACCGCGACGCCATACTTCTTGGTGGCCAGCGCCGAATCCAGTGTCACTTGGTCGTCGGTCGCGTCACGGTGCTCTATGCCGAGGTCGTAGTATTTCAGGTCAATATCGAGATAGGGCAGGATGAGCTTTTCCTTGATAAACCCCCAGATGATCCGGGTCATCTCGTCGCCGTCCATCTCCACGACGGGGTTTTTTACCTTGATTTTTGCCATAGTCAGGGTCTCTCTCCATGCAATCGCGCACCTCCATAACACCACCGCCGCGCCATACAACCCTGCCGCGCCGTACCCGTGCGCATGGACGGGATGCGGCAGGCGGTTTAGGAGAGGGGCCGGATAAAAAATTTCGGAGTTATGACATGAGTGGCCGGATTGCCGCCAAAATTGACTGGGCGACCGACTGGGACCGGGACGCAGCGCTGACCACGGCGAAGCTGCTGCTGGAGATCAAGGCGGTGAATTTCCGGCCCGAGGAGCCGTACACACTCACCTCCGGCTGGAAGTCGCCCGGTATATATCGACTGTCGCAAGATCATCTATTTCCCCCGCGCCCGGGCGAAAATCTGCGATCTCGCGGTGGAGAAGATCTCCCGCCATGTCGGCTACGAGACCATCCAGGCCGTGGCCGGTGGCGAGACGGCGGGCATTCCGTTTGCCGCCTGGATCGCCGAGCGCATGTCGGCACCCATGGCCTATATCCGCAAGCAGCCAAAGGGCTTCGGCCGTAACGCGCTCATCGAAGGTGACGTGCCGGAAGCGCTGAACACCCTGCTGGTCGAGGACCTGACCACCGATGGCGGCTCCAAGATTCAATTCGCCAAGGCGCTGCGCGAGGCAGGGGCGATCTGCAACCACACCTTCGTCGTGTTCTTCTACGGCGTGTTCCCTGGCAGCTTCGAGACCCTGGCCAGCATGAACATCTCGCTCCACCATCTCTGCACCTGGTGGGATGTGCTGGAAGCCGCGAAGAGCCAGCCTTACTTCTCGGATGCCGCGCTCTCCGGCGTGCGCAAGTTCCTGGAAAACCCGATGGCCTGGTCCGCCGCGCATGGCGGCGTCGCCACGGCCGAGGAAGCCCTGGCGCACAAGCTTGGAAAAGCCGCAAAATAAAGTGGTTGGGCCGGAGTCCTCCAGCCTGATCGCGGCTTTGGCCGCGGTTGTGGGGCAGGGCGGGGTACTCACCCAGCCCGCTGACCGCGCCTATTACGAGCGCGACTGGCGCGGCTTGGTGCAAAACCCGGCCTGCGCCGTCGTCCTTCCCAACACTACCCAGCAAGTTGCTGAAATTGTGAAAATTTGTGCCGCGCATGGGGTGAGCATTGTGCCTCAGGGCGGCAATACCGGGCTTGTCGCGGGGGCGGTGCCCATTGCCGGGCCGCCGCAGCTCATTCTCTGCCTCAACCGCATGAACCGCATCCGGGCGCTTGACCTCGCGGCGAATTACATCACCGCCGAGGCCGGACTCACCTTGGCCGAGTTGCAAAGTGCGGCGGCGGAGGCAGGACGTTTCTTCCCCGTCAGCTTCGGCGCCGAGGGCTCGGCGCGCATCGGCGGTGTCATCTCCACCAATGCCGGCGGCATGCAGGTGCTCTCCTACGGCTCCATGCGCGCCCAGGTGCTGGGGCTGGAAGTGGTGCTGGCCGACGGCCGCATCTGGGATGGGCTGAACGCTTGCCCCAAGGACAATACGGGCTACGACTTGAAACAGCTCTTCATTGGTGCGGAGGGCACGCTCGGCATCATCACCGCCGCCTGCCTGCGCCTGTATCCGGCGATCGCCGCGCGGTCCAGCGCACTGGTGGGCACGGCCTCGCCCGAGGCTGCCTTGCGCCTGTTCCAGGCCGCGCGCGCCGCCGCCGGCTCCGGGCTCACACTGTGCGAGTACATGGACGGTGACTCGCTGGCTCTGGGCGCCGCGCATATCGCGGGCGGAGCGCTGCCTTTTGCCGCGCCGGGCTATCTGTTGCTGGAGGTTTCCGCGCCCAACTCGGCCCATGCCCCCGGCGCGACTCTGGAATCCGTACTGACCCAGGCACTGGAGCAGGGCATGGCCAGCGACGCGGTTATCGCCCAGTCAGAGCGCGAGCGGCTGCATTTCATCGCCCTGCGCGAGGCCATCTCCGAGGGCGAGCTGGCCGCAGGCGGCGCGGTGAAGCACGATATTTCCGTGCCGCTCGGCAAAATCCCGGCCATGGTCGCGGCGGTAAGAGCGCTGGTCGCGGAAAAATACCCCGACTGCCGGCCGAACATCTTTGGCCATGTCGGGGACGGCAACCTGCACATCAACATCCGCCCGCCCGAGGGCCAGAGCATGGCGGATCTGGCCTCGCGCAAGGTGGCCATTACGGCGGATATCGAGGCCCTGGCCGTCTCCATGGGCGGCAGCTTCTCGGCCGAGCACGGCATCGGCCAATTTCGACTCGCGGGCATGGCGGCGCATAAATCGCCGGTGGCGTTGGACCTGATGCGCGCCGTGAAACACGCGCTCGACCCTGCCAACCTGCTCAACCCGGGCAAGACCATCCCCGGCGCGGGCTAAGCCGGTTGTTTCACCATACGCCGGTGCGGGATGCCCGCATCGTCGAACACCGGCCCTTCCGCCACGTAGCCAAGCTTTGCATAGAAGGGCAGGGCCTGGAGCTGCACATCCAGCATGAGCGTGGCGCCCGGATAATCGGCCTCCACTGCGCGCATCAGCCGCGCCCCGAGTCCGGTGCCGCGATACGGCGCGCGCACGGCGACACGCCCGATTTTCACAAGCCCCGGCGCCTTGGCCACTGCCCGCGCCGTTGCGGCGGGCTGGCCTTCCACCCAGGCGAGGAAATGCCGCGCGGTGTCATCCCATTCGTCGCGCTCTTCCTCCTCCGGCACGTTCTGCTCGGCAACGAAGACTTCCATGCGTATGGCAAGGCAGGCGGCGAACTCCGCACTGCCGAAGGCGCAACTGCGAAATTCGATCACTGCTGGACGAGCCCGATCACCGTGCTCTGCGGCGGCATGTTGGGCTTGAAGGTGGGCCAGCGCGTGGCCGGGAAGTTGAAGCTGGCCGTGGGCGTGGCGCCAGGATGGCGCACCATGCCGAACGTTGTCCTGGTCGCGGCGTCGAACGCCGCACCGCCCATGGCCGCTCCCTTGGGCGCAAGATAGGCCATGCTGAGCAGGTAGGGCGCGCCGCTGCCCGTCTGCATGATGAACAGCCCGTCGGCGGTCTTGCTGGTGTCACCTCCCTGGTCGGTGCCGATCCAGAGCTGGCCCTGCGTGTCCAGATCCAGCGTGCGCGGCTGGCGCAGCCAAGCCTGGCTGCCTGGGCCGTATTGAGTGCCCAGCGCACTGGCCGGGTTGCCCGCCACCAGCACGAGCTTGCCGATGAAGGATTTCGCCGTCACATCGCCACCGGGAATGGCGAAGCCGATGACGTGTCCGTTATTATCCCCGGCGCGGGGGTTGAGCGCGTCCGCCTGGGTGCGCGCGGCATTGCCGCGGCAGGCGAGGTAGAGTGTGGCGCCGTCCGCTGTCAGCGCAAGGCCACCTGGAGCATCGAACGGCGAGGCGCCCGCCTGGGCCGCGGCACCCGCGAGCCCGGCCAGGGTTGGCACATCGG
Organism: uncultured Alphaproteobacteria bacterium; assembly: GCA_963750235.1. Taxonomy (GTDB): domain Bacteria; phylum Pseudomonadota; class Alphaproteobacteria; order Acetobacterales; family Acetobacteraceae; genus Acidocella. Next base: position 850,124 of record CAVVPW010000004.1, read on the forward strand.
TCCCGAGATCCACCCAATTTATGGCGCTGCTCTGGACCTGCGCTACCGAGATCGTCCCCGAAATCGAGCGCCGTGCCATCAGTGGCATTGGTGGCGGCGATGAAGCGGAACAGGAAGCCGGCAGGGTCGTCCTGGGTGAAAAACACCACCGGGCGGCCGTCCTTGGTTTGGGTGGCAACGAGCCCGGAACGGGAGATCCGCCCGAGCGCCGTGCGCTTGATCGGAATATCAAGCGGATTTAGCGGGTTCAGGTCCACCACCCAGCCGAAGCGCGGCGCCTGCGCCGGGTCGGCATAGCCATAACCAACGCCAGCCAGGCGCGTCAGCCAGGGCCCGGCATCGCCCTCGCCCAGCAGGACGTTGCCCCAGGGCGTGGCGCAACCACCCTGCGGCGCCAGCACGCCCTGCACCGTGCCGCCGAGCGCTGCGGCGGCCGGGCCGGACATCTGGCATAGCGTACCGTCGGCAATGCGGCGGGACTGGTAGCCGCCATCCACCGTGGCCCAGCGCCCGCCCAGATATTGCAAGTTGATGATTGTGATGCCCTGTTCACGCCCCGCGACATCTGGGTTGTCCACCCCGCCGGGGAAGACCATGCGCGCCGGTACATCCGGCGTGGCCACAACCAGCACCTTGCGGGGAATGCCATCCTGCGCCGGGGGCGGGTTGATGAGGGCGGCGATCACGCCGTCATAGGGAAACTGGCTGTCGGCCTGCTCGCCGGTCAGCGGATTCGGGTTGAAGGGAGGGGCGTTTGGCAGCACGCCGTCGCCCCAGCGGGCGATGACGATGCGGTTGAAGCCGTTGCCCACTGTATCGTAGAGCTTGGCTGCCTGCATGTTGGGCGGCGAGGGCAGGGCCGATGTGCCCAGCGCGGATTGCGCCCGCGCCGAGGCCACGGCCAGCCCGCCCATGGAGACGCCGGAGAGGAAAACCCGCCGGCGCACTGGTTAGAACCCGCTGCTGCTGCTGCCGCTGTTACCGACATCAGCGGGCGCCGCGCCGAGGCCGCCGGCGGAGGTATCCGAGGCCGCGCCCAGCGGGTTGTAGCTGCCCACGCCGCCGACCAGCATCTGGAAGAAGCCGGGATGCCCGCCCGGCACCGGCGTGCGGTTGCCATCCATGGCGACATGCACGGCATCACCGGTGTCCTTCTGGGTGATGCTTTGCAACACGCCGTTATTGTCGAAGGTCATGACCACCACGTGCTGGGTCTTCACGCCCTCGGTCTGGCCGATGCGCATGTGCGTGACCTGGGACACGTAATCCCAGTTGTTCTGGTTGAACTGCTCAACGAAGGTCGGCGGGCCGAGCACCGCCTGCACGTCAGCCTGCTGGGAGAGGCCTGGGGTCAGCTCTTTGAGATCGTGCTGGGACACCGCCACGCCACGGTAATGCGGCGCGTCCGAGAAGATGGCGCAGCCGGACAGGGGTAGCAGCGCGCAGGACAGGAGCGAAAACTTCAGCTTGGCAGTGCGCACGCGATAATCCTCAATTCCACGACAAGGCCTTCCATGGCTGGGTCTCACGGCTGGGGCTTTCGTGTCAATGCGCGGCGACTATATTGCGCGCATGGACGAAGAACTCAGCCGGACCGTCAAGGCCGGACTTATACATGAAAACCCGCAAACGTACGAGCTGGAGGCCGACGATGCCGCCCGCGTCGCACTGGCGGAACGGTTTGGCCTGCCCGGCATCGCCAAGTTGCGGGGCAACTTCACCCTACGCCACGAGCGGAGCGGGGTGATCGCCGCGAACTCTGAAGATGCGCGCGCGAGTCACGCAGGTCTGCGTGATCAGCCTGGAGCCGTTCGAGAGCAGCATCGAGGAGGAGGCGGAGTTGCGCTTCGTGCCCTCCGAGACCCTGCCGGCGGACGAGGAGGAGGAATTCCTGCCCGAATCCCTCGAGGGACCGGACGAGCTGCCTTACTATAACGGCATGATCGACCTCGGCGCCGCCCTGGCCGAGCAACTGGCCCTGGCGCTCGACCCATACCCGCGCAAGCCGGGCGCGGAACTCCCGCCCGAGGCGAGCGACAACTCCGCTCACCCCTTCGCGGGGCTCAAGGCCAGGTTCACAAAGCCTGAATAAGCCCAGTTTTTCAAGGAAAGCGCACCGCGCCCACCGGGATTGGCAGGCATGACTTGCGATGCGGCGTCGGCTCTGCTACGCCGCGCCTTCCAATCACACTGACTGAATTTTTAAGGCATAAGCTCATGGCCGTACCGAAACGTAAAACCTCCCCGTCGCGCGCTGGCATGCGCCGCAGCCACCACGCTCTGCGCGCCGAGGCGCATGCCGAGTGCGCCAACTGCGGCGAGCTGAAGCGCCCGCACCACGTCTGCGCCCATTGCGGCCATTACGACAACCGCGAGGTTGTTGGCGCCGGCAAGGAAGCCAAAGGCGTCGTTCGCGTCTAAACGGCAGGGTTTCAGCCAGGCGGTGATGGATAACGCCCGAGGTATGCAATGAGCCGGACGAATATACTGGCTGTGGATGCCATGGGCGGAGACCACGCTCCTGAGGTGATTATTGCTGGGCTGGAGATTGCGGCGGAGCGCCACAATCTCGCGCATTTCCTAGTTTTCGGGGACGAGGCGCGGGTTGCCCCGCTGATTGCCGCGACCAAGCGGCTGAAGCAGTGCTGCAAGCTGTGTCCCACGACGGAAATCATCGCCGGCGATATGAAGCCGACGGTGGCGTTGCGTCTGCGCGACTCCTCGATGCGCCGGGCGATCGACGCCGTGCTGAACGGTGAGGCCGCTGGCGTGGTCTCGGCAGGCAATACCGGGGCGCTGCTCGCGCTTTCCAAGATCGTGCTGAAGACCCTGAAGGGCATCGACCGCCCGGCCATGGCGGCAACCGCGCCGTCGGCCCGCGGCGACGTGGTGATGCTCGATCTCGGCCTCAATGTGGTCTGCGACTCCCGCAACCTCACCGAATTCGCGCTGATGGGCGATGTCTTCGCCCGCATCGTGCTCGGCCTGCCGCGCCCGACCATCGGGCTGCTCAATATCGGCTCCGAGGAAGGCAAGGGCGACGAGATCCTGAATGCCGCCGCCGCCAGTCTGCGCGAAAGCCCGATCGCCAAACAGTTCTACGGCTTCGTCGAGGGGCATGACATCGCCGCCGGCACGGTGGACGTGGTGGTGACCGACGGCTTCACCGGCAACGTGGCGCTTAAAACAGGCGAGGGCGCGTTGAAGCTGGTCGGCGAACTGCTCCGGCGCGTGTTCTCCGCCGGCCCCCTGGCCAAGATGGGCTACGTCTTCGCCCGAGGCTCGCTGAAGCGCCTGAAGGAAACCCTGGACCCCCGCCGTTATAACGGCGCTGTGCTGCTCGGCCTGAATGGCGTGGTGGTGAAATCCCACGGCGGCACGGATGCGCTGGGCTTTGCCCACGCGGTGGATGTGGCGATGGACATGGTCGCCAACGATTTCAACAGCCGCATTGCCGAAGGCCTGACGGCGATGGACAGCTCCTTGCTCTCCGCCAAGCCCGTGGCCGCACAGAATGTCTGATACCCTGATCCGCCGCGCCGTGCTCACGGGCACGGGCGCCTATCTGCCTGAAAAAATCGTCACCAATGCCGAAATGGCGGAACGGGTGGATACGTCGGACGAATGGATTACCGAGCGCACCGGCATCAGGCAGCGTCATTTCGCCGCCCCGCATGAGACCGCGACCTACATGGGCGCCGCCGCCGGGCGCGCCGCGCTGGAAGCCGCCGGGTTGAAGCCCGAGGAACTGGGCGCCATCATCGTCGGCACCTCCACACCGGACAACGCCTTTCCCTCCACCGCCGTGCAAATCCAGGCGGCGCTCGGCGCCAACCGCGCCTACGGGTTTGACCTCTCCGCCGCTTGTTCTGGCTTCATCTATGGCCTCTCCGTTGCCGATGCGATGATCCGCTCCGGCCAGGTGGACAGCGTGCTGGTCATCGGCTCGGAGGTCTATTCCCGCATCCTGAATTTCGAAGACCGCGGCACCTGCGTGCTCTTCGGCGACGGCGCCGGGGCGGCTCTGCTCGAGGCCCGGAACGTGCCCAAGGACGGGCCCGGCCTGCTCTCCACCCATCTGCATTCCGATGGCCGGCTCGCCGACATCCTCTATGTCGATGGCGCCGTGGGTAGGCCCGACAAGTCCGGTCATCTGGTGATGCACGGCAAGGAGGTGTTCCGCCACGCCGTCACCCTGCTCTCCGGCGCGGTGAGCGAGGCGCTGGAAGCCAACGGCCTGACCGCCGCCAATATCGATTGGCTGGTGCCGCACCAGGCCAACAAGCGCATCATCGACGGCGTGGGCAAGAAGCTCGGCCTGCCTGCTGAGCGCGTCGTCGTCACCGTGGACAAGCACGCCAACACGTCCGCCGCCTCCATCCCGCTGGCGCTGGCCATGGCGGTGGGTGAGGGGCGGATCAAGCCCGGCCAGCTTATTTTGCTCGAAGCCCTCGGCGGGGGATTGACATGGGGTTCCGCGCTTCTGCGCCTCTAACCCCAGTGCACGCGCCCACAGAAAAGCGTTAAAATCAACGGCAATTATCAAAGATTGCCGAAAGTACAGAGATTCGTAAACGTTCTTATTGATTCTTAAAAGGCGCGTGCTAATCTTGAAAAATGAACACATTGACCCGTGCACAACTGACAGAGGCTATCTATGCCACCGTGGGTTTGTCGCGGCACGAATCGGCGGATCTGCTGGAACTGGTGCTCACTCGCATCGCGGACGCTCTTGCGGATGGAAAATCTGTTAAAATCAGCGGGTTCGGGACGTTTTCTGTCCGCCAGAAAGGGCGCCGGATCGGCCGCAACCCCAAAACCGGCATCGAGGTTCCGATTCTACCCAGGCGAGTTCTGGTGTTCCGCCCGAGCCAAATCTTGCGGGATGCCGTGAATACGCCGCCGGGCAAGCAGGCCGCATCGTAAGCAACATTGGAAAGATCGATGGTCCGCATGGTGGATGAAGACGACTTCAACGCGGATGACGACGAGGGCGGGCACGAGGCTGGCCGTCCACGCGTGCGAAAGACCGCCGATGCCTTCCGTACCATCTCCGAGGTGGCGGATGAACTCCATGTCCCGCAGCATGTCCTGCGCTTTTGGGAGACCAAGTTCCCGCAGGTCCGTCCGCTGAAGCGCGGCGGCGGGCGGCGCTATTACCGGCCCGAGGATGTGGCCCTACTGCGCCGGGTGGCCGATCTGCTCTACACCCAGGGTTATACGATCAAGGGCGTGCAGCGGCTGCTGCGTGAGGGCGGTGGCGCGTTTCACGACAACATCCCGCCCGCGCCGGCCGAGGAACGCCTGGCAGCGGAAGCCGAGCGTCAGGCCGTTATGCTGCCCGAGCCGGCCGCTGCCCTGAAAAAACCTGCCCCGCCCGCGCCACAGCTACCCATGCCGGGGCTGTTGCCCGAGGAGGCCGAGACCGAGGCCGCGCTGCCAGCAGCACCATCCGAACAACCGAGCCTGCGCCAGAAAACCGAGGCGGAGATCGATCGGTTGCGCCACCTGCTGGGTGAGACGCTCTCGGCGCTCGAAGAGTTGCGCAAGCTTCTGGATTGATTTTCGAATAAATTCACTGTCATGCCTTGGCGGCGCGGGCATAAGTTGCTACAGGCTCCCCCCACGGTTCGGAGCGTAGCGCAGCCTGGTAGCGCATCAGTCTGGGGGACTGGGGGTCGTGGGTTCGAATCCCGCCGCTCCGACCATTTTCCAAAAACCTGCCGCCCTTTGGGGGTGGACTGCCGTATTTACGGACTTGTTTTCAGAGCGCCCCCAAGGTGCCCTGAAAGAAAAACCTATTTAGACAAGGCCGCCTTAACCCTCACCTTTAAGTTTTTGAATTTGCAAATAAAATCTAGGGTTAATTGTAATTTTCTCACCAAAATATTGCTGAAACAGATCGCAACCTACGCCCGTGGAATGTTACGTCAGGAAGCCATGAGCGCACCATACCGCGCGACGTTGCTCAGAATGGTTCGCTCGCGCAGTTCGGTGATGTCGCAGTCAGATATCCGCCGGCGGGCAATCCTGGCCCAGAGTTGAAGATCGAGTTGGGATCGCGCTCGGAGCAATTCATGTGCCTCTGAAGTGAATTCTCGGTGCAACGGCGCACGGAACTCCGCTGGAATAGGCATAGTCTCATTCTCGCGCCCATACGAAAGCGTGCGACCAAGCCACCTTTCCAGGTTTCGTACAAAATCACCATTCTCAAGGACATCAACGAATTCCAATGAACAAAGCTTCGCGGTCGCCTCTTTAATCAGTCGCTCGTAATGGATGGGGTTAATAAACTGATCAACTGGAATTAGGGGATGCGGCCACAGCAGCATCCGGAGCGCCAAATTGTCGGTCTGGCACGCCACGAGTGGGTTACTCAGAAAACTTGCGAGGGGCTGACGAGCGTATCGAACAAAGTCCGCCCATTTGCCCAATGGCGCCAGCATAGGATCAGTTTGCTGGCGCCAGAATAACCAGTGCGATAGCAGACGCGTGAAGGGCTCGCGCAAGACGGTCATGATCTGCGCGTGCGGATAGGCTTGCCGCAGAGTGGACAACGCAAAATGTCCGGTGATTAGTTCGCACTCAGCCGGCAGAGAGGCCGAAGACGCATAAATCCTCCGCTGCTCGCTTACGTCGAGCGTACCGAAGTCACGGAAAGAACCAAAAAGGCAAAGGTCAAACCCCTTGACCAAGGCGGGCGACTCGCAAGACCCGGCCAACCCAGACATTAGGGCCGTGCCTGAAGTCTTCGGGATGTGCATGAATGCAACAGGCCGCGACGCACTGGTTGGGGGCTGTTCATCCTGACCGCTGTACTGGGGCAACCCAAGAGAGGCATCCTGAGCGAATTTCCGGCGCGGCCATAGTGTAATCATACATTATGACAACACTATTACAGTCAAAAATAAAAGAGCCTCTGGGGCCGGGAAAAGTGACAAATTGTCTCCCACCCCCCTGAATTTCCAAGGAATCCCTAATCAAGCTCCTCTCGACCCGCGCCTGGAATACCAATGCCTGCCGGCCGGCAGCAGCGGCGCTTATTTGCCCGTCTGCTCGGACGACGCCGTGCCGATGAACGGCAGGGGCGCGCCAGCCGTCAGGTAGTGCGGCAAGGTGCCGTCCCATTTGTCCAGCGCCTTCTGCTGTAACAGGGTGGGGGTCAGCGACTGCGCGATCAGCGTGTTTGCCTTGGCCTGCGCCTCGGAGGTGAGCAGCAGCGCCTGCGCCTGGCCTTGCGCCGTTGCCACCGCGGCGTCGGCTTGGGCCTTGGCCTGAACCACCTGCTGCTGGGCGGAGATCTGCGTCTGCTGCAGGGTGTACTGCGCCTGCAACGCCTGCTGCTGGGCCACCTGCTTCTGCTCGATGGCCTGGGCATACGCCTCCGAGAACGCGAAGTTGGAGACGTTCACCGCCTCCACGGTCAGGTGATAGGGCGCCAGCGAAGCGACGATGAGCTGCTTGATCTGCTCGTCCACGGCGTCACGCTTGGTCACCAGTTCCTCGGCGTCGTAATTCGCGGTCACTTCCTTCACGTCGTTGGACACGGCCGGGGCGATGATGCGGCTACCCAGCGTGTCAAAATCGCGGAAATTCTGGTAGAAGTCCGGCGCACTGTCCGGGGCGACATGGAAGGTCACGGCGATCGAGGTCGTCACCTGCTGGAGGTCATGCGTCGAGGCCGTCTCGTCGCTGGTGACGGTCTGCGGCTGCACCGAGACGGGAAAGACCTGCTGATAGAACGGAATGACAAAATGCAGCCCAGGCACCAGCGGTACCGGCTGCACGGAGCCGAAATCGGTGAGCACGCCAGCATAGCCGGAACTGACCTGCACGAGCGGGTTCACCTGCACCAGCAGGAAGACCAACAGCGCCACCCCAATGGCGGGCGCGATCCACTTGCGCGGGTGGGTGGAGCCAGAGGGAAGCCTGTCAACATTCGGGAGGAGTGCCATGACGAAAACCTTGCACAGCTTTCCATGCCGCGCCAGCGGGGGCGGTTATTTATCATTGTCCCGAAACGAAAAGGGCGGGCCAGGTGCCCGCCCCGATCGCGTCACGCCGTGGCGTCGAGCGCCTGGGAGAGGTCGGCGATGATATCCTCGATATGCTCAAGCCCGATCGAGAGCCGCACATAGCCGGGGGAAACGCCGGTGGCGAGCTGGTCCTCCAGCGAGAGCTGGCTATGCGTGGTGCTGGCCGGGTGGATGGCGAGCGAGCGTGCATCGCCGATATTGGCGACATGGTAGAACAGCTTGAGCGCCGAGATGAACCTCTTCCCCGCCTCGGCCCCGCCGGCAAGCTCGAAGCCGACCAGCCCGCCCCTGCCACCCTTGAGATACTTGTCTGCCAGCTCCTTGTCCCAGCCCTTGGCCAGGCTCGGATGGATCACCTTGGTTACATCCTTGCGGGAGGTCAGGAATTTCACCACCGCCTCGGCATTTTCTGAATGGCGGGCGATGCGCAGCGGGAGGGTCTCGATGCCCTGGATGATCTGGAAGGCGTTGAAAGGCGACAAGGCAGCCCCGAGATCGCGCAGCAGCACCACGCGGGCGCGGATGATGTAGGCGATCGGCCCTAGCGGCTTCACCGCCTCGCCCCATACGGCGCCGTGGTAGGAGGGATCAGGCGTATTGAGCAGCGGCTGGCGTTCCGGGTACGCGCCCCAGTCGAAATTGCCGCCATCGATGATCACGCCGCCAATGCTGGTGCCGTGCCCGCCGATATATTTGGTGGTGGAATACACCACCACGGCAGCTCCATGCTCGAAGGGGCGCACCAGCAGCGGCGCGGCGGTATTGTCCACGATCAGCGGAATGCCGAATTTGCGGCCGATGGCGGCAACTTCCGCGATCGGGAACACGCGCAGCTTGGGGTTCGGCAGGGTTTCGGCGTAATAGGCGCGGGTGCGGTCATCGGTGGCGCGGGCGAAAGCCTCCGGGTCCACAGGGTCCACAAAGCGCACCTCGATCCCCTGGTCCTTCAGCGTGTTGGCGAACAGGTTCCAGGTGCCGCCGTAAAGGTCGGTGGAGGCCACCACGTTGTCCCCGGCGCGAGCCAGGTTCTGCAGCGAGAAGGCCGAAGCCGCCTGGCCCGAAGCCACCGCCAGCGCCGCCACGCCGCCCTCGATGGCCGCCAGACGCTGCTCCAGCACGTCCGTGGTCGGGTTCATGATGCGGGTGTAGATGTTGCCGAATTCCTTCAGCGCGAACAGGTTCGCGGCATGTTCCGGCGAGTGAAACTGGTACGAGGTGGTCTGGTGGATGGGCACCGCCACCGAGCCGGTAGTGGCATCGGCCCGCCAACCGGCGTGCAAGGCAAGTGTTTCGGGGTGCTTGGAGTTGATGGCCATGACTGCGTCCCTTATTTTTGTTGCCCGGGCAGCATGGCACATCCGCTATTTCCCTACAAGCCTGATAGGCTTCACCCCACCGCTTCCAGCAGCCCGGTCTCCACATTGAAATGCATCCCCGCCAGGGTGAGCCTGCCATCGCGCACGCGCTCGGCAATCCAGGGGAAAGTGAGGAGGTTGTCGAGCGAGACGCGGATCACTTCATGTTCGCAGGCCAGGCATTGCGCGTCGAAATCCCCTGGTTCGGGAGAGTCGCACACGCGCTGGCGGGCGGATTTGGCGATTTCCATCCAGGAATCGATGAAGTCCCCATGCCCGGCGCCGGGCCCCTTCATCAGCGCGCGGACGCCGCCGCAGAGCGAATGGCCGAGCACCAGGATGGTGCGAACGTTGAGCGAGGTGACAGCGAATTCCAGGGCGGCCGATGTGCCGTGGTAGTTGTCGTCCGGCGCGTAGGGCGGCACCAGCGCCCCCACATTGCGCACCACGAATATCTCGCCCGGCGCGCAGTCGAAGATCGCCTCCGGTGCCACGCGTGAGTCGGCGCAGGCGATCACCATCGCCGGGGGCGACTGCCCGTCCCGCGCCAGGGTGGAATAGAGCTCCTCGTGCTCCTGCCAATAGCCTTTGCGAAAGCGTTCGAAGCCTTCAAGCAGCGTTTTCATAATCCCTCCAACTTGGCGGCGTTCCACAAGCGGTCCATCTCGTCCAGGCTGGACGAGGCCGGCGTCTTCCCCTCGGCGGCGAGCAGCGCCTCGACGCGGGAAAAGCGCCGGATGAATTTCTCGTTCGCGCCTTCCAGGCAAGCCTCGGCATCCTGCCCCAGCTTCCGGGCGAGGTTCGCCAGCACGAACAGCATGTCGCCCAGTTCGTCCTTTATCCGCTCCGGCGCCGCGCCGGGCAATTCGGCGCGCAACTCTGAGGTTTCCTCCGCCAGCTTGTCCAGCACCGCCTCGGCATTCGGCCAGTCGAACTTCACCCTTGCGGCGCGGGCGGTAAGCTTCTGCGCCCGCTTAAGCGCGGGCAGGCCGGTGGCCACGCCTTCCAGCACGCCGTGCTGCGCCTTGGCCAGGCGCTCCTCGGCCTTCTGCGCCTCCCAGGCGGCGGTCTGCCCGGCGGCGGTGCGCACGGCTTCGTCCCCAAACACATGCGGGTGGCGGCGGATCATCTTGCCGGTAATGCTCCGCGCCACATCGTCGAAATTGAACCAGCCGCGCTCGGCGGCCATCTGGGCGTGGTATACCACCTGGAACAGCAGATCCCCCAGCTCGTCCTTCAGCTGCTCCGGCTCGCCGAACTCGATCGCCGCCCGCACCTCGTAGGCTTCCTCGATGGTGTAGGGCGCGATGGTCTCGAAACTCTGCTCCTTGTCCCATGGGCAGCCAGTGTCCGGGTCGCGCAAGGCGGCCATTACGTTGATAAGTGCCGTGATTGGTGGTTCAGTGCTCATAAGCCGAGTGTAAATTCCGGGGGTGAAAATGGCCAGCGCCTATGATTTCTCGTTCGAGACCCTGCAAGGCAAGCCCTATCCGTTAAGCGCGCTGGCCGGGCGCCCGCTGCTGGTGGTGAACACGGCAAGCAAATGCGGCTTCACCCCGCAATACAAGGGGCTGGAGGCGGTGTGGAAGGAATTCTCCCCTGCCGGGCTCGTGGTCATCGGCGTGCCGTGCAACGATTTCGGTGCGCAGGAGCCGGGCAGCGAGGAGGAGATCGGGCGGTTCTGCGAAATCAATTACGGCGTGGACTTCCCGATGATGAGCAAGGTGCATGTGAAGGGGCCGAAGGCGCACCCGTTCTTCACATGGGCGGCGGGGCAGGGCGGATTTCTCTCTAAGCCGCGCTGGAACTTCTATAAATATCTGGTAAACAAGAATGGCGGGCTGGAGGACTGGTTTTCCTCAAAAACCTCGCCGGATTCAAAAAAATTCAAGGCGGCACTACGGAAAATGCTTTGACGATGATCCGGCGCGCCTCGTCCCACAGGCCGTAATCGTCGAATTCCTGCTGCCGTACCCAGGCGCAGTCCGTCACATCATCGCCGGGGCGGGCCTCGCCGCCAAGGTAGCGGGCAGCGAAGTCGAGAATGGTGTACTGGTACTGGATGCGCCCGTGCGGGTCGTGGTGGATTGAGTCCACATGGCCAACGAGCGTGAGATTCCCGCAGGCGAGGCTCGTCTCTTCCAGTAATTCGCGCCGCGCTGCCTCTTCCACCGTCTCGCCCAGCTCCTGCCGCCCGCCGGGCAGGGACCACGCCCCAAGCGCGGGCGGCTTGCCGCGCTTCACGAGCAGAATTTCATCGCCACGGAGAAGAACGATACCGATGCCGACTTGCGGGCGGGTGGGGTAGGGGGGCATTATCCTGCTCTCACGGTTCGAATGGCCTCACGCTGGTCGAACAAATTGAGCAGCACCTTCGCCGCCTGTCCGCGTTCGCTCTCCAGCTTGGGGTCGCGTTGCAGCAGCAGCACGGCATCCTGGCGCGCCATGTCCAGCAGCGCGGCGTGTTGTTCCGGGTCGGCGAGGCGGTAGCCCGGCAGCCCTGATTGCTTCGTGCCCAGATACTCTCCCGCGCCGCGCAGCCGGAAATCCTCGTCGGCGATGAGAAACCCATCCTCGGTGTCGCGCAATAGGGAAAGCCGCATGCCCGCCGTTTGGCCAAGCTTGGAATCGTGCAGCAGCAGGCAATAGCTTTTCGCGGCCCCGCGCCCCACGCGCCCGCGCAGCTGGTGCAGCTGCGCCAGGCCGAAGCGCTCGGCATGCTCGATCACCATCACATTCGCTTCCGGCACATCCACGCCGACCTCGATCACTGTGGTGGCAACGAGAATTTTCGCGCGCCCCTCGGCGAAGTCGCGCAGTGCCGCGTCGCGCTGCGCCGGGTCCATCTTGCCATGCGCCATCGCCACCACATCGCCGAAGCGTTGGCGCAGCTGGCCGAAGCGCATTTCCGTGGCGGTGATGTCCAACACTTCCAATTCCGTCACCAGCGGGCAGACCCAGTACACGCGCCCTCCCGCCGCGATGGCGCGTGAGATGGCCGCCTCCACCTTCTCCAGATCGCCGAGGCTGTGCAGCGTGGTGGTGATCTTCTCGCGGCCCTTGGGCTTCTCGGTGATGCGGGAAACATCCATCTCCGCCCAATGCGTGAGCAGCAGCGTGCGCGGAATCGGTGTCGCCGTCATCACCAGCAGGTCCGTCGCATCGCCCTTCGCCCCCAGGGCGAGACGCTGACCGACCCCGAAACGATGCTGCTCGTCGATAACCGCCAAACCAAGATCGTGGAACTCCACATGCTTCTGAAAGATCGCATGCGTGCCTATGACAATCTGGATGCTGCCATCGGCGAGCCCCGCGAGAATCTCGCGCCGCGCAGCACCCTTCACGTTGCCGGTGAGCAGCGCCACCGGCACGGGCGAAAGTTTCTGGAAGGTGGCGAAATGCTGCTTGGCCAGGATCTCCGTCGGCGCCAGGAAGGCAGCCTGCGTGCCCGCCTCAACCGCGCGCAGGCAGGCGAGCACCGCCACCAGCGTCTTGCCGGAGCCGACATCGCCTTGCAGCAGGCGCAGCATGCGATGCGGCGCGGCCATGTCAGCGTCGATCTCGGCCAAAGCCTGCAACTGTCCGGCCGTGGGGGCAAAGCCGAAGCGCGCGAGCGCCGCCTTGCGCAGCCTGCCATCACCCAGCAGTTTGCGGCCAGGGCGGCGGCGGCGCATGCCGCGCACGATGGCGAAGCTGAGCTGGCGGGCGAGCAATTCGTCATAGGCCAAGCGTTCGGCCGGGCGATGGTCCGGCACCTCCGTGGGCGCGTGCAGCGCATGCAGCGCCGCCACGAAGCCGGGCCAGCCCCGCTTGGCCAGCAACGCCTTGTCGTGCCACTCGGGGAACACCGGCAGCCGCGCCAGCGCCCCCAAAGCCGCCCGGCGCATGACGCGCGGCACGACCCCGGCGGCCAGCGGCCAGACCGGCTCGATCCACGGGAAATCCCGCTCCTGCGCTTGGCTCACCACATAATCGGGGTGGGCCATCACCAGCACGTCGTTAAAGCGCTCCAGCTTGCCGGAGACCATCAGCCGCGCCCCCACCGGGAACTGCACCAGTCGCGCCGCGTGGAACAGCACGATCTCGGCAAAGCCCGTGCCGTCGCCGATGATCACCCGGTGCGGCTGGCTTTTGCGCGCGGCTGGCTCGTGGCGGATCACCTCCACCCGCAGCGTGGCAATGCTCCCCGGCCTGGCCTCGGCGATTTTGGGCGTGGCGCGGCGGTCGTGGAAGTCCACGGGCAAATGGAACAACACGTCGCGCACGGTGCCGCCCCCCACCAGCTTTGCCACCAGGGCGGCCAGCTTCAGCCCCAGGCCAGGCAGGGTGGAGATCGGCGCGCGCAGGGGGAGCAGAATATCCATCGTCACATGCTGAACTCTTGGCCAAACCGCGCCTATACCGCAACCCGAGATGAGCGAGACAGACCACACCCAACTGGATACCCGCCGGCGGCGGATCGTCTTCCGTGCCCAGCACCGCGGCACCTATGAGAACGACCTGATGATCGGCGACTTCGTGAAGGCGAATATCGGCGCCATGAGCGAGGCCGAGTTGGACGAGCTTGAAGCGGTGATGGAGTTCCCGGACGCCGAGCTGGCCGACTGGCTTACAGGCCGCCTGCCGATTCCCGACTATGCCGACAGCCCGATGCTGCGGCGCATCCGCGAAGCGGCGCTCAAGCGCGCATGATCCCGGTCTACGGCGCGCCGGAGGGCGTGGACGCGCTTGTTCTGGTACGCCGCCATGCCGAGCATGACGGGCCGGTCCTGCACATCGCGCGCGATGACAACCGTCTGGCGTCCCTGGCAGAGGAGATCGCGTTCTTCGGCCCGGAAGCGGAAATCCTGACCTTCCCGGCCTGGGACTGTCTGCCCTACGACCGCGTTTCCCCGAACGGCGGCATCATCGCCGAGCGCATCGCGGCTCTGAGCCGCCTGCAGGCCGAACCGGGCAAGAAGCGCATCGTGCTCACCACCGTGAACGCGGCGTTGCAGAAAGTGCTGCCGCGCAAGGCGCTGGCCGGTGCGGGCATGCGGCTCGCCGTGGGCGACTCCGTGTCGCTGGACGATATCGCCGCCTTCCTGGACGCCGATGGGTATCGGCGCACCGGCACGGTGATGGAGGCCGGCGAGTTCTCGCTCCGTGGCGGCATTATCGACGTGTTCCCCGCCGGCGAGGCATCGCCGGTGCGCATCGATCTGTTCGGCGATACCATCGAGAGCATCAGGCGCTTCGACCCCGAAACCCAGCGCTCCGGCGAGGCTCTTCCGCGCCTGGATTTCCACCCGGCCTCCGAGGTTTCGTTCGATGGCGCCTCAGTCGCCCGCTTCCGCTCCAACTGGCGCGAGCTGTTCGGGCCGAAGGCCGTTGAAGACCCGCTCTATATCTCGGTCACCGAGGCGCACCGGCATCCGGGCATCGAGCATTACGGCCCGCTCTTCGCCGAGAGCATGGAGACGATCTTCGACTACCTGCCCGGCGCGTCCGTCAGTCTGGACCACCAGGTCGAGGGCGCGGTAGCGGCGCGGCTGGAGTTGATCGCCGACCATTATGCCGAGCGCCGCGCTCCGGCCCGCGCGGGCGAGCCAATCTACCGCCCCATTCCGCCGGGCATGCTGTACCTGGATCGGGAAGGTTTCGATGCCGCCCTGGCCAAAGGCCCGTGTTTCGAGATCACGCCCTTCGCCAAGCCCGATGGCGGCGCCCAGGGCGTGGACATCGGCGGGCGCCCCGGCCCCATCCTTACCGGCCAGCCGCTGGCGGCGTTCAACGGTTTTGCCGAGCTGAAGACCAAGTGGACCGCCTCGGGCCGCACCATCATCCTCGCCGCCTGGAGTTTTGGCAGCCGCGAGCGCCTGACGTTGATGCTGAAAGAGCACGGCATCCGTGATATTCGCGCCATTGCCACCGCCGATGAAGCCCGCGCCCTGCCGCCGGGCACCGCGGCGCTGGCGGTGCTGCCGCTGGAACGCGGCTTCCTTACGGACCGTCTCGCCGTGGTGGCGGAGCAGGATCTGCTGGGCAGCCGCATCGCCCGTCCCCCTAAGCGCAAGAAGCGCGCGGACCAGTTCATCGCCGACGCGACCGAGATCGAGGCGGGCGATCTGGTGGTGCATCAGGATCACGGCATCGGCCGCTACGAGGGGCTGGAGACCGTGACCGTGAACGGCGCGGCCCACGACTGCCTGAAGCTGATCTATGACGGCGGGGACAAGCTGTTCCTGCCTGTCGAAAACATCGATCTGCTTTCCCGCTTCGGGCAGGAGACCGAGGGCGTCTCGCTCGACAAACTCGGCGGCGCCTCCTGGCAGGCGCGCAAGGCCAAGGCCAAGAACCGCATTCAGGACATGGCGGCAGGGCTCATCCGCCTCGCCGCCGAGCGGCAGATGCGCGAGGCCCCGATGCTGGCCACTGATGACGGCGCCTTCGCCGAATTCTGCGCCCGCTTCCCCTATACCGAGACCGAGGACCAGGCGAAGGCCATTTCCGACGTGTTGGAGGATTTCGCGGCTGGCAAACCCATGGACCGGCTCATCTGCGGCGATGTCGGCTTTGGCAAGACGGAAGTGGCCCTGCGCGCCGCCTTCGTCGCCGCCATGGCGGGAACGCAGGTTGCCGTTGTGGTGCCCACCACGCTACTCGCCCGCCAGCATTACCGCGCATTCTCGGCGCGCTTCGAGGGGCTGCCGGTGAAAGTGGCGCAGCTCTCGCGCATGGTCACGGCCAAGGAGGCCACGGCGGTGAAGGCGGGGCTGGCCAGCGGTGAGATCTCCATCGTCATCGGCACGCATGCGCTGATGGCCAAGGGCGTGGAATTCTCCGATCTCGGCCTGCTGATCGTGGACGAGGAGCAGCATTTCGGCGTGAAGCACAAGGAACGGCTGAAGGAGCTGAAAGCCGACGTGCATGTGCTGACACTCACCGCCACGCCGATCCCGCGCACGCTACAACTGGCGCTCACCGGAGTGCGCGACCTCTCGCTCATCACAACCCCGCCGGTGGACCGCCTCGCGGTGCGTACCTTCATCATGCCGTTCGACAGCCTCGTCATCAAAGAGGCCATCGCCCGCGAAAAATTCCGCGGCGGGCAGATTTTCTGCGTGGTGCCACGCATCGAGGATCTGGACCCCATGGCCGCGCGGCTGCGCGAGATTGTGCCGGATATCCGCACGATCATGGCCCATGGCCGCCTCGCGCCCACAGAGCTTGAGCGGGTGATGACCGAGTTCGGTGAGGGCAAGTACGACGTGCTGCTCGCCACTAACATTGTGGAATCCGGGCTCGACATGCCGGCGGTGAACACGCTCATCATCTACCGGGCGGACATGTTCGGGTTGGCGGGCCTGTACCAGTTGCGCGGGCGCGTGGGGCGCGGCAAGCAGCGTGGCTACGCCTATCTTACCTGGCCGCCGCACCACCGCCTCTCCGCCGCCGCCGAGAAACGGCTCGAAGTGATGCAGACGCTGGACACGCTGGGGGCCGGCTTCACCCTGGCCAGCCACGACCTCGACCTGCGCGGCGCCGGGAACCTGCTGGGCGACGAGCAGTCGGGCCATATCCGCGAGGTGGGCATCGAGCTGTACCAGCAGATGCTGGAGGATGCGGTGAACGCCATCCGCGCCAAGGGCAAGGAAAAGGTGGCCGAGCGCGACTGGACGCCGAACATCAATCTTGGCCTGCCGGTGCTGATCCCCGAGAATTACGTGGCCGACCTGCCGGTGCGTCTCGGCCTGTACCGTCGCATCGGCGCACTGGGCTCGGATGCCGAGAGCGAGGCGCTGGCCGCCGAACTGGCCGACCGTTTCGGGCCGCTGCCGCCCGAGGTGGAAAACCTGCTGGAGACGGTGGCGCTCAAGCGCGCCTGCCGCGAGGCGAATGTCGAGAAGCTGGACGCCGGGCCGAAGGGCATGGTCATCGCCTTCCGCAAGAACGACTTCACCAACCCCGCCGGGCTGATCCAGTGGATCGGCACCAAGGGCGGGCTTGTGAAATTGCGGCCGGACCAGAAGCTGGTGGTCGTGAGGGACATGGACGTGGCGGCGCGGATGAAATACGCGCAAGACACACTGCGTGCGCTGGTGAAGCTGGCGAAACTGGAAATGCCTAATGCATAAAGGCCGGCTGGAGGCCTTCACCGACGGCGTGATGGCCATCATCATCACCGTGATGGTGCTGGAACTCCATGTGCCGCACGGCGCGGCCCTGGCCGATCTGCTTGCCCTGGGGCCGGTGCTCCTCTCTTACGTGCTGAGCTTCGTCTATATCGGCATCTACTGGAACAACCACCATCATATGTTCCAGGTGAGTCCCACGGTTACGGGCAATGTGCTCTGGGCCAACCTGCATTTGCTGTTCTGGCTCTCGTTGCTGCCGTTCACCACCGCTTGGATCAACGAGAACAAGCTGGCGCCCTGGCCAGTGGCGCTGTTTGGGTTCGACCTCCTCATGGCGGCTATCGCCTATCTGATCCTGCAAGCAGTGCTTATCGCGCATCAGGGCGCGCAGGGCGTTCTTGCCCGGGCGGTAGGGCGCGACGCCAAAGGCTGGATCTCCTTGCTGTTGTATCTGGCCGGAATTGGAATCGCCACCGCCGGACTGCCGCGTTTGGCATATGCCACACTGTGGCTCCCCGCGTTGCTCTGGGTCGTGCCGGACAAACGCATCGAGCGCGTAGCGGCGAAAGGTGACAACGGGTAGCCAGCCGGGCTTGCATTTTACCCCGCGCGCCAAATATCCGTGATGTTCTAAATTAAAGATATTCAAGGGAATTTTGCATGGATCTCGGCATCAAGGGTAAGGTTGCGCTGGTCACCGGCAGCACGGCGGGCATCGGCAACGCCATCGCCACCTCACTGGCGCGGGAAGGCGCGCGCGTGATCATCTCTGGCCGCAAGCAAAAGGGCGTCGATGCGGCCGTGGCCAAGCTGAAGGCAGAGGGTGGGGATGTGCTCGGCTTCGCCGGCGATCTCACCGATGCCAACACCGCCGAGGCCCTGGCTAGGGCGCATCCGGGCGTGGAAATCCTGGTCAATAGTCTCGGCATCTTCGAGCCAAAAGCTTTCGAGGACATTCCGGACGAGGATTGGCGCCGGTTTTTCGAAGTGAACGTGCTGAGCGGCGTGCGTCTCTCGCGCCTTTATCTGCCCGCGATGAAGCGCGCCAACTGGGGGCGCATTATTTTCATCTCCAGCGAGAGCGGGGTCCAGATTCCGCCGGAGATGATCCATTACGGCATGACGAAGAGTGCGCAGATCGCGGTGGCGCGAGGGCTGGCGGAAGAGGTTGCGGGCACCGGCATTACCGTGAACAGCGTCCTCCCAGGCCCCACGAGTTCCCGCGGCGTGGGCGAGTTCGTGGAGGCTCTGGCCAAGGCCGAGGGGATGACCTTGGAGACGTTCGAGAAGAATTTCTTCGAGAAGGTGCGCCCGACCTCGCTCATCAAGCGCTTTGCCCGGCCGGAGGAAGTGGCGTCGATGGTCACCTACGTTGCCAGTTCGCTCGCCTCGGCCACCACGGGTGCTGCATTGCGCGTTGATGGGGGCGTGGTGAAGAGCGCGTTCTAACTTATTGATAAGAGACTGATTCACGTTTGAGCTTCAATCGTAAAGCAATTCAACCTCAAACGATCAGGTTCATAACCTGAAGGTCGTCAGTTCAAATCTGGCCACAGCAACCAGAAATTCTAACTAAATCAATGCTCAACGGCCGCTACAAAGCGGCCGTTCACGTATCAACGCCGTAGGGAATCGTCAGTATGATTTCACTTTAAAAACAAAACCTGATGGGCCGTCGTGGTCTGCCAATGATCCTCAACCGAAGCGCGATGTGCGTAAGGGGGTATCATGCCGACCATCGAGTTGCTGGGCGGAAAGGTCCAGATTTATCAGCGCGGCAATAGCCGCTTCTCTATCGCGGCCTGTGTCAAGCGGCGCACGTAATCTTCTACCAGATTGAGGCTGGTAGGGGTGGTGATGCCAAAGGCCCTTCGATCGTGGGATAAGCTGTACGGGTTCAGGTCGTTATTTTTTAGTCATGAGGTCGTGCCACACGAGGCTCGCGCTTCTCTTCGGGGTCGACGCTGCGGTCGCCCCATGATGGGTTAAGAAAGATAGCGTGGATCAATCTTTTGGGCGCCTTCGCCGCCGTGGGCAGTGAGGCTGCGGCCATTACGGTCTCACGCCACCCTCGTCCCCGTGAGGACCTCTTCCTGCCGAGGCAGAACCGGTTGGAACTCCCGTTTGAAGATGATGATTAGGCGGGCAAAGTGACAGCGTTGGGTTCGCTGCCCCAGCGGAAATCGGTCCCGTCCATCCACATGCGGTGGAGGATGACGGCCAGGCGCCTGGCGACGGCGACGATGGCTCGCCGCATTCCGCGCCGTTGTGCCACCCGGAGGCCCCACGCTTTGAGCCATGACCAGCGGCGGCTCTGTGTCAGCAGGACCTGAGCTGCCTCGTACAACATGGTCCGCAGCATGGTATCGCCGGATTTGGAGATGCCGCCGTCGTAGTCGATTTCTCCGGATTGGTATCGCCGGGGCGTAAGTCCCGCATGGGCACCTACCGCCCTGGAGTGAATGAAGCGCTGCGGTTGATCGACAGTCGCCCGGTAAGTCAGGGCAACAACCGCACCAACGCCAGGGGCCGTCATTAAGCGCCGGCAAACGGGATCGTGGCGGACGGCATCGAGCAGCATCTTGTCCAGTTTACTGAACTCCCGGCACAGCACCGATCGAATGGTGAGCAGCGGCTCGACGATCTGCGCCAGCCGGGGCAACCCTTCAACAAGCTCGCGGATCCGCGCTTCGAAGCCGGCCTTGCTGACGACCCCAACCTTCAAGCCAAAATTGCGTAACGTGCCGCGTAGATCGGACTCGACGTCGAGCATTTTGTGCTGGACGAGCTTGCGTGCAGTCAGCAGCATCCGCTGCTCCTGACTTTCCAGCGTCTTGACGTGTACAGGTTTGAACAGACCGACACGCATCATCTGCGCGATGCCGCGCGCATCGTGCCGATCGGACTTGTTAATCTTCTGAGCTTGCAGCAACGACTTCATATGCCGTGTCTCGACGCAGATGACCGGAAGGCCAGCCTTCGCCAAGCCGTTGACCAGCCACTGCGAGAGCGGACCGGCCTCGATCCCGATCCGCTCATAATCTGCGCCGATCGACGTGAGCAGCATGATGATGTCCTCCGGCTCGGAGGCCACCTTCTGCTCGATCACAACCTTACCAGCTTGGTCAACGACACATACCGCCGTCTCCTTCACCGAAACATCCAGACCCACGAAATGCGCCATCGTCGTCGCTCCTTCCAGTGTTGCTCGAGGTCAGTCTCAACCTCATCTGCATCCTATATGAAGGGGCTATGGGCTCCCGATCTCATATCGAGCCCAAGCCGCCGCGATACACCATCTTCTGGCAGGCAAGGGCGTCTGTCGGCGGTAAGCAGCGGCAATTCAGCACCAAGCAGGAAGGCCAAGATCTGGCGGCGATTAACGCCAAGCGAATCCGTAAGCGGAACAAACCGGCGCCGCCGCCTGAGGAGGACTGAAGCGATAGGGGCTTGGAGTTTCCCTGCGGTATGGGTATAGGTAGTGCAGTGCGGGTGTGGTGGAACTGGTAGACGCGCCAGACTTGAACGAGGGTCGCCGGTCCGGAAACGGGCCGGTAGTAAGTTGTCAAATTCGGTGAACGCTTCCGCTTCGCGGCGATGCCAACCCCGAGCCAAGCCCGAGCAATTGGGAAGGTGTAGAGACTTGACGGCAACCACCTAAAGGCGTGAGCCCAAGGTGAAGATAAAGTCCAGACCACAAAGCAGGCCGCAGGCCAGCGTGGCGAAAGCCATAGTGGGATGCAAAATCTGGTTTCCTCAGGGAAGTGTCGGTTCGATTCCGACCACCCGCACCATTATCCCCCCGGCCCAAGTCCATCACCAACTCGGGAAGCCTGTGGGAGATTCCCTCATCATCTCAGCGAGCCGTTCAGCGGCTCGCCAGCGCGCCCCCCGCGGGCGGCGCCTGCGGGGCTCGGCCTCGCCAAAAAGGGCAGGGGGAAGACTGACCTGGGAACACGAGGTGATAAGTGCGGAGAAAAACAACACACCTATACGGGATGGGCATAGGTTTATGACTGTGGTGTTCCTGTAGTTGAGTTTCTATATCTTGCTTTTCTACTTTTAAGAGCTGATCCGAAATCAGCCGCAAATTTACGGATTTGAAAAACGATTTCTGCCGGAATAACCGATTTTCAAGCCGACGGTACCGCGCTCCAGACATGGGACACGACTTGCCGCTCGCGAACAGGGAGTTGAACTGCACAACCATCGGTGGACGCGCGTGATGTGGTGGCGCGTTCAGCAATGTTGCTGGCAGCGTTGGGTGGTGCTTGTGGCGGGGGCTGGCGTGTCGGCCAGCATCAGTAATTGCGCCGCCACAGCGATGGCGATGACCGCCGGCTCCTTGCCGTTGATCCCAGGCAGGCCGATGGGGCAGACCAGCCGTTCGGCCTCGCCCCCTGCGGCGGTGAGGCGCGACGTGAACCTTGCCCGCTTGGTCTTGGAGCCGATCATCCCCACGAACCCGGCGGCTCCGCCGAGGGCGGCGGCGGCGAGGCGGTAATCCAGCCCATGGTCATGGGTGAGGATGAGCACGGCGCTCGATGCCGGGGCGCGGGCGGCCTGCGCCAGGAGCTCTGGCTCGGGCAGGATGGTGAGTTTGTGTAGTCCGGCGAGTTCGGGGCGCGAATCGAACCAGGACAAGGCGAGAGGCAGCCCGGCGCAGGCGCGGCTGATGGCCTGACCGACATGGCCGGCACCGAACAGCAGCACCGGGCGGGCGGGGGGCGTGAGGGGCTCGATCATTTGTGTTCCCGCCACCGGGCTGGGGCCTTGGGCGATGAACGGCGCGCTCTCGCCGGGCGGGACGACGTGGCGGCTGATGCGTCCGCTCTCGAACTGGCTCACGAGCCGGGCGCCGGGCGGGGCGGGGGCGCGCAGCCACGCAGTGTCATGACCGTCAAGATGCTCGACGAGGAGCCGTACCCGCCCACCGCAGCATTGGCCGAGCAGGGGACCCAACGGATAATCCTGCACCCGCCAAGTGCCGGGCGGGCGGCCCAGAACAGCGCGCGCCTGGGCGATGGCCTGGAACTCCAGATTGCCGCCGCCGATCGTGCCGATGATCTCGTCGGCCGTCACCAGCATGCGCGTGCCGGCCGCGCGCGGGGCGGAGCCGGCCACCGCCAGGATACTGACCTGCGCCACCGCACCCCGCGCGAGGGCGGCGAGGGCGGCGACGCGCCAGTCCTCAAGCATGGCCAGCCCTCAGCTCGGCGATGGCGGCGAGGATGCGCTCAGGCGTCGCCGGGGCGTTCAGCCGGGGCAGGCCACGGCCCGGCGCGGCGGCGGCCACTGCGGTGGTGAGTGCGCTGAACACCGAATTGGCCAGCATGAGTGGCGGCTCGCCTACGGCCTTGGAGCGGTGGATGCTGGGTTCGGGGTTGTACCCCTCTGCCCAGAGCTTGAGGCTCATGCGCACCGGGCGGTCGCTGGCGGTGGGGATTTTGTAAGTCGAGGGGGCATGGGTCAGCAGCCGTCCTTGCGCATCGTAGACCAGCTCCTCCGTGGTGAGCCAGCCCATGCCCTGGATGAAGCCGCCCTCGATCTGGCCGAGATCGATGGCCGGGTTCAGCGAGCGGCCGACATCGTGGATGATGTCGGCCGCCAGCACCTTGTGCTCGCCGGTGAGCAGATCGACCGCCACCTCGGCCAGAGCGGCGCCGTAGGCGAAATACAGGAACGGCCGGCCGGTATGGCTGGGGCGGTCGTAATGGATCTTGGGCGTGGCGTAGAAACCGGTGGCGGAGAGCGGGATGCGCGCCATGTAGGCTTGGCGTACCAGGGCGGGGAAGGGGATGGTTTCGCCCCCCACCCGCACGCCGTCGGAGGTGAAAAGCACATCCGTCTCGGCCACGCCATGCTGCCCGGCGGCGAAGGTGGCGAGGCGGCTGCGTATGGTGTCGGCGGCGCGGAAGGCCGCCATGCCGTTCATGTCGGTCCCCGATGAGGCGGCGGTGGGCGAGGTGTTGGGCACTTTGTCGGTGCGGGTCGCGGTAATGCGCACACGCTCGAGCGGCACCGCGAATACATCGGCCACCACCTGCGCCACCTTGATCATCAGCCCCTGGCCCATCTCGGTGCCGCCGTGATTGAGGGCGATGGAGCCGTCCGTATAGACATGCACCAGCGCGCCAGCCTGGTTGAGGTGGGTGGCGGTGAAGCTGATGCCGAACTTGACTGGCGTCAGGGCGAGGCCCTTCTTGATGACCTGGTGGGTGGCGTTCCACTGCTCGACGGCGGCGCGGCGCTCGGCGTAGCGGGCCTCGGCGGCAAGCTCGGCGACGATCCGGTCGGCTACGAAATCTTCGACCCGCATGGAGAAGGGCGTGAGGTCGCGCCCCGGCCCGTAGAAATTGGCCTGGCGGATGCTAAGCGGGTCGCGTCCGAGATGGGCCGCGATATGGTCCATCACCCGCTCGGCGATGATCATCCCCTGCGGTCCGCCAAAGCCCCGGAAGGCGGTATTGGAGACCGTGTTCGTCCGGGCCCGATGTGAGAGGATTTTCACCGCCGGGTAGAAATAGCAATTATCGGCGTGGAACATGGCGCGGTCGTTGATGGAATAGGAGAGGTCGGCGGTGGCGCCGCAGCGCGAGGCCATCTCGATGAAAATCCCCTCGATCCGCCCGTCATCGTCGAACCCGACCTCGTAGCGGGAGGAGAATTCATGGCGCTTGCCGGTGAGCATCATGTCGTCGTCGCGGTCCGCGCGGAACTTGGCGGGGCGGCCGGTGAGGTTGGCCACCAGGGCGGCGGCGGCGGCGAACAGCGAGGCCTGCGTTTCCTTGCCGCCAAAGGCGCCGCCCATGCGGCGCACCTCGACGGTTACGTCGGCATCCATCCGCCCGAGCAGGCGGGCCACGATGTGCTGCACCTCGCTCGGATGCTGGGTGGAGGAGAGCACATGCAGCCGTTCGCCTTCCTCGGGGGTGGCGATGGCGATTTGCCCTTCGAGGTAGAAATGCTCCTGGCCGCCGGTTTCCAGCGTGCCGCTGAGCCGGTGCCGGGCCGCGGCGAGTGCTGTCTCGACATCGCCACGCCCCATGGTCTGGGCGGGTTCGATGAGCGAACCGTCGGCCAGCGCCGCCTCGATGCTGACACGCGGCGGCAGGGGCTCGATCTCGGCCCGGCCAAGCCGCGCCGCGCGCCGCGCCGCGGTGGCGCTGGTCGCCGCCACCAGAAACAAAGGCTGACCGTGGAAGATCACCTCATCCTCGGCGAGCAGCGGATCGTCGCCTGCGAAGGGGCTGACATCGTTCTTGCCGGGTATGTCGGCGGCGGTGAACACGGCGACCACGCCGGGCGCCGCTTTCACGGCGGCGAGGTCGAGCGATTTGAGGCGCCCGCGCGCCATCTTGGCAAGCCCGAAGGCGCAGTGCAGCAGGCCGGGAGGCTCGGGCAGGTCATCGGCGTATAGCGCCTGCCCAGCGGCCTGCATGGAGGCGCTGTCATGCGGCAGTGGGCAGGAGACGAGGCCGTGAAAGGCTTGGGTGTTATCAGCCATCGCACAGCTCCAATACGCTCACGGGTTCGCCGCCCTCGGCCAACCACAGCCGCCGCAGCAGGTTGCCCGCCACCTCCAGGCGGTAGGCGCTGGTGCCGCGTACATCGGTCAGCGGGGCGTAATCCTGGGACAGAGCCTGGGCCGCCGCCGCCAGCGCCGCCTCGCGCCAGGGCGCGCCACGCAGCGCCGCCTCGGCATGTGGGGCGCGCTTCGGGGTTGCTGCCATGCCGCCGAAGGCGATCCGCGCCTCGGTGATCATACCGCCCGTGACGGTGAGGGCGAGGGCGCCGCAGACGGCGGAAATGTCGCTGTCGAACCGCTTGGAGAGCTTGCTCACCATATAACGTGTGGCGGCGGCGGGGCGGGGGATGAACAGACTCTCGATGAATTCGCCGGGCGCGCGATCCTGCTTGCCATAGGCGATGAAGAAGTCTTCCAGCGGGATGGTCCGGCGCGCCGCGCCAACGCGCAGGGTGAGCTGGGCGCCCAGCGCGATGAGGGCCGGGGCCATGTCGCCGATTGGCGAGCCATTGGCGATGTTGCCGCCGATGGTAGCGGCATTGCGCACCTGGCTGCCGGCGATCCGCCGCACCAGCTCGCCCAGCGCCGGATGCAGGCGGGTGAGCGGCGCCTTGGCCTCACTATAGCGCACGCCCGCCCCAAGACGCAGACCTTCGGGTGCTTCCTCGATGAAGCGAAGCTCCGCAACGTCGCCGATGAAGATGATCTCCTCCAGCACGCAATGCTGCTTGGTTACCCACAGCCCGATATCGGTGGCGCCGGCAACAAGCCGCGCGGCGGGGTGGCTTTGGCACAGCGCGGCCAGCTCGGCCACGTTGTGGGGGATGAAGGCCCGGCGCGGGGGCCCTGGAGCTAGCGGGTCGCTGTAGGAGAGCGCGACGCTCTCATCGCGCGCCAGGTATTTGAGTGCTTGCAGGGTGGTGCTGTCATCGCGCGGGAGATTGGTGGTCGCCTCGGCGGCGGCCAGGATGGGGCCGTAGCCCGTGCAGCGGCAGAGATTGCCCGAGAGCACGTCGGCCGCACTCTGCTCCGCCCCCGCCGCGCCGATGGCCCGGCCGTAAAGTGACATCACGATACCCGGGGTACAGAAGCCGCATTGCGAGCCATGGCGGCTGGCAAGCTCGGTCTGCACTGGGTGGGTGCCGCCCAGGCTCTCGACTGTCAGCACAGCCTTTCCGTCCAGCATGGGCAGGAAGAGGATGCAGGCATTCACAGCCCGCCAGTCGACGCCCTCGCCCGCCAGCGTGCCGATCAGCACGGTGCAGGCGCCGCAATCACCCTCCGCGCAGCCCTCCTTGGTGCCGGTGCGCCGCAATTGGTAGCGCAGATAATCCAGCAGCGTGCCAGTGGGGTCAGGGGCGGGCAGGGTGATAACCTCGCCATCGAGCAGAAACCGCACGCTCATGGGCGGCTCCTTTGCCGAGCGCTGCCTCGCGTATCTTGAGTTTGTCTCATCGTCATCTCACCCCGCTCTCGAAGGTGGTGATGCGGAAACTGCATCATGGTGCCACGTAACGCCATCAGGCTGGGACGGATTTCGGCCTTTCGCTCTATTTCGGAATCCATAAGATCCCATAGGCAAATTTCAGGCCAACGGCCACTGGCCGACAAATTCCTCCTCGGCGTAGGCGTAGTAATCAGCGATCACCGCCTGCGCGTCATCCGTGAAAAGCTGAGAAACGAGGCCATAAATCAGCTTGGGCGCCGCGTATTTGAAGCCCGACAGCGCCGAGCCAGAAAGCCCCTGGCTCGCCAACGCCGCATAATTGAAGTTGAACAGGCCGTGGAGTTTGTCTTCGGCTGCCGGAGTTTTGGGTAGAAAGCGGAAATCGGCACCGAGATATGGGTGGTCGTCGATAAGCTTGTTGGGCTTCTCGGGGGTGAATTTGTCGCGCCAGCAGGCGATGGAATCGGCCAGCAGCGAAAGCTCGGGGCGGAGCTTCGTGTCTGTCAAAAGCCCTGTGCTGAGCACGAGAAAATCAAACTCATAAGTGCCCTTGGGAGTGGTTACCTGGGCGCCCGCAGGGCTGTCCTGCACGTTCAACCAGGGCTCGCCCGGGTGCAGCGAGAAGCCCGGATAGCTGTTGGCGCGGTTATAGGTGTCGTTGGTGGGGGGTTGGTTGAAGGAGAGGAAATGGTCGATGACGGCGTATTTGGCAGCATCCGGCAGGTCGGCGAAATGACCGAGGAAGCCGCTATTCTCCATAAACCTAATGGGGTTGATGCGTGGCAGGTCCGGCCGGCGAATGAACACATGCGCCTCGCCCACACCTTCGCCCAACGCGTGCTGGGCATTATCGAATGCCGAGGCGCCGCCCCCAAGTATGCCGATTTTTTTGCCTTTCAGCGCCGCGTAATCGATCATTTCAGAGGTATGCGCATAGCGCGTGCGCGGCAGGCTCTTGATGAAATCCGGCGTGTGCCACTCGCCTCCGCCCTGGATTCCGGTGGCGAGCACAACTTTCCTGGTCAGGAATGAACTGCCCGGCGGCGCGCCCGCGCCGGTGATATGCAGGCGGAACAGGCCGCGGCTTACCGGTTCGATCAAGGTCACTCGAGCATTGTTGCGAACAGGTATAGAAAGCGTCTGACGGTACCAGCGCAGATAGCGCATCCACTCTCCGCGGGGGATCTTGTCGAGCGCCCCCCAGCCCTCGGCGCCGTATTGTGCCTCCCACCATGCGCGGAAGGTGAGCGAGGGAATGGCGTAATCGATGCTGGTGAGGTGCTTGGGCGTGCGCAGCGTGACCATGCGGGCATAGGTGATCCACGGTCCTTCGAGGCCCTCGGGGTTTTCGTCGAGCACGAGGATATTGCCGACCTTCTCGCGTAGAAGCCCGAAGCCGATGGCCAGCCCGCATTGCCCGCCGCCGATGATGGCGACATCGAGCACATCCTCGCCCGCCGGCCCCCGGTGCGCTCGCACCCAGGGCTTGGCCGGATAGTCGATGCAGGCGAGATCGTGCAGGACACGTTTTGTATGGCGTTCGAGGGCGGTCTCGTCTTGCGGGCCTACATGGTTCATCAGCGGCAACCTCAATGCTTTTAAAAACCCCGGAAGTCTAATGGGTAACGCTCCCCCGCATTGTACGCAACAGCATGCCTTTCAGCGGGCATGCCGAAGGGCGCAGCAGGGGGCCGGTGGTCGAGGGGGCAGAAGAGCTGCGCCGATGTCGGGCGGATCACGCCCGGCATGCAGGCGGATCTCGCCTTGTTCACGCTCTATGAGCCGCGTTTTTCAAGGTCCGAGGAATGGTCTGGCGGCGCGCGGCCTCTGGCCAGGCGCGGCGTTTAGAGCCCATAATATCCGAGGTGCGGCTTGTGTGCGCCCCAGAGGCTGGAGAGTGAATGCGCGGAATTGGTGAAGAGGCTGTCAGGCGCTGTGATCTTTTCAAATCGTCCCCGTTCAGCGACGAAACCGGCGCGTTAACCCGCCGGTTTCTCACGCCCGCCCACCGCGCTGCCATCGCGCAGCTCTCCGCCTGGATGCGGGATGCTGGAATGAGCGTGCGGCTCGACCCGGCCGGCACGCTGGTGGGGCGTTATGAGGGCACCGGGCCAGGCCCCGCTCTGCTGATTGGCTCGCATATCGACACTGTGCGCGATGCCGGCGCCTATGACGGCACGCTCGGCGTGATGCTCGGACTTGGCGTCATCGAGCATCTGCACAGGACGGGCCGACGGTTTCCGTTCGCCATTGAACTGCTGGCGTTTGGCGATGAGGAGGGCTCGCGCTTTCCCGCCTCGATGCTGGGCAGCCGGGCGTTGGCGGGCTGCACGCTGGACGATCCGGCGCTCACCCAGGACGAGGCCGGCACGACGCTCGCGGAGGGCTTGCGGGATTTCGGGCTCGACCCCGCCGCCATCGCCCGGGCGAGCAGAAGCCGAGACGAGATTTTGCTCTATTTCGAGCCCCATATTGAGCAGGGGCCGGTGCTGGAGGCGGAAGGGCTGGCGGTAGGCATTGTCACCGGCATTAGCGCGCAGACGCGGCTTTCGGTCGAGGTGCGGGGCGAGGCCAACCATGCCGGCACCACGCCCATGCCGCTGCGCCGTGATGCGCTCGCCGCCGCCGCCGAGGCCATGCTGGCGCTCGAAGCCATCGCCCGCCGGCGCAATATAGTCGGCACGGTGGGGGCGGTGCAGGCCTTTCCAGGGCTTGGCAATGTTGTGCCCGGGCGGGCCGTGTTCACGGTGGATCTGCGCGCCCCCCGCGCCGAGGCGCGCGACGCGGCGGAGGCGGAATTCCGCGATGCGCTCGCCGCCATCTGCGCGGCCCGCGGCGTCTCGGCCAAGGTGACGCTGCACCAGCGCCTCGCCCCCTGTTTCTGCGATGAGGAGGCCCAGGCCCTTCTGGCGGAAAGCCTGCGCGACCTGGGGCTGCGGCCTTTCTGGCTGGCCAGCGGCGCCGGGCATGACGGCATGAGCGTTGCCACGCTGGCGCCGGTTGCCATGCTGTTCATCCGCTGCGCCAAGGGCATCAGCCATAACCCGGCCGAGGCTGTGATGGCCGCAGATGTAGAGATTGCCGCGCAGGTGATGTTGGCGTTTCTCACGCGCCTCGCCGTCCGCTCAAGGCTTAGTCTGGGCTAATTGCGCGCCCAGGCGCCTTCGTGCAGGGCGCGGGACTCTTCAACCAGGCACGGCCCCACCACCTGCACGTCTCTCTGTCCGGCTGCAAAGATGGTGCGGCAGGGGAGATCGAGCGTTGGGTTCTCGGCGTGGTCGCCGGTGATTTGCTTCAGATTATGCTCGCTCATGCCGTACACGACGCGCCCAATCCCGGACCAGTAGATGGCGCCGGCGCACATCGCGCAGGGCTCGGCGGAGCTGTAGAGCGTGCAGCGGCGCAGGAAGGACGCGCCGTATTTGACCGAGGCCCGCCCCGAGAGGATGCGCTCGGCGTGGCCGGTCATGTCATGCTCGGGCAGAAAGCCGTTCTGCTGCTCCATCAGCACCTCGCCATCGGGCCCGGCGAGCAGGGCACCGAACGGGTGACAGCCCGCCGCCCGCGCGGCCTTGGCCACCTCGAAGCTTTTGCGCAGCAGCGTCTCGTCCTGTGGGATCAGGTCGGCTCTGGGGGCCAGAAGCTCGGCGAGGGACAAAGCGAGGGCGAGGGTCGCCCGGTGCAGGTCGGGCAGAAAGATCCGCTCATCGGCGCGGTGGGCGTTGGCTTCCTCGATGCTCTGCGGCCCGGCGCCATAAAGCACGATGGGCACGCCGGCGGCGGCGTAATGCCGGGCGTCGGTGTAAAGCGGGGCGCCGCTGGTGCCGATCTCGGTGGCGAATACGGCGCTCGCCTGACGGCACAGTGTTTCGGCCAGGCGCTCGGCGCCGGGCAGGGGGGTAAGCGGCTTGGCCAGCAGGATTTGCGCGATTTCGACGCGGATGCCCGGCAGGTCGCCAGCCGCCGCGATCAGCGCCCGCAGCCCGGCCTCGACCTCGGCGGGGTTTTCATCCGGAGTGATCCGGCGGTCGAGGCGGAATCTGATCTTGTCCGGCACTACGTTGGTGTTGATGCCGCCCTGGATCAGCCCGACCGTAAGCCCCGGCGCGCCAATGCCGGGAATTGACGAAACCCGGGTCCGCAACGCGTCGCGTTCGGCATAGAGCTGGGTGAGAATGGCGGTGGCGGCGGCCAGCGCGTCATGCCCTGTCTCCGGCTTGGCGGCGTGGGCGGATTTGCCGCGCACGGCAACTTCAAGATGCAGGCAGCCATTATGCGCGGTGACGACGCTATAGGAAAACCCGGCGGCGATGGCGTAGTCAGGCTTGCTCAGCCCCTCGGCCAGAAGCCAGCCGGGGCCGATCTCGCCGCCGGTCTCTTCATCGTAGGTCACGTGCACTTCTACCGTGCCGGCCAGCGAGGCCCCGGAATCACGCAGCGCCTTGAGCGCGAAAATATAGGAGCAGATGTCGGATTTCGAGACCGCCGCACCGCGCCCGTACATCCAGCCATCGATGATCTCGGAGCCGTAGGGATCGGTGCGCCAGCCCTCGCCGGGGGGCACCACATCGCCATGGGCGTTCAGCGCGATGGTTGGGCCTTCACCGAAACAGTGGCGGATGATGAGGTTGGTGGCGCTGATCATGCCGTGCGCCTTGACCAGCGTTTCGGGCACCACATGGCGCTCGACCGTGAAGCCCAGCTCCTCGATGAGCGAGGCGGTCAGTGCGGCATGGGGGTTGCAGTCGCCGGGCGGGTTGTCGGACGGTTGGCGGACGAGGGCAGCCAGAAATTCTTCGCGGGCCGCGGCCTGGGACTCAACAATCTCGCCAATCTTCACAGACAAAATCCATATTGCAGTGACAGGATAACCGCTTCACATTGCGCACAATGTTGACCTTAAGCCAATAGAAAGGCAAAGCATTTGGCGCCTCCTCCCGGTCTCGATCTTGACGCCGCCCGCTTTCGGGACATTTTTGAGCATTCCCCCTGGGTGGCCGAGCGCGCCCTGGCGCTGGGACCGTTTGCCGATCGCGCCGCCCTGCATGCTGCGATGATGCGGGTTGTGGCTGAGGCTGGGGATGACGAAATTCTCGCCCTGCTCCGCGCCCACCCCGAGCTGGCGGCGCGCGAGGTGCCGCTCACTGAGGCTTCGACCGACGAGCAGACGGGGGCAGGACTGCGCGCCCTAAGCCCCGAGGAATTCGCCCGCTTCGCTGCCCTCAACGAGGCTTATCGCGCGAAATTCGGCTTTCCCTTCATCATCTGCGTAAAAATGCACAGCAAGGCGGAGATTCTTGCGGCCTTCGCCAGGCGCCTTGAGAATGACGAAGCCACAGAGCGCCGGCAGGCGCTGACCGAGATTGGCCACATCACTCGCCTGCGCCTGGAGGCGCTTTTGCCATGACCGGCCTGACCACCCACGTGCTGGACACCGTGAAAGGCACCGGCGCCGCCGGCCTGCGCGTTGAGGTGTTGAGCCCCGACGCGCAGGCCGTGACCGTTACGCTCGATGATACGGGCCGCGCCACGCTGCGCACAGTGCTCACGACGGGGGCTTACGAGTTGCGCTTCCATGCTGGCGAGTATTGCGGGGAGGTGTTGTTCTACGACATCATCCCCGTGCGTTTCATTGTCGATGCGCCTGAAAGTCACTACCATATTCCGCTGATCCTGAGCGCATATGGCTACTCAACATACCGGGGCGGCTGATGAACACTCCTGGCTATCCGCGCGACCTCATCGGCTATGGTGAGGCGGCTCCAGCCGTCACTTGGCCTAAGAAGGCGCGCCTTGCGCTCAGCTTCGTGCTTAATTTCGAGGAAGGCGCTGAAAATTCCGTCCTGCATGGCGATGCCGGGGCGGAGACGTTTCTCTCGGAGATCGTCAACGCT
Source organism: uncultured Alphaproteobacteria bacterium (assembly GCA_963750235.1). GTDB lineage: Bacteria > Pseudomonadota > Alphaproteobacteria > Acetobacterales > Acetobacteraceae > Acidocella. Next base: position 882,501 of record CAVVPW010000004.1, read on the forward strand.
CAGCCGGTGGCGGGCATGCGCCATGTAAGCATGGAAAGCCTCTATGATTACGGCACCCGCGCCGGCTTCTGGCGCATCCGCCGGTTGTTCGATGAACGCGGCCTGCCGCTCACCGTATTCGGCGTTGGCATGGCCATGGAGCGCCATCCGGCTGCGGTGGAGGCTATGCTTCGTTCGGGATGGGAAATCGCCAGCCATGGCTGGCGGTGGATCAATTACCAGCACGTGCCCGAGGAGATCGAGCGCGAACATATGCAGCGCGCCATCGAGGTGCAGACACGCCTGACAGGGAGCCGCCCGCTCGGCTGGTACACCGGCCGCACCAGCCCCAATACGGCGCGCCTGGTGGTTGAGGAGGGCGGCTTCGTCTACGATTTTGACTCATACGCGGACGATCTGCCCTATTACGACGCCACCTGGGGCAAACCGCAGCTCGTTCTGCCCTACACGCTCGACACCAACGACATGCGGTTTACCGCCGTGCAGGGCTTCAATTCGGGCGATGATTTCTACCGCTATCTGCGCGATGCCATCGATGTGCTCTACCAAGAGGGCGAGGAAACGCCCAAGATGCTCTCGATCGGCCTGCATTGCCGAATTGTCGGACGGCCAGCCCGGCTGGCCTCGCTGGCCAGGCTGCTCGATTATGTGCAAGGTCTGCCTGACATCTGGGTGGCCCGGCGGATCGATATCGCCCGTCACTGGCAGAGCCAATTTCCACCGCCTGCCTGAGGTATAAATAGCGACGGCAAAGTGTACCGGTCCTGCTTAGCCTCTGTCACCATTTCGCCACTTGCCGCACGGTGGGCGGGGGGTAAGCTTCACGTATGAACTTCATGCCGGTACAGCCGCCAGCGGCACAACGCGCTCAAGGGCAGTTGGATCTCGCTTTCATCCAGGAAGGCGCGCGGACTGGTCTGCGCCGCTTCTACCAGCAGGGCTGTCTTAAGGCGCGGCTGCCGCGGGGGCTGAGTACGGAGGTGGTGGCGCTGAACATCTCGGGTGGCATCGCCGGGGGCGATGCGCTGCAGATCGAGTTGGTGGCTGAGGCGGGTGCGGCGGTTACTTTCACCACCCAGGCGGCGGAGCGCATCTACCGGGCACTGGACGAGCCCGCCCGCGTGGCCACCAGCCTGTGCGTGGAACCGGGCGCGCGGCTGCATTATCTGCCGCAGGAGACGATTCTGTTCGACGGTTTCTCACTCGCGCGGGAGCTGGAGGTAGAGTTGCACGGCAATGCCGAATTTCTGGGCGTGGAGAGTCTCATTTTCGGCAGGTTGGCGATGGGGGAGGTGATCCGCGCGGGCAGTCTGCGCGACCGGATCGCGCTGAGGCGGGACGGTAAGCTGCTCTGGCAGGACATCACGCGGCTGCACGGCGATATCGCGGCGCAGCTGGACAGGCCCGGCATCGCCGCTGGTGCGCGCACCGTGGCCAGCATTTTTGCAGCCGGGCCGGGCATGGTAGAGAAACTTCCCGTGTTGCGCGCAGCTCTTGCTGGGACATCGGCGGGGGCGAGTTGGAGCGGCGAGGTGCTGCTCGCGCGCATCCTGGCGCCCGATAGTGCGTCGTTACGCGCCGTGGTGGCACGGGCATTGCAGGCATTGCGAGGCGCCGAGTTGCCGCGCGTCTGGCAGGGATAGAGAGGGAGAGATGAACTTAACCCCACGCGAGAAGGACAAGCTGCTCATCGCCATGGCGGCGATGGTGGCGCGCAAGCGGCTGGAGCGGGGGGTGAAGCTGAACCACCCGGAGGCCGTGGCGCTCATCACGGATTTCGTCGTGGAGGGCGCGCGCGACGGCAAACGCGTGGCCGAGCTGATGGAGGCGGGGGCGCATGTGCTTACCCGTGCGCAGGTGATGGAGGGCGTCGCCGAGATGATCCATGACGTGCAGGTGGAAGCCACCTTTCCCGACGGCACCAAGCTCGTCACCGTGCACGAGCCGATCCGATGATTCCGGGCGAAGTCCTCACCCCGGACGGTGAGATCGAGCTGAACGCGGGGCTGGAGCAGATCGTGCTCACCGTGGCCAATACCGGCGACCGGCCCATCCAGGTGGGCAGCCATTACCATTTCGCCGAGACCAACGCGGCCCTTGCTTTCGACCGCGTGGCGGCCCATGGCAAGCGACTCGACATTGCGGCGGGCACTGCCATCCGCTTCGAGCCCGGGCAGAGCCGTGAGGTCACGCTGGTGCCGTATCGCGGCACGTGGGAGATTTATGGGTTTCGCGGGTTGGTGATGGGTAAGGTTGACGATGGAAAATAATTCTTCGTGGCAAAATCATCCTGCCAGGAGAATGATCTGGCTGTCTCTGTCAACCCTCCTCTTCGCGCTGTTCGCCGCCCATGTTTCGGCCCAACCGATCGCGGACCCCGTTGTGCAGACTTACATGCAAAACCTACTTCAAAAGTACGTTCAGCACGATAAGGATTTTGATACGTTTCTAGAAAATCAGTCCGGATTAACGACGGCTGAAGGGACAAACCAACCTATTGTAATTAACGATTTGAGTAAGCTTCCCGTTCCACCAAACAATGATCTTCAATTTGATGTAAACGGGTTCGAAAATCCAAACGGCCCTTCGGCTTTCACTCCACCAATGCATATGCTTTGGCTGCCACAAGGTAAAATCGGTGCGGTTTTTTTTGACGAAGGATCCGGAGCATGTTTGACCTATTTCCTGTTTAGGTCCGATGGAAAAAATGCAGATGAAATCGATACCCCTGATATTTTTAAGCCAGACGTGTGCGGGGACGAGGGCGGAGGGGCTCATGACATCCTCGGTGAAGAAGGCTTTATCGTTCGGCATAATGATACGGTTATTGCATTAAAATTCTCGTTTGAAGAACTTCCTCCCTTTGACGATAAAGCTTGTACGTATACGTTATCTTGGGAAGACTGGAGCGGCTCAACTTGGAGCAATTTTGGCTCAGTGAAGGCGAGTTCAAACTCGTGGCATCCGTAAATGCTGAAGATTCAAGATAGGGCACGAAATGGCTAAAATATCTCGCGCCGCCTATGCGGATATGTTCGGTCCCACCGTGGGCGACCACGTGCGCCTCGCCGACACGGAACTCTTCGCCGAGGTGGAAAAGGATTTCACCATCTATGGCGAGGAGGTGAAGTTCGGCGGCGGCAAGGTCATTCGTGATGGCATGGGCCAGTCCCAGCTTTCCAACGCGCAAGGGGCGGTGGACACCGTCATCACCAATGCCCTCATCATCGACCATTGGGGCATCGTGAAGGCCGATATCGGTATTGTTGCTGGGCGCATCGCCAAGATCGGCAAGGCCGGAAACCCGGATGTGCAGCCGGGCGTGGACATCGTCATCGGGCCAGGCACTGAGATCGTCGCGGGCGAGGGCAAAATCGTCACCGCCGGCGGTATCGACAGCCATATCCATTTCATCTGCCCGCAGCAGGTGGAGGAAGCCCTGGCCAGCGGCATCACCACCATGGCGGGCGGCGGTACCGGCCCGGCCACCGGCACGGCGGCCACCACCTGCACGCCGGGGCCGTTCCACCTTGCGCGCATGTTGCAGGCGGCGGAGGCGTTTCCCATGAATCTCGCCTTCACCGGCAAGGGCAATGCCAGCAGGCCAGCAGCACTTGAGGAGATGATCCGCGCCGGCGCGTCCTCGCTCAAGCTGCACGAGGATTGGGGCACCACCCCAGCGGCCATCGATTGCTGCCTCAGCGTGGCGGACCGCTTCGACGTGCAGGTGATGATCCATACCGACACGCTGAACGAGAGCGGTTTCGTCGAGGACACCATCGCCGCCTTCAAGGGCCGCACCATCCACGCCTTCCATACCGAGGGTGCGGGCGGCGGCCATGCGCCGGATATCATCCGCGTGGCAGGGCTGCCTAACGTCCTGCCAAGTTCCACAAACCCCACGCGCCCTTATACTGTGAACACGCTCGATGAGCATCTCGATATGCTCATGGTCTGTCACCATCTGGACGCCTCCATCCCCGAGGACATCGCCTTCGCCGAATCCCGTATCCGCAAGGAGACCATCGCGGCGGAGGATATTCTGCACGATCTCGGCGCACTCTCGATGTTCTCCTCGGACAGCCAGGCCATGGGCCGCGTGGGCGAGGTCATCATCCGCTGCTGGCAGACGGCGCATAAGATGAAGTTCCAGCGCGGCGCCTTGCCCGGCGATGGGCCGGGCGATAATGCCCGCATCAAGCGTTATATAGCCAAATACACGATCAACCCCGCCATAGCGCAGGGCATGTCCGCGCATGTGGGCTCAGTAGAGGAGGGCAAGCTCGCCGATCTGGTGCTGTGGTCCCCGGCGTTTTTCGGGGTGAAGCCGGATATGGTGCTGAAGGCGGGCTCCATCGCCATGGCGCAGATGGGTGATCCCAACGCCTCCATCCCCACACCGCAGCCCGTGCATTACCGCCCGATGTTCGGCGCTTATGGCCGGGCGCTGGTGGAGTCCTCGCTGCTCTTCGTCTCCAAGGCGGCGCTGGAAGATGGCATTGGCGCGCGGCTAGGGCTTACCCGTCCGCTCGTGGCGGTGGAGAACACGCGCGGCGGCATCGGCAAGAAATCCATGATCCATAACGATGCCACGCCGCAGATCGAGGTGAACCCGGAGACCTACGAGGTGCGCGCCGATGGCGAGTTGCTTGTATGCGAGCCCGCCGAGGTGCTGCCCATGGCGCAAAGGTATTTCCTGTTTTGATCGAGGCGAAGAACATCCTCCCCGCCGGAACATGGTCCGGCCCGGCCCGGCGCGTGACGCTGGATTACGACCGGCGCTTCCGCCGCCGCCTGCGCTTCGTCACCGAGGAGGGCACGGAGATTCTGCTTAACCTGCCCGAGGCCGTGCATATCCGCGGCGGCGACGCTCTGGCGCTGGAGGATGGCTCGCTGGTGGAAGTCCGCGCGGCGGATGAGGCACTGTTGGAAGTCACCGCCTCCACGCCGGATGCGCTGATCCGCCTCGCCTGGCATCTCGGCAACCGGCATCTCTCCGTGCAGTTTTTCCCTGGGCGCTTACGCATCCTGGCCGATCATGTGATCGCCGACATGGTGCGCAAGCTGGGGGGCGAGGCGGTGCCGGTAAGGGCGCCGTTCGACCCTGAGGGCGGCGCCTACCACCACCATGGCTGACGCACTGCTGAACCTGCTCACCTGGTTCTCGCCTGCCTTCCCGACCGGCGGGTTCGCCTATTCGTCCGGGCTGGAATGGGCGGTGGAAACCGGTGCGGTGCGTGATGAAGCATCGTTGATCGCCTGGCTTCAGGACAGTCTTGCCCTCGGTGCGCTCTGGGGCGATGCGGTGCTGCTCCGCCGTGCCTATCGCGGTGAGGATGTGGTGGAGTTGGCCGTGGCACTTTGCCCCGGCGCAGAGCGGCGTCTGGAAACCACGGCGCAGGGCGAAGCCTTTGCCGCTGCCGCCTGGCCCTGGGGCGGCACTGCTCCCGCGCCCTATCCGGTAGTGGCGGGGCGGCTTTGCGCCGCGCATGATATCCCTGAGGATGAGGCGGCGGCGGCTTATCTGCATCTCCTCGTGGCCGGGCAAATTTCAGCCGCCGTGCGGCTCATCCCACTCGGCCAGAGCGCTGGCTTGCGCGCCCAGGCGGCGCTGGAGGAGCCCATCCGCGCCACGACTGCCGCGAGCCGCTCGCTGGAGCTTGGGGGCGCCGCCTGGGCGGCGGACATCGCGGGCATGAATCACGAAACCCAATATACGAGGCTATTCCGCACATGAGTTCAAACGGTCCCCTGCGCGTTGGTATCGGCGGCCCAGTCGGCAGCGGTAAGACCGCGCTGATGGACGCGCTCTGCCGCCATTTCCGCGAGAGATACGACATCGCTGCCATCACCAACGACATCTACACCAAGGAGGATGCCGAGTTCCTCACCCGCGCGGGCTCGCTGGTGCCGGAGCGGATCTTGGGCATCGAGACCGGCGGCTGCCCGCACACCGCCATCCGCGAGGATGCGAGCATCAACCTTGCCGGCGTGGCGCAGCTCTGCAAACAATTTCCCGGCCTGGAATTGCTGCTCATCGAGAGTGGCGGCGACAATCTGTCCGCCACCTTCTCGCCCGAGTTGGCGGACATCACCATCTATGTCATCGACGTTTCCGCCGGCGACAAGATCCCCCGCAAGGGTGGGCCGGGCATCACCAAGAGCGATCTGCTGGTCATCAACAAGACCGACCTCGCCCCGCTGGTGGGTGCCAGCCTGGAGGTGATGGACCGTGACGCCAGGCGCATGCGTGGCGAACGGCCTTTCGTCTTCGCGCAGGTGAAGGCCGGGCAGGGCGTTGCCGAGATCGCCGCATTCATCGAGCGCGCGGGCGGGCTGGCTTGAGGCGTGTTGAGGCAGCGGAGGCTGTGGCCGTACTCGATTTCCGTAGCCATATCAGCAAGTTGAAGATGATCAGAGGCAGGGCCGCACTTCGACGCTGATTCACATCGATGTCTGCTCCAAACAGGGGCGAGCGGTGCAAGGCCGCGAGGATTTCTTCCTTTTTGGGAGGTTCACCGGCGATAGCCTGGCAGACTGCCGTACGAATACGTGCCGAGTTGCACTATTTTCGGCCAACCGGAGGGCAAGGGAACGGATTAGGACACGTTCGGCTTTAACGCCAAGAACCTCGAATTGGGCGAGTCCTCGTTCGCTAAGATGTGAGGGATAGCTTTGGATGGCTCGGTTTGTGCGTTTCCCATATCAGGCCTCCGGCAACATTTCCTAATAAATATATATCCGGCGAATAAACTTTCGAGTCGACATCTGGGGGCTGGGCAGGGGCAGGGCGATACCGAGAGCAACGTCGCCCTAACTTATAAGGAGCTCAAAGCACGGGAAGAATGGGACGGCATCGTAATGATAAGGCTAAAATTTGCACGATTTCCCGCACACTTGACTAAAAATTCAAAAATTTTCTATTGTAAATCAGCGTCTTATAATAAGACGCGCCGGACTTAAAATCCGGTTCTGGCAACAGAGTGTTGGTTCGATTCCGACCGCCCGCGCCAATACTATCCAGACAATCCATAGATAATGCCTGCGCAATTTTTCGTGAACAGTCTTCCGACACCGAGACGATTGTCTTAGACGACAATGTCAGGTGTTGTGCCCGTATGCCAATGGGGCACCGTCAGGAGGCGATCGATGCTCATGTCTTATTTTTGCCGCGCTCTTCCCGAGGCGCCGCTGGGCATTGCTTGTTTTTCCAGGGACAGGCGCGGCGTCACCTCGCTGGAGTACGCGCTGATCGCGGTTATCATGATAATCGCCATGCTCGGTGGATTGGGCATCATAGGCGGTCAGCTGGGCACGGCGTTCAATCAGGTCTCTTCCGAGCTTTAAGGCGGGGCATGGGGCTGGTCCTCCGGCCTCGGGAAACGCATCTGCAGTCGGAAGCCTTGTCCGGCGGCTGCGGCGGTTAGGTCTGCCGGTTAATTCTTACAGAATTTTAAATATTGTAAGCGTTAGAATTTTAATTCGAGTTGTTCTCGCCGTGGCCAGTATTTCACTGGTTCCGCTGCCGGCAAATAGGGCTTTCGTCCAGGCGCAAAGCTATTAACAAGATGCTGAATCTGTTTGACAGGGTTGTCAAATTTCTGTGAAGTCGGCGTGCCGCTGTTACGGGTGGATGTGATGGCGCAGGTTGATTGAATTTAATCGTTCGGCTCGACTCTGGAATTTATGTCCTCTTCAACCAGTGTGTTTTGTAAAGGGATTGTCCATGCTCGTTAATTTTGCGCGTTCTTCTCTTGCGCTGAAGCTGGCCCGTGAAACTCGCGCGGTTACCGCGATTGAATATGCCTTGATCGCCGCCCTGATCGCCGTCGTGATCATCGCCGCGGTTACGACGCTCGGGACCAACGTTTCCAGCACTTTCAATACCGTGGCGTCCGAACTTTAAGTTCCCATCGGACTGTTGAGGTGGCAATCAAAAAAACGGCTGGCAGGCCCCCTGTCAGCCGTTTTTTGTTAGTAACGAATCGAGTGCGTGTGCCATCGCTGGACAGGTCAGGGGGCATGACGCAATTTTTTTTATTAAAAAGAGTGTTTTAGGGTCGTTTGGCGCGAAAGGTTGCAAGACTTTAAAGTGTTTTTAGGCTAACATGTTAACGATGAAATGTTTTCGCAATCTGGCTTGACAGCAAAAGCCAGCGGGGCGGTGAGGCAGGGAGTCTTGAACGATCATGTGTTGGCTTTTTGGTCGGTGGCTGGGGTGATAGTGGAATTGGCCATTCCGGCGGTTTTGCTGCTGACCTATGCGGCGCTGCATGACTTGGCGGTGCGGACTGTGCCTAACTGGCTGCCGCTGGTCTTGCTTATGTTGGGTGTTTGCGCCCGTCTTCTCGATCACTCTCTTCTTGCAGCACTAAGTGTGGCTGCCGTTGCCTTCGTGTTTCTGTTTGCTATTTGGGTTGCGGGGGTGATGGGCGGCGGGGACGTCAAGCTGTGGGCCGCCACGGTGCTGCTCATTCCGCCTGGGTTGCACACTGAGTTGTCGTTCTTCCTGAACGTCATTCTTTTTGGTGGCGCTCTGGCTCTGGTTTACCTTTCCCTGTCCTTTGTCGTGCCTTCGCCGCGCCCCTCCCGTGCGGGTGGGTATCTGCGGCGGTTCTTTCGCGCCGAGATGTGGCGGATCGGCCGCCGCGCTCCGTTGCCGTATGCCTGTGCCATTGCCGGCGGCGCTATCGTCGCCATTCTGCCCAATCAGCTACAGCCGTAGGTAAGCCATGGTTTTTCGTCTTGGCATTTTTGGTGTTCTCATAGCCGCGCTGATCGCGGTCATGGTGTTCGCTTATTCGCTTCTGAATCAGTCGAAACCGGCCCCGCAGGCTGTCCAGGCGCCGCAGACGGAGCAGGTGCTTGTCGCGGCGCAGCCTCTGCCGGCAGGCAGCCTGCTGCAGCCGGCGCAGATCGGCGCGGCGGCCATACCGCTGAATGGAGCGTCTGCCGATCTGCTGGTCGACACGCCACAGAATCGCGGGGCGCTAACCGGTTCGATGGTGCGAACCGCGCTGGCGCAGGGCGCGCCGATCTTGAACAGCGAGGTAATCCATCCGGGTGATCACGGCTTCCTGGCAGCGGTGCTGGCGCCGGGTATGCGGGCCGTAACGGTAGCTGTGGATAATGTGACCGGAGCCAACGGGATGATCTGGCCGGGCGACAATGTGGACGTGCTGCTGACTCAGTCGATCGGCGGAGCGCCGGATGCCAAGAGCATCGCTGCCGAGGTTGTGCTGAGCAATGTCCGCGTCATCGCTTCCGGCGCGCAGGTGGTCAAGGATGCCAGTGCCGGCCCCAGCGGCGGCCCGCCAGTGCAGACGGTTACGCTGGAAGTCACTCCTGATCAGGCGTCGCGCTGCCTCGTGGCAACCAATCTGGGCAAGCTGTCGCTTATCGTGCATTCGGCGGAGACGAGCCCGACCGGGACGCAACAAGCCCCTACGCCGCCACAGCAGCCGGTTTGGGCGGGGGATGTTTCGCCGGCCCTGACAGCTAACGAGCCGGAAGTGCCGACGGTGTCCACTGTCAATGTCATTTCTTCCGACGCGACAGGGGAGTTTAAATTCTGATGCGCAGCCTGAAAATCTCCGCGAGCGCCTGGCTCGCCGTTGTCGCCGGGTTTGGCGCTTCTGCCTCCCTGGCCTTCGCGCAAAGCCAACCTGAAGATACCAGTGGCGCGGCAGATACGCCCGCGGCTGCTGCGCCGTCGGCTGCGTCCGCCCCGGTTCCCCCGGCTTATTTCGGGTCGGTTGCCTTGGCCAAGGGCAAGGGCAAACTGGTTAAACTGCCACGTGCTGTCGCCAACCTGTTTGTGGCCGATGACAGCATCGCCTCGGTGCGGCCTGCCAGCCCGGGTGTGATGTTCGTCTTCGGCAAAACGCCCGGTACCACGGATGTGGTGGCCACCGACCAGGATGGCAACCGGATCGCCCAGTATTCCGTCACGGTTAATCCGTCAGACTATGAGTCCTCCCGTTTGGAGTCACAGTCCCAGGCGGTGGCGCCCGGCAATGGCGTGACGGCCGAGAGCGAGCCGGGCGGCATGGTTGTCAGGGGCACGGTAAACACGCCTCAGGAAGCCGATAACGTGGTCAACCAGGCCAAGGCGATCTCGGGCGGCAGTGTGATCAACGATTTGACCGTCAATGAGCCGATTCAGGTTCAGTTGAAGGTGCGCATCGCGTCGATGGACCGCAGCATTACACGCCAGTTGGGCATCAACTGGAGTTCAGTTGGCGAGGCAGGCACCATGATTGGCCAGTTCGCGCTGCATATTTCGTCAGCTTCCGCCGCGGCCAGTCTGTCTTCAGTCCCTCCTGGCGTCGTTGGGGTTACCTTTCCCGGCGGCACGTTCGAGGGGGTCATCGACGCGCTGGCAACGGACAATCTCGCCCATGTCCTGGCCGAGCCGACGCTTGACCACTCTGTCTGGCACGCAGGCCAATTTCCAGGTTGGCGGGCAGTTCCCGATTCCGGTATCCACCGGCACCAATGGCAGTGTGAGCGTAAGCTATAAGGATTACGGGGTGCTGCTCAGCTTTATTCCAACCGTATTGTCCGATGGCCGGATCGCCTTGCAGGTGGCGCCGCAGATGAGTGAGATCAACTCGGCCAATTCATCGATCATCAGCACAGGGGCCGCGGGCGAGGCCTTTGCCGTGCCCTCCCTCACCATGACCTCTGCGTCCACCACCGTGATTCTTGGCAGCGGCCAGGGCATGGCGATTGCGGGTCTGCTGGAGGATACCAGCAATCAGGTGGATAATGGCGTGCCGGGTCTAAGCGAGGTGCCGCTGCTCGGGGCGCTGTTCCGTGGCGACGCATTCCAGCGTGAGCAACAGGAACTGGTGATCACTGTCACCCCGTATCTGGTCAACCCGGTCAATAATCCCGGGAGCCTTGCCTCGCCCGATGATGGCTGGTCGCCGCCGAATGATTTGCAGCGCATATTGCTGCTGCGCGATAACGGTACCGATACTGCCTCGACCAGGATTCCTGGCGATGCCGGGTTCATGGTGCAATGATGGAGACGATGCGCATGCGCTCCGCCCTGTTCTTTTCATTCTGTGTCGTGGTGCTGACGCTCAGCGGCTGCCAGGGGGCATTCAACCCGTTTAATCGTCCCGGCAACTGGTCCGCGACGGGAGCGGCGAACGAAACGATTGCGCAACAGGCGGCCAATAAATCGGATCTGCTTCAGGGCCGCTCCCAGCCGGGCAGCAGTGGCGTTGCCGCCGTGGCCGGTGTTGAGAAAGCCATGACCGGCGGCACTGCCTCAGGGCTGCAGACAACTCTGAGCCCGACATCCTCGTCGGCCAGCATTAGTGCTCAATGACCACGGGTCGGCGTTTGCAGTATAGCGGACAGGAGGCTTCATGAACCAGCAAGGTGCGCACAATGTGCAGGACGGTGGTGGTGGTCTGGTCAGCCGGCCGGACCGCCTGACCGTTCTGGCCTTCCTGGGTGATCCCGCCACCGAGCAGGTGCTGCGCGACGGCCTGGGTGAGCTTGTTGCCAATGGCATCGATATCCGCCGCGGCACTGTCCGCACGGCGGTCGCCGCCATGGCCAAGACACAAACCCCCGAGGTGCTGATCGTCGATATCGCGGGCGAGGAGCAACCGCTCCACGCGCTCGGCGAACTCTCCGACGTGGTGGAGCCCGGTGTGCGCGTGCTCGTCATCGGCGATAACGACGATGTCGATTTCTACCGCCACATCACGCGCGGCATGGGCGTGATGGAGTATCTGTTCAAGCCGATCACGCGCGAGGCAGTGGCGCGGCATTTTGCGCCGCTGATCACACGCAAGACCATAGGCCAGGATGCCACACGCGGCGGGCGCGTCATTGCCGTCCTGGGCGCGCGCGGTGGGGTAGGGGCTACGACGATCGCTGGCAACCTCTCCTGGCTGCTCGGCGTTATGGCTAAACGCCATACCGTGTTCGTAGAATCGGACATTCATATGGGCTCTGGCGCGCTGCTGCTAGGTGCCAAGACAGGCCCCGGCTTGCGCATGGCGCTGGAAACGCCGGACCGCATCGACCCGCTTTTCGTTGAACGCGCCGCCCAGCCGGTGGCGGAGCGCCTGCAGGTGCTTGCCTCCGAAGAGAAGCTGACCGAGCCGCTGCATTACGCTCCAGGTGCTGCGCGGCGCCTGATTGAGGCATTGCGGGTCCGGTATAATTTTATCGTCATGGATGTGCCGTTCCTGCCGATGCCGTGCAACCGCGAACTGATCGAGTTTGCCCATCACCGCGTCATCGTCATGGACCCGTCCCTGGCCTCTGTGCGTGACACGCTGCGTCTGCTCAGCCTCCCGAACGGCCCCTGGCAACCGCAAAGCCCCACGATCGTACTCAACCGTCAGGGCCGCCCGGGCGGCCTGACGCGCAAGCAGATCGAGGAGGCGCTGAAGGTCAAGATTGACATCGTGATCCCGGATATCCCGAAGCAGCTGAATGAGTCCGCGAGCTTCGGCGAGCCAGCGATCGCAACGCGCGGCCCGTTCCGCCAGGCGATCATCGATCTCTCGCGCGAAATCGGCTTTGTCGCGGCCCGCGAGGATGCGGTCATCGAAGGTTCCGCGCAGCTCACCTCCGTTGGTGGCATCTTTAAGATGCTTGGCTTCAGCAAAGGGTAATATTAAATGTCCGATGGCAGCCTGCCCGCATTTGGCCGTCGGCGTGTTGAGACCTCGGCCACGCCTGTATCCGCAACCGTAACCAATGTTACCCCGCAGCCCATGGCACCGCCCCAGGCGGATGGAGCCCGCGCTCTCCCAGACGGGCCCGTTACCGTTCGCCCGGAGATCGCTGAGCTGCGTAATCTCTGTCTGGCACGTATGGATGCGACCGCGGTCGCCTCGCTGCATCCCGACCGCTTGCTGATCGAGGTTGAGCGGCTGATCGGCGATCTTGCCACGGAAAAGCGCGTGCAACTCAATGCACGGGAGCAGCGCGGCCTCGCCACCGAACTGGTGGACGATATGCTTGGCCTGGGCCCGCTGGAGCCGTTGCTGCTTGATGAAAGCATCAATGACATCATGGTCAACGGCCCGAACCACACCTTCGTGGAGCGTGGCGGCAAGCTGACCCAGGTGCCGGTACGGTTTCGCGACTGGACGCATCTTACCAATATTTGCCAGCGTATTGCCGCCTCCGTGGGGCGCCGCGTGGACGAATCCAGCCCGATGTGTGACGCGCGCCTTAAGGATGGTTCTCGCGTCAATATCATTCTCCCGCCGCTCTCCATCGACGGTCCGGCAATCTCGATCCGTAAATTCTCCAAGAAGCCGATCGATTTCGAGAAGCTGATCCAGTTCGGCGCGATGACGCCGCCCATCGCCCGCGTGCTGGAGATCGCCGCGCGGGTGCGCCTCAACATCATCGTCTCCGGCGGTACTGGCTCGGGCAAGACCACCATGATGAACGCGCTCTCGCGCTTCATCGACGCGACTGAACGTATCGTCACCATCGAGGACGCGGCGGAGCTACAACTGCAGCAGCCGCATGTGGTGCGCCTGGAAACCCGCCCGCCGAGCCTGGAAGGCAAGGGCGAGATCACGGCGCGCGACCTCGTACGAAACGCACTGCGTATGCGCCCGGACCGCGTGATCATCGGCGAAACCCGCGGCGCCGAGGCGTTCGACATGCTGCAGGCGATGAACACGGGCCATGACGGTTCGATGTCCACGATTCACGCCAATAATACGCGCGATGCGCTCGCCCGTATCGAGAACATGGTGCAGATGTCGTCGATGGGTCTGACCTCGCGCGCCATCAAGATGCAGCTCTGCTCTGCCGTGAACCTCATCGTCCAGGTCGAGCGCCAGCGTGATGGCGGCCGCCGTGTTACCCAGGTGACTGAGATCGCCGGCATGGAAGGCGAGACGACATTGCTGAACGATATTTTTAAGCTCGAGATCACGGGCGAGACGGCCACCGGCCGCCTGACGGGGCGTTACGAGGTCAGCCGTATCCGCTCCACCTTCCAGGAGCGTCTGCAATATTACGGCCTGGACCGCGCCTGGATGAACGCGTTGGACGAAGCCTGATGCTGCCGCAAATCCTCCTGCTGCTTGCCATTGCAATAGTCCTTCTGGCCGCGATCGCTGCCTTCGCGATGATGATCGTGAAGGAGAACGAGCGCCAGGACAGGCTCAAGGGCCGCCTGCAGGAGACCGTGGCGCCCTCCGCCCGGCCGACGAGCCAGGCAGAAGAGGAATTCTCGCTGGTGCGCACCGTTTCGCGTATCGAGCAGATAAAACAGCGCGCTGCCGGGATCATCGGCGTTGACCTGGGACAGGCGGAAACCTACCCGATCAAATGGTGGCTTGTGCCGTTCATCACGGCGGGGGTGACTTGGTTTCTCATGTTCCTCGCCTCGCATCCGCTGGGCAGCCACAAGGTTCTGTGGTTTGTTGTCAAGGTTTTCGGCACCCCGGTCGTCTGGTGGATGCTTACCGGCTTTGTCTTCAACTGGCTCACCAACCGGCGCAACACCAAGCTGGTGGAGCAGTTCCCGGATGCGCTGAACACCATCGTGCGCTGCGTGCGCGTCGGTATCCCCATGGCCGAGGCTCTGCGCACAGTCGCCAAGGACGCGATGGAGCCGACCAAGCTCGAATTCACCATTCTCGCGGACAAGGTCTCGATCGGCGTTCCGCTCGATGTCGCGCTGCGTGAGCTTGGGCAGCGGGTTAAGCTCACAGAATACCAGTTCTTCGCCACGGCCATCACGTTGCAGGCGCGCTCCGGCGGCGGCATCACGCAAACGCTGGAAACCCTCTCCGAAGTGATCCGTAAGCGTGTGGGCCTGAAGGCGCGCGGGTATGCGCTCACGGCCGAGGCGCGCACCAGCGCGATGATCCTCTCGGTCCTGCCATTCGTTGCAGGCGGCGCGATCTTCGTGATGCAGCGTCAATACATCATGCTGCTGTTTACAACCTCTGGCGGCCAGTCGGTCCTCGGCGCCGCCATCCTGCTCATGTGCACCGGCATGGGCATCATTCAGTTCATGATCAGCAATGTCCTCAAATAGCTCCATCCCCGTTTTTGGCATTCTGCTGCTGGTCGTGCTGTTTTTCGCACTGCTGGCGGCCGCCGGCTTCATGCTCGCCCATGAACTTGGCCGTACCGCGAAGCTGACCCGGCGGATGGAACTGATCACGCATGGCGGTGAGGAGGAACTCCCCGATCAAGGCGTGCCTCCCGGCGCACTGCTGCTGCGGATCATTTCCGCCTTCGGCATGGGAGTGGCGCGCAGCGGCCTGCTGTCGCGCAAGACCCTGGCGGAAATGACCGCGACGCTGGAAGGGATCGGTTTCAGGGGCGGCAAGGGGCTCGGCCTTTTCATTGGCGCCAAGATCCTGCTGGCGCTGGTTAGCCCGGTCATTACGTTCATCGTGGCGCAGCATGCGTTTGGCCTGTCCGGAATGTGGCTGATCATCGCCACCGCCGCCGGCGCGATTGGAGGGATGCTCGCGCCGGAGACAATCGCCACCAATATCCGCACGAAGCATCTCGAGAAGGTCGCCGCCGGTGTGCCTGATGCGCTGGACATGATGGTGATCTGCGCCGATGCTGGGCTGGCGCTGGAAGCCAGCATCGCCCGTGTGGCGCAGGAAATCTCGGGCCTGAACCCGGCGCTGGCGATGGAACTGCAGCAAACCTCGCACGAGTTGCAGATCGGCTCGGATATGCGCCATGCCATGGATGCGCTTGGCGACCGAACCGGGCTGGAGACATTGAAGCGCCTGGCGACAACGCTCGCGCAATCGCTGCAATACGGCACGCCGCTCACTCAGGCGCTGCGGACGCTCTCCGCCGAACTACGCGCCGAGGCGCTGGTGAAGTTCGAGGAACGCGCCGGCAGGTTGCCCACGCTAATGACCATGCCGATGATCTTGTTCATCCTCCCCTGCGTGTTCCTCATTGTGGCGGGGCCGGCCATTATCAACGTCATGGCGACTCTGCACGGACAAAAGTAAAAGGTCTCATGGATAAAACTCACTTGGCTGCACCTGCCGTTCCCCACCCGCGCAACAAGGCTGGCCTGGCCATGGTGTCCCTGGCCGCGGTGCTGGCGCTTACCGCCTGCGCGCAGAACAAGGCCGACGGCCCGCAGGTGAACACCGCCGCGCCGAACGGCTCGATCGGCACCAACACGCTGAACGTGGCTGATGCCGCCATCGCAGGCGGAGATCCGAACATGGCTCTGTCGGTGTCGCAGTCCATTCTCGCGACCGACCCCAATAACGTGGACGCCTTGGTGCACGAGGGCGACGCTTATTACGCGCTGGACCGCTGCCCGGCGGCGGAAGCGGCCTTCCAGCTGGCGCTGAAGTATGATGCCCAGTCGTCGCTGGCGGAAGTTGGGCTCGGGCGCTGCCTGTTGAAGGTCGATCCCCATGCCGCCGAGCAGGCTTTCGAGGCGGCCGTGCAGGCCGATCCCGGCAATGCCAACGCGCTGAACGATCTGGGCATCGCGCGCGACCTGCAAGGCAATTTCGCTGGTGCCGTGGATCCGTATCAGCGCGCCCTGCTGGCCAATCCGGCCCTCACTGCGGCGGAGGTCAATCTTGGCCTGTCGCTGGCACTGTCCGGCCATGGGGAGGAGGCCCTGCAATATCTCGGACCACTAGCCTACGGGCAGGGCGCCACGCCCAAGATTCGCGAGGACTATGCCGCCGCGCTGGTCGCCACCGGGCGCGATGACGAGGCACGCCAGGTTCTCGCTGTCGATCTGCCGCCAGACGACGTGACCAAGGCGATGGACGGCTTCTCAGCCCTCATCGCGTCGTCCATCCAGAGTCCGCCACCGCCGCCGCCGCCCGGGCCGACCGTGCCGCAGGTTTCCACGGCTCCGGTGGCCGCCGTCCCGATGACCACGGCTGTTCCGGCCAGCACGACGCCGACAACTTTGCAGCCTGCAGCGGACCCGGCGCCTGTTCCCGCGGCCACCCCCGTTCCGGCTGATCCCGCCCCCGCGGGTACCTCTTCGAATTCCAGTGCCGCCTATGTCGGCCCCTCGCCGATCCCCGAGGCGGAGTCCTCCTCCACACAGGGGGCCGAGTTCCGCAGCCGCCGCACCGGTTCCGGCGCCGGCCCCCACCCCGCCCGTCCAGACCGCAGTCGCTGCCCCGGCCCCCGCGCCCATGGTGTCAGAGGCTCCGGCCACCGGAGGCGATGCCTCCGTGCAGCTCGCCGCGCTCAACTCGCAATCGGCCGCGGAGCATGAGTGGGACAAGGTCTCGGCTTCCGAGCCGGCTCTGTTCAACGGCAAGTCGCCAGAGATCAGCATGGCTACCGTGCATGGCAAGACCTATTACCGGCTGCGCGTCGCAGGCTTCACCGGCAAGGTGGACGCAGCCAAATTCTGCGCCGAGATTTCCGCCGCCGGCAGCGCCTGTACCGTCGCGAATTTCTGAGAGCCAGCGCATAAAAAAACCGCCCGAAAAAACGGGCGGTTTTTTCGCCGGGGCCTGAAACGGCTCAGGCCGTGACGGCGGCGATCCGCTTCAGGCTCTCTTCCTTGCCCAGCGCGATCAGTGTCGCGTCGATGCCGGGGCTCATGGTGCTGCCGGTGAGCGCGGCGCGCAACGGCTGTGCCACCTGGCCCAACTTCCGGGCCTCGGCCTCGGCAAAACCACGCAGCGCCGTGTCGATGGCTGCGGCCTCGAAGGCTGCGCCCTCCAGCACAGGCAGCAGCCGCGCCAGCATTTCCCGCGCCTCCAGCGTCAGCAGCGCCTCGGCCTTGGGCTCGAAGGGCAGGGGCACTTCGCGCGCCAGGAAGGCGGCGGAAGCGGACAGATCCTCCAGAGTTTTCGCGCGCTCCTTCAGCCCAGGCATCAGAGTGATGATGCGCTCCATCGCCTCGGTGCCAACCGTGTGGCCGGACTTCGCAAGCCGCTCGACAACCTCCTCGCGCAGCCGCGCATCATTGGCCTGGCGCAGCCACATGCCATTCAGGTGGGTGAGCTTGGCGTAATCCATGCGGCTTGCGGCGCGCCCCACGCCTTCCAGCGAGAAAAGCTGGATCTGCTCGTCGCGGCCGAGGAACTCGGCATCGCCATGGCCCCAACCCAGGCGCAGCAGGTAGTTGCATAGCGCCTCGGGCAGGAAGCCCTGCTCGCGGAATTCCAGAATACTGACGGCGCCGTGGCGCTTGGAGAGCTTCGCGCCATCCGCGCCATGGATCAGCGGAATATGCGCGAATTGCGGCTTCTCCCAGCCCATGGCGTCATAGATCTGGATCTGCCGGAAAGTGTTGGTCAGGTGGTCATCGCCGCGGATCACATGGGTGATCGCCATGTCATGGTCGTCCACCACCACGGCGTGCAGATAGGTTGGCGTGCCGTCCGAGCGCAGGATGATCATGTCATCCATCTCGGCGTTCTTCACCCGCACCTCGCCCTGCACGAGATCCTGCAACACCACCTCGCCCTCGCGCGGGGCCTTCAGGCGGATGGCGGGCCTCACGCCCTCCGGGGCCTCGGACGGATCGCGGTCGCGCCAGCGGCCGTCGTAACGCGGCGGGCGCTTCTCGGCGATCGCCTGTTCGCGCATCGCCGTCAGCTCCTCCGGCGTGCAGTAGCACTTATACGCCTTGCCCTGTTCCAGCAGCTGCATCGCCACTTCCACATGCCGGGCTTCGCGTGTGGTTTGATACACCGGCGGCGCGTCGGATTTCAGGCCCAGCCAGTCCAGCCCGTCCAGGATCACCTGCACCGCTTCCTGGGTTGAGCGGGCGCGGTCGGTATCCTCGATACGGAGCACGAACTCGCCGCCATGGTGGCGGGCGAACAGGAAGTTGAAGAGCGCGGTGCGGGCGCCGCCGATATGCAGCAGCCCGGTTGGGGAAGGGGCGAAGCGGGTACGGATTGTCATGCCCGCCTGTTAGCCTTTTGCGCCGCATTGTGCCAGCGCGGGCAAATGGTTAACGTCAGCTTACAACCGGAGATTGCCGTTGTCCGACGCTTTTGCACGCTGGGTGGAGGCTGAGCATGGCCGCTTCGTGCTCATGCTGCCCGTCGCCATCGGCGCGGCGATTCTGCTGTATTTCTCCCTGCCGACGGAGCCACCCTTGTGGCTGGGGGCCGGGGCGCTGGGCACGGCTGGCGTGGCGTTGGCCGCATCCTGGCGGCACCCTTACCTGCGTTTCGTGGCTGCGCTGGCGCTGGCGGCGTCTTTGGGTTTTGCCCGGGCCGAGTGGCGCACAGCCGCCAGCCGCCGAGCCGCCGCTCGCCTTCATCCCCACCGGCGTTATCAAGGTCTCGGGCAGCATCGCGCGCATCGAGATCGTGCCCGGCGCTGAGCGTATCACCCTGGCCTTTCCGCGCCTCGATGGCGGGCCGCCACTGCCCCGCGCCGTGCGAATAAAGCTGCGCCCGGACGATCCGGCACGGCTGCAGGCGGGCGAAGTGGTGCAGTGCTACGCCATGCTGTTCGGGCCGGACCGCCCGGCCTATCCGGATGGCTGGGACCAGGGACGGGATGATTTCTTCTCAGGTCTAAACGCGGCGGGGTTTGCGCTGAACCACGTCACCATCATCAGCCCGGCACCACCGGACCGCCTGGCTGATGCGTTGCAGAATCTGCGCGCCGGTATCGCGGCCAATATCATGGCCACGCTGCCGCCCGAGACCGGCGCCATCGCCGTAACGCTGCTCACTGGCGACGAACAGGCGATTCCCCTCCAGGAGCGGCAGAATTTCATCGAGGCCGGGCTGGCCCATATCCTCGCCGTGGCGGGGCTGCATGTCGGCATCATCATGGGGCTGGCCTTTGCCGGGTCGCGTTATCTGCTCACCCGGAACGAGCGCATGACTTTGCGCCTGCCGACCAAGGCCATCGCCGCCGCATTGGCGCTGCTGGCGGGGGTGGGATACGCCGCGCTAACGGGCGCGCATCTGCCCATCATCCGCAGCCTGGCCATGGCCAGCCTGGCCACGCTCGGCGTGTTCGTGGGGCGGCGTGCGGTCTCGCTGCGCGGGCTGGCGGTCGCCGCCGTGGCGCTGATGCCCCTGCATGCGGGCGCTCTGGCGCTGATCCCTATGGGCTGGGGCATCCGGGTCATCGTCTGGATCACGGCGCAGATCGCGCAATGGCCGGATGCCATGCTGCGAATCGCCCCCATGCCGCCTGCTGCCATCCTGCTCATCGCCGCCGGGCTGGTCTGGCTCTGCATCTGGCGCTCAACTCCACGTCTTGCCGGTATTCCGGTTATGGCGCTGGGCGCGGTGCTGGCGCTGCTGGCCCGACCGCCGGATGTCTTGGTCTCGCCCGATGCCCGGCTCATCGCCATCCGCTCCGGCGGCACGGTGTTCCTGATCACGCAGCGCAAGGGGGACCGCTTCACTCTGGAGCAATGGGCGCCGGTTTGGGGGCAGGTGCCGCTCACCCCGGCGGAGTGCACGGAAAATACCTGCCGGGTCGGGCCAGTCCTGTTTGCGGCCGCGCCGCTCGCCGAATGCACCGGCTCTGCCATCGCGGTTTCACCCGTCGAGTTCACCGGATGCGCCGGGCTGCCGGTCATCGACCGGCTTTACGTGTACCGGAACGGCGCCACCGCCGCCTGGGTGAACGGCACGAAAGTCACGCTGCGGACGGACCGCGCCGTACAAGGTTTACGCCCTTGGGTTGCACCGTATCCACAACTATAAATTGTCAAATTGTTAACGGTTCGTTAACATCCCCGGCATGAGCCTGACCCTTCCCAGCGTTGCCTCACTACCGCATGTCACGCCCGGCTTGGCCGAGCAGCTGCTCAGCCTGCGCCGGCGCTGGCGCATCATCCTCGCAAGCACTGTGCTCGTGCCTGGTCTTGCCCTGGCGGGGCTGTTGCGCACGCCGTTCAGCTACACGGCCACCGGCATTGTGCTCTACGACCCGGAAAGCGCCACGGTGCCGGGCGACAACAACAATGTCTCGCAGGATGCCGTGAATGAGGACGCGGTGATCGCCAGCCAAAGCGAGGTGATCGCAAGCCTGCCGGCAGCGGCGCAGATCGCAGCCAGGCTGAACCTCGCGGCCTTGCCCGAGTTCAACCCCGCCGCCGCGCCCCGGCATTTTCCCTTCACGCTGCTGCCCGGCCCCAGGCCGCCCGCGCCGGATGAACTTGCCGAGGCCACACGCCGGCCCATGGATGTCCAGGTGCTCCCGGGCTCGCGGGTGCTCACAGTGTCCTTTACCAGCACCTCGCCGGAGCTTGCCGCCGCCGCCGCCAACCTTGCGATGCAGCTCTATCTGGACCATGAGCGGGACGTTTCCTTTGCCGCGCTGAACGACGCGCAGTCCTGGCTGGAGAAACACGCCGCCGACGTGCAGTCGGAGCTGGACGCCACGGAGACAGCGCTGGCCCAGGCGCGCGCCGCCGCCGGGGTGGTGCAGGGGGCGCAATCCACCTTGACGACGGAGACGGTGAGCCGGCTGGCCGCCTCGCTGGTGGAGGCGCAGGCGGATCTGGCCATGGCCCAGGCCCGGCTGGACGCCGCCAGCGGTGGCGATGCCGCCGCCGCCAATGCCGCCATCGCGCCCAACCTGCTGCCGCTGCGCAAGGAGCAGGCGGACCTCACCGCGCAGGTGCAGTCGCTCTCTTCGCAATATGGGCCGGACTACCCCGACCTCATCGCCGCACGCACCCAGCTCGCCGCCATGACCGCCGAGATCAATGCCGAGACCGCGCGGGAGCTGGACACGCCCGCGCCCAGGTGGCGGCTGACAAGGCGCAGATCGCCACGCTGCAATCGGCGCTGGCGGCGGCACGGTCACAAAGCCAAACAGAGGATGAGGAGGCGGCACCCATCCGCGCTCTGGAGCAGCGCGCCGACGCTGGGCAGGACATGCTGCGAGCCATGACCCAGCAGGCGGACCAACTGGCGCAGGATGCCTCGCTGACCAAGCCTGATGCCCGCATCCTCTCCACAGCCGCCGTACCCACCCAGCCCAGCGCGCCGCACAGGGGCCTGATCCTCGGCGCCGCATTGGGGCTGGGCTTTTGCCTTGGCGTGCTGCTCGCCGGGCTGCGGGACGCGCTAGACACTTCCCTGCGCTCGGGCGTGGATGTCCGGACGCAATTTGGCCTTTCCTGTTTCGCACTGCTGCCGGAAAGTGCTGCGCCGCAGGTGGCCGCCTTACAGGCGCCGTTCTCGCTCTATGCCGAGCAGCTGCGTTCCCTGCGCACAGGACTCGGCCTGAGCGACGGCCCGTGCAAGATCATCGCCATCACCGCCGCACGGCCGGGCGAGGGCAAGACGACCCTGACCATTGCGCTGGCGCGCTCCCTGGCCTCCGCCGGTTTGCGCGTCCTTGCCGTGGATGGCGACATCCGCCAGCCGAGCTTTGACCCGGTGTTCAATTGCGCCGGCGCGCCGGGGCTTACCGACCACCTCGCCGGGCTGGCGGGTGCGGAGGAGGTGATCCTACGGGACAACCTCACCCCGCTGAAGATCCTGCCCGCGGGCACCCAGGCCAAGGCCGCGCTTTCGCTTTTCCTCTCGCCCGCGCTGCGGCAATTCCTGTTCATGCTGCGCGAGGAGTTCGACGTCATCCTGATCGACGCGCCTCCCGCGTTCGCCTTGGCCGAGGGCCGGGTGCTGGCGCGGCTCGCGGATTCCGCGCTGCTCTGCATACGCTGGGGGCAGACGCCCCGCCGTGTGGTGCGCGCCGCCATCACCCTGCTGCAGGAGGCCGGGGTGGTGCTGGCTGGCGTGGCGCTGACGCGGGTGAACGTGGCCCAGCATGAGAAATCGGGCTATGCCGACGCGGAAGTGTACCAGCCGCGCTATGGTGGATATTTCCTGCACTGATGTTCAGTCCGCGTCACGCTCCCGCCCTGCCAGCAGCACGACATAGACACGCATACCGGGCAGGCTGAACCGCTTCCGCCAGTCGAAGCCGTGGCCAACACGGTTGCGCATGGCAAAGTGCATTTCGATCGCTTCCAGCTGTGCCATGGAGAAACTCGCAGCAAGCGCAGGCTCAAGCCGGGCCAAAAAGCGCGCCATGTCCTGGTTGCGCGACACGCGCGGGCTAGTTGGTCAACCTGTCCAGATACGGTACGTACGCGAAGATGTAGCGTTTGAGCGCAACCGGGCCAAACACGCCGGAGAGCATCAGCACGGCGGCGAACCCGTAGAAATTTGCCCCGTCCCAGGAGATGCGGCGTAGAAGCGCGCCTTTCGCCAAGCCGATGAACAGGGTGTTGAACAGGTAGATCATGAAACTGTACCGCCCAAGGAACAGGAAACTCTGCTTGAGCGAAATGTCGGGCAAATTCCTTAAGAAGCCGTGAAGCGCTGGGAAGGAGAGCACGCCCACCCCCAGCAGCACCGGCGCCTCCGGCCAGTGCCGGCCGAACACGATGATCGCCGCCAGCGCCGCGAACAGCGCCGCCATCGCTGGCCTCCAGGCACGGTCGATGAATGCCAGCCAGCGTTCACCGAGCATCCCGGCCCACGTGCCAAGCAGAAAGAACACCGCGTAACGCCCCACGCGATCGGTATAGGCGTAGGCGGGCAGCGGCAAGGCGTAGACCACGAGGCTCACCGCGAGCAGCAAGGGAAGGCGGGCAGGCCGCCCGTTCAGCGCCGCCATGCTTGCCGTGCCGACCACGAACAGCACGAACAGGTACCAGATGCTGAGCGCCGGGCTGGTGGCGGTGTGCCAGAGCAGATCGCTCACCCCAGACCAGAACGCGGCGGGGGCGTTGTCCACGCTCATCACCGGCGCGAGTGCCAACTTGCCGCACACAATCAGCAGCCCCAGCCCGAAGAACGGCAGCAACAGCCGCTTCGCCCGTGCCGCCACCACGCCGCGCCATCCGGGGCGGGGGGTGAACAGCATGCCGGATTCCACCGCCACCAGCCCACTTAAGTACAGGAACAACGGCATATGGAACGCATACACGGCCTGGCGCAGCGGCTCGTACCAAGCCACGCCCGCGGGGTCGGCCCTGGCCACCAGATGCCCGAAGACGACGAACAGAATGGCCATGCCCTTCGCTGCGTCGATATCCTCGCGCCGTGCTTGCAAAGAAGTTAACCTGTGGTTGTTTTTGCTACTATACGTTGCAAGATGTTAATGCAAAAGACGGATAGTGACCGTAAAGAAGCACTTCGCCGCCGCACTAACGGCTTGTCTGGTCCTGGCTGCCCCGGCCAGGGCGCAGCAGCTCGACCTTCTTTTGCCGGAGGACAGTGTGCCCGGCTACGGGTAGAAGTTCAGCGTCATCGCCGAGCATAAGGAATTCGCCCCCGGCGCTACCGGATGGGAGTGGAACGGCATCTCCCTGGCACCTGTTTTGGGGGTCAGCACGGGGTATGATTCCGCGCCGAACGGGAAAGCGGGGTCGGCCCTGGTCAACGCCGCACCCAGCCTTCTGGTTGCCGACCCCGTGGCCGGTTTTGGCGCATATGCCGAGGTCAACAGCTTCGCCTATCCGCAGAATGCGTCGCAAAACATCGTCACCGCAGCACTTGCGGGGGGCGAGCGGATAGAGCTGCCGCGCGAGGTCGTAACTGTCGCCGCTGCCTATTTGCGTAGCGCGGAAACTGGCTTCGACATCGCTACGCCAAATCTGGCCAGCCCGCTGGTCTTCACGGTGACCGATCTTCGTGCGAGCGACGAGATTATCGCAGGCATGTTCACGATTAAGCCGGAGGTGGATTCCGCCATCTACAGCTTCCCGGATGCGTCTGACCTCGACCGTCATGACATTCGCGAGTTGCTCGCGTTGACCTACGGGCCAGGCGGACCTCTCAAATATGTGATGCGCCTCCATACAACTCAGTCCGATTACAAAACGACTTATTTTGCGTCAAATACAAACGAGATTCTCGCCGGCGTGGAGGATACCGCCGATGGCCTATGGACCGTTTCGCTCCTCGCCGGGGCGGCGCGGCGAAACTCCCGAACCCTCAAAGTTTCCTCACCGGTGCTGGAAGCGCGACTCGATTGGCGGCCGACGCAGCTGGATCAGGTTCAACTGGGCGTGCAGCGGGAAATTGACGATCCGGATGAGATCAGCGCCGCGCCGTATAAACTGACAGAGGCAACACTTGCGCTATCTCACGCGCTTGTCGAAAACGTTATTGTCAAGAGTGTCGCGAATATTTCAAACGTAGCGTATATGAAAGAAGATTCACGGGAGACGCTGTTCGCGGGCAGAATGGAGATGAAATGGTATTTGACTCCAGCCCTGGCCTTCAATGGCTCTTACGAGTTCAACAACCGGCAGGCCAATTATCTTTCGGCTGCCAGCGAGCACGTTTTAACCGTGGGGTTAGAATGGATGCCCTGAACCCTCCTGTTATTTCCTTGCTGGATATCGATTTCAGAAATGTCTCGCAGGAATTTGTCCTCGCACGGCTTCTGGCCCGGCCGCAGCAGGCGCGTTTCGCCTATGTCGTCACGCCGAATGCCGATCATATCGAGCGGCTGCTGCGCGTTCGCCGGCTTAGGGGGGTATACCAGCGCGCGATGCTTTGTCTGCTGGATTCCTACGCCATCGCTTTGGCGGCGAAATTTCTCGCGCTGCCACAGCCGCAGGTCGTGTCTGGTGCGGATTTAACCGAAGCCCTGCTGCCGAAGCTCCATGGGCTTCGCGCCGCCATCGTCGGCATGCAGGACGCGGATTTCGCCCTACTGGCGGCGCGCTACCCGGGCATCGAGTTCCTGCATCACCAGCCGCCCATGGGGCTGCTGCACGATAGCAGGGCGTTCTACGAGGCTGTCGATTTCGTTTGCGCCGCCCGCGCGCCCTTCACCTTCTTCGCAGTAGGTTCGCCGGTTCAGGAGCTTCTGGCCTTTGCCGTCTTCGGCCGGCCCGAGGCCGTGGGCGTGGGGCTGTGCATCGGTTCGGCCCTGCGCTACGCCGCCGGGGCGCTCAACCGCGCCCCGGTATGGATGCGCCGTAGCGGGCTGGAATGGCTCTACCGCCTGGGGCAGGACCCGCTGCGCTTGGCGGGGCGCTACCTCATCTCCGACCCCAAGGCGCTGGTGGCGATGGCCGGGGCGGCGCTCCGGAAAAAAATCCGCTGATTTTTTCTTCAGGCGGCGCTACCATGCCAAGGCGCACTTGGAGGTTGGATGGTGGAATTCGCCCCGGAGAAACGCAAAAATAGCGACGATTCGCTGTGGGCGGTCGTTGCTATCGTTGGCCGCGTCATCCGCATCGCGGAAGTCTTCCCCAACCGAAACGCCGCGTTGTGCGACCAGGCTTGGCGCGAGGCGGAGGTCCGGGCCTATTCCGGGTTTCTGGAGCGGACGGGGCAGCATGTCCCGCGCTACACCGTAAGGCCGATCCGCCGCACTGATCTCCCGCGGCGTTGGAAGCCGCTGCCAGCGCTCGGCTTTCTGAATGGTAATTTGTGATGGGCGGGATACGCGTCGAGCATGACGCGCTGGGCGAGGTGGCGGTCTCCGCCGACCGGCTCTGGGGCGCGCAGACCCAGCGCAGCCTGGAAAACTTCGTCATCGGCCGGCGAAACTACGTGTGGGGCAGGGCCGTCATCCGCAGCTTCGGCATCCTCAAGAAAGCCGCCGCCCAGGCCAATCTGGCCCTGGGCCAGCTGCCGGAGGCCAAGGCCAGCCTTATCATCGCCGCAGCGCAGGAGGTGATCGACGGCAAATGGGACGGCGAATTCCCCCTGGTGGTCTTCCAGACGGGCTCGGGTACCCAGAGCAACATGAACGCCAACGAGGTGATCGCCAACCGCTCCATCCAGATGGCGGGCGGGGTGCTGGGCAGCAAGACGCCCATCAACCCGAACGATGACGTGAACCACAGCCAGTCCTCCAACGATACCTTCCCCACCGTCATGCATATCGCGGCGGTGGAAGCGCTGCACGGAGCGCTGTTCCCGGCGGTGCGGCGGCTGGTCAATGTGTTCGCCGCCAAGGCGGCGGATTACGCGGGCGTGGTGATGACCGGGCGGACCCATTTGCAGGACGCCACCCCGGTCACGCTCGGGCAGGTCATCTCCGGTTGGCAGGCGCAACTTGCCGCCGCGCTGGAGGGGCTGGAGGCCACGCTGCCAGGGCTGTACGAGCTGGCCATCGGCGGCACCGCGGTCGGCACGGGCCTGAACGCGCACCCGGATTTCGGCGCCAAGGTGGCGGAGTTCGTGGCTCAAGAGACCGGTCATCCCTTCCGCTCCGCCCCCAACAAATTCGCCGCCCTCTCGGCGCATGACGCGCTGGTCGCAGCCTCCGGCGCGGTGCGCGTGCTGGCCGGGGCGGCGATGAAGATTGCCAACGATGTCCGCTGGTATGCCTCCGGTCCGCGCACCGGTATCGGCGAACTGCTGATCCCGGAAAACGAGCCCGGCTCCTCGATCATGCCCGGCAAGATCAACCCCACCCAGTGCGAGGCGCTTACCCAGGTGGCCGTGCAGGTCTTTGGGCTGGACCATGCCATCGCCTTCGCAGGCAGCCAGGGCAATTTCCAGCTCAACGTGTTCAAGCCTGTGATGCTGCACGATTTCCTCGACGCCGCCAGCCTCCTGGCCGAGGCGCTGGAGAGCTTCACCACTCATTGCGCCGAGGGCATTGAGCCGGCGCGGGAAAAGATTGCCGAGAACCTGGAAAAGAACCTTATGCTGGTGACGGCGCTGAACCCGCATATCGGCTACGAGAAGGCGGCGCGGGTGGCGCTAAAGGCGCATCACGAGGGCCTGACCCTGCGCCAAGCGGCCTTGACCCTGGGCGTGGTAACGCCCGAGCAGTTCGATGCCTGGGTCAACCCGGAGGCCATGACCCGCCCCCTGCCGCGCTAGCTCTTGTTTTGGCACCCGCCAACCGCATGTGGTAAGGCTGGCGTATCGACAGACTAGGATGCTTTGATGATGGATGGCGGCGCCGAATCGCGGCGGATTGTGCTTCATGGGCCGGAGGATTTCGCTCCGATGCGTTTGGCTGGCCGTCTGGCCGCCGAGACCCTGGATATGATCGGGGAGCATGTCGTCCCTGGCGTAACAACCGAGCAGTTGAACCAGATCTGCCACGACTTCATCATCGCCCATGGCGCCATCCCGGCGCCGCTTAATTATCGCGGCTTCCCCAAATCCATCTGCACTTCCATCAACCATGTGGTCTGCCACGGCATTCCGGGTGAGAAGAAGCTGCTGGAGGGTGACATCGTGAATATCGACGTCACCGTGATCCTGAACGGTTGGTACGGCGATTCCAGCCGCATGTACGTGGCGGGCACGCCCAGCACCCGGGCCAAGCGGCTCATCGAGGTAACTTACGAGTCACTGATGCGCGGTATCGCCCAGGTGAAGCCCGGCAACACTTTCGGCGATATCGGCTTCGCCATACAGAACTATGTCGAGGCGCAGCGCTTCTCAGTGGTGCGCGATTTCTGTGGCCACGGCATCGGCCAGAATTTCCATGAGCCGCCCAACGTGCTGCATTACGGCCGCAAGGGGGAAGGAGCGGTGCTCAAGCCCGGCATGTTCTTCACAATCGAGCCGATGGTGAATATCGGCCGCCCGGAGGTGAAGGTGCTGGACGACGGCTGGACAGCGGTGACCCGCGACCGCTCGCTCTCGGCGCAGTTCGAGCACATGATCGGCGTCACCGAGACCGGATATGAAATCTTCACCCTCTCGCCGAAGGGCTACACCGCTCCACCCTACGTTTAGCCACTAGCTGGCTATCAGATCGATCTAAAAGAAAAACCGGCGGGGTTTGGCCCCGCCGGTCAGTTGTTTCAGGCAGCGGTGCCCGGGTCGATCCAGCCGACATGCCCGTCCGGCCGGCGGTATACCACGTTCAGCTCGCCGGTCTTGGCATTGCGGAACATCAGCACGGGCTGGAACGCGAGGTCCATCTTCATGACCGCGTCGCGCACCGAGAGTGTGTCGATCGCGGTGGCGGATTCGGCGATGACCGCGGCGTGCAGCGCCTCGTCATTCGCGGGCATTGCGCCTTCGTGCTCGGGTTCGGCCTCGTGCCTCAGCACGTATTGCTTGCCGGCCTGCGGCTTGGCGCGGGCACCGTTATCACGGGCATGCTGGGACACGCGTCGGCGGTAGCGGCGCAGGCGGGTCGCGATATGCTCGGCGGCGTCGTCGAACGCGGCATGCGCGTCGGCGGCTTCACCCTCACCGCGCACGGTAATGCCGCGCCCGGCGTGGAGGTTGATGTCGCACGTGAAAAAGCTGCGAGCCTTGCTGAAGGTAACCTGCGCTTCCAGCGCCTGGTCGAAATACTTGTTAGTGATGCTATCGAGATGCTTGTTCACGTGAACACGCAGTGCATCTGACAAGTCGACTTGTTTGCCTGAGACCGTTAATTGCATGGTCTTCTCCCGACTAGAACGGCTCGAATCTTATAGGGGCCTCCTTAAGCCCCCGTTACGCGGGCTGCTTCTCCCGCTTACGCTGCGCCGAGCCTGGTATACGCAACGCTTCCCGGTATTTGGCCACGGTCCTCCGTGCTATGTCTATGCCTTCTTTTTGCAATATTGATGCGACGGCATCGTCTGACAAAATATTTTTTGGGTCCTCGGCGGCGATGATCTGCCCCACGCGGTGGCGCACGGTCTCGGCGGAGTGAGTATCGCCATTTGCTCCGGCGATCGCGGTGGTGAAGAAGAATTTCAGCTCGAAGATCCCGCGCGGCGTGGCGATTGACTTGTTGGAGGTGACGCGGCTGACGGTGCTCTCATGCAGTTCCACCTCGGCGGCGATGTCGCGCAAGGTGAGCGGACGCAGATGCGAGATGCCGTGGCGGAAGAAGCCGTCCTGGCGGCGAACGATCTCGGCCGAGACGCGCAATATGGTCTGCGCCCGGGATTCCAGGGCCTTCACCAGCCAAGTGGCGCTCTGCATCTGCTCGGAGAGGAAGCCCTTGGTCTCGCGCGAGGCGGAGGCCAGAATACGGGCATGGAAGCCGCGGCGGATCAGCAGGCGCGGCATGGTCTCCGGGTTGATCTCGAGCAGCCAGTCGCTCTGCCCATCCTCGGTGATGGGGGCGGGGCGCATTAACACGTCGGGGATGAGCGGACGCAACGGCTCGGTGTCGAACCCGGCGCCGGGCTTCGGGTCCAGCCGCTTCAGCTCGGCGATCATGTCGGCCAGGTCCGCCGAATCCACCCCGCAGATCTCCTGCAGGGCGCGCAGCTCGCGCCGGGCCAGAAGTTCCAGATTGTTCAGCATTGCCTGCATCGCCGGGTCCAGCCGGTTCCGCTCGGCCAGCTGCGCCGCCAGGCATTCCGCCAGGCTCACCGCGAACAGTCCGGCGGGGTCGAAGCGCAGCATTTTCGCGCGCACGGCCTCAAGCTGCTCCAGGCTCACCCCGAGCGTGGCGGCGATCGCTTCCGGCTCCTCGGCCAGCCGCCCGGCTCCATCGAGCGCGGCAATCAGCGCCGCGGCAATGGCAAGCTCGGCAAAGGTCGTAAAGGCCAGCCGCGCCTGTTGCTCCAGATGCTCGCGCAGGTTCGGCTTTTCCGCGCCCAGCGCATCGACCGGGTTCCAATCCTCGTCCCCGCCGGCCATCGCGCCGCTATAGCCATCGGCGCCCGTGCCGGGGTCGTACATATTGCTGACATCGATATCGAGCGGTGCCTTGTCGGCATCCGGCATCATCCCGCTACTGGCGAAACTGGCGGCATCCGGAACTTCCGGCTCCGGCGGGGCGGGGCCCGCGCTTTCCGTCGCGGTCACGGTTCCAATCCCGTCATCTCGCTCAAGCAGCGGATTTTTAAGCAATTCCTCCTCGATAAAGGCGCTTGCCTCGAGGTTTGAGAATTGCAGCAACTGGATCGCTTGGCGCAGCTGAGGCGTCATCACCAACGATTGAGACTGCCGCAGATCGAGGCGCGGCCCGAAGGATGGAGCAAGAGCCATGCCAAAAGGCTAGTGCGTTTCCATGCGTTTTCCAAGGGGCTTGGCCCGAAAACTGCATGCGGCTCAACCGGCCCGCGCAGAACCCCTTGTTAGAGGCTAAATTTCTCGCCGAGATACACGCGGCGTACATCCTCGTTCGCCACCACCTGCTCCGGATTGCCCTCCATCAGTACCTGGCCATCGTAGAGGATATAGGCGCGGTCGATGATCTCCAGCGTCTCGCGGACATTGTGGTCGGTGATCAGCACGCCCAGTCCGCGATGCTTGAGATGCGAGACGAGGTCGCGGATCTCGCTCACGGCGATGGGGTCGATGCCGGCCAGGGGCTCGTCGAGCAGGATGTAGTTCGGCCCGGCAGCCAAGGCGCGGGCGATTTCCACGCGCCGGCGCTCGCCGCCTGAGAGCGCCAAGGCCGGTGTGCGGCGAAGATGCGAGATGCTGAATTCCGCGAGCAGGGCGGAGAGGATGTCCTCGCGCTTGTCGCGGTCCGATTCCACCACTTCGAGCACGGCCATGATGTTCTGCTCGACATTGAGGCCGCGGAACACGCTCGCCTCCTGCGGCAGGTAGCCGATGCCAAGGCGCGCCCGGCGGTACATGGGCAGGCCGGAGATCTCGGCGCCATCCAATGAGATGGTGCCGCTATCGGGCGCGATCAGCCCGACGATCATGTAGAAGGTGGTGGTCTTGCCCGCGCCGTTGGGGCCGAGCAGACCAACGGCCTCGCCGCGCTTCACCGAGAGGGAGACGTTACGCACGACCGGACGCTTTTTGTAGCGCTTGCCGAGGCCGGTGGCGACGAGCCCGCCCTGATTGGTCACCGGGGATTTAGAGTTCACTGGCTGGCTCCGCCGCCCGAGTTGGGGACAATGACGCCGGAAACCTGTCCGCCCGGGGCAGCAAGCAGGGTTGCCACGCCAGTCTTCATGTTCACCAGCGCATCGGCGCCCGCCAGCTCATTCTGCCCGTGGATGATATGCACATTGCCACCCAGCCGCGCCTCGCCGGTGGGGGGCAGGTAAACGCCGGCATCGCCGGTCGCGGTGTCCGTGTCGGTCTTGATGACCACATGGCCGACGGCTTCGACCTTTTGCAGCTGGCCGGTTCCGGCCGGCCCGGGCGCGGTCCCGCCGGAGGCGGGCTGGGGCGAGGAGCTGAGATAGCCGGTGATGACATCCGCGGCGATGGAGCGGCCGTTATTGGTGACGATCAGCGCATTGCCGCGCGCCACCGCCATGTGCTTGGCGGAGTAGTACTCCACCGATTGCTGGGCGGTGATGGTGTCCTGCGCGGTCGTCAGCTTCAGCGCCGAGCCGGTGAGCACCAGCACCTGGCTGTCCATGCTGTAAACGGCGCGGTCGCCCCAGGCGTTATCCGTGGCCGTGTAAATGTGAACGTGGCCGACGGCTTCCAGCTCATACAGCTCACCGCCGCCCTGTTCCAGATCCGAGGCGCCAGCCGCTGCACTGGTGCTGGTGTTCGCCGGAGCGGCCGCCCCTTGCTTCTTGCGGTAATGCGCCACCAGCTCGTCCGCCACCACGGTCACGTTGCCGCGCACCGCTCTGGCGCCGCCGGTGGCGGTGATGGTCTGGCTGTCCTGCGACCAGGTAATGCCCTGGGCCGCCGAGATCTGGACTGGTTGCGCGGGCGCGCCAGGCGGTCCGCCGAGGTCGAGGCTTTGCGCCGCGGCGGGGGCGGCGAGCATCGCCACCAGGGGGAAGAGGAGAAATTTCATTGCGCCTGCATCAGGGTCAACGTGGCTGGGCCGATGAAGGTGATCTGTGCGCCATTTCCGGTGAGGGAGAAGCCATGGGCGGCGGTAAGGGTGCCGAATGGCCCTTGCACCTGCACGGGGTCGGAGGAACTGGCGCTGCCCGCGCGCAGGTCGATATTCGCTGTCGGCACCATCATGGTCGTGCCGTCATTGCGGTAAAGCGTTACATTGCCCGAGAGCGCCAGCGTGTCGGCCTTCTGCTTGTACAGCCCGGTATCTGATTTCAGCATCAACCAAGAGCCGGATTTTAGCGTGATGTCGCCTTCCGGGTTGGTCAGCGTCACGTCGTTGCCATCCTGTTCCACGGCGCTGTCGGCGGTGACGGTGAAGGGCTGCCCGTTCTGGTCAGTGCCATGATACTTGGCGCCGAGCAGGCGCGAGGCCGGGGTGGAACCCCCTTCGGCCTGCACATGGTAGGAAACGCGGTCGGCATCCGGGCCGAAGCGCCAATACGGGGCCAGGGCCAGCGCCACCAGCAGCAATGCCGCCGCCACGGGCAGCAGCCTTTTCAGCAATGAGACGCGGGCGTGGCGCCGCGTCAGTTTGGCCGGGTCCTCGGCATCGCGCCGCCGGATGTTGTCGATCAGGTTCTGCCGGGCAAGCGGGGTCATACGAACCCCGCACGCAACAGGTCGTGAATATGCAGAATGCCGCGCACCATGTTGGCGTCATCCACCACAAATAAGGCGGTAACGGGGCGGGCGGGGGCGTTCATCTCCCGCAGCGCGTCCTCGGCCAGGGCTTCCGGACCGATGCTCTTCGGGCCGCGGTTCATGATCTCCTCGACCGGGCGGGAGAGCAGGGTAGGGCTCATGGCGCGGCGCAAATCGCCATCCGTCACCACGCCGAGCAGCTTCTGCCCCTCATCCACCACGCCGAGCAGGCCGAAGCGCTTGGCCGTCATGGTGATCAGCGCCTTGTCCATGGTGGTGCCGGGGGGCACCAGAGGCAGCTCGTCGCCCTTGTGCATCAGCTCGCGCACGCGCTTGAGCCGCGCGCCGAGCTTGCCGCCGGGGTGGAAGTCGCGGAAATCCTTGGCGGAGAAACCGCGCCGGGCGAGCAGCACCACGGCGATGGCGTCGCCCAGCGCCATCTGCATGGTGGTACTGGTGGTCGGGGCGAGGCCGATCGGCCCAGCCTCGGGGGCAGGCGGGAGCAGGAGCGGAATATCCGCCGCCTGGCCGAGTGTGCTCTCCTTCACCGAGGTGATGCCGATCAGCGACAGGCCGATGCGGTGAGCGTGGCCGACGATGGCCGCCAGCTCCTGAGCCTCGCCGGAATTGGAGAGCGCTATGACGGCATCGCCCGGCACGATCATGCCGAGATCGCCATGCGCGGCCTCAGCCGGGTGCACAAACAAGGCGGGCGTGCCGGTGGACGCCATGGTCGCAGCGATCTTGCGCGCGACATGGCCGGACTTGCCCATGCCGGTGACGACGACACGGCCGGTGACCGCGAGCAGCGTGTCGATGGCGGCGAGGAATTTATCGCCCAGCGAGTCCGCGAGCGCGGTCAGCGCAGCCGCCTCCGTGGCCAGCACGTCGCGTGCAATGGCGAGGTCGCTGGAGTTGGGCAGTGGGGATTCCGCCACAGCATTTTGTAGGGTTGTCTCGCCGCAACTCATGAACGCGGTATGAACAGCGGCGCTGCCGCGGTCAACCATGACTTCAATAATCCTGACGCCGTTCAGTGCGCAAACAGATCCGGCTCTTCGTAGCCGAGCAGATCGAGCTTCGCGCGTGTGGGCAGGAAATCGTACGCTGCCTGGGCGATTTCAAGCCGCTTCTCGCGGATCAGCAGCGCTTTCAGGCGTTCCCAGAGGATGTGCAGATACAGAACGTCGGACGCTGCGTAGGTCAGCTGCTCGGGGGTAAGCTCCAGCGCGCCCCAGTCGCTGGTCTGCTGCTGCTTGGAAATTTCCACGCCCGCGAGGTCGCGGCACAGATCCTTCAGCCCGTGGCGGTCGGTGTAGGTGCGCACCAGCTTGGAGGCAATCTTGGTGCAGATCACCGGCGCGGTGACGACGCCGAGGCCGTTTTCCAGCGCCGCGATGTCGAACCGGGCGAAGTGGAACAGCTTGATAACCTTGGGGTTGGTGAGCAGGGCCTTGAGGTTCGGGCAATTCGCGCCCTGGCCGCCAAGCGATTCGGGGACGATCTGAACGAGATGCGCCGTGCCGTCGCCGCTGGAGAGCTGTACCAGGCAAAGCCGGTCGCGCCTCGGGTCCAGGCCCATCGTCTCGGTGTCGATGGCGACGATCGGGCCAAGATCCAACCCAGCCGGAAGATCATGCTTGTACAGCTGGATCCCGTTCATATTTTTCACCTTGGATTTTTGAAGAAAAATGGTGCCCAGGAGAGGACTCGAAC
This sequence comes from uncultured Alphaproteobacteria bacterium, assembly GCA_963750235.1. Taxonomy (GTDB): domain Bacteria; phylum Pseudomonadota; class Alphaproteobacteria; order Acetobacterales; family Acetobacteraceae; genus Acidocella. The sequence continues at coordinate 917,504 of CAVVPW010000004.1, forward strand.
CTCCACGCCCTTGCGAGCGCTAGCACCTGAAGCTAGTGCGTCTACCAATTCCGCCACCTGGGCTTTCACCATTTTTCGCGCCGCCCGGCTGCAACACCGGGGCAGTGCGGCGATGCCGTAGCATCGTGGGAGCGGCGTTTAATGCCCCCTGAGAGCCACGTCAACCCACGCTTGTGACATAAACCGTACGGGCCTAGAACGAAGTTACGCCAAGGCTACAACCGAACACGATAAAAAGCGAGGTTTTGCATGCCATCTGACCGTAAAATCGCTACCGTTTTTGGTGGCTCCGGATTTCTTGGGCGGTATGTCGTGCAGCGCCTCGCGGCGCTGGGTTACATCGTCCGAATCGGTGTGCGGGACCCGGAATCGGCCAAGATATTGCAGCCGATGGGCGATGTCGGGCAGATCGTGCCGCTCTACGCCCCGGTTGCGGATGTGGAGGCGGTGGCCCGTGCTGTCGAGGACGCCGAACTGGTCATCAACCTCGCCGGTATTCTGGTGGAACACCGCAAGGGCGATTTTTTCCGCACCCATGAGGATGGCGCGGGGCGAATCGCCCATCTGGCTCACGCGGAAGGGGTGAAGCGGCTGATCCATATCTCCGCCATCGGCGCGGACGCGGCCAGCGCCAGCGCGTATGCACAGAGCAAGGCGCTGGGCGAGGCGGCGGTGCATGCAGGTTTCCCCGGCGCGGTGATACTGCGGCCCTCCATTATGTTCGGGGCCGAGGACAATTTCTTCAACCGCTTCGCCGCCATGGCCACGTTGTTCCCAATGCTGCCCATCGTCCACGGCGCAACGAAATTCCAGCCGGTTTATGTGGGCGACGTCGCGGACGCGGTGATCGCCAGCATCGGCGGCCATGCCGGGCAAACCTTCGAGCTTGGCGGGCCGGAGGTGAAGAGCTTCGCCGAGCTGCTGGCAATAATGCTGGAGATCATCGGGCGGCCCTGCAGGGTGTGGGACATGCCGGTGGGGCTGGCCAGGCTTCAGGCTTCGCTGTTGGAACGCCTGCCCGGCAAGCTGCTGACCAACGACCAGATAATCCTGCTGGAGCACGACAATGTGGTGGCAGCCGGCGCGCCGGGGCTGGAGAGCCTGGGAATTGCACCGACGCGGATGGATCTGATCCTGCCCGGCTATCTCGCCCGCTATCGCGTGGGCGGCAAAGGCCGGGAAGCTGTTTTCCGAGAGTAGTATCAAAAGCGGACCCAATATTTAGGTGTCTCCGACACAAAAACCAATCCATTTAAGTAACTCCTAAAAAATAAGGCAGAATAACTGTCTTAATATGAAAAAAGTGCTGGTAATCCGCCAAAAGCATCGTTAATAGGCTGTTGCATTCAACCAGAGGGCGGCACTGACATGTGCCGCTCCGTTTTTTCACGAGGCGGAGTTATGGCCGAGCGCATGCTGAAATTCATCAATCTGCCCCAGCAGACGCCGGAAAAACGCGCGGCTGCCGATCGCAAGGCGGACTTTGACGAAATCTATGAGGAGTTCACGCCGGCCGCGGCCGCGGCCCAGGCCAGCCGTTGTAGCCAGTGTGGCATTCCGTTCTGCTCGGTGAACTGCCCGCTCGGCAACAACATCCCGGACTGGCTGAAGCTTACCACCGAGGGACGGCTTGAAGAAGCGTATGAGCTTTCCTCCGCAACCAACACATTTCCCGAGATTTGTGGGCGCATCTGCCCGCAGGACCGGCTGTGCGAAGGTAATTGCGTTATCGAAAAAGGCTTTGAATCGGTCACGATCGGCGCGGTCGAGCGCTACATCACCGATACCGCCTTCGATATGGGCTGGGTGAAGCCCATCCGCCCGGCCGTGGAACGCCCGGAGCACGTCGGCATCATCGGCGCCGGCCCGGCCGGCCTTGCCGCCGCCGAGGCGCTGCGCAACTGCGGCTATCAGGTGACAGTGTATGACCGCCATGACCGCGTGGGCGGGCTGCTGATCTACGGCATCCCTGGCTTCAAACTGGAGAAGGACATCGTGCTCCGCCGCTGGAAGTGGCTGGAAGAGGGCGGTGTGAAGTTCGTGCTCAACGCCGATATCGGCGGGGCTATCCCGTTTGCCGAGTTGCGCGGCAAGCACGACGCGGTGCTGATCGCCACCGGCGTTTACAAGGCGCGCGAGATCGGCGGCCCCGGCGCCGGGCTGCCGGGCATTGTCCGCGCCCTGGACTTCCTCATCACCTCCAACCGCAAGAGCCTGGGTGATGCCGTGCCGGAGTTCGACTCCGGACTGTATGACGCCAAGGGCAAGAACGTGGTGGTGATCGGCGGTGGCGATACCGCGATGGACTGCGTGCGCACCGCCATCCGCCAGGAAGCGAAGTCCGTGACCTGCCTTTACCGCCGCGACAGGCAGAACATGCCGGGCAGCTTGCGCGAGGTGAAGAACGCCGAGGAGGAGGGCGTGACCTTCACCTGGCTGGCTGCACCCGAGGCCTTCCTGGGCGACAGCCATGTAACCGGCGTGCGCGCCGTGAAGATGCATCTAGGCCTGCCTGACGCTTCCGGCCGCCAGGCGGTGGAGCCGATCGAGGGTTCCGCTTTCACCGTGAAGGCCGACCTCGTCATCAAGGCGCTTGGTTTTGATCCCGAAGACCTGCCCGTAGCCTTCACCGAGCCGCAGCTGGCGCTCACCAATTGGGGCACGCTGAAGGCCAACCCCCGCACCTTCGAGACCAGCCTGCCCGGCGTGTTCGCCGCCGGCGATATCGTGCGCGGCGCCTCCCTCGTCGTCTGGGCGATCCGTGACGGGCGCGATGCCGCCGCCGCCATCCACAAGCATTTAACTGCCGCCACCCAGGCGGAAGCCGCGGAGTAAAATAACAATGAACCACGAAACTGCCCCCGAATTCCTTGCCGCCTGGGAGAAGAACAAGGATATCCTGCGCGAGACCTATCAGCCGGAAATGGAGCATGACGCCTGCGGTGTCGGGCTGGTGGCAGCGCTGGATGGCAAGAAGCGCCGCGACATCGTGCAGGCAGGCATCGACGCGTTGAAGGCGCTGTGGCACCGGGGCGCGGTGGACGCGGATGGCAAGACCGGCGACGGCGCTGGCATCCATATTGAAATCCCGCAGGATTTCTTCGGCGCAGAGGTGAAGCGCGGCGGCGACCGCCTGCGCGGAGGGCCGATCGCCGTGGGCATGGTGTTTCTGCCCAAGACCGATCTTGGCGCCCAGGAGCGCTGCCGCCAGATCGTGGAGACCGAGATCCTGAATTTCGGCTACCGCATCTACGGCTGGCGCCAGGTGCCCATCAACGTGGATTGCATTGGCGAGAAGGCGAATGCCACAAGGCCCGAGATCGAGCAGATCATGCTCTGGAACGCGCGCGGCATCTCGGAGGACGAATTCGAGCGCGAACTCTACATCATTCGCCGCAAAATCGAGAAGGCGGCGATCGAGGCGCAGATCGGGGATCTGTACCTGTGCTCACTCTCCTGCCGCAGCATCATCTATAAGGGTATGTTCCTGGCCGAGAGCCTGACGGATTTCTACCCGGACCTGCTGGATGACCGCTTCGTTTCGCGCTTCGCGATCTATCACCAGCGCTACTCCACCAACACCTTCCCTACCTGGAAGCTGGCGCAGCCCTTCCGCATGCTGGCGCATAATGGCGAGATCAACACCGTCGCCGGCAATATCAATTGGATGAAGAGCCACGAGACGCGCCTGGGCGCCGAGGGGCTGGACGAGTTCCTGGGCTACGTGAAGCCGGTTGTGCAGGATGGCGGCTCCGACACGGCGGCGCTGGATAATGTATTCGAGCTGCTGGTGCGCGCCGGGCGCGACGCGCCGATGGCCAAGGCGCTGATGATCCCGCCCGCCACCGGCGCGGACGCCACCATGCCGAAGGCGCATCGCGATCTGTTCTCCTACTGCAACGCGGTGATGGAGCCGTGGGACGGCCCGGCCGCCGTGGCCGCCACCGATGGCCGCTTCGTTATCGCCGGGTTGGACCGCAACGGCCTGCGTCCGTTGCGCTATTCCATGACCCGCAACAAGATGCTGATCGTGGGCTCCGAGACCGGCATGGTGAAGCTGGATGAGGAGGATATCGTCGAGAAGGGCGCGGTCGGTCCCGGCCAGACCATCGCCGTGGACCTGGACGAGGCGAAATTCTACCACGACCTTGAACTCAAGGACATGCTGGCCGCGCGCCAGGATTTCGGCGCCTGGACCAAGCGCATCACCGTCATCGACCATATCGTGAAGACCGACGCGCCTGAGCCGGTACGGCTCGACACCGAGGCGCTGCGCCGCCGCCAGCTCGCCGTGGGCTTCACGCTGGAGGAGCTGGAGCTGATCCTGCACCCGATGGTGGACGATGCGCAGGAGGCCACCGGCTCCATGGGCGATGACGCGCCGCTCGCCGTGCTTTCCGAGAAATATCGCGGCCTGCACCATTATTTCCGCCAGAGCTTCAGCCAGGTGACCAACCCTGCCATCGACAGCCTGCGCGAGACCCGGGTGATGACGCTCAAGACGCGCCTTGGCAATCTGGGCAACGTGCTGGAAGAGGACGAGACCCAGTGCGACCTGCTGCAACTGGACAGCCCGGTGCTCTCCACCGCCGAGTTCGAGGCGATGCGCAAGACCATGGGCGCCTCCGCCTGCGTGGTGGACTGCACCTTCAAGGTGGCGAATGGCGAGGGCGGCCTGCGCCGCGCCATCGAGCGCATCCGCCGCGAGGCCGAGGAGGGCGTGCGCGCCGGCTGCACCCATGTCATCCTCACCGATGAGGCGATGGGCCCCGAGCGTGCGCCGATCCCGATGATCCTGGCCACCGGCGCGGTGCATACGCACCTTGTCCGCCAGTCGCTGCGCACCTTCACCTCGCTGAATGTGCGCGCCGCCGAGTGCATGGACGTGCATTACTTCGCGGTGTTGGTCGGCGTGGGCGCCACCACGGTGAACGCCTACCTGGCGCAGGAATGCATCGCCGACCGCCATGCCCGTGGCTTGTTCGGCAATCTCAGCCTCAAGGAATGCGTTTCCCGCTACAAGAAGGCGGTGGACAAGGGGCTGCTGAAGGTGATGTCGAAGCTCGGCATCTCGGTCATCTCGTCCTATCGCGGCGGCTATAACTTCGAGGCCATCGGCCTCTCCCGCGCGCTGGTTGGCGAGTTCTTCCCCGGCATGCCGTCGCGCATCTCCGGCATCGGCCTGCCCGGCATCGCGCATGAGGTGCTGGAGCTGCACAAGGCGGCGTGGAGCGGTAATGTCATGCCGCTGGACATTGGCGGCCAGTACCGCCTACGCCGCACCGGCGAGGCGCATGCCTTCGACAACAACGCGGTGCACCTGCTGCAGACGGCCGTCGGCAGCGGCTCCTACCGGATGTACAAGAAGTACACGGAGGCCGTGCGCAAGCAGAAGCCGATCGCGCTGCGCGACCTGCTGGATTTCCGCCGCGACGGGCTGACACCGGTCTCGGTGGACGAGGTTGAGAGCATCACCGAAATCCGCAAGCGCCTGTTGGCGCCGGGCATCTCGCTCGGCGCGCTCAGCCCAGAGGCGCATGAGACGCTCTCGATCGCCATGAACCGCATCGGTGCTCGCTCCGACTCCGGCGAGGGCGGCGAGGACCCGTCCCGCGCCGAGCCGCGCCCGAATGGCGACAACGCCTCCTCTGCCATCAAGCAGATCGCCTCGGGCCGTTTCGGCGTCACCGCCGAATACCTGAACGACTGCAAGGAGATCGAGATCAAGGTCGCGCAGGGCGCCAAGCCCGGCGAGGGCGGGCAGCTGCCTGGCTTCAAGGTCACGGAGCTAATCGCCAGGCTGCGTCACGCCACCCCGGGCGTGACGCTGATTTCTCCTCCGCCCCACCATGACATCTATTCGATCGAGGACCTGGCGCAGCTGATCTACGACCTCAAGCAGATCAACCCGCGCGCAACCGTGTGCGTGAAGCTGGTCTCGCGCTCCGGCATCGGCACCATCGCGGCCGGCGTGGCCAAGGCCAAGGCGGATGCGATCCTGGTCTCCGGCCATGTCGGCGGCACCGGCGCCTCGCCGCAGTCTTCGGTGAAGTATGCCGGCATGCCGTGGGAGATGGGTCTCTCCGAGGCGCATCAGGTGCTGATGCTCAACCGTCTGCGCCACCAGGTGGTGCTGCGCACCGATGGCGGCATCAAGACCGGGCGGGACGTGGTGATCGCCGCCATGCTGGGCGCCGAGGAATACGGCATCGGCACGGCCTCGCTGGTCGCCATGGGCTGCATCATGGTGCGCCAATGCCACTCCAACACCTGCCCGGTTGGCGTGTGCACGCAGGACGAGGCGCTGCGCCAGAAGTTCGAGGGTTCGCCTGAGAAGGTGATCAACCTGTTCTCGTTCGTGGCCGAGGAAGTGCGCGAGATCCTGGCCTCGCTCGGCTTCAAGTCGCTCAAGGAGATCATCGGGCGCGCCGACCTGCTGCACCAGGTCTCCCGTGGCGCGGATTACCTGGACGACCTCGACCTCAACCCGATCCTGGCGCAGGCCGACCCGGGTCCGCATGCCCGCTATTGCACGCGCGTGGGCCGCAACGAGGTGCCGGAGACGCTGGACGCGCAGATGATCGCGGACGCGGAGCCGTTCTTCAAGAGCGGCGAGAAGATGCAGTTGCAGTACAACATCCGCAACACGCATCGCGCCATAGGCACCAAGTTCAGCTCGCAGATCGTGGCCAAATACCGCAAGGCCACGCTGCAGCCGGACCATGTGACGGTGCGCCTGCGCGGCTCGGCCGGGCAGTCGCTCGGCGCGTTCGGCGTGAAGGGGCTGAAGCTGGAAGTCTTTGGCGACGCCAACGACTATGTGGGCAAGGGGCTGTCCGGAGCCACCATCGTGGTGCGCACGGGTCCGTCCTCCAAGCTGAAGACCAATGAGAACACGATCATCGGCAACACCGTGCTGTACGGCGCAACCTCCGGCGCGCTGTTCGCAGCGGGTCTGGCGGGCGAGCGCTTCGCCGTGCGCAACTCGGGCGCCACGGCGGTGGTAGAGGGTATTGGCTGCAATGGCTGCGAGTACATGACCGGCGGCACCGTGGTGGTGCTGGGTGAGGTGGGCGACAATTTCGGCGCCGGCTTCACCGGGGGCATGGCCTTCGTCTACGACCGCGAGAAGAAGTTCGAACTGCGCCTGAACCCGGACACGCTGCACTGGCAGCGCGTCGCCTCCGCCCATTGGGCCGGGGTGCTGAAGGAGCTGGTGGAGCGCCATGTGGCCGAGACCGAGAGCCGCTACGCCGCCACCCTGCTGAATGACTGGAACCGGGAGTTCCCGCATTTCTGGCAGGTGGTGCCGAAGGAGTACATCAAGTACCTCTCCAAGCCACTGGACGACGCGGCCCAGGCTGAACGGGCCTGAAACAAATCCACCGGTGCCGCTTTGAGTTGCGCGGCACCGGTGGCATAGATGTTGGCCATGCGAATCCTTTATCATCTCCCGCTCTCTCCCTATTCGCGCAAGGTGCGGCTGGTGATGGCGGAAAAGCGCCTGCCCTTCGACCTGAAGGTGGAGAAGGTGTGGGAGCGTCAGCCTGCCTATCTGGAACTCAACCCGGCCTGCACCGTGCCCACCCTCGTCGAGGATAGCGGCCTGGTCGTCCCGGATTCCCGCGTCATCTGCGAGTATCTGGAGGAAGCCTACCCGGAGGTGCAGCTGCTCAGCCACTCCATGCCGGAGCGGGTGGAAACCCGCCGGCTGGTAGCCTGGTTCGACGAGAAATTCTTCTCCGAGGTGACGCGCCATCTGCTCTGGGAGAAGACCATGAAGCAGGCGCTGAAGCTTGGGCCCCCGGATGCCAATGCCCTGCGCGCGGGGTACGCGAACCTCAAGCAGCATCTCGTCTATATCGGCTGGCTGGCCGAGCACCGGCGCTGGCTGGCCGGGGCCAATCTGTCGCTCGCGGATTTCGCCGCCGCGGCCCAGCTCTCGGCCCTGGACTATATCGGCGACGTTGACTGGTCGGCCTCCGCCGCGGCCAAGGACTGGTACGCGCGGATTAAGAGCCGCCCGGCGTTCCGCGCCGTGCTGGCGGACAAGGTGAACGGCATCGCGCCGCCACCGCATTACGCGGACCTCGATTTCTGAAGTGGACGGCACGGCCAAGAAGCACCTGCTTATCTTCGGCCTCGGTTATTCCGGCCGCGCCATAGCCAAGGCTGCCGTGGCAGCGGGTTACGCTGTCATTGCCACAACGCGCGGAAATGCAGCACCAGAGCCTAGGGTAACACGGATCCCATTCGACGCCGCGGAAAGCGCCATCGCCAACGCCACGCACCTTCTTGCCACCGCGGCACCGGATGAGAATGGCGACCCGGTGCTGGCGCGCTACCGCGATGCCATCGCCGCCGCGCCGCTTCTGCGCTGGGTCGGCTATCTCTCCACCACCGGCGTTTATGGCGATGCCGGCGGCGCCTGGGTGAACGAGGACACGCCGGTGAACCCGGGCTCGGAGCGCACCCGCCGCCGGGTGGAGGCGGAGGTGGCGTGGCTGGGGCTCACGCGTCCCGATGACGGAGCGGCGACTGCCGCGAAGTCTGAATCGGGCCGCGTCATAGCCATAAGCATTTTCCGGCTGGCCGGGATTTACGGCCCTGGCCGTTCGATGTTCGACGATCTGCGGGCAGGGCAGGGGCGGCGCGTGGTCAAGCCCGGCCATGTGTTCGGGCGCATCCACCGCGACGATATTGCCCTTGGCGTGTTTGCCGCCATGGAGCGCGAGGCCGCCGGCATCTTCAACTTTGCCGATGACGAACCTGCCGCCAGCGCCGATGTGGTGGTGGAGGCGGCGCGGCTGCTCGGCGTGCCGCCGCCGCCGCCCGTGCCCTACGAGGAAGCGGTGAAAACCATGTCCCCCATGGCGCGCAGCTTCTGGGCCGAGCACCGCAAGGTCTCCGCCGCCAAAACCAAGGCGGCGCTGGGCATTGCCTGGAAATACCCGGATTACCGGGCGGGCCTAGCAGCCATTCTGCAGGAGGAGGCTGCGCAGCGTTCCGCCTAGCAGGCCGAGATCACGCGGGCGGGAAAGCCGGTGGTCGCCATCCTTCACGAAGACGAGCCGGACATCCGGTGTTTCCAGCTGCTCGGCCAGTTCCAGGCTCAGTTTCCAAGGCACATCGGCATCCTGCATGCCGTGGAGGATTCGCACCGGGCAATGCACCGCGATTGGCGCATCCAGCAGCAGATGCGCGCGTCCTTCCTCCAGCAGCCGCCATGTCAGCGGCAGCGGCTCGCCATATTCGGAAGGACGGCGCAACACACCTTGCATTTTAATAGTGCGCAATTGGTCAGCGCTGAGTTCGGGAAGGATCAAGCGCTCGGTGAAGTCCGGCGCCGGGGCGATAAGCAGCAGCCCGCACAGTTGCGCCTTGAGCCGCAAAGCCAGCAGTAGGGCGATCCAGCCGCCCATCGAGGAGCCGACGATCAGCAGCTCCTGCTGCGGGACCACCTGGCTGATTATGAAGGCTGCATCCTCCAGCCAGCTGCCGATGGAACCGTCGATGAATTCACCGCCGGAGCGGCCATGGCCGGAATAGTCAAAGCGCAGCATCGCCAGTCGCTCGTGCTCGCAGATTTCCAGCAGCGCGGTGGCTTTGGTGCCGCTCATGTCCGAGGCATAGCCAGGGCAAAACACCACCACCGGCCCAGCGCCTGGCAGGTACTCATATTCCAGGTTCACACCAGGTACGCGGGAAACATTCGGCATTGGCTATTACCCCCAAATTCATGTTAGCGCGGCGCCCATGAATAATCGACGCCTAACGATTCTCCAGGTGCTGCCACAACTTGGCATGGGCGGCGCGGAGCGCGTGGCGGTGGAAGGCGCGGAGGCCGTGCACATGAGTGGCCACCGCTCGCTGATCGCCGCCGGGGCCGGGCCGCTGGCGCCGCTGGCCACCCGCGCCGGGGCGGAGCTGGTGCTCCTGCCGCTGAACACCAAGAACCCGCTCAGCATTTGGCGCAATGTCCGCCGGCTTGAGGAGGTGATCGAAGAGAACGAGGTAGACCTGATCCACGCGCATTCCCGCGCGCCTGCCTGGTCGGCCTATTACGCCGCCCAGCGGCGCAAGATCCCGTTCGTCACCACCTATCACGGCGTCTATGGTGAGGAGAACGGACTGAAGCGCCGCTACAACGAGGTTATGGCGCGTGGCGACCGGGTGATCGCGGTCAGCAACTATGTCGCTGAGCTGATCCAGTCCCGCTACGGCGTCGGCCCGGAGCGTGTGCGCGTGGTGCATGGCGGCGTGGATGCCGGGATTTTCGATCCCGCCACCGTGCTCGGCGACCGTTCCGTGCGTCTCGCGCGCACGTGGCGGGCCGATGCCGGGCAGCCCACCATCTTGCTCCCCGGGCGCCTCACCAGCTGGAAGGGGCAGAAGCTGTTCATCGAGGCGCTGGCCAAGATGCGGCACCAGGATGTGCTGGGCATTCTCGTCGGCTCTGACCAGGGGCGCACGGCCTATACCGCCAGCCTGGTCGCCCTGGCCAAGAAGCTGGGCCTGGGGTCGCGCCTTCGCATGGCGGGGCATGTGGACGATGTGCCTGCGGCGATGATGCTGGCCGATGTGGTGGTAAACTGCTCGACCAAGCCCGAGGCGTTCGGCCGTACCATCGTCGAGGCCCAGGCCATGGGCCGCGTCGTCGTTGCCGCCGACCATGGCGGCGCGCGGGAGACGGTGCTGGATGGGCAGAGCGGCTTTCTCGTGCCGCCGGGCAATGCCGCGGCACTCGCGGCTGTGCTGGATGCGATTCTGGACATGCCCACGGAGGCGCGGATCGAGTTCGGGCGGCAGGCGCGCGGGCATATCGTGAGCAACTTCTCCTTGCCGGTGATGCAGACCAGGCTGCTGAACGTGTACGCGGAGCTGCTGGGGTGAAAATCCTCGTCATCAAGCACGGCGCGTTTGGCGATATTGTGCTGGCTTTTCCGGCCTTCGCCGCCATCCGCGCGGCGCATGAGGGGGCGGACATCACGCTGCTGACCACGAGGCCCTATGCCGGGTTGCTGGGCAAAAGCCTTTGGTTCGACCGTGTCGAGCTGGACGCCAAGCCGGAAGCCTGGAACCTGCCCGGCCTGCTGCGCCTGCGCCGCCAGCTGCGCGGGTTTGACTTGGTATATGACCTGCAAACCTCTGGGCGGTCCTCGCGCTATTTCGCCCTGGCAGGAAAGCCGGAATGGTCGGGCATCGCCAAGGGCTGTTCTCTGCCGGATCGTGACCCCGACCGCAGCCATATCCACACACGCGAGCGGCTTGAAGGCCAACTGCGGGATGCCGGGATTGCCGCGCTGCCAGTGCCGGACCTCTCCTGGCTGGCGGGGGATATTTCCAGCTTCGGCCTGCCGCCCGAATATGCCGTGCTGGTGCCAGGCGCTTCGCCGCACCGGCCGGAAAAGCGGTTCCCGGCGGAAAAATTCCGCGAGGTGGCGGCGGGGCTGAACTTGCCCGTGGTTGTCGTTGGTACGGCGGGGGAGCGCGATATCGCCCGGATCATCGGCGGGGTGGACCTGACCGGGAGGACGGATTTCTTCCAGCTCGCCTCGGTGCTGCGCGGCGCGAAACTCGCCATCGGCAATGATACCGGCCCGATGCACCTTGCCGCCGCACTGGGGGTGCACTGCATCTCGCTGTTCTCGGCGGCCTCCGACCCGGCGCGCACCGCGCCGCGCTACCCGGATGGGGGCTGGCCAACCATATTGCGCGCGCCAAATCTGCAAGACCTCCCGGTTGCGCAGGTGCTTGCCGCCCTGCCATAACGCCCCGGTATTTTTAAGCAAAAGAGAGAGACATGCCTGCAATCACACTGCCCGACGGTTCCGTTCGCTCCTTCGAGGGCGCGGTGACGGGCACTACGATCGCCGAGGCGATTGGGCCGGGTTTGGCCCGCGCCGCGCTGGCCATGGTGGTGAACGGCGCGGAGATGGATATGTCCCGCGAGATCACCGAGGATTCGTCGGTGAAGTTCGTCACCCGCAAGGATGAGGCGGCGCTGGAGCTCATCCGCCACGACGCCGCGCATATCCTGGCCGAGGCCGTGCAGGAGCTTTTTCCCGGCACGCAAGTCACCATCGGGCCGTCCATCGAGAACGGGTTCTACTACGATTTCTACCGCAATGAGCCGTTCAAGCCGGATGACCTCCCGGCCATCGAGGCGAAGATGCGCGAGATCGTGGCGCGCAACGAGAAATTCGTGCGCGAGGTGTGGACGCGCAACGAGGCCATCGATTTCTTCGAGGCCAAGGGCGAGCGCTTCAAGGCCGAGCTGATCCGCGATCTGCCCGAGGACCAGACCATCACCATCTACCGCCAGGGCGAGTGGCTGGATCTCTGCCGCGGCCCGCATCTGCGCTCCACCTCGGATGTTGGCACGGCCTTCAAGCTGATGAAGACCGCTGGCGCCTATTGGCGCGGGGATTCCAAGAACCCGATGCTGAGCCGCATCTACGGCACCGCCTGGCGCGACGCCAAGGAGCTGGATGCGTACCTGCACCAGCTTGAGGAAGCCGAGCGCCGCGACCACCGGCGCATCGGCAAGGAAATGGACCTGTTCCACATCCAGGAGGAGGCGGTGGGCAGCATCTTCTGGCATCAGAAGGGCTGGAAGCTCTACCGCACGGTGGAAGCCTATATCCGCCGCCGCCTGGAGCAGAACGGCTACGAGGAGGTGCGCACCCCGCAGCTCGTGGACCGCAAACTGTGGGAGAAGTCTGGCCACTGGGACAAGTACCGCAAGAACATGTTCATCGCCGAGGTGGTGGAGGAAGAATCCACCCTCGCCCTGAAGCCGATGAACTGCCCCTGCCATGTGCAGATCTTCAAGCAAGGGCTGCGCTCCTACCGGCAGCTGCCCATCCGCATGGCCGAGTTCGGCGCCTGCCACCGCTACGAGCCCTCGGGCGCGCTGCACGGCATCATGCGCGTGCGCGCCTTCACGCAGGACGACGCGCATATCTTCTGCACGGAAGACCAGATTGCCGATGAGACGGTGAAGTTCGTCGAGCTGTTGGAGAGCGTGTACAAGGATTTCGGCTTCGAGAGCTTTACCGTCAAGTTCTCCGACCGCCCGGAGACCCGCGCGGGTTCCGACGAGGTGTGGGACCGTGCCGAGGGCGCGCTGAAGGCCGCTTGCGAGCAGGCGGGGGTGGAATACACGCTCAACCCGGGCGAGGGCGCGTTCTACGGGCCGAAACTGGAATTCGTGCTGCGCGACGCCATCGGGCGCGACTGGCAATGCGGCACCATCCAGGTGGATTTCGTGCTGCCGGAGCGGCTGGACGCCGAGTACGTCACTTCCGACTCAGGCCGCGCCCGCCCGGTGATGCTGCACCGCGCGATCATTGGCAGCTTTGAGCGCTTCCTGGGCATTCTCATCGAGCAATATGCCGGGCGCTTCCCGCTCTGGCTGGCGCCCACCCAGGTGGTGGTGGCGACCATCGTTTCCGACGCCGATGACTACGCGGCGGAGGTGGCGGCGGTGCTGACCAAGGCCGGGCTGGCGGTGGAGCTGGATGTGAGCAACCAGAAGATCCAGGCGAAAATCCGCGAGCATTCGCTGCACCACGTTCCCAACATTCTGGTCGTAGGGCGAAAAGAGGCCGAGGATCGCAAGGTCGCCCTGCGGCGGCTTGGCGGCGCGGCGCAGGAAATCCTGGGTCTGGACGAGGTTGTGGCGCTGCTCACGGCCGAGGCCACCGCGCCCGACCTGCGGAGCGCCAAATAATGGCGCTGAAGATCGGCATCGTCCCCGTCACCGCGTTTCAGCAGAACTGCACCATTCTGTGGGATGATGAAACGATGCTGGGCAGCATCGTGGACCCCGGCGGGGACGTGCCGGACCTGCTCGACCTGCTGAAGAAGGCCGGGGTGACGCTCACCGGCATTTTTATCACCCATGGGCATATGGACCATGCCGGTGGCGCCGCGGAACTTTCAGAGGCTACTGGCGTTCCTGTCACCGGCCCGGACATCGCCGACAAGTTCCTGCTCGACAGCATGGAGGCAATGGGCGCGCACTTCGGCCTTGTCAGCCGTAACTGCACGCCCGATGCCTGGGTGAAGGAGGGCGACATCGTCACCCTCGGCGGCGCGGAATTCGAGGTGCGGCACTGCCCCGGCCATACGCCCGGGCATGTGGTGTTCATCAACCACGCGCAGAAATTCGGCATTTTCGGCGATGTGCTGTTCCATGGCTCGGTCGGGCGCACGGATCTGGGCGATTACGGCAACCATGAGCAGCTGATCGAGAGCATCCGCGCCAAGTTGCTCACCTTGCCGGATGATTTCCAGTTTACCTGCGGCCATGGCCCGGCCTCGACCATCGGTGCCGAACGCCGGAGCAATCCGTTCCTATAAGTACGGCCTTCCATTCTTGTGGAGGAACAACCATCGCCCTGTGGCGTCCTGCACGGCTTGCAGGTCATCGTCGGGATATGCGCCGGTATCCCCTGGCGTGCGGTCGCCAATTTCGAGGTAGAGGACGTCTTCGTTGGTGGGGTTGCGCAGTTGGTGGGCATCGCCAGTGCCCGCCCTGAATCCCGCGCACATGCCGGGCGAAAGCGGGGTCTCCCCGGCGTTAGTCACCAGTACTGGGTGCCCGGTCAGGACATAGACGAACTCGTCCTGCCGGCTATGGGAGTGACGCAGCGCCGATATGGCGCCAGGGGCCAGCCGGGTGAGGTTCACGCCGAAATTGGTTAGACCAAAAAGATCGCCGAGGGGGCGCTTCTCCCGCCCGCCCACCATGGACCGGAACGGCTCCGGATAATTAGAGGGTTTCTGCCGGGTCGGCGCGTCAAGAGCAACGATGGCGGCAGGCAGGCTGGTATCGGTCATGCCAACTCCTCAACTTCACACCGGATCAATATCCACCCACGATAAATGCCCGCCCTTGCCCGCGCCGGTATCTAGAAACACCGCCGTGCCGCCGCTGCGGGCGGTGCGGATATAGGGTCGGCCATCCGTGCTGCGCTGGTCATGCCCGGCATACACGGTCAGGCCACGCGGGACTTCCTCCACCCAGCGCAGCAGCCGCTCCGGCTTGCCGGCACCTGTCACGCGCCCGGTTGTCTGCCCGTATAGGGCACGGGCGAGCAGAGGGCAGGCGCGGCCGGGCGGGAAGGGCGGCGGCGGCTCCTCCAGCATGCCGGGGTGGAAGGAGCCGTGCACAAAGAACAGCGGCCCGCGCATCGCCCAGGCGGGTGCTGCCATGATTGTCTCACGCGTGCGGTCACGCAGTTCGGCTGGAAGCTCGGCCAAGGTGCGGGTGGTGGGGGCGCCGCGCACATTGTCACCGCGCAGGGCCCGGGCCAGCTTGAAATCATGGTTGCCGAGAATGAACAGGCCGCGCTTTTCCTCCAGCAGCCGGAACATGATGCGCAGCGCGCCGGGCGTATCCGGCCCGTCATCCACCAGATCGCCGAGCTGAATGATGAAACGGTCGGTCTCGGCGGCGGCGGCGAAGGCCCTGGAGTCACCGTGGACATCGCCCACGACGCGCAGCTTCATGCCGGAAGGAATCATGCGCTGCTGGAGGTTGTTGAAAGTAAAGCCATTACAACTTTCACATTGTCACCTCCACCCCGAAACACAAGGTGGCTGCGACGTGAAACGTCAGTCATTATGTGGTTTTGATTTTCTCATACGCGGCCAGGGCGCGTTTACGTCCTTCGGCCAGTGCCATGATCGGGCGCGCATAGGTCTCGCCCAACCGCACCCCCGCATGGGCGAGAATCGCCGGATCAGCCTCCCACGGCGCATGGATACAGGTGTCGGGGAGCTTCGCCAGTTCCGGCACGTAGCGACGGACATAATTGCCGTCTGGGTCGAATTTCTGGCCCTGCAGCACAGGGTTGAAGATGCGGAAATAGGGCGCGGCATCGGCCCCGCAGCCGGCCACCCATTGCCAGGAGGCGCCGTTGGCAGCCTCGTCGGCGTCCACCAGCGTGTTCCAGAACCATGCCTCGCCCGCCTGCCAGGGGATGAGCAGGTGCTTTACCAGGAAGGAGGCGCAAATCATCCGCACGCGGTTATGCATCCAGCCTGTCTGCCACAGCTCGCGCATCCCCGCGTCCACGATGGGAATGCCGGTCCGCCCGCACTGCCAGGCGCGCAGCGCCTTCGGGTCGTCTGCCCAGGGGAAGCGGGCAAATTCCTCGCGGATGGGCGCTGTGCGGATATCGGGGTGCTGCCAGAGCAGATGGATGGAGAACTCCCGCCAGAGCAGCTCCTTAAGGAACGTCCGCACGCCCTCGCTTTCGCCGCAAGCGGCCGCGCGGTGCCATACATAGCGTGGCGAGATCTCACCGAAATGCACATGCGGGGAAAGCCTGGACGAGCCGGGGTGGCCAGGGAGGTCTCGCGCCACAGCGTAATCTTGTACCGGCCCGGTGAGGAAGGCCTCCAGCCGCGCCTTGGCTCCGGCCTCGCCAGGTGTCCATTCCGCGCGCATGCCGCCTGCCCAGTCCGGCCTGGCGGGGAGTAGCGCCCAGTCCTCCAGCCTGTCTGACTCGGCGCTGATGCCGTTGATTCTGCCGGGGGCGGGGAGGAAGACATCCGGCACCCCAGCGGCGAGGCAGGCCTTGGAGAAGGGCCTGTAAACGCCGTACAGCCCGCCGGTCTTGGTGGTGATGCGCTCAGGGGCAAACAGCGAGGTGGAGAGATGCCGGTGCAGACCGATATTCTGCGTCTTCAGCGTGGCATCCAACGCACGGTCAGTCTCGCGCCAATAGGGCTCATGGGCCCGGGCCGCATGCACCGCCGTTACACCAAGCCCGGCCGCCATCGCCGGGATGATTTGCAGCGGATCGCCCTGGCGCAGCAGCAGATGCCCGCCGCGCGCCGTGATTTCCCGCCCCAGCGCCGCCAGCGAATGATGCAGCCACCAGCGGCTCGCCGCTCCGGCACGTTCGTCGAGGATGTAGAGCAGCGCCACCGGCCCCGGCCCCGCGCAGGCGGCGTGCAGGGCGGGGTTGTCCTGCAGCCTCAGGTCGTTGCGGAACCAGACGAGGCTGGCGCTCACGCCACCTCGGCCATGCGGCCAAGCTGTTCCAGGGCGAGGGAGAATAGCTGGTCCTGCCCCAGCAGGAACACGCGCAGGCCCCGCGGAAACAGCCGGGAGATGGCAGGCTCGCGCACATCCACGCCGCCGGCATGGCTGCCGAAGGCGGGCAGCACCAGCCGCTGTGCGTCAGCCACGAAGCAGGGGCGGGAGACGCGCTTGCCGCGCGCATCTATGCTCGCCTTGGGGCGGACATGGCCGGAGAGTTCGATCTCGCGCGGGCCGAGCTGGTGGCTGGGCTCGTGCCGGAAGGTGAACGGGCCCTCCCGGTGCAGCGCGACGCATTGGCCGGGCAGGGCGTGGGGGGCGGCATCGTGGTCGCCGGCCACCCAGATGAACTGCGCCTCTCGCGCCATCGCCTCGATGCGGCCCTTGTCGTCCTTGGCCAGACGGGTGGTGCCATCAGCCTCCTGCGAGGATTGCCCGAGCACGACAACCTTGCTCGGCCTGTACAGCCGCACCAGCCGGTTCAGCCGCTCGATCGCGGCCTTGGTCTCGTGCGCCGGGGGCAGGCCGGGGCGGGACGCAAAGCCCTGATTTTTATCGAAATGCGGGTCGGCGACGATGAGCACCCGCTTCTTCGGCCAGAACGCGGCTCCGGCAGGGTCCAGCATCAGTCGTTCATCTCGGAAATGCAGGGGGGCAGCGGTCATGGCACATCGAAAAGCATATTCTTTCCGGCGCCGCCATGGATAAATTTAATGTTAACGATGCTCGTGCCGCAGGTCCGCCCAGCTTATAGCGCGTACAGAATGGCCGAGAGGCTCGCCACCAGCAGAACGGCCCAGGTGAGCATGATTCCACCGGCGCGGAAGGGGTTCGGCGCCGGGCGGTACATGCCGATCGGGTGGGCAATGCGGGAGATGACGAGCACCACGCTCAAGCCCAGAATCAGCCGGCTGTCGGCCCCTTCGAGGGTAAGCCCAACCATTAGCAGCAGGATCAGCGGCACGTATTCCGCGAAATTAGCCTGGGCCCGCATGGCCGTGCGCAGCGGTTCATTCGCCGGGGCGCCGCCGCCGTCGCCGAGCGAGACCCGCAGCAGATAGCGCTGGCGCGTCACCATGGCGGACAGAACGAGCAGGATGATGCCGAGCACGCCCCCGGTAGCGAGCAGAATATGTCCGCTGGTCATGAAACTTCCCCCAAAATAACCGTGATGTTAAGCTTTCGTATCAAGCCGCATTGTTAACGCCCGGCCTTGCCCCTCGTTGTTATAGTGAGCCGCCCAAAAGAGGGGAACTTGGCATGTACCATACTCAAGAATCAACGCGCAGCTTCGAGCAGACGATGGAAGCTTTTAACCCCGCAGGAGTGATGGGTGATTGGCGCGAGCGCACCTTGTGCATGTTGCGCGCACAGGAGCGGATGATGCAGGGCATGGCCGCCGCAGCGCGGCTTGAACTGCGTTTCGGCCAGGAATGTTGGGCCAGTCGGCTGGGCTTGTTGACTGGTAGCTGGACCGAGCCCGGCCACGCCAGCCAGCAACTGGCGGACGAGATGGACCGGTTCATTACCGTGCTCCGCGAGATGAACGACGAGATGAAGGCCTGCTACGCCGAGGCAGGCAAGCTGCTGACCAGCGCCGCCGAGCCAATAAACGCGCATAAGTCCGCCGGCGCCGTCAAGCGGACGAAGGACGCCGTCGAGGACGCAGTCGAGGACGCTGGCGAAGAAGCTAGCCAGACCGCCTCCTAAGCTTCAGGCGGCCGGCACCGCCTTCTTGGTTTTGGCTTTGGCCGGAGCCTTGGCCGCTTTGGGTTTGGCTGCGGTTTTCTTGGCGGCGGGCTTTTCAGCCGCTTTCTTGGCGGACAGCTTGGCTGCGGCCTTTTTGCCCGCGGCGCCTTTCTTGCCCTTGGGCGCCATTTCCTTGCCCTTTTCGGCAAGCAACGCCACGGCCTCATCCAGCGTCACGTCAGCCATTTCCTGGCCGCGCGGCAGGTTGGCTACGGTGTTGCCCCATTGCGCATAAGGGCCGAACCGCCCCTTGCGTACCAGCACGGGCTCGCCGTCCTTCGGGTGCGCGCCCACCGTGCGAATGGAGTCCTGCTTCTTGGTGATCAGGTCCATGGCCCGGTTGAGGCCAAGATGCAGCACGTCGTCATCCCGGTCGAGCGAGGCAAAGATCGCGCCCATTTTTACGTATGGGCCGAAGCGGCCGATGTTGGCCTCGATCTTCTGCCCCGTCTCCGGGTGTATGCCGACCAGGCGGGGCAGGGAGAGCAGGCCCAGCGCCTGTTCCAGCGTTAGCGTGGCGCCTTCCATGCCGCGCGCCAGCGACGCGCGCTTGGGCTTTGCCTTCTTGTCCTCCGGGTCTGGCTCGCCCTGCTGCACGTACAGGCCATAAGGCCCGCGGCGGAGCGTAATATCCTCGCACGTTTCGGGGTGTTGGCCGAGCAGGCGCATCCCGTCCTTCAGGCTGTCATCCGGGTTGTCGCCGCCTTCCACCGCGAGTTTGCGGGTGTATTGGCAGGTGGGGTAGTTGGAGCAGCCGATGAAGCTGCCGAACCGCCCGAGTTTCAGGCCCAGCCTCCCACTGCCGCAGGAGGGGCAGGCGCGCGGATCGGACCCGTCCTCGCGGGCGGGGAAGAAATGCGGGCCGAGATCGGCGTCCAGCGCGTCGATGACGTCGGAGATCTTCAGCTCCTTGGTCTGCGCCACGGCGGCGGAGAAATCCTCCCAAAAGGCGCGCAGCACGGCGCGCCAATTGGCGTTACCCTCGGCGATCTCGTCGAGCTGCTCCTCCAGATTGGCGGTGAAGCCAGTATCCACGTAACGCGCGAAGAAGCTGGTGAGGAAAGCGGTGACGAGGCGGCCCCGGTCCTCGGGGATGAAGCGCCTTGCTTCCAGCCGCACGTAATTTCGGTCGCGCAGCACGGTGAGGATGGACGCATAGGTGGAAGGCCGGCCGATGCCCAGCTCTTCCATTTTCTTCACCAGCGAAGCCTCGGAGTAGCGCGGCGGCGGCTGGGTGAAGTGCTGGCTGGCGGTCACATCGCGGGTCTTGGCCGGGTCGCCCTTGGCGATGGGCGGCAGGATGCGGGTATCCTCGTCATCCGAAGCGTCGTCCTGGTCCTCGTGGTAGAGCTTCAGGAAGCCGTCGAAGGCCAGCACGGAGCCGGTGGCGCGCAGGGTCTGGCCCGCGCCGTCCGTCAGGTCCACGGCGGTCTGGTCCAGCTCGGCGGCGGACATCTGGCAGGCCATGGCGCGCTTGTAGATCAGCTCGTAGAGCTTCGCCTGCTCGGGGTTGAGCATGCGGGCGACCTTCGCCGGGGTGAGCGAGATGTCGGTGGGGCGGATAGCCTCGTGCGCTTCCTGCGCGTTCTTGGCCTTGCTCTGGTATTCGCGCGGTGCGCCGGGCAGATAGCTCTCGCCGAACTCGGACTTGATCTGGGAGCGGATGGCCTGCACGGCCTCCTTGGCCAGCTGCACGCCGTCGGTTCGCATATAGGTGATCAGGCCGACCGTATCGCCGTTGATGTCCACGCCCTCGTAGAGCTGCTGGGCGAGGCGCATCGTCTGCTGCGAGGAAAGGCCGAGCTTGCGGCTCGCCTCCTGCTGCAAGGTGGAGGTGATGAAAGGCGGCGGCGGGTTGCGCTTGGTGCGCTTTTTCTCGACGCTGCTGACGGTGAAATTGCCGGCGCGCACCGCGGCCTCGGCGGCGCGGGCGGCGGCCTCGTTGGGCAGGTCGAACTGCTCGAGCTTCTTGCCCTGGTAATGGGTCAGCCGCGCGGGGTAGGGGGCGCCGGTGGGGGTGAGCATCGCCGCTTCCACCGTCCAGTATTCGCGGGCCCTGAAGACCTCGATCTCGGCCTCGCGCTCGCAGACCAGCCGCAGCGCCACCGACTGCACGCGCCCGGCGGAGCGTGAGCCCGGCAGCTTGCGCCAGAGCACGGGCGAGAGGGTGAAGCCGACCAGATAGTCCAGCGCCCGGCGGGCGAGGTAGGCCTCGATGAGTGGCATATCCAGCTTGCGCGGATGCGCCATCGCCGCCGTTACGGCGGATTTCGTGATCTCGTTGAAGGTGACGCGCTGCACGTCAACGCCCTTGAGCGCGTGCTTGTCCTCAAGCATGGCGCGCACATGCCAGGAGATGGCCTCACCCTCGCGATCCGGGTCAGTCGCCAGATAGAGCGTCTTGGCGCCCTTCAGCGCCTTCGCGATCTCGCCGATCTGCTTGGAGCCGCGGTCATCGGCCTCCCAATCCATGGCGAAATCCTCGTCCGGGCGGACCGAGCCGTCCTTGGGCGGGAGGTCGCGCACATGGCCGAACGAGGCGACTACCTTGTAGCCGTCGCCTAGATATTTGTTGATGGTCTTGGCTTTGGCGGGGGATTCGACGACGACGATATCAGTCAAGAGCCGTTCCATTCATAGGTCTTCGGGCCGGACCACCCTGTTGCCGGTGAGCGTTTCCACCCGCCCGGCGAGTTCCAATTCCAGCAGGGCCGCCGCTATGGCGCCACTCGACAACTGGCAGCGCCGCGCGATCTCGTCAACACTTACCGGTTCCGGACCGATCAGAGGTAGTATCTCGCGCCGGGCGCGGGCGAGGTCGGCCTCGCTGGTTCCGCCCTCCAAGGCTGGGGGCGGCTCGGCGAAACCGGTCTGGCCGTGAGTGAACAGCGGGTCGCGCCCCGGCCCCTGGCGGGCCGGATGGTCGGGCAGGTTGGCGAACACGTCCTCCGCGCAATCCACCAGATGCGCGCCCTGGCGGATGAGGTCGTTGGCGCCCTTGGAGCGCGGGTCGAGCGGGGAGCTGGGCACGCCGAACAGCTCCCGCCCAGCCTCGATGGCCATCCGCGCGGTGAGCAGAGAGCCGGAACGGGCAGCGGCCTCGATAACCACAAGCCCCAGCGCCAGCCCGGCGATGATGCGGTTGCGCTTGGGGAAATGCCGCCCCTGCGGCGCGGTGCCGAGCGGGGCTTCCGCCACCACGGCGCCGCACTCGGCGATTCGCTTCTGCAGATCGGCGTTCTCGGGCGGGTAGGGGACATCCAGCCCGCCCGCGATCACCGCCACGGTCTTGCCCGCCCGCAGCGCTCCGGTATGGGCGGCGGCGTCGATCCCGCGCGCGAGGCCGGAAACCACCACGAGGCGCGCGGCCAGCTCCGCGCCCAGATGTTCCGCGAAGCGCATGCCATTGGCCGAGGCGTTGCGCGCCCCGACAATGCCCACCGAACGGGCGGAAAGCAGGGCAGGCTCGCCCAGCGCGGCGATGGCGGGTGGGGCGTCGGGCAGCTGGGCCAGGAATTCCGGGTAGCCCGGCGTATCGAGGAACAGGAACTGCCCGCCCATGCGGGCGAGCGCCGCGTATTCGCGTTCCACCTCGGCCAAGGGGGGAATACGCGGCGTGGCCGCCCGGCCCCCGGCGCGGGCCAGGGCGGGCAGGGCGTCCAGCGCCTCGGCGGGAGTGGCGAAGCGGGACAGAAGCTTGCGGTAGGTGACCGGGCCGACGCTCTCTGTGCGGACGAGGCGCAGGCGGGCGAGGGCCGTCATGAAATATTCGGCCCCGAGGGAAAAGCCGGGGGAGGCAGGGCGAGATCAAGAAAACCTGCGACCTTCTCAGGCGGCATCAAATAGCATCCCACAGGCACCATGCCTTGGAATAACGAAAACAGATAGACAGGTGGCTGGTGTGCGGGAAGCGGCAGGTCAGTATTCTTCGCGCAGGAATGACCGTTAGCGGTGACATACCGCTCGATCGCCGCAAATGTGGCGGGAGAAACGGTGTCTGTTTTGTTTTTATCCCAGCCGCCACCTTGGTAGGGCGGGGTGCCAGCGATTTCGATCCAAAGCGGCGCAAAACCCGCGTATGGTGGCATTTTCCACGCCTGATAATGCAGACGGTCGGCGTGCGGCAGTGGCTGAGCTATCGCTACACGAGGGAGTAACGCCAAAGGCGCGGCCAGCAGCGAACGGCGTCCGATGCTCGTCATGGCCATCAAGCCGCCGCCTTCTTCCCAATCCGCGGTTCCTCGCCCTTCACGAGCCGCTGAATATTCGCCCAGTGCTTCAAATACACCAGCACCGCAATAATCAGCGCCAGCAGGGCTGTCATGGGCGAGGCGAAATACCACGCGGCGATGGGTGCCACCGCATAGGCCACAACGGCTGCCAGCGAGGAGAAGCGGAGCAGAAGGGCGGTGAGCAGCCAGGCGGCGCAGCACACCAGCCCCAGCGGCCAGCACAACCCGTAAAACACGCCAAACCCGGTGGCGACGCCCTTGCCACCCTTGAACTTCAGCCAGACGGGATAAAGGTGGCCGAGGAATACGCAGAGCGCCGCCAGGAACACGCCGTGATGGCCGTAGGCGCTGATCCACACCACGGCGAGCGTGCCCTTCAGCGCGTCCAGCAGCAGCGTGGCGGCGGCCAGGGTCTTGTTGCCGGTGCGCAGCACATTCGTGGCGCCGATATTGCCCGAGCCGATGGCGCGGATATCGCCCAGCCCGGCGGCGCGGGTGAGCAGCAGGCCGAACGGGATGGAACCCAGCAGATAGGCGAAGGCGGCGATGAGAATGTAGGTGGTGATCATCCGTAAACCCTCTTGCCAGATTTCCAGGTGCCGAGCACCACGCCCTCCAGGGCGCGGCCATCGAACGGGGTGTTCTGCGCCTTGCCGGGCAGCTTGCCCGCCTGTACCTGCCAGGAGCGCTCGGGGTGGAACAGGCAGAGATCCGCCGGGCGGCCCCTGGCGATCACCCCGGCCTCGACGCCCAGCCACGCAGCGGGTTTCTTCGTCAGCAGCGTCAGGGCCTGGGGCAGGGTGAGATGCCCGGCCTGCACCTGCGCCAGGGTCACGCCGAGCAGTGTGGCGAGGCCAGCACCGCCAGGGGCGGCATCGGCGAAGGGCAGGCGCTTGTCGTCCGCGTCGCGGGGCTGGTGGTCGGAGGCAATGGCGTCAATGGTGCCATCGGCCAGCCCCGCCGCCACGGCGAGGCGGTCGGATTCAGCCCGCAGCGGCGGGGAGAGCTTGTTGTAGGTGCGGTAATCGCCGATCGCGGTCTCGTTCAGGTCGAAATACGGGGGCGCGGTGTCGCAGGTCACCTTCAGCCCCTTGTCCTTGGCGATGCGGATCAGGTCCAGCGCCTCGCCGGTGGTGATGTGGGCAAAATGCACCGCCCCGCCGGTGAGTTCAGCGAGGCGAATGTCCCGCGCCACGCAGATCGCCTCGGCGGCAGCGGGAATGCCGGGAAGGCCCATCCAGGTGGCCCGCGCCCCGGCCGTGGCGGCGCCGCCACGGGCCAATTCCGCGTCCTCGGGGTGCTGCACGACGCGCATGCCAAAACCGGAGGCATAGGCGAGCGCGAGGCGCATAAGGCGCGAGGAGGCGATGGCCTTGCCGCCATCGGTAAAGGCGATGGCCCCGGCATCGCGCAGTAGACCGTATTCGGCCAGTTCCTCGCCCTTCAGCCCGCGCGTGGCGGCAGCATAGGGCAGGAGGGAGACGGAGCCCGTCTCCACGCCGCGGGAGATGATGAGACGCACCAGCGCCGGGTCGTCGATGGGCGGCACGCTCTCGGGCAGCACGGCGATGCTGGTGATGCCCCCGGCGGCTGCGGCCTCGGCGGCGCTGGCGATGGTCTCGCGGTACTCGAAGCCCGGCTCGCCGAGCGAGGCGCGCAGATCCACCAGGCCAGGGGCGAGGATCGCGCCCTCCGCCTCGATAACGGTAACGCCATCCGGCCGGCCGAGATTCTGCCCGAAATCGGCGATCGCGCCGCCCTGGACCAGCAGCTCGCCCTCAACCAGTGCCTGAGCTGATTCATCCAGATATCTGATTTTGCTGAATAATGTGCTCATGGCTTTACCCCCGCGCCAGCGTGTCGAGCACGGCCATGCGTACGGCAACACCCATTTCCACCTGCTCCTGGATGCGCGAGCGCGCGGCATCGTCGGCGATGTCGCTGTCGATCTCGACGCCGCGGTTCATCGGCCCGGGATGCATAACCAGGGCATCGGGCTTGGCATAGGCCAGCTTCTTCCGGTCCAGGCCGTAATAGGCGAAGAATTCGCGCGTTGATGGCACCATGCCGCCGGTCATGCGCTCCTTCTGCAGGCGCAGCATCATCACGATATCCGCGCCCTTCAGGCCTTCCTCCATGTCGTGGAACACTGTCACGCCGGAGGTTGCGATTCCGCCGGGGATGAGGGTAGGCGGGCCGATGAGGCGGACGAAATTGCCCATCATGGTCAGCAGCAGGATGTTGGAGCGGGCGACGCGGGAATGGGCGATATCGCCGCAGATGGCCACGGTGAGGCCGGAGATGCGGCCCTTGTTGCGGCGGATGGTCAGAGCATCGAGCAGTGCCTGGGTGGGGTGCTCATGCGTGCCGTCGCCCGCGTTGATGACGGCGGCGCTGACCTTCTGGGCCAGCAGATGCGGCGCGCCGGAGCGGTTGTGCCGCACCACCAGCAGGTCGCAGTTCATGGCATTCAGGGTCGCTGCCGTGTCCAGCAGGGTCTCGCCCTTGGTGACGGAGGAGGTGGCGACGGACATATTCACCACATCCGCGCCCAGGCGCCGCCCGGCCAGCTCGAAGCTGGTGCGCGTGCGCGTGGAGTCCTCGAAGAACAGGTTGATAAGGGTACGCCCGCGGAGCAGATCACGCTGGGTTTTGCCCGAACGGTTGAGGAGCACGTAGCTCTCCGCCAAGTCGAGCAGCGAGGTCGCGGTAACGGGGTTGAGACCCTCGATCCCGAGTAGATGTTTCAGCGATGCCATTAAAGCCCGCTTAGACCACATCAACCCGTATCTGGGGAAGCCCCAGGCGCCACGCGATGCGCACAACCATAAATCGCAGAATCAATATTATGGAAACTGAGTGCCCAGACTGTATGGCCACCGCAGGCCCAGGTGATGGTATTCGACATTGCCCGCAGCAGAAACCAGCGCGCGCTTTAACGGGCTTACAGCTCCAATACCATGCCGTCGTAGCCGGGCTCCACGCCCGGTGGCAGTGTATTGCAGAGTGTGCGGTAATCCATCTCGGGGCCGAGATGCGTCAGCACCGTGCGCTTTGGCTTCAGTTGCTCAACCCACGAGAGCACTGTCGGCAGCCCCGCGTGCGTGGGATGGTCCTTTTCCGGCGTGAAGCAATCAGCGATGAATACATCGAGCCCCTGAAGCTGGGCAACTCCAGCGTCGTCCAGACGCACTACATCGGTACAATAAGCGGCGTTGCCGACGCGCAGGCCGAGCGAGCGGCTATAGCCGTGATCCTGGTCGATGGGCAGGATATTTTCGCCCATAATCTCAATGCCTTCTCCTGGCGTCATGATGTTCTGCATGAGCACCGGGCGGCCAAAAAACCCGCCGTTATAAGGCTTGAAGGCATAGTCGAAGCGCTGCTTCAACTCTGCCCACACCTCAGCCGTGGCGTAGCTGGGCACCGGCGCGCCAAGGATGCGGTTGAGGATGCGGATTTCATCCAGTCCCGCGATATGGTCGGCATGGGCATGGGTGAAAACCACCGCGTCGATCCGGCCGATGCCACAGCTTGTGAGCTGAAACCGCAAATCCGGCGCGGTATCAACCAGAATGTTTTTATGTTCAGAGGTTTGGATAACGATGCTGGAGCGGGTGCGGGTGTTGCGCGGCTCATTCGGGTCTGTCTTGCCCCAGTCACCGCGCCCGTCCGGCCCGCCGATCTGCGGCAGCCCGGCCGAGCCGCCCGTGCCCAGCAGCGTGATCTTCATGCCGCCTTCCGGAACAGTGTCTTGAAGTTCCTGGTCGTGAGATCGGCCAGAGCTTCCGGCGTCGTGCCCTTGATTTCCGCCAGCAGCGCCGCCGTGTACGCGGTATAGGCGGGCTCGTTGCGCTTACCACGGAAGGGCACGGGGGCGAGATACGGGGAGTCCGTCTCCACAAGCAGGCGCTCTTCCGGCACGTCCCTTGCGATATCACGGATTTCCGGCGCCTTGGGAAAGGTGAGCATGCCGGAGAAGGAGATGTACCCGCCCATATCCAAGGCAGCTTCGGCCAGGGCGCGGGTGGAGGAGAAGCAGTGCAGCAGGAAGCCAAACTCTCCGCCCCTCGCCCGCTCTTCCTTTAGAATCTGCACGATATCGTCGTCGGCATCGCGCGCATGGATGCAGAGCGGGATGCCCGCAAGCTGGGCGGCGCGGATATTGGCGCGGAAATTCTCGGCCTGAATGTCCTTGGGCGCTTTGTCGTAGAAGTAATCCAGCCCGGATTCCCCGATGCCGATCACCTTGGGGTGGTTTGCCAACTCGGCAAGGGCTTCCGGCGCGACCACCGGGAGGACATCCGCCGCATGGTTGGGGTGAACCCCCACGCATGCCCAGACATTATAAAATTTTTCTGCAATGTCAATGGCTTGTTTTGATTGCCTCAGGGTAACGCCAATCGTCACCATCTCCCCTACCCCCGCCGCCTTGGCGCGGGCAACCACCTGCTCGCACTCGCCGGGCTGGTTGAAATAGTCGAGATGGCAATGGCTATCGACGAGCATCAGGCCGCCTCCACCACGCGCGGGACCAGGCCGGCAGGCACCGGGAGCGGGGTGCCCTCGGCCAGCGGAGCGTCGAGGATGGAGAGCGAGCGATCCGCCCCAACCGCCAGATAATCCAGCAGCTTACCCATGGTCTCGGGCATGAAGGGTTGGAGCACCACGCCCACCACGCGCAGCACGCTCGCCAGCGTATACAGCACGGAGTTCATGCGGTCCGTGTCGGTCTTGCGCAGGCTCCAGGGGGCCCGATGGTCGATATAGGCGTCGGCGGCGCGAATCACTTTCCAGGTCTCGTCCAGGGCCTCGTGGAAGGCCAGACGGGCCATCGCCCCCCTCACCTTCTCCGGCAGCTCGTTCGCCAGCGTCAGCAGCGTGAGGTCGGCCTCATGCGGCGCGCCCCGCGGCGGCACGGCGGCCCCGGCATTCTTGTTGATGAAGGAGAGCGTGCGCTGCGCCAGATTGCCAATGCCGTTGGCAAGGTCGGAATTAATCCGCCCGATCAGCGCCTTGCGGGAGAAGTCACCATCATTGCCGAACGGCACCTCGCGCAGCAGGAAGTAGCGTACCTGGTCCAGGCCGAACTCCTCCACCAGCGGGCGGACATCGATGAAGTTGCCGAGCGACTTGCTCATCTTCTCGCCTTCGACCGTCCACCAGCCATGGCTGAAGACGCGCTGCGGCAGAGGCATCCCGGCGGCCATGAGGAAGGCCGGCCAGTACACGGCGTGGAAGCGGATGATCTCCTTGCCCACCAGATGCAGGCTGGCCGGCCAGTAATGGGCGCGCGGGCCGTTCATTTCCGGATAGCCGCAGGCGGTGAGGTAGTTCTGCAGCGCGTCCAGCCACACATACATCACGTGTTTCTCATCCCCCGGCACCGGAATGCCCCAGGAGAAGGAGGTGCGGGAAATGGAGAGGTCGTGCAGCCCGGAGCGCACGAAGGAGAGGATCTCGTTGCGCTTGGCCTGCGGGGCGATGAAGCCCGGGTTTTCCTCGTAATAGGCGAGAAGCTTGTCCTGGAAGGCGCTGAGCTTGAAGAAGTAGCTGGGCTCGACCACCCATTTCACCTCGGCGCCGGAGGCGATGGCGACGCGCGTGCCATCCGGCTTCACGGTGGTTTCGTCCTCGTCGTAGAAGGCTTCGTCGCGCACCGCGTACCAGCCCTCGTACTTGCCGAGATAGATGGCGCCGCTCTCCTGCAGCTTCTTCCACAGCGCTTGGGCCGATGCCTTGTGCCGGGGCTCGGTGGTGCGGATGAAATCGTCGTTGGAGATGTTCATCACCCGCGCCATGTCCTGGAAATCGGCGGCAACGCGGTCGGTGAATTCCTGCGGGTCGATGCCGGCGGCGCGGGCGGCGGCTTCCACCTTCTGGCCGTGCTCGTCCGTTCCGGTGAGGAAGAACACGTCATGCCCCTCCAGCCGGTTCCAGCGGGCCAGCGCGTCGGCGGCGGTGGAGGTGTAAGCATGGCCCAGATGCGGCGAGCCGTTCACGTAATAGATCGGCGTGGTGATGTAGAAGGTTTGCTTGTTCATGACCTGTGCAATTGCGTGAGCGCCACGACGACCGCGGCGCGTTTGTCGAGGTTGAGGCCGATCACCTCTCGCTCCATTTTGCCGAACTCCTGCCAGAGCGAGACCTCGGCCGCAAGATTACCGCCCTGCCCCGCGCGCGCGGCTGCCCTGGTGCGGGCGGCAAGGCGCCCGCGCAGCAGGGAGAAAAAGGTCTCGAATTTGTCCGCGCCGTCCACGGTGCGGGAAACGGTGTCGGCAATGGCCTGG
Source organism: uncultured Alphaproteobacteria bacterium (assembly GCA_963750235.1). Lineage (GTDB taxonomy): Bacteria > Pseudomonadota > Alphaproteobacteria > Acetobacterales > Acetobacteraceae > Acidocella. The sequence goes on from CAVVPW010000004.1 coordinate 946,834, forward strand.
GCGCGGGCGGGCGCCACCGGTGCCTCCAGCGCCTCATCCACCAGTTCGGCGAGCGCGATACCTCCTTCCGCCGCCAGAGAGAGCGCCGTGCCGATGCTGCCCTCCGCCAGCTCGATCAACCGCTCGCGTGCGGTGAAATCCAGCTCCGGCCCGTAGTCTTTCAGCAGTTCGTGCATCTCGCTCTCGGGCAGCGGAGCCATCGGCAGCATCCGGCAGCGCGAGCGGATGGTCGGTAGCAGCCGTCCGGGTGCGGAGGTGGCAAGCAGCAGGATCGCGCGTGGCGGCGGCTCCTCCAGCAGCTTCAGTAGCGCGTTGGCGGCGTTGGTGTTCATGTCCTCGGCGCCGTCGATGACGACCACCCGCCAGCCGCCTTCCGCCGGGGTGAGGCGCATGAAGGCGCTGGCCTCCAGGATAGTGGCGATCACGATCTCGCTTTGCAGCTTCTCGGTCTTCGCGTTGATCCGCCGCTCGACGGTGAAGAGGTCCGGATGCGTGGCCGCCGCCACACGGCGGAACACGGGGGAGGTTTCCGGAACGTAGAGATCCGGTGTCTCCGCCCCCGCCAGCAGCCATCGGGCGAAGCGGAAGGCCAGCGTGGCCTTGCCGATGCCCGGCGGCCCGGCAAGCAGCCAGCCATGGTGCAGCCGCCCGGAGATGGCGGCATGGTAGAGCGATCCAACCGCCCCCTCATGCCCGCGCAAAAGGGCGTTGGCGCGCGGTTCGTGCGGCATCAGCGCCCTGCCCGCTCGGCGATAAGCCGGCGCAGATGCGCGGCCAGGGGCTCGGGGGCGAGGGTGGCGTCCACCTTCACGCAGCGCTCCGGCTCCGCCGCCGCGATCTCGCTAAAGCCGTGCATCACCCTTGCGGTGAAATCCGCGCCCATGCTCTCGTAGCGGTCGGAGGCGCCTGCACGGGCGGTGAGCCGGGCCTGGGCCACCGCGTCCGGCACGTCGAGGAAAAACGTGATGTCCGGCCTCAGGCCGATCACCTGAATCAGGCTTTCGACCGCGCTGACCGCCACGCCCTGGCCGTAAGCCTGATAGGCCATGGTGGAGTCGTAAAAGCGGTCACAGACGACGATGGCGCCGCGTTCCAGCGCCGGGCGCAGCACGGTTTCCACATGGTCCGCCCGGGCGGCGAAATGCAGCATGGTCTGCGCCAGCGGGTGCAGCGGGGTCTCGGTATTCAGCAGCAAGGCGCGGATGGCCTCCGCCCCCTTGGTGCCGCCGGGCTCGCGGGTGGCGAGGACCTCGTGCCCCTCGGTCCGCAGCAGCGCGGCAAGGCCCGCGGCGGCGGTGGATTTGCCCGCCCCCTCCCCGCCTTCCAGCGTGATGAACAGCCCGAGGTAGCGGCTCATCGCACAATTATTTCAGGGTCCGCGACGCCGGACTGCAGCATCTGCTGCAAGGCGGCATCGGCATCCGCCACGCTATGATACGGCCCGGCATTTACCGCCCAGAGCGGGCGGTCGCCCCCGAACACCGGCACAACGCGGGCCGGGAGGTCAGGGATCTTGGCAACGGTGCGGAAGGCGTCAACCTCGCTGCCGAAGCCAGGAACCTGCACCCAGAGCGGCCCTGGCCCAGGCGCGCCCTGCGTGACCGTGCCGGAGAGGGTGACGCTCTGGGCCATGCCATTATTCGTGGCGCTGGGGCCAAGCTGCTGCACCCCGCCGGTGGCGCTTCCGCCGCCCGGAGGTGCGAGGGATTGGGCGGTGATCCCGGCTACGGGGGCGGCGGTCAGCTTGGGCACCGCGCCGAGCGAGCTTTGCAGCGCCATCGTCTGGCTCTGGTTCAGCTTCACCTCCACCTCGACGATCCCGCCTGAGGGGAAGGACAGCAGCCTCGCCACGCGCGGGGTAACGGCCAGGACGCGCCCTGGCTGCATCGGTCCGCGGTCATTCACCCGCACATCCACCGAGCGGCCATTCACCAGATTGGTGACGGTGACGATGCAAGGCAGTTGCAACACGGGGGACGCGGCAGCCAGCGCGTTGGGGTCGTAGCTCTCGTTATCCGCCGTGTAAGCGGGCGCGCCGTCAGGAATCACAATGGCCAGTCCGGTGGCATCGTAATCGTTCATCTCGCGCGGGTAGAACCACTCCCCGCCCGCCTGGTACGGATCGCCCACCGTGAATTTCACCCCGCCGGGCGGCGGCGGCGCCACCGGCTGCGTGCAGCTGGCGAGGATGGCGAACAGGCCGATAACGTAGCGGTTGATCATGCGCTAAGCACCATGCGCCCCAGCGCGCCGACGGCCAGGGCATAGAAGTCTGAAGGGTTGTAGCTGCGGATGACGGAGAAATTGGCGTATACCAGGAAGGCCTGGCCGCCAGGGCCATCGGGCAGCAGCAGCGCCGCCGGGGTGGACTCCGGCAGGGCCGTGGCGCCGGGCAGGCGTTGCACCCCCCGCTCCTGCCAGTAGCCGAGCGTGCGAACCAGTGTCCGTCCGGTTTCATCCGGCCCGATGCCGCCGGGGACGAACACCGCCTCGCTGGAGGGCAGCCCGGTCTGCCACCCCGCCTTGGCCAGATAGTTGGCCATGGAGGCCAGGCTGTCGGCATCCGAATTCCAGATGTCCGGGGCGCCGGTACCCGAGAAGGACACGGCGGTGGAGAGATATACGCCAGGCATGAATTGCGGCTGGCCCATGGCCCCGGCGTAGGAGCCCAGCAGCCGCCCTGGCGGGGCATCGCCTTGCGCGATGATGCGCATGGCGTCGATCGCCTGCCCGGCAAAGAACTTGCTCTGCCGCTCCCAGGAGAGTGTGGCCAGCGCGTCGATGACATGGAAATCGCCCTGGAAGGCGCCGTACCCGGTCTCGATGCCCCAGATGCCGAGCAACGGCTCCGCCGAGACGCCGAACCGGCTGGTCACCGCCGCCAGAAGGTTGCCCACCGTGGCTGCCTTGGCCTGACCGTTGGCGATGCGGGTCTCGTTGAGGACGCGGGAGGAGTACTCCGCCCAGGTAAGGGTGAATTCCGCCTGATGCTGGTCGCGCTTCAGCACTTCCTGGTTTGGCGTCAGCCCGGCGGTGGTGCTCTGCACGATGCTCGCCGGAATGCCCGCCGCCAAGGCGCGGGCGCATAGCCGGTCGAGGAACGCGGAAAAACTCTCCGCCCGCGCCGCGCCCGCGGCAAACAGGGACATGGACAGGCCGGTGAGGAAGATGCGTCGTTCCATGGTCCGATTGTGCCACGCCGCGCTGCCGTGCCGCAACAGCCGGGCAGCGTTATCTGCTGGCGGTGCGGCTGGGGGCACTCTATGTAGGGCCAATGGGATTCTGGCGTGAAAAGCGGCTCAGCGAGATGAGCAAGGAGGAGTGGGAGTCGCTCTGCGATGGCTGCGGGCGCTGCTGCCTGCACAAGCTGCGCGATGACGACACGGGCGAGATCAGCTTCACCAACGTCGCCTGCCGGCTGCTGGACGTGAACACCGCCCGTTGCAAGGACTACGCGAACCGCCGCCGCAAGGTGCCGGACTGTGTGCAGCTTACCCCCGAGACGCTGGCGAAAATCGACTGGTTGCCGCCGAGTTGCGCCTACCGGCTGGTACAGGAGGGCAAGGACCTGCCGCCCTGGCACCCGCTGCGCTCGGGGCGGGCGGAGAGCGTGGTCGAGGCCGGGGCCTCGGTGGCGGGGTGTTGCATCAGCGAGCGCGATGCCGGGCCGCTGGAGCACCATCTCACCGACTGGCCGGGCAGGATGCCCCGGCGGCGCAGGGCATGAGCGCGGAGGATCTGCCGCGCCAGCTGGTGCCGGTGCACGGGGCGCTGACGGCCGTCGCTTTCCGCCGTTCCGCCCGGGCGAAGCGGATTTCCCTGCGCATCGATCCGGCGGCGGGCGGCATTCTCATTACCCTGCCGATGCGCGCCTCGCGCCACGCCGGGCTGGCGCTGCTGCTGGCGCATGAGGGCTGGGCCGCGGAAAAACTGGCCGCCCTGCCCCAGGCTTTGCGCTTTGCCCCCGGGGCGGCGGTGCCGGTGCATGGGGTGCCGCATGTCATCGGCCATGTGCCCGGTGCCCGCGGCGGAGCCTGGATCGAGGAGGGCCGGATTCTGGTGACCGGTGAACCGGAATTTCTGGCCCGGCGGGTGACGGATTGCCTGAAGCGTCTGGCCCGCCAGCACCTTACCGCCATGGCGGCGGAGAAGGCGCAGGCGGCGGCGCTCAAGCCGAAAATTGTGCGGATCAAGGACACGCGCACCCGCTGGGGGTCCTGCGCGCCGGACGGGACGCTGGCCTTCTGCTGGCGGCTGATCTGCGCCCCCGGCTTCGTGCAGGATTACGTGGTGGCGCATGAAACCGCGCATCTGCGCCACATGAATCACGGGCCGCATTTCTGGGCGTTGACCGCAACGCTGACGCCACACCGGGAAGAGGCTTCGGAATGGCTTGTCCGCAACGGGGTGGAGCTGCTGCGGATCGGCTAGGCTTTCAGCTTCTCCCGGAACGCCTTGCGCAGCTTGCTGATCTTCGGCGCGATAATCGCCTGGCAGTAGCCGGACCACGGGTTGCGGACGAAATAATCCTCGTGCTCCTTCTCCGCTGGGTAGAACACATCCAGCGGCGTGATCTCGGTGATGATCTTGCCCCAGACCGGCGTGAATTTTGCCACCGCCGCCTCGGCTGCTGCCTTCTGCTCCGGCGAGGCGTAGAAAATCGCGGAGCGGTATTGCGTGCCTACATCATTGCCTTGCCGGTTTAGCGTCGTCGGGTCGTGGATGGTGAAGAACACGTCCAGCAGATCGGCGTAGGAGATCACCGCCGGGTCGTACGTCACCATCACCACCTCGGCATGGCCGGTGGTACCGGTGCAGACCTGCTTGTAGCTGGGGTTGGGCGCATGCCCGCCGGCATAGCCGGATTCCACCTTCTCCACTCCGGCCAACTCGTCATACGCAGCTTCCAGGCACCAGAAGCACCCGCCGGCCAGCACCGCGTTTTCAGCCATCCACCCCTCCCATCTCGCACAGCATTTTCCAATGCTCGGCGCTCACCGGCCCCACCGAGAGGCGCGAGCAGCGCAGCAGCGCCAGCTCATAAAATCTGGGGTCGGCCTTGATCGCGGCAAGGGTGACGGGCGTTTTCAGCGGCTTTACCGCCTTCATGTCCACGCAGACCCAGTTGCCGCTCTCGGCTGTGGGGTCCGGGTAGGCTTCCCGCGCCACCTCGACGATGCCGACAATCTCCTTGCCGATATTCGAGTGGTAGAAGAAAGCCTTATCGCCCTTCTTCATCGTGGCGAGGTTCTTCTTCGCCAGATGGTTGCGCACGCCCGTCCAGGGCTCGACGCCGTTTTTCACCTGTTCATTCCAGGAGAAGGCATCGGGTTCGGATTTCACCAGCCAGTAATTCACCATGCCGAGACTGTATCGCAATTGCACGCCGCTTCAAATTTGCCCGTGCATCCCCTAATAACGATGCATGAACGAAAACGTCCTGAGCCGTGGCCTACCAGCCAAAACCGGCGGCTGGCTGCATTATTTCGCCAATCCCGGGCGTTTTCTGCGTTTTGTGCAGCCCATTCTGCCCTGGGCGGCTGGCGTTTCGCTCATCCTCACCGTGGCGGGCATCGTCTGGGGCTACCAGTTCGCCCCGGCGGACTGGGAGCAGGGCGACGCAGCGCGCATCATGTACGTGCATGTGCCCGCCGCCTGGGTGGCGATGTCTGGCTACGCGATGCTGGCGGTGTGCTCGCTGTTCTCCATCGTCTGGCGGCACCCGCTGGCCGATATGGCGGCGGAGGAGATCGGCCCGGTCGGCGCGGGGTTCACCTTTGTTTGCCTGGTCTCGGGCTCGCTCTGGGGCAAGCCGATGTGGGGCGCGTACTGGGTGTGGGACGCGCGGCTGACCTCGGTGTTGATCCTGTTCTTCCTGTATCTCGGCCACATCGCGCTCATCCGGGCATTCGACAACAAGGCCCATGGCTACCGCGCCGCAGCCATTCTGGCGCTGGCCGGGGCGATCAACCTGCCGATCATCGTGTACTCGGTGCAGTGGTGGAACACGCTGCACCAGGGCAACACCATCTCCATCTCGGGCGGGGCGAAGATCTACGTGACCATGCTCTACCCGCTGCTGGTCTCCACCCTGGGGTTTTACCTCAGCTTCCTCACCATGGTCTGCGCCCGCATCGCCGCGGCGATCTGCGAGCGGAAGACGGCCTCGGCCCTGCTGGCCGCCGCGGAGCGTGAATGATGAACAACTGGCCCTTCATCAACGGCGCCTATGGCGTGACGGTGATCTTCCTGGCCGGCGCGGCTTGGCTGAGCTTCGCCCGCTACCGGCGCGCGATCACCCGGCTCAAGCAGGCGGAAACCCTGTAGCATGCGCACACCCAAGAGACGCCGCCTTTATCTGGTGTTGGCCTGCGGCCTGTGCCTGAGCGTCGCCGTGGGGCTGTCGCTGGCCGCGTTCTCCTCCTCCCTCACCTATTTTCTCTCCCCGCGTGAGGTGGTGGCCAAGCACCCGGCCGATGGGTTGAGCTTCCGCCTCGGCGGCATCGTGCAGGCTGGCACGGTAAAGACCACGCTGAATGGCGAGACGCCGACGACGCAGTTCGCTGTCACCGATGGCCGCGCCGCCGTGCCCGTGCTGTTCACCGGCGTGCTGCCGGATCTGTTCCGCGAGGGGCAGGGCGTGGTCGCTATCGGCTCCATGGGCGCGGATGGCATGTTCCATGCCGATGAGGTGCTGGCCAAGCACGGCGCCGCCTATATGCCTAAGGATGTTGAGCAATCGCTAAAGGAGGCCGGGAAGTGGGACCCGAAATTCGGCCCGCCGCCTGACGCCAGCAGTTGGAACACGATGCAAGTGAAGGCGGGCTCATGATCCCTGAACTCGGGCATTTCGCCCTGGCCTGCGCTGTGGCGCTTGCGTTCGCGCAGGGCGTTGTGGGGATTTTCGGTCCGGGCTTGCGCGATGCCAGAGCGCTCCACGCCGCGCCGGTGCTGACGCTGAGCCATTTCGCCGCTATCTCGCTCGCATTTTTGGCGCTGGTATGGGCGGGCGTTGTCTCCGATTTCACGGTGGAGAATATCGCGGATTTTTCCTCCTCCGCCGTGCCGCTGATCTACCGGATCACCGGCGTATGGGGAAACCACGACGGCTCGATCCTGCTCTGGTGCCTGATCCTGTCGCTCTGCGGCAGCGCCGTGGCGGTATTCGGCGGCGGCTTGCCCGCCAGCCTGCGTTCGCGCGTGCTGGGCGTGCTGGGGCTGGTCTCCGGCGGATTCCTGCTATTCACCCTCACCGTGTCGGACCCGTTCGCCCGGCTCTGGCCGCCGCCGCTTGAGGGCGCGGGCGTCAACCCCATCCTGCAAGACCCTGGCTTGGCCTTCCACCCGCCGGTTCTCTACACTGGCTATGTCGGGTTCTCGGTCGCTTTCGCTTTCGCCATCGCGGCGCTCATCGAGGGCCGGATCGACGCCGCCTGGGGCCGCTGGGTTCGCCCCTGGGCGCTGCTCTCCTGGTGCTTCCTCACCGCCGGTATCGCGCTGGGGAGCTGGTGGTCCTACTACACGCTGGGCTGGGGCGGATATTGGTTCTGGGACCCGGTGGAGAACGCCGCACTTCTGCCCTGGCTTACCGGCACGGCGTTGCTGCATTGCGCGATCGTGGTGGAAAAGCGCGAGAGCCTGAAAGCGTGGACCGTCTTGCTGGCCATCGCCACGTTTTCGCTATCCCTCTCCGGCACCTTCCTGGTGCGATCGGGCATTCTCAACTCCGTGCACAGCTTCGCCGCGGCGCCGGACCAGGGGCTGTTCATCCTTGCGCTGCTGGGCCTGACCATTGGCGGCTCGCTGCTGCTGTTCGCCATCCGCGCCCCGGTGCTGGCGGCCACCGGCATCTATGCGCCCATCTCTCGCGAGAGCGCGCTGGTGCTGAACAACATCTTCCTCTGCGCCATTGCCGCCGTGGTGTTCACCGGCACGCTGTATCCGCCGTTTGCCAATCTGCTGTTCGGCATCCAGCTCTCCGTCGGCGCGCCGTTTTATAACCAGACGGTGTTGCCCCTTACCGCGCCGATCATCCTGGCCATGGGGGCAGGCCCGCTGCTGGCCTGGAAGCGCGCCGATCTGCTGCCCGCGCTGCAGCGGCTCTGGCTGGCCGGGGCCGCTGCGCTGCTGGTGTTCCTGGTGCTGTCGGCCACGCGGCATGTCATCGCGGCACTTGGCTTGGCGGGCGGGGCCTGGGTGGTCATTGCCGCGCTTACCGATCTGGCCGGGCGGGTGCGGCTGTTCCGCGTGCCTTTGGCCAACTCCGCCGCCCGGTTTTTCACCCTGCCGCGGGGGACCATTGGCGCGGCGATGGGGCATATCGGTTTTGGCGTGTCCGTGCTTGGCATCGCGGGCATGACGCTCGCGGTGCAGAAGGTGGTGGTGCTGCAGCCGGGCCAGTCCACGGAGCTTGGCGGCTATACCTGGACGCTGCAGGACATCCATGACGCGCCGGGGCCGAATTACTCACAGCGCGTGGCGGATATCACCGTGGACGGACTTACCCTGCATCCCTCGCGGCGGTTCTTCGCGGCACAGCATGTCATCACCAACGACGCAGCGATCCACACCAACGGCTTCCAGGACATCTATGCAGTATTCGCCGACGAGCCCGCCAGCGGCGGCGCGGAACTGCGGCTGAACCGCCACCCGATGGCGCCGGAAATCTGGTTCGGCGGGTTGATTATGGCGCTGGGCGGCTTCGTCTCCCTCTCCGACCGGCGGCTGAGGGTGGGCGCGCCCTCGCGCAGGCGCAAGCCGGAAGGCGCGGTGGCCTGATGTCCCCCTGGCGCCGCCGCCTGCTGTTCGGCATTCCGCTCGCCCTGGCCGTGGCTGGGGGCGAGGGGTTTTATACTATTCTCCGCCGGATGCAGGCGAACAATTACGACCCGCACGCCCTGCCCTCGCCGCTCATTGGCAAGCGCCCGCCCGCCTTCTCCCTGCCCGGCGTGGCGGGGATGCAGGGTTTCGCCAATACCGACATCGCCGCCCCGCGGCAGCCGATGCTGGTGAACTGGTTCGCCTCCTGGTGTGTGCCGTGCCTCCAGGAAGCGCCGATGCTGGCCAAGCTGGCGGCCTCGGAGCTGGCGATATGGGGCATCGCCTATGAGGACGACCCGCAGGCTCTGGCGCAATTCCTGGCGCAGAATGGCAACCCGTATCAGCGCCTCGCCGCCGATGCCGATGGCACCACCGCCATCAATTGGGGCGTTTACGGCGTGCCGGAGACCTATTTCATCGACAAGACCGGCATCGTCCGCTGGCGCTATGCCGGGGCACTGACCGACGACGTGGTGGACAGCGTGCTCAACCCGCTGCTGACGAAATACGCATGAAGCGCTGGCTCGCCCTGCTGGTTCTACTGCCCGCGCTGGCGCTGGCGCAGGACATGGTGACGCGCGATGGCGTAACCCTGACCCCGGCGCAGGAAGCGCGGGCGGAAAATATCGGCGACCAGCTACGCTGCCTGGTCTGCCAAAATGAGAGCATCGAGGATTCCAACGCCAAGCTGGCCGGGCAGCTGCGCGGCATCATCCGCCAGCAGGTGGTGCAGGGCGTGCCGGACCAGGACATCATGAACTACATGGTGCAGCGTTATGGTATCTTCGTGCTGCTGAAGCCGCCAGTCTCGCCGCTCACCTGGCTGCTCTACGCCATGCCGGTGCTGGCGCTATTGCTGGGGGGCGTCGCGTTCTTCGCGGCGCGGCGCGGCGGTGCAGCTCCTGCCCCGCTCACCGAGGCCGAACGCGCCCGGCTGGATGAACTGCTATGATGTTCGCCGTCATGCTGGCCTTGGCGCTGGCCTTAACCGCGCCGCTGGCCCTCGCCTTCCGCCCGCCTACATTTTCGCAGAACCGGCGCGAGGCAGCACTTGCCACGCACCGAGCCCAGCTCGCCGAGTTACAGCGCGACCATGACGAAGGACGCATCGGCGACGCGGAGTACAAGGCAGCAAGGCTGGAAGTGGAGCACCGCCTGCTGGCGGCCGACGGTTTTGCCGCCCCGCAGCTCACCGGCAACGCCAAGCCCCTGCTGATCGCGACGATCATCGCCCTGCCCATCATGGCCTTCGCGCTGTATTTGCCGGGCAGCACCCCCACCGTGCCCTCCGAGCCGCATACCCAATGGGTGGCGCGGCAGGCGGCGGAAAGGGTGCGGCTGGACCAGTTCATCTCCATGCTCCGGGCGCATCTTGTCCAGGTGGACCCTAATTCCGCCGATGCCAGCCAGGGGCAGGCGTATCTGGCCGAGGCTTTGTCCGAGGAGGCCGGCGCCATCACGCCCGAGGCGCTGGCGCTGTTCCAGCAATCCCTGGCCCATGCGCCCGCCGATGCCTCCTGGCGGGCGCTGGACGAGCAGCGCATAGCCCAGGCGCGGGCGGCAGCTTCACAATAGGGTAAAAACGCTTACATTGGCTGGCATGGAAAAGCAGACTGAAGACGACGCCAAAGAGCCGGTGAAGAAGCCGGAGCCGCCGAAGCTGCCGAAGGAGATCGGCGGGCCTACGGGGCCGGAGCCGACCCGCTACGGCGACTGGGAGAAAAACGGCCGCTGCACGGATTTCTGAGTTGGCCTATGTTTTCCTGCTGGTGGCGATTTTCGCGGAAGTCGCGGCAACATCGGCGCTGAAGGCAGCTGAGGGCTTCACCCGCCCCCTGCCCTCGCTCGTCGTCGTACTCGGCTATTGCATCAGCTTCTATTCGCTCTCGCTGGCGGTGCGGGTCATTCCGCTAGGCTACGCCTATGCGCTGTGGTGCGGCATCGGCATCGTCGTGATCGTCGCGGTTGGGTATTACTATTACCGTCAGCCGGTGGATCTGGCTGGGATGTGCGGCGTTGGGTTGATTATGGCCGGGGTGGCGGTGCTGAACCTGTTCTCGAAGATGGCGGTACGCTGACGCCGGGCCGAAAGGCTCAGAGACGGATAGCAATTAAATTTCTCCAGCTATATTTTTGGCCTTTTTAATACTGTGAGAGGTGGCTGACTTTGTCAGAACACCGTTTCGCTATTTATAAGTGGAAGCTCTGCCGGGTTGGCTTGTAGTATGCCGGTGTCTGGGCGTCACGCAAGGAGGGCGTAGCCCGACTGGAGCGAGGCCCAGACACCGGTAGCGAAATTTTTCAGGCGGCCGCCAGCAGCGGTTCCTGGGTGAAGTAGGCTTGGTCCGGGGGGGGAGGCAAGCGGGCGCCGGCCATTGTAGAAATTCAGATGCCGTCCAAGCCCGGCGCGAGCCTCGGCGATGCTGGCATAGGCATGCAGATACACTTCCTCATACTTCACGGAGCGCCAGAGCCGCTCGACGAACACGTTGTCGCGCCAGGCCGCCTTGCCATCCATGCTGATCGCGACGCCGGTTTCCCGGAGCAGGCCGGTGAACGCCATGCTGGTGAACTGGCTACCCTGATCCGTATTGAAGAGTTCCGGCTTGCCGTGCCAGGCGAGCGCTTCCTCAACCGCTTCAAGACAGAATTCCATCTCCAGCGTGATCGACAATCGCCAGGCCAGCACTCGCCGGCTGAACCAGTCCACCACCGCGGCCAGATACACAAAACCGCGCTCCATCGGGATGTAGGTGATGTCCAGTCGAGTTCGTCGAGAAGCTGGTTGAACAGCTCGCGGTGGTGGCCGGGAAAAACCAGGTCTTTCGCACCCGGCGCGCGGTGCTCAATGACGGGTTTCCCGTCCTTGCCCTCGATGGCAAATTCCCGAACCCGCGCTTTAAGCCGTTGGAACGGCTTTGCCGCCAATTCGCGTGTCGCACTGCCGGAATCGGCTGTTCTCCTGCTTGTAAACGTGAAGCCTGCCATTCATCAGTTCGTGACGTGCCATGGCACTTCTCCCGCAATTTCAGCGGCAGGCCTGAATCTGCGACCATTATGTATCTAGGTTTTTTGAACTGTGGCTGCCCGAAATTTGAAATATCTTATTGAAGTTTAAGTAAAAAAACAACAAACAATCATTATACTTATGCAATTTTTAGTCCGGCGCGTCTACCAGTTCCACCACGCCCGCTGACGGGTTCTGTGTATGGGGGAGCCACGCAGCGAAATCAACCTGGGTGGGCTTGCGCGCCTCTTCGGCATTGGGTATAGCCCCGGGACCAACCGTTCCCGAATAGCTCAGTTGGTAGAGCAAGCGACTGTTAATCGCTCGGTCGTAGGTTCGAGTCCTACTTCGGGAGCCATCTTTCCTTTTAAATTCACAGACTTAGCGGCGCGGAAGCCTTGCAAGGGTTTGCTACGCTGATTTGGCGCAGCATCGCGCGGCTACGCTGGACATGGCCCAAAGCCATGCCCGGAGCGTGCCAAAATCGGGTGCCGGTGTCAGGCCGGAGGGATGGTTATCGCGGCGCCTGGCAGTATTGCTGCACATACGGCGCGAACGCCGCCTGCAGCGCCGGCCGGCTTAGCTTGAAGCTCTCAAGCAGGTAGGGGGCATGGGTGCCATAGCCGCCGCGGGGCCGGGATTCGCAGTGCCGGGACATGGCGGCCAGCGCCCCGCTGGACAGCTCCATGCCGAAATGCGCGTAGATTCGCGCAATGGCCGCCAGCGGCGCCGCCACCAGATCCTCGTACTGCAGATGGAATTTCCGCTCCTGCGGCACATCCGCGCGCTGGTCGAAGGCAAGCAGCAGATTCGCGCCCTGGGTCCAACGCGCCGCCACCTGTGCGCCGATCTCGCCGGCATCGATATTTTTCAGGAACGGCCTGCGCAGCACCTCGGTCAGATGCGCGACAGAGCCGAGTACCGCGATTGGGTCACGGTGCACGATAACAAATCGGGCATCCGGGTAGGTCCTCAGGATCGAATCCAGGGTAAAGGTGTGGTCCGGGCATTTCAGCACCCAGCGCCCGGGCGTGCCGTCCTGCAGGAATTGCAGAAACTTCTTGTGGAAGCGAAAGGCATCGTCATGCCCGCGCGCCTCCAGCCAATTGAAATAGGAGGGCACGCGATGGGTGGTATCGAAGCGCAGGCTCTGGAATACATGCGAGGTGATCTCGCTGCATTCCTGCGGGCTGTCCGCGGTGATCGGGTGCATTTCCCGGAACCCAGGGGCCAGATCGGCGAAGAGCTGCAATTGCTGGTCCACCGTGCGCACGCGCTTGTCCTTGGCCGGGTCGAAATCCGCCGGGCGCGGGGCCGGAAACATGGTCTGCCAGTTGCGTGGCACCAGGCTGCCGGCATCCTCCGCCATCAGGCTGTGCAGGAAGGTGGTGCCAGACCGCGGCAGGCCGAGAATGAACAGCGGCCCCGAGACCGGGGCGGCACCCAGCGCCGGGTTGGCGCGGTGGGCGTCCTCGATCATCTGCGCGTTCTTGAGCAGGCGGATCATATCCCAGTGCAGCGAGACCTTGCCGAACAGGCGGAGATCCAACTCCGCCCCTATGGACCCCATCAACCGCTCCAGCCCTTCCCGCGAGGCAGCGGAGGGCGTGGCCCGGGCCGACGCGATCAGGGCCTCCGGCTTGCTCGGCGAAAGCCAGGATACGGGAACAAGCTTGTCGGCAAGAGCAAATACTTGGGCAATGAGTTGAGCGAAAGCGGCCATGTCACTTCGGCCCGCGTTCGATTAACTCAATCTTGTAGCCGTCCGGATCTTCGATGAAGGCAATGACTGTCTTGCCAAACTTCACCGGGCCGGGCTCGCGGGTGATCTTTGCCCCGGCGGCGCGCAGTTTCTCGCAGGTGGCGTAAATATCGGGCACGCCGAGCGCCAGATGGCCAAAGGCCGTTCCAAGATCGTATTTATCAACACCGTAATTATAAGTGAGCTCGAGCACGGTGTTGCTGTCCTCGCCGCCATAGCCAAGGAAGACGAGCGTGTACTTGCCCTCCGGCACGTCGGTCCGGCGCAGTTCCTTCATACCGAGCAGCCGCGTGTAGAACGCGACGCTTCGGTCCAGGTCCCCCACACGCAGCATGGTGTGCAGGTACGAAAATTCGCCCATATATCAGCCCCCTAGTTCCATCCCTATTTAAGGACGAACGCCGAGGAGAAAAATCCCCCCTTGATTTGCCGTCGTAATGGTTAACATTCTCTCAGCTAAAAGCGTATTGCTCGCTTCGAAGGCAATGCCACCCAGCCCTGCGTCCCTCGCATGGCGAACCGTGGCGGGACCTATGGTCGGCAGGTCTGCCCGGCGCTCCTGCCCCGGCTTGGCGAGCTTCACCAGCACCCCGGCGGGACCCGGCCGCGTCACGGCTGGTATGCGGGAAAGCATGGCATCGGTGCCCTCCACGGCTTCCACCGCGAGCACGATCCCCTGCTGCACCACGCAGGCTTGGCCGATATCGGCGGCGCCGATGATCTTCAGCACCTCCATGCCGCGGTTGATGTCGGCCATGGCGGCAGCGTCAGGCGCGGCCACGGTCAGCAACCCTTCCGGCGCAAGAACGTCGGTCATGATCTCATGCGCGCCAAGAATACGGAAACCGTCCTCGGAGAGCACCCGCACGATGGCGGCAAGCAGCCCATCATCGCCCTGAAACGCGGCCCTGCCGACTCGGGCGAGCAACTTCGCCCCCTCGGCGTCCGGGCGCAGGGAAAGGAAGGAGGGGCGCTTTACCGGCCCGATCATCACCAAGTCGGCGCAGCCCTCGTCGCGGAAGGCGCGGACCATTGCGCCGATCGCGCCCAGCCGGAAGAATTTATGTGGAAACGGGCGAAGCACCTCGATCTCGGCAAAACCCTCGATCCCGGCGATGAACACCGGACGGCCAGCGGCCCGCGCCGCCGCAGCGACCTGCCCCGGCAACGGGCCGCCGCCCGCAATGATCCCAAGCGGTGTTGTCACTTAGAGCTCCTTTCAAAACCCGCTAAGCCGAGCCGAATGGTGCCGTTTTTCGAGCACCGGAGCGGAGCGTATTTTGAAGTACGTGAGCACCGGAGCACAGAAATACGGCGCCAGACGGCCGGCATAGTAGGGTTTTGAGAGGAGCTCTTAGCCCTCGTCATCGCCTGCCCCGGCAACATTGGTGAGAATGCCGTGCTTCGAGGGGGCGGCAATGAAAGCGAGGATCTCCTGCACATACGGCTCGTTGGCGTAGGTCTCGCGCGCCTGGGCGACTCGTTCGGCGAATACGCCTGGGCCGGTGAACAGAAATTTGTACGCGGCGTTGATCGCGTGCAGCTGGGCCTTGTCCAACCCGCGGCGGCGCAGGCCGATGAGGTTCAGCCCCAGCAGTTCGGCACGGGTGCCGAACACGCGGGCATAGGGGATGACATCGCGCGTCACGCCGGTGAGGCCGCCGATCATGGCGCCTGCGCCGATGCGCGCGAATTGCAGCGCCGCGGCATTGCCGCCGATCACCGCGCGCGGGCCGATCTCGACATGCCCGCCCAGCGCCACATTGTTGGAGATGATGACGCCATCGCCCAACACGCAATCATGCGCGACATGGACGGTCGCCATCAGCAGGCAGTCGGCGCCGATTTTTGTGATGCCGGTGCCAGTGACAGTGCCCCGATGGATCGAGGCATGCTCGCGGATCTGGGTGCGTGGGCCGATCACCGTCTCGGTGTCTTCGCCCTTGTACTTCAGGTCCTGCGGTTCGAGCCCCACCGTGCAGAACGGAAAGAGCTTCACCCCCGCCCCCAGCCGCGTCCGGCCATCTACGGCGACATGCGAAACCAGGGTGACGCCGTCCTCCAGCACCGCCTTGGGGCCGACGGTGCAGAACGGGCCGATCTTCACGCCCTGCCCCAGCTCTGCGCCGGGCGCGATAATGGCGGTGGGGTGGATTTCAGTCTGCGCCATGTCGTGCATTGCCTCCACCGGGCTCGATTAATCGTTCGCCCCCGCTCTACGTGGCGGGGGCAAGCGGGCCAAGTCAATCATTGTTACCGGATATTTCTCCGGAAGCCTTTGATTGTAAAATTTAAACCGGCTTCACCTGGTCCATGATCATGGCCGTGATCGAGGCTTCCGCCACCACCACGCCATCCACATGGGCGACTCCGGCGAAGCGCCAGACCTGCCCGCGGCGGCGGTCCTTGGTCAGGGTCAGGCGCAGCGTGTCACCCGGGGTGACCGGCTTGCGGAACTTCGCGTTCTCGATGGACATGAAATACACCACCGGAATCCCGGCCTCCGGCCCGAGGGTGGAGATCACCAGCCCCGCCGCCGTCTGCGCCATGCTCTCGATAATCAGCACGCCGGGCATGACCGGATGGCCGGGGAAATGCCCCTGGAAGAACGGCTCGTTCATCGTCACGTTCTTGATGCCGATCGCGGAATGATCCTTTCGCACGTCCACAATCCGGTCCACCAGGAGGAACGGATAGCGGTGCGGAATCATCGTCAGGATCTGCTTGGTTTCGATCAGCGGCACATCCACAGGTGGAAGCTGGTCCTGGGTTACGTCGGTCATCATTCAGTTCCCTGTTTTCGGTCCTTTGCGCGCATTCTGCGCCAGTTTTCGCAAGGTCAGCACCTCGCGGAAGAAAGCCTTGGCGTTCTGCGCCGGGGCGCCCAGCACCTCCTCGCCCGCCGGCACGTCCTGCATCACGCCCGACTGCGCACCGATCCGCGCGCCCGCGCCGATATTCAGGTGCCCGGTGAGACCCGCCTGCGCCGCGATCATCGCGCCAGCGCCGATTTGCGTGGAGCCGGAAACACCGGCCTGCGCCACGATCACCGCATCGGCGCCGATATTCACGTTATGGCCAATCTGCACCAGGTTATCGATATGCACGCCCGGGCCGATCACCGTGTCCTGGGCGGAACCGCGGTCGATGGTCGTGTTGGCGCCGATCTCGGCGCCGTCGCCAATAAGCACGCGACCAAGCTGCGGCACCGGGGTGAAGCCGGCCTTGGAAATGGCGAAACCGAACCCATCCTGCCCGATGCGCGCACCGGGGTAGAGCACCACGCGGTTACCCAGGATGGCGTGCGAAACCGTGGCCTGCGGGTGGATGCGGCAATGTTTGCCAATGACCACGCCAGGGCCGACATAGGCCAGCGCGCCGATGCTGGTGCCCGCGCCGATCTCCGCACCCGCGGAAATCACCGCGCCGGGGCCGATCTCCGCACTCGGGTCAATCACCGCCGAGGGGTCGATGATGGCCGAGGGATGACGCCCGGGCACGGCCTCGGGAAACGGGAAGAACAGCGCCGAAACCTTGGCCCAGCCGACATAAGGCTCGGGCGTGACGAGGGCGATGCAGCCCTCGGGCAACTTGTCGGCGAAATCCGGGTGCAGGATCACCGCCCCCGCCTTGGTGGCCGACAGCAGATCGGCGTACCGGCGGTTATCGAGGAAGCTGACATCCTCAGGTCCGGCGCTTTGCAGCGGCGCCACGCCGTGGATCAGCCGCTCTGGCTCGGCTGTTTGCGTGCCCAGCAGCGCCGCGATCTGGCCAAGGCTGTGTGGCCCGGTGCGCCGGAAGAAGCGGGCGTCACCAGGTTTGGCGGTCTCCTGCATGTGTCCGCCTTACTGGCCGAAGCCCTGCCCGTCGTCGCCCTGGTCAGGCGGGTTCACAGCCATACCGGGGGTGACAACGGAGGGCGGCACCTTCACGCTGGGAAGCAGCTTGTTCAACTCGGCGGCGGCCTCGTCGGTAATGTCGAAGGCGGCGACGTTCAGCGCCACCTGTTCGCGGTGCAGGATCAGGTTCATGCCGTGGGCCTGGGCCTCCTGGCGGATGATGGCGATCAGTTCGCCCTCGATCTGCCCAAGCGCCTCCTGGCCAGCATTCTGGATGGCCTGGTTCTTCTCCTGGAACTTAGTCTGCGTCGCGGCGATCTCGTCACGCAGCGCCTGCTCCTTGGCTTCGAGCTGGGCGTCGGAGATCTTGCCGCGCTGCGCCAGGATGGCCTGCTGCTCGGCTTCGATCTTGCCACGGGCGGCCTGCGCCTCCTTGCCGAGTTCGGCCTGGCGCTTCTGGATTTCCGCCTGCACGCCCTGGGCGGCAGTGGATTTCTGCATCACGTCCGGCACGGAGAGCACACCGATGACGGCGGTCGGCGGCGCGGGTTCGGGCGGCAGGGCCGGCAGGTTGGGCACCTGGGGCTGGGGCGCCGGCTGGGCCTGTTCCTGGACCTGCGGCTTCGGCGCGGGCGCCGGGGCTGCAGGCGCGGCAGCTGGGGCGGTCTGCTGAGCGCTGGGCGGGATGAAATAGCCGGAGGACTGGGCATGCGCGGCCGGCGCGAAGCCGAAGGTCAGGAACGGCAGAACGAAGGAATAGCGGGAGAAACGTGACACTGAGGAACCTCGTAACAATGAGAATTAGAACTGCGTGCCGAACGAAATGCGGAATGTCTGCGTCTGGTCGCCATGCTCTTTCTTGATCGCGTCGGCCAAGGAAAGATTGATCAGGCCGAACGGTGTGTCCCAGGACACACCGGCACCGGAGGACACGCGCGGGGTTGCGCTGTCGATCAGCGCGGCGGTGCCGATGGTGCTCGCCCCCCAGAGCGAACCGGCGTCGACGAAAGCGAAGCCGGAAATACCGAGATCCGGGGAAACCGGCAGCGGGAAATGCACTTCCGCCGAGGCCGTCCACAGATGCCTGCCGCCGATCTGGCCGCCTGAGCTCGTCTGCGCGCCGGCGCTGTTATACACCGGCTCCACATACGGGCCGACACCGCCATCGGCGAAGCCGCGCAGATTGTCACCGCCGAGGAAGAAACGGTCCTCGATCTTGTCGTTATAACCCCCGATATCGATGAGATCGCCGCCGGTGGCCGATAGCTTCAGCACCCAGGCCTTGTTGCCGAACACGTGCTCGAGCGGAATGTAATAGGAGATATCCGGGCTCAGCCGGACATATTTCGCGGTGCCGCCGAGGCCGGCGAGGTCGGTCGTCAGGTCGATCAGCAGGCCCGAGGTCGGATGCTGGTCATCATCCACGTAGTCGAAGGACAGCGTCTGGCTGATCTGCGACAGCGTATTCTTACCCTGCTCATTTTGAACATAGATGTTCGTGCTGCTCGCCGTCGGGATGTCGTAAATATCGCGCTGGCTGATCGTGTACGTGAAGTTCTGCCTCACGTTATCGTTGAAGCGGTAGCCAAGGCGGAAATCCGCGCCGATAGTGCTCTCCGAGTAGGAGTAGGACTGCCCGGAGGAGGTGTAGGAGTTGGTCACCGTCCGGAAAATGTCCGTGCCGGCGATCAGGTTGCGGTCAAGGAAGTACGGGTCGGTAACGCCGATATTAACCTGCGTGCCGCGCTGGGCGATCAGGCCGTTGACTGACGCGTTAACGCCGGTGCCCAGGAAGTTGTTCTGGCTGAGGCCGGTATTGAGCAGCGCGCCAAGGCTGGTGGAGTAGCCGCCGCCCAGCGAGAACTGCCCGGTGGCCTGCTCGGTGACATGCGTGTTCAACACCACCTGCTGCGGCGTGGAACCGGGGCTGGTGGTCAGCTTCTCGTCCTTGAAGAAGCCGAGATCCTTCAGGTGCTTGGTCGAGTCGTCAATCTTGGTCTGGTTGTAGGCATCGCCCTCCGCCACGGTCAGCTCACGGCGGATGACCTTGTCCTCGGTACGGGTATTGCCGGTGATGTCGATTCGCTGGATGTACACGCGCGGACCGTTGACGATGTTGAGCGTGATCGCCAGCGTCTTGGTCTTGGGGTCGGTCTGCACCTGCGGGTTCACCTGGGCGAAGGCATAGCCGAGGTCCAGCGCGCGCTTGCTGAGCGCATCGATGCCTTCCTGCAGCGCGTCGCCGTCGAACCAGTCCCCGGCCGAGAGCGGCACCAAGCCGCGCAGCTGCTTGTCGGAGAGCGTGCGGATGTTGGAGTTGATAGTGACCGAGCTGACCTTATAGCGCGGCCCTTCGTATATGACGTAGGTCAGGTAGAAGGATTTGCGGTCCGGGCTCAAATTCGCGTTGGCGCTGAGGATCTGGAAGTCCGCATAGCCCTTGTGCAGGTAGAATTTGTGCAGAAGGTACTGGTCGTACTCAACGCGGTCGGAGTTGTACTCGTCCGCAGCTGGAGAGAAAGCGCCACCAGGCGGACTGGCGGGTGGAGACCACGTCTTTCAGCGTACCCTGGCTGAAATGGTTATTCCCGATGAAGGTGATGCGGCTGACAAAGTTATGCGTGCCGTCAGTGCAGTTGAACACCACGTTCACGCGGTTGTCCGGCAGCTCGATGATCGTCGGGGTGACGGTCGGCGTTGTAATAGCCCTTCTTGGCGTACAAGGCGAGGATAGCTTGGCGGTCCGCCTCGGCCGCCTCGGGGGTGAACACCGAGCGGGGCTTCAGGCTGATCGCCGGCCTGCGCATCCTTGTCCTCGACGGTCTTGTTGCCGGAAAACAGCACCTGGTTGACCGTCGGGTTCTCGACCACGGCCACGTCGAGGTTGTTGCCGTCGCGGGTGATGTTCACCGACTTGAACAGCCCGGTGGCGTACAGGGTCTTCAGCGACTGATTGATGCGTTGAGGGTCGAACTGGTCGCCCACCTGCACCACCATATAGGCGATGATGGTTGAGGTATCGATGCGGTGGTTGCCGGAGACATTGATGGCCTGGATGACCCCGCCAGTTGGCACGGCCGCGGGTGCCTGCTGCGCCCTCGCCAGCACAGTTCGGGCTCGGCGCCAACAGGGCCGGCAGCAGGCAGACGGACGCCAGAAGGACGGAGCGCGGCTTAAGCAATCGAAATCTCCCAAACCAATTCAAAGCCCCGGCGCGCCGGGAATCCCTGTATCGGGCGTTTGGCACGCGAAACGCCTCTGGGCAAGGTGCGGCTGCTACTTCCGCGCCTTTCCCTAGAGTAAATGCGTGATCCAGGAGACCGCCCCGAGCCGGGTCAGATCGTTAAATGTGACGAATAGGATCAGCATGAGCAGCAAGGCGGCGCCGAAGCGCAGCGCCCCTTCCCGCACCGCCGCAGGAAGCGATCGGCGCAGCACCGCCTCCACCGCGTAGGAGAGCAGATGGCCGCCATCTAGCACCGGAATCGGGAGCAGGTTCACCAGCCCGAGGTTGATGGAAATGATCGCGACGAGGTTGACGAAAGTGGCGAATCCGAGCGCCGCCGCCTCACCGCTGATCTGGACGATGCCTAGCGGGCCGGCGAGATCCCTCAAACCCTGATGGTGCATAACCAGCTGCCCGAGCACGCCGAACCAGCCGGCGAATTTCGGGACACTGTCTCCTGGGCACCGGCGGCGATGGCCGCGGGCGGACTGTAGCGATGCAGCGCCGAGAGCTTGCCGACCACGCCGAGGCGTCCGGCCGTCTCGCCATCCGCGGAGACCGAGCCGAGCTGCACCGGCTGCGGTAACCACGGACTCACCGCGTTGGATGGTGAAATCCAGCAACGTGTCCGGATGCTCCGAGACGATCTCCTGCAACTGGCTGAAATCCTGGATCGCCGTGCCGCCAATCGCCAGCACCCGGTCGCCGGGCTGCAAATGCGCGGCGGCGGCGGGGGAGTTGGGCAGGATCTGCGGACAGCACCGGCTGGGTAACGACCCGCCCGGCGGCCATGTACAGCCCCGAGAACAGCACGAAGGCCAGCAGCAGATTGGCCAACGGCCCAGCGGCGACGATGAGCGCACGGGACGCCAGCGATGCGCCCGAGAAGGAGCCGGGCGTTTTCACCGCCGTATCCTCCGATTCGCCCCAGCCCTGCATCTTCACGTAGCCGCCGAGCGGCAGGGCGCAGACCTGCCACACCGTGCCGGATCTGGCCTTCCATTTAGCCAGCGCCGGGCCAAAGCCAATGGAGAACACCTCCACTGTCACGCCCTTGGCTGCGCGCGGCGAGATAATGCCCCAACTCGTGCACGAAGATCAGCACGCCGATATCACCGGCGAAGGCGAGCCCCGTGCGCAGCGCGTCCCACATCGGCTCAGGCTGCCATGGCGCTGGTCAAGGCCGTGGCGGCCGCGCGGGCGGCGGCATCCAGCGCCAGCACCGCGGCCAGATCATCCACAGGCGGCGCGCCGAGCTTGGCCATCACCGTCTCGACGATGCTGGCAATGTCGAGAAAACCGATCTGGCGCTCCAGGAAGGCCGCCACGGCAACCTCATTGGCCGCGTTCAGCACCGTCGGCGCGCCATGCCCGGCGGTCAGCGCCTCGCGCGCCAGGCGCAGCGCCGGGAAGCGCACCTCGTCCGGTGCGTGGAATTCGAGCTTCGCCGCGGCCACCAGGTCCAGCCGCGGGGACTGGGTGGCGATGCGGGACGGCCAAGCCAGGGCATGGGCGATCGGCACCCGCATATCCGGCGAACCTAGCTGCGCCAACACCGAGCCATCGGCGTAGTAGACCATGCCGTGGACGATCGACTGCGGATGCACGAGGACATCAATCTGCTCAGAGGGGAGATTGAAAAGTCTTGCAGCCTCAATGACTTCAAGGCCCTTGTTGAACATGGTCGCGCTGTCGATGGAGATCTTCGCGCCCATCGACCAGACTGGATGGCGCAAAGCCGCCTCGCGGTTAATGCCTCGCATCTCTTCCAGCGAGTGGTTGCGGAACGGCCCGCCCGAGGCGGTGAGCACGATCTTGTCGATGGCCTTGGTGTTGCCATCGGCCATGGCCTGCATGATGGCGTTGTGCTCGGAATCGACCGGCAGAAGCGTAGCCTTCGCCTCGTCCACTGCGCGCAGAAATACATCGCCGGCGGAGACCAGCGCCTCCTTGTTGGCAAAGGCGATGGTACCGCCATGCTTCACCGCGGCGAGCGTAGGCTCCAGCCCGGCAACTCCGGTGATGGCGGCCATGGTCCAGTCCACGGGGCGGGCAGCGGCTTCCAGCACAGCGTCGCGCCCGGCGGCGCAGGCGAGATTCGTGCCGGCCAGGGCGTCGCGCAACTCGCCCAGCAGCGATTCGTCGGAAATGACCGTGATCTCAGGGCGGAATTGCTTCGCCTGCGCCGCCAGGAGAGCAACGTTACGCCCGCCGATAAGGGCACCAACGGCATAGGCCTCCGGGTTCTCTGCCACAAGATCAAGCGTTTGCGTTCCAACGCTGCCAGTGGACCCGAGGATTGTTAGCCGCTTTAGCCCCATAATGGCACGCCTCCATGCACGCAGAATGCAAGCAACGCCGCCACGGGCCCTGCCGCAAGAAAACCATCCAGCCGGTCGAACAGCCCGCCATGGCCGGGAATCGTCTGGCCGGAATCCTTGACCCCCAGTTTGCGCTTGATCGCGCTTTCCAGCAAATCTCCGCCCTGGGCGCAAAGGCTCAGCACCAGCCCAACGGCGAAAGCCTGCCACGGCTCGGCCTGCAGATGCCAGGCGAGCAGCGCCCCGGCCACGGCGCCGCTGAAAAGGCCGCCGAACGAACCGCTCCAGGTTTTGCCGGGCGAAATCTTCGGCGCCAGCTTCAGCCCGCCGAACAGCCGGCCGAAGACATAGGCGCCAATATCTGTGCCCCAGACCACCAGCACCAGAAACGCGGTATCAGCGAGCCCAATCTCAGGCCGCAGCCGCAGCCAGAGCAGGCAGAGCCCGCCGAGCGCGGCGTAGGGCACGCCCAGCGCCACGAAACGGCTCTTGTACAGCCAGCCGGTCAACGCCGCGATCCAGAGCATGTTCACGAGGCTGGGGACCGGCCCCAGGAACACGCCACTGCACCACAGCACGGCCATGGCCGCGACGAGCGCCAGCGGCCTGGGGAAACCGGCCAGCCGCCCCCATTCCCAGCCCAGCCCGCCCATGGCGATAAGCAGCAGCGCGCTCCAGGCCCAGCCACCATACCAGACGCAGAAGAGCGCCAACGGCCCGAGCACCAGGGCCGAGGCGGTGCGGACGGAGAGATCCGACCAGCGGCTATCCGCCGCCTTATCGGGCATTTCAGACAGGGCGTGCACCAAAGCGCCGCTCCCTCGTTGCGTATTCGCCCAGCGCCGCAGTGAAATGCTCGGCGGAGAAATCCGGCCACAGCACCGGGGTGAAAAACAGCTCGGCATAGGCCAGCTGCCAGAGCAGGAAATTGGAGATGCGCTCCTCGCCCGAGGTGCGGATCAGCAGATCTGGGTCAGGAATGCCCGCCGTGGAGAGGAATCCGGCGAAAACCTGTTCCGTCAGCTCCTCCGGCTTCACCCCGGCTTCCATGGCCCGGCGCGCCGCACCCACTATATCCGCCCGCCCGCCATAGGAAAGCGCCATGACAAGGGTCAGGCGGGAGTTTCTCGCCGTCCTGGTCTCGGCCGCTTCCAGCTCCACGGCCAGATTCGCCCCGAAGCGCTCGCGCTCGCCGATCACCTTCAGCTGCACACCCTGTGCGTGCATCTCATTGAGTTCGCTGCGCAGATAATGCTTCAGCAGGAAGGTCAGGTCCGTTACCTCCTCCGCGGGGCGCCGCCAGTTCTCGGAGGAAAAGGCGAACAGCGTGAGGTAGCTTACGCCCTGATCAATCGCCGCCTCGATGATGCGGCGCACGGCTTTGGCGCCCTCCCGGTGGCCGGCGGCACGCGGCAGGCCGCGCGCGGCTGCCCAGCGGCCATTGCCGTCCATGATAACAGCGACATGCCGCGGCACGGGATGAGGTGACTTATCAGACATCAGACTTGGCGGATGTCCTTTTCTTTCTCGGCCAGGCTATCATCGATGCGCTTGATGTAGCCATCAGTGAGCTTCTGCACCTGCTCGGCCCAGTCGCGCTCGTCATCCTCCGAAATCTCGTGCTTCTTCTGCAGCGCCTTGATCTGCTCCATGCCGTCGCGGCGCACGCCGCGCACGGCGACGCGGGCAGCCTCGGCATATTTGCCAGCGGTTTTCGCGAGCTCGTTGCGCCGCTCCTCGGTCAGAATCGGCAGCGGCACGCGGATCAGCTGCCCATCCGGCTGCGGATTCAGCCCCAGCCCGCAGTCGCGGATCGCGGCGACTGTGGAATTAACCATCGAGCGGTCCCAGACCTGCACCGTGATCATGCGCGCCTCCGGCACGGCGATCGTCGCCACCTGGTTGATCGGCATGTACTGGCCGTAGGCCTCCACCTTCACAGGCTCCAGCAGCGCCGGAGAGGCGCGGCCGGTGCGCAGGCCGCCGAATTCGCGCTTCAACGCGTCCAGCGCGCCGTCCATGCGGCGGGTGAGATCGGATTTAATGTCTGCTAAGTCAGCCATTCTTGTTGCTCCTTAGGCCTGCGGTTCCGTTATCCGGGTGTAGCGTCCCTCGCCGCGCATGACAGCGGCGAACGCGCCCGGGGCATGAATGTCAAAGACGATGATGGGAAGATGATTCTCGCGCGAGAGCGAGATTGCGGAGGCGTCCATCACGTTGAGGTCCCGCGCCAGCACCTCAAGATAGGTGAGTTCGTCGTAGCGTTCGGCATCGCTCACCTTGCGCGGGTCAGCCGAGTACACGCCATCCACCTGCGTGCCCTTCAGCATGGCGTCGCAGTTCATCTCAGCGGCGCGCAGGGCGGCGGCGGTGTCGGTGGTGAAGAATGGGTTGCCAGTGCCGCCGGCGAAGATCACCACCCTGCCCTTTTCCATATGCCGCATGGCGCGGCGGCGGATATAGGGCTCGCAAACGGAGGACATCGGGATGGCGGTCTGCACCCGGGTTGGCACGTCCTGCTTTTCCAGCGCGGACTGCATGGCCAGCGCGTTCATCACCGTGGCCAGCATGCCCATGTAGTCGGCCTGCGCGCGGTCCATGCCACCCGCCGCCCCGGCAACGCCGCGGAAGATGTTGCCGCCGCCGATGACCAGGCAGACCTCGACGCCCATGGCCACCACGTCACGCACATCCTGCGCGATGGCGTTCACGGTATCGGTATCCAACCCGTATTCGCGCTTGCCCATCAGGGCCTCGCCGGAAACCTTAAGCAGTACACGCTTGTAGAGGGGAATCGGGTTCATGGCCTCGCTCATACAGTTCTTAGTGGGCGATTCACACCCCAGCTTGCCCCGAATCCGGTTCGGCGCGGGACGATCGCACACAAAGGGCGGCTCCGGCACAATGCCCGAACCGCCCCGGTTTAGTCCAGATGGAGGACGGGTTAAACCCCGGCGGCCGCCGCCACTTCAGCTGCGAAGTCGGTGGCTTCCTTCTCGATGCCCTCACCCAGGTGGAAGCGGACGAAGCGGGTGATCTTGGCGCCAGCCTTCTCGACCACGGCCTTCACCTTGCTCTCGCCGTCATGCACCCAGACCTGCTCCAGCAGCACCACGTCCTCGTAGAACTTCTTCACGCGGCCTTCGACCATCTTCTCGATGATGGCTTCCGGCTTGCCGGAGGCGCGGGCCTGCTCGGAGAGCACGTTCTTCTCGCGCTCCAGCGCGGCCGGGTCGACCTCGGCGATGGACAACGCGTCGGGGCGGGTCGCGGCGACATGCATACCGATCTGCTTGCCCAGGGTCTCCAGAGCCTCGGACGCATTGCCGTCCAGGCCGACGATCACGCCGATCTTGCCCAGGCCCGGCTTCAGCGCGCCATGGATGTACGCGGCGGCAACGCCACCCGGCACGTCGATGACGGCGACGCGGCGGACATTCATGTTTTCGCCAACAGTGGCGACCAGGTGCACGATCTCTTCCGCAACGGTGCGGCCGGTGCCGGGATAGGCGGCGGCCTTCAGGGCCTCCACATCCTCGCCCACATCCAGCGCCAGCTTGGCGACGGTCTCGACGAAGTTCTGGAACGCCTCGTTACGGGCGACGAAGTCGGTCTCGGCGTTGATCTCGACCATCGCGGCCTTGCCGGGGGCGAGCGCCACGCCGACCAGACCCTCGGAAGCCACGCGGCCGGACTTCTTGGCCGCGGCGGAGAGGCCCTTCTTGCGCAGCCAGTCAATGGCGGCTTCGATCTCGCCATTGGTCTCGGTCAGCGCCTTTTTGCAGTCCATCATGCCCGCGCCGGTCATCTCGCGCAGGTCCTTAACCAGGGCAGCGGTAATTTCAGCCATGTGTTCGCTCCTTTATGCGTTTGCGCGCGAAGACATTTATCCCCGCGCGCGACGTTCGGTTTTTTGCCGGGTGCCTTCCGGCACCCGAAACAATATCAGGCGTGCGCCTCGGCTTCCGGCGCCGCGTCGAGGATCGGCTCAGCCGCCTCGCCCAGGTCGATCCCGGCGGAGCCGAGCTCGGCGGAGATGCCGTCCAGTACCGCGCCGGCGACGAGGTCGCAATACAGGGTGATGGCGCGGATCGCGTCATCATTGCCCGGGACCGGGAAGGTCACACCCTCGGGGTCGGAGTTGGAGTCGAGGATGGCGATGACGGGGATGCCCAGCTTGTTGGCTTCCTCGACCGCCAGCTTCTCCTTATTGGTGTCGATGATGAACAGGATGTCCGGCAGGCCACCCATGTCCTTGATGCCGCCCAGCGCGCGCTCCAACTTCTCGCGGTCGCGCGTCATGTTCAGGACTTCCTTCTTGGAATAGCCCTGAGTCTCGCCGGCCAGCAGCTCGTCCATCTGGCGCAGGCGCTTGATGGAGCCGGTGATGGTCTTCCAATTGGTCAGCATGCCGCCGAGCCAGCGGTGGTTCACGTAGTACTGGCCGCAACGCTGCGCGGCTTCGGCCACATAGTCGGCCGCGGCGCGCTTGGTGCCAACGAACAGCACGCGGCCGCCGGCGGCGGTCACGTCACGCACCTGCTTCAGGGCGCGCTCCAGCAGGGGGACGGTCTGCTGCAAGTCGATGATGTGGACCTGGTTGCGCACGCCGAACAGGTACGGCGCCATGCGCGGGTTCCAGCGGCGGGTGTTGTGGCCGAAATGCACGCCGGCTTCGAGCAGCTGGCGCAGGGAGACATCGGGAAGTGCCATTGGCAGTTCTCTTTCCTTGATCTGATCCGGTTATATCCTCCGCGGGGGAAGTACCTTACGGCACCGGACCTCTTGGGCTTCCCCAGGAAAGGCCCCCGCGTGCGAATTTGCCCGCACCATGCGGGCTGGCCGCGCTATGGCGCAAAACAGCTAAAAAGACAAGCGCAAACAAAAAGAGGCGGCCCTTCGGACCGCCTCTTCCCGTCGCTCAGGCCGGAAAGGCTTAGAACTTGTAACCGACGCCGAACCCAACCACGGTGGGGTCGAGGCCGGTCATCGCATGGATCGCGCCATGGTCAAGGCGCGCGGCGACGGGCAGGATCATCTGCTTCACGTCCACGTTCGCGGTCCAGTTCCCCTGCAGCGGCACGTCGAAGCCGGCATCAAAGGCCGGACCGACGGCAGTGCGCAGGCCGAGCGCGTCATTGTTCTTCGGGCTGGTGCCCCAGAAGAACGCGACCGTGATGCCAACGCCCGCATAAGGGCGGACGATGCCGATCTGAGGGAAGTGCCACTGGGCGGTCAGCGTCGGCGGCAGCACCCAGGTGGAACCCAGCGTCTGATTACCGGAAACGCCCTTGAGGTTAGCGCTAATGGTATGGCGGCTGGTGGCCGCGATCAGCTGCAAAGACAGGTTCTGGGTGAAGAAGTAGGAGGCATCGACCTCCGGCGAGACGCCGGTGGTGACGTTGAGATTGCCAACGGTCGGCCCACCGGGAACGTTCACGTGGCTATCCACATTCTCGGGGATAACGCCGATGATGCTCAGGTGCGTCATGATGTCGCCAGCCTGATAACCCGTCGGGCCGGAAATGATGTTGTAGCTCTGGGCCAGAGCGGGTGTAAACGCGGTGCAGGCCAGCAGAGCGGCGGCGGCAACCGTACGGAACGTGGACTTCATGATAAATTAGGCTCCCGTAATTGGTGAACAAGACCCGGATAATCGCGCCCCTTTCGACACTCTTTGATCTGGAACAAATTTTCAACAATCCGACATCATCTGAAATAGTCCCACAAGACCTGTTGCAAATAAGCAACAAAAGTTTCATTTATGATGTATCTTTATGGTCAAAAAAAACCGGGCCACTTGGGCCCGGTTTTTCAGTTCAGGCCAACAGAGGGCCCCAGGACGGATCGGAACCATAGGTCGGTGTATCGACCGTCTGTTCGTTGAAGCCATCGATACCAATGGTGACCAGGCGGGAATCGTGGCCGCTTGCAGTCGGACTCTGGCGGTCGAACATGATGACGCGGCCATTCGGGCAGAAGGTGGAGTTCTCGACCAGGAAGCCCTGGGTGAGGATTCTCTCGCCCGTGCCGTCCGGCGCCATCACGCCGATGGAAAACCCGCCCGAGCCCCAGAAGGTGTAGGTGATGAGATCCCCGCGTGGCGACCAGCACGGTTCGGCATAGCGGCCGGGACCGAAGGAAATGCGCTTGGCGCCAGACCCGTCGGCACCCATCACGAAAAGCTGCTGGTTGCCGTCGCGGTCCGAGTTGAACACGATCTGCGAGCCATCGGGCGAGTAGCAAGGCGTCACGTTGATCGAGGAATAGTCGGTGAGTTCAGTCATGCCGCCCCCGGAGAGATCGACCTTCACGATCGCCGAACCGCCATTCCTCGACACGGACATCAGCAGCGAGTTGCCATCCGGCGAGAAGCGAGGACCGATGGTCATGTCGCCGTAAGCGCCGACCAGCCGGGTGGAGCCGGTCTGCAGGTCGAACAGATAGACGCGCGGATTGTTGCCCTGGAAGCTGACGAAGGCGAGCTGCTGGCGCACAGGGTTGTATTGCGGCGAGATCGCCATGGAGGAACCGTCGGTCAGGAACTGGTTGTTCGCGCCGTCGTAATCCATCACCGCCAGGCGGCGGATCGGGCTCGTCGTCGTGCCGGTCTCAGAGATGTAGGCAACGCGCGAATTGAAGTAGCCCTTCTCGCCGATCATCTGCTGGTACACCGAATCGGCGATGATGTGGGCGAGGCGGCGCCAGTTATCGGCGGTGGTGGTGTAGGCGGTGCCGGTGAGCATGGTCTGCTGCTGCACGCTCCACAGGCGGAACTCCACGCGCAGTTGGCCGCCGCCGGCATCAGCCACGTCGCCGGTCACCAGCCCCTGGGCACCAAGGATGGACCAGTTCTGCCAGACCGGCGTGCCGTTGTTCACGGAGTTGGGCACGAAGCTGGACGAATCGAGGGCGCGGAACAGGCCGGAATGAGTCAGGTCGCTGCCGATCACGTTCGTGATCTGCGCGCCGGTATCGGACGAGCCACCCGACGAGTCGCCGAACGGCGCGATGGCGATGGGAATCGGCTGGTTCTGCGCACCGCTCACATTGATCGCCGAGCCTCCACTGGAGGAACTGCCGCCGCTCGGCGCAGCCGGTGCGGGGGTGGCATTGCCGCCGCCAAGCACGCTCTGCGCGAAGGCGGACGGACCGATCAATGTCGCGGCCCCGGCGCCGATGATCCGGCGGCGGGAGAAGGGCGGCAATTTAAAACGTGTCATCAGTACCTCTCACGGCGTGAAATGGAACAGGAAGGTCTGGTTCTGGCCCAGCATGTAGGAGGGTAGTGGCAAGGTGGCGCACTGGTAGTTCATTACCGCGTCGATGGCTCGGTTTGCATAAGCGTTGAAATACGGATCGCTCATCTTGTCCTGGTCCTGCGGCGCGACGACAGCCTGGCGCACCGTGCCCGAGGGGTCGGTCGTCACCAGCAGCATCACGCTGAACCCGTCCAGGCCAGGGGCACCAGCATCCACGCTCCAGCAGGGGCGCACGTGGTTGCCGATGGCATCGCGGTCAGCGCCTGAGAGGCCTGAATTGGCCGTGCTGTTCGGGCTGCCGCCGCCATTGGGCGCGCCACCCGCATCGGGGTTGTACACATGCGTCGGCGGTTGTGTCTGCTTCTGCAGGGCCTGCAGCTTCATCAGCGTGTTCAGCACGTTCTGGCTCAGCGGCGCCGGGGTCTTCACCACGTGCTGCTGATGCGTCGGGCTCTTGGCAGGCGCGGGGGGCTGCTTCTCCGGCGTCTGCTTCTGCGGTGGCTGCACGATGCTCGCCAGCTTCTGCGGCGGATGCGGCGGCGGCGGCGGCGTGGGAGTCGACTGCTCGCTTGGCGTTGGCGGCGGCGGCGGCGGGGCGGGAGCCGGGGGCGTGGTGCTCGGCTTCTGCTCCGGCGCTGGCGGCGGCGGCGGAGGAGGAGGAGGAGGCGCCTCAATGGGCTGCGGCTTTGGCTGGGCCACTGCCAGCGGCCCCTGGTGCGGCACGGGCAGGTTGGAGGGCGCTGCCACCTTGCCGGTGTTCAACGCCTCCTGCGGCGCGGTGGGGCCAACCAGATCCACGTCCACGCTTTCTTCCGCCGTGGTGTCCAGCGGCTGCAACGGCAGCGCCACGATCGCCGCGATCACAATGGCGGCGTGGACGAGCGACGATATGGTTACGCCCCGGCGGAGATCCCGGTCCAAGATATTGCTCCCCTCCCCGGCTTACTTGCCAGGGCCGGTCGGTTGGGCGAGCAGCGCCACTTTCGTGAAGCCGCCCTGGGTGATCGTTGCCATCACCTGCAGCATGTCGCCGTAGGATACATCCTTGTCCCCACGCACGAAGATGCGCTGGTCAGGATTGTTCTGCGCGGCCTGCTGCAGCGTGGCGACCAGATTGCTCAGCTCCACCTGCGTGTCCTGCAGGTAGATCTGGTCCTGTGCGTTCACCGTGATGGTGATGGGCTTGGCGTCGGCCTGGGCCGGCTTGGCGTTGGCCTGGGGCAGGTTCACGTTCACCGAGGAGGTGATCATCGGCGCCGTGACCATGAAGATGATCAGCAGCACGAGCATCACGTCCACCAGCGGGGTGACGTTGATCTCCGCCATCGGGCGGTAGCGCTTCTTGCCGTTGCCCGGCCCCATCAGCCCGCCGGCCATTTACTTATGCTCCTCGGTCTGGCGCGACAGAATTGCGGAGAATTCAGCGCCAAAGCCCTCAAGCCGCGACGCGAATCGGGCGAGGTCGTTGGAGAGCTTGTTATAGGCCAACACCGCCGGAATGGCGGCCACCAGGCCGATGGCGGTGGCGAACAGCGCTTCCGCGATGCCCGGCGCGACCACGGCGAGGTCGGTGTTGTGCATGGCGGCGATGGCCGAGAAGGAGTGCATGATGCCCCAAACCGTACCAAAAAGGCCGATAAACGGCGCCGTTGCGCCGACGGAGGCAAGGAAGATCATGAACCGCTCCAACCGGTCCATCTCGCGCATGATCGTCACGCTCATCGCACGATCCACGCGCTGCTCCACGGCGGTCTTGCCGATCTCGGCGCCGGCGATGCGCGCGGTGCGTTTCCACTCGCTCATCGCCGCGCCGAACACGGCCGCCATCGGGTTGGCGGGGTCGGTGCCCTCGCGCTCATACAGATGATCCAGGCTGCCGCCGGACCAGAACTCATCCTCGAACACGTTCGCTTCGCGGTTGACGCGGCGCAGAGTCATCGCCTTCTCGATGATGATGGTCCAGACCCACACACTGGCAAACAGCAGCACCAGCATCACGAGCTTCACCACGATATCGGCCTGGAGGAACAGGCCGAGCAGCGAGAAATTCGCCGCCGAAGGCGCGGCCATCGCCGCCTGAGTAACCGATTGGTCCAATGTAATTCCCCAGTTAAATTTTCAACCGCAGCGCCCAGTCGCGCGGAATCCGCGTGGCCCGGCCATCCGAGACACGCGCGCAACCCAAGGCCAGATCAAGCACGGCCAGCGAGTCGGTGTCTCGCAGGAATTTTTGACGAAGCGTGACTGTCGCCCCGCCAATTTCCCCGAACTCTGTTTCCACGCGCACCACCTCGTCGAGCCTTGCGGGCCGCTGATAGTGCAAATTGACGCGATGCACCACAAACATCACACCATATTGGATTACCATTTCCGCATGTGGCGCGCCCATCTCGCGCAGCGCCTCGGTGCGGGCGCGTTCGGCGATGGACAGGTAGTTGGCGTGGTACACAATGCCGCCCGCGTCGGTGTCCTGATAGTAGATCCGGGTCTCGTAAGTATAGATCATTCGGGCAGCAGTAAATCCAGCTGATCGGGGCGATTCTGTGGCGGCGTGAAGCCAAGGTGCCGCCAACCTGCATCGCCCAGCATTCTGCCACGCGAGGTGCGGAGCAAAAGCCCTTCCTGGATGAGATAGGGCTCGACCACATCCTCCAGCGTGTCCCGTGCCTCGGCCAAAGCCGCCGCCAGGGTTTCAACGCCCACCGGGCCGCCATTATGGTGCTCGGCCAGGCGCCTTAAATACCTGATATCCATGGCATCCAGCCCCTTATGGTCCACGTCCAGCCGGGTCAGCGCGGCATCGGCCAGTCCCCGGCTGACGGTGCCACCGCCGGCTACGGCCGCGAAGTCCCGCACCCGGCGGGTGAGCCTTCCAGCCACGCGCGGGGTGCCGCGGGAACGCTTGGCGATCTCCTGCGCGCCTTCGTAGGAGAGGTCCATGCCCAGCTTCTGCGCCAGCCGGATGACGATGCCGGTGAGTTCGTCCGGGGTATAGAACACCAGCCGCAGCGGAATGCCGAAGCGGTCGCGCAGCGGCGTGGCCAGCAGACCGGCGCGGGTGGTGGCGCCAACCAGCGTGAAGGGCGGCAGGTCGATGCGCACAGTGCGTGCGCCCGGCCCCTCGCCAATGATCAGGTCGAGCTGGAAATCCTCCATGGCCGGGTAGAGGATTTCCTCGATCGCCGGTTGCAGGCGGTGGATTTCGTCGATGAACAGCACATCGCGCGGCTGCAAATTGGTGAGGATGGCGGCAAGATCGCCGGATTTCTGGATCACCGGGCCGGACGTGGCCTTGAACCCCACCCCCATCTCGCGCGCGACGATCTGCGCCAGCGTGGTCTTGCCCAGCCCAGGCGGGCCGTGAAGAAGAACATGATCAAGGGCTTCGCCGCGAGACTTCGCGGCCTGGATGAAAATTTTTAAATTTTCCCGGCTGGCCTGCTGGCCGGTGAAATCGTCCAGCGTCTGCGGGCGCAGCGCGGCCTCGGCCGCGTCGTCGGGCAGGCGCTCGCCGGATGTGATGCGGTCTTCGTTGGTCATTTGGCGAGGGCTTTCAGCCCGGCACGGATCAGCACGTCAAGCGGCGCATTCTCGCCATGCGCCTCGATCCCCTTGGCCAGCGCAGCCTCGGCTTCGGCGCGCCGGTAGCCGAGATTTTCCAGCGCGGAGAGCGCATCCGCCGCATGAGGGCGCAGCGTCACGGCAGGCGGCAGCGCCGCCGCCCCGCCGCCAGGCATGGCTCCGGCCTTCTCCCGCAGCTCCGTCACCAGGCGAATCGCCAGTTTCGGCCCGACGCCAGGAGCACGGGTGAGCGCGCCCTTGTCGCCACTGGAGATGGCGGCGATCAGCTGGTCAGGCGACAATGCCGAGAGAATGCCCAGCGCCACCCTGGCGCCCACCCCCTGCACGGTGTTGAGCAGGCGGAACCACTCCCGCTCGGCGGCCGTGCCGAAGCCGTAGAGCGTGATGGAATCCTCGCGCACCTGCATCTCGATGAGCATGCTCACCGCACCGCCCTCTTCCAGGGCCGCGAGCGTGCGCGAGGAACAGAACACCAGATAACCCACCCCGTTCACGTCGATGACGCAGCTAGAATCGCCGATGCTCTCGATGATGCCTTTGAGCCGCGCGATCATGCCGGGCGCTTCCATGTGTTGAGCGAGGCGCGATGATGCGCGTGGCAGATCGCCACCGCCAGCGCGTCCGCCGCGTCGGCCCGTTTCTGCGCGGCACCTGGCAGCAGGCGGCGGACCATAAGCCCCACCTGCTCCTTATCCGCGCCACCCGTACCGACAACAGCCATCTTCACCGTCTTGGCTCCATATTCGAATACCGGAATACCCACACGCGCCGGGGCCAGCAGCGCCACGCCGCGGGCGTAACCCAGCTTCAGCGTGGCGGTGCCGTTGCGGTTCACGTAGGTCTCTTCCACCGCCGCCTCGGCGGGGGCGTAGCGGGCGAGGATTTCCGCCAGGGCGTCGTCCAACGCCTTTAGCCGCATAGGCACATCATCCGCCAATTCGGTGGCGATCACCCCATCCGCCACATGGCGCAGCCGGTTGCCCTCAGCCTCCAGCACGCCCCAGCCGGTGAACCGCAGGCCGGGGTCGATGCCGAGCAGGCGCATCAGGCGGAGAGCTTCGCCATGACCTCTTCCGGCACCTCGAAATTGGCATAGACGTTCTGGACATCATCATCGTCTTCCAGAACATCCAGCAATTTCAGCACCGAAGCGGCTTTGTCCTCGTCCAGCGTCACGGTCATATTCGGGCGCCACTCGATTCGCGCCTCGGCCGGCTCGCCGAACTTCTGGGCCAGGGCGTCGCGCACGGCGAAGAAGCCCTCGATGGCGACCTGCACCTCGTGGCCGTCCTCGCTGCTCACCACGTCGTCGGCTCCTGCCTCGATGGCCGCTTCAAGCATGGTATCGGTATCGGCGGCGGAGGCCGGATAGCGCACCACGCCCATGCGGTTGAACATGAAGGCGACGGAGTTCGTCTCGCCCAGCGCACCGCCGGATTTGTTGAAGGCCGCGCGCACCACGGAGGCGGTGCGGTTGCGGTTATCCGTAAGCGCCTCGACGATGACGGCCACACCAGCCGGGCCATAGCCCTCGTAGCGCACAGCCTCGTAGTTCTCCTGCCCGCCGGCGCCGGTTGCCTTCTTGATCGCGCGGTCGATCGCGTCGCGCGTCATGTTCTGCTTCAGCGCGGCACCGATGGCAGCGCGGAGGCGCGGATTCGCCGCCGGGTCGGGCAGCCCCTCCTTCGCGGAGACGGTGATTTCACGGATGAGCTTTGCAAAAATGCGGGCGCGCTTGGCGTCCTGCGCACCTTTGCGGTGCATGATGTTCTTGAATTGCGAATGTCCAGCCATTTTTTTGGTCTACCATCGCTTCCGGTGCACCGGAAGGCGGTTAGTGCAGATTGACATATCCATCCGAGGCAACTATCCAGCGTCCCCACACCGGGCGCGTAGCTCAGCGGTAGAGCATTCGCTTCACACGCGAAGGGTCACAGGTTCAATCCCTGTCGCGCCCACCAATTTTTTCAGCGACTTACAAGACAAAAAACGGGCAGTAGAACCGCCTTAAATCATCCTTTGGGGACCACCAGGGGAGCACGATTCGCCAGTTATCAGCAGGGGCCGAACCACGGGGACAACCCATTATCGTGGAGGATGCTATGCCAAAGCCGGAAACCGAACATAACGCGCCGGTCGATATAGATCGCCTGATAGCGGCGATCCTAGCTGCTGCTACATTATCCCATGCGCGAGATCACAATGCGTCAGATGTTTTTAACGCTTATAAGGAGATGCTTGCGCAAATCCGCACAAGAAGCGGTGAGCTATAAGCTCTCCGCAAGCCCTTGTCCTCCTCCGCCGCATGGCCGGGCGGCACAAGAGGGTCATTGAGCCGGGGCGGTTCCAAGCTGGTTCCACAGCGCCGCACCGGACAAAAAGCCCAACACCCAGGAGACGTACTGTATGCGTGCCCCGATTCAGTATCCAGGAGCTTCCTCCCTGGCACTGTCCCATTCACCACACGATAGTGGCATCGGGCCAACAGCATAATTCCCGGCGCTGGCCGGCGATGCGGTCATGAGCGCCGCCACCATCATGCGGGGCATGGTTGCCTCCTTGATCAGCCAGCCTAGTCTCCGGCATCACCTCGACGCAACAAAAATTCACATAATGTGGCCGCAAGGGTGGCGGGGCGCAAGTGGCGGGCCGAATCAGCCCCCCATCCGGCAGGGCGGCATGCCGATAATGGGCGTCAATGGCACTGTGACCGTCCTCATTGCTTCATCTGGTCATGGCGTTCGGGCGACCAAGACCGGCATGCCTTGTGACTTACGCGGCGCGGCCGCCCAGGATTCCCTTGATCTTCTCGATCAGCACGCCCTTGGAGGAGAGCGCATCCTCCAGCAGGTTCGCCTGCGCGATCATCAGCATGTGCATTTCCAGCAGGCCGATGGAGGTGCCCGTATGTACGAGAACCGGCTCGAATCGCATCTCCTCGCCCCGGCGCATGGACTGCTTGAGCGCGTCGGCAATCGGCGTGCTGCCCTTCAGCGTCAGCGGGCGCGTATCCATCTTGTGCGCCAGCTCCTGCAGAGGGCGCTTGATGAACACCTCGCGCCCGAAAGGCTGGGAGATGGCGGTGAGCAACATGCGGCGCGAGAGCACCCCGAAAATCTGCCGGTCGGAATGTACAATGAAGCCGGGGAGCGCCGGGTCGTTGAGAAACTCCTGCTCAACGTCGCCCGTGCGCACATCCAACCCTACGATCTTATCCCACAGCTTCAGCTGCCCCACGGTAGTCGGGCTGTTAATTAAGTCGTTAGTCAGAAGGCTGACGATGGATGCAATCTGCGACATTTATACCCCCGCCTCGCAGGACTGAATAATCATTGTTTTCCCTTGGCCGGAATACGCGCCGGCGCGGTACGCGGAAAAGTGGTCACTCAATACAGTTGCATGATCCCTAACAAGCTCCCTCACCTGCTTCTGTCAGACTCCCCGACGCTGACAAGCACCGACACACGCCCGGAACGACATTTTAACGTAAACATAACTTGCGGTTGTGCAATAAAAAAACGGCGCCCGAAGGCGCCGTTTCCGATGGGTGGGGGCGCTCGGCCCCCTGCCCTTTGTTGTTAGGCAGACTTGGCCATGCCGCGCAGCACGTACTGCAGAATGCCGCCATGCTTGTAGTATTCCACCTCGTCGGCGGTATCGACACGGCACAGCACCGGCACTTCCTGCTTGGAGCCATCCTTGCGGGTGATGACCATGGTCAGGTCCATGCGCGGGCTGAGCTTGTCCAGGCCCACGATATCGATGACCTCGTCACCGGTCAGGCCCAGGCTCTTGCGGGTCACGCCATCCTTGAACAGCAGGGGCAACACGCCCATGCCCACCAGGTTGGAGCGGTGGATGCGCTCGAAGCTCTCAGCCACCACAGCCTTCACACCCAGGAGCATCGTGCCCTTGGCCGCCCAGTCGCGGCTGGAGCCGGTGCCATATTCCTGGCCGGCGATGACCACCAGCGGCAGGCCATCCTTCTTGTACTTCACGGCGGCGTCGTAGATGGAGAGCTCTTCGCCACCCGGATAGTACTTGGTGTTGCCACCCTCGGCGCCACCCAGCATCTCGTTCTTGATGCGGATGTTGGCGAAGGTGCCGCGCACCATCACGTCGTCATTGCCGCGGCGCGAACCGTAGGAGTTGAAGTCCTTTTGCAGGACCTGGTGCTCCGTGAGGTACACGCCCGCCGGGGCCGTCTTCTTGATGTTACCGGCCGGGGAGATGTGGTCGGTCGTGATGGAGTCACCCAGCAGCGCCAGCACGCGAGCGCCCTTGATGTCGGCAGCGCCGCGCGGGGCCGGCGTGATGCCCTCGAAGTAGGGCGGGTTCTTCACGTAGGTGGAACCAGTCGGCCAGGCATAGGTGTCGGTGCCGCCGGTCACCTCGATCTCCTGCCACTGCTTCGGCCCCTTGAAGACGTCGCTGTAGCGCTCGACGAACATCTGGCGCGTCACGTTGGCGCGCACGGTGTCCGCAACTTCCTTCGTGGTCGGCCAGATGTCCTTCAGGTACACCGGCTGGCCGTCCTTGGAGGTGCCGATCACGGCGGTGGTGATGTCCTCGCGGATATTGCCGAAGAGGGCGTAGGCGACCACCAGCGGCGGGGAGGCCAGATAGTTGGCGCGCACGTTGGGGTGCACGCGGCCCTCGAAGTTACGGTTGCCGGACAGCACTGAAGCCGCGACCAGCTTGTTGCCTTCGATGGCGTCCACGATGGCGTCCGGCAGCGGGCCGGAGTTGCCGATGCAGGTGGTGCAGCCATAGCCGACGGTCTGGAAGCCCATCGCATCCAGGTCGGCGGCGAGGCCGGACTGGTTGAGGTAGTCGGTCACGACCTGCGAGCCAGGGGCCAGGGAGGTCTTCACCCACGGCTTCGGCGTCAGGCCCAGAGCGTGGGCCTTGCGGGCAACGAGGCCGGCAGCCACCAGCACGGACGGGTTGGAGGTGTTGGTGCAGGAGGTGATGGCGGCGATCACGACATCACCATGGGTGATCTCGTAATTGGTGCCGGCCACGGCCACCTTGGTTCCAGCGGCTTCCGGCGCAACGCCCAGGCCCTTGGTCAGCTCGGCGTTGAAGGCGGAAGCGGCGTCCTTGAGCAGCACGCGATCCTGCGGGCGCTTCGGGCCGGCCAGCGAGGGCTGCACGGTGGACAGGTCGAGCACCAGCGTGTCGGTGAAGGCCGGGTCTTCGCCGGTGACGCGCCACAGGCCCTGGGCCTTGGCGAACGCCTCGACCAGCTTGATGCGGTGTTCGTCGCGGCCGGAGAGCTTGAGGTAGTCCAGGGTGAGCTGGTCAACCGGGAAGAAGCCGCAGGTCGCGCCATATTCCGGCGCCATGTTGGCAATGGTGGCGCGATCGGCGAGCGGCAGCTCGTCCAGGCCCTCACCAAAGAACTCGACGAACTTGCCTACGACCTTTTTGGCGCGCAGCATCTGGGTGACGGTCAGCACCAGGTCGGTGGCGGTCACGCCCTCGGAGAGCTTGCCGGTCAGCTTGAAGCCGATCACGTCCGGGATCAGCATGGCGATCGGCTGGCCGAGCATCGCAGCCTCCGCCTCGATGCCGCCCACGCCCCAACCCAGCACGCCCAGGCCGTTCACCATGGTGGTGTGGGAGTCGGTGCCGTAAAGCGTGTCGGGGTAGACGAAGGTGGAGCCGTCATTCTCGGAGGTCCAGGCGACCTGCGCGAGGTATTCCAGGTTTACCTGATGGCAGATGCCGGTGCCGGGCGGCACGACGCGGAAGTTGTTAAAAGCTTCCTGGCCCCAGCGGAGGAACTTGTAACGCTCGCCATTGCGCTCGAACTCGAGGT
Source organism: uncultured Alphaproteobacteria bacterium (assembly GCA_963750235.1). Classification (GTDB taxonomy): domain Bacteria; phylum Pseudomonadota; class Alphaproteobacteria; order Acetobacterales; family Acetobacteraceae; genus Acidocella. The sequence continues at coordinate 986,477 of CAVVPW010000004.1, forward strand.
CGATGTTCTTCTGCAGCGCATCGCCGGAGGCGGAGTAGTCGACCATCACGGAGTGGTCGATGACCAGGTCAACCGGGATCAGCGGGTTCACCTTCTCGGGCTTGCCGCCCAGCTTCATCACGCCGTCGCGCATGGCGGCGAGGTCGACCACGGCCGGCACGCCGGTAAAGTCCTGCATCAGGATGCGCGCGGGCTTGAATGGCACTTCCTTGGCGGAGGAGGACTTCTCCAGCCATTCGACGATCGCCTTGGCGTCGTCCACGGTGTAGCTGCCGCCGTTCTCGAAACGCAGAACGTTCTCGAGCAGGATCTTCAGGGTCTTCGGCAGCTTGGAAATATCGCCCAGCTTCGACGCGGCCTCGGCGACGGAGAAGTACTTGTACTCCTTACCGTCCACATTCAGAGTTTGCTGGGTTTTGAGGCTATCGTGGCCGATGGCTGTCATGGGCAAAAACCTTTCTGCTGTTGCCGCTTGTGATTTGGCACGGCTTAAACCATAGCCGCAGCGGTCCGTCCATTCCGTAAGAAGGAATTTTACACCTGCTTACAGTTCAAAAACTCTCGGTTTTCCGCGGGGAAAGGCTCGTGTTACAGGGCATAAGCTTCACCCTGCGCGAGGGAGGCATGCTCCTGCTGCGTGGCAGGAATGGCGCTGGCAAATCCACATTGCTGCGCGCCCTGGCAGGGCTGACCCCGCTGGCGGCCGGCGCGGTGCTGTGGGAGGGCGCCCCGGCGCTGCAGGACCTTCCGGCGCATGCCACGCGCATCGCATGGCTGGGGCATCTGGACGCGGTGAAACCGGCTCTCACCGTGGCCGAGCACGTGCCGGAGGAGGCCCTGAAACGTGTGGGGCTGGAGCGTTTCGCCGCACTTCCCGCCCGGTTCCTCTCCGCGGGGCAGAAGCGGCGCCTGGCCATTGCCCGCGTCGCCGCCTCGGGCCGAAAACTCTGGCTGCTGGACGAGCCGACCACCGGACTGGACACGGCTTCGGTGGAGCGATTCGCGGCGCTGTGCACCGCGCACCGGGCGGCGGGAGGCATGATCATCGCCAGCACCCACACACCGCTCGACCTCCCGGACATGCAGGTGCTGGAACTATGATCGCGCTCATCACCCGGGAACTGAAGCTCTCGCTGCGCCACGGCGCGGATACCGTGGCCGCCCTGCTCTTCTTCGTTATAGCTGGCACGCTGTTCGCCTTCGCCGTCGGCCCCTCGCCCGCCGTGCTGGCCGGTGTCGCGGCCGGGGTCGTGTGGGTCTGCGCCCTGCTGGCAGCACTTCTACCGTTGGACCGGCTGTTCGGGGCCGATTTCGAAGATGGCACGCTGGATCTGCTGCTGCTCTCTGGCCTGCCGGCCTATGAGGTCGCCTTTGCCAAGACGGTGGTGCACTGGCTCACCACCGGGCTGCCGCTGCTGGTCATCGCAGCACCGCTGGCGATGATGCTGCGCATGCCCGAGGCGAAAATCCCCCTGCTGATGCTCAGCCTGGTGCCGGGGACGATGATCCTGTCCCTGCTCGGCACGCTGGCCGCGTCGGTGAGCCTCGGCGCCCGCCGGGCGGCCGTGCTGATGCCGCTCATCACCCTGCCGCTGGTCATCCCGGCGTTGATCTTCGGCGCCGCGGCAGTGACCTCGGCGCATCCGGCCTCGCCTTTATATATGCTCGGCGCGATGCTGATGGCCGCACTGCCCCTGGCGCCGCTGGGTGCAGGGACGGCGTTGCGGGCGGCGGCGGAGTAAACGCCGCCTACTGGGTCAAATTCTTATCCGCCGCCTGCAAATAAATCAGGTACACGACCAACATGCCGAGCGAGATGAACACTATGTGGAAGAACCCCACCCCGCTCCCTGCGGCAATGAACAGCACCGCTGCCCCGATAAGCGGCAGGATAGCAAGCCCTACCCGACGCGTCGCGAACAGATAAGGCTTACGGTCCAGCCGCCACCAAACGGGAACCCTTAGCGAATCGGCAAAATGCTTATCCGCATAAACAGCGGTCAGGGCCAGCAGGAGAGAACCTCCAGAAGCCCCCAGCGTCTCCAGCAGACCCATCGGTCATTAATCTCCCGGCGGAAAGGCGAGGCCGGAACCGGGATCAACGAAGATGAGGTTGTCCTTCACCTCCTTTGCCCCCGGGGCGTTCTCGGCAATCACGATCACCGCCTGGCGCTCCTCGTCGGAGAAGATCGTGCCGTCCAGGGTCACCACCTTGTCCTGCACGGTCACGCGCAGGCCGGATTTCGGCGCCCAGCGGGCCTTCTCCAGTTCGGCCTTGATATAGTTGCTGATCGATTCGTCGGTGCATTCCACCGGGGTTTCGATCATCTTGCGCGCCAGCACGCGCAGCAGGTCGGCACGGCTGATCACGCCCACGAGCTGGTTATTCTCCAGCACCGGCAGGCGCTTGATGTGCTTGCGGATCATGAGCTGCGCCACCTCTTCGAGCGGCGTATCCGGCGTCACGAACACGGGGCTGTGCGTCATCACCCCGCTGACATGGCGGGCATGAGTGGCCACGTAGTCAGAAGCGACGGAAGCTGGCATGAGCAGGGATTTGAGCCAGCCCGCCTGCTGGCCGTCGGTGCCGATCTCGGCACGGCGCATCAGGTCACCCTCGGTGACGATGCCGACCAGCGTGCCTTTTTCATCCACCACCGGCAGGCCGCTGACGCGATTCGCCAGCATGATACGGGCGGCATCCGCCACCATAGTGCTGGGCAGCACGGAGACGGTATTGCGGCTCATCAGCTCCGAGACTTTCATGGCATCCTCCTTGGAAACTATAAGTGTTTCCTTGCGCTAAAACGCCACCCGCACCTTGACGCAGGTCAAACGGCGGCTTCAGCGATGTCGGAGAGCGCCTGGGGACGGAGCAGAATGATCTCGTGGATGTTGGGGATCTCGATCAGCCCACCGCGCTTGAGCTGGGAGAGCGAGCGGGAAACGGTCTCGATCGTCAGGCCGAGATAATCGGCCAGATCCGTGCGCGAGAGCGGCAGCGGGAGGGATACGTTCGGCTTCGGCAGCATGCCGGAGGCGCAGACATCCTGCCGCTCCGCCCAGGAGAGCAGGAAGCTGGCGATGCGCTCGATCGCCGTCTTGCGGCCGAGCAGCAGCATCTGCTGCTGGGAGAGCACCAGCTCGTGCATCGCCACGTCGAGCAGCTTGCGCTCGAGCACCGGAAATTCCTCGAACACCGAGGCTATGGCGCCACGGGTAAAACGGCAAAGCTTCACCGGCTCCATCGTCTCGGCCGAGAACATGTTCTTGCTGGTCGCGGCGAGGCCGAGGAAATGCCCAGGCCCGGCAAAACCGGTGATCTGGCGCCGGCCGTCGGGCAGGCTCTTGAACAGCCGTATGTTGCCGGAATTGACGTTGTAGAAATAGAGCGAGGGCTCGCCCTCCTCGATGAACACGGTATTGGCCTGCAGCGAGATATGCTGCGCAGCCCGGGCCAGGAAGCTCAGCTCCTCATCGGAGAGCGCGTCGCACAGCCCGTGACGGCGGGCGCCGCAATCATCGCAACTCGACGCTGCCGTGCGGCTGGTCAGATTGATGGCCACCGGGCGCCGGAAATCCGTGATCTTGTTCAGAGACGTCATAAGGCGTGTCTAACAACTATATGGCTGTTGATCCATATCAAAGGTAGCGCGGCTGATATGGACTAACCGTGGGGTTCCTGGGCCAGGCCAAGACGGCAAACCCCGTGACGGCCAGGACGGCCGTGGCAAGGACGCTGCCCTCCGGCCCGGTAGCCCCGCCCGAGAGCAATGGGCTGCCGGATGGCACGAGTTGCAGCAGCGTGTGGGCGCAGGCTTGGCCGCTGTCATGCGCCCCGAAGATGAAATTTTCCGCGTAATCCCAACCGCCATGGAAGCCGATGCTCCACCACAGCGAGCCGGTGCGCCAGACGCCCAGGGCGAACACTGCACCCGCCAATGCGGCGTTGAGCACGCCGGGCAGTCCTTCCCCGCTGTCGCTGTAATGCAAGGCGCCGAAGAGGAGGCTGGTGAGGATGACCGCGCGCCGGAAGCCGCTGCCCCGGCTCAGTGTCTGCAGCAGGTAGCCGCGGAATGTGAACTCCTCGGCAAAGCCGATGAGCAGGCTGGAACCCGCCCAGGCCAGCGCATATTCCAGGATTTCAGCCACGGACAGCCCGCTCCAGCCCGCCCGGGCGTGACCCGAAAGCAGAAGCAGGAGGATGAGCGCGCCGAGCACCGCCACCCCGCCGGCAAAGCCTTTGGCGCAGCGAAGCAGGCGGCGCGCATCCACCAGACCGCAAGACGCGAGGCTGCGTCCTTCCAGCCGGACCATGATTAGGCTGGCCAACAGGGCCGGGAGCAACAACAGCGCCTCGTTCAAGGCAAGAAAACCCGGAGTCAGCGCCGCGCCAGGGTGCAGGCGCGGCAGCGGCAGCAGCGCCGCCAGCAGCGCCAACCAAAGACGGAGCCGGCAAGCAGCGCAAGGAACATCGCCACCCGCCAGCCGGCGCGCACCCCACCGGGGCCGCGCCACCAGCCTGGCGCGCTGCTCCCCTGCTCCAGCCAGCCCCGCAACGCCATGCCGTCAGGGCTCGCTATGCGCGGTCATCGAGGCATTGCGCGCTTCGGGACCGAAGATCATCAACAATATCAGGACTACCGCGACGCAGCCTGCCGTCAGCGTGAGCGCGTAGCCGTAATCGCCGCCATGCCGCACGGCGATGGCAACCTGCAGCGGCGCGTTGACCGAGGCAATGAAATTGCCAAGCTGGTACACGAAACCCGGAAATGTACCGCGAATTTCCAATGGGGAAAGCTCGTTGAGGTGCGCGGGCACGACACCCCATGCTCCCTGCACCGCCACCTGCATGAAGAAGGCCGCGATGCCGATTTGCACCGGCGTGCCAGGCTGCGCCCAGAAATAGAGAACCAGCAGGGACAGAATGCAGGCGGCGATGATGGAATAGCGCCGCCCGATTCGCTGGCTGAGCAGGCCAAACAGGATGCCACCCAGCCACCGCCCCCACATTATACAGCAGGCTGATATTGGTGATCTGCGCGCGGGTGAAATGCAGTTGCTTGGCGAGGAACAGCTTGGGATAGATGTCCTGCGTGCCGTGCGACAAGAAATTGAACGCCGTCATCATCAGGACAGCGTAAATCGCCAGCCGGAAATTCTTGGCCAGCAGGTGCCAAGCCGAGAACTCGCGGGCCTTCTTCCAGCGTCCGGAAGGCCGGGCTTTCCTCGACCTCGCGGTTGATGAAGACGACCAGCAGCGCGGGCGCGGCGCCGGCGAAGAACATGCCCCGCCAGCCGAGGTAATGATAGGCGAAGCCGAACAGCAGTGTGGCGAGAAAATAGCCCGAAGGATAGCCCGCCTGCAGCACGCCGGAGACCCAGCCGCGCCAGCGGGCGGGAATCGTCTCCATGGCCAGGGATGAGCCGACCCCCCACTCCCCGCCCATGGCGATGCCAAACAGCGCCCGGATGATCAGGAAGGCGGTGAAGGACCAGGCGAGGCCGCTCGCCGCCTCGAAGAAGGAGTAGAGCAGGACGACCGTCATCAGCACCGGCTTGCGGCCATAGCGGTCGGCCAGGCGGCCGAAGATGAAGGCGCCGATCGCGCGTGTCGCCAGCGTCAGCGTGATCGCGAAGGTAATGGACGTGACCGACACGCCAAAGGTCTCGGCCACGTCGTCGAAGGTGAAGATCAGGATGAAAAAATCGAACGCATCCAGCGCCCACCCGAGATAGGCGGCGATGACTGCATTACGCGCGCGCACGATATCCCCGGCGATTGTCCCGGCCATCTAACTCTCCCCATCTTATTGCAAGCCGCTGCTTTGCCGCAGCATCATGCCAGAAGACGGGATAGGACAGGGCCGCGTCAAGCGCAAAGGCGCTCCGCTCCATCGAAAAAATCTGATTTTTCAGGGGAAAAAATGGTCGGAGTGAGAGGATTCGAACCTCCGGCCCCTGCGTTCCGAACACAGTACTCTAACCAGGCTGAGCTACACTCCGATGCGGCGAGCCTATAGCCGAACGCATATGGGTTCCGCAAGATGCCTTGGCAAATTAACCGCCACGGAACCGTCACAGGGCGCATTTCCAAGGAGAATCAGTAAGTCCTAGCCAATAGCGAATGTCCTGTGATAATTATTGCGCATGTGCTTGAAATGTGACTCAACTCGTCGTGGCTTTATGGCGCTCGCTCTCGGCGGAATCGCAGCGGGTATCGCCGCGCCGCGCCGCGCCTGCGCGGTTCTGCCAGAAAAGCCGCTGATCATGCTCGACCCCGGCCATGGCGGGCACGACCCGGGCGCCATCGCCCCTGACGGCGTGTTCGAGAAGCATATCACCCTTGCAACCGGACTCGATCTCCGCCGCGCCCTGCTGAAGACCGGACGCTACCGCGTGGCCATGACCCGCTCGCGGGACGTGTTCGTTACCCTGGAAGGCCGCGTGGCGGCGGCGGTGCAAGCCAATGCCAGCCTGTTCCTGTCCCTGCATTGCGACCATCTGCCCGACCCGGACCTGCGCGGCGCCTCGGTGTTCACCCTGTCGGACAATGCCTCGGATACGCTGGCCGCCAGTATCGCCACCGACGAGAACAGCAGCGACAGCGCGCCCGGGCAGATCACCGGGGTGTCGCCGCAAGTGGCCAACATCCTCGCCAGCCTGGAGACACGCGCCACCAAGATCGGCTCGCAAAGCCTGGCGCAGGACATCCAGGCGAGCTTCGGCGGCATCGTGCCCCTGCTGCCCGACCCGCATCGCAGCGCCAATTTTGCTGTGCTGCGTGATCCATCCACCCCGGCCACGCTGCTGGAGATGGGCTGCCTGACCAACAAGCTTGACGAACAGCGGCTGCGCGACCCCAAACAGCGCAAGGTGATGACGGATCGCCTGACCCAGGCGATCGACCAGTACTTCGCCGATTACGCGGGGCGCCGCCTCGCCGGATGAGACGGATTGCGGCATTTTTATTCCCCGTGTCCTCGCAGCCCTGAAAGCCCGGTGCTAATACCCCTGCCATGTCCGACCCGAGAGACTCCTTTTCCGCCGGCGATCGCCTGGCACCTCCCCGCCGCGAACCTGCCAACCAGCCCCGCGCCCCGCGGCCGCCTCGCGGCCCGCGCAAGCGCGGCCTGCTCGGCACGGTGTTCAGCTTTCTCGTCTCCGGGTTGTACCGGCTGGTCTTCCTTGCCATCGTCCTCGGGCTTGTGGGGGGCGGCGCCGGCTTTCTGTACTTCTCCGCCGGGCTGCCCAGCATCGACAGCCTGAAGACCTACAAGCCGCCCCTGGAGAGCCGCGTCTTCGCCAGCGATTTCCAGCTGGTCTCGGAGCTTGGCAGCCAGCACAGCGTGTACGTCACCTACGACCAGATCCCGCCCCTGGTGGCGCAGGCCTTCATTTCGGCTGAGGATAAGCTGTTCTGGGTCGAGCCGGGCGTGAACCCGGCCGCCATGATGCGCGCCGCGATCACCGACATCACGCTCATCGGCTCCGGCCGCCGCCCCATCGGCGCCTCCACCATCACCCAGCAGGTGGTCAAGAACATGCTGCTGGACAACCACATCACCTTCGGCACCAAGATAAAAGAGGCGCTGCTGGCCATGCGCGTCTCCCAGGCGATGACCAAGCAGCAGGTGCTGACCCTGTACCTCAACGAGGTCGATCTCGGGCACAACTCCTTCGGCATCGCCGCCGCGGCCATGACCTATTTCGACAAGCCGCTGAGCCAGCTCGACATCGCCCAGGCTGCCACCCTCGCGGCCCTGCCCAAGGCGCCGACCAATTACGACCCCTTCCTGCATCCGGCCGACGCCCTGCAGCGGCGCAATTTCATCATCAGCCGCATGCTGGACGATGGCGCCATCACCCAGGCGCAGGCCGATGCCGCGACCGCCGAACCGCTGCTGCCGCGCGCAGCCGCAGCCACGCAGGGCGTGGTGAATGGCGGCTATTTCGCCGACGCGGTGAAGGCGCAGCTGGTCCAGAAATTCGGCGCCGATGCGGTGAATACGGGCGGCCTTGTGGTGCATACCAGCCTGGACCCGAAGCTGCAGCAGGCGGCCACCGACGCGGTGCGCGACGGGCTGGAGCAGTACGACCATAATTACGCCGGCTGGCATGGCCTCGTGGCGCATGTGGCCGACCCGAACCTGGGCGCGAACTGGCAGACAGACCTGGCCAAGCAGGCCAATCCGCCAGGCATGCGGCAGAGCTGGCGCCTCGGCATCGTGCTCGAAGCCGCGGGCCCAAGCGCCAGGATCGGCTATATCGACCCAGCCTCCGGCAACCCGCAGACCGGCGAACTGCCGCTTGCCAATATGCGCTGGGCCCGCCCGCAGGTGAACGGCGCGCCCGGACCGCGTCCCTCCGCCGTGTCGGACGTGCTGCACCAGGGCGACATCATCATGGTCTCGGGCGAGGCCAGCTCTGGCGCTGGAGCAGATCCCGAACATCCAGGGCGCGCTGGTCTCACATAGACCCGACCACGGGCCGCGTACTCGCCATGGTTGGCGGCTGGAGCCATGACATCAGCGCGTTCAATCGCGTGATTCAGGCGCAGCGCCAGCCCGGCTCTTCCGTGAAGCCGCTGGTCTATCTCACCGCCATGGAACAGGGCGTGCAGCCCGACGCCCCGGTGCTGGACGGGCCCTTCGTGGTGCAGCTGTCAGACGGCACCATGTACCGCCCGGGCAATTACGAGGACACCTTCCAGGGCCCGGTGCCGATCTTCCACGCTCTGGAGCAGTCGCTGAACCTCGCGACGCTGCATCTGGCCCAGCAGATCGGGCTGAAGAACGTAGCCACCACCTTCCAGAATTTCGGCATCGTGGACCAGATGCCGCCTTATTACCCATCTGCCATCGGCGCCATCGATACCACGCTGTGGAAGATGGCCACCGCCTACGCCGCGCTGGACCAGTACGGCCGGCAGGTGACACCGAGCCTGATCGACAGCGTGACCAACCCGGACGGCACGGTGCTGTACCAGTCCCCAAGCCAGGTCTGCGATAACTGCGTCAATAATGCCGACCCGGCGCAAATGCCGCAGCTCGACCTCTCCGGCCAGCAATTGGCGGACCCGGAATCGGTGTACCAGATGATCACCATGATGAAGGGCGTGGTGCAGCGCGGCACCGGCGCGCCAGCTGTCGTCGGCATCTCCCAGCCAGTGGCAGGCAAGACCGGCACCACCAACAATTTCAACGATGCCTGGTTCATCGGCTTCACGCCGGGCATCGTAACGGGCTGCTGGATCGGATTCGACACCCCCACCAGCCTGGGCAAGGACCAGACCGGCGGCAATGTCTGCGGCCCGATCTGGAACGAGTACATGAAGGTGGCGCTTGCAGGGTCAGCCGAACCTGGACTTCGCCGCGCCGCAGGGCATGGCACCGCAGCAGGTGGCCGAGCCGGACGGCACGATGGTGACGGAAGCCTTCAAGCCAGGCCAGACTCCGGGCGCCCAGTCGCAGAACGCGCTACTCGGCGGGACGGATAATGGCGGCTCCAGCGGCACCCCGGCGGCGCCCGGCGCCACCGCGCCTGGCCAGCCCGGCACGCCTGCGCAGCCGTCCAATATCGACAACTCGCTGGGCGGCCTGTACTAACATGTTGATTTTACGCAGGTATTTAACGCGGATGGGGCTATGCCCCATCCGCAGTTCTTATATCCTATCGCCGTTTTAACTTGACTTTCTCTATCTTTATTATATTTTTATAGCACACTGGGTAACGCAGGGTGCAAATATGGACGACAACCTGATCAGTCATTTTCGGCGCGGCGCGGATGATCTGTGGGTGTGCAAATTCGCCCTGCAGCTCCGCACGCATGGCGGCCGGATCCAGAACTTCAGGGTGGGCCAGACCGTGCGCCCCGGCGAGTATCATTACGACGGCGAGGATCTGGTGGCCGGGCTGGAGCGGATCTCGCGTGCCCGAAGCTGGCTCCCGCCCAACCCGCCGCGGGTGCTGCCCTACTTGATCTGAAAGGCTGTCTCACGATCCGCTTTTTTGTAAATTACTGTTCAGCGCGCTTGAACCGGTGGCGCGCGCTGAACAGCCCCCTGTTCTTTCCCGGCGGCAGCCCCTATATCGGGCGTCATGTCCGCTGAATCCGACCAACTGAATGAGCAGATCGGCCGCTCGGTCGCCCTGCTGAGGAGGCATCTTTGACTGGGATGCCGCTGTCATCAAGCTCGAAGAGCTGAACCACCGCGCCGAGGATCCCAATCTGTGGAATGACGCCGATGCCGCGCAGGCCGTGATGCGCGAACGCACCCGGTTGTCCTCGATGATCGACGGCGTGCGCGCCATCGAGGCCGAGGCCAAGGACGCGCTGGAGCTGATCGAGCTCGCCGAGGCCGAAGCCGACGAGGGGATGGTGAATGACGCCATCGCCACGCTGGAGCGCCTCGCCGAAGAGCGTCAAGGAGAAGGAGATCGAGTCCCTGCTCTCCGGCGAGGCCGATGGGCGCGATGCGTTCATGGAAATCAATGCCGGCGCGGGCGGAACAGAGGCGCAGGACTGGGCCCAGATGCTGGCGCGCATGTATATGCGCTGGGCCGAGCGCAAGGGCTTCAAGGTGGAAGTCCTGGACGAATCCGAGGGCGAGCAGGCGGGCATCAAGTCGATGTCCCTCCAAATCTCCGGCCCCAACGCCTATGGCTGGCTGAAGACCGAGGCGGGCGTGCATCGCCTCGTGCGCATCTCGCCGTTCGACGCCAATGCCCGCCGCCAGACGAGCTTCGCCTCCGTTTGGGTGTATCCCGTGGTCGATGACAGCATCGAGATCGAGATCAACCCCGCCGACCTGAAGGTGGACACGTTCCGCGCCTCGGGCGCTGGCGGCCAGCACGTGAACAAGACCGAATCCGCCATCCGCATCACCCACGTGCCCACCGGCATCATCGTGGCCTGCCAGACGGACCGCTCCCAGCACCGCAACCGCGCCACCGCGATGAACATGCTGAAGGCGCGCATGTACGAGATGGAGCTGCAGAAGCGCGAAGCCGCCTCCGCCGCGACGGAAGCGGCGAAGACCGATATCGGCTGGGGCCACCAGATCCGCTCCTACGTGCTGGCACCGTATCAGCTGGTGAAGGATCTGCGCACCGGCTACGAGAGCGGCAACCCCGCCGCCGTGCTGGATGGCGCGCTGGACCCGTTCATGGCGGCCTCGCTGGCGGGGCGCGTGGGCGCAACGCGCTCCGAAGCCTCGGCGATGGCGGAGTAGGCCAAGACTCACGAAAACGCCTGCGCCCGGCAGAGTTTGATGAAACTCGACGCTGCCGGGCCGTGCGGCCTGCCCGCAACGGCGGCGAGTTGAATCCGGCGGGACAGTTCCGGCTCGGTAAATTTGCGCGTAGCCAGATTCGCCCCCACGCTCAGGCGGTTGGAGAGCAGGGCAACGCCGAGCCCAGCCGCGACGAGTTCAAGGATCTGCGCCGCAGCACCCCGGCACTGTTGTACGCGCACGGGAGCATCGCAGCTTTCCACCAGCTTTCTGCCGAACCCGCCGCAGGCATCACCCACCAGCAGCGCCTCACCAACCAGATCCCGCGCGGTGCAGATATTCAGCCGCGCCAGATGGTGCCCGGCCGGGCAGACGAGCATGGCGACCTCGGTATAAAGCGACCAGCGGTTCAGCCGCTCGGGCAGCGGAGCCTCTTCCGGCAGCAAGGCGCAGTCCAGCGCGTCGACGAGCATGGCGTCGGCGAGACTTCCTGACGCGGCCTCGGTGAAATGCAGCTCGGTAGCCGGGAAGACGCGCAGCACCTCAGCCACCACCCCGGCAATGGCCCCTGCCCCCACGCCCGGCCCAAGCCCGATGCGCAAGCTGCCAGCCACCGTCTGGCGGCGGGCGGCGGCCACGGCCTGCGCGGCCTCGGCGGCATCCAGCATGGCTTGCAGATGCGGGCGCATCTCCCGCCCCAGCGAAGTAAGTTGGGTGAGATTACGCTCGCGGTAGATCAGCGCACCGCCGAACTCCTCCTCCAGGCGCTGGATGGCACGCGAGAACGCGGGCTGCGTGACGCTGCATTGCTCGGCCGCGCGCGAAAAATTCAACGTGTGGCACAGAGCGAGGAAATAGCGTACCTGCGCCAGTTCCATCAGAGCCGCTCCAGCGCCGCGACGATCTCGTCCGGCTCCGGCCGCTGCGCGAAATCGACATCGGCGAAGCGCCAGCCGATCACTCCATCCGGCCGGATGACATACACAGCGGGTACCGGCAGGCACCAGGCGCTGTTGCCTTGGCGGTGCGGGAAGTCCAGCCCCGACGCCTCCAGCCGCGCGCGGTAGAGCGGCGGGATCTTGAACACCACCCCCGCCAGGAGCCCGACGCCGAAATCCACATCCGCCAGAACGGTAAAGCGGTCCCCGTGCCGGGCTCGCAGCTTTTGCGGCAGGGCGCCGGTCTCCGGGGTAAGGGCCAGGATGCCGGCGCCGCAAGCCTCGATGCGCAGTGCAGCCTCTGCCAGGGCCTCGGCCATGAGCTTGCAGAACGGGCACCACTCGCCACGGAAGAAGCTGAGCACCACAGGGCCTTTGGCCAGTTCCTCGGACAGGGCCACGAGCCGCCCCTCGGCGCTGGGCAACATGAAATCGGGGAAGCGCGCACCGACGTTCAGCAGCCCGGAATAAAATCCTTCGCGCCGCAGCGTCGTGATGATCTGCTGATAGGCCGCGTCCCAATCCGGGTTCTGCCGGCGGCTGGTGAGTAGATCGTGCAGGCGTGCCGTTAACGTATCGATAACAACCTCCCCTTCCCCGGCGGCCGCGGCGATTTACGCACCGCCGCCGCCGGATTTCAATCACTGCTGGGCGCCGGAGCCCATATTGGTGCCCGCGCCGGGGCTCATGCTGCCATGGCTCATGTTGGAGGAATTGCCCGGAGCCATATTATTATTGTGGCTCATGCCGCCCGAAGAGCCGCTGCCCATATTGTTGTCGTGGCCCATGTTCGAAGAACTGTTGTTGGAAGAACTGCCGCTCGACATGTTGTTGTCCGTGGGCGGCGTGCTTTGCGCCAGTGCCAGCCCCGCCCCGGCGAGATACAGCCCACACGCGGCCGCAAGGAAAAATCGTGACATTTACTGAAACTCCTGCTTGTCTGTGCCGGGTCATTCCGGCCCCGCAGGTATGGCCGCCTCGCCCGCCCTGGGGCTAATGCCGTTTAGGCATGAATTCGATACCTTGCCCCGCGAACAAACAAGACTGCAAAAAGTCCGGAAATCTTGGGGATGAGACATGCGAAACGACAGGAAACGGGTAATCCACCCCTGGCCTTTGCGGGTGATGCATTGGCTCAACGCCCTGGCGATCATCGTGATGATCGGCAGCGGCTGGCAAATCTACGACGCCTCACCGCTGTTCGGTTTCACCTTTCCCGCGCACCATCACCATCGGCCAATGGCTCGGCGCCGGCCATCGCCTGGCATCTCGCCTTCATGTGGCTGCTGGTGGGCAATGGCATCGCCTATGTGGTGTGGAGCCTCGCCTCGGGGCATTACCGCAAGCTGCTGCCCATCCGCCCGCGCGAGGTCTGGCGGGATTTCACCGCCGCGCTCACCTTCCGGCTGAAGCACGAGACCGGCGTGTATAACGCGGTGCAGAAACTGCTCTACGTTGGCGTGCTGTTCGCCGGGCTGGCGGCGGTCATTTCCGGGCTCGCCATCTGGAAGCCGGTGCAACTCTGGTTTTTCTGCAATCTCTGCGGCGGGTATTTTGCCGCGCGCTACGTGCATTTCTTCGCCATGAGCGCGATCGTGGCGTTTTTCGCCGTGCATCTGCTGCTCGTCGCCATGGTGCCGAAAGCGCTGCCTCCCATGATCACCGGAGGGCACCAGCCATGAACCGCCGCGATGTTCTGCTCCGCGCCATGGCGCTGGGGCTGATTTCGCCGCTGGACGCCTGCAACTACGAGGACCCGCAGCACCCGGACCTCGCGGATGATTTCCTGCACATGATGTCCGCCTGGAACGACCGCGTGCAGGCGGCTTTGTTCAACCCGCATACGCTCGCACCCACCTTCCGGCCGGACCAGATCACCCGCCCGCCGCGCTTCAACGCGTATTACGACATCTCCCAGGTGCCGATGATCGACCCGGCCACCTACCAGCTGGAGCTGGGCGGGCAGATCTCGGACAAAACGCCCTGGACCCTGGCGCAGCTCAATGCCCTGCCGCAGGAAGGGCAGATCACCCGGCTTACCTGCGTGGAGGGCTGGCGCGTCATCGGCCAATGGTCGGGCGTGCCGCTGGGGCAATTCCTGCGCCGCGTGGGGGCGGACACCACCTGCCGCTATGTCTCCTTCCGTTGCGGCGACGGGTATTATTCCTCCATCGACATGCCCTCCGCCCTGCATCCGCAAACAATTCTGGCGCTGCAATTCCTGGGGCAGCCGCTCACCCCGCCTTTCGGCGCGCCGGTGCGGCTGCGCATCCCCACCAAGCTCGGCTTCAAGAATCCAAAACACATCATGCAGCTGGCGGTAACCAACGTGTACCCCGGCGGATACTGGGAAGATCAGGGCTACAACTGGTTTTCCGGCTCTTGATGTTGCTGGCGCGGCGGGCCATGCACGCCGCATGAATGCGGCATTCTGGGTTGTTCTCATCGCGCTTGGGTTCCGGCTGGTCTTCGCCGGGTGCACCGGGCTGGGCATGGACGAAAGCTATATGATCGCGGCGTCGCATAGCTTCGACGCCTCGTATTTCGACCATCCGCTGGCCTCCTGGTGGCTGGAACTGGCCGCAAGGGCGGTGACGGGAAGCGCCGCGCCCATCATGGTGCGGCTGCCCTTCGTCGCGCTCTCGGCGCTGTCCTCCTGGCTCATCTACGCCATCACGGCGCGGCTCTTGGCTGCGCGGGCGGCGTTCTGGGCGGTCGCGGCGTATTCCATCTCGCCGGTGTTCTCGCTGGCCTTCGGCTGTTGGGTGCTGCCGGACGGCCCGCTGGACGCGGCGTTGCTGGCCTTCCTCTATGCGCTCATCCGCGCCCTGGGGCTGCCTTCGGCCAAGCCGGAGCCGCGCTGGTGGCTGGCGGCGGGGGTGTTCGCCGGGCTGGCGCTGCTCTCCAAATACAATGCCGCCATGGTGCTGGCGGGCGCGGCGCTGGCGGTGCTGACGGACAAGGCCGCACGGCAGGAACTTCGCCGCCCCGGCCCTTGGGTGGCGGTGGCGGTGGCGGTGCTGATGTTCACCCCGGTGCTGTATTGGAATACCACCCATGGCTGGGCCAGCTTCCACTACCAGGGCGGGCGCGCCACCGGAGTGAGGTTACGCCCGCTGATGCCGCTCAGCATCTGGGGTGGCGAGGCGCTGTTCCTGCTGCCCTGGCTCTGGCTACCGATGGTCTGGCTGATGCTGCGCGCCTTCGCGCGAGGCCCGGTAGAGCGGCGCGGCTGGCTGCTGGCCTGGGCCGCAGTGATACCGGTGGTGCTGTTCGCCGTGGTGGGGCTGTGGTCCTCCACGCGCATCCTCTACCACTGGGCAACGCCCGGCTACCTCATGCTGTTCCCGCTGCTCGGCAACTGGGCGCAGGATTTCCGCCCCCGGCTGCGCGACAATGTGGCGCTCATCTCCGCGGGACTGCTGGGCACGGCAGCACTTTGCATCACCGCGGAACTCTCGCTCGGCTTCATCCCCAATCTCGACCGCACTTTCGCACCCGGCAAATCGCCGCTGCTGCAAGTGGTGGACTGGGATTCCATCGCCACGCAGATCCCGCCCGGAGTTGATGCCGTGGCGGCGCAGAAATGGTTCGATGCCGGGAAGATCGGCTACGCGCTGCGTGATGAGCATTTGCCGGTGACGGTGTTCGGGCCGGAGCCGCACCAGTTCGCCTTTTCTGCGCCGCCATCCTCGCTGCTTGGCAAGAACATCCTGGTCATCGCCATGCCCGGCAGCACCAGCGCCACAGCGGCGAAGTTTGCGGGTGACTTCAAGAGCTTTGTTCCCGGCCCGGCGCTGACGTGAGATGCATCACGGCGACGTGCTGCTGGTGATCCCCACCTTCATCGGCACGGATCTGATCAAGGCACCATAAGAGAAGGGGGCGTTGCCGCCCCCTTCCCGTTGTTTACGCCGCGTGCGGCAGTTGCTGCGGCGCCGTCTGCGTGTTGATGGCGATACGGCGCGGCTTGGCGCTTTCTGGCACCTCGCGGCGGAGAGCGATATGCAGCAGGCCATTATTCAACTCGGCGCCCTCCACCACCATATGGTCGGCGAGCACGAAGCGGCGCGAGAACGCCCGCGCGGCAATGCCGCGATGCAAATACTCGCCCTTCTGCTCCTTCGGTCACTTTGCCGGAAACCAGCAGGGCATTGTCCTTTACCGTCAGTTCAATGTCATCGGCCGAGAACCCGGCCACGGCGAGGGTGACACGATAGGTATCCTCGCCGCTCTTCTCGATATTATAGGGCGGATAGCCAGCCGCGTCCTGCGGCAATGTGTCCACCAACCGGGCCAGACGGTCGAACCCAATGGCGGTGCGGAACAGCGGCGCGAAATCGTAAGTCATGATATAACCTCCTGAAAAGCAAGGTATTTTCACAGTCTCGGAAACAACCCCTTTCGCCCCCACGCAGGCAGGCGGACGGAGTACCGGAACCCTCTCTGAGGCGTTCCGGCACTGAGTATTATGGGAATTTTTTGGGCCGCTTCAAGAAAAAATGATCATCCGCAAATTGTCCCCACCTTGGCAGTCCGAAATTATTTTATCTAAAAAACATGTAACGGCAGCGCCATAAGGAGGTGTAATGCTCTCAGTTTTCATTGCGGCACTGCCGGCGCTGTTCATGTGGGAATTCGCGGCCATCAAGGTCAATCTGCGCCTGACAAAACCAGCCCGCAAACGCCTGTTCAAGCTGGGCGGCCGGTTCGCCCTGCTGGCGCTTGCCATCGAATTCCTGGAAGGATTGATCCCCCTGCATGGCTTGCCACCCCTGGCGCAGGCGATGGCGCAGGCGGGTATGGCCGCGGTGCCCGAGGAACTGGTGAAATTCGCCGCCGTCAACCGTTTCGGCCGCAAGGAGCTTGACCAAACCGGTCCCGGAATCGCCATCCTGCTCGCGGTGGGGGCCTCGCTCGGCTTCGCGGTGCTGGAGAATAAGCTTTATGTGCTGGGTGGCGGCATCGGAGTATGGTTCGTGCGCGCACTAACAGCTGTGCCAATGCATGCGATGTTCGGCTTCGTCATGGGCTCGTTTATGACGCTGGCTTGGCGGAACCCGCGCAAATTCGATGAGAACGCCCTCGCCCTGGCACTGCTGGTGCCAATGCTGTTCCATTTCGGCTATGACTTCCTGCTGATGCTCCATCAATACAACAAGGGCCTGACCTGGCCGCTGGATGTGGAGCCGGTGCTGATGGTGGCCGAAGGGATTTTCGCGCTGATCCTCACCAACCACGCGGTGAACGGCGCAACGGCGATTTACGGAAAGCGCGAGCCGGTAGACCCCAGCGGGCACCGCGCCCTCGGCTTTGCGGGTTTCACCCTGGCGCTGGTGGGGCTGCTGGCCTTTGCCGATCTGCATTTTGCCGGCGGTGCCAACATCGCCGTGCTCGCGGCCGTTCCCGTGGTACTGACGCTGGATCTTGCCCTGCTGGCCTATGTCCGCTCAGCCGGAATACTGGCGTAGCCCTACCCCGCCGCGGAAATCAGCGCCCCGCCGGTGAGCCGCCAGATGCGGTCCAGCTGCTCCACGCCCGGTAAGCCGGTGGAGGATCAGCAGCACCGTGCGGCCTTCCGTCACATTGTTCAACACCTTGAAAAATTCTTGCTCGGTGGCCGAATCCAGCCCGGCGCAGGGCTCGTCCAGCACCAGGATCGGCGCGTCCATCAGCAGCGTGCGCGCCAGCGCCAAGCGCCGCCCCTGCCCGCCAGAGAGCGTCGCCCCGCCCTCGCCCACCCAGGCATCCAGCCCATCGGGCAAAGCGCGCACCACATCCGCCACCTGCGCGGCTTCCAGCGCCGCCCATAGCCGCGCGTCATCGGCAGCGGGGTCGCCCAGCAGCAGGTTGTGGCGGATGGTGTCGGCGAAGAGTTGCGTCGTCTGCCCCAGATAGGCGATGCGGTGGCGCAGCGCCTCGGCAGGCAGCAGAGAAACATCCGTGCCGCCCAGGCGGATCTGCCCGCTCACCGGCGCCACCAGCTTCAGCAGCAGCGCCGCGATGGTGGATTTGCCAGCACCTGAAGGCCCGAGGATCGCCACGCGTGCGCCCTGCGGCACTTGCAGCGAGAGGTTCTCGAACACGAAGGGCCGGTCCTCGGCATAGCGGAAGCTGACATGCTCAAAGGCGATGGAGTTGCGCGAGGGCATCGGCGCCGGTTGCGCTGGCTCCGGCACGGCGGGCTTGGCCTCCGCCGCCTGCACCACCCGCGTGGCGGCGGCATTGGCCTGGCCGTAGAGCAGCCCGGCGCGCGGCAGGCCGAGCACGGTCTCGAATGCCGTGGTCAGCACCATCACGGCGATGATCGCCGCCACGGGCGCGCCGAAAAAGCCGAGCAGGATGGCAAGCAGGATGCCGCCCTGGGCCAAGATGAAGGCGCGGGCGTTGAGCACACTACCCTTAGCCACCAAGTCCCGCTGCGCCGCCAGCAGCGCCGCCTCGCGCGATTGCACCGCCGCCAGCATCCGCCCTTCGGCCTCGAAGATCTTCACCTCGCGCAGGCCGTGCAGGGCATCGAGCGCCGCCGAGCGCAGGCCGGACATGGCCTGCCCCGCCTTGCCCGCGTTCTCCCTCGCCGCCCTCGCCGCCAACACCGGCAGATAGAAGGCGATATAGAGGAAGGGCAGCAGCACCAACTCCGCCGCCACATGCTCGCGCCACAGCACCCAGGCCAGCACCGGCGCCAGCATCAGCGCGCTCATGCCGGGCACGAAAATGCGCAGGAACAGCCCGTCCAGCGTGTCGACATCGTTCACCAACCGGGACAGCGCATCGCCCGCGCGGCGGAAGCCGAGCCCGCCCGCGCCGCTCGCCGCCAAGCCGCGGAACAGCCACACGCGCAGATCCGCGAGCGCCCGGAAGATCGCCTCGTGCGACATCACCCGTTCCAGATAGCGCAGCACCACGCGGGCCGAGCCGATGAATTGCAGTCCCAGCGGCACCAGCGCCGCCGTGCCAGCCAGGGCGAGCGCGATATAGCGCCCGGAGAATCCCATCAGCGCCACGCCAGCGGCCAGCGCGGCCAAGGACAGCACAAGCGCCAGCGCCAACCAGCCGGCATCGCGCAGCCAGAGAGAGAGGATACGGTGCATCGGGCTCATGCCATCACACTCCGCCAGCTCGCGTAACGCAACGCATCAAGATCCAGCCGCCTGGCGCCAATGGTCTTGGCGAAATCCATGGCCATGGTGGAATGCGTGGCCAGCACCACGGTGCGCCCGGCGGCGAGGTGCTTGAGGCTCTCCAGCACGTCGCGCTCCACGGCGGGGTCGAGATGCGCGGTGGGCTCGTCGAGCAGCAGCAGCGGGGCGTCCTTGAGAAAGGCGCGGGCGATGGCGATACGCTGCGCCTGCCCGCCGGAAACACCGAACCCACCCTCGCCGACGGGCGTCTTCAGCCCTTGCGGCAGGCTGTTGATCAGCTCCGTGAGATGTGCGTGGCGGATGGCGTCGGCCAGCTCGGTCTCGCTCGCGGCGGGGCGGGCGAAGCGGATATTATCCTCGATGGTGCCGGCGAAGATGACCGGGCGCTGGCCGATCCAGCCCAGCATCTTGGTCCGCGCCGCCGGGATGAGGGTGTCCAGCTCCGCGCCGTTGATGGTGACCTTGCCTGATTGCGGCGCCAGAAAGCCGAGAATGAGGTCCATGATGGTGGATTTGCCCGCGCCGGACGCGCCGGTGAGCAGCAGCATCTCACCGCGCCCGACCTTGAAGGACAAATTCTCCACCACCGCCGGGCGGGAAGCGTCCCAGGAGTAGGTGACCTGCTCGAAAGCGAGCGTCACGCCATGGGCGGCGACGGAACGGATTTCCACCGGCGGCACCGGGAGCGGGCGCTTCCGGCAGGGTAGCGAATTCGTCGGCCACCGCCTCCACCGCCATGCGGTCGGCATACACGGCGGAGAAGGCACGCAGCGGCGCGAAGAATTCCGGCACCAGCAGCAGCATGAACAGCGCCGTGGGCGCCAGCATGGCCTGCCCGTGCAGCACCGGAGCGAAGCGCAAAACGATGATGACCAGCGCCGCGGCAGCGGCGAGGTCAAGCGCCGTGGAGGAGAGGAAGGCGACCCGCAGCACCCGCATGGTACGCTGGCGCAGCTCCTTGGCGGCCGCGGCCAATGCACGGGTTTCGTCAGCCGCGCGGCCCGCGAGCACGATGGTGGAGATGCCGCGAATCCGGTCGAGGAAGCGGATTTGCAGCCGGGTCATGGCCAAAAACTGCTTCTTCGCCGCCACTCCGGCGCCGATACCCGCCACCGCCATAGCGAAGGGCACGAACAAACCGGCCAGCAGCAGGGTCAGCCCGGAGCGCCAATCCACCCAGAGCGCCGCCAGCCCGACCAGCGCGGGGCCGAGCACCGCCAGCGCCGTAGCGGGGATCCAGCGGGCGTGAAAACCGTCCATCGCCTCCACCCGGTCCACCGCCGTGGCGGCGAGGTCCGCGGAGTGCCGCCCGCGCAGGCCAGCGGGACCCAGCGCCAGCAGGGCCGCGAGCACCGAGCCGCGCAGCCTGCGCCGTGCCGCGGCACCCAGCTCGAAATTCTGCCGCTCCACCTGCATTTGCAGATAAGCCCGCGCCCCCGCCGCGGCGAGGAAGCCCAGCGTGTACAACACCGACATCCACGCGCCGGGGCCGCGATGCAGCACGCCCGCCAGCAGTTCCGCCGCACACCCCGCCTGCGCGATGCCCAACAGCACGGGCAGCATGCCCATACATATGGAAAACCTCGCGGCACGGAACCCAAATTTTTGCTCAGCCTTTACCCATGGTTTGGTGCGTGCGCTCATGGTGTCTTTTCTAGCCGCGCCCGGCGCCCTTGCCCAGGGGCTGGACGGGCTCGCGCAAAATGGTCAAAACCCCGTCGCCAAATGATTATCGCCAGAACACTCGAGGAATTGCACGCCGCGCGCGAGGCGCTGGGGCCGGTCGGCTTCGTGCCCACCATGGGCGCGCTGCATGCCGGGCATCTCACCCTTGTCGCCACGGCCAAGGCCGCCGGGCGGCCGGTCGCGGCCAGCATTTTCGTCAACCCGACGCAGTTTGGGCCGAAAGAGGATTTCGCCCGCTATCCGCGCAATGAGAAAGGCGACCTGGAGAAGCTGGAAGCCGCAGGCTGCGCAGCTGGTCTGGCTGCCGGGCGTGGACGTGATGTACCCGCCGGACAGCGCCACGACGATCACCGTCGGCGGACCGGCGCTGAAATGGGAAGGCGCCTCCCGCCCTGGGCATTTCTCCGGCGTGGCCACGGTGGTGGCCAAGCTTCTCGGGCAGGTTCGCCCCGAGGCCGCCTATTTCGGCGAGAAGGACTGGCAGCAGGTGCAGGTGGTGAGCCGCATGGTGGAAGACCTGGCGCTGCCGGTGCGCGTGGTGCCGGTGCCGATCGTGCGTGAGGCCGACGGCCTCGCCCTCTCCTCGCGCAACCGCTACCTCTCGGAGCCAGAGCGCAAGGCCGCCCCCGCGCTCTACGCGGCGCTGACGGATACGGCGCAGAAGATCGTCGCCGGTAAGGAAGTGGCGGCCGCGTTGCACCAAGCAAGGCAGTCCCTGGCTCAGGCAGGGATGGCGCCCGATTACGTGGCCCTGGTGCATGCGCAGACGCTGGAGCCGCTGGCGGGGTTCATCCGCCCGGCGAGGTTGATCGCCGCCGCCAAGCTTGGCGCAGTGCGGCTGCTGGACAACGTGCCTGTCGATTAACCGTGCGGCGCCAGCCATGCGAACGGGTTGGGCGCCACGATCAGCCACACCAGCAGCGACCATAGGCTGCTGACGCTCACGCCCAGGATCAGCCCGAGCGCCGTGCCCGTCTGCGCCTTACCGAATTCGGCGCGCACCAGCGGGATCGGCAGCCGCAACCCGAGCATGAGGTTGCACAGCAGCACTCCGGACAGCCCCGCCAGCAGCGGCCCCAGCATGGCGGGCGCGCGGGCCATCGTGGCCAGCACCGGCACAGCCAGGATGAGCAGCGCCGCATAGCCCGCGGTGGCAATACCGGCGCGCAGGGGCAAATAGGCAGGCACCGGGGCGCTGGCGGTCAGCTCAAGCGCATCCTCCGTCCCGCGCAGCACCGAAATGAAGAACAGCCCGAGCTGCCCGGCCAGGAACACCAGCAGCGGCGGCACCACCGCCATGCCGCCATAGGAGGTGAACTTTCCGGCCAGGATGAATACCACGGGCACCAAGGTGAGCGAGCGGTACACCACCTGCGTGATGAGCCCGGGAAAGCGGGCGAGCAGCCGCAGATCCTTGGCGAAGAGCGCGGCAAAGGCGGTATTGCCGAACTTGCCCCCTTGCGCCCCGGTGCGTCCTGGCGGCCGGTAGGCGGCGGCGGTAATTGCGCCCTCGGCGAATGGCTTGGCCAGAACCCGCCACGCCAGCGCGAACACCGCCAGGCTGAAGGCGATGCTGGCGGCAAGATCCCCCCCCTGCCCCAACAGCCCGCGCGCGAACAGGAAGGCGGGCCCGCCCCCGTCCGGGCCGGGCAGCATCGCTTGCCAGAACCGCACCAGTGTTTCCGGCGGTAAGAAGTGCGACATCTGGCCGAGTATGAAAATACCAATGCCCACGCCTAGCGCCAGCGTGTGCCCTGCCCGCCTTGCCGCCGCCGGGCCAATGCGCCCGAGCAGCGCCGTAACCACGGCAAAAGCGAGGGCCGCGACCATGAGCGCCTCGGCAAGCAGCATGGGGTACACCGCCAGCGCCCAAAATTGCCCATGCACTGCCAGCGCATTGGCCAGCACCCCGCCCAGCAGCGCCCAGGGCGCGGCGATGCTCACGCCTACGCCCAGCATCCGCACCGCCAGCACCCGCCCGGGCGGGATCGGCGAGGCGAGCAGGAAATCCGCGTCGCCCCGGCCGTAGATCACGTCGATGCTCGCCATCATGGCGCGGGAGAACATCAGCGCGAACAGCAAGACGATATTGATGTTCGCCGCCAGCAGCATCTCGTCTGTGGGGAGCGGGTGGCGGACGATCTGCCCCGCCAGCAGCAGGGCAATGCCCTGGAAGATGACGCCGACCGTGATCAGCGGAAAAAGCACATGGCGATGCGTGCGCACCAGGATCGAGCCGCGCCACAACACATGCAACTCATGGCGCAGCAGCCAGAGGAAACCGGGAGCGGAGTGCATCAGGCGGCGGTGAGGTGGAGGAACACATCCTCCAGCGAGCCGGACACCCCGGCCTGCTCGCGCAAGCCCGGTAAATCGCCCTCGGCCATCAGACGGCCGCCGGAGAGGATGCCGATGCGGCTGGCCAGCCGTTCGGCCACTTCCAGGATATGGGTGGTGAGGATGATGGCGGCCCCGCCCTCGACATGCTTTCGCAGGATGTCCTTCACCAGCCGGGCGGAGGCGGCGTCCAACCCGGTCAGCGGCTCGTCCAGCAGAAGGAATTTGGGATCGTGGATCAACGCCCCTGCCAGCACGGTTTTCTGCTTCATGCCGCGTGAGAACCCCTCGCAGCGCTCGTTGCGGTGCGGCCAGAGACCGAGCGTATCCAACAACTCCTCGGCGCGGGACTTGGCGAGATCGGCATCCACACGCCACAGCCCGGCGACGAAGGCGAGATATTCCAGCGGGCTCAGGCGGTCGTAGAGCAGTGGCTCGTCTGGAATCCAGGCCATGACCGCCTTAGCGCCGAGCGGGTCGGCCAGCACGTTTCGCCCGAACACCGAGATGCTCCCCGCATCCGGGCGCATCAGCCCGGCGATCATGCGCAGTGTTGTCGTTTTGCCCGCGCCGTTGGGACCGAGCAGGGCATAAAATTCACCGGGACGGATGCAAAGGTCTACCCCTTCGACCACCTTGCGGCCAAAGGCTTTGGCCAAGCCCCGGACCATAAGGGCCGCCGGCATATCCGTCGCGTCCATCACGCCCCCGACTCATCTTGGCGTGATCCTAACAAGCCCGCGCCGCTGTTGGCTAGGGCGCCGAGTTGCGCCTAGTGAGGCTTGCCGTTGCGCTCCGGCTCCACGTGCCAGGGCGATGGCCGCCGGTAATCCGGCGCGCTCTGCCAGCTTTCCTCACCCGCGCTGTGGCGAGGTGGTTCCTCATCGTTCCGAAGCATGCCGCGACCCACGAGCATTAACGTGGCCAAACCGGCATTAGAGATATTTATCCGCACGGCCTTTGCCTTCCAGACCAACACATCGTTGCCATGCAGGGCCAGGGTATGACCCTGCTCTGGTTAGCTATGTGGTAACAGCGCGGACGATTTTAAAGGCGGCGAGCCAATGATCGTTCAGGAACGGCTTACCCAGTTGGACTTTCCGAGCTTCTCGCTTACCCAATACCCATAATCGACCGCGATATTTTCTTGCAGGCCGACAAGGTCCGTGGCCTGGCTGCACAGGATCTGCGCCGCCTGGCCAAAAATGTTACCCTCTCGCTCGGCGAGCTTGGACATCGTATTGGCCCCTTTCAACTCGCTGGCATAGTCCAGCCAGCCGGCCCAGTCCTTTATCCAATTTTCCCGCAATGTCCGCAGGCGCGTCCACGCGGCTTCACCCATGTGGACAAGCTCATCGCGGGTTTTCTGGTCCATCCCCTGCGCGAAAAGCTGCGCTGTATTGGCGGCGTTGCTGAACGCGCGCAGCGCCCATGCGCGATGGATTTCCCCAGCCTTGATGACATGGTCGCTCATTGGCATTTTCCTTCCTCAGCCGCCCAGCCGCTTGAGCATGCGATGGATGGCGGCAATCTGCACTGCATTTTTGCTGTAGTAGTCGGGGTTTTTCTGATTCTTGGCGCTGTATCCCCACCAGTCCCAGCAGCCGTCTGGGTTTTGCGCCTCATTGTCATCATCGCCGGTCGCCTGCGGGTACAGGATGATGAGGCGGTTGGTCTCGGCGATCTCGTTATATCCAGTGCTGTTGATATAACGCGCCCCGTAAGGCGGCTGGTTGGCAATGTCCGGCTTGCCGAGCACATAATTTACATACGAGTAGCCCTGCTTGCAGCCATGCATTGCGATATGCACACCGCGCGCCTTGACTTCGCCACGAGCTACCGGGCCGGGGATGTAAGCGTAACCATAAGGCGCCATGCTGGCATAGGCGGTCTCGTCGCCGATGAAGCCTCGTTGCTCGAAGCGGATAAAACGGCCCGAGAGCATCGATGCTGGAGGGTTAAGATCGCCATAGATATGTTCGAGAATATCGTGCGACTGCCAGAACCGGCCATAATTGATGTAAGGCGGCTGGTTGGTGGCAAGCGGCGAGTTGGTAACATTGTCGGTGATGATCGAATGGCCCGCCGGCACGTCATTGATGAACCTGATATTTTTCTCCGGCACCCCTAACAGACGATAGAATTCCAGCGTCGTCTTCACCACGCTGGAGTCCACGACCTTGTCCTCGCTGCCGGTGAAAATATAGAGCCGGTCATCGGCAAGGTTTTCCAGGGGGTCGATGAGGTTGGCCGACGCCGTATCACGCGCCAACCCGGCAAGGCGTAACGCGGAGGGCGCGGTGCGCGGCGTGAGCGGCGTCATGCAGATATAAAGCGCGCCCAACGAGAAGGCGTCCTCGGCGTCAGGCGCGGCGCCGCGGAAGGATTCCGCGCAACGGTACGGTCCACCCGCGACCACCCCCGCACCAACGAAACATGCCGAATGGGCGAGGTGCAGTTGCACGGTCATGAAAGCGCCCGAGGACAACCCCGAGATGGAGTGCTGTTTTTCAGTTTCGAAGGAAGGCAACTGCAAATCGGCGTCAGGCATGGTGTCTCCCGGCGGACATCGCGCCGGAAGACTACACTGACGCCGAAACGAAACTCAACCAAAAATTGCCGCAGCGCAGCACAAAGCGCCGCCTGACGCGAAAACTTAACCTTCCTGGCGGTAGTTCGGGGCCTCACGGGTGATGGCGACGTCATGCACATGGCTTTCGCGCAGGCCCGCGCCGGTGATGCGGCGGAATTTCGACTGGGTCTGCAGCGCCTGGATATTGGCGCTGCCAGTATAGCCCATGCCAGCCTTAAGGCCGCCCACAAGCTGGTGCACCACGGCGGACATCGGCCCCTTGTAGCCGACGCGGCCTTCAATGCCCTCGGGCACCAGTTTCAGGCTGTCCTTGATCTCCTGCTGGAAGTAGCGGTCCGCCGAGCCGCGCGCCATCGCGCCCAGGCTGCCCATGCCGCGATAGGATTTGTAGCTGCGGCCCTGGTAGAGGAACACTTCGCCTGGCGCCTCGTCAGTACCGGCCAGCATCGAGCCGACCATCACCGCATCCGCGCCAGCGGCCAGCGCCTTCACCAAGTCGCCCGAGGCGCGGACACCGCCATCGGCGATGGCCGGCACGCCATGCGCGCGGCAGACAGCGGAGGCTTCCATCACGGCGGTGAATTGCGGCACGCCCACGCCCGCCACCACGCGGGTGGTGCAGATGGAGCCCGGCCCGATGCCGATCTTCACCGCGTCGGCGCCAGCGTCGATCAGCGCCTTCGCGCCATCGGGGGTGGCGACGTTGCCGGCGATGATCTGCACGTTGTTGGAAGCCTTCTTGATGCGGGTGACGGCCTGCAGCACGCCTTCGGAATGGCCGTGAGCGGTGTCCACCACAACCACGTCCACCCCGGCATCCACCAGAGCGGCGGCGCGCTCGGCGCCGTCATTGCCCACGCCGGTGGCGGCGGCCACGCGCAGGCGGCCCAGCTCGTCCTTGTTGGCCAGCGGGTGCGCTTCGGCCTTGTCCATGTCCTTCACGGTCAGCAGGCCGATGCAGTGGTAGTTATCGTCCACCACCAGCAGCCGCTCCAGGCGGCGCTTGTGCAGGATCGCCCGCGCCTCCTCGGGCGAGACGCCCGGCTTCACCACGGCCAGGTTCTCGCGGGTCATCAGCTCATAAATTTTCGCGTTCGGGTCCGTGGCGAAGCGGACATCACGATGCGTGAGGATGCCGACCAGCTTGCCGTCGCGCTCCACCACCGGGAAGCCCGAGATATTGTGCTGCTGCATCAACGCGCGGGCATCGGCAAGCGTTTGGTCCGGGAAGATGGTGAGCGGGTTCACCACCATGCCGCTCTCGAACTTCTTCACCCGGCGGACCTCGGCGGCCTGCTGCTCGATGGTGAAGTTCTTGTGAATCACGCCGATACCGCCCTGCTGCGCCATGGCGATGGCCATGGCAGCCTCGGTCACCGTGTCCATGGCCGCGGAGATGAGCGGGATGTTCAGCGAAATCTCGCGTGTCAGCCGCGTCGCGGTGCTCACCGCATTTGGCAGTACCTGGGAATAGGCGGGAACCAGCAGCACGTCGTCAAAGGCGAGCGCATCCGCGATGCGATCGGAAAAATCCAGCTGGAACGGAGTGTCGGATGCCATGGCCGCGCTTTCAAATTAAGACCTTGGCGGTTCCCAATAACCGGACCCGGGGCGCGGGGCAAGGGTGCAGCTACGTGGGGCGGAAACCTGTGGCCACCACGTACATCTCTTTCGAGTCCTTGCGGCTGGCCGGGGGCTTGGCGTGGCGCACCGCGCGGAAGCGCTGCTTGAGCGTATCCAGCATGTTCTTCTCCGCCCCGCCCTGGAACAGTTTGCACACAAAGGCGCCGTCAGGGGCCAGGATATCGCAGGCGAAAGCCAGCGCCGTTTCGGCCAGGGCCATGATCCGCAGATGATCCGTGGCGACATGCCCGGAGGTGTTGGGGGCCATGTCAGAGAGCACGAGGTCGGCCTTGCCGCCGAGCAAATCCTCCAGCCGCTGCTCCATGCCCTCCTCCAGGAAGTCGCCCTGGATGAACTCGGCCCCGGTCACGGGCTCGATGGGCAGCAGATCGATGCCAACGACACTGGCAGCACCTCGGGCCAGCGCCACCTGGGACCAGCCGCCCGGCGCGGCGCCGAGGTCCAACACGCGCGCACCCTTGGTGATGAGGTGGTATTTTTCGTCCAGTTCGATGAGCTTGAAGGCCGCGCGGGAGCGCCAGCCTTGCGCCTTCGCCGCCGCCACATAGGGGTCATTGAGCTGACGTTGCAGCCAGCGCTGTGACGATGAGGAAAGTTTGCGCGCGTTTTTAAGCCGCACCGCATCGCGGCGCGGCGGCAGGGAGGAGCCGGATGTCATGCGTGAAAAAAATTCCGTTTAGGCGTGGAGACAGTGCGCATCAGCCTCATTAGCATGCCTTCGCGCAGACCGCGATCGGCGACAACGAGTTCCGGCACCTGCCAGAGTTCATGAATGGCGGCGAAGATGGCGCAGCCGGGCAGGACAAAGTCCACCCGCTCCTGGCCGATACAGGGGTGGCGGCTCAGCCCTTCGCGGCCCAGGGCGCGGGCTTCGGCCAAGGCGGCATCCACCGCCTCGCGGGTCAGCGAGATGCCGTCCACCAAGCCGCGTCGGTAGCGCTCCAGCTTCAGCGACACACCGGCCAGGGTGGTCACCGTGCCTGAGGTGCCTACCATCAGCACGCCGCCGCGGCGGATCTCCTCCCCGATGCGGTGCACCTCCTCGAACGGGCGCAGCATGGCGGCGATGTCATCCACCAGCTGGGAGAAGCCGGCCGGGCTGTAGCAGCAGCTGGCCGAGCGCTCGGACAGAGTGACCACGCCCACAGGCAGGGAGACATAGCCGATAAGCTCCGGCGGCGCGCACTCGTTGATCCGCACCCAGGCGATTTCCGTCGAGCCGCCGCCAATGTCGAACAGCAGGGCGCGGCGCCCGTGCCGGGAAAGCA
The DNA here is from genome assembly GCA_963750235.1 of uncultured Alphaproteobacteria bacterium. Classification (GTDB taxonomy): domain Bacteria; phylum Pseudomonadota; class Alphaproteobacteria; order Acetobacterales; family Acetobacteraceae; genus Acidocella. The sequence goes on from CAVVPW010000004.1 coordinate 1,015,322, forward strand.
GAGAGGCGCAGCTCTCCATCGCCAATTCGGCTTCCTCGCGCGGGTTGATGATTTCAAGTGGCAGACCTGTGGCCTCACGGGCGCGGGAAATGAACTCCGCGCCGTTCTCGGCCTGGCGGCATGCCTCGGTGGCGATCGCGCGCAGCTTCACCGGCCCGTTATTGGCTCCGTCCGCCCAGCGGCGGACACGGTCGGCGCAGATATTCAGCGAGACGATGGCCCGCTCCATGGCGGAGGGCGAAAGACGGCCGGTTTCGTAAAGCCCCTCGCCCAGGCGCACCACGCGGGAAAAACTGTCCAGCACATGGAAGCCATTGGCCGCGGGGGTGCCAACAAGCATGCGGCAATTATTGGTGCCGAGATCGATGCTGCCAAACACTGGGCGACGCCAATTTCGGCGCGAATCGGCCGATTTGGCATGGCTCGAAGTGAAAAATTGGCTGCCCATCGTCCTATTACTATCCGTTCGCTTTAGTATAATCGCGCTTTATGTGGTGCGGGCAAGCCGGAATTGGCCACTCTGCGCCTTTCCGGTAAAATTTATGACGCGACGGTGACGCTACAAGGCTTGCCGAACGCTTCAAGCAGTGGTAGCCAGCGCCCACACCGCGACTGGGGGATAGTTTAGCGGTAGAACTCCCGGCTCTGACCCGGGCAGCCTTGGTTCGAATCCAGGTCCCCCAGCCAACGCCTCCAAGAGAGGCGTAACATCAAAGACTTAAAGCAAATCATGAAAGTGCCAACTCCCGGCGGGACGCAGGGCTGCTGTTCGGCAGGTCCCGCGCCAAGGCTATGTGCTGGGCCTTAAAGCATATTCAAAGCGCGGCGTTGGTCGCACGTAAGCGGTGTGCCAACTCGCCCATGACATACCAGCAGAATTGCGGCATCTCCTCCATCATGTAGCGGAATTTCTTATGATCGATGAGGGCAAGCTGCGTCGCCTCGCAGGCACGGGCGCTTGCCGACCGGATCTCGCCGTCCAGCAGCGAGAGAATACCCAGCGCCTTGCCAGGGCCTATCTTCTCCAGCACCACGCCTCTGACGATGATCTCAACCGAGCCGCGCAGCACGAGGTACATGAAATTAGGCTCATCGCCTTCGCGGAAAATCATGTCCCCCGGGGCATAGTCCATAATTGTGCCAACATTGGCGGCAAAGTCCTTGAAATCCATCTCGGCGACAGCTGACATAGGTGCCCTCCTCCGGCGTTTTTGACATTTTTATTGCAGCCGTATGTTTAGAACGCGGCCGCAAAAAGAACAAGGAATAACAAATCTGCCCACCTTCCAAAGTGTTCGGCCTGGCCGCGCAGCGAGCAAAACTTGTCAAACCCTCCCGCCCTGGTATTGCTCCGCAGCGCCTGGGAAGAAGGAACAACATGCTCAATGCCTATGCCTGCGAAAACGGCAGGATCGTGAGCCTCGGCACCGCGGACGCGACGCGCGCCGTGTGGTTCGACATGGAAGTCCCCGCGCCGGAAGAACGCGCCTTCGTCACGCGCATCACCGGCCTGTCCCTGCCCGACAAGGCGTCGCTCACCGAAATCGAGTCGTCCTCGCGTCTTGCCGTCGCCGGGGCGGTGTTGACCATGTCCATGCCGATCACCGCCCGCGACGCGGACGGCGCGGTGCGAGCCAGCGTCTGCGGCTTCGTGCTCTCGCCCGAGCATCTGGTGACGCTGCGCTTCTCCCCCAGCGTCGTGTTCAGTCAGTTCTGCGCCCAGCCGCATAATTCGTCCGACATCGCGCCGGCGCAGATCTTCGCCGGACTTCTGGAAGCGATCGTCGACCGCCAAGCCGATGCGCTGGAAAAGCTGCGGGAGGAGCTGGACCGTCTGAGCCACCAGATCTTCCACCACCGGCTCGATGGCGGCACCCGCGCGCGTAATTCCGAGATAGAACTGCAGGCCGTGCTCGGCGCGCTTGGACGCGATTACGACACCATCTCGTTCCTGCGCGACAGCCAACTTGGCGTGGCGCGCATCGCCCCGTTCGCCACCGCCGCCGTGGATTGGCTGCCACCGCCGGTGAAAGCGCGGCTCGAACTCCGTGCAGAAGGACGTCGCCTCGCTCAACGAATACAGCACACATCTGACCGACAAGGTGCAGTTTCTGCTGGATTCCACGCTGGGGCTGATCAATATCTCGCAGAACAGCCTGATCAAGGTGCTGACCATCGTCAGCATCGTCGGCATACCCCCCACCTTGATTGCCGGCATATACGGCATGAACTTCCACGATATACCTGAACTGACCTGGAGCTATGGCTACGGTTTTGCCTGGGCGGTGATGATCCTCTCCGCCGTGCTTCCGCTGTTCTGGTTCCGCAAAAAAGGCTGGATATGACACAATATTTTCACCCCGAGGAAGACAACCCCGCCGCCGCCATTGAGGCGATCGGCAACGAGTTGACGCTGTTCGATGACTGGATGGACCGCTACGAGTTCATCATCGAGCTGGGGCGCAAGCTGCCCACCTACCCCGCCGAATGGCAGGACGAGGCGCACCGCGTGCAGGGCTGCCAGTCACAGGTCTGGCTGGCGGCGCATGAGGACAACGGCAAGCTGTATTTCACCGGCGCGTCGGATGCCGCCATTGTCTCCGGACTCGTTGCGCTGGTGCTGCGGGTTTATTCCGGGCGGACGCGGGCAGAGATCCTCGCCACCTCGGCGCAGTTCCTGCGCGATCTCGGGCTGATCGGCGCGCTCTCCACAAATCGCGGCAACGGCGTCGCCGCGATGGTGGAACGGATTCAGGGCCTGGCGCGCACCAGTTAAGGGGTCAGGCCCAATGGCCGGAGACCCACACCCAGGTCCCGCCACGCACAGCCCAGTGGCCGTCTACCCAGCGGTGCCAATCCGGGTGGCGCCGCACATATCTCCCAACTATCCATTGGTAGCCGTAGCCGGTCCACACCCAATGGCCGGGCCGCCAGATATAGTCCCGGCCCGGCGGCGAGGGCGGGGGCGGCTCGACGCGCAGAGGTGGCGGCGCCTGCCAGCCCGGCGGATAAGGCGGCACGGGCTGGGCTTGCGCAGCGGCGGCCAGCAAGGCGGCAAACGGTGCTGCGAGAAGCGCGCGGCGGAAGGTCATGCAATACTCTCCACAAGTTATAAGCGACGACCATGCGATACACTAGAGCATGATTTCTTGAGGTAGAGTCATTTTTGGATTCCGGCTCGGGCTGAAATTTGATTCAAGATGCAGGCTGGGAGCGGAGGCCAGCATGCATGGGAGTTCCCTATTCTTTGGATTTGCGTGAGCGCGTGGTTGCGGCTGTGGCGTCGGGGATGAGTTGGCGGTGTGCGGCCAAACTGTATCAGGTGAGCTATTCGGCGGTGATAAATTGGGTCTCGCGTTCGTTGCAAACGGGCAGCCCGGCCGCCCTTCCGATGGGGGGCAAGAAACCATTCAAACTCGCGCAAGAGGCGGACTGGATCCTGCGGCGGCTGGCCGAGAAGCCGGACATTACCGGGCGGGAGTTGTTGGCCGAGTTGCACGAGCGCGGGGTCGATGTCAGCTATTACGCGGTCTGGCATTTTCTGGATCGCGCCGGCCTCAGCTATAAAAAAAACCCTGCGCGCGGCCGAACACGATCGGCCTGACGTCGCACGGCGGCGCGCGCAGTGGCAGCGCCTTCAAGGCAAGGTTGATGCTCGGCGCATCATCTTTATCGACGGTCGGGAGCAGCGCGCCACTGGTTCGAGCGCAGCGACCGACGGGGCAAAGACAAATATGACCCGCCTGCACGGGCGCTGCGCCGTTGGCCAACGGCTAATTGCAAAGGTGCCGCATGGCCACTGGAAAACGCTGACCTTCGTGGCGGGGCTGCGATGTGACGGCATCGTTGCCCCCTGCCTGTTCAACCGGCCGATCAACGCCAAAAGCTTCCTGGCCTGGGTGATCAAGTTCTTGGTGCCAACCCTACGGCCAGGCGACATCGTCGTGATGGACAATCTCAGCAGCCACAAATCCAGCGCAGTCCGCTGTGCAATTAGGGACGCCGGCGCCAAGCTCATCTTCCTGCCGCCCTACAGCCCCGACCTCAACCCAATCGAGCAGGCATTCGCCAAACTCAAGACACTGCTCCGCAAGGAAAACGCCCGCACCGTTGAGCAAACAACCGTCTGCATCGGCAGGCTCATCGACCAAATTACCCCCACCGAATGCGTCAACTATTTTAGAGAAGCAGGTTATTCAACTTGAAGCTATCACGCTCTAACACGGCGGCGGGACAGCAAGTTTTCTCGTTTATGACAAAGCGTATCCCGCTCAGTCGCCGAACTTGTTGGAGCGAGGGAACCCGTTGGGGGGCATCTTGCCCACAGCGGCGCGGGCCCCCAGCCATTCCGCCAGCTTCTGCTCCACGCGCAGCTTGTCGCCGATGCGCCAGGTGAGCCCGGCGGCGAGGCTGAAGGTCTTCACATCCGCCAGCCCGCCATCCTTGTATTTCTGCAGCTGCACGCCGGTGCCCTTCGGCATTTCCGGCAGCTGCTCCAGTGGAAACACCAGCAGCTTGCGGTTCTGGCCGATGACCGCCACATGGTCGCCCTTCACCGGCACGCAGGCCTGCCATTCCTCGCCGGGCTTCAGCACCAGAATTGTCTTGCCCGCGCGGCGCTCGGAGGCCAGCTCGGAGCCGGGCAGGATGAAGCCGCGCCCGGTGGAGGAGGCGACGAGGTATTTCTGCCCCGCATCCGGCACGAACAGCGCCAGCACGCCGTCCTCGTTGGCCAGCTCGACCAGCAGGCGGATCGCCTGGCCGTCGCCGCGCCCGCGTGGAATTTCTGCTCCCTTGAGCGTGTAGACACGGCCATTCGTCGCCAGAAGTGCGATTTTGTCGGTGGATTCGCAGCGCAGCAGATGCGCGAGCTTGTCCCCCTCCTTGAACTTCAGCTCCACGTCGTCGGCCAGATGGCCTTTCTGCGCGCGGATCCAGCCTTTCTCGGAAAGAATGACGGTGATCGGCTCGCGCTCCACCAGCGCCTCGGCGACGATCTCCACCACCGGGGCGGCGGAGGAAATCTTCGTCCGCCGCGCGCCCAGCGGCCCGGCGCCGAATTTCTCGCGCACCTCGGCGATTTCTTCGCCAATTTTCACCCAGCGCCTGCCCTCGTCCTTCAGCAACGCCTGCAGGGTTTTCTGCTCCGCCGAGAGCTTCTTGTGCTCGTTGCGGATTTCCATCTCCTCCAGCTTGCGCAGGGCGCGCAGCCGCATGTTGAGGATCGCCTCGGCCTGCACGTCGGTCAGCTCGAAGGTGCGGATCAGTACCGCCTTGGGCTCATCCTCGGTACGGATGATGCGGATCACCTCGTCGAGATTGAGGAAGACCTTGATATAGCCCTCAAGAATTTCCAGCCGCCGGGCGATAGCATCCAGCCGGTGCTGGGAGCGCCGCACCAGAACCTCGTGCCGGTGGTCCAGCCACGCGCGCAAAATCGCCTTCAGCCCCATCACCCGGGGCGTGCGCCCGGCATCCAGCACGTTCATGTTCAGCGCGAAGCGCGATTCCAGCTGCGTGGCGCGGAATAGAGAGGCCATCAGCATCTCGGGGTCCACAATGCGGCTCTTCGGCTCCAGCACCAGGCGGATGGTCTCGGCGCTCTCGTCGCGGATGTCGCCCAGCAGCGGCAGCTTCTTCTCGGTCAGCAGAATGGCGATCTGCTCCACGAGGCGGGACTTCTGCACCTGATACGGGATCTCGGTAACCACGATGACCCAGGTGCCGTGCTTGCCCTCTTCCTTCGTCCATTTGGCGCGGGTGCGCAGGCTGCCCCTGCCCGTCTCGTATGCGGCGCAGATTGTCGCCTCGTCCTCCACCAGCTCGCCGCCGGTGGGGAAATCCGGGCCGCGCATATGGATGAGCAGTTCGGCGGTGGTGGCGTTGGGATGGTTGATCAGGTGGATGGCGGCCGCGCAGACCTCGCCCGCGTTATGCGGCGGGATGGAGGTCGCCATGCCCACCGCGATGCCCGAGGCGCCGTTGGCCAGTAGGTTCGGGAAGGCGCCGGGCAACACCACTGGCTCCTGCTCCTCGCCGTCATAGGTGGGGCGGAAATCCACGGCGTTCTCGTCGATGCCTCGCAGGAGAAACTCGGCGATCTCGGTAAGGCGCGATTCGGTGTAACGCATCGCCGCGGCGTTATCGCCGTCGATATTTCCGAAATTGCCCTGGCCCTCGATGAGCGGGTAGCGCGAGGAGAACTCCTGCGCCAGACGCACCAGCGCCTCGTAGATGGAGCTGTCGCCATGCGGGTGGAACTTACCCATCACGTCGCCCACCACGCGGGCGCATTTCTTGAAGCCGGAGCGCGGGTCCAGCTTGAGCTGGTGCATGGCGTAGATGAGCCGGCGGTGTACCGGCTTCAGCCCGTCGCGCACGTCCGGCAGCGAGCGGGACATGATGGTGGATAGCGCGTAGGCGAGGTAACGCTCGGAAAGCGCATCGCTCAGCGCCAAATCCTGAACATCATCCGGCATTTCGCTCCTCCTCCAGCCTGCGAGAAAGATGCTCATAAAGACCGGCCCGCGCCGGGGGAAGAGGGCGGTGCCGGGCCCCGAACACGTCCCGCTCCAGAAAATGCCCGGTAATGCGCAGGGCCGCCACGCAATCGGCAAGGCTGGCGGGCGCATCCGCGATCAGGAACTCCGGCAGCGGAAACAGCCTGGGCGCCCAGTCCCCGGCCTCCGAGAGAGTCACCGCCCGGCCGGTGCGGGGCGAGACATAGGCGAGACGGTCATTCCCCCCGGCGGAAGCGGTGAAATCCAGCCCGAAGCCCAGCTCGCGCAGGAGCGTCACCTCCCAGCGGGCCAGCTCCGGCAGCGGGAAGCCAGGGATGTCGATGCCCGCGAGCACCCGCATCAGCCCGGCGAAGGCCTCGGGCGCCGCCTCGCGCTCCGGCACGGCCCCGGCGGCCAGGGCGCAAGCGGCGTTGAGGATTTCCAGCGCCTCCGGCGTGGCCATGGCGAGTGCCGCCACCGGGCGCACCAGCTCGGCCGTGAAGGCCCCTAGCTGCTCGGCCACCCGAGCCACCCAACGCACCGAGAGGATATTGCCGCGCTGCCAGATCGCCACCTGGCGCCGCGAGGCTCCGCCCTTGGCCAAGCCACGCCACAGCCCCAGCGGCGTAAGGAGCGTGGCCACCAGATCGCCCTCGCCATGTACGGCTGTCTCAAGGACGATGCCTGGCTGCTGCCACTCCACCGCTTACACGAAGGTCGCGGAGATGAACTCGGCCCAGGCGCCATCGTTGGAGGCGCCCGGCTCGGCCATTTGCGTGGTGAAGACGATGCTGCACGGCCCCTGGTATTCCGGGAGCTGGAGTACCACGCCGCGCGCCGTACCGCCCTTCACCACCTCTATCGCCGAGGCCAGGATCGTCCCACTCTGGCCGCGCATCTCCACCTTGAAGCGCACCGGGGCGGAGCGGTCCTGCACCACGCGCATGGACACCTGCAATTCGGCGTAATCGTGGTTGTGCTGACTGATGGTCACCCGCGCCGGGGGGGCGTCATAGCGACTGGGATGCAGGCGGAAGCCGTTGCGCCCCACCAGGAAGAACCCCGGCGGATCGCTGCTCACATTCTCCAGGGTGAGATGCCGGATCGGGCCGTCCGGCGCGAAGATGGGGATGGCACGCGGCGGTTCGGGTAGGGCCTTCTGCAGGGCATGGCGGTAGAAGATCACGTAATCACCCGAGATCATGGCCAGGAACTCAGCCATAGGCAGCTTCGTCATGGTCTCGGGCGGCAGCGGGGCGCCGCCGGTCTCCACCGCCAGCACACGCACCCGGCGCGGCAAGGGCTGGTCCAGAATGCCGGTAGAGGCGGCGTCGGGGGTCAGGACGATGGTGTCCACATCGCCCCAGCGGCGGTGGTTGAGCAGATGCGGCAACGGCGTAGCGGCAATATGCCCAGCCTCGTGCCGCATCAGCGCAGGGTGCCCGGCGTCCCCCTCGCGGCCAAAAAAATCGTAGCGCGCGTTGTCCGTGCCGACAGCGACGTTGAGCGCGGTGATATTGCCGTACGGCACCGTGTTGAGCATGGCCACGCGCTGGAATGCGGCGTTGGGCTCGGTGGCGAGGATCTCCGCCCCCGGATAGGCATGCGCCAACGCCACGCTACGGTACCCTGCTCCAGCCCCGATTTCCAGGATACGCCGCGGCTCGTGGAAGAATTTGAGCCCGTTCAGCTGCGGGTGGAACGAGGCGATGGCGGCCTTGGCGTCATCCGTCCCGGCGCGCAGCCAAATGGGAAACGGCCGCTGCGCCACCGGCACCACGACTAGGCCGGATTTGCCGGCGACAGCGGCGGCAAAGCATTCCTCCAGCGTGTCCGGCCAGTCGGCTGGCCAGGCGTTGCAGCACGTCATGCCAGGGCCGCCTTGGCTACCGCGGCCAGGTAGCGCGCCGCGACGGGCAGGATCGCATCATTATAATCGTAGCCAGGGTTGTGCAGCGGCTTGGTGGCGCCGTTGCCGATCCAGGCATAGGCGCCGGGCAGTTCCTGCAGGAAGCGGCCGAAATCCTCCGCAGCCATGGACCCGCACTGGGCATGCTCCACCTTGAGCCCGGCCGCGTCCGCCGCAGCGCTGGCCAGCGCCACCTCGGCCGCGCTGTTAATGGTGGGTGGCAGGTCGCCGAAGATATCAATATCTGCTGCAAGCTCATGCGCCTGCGCCGTAAGGCGGGCGATATCCGCCAGCCGGGTTTTCAGCAAATGCATGGTCTGGGGCGTGAGGGCGCGGATGGTGCCGCCCAGCGTCGCGGTGCTGGGGATCTGGTTGTGCGCCTTACCGGCGGCGAGGATACAGGTGGAGATCACCCCGGCCTCTTGCGGGTCCATGTTGCGGGCAGTGATGCTGTTGAGCGCGATGATAAGGTGGGCCAGACCCTGCACCGGGTCGGCGCATTCGTGCGGCATGGCGGCATGGCCGGCGCGGCCACGCAGAGTGATGGAGAAATTGGCCGCACCGGCCATCACCGGCCCCTCGTGCAGCATCACTGTGCCGGCCTCCAGGCCCGGCCAGTTATGGTAGCCAAAAATCCTCTGCATCGGGAATTTCTGTAGCAGCCCATCGGCCAGCATGGCCTCGGCCCCACCGAAGCCTTCCTCGGCGGGTTGGAAGATAAGGTAAATCTTGCCGGACCAGTCCGGATCGTGGCGCAGCAGCATCGCTGCCCCAAGCAGCGAGACCGTATGCCCGTCGTGCCCGCAGGCATGCATCACGCCCGCATTGCGGGAGGCATAAGCGTGCCCGGTCGCCTCTTGGATCGGCAGCGCATCCATATCCGCCCGCAGCCCCACCGCGGCGCTCCCGCCAGCGCGGGACAGCACGCCCACCACGCCATGCCCGCCAACGCCGGCGGCATGGGGGATTCCGAGTTCGGTCAGGCGAGCGCAAACATAAGCTGCGGTTCCCGACTCTTTCAGCGAGAGTTCAGGAAGCGCATGCAGATGATGACGCCATAGAGCCAGTTGCAAGGCGAAGTCGTCGGGCATCACGGCTTCCTCGTTTACTGAACTGGGACAGTACGGATTTTCCCGAGGTCTTGTCGATAAGGCCAATCACGAAACTGCGCACAACCCAATTTAATACACCAAATCAATATTATAACCCTGTCCCACACGAATCCCCTGGCCCGAAGGCCTTGGTTAAGTCATAGGGGCTGTCGCAAACTATTTCTACCCGTGATTGAAGCGCACGGCATTACACGGATCAGGCTAACCGTCTGATTTTTAATAAAATTACCGCCTTGATTCGGATACAGCATGAAATATTGTTAATATCAGCGTCAGGCCGCCCGGGCCAGGGCCAGATAATTCACCGACAAGTCCCGGCTCACCTCGAAGCGCTGGCGCGCGGGGGAGAAGCTTAGCCCCGCGGTATCGGCAAGGCTGAGCCCCACCTCACGGCAATAATGCCCCAACTCCACCGGGGTGACGAATTTCTTCCAGTCATGCGTGCCAGCAGGCAGCAGGCGGAGAATGTATTCCGCGCCCAGCTTGGCCGTGAGGAAGGATTTGGGCGTGCGGTTGAGGGTGGAGAGGAACAGCAGCCCTCCCGGTTCCAGCAGCGCCGCAAGGCTGCGCAGGAATTCCACCGGGTCGGCCACATGCTCGATAATCTCCAGCGCCGTGACGACGGGGAACTTCAGCCCCTCCTGCACCAACTCCTCGGCGGTTGCATTGCGGTATTCCAGGCTCAGCCCCTGGCCCTGCGCATGGCTGCGCGCCGCCTCTATCACCTCCGTCGCGGCATCCACGCCGAGAACGTCAAAGCCCTGCTTTGCCAGCGCCTCGGCCATCAACCCGGCACCGCAGCCGACGTCGAGGATCTCCACCCCGGGCCCGACCAGGTTGCGCACCCGCTCCGCCACCCAGGCGGCACGGGGCCCGTTCATCATGTGCAAAGGCCGCATCGGCCCGTTCGCATCCCACCAGCGCGCAGCCAGGGCGTTGAATTGGGCGATTTCATGAGGGATTACGGAAGGGTGCTGCATTGCCGAAACTTTTCTCCGCCGCTATGTGACGCCCCCGGCGGTTTTCCACAAGGGTTATAGTATGGCGCGTATCGTTATGAAATTCGGTGGCACCTCGGTGGCGGACCTTGACCGCATTCGCAATGTAGCCAAGCGGGTGAAGGCCGAGGTGGACAAGGGCAACGAGGTGGCCGTGGTCGTCTCCGCGATGGCGGGGCAGACGAATCAGCTGGTCTCCTGGTGCCAGCAGCTCTCTCCGCTCTTCGACGCGCGGGAATACGACGCCGTGGTCGCCACCGGCGAGCAGGTAACCGCCGGGCTTGTCGCCATCGCCCTGCAGGAAATGGGGCAGGACGCGCGCAGCTGGCAGGGTTGGCAGATCGCGGTGGAAACCGACGGCCAGCACGGCAAGGCGCGTATCCAGTCGATCGAAGGCGAGGAGCTGATCGAGCGCATGAAGCAGGGCCAGGTGCCCGTGGTCACCGGCTTCCAGGGCATCGGCCCGGATAACCGCGTCACCACGCTGGGCCGCGGCGGGTCGGACACCTCGGCCGTGGCGCTGGCCGCGGCGCTGAAGGCGGACCAGTGCGATATCTACACGGACGTCGACGGGGTTTACACGACCGATCCGCGAATCGTGCCGAATGCGCGTAAACTATCTAAGATCACCTATGAGGAGATGCTGGAACTCGCCTCGGTTGGGGCGAAAGTGCTGCAGACCCGCTCGGTGGAGCTGGCGATGAAGGAGCATGTGCGCGTGCAGGTGCTCTCCAGCTTTACCGACGCGCCGGGTACATTGGTTGTTGATGAGGAAGAAGTCGTGGAACAGGAAATCGTCGCCGGCATCGCCTATTCGCGGGATGAAGCCAAAATCACCGTCCGCCGCGTGCCGGATCGCCCGGGCATCGCCGCCGCCGTGTTCGTGCCGCTGGCGGATGCCCATATCAACGTTGACATGATCGTGCAGAACGTCTCCGCCGACGGCACGACGGACGTGACCTTCACCGTGGGCAAAACTGACTTCCTGCGCGCCAAGGCAGCACTAGAGGCCGCCCAGAAGGAGATCGGCTTCGCCGAACTGGTCACCGACCAGAACGTGGCGAAGATCTCGGTCGTCGGCGTGGGCATGCGCAGCCATGCGGGCGTGGCCGGCACCATGTTCAGGACGCTGGCCGAGCGCGGCATCAACATCCAGGTCATCTCCACCTCCGAGATCAAGGTGAGCGTGCTGGTCGCCGCCGAATACACCGAGCTGGCTGTCCGCGCCTTGCACACGGCGTACGAACTCGATGCTTGATTTGAACAACTCCGCCACCGCCGAGTTCGAGGCGCTGACGCGCCGGGGCCGGGAGTTCCTCGGCACTGAATACGCGATCATGGCCGGCGCGATGAGCTGGGTGAGCGAACGCCATCTGGTTGCCGCCATCTCCAATGCCGGCGGGTTCGGCGTGCTCGCCTGCGGCGCGATGCCGCCTGGGCTGCTGGAGAAGGAGATCGAGGCGACCAAGGCGCTGACGGATAAGCCCTTCGGCGTGAACCTGATCACCATGCACCCGCAGCTGGACGAGCTGATCCAGGTTTGCGTGCGCGAGAAGGTGGGCCACGTGGTGTTCGCGGGCGGCATTCCGTCCGCCGCACATATCAAGGCCGCCAAGGAAGGCGGGGCCAAGGTCATTGCCTTCGCGCCCGCCCTGGTGCTGGCCAAGCGCCTGGTGAAGTCGGGCGCCGACGCGCTGGTGATCGAGGGCTCCGAGGCGGGCGGGCATATTGGCCCGGTCTCGCTCACCGTGCTGGCGCAGGAGATCCTGCCGCATATCCGCGATGTGCCAGTCTTCGTGGCTGGTGGCCTGGGGCGCGGCGAGGCGATCCTGGGCTATCTGGAGATGGGTGCCGCCGGGGCGCAGCTCGGCACGCTGTTCGCGGCCTCGAAAGAGAGCATCGCGCACGACAACTTCAAGAAAGCCTTCATCAGGGCCGCGGCGCGCGACGCCCTGCCGAGCGTGCAGCTGGATGAGCGCTTCCCCGTCATTCCCGTGCGCGGGCTGGTGAACGAGGGCACCAAGCGGTTCATGCGCCACCAGGCCGAGGTGGTGCAGAAATTCCAGGCGGGCGAGCTGGACAAGACCGCCGCGCAACTGGAGATCGAGCATTTCTGGGCCGGCGCCCTGCGCCGCGCTGTCATCGAGGGCGATGTGGAAAACGGCTCGGTCATGGCTGGGCAGTCGGTCGGCATGGTAACCGAAATTCTGCCGGTGGCGGAAATTCTGGCGGCGCTGAGGGCTCAGGCCATCGCCGCCCTGGCCGCGCGTGCCGCCCGAGGCTGAAAACACGCCCAAGCGGCGCAAACGCAAGCCGAAATTCGGCGATACGCGGCATCTTTTTGCCGCGCTGCGGGAGCATCTTGCCTCCGGAACCGCCAGCCTGGCCGATTTCGCCAAGCTGGTGACCGAGGGACTGGCAGCGGATTCCAGCGTCATCTACGTCGCCCGCGCCGGCGAGCAGCTGGAACTCGCGGCCACGCAGGGCCTGAACGTCAGCGCGGTCGGACATACCCGCCTACGGGTCGGGGAAGGTATCATCGGCATGGTTGCCGCCTCCGGCGACATCATGAACCTCGCCGACGCGCAGAACCATCCGCTCTACGCCTACCGCCCGGAGCTGGGCGAGGAGAACATGGCCTCAACCCTCGCGGTACCGGTGAAACGCGCCGGGCGGACGCTGGGCGTGATCGGCGTGATGTCACGCGAGCCGCGGGTGTTCTCCACAGCGGAGGTGGAGGCGCTGGCCACCGTGGCCATGCTGCTGGCGGAGATCCTGGCGAAGGCAGGGGCCACCGATGTCAGCGAGGAAGGCTTTTCCGAGGCCCTGCCCCGGCGGTATCCTGGCCATGTTCTCTCGGCCGGCATCGCACGTGGCAAGATCCTGGCCTATGGCGCCACCGCGCCGATCGCCCGGCTGCTCACCGACGACCCGGAAGCGGAGCTGAAGCGCCTCGACAAGGCCGTGGAGGAGGCGAACAAGAGCCTGGACGGCCTGATGGCCGGAACCCTGCCCGGCGGCAACGCCCCGCGCGACGTGCTGGAGGCGTACCGCATGGTGGCGCAGTCCTCCGGCTGGCTGAGCCAGGTGCGCGACGCGATCAATGACGGCCTGACCGCCGAGACCGCCGTGGACAAGGTGGCGCGGAACCTGCGCGAACGCATGCGCCGCATCGCCGACCCTTACTTGCGCGAGCGCCTGGCCGATATCGAGGACATGGTCGGCCGGTTGATGGTTGCGCTTGGAGGCATGGCGCCCAAGCCGGAGCGGGCGGATGGCTATATCCTGCTGGTGCGCCGGCTGGGCCCGGCCGATCTGCTGGACTGGCACTCGCGCGGCATCGCCGGCGTCGCCATCGAGGAAGCCAGCCCTTCCGGCCATGCCGCCATCCTGGCGCGGGCTCTGGGGCTGCCCGCCCTGCAGGTGGACCGCGGCGCGGTGGAAGCGGCGCAGGAGGACGATCCGGCACTGCTGGACGCCGAGGGCGCGACACTGATCCTGCGCCCCGAGCCGGAGGTGGTGCAGGTCTACGACCGCGCGCTGGAAGCGCGCTCGGTCCGCGCCGCCGCACTCGCCGCGTATCGCGACCTGCCGGCCGTGACCAAGGACGGCACTCAAATCTGCCTTATGCTGAACGTTGGTCTGGCACTGGAGCTTGACCAGTTGGAGAGAACCGGGGCGGACGGTATCGGCCTGTATCGCACCGAGATCGCGGCGCTGGCCGCGGGCGGCATCCCCGATGTCGCCGGGCAGGCGGCGGAATATAGCCGCGTGCTGGACCGCGCCAACGGCAAGACCGTGCAATTCCGCACGCTGGACCTGGGGGCTGACAAGCTGCTGCCGGGCGAAACCTCCATGGGCGAGGAAAACCCGGCCATGGGGTGGCGCTCTCTGCGCGTGGCGCTGGACCGCCCGGCCATTCTGCGCCGCCAGCTCCGCGCCCTGCTGCTGGGCGCGCAGGGGCGGCCACTCTCCGTCATGTTCCCCATGGTGGCCACGGTCGAGGAGTTCCGCACCGCGCGCGACCTGTTGGAGGCCGAGGCAGCGCGCATCCGCCCCGCCCCGGAGCGGCTGGAGGCAGGCACGATGCTGGAGGTGCCGTCGCTGCTGTTCCAGCTCCCCGGCCTGCTGGCCGAGGCGGACTTCATCTCGGTGGGCACCAACGACCTGATGCAGTTCCTGTTCGCCGCCGACCGCGGCACGCCGGCACTGGCCGACCGCTACGACACGCTCTCCGCCCCGGTGCTGGAACTGCTGGAAAAGCTCGTGACCTGTTGCCACGAGGCGGGTGTACCGCTGTCTGTCTGCGGCGAGGCCGCCGGGCGGCCGCTCGACGCCCTGGCTTTCGCCGCCCTGGGCATCACGACGCTGTCGATGTCCGGCAATGCCATCCTGCCCGTGAAAGCCGTGCTGGTGGAGGCCGACCTCACCACCCTGCGCCCTGTGCTGCGCGAGTTGCGCCGGGCGGGAGCGGCGGGCGGCAGCATCAGGGAACCGCTCGCGGCCTGGGCGCGCGAGCATAACTTGGCGATTTGAGCCTTACGACATTCAGGTATAGAAGCTGCACCGCATGGCGGATAATCTGACCGGGACCGATGTGATGGACCATGACCCCAGCTCCGGCGTTGCGCGCGTGGGCGCTGGCCTGCGTGAAGTGCGCGAACGACTCGGATGGAAACTGCCTGATGTGGCAGAGGCCCTGCGCATACGCCTCGAATACCTGACCGCCATCGAACAGGGCGATCTCTCGCCCCTGCCCGGCCCTGCCTACCGTACGGGCTTCGTGCGTGCCTACGCGCAAATCCTCGGGCTGGATGGCGAGGAGATCCTGCGCCGCTTCCGCGAGGCGGGCGAACTAAGCGATACGCAGAATGTGAGCTTGAAGGTGCTGGCCCCGGTGCCGGACCGTGGCGTGCCGCGCGGCGCCCTGGCCCTGGTGGGCGTGGTGGCGGTGCTGGCTGGCTACGGGCTTTGGTATCATTTTACCGCCGACAACCGGCATTTGGCCTCGAACGTGCCGCCCGTGCCCGCCGAGCTTGCGCCCCTGGCCCTGCCGCCCGTGGTAAAGAGCACGGTCGCCGATGCCACTGCACCCACCGCCAAGCCGGACGGCCAGGCGGCGCCGCAGGCCGCAGTTGCCCCCGCCGCCAAGCCGCAGACGCCCGTTCAAGCGCCTGCTCCGGCAACCCAGACCGCAACTGCCCCGGCCGCCGAGCCGCAGGCTCCGGCGCAAACGCCAGCTCCGGCAACCCAGACGGCCGCACCGGCAACACCTGCCGCACCGCCAGGCGCTGGCATGGTGATCACCGCCACGCAGGATGCCTGGATCCAGGTGCAGGATTCCACCGGCAACATCCTGTTCAGCAAGGTGCTGCACGCTGGCGACACTTGGCCCGTGCCGCAGGAAGCCGGGCTGACCATGACCACCGGCAATGCCGGCGGCACCGAGATCGTCACCGACGGCACCGCCGGCGCCCCGCTGGGCGCCGTGGGCGTGGTTATGCACAATTACGCACTGACGCCCGCCGCCGCCCCTGCCTCCCCTGCCCCGGCCGCGCCCGGCACAACAAAATGATGGAGTGTGCATGAACTACCGCGAATACCAGCAGATCGCCCGCCGCAAGTCCCGGCAGATCAGCGTGGGTAATGTGAAGGTCGGTGGCGATGCGCCGATCTCCGTGCAGACCATGACCAACACGCTCACCACGGATGTCGAGGCGACGGTGGCGCAGATCCTGCGCGCGGAAGCCGCGGGCGTGGATATCGTGCGCGTCTCCTGCCCGGATGAGGAAAGCACCGCGGCGCTGAAGCACATCATCAAGCAGGTGAACGTGCCGGTGGTCGCGGATATTCACTTCCACTACAAGCGCGGGATCGAGGCGGCCGAGGCGGGCGCTGCATGTTTGCGCATCAACCCGGGCAATATCGGCTCTCCGGAGCGCGTGCGCGAGGTCATTAAGGCCGCGCGGGACCATAACTGCTCCATGCGCATCGGCGTGAACGCGGGCAGCCTGGAGAAGCATCTGCTCGAAAAATATGGCGAGCCCAACCCCGACGCGCTGGTCGAATCCGCGCTGGAACACGCGAAGATCCTCCAGGACCATGACTTCCACGAGTTCAAGATCTCGGTGAAGGCGTCCGATGTATTCATGGCCGTGGCCGCCTACCAGCAGCTGGCTGAGCAGTGCGACCACCCGCTGCATATCGGCATCACCGAGGCGGGCGGCAAGCGCGCGGGCACGGTAAAGTCGTCCATCGGTCTGGGCTCGCTGCTCTGGGCCGGCATTGGCGACACGATGCGCGTCTCCCTCTCTGCCGAGCCCGAAGAGGAAGTGCATGTCGGCTGGGATATCCTGAAGTCGCTGGGCCTGCGCCATCGCGGCGTGCGCATCATCTCCTGCCCCAGCTGCGCCCGCCAGGGTTTCAACGTCATCAAGACTGTGGAGACGCTGGAAGAGCGCCTGGCGCATATCGAGACGCCCATCACCCTCTCCATCATCGGCTGCGTGGTGAACGGCCCTGGCGAGGCGCTGATGACCGATATCGGCCTGACCGGCGGTGGCGGCGGACGCCACATGGTGTATGCGGCGGGTAAGACAGACCACACCATCCCTGAGGAGCAGATGTTGGAGCACCTCGTCGGGCTGGTGGAGAAGAAGGCTGCCCAGATCGAGGCGGCGAAGGCTGCGGAAAAAGCCGCCGCCGAATAGACACTGCTTTTGCGTTTTGTATCCTCCGGAGCGGGATGCCGCTCCGGATTTTTATTTTGATGGTGAACCTATGGCGAATGTTCTGCAACCTGTCCGTGGCACGCGTGATCTGATCGGCGACGATGCGGCGCGGCATTTTCATGTCGTGGAAACGGCACGGCGGATCACGTCGCTCTACGGATTCTCCGAATGGCAGACGCCGATCTTCGAGGACACCAGGGTTTTTTCCCGCACGCTGGGCGAGACCTCCGATGTGGTGACCAAGGAGATGTACACCTTCGAGGATCGCGGCGGTGATTCCATCACCCTGCGGCCCGAGGGCACGGCGGGCGTGTGCCGCGCGCTCATCACCAACGGCCTGACGCAGACTTTGCCGCAGAAGGTTTTCTATGCTGGCCCGATGTTCCGCTACGAGCGCCCGCAGAAGGGCCGCTACCGCCAGTTCCACCAGATCGGCGTGGAACTGCTTGGCCCGGCCACGCCGCTGGCCGACGCTGAAACCATCTCCATGGGCTGGCGCATTCTGCAGGAGCTGGGCATCGCCAAGGATGTGGTGCTGCACATCAACACGTTGGGCGACACCGAATCCCGCGCCGCCTACCGGGCCAAACTCGTAGAGTATTTCAGCAAGTTTGCCAGCGAGCTCTCGGAAGACAGCAAGATGCGGCTGGAGAAGAACCCGCTGCGCATCTTGGATTCAAAGGACGAGAGCGACAAGAAACTCGTCGCCGGCGCGCCGCAGATGCAGGAATGCATGACCGACGAAGCGAAGGCATTTTACGATTCGCTGCTGAACTACCTCACCGCCTTCGGCGTGCCACATTTGCACAACCCGCACATCGTGCGCGGACTGGATTATTATAATCACACGGCCTTCGAGTTCGTGACCAATGCGCTCGGCGCGCAGGGCACAGTGCTAGCCGGCGGGCGCTACGATGGCCTCGTGGAGCAGATGGGCGGCCCTGCCGTGCCGGGCGTGGGCTGGGCGGCAGGCATCGAGCGCCTGTCCATGCTCATCGAGCCCCCTGCCCGTGCCGCGCTGCCAGTGGCGGTGATCCCGATGGCTGGCGATTGCGAGGCCAAGGCGCTGGAAATCCTCACCCTGCTGCGTGCGCACAACATCCCCGCCGAGATCGCCTATTCCGGCAACGCCAAGAAACGCCTGGAGCGCGCGAACAAATCCGGCGCCATCTTCGCCGTGCTGGTGGGCGAGGAAAGCACCGCCGGGATCGTGAAGCTCAAAAATCTGGCCGATGGCACCCAGGCGGATATCCAGATCGCGGATCTGCCGAGGCAGCTTCATGGCTGAGCTGACACAAATCTCGACAGGTCTGGCTGAACCAGAACTGTCTGGCCACGAGCTTTATGACGTATTTTACAAGCACAGATATACCGAACTGGACGGCTTGCGCGGCATCGCCTCCATGATGGTCGGGGTAAGCCATGCATTCGGCATCGCCACGCTCATTTCATCCGTGCTGGTCGGCAATTTGATTACCGTGTTTGTCACGGGGATCATCAATGGCGCCATCGCCGTGGACCTGTTCTTTATCATGAGCGGGTTCTTTTTGTGCGGCATGCTCGAAAATGTGCGCCTGCCGCAAATACCCGCGTTCTATCTCAGGCGGCTGGCCCGGCTTGTTCCGCCTGCGGTTGTCTCCGTGGCTTCGCTTTATCTGTTTGCAAAACTCACCTTCACCAGCAAAACGACCTACCCGCCGGGTGCCGCGATTCCGCTCCAATTCTATTCGGCCAATTTCATGATACCGCTCAAGATACTGGCTCTGAATCTTGCCCTGATCCGGCACACGCTGAACCCGCCATTATGGACAATCCGGCTTGAGATTTTTACGTCGATCCTGTTCCCCGCCGTATTCTTCCTGAAAAACTACAAGAATTCCATCTCGTACAAGCTCGCGTTGATGGGCGTTTTCTTTGCGATCGCAGTGCTTCTGAACAGCCACCAAAAGCTGGGCATTGATGTCTTTCACTATCTTTATTTGTTCTACGCGGGCGCTCTCGCGCGGGATTACGGGCAGTATGTTCATAAGATCCCTCAACACGCGCAATACTTGATCTTTACGGCCGCGATCCTCGCGCTGATACTGATCGGCGAGTTCATACCGCTAAATGATGGGCATCCCATCCCATTCGACCTTCCCACGACAATTTTTGGTACGATCCTCGTGGTGCTGCTTGCGTATGGCAACATCCCGGCGATCCGGAATTTCATGGACAGCCGGGCCATACAGTTCCTGGGCCGCATATCCTACAGTTTTTACCTCGTAAGCTGGCTCTCGATTGTCACGGTGGGCGGGCTGATCTCGAACAGTGCAATGGTCGCGCACCATGGAGATATTTTCACGCTGTGCGTTGGCCTGCCGTGCGTCACCGCCGCGGGTGTCACTCTGGCGTATCTGCTGCATGTGGCGGTTGAGAGACCCTCCGTGGCGCTAAGCCGGTATTTGGGGGCAAAACTGCAATGAGCATCGACTACAAATTGGACCGCATTCTCGCCCGGGCCGAGGAGCTGCGGTTCATGCTCTCGGGCACGCTGGCGGGGGATGCCTTCGTGAAGGCATCGAAGGAGCTGGCCGAGCTGGAGCCGATCGAGGAGAAGATCACCGAGCTGCGTGGCGCCGAGAAGCATATGGCGGAGGCCGAGGCGATGCTCGCCGACCCGGAGATGAAAGACCTGGCCGAGGCGGAATATCATGAGCTGAAGGCCAGACTGCCCGAGCTGGAAATGGCCGTGCGCCTCGCCCTGCTTCCCAGGGACGAAGCCGATGAGCGCTCCGCCATCCTGGAAATCCGCCCCGCCGCCGGTGGTGACGAGGCCGGGCTGTTCGCCGGCGAGCTGTTCGCCGCCTACCAGAAATACGCGCAGGCCCAGGGCTGGCGCTTCGAGGTGATGGACTACGAAGAAAACGAACTCGGCGGCGTGAAGGGCGCCATGGCCGAGATCACCGGCAAATCGGTCTTTGCCAAGCTCAAATTCGAGTCCGGCGTGCATCGCGTGCAGCGAGTCCCCGCCACTGAGACGCAGGGGCGCATCCACACCTCCACCGTTACCGTGGCTGTGCTGCCCGAAGCCGAGGAGGTCGATGTCGATATCAACGAATCCGACCTGCGCATCGACGTGTACCGCGCCTCGGGCGCTGGCGGGCAGCACGTGAACAAGACCGAATCGGCCGTGCGGATCACGCATATCCCCACCGGCATCGTGGTGGCGATGCAGGAGGAGCGCAGCCAGCACAAGAACCGCGCCAAGGCGATGAAGATCCTGCGCTCACGCATGTATGAGCAGCAGCGCGCCAGCGTGGATGCCACCCGCGCCGCCGACCGCAAGGGCCAGGTGGGCACGGGCGACCGCTCGGAGCGCATCCGCACCTACAACTTCCCGCAAGGGCGGGTGACAGACCACCGCATCAACCTCACCCTGCACAAGATCGACCGGGTAATGCTGGGCGAGTTCGACGACATCATTGACGCGCTGATCGCCGAGGACCAGGCGGCGCGGCTGGCGGCGGAGAGTTGATCCCAACGGCGCAGGCGCTGGCCGAGATCACCGCCCGGTTGAAGGAAGCCGGCATCGAGGAACCACGGCGGGAGGCGCGGCTGATTCTTGCCGCTGCCTTGGGCACCAGTGCCGCCGGGCTGCTGGTGCGCGATTCGGTGGAACAGGCCGCTTATGAGCCCCTGGTGGCCCGGCGCGTGGCACGCGAGCCGCTGGCCTACATCACCGGGCACAAGGAATTCTGGGGTCTGGATTTCCGCGTCTCTCCCGCCACGCTCATCCCCCGGCCGGATACCGAAACGTTGGTGGAGGCGGTGCTGGAGTTGGGGCTCCAGCCACGCACGGTGCTTGATCTCGGTACCGGCACGGGCTGCCTGCTGCTCGCCGTGCTGCATGAATACCCCGCCGCCTTCGGCGTGGGCGTGGATTTGAACCCCGAGGCCGCCGCCCTCGCCCGGCGCAATGCCGAGCATCTGGGTCTTGCCACCCGCGCGGCCTTTCTGGCCGGGAGCTGGGCCGAGGCTCTGGATGCGCAATTCGACCTCGTGCTCTCCAACCCGCCTTATATCGAGAGCGCGGAAATCCCCCGGCTGATGCCGGAGGTGGCCGCCTACGAGCCCGGCCGCGCCCTGGATGGCGGCGCGGATGGGCTGGACGCCTACAAGGCCATCATTGCCGTCCTGCCCAGGATTTTATCGGAAAATGGCTTGGCGGTCCTTGAACTCGGTGCGGGGCAGGCACCATCTGTCGCCCTGCTGGCGGAGGGCGCGGGGTTTGCCTGCGCCACCCACCGGGACTTGGCGGGCATAGAACGCGCGTCGTTGATCAGATTCCGCAAATAAACAATTGGCAGATGGCAATTATGCCGCTAAGCACATTGGTGCGCGGGCTGTTTTGCCTCGAGTCTCCAAAAATCACGGGGGCGGCCATGAGTGGCGTTTGACGCCACAGCGCGCAAGTCACCAGACGAGGATAGACAAGAGCCTATGAATATGAAGCGCATGCGTGGCCGCGGCCATCGCCAGGGGGGCGGTGGCGGAGGTGGGTTTCGCAACCAGCAGAATGGTATTCCGCTCAACCGCAACCATGTTTTCGACAGTTCCGGGCCG
Source organism: uncultured Alphaproteobacteria bacterium (assembly GCA_963750235.1). Classification (GTDB taxonomy): domain Bacteria; phylum Pseudomonadota; class Alphaproteobacteria; order Acetobacterales; family Acetobacteraceae; genus Acidocella. The sequence continues at coordinate 1,037,177 of CAVVPW010000004.1, forward strand.
GAAATGCGGGTGCGTGGCACGGCGCAGCAGCTTTATGACAAATACACCCAGCTGGCGCGCGATGCCGCCAGCGGCGGTGACCGTGTGCTGGGCGAAGCCTACTACCAGCATGCAGAGCATTATTTCCGCATCGTTGCCGCCATAAACCAGGCCCAGGGGCTGCCGCCACCGGGCCAGGCCGGTCAAGCACAACAGGGTGGCGAGCGATTCGGTCCGCCTCAGAGTAGTGAGTTCCAGCGTCGCGAGCCCGCCGAGGGTGCCGAAGCTCAGGGCGAACCCCGCCAGGAAGGCCGCCACGAGGGGCGCGAGCACCGGCAGCACCAGCAGGAGCGCCGCTTCGAGCAGCGCCCGCGCCAGGAGTTCCAGCCGCGCGACCGCGGCGAGCAGCGTGGCGAGCGTCCGTTCCGCCCGGTGCCGATCGCGGACACCCCGATTGACATCAGCTCCGCCCTTGAGGCCGAATTGCAGGCCGCCGTGGCAGCACCCGCGGGCCTCGGCGAACAGCCGGCCGTACTGCGGACCGAGCAGCCGGTGGTCCAGGTCGAACTTCCCCTCGCTCCGGAGCCGCGCGCCATTCCCATCATCCCCGACGCGCCGCCGGCAGTTGCCGAGGCCGCGGCGGTGGAGGAACCTTCCCCGGCCGTGCCCGTGCGCCGCCCACGTGGCCGCCCGCGCACCAAGCCGGTAGCGGTTGAGGCGGAAAAAGCCTCCGAGTAAACAAAAAGGCCGGGAAATCCCGGCCTTTTTTGCGTCTACCAGAGATCCATGCGGCGCCTTATTTCGGCGCCAGCACCATCACCATCTGCCGGTTTTCCATCTTCGGCATCTGCTCGACCTTGGTATCGGCCTCCATGTCGCCACGGATGCGCTCGAGCACCTTCACGCCGAGTTCCTGGTGGGCCATTTCGCGGCCGCGGAAGCGCAGGGTGACCTTCACCTTGTCGCCCTCGCCAATGAAGGACTTCATGGCGCGCAGCTTCACGTTGTAGTCGTTCTCGTCGATATTGGGGCGGACTTTCACCTCCTTGATCTCGACGATCTTCTGCTTCTTGCGCGCCTCGTTGCGCTTCTTCTGCTGCTCGTACTTGAACTTGCCGTAGTCAAGGATCTTGGCGACCGGCGGTTCGGCGTTCGGACTGATCTCGACCAGGTCGAGCCCTGCGGCATAAGCGCGCGCAATGGCATCCCGGGTGCTGAGCACGCCGATCATCTCACCGTCCTGGTCGATCAGACGAACCTGCGGGATTCTGATTTCTTCGTTGACCCGGGGCCCCTCGCGGGATGGCGGGGCGGGTGGCGCTGGCGGTCTGGCTATTGGGAAGTCTCCTGTTACGGTTACGGAGTACCGCCTTAAGGCAAAATGGGCAGGAAATGCAATGCGCCCGGGTGCTGGACGGCAAAATCTTCGCTGTCGAGGCGCTCCGGCACCAGCTTATCCCAAATTCACCCGGGGGTAAGGTAAAATTCCGGGTCCGGCGCAAACTAATGACTATGTGCCAGCAACAACCGCAAACAAAAACGTTTACGGAGGAGCAGGCAATGCACATCCGCAATCCCGTGGAATGGGTCCTGGCGCAGTTCCAGGCCGCAGAAATGCTCGGCAGCGCTGCGCCGGAGACATATTTCAGCAGCACCGAATCCGGCCTGCCGATGGTGCGGCGCATCCGCTTCGCCGATGTCTTCCTCGCACTGCGCCGGGGATGGGAGGACTTCACCGCCGCGCGCACCGACCTGATCATGCTCTGGCTGATTTACCCGGTGATGGCCGCCTATCTCATCGCGGCGGATTTCTATGGCCAGCTCATCCCCCTGCTCTTTCCCGCGGCGGCCGGATTCGCACTGGTCGGGCCGCTTTTCGCCATCGGCTTCTACGAAATGAGCCGCCAGCGGGAGCTGACCGGGCAGATGCACTGGCGGGACGGGTTCAACGTGCTGCGCTCACCGGCCATCGGCTCCATAACCGGCATGGGGCTGACGCTGATCGCCCTGTTCCTGGCCTGGCTGGTGGTCGCAGAGCTGATCTACGATGCCACGCTGGGCCCGCAGCCGCCTGCGGGCTGGCTGTCGTTCTTCTACGCCGTCTTCACCAGCGCCCCGGGCTGGGAAATGATCGTGCTAGGCATCAGCGCCGGGGCGGTGTTCGCGGTGCTGGTGCTGGTTATCGCCAGCATCTCCTTCCCGCTGCTGCTGGACCGGCCCGCCACGCTGAAAACCGCCATCCGCACCTCGGTGGCGGCAGCGGCGCGCAACCCCTTCCCCCTGGCGCTGTGGGGAGCGATCGTGGCTGCCGGGCTGGCGCTGGGCACGCTGCCGGCCTTTGCCGGGCTGATTGTGGTGCTGCCCGTGTTGGGCCACGGCACATGGCACCTCTACCGGGCCATGGTGCCTCGGTCCGGGAAAGCGGCCTAGAAAGTGGCCTAGAACAGGAACTCCCGCCGCGCGTTCCAGTGTTCCACCAAGGCGCGGGCCTGGGGTGATTCGTCGAGCAGCCGGCCATGCTGCATCGCAACGCGTTCGGTAAAGCGCAGAAACATATGCGCCGCCTTCATCGCAGGGTCAGTGGGTTGGGTGTAGCGCAGCTCCCCGCCGAGATAGGCGAGCGGCGCTTCAATGGCCTCATTCAGTTCGAACTCCCGCGCGAAATAGCCGGAATTGTAGAGCAGCTCGCCGGGCTTGTCCCGCATCGTCTCGAAAGGCGAGCGGTAATGCTCGGAGTGCCCGGCCTCGGCGGCCGAACGCCCGGCTGCGAGGGCCTTGAGCCAACCCGCCGCCATTTTCTGCAAGATCTGCCAACCGCTGCGGCGCGGGTAATGGGCGAAACTGACCTGCGCATGCCGCCGCGCGGGCAGGATCCTGCCCCCGGCCAAGGCACCGTGATTGCCTGCACCGATGGCAATGCCGGACAGCCCGGCGCGCAGGATCAGCTTGTCGACATTGGTCTCCCTGGCCCAGCGGTGGCGCAGCCGCAACGGCACTATGAGTTCATTCGGGTCATCCAGCTCGGTCTGGCCGTAATTCACCAACTGAGCGGTGATGGCAGGCTCGTTGACGGCTAGCAGCGTGGCCAGCGGCACGGATTTTTCGGTAGCGATGAACTCGTCCGCGTCGATGAACACCACCCAATCCGCGCCGAAAAGCTGCGAGGCCGCCTGGTAGCCCCAGCTGTTGATGGCGATCTCATCGAAGCTGATGGAGTGCGTCTGCACCACGGTGAGGGGCACGCCCTCGCTCTGGAGGGCGCGCAGGATCTCCAGCGTCTGGTCCGTGCTGCCGTTGTCCAGAAACAGCATGTGGTCTACATGCTGGACATTGTGCCGGACAAACGCCTCGGCAATGTCGTCCTCATTCAGGATGCGGGTAACGGAGACGAGCTTGGGCAAGTTTCATTCCTTGTTCCAAGCTCGTTTATGCGCCAACCGAAGGCGGAATGTATAGATTGTAATCTTTACACAAACCCACGATAACGTGGATTTGAGGTTACGCGTTTAT
>CAVVPW010000005.1:0-25964 GCA_963750235.1 uncultured Alphaproteobacteria bacterium
AAGGCATTGCCCGGAAATTATCGCTCTGGATCGGCTGTTTTGGGACTGATGGTGTAGTTCCATTCGCCATGGAAGTCGTGGCGAGTGAGATTGATGGTGGTGATCTCGGCGTCGGACACTTTGATGCCACATGGATAGGTGTTTGGGTCGAGTTCGCAGCGCACCTTCAGGCCGGCCTTCGTCGTCGTTGCGGCGATCAATTGCACGATGACCTGATGGCTAACGAGCGGCTTGCCGCGCCAATTGCCGGTGATGAAGGAGAACAGGCGGTGCTCGATCTTGTTCCATTTGCTGGTGCCGGGCGGCAAATGGCAAACGGTGATTGGCACGCCGAGTTCGTCGGCGAGCTTCTGCAATTCGAGTTTCCACAGGCGCACGCGCGAGCCATTGCTGCCGCCGCCGTCTGCCGTGATCAACAGACCGCCGGCATTCGGATAGCGCTCGCGTCCCATGAGCTTCCACCAACTGCGGATGGCGTTGGCGGCGAAGGCGGCCGTGTCGTGGTCGACGCCGACACTGACCCAGCCGGCATTGTCGGCGATGTCATAGACGCCATAGGGAACCGCACGCCCGAGCTCCGGGAGGATGAAATCATGGACGGGGACCTTTTCGGGCGAGCCCCGCGGCCGCCATTCGCGCCCGGCATTCTTGAAGTCGCCGACCAGTTCCTTCTTTTTCGTATCGACCGAGATCGCCGGTTCGCCCGCGGCCAGCGCCGCCTTTACCAGTTCGTTGATGTAGTGGAACTGTGCGTCCCGATCGGGATGGCTCGTCCCCTCCCTAGTCTTGCGATTGGCTTGCAGAGAATAATCGAGCTTGTGCAGGAGTTCGCCCACAAGGGTGCGGCCGATCTTATGGCCCATGGCGCGCAGCGTTTCGCTGAGTTGGCGCAGGCTCTTGCAGGTCCACAGCAGCGGCGATTGCGGGTCGCCGCGCGTTGTCGGCTCGACCAGCGAGCGCAGATCGTCGATGAGTTCCGCATTGGTTTCGCTCGTCGGCTTGCGGCCGCCGCCCGGCCGGCGCACGCGCGCCACATCGACCACTTCGCCGCCGCGCAACTCGGCCAGCGCCCGCCCGATCGTACTGCGGGCAAGGCCCGTGGCACGCGACACCGCCGCGATCCCTCCATGCCCCGCCGTCAGCGCCTCGGCTGCCGCAAACCGTCGCCGGCCGCGCTCGTCAAGCACGGGATCAAGCGCCTCAAATCGCTGGCGGATAGCAGCTTCGTCAATCACACCAGGATGATAGAGCCTGCCGATTCGAGTGGGAATCCACCGACCTAAATATTCCAATCCAACGCGATTTACTTATTCGCGGACGGCGCCTAAGCAGGGCGTAGCCCCTGCACCCCACGAGAGGCGTTGCCCGTCGTGCGCAGCACGCCTTCGGCGCGACAACCAAGCTGGGGCCGGAAGGCCCCAGAGCCAATGGCTTATTCGATTCGATCGCTTTTTGCTAAATTGTGGCGCGCGCAGAGTAGTTGAACATTGTCGGCAACGGGCGACGTGCCACCTTTTGAGAAGGGCAGTATGTGGTCGAAGTGAAGTTCGTCCGCGGCTTGGCAAATGCAACATTTGCCACCGTCACGCTGCCAGACAGCTTGTTTGACGTGCGGCGGGATGATGCGTCGCCTTTGCGGATCTATTCTTACGGGAAGGTCCAAGTCCTCTTCTCCTTCCTCGGCGACGAGCTTGAATTTGCACACCTGGCGCGACTCGATCGTCTCTATCCAGGCGTCAACCAAATGGACGACGCCATTATAAGTCCAAATTCCTGCGCGAAGTTTTTCATAAACACGCACGCGCTCAGGAGGCCTGTCGTTAGTCTTGGCTTGTTGCGCTGCAAGGAAGAAGCGGCCATTTTGCGTCGGGCTACCGCTGGGGTAGGCAAGTGGCTCGTCGATTAGCTTGGGACTGGGGCAAGACCCGCTTCTAGGGGTGTCGTGGCCTTCGTAAATCAGCGCTGTTCCAGAAGCGTCGATCTGATCCTGATAGGGGGCATTTGGTCGGACGGACATTAAAATCACGGAGTGATTTCTGCCTATGCCGAAATTCATGCCGCGCTGAAGAGAAACACCCTCTCGGCGGCACATATCGATGTACGAGATAACTTTGTCGCTCATAATGCGTTACCCATCCGTGAGATGTGAAACGCTATTATCGCGTGCCTTTGGGAAGTCAAAGACACGCGCAAGATGTTTCGCGGAGGCGCGTTACGCCTTCCTGACAAACTCCTGCTTGATAAAATAATCCCCAGCCTCGATGGCGTGGTCGCCGCTGTGCAGGCGGATGTTTTTCAGCTTCGTCCCCACCTTCAGGCCCGTGGAGGAGCCCTTCACCTTGAGGTCCTTGATCAGCACCACGGTATCGCCATTTTGCAGCACGGTGCCGTTGGCGTCCTTGATGACCTCTTCCGCCTCGGCTGTTTCGGCAATATCGGCGGGCCATTCATAGCCGCAGGTGTTGCAGACATAATTGGCGCCCTGGAGATGGGTGTCTTCCAGTGTGCATTGCGGGCAGGCGGGGTGGTTCGTGCTCATGCCCAGGCCATAGCGCGTAGAGGCGGAAGGACACAACCGGCCCCTGGTAATGCGGTGAAAGCTTACTATCTCAACCCTACGTCCAGCCTTTGAAAATACAAAAGGGGAATGAGGAAATGGGCACGGAAAACTTGGATAGAGCGCGTTGGCGGCCGTATTTCGACCTGCTTTCCAGGAAGCTGTCGGGCGAAGAGGCCGAGGTGAGGGTTGCTGCGCTGAACCTGGGCAGCCAGGTCGAGGCGGAATGGGCGCCGCTCAAGGGGGTCATTTACGACCACAAGGACAATATCCTGGTGGTTTCGTTCGAAGGGCTGGAGCACATCATCCACCAGCCGAAAACGATCTATGTCAATCTCACCAACGGCACGCTTACAAGCCTGGAGGTGGTCGACGCGGATAACGTGAAATGCGTGGTCCGGCTCCGCCGGCCGCTGGCCTTGCCGGCGCCGGGAGAGGCGTTCGACCTGGTTGACGAAGCTGGGGACGAGACATTCCCTGCGAGTGACCCGCCACCCTGGACGGGTACCTGACCCAGCGCTATCGACCTCTGATTGTGCCTAGCCGGGCGGCGTCAGGCTGATTACAGTCCGGGGCATGGCGGATCTCACCCCTTGCCCCTGCGGTTCCGGTCTGCGGCGTTTACGCTGCTGCGCGTTGGACTTTGCCAGCCTCTCGCCGCCTGAGGCGACCAATGCGCTGGCACCGCTGCTGACCCAGGCTGAGGCGGCGTTGAGCGCGGGGGATGCGGCCAGCGCCGAGGCTTGCGTCAGGCATCTCCTGGAACTGGCGCCGGGGCACGAGGATGCGCTGCTGTTCCTCTACCGCCTGTGCAGCCAGCAGCACCGCCACCCGGCGGCCGAGGCGTTGATCCGCCGGGTCGTGGCGCTGAACCCGAATAATTTCTGGGCTACCAACGAGCTGACGCTGATGCTCCTGCACAAGGGGGCGTTGGCGGAGGCGGAGTTGCATGCGCGCAACGCCGTCCGCATCGCCCCGCAGAACGCCCAGGCGCATAATCTCATGGGGCTGGTGCTGACCGAGGCCAACCGTCCGCTGATCGGCGAGTACCATTACCGGCGCGTGCTGGAGCTGGCCGAGAGCGAGGAGCCGATCACGCTGGCCAACCTCGCCTGGAACCTGAAAAACCAGGGGAGGATCGATGAGGCCCGCGCGCTATACCAACGCTCCATGGGGCTGAAACCGGACGTGCTGCAGACCGTGCTCGGCTACGCCAAGATGGAGGAGGCCGACCGCAAATTCTCCCGCGCGCTGGAGCTGCTGGACGAAGCGGAGAGGCTCTTGCCCGGCAATCCGAGCGTGCTGCTCACCCGCGCCACCGTGCTGGCCCGGCTCAAGCGCACCGAGGAGGCGCTGGCCATTCTGCATGAGCCGGAGGATGGGCATGTCCGGCTCGGCCCGGCGGAAATGTCGGAAAAGGGGCGGCTGCTCGACGAGCTTGGCCGCCATGACGAGGCATTTGCCTGCTTCGTCGAGGGGAAGCGGCGTGCGCTGGAGCTGGGGGCGCGTACCTATACGGAAGACGCGGCCGTGGATCTGGCGGCGCGGCTGAAGGGCTTCTTCACCGAGCGGCGGCTGAAGACGCTGCCCGTGGCGCAGACGCGCCCCGGCATGCCGCAGCCCGTGTTCATCGTCGGCTTTCCGCGCTCCGGCACCACGCTCATCGAGCAGACGCTGACCGTGCATCCGCGTATCTCCGCCGGGGACGAGCTGTCCTATATCAACGACATCACCCAAATCATGCCGCGCTTGCTGGCGAGCCCGCTCACCTACCCCGAGGCGCTGGCCGAGCTATGGATGGGCGACCAACGCGACGGGCTGAACGAGTTGCGCGATTATTACCTCAACCGCGCGGCGAAGAGCGGCATCTTCAAGGACGGCGCGGATTTTTTCACCGACAAGATGCCACTGAACGAGACGCATCTCGGGCTGATCGCGCTGCTCTTCCCGCGATCGCCGATCATCCACGTCATCCGCCATCCGCTGGACGTGCTGCTCTCGGTCTATTCCAACCACCTCACCCATGGGTTCTTCTGCGCGGCGGAGATGGAGAGCATCGCCAGGCACTATAATCTGGTGTCGGACCTGATCGCGCATTACCGGCAGAACGTGAACATGCGCTATCTGCCGGTGCGCTATGAGGACATGGTGGTGGACCAGGAGGCCAATGTGCGACGGATCCTCGACTTTATCGGCGCGGAATTCGACCCGCGCTGCCTGAGCTTCGAGCAGAACACGCGCTATGCCCGCACCGCCAGCTACGCCCAGGTGACGGAAAAACTTTACGCCCGCTCGCGCTATCGCTACCGGCCATATCTGAAACATCTCCAGTCTGTGCTAGAAACCCTCCAGCCCGTGATCGAGCGGCTGGGCTATGTGATCGAGGACTGAGAAGGAACCGCCATGTTCAAGCAGCCTTTCACCGTCGCCGTGTTGTTGACCCTCGCGGGAGCTGTCCCGTTCCTGGTGCTGGGCGCCATCGTGCTGCTGGACCCGCTGGCGGCGAAAACCGCCATCGAGGTGCTGATCTCCTATGGCGCCGTCATCCTCTCCTTTCTCGGCGCGGTGCATTGGGGCTTCGCCCTGCGGGACACGGCGCATCCGGTGAACGGCACACCGCTGCCCCCCGCCGTGCTGGGGGCCGAGCGGCAGTTGCTGACCTTCGGCGTGGTTCCGGCGCTCATCGGCTGGGTTGCGCTGTCGCTGATGCTGCATTTCAACGCGCCCTCCTTGGCCCTGTTCCTGCTGCTGGCCGGGTTCCTCATCACCATTGTGGTGGAGACCATCGGGCGCGGCCGCGGCGTCGTCGCTGCCAACTACCTGGCGCTGCGCTGGGGGGCGTCGATCATCGTGCTGGCCACGCTGTTCGTGGTGCTGCTCGCCGTGCTCACCGGCATGCGTACGGGTTAAGAGGGCCGCGCGGTAAACCCGGCATTCTCGATGGCGGCGGCGAATGCCTCCGCGCTGCCCGTGCCGCTCACCGCCACGCGCTTGCTTTCCAAGTCGGCGCTGACCTCCGCCTTGGCATCCACCTGATGCACTGCCGCGGTAATCGAGCGGACGCAGGATTGGCAGTCCATGTCGGGCACATCGAATTTCAGCGTGGTTTGGCTCATATCAACTCTCCTGTCTGCCCCAGCATAAGGGGTGCTGCCGTGCCAGGGTCAAGCGCGTTGACCTTGTGCCCAGCGGCTGCCCATATCCCATGGCATGGACCAGACAATGCCTGTGCCGCGCCGGATTGAGCTTGCCATTGGCGGGATGACGTGCGCGAGTTGCGTCACCCGGGTGGAAAAAGTGTTGCGCCGTGTTCCGGGCGTGCGGGATGTGTCCGTTAATCTGGCCACCGAGATGGCGCAGGTGCAGGCCGGTCCGGAGGTCGCGCTCACCGCGCTGATCGAGGCGGTGCAACGCGCGGGCTACACCGCCGCGTTGCTGGAAACCGCGAAGCCCTATGACGCGCGGCGGGAGAAATTCGACCTGATCGCCGCGTTCATCCTCTCCGCGCCAGTGGTGCTGGGCATGGCGCTGCGGGTGTCGGATGTGACGGCGCTGGTTCTCGCCAGCATCGTGCAGTTCTGGCTTGGGGCGCGCTTTTACCGTGCGGGATGGGCGGCATTGCGGGTGGGTTCAGGCAATATGGACCTGCTGGTGGCGCTCGGCACCTCCGCAGCCTGGGGGCTTTCGGTCTGGGATTATTCCACCGCCGGGCCGCTCTATTTCGAATCCTCGGTGGCTATCATCACGCTGGTGCGGCTTGGCAAATACATGGAAGGCCGGGTGAAGCGCGATGCCGCCCGCGCCATTACCGCGCTGCACAGGCTGCGCCCGGAGGTCGCGCGCCGGGCGGACGGCGCCGATGTGCCGGTAGTTGAACTGGTGCCGGGCGATGAGATCGAGCTGCGCCCCGGCGAGCGCGTGCCGGTGGATGGCATTGTCACCGAGGGCACGGGCAGCCTGGATGAAAGCCCTGTGACCGGCGAGGCGTTGCCGGTGACGCGCGGGCCGGGGGCGAAGCTGCTGGCTGGCACGTTGAACCTGAATGCGGTGCTGCGCCTGCGGGTGAGCTCCGCCGCCGGGGAAAGCTTTCTCGACCGCATGGCCCGGATGATCGAGGATGCGCAGGCGACCAAGCCGCGCGTGCAGAAGCTGGCTGACAAGGTGGCGGCGGTGTTCGTACCGGTGGTGGTGGGGCTGGCGCTGCTCACCATGCTGGCCTGGCTGGCGCATGGCACGGCGTACCCGCGCGCCATCATCAACGCCGTTTCCGTGCTGGTCATTGCCTGCCCCTGCGCCATGGGTCTCGCCACTCCGGCGGCGATTATGGCTGGTACCGGCGCGGCGGCCAAACAGGGCATATTGTTCCGCACGGCCGACGCGCTGGAGGCAGCCGCGCATGTCGATACGCTGGTGTTCGACAAGACCGGCACGCTGACCATTGGGCAGCCGCAGTTGCAGAGCGTGGCGCTGTTCGGCGCCATGCCCGAGGCTCAGGTGCGCGGGATTGCCGCCTCGCTGGCGGCGCGGGATACGCATCCCTTAAGCGCGGCTTTGCGCCAGCCGGATGTTGCCCCGGCGGAGAGTTTTGCCGCGCTGCCGGGCAAGGGTGTGCGCGGGGAGGTGGCGGGCAGGGCCTATGTCCTCGGCTCCGCCGGGCTGGTGCAGACGGCGCCGGAGGTAACGGATGGCGCGACATGGTCCTGGCTGGCCGAGGAGAACGGCGCCGTGCTGGCTGGTTTCGCCTTTACCGACACGCTCCGCCCCGGCGCGCGCGAGGCCGTGGACCGGCTGCGCAAGATGGGGCTGCGTGTGCTGCTGCTCACTGGCGACCGGCTTGAGGCCGCCGAGGCGCTGGATCTGGGCGTGCAGATCATCGCGGAGGCCGACCCGGAGCGGAAGCTCTCCGTTATACGGGAACTGCGCGCCGCCGGGTGCCGCCCGGCCATGCTGGGCGACGGCATCAACGACGCCGCCGCTCTCGCCGCGGCGACGGTGGGCATGGCCATGGGCTCGGGCGCGGATGTCGCCATCGAGGCGGCGGATATCTCCCTGCTGCGCCCGGCGCCCGAGCTGGCCCCCGCCGCCATCGCGCTCGCGCGCAAGACGTGGGCGGTGCTGGTGCAGGGGCTGTTCTGGGCGATAATCTACAATGCGCTCGGCATTCCTGCCGCCGCGCTGGGCTTGCTCAGCCCTGCCCTGGCTGGCGGCGCCATGGCCGCGTCCTCGCTTTGCGTACTTGGCAACGCGCTGCGCTTACGCCATTGGAAACGCCCATGATGTCTGTTGAGATTGCCCGTGGCCAAACGGCACCCGTCCTAACCCAGGAGGCACGGGACCGGCTGTTCCGCGCTAATCCTTGACTTCTCGGTTCAACTTGCCGATACGGGGCGCATTGCAGCTAGCGCGGCGCGCGCTAGGCGTGTTTTCACGCGCGGCACCTCAACACGAACGGGTCCAATTTTTGTCTGACACCACCGCAGCCGATCAAGCCGAACCCCCGGCGCAGGACGAAGCGCTGATTACACCTGCCGAAATCCCGGCACCTGAAGCCGAGCCGGAACAACAGCAGGAAGCGGAAGAAGAAGGTTTCGCCGCGCTCGGCCTTTCCGAGCCTATTCTCAAAGCGCTGCACGAAAAGGGGTATCTCCGTCCGACGCCGATCCAGGCGCAGGCGATCCCCGTGGTGCTCATGGGCCAGGACGTGCTGGGCTGCGCGCAGACCGGCACGGGCAAGACCGCAGGCTTCACCCTGCCGATGCTGGATATTCTCTCCGGCTCCCGCGCCCGCGCCCGCATGCCGCGCTCGCTGATCCTGGAACCGACGCGTGAGTTGGCGTTGCAGGTGGCGGAGAACTTCGTCCAGTACGGCAAGCATCTCAAGCTCAACCATGCGCTGCTGATCGGCGGCGAGAGCATGTCCGACCAGAAGGATGCGCTGAGCAAGGGCGTGGACGTGCTGATCGCCACCCCTGGCCGCCTGATCGATTTGTTCGAGCGCGGCGGCCTGCTGCTGACCGATGTGCGCGTGCTGGTGATCGACGAAGCCGACCGCATGCTGGACATGGGCTTCATCCCGGATATCGAGCGCATCGTCTCCCTGCTGCCGCGCAACCGGCAGACGCTGTTCTTCTCCGCCACCATGGCGCCGGAGATCCGCCGCCTAGCCGATGCCTTCCTCACCGCGCCGAGGGAGATCACCGTCTCCAAGCCGGCGACGGTGGCGACAACCATCACCTCCGGCCTCGTGCTGGTGAATGAGCACGACAAGCGCGAGGCGCTGCGCCGGCTCATCCGCTCCGAGGACGTGCAGAACGCGCTGATCTTCTGCAACCGCAAGCGCGATGTGGATATCCTGCTGAAGTCGCTGCTCAAGCACGGCTTCTCCGCCGGGGCGCTGCATGGCGACTTGGCGCAGTCCGTGCGCTTCGCCACGCTGGAGAAGTTCAAGGCCAATGAGCTGCGCCTGCTGGTCTGCTCCGATGTCGCGGCGCGCGGCATCGACATTGGCGGGCTGAGCCATGTGTTCAATTTTGACGTACCGCACCATGCCGAGGATTACGTGCACCGCATCGGCCGCACCGGCCGCGCCGGGCGCGAGGGCCATGCCTACACCATCGCCACGCCGGATGACCGCCTGGCCGTGGAAGCGGTGGAGAAGCTGATCGCCGCCCCCATTCCGCGCATCGAGATCCCCGGGCTGGACGTTGTGGAGTGGGCCGAGGGCGACGGCCGTAAGCGCGGCCGTGGCGGCCGCCCCGTACGCGACAAGAAGGGGGGCAAGGAAAAGCCGGTCGAGGCCCGCGCGGCCAAGCAGCCCGAGCGCGCGCCGAAGCCTGAGGCCCCGCGTGAGCGTGAGGCCCCGCGTGAGCGCGAACGTGAACGGGACCGTGAGCGCCCCCGCCGTGAGCGTGAGCCGCGCTACGAGAGGGATCTGGGCGCTCCGGTTATGGGCTTTGGCGAGGCTGTTCCGGCCTTCATGCTCATCCGCCGCCGTGGCCCGGCCCCGGTTGTCGAGGACGTGGCTGAGCACGAGGTCGAGGCACCGGATGTGATCCCCGAGGAGAACGGCGGCAACGCCGAATCCTGACGTCGCCATGGCACATTGCCAGCATTTCGGCGTCTGCGGCGGTTGCACCGTCGCGGACCGCCACGTCATAGACAAATTCGGGCTGCTGAAGAGCGCCCTGACCCGCGCCGGCTATCTGGACGCGCCTGTGTACCCGCTGGTGGAGGTGCCGGCTGGCACGCGCCGCCGCGTGAACCTCGCCGCCACGCGCAAGGGCACGGAAATCTCGCTCGGGCTGCATCAGGCGCGCGGGGCCGAGGTGGTGGATATGCGCGAATGCGCGCTGCTGCGCCCGGAAATCCTGCCTTTGCTGCCACCCTTGCGCGAGCTGCTGCGCAGCCTTCTGGCATTCCGGCGTGCGGGCTCGGTGGTGATCAACTGGCTTGATAACGGGCCGGACATTCTCCTCCGCCTGGACGCCGAATTCCAGCTGCCCGACCGCAAGCGCATCATCGATTTCGCCAAGGCGCATGGTGTGCCGCGCATCTCCATCGCCACCGGCAACGCGGACCCGGAACCCGCGATCATCCTGCAAAACCCCGTGGTCCGTTTTGCGGGCGTGGATGTCACCCCGCCGCCGGGCGGGTTTTTGCAAGCCAGCGCCGAGGGGGAGGCGGCGATCGTGCAGGCCATGCTCGCGGGCCTGCCAAAGCTGACCGCCAAATCCCGCATCGTGGAACTCTTCGCCGGTTGCGGCACGCTCACTTTTCCGCTGGCGCAGCATGCGCGGGTCGAGGCGTATGAGGGCGACGCTTTTGCTTCCGCCGCCGCCGAGATTGCCGTGCGCGCTGCCAACCTCGCCGGGCGTGTGAGTGTGGTAAGGCGTGATCTGCACCGCCGCCCGCTGCAAGCCGCCGAGATGGCGAAGGCCGCCGCTGTGGTGCTGGACCCGCCTTATGCTGGTGCCGCCGCGCAGATGCGGTTTATCAGCGCCAGCAACGTGGCGCGGATTATCTACGTAAGCTGCAACCCGGACGCGCTCGCGCACGACGCAGGCGCCCTACGTCGCGCGGGGTATTCCGTGCTGGCCGCCACGCCCATCGACCAGTTTCCGTATTCCGAAAATGTCGAAAGCGTCGTGGTGTTCGGGAAGGGGAAGTAGGTTTTTGATGGCAAACAGATTTTTAAGAGACTTATACCAACCGCCGAATTTTATGAACTCGTAGGGGATTCCCTCGGCGCGATGGGTTATGATTTTGTATCTCCCGTTGGTTTGGACGATGGGGGTTGCCATGGCTATTGCGGTTGCGATTACCAACTTGAAATTCACGGCGGCGGATTTGCGCCGGTTGATGTCGAAGGAGCGGGACGGCGAGATCGCCCGGCGTTTATCTGCGCTGGCGCTGGTGCTTGAGGGTCATTCACGGACGCATGCGGCGGAACAGAGCGGGATGGATCGCCAGACCTTGTGCGATTGGGTGCACCGCTACAACGCTGGCGGCGTTGCCGCACTTGCCTCGGGCAAAAGTACCGGCCGGGCGCCGAAGTTGAACGCCGCGCAGATGGCGGAACTCTACGAGCTGGTGATCAAAGGCCCCGATCCTGAGATTGATGGCGTTGTGCGCTGGCGATGTGTCGATCTGCGGGCCCAGATTGCGCGCCGTTTTTCGGTGGATGTGCCGGAGCGTACGGTCGCCAAATGGCTGCGCCGGCTGCGTCTGACCCGGCTGCAACCACGCCCCTTTCATCCCAAGCAGGACTTGGCGGCGCAGGAGGAATTTAAAAAAAATTTGGCAGCCTGGCCGTAGAAGCTTTGCCAGCTTCGGCTAAGGGCAAGGCGCTTGAGGTCTGGTTTTCTGATGAAGCGAGGGGCGGGCAGAAAGGCTCCATCGAAGCCATCTGGGCGCCGATCGGCTCGCGCCCGCCGATGGTGCGCGACAACCGGCACGATTCCGTTCACATCTTCGGCGCCATCTGCCCGGCACGCGGCATTGGTGCTGCCATCATCATGCCGGCCGTCAATACCGAAGCGATGAACAAGCATCTCAAGGAGATCAGTTGCCAGGTGGCAACCAGCGCCCATGCGCTGCTGGTCTGCGACGGTGCCGGATGGCATCAGCCAGGTGAGCGGCTAATCGTGCCCGACAACATCACTCTGCTGCGCCTGCCGCCTTACGCACCCGAACTCAACCCGATGGAAAACGTTTGGGATTATCTGCGCGGCAACAAGTTAAGCAGCCTGGTTTGTGATACCTACGAGGCTATGCGCGACGCCAGCAAAGAAGCCTGGAATTTCATCGCCAATGACCTAGAGCGAATCGCCTCGATCGGAACCAGAGAGTGGGCACGTGTCAGTCTTTAGGGCGGTTGGTATTAAAATTCGTTTGATTTTCGCTATTGATTTAATGGCCAGTGCCTCAAAGCCACATCGACACATTGCTTCGAACCGTGAATGCCCAGGCGCTCAGCACGGGCAGATCTCCTCTCAATTCCACCATGTCTCGAAACCGGTCCGGTCCGAGGTCGTCGGTCGGCAAAATGATCGCCGCGCCATCATCGACATTTCAGAACACTGAGATGCGGCGCGGCTTGGCTCCAGGCTCAGGCGTGTGGCGGCTTATATTCTGTCTTGGTGTTGTGCGCCTTCTTCATCGCCGCTTCGGCTTCCGAGGCTGTCAACAATATAGTCGAACTCGAAGCGGGTGAATGCGCCCGTCGCCATTGCCGCCATCGAGCACGCGGCACCTGCCGTGTTATCTGGCATTTCGCCGATCGCGAGCCCGTCGTATTCGCCAAATGAGAAATAATAACAATGCAGCTTGCCGCCGAAGCCCTCTACGAGAGCCTTTGCAGCGGCAGTGCGATCATGCGGGTTCTCGACCATCGCCTTAGCCGAGGCGCCATTAAACTGCCAACGTACCATGAAGTGAGGCATTGGATTCTCCTTATCTCTGGTTGTTGTTCACGTTCGTAAACTTAAGGCGTGCCGGCTGTGCCGATCCGCATGTCCTGTCGTCTCTCCAGCGTTCTCATGCGTAGTGTCTGCGGACAGCCAGCAGCACGCCGCAAAGTCACGAAAAGAATGAAGCCATCGCTGGTTGGTCACCTTCGTACACCAGGGTCTCAACAACGACACCATCGGCCAGCTTGAAGATACCCACATTATCGGTTTCGAGCGTCTTTCCACCCCGCTTGGCGCTCACGTGGTAGGCCACAAAAACGCTGTCTCCCTCTGCCGCCATTGACTTTGGTGTAGTTTTAATCGTGTCGCCCGTCTCCTTCGCAAGTTGGCCGAAATATTCCAGGATAGCCTTCTGGCCATTAAAATCCCCCTTGAACAGCTTGTTGGGAGTTTCATGCCAGTGCGCATTAGGCGCCATGATGGCCTTCAGGGCCTCCATGTCGCGTGCCGCGAAAGCCTCGTAACCGCGCCGCACAATGTCAAGATTGCGAGCTTCTTGCGGATTTGCAGTTGCCATTTTGGTTTCCTCCTAAAAAAATCTTTAACGAAAAGCACCAATCACATCTCGCGGGAAATGATGTGCAAGTGCTGGTCAGTCTGCCTTTGTTGAAAGCAGAAACTCAATTAAGATTTCAGAAAATGCGAATATGCAAAACGGCGGTACACAGCTTACCTGATACCTCGTTGCCAGTTTGGACTTGTCCCATATCACAACGGAGGTAACCGTCACCCGCGCTTTCCGGTTACTGTTTTGTAAAAACATCATGGGTTATCTGTAAAAAACAAACCAAAGGTCAATTGATCCTTCGGTAAAACGCAAACCCAGAATCGTTGCGCCTTTTTCTGGAGCGGCGTATAATATTGTTTCGTAAAAGGCTTTCAGGCAGGCTTTCAGGCAGGCAAGCTTCGAGAAAGCCGGGAAGCCTCGGGGAAAAAGCGTTTATCGGCCTATCAATATTAATTATTACTAAACGCGCACGCGGAATTTTAGAATTGAAGAAATCGGGCAAGTTGGCCAGGGCCAGCGGCTTCTTGAGTTAGGAAATTGACGGAAAAACATATTTGCCAGTGCGCACTGATGCGAGGAAGGAGAAGGCAATGCAAAAGCTTGATCAAAAAACCGAGCACAAGTCATTCAAAAGCCCGGATGAAATTCGGAACTTCCCAAATGGAAGACTCGAAATTCTCAATGTTGGCGGCGCAGAGGTTGGCCGTTTGATCCTTAACCCTGGCTGGCGATGGTCGAACGACGTCAAGCCAATCGCCAAGACCTCCAGCTGCCAGGCTCCGCACTTTCAATATCATGTGGCCGGAAAGATTGCGATCCTGATGGACGATGGAACCGAGTTCGTCGCCGGTCCAGGGGACGTGACATCCCTGCCTAAGGGGCACGACGCATGGGTGGTTGGTGATGAGCCGGTTATTGTGGTCGATTGGTTCGGGGCCAGCAACTATGCCAAGCAAACAGGTTAGTTGGGCTGGCCGAATTTACACGTAACGAAATATGAGGGAGTAATCATGGCACGCAAATATGTCGACTGTCGGGAATTTCCGGGTGAGCCAAAGTGCTCCGTCGCCATTTCCGCTGACAGCGAGAAAGAACTGATGGAAGTCGCGGTGCAACATGCTGTGGCGGTCCACGGCCATAAGGACACGCCGGAATTTCGGGAGCAACTGAAGCACGCAATCAAGGAAGGTATGCCTTCCGCCTGATTTTTGTGTCCGTGAATGGGCGGTGAGGAAGGCGCTGTTCACCGCCCGCGGAATTATCCCTGCTTCCAGGGCAGCCCCTCGGCCTTCCACCCCGCCACATTGCCCCGGTGGCCGCGCGGGTCGGCTGGGCCCTCGAACCCGTCCTTCACGTTGTAAACATGCTTGTACCCCGCCACCTTGGCGGCCAGGGCGGCGGCCATGCTGCGCGCGCCGGAGCGGCAGATGAAGTAGACATGCTGCTCCGGCTCCACATGGGCGGCGGCCAGCGCCTCCACGAATTTCGGGTTTTGCTGCATCGTGGGGTAGGTCTGCCACTGAACCAGCAGCGGCTGCTTGCCGGTCTGGGTCAGGTCCGGCAGCCCGACAAAGCTCCACTCCGCGTTCGTGCGTACATCGCAGAGCACGGCGGATGGATTGCTCATGAGCGCTTCCCACACCTGTCGCGGCGCGACATCTTCGATCATAGTATCCCCCGGGCGTATAGTGTTTGGCGCAGCATAGCGAGGACAGGGTCGAATGGAAACAGTGGCGGACGGGTTGATTGGAGCGATCGGGGGCACGAGGCTGATCAGGCTGAAGCGGGCCTCCGCCGCCACTGGGTGCGAGATTCTGGGCAAGGCGGAGTTCCTCAACCCCGGCGGCTCGGTGAAGGACCGGGCCGGGCTTGCCATCATCCGCGACGCCGAGGCCACGGGCCGGCTCAAGCCGGGAGGCATCATCGTGGAGGGCACGGCGGGCAATACCGGCATCGGGCTCACGCTGGTGGCCAACGCGCTGGGGTATAAGTGCATCATCGTCATGCCGGAGACGCAAAGCCGCGAGAAGATCGACTTCCTGCGCATGATCGGCGCGGATTTGCGCCTGGTGCCGGCCAAGCCATTCAAGGACCCGGACAATTACGTGCATGTCTCGCGCCGGCTGGCCGAGGAGCTGGGCGCGGTATGGGCCAACCAGTTCGATAATCTGGCCAACCGGGAGGGCCACCGCCTGACCACGGGCGCGGAAATCTGGGAGGAGACCGGCGGCAAGGTGGATGCCTTCACATGCGCCTGCGGCACGGGCGGTACTCTGGCGGGCGTCTCCATGGCGCTGAAGGCGCGCAACCCGAACGTGAAGATCGTGCTGGCCGACCCCGAGGGCAGCGGGCTCTACGGCTGGGTGAAGAGCGGCGACCTGACGGTGACCGGCTCCTCAATCACCGAGGGCATTGGCCAGTCCCGCGTGCCGGGGAACCTGGAGGGCGTGGCCATCGACGATGCCGTGCGCATTCCCGACCCCGAGGCGCTGGAACAGGTGTTCGACCTGCTGGGCCATGAGGGCATCTCGGTCGGCGGCTCGGCGGGCATCAACGTGGCGGCGGCCATCCGCGTGGCGCGAGACCTTGGTCCTGGGCACACGGTGGTGACCGTGCTGTGCGACGGCGGGGCGCGCTATCAGAGCAAGTTGTTCAACCCCGAATTCCTGCGTTCCAAGAACCTGCCGGTGCCGCCGTGGATGTAACCGATCCGGCGGCGCTGGACGCCGAGGAACTGCTCGCCGCCTATGTCGCCAAGCGGCTCAACCCGCTGGAGGCCCTGCAGGCGGTCACCGAGCGCATCGCCCGGCGCAACCCGGAGATCAACGCCTTCGCCGTGATGAACCCGCAGGCGCTGCAGGCGGCGCGGGCGAGCGCGCTGCGCTGGGCCGAGGGCAATCCCTGCGGCGCGCTGGACGGCGTGCCGGTGACGGTGAAGGATTTGGTGGACGTGGCCGGGCTGCCCACAAGGCGCGGAAGCAAGGCGACCGACCCCACCCCCGCCGCCGAGGATGCGCCGCTGGTGAAGGCGCTGCGCCAGGCGGGGGCGGTGATTATCGGCAAAACCACGACGACCGAATTCGGTTGGAAATCGCCGGGCGACAACCCGCTCACCGGCATCACCCGCAACCCGTGGAACACGGCACACACGCCGGGCGGCTCGTCCTCGGGCGCTGCGGCAGCGGCGGCATCGTTCTTCGGCCCGCTGCATGTGGGCACCGATGGCGGGGGCAGCATCCGCATCCCTGCCGCGTGGTCCGGCGTGGTCGGGCTCAAGCCTACATTCGGCCGGGTGCCGCAATGGCCGCTGGGCGCCTTTGGCCATGTGGCCGTGGCAGGGCCGCTCGCCCGCTCGGTGCGGGACGCGGCGCTAATGCTCTCCGCGCTGGCGGGGTTCTGCGCGGCGGACCCGTTCTCCCTGCCTGAGCCGAAGCGCGATTTCCTGGCGGGCATCGAGGACGGCGTGCGCGGCCTGCGCATCGGCTTGCTGTATAGCCCGGGTTTTGCCGCCCCGGTGGACGCGGACGGCATGCAGGCGCTGGAAGAGGCGCGCCACGCGCTGGAAGGGCAGGGGGCTCTGGTGCGCAAAATCCACCCCGAACTGCCTGATGTTTCCGAGGTGTTTGCCAAGCTCTGGGGAGTGGCCCTGGCCCGCATGGTGGATATGCAGGCCGAGGACAAGCGGCCCCTGCTGGATGCCGGGCTGCTGGCGGTGGCGGAGCGGTTCCGTGACGCCTCCGCACTGGAGCTGGTGCAGGCCGAGGCGCTACGCGTGGAGGCGGCGCATGCGATGGCGGCGCTGGAGGTGGACGCGATTCTCTGCCCCGCCGTGCCGCACTGCGCCCCGCTGGCCGAAGAACCGCTGCCCGACCCCGTGGCCGCACTTTGGCGAAGCTGGGCGCCCTGGACCTTCCTGTTCAGCCTCACCCGCCAGCCGGCGATTTCTATCCCCATGGGCGTGAACGCCGCCGGGCTGCCGACTTCGGTGCAGATTGCCGCGCCCGTTTACCGCGATGATGTGGTGCTGCGAGTGGCCCGGGCGGTGGAACGGGCTGTGGGGTAGTTTTTTGTCATTGCGAGCCGCGCTTAAGCGCGGCGTGGCAATCTATCTTCGATGTTACTGGCTGGAACGATGGATTGCTTCGCCGCACTTTGCGCGGCTCGCAATGACGACGTGTGGCAGTTTGCGTTATATTGGCGTCATTGCGAGCGCAGCGAAGCAATCCATCTTCACGTGAGCAGCCCATCATAGAGATCAAGCCAATCCGAGTTGTTCTGCATAATCATACGCCCGGTGTCGGAATCTGACTCTCTGGCGATTCCCTTGGAGCGGTTCATGTGATTCGCTGTCTGTGCACTCGATTCGCGGAGGTTAGCATGGGGACGGCGATCCAGATTACACGGTCGGATTTTGACGCTGCTGGGCTTCGGCGAGAGGCGCGGCGAACCAAGGACGTGGCGGCATCGCGGCGTATGCTGGCCCTCGCTTTGGTCCTGGAGGGCGCGTCGCGCGGGGAAGCGGCCAAGGCGGCCGGGATGGACCGCCAGACATTGCGGGACTGGGTGCATCGGTTCAACGAGCAGGGCCTGGCGGGTTTGTCGGACAAGACGGGCAATGTCGGACCCAAGCCACTTTTGTCGCCCGAGCAGGAAGCGGAAGTTGCCGCGTGGGTCCGGCGTGGACCCGACCAGGCCGAGCATGGCGTGATACGCTGGCGCCGGGCCGACCTTGCGCGGGCGATCGCGGCGAAATTCGGCGTGGTGCTGGCCGAGCGCAGCATGAGCGACGTGCTACGGCGAATGGGCTTCCGCCGGCTGGTGGCCAGGCCACGCCATCCCGGCCACGACGCCGCGGCGCAAGCGTCTTTCAAGGCAACTTCGCCTCCCTCGTAGATGCAGCGCTACCAGAGCATGCCCGCGGCAAGCCGCTTGAGCTCTGGTGGCAGGACGAGGCCCGCATCGGCCAACAGGGAACGCTAACTCGGGTCTGGGCCGAGCGCGGCTCGCGGCCCACGGCCCCCCGCGATCAGCGCTACGACTGGGCCTATATCTTCGGCGCGATCTGCCCGGCCCGCGGCATCGGGGCCGCGCTGGTGCTGCCGTTCGCCAACGCCGAGATGA
Source organism: uncultured Alphaproteobacteria bacterium (assembly GCA_963750235.1). Taxonomy (GTDB): domain Bacteria; phylum Pseudomonadota; class Alphaproteobacteria; order Acetobacterales; family Acetobacteraceae; genus Acidocella. The sequence continues at coordinate 18,155 of CAVVPW010000005.1, forward strand.
TGAATCTACACCTCGCGGAGATCAGCGCGAATGTCACCCCCGGAGCGCACGCCGTGCTCACCATCGATGGCGCCGGCTGGCACCAGAAAGGCGATAAGCTGCGCGTCCCCGACAACATCACTCTCCTGCACTTGCCGCCCTACAGCCCCGAACTCAATCCCGTCGAGAATGTCTGGGCCTACCTGCGCAGCAACAAACTCAGCAACCGCGTCTTCGAAACCTACGAGGATATCGTCGATGCCTGCTGCGATGCATGGCGTTGGTTCACTGCTCAGCCCGACCACATCACTTCAATCGGAACACGTCTTTGGGCATGTGTCAGTTAATGACACCGGGCGTATCAGCCGGACTTTCGCGGCGCGGGAGCCAGCTTTGATCTGTTTCTCGCGGAGGATGGCGGACTCCATTGTTTCGTGAATTTCAAACCATACGAGAGATTTTACGCCGTATTTCGCGGTGAATCCGCCAGTGGTTTCGTAGCGGTGTTGGGCGATGCGCTGGATGAGACTTGAGGTGACACCGGTGTAGATTGTGCCGTTCTTGCGGTTGGCGAGGATGTAGACGGCAGGATGTTTCATGGCTGGTATCGGGTGGGCCGCGAAAAGATGGATTGCTTCACTGCGCTCGCAATGACGTAAGGTGAATGTAGCATAAGCGGAACACGGCTGCAGTGATACAACCGAGAGGTAGCGGGCTGCGCTTCGCTCCACCCATCCTACGCTTGCTCCAACCGCCAAAAAGCCGCTTAAACCTCAACCCACCAGATGAGCCAAACACTCCGGTAACTCACGCCGCAAAATGTCTGAAATTACCTGACGCCGGACGTTTAATGGAGAAAATAATGCACCTGAAGCCTCTTGTGACAATAGCTTTCTGGCTGTCCACCTGTACCATTGTATCCGCTTCTGAGCAAGGGCTGGTTCGAGGAGTAATTTACGAACAACAGTCATCGCCTCCGCATGCTTACGGAAGCTTTACGTTCGACGGAGTTTTAAACATTAGTTCGAACATAGGACACTTTACCTTAAGAGATGACGTGACATCATCAAAATATAATCATTTGTCTTGCAATGCATATTACCCAATCAGAAACACAAAAACTATCACAACGCTACTCACTTGCTCATACGGTAGGAATGGCAATCTCATTCTAACTTTTGACAATACCCGAAAATCTTCAGGAAGAGGCACATTCATTCTATCAGACGGATCTAGCGGTTTTATAATATTTGGTATGGATGTGTATCGCAACAACGCCCTGTAAAAATGAACTGTTGTCAGCAAGCTGTAGGATGGGTCGAGCGTAGCGCAACCCATCAACAATGGTGGTGCGTCGAAAGAAAACCGATGGGTTCCGCTTTGCTCCACCATCCTATGGGCTTGCAATGACGGCGAGGCGTCAATCCCCCCCCTCCTTAGCCACGCGCACGCGCTCGATCCGCCGTCCGTCCATGGCCAGCACCTCGAACTTCCAGCCGCCGAACACGATGGCGTCGCCCGCGCGGGCGGGGCGCAGCAGCAGCGCCAAAATCAGCCCGCCCAGCGTGTGGTAGCTCCCCTCGTTCGGCAAAGCCGGCAGGTGCAGCCTGGCTTTTATCTCATCCACCGGGGTCAGCCCGTCCAGCACGTACACTGAATCGGACGCCTGTTCCGGCGCATGCGCGGAAGGTCCGGCATCATCGGCGTCGCCGACAATGGCTTCCAGCACGTCCGCCGCCGTCACCATGCCCTCGAAGCTGCCATATTCGTCCAGCACCAAAGCGATGCCGAGCGCCTCGCCCTTCAGCCGGTCCAGCGCCTCCAGCGCCGTCACGGAATTGGGGATCGCGATGGGATGGCGCACCGCCGCGGCGATCGAGAACTCCTTGCCGTCCAGCACGCGGTCCAGAATCTCCTTGGCCTGCACCACGCCTGCCACGTTGTCGATCGCGCCGTCGCACACCACGAAGCGCGAATAGGGCGCGGTGCGCAGCCGGGAAATGATGTCCTCCTTCGGCGCGGTGCGGTCGAGCCAGACGATCTCGGTGCGCGGCGTCATGATCGCGCGCACTGGCTTGTCCGCAAGGCGAAGCACGCGCTCGATGATGTCGCGCTCCTCCGTCTCCAGCACGCCGGTCTCGGCACCCTCCACGAGAATCGCCTTCAGCTCCTCCTCGCTCACCGCGCGGGTGTTCTCCGGCGCCGGGCCGAAGGCGCGCAGCACCAGCGAGGTTGTCTTGCCCAGCAGCCAGACCGCCGGGGCCGCCACGCGCGCCACCACGTTGAGCGGCCCGGCCATCGCCGTGGCCACGCGCTCCGGGTGGCGCAGCGCCAGCTGCTTGGGCACCAGCTCGCCGAACACCAGGACGAGGAAGGTGATGACGACGACCGTGCCCACCACCGCCACCGGCGAGGCATAGGGGGCGAGGTGGGGCACGCGGGAGAGTGGCACTTCCAGTCGGGCGGCCAGCTGGTCGCCGCCAAACGCGCCGGTGAGGATGCCGATCAGCGTGATGCCGAATTGCGAGGCGGGGAGGAAGCTCTGCGGGTTGTCCGCCAGTATGCGGGCGCGAGCGGCACCGGGCACGCCCTCGCGCTCCATGAGGCCGAGCATGGCCCGGCGGGCCGAGACAAGGGCGAGCTCCGCGAGCGCGAAAGCGCCGTTGAGCAGGATGAGCAGAGCCAGGATGACGAGCTGAAGAGCGAGGGCCATGCCATGCTTGTATCGAAAAATTGCGGGTCGTGCAGCCGGGCAGTGCATGGCTGGTGCCCGGTTTGCCTTAGTTGGGACACAATCGCGCCCACGCGACGCCTCACTGGACTGTCATCCATTGTTACACGCGGGGCTAGTCCCGGGTTTTTTGGATCGCAAGGCCATGACGTACCAGTCGCAAATCCACTGCCAGGAGGCGCAAATCTCCACCGCCAAGCTCCGCAAGGGCTGGGCCAACCCGGGGTCCTGGGCGGCAGCCCTCGGCGTCGGCGTGGTGGCGTTTGGCCTATGGGGCGCGGTCAACCGTCCCGTCACCGATATCGCCCCGTATCATGGCGAAATTGGCGGTTTCGCCTTCTCGCCCTTCCATAAGGGGGAGAGCCCGGAGACCGGCAAGTACCCGAGCGCTGCGGAAATCAAGTCCGACCTCGCCTTCGCGGCCAAATACACCCACAACATCCGCACCTACACGGTCGAGGGCGATCTGGGGCAGATCCCGGCCCTGGCCGAGGGCATGAACCTGAACGTCACGCTCGGCGGCTGGCTGGACCGCCACCCGGACGCCAACGCCAAGGAGCTGGCGAAGCTGGTGCAGGTGGCGAACGCGAACAAGGACGTGACGCAGATCATGGTCGGTAACGAGACCATCCTGCGCGCGGACATGACCGTGCCGCAGCTCATGGCCGACATCAGGCAGGTTCAGGCGCAGACCCATGTGCCGGTCTCCACCGCCGAGCCCTGGCATGTGTGGTTGAAACATCCTGAACTGGCTAATCAGGTCGATTTCATCACCGTGCACCTGCTGCCCTATTGGGAAGGCGTGCCCGAGAACATCGCCGTGCAGGATGCGATGAACCGCCTGACCGCGGTGCATGACCGTTTCCCCAACAAGCGGATTGTCATCGGCGAAATCGGCTGGCCGTCCGATGGTATCGATATCGGTGCCGCCCGCGCGAACAATGTGAACCAGGCGCGCTTCCTGCGCGACTTCTTCAACCTCGCGCAGAAGGACCATATCGACTACTTCGTGATGGAAGCCTTCGACCAGCCGTGGAAGACGAGCTTCGAGGGCCGCGCCGCCGGCTATTGGGGCATGTTCACGCTGGACCGCCACGCCAAGTGGTCGCTGACCGGCCCGGTTGAGAACAACCCGAACTGGCTCGAATACGCGCTCGGCGCGTGCCTGGCCTCGCTGGCGGCCACCATGCTGTTGCTCTCCCGTCGGCCGGACATCCGCTTCATCGGCAAGTTCACCTTCGCGGCGCTGGTGGAAGGCTTCACCGCCATCCTCGCCATGCTGTTCATGAACATGGGCGAGACCTATCTCTCCCTCGGCGCCGCCACCGTGTGGGGCGGGCTGGCCGCGGGGCAGGGGCTGCTGCTCTTCCTGCTGATCGCCGACAGCTTCGACCTGGTCGAGACCATCTTCGGCCGTGTCGCCAAGCGCCATTACGAGCCGATCCCGGCCCCGTCCGGCGTGAAGCTGCCGAAGGTCTCCATCCACCTGCCCATCTGCAACGAGCCGCCGCACATGGTGCGTCAGACGCTCGATGCCCTGGCGGCACTGGATTACGAGCGCTTCGAGGTGCTGGTGATCGACAACAACACCATGGACCCGGCGGTGTGGGAGCCGGTGGCCGAGCACTGCGCGCGCCTTGGGCCCAAGTTCCGCTTCTTCACCCTGGGCAAGTACAAGGGCTACAAGGCCGGCGCGCTGAACTTCGCCCTGCGCGAGACCGCCCCGGATGCCGAGATCATCGGTGTGATCGACTCCGACTATCTGGTGGACCCGGACTGGCTGCGCTGCATGGTTCCCGCCTTCGACAACCCGAAGGTCGGCTTCACCCAGTCGCCCCAGGACTACCGCGACAATGACGGCTCACTGTTCAAGCGGATGATGTTCTGGGAGTACGCCGGCTTCTTCCACGCCGGCATGGTCACCCGCAACGAGCGCAACGCCATCATCCAGCACGGCACCATGACGCTGGTGCGCAAGCAGGCGCTGCTCAACGAGCACGGCTGGGCCGAGTGGTGCATCACCGAGGACAGCCAGCTGGGCCTGCGCCTGTTCCGCGCCGGGTACGATGCGGTGTACTCCAAGAAGTCCTTCGGCAAGGGCGTGATGCCGGACGACTACAACGCCTTCCGCAAACAGCGTTACCGCTGGGCCTATGGCGCCATGCGCATCGTCCGCGCCAATGCCGCCGCGCTGTTCAACCCCTTCAACAAGGAGCTGACGCTGGGCCAGCGCTGGCACTTCGTCACCGGCTGGCTGCCCTGGTTCGGTGATGCGCTGGGCATCGTGTTCCTCACCATGGGCCTCGCCTGGTCGGTTGGGCTGATCCTGGACCCGGTGCGCTTCGAGTTCCCGATCGCCCTGTTCATGCTGCCCTCGATCGGCCTGTTCTTCTTCAAGATCGTGCAGATCCTGGCCCTCTATAAGAACCGCGTGCCTTGCGGCTTCATGGACCGCGTCGGTGCGGCGGTGTCGGGACTGGCGCTCTCCCACAGCATCGGCAAGGCGGTGTGGAAAGGTTTGTTCACCAACAAGCTGCCCTTCCTGCGCACGCCGAAGATGAAGGACGCTCCTGCCCTGGTGCAGGGGCTGGTGATGGCCCGCGAGGAGCTGGTGCTCCTGGCCCTCACTTGGGGCGCCGCGCTGGGTGTTGGCTTCGGCCACCACTGGGCGACGCTGGAGACCAAGCTCTGGGTTGCCGTGCTGTTCACCCAGTCCATGCCCTACCTGGCCTCGGTCGGCGTCTCCATTCTGGCCTCCATGCCGGCGAAGCAAGCCAAGCCGGTGGCGCTGCCCGCCGCTGCCAAGGTGCCTGCCTCGCTCGGCGCCATGCACCCGGCCGCTGGCGACTGAGCGGTTAAAAGCCCAAAAAGGCCAGGATGGCATTGCCGTCCTGGCCTTTTTTATGCGCTGTGCAGGGCTGTGCGATTATGCTTGCGTTGTGCGGTGCGGCACGTGCATAAGGCCGCCACCAACCGCGAATGCGCGACCAGGGCGTTATCGCCATGGCCTTGGCGGATGGTTTGTCTTTGAGGGGGCGGGGACGCTCTCACCCGGGCATTTTTATACCCGTCCTTTTCCAATATCGCGCGTGGAAGCCGGACAATATCGCCATGGAGCAGCTTCATGGCGCCGGAGACGTTTGTTTATGACTGATGCAACTTTTGAAGCGTTTGGCTTCGCAACACCCATTCTCGCTGCGCTGAAGCATGCGGGCTTCATCAAGCCCACTCCCATCCAGGCTGGCGCCATTCCGCACGGCCTCGCCCGCAAGGACGTACTGGGCCTGGCCCAGACCGGCACCGGCAAGACCGCGGCCTTCGCGCTGCCCATCCTGCAGGTCATGGCCGGGCACAAGCTGCATAACCGCCGCTTCTCCACCCGCGCGCTTATCCTGGCGCCGACTCGTGAGCTGGCCGTGCAGATCGAGCAGGAGTTCAAGAAATTCGGCGCCGGGCTTGGCCTGCGCGTGGTGCTCATCGTGGGCGGCGTGGGCCGCACCGGGCAGGTTTCGCGCATGGCGCGCGGGGCGGACATTGTCGTCGGCTGCCCCGGCCGCGTGCTGGACCTGATGAACACCAAGGAACTGATCATCGACCAGTGCGAGTTCTTCGTGCTCGACGAGGCCGACCGCATGCTGGACCTCGGCTTCTTCCCCGACATCCGCAAGATCGTGACGCATCTGCCCACGCGCCGGCAATCGGCGCTGTTCTCGGCCACCATGCCGGCGGAAATCTCCAAGCTGGCGGAAGGGCTGCTGCGTGACCCGGTGAGGGTGACGGTGGCGGCGGTCTCCTCCACCCCGGCGCGCATCGCCCAGAGCGTGCATTTCGTCGAAGGCTCGCAGAAGCGCGACCTGCTGGTGGAGTTGCTGCGCAAGCCTGAATTCACCCGCGCCATCGTCTTCACCCGCACCAAGCGCGGGGCGGACCGCGTGGCCCTGCAGCTCAACGCCGCGAAGATCACGGCGGTGGCGCTGCACGGCAATCTTGGGCAGAACGCCCGCCAGCGCGCGCTGGACGCCTTCAAGTCCGGCGAGGCGCGGGTGCTTGTGGCCACCGACATCGCCGCCCGCGGCATCGATGTTTCCGGCGTCTCCCATGTGGTGAATTTCGAGCTGCCGAATGAGCCGGAGAGCTATGTGCACCGCATCGGCCGCACCGCGCGCAATGGCGCCGAGGGCGTGGCCGTGGCCTTCTGCGATGCGACCGAGCTGCCCTACCTCAACCAGATCGAGAAGCTCACGGGCATCAAGATGGAAGTGGCAGGCGGCACCCGCCCGGCCCAGGCAATGCCGGTGAAGAAGCCGCAGCGCCACCCGGACATGGTGGTGCGCAAGGTGAAGCCCGCCAAGCCCCGCCGCCCGCAATATGGCGAGCAGAAGAAGACGCGGGCGGCTTGATTAGGCTTTGTGGAGGGGCTTTGTTCCCTCCACTTTCCTGGAACTTTAAAGCGTTAGGATTCTCGTCGTGAAAAAAGCGGGGTTCTGATATTTCTCAGGCATGAGGTCAGAAAATGCGCTCAGATGGCTCCCCTGGACCGCAGCATTGGTAACTATGCTCGTTATGGTTCCAGTGGCTTGGGGGCGTGGATTCGGCAGCTTCATGCTTGCTAATCTGTTCGTAATGCCAGGAATTCTGGTTGCGGTTTGTGGCGGTTTGGCTTGGGCGTTCTGGCAGAGAGATAAGGCAAGACAGTGTTCAATTTTTGCGGCTGTTTTTCTTACACTTATTCTAACATTTGCGATATTTTTCGTTGTTCCGCGTGTCGAAGATTGGCCAAGATATTGGGTTTGGGCGCCTGCGCATCAGGCTCTGCTCAGGGAATATGCCTTGAAAAGTGCTCTTGTTGAAGATTGGCAGCAATGGGGAATGGCAGGTGCTGAGTACGATTCCTATCTTGTTTCCAGTCCATTCGAAGAACTGTCCAGCCTGAAAACAGCGACAATCTGGGTTAATCAGAATGCTGTTCCGTGTCAGGCTGACCCATCTTATTGCGATGTCGTGGACGTTAAACGAATGCAGAAAGCCATTTATCTGGTCACGACATTTAACAGCCCGCTACAATAAGCTTCTGACCCCATCCTCCGTAGCCACCGCATG
>CAVVPW010000006.1:0-139099 GCA_963750235.1 uncultured Alphaproteobacteria bacterium
CAATGCTGTGACGTTCGCGCAGCCCTTTGCGGCAACGATGCCGAATTCCGCGGCATGCCCGCGCAACGCGTTGATCGCCTGGGTCCGTTGGTGCACCATGAGCTCCCGATGTTTCACGATGATCGTCGCAGCTTGCTCATCCGCCGATTTAACCGGAACCGTGCGCATGGTCGGACGTGATGCCGCCTCGCTGATTGCCTCCGCGTCATTGCGGTCGTTTTTGCTCCGCTTGACGAACGGCTTCACATATTGCGGCGGAAATCAACCTCACCCGGTGGCCCATGCCTCCGAGCACCCGACCCCAATGGTGCGAACCAGCGCAAGCTTCGAGAGCCACCTCCGTTGGCGCCAATTTGGCGAAGAACGGTCCGACCTGACGCGCCTGATCTCCCGCCGCAGCACCGGGCGTTCCTGGTCGTCGACCCCATGGATCGTAAAAACATGCTTGGACGTGTCGATCGAAACGCGCTTAAATTCCATTGGGCGGCCCTTTCGTCTGGTTTTCACAACTCAACTTTGGCACATGATGCCGTTGGGCCGTCCACCCTAACAATCGTTCAATCGGATTGAGGTGTGGGCAGTAGGCAGGGATGAAATGGAGTTTCACCCGACAATCAGGCCGCGCCAGCCAGGGTTGGGGCAATTTTTCATGGTGGTATCTCGCATTGTCCAGAAAGACGTGGATCAGCCGCATTCTGGGATACATCGCTTCGATCGCCGTCAGCAGCAAGATTGTGCTTGTGGCATCCACCGTCAGCACATCTTTCATGATCGTCTGGCCGGTCTAGGTTGATGGCGCCATGGATGTTCATGCGGTCACGCCCGCTACTCTGCTCCACCGCGACCGGCACTTCTTTCGGAGCCCAACAGCCAACCGGCCGCACCGTATGGGTCGGATGCACGGCATCAGCAAAGATTACCATTTCATCAGCTCAAGCTGGTTCAGCAGATTTTCATACGCCTTGATAAACGCCCCCTGCTTCTGCGGATCCAGCTTGCGCGATATCGCCTTCGGCTTGCGATGCTCCATGCCCAGCCGGTGCAGCAGCGCGATCAGGCCGGAGCGGCTCTGGTACCAATGCCAAACTCAGCCGCGATCCAGGCGCCAATCGCCCGCGTCGAGCGCGGCAGGGTCTCGGTGATCCAGTCGATCAGCTGGGCCTGCTGTTCATCGTTCGGGCGATAAGCACTGCCCTCATAGCCGAAGCCCGCCAACCCCTCGATCCCGTCCTCCTCATACAGCAGACGCCATGTACGGATCGTATCGTCGTCCAGCAGCAGAACCTTGGCGACCGCCGCGTAACTCATTCCCTTGTCAAGCAAAACCAGCGCGTTCGCACGCCGAGCCAAGCGATGCGCTGCCGAGCCGTCCTGCGCCAACTCGATCAGGTCGCGCCGTGTTGCATCATCCAGGAACCCTTGCCGCTTCATGACGCCAATAAAAATCGATCCCACGGTCGATGGCAAGTAGGCGGCGGATTCTCAGAGTCGGGGTATATGCTGAATTCGAATTGAGGAAGGGCAGCGGTTTTTCGTGCGCAGGGCAGAAAATCATCGCTTTTCAGGGCCGGTAAAGGTTTTTCACGACCGGCGTTTGCCGGACCCGGCAACGCCGGCAGGGTATGCGGCACTGATTGGCACCTACGACCTCAAGGTGCCACTGCCACGCACCTTGACGGCCATCGGGGAACATCACCGCATCAAGGAAGAAGGGGGGTGGCGCATTTTGACGCCAAGGTACGCAGCGCCGCCAGACCTCGCAAGTCACCTGACATTCGCCATCAAGCATGAGGGGCCGATTTCGCCGTTCTGAAGAGCCTCTTCGTGGCAGTGCCGGCCCGCGAGATCGAGGCTCTGGTGCGGGTGGCGCCGACCGGAAGCTATGCCCGCAGTATCTGGTTTCCCTACGAGTGGCTGACCGGCAAGCATCTCGACCTGCCGGACGCCCGGACGGGAACCTATGTGCCTGTCATTGACCCGGAACGCCAATGGGCAATCGACGGGACCAACTCGCCACGCCATCACGTTCGGAACAACCTTCCGGGTACGCCCGAGTTCTGCCCGATGGTGTTTCGAACAAAAACCCTCCATCAGTTCGTGGCGGTCCAGTCTAACCCGGTGAAGCCCAGGACGTTATCGCGGATGTTCCGCGCGACCTTCTGGCGCGCATGGCTGCCTTTCTTCGATTGAAGGATTCCAGGTCAAGCTACGCCATAGAAGGCGAGCGTCCACCCCAAGATTGGCTCCGGCGTTGGGGGCGCGCTATCGGCGAAGCCGGGCGGCAGGCAATCGACCTGGACGAACTCATGCGGCTACAGAAGATCGTCATCGGGGATGGCGGTTCTACGGATCGGCTTACGGCAGGAAGGCGGCTTTGTCGGCGAGCATGATCGGGAGACCAGGCTTCCCCTGCCTGACCATGTTAGCGCCAAGCCCGAAGACCTGCCCTCGCTGATCGCGGGATGTCCGCGTTCGACCGGGACGCCGCCGGGAAGCTAGTGTTCTGGACGCAACACTTCGTTCCCTTGGAGTCGACGGCCGATAGCGGCAGTACAGCAAGTCCAGGGGGACTACCCGTCTCGGTCAGAACACTCTCATGTTCGCCGTTTCAAGCTGCAGGCGTGAAAATTCTTTGCTTCCTTTTGCGAGCTTTTTCAGTACGGCCGCCACTGGGAAAGGCGGAAGCAGATCATGAAACGACGGTTGATCATGCTCTGATACGCGGATTGGTTACCGCCGGACCTGTGATGCGTCGCGGAGCTTCCTCGGTCTGATCCAGTGTCGGATAAGATCCGGCTGATAGTGTCTGCGAGGGTTCCCCTGGCCGTGATCGTGCCTCCGGCCTTGCCCAGCTTTGGATATATCGGTGCGCTAGTGGCCTCCTTTCTTGGCGGGTGTTCGATATCGATCAGAACGCGTTAGGCTCCTGCTGGTTGCGCTTGGTTGGCGATCGCCCAGACAAAGCCCGCCAGTTCCCGCGCGATCGCGGCGGTTATCACCGTGGGCAACTTTCCGGCCCGGGCAAACTTGCGGTATCGACGACACAGTCGTTCCTGCGCCTTCCATGCAATGTCGCGGACCGGCTTGGCCAGCTTCTCCTGCCGGATCAGCTGTGCGCGGCTGATCCGGGCCGGGAACCGGTAACTCCAGGCCGCCTCGATCAGCATGCGCCGTGCCGCCTCGTTGCCAGCCTTGGTGATACCGCCCTGACGACGCTTGCCGCCGCTGGAGTTTTCAGACGGAACCAAGCCAAGATATGCCATGAGCTGGCTTGGTTGGTGAAGCGGGTATAACCCCAAGTTCGGCAACCAGTGTTGCCGCCGCCACCATGGCACGCCGCGCAATGCCTGAAGTGCCTGCACGACCGGTGCGAGAGACCACGTCGGCAGCGCCGCCTCGATATGCGCCTCCAGACGACCCAGCCGGGCGGTCGCCGCATCCACTGCTTCGAGGCAATCTTCGAGAACGATGTAATGCACCGGTTGCTCAAACCTCAGCCCGGCCAGCCAACGCCGGTGTAGATGCGTCCATGCCTTCTGACCGTAGTGGCAGCCCTGGCGCAGCAGGAACCCCGACAGTTGTTGGCGTGCCTTGCGCAATTGCGCACCGCCGCCAAGCGCGCCCGAACCAAATCACGAATCGCCTCATGCTCCTGATCGGGAACCCATACCGCGGTCAACTCACCGGCCCGGTGCAGCTTGGCCAGATTGATCGCATCGCGCCGATCGGTCTTAACCCGGTCGCCTGGCTTTTTGGGAATCAACGATGGCGCTACCACCGTACATTCGTGACCCGCCGCGGCGATTGCCGTTGGATACCATAGCCGCACGGCCCCGCCTCATAGCAAAACCGTAGTTCGCGACCGCCGCTGGCTAACTTCGCAATCAGCTTCTTCAAGGCCGCCGGCGTGTTCGCGATCGTTCCGTGATCACGCACCTCCTTCCGCAGGCCCGCTTCGGCGACCGCTACGGCGATCGATCTGTGCACATCAAGGCCAATGTAAGTGATAAGCTTCTCCATGACTCGTCTCCTATGCATGAGGCTCGGCGCTGGCCGATCCAGCGCAACCCTCGAAATCCTGCATATTGTGAGACGGGTCACCCCCTATCTCAGGCGAACATCTTGTCTAGGAATCTCTGCATAACTTTATGATTCCCCGGGTGTTTTGAATTTTGTAATATGCTCGTGCATTGATGGGGGCATTTTTGAAGCAGACGACATTTTCGACGGCTGGGTTTGATCGCTACGCGAAGACGACCAGGCGCGCGGCGCGGTTTCAACCTGCCCGGCATGGTGTTTCCCGTCTCGGCCACAATCCTGGAACGGATAGACGCGTATCGGACTGTGCTGGAGGATTATTCCAGCCGCCTGTTGCCGCTGATCCAATGGGAGCCGACGAATGACGGAAACGTCAGGGTATTGAACGACACTGCGGGCTTCTACCGGTTCTTCGACGCCACGCCGCATGCGGATTTCTTTACAATTGCGTCGAACGCACCATCAACGAGGATTTGCCAAGAGAAACGGACTTCCTGCGCCGCTATGACGGGTTCCGCGAGCCTATTCAGCGCATCGCCGACATGCCCGGCAACACCACCGACCTGTTGTTCCGGCTTCTTCGGCAGAATGGCGGAAGGCTTTCGATGCGCGGGCGGGAGCGCGAATTCGCGAACCCGACGGATGCGGAGGTGGTATCCGCCGAAGGGGCCTACGTGGCGTTTTTCGGGGCGGAACGGGATGCAGTCGGACAGAGGTCCATTTGAAGCCAAACTCTCGCCCGAGGCGGCTTAGCATTACAGTTGCGAGTTTTTTTGGTTGCAAACGGCTTGATCTCTAAATCTATGGGTTGCCATAATTCGGAGGTCATGGATGACGGTTGCCTGGATTGAGGCGACGCTTGAGTTGTGGGCATCGTCGTTGCGGGACGTGAAGAGACGGATGCGGCCCCTGTTCACGCAGGAGCGCGTCGCGGCGAGCGCGGGATTGTTTCTGGATGGGTTCCTTGGGGATGAGCGACGCAAGACCGGATGGATGCGCGCGGAGGCTGCCAGCGATCCCGGTCCTTGGCGGCAGCAGGCGCTTCTGGGCCGTGGCCGATGGGATGCGGATGCGCTGCGCGATATCGTGCGCGACTATGTCGTTGAGCATCTCGCGGACGACGATGCGGGTCTGGTTGTTGATGAAACCGGTTTTCTGAAGCAGGGTAAAGCATCGTGCGGGGTGGCGCGGCAATACACGGGTTCCGCGGGCAAGATCACCAACTGCCAGATCGGCGTGTTCGCCGCCTATGTATCGCGCCCTGGCCATGCCTTCATTGATCGCGCCCTGTATCTGCCGAAGAGTTGGGCCGACGATCCGGCGCGCCTGAAGGCCACGTCCGTGCCGGACGACGTCGGCTTCGCGACCAAGCCCAAACTCGCGGCCAGGATGATTGAGCGTGCGATCGCGGCGCGCGTGCCGTTTGCCTGGGTGGCTGGCGATACCGTGTACGGCGTCGGCGATATTGAGCGCGATCTACGCCGGGCGGGCAAGGGCTATGTGCTTGGCGTGAGTTCGGCACATTGGTTTGGATCGTGGAACAAGGAACGGCCGCTTGGCGGTTCTGCTGAGGAGATTGCCAAGGCGCTGCCATCATCCGATTGGCGGCGCTTGTCGGCCGGCGCGGGAACCAAGGGGCCGCGGCTGCGTGACTGGTGCTACCTTGAGCTAGGGCATCTCTGAATAAGGCTTGATTTTCAGGCCCGGCATTTTTTGTCCGTTGGCGGGACGTCATTGGCCACGTCTTGGCTGATCGGTTTCGTTTGTATCGCCTGCTGAGGGCATTGAAGCGCCGTATTTTTGCGGCTTGGCCAATCAGGCGGGCATCAACCGTCTTCGGATCATGAACAAGTTGGCCAAAGAGCAGGCAACAAACAAGCGCTGGGCGTTCTTCTCCAGCCCTCGATAACGCAGTTTGGTGAACCCGAACACGCCCTTGATCACCGCGAAACAGTGCTCGACCTTGGCCCGCACCCGGGACTTGGTGCGGTTTCGTGCCTTTTGTGCCTCGTCCACCATGCCGCGATGCCGGTAGCGCCGGTTGGTGAAGTCCTTAGCGCGCGGCGCATGTTCGCGAATGACTTCGCGCTGGCCGCGATAAGCCTGGTCGCCCCAGACCCGAGTTTCCTCTCCATGCAGCAGATCGCCCAGAACTGCGCTGTCATGCACGTTCGCCGCTGTCGCCACCACCGCGTGAATGATCTTGGTTTTGCTGTCCACGCCCACATGCGCCTTCATGCCGAAATACCATTGCTGCCCTTTGCGGGTCTGGTGCATCTCCGGATCACGCCGGCCGGACGCATTCTTGGTCGAAGACGGTGCCGCGATAATCGTCGCGTCCACGATCGTGCCCGTGGATATCTTGATCCCGCGCGCTTCAAGGTGAGCATGAACCTGCTCAAACAGCACCCGCCCGAAATCGTGCGCCTCCAGCAAGTGGCGGAATTTGCAGACCGTCGTCTCGTCGGGGACCGGCTCCTGACCCAGGTCAATGCCAACAAAGCGGCGCATCGAGGCCGATTCATAAAGCGCTTCCTCAACCGCTGGGTCAGACAGGTTGAACCAGTGCTGGAGAAAGTGGATGCGCAACATCCGCTCAAGCCCAACAGGCCGGCGGCCCTTCCCGGCCTTGGGATACACAGGCTCAATCAAGGCGTAGAGCTCGCCCCAGGGGATGACCTGCTCCATCTCCGCCAAAAATGCCGCACGCCGCGTCGTCTTGCCGTAACGCTCAAAGCCAACTCCGGCAAAACTCGACTGACGCATGCAAACACCCCCCGCAAACAAACAGAGTTTAAGAAACGCCGTCGTTGCCCTTCAAGGCGACTTATTCAGAGATGCCCTAGCCGATCTTGAGGCTGCAGAGTTCAACGATGAAAATCATGGGCGGTGGACGCGCGGCCTGCTGATCCGGCGCAATATCGCCGATGGCGACCTCGCCTACTTCACCACCTGGTGTCCGGCAGGAACATCGATCGCGACGCTGGTCAGCGTCGAGGGCCATCGTTGGGCCATCGAGGACAGCTTAAAGACCGCCAAGAACGAGTTCGGGCTCGACCATAGCGAGACCAGATCATGGCACAGCTGGCATCGTCACGTCTCACTCGTCATGCTCGCCTTCGCCATGATGGCGGCCATCCAACATCAGGCAAATAAGCCGGCACCAAAAAAAACCAAGGCCAGTACCGCAAAAGGTCCCCGCCCCTCATCCGCGGGTCAAAACAGGAAATCCGCCGGATAGCACAACCTCTTGCGCAAAAGCGCATCCGTCCCGCCTATGTCATCGCATGGTCTCTCTGGCGGCGGGCCCACCAAGCTGCCGCCCAGAGATCCCACTTCAAACAAAAATCGCAACGGTAATGTTGGGGCGCAACAACAAGAGACAGAAAATGGTTCAGTCTAAGCAGGAAAAGCGATGCCTTCCAGTTCCGGTCTCCTGGTGGCACAATCAGGGATCTTTAACCAGCGTGACTCTCTTAATTCAGCCCAGTTTCAGTCGAACCAACGGGTGCCACCGCACTCACTCAATTAACGGAGTTTCACCATGTTTCGTAAATTGACATCTGGCCTGATGTTGGCCGTCGCGATAAATGCGCTTTCCGGCAGCGGCGACACCTACCTCTCGCGCGGCGTCACGGGCGGTGCTCTCGGCGCTTGCAGCGGTGCCGCCATCGGCGCCGTAACCGGCGTGGGAGCTGGCAAAGGCGCGCTCATCGGCGGCGGTGTCGGGGCTGTTACCCGGATCGTGACCAAGTAAGTTCAGGGACGCTGTCCGCGTCGAGCCAAAGGCCGTCGATTGGCTAACCAGCGGTTCCTCGGCCTCGATGAGGCGGCCGTGCTAGATTGATTTCCAGCTTGGACGGCGGGCCGTAAACTTGCCGGCGGGCGGGGGACAGCAGGCGCTGCGTGGCAAGGTCCGGCTCCATTTCGGCGGCCAATCGCCGGGAGGAGCCAAATGTTCGGCGATGCAGGCATGCAAACGCGTTGTGCAAACGCCGCGCAGACGCTATCCCGCCGTCGCACCGGCTGCAATTGACATGCGGAACGTCACAACGGCCGGGTGTTAGATTTTGGGTCCGGCAGGAAAGATGATGGTTGCAGTATCGGTCGGCGCCGGATCAATTCGGCTTAGTGCGCTAAGGCCCCTCTGATCGAGTTTCTTTCGCCTGGCTCACGGAACGTCGTATAGACTTTTCCCGTGGTCAGCGGGGAATGGCCGCGATGTGCCAAATGACGTTACAAAGGGTTGCGGTTTAAACGCTACAGCAAACGGATGCGGCGGGCCGCTCACCGCGCAACACGCAGCCAAAAGTTAAAAATAGCCATGCGCGATTACGTGGATCAATCCGTCTGGGCAGCACGGGGCGATCAGGACCGCTAAAAACAGGTTAATCAGAAATTCCCCATGCATTACCGAAAATTATGTCGAGTAGTCGAAGCGCTGGTACAGTTGAACGACGGCAAGCAGCGCTCCGGAAATGCGATTTAAAATCGCACGGTCATCAACCTGCGCTTCCGCAAACTCGGCAAAAAACCTTGCGGAAGTCACATACACGGTGCTAGGTTCCCGCGGCCCGGTTGAAATTCGACCTGGCTATAATGCGTGTTTCCGAATTTCCACATTTCCACACTAGGAACGCGCCAGCACCCGGCGAAGCGGTTTGGCTAGGCGCTTAATTTTAGGCAGTGGACCTTATGCGACTGAGCATCTGAAACAGGGATTTCCGAATTTTTCCTTATCAACTCAGCTGCCATAGGCCCGGCACAACTATCAAAAAGGATCGCAGACATGGCAACGACGACGCAACACCCTACAGCTGAAGCTTATAAGGGGGCGATTGCCCAACATCCTGAAGCTGCTGCTCATTTAGCCGCGGCGACTCACCACGCCGCCGCCGCACATCATCATATGGAGGCGGCTCATGAGCACAATCAAGGCGCCCACGACCAGGCCAAAGAGCATGTCATAGCTGCCGCCGCACATAGTGAAAAAGCGCACCAGCTTACCACCCAAGCTGTAGAGCACTCCAAAAAACCACATTGAGTTCGGCGTGTTCCGCCACACTGGATTGGCCTCCAAGCGCCTCGGAACGCTTGGAGGCATTTCTTGGTGAACGCGCGCAATTCTGGGCAATGCGTCCTGTATGAGATTTTTTTGATTACACGCGTCGATCGGTTGGCCTTGGTCAATCCCTTGGCCTTGGGCAAAAGATCGGCGGGCAGTGATCCGGGTTGGCGTGTGGGCGGCTGCGTCCGGTACTTTTTTAAGTTAGGACAAGGTGCACCATTCCTTCCGCGAATTTATCGTAGGTTTTTGCAGCTAATCGTCAAAAACGATTAAATGTACATTAAAATATCGACGGGATTGCGATTGCTGTCCTTCCGAAAACTGTAATAGGTGACGTCGATAATCACGTTGTAAACCGACTCGGGAATCTGTAAAAAAGGACGCCACTGACGTGGAGTTTGGGGAGCGATACACTCGATCTTGAAGCTGTCTTTTGTTCTCTTGATTGCCAACGATCGAACAGCCGTCGGGAAGAGGATTATGAAAATTAAATTGGGCTATGAGATAGTCATGACCCATCCGCAGCCGACACCCATGTTGCTGATGCTCAGTGTCCATTATTCACGGGTGTCGCATATTCTTATTCCTGATTATTTAATCACCACCCCGGCGGTTCCGGTTACCCAATATCATGATCATTTCGGCAATTGGTGCACCCGCCTTGTGGCCCCGCCTGGGCAAATCCGATTCACGGCGGACGGACTGATCTCCGATCCTGGAAGCCATGACATTTACGCGCCCGATGCCATTCAGAACGATGTTGCCTTTCTTCCCGATGAATGCATGCAGTTTTTGTTGGGAAGCCGGTATTGCGAAACCGACAAGCTGATGGAGATGGCGTGGGCGCAGTTTGGCAACACGCCGTTGGGGTGGGGCCGCGTGCAGGCGATTTGCGACTTTGTTCATAACCATATCACCTTTGGTTACCATTTTGCGCGGAATAGCCGGACGGCTTTTGAGACGTATCAGGAACGCGTCGGCGTGTGCCGGGATTTTACGCATCTGGCTGTCGCGCTTTGCCGCTGCATGAATATTCCAGCCCGCTATTGCACCGGCTATCTGGGCGATATCGGAGTTCCAAGAGATCCAGCGCCGATGGATTTCAACGCCTGGTTTGAGGTTTTCCTCGGCAATCAATGGTACACGTTCGATGCCAGACATAACATACCGCGCATTGGCCGCGTTCTCATTGCCCGCGGGCGGGATGCCGCAGATACCGCCATCTCAACGCTGTTTGGACCAAGCGAACTGAACAGCTTCAGGGTCTGGACAGATGAGGTTGTGGAATAGACCAGGCGGTGCGGGAGCGCACAGCACCAAAGCCAGCGGTCCTGGTTCGCCCCGTTCGGGATCGAGCATCGGCAGCGTGGTGTCGTCGGCGAATTTTCCGACCATAACAGAACATGGGTGACCAGCGCTTCGGTGGCCATGCCACAGTCGTTCGGCTGCGGTGGTGCTGGCGCCTGCATGATCGGCGCGTCACAGACATCGTACGCGTCGTCGCCAAGCCTTCCGAGGCAGAGGGCCAGCCGCTACCCAAAATTCATAATCCGACCCCATGTCGGCTGAGCATACGGCAGGCCCTTGCATAGCCCCCATGACCGCCTGCACCAATGCCCAGAAGGCATTGAAACGATGCCTCGACACCGCCGCGCTCGCAATCTAGCTTTCCCTTACCGGCGGGGTGCAATCGTCGCCGAAATAATACGTGCCTGTGCCGTTCTGCTATGATAATTTAAAAGTGGCGGCGGCGCGACGACACGCACAAATTGTGAAACTGGGGAAACCATCGTGCGCGATAATCCGATCCATTCATTCTATCAGGTCATGACCGGGCAAATTCACGACCAGTTGGCGCTCGGTTCATTCCGCTGGTTCACTGTCGCCATGGCTTGGGCGATGTTTTGCGGCGGCTTGGCCGTGGCTGGCTATTGCTGGGCGCGGGTGCCCGAGCAGCGCACGGCGAGGCATTTTTTGGTCTTTTCCATGCGCTTCCTCTCGGCGGGCATGTGGTATCTTGGCACGTTGTGGAAAATGCCCTGGCCGGTCGCGCACGGGTTCAAGGACTGGCTGACCAATTGCGTCACTTACAGTTCCTTCCAATGGCATGCCGATATCATGCAGTTTTTGCTGAACAATATCGCGCTCGTGCAACCGCCGGTCTGTCTGCTGGAAGTGTTTTTCGCGACCTCTCTGGCCTTGGGATTTGCCGTGCGCTTCACCGGCACGCTTGCCGCCTTGTTCATCCTGAACCTGCTGGTCGGGCTCTATAACGACCCCACAGAATGGGTCTGGACCTATGTCGGGATCATGTGCGCGCACGGGATGTTCGCGGCCGATGGCGCGGGGCGCAGCCTGGGGCTCGATTATCTGCTGCGCACGCGCCCGGTCTTTGTCCCCGGGCTCACGCCTCGTCTCACTCCACGCGCTGGTTTCGTGAGGCGGAGATGAGCACCGCCCCCGCAAATAGCATCCCGCCCGGCGTTACGGTCTTCTGCGACCCGACACTGGCCCCGGCTCTGCGCGCCTTCGACCCCATTGCTCGCGCCCAGCTCGGCGCGCCGGTCGCCGTGCTCAGCGCCGTAGCGGAGGGGATGCTGGCGCAGATCCAGCGTCATACGCGCAACGATGTGCTGTTCACCCTGAGCACTGCCATGGACCAGGCGGTTCAGGCCGGGTTCGTGGTCCCCAGCACGCGCACAAACGGTTTTGCCAACGCGCTGGTGCTGGCCGGCCTGGCTGGACGCTTTCCCGCGCCGGCCAATGCGGCGGCGTTGGCGCAGCTGGTGGCGGGGGGCAAGATCGCGGTGACCGATGACACCGTGGCCTCGGCGCTGGACGGGCGGGCCGTGCTCGCCTCCAACGGTTTGGCCAGCGGCAATGTCATGGGAACGGCCAATACCGGCGATGCTGCCTTTCTGGTCACCACCCATGTGGCGGACATCGCCCTCATCTACCGCACCGATGCGCTGGCGGACCCGCGCCTGACCGTGCTCGCCACCCTGACGGCCGACCCGACCCTGACAACCTATTCAGTCGCTGTGAATGCGAAGGCCGTCAGCCCCAATGCGCGGGCCCTTGCGGGGCTGATCAGCAGCTCCGGCGGCACCGCTTTGTTGCGCCGAGCTGGCCTGGAGGCCGTGACATGAAAACGAAACCAACTCCGGCCACGCATGATATCCAGGAGCACCCGCTGGTCCTGCGCATCGCGCACTGGCTGCAAGCTTTGGCCATCATCGTCATGATCGGCAGTGGCTGGCGCATCTATAATTCCTCGCCGATTTTCGGCGAATACCGCTTCCCCCTCTGGGCCACGCTCGGCGGCGACCCCATGCAGTCAAAAATCGCGCACATGGACCCGGGGGTCGCCAACGCGCTGAACTGGCATTTTACCGGGCTGTGGTTGCTGTTGGCGAGCTACCTGCTGTTCATTGGGCATAGGCGCCATCTCCGGCCATTTCCGGCGCGACTACCTGCCGGTCACGCCGCGCCGGATTTTCAACGATCTGGTGGCCGCACTCACCTTCCGTTTGCCGCACCGGCTGGGCGAGTATAACGCGGTGCAGCGCGCCGCGTATTGGTTCGCGCTGTTCTCAGTGTTGATGATGATCCTCTCCGGCCTTGCCATCTGGAAGCCGGTGCAGCTGAGTTGGCTTACCTGGTGCTTCGGCGGCTACCCGGCGGCGCGTGTCATCCATTTCCTGTTCATGACGGGGATCTGCCTGTTCATCATCGTGCATGTCACGCTCGTCGCCATCGTGCCCAAGACATTGATCGCCATGGTGCTTGGCCGTGCCGCCGAACCCATCCATACCGGAGCCGAGGTGCCCCATGCCGGCGAATGATAACAAGCCGAATATCACGCTCCCGCCCGCGAAAAAATTCACGGTGGATGTCGACCGCCGCAAATTCCTCGGCACGGGCATGAGCCTGGGCGCGCTCACGCTGCTCACCGGCTGTGACATCAGCGATAGCGACACGGTGCAAAAAGTCTTCGCCGTTGTCTCGCGCTGGAATAATTTTGTGCAGGAGGAGCTGTTCTCCGGGACTAGGCTGGCACCGGAATATCCCGAGAGCATGGCGGTGAAAGATTTCCGCTATAATGCCTGGTATCATCCGTACGATGCGCCGGTGATCAAGGCGGCTGACTACAAGCTTGAACTCGCGGGGCTGATCAACAACAAGACCGCCTGGACCGTGCCCCAGCTTTACGCCTTGCCGCAAAAAAGCCAGGTCACGCGCCATGTCTGCGTCGAAGGCTGGAGCATGATCGGCAAATGGACGGGCACGCCGCTGCGCACCTTCCTGGAACGTGTCGGCGCTGATCTTACCGCCAAATATGTCGGCTTCGTCTGCGCCGATGGCTATTACGAGAGCATCGACATGCCGACGGCCTTACACCCGCAGACTATCATGGCGTTCCAGCTCTCTGATCAAATGCTGCCGACTGAATACGGGTTTCCCTTCAAAATCCGCATTCCCACCAAGCTGGGCTTCAAGAATCCAAAATACGTCACGGCGCTGTACGTCACCAACCGCTATCCCGGCAGCTTCTGGGCCGATCGCGGCTATAACTGGTTCAGCGGGGTTTGAGCCATGCGTGATGTCCAGTTGCCGGACCTCGCCCTGGTTGGAAATGAAAACGCCTCGCATTGCGCCGTCGCCGTCATGGCCAAGGCGCCCCAGCCGGGCCGCGCCAAAACCCGCCTTACGCCGCCTCTGGCGCCCGAGCACGCGGCGGCGCTAAGCGCCGCTTTTCTGCGCGACACCACGGAAAATATTGTGGAGGCGGGGCAAAGCGCGCCAATTCACGCCTGGGCCGCCTTCGCCCCTGCAGGGAGCGAACATTTGTTCGATGGGCATCTGGCCGCCACCACCCAGCTGGCGCTGGCCGATGGCCATCCGGATATGCCGCCCCAGGTGCAGGGTTTTGGCCGGTGCCTGTTGCACGCCATCCAGGCGCTGCTGGAACGCGGCTACGCCTCGGCTTGCGTCGTCAATTCAGATGGCCCGACCCTGCCCACCTCCTACCTCGCCGAAGCCGCGCGGCTGCTGGCGCTGCCTGGCGATCGCGCCGTGCTCGGCCCGGCCGATGATGGCGGCTATTATTTGCTGGGTCTGAAGCAGGCGCATGCGCATATGTTCGCCGATATTCGCTGGAGCACCGATATCGTGGCGGCGCAAACCATCGCCCGCGCCGAGGAAATCGGGCTGGAAATGTTGACCTTACCCGTCTGGTACGATGTCGATGACGCGGCGGCGCTGGAGCGTCTGGTGGCGGAACTTGCCAGCCCCCCGGCCGCCAGCGCCCCCTTTGCTGCCCCGGCGACCCGCGCCTGCCTGCAGCGCTTGGGCCTGTTTGCCGCCACCGACGTGACGTAATGACTCGCACCGATCTCCTGCTCATCCTCTGCTTGCTGCTGCTCGCTGGTCTTATGGCCGTGGGACTGACCTTGCCGCAGCCGATCCCCGGTGTGTTTGGCATCGGCTATGGCACGGCCCTGACCCATTTCGTTATCCTAACCGGCGTCCAGGGGCTCATCTATGCCGCCGCGGTGGCGCTTGTTCTATGGTTCCGTCCCGGCCGGGCGGCCATATGGATCATCCTTGGCGGCACGCTCGCCTTCCGGCTCATCGTCCTCGTCGCCCCGCCTTTCCTGTCCAACGACATGTACCGCTATATCTGGGATGGCTGGGTGCAAGCCGCGGGCATCAACCCCTACCGCTATATCCCCGCCGATGCGCATGTGAGCTTCCTGCGGGACACCGCGATATTCCCCAACATTAATCGGGCCAATTACGCCCATACCATCTACCCTCCGGCGGCGGAGATGGTGTTTTTTGCTGCCGCCAGCCTGGGCAAGATTCTGTCCCTGCCTCCGGTGTTCGCTATGAAATTTTGTCTCACGGCGCTTGAAGGCGTGGGCATTTGGGCGATTGTGAAATTGCTGGACGCCGCCGGACTGCCGCGCACGCGTGTGCTCATCTATGCCTGGAACCCGCTGCCCGTCTGGGAATTCGCCGGTTCCGGCCATGTCGATGCCATTGTGATCTGTTTTGCGGCGCTGGCCTTGCTGGCGGCTTGCACCAACCGCCCGGGCTTCAGCGCCGCCGCCCTGGCCGGCGCCGTGCTGGCCAAATTCTTGCCCCTGATTTGGGCGCCGGTTTTATGGCGCCGGTGGGACTGGCGTTTCGCGGTTATTTTTGCGGCGCTGCCGGTGCTGTTCTATCTCCCGTACCTTGGCGTAGGGGCCGGCGTATTCGGCTTCCTTGGTGGCTATGGCAGCCAGGAGGGCATTGCCAACGGCCAGGGCCTGTTCTTCCTCTCCGCCCTGGGGCAGTTCCTGCCCTTGCCGGGCTTCGCCGCCAAACTCTACCTGGCCTGCCTCGCCGCACTTCTCCTCGGCCTGGGCCTGCGCCTGCAAACCCAGATGCCAACCGCGCGAACCCTGTGCATCGCCGCGCTGGTGCTGGGTGGGCTCGGCATGTCCGGCCTCTCGCCGCATTATCCCTGGTACTATGCCTGGTTGCTCATCCCCGCCTGCGTGGCACCTTTTCCAAGCATCTTGTACCTCGCAACCGCCAGCCCGCTTCTCTATTTAAACCCAGAGCATTTCAGGCTGTTCTGGCCGTCCTTCTTGTATGTCCCGTTCGTCCTTCTGGCGGCATGGGATTTATGGGGCGCAAAATTAACTTTTGGGCTGTGGCGCTTGAAAGCCACCGAAGGAGCAAAGACGTGACCGTGACCACACTGAAAGACCCGCGCCGCTATTTCGACGCCGTGCAGGCCGAGCGCCACGCCGAGGCATCAACGCCGCCCGTCTGTTTGTATCTGGAGGTCACCAACCGTTGTAACCTGCTCTGCGAGACCTGCCCGCGCACCTTCGAGGATCTCGAAGCGCCGGCCGATATGAGTTGGGAGTTGTTCACCTCCATCATCGATCAAGTGCCCAACATCGCCCGCGTCGTGATGCATGGCGTCGGCGAGCCGATGCTGGTGAAAAGCCTGCCCGAGATGATCCGCCACCTGAAAGCGCGCGGCATTTACACCCTGTTCAACACCAACGGCACGCTGCTCACCCCGCGCAAGCAGAAGGAGCTGATCGAGACCGGGTTGGATGAGCTTCGCGTCTCGGTCGATGCTGCCGACGCCGAGACCTTTTTGGCCGTGCGTGGCAAGGACTTTTTCAACCGCATCGTCCGCAACATCTCCTCCTTCACCGCCTTGCAGAAGGAGATGGGCACGCCGGCACCTTTGGTCTCGATGTGGCTGACCGGGCTGAAGGAGACGATCGGCCAGCTGCCGGATTTCGTGCGCCTCGCCGCTAAGATCGGCGTGACGGAAGTGCATCTGCAACGCCTGGTGTTCGATGAGGAAGGATTCGGCCTGGCCCGTGCCGAATCCGCTTTGTTTGCGCAGGCGCGGGACGAAGAGGAGCAGGCCATAAATTCCGCGCATGAGATCGCCGCCGCTCTGGGGGTACGCCTGAATGCCTCGGGCGCCACCGAGCCCGGCCTCAGCCTGAAGGCGCAGGCAGATGAGCGCCCCTGGGCCACCTGCCGCCGCCCCTGGTCGCTGATGTATTTCACCGCACATGGCCGCGCTCTGCCTTGCTGCATCGCCCCGTTCTCGGCGCGCGGCTACGAGAATTACACGCTGGGCGATGCAACCCAGCAGAGCTTGCGCGAGATCTGGAACGGACCGGCCTATCAGCAATTCCGCCGATCTCTGCTTTCCGAAACACCGCCAAAGCCGTGCCAGAATTGCGGCCTGCGCTGGAGCCTGTGACGGCCATGGCTGGCGTTGCCGTCATCATCCCCACCCTCAACGAGGCCGAGGCGATCGGCGCCGTGATCGCCGAACTGCCCAAAGACGTTATCAATGAAATCATTGTGGCCGATAGCGGCAGCACGGACGGCACACAGGAGGCTGCAAGCCTGGCCGGTGCGCGCGTGCTGGACGTGCGCGAGCGTGGCTACGGTCGGGCCTGCGCTGCTGCGGCCGCCGCCGCGTCCCCTGAATGTGACATCATCGTTTTCATGGACGGGGATGGCGCCGACCGCGCCGACCTCATCGGCCAACTTATAGCACCGCTGCGCGCCGGCACACATGATTTCGTCATCGCTGCCAGGGTCAAAGAGCTGCGCGAGCCGGGGTCAATGAGCCCGCACCAGGTGTTCGCTGGCCATGCGCTCGGCTTTGCCATCGGGTACCTCACGGGGGTGCGCTATAATGACATGTGCGCATACCGTGCCATTCGCCGCGCCGCGCTGGAGCGCCTGGCGATGCGCGAGATGACCTATGGCTGGAACATTGAGATGCAGTTCAAGGTGGCCCGCCTGGGTATGAGCGTGCTCGAGCTGCCCTTGCCCTATCGCTGCCGCGCAGGCGGCGCACCCAAGGTGGCGGGCTCCCTGCGCGGCACCGTCCGCGCCTCATGGCGCATTCTGGCTGCCTTCACCCGCCTCGCCTTCACGGGCGGCGCGTGAGTGAGACTGGACGAGGCCCGCGCCTTTTCTTAAATGGGGGCCTTCAAATAATCGTGCGGCACGCGTCCGCAGGGCAGGGTCAGATCGGCGATGAACCAGTTCCATGCGGTTTTGCAGGCTTCCACGATATCGTCGTATTTGTCCCAGACCGTGGCGCATAGTTTGTTCTGCCGCAGATAGTCCCAGACGTTCTCCATGGGGTTCAATTCGGGACTGTAGGTCAGCAGGGGCAGCAAGGTCATATTCTCGGGTATGTGCAAGAGCTTGCCCTTCTGATGCCAGCCGGCGCCATCGCAAATCAGCACGGCGTGGGCCCCCGGCGCCACTTGTGTGCTGATTTCGGCCAAGTGCAAGTTCATCATCTCGGTGTTTGCGCCAAGTGTGATGATCGCAGCCCCAACGCCGCGCTGCGGGCAGATCGCACCAAAGATGTAGGCGGAGTCATGGCGGTTATCATGCACCATCAGCGGCCGTGAGCCACGTGGCGCCCAGATATAGGCGTGACCTCCCTTCTGACCGACCCTGGCCTCGTCTGGAACCAAATTTCTATCGGCGCGCCAGCCGTGGTGTCGATGAGTGCGGCGCGCACCAGACTGGCGAAGTTTATGGAATGGCCCGCCCCTTTTCCCCGGCAGTGTATGTTGCTCGGGCCACCGGAAGGAAAGGAATGTACCATGGCAAAAGAGATTGCGGTCCTCGGGATCGATTTGGGCAAGAACAGCTGCAGCCTTGCGGGCTTGGATGCAACTGGTGCGGTGATCAAGCGGCGCCGCATGCGACCAGAGAATATTCCGTCGTTCGCGGCGGGTCTGCCACGCTGCGTGATCGCGATGGAGGCATGCTGTGGTGCCCATCATCTTGCCCGTCTTCTGGCGGCGCAAGGTCATGCTTTCCGGCGTCATGCCCGTATTGCATGAAGCGCTGGTCAGACAAGCGGAAATAGGTGCCATAGCTGCTTATAAGCGTGCTTATGATATGAGCCGTTATGGAAGTGGATTTCGAACGCGATCTGACGAAACTCATGCAGGAGGTGGCTCGGCTCATACGGGCGGAGGCCGACCGGCGTGCCCGCATGAACGGAATGACGCGGGCGCAATGTGTGCTCCTGCTGCGTTTGGCATGTAATCCAGGCATGAGCCAGAAAGAGCTGGCCGACGCGCTGGAGGTGGAGCCGATTTCCGTGGCGCGGCTGTTGGACCGGTTGGAAGCGGCCGGGCTGGTCGAACGCCGGGCGGACCAGCAGGACCGGCGCATCTGGCGGCTGCATTTGCGCCCGGCGGCCACGGACAAGCTCGATAATATCTGCCGGCAGCGCAAGGAGCTGGCGGATTACGTAACAGCAGGGCTGCCGGACGCCCTGCGCGAGGCCATGGTGGAGGGGCTTCGGCTGATGAAGGCCAACCTGCTCCGCTCAGCCAATACACAGCCAGAGCGGGCCGAACCCGCCGGCCAGATCAAGGAGAAAACGTGATGTCCCAGGCGAACACGGTGGCGCGCGAGCAGGCCGCGCCGCAGCCCCCAGCGGCGGCGGCCCGGGCGCTCAATCGCGACCGCCTGTTGCGCCCGGCATTGATGATGGGCGGCGTGGTGGCGGTGCTGCTTGGTTCGCTAGTATTCTGGCTCATGGGCGGCCGCTATGTGGAGACCAACGACGCCTACGTGGACGCGGCCAAGGTCTCGCTCTCCACCGATGTCTCCGGGCTGGTCGGGCAAGTCTATGTGCATGAGAACCAGCATGTCGAGGCCGGGGACATGCTGTTCAGCCTGAGCCAATCCAATTTCAACATCGCTGTCGCGGGCGCGAAGGCGCAGCTGGCGCAGGCGGTGCTGGACATTAACGCCGCCAAGCACGGCTACGTCCAGGCGCTGGCGCTGATCGAGGAACAGAAAGCGCAGGTCGCCAAGGACCAGGCGGATGTGAACCGCTACGCCACGGTGGTGAACAATGGCGGCGTGACGCGTGCCACGTATGACGACGCGCGCTATGCCCTTCAGGCGGACCAGTCGAAGCTGGCCGAGTTGCAGGAGGCGGCGGGGCTGCAACTGTCCAAGCTGCTGGGCAATCCGGACATCAAGGCGGAGGACACGCCGGAATACCAGAACGCCCTGGCAGCGCTGAACAACGCGCAGGTCGCGCAGAAGGACAGCATCGTGCGCGCCCCCTATTCCGGCACCGTTACGATGGTGGAGCAGTTACAGCCCGGCATGTTCCTGCCCGCGGGGACCGCGGCATTCGGCCTGGTCTCGGATACCGATGTGTTCGTGACCGCGCAGCCGAAGGAAAACCAGCTGACCTGGGTCCGCCCCGGGCAGGATGTGACAGTGACGGTGGACACCTACCCCGGCGAAACCTGGCGAGGCGTGGTGGAGAGCGTGAGCCCGGCGAGCGGCTCGGAATTCTCCATCCTGCCGGCGCAAAATTCCTCCGGCAACTGGGTGAAGGTGGTGCAGCGCATCCCGGTGCGGGTGAAGATTGTCTCCGGCCCGGCGGACATGCAGTTGCGCGCCGGCATGAGCACGGAAATCTCGATCGACACTAGGCATCACCGGCATATCTCGGATCTGTTCTGATGCACGCTACCGCGAAGAGGGTTGAGCTGGAGGTCCAGCACCCCGGCCTTGTCACCGTTTGCCTGATGATCGCCACGCTGATGCAGGCGCTGGACTCCACCATCGCCAACGTGGCGCTGCCCTACATGCAGGGCTCGCTCTCCGCCTCCTATGACCAGATCACCTGGGTGCTGACCTCCTACGTCGTGATGGCGGCGATCATGACCGCGCCGGTCGGCTGGCTTGCGGCGCGCTTCGGGCGGAAAAACCTGTTCATCATCTGCCTGATCGGCTTCACCGTTACCTCCATGTTGTGCGGCATCGCCGGTTCGCTGACGCAGATGGTGCTGTACCGGCTGCTGCAAGGGGCCTTCGGGGCGGCTTTGGTGCCGCTCTCGCAATCCACAATGCTGGACATCTACCCACCCGAGCAGCGCGGGACGGCGATGTCCATCTGGGGCGTGGGCGTGATGGTCGGGCCGATCCTGGGGCCGACCCTTGGCGGCTACCTCACCTCGCAATTCGACTGGCGCTACGTGTTTTTCGTCAATCTGCCCTTCGGCATCGCCGCCGTTTTAGGGCTGCTGCTCTTGATGCCCAGCACGCCCCCACGCACCACCGGGCGGTTCGACTGGACCGGGTTCGGCGTGCTCTCTCTCGGCTTGGCGGCGCTGCAGATCGCGCTCGACCGTGGCGAGGAGCTGGACTGGCTGAGCTCGCCCGTCATCATCGCGTGCTTTCTGCTTGCCGGACTCGGTTTCTACATGTTCATCGTGCACCTGCTGCTGGCCCGCAACACCTTCATACCGCGGCGCATCTTCACCGACCGCAATTTCAATGCCGCGCTACTCACGATGGGCACGGTGGGGTTGCTGCTGCTGGCGTCCTCGGCGCTGCTCGCGCCCTATCTGGAGACGCTCTCGGGCTACCCGGTGGCCATGGCAGGGCTCATCATGGCGCCACGCGGCGCGGGCACCATGTTCGCCATGTTCACCGCCGGCAGGCTGACCAATCACGTTGACCCGCGCAAGCTGATGTTCGCGGGCTATTTGCTGCTGCTGCTCTCGCTCTTCATGCAACAGGGCTGGACCCCTGCGGAGCCGGTTCCCTACATGATGCTTACCATCACCATCCAGGGCACGGGGCTCGGCTTCGTGTTCGTGCCGCTACAGATGGTGGCATTCTATACGCTGCCAGCGGAACTGCGCACCCAGGGCACGGCGCTGCTTAGCCTGGTGCGCAATATCGGCAGCGCCATTGGCATCTCCATCACCTCGGCGCTGCTGGACCACATGACCCAGGCGGAGCATGCGGTGCTCGCGCAATATGTCACGCCCTTCGCCCGGCCGCTGCAGGCTGGCGGGGCAGTGAGCCGGATGCTGAATCCCGCGGCTCCCGGCGGCGCTGCGCTGCTGGATTCCCTTGCCAACACCCAGGCGCAGATCATCGCCTACACGGATGACTACCATTTCCTGCTCTTCGCCATCCTCCCCGCCATGGCCTGCCTGCTGCTGATGCGCAGGCCGCCAGCGCTGAAGAAGCTGCCCAAAGCCTGACGTGACAAACACGGCGGCGCGCGGGCAGGACGGAGTTGAGCATTTCCGCCTGGAAGGCTGGAAGAGGGCTGTCGAAGTAACGCCTCCTCTCGCTCCTGGCTCCATTGACCCCGCCGGCTGCCTGCAGCGCGCTATGCCCAGGAGTTGAGGTACGCCCGCCAGCCGCCGAAGCTGGTGATGTCGCTAGCGCCTTCTAGCGCGTAGGCTTCGCACAAAAAGCCGGGATGCACAGTGCCGTCGGCCAGCGTGACCCGGCCGATGCCCATCGGCGCGGGCAGGGCGGCGACGAAGCGGCCGAAATTCTCCGGGGCCAGCGCCCAGACCTCCACGGCGATGCCGGAGCCAGAGAAGCCCGGCGTATGCGCGAGACCCGGCTTGGGCGGCGTGGTGGCCAGAGCGTAGAGCTTGTAGTCCGGTGCTGTGGTGGTGGCGCTCACCAGCCGGGCGCCAAGATTAACCAGTTCGTGGTTAAGCACCATGCCAGAGAGATGCGCCCCGGCGACAACCACATTCACCTCCTCCGGGGCGGGCGCGGTGCAGGTCGCGGCGGGCTGCTTACGGCTTACCCCGGCCCCGGCGCAGAGGGCGGTGTGCAGTTTGGAGGCGTAGCCGGCGAGCGAGGCATCGGAGAAGGCCGGGCCGATGAAGGTGACGCCGAAGGGTAGCCCGTTCTCGCGGAACCCGGCGGGCAGGGCGACCGCCGCCAAGTCCAGCAGGTTCACGAAATTGGTGTACAGGCCGAGTGTGGAGTTGCGCTTGATCGGCTGTTCCAGGATTTCCGCCACGGTGAAGATGGTGGGGGCGGTGGGCAGCAACAGCGCGTCGCACTTCGCGGGTTCCGCCTGGGCGGCGTGGCGCAGCGCCTGCATCCTATAGATGTCGGCAAAGGCATCGGCGGCGGAGAATTTCTGCGCCCCGCCGATAATTTGCCGTACCGTGGGATCGAAGGCATCGGCGTGGGTGATGAAGAAATCCTTCACCGCCGCCAGACGCTCCGCAACATAGGCGCCGCCATAGAGCAGTGCCGCGATATCCCGCAGGGGGGCATAGTCGATCTCCGTAACCTGCCAGCCCAGCTCAGCGGCTTTGGCAATGGCGGCGGCGTAGAGTGCTGCGGCTTGCGTGTCACCCGCGAAGTCGCGGTCCTTCTCCGCCAGCACGCCGAGGCGCGGGGCCATGGGCAGCGCCACCTCGCGGGGCTTGCGGGAATAGGCATCGGCAGCGTCGTAGCCTTCAGCCGCGCGCAGCACCGTCATTGCATCGGCGGCAGAATTGGCGAACACGGCCACACAATCGAGGCTCTTGCAGGCGGGCACTACCCCGGCGGCGCTGATGCGGCCGATGCTCGGCTTCAGCCCCACGATGTTGTTGCAGGCGGCGGGAACGCGCCCTGAACCTGCCGTGTCCGTGCCCAGCGAGAAGGCGCACAGGCCAGCGGCCACGGCCACTGCCGAGCCCGAAGAGGAGCCGCCGGAGATATAGTCGGCATTGAATACAGAGCGCGGGGCGCCATAGGGCGAGCGCGTGCCGTTAAGTCCGGTGGCAAACTGGTCGAGATTGGTCTTGCCGATCAGGATGGCCCCGGCTTCACGCAGCTTGGCGACGACGGTGGCGTCCCGCTCAGCTGTGTAGGCGAAGTCCGGGCAGGCGGCGGTAGTGGGCATGCCCGCGACGTCGATATTGTCCTTCACCACATAGGGGATGCCGTAGAGGGGCAGGGAGGTGTCGCCGAGCGCGCTGGCGGCGGCGAGCGCATCCTCCTTAGGCACCAGTGAGATGAACACCGCCCTGTCTGGGTAGGTATCAATGCGGGCGTAGAGCGCCTCGATCAACGTCTCGGGCGTGATTGTGCCCGCCGCATAGGCGGCGCGCAGGGCGGGGATTTCCAGCAGATCGGGGATCATTGTCTCTTACTCCGTCACGATCACGCCCAGCCGCTGCCCGGCGCGGACCACCTGGCCCGGGGCGGCGGTAAGGGCGGCGAGGCGCCCATTGGCCGGGGCGGCCACGCGCACTTCCATTTTCATCGATTCCAGTATCATCACCGGCTCGCCGGCGGCCACCATCTCGCCGGGCTGCTTCAGCACCTGCCAGATGCTGCCGGGCACGGGGGCGGAGATGCCGCGCGCCCCCGGGGGCAGGGCGTCCTCGGGTGGTGCAGGCGGCAGGTCCGGTTCCTCGAAGCTGTGCAGCCCCTTGGCCACCCAGTCCTCACGCTCGGCGGCGAAGGCGGCGCGCTGCTGCGTCTGGAACGTGGCGATACTCTCGGCATTGGCCGCGCAGAAGGCCAGATGCTCGTGCAAGGAGAAGGTGCTTTCCTCGATGCGCGGCGCGTACTTGCCGTGAGGGAAGGCCTCGCGCAGTTCCAGCAGCTCCTGCTCGCTCACCTCGACGAAGCGGATCTGGTCGAAATGCCGCAGCAGCCAGGGCTTGCCGTCCTCGAAGGGCGGGGTGTGGCGGTGGGTGTTCCACATCTGGATGGTACGGCCGAAGAGCTGGTAGCCGCCCGGGCCTTCCATGCCGTACACGCACATATACGCCCCGCCGATGCCGACCGCGTTCTGCGGCGTCCAGGGGCGGGCGGGGTTGTACTTGGTCGTCACCAGGCGGTGGCGCGGGTCGTAGGGCGTTGCCACCGGCGCGCCGAGATACACGTCTCCCAGCCCGAGCACCACGTAGGAGGCGTCGAAGATGATGCGCTTCACCTCGTCGATGGAGTCCAGCCCGTTGATGCGGCGGATAAACTCGATGTTGTCCGGGCACCAGGGGGCGTCGGGGCGCGTCGTCTCCTGGTATTTGCGCATGGCGAGGCGGATCTGCGAATCGTTCCAGGAGAGCGGCAGATAAATCGTCCGCGCCTTCACCACCATGTCCTCCGGCGCGGGCAAAGCGGGCAGGATCTCGTCCACGGCGGCGCTGATCTTGGCGGCATTCGTCACGGCGGAGTCGAAGTGTACCTGCAACGAACGGATGCCGGGGGTAAGGTCGATGACGCCGGGGATGCGCGCCTGCTCCAGCGCGTCGCGCAAGCCTTGAGCGCGCAAACGCAGCTCGAAGTCCAGCTTCATCTCGCCGAACTCGATAAGGATGTCCTCATCGCCCGCGCGGCGGATCACCGTATCCTTGCGCGCCTCGATGATCGCAGGCGCGGCATCGGCGCGGCGGAAGCGCACCTTGTCGCCGGGCGTGAGCTGGCCAAGCTTCCACAAATCATCACGCGTAACCACGGCCGGGCAGACGAAGCCGCCAAGCGAGGGGCCGTCCGGCCCGAGCAGGATCGGCATGTCGCCCGTGAAGTCGATGGCGCCGACGGCATAGGCGTTGTCGTGGATGTTGGAAGGATGCAGCCCGGCCTCGCCGCCATCCTTGCGCGCCCATTTGGGCTTGGGGCCGATGAGGCGCACGCCCGTGCGGGCGGAGTTGTGGTGCACCTCGTAGGTGGAGGCGAAGAGGGTTTCGATATCCTCGTCCAGGAAAAAATCCGGTGCGCCATGCGGGCCGTAGCGTACGGCCAGCTCCCACTCATGGGTGAGTTCCGGGCGCGCGGCGGGGGCGTGAGCGGGCAGGGGGCCGGGCGGGTTGAGCCGCAGCGTGTCGCCAGCCCGCAGCGCGTTGCCGTTATGGCCGCCGAAGCCGCCCAGGGTGAAGGTGGCGCTGCTGCCGAGATATTCGGGGGCGGAGAACCCGCCCGAGACGGCGAGATAAGTCCGCTGGCCCGGCCCGGTGATGGTGCCCAGGGTGAGGATCTGCCCGGCCTTCACGGCAACGGGTGTGAAGAATGGCACAGCCGCGCCGTCGATATCCGCTGCCATGGCGCCGCCGGTCAGGGCGATAAAGGTGTCGCAATTGAAGCGCAGCGTGGGGCCGGTATGGGTAAGCTCCAGCGCCGTGGCGGTGAGTAGGTTGCCGACAATTCTATTGGCCAAAGCGTGGCTTTTCTCGTCCATCGGGCCGGAAGGCGGAATGCCGACCTCCCAGTAGCCCAGCCGCCCCGGCAGGGATTGCAGCGAGGACTGCGCACCGCCATCCAGCACCGCGATGCTGTGCGGGACGTAGGAGAAATTGGCCAGGGAGCGCGTAGTCATCTCGCCTGCCAGGAATTCGGGCAGGGCCAGGACTTCCTGCAGGTAGTCGAGATTAGTCTCGATGCCGAAAATTTCGCTCTCGGCCAGGGCCGTTTGCAGATTGGCGATGGCATCCGCGCGTGTCGGCCCGGTGGCGATGAACTTGGCCAGCATCGGGTCGTAGAAGGGGGAGATGGCGGTGCCTTCCTCCACCCAGCTATCGACGCGCAGGCCCGGACCGGGCTGGAACGCAGTGAGTGTGCCGCTGCAGGGCGAGAAATTCTCGACCGGGTTCTCGGCATAGACGCGCACCTCGATCGCTGCACCCTTCGGCGCAAGTGTGGCGGGGAGCCTGAATTCGCCAGCGGCCTGCTCAATCATCCAGCGTACGAGATCGACGCTGTAGATTTCCTCGGTGACTCCATGCTCCACCTGCAGGCGGGTGTTCACCTCCAGGAAGTAGAATTTCTGCGCCTCGGCATCGTAAACGAATTCCACCGTGCCCGCGGATTCGTACTGCACCGAGGAGGCCAGCGCGACGGCGGCTTTCTGTAGCGCGGCCAGCGTGGCGTTCGGCAGGTTGGGGGCGGGGGTTTCCTCGACCACTTTCTGGTTGCGGCGCTGCAAGGAGCAGTCGCGCGCACCCAAGGCCACGACGCCGCCCTTGCCGTCGCCGAAGATCTGCACTTCCACATGCCGCGCGCGGGCGACGTATTTCTCCAGGAACAGCGCCGCGTTGCCGAAGTTGTTGGCGGCAAGCCGGGAGACACTGGCAAAGCGCTCCGCCAATTCGTCAGCGTTGTGGCACAGCACCATGCCGATGCCGCCACCGCCCGCGCTGCTTTTCAGCATGACGGGATAGGTGATGCGCGCGGCGGCTTCCAGCGCCTCCTCCACCGAGGTGAGGATGCCGGTGCCGGGGAGCATGGGCACGCCCGCCTTCTCCGCCAAGTCGCGCGCCGTGTGCTTGAGCCCGAAATCGCGCAGATGCTCAGGGCGCGGGCCGATGAACCTGATGCCCTCCGCCGCCAGCTTTTCCGCGAATTCCACACGCTCGGAGAGGAAGCCGTAGCCCGGATGCACAGCCTCCGCTCCCGTGGATTTGCAGGCGGCGATGATGGCATCCACGTTCAGATAACTTTCCGCCGCCGGGGCGGAGCCGATACGCACCGCCTCATCCGCCGAGAGCACGGGTGGGGCGAAACGGTCGGCGTCCGAGTACACCGCCACGGCGGCGATGCCCATCTGCTTGCAGGTGCGCTGGATGCGCGCGGAAATCTCGCCGCGATTGGCGATCAGGATCTTTTTGAACATCAGGCGTCGCGGATGGTGATCTGGATGGGGGTGGGGGTGAAGCCGTTGCATGGATTGTTCACCTGCGGACAGTTGGAGATGAACACCAGAACGTCCATCTCCGCCTGCAATTCCACGTAGCCGCCGGGCTCGGAGACACCGTCATCCACGGTCAGCTCGCCATTCGGGCGGATGGGCACGTTCATGAAGAAATTCACGTTGGAGACGAGGTCGCGCTTGGTCATGCCGTATTTGCCAAGCTCGGCGATGAAGTTCTCGCGGCAGGAATGCATGAAGCGCGTCTCGTGGCCGAAGCGCACGGTGTTGCTCTCGCAGGAGCAGGCCCCGGCGCAGGTATCGTGAAAGCCGCAAGTGTCGGCGATGATCTTCAGCATCGCCCGGCCTTCGTTGGAGAGCAGCACGGAGCCGGTGGTGAGGTCGTAGCGCCCGCCATTCGCAGCTTGTGCCGCCAGCGTGTCCTGCGCGGAGTAGCGTTCGGTGGTGTCCTGCGCGTTGTAGAACAGCGCATCCACGGCCTGCTGGCTCTTGAGGTCGATGATGCGCATGATCCGCCCGGCCTTGAGCAGGGCGGAATAGGGGGCGCGGGCGGGAACAATGGTGTCTGAGATGATGGTCATGCGGCGAAGAATCCGTCGGTGTTGATGAAGCCGCGTGCGGCTTCTTCCGTGAAGTTGCGGCAGAGGTCATCGGCCTGCACGGCTGGCGCGCGCCAGGCGATGTAGCTGACGGGGCCTGTGGCTTCCTGCACGGGGCTGAGCGCGGCAGGGGTGTTGGAGAGCGCGACGAGCAGGTTCATCTCGGCGCGCAGTTCCACCGCGGCGCCGGCGGGCGGGTTGCCGCGCCAGCGCATGCAGCCCGCATCATCGACCGCCACGGGCGAGAACAGCGAGATGGCGGGTGCGACATCGCGGCGCGAGAGCCCGAACTTGGCGGCGGCGCTGCGGAGATTGTCGCGCCCGTTGCGCCCGGCGGTTTGTGCGGGAGAGTTGGGGCCGATGATGGTATCGTGCCCTGCGCCGGTATCGGCGTTGACGGAGGCGAGCACGCGGCCCATGTCAGAGAACAATACGCGGCCGGTGGTGAAGTTGGTGGTCCATTGCAGCTTGGCGGTGTCCCCGGCGTTGTAACGCTCTGAGGTTTCATCGGCATTCCACATGAACATCGCCGCACCCGGCGTGCCGGAGTCGTTGGTGACACGCAGCGCGGTACCCTTGTGCAGGCGCAGGCAGACATACCAGCCGGGCGGGATCGTATCCTGTTGTATGATGTCCTTCGTGGCAATGTCAGCGAAGTTCGCCACCGGCGTGGCAGCGGCGGCGCGGGCGCGGGCCTGTGCCTGCAAGGCCTCGTACCGGGCGCGGTATTGTTCGGGCGTGAGTTTGTCCAGATCCAGCATCATGCTGCTCCTTTTTTCTTCATGCGCGGACGCACGGGAATGTCATGGGTGATGCGCGCGCCCTTGGCGGGGTCGTCCGGCATGGGACGTTCCAGCACGATGACGCGCGTGCCGAGACGGAAGGCCTCGGAGATGTCGTGCGTGACCATGACGATGGTCATTTTCGTCTCTTCCCACAGGCGTTTTGTCAACACGTGGATGTCGGCGCGGGTTCCGGGATCGAGCGCGGAAAATGGTTCGTCCAGCAGCAGCACCCGGGGCTTGGCCATCAGCGCCTGTGCCAAGGCGAGGCGCTGCTGCATGCCGCCGGAGAGCTGCGTGGGATAAAAATCCGCCGCGTGGCGCAGTCCGACATGGTCGAGCATGGCGCGCGCGTCTTCCTTGGCATTGTAGCGGCGCGGGCCAAAAAGCTTGCCAAGGAAACGGGAGGTTTTTAGCTCCATTGGCAACAGCACATTATCCAGCACGGTGAGGTGAGGGAACACCGAATAGCGCTGGAACACCACGCCGCGCTCGGGCGTAGGCTCGCCGGGGAGCGGCGTGCCGTCGAACAGGATACTGCCGCGCGTACAGAATTCCTCGCTCATCAGCATGCGCAGCAGCGTGGTTTTGCCGCAGCCAGAAGGCCCGACGATGGAGACAAAGCTGCCTTCCTCGATGTTCAGGTTGAGCTTCTCCAGCACCACGCGGTCATCGTAGATCTGCCAGACGTCCTTGACTTCGATGGTGCTCATTGCGTCTTGGCTCCCGCGAACCAGGGGAAGGCGTAGCGCTGCACCAGGCGGAGCAAGACGTCGAACAGGAAGGCGAGCAGGGTGATCCAGATCACATAGGGAATGATGATGTTCATGGCGAAGTAGCGGCGCACCAGGAAGATGCGGTAGCCGAGCCCATCCTGCGCCGCGATCGCTTCGGCGGAGATCAGATAGATCCAGGCCGGGCCTAGGGAGAGGCGGAGGCTGTCGATGAGGCGGGGCAGCATTTGCGGCACCACGACGCGCAGTGCCATCTGCCAGGACGAGGCGCCGAGCGTCTGCGCCTTGATGAGCTGCGCCTTCGGCATTTCCTCAACGCGCATGATCAGGTCGCGGACCATGAAGGGCGCAGTACCAATGACGATGAGCGTCACCTTCGCCGTTTCGCCGATGCCGGCGATGATGAACAGGATCGGCAGAATGGCGAGCGGCGGCACCATCGAGAACGCGGCGATGAATGGCACAAACAGCTTGCGCAAGTACGGGATCATCCCCACCGCGATGCCGATGACGAAGGAAATGCCAACGGAAATGGCCAGTCCCACGATCAGCCTTTGCAGGCTGGAGAGCGTATCCGTCAGCATCAGGTAGTCGCCGGTCGCCATATCCTGGGTAAAGGCCATGAGGTTCACGGCGGCGGCCATTTGGCTGAGGGTCGGCAGCAGCTTGTCGTCCGGGTTCGCCGCATGCCTGACCGCCGAAGCGGCCAGGTACAGCACGGCGAGGGCGATGAACGGCGCAATGGCGAGCAGCCGCGCGCCGCGCTTTCCCGGATGCCGGTTGATGAGGCGCATTACAGCGTCTTCGCGGCAGCCATCGCCATATAGTCGGCGTTGAAGCGGAAGGTGACGTTCTTCGGATCGCCAAGGATATGTCCGCCGGGGAACTCAATGCCGACCACATCAGGCGAGGTCGCGCCCTGGCCCATCATGCCCCAGGCGAACAGGAACTGCCGCACATGGTCCATGGTGGCGATGAGTTGGCTGCCCTTGGTGAATTCAGCGGCGCCGGCCGGGTCCGAGAACAGATGCGTGGTCTTGAGCTGGCTGGCGAAACCGGCGTAGTCGGTGCCAGAGAGCTTGCCCATCTCGGTCTGCGCCGCCTTGGCTTCCGGCGTGTCGGCCAGCATGATGCCCAGCGTCTCGTACCAGATACCGCACAGCGCCTTGGCGAACTCCGGGTTGGCTTCCAGCGTCTTGGTGTTGACGATCACGAGATCGAGAATCTCGCCAGGAATGGCCGAGGAGTTGAACACGTTATGAGCGCCGGGATCGGCGTCGATCTGCTCGACGATCGGGTTCCACGTCACCACGGCGGTAACCTCCGGCGTGAGGAAGGCGGCGGCCATGTCGGCGTCCGAGGTGTTGACGATCTTGATGTCGCGCTCGGTCATGCCGTGCATCTGCAGCCCGCGGTCCAGCAGGTACTGCGAGACCGAATACTGCACGATGTTGACGTTCTGGCCCTTGATGTCCGCAAATTTCGTCTTGTTCTTGAGGATCACGGCGTCATTGCCGTTGGAGTAGTCGCCGGTGATGATCGAGGTGGAATCCACGCCACCCACGGCGGGCACGGCCAGCGTGTCCATGTTGGTGATAGTCAGCGCGTCGAATGCACCAGCGGTGTATTGGTTGATGGAGGTGGAGTAGTCGTTCACCTCGACCACGTCGATCTCGATGCCGTATTTATCGGCCCATTTCTTCACGATGCCTTTTTCTGCGGCCCAGGGCCAGGGCATCCAGCCGACATAGATCGTCCAGGCGAGCGTGAATTTTTTCTTGGTCGCGGCGCGTGCCGTAGCACCCCCCGCCATCGTGGCCGCAGCCGTCAGCGCCGCGCCGGATTTCAGGAAGTCTTTACGTGTCAGCATTTTAGCACCCTCTCTTCGTTGGTCAGTCTCACCGAAATTGAGGGTACACTGAGAGCCGGCGCGTACCCCCGCATCCGTAGCTCTCCCGGGCTTTTATCCCGCCGTGCATCATGCGGATGTCTCCCCGCATGACCGCCACTCTCGGACCAGCACCGGGACATGCCCGGCCGGAACCCTAGTGGCCTTCATCGCCCATAAAAGCAAAGTATGTGCCAGCGCGAAGAGCGCAGAAAAACGGCGGCATCCTGCCCGGCGGGTCTATGGTTGAACTAAAAACAGGCAGAGGCGATGAAAATTGCGCCATGCTGGGTGCCTGAACGGCGCAGGCTCCAGATTCAACGGTGGACGCCTAAATAGGGTCAAACGTCAAAGCCGATGCGCAGTGGCCCAGTGGGCGTAACGGGTACATAGCGATGATTAGGACAGCCAGCGAGCAGCGGACTGTCGCGCTGGTGGTAAAGGGTACGTAGCCCATAGATTCAGAGAGCAAGCCGTTTCGCAACCAAAAATCAACACAACTGTAATGCTGGCTCGAACCGGCTCGGGTGGAAATGGCCGAGTGACTGGCGTTAATCTTCCACGGCTTTGATCCTCGCGGCCTCTTCAAGCAGAAAGGCCACAAATGCCTTGAGGGCAGCGGACGGATGGAGCTGGCTGGGGTAGACCGCAAATATGCCTGGGCTGTACCCGTGATAGCGGGGCATGAGTTGCACCAACGTCCCGTCCTCTAGCGAGGACTCGATCAGTGCGCGAGGGACGAGCGCAGCGCCCAGTCCTGCCTTGGCTGCAGCAATCAAAGCGCCCATTCCGTTGGCAGTGAGCCTGGCATTAACTTCGACAGCAACGGTGCCCCGAGGTCCGGCCAACTGCCAT
This sequence comes from uncultured Alphaproteobacteria bacterium, assembly GCA_963750235.1. Taxonomy (GTDB): domain Bacteria; phylum Pseudomonadota; class Alphaproteobacteria; order Acetobacterales; family Acetobacteraceae; genus Acidocella. The sequence goes on from CAVVPW010000006.1 coordinate 31,975, forward strand.
ACCGCACGTCCATTGTGTCCACGTGCAGCCAGGCAAGGGAATTCGCTCACTGCTTGCGGGGTCTGTGGAGAACCATGCAGAGCGACACAAGCTGGACTTGCCACCACGATGACAGGGCTCTCTGCCAGCCGATGAGCCACCAAGGCTTCATCCCGGATAACGCCTGCACGCACGGCCAGGTCAATGCCGCTTTTGATTATGTCGACGCGTTCGTCTGATAGCAGGAATTCGACACTGATTCCCGGGTGGCGCTCCAGGAATTCAGCGACCCTCCCGGCACCTGCTATCGAAAAGAAGTCCGATGGGGCAGCCACCCGCAGATGTCCGCGTGGCTCCTTGGCTTGGCTGCTGACCGCGTCCAGGTGCTGCTCCAGTTGTGTCAGGGTCGCCCTCGCGGCGTCCACCAGCTCCCGGCCCGACGAGGTCAAGCCTAAACGGCGGGTTGTTCGCTGCAGCAGGCGAACGCCGAGGTCTCGCTCCAGGCGCTGGACCTGCCGGCTCAGCCTGTTCGGGGGCACGCTGCGCTCACGCGCCGCCGCCGCGAAGCTGCCCGCAGAAACGACGTCGATCAGCGTCTTCAGAGTGTTCAGATCGATCTTTGATTGCTTCATTTGATGTACGAGTATAGAACATATTAGCTCACTACTCAAACGATCCACCGATCCCTATGCTTGTCCCAGTGCAAGACAGAAGGTGAGCACATGGCGAGCAATGCAAACAAGCAAGTGGTGATCTTTGGAGGCGGCGTCGCAGGGGTGCAGCTCGCCAAGAACTTGAGCAAGGACGTCCGCGTAACCTTGGTCGATCAAAACGACTACTTTGAAATTCCGATGGCGGCGCCACGATGCTTGGTGAAGCCTGAATTCGCCGAACAGTCCATCATCCCCTATGCCCAGGCGCTGCCTGGCGTGGAGCTTGTGCAGGGCAGGCTGATGGAGATGAGCACCGCGGGCGGTGAGGTGCAGCTGGGGGCGGGGCGCAAGGTCACCATAAGCGGCGATGTTTATGTCCTGGCCACGGGCAGCCTCTACGCCAATGCGCTGATGCGCTCTTTTGGTGTGGCCTCGCGGGAGCGCAAAGGTTTGTACCGGCGGTATCACGATACGATCCAGGCCGCGCGCAGCATCCTCATTATCGGCGGCGGCCCGATCGGTGCGGAAGTTGCCGGTGAGATTTCGGAGGTCTATCCGGATAAATCGCTCACCCTGCTGGAAGTCGGTCCGCGGCTGCTGGCGGGCACTTCCGAGCACGCCGCGCAGCATGCGGCAGCGGTTCTCTCGTCGCGCGGGGTCTCGATCCTGCTGGGCGAAAAGCTGGAGTCCTCCACGACCAGTATTGAGGACATTTTCGCCGGCAAGGGCGAGGCGACGACCTCGGGAGGGCGCAAGCTAGCCTATGACCTGCTGATCTGGTGCGCGGGCGGGCGTCCAAACACGGCGTACATGAAGGCGCAGCTCGGCAAAGCGCTGGATGGGCGAAACCGGATCAAGGTAGGGCCGGATCTGCGGGTGAAGGGATACGATAGGATTTTCGCAGTCGGTGACATCACGGATTTGGACGAGAACAAGATGGCTTGGCATATCACCGGCCAGGTGAATGTTGCGGCTAAGAACATCCGGCGCGTTCTCCGGGGTGGAGGACAGCTGGCGACGCTGGCCGCCTACCGGCCGCAGACCGGCAATCCGAAAATGGCGGTCACACTGGGGAGCCGGCAGGGCGTCGTCCATCTGCCCCCCTTCGGCGTGATCCGCTCCCCGTTTTTCACCCGCAAAGCCAAGGCCGAGCATATGCTGGTGCCTAAGTACCGAAAGGTTTTGCGGGTCGACTGATCCCAGGCGCCTCCGGAGCAGGAGCATCAGCACGTCACGCCAAGGTAAAACTAAAGCCCCTACGAACATAAAGGACAAAAAGGTAATTCGATGACGGAGACGGACGTATTAGTTGCTGGCGGCGGCCCTGTTGGTTTGCTGCTGGGGCATGAGCTGAGCCAGCGTGGCGTGCGTGTGATGCTGGTGGAGCGCAACCTGCACAGCACGCGACACCCCAAGATGGATATTACCAACGCGCGGAGCATGGAACATTTCCGCAGGCTGGGATTGGCCTCGAGCATTCGCGCCCACGCAACACCGCCCCAGAATCCCGTGTCGGTCATCTGGACTGACAAGCTCGGCGGAAAGGCGATCGCACGCTTCGACTACCCGAGCTACGAAGAGGCGGTCAAAAAGCAAAGCCAGATCAATGACGGGACGGGCGTCGCCGAACCTTTGATGCGCATATCTCAGGTCGTCCTGGAGCCGCTTCTGCGAGACATGCTCGAGCGCAATGGCAGGCAAGTCCAGGTGGACTTCGGATGGCGCTTCGACAGCTTCACCGAAGAGAGTGACTATGTCACCTCCAATCTCTCCAATGTCCAGACGGGCGAGAAACGCCAGGTACGCAGCCGCTACCTCGCCGGCTGCGATGGCGCCAAGAGTCAGGTGCGCCGCCAGTTGGGGATTGAGTGGAATGTGATGGACACGCGTCTGGGGCCCATTGCTGCAATCAAGCACAAATATGGATTGGCCGCTGCGGCCGGTGTCTTGTTTGGTTCTCTAAAACCTGGCCACAAGATTCCTGATGGCCGTGTCTTCATGATCCATTTCAAGTCAAACGATCTGTCGTTTTTTCACCGCAATGGCGTGTTCTGGCACGAGCAATGCGCCCAGACCGGCGATACGCTGATCGCGCAGGATGACGTGGAGACCTGGACCTTGCACGTCCTCATGAACAGCGCGATGGACCCGGATCGCATTGATCCGAAAGCCTTGCTGCGCGAGCGTCTGGGCCGCAATATCGAGTGCGAAATCCTCGCCGCCAATGCTTGGCGCCCAGCCCTGACCATCGCCAACCAATTCGGACGCGGCAGGGTTTGGCTCGCGGGTGACGCTTGCCACCAAGTCATCCCGACAGGCGGTTATGGCATGAACACCGGCGTGGGGGAGGCTGTCACGCTCGGATGGATGCTGGCTGCCATGGTGCAAGGCTGGGGCGGACCAAAACTGCTGGCGGCCTACGAAGCGGAACGCAAACCCGTCATCGAGGCCAATCGGCAAGGGTCGGCACTGAATGCCGGTGTGCGGGCTATGATCACCGCACGCGCGGGCACCGCCCTCGATAAGCACGCGGCCTATATCCGGAAGCTCGGCAATCTGGAGAACGAGGCGCTGGGGCTAGAGGCGGATTATCGCTATGATACCTCCCCCCTGATCTGGCATGAAGCGGGGCCGGCCGATCCGTGGCGCATCGATGGCATCATCCCCTCGGCGTGCCCCGGAGCTCGTCTGCCTCACTTCTGGCTCGAGCCAGGGGTTGCGGTGTTCGACCGCCTCGGCCAGGGCTTCACCCTGATCAGAACCGCCGATGCCGACGTCACCGGCTTTGAGCGCGCCGCGGAAGCCCTGAACCTCCCGCTTACGGTGCTGGACATCAGGGATGCGCGGGCGACCAAGCTCTACCAGCGACCACTGCTGCTGATCCGCCCCGATCAACATGTCGCGTGGCGGGGGGCCGCGCCACCAAACGATGCCCTTTCAATTCTAAAACGCGTGACTGGCCTGACATATCGCAGCGCCGAACCAGAATCTGGCGATGGTGCCGATGGGGCCTCCAAACGCGGTCCATAGATAAGCATCATTCATGGGGATGCCGGCTCGATAATTATGTCTTGTCGCCAATACCACTCAGGTGAGATGTTTGATTGAGGGCGATGACCCGGCAACCATCTCGATTAAATCGGAAGACATTGATGGCGCACGGATCCTGTTGCAGATGCCAATAGCGGGACAAGGGAAGATCCAGCGCCAGCGTCAAAAACACTCGGTTGGTGCTGTCGTGACCCACGGCTATGACCGTACCCTCGGGATGCGCGCTGCGCATCTGGTCGAGTGCTCTGGCCAGGCGGGCCTGGACATCCTGCAAGGTCTCCGCGCCTTCAATGACCGTCAGCTGCGGCTGTTCCATCCACGCCTTCAAGCGTTCGGGCTCGGTATCCCTTACCTCGTCGCGTGTCCGCCCCTGCCATTTGCCGTAGTCGATGTCGATCAATGAGGGTAGTGGTTGCACCGAAAGCCCTTGCGCTTTGGCAATTGCTCCCGCCGTGTCCATGCATCTTGCCAGCGGACTGGCATAGATCGCCGCCGCCGGCCATAGAGGCGCCATGAACTTGGCGGTTGCCGCCGCCTGTTCGCGGCCAAGGGCAGTGAGCGGGAGATCAATCCGGCCTCGGAATCTCGGTGGATGAATTCCTTCCACATGACCGTGTCGAACGAGGATCAAGGTGAATGGCTGCATGTTTCACGTTTTCCTGCCAAGGATGATGGTTGGGGTGATTCATTGCGGTCCTGCCGGAATCAGTGGCGCATCAGCACGGGAATATCTGCGTGGGCGAGGATATATTTGGTCACGCCGCCAAATAGGAGGTTGTGCCAGGCGGTATGCACGAACGCGCCCATGACCAGCAGATCGGCGTTCACTTCATGCGCTTTGGACAGGAGCAAAGCACCGAAGACGTCCTTTCCAACCGGCAGTTCATGGCCTGTCACCATCACGCCGTGTTCTGCCAAGACATCGGGAATTTGAGGTTGCGGCGCGCCCTCGCGGTGGCCCATCAGAACATGAATCTCCGCCGACGGGGGAATGCAATGAAGCGCTTCCATGATCGCGTGGAGCGTGAATTTGTCATCACGCCATGCCACGGCGACGATCTTGCCGAAGTCTGCCTTTACCTGTTGCGGCACCATCAGCGCCGGACGCTCCGAGGCAAACAGGGCTGCATGCAAGGCGTCATACTCGGCGCGGCTGCCATGTGCCGGCGGTTGGCCAACGACGATATAGTCGGCCCTTTCACCCCATTTCTTCACGAGGGCTTCGGTAACTCCCTCCTCGTTGATCCATCGGGGTTGGGCATTCCCCTCATGCCGGGCTGCCCATGTCTCGAACACATGATGAAGAGTCGTCGCGCGCTTATTTTCGTGGTCCCGGATTTGCTGCTCCTGTTCTTTCGTCAGGACCTCCTCGGTGACCAGGATCGTTGAGATCGGCAGCACCCGCATCACTAGCGCCTCGATCCTTGCCCCGCCAACGAGCACGGCCAAGCGTTGCGCGGCGACGAGGACCGACGGTGCGGTTTCTGTGCTCGTTAGAAGCGCAAGTACGACATTGGACATGTTATGCCTCCCGGCCCTCTCCTTCTTCAGTGGAGAAATGTGTAAACTGTACCAGCCACACTCCCAGCGTGACGGCCAGCAGGCAGCCGGTGACGGACAACTCGATATAGGCGGATGACTGGAATATCTCGCCTACCTGGAACAATGCCAGCGTGCCCGGGCTGAACGAGGAGAAAGTGGTGAAGCCGCCGCAGATGCCGATTGTCACGAGGTTTCTCACCTCTGGCGAGACAGCCAGCATACCTTGGCTCCTGTCGCCTAGGCAAAGAAGCCACTGACCAAGGAGCCGATCCAGTTGACCCATAAGATACCTCACGGGAAGGTGCCGTGCATCAAGACCGGGCCAAGATCTCCCAGCCAGCAACGGGCAACACTACCGAGCGCGCCGCCAACCGCGGCGAAGAGATAGCTCCTGATCACAATTAAACTGGGCATCTCGGCGTCCTGGCGCAGGATTGTGGCAAGCTGGGTGACGAGGATCCCGCTGATGATCTGAATATGGAGATCAAGGCCACCGGATTGAAGCCGTCGGGCTGGATGACCAGCGTGAAGCAACGTGTGGGCGCAAGACTGCCAAAAATCTATGCGCGCGACGCCGAAGATGGCAATCTACCAAGTTTTTCGTACAAACAATGGATTCAATTTAACGAATCAAACAGGTTCGGCCGCCCCCCATTGAGCTGCCATTTTCGAACACAATCCGGCCTCGTCGGAATCAGCAGTCTCAAATCATTAGATTAGGGATATATTTATAAAAGTTGACGCCGGCCTAAAAAATCCAGCAACGTCGACCATCTGCCGTCGCCTTTTCAAAGGAGATGTCTTTTGCCCAACGGCCAACCCGCAAAGCGCAAGACCCATGTGCTCACGGAACGTCCTCCGTTTGAGTGCATCGCGCTCCTCCTGCAAGGCGGCGGTGCGCTTGGCTCGTATCAGGCCGGCGTTTACCAGGCCCTGGCGGAAGCCAATCTCCACCCGGACTGGGTCGCCGGCATTTCGATCGGCGCGATCAACTCCGCACTGATCGTCGGCAACCCGCCAGAGCAGCGCGTCGACAGGTTGCGGACGTTCTGGGAGGCCATCACCCAGCCGCCGCTCGGTATCCCCTATTTACCGTCGGTTAAAATCACTGATGAATGGACCCACTACCTGGTCAATCAGACCCGCGCCCTGGCCACAGTGCTGTTTGGCGCGCCCAGTTTCTTCACGCCCCGCTTGCCGCCGCCGTATCTGTTTCCCTCGGCCGATCCCGCCAGCCTGAGTTATTGTGACGTCAGCCCGCTCAAATCCACGCTGGAACGCCTGGTTGATTTTGACCGCATCAATTCGGGCGAGACCCGCTTCAGCGTCGGCGCCACGAATGTCAAAACCGGAAATTTCGTCTATTTTGACAACACCACACACAATATCACGCCAGCGCATGTCATCGCCAGCGGCTCGCTCCCGCCCGGCTTTCCTGCCACCGAGATCGATGGCGAATATTACTGGGATGGCGGCGTCGTCTCCAATACGCCACTGCAATGGGTTTTTGATGCAAGGCCACGCAAGGACACCGTTGCCTTTCAAATTGACCTGTGGAGTGCAAAGGGGGAATTGCCGCGCGATCTGATCCATATGGAGCAGCGGCAGAAGGAAATTCGTTACTCCAGCCGCACCCGCGCCGGCACCAACCAGTTCAAGAACATGCAGCGGATGCGCCGCGCCGCCGCGAAGCTGCTAGCGCAGCTTCCCGATACTTTACGTCATACGCCGGAAGCGGAGCTGCTCGCGGGGGAGGCCGACGAGAAGGTCTACAACATTATCCATATGATCTATCGAGCGAAAAAATATGAAGGAAACTCCATGGATCATGAGTTCTCGCGCCGGACGATGGAAGAGCATTGGAAAGCCGGCTATAATGATACGGTTCGCACCTTGCGCCATCCCGAGGTTCTGGAACGTCCAAAAAGCCTTGATGGCGTCTTTACCTTCGACTTTGCCGTGCAAGGCCGGGAATGAGATTGCGAGGCATACCCGGCGCGGCTTTCGTCCTTCAATCCCAAGTTAGGAGACATCACCCGTGAAAATAGCCGAGGTCCGCGAAAAAGCCTTCGCCATGCCCCTCAACGACCCGGCCTATCCCAGGGGGCCGTACAAGTTCTACAACCGGGAATTCGTTATCATCAGCTACCGCACCGATCCCGACATCCTCCGTGAGATCGTTCCGGAGCCGCTCGAGGTTATTGGCGACACCGTCAACTACGAATTTATCCGCATGCCGGATTCCACAGGATTTGGCGACTACACCGAAACCGGCCAGGTTATCCCAGTGCGCTTCAAAGCGGCCGACGGCACCGTGCAAGAGGGGGGGTATGTGCACGCAATGTATCTGGATGACAATTCGCCGATCGCCGGCGGGCGCGAGATCTGGGGTTTTCCGAAGAAGCTGGCGAACCCTAAAATTTCGCACGAAAGCGAGACCCTGGTGTGCACGCTGCATTATGGATCGGTGCTCTGCGTGTCGGCGACCATGGGCTACAAGCACAGGGAGCTTGATACGGCGCCATTGCTGAAAAGCCTGGCCCGGCCGAATTTCATGATCAAGATCATCCCGCATGTGGATTGTACGCCGCGCATTTGCGAGCTGGTGCGCTATTACAGCGAGAACGTAACGATGAAGGGCGCCTGGACCGGGCCGGCGGCACTCCAGCTATTCGAGCATGCGATGTGCGATGTCGCACGCCTGCCGGTCCATGAGGTGGTCTCGGCCAGCCATTTCGTTACCGACTTGACCCTTGGCCTTGGCACCGTGGTGTTTGATTACCTGAAATAAAATCGAAGTGCCGCCCGTTTGTTGACCTTTCTGTGGAAATCAACATCCCGTTCATTGAGGCGTGACCGCCATCTCAGTAAATAGGCGGCTGCGCCAATAATATAATGGCCGGCGTACGACCCGTTGGTCGTCTACGGCACCTGGCCCTATCCTTCGTATCGGCCGGTGTGCTATCCGCCGCCCCCAGCCTATTACCCTGGAGCCGCACTCGCGACCGGGATCGCCTTTGCGGCCGGCGTCGCGGTCGTCGGCTCACTGTGGGGCTGGTCGGACGCGAACTGGGGTTACGGAGGCTGCTGCAGCGGGGGCGGGAGCATCAATGTCAACCGGGAGCGGTACAACAACATCACTGTGAACAACCCCACCCGCGGCAACTTCAACGGGAGCAACTGGCAAGCCTCATCTAGAAGCGCCGCTGGCCGTCCCGCGTGTCCGCCTGGCGGGCCGGTGAAGGCTCCGGCGCGAGTCCAAGGTCTGCCCGCCAACGCGGTCGGGCGGCCGAGCGTATCCGTGCCCGGCAATGCAGTGAGTCGGCCAAATATCGGCGCTGGCGGCCTGAATGACGGTGCCCGGGCCGGGCAGTTCCAGCAACGCGGCTCGCGAAGCCGTGCTCTGCAGAGCGCCGGCGGCGGTAGGCGGCGTTGATTTATAAATGTTCGCGGACTCAAAAGGTCAGCAGTCATGTCGCCGCGTCAAAGGCCGTACACATGACCGCTTTCGAACTCATACCAGATCCTGCCTCAACGACTTGAACCGCACGGGCCGCGACTTTCATGGCCTGACTTGGTCCTGTTCATCAAACGCGTGCAGCGTGAAAATATGCTTCGACGTATCGATGGAGATGCTTTTAAACTTCATGGGACGGTCCTTTCATGAAGCTCACCTGAGCGCCGCCATCTTGGCACATCCGATGCCATGGGCCGTTCCTCCTCAACAATTCTAAGCGGAAAACCGCAGCCCAGACTGCTTCGCTTTTTCTCCAGTCACCGTCCAAGCCGTAACATCGGGCGGCGGCGCATCGGCAAACAGCATCGTGCGGATGCCAGACAGCGCCATCAACGTCTCGCTATAGGCTGATGGATCGGTAGCCACGGCGCGAATTGTCATGTCGACCGCATCGAGCAACGCCGTCGGCGGACTTTTGAGCGGATTATCGCGATAATGCGCGGAAATTCCTGCCAGCACACGAAGCGCCGCGCGCTGTGCCGCCAAAGGCAAACCAGAGAGTTGCCGCCGCAGGCCGATGACGTTCCATCCCACCCGCAGATCATGCAGCACGTTCGCCGTCACGATGTCCTCATCCTGCGACACAGCCGCCAGCCGTGGCATCAGCAATCCCAGCCGGTCCATCATCCGCCCTGTTAGCACCACGCGCTCTTGAGGCTCTAGCGCCTCAGCTGCAGCGGCGATATCCCGCCAGCCGGCCCGCAGCAGGCGCCGGATGCTCCATCCGGCGCCGACCGAGCGAATCAGTTTTGTGACCACCAAAGCGGCGGCCACCCCGAACACCAGGGATGCGGCGTTGTTCAGATAATCCGCAAAATTCCCTACATACCCGTTCTCAAGCGCCAGGTTTGTCGGGCCGAAGGCTACAACCGCCAAGCCGATGCCGGCGGTCGAAGGCCGGGAAACCAGCACGCCGATGGTCAGCCCAATCGGCGACAGAGCCAGCGCCAGTTCGGTAAACGTCTCCACCCGTGGAAGAATGACGAAGGTATAAAACCCAATGACAATAACCACGATCACGATATTACGGAGCATCTGCGCCAGCGCAGGGGCAGGATCATCCTGCGTTGCAAATAGGCAGCATACGATCGCCACCATCAACGCCGCATTGGCGCCGCCGGGCCAGTCTGCGTTAATCCAGAACGCACAGACCAGCAGGACCGCCAGGAAGGCAGCCAGGCTCGAGAGGAACACCATCCCGTGGTCATGCAGATGCGTCGCCACGGCGACAAATTCTCCCTCTACGATGACGTTCTCCGAGACCGGAGTGCCGTTGACAACATGTCTGCGGATCGCACGCGAATGCCTCATGATGGTGATCAGCTCGTTCAGCCGTACCGCCAGACTGGCACGCAGCAGCCCGGCCCAGGAAGATCCACTTTCCTCCAGCGCGCCGATCTTCGCCCGCACTGCATCCGCATGTTCTGGTTCCCCGGCCTGCACCCAGGTGGACATCGCCTCCAGGACCTCCTGCAACGCGGGGGTAATGCCATCCATACGTCGCAGTTCCGCAACGCGGTCACCGATTGAGCTCAGCACCGGCATCAGGCTCAGCAGATAAATGCGCATGCGCTTGATATAAGGCACCGCCGCTTGCCATGGAGAGGTGTCGAACGCCAACTGCGTGGTCAGCAGGCCAACATCGTTCACCTCAAGGGCGAGCCGGTACCTTGCGGCACGTGTCTGGGCGTCCTCCTCCTTGCCTACCAGCGACGCGACCGCCCAATCGTTCGTCGGCGGCACCCAGCGTGCAATACGGCGGGCGATCACAGGCCCCATCGGTCGCGGAAACACTATAGCGCCGACTAAGGTGGTGCAGGCAATGCCGATTACAATTTCCTCAACCCGCGTCAGCGCTGTCTCAAAGATCATGCCGGGATTGGTCACGCTCGGAAAGCCGATGATTGCCGCCGTGTAGCCCGCCAGTATGAAGGTGTAGGAACGGGGTGAGCGATCCAGCAGTGAAAGATAAAGACACAGCCCGATCCAGCCCGCCATCGCTAGACACAACAGCACAGGCGCGTTCACCAGGTTCGGCACCATCACCACCGCTGCGGTACTTCCGATCATCGTGCCAATAAACCGGAATACCGCTTTCGAGCGCATGGCACCGGTCAGAGGCTGCGCGACAATATACGCGCTCGTCATCGCCCAGAACGGTTTATCCAGCCCCAGCCAGCAGGCCAGAAAAAAAGCTGCCATCGCTCCCGCGAAGGTTTTCAGCGCAAACAGCATTTCATCGGGTTTAGGAAACATGCCAACCAAACAGAAAATGAAACAAAACGTCGAACATATTGACGCGCCTGTGCAATGCGCCAATCAGTAGATAAAGTTTTCCTGCCGCGACAAAATCGCGGTCAGCCCCCTGGCTCGGAGTACCGTCGAGGCCACTCCGCGGATTGCCAGCGCTTTTGCGCCTCAGTTGCCCGCAACTTGCCGTTCTTCCAATCTCGATGTTCGAGCAATTCGCCGTGCCAAGGCTACAAAATTGCGCACGACCGTGCCATGATCATCCGACCGATAGGCAAGGCTGATCGGCGTATGGGGTACGTCACCTTCAATACTCATATAGACGACGCCTTCGGCATGGATCTGCTTGATCGATTGCGGTACGATTGACACACCGAATCCCGCCGCCACCATATGAACGATCGACGAGATCTGTGGCGCTTCCTGACCCAGTTTGGGACTGAACCCAGCTCGCTGGCAACTTGCGATGACGGCATCGTAGAGGCCGGGTCCGATGGCGCGCGGGAACAGGATCAGGCTCTCCCGTGCGAGAGCTTCCAGTGGCATGGAACAGTTGCCGGCTTGGGGATGCGATGCCGGCAGCACGATCAGCATGGGCTCCTCGACCAAAGGCTCGATGGCGAGTCCTTCAGCATCGCTGATTGGTGGACGAACGAATGCGATGTCGATCTCACCACTGCGCAGACCTGCAACCAGTTGCGGCGTATTGCTTTGCTCGGGTGAGAGAACGACGCGGGGATAATGCTCACGATATGCGCGGATAACAGTGGGGACGAGTGGCTGAAAATAGGTCGCGCCGGCAAAGCCCAGGTGAATGCGTCCTGTCTCGCCGCGCGCGCGACTTTGCACGCTAGCCTTGGCCCTTTGCACGTGGTCGAGTATTTGGCGCGCTTCAACAAGCAGCAATGCGCCGGCTTCGGTTAGCTCCACGCCGCGTGTCAGGCGGTGAAAGAGCGGGGCGCCCATTTCATGCTCGAGTTGGCGAATCTGCAAGCTGAGAGGCGGCTGCTTGATGCCAAGCCGTTCGGCCGCCCGGGTGAAATGCAGTTCCTCTGCAACAGCGACGAAATACCGGAGATGCCGAAGTTCCATGATCCCACGACTTGCGTTGATCGAGTTGGTAAACTGGGCCGCCATTGCCGGTAACCTGGTTAGGCCGCGAATAATCGGAACAGCCGTTGCCTAAGCCAGGCATTCAGCTCAGGCTCTGTTCACGATGGTCTTCGGCGCCAGCAAAACCGAAAGCGAGCGGACCCCCTGCGCGCCCAGGATGAGCACGCCTTCGATATCCGCGGTCGCCGAGGGTCCGGTATGGAGCGCGGTATAATGGTGCTCACGGAATTCTGGCCGGGCATAGGCTTGGTGCAGGTTGACCACGATATCCGCCGGATCCAGCAGCACGATCAGGTGCTGAGCCAGATAAGCGACCGCGTTCACCTGCAGATCCGTATCGGTAAGCAGCACGGACCCGGTTTCCGCAACGCCGAAGGCTGCGCGCACAACGGCATGGTCAACGTCCGCCAGCGTACGCGGATCGGTGACGGAGGCCAGATCGCGCGCACCCGCGATCTCCGGCACGGCGGAGCAAACGAGCCGGCTTTCCGCCAGCAGTGCGCGCACTGGCGCCAGCGGATCGTCCGCCGGCCCGGGATCGAGCAGGCGGCCGCCCATGCGCTTCAGCATGGCGCCGAACGCATCGATGAGCGAGGCGGGCGGGTTGCTATCAAAATGCGGCACCACGGGAAGCGGCCGTTCAACCTTTGGCAGATTGGCGCGGACCGAAGCGAGAATGGCGTCACGGCTGCTCATTTATCGTCTCCGCGATTTTTCTTGTACCATTGATGGAAAGTCTCGGCGGGGGCGTGCGGAACCTCGCGATGCTTACCCCAGGCGTTGAGGCCGTTATAGAGAACAAAGCGCGGCAGCGACGCGATTGCCGCGTTCCCCGCCTCCACCGCTGCGCGGTAAACCGCAGGCCGCGACAATACGGCGCCCGCGGCTTTCATCGCCGCGCGCTTGACGAACGGCGTCTCGTGCTCGCGCACCATTTCCTGCCGCCATGCGTAAATCTGCTCATGAATATTGATCTTTACAGGGCAGACGTTGCTACAACTCCCGTTCATCGTCGAAGCGTATGGAAGGTTGCTGTATTTGCGCGCGTTGAAGGTTGGGTCGATGATCAGCCCGATCGGCCCGGAATAGGTGGCGCCGTAGCTGAGCCCGCCGGAGCGCCGGTAAACCGGGCATGTATTCATGCAGGCACCGCAACGAATGCATTTCAGCGAGGTCCAGAATTTCTCCATCCCCAGCCGTTCGGAGCGGCCATTATCGACCAGCACGACATGCATCTCGCCGCCCGCCCTGGGGCCGCGGAAATGCGATGTATACTGGGTGATTGGCGAGCCCAGCGCGCTGCGCGACAGCATCCGGACGAAGACGGGCAGATCCTCCAACCGCGGGATCAGCTTCTCGATGCCGATCGAGGCGATATGCAGGTTCGGCACATTGGCCGACAAATCCGCATTGCCTTCATTGGTGCAGACCACAAAAGTCCCGGTTTCGGCGACCACGAAATTGGCGCCGGTCATGCCCGCCGCGGCATTGAGGATCAGCGGCCGCGTCGCCTGACGCTGGGCTTCCGCGAGGTGGTAGATATTGGAGTCATTGGGGTCGGTGCCGAGCTTCTCCGCGAAGACCTTCGCCACGTCGGTCCGCAACTTATGGACCGCAGGCACGACCACATGGCTCGGATCCTCGTCGTCAAGCTGCTGGATCCGCTCACCAAGGTCGGTCTCGATCACCTCGATGCCGACTTTCGCCATGTGCTCGCGGAAGCGGCACTCTTCGGTCAGCATCGACTTGCTCTTGATCAGGGTCTTCGCGCTGTGGCGCTCGAGAATCTCCTGAACGATGTGGTTATGTTCGTCGCCATCCTTCGCCCAATGGACCTGGATGCCATTAGCCTTGGCGTTAGCCTCGAACATTTCAAGATATTTGTCGAGATGGGTGAGGGTGTGCTCCTTGATGGCCGCGGCAAGCGCGCGCATTTCCTCCCATTCGGGCATGGCCTGCATTTCGCCGTCGCGCCGGCTTCGCAAGGTCCACAGGCGCTCGTCATGCTGCTTCTGATGGAGCGGGGCAGCGAGGAAGCGCTCCGCCGCTTCCGCCTGATCGACCGGCTTGTTGCCCTTTACCCGCGCGCCGCGGGGCTGCGGCTCAACCGCCTGATTTTCAGGCCGGCGTTCGGAACTGGAATCGCTCATGCCGCGGCTCCGTTAAGGATCTGAACAATATGAATGAACTTCAGCGGCACGTCGATCCGCTCGGCGCAGCCGCGCTGATGCATCAGGCAGGAACTATCAGCGGAAACGATATATTCCGCCCCGGCCGCGGCATGATCCTTAACCTTATCATAGCCCATCTTCGCGGAGACGGCCTCATTGAAAACCGAGAAGGTGCCGCCAAAGCCGCAGCACTCGTCGGGACGGGACGGCGTCACCAGTTCAAGCCCCTCGACCTTCGAGAGCAGCGCCTCGGGCTTCGAGAAAAATGGCTCATGCAGCTCCGATGGACGCGCATGGTGAAGTCCACGCAAGGTGCCACAGCTGTTGTGCAGGCCGACCTTGTGCGGGAACCGCGCCCAGGGAAACGCGTCGACTTTCAGGATGTCGTGGAGAAATTCCACGATTTCATAGGTGCGGGCGCGAATATCCGCGATATCGCTCGTCTGCTCGATAGCGGTGAAATGCTCGCGGACATGATGGACACAGCTTCCGGATGGACCAACGATATAGTCGAATCCGCTGAAGTTGCGAACGAACAAGGCCTCCGTCGCGGCGGCGTCCTTTTCAAAGCCGCTATTTGCCATCGGCTGACCGCAGCAGGTCTGATCAGGCGGATAAACGACCTCCACGCCAAAGCGCTCGAGCAACTCCAGCGTCGCAATTCCGACTTCGGGAAAATACGCATCGATGAAACAGGGGATGAATAGCCCGACTTTCATGATTTTTTGATCCTTGTGAAAGGAGGCGCTTCAGCATCGTCTCCGCTGGGCAGCTGAATAGAAGGTGCTACCTAGTGCGTCCAATATATAGCTTTACTGATTTAGATATTTTTTTCATATCAGCCTTCAAGGCAGAATGAGTTCTCAGACGGGCGCGATTCAGGGCGTAAACTACCACGGCCTAAGGTCCAGGATCAACACATCTAACCAGCTCCTGATTTGCCGTCCCCCGCAACCGCGGACTTGGCGATTTGGCGTGCCATGGCTACGAAGTTGCGCACGGCCGTAGAATGGTCTCTTCGCCGATATGCGAGCCATATTGGCGCCATTATACCTTCGCCTTCAATCGGCACAAAGGCGACACCTGCGGCGCCGGTCTGTTTGACTGATTGCGGCACGATCGAGACACCAAACCCAGCCGCGACCATGTGGACGATCGCCAGAATTTGCGGCGCTTCCTGGCCAAGCTTGGGATTGAACCCGGCCGCGCGGCACAGGTCGATGACGGCGTCGTGGAGAATGACCCCGATCGCACGCGGCAACAGAATAAAGGCCTCATCAGCGAGGGCGGCAATCGGTATCGCGCTATCGCCGGCACGTGGGTGCGACGCCGGCAACACAATAACCATAGGTTCCTCAACCAAAGGTTCTACGGCGAGTTCGTCCATATTGCCTACCGGAGGCCGCACGAACGCAACATCGACCTCATTGCTGCGCAGACCAGTGGCCAGCCGCGGTGTGTTGCTTTGTTCCGGCGAGAGGACCACCCCGGGATAACGCGCTCGGTAGGCCTGAATAATTTTGAGAATCACCGGCTGAGACAGGGTCGCGCCAGCGAAGCCAAGGTGTATGATTCCGGTGTCGCCACGCGCCCGGCTTTCCACCCCGGCTTTGGCCCGCTCCACTTGGTCAATGATCTTGCGCGCTTCATCCAGCAGGTACGCTCCGGCCTCGGTAAGTTCAACCCCACGCGTCAACCGGCGAAAGAGAGGGGTACCTAATTCACGCTCAAGCTGCTGGATCTGCTGGCTAAGCGGCGGCTGCTGGATGCCGAGCCGCTCAGCCGCACGCCTGAAATGCAACTCTTCGGCGACTGCCACGAAATAGCGTAAATGCCGGAGTTCCAAGTTTCAGGGCCTGTAATAGGGTCGATCTAGCGAGACATTCTCGACGCCGATATACGCGTTCACGCAGCGCCTCGTAAGCTGGTTTTCCTTCTAACAGTTATGCCCGCTAGGGCGCAAAAGGAGCATTTCAGGGCGTCAGGCCATCCAGGTCGTGTCTCTGCTGGTGGTGCAGGAGGCCGTTGACCGGCGGTGGCGCGGGTCTGTCCATACTCAATAGATACTGAAATCGACAACTCCATATATTGGACGTGGGATCTGACTTTTACGATATTCGGGGCCAGAAAAGAGCTCCCGCGAATTGTGAGAATAGACCCATGGATACGATGCTTTCGTCCATAAACGACGTATTGCCCCGCCCCGCCAGCGCCTCGTTCAAGTGCGTCAGTCCCCAGCCCAACAGGCTGTTCCAGACCTCAACCATGGCCGCGTTGCTGGATGCGGTCTATGACGGCGAGATGACCATCGAGGAGTTGCTGACCCACGGCAATTTCGGCATTGGGACATTCAACGCTCTCGATGGCGAGATGATCATCGACGAAAGCGTCGTGCATCAGTTCCGCTCCGACGGGCACGCCGGAGAGGTGCAGCCGGAACAGCAGACACCCTTTGCCTGCGTTACCTACTTCGAGCCGGAGACAAGCATCGCCATCAACGCTCCGAAGAGCAAGAAAGAGCTTGAGCGGCTGGTTGACGAGGTGATCGGCAATCCGAATCTGTTCGTGGCGGTCCGCTTCGTCGGCGAATTCGAGGAGCTCGAGACGCGCACAGTATTCTGCCAGTGCCGTCCCTATCCCCCAATGCTCGATGTGGTGAGCCGGCAGCCGACCCAGAATTTCGGGGCCACGCGCGGTACCATGCTGGGCTTCCGCACCCCGGTCTACATGCAGGGCATCAATGTTGCCGGCTACCACCTGCACTTCCTGGATGACGAGCAGAAGAAGGGCGGCCACGTTACCGGCTACCGCGTCGGCAAAGGCCGGCTCGAACTGGCCGTGATCTCCGATGTCGAGATCCAGCTGCCCCGCAGCCGGCAGTTTTGCGAGGCCAATCTCTCGCCAGACAATATCCATGAAGCGATCCGCATTGCCGAAGGCGAGTGAGATCCTCCGGCTTTTATAAAGCCGATCACCAGTAGAATTCCCAATCAAGGACGATGAAGATGAGCAGCAGTAACGAGCCCGCCGCACCCGATTGCGGCGCAGAGCTGATTGTGAAGAACCTGGTTGCGCACGGCGTGACCCATGTGTTCGGCATTCCTGGCGCCAAGGTCGACCGTCTGTTCGACGTCTTGGTGGACTCGCCGATCAAGACCGTCGTCACCCGGCATGAACAGAATGCCGCCTTCATCGCCGGCGGCATCGGCCGCCTGACGGGCCGCGCGGGCGTTTGCATCGCCACCTCGGGCCCCGGCGCTTCGAACTTCGTAACCGGCCTGGCGACCGCCAACTCCGAAGGCGACCCGGTGCTGGCTATCGGCGGCGCGGTGAAACTGGCCGACAGGCTGAAGCTCACCCACCAGACGATGGATACGGTCAGCCTGTTCAAGCCGATCACCAAGTACAGCGCCGAAATCACTTCCCCCGAGGCGGTGTCGGAGGTCGTTGCCAACGCCCTGCGCGCCGCCGAGGGCGGCCGTCCCGGCGCCGCCTTCGTCAGCACCCCGATGGACGTTCTGAACCTGCCCACCAAGGCACCGGTTCTGGCCAACAAGGCCGTCCCGCAGCACGGCGCGGCGTCCCACTCGGCGATCAGCGAGGCTGTGAAACTCATCGGCAAGGCCGCGCGTCCGGTGATCCTCCTGGGGCTCATGGCGAGCCGTCAGGCGGTCGCGGAGGCGGTGCGCAAGCTGATTTTGACCACTGGCGCGCCGGTGGTGGGCACCTATCAGGCTGCGGGCGCGGTCTCGCACGACCTGGTGGATCGCTTCGGCGGCCGCGTCGGGCTGTTCCGTAACCAGCCGGGCGATCAGCTTCTGCATGAGGCCGACCTGGTGATCTCCATCGGCTACAATCCGGTCGAATATGACCCGAACCTCTGGAATGTCGATGACGGGCGCCAGATCATTCATATCGACGTGGTCGCGGCCGAGCTCGACAATCGATACGCCCCGGCCGTCGAGCTGATCGGTGACATCGCCGCCTCTGTCGATGCGCTGACGGCTTTGGTGAAGCGGCTGCCCCGTTCTGAGAGCCTCGAGGCCATCCTTCGCCGTTACAAGGCGGATCGGGCTTTGGCGCTGGCCAACGCGCACAGCGAAGGCCCGGCCCTGCACCCGCTGGAGATCGTGCGTGAGCTGGAGAAGGTCATCACCCCGGATGTGACCGCCTGCCTAGACATGGGCTCGTTCCATATCTGGCTGGCCCGCTACCTGCTGTCGTTCCGCGCGCGCCAGCTGCTGATCAGCAATGGGCAGCAGACCATGGGCGTGGCCTTGCCCTGGGCGATCGCCGCCAGCCTGGTTGATCCCAGCCAGAAGGTGGTGTCTGTCTCTGGCGATGGCGGCTTCATGATGTCGAGCATGGAGCTGGAGACCGCGGTCCGCCTGAAGTGCAACATCGTGCACGTGGTCTGGGTCGACAATGCCTTCAACATGGTCGAGATCCAGGAGCGCAAGAAGTACGGCCGCGGCTCCGGCGTCGAGTTCGGGCCGATCGACTTCGTCGCCTACGCTCAGTCATGCGGCGCCAAGGGTATCGCCGTAGACTCGCCGGCCAGCCTGGCCAGCGCTCTGCGCCAAGCCATGGACGTCCAAGGCCCGGTCGTGATCTCCGTTCCGGTTGATTACTCGCACAACTATCTCCTGCTGAAACCCCTGGAGATGCTGGGCGAGACCGCCGCTGCCGCCTGACGGAGTGCGATTCCATGACGCCCGTTGCCGATGACGCGTTTCAGGCAGTTCAATTCGAACTCATCGCTGATGCCGAACCTGGAATCTTGATGCGTCTACTAGCCCCCTTCGCTAGACGGGATCTGGTACCTGATCGGGTTAAAACGGGACGTCATGGCGCGCTCATCGAAGCGTCCCTGGCAGTCGATGAAATGCCATCCGGGATGATTCATCTCGTTGAGAACAATCTGCGACAAATCGTCGGGGTAAGAAGCCTGACGGTCGTCTTCGCGAAAGCGACTCAGCGGGTCGCCTAGCGAGCTTGGTTTGATGGCTCGACCGTGCTCGGGTGAGCCATCAAACCACAAAATCCACGCAAGCCTGTGGTATATGAACGTGAACCGCCCCGGACGCATTCCGCCGTACCGCGGGTGCGTTCCGCAGTCACGAAGGACGACATGACGATGACCGACGTCTCGAGCCTCATCCGCGATCTGCGTGCGACACTGGGGGCGAAATATGTCGTCACCGGCGCACGGCAAACGGCGCGCTACCGCAAGGGCTTCCGTTTCGGCGACGGGCAGGTGCTGGCAGTGCTTCGCCCGGGCAGCCTGGTGGAACAGTGGCGTGCGCTGCGCCTTTGCCATGCGGCGGGGGTCATCATCATCATGCAGGCGGCCAATACCGGCCTCACCGGTGGCTCCACCCCGGACGGTAATGATTACGACCGCCCCATCATCATCATTAACGGCATGCGCATCGCCAAGCTGCATGTGCTGCCTGGCGCGGAACAGGTGGTGGCGCTGCCTGGTGTTACGTTGTTCCAGTTGGAGAAGACACTCCGCCCGCTGGGGCGCGAGCCGCATTCGGTCATTGGCTCCTCCTGCATTGGCGCCTCTGTCACCGGCGGCATCGCCAACAATTCCGGCGGCGCGCTCATCCGCCGCGGCCCGGCCTTCACCCAGCTCGCCCTCTATGCGCGGGTGAATGAGCAAGGCGAGGTGGAACTGATCAACCATCTCGGCATCCGTCTGGGCAACGACCCCGAGACGATTCTGGCGAGGCTGGAGGCGGGCGATTTCCCCGCCGCCGAAATCGAGCATCCGCGGGACCGCGCCGCCTCGGACCCCGACTACGGCACCCATGTGCGCGACATTTCCGCCCCCACCCCGGCGCGCTTCAATGCCGACCCGCGCCGTCTGTTCGAGGCCGCGGGCAGCGCCGGCAAGGTGATGATTTTTGCCACGCGGCTCGACACCTTCCCGGCGGACAAGACCACCGCCGTGTTCTATATCGGCAGCAACAACCCCGACGAGCTGACCACCATCCGCCGCAACATCCTGGCGAATTTCAGGAACCTGCCGGTCGCGGGCGAATATATCCACCGCACCGCGTTCGACATTGCGGTTAAGTACGGCAAGGACATGTTCCTCGCCATTGAGAAGCTTGGCACCGACCGTCTGCCCGCCTTGTTCGCGCTCAAGGGCCGGTTCGACGCCTTTGCCAGCCGTATCCCGTTCCTGCCACGCGACCTCTCCGACCGGCTTATGCAATTCGCCGGCTCGTTGTTCCCGCAGCATCTGCCGCCGCGCCTGCTGGCGTATCGAGAACGCTATGAGCATCATCTGTTACTAAAAATGTCCGGCGAGGGCATCGAGGAGGCGCGCGCCTGGCTAACGGCGAACTTCCCCTCCGCCACGGGCGACTTCTTCGAATGCACGCCGCAGGAGGGTGCGAAGGCCTTCCTGCACCGCTTCGCCGTGGCCGGGGCGGCTATCCGCTATCGCGCCATGCACCGCGACACGGTGGAGGACATCGTGGCGCTGGACATCGCGCTCCGCCGCGACGACACCGCCTGGGAAGAGCATCTGCCCGAGGATGTTTCCGCGCCGATCATGCACAAGCTCTATTACGGGCATTTCTTCTGCCACGTGTTCCACCAGGATTATATCGTGGCCAAGGGGCATGACCCCATCGCCCTGGAACACAAGATGTGGGGTCTGCTCGACGCCCGCGGCGCGGAATACCCGGCCGAGCATAATGTCGGGCATCTTTACAAGGCCAAGCCGGCCCTGGCCGCGCACTACAAGGCGCTGGATCCCTGCAACTGCTTCAACCCCGGCATCGGCCAGACCTCCAAATTCGCCTGCTGGGGCGAGGCGGCCTGATAAGTCGCTGGCATCCGTGCCCCAACCGGTCACGCCGGAAGCACCAGCGGGCTCTCATCAATAAGTTATATATTTGACGATTCCAGCTAAACGCATATTGATCTGGAGGGAAGCGGCGGACCGGACCTTGATCCATGTCAACGCCCTGACATGCCGCCCGCTTTAGGCTAGGCTGAGCTTCGGGAGGGTGGAAATGCGCGGCCGGATTGTTTCTCTATATCTGTTCCTGGGGCTGGCCAATATCATCCTGTGGGGCATGGCGATCGCCATCTTCCACCGCTATCCGCTGCTGCTGGGCACCTCTTTCCTGGCTTACAGTTTCGGCCTGCGCCATGCGGTCGATGCCGACCATATCGCCGCCATCGATAATGTGACGCGCAAGCTCATGAGCCAGGGGCAGAGGCCGGTTGGCGTCGGGTTCTTCTTCTCGCTCGGCCACTCCACGATCGTTTTCGGCCTCTCGGCCGCCGTCGCCATCACCGCCGTCGCCATCAAAGGCAATTTCGACGCCATCGAGAATTTCGGCAATATTGCCGGCACGCTGATTTCGGCCTTCTTCCTGCTCGCCATCGCCGTGATGAACCTGCTGGTCCTGATCTCCATTTTCAGGGCCTTCCGGCGTGTCAAAGCCGGGGGCGTTTATGAGGATGAGGACCTCAATCTGCTGCTCGCCCGGCGCGGCTTTTTTGGCCGCATGTTTCGCGGCCTGTTCCGGCTGGTCGGGCAAAGCTGGCAGATGTACCCGATCGGCGTGCTGTTCGGCCTTGGCTTTGATACGGCGACCGAGGTCGGGCTGCTCGGCATTTCCGCGGCCGAGGCTTCGAAAGGCTTGCCGATCTGGTCGATCATGCTGTTCCCGGCTCTGTTCACCGCCGGCATGGCGCTGGTCGACAGCACCGATTCCATCCTGATGCTGGGCGCCTATGGCTGGGCCTTCGCCAAGCCGCTTCGCAAGCTCTATTACAACATCACCATCACCTCGGTTTCGGTGCTGGTGGCGCTGATCGTCGGCGGGATCGAGGCGCTGGGGCTGGTGCAGGGCGAGCTCAATCTCTCTGGCCCGTTCTGGTACCCCATTGCCGATCTCAACAATCATTTCGGCATGCTCGGCTATGTCATTATCGGCATTTTCATGGTCAGCTGGATTTTTTCGGTCTCCTTCTACCGGCTCAAGCGCTATGACGAGATCGACGTCCGCATCATGCAGCCGTGATTGCGCGGTTGAGCCTCTCAGGGCGTGTTGAGGCTGGGGAGGCTGTAGCCGTCGATGGCCGAGACGGGGCGCAGCGAGAGGGCATTGCCCGTGCAGACGGCCTCCGCATCCCGCAACTGCTCAACCGTAACCGGCGCCTCGCGCACCAGCCCGGCATCGAGCAGGCAGGCGCGCCTTATGCCCGGCAGCGCGCCCTCGCTCACTGGCGGCGTCACCCAGGCGCCGTGTAGCCGCACGAACAGATTCGCCGCACTTGTCTCGGCAACGCGCCCAGCGCGGTTGAGCATCAGCGCGTCATCGGCGCCGCGCTCGGCGGCCTCCATGCGCGCCAGCACGCCGGGCAGATAGTTCAGGCTCTTGATGGCGCTGAGCGGCGAGTCCTCGTCGCGCCGGATGCGGCTGGTGACGAGACGCAGCGGCCCGCCGGGCAGTGGCAAGGGTGCTGTGGTGATGAGCAGGGTAGGGGTGGGAGCACTTGGCGGCAGCAGGCCGCGCGGACCGGTGCCGCGCGTCAGCGTCAGCCGCAGCGCCGCCTCGTCCACTCCGTTGGCGGCGAGCAGGCCGTGGATCGCCTCCGCCAGCTTTTCCCTCTCCAGCGGTACCGGAATGCGCAGCAGCGCCGCCCCGGCGCAGAGCCGGGCGTAATGCCGGGCAAGTTCGGGCACGGCGCGGGCGTGGGCCGCCATGGTCTCGAACACGCCATCGCCCAGCAGGAAGCCGCGATCAGCCGGGTCGATGCGCGCCTCGCCCGCCGGGCACAGCGCGCCGTTCAGCCAGACGTTCATTGGCCCAGTGCCAGAAGCGGGGAGATCTTCACCATGGCTTCGTCATACTCCGCTTCGGCCACGCTGTCCCAGGTGATGCCGCCGCCCGCCTGGGCGTAGAGCGTGTCCGCCGTGGCGGTGAGGGTGCGGATGATGATGGCGCTGTCCATGGCGCCGTCGAAGCCGATCCAGCACAGCGCCCCGCAATAGGCGCCGCGCGGCCCGGCTTCCAGCTCGTCGATGATCTGCATGGCCCGGCGTTTCGGCGCGCCGGTGATGGAGCCGCCGGGCAGCGTGGCGGCGAGCAGGTCGAACGCGTCCAGCCCCAGCTTGAGGCGCCCGGTGACGGCGGAGACGAGATGGTGCGCCTGGGCGTAGCTCTCCACCGCCCAGAGTTCCGGCACCGCCACCGAGCCGGTCCGGCACACCTGGCCGAGATCGTTGCGCAGCAGATCGGTGATCATCAGGTTCTCGGCGCGCTCCTTGGGGCTGGCGTGCAGCGCGGCGGCGGCGGTGGCGTCGTCGTCCGGGTCGTCGCTGCGCGCGGCGGTGCCTTTTATGGGCCGCGTCTCCACCTCGCCATCAGCGGTGAGGCGCAGGAAGCGCTCCGGCGAGGCGCAGGCGAGGCCGAAGCCCTCATGCGCGATACAGGCGGCGAAGGGTGCCGGACTCAGGCGCCGCAGGGCCATGTGCATGGCCGCCAGCGGCAGCCCGTCTGGGCGCGGCGCGATGAAGCGCAGGGTGAGATTGGCCTGGTAGATGTCCCCCGCCGCGATATAGGCGCGCAGCCGCTCATGGGCCTGGCGGTAGGTCCCGCGGCTCATCTCCGGCACCCAGCGCAGCGGCGGCACGGGCGGCAGGGCGGGCATGGTTTGCAGTCTGGCGGCAATGCCGGGCAGGTCCTCGGCCGGGCCGAGAAAGAACAGCCGCCGCGCCTCGGGGTCGAACCCCAGCAGCGTCGTGTAGAGCCCGAACCAGCCGCCGGGCAGGCTAGGCACGGGCGCGAAGCGGCTGGCTACACCGGCAGCCTCACGGGCGAGATCGTAGCCGATCCACCCCACCGCCCCGCCAGCGAAGGGAAAGGGCCAGCCTTCCGGCCGTGGGGGAGGTTCATGCGAGGCCATCCAGTTGCGCAGCGTGGCGTAGGGATCCGCCTCCAGCCGCAGCGTGGCGCGGGGGGAAAGGCAGAGATAGCTGACGCGGGACCGTGGATCGCCCGCAGCGGCGCTGTCCAGAAAGGCGATGCCGGGCATGCCGGCAAGCGCGGCGAAGGCGGCCTCTGGCGGGAGATAGGGCAGTTCGGCGGCGAACATCGTGCCAGTTTAGCTGCGTTCGATGACGGCGGCGACTGCCTCGGCCATGTCGTGCCAGCCCGGCGCGGCGGCAGCGGCGGTGGGGGCGGGGTCGGCGGCTAGGTGCTGCGTGAGGTCCAGCAGCCCTTGTGCGATGGCGGGGGCGTTTGGCGCGCAGAGAATGGCTCCCGGCTGGCCGCCAAGCTGTTCGGGCAGGCCGCCCACGGTGGTGGCCAGCACATGCCGCCCCGCCTCCAGTGCCAGCGCCGCGACGCCGGATTGGCTCGCCTCCCGGTAGGGCAGCACCAGCGCGTCGGCCCAGGCGAGCAGGCCTGGCAATTCGGCATCCGCGAACCAGCGCCGCTCCACGGAAACCCCAGCCATGGCCTCAAGGCGGTCGAGCGCCGGGGAGCTCGGGCCGTCGCCGCAGACACGCAGCTCGAAGGGCCGGTTCCCGCCAAGGAATTCCAGCGCATTGGCCAGCAGGTCCAGCCCCTTGTAGGGCAGCAGGCGGCCGAAATAGAGGAGCCGTGGCCGGGATGTTGGCCGCGCGGCGGGCACGGTGGCGGAGAGCCCGATCGGCGGGTGCCACAGCTTTGTCAGCGTCTGGCCGTCGGCGCCAAAGCCCTGGTTGCGCAGCGTCTGTTCCACGTGCGCGCTGAGGCAGAACAAATGCTTTGCCCCGCGCAGCAGCCTGGTCTGGTCGAGCGCCAGGAAGCTCAAGGCGTCGCCCGGGTGGGCTTCGGCGTCATGCACGATCACGGCGTAGCCGATGCCCAGGCTCCGCAGCGCGGCGGTCATGCGGGTGTCGAGCAGCGCGGGCATGGCACAGAGGGCGATATCCGGGGCCAAGCGGCGCAGCTGCGCCTCGGTACGCCGCCGCAGGAAGGGCGAGGCAAGCCGCTGCGCGATGAAGCCCAGCCTGTTTTTGTAGGTCGGCTCGCGCCAATCGCAGGCCGGGGCGTCCGGGCCGGTCAAGATCTCCGCCCCGACGGGGAGGGATAGAGCCACACTCTGGCCCGGCAAGGTGTTCAGCGCCTCCGCCAGCCGTGCCGCGAAAATCGGCCCGGCCCCGCGCCGGCCCCAGTGCCAGACGAGAGTTTTCATCCGATGCCGTTGGCGGCGAGCGCGGCATCCAGCGGCTCGCGCCCCAGCGTCTTCAGGGCATGGCGCTGCCCGGCGGCACCGAGTTCGGCGCGCAGGGTCGCATCGCCGAACAGGCGTTTCAGCCAAGCTGCGGCGTCCTCCACATCCGGCTCCGCCCATTCGGCGCCGGTCACCGCGTACACGCCGCGCTCATCCTGCGCGGGCACCAGCCGGTAGCGCACGAGGCCGCTGCTGCTCGGGTCCATGAAGTCCAGATTGCCGGAATAGCCCGTTGCCACCACGGGCACGCCAAGAAGTGCCGCTGTAGCGGGGATGAGGCCAAACCCTTCCGAGCGGTGCAGGGAGAGCACCACGTCGCTCACCGCGATCAGCCCGCGCAGCTCCCGCTCGCTCACGGTTTCCGTCATCACGCGGATATTCGGCGCATCGCCCACGGCAGCGCGGATGGCGGCGAGATCGTCCTGGTAATGCGTGACGCCGGTGAGCTTGAGCACCAGCAGCGCATCCTGGCTCGTGCCGAACGCCGCCTTGAAGGCGGCGATGGTGCCGAACGGGTTCTTGCGGGTGCAGCTGGAGGCCAGGTTGAACGCGCTGAGCACGATGAAACAATCCGCCGGGAGGCCGAACGCAGCGCGGTCCCCCGCCACGGCGAAGGGCAGCTGGGTGGTGATGGGGTAGGGGACGACGCGGACACGGCCCGGGGCGATGGCTTCGAACGCCTCCGCCGCGAAGCGCGTCGGCGCCCAGATTTCATGCACGAAGCGTGCGCCGACAGCCCATTCGGCTGGCACCCTGGAGAGTTCCCAGGCCCACATGCCGATGACCCGCCGCCCGCGCAGCATGTTGCGCGGCTTCAGCCGGGCGAGGCCGACGGGCAGTAGCGGCCCGTTGACCACGGCGATGATCGCCGCCCCCGACGGCAGCGTGCCGGTGAAGGCGGGTACCACGCTTGGCAGGCCGAGCGGCATGGTGCCGCGCATCAAGCCCCGGGCGGCGAGCGCCTGACCGATGATGCGGCCGCTCTCGGCGATGCCGTTCTTCCCTTCGATGTCACCTGCGATCACCGCGCCGTCGCTATGTGCCGGGGCCGGGCCGGGCCGCACCGCGACCATGGCGGCCACGCGTGTCATCGCGGCCCGCCTTGCCTCGCGCGGCAGCAGCCGCCAGGCGCGATGTGCGAGGCTCAGCATGGGCCGGCCTGCCCGCGCAGGATGCGCAAGGTCGCGGCAGCGCTCTCGCTCCAGCTGACGGGCTGGAATTTCTGCCGGATTTCGGCTCTCCAGGCGCTCAGCGCGGCTGGATCATCCAGCACCTCACGCACCGCGCGCACCGCGTCGTGCAGGTTATCCGGGTCGAAATACCGGGCGAGGGTGCCGCCCGCTTCGGGCAGGGAGGTGGCGTTGGCGGCGAGGCATGGGGCGCCGTGGGCGAGGCTCTCGGTCACCGGCAGCCCCCAGCCCTCGAACAGCGAGGGATACACGGTGAACAGGCAATCTTCGTACAACGCCGCGAGTTCAGCGTCGCTTGGGCCCTCGATCAGGCAGATCTTGCCGTCGAGCCAATTAGCGTTTTCCAGCTGCTGCATGAGGTCCGCCACCAGCCAGCCGACGCGCCCGGCAAACACCAGGGTTGGCACTTTCTCCCGTGGCATGGTGGCCAGCAGCTCTCGCCAGATGCGGAACAGCAGCGCGTGGTTCTTGCGCGCCTCGATGGTCGAGACCATGAGGGCGAAAGAGCCGGGTGGCGGCAGGCGGTGTGAGCGCAGCGGCGCGGGCGGCTGGCCGAAGCCGGTGCCAAGCGGAATCGTCTGGATGTGGCTCTTCAGCGCCAGGCCAACTTCCGCCGCATAGCGCTCGGCGTCCTCGGCCGTGGTGCGGGAAATGGCCAGGACGCGGTCAGCGATGGGGACCACGTTGCGGAACCAGTAGGTGAAGGCTCTTACCACATCCTTGTCGCACCATTCCGGGCGGCGCAGCGGCACGATGTCGCAGATCAGCAGCGCGAAATGCAGCCCGTGGCGCGCGCATGCCGCGCTCACCAGCCGGGCATAGTCCTCCACATTCCAGGGCGCGCCGAGGCTGACCAGCCAGTCCCCCTGCGTGGCGGTGGTCTCGAAATCATGCTGGCCTTCGGGGCGCGGTGGCGCGAGGCGGGTCTTGCCTGGGCGCAGGCAGGCCCGGGCGGCATCGCGTAGGGAGCGCAGGGCCGCACGCTGCTGGGTGTTGAACTGGCGCAGCGGTATCGCGGCCTCGGGCGGCAAGGTGCCGACCAGCCTGCGCCCAAGGCGCCTGATGAGCCCCATGCTCCGTGGCGCAACCGGGGCCTGCGCGGCCGGGGCGGCGGGCTGGGAGAGATTGCCGAACAAGGCTTCGACCTCGGCGAACTTCACGCTCGCGAAGCCGTTCCCCGAGGCTGCGTGGCGGACGAAGCGCACCTCCTCCGGGGCGAGGTCCAGCAGCGCGCGCTGCAGCTCGAAGGCGAGGCGCTGGATGCCGCTGGGGCGGCTCGCATGAGCGGCGTATTGGAAGAGATCTTCCACATCGATCCAGATACGCATGTTTAAACAGCCTCTTTGCGCACGCGGGTGCGCCAGTCGTTAAGCACATCGGCGAGCGTGTCCTGCCAGGCGATGCGGGGCTGCCAGTCCAGCAGTTCCCGGGCGAGGCGTAAATCGCCGATGGCGCGCGGGATGTCGGAGGGCCGCAGGCGCGCCGAGTCTTCCTCGATGCGCACCTCCACTTTCGAGAGCGCCAGGAGCGAGGCCAGGATATCCCCGATCCGCCGCGGCGTGCCGGAGGAGATGTTCAGGATCATGTCCCTGGGCAGCATGGCGGCCCGGGTGACCGCCGCCGCATAGGCGCGGGCGACATCGCGCACATCGAGGAAATCCCGCTCCGGCGTCAGCGCCCCCACCCGGATGACCGGCGGCGCGAGCCTGGCTTCTATCTGCGCGATCTGCCGGGCGAAGGCGGGGATGACGAAGTCCTCGCTCTGGCCAGGGCCGGTATGGTTGAAGGCGCGCAGCCGCAGAACGGAGAGGCCCTCCGCCGCCATGGCGCCGAGGGCGAGGTCCGCGGCGGCCTTTGTCGCGGCATAGGTGTTGAGCGGGGCGAGCGGCGCCTGCTCGTCCAGCGCGTGCCCGGCGCGGAAGCTGCCGCCGTAGATATCGGCGGAGGAGATGAAGATCAGCCGGCATTGCGGCGCCAGATCGCGTATGGCGTTCGCGATGTTGAGCGTGCCGTGCAGGTTGACGTCCCAGGCCAAGTCCGGCTCCGCCCGTGCCACGCCGATGGCGGCGACGGCGGCGAGATGCAGGCAGCAGGCGGGCTGGCTTTCACCGATCAGCGCGCGCACTGCGGCGCGGTCGGTGATTCTGGCCTGGGAACGGATAATCTCCGCGCCGGACGCGGCGAGTTCCGCGCAAACATGGCGCCCGGCGAAGCCACCGGCGCCCGTGACCAGGACTGGGCCGGGCATCACTTGCCCAGGCGTGCGCGATGGCGGGCCAGATCCGCCTCCACCATTTCCGCGGCCATTTCCTCGAGCGAGGTTTCCGGCTGCCAGCCGAGCACCTGCTTCGCCTTTGTCGCGTCGCCATGCAGGACATCGACCTCAGCCGGACGAAGAAACTTCGGATCAGTGACGACATGATCCTCGTAGTTCAGGCCGGCATGTGAGAAGGCGATGCGGCAGAACTCGCGGATGCTCGTCGTGCGGCCGGTGGCGATCACGTAATCATCCGGCGTGTCCTGCTGCAGCATCAGCCACATGGCGCGCACATAGTCCCGCGCATGGCCCCAGTCGCGCGTGGCCTCGAGATTGCCAAGCGGCAATTCCTTCGCCAGGCCGAGCTTGATGCGCGCCACACCATCGGTGATCTTGCGGGTGACGAACTCGATGCCGCGCAGCGGGCTTTCATGGTTGAACAGAATGCCGGAAGAGGCATGCATGCCGAAGCTCTCGCGGTAGTTCACGGTCATCCAGTGCGCGTAAAGCTTAGCGGCCGCGTAAGGCGAGCGCGGATAGAAGGGCGTCTTCTCGTTCTGCACCGGCTGCTGGATCAACCCGAACATCTCGGATGACGAGGCCTGATAGACCCGCGCCTTGAGCCCGGTGATCCTCACGGCTTCTAGCACGTTCACGGCACCCGTGCCCGTCACCTCTCCGGTGAGCAGCGGCTGGTTCCAGGAGGCGGCGACGAAGCTCTGCGCCCCGAGATTATAGACCTCATCCGGCTGCACGTTCTGCATGACGCGAATCAGGCTCGAGATGTCGACGAGGTTGCCGTCAACGAGTTCCACATCGTCAAGAATGCCAAGCCAGCGCATGCGCTCGCCGACAATATCCGACGATGCGGAGCGGCGCAGCAGGCCGACGACGCGGTAACCTTTTTGCAGGAGCAGCTGCGCCAGATACGCGCCGTCTTGCCCGGTTACGCCAGTGATGAGGCAGGTTTTCATGGATTTACCTTTTTAACGCGCCGGCGCGCTTTTTCATGGTTGCGGATGCCGCAACCTAACATGGCGCCGGCGAAGATGACCAGAGTGGCCCGCGCTCTGGTCTTCCCTCCGTCCGCCGGTGCATAAGGGCGCGTGGACACACAGCCGCCTTCCCCTTTCCGCGCCGCCGTCATCGGTGGCGGCCCCGCTGGGCTCATGGCCGCCGAGGTGATGGCTGAGGCCGGGCTGGCGGTCACATTATTCGAGCGCATGCCCAATGTGGGGCGCAAATTCCTCATGGCCGGGCGGGGCGGGCTCAACATCACCCATTCGGAGCCGCTGCCGCGCTTCCTCACCCGTTACGGCGAGGCGGCGGCATGGCTCACGCCCTGGCTGGCGGAGTTTCCGCCCGAGGCGGTGCGCGAATGGTGCGCGGGGCTGGGGCAGTCCACTTTTGTGGGCAGCAGCGGCCGCGTCTTCCCCAATGCGATGAAGGCGAGCCCGCTGCTGCGCGCCTGGATCAGGCGGCTGGAAACCCTTGGCGTGAAGTTCGTCACCCGCGCCGATTGGACGGGCTGGGACGCCCATGGCCGCCTGCGCTTTGCCGACGGCACCGCCCACGAGGCGGATGCGGTCGTTCTGGCGCTGGGCGGCGCCTCCTGGCCGCGGCTGGGCAGCAACGGTGGGTGGACGGCGCTGCTGCCCGATGTCGAAATCGCCCCGCTACGCCCGGCGAATTGCGGCTTCATGGCCGGCTGGTCGGCGCATTTTGCGGAAAAATTCGCAGGCACGCCGCTCAAGCGCGTCACCCTCACCTGCGGCGACCTCACGGTTCCCGGCGAGTTGATGATCACCAGCGGCGGGGTCGAGGGCGGCGCGGTGTATGCGGTGTCCGCCCTGGCGCGGGAGATGATCGCCCGCGACGGCATGGCCGTTCTCAGCCTCGACCTGCGCCCGGATGTGAGCGCCGGGGCGCTGGCCGCCCGGCTGGCGGGCGGGGGGAGCGAGTCGCTCTCCACCCGGCTGCGCAAGCGGGCGGGGCTGTCGCCGGTGGCCATCGGCTTGGTGCAGGAGGCCCGGCACGCCGGGGTGGAAGCTCCCCTCGCGGGGCTTATCAAATCCCTCCCGCTTCGGCTGTTAGCACCTTCCGGGCTGGAGCGGGCCATCTCCACTGCCGGGGGGATCAAGCTCACGGAGCTGGACGAAAACCTGATGCTGCGCCGCCATCCCGGCGTATTCGCGGCCGGAGAAATGCTGGACTGGGAGGCTCCGACCGGCGGCTATCTGTTGCAAGCCTGCCTGGTCACGGGCAGGGCGGCGGGGCGCGGCGTGCTCAACTGGCGAGATTCGCGACCAGAAAATCGGTGAACGCGCGCAGCTTGGCGGTGAGGTGCCGGCCGGGCGGGTAAACCATGCGGAAGATCAGTTGCGGCGTGGCGTAATCCGGCAGCACCCGCACCATCCGTCCGTCGCGCAGCGCCTCCTCCACGAGAAAATCCGGCTGCAGCGCCAGCCCCTGGCCTTGCAGCGCCGCTTCCAGCCCCGCCGCGGCGCTGTTGGTGCGGAAATTTCCGGTCACCTTTATGGTGTGTGCGGCGCCGTCAGCACCGGTGAAGCTCCACGGCGCGCCGAGCTGCGCGTTGATCACGACGAGGCAGTTATGGGTGGTCAGGTCCTCAGGCGTCGCAGGTGTACCGTGCCGGGCCAGGTACTCCGGCGCGGCACAGAGCACGGTTCCGGTGTTCACCAGCGTACGGGTGATGTAGCTCGTCTCCGGCAGCTGGTTCATGGTCACCGCCATGTCGAACCCTTCTTCCACCACATCCACGTAGCGGTCGGTCAGGATCATCTCGACGGTGACGTTGGGATACGCGATGGCGAAGCGCGGCAGCAGCGGCGCGATGCGTGTCCTGCCAAAGGCCAGAGGCGCGCTCACCCGCAACACGCCCGTGGGGGTGGTCTGCATTTCACCGGCAATGCTCTCCAGCGCCTCCAGCTGGGCGAGCAGCTCGGTGCAGTGCCCGTAGTAGATGCTGCCGATTTCGGTGAGGCTGACATGGCGGGTGGTGCGGTTGAGCAGGCGCACGCCAAGCGCCTCCTCAAGCTCGCGCACATGCTTGCTGATGATGGTAGGCGACATTCGCAGCGCGTGCGCTGCCTTGGTGAAGCTCCCTGTTTCCGCCACCTTTGCAAAGGCGGTCATTTTCGCCAGACGGTCCATGGTCCCCCCCCTATTATGAACTGTTTGTTTATAGTGAAAGAAAAATCCACTGGATTATCAATTTTCGCAAGAGGGTCCATATCGCCCCGCGAAGACGGCGACCTGCCGCCTTCAAGTCACACACACGGCAATAATTTTAAGGACCACTCCGATGCGTTTCTCCACCTCTGCTGCTGCCCTGGCTGCCGCCACTCTGCTTGGCCTTGCCCAGCCGGCTGCGGCGAACGGTTTTTTCACCCGCCCTGTCAGCGTGCAGGCACCGGTCTCGGGCTCTGAAAGCCAGGCCCAGCTGGCTTCCGATCAGCTGAGCGGCCAGGGCTCTGACGACCAAACCGCTCTGACCGCGAAAACCCACCATGGAAAATCTTCAAGCTGAGTTCTGAACATCTGCGCCCCCGCCGCCCTTTGGCGGCGGCGCCGGCCGCAGGACGATTGGCCCCCCGCACCCGGCTCATGCCGGGCGGGGGTTCGTCGTTTCTGGTGCTTTGCCAGACGATCCACGTCATCCCTCTGACTATGAACCATTTGTTTACAGTGAAAGAAAAAATCACCGGGTTATCATTTTCGCAAGAGGGCCCATATCGCCCTGCGAAGACGGTGAGTTGCCGCCTTGAAGTTTGAACACTTACGGCAGTACTTTCAAAAGGACCACTCTGATGCGTTTCTCCACCTCTGCTGCTGCCCTGGCTGCTGCCACTCTGCTTGGCCTTGCCCAGCCGGCCGCTGCTTCTTGCCTTTTCTCCTGGGTACCCACCGTGCAGGTGCCGGTCTCAAGCGTTGAAAGCCAGGCCCAGATGGCCGCTCAGCTGAGCGCCCAGGGCTATGACCACGTCATCCTGACCGCCTCCTACCCAAACATCAGCAATCCGCACCCTGAGCTGAATGGCGGCCCCATCAACAGCGTCACGGCCCCGGTTCACCCCGGTTGGAACGGTGTTGCGCAGAAGAACGGCCAGACCGTTCAGGTTTACGTCACTTACCCGTAAGCGCGTCGCTGGTCTTCTCGTGCGTTAATGATGCGACCCGTGGTACCCGCCGCCTCCGGACCACGAATGGCCATATCCGCCATACCCGCCTCCGTGCCAGCCGCCCCCGTGCCAGCCGCCGCCGTGCCATCCGCCGCCGTGCCAGCCCCCGCCCCAGCCCCAGCCGAAGCTGAACGTGACCGGCGGGTAGAAATAGCCGTAGCCGGGGTAGAAGCTATAAGGCGCCGGATAGGCATAGCCATAGCCGTAGGGGGCGGCAGGCCCCATCGGCGGCACGCTGTTGCCTTTGGCCGCCATGCACTGGCCGTAGGTGACATCGTAGTGCCATTGCAGATCACCCTGCGATGCCTGCGCGTTCGCGGCACCCGAGGCTGCGCCCAGGGCCAGCCCGGAAGCGGCGCCGATGGCCGCTCCTTCGCCCGCATTGCCGGCGGCAGCGCCGATCGCCGCTCCCGCCGCGGCGCCCATCAGGGTGCCGCCCACCGCGCTTGCGGCGCCGTTCTGCTGCGCCGCCTGAGAGGTGGCGCCCGCGGCATAGCCGATGCTCTGCCCGGCCGCAGCGCGGCAATTATAGTCATCCGCCTGGAAATCGGTGAAGGTCTTCCCTGGGCCGGGCAGAACCATGATGCTGGGGCCGCTGGGCGGCGTCACCGCGCAGCCGCCGAGCAAGAGCGGCAGCATGGCGGCGCCAAGAGAGACGTGGCGCATTTTCATCTGGAAATCCTCCCGCCATTTGCGGGCGTTGATGTTACGCAAATTATACGCCTGTTCCAGCCCCGGCATTGACTTTGGTCAAAGCCCGGTGCGGTGGATGGTCTAGCCTTTCGCCACTATGCGCAAGCTGGCCGGATTTGCCTTGTGTCTTGGCGTCGTTGCGGCGCTGGCAGGCTGCGCCTCCTCGCCGCCGCGCCCGCACGCCACCGCCCCGTCGCCCTATAGCGCCCCGGTCGCCACCCTGCGCGAGGACATGGCGCGAGAGGTTCCTGATGACCCCCCGCGCAGCCCCGCTGACGATGCCGTCTGGATTGCCCGCACTCAGGCCACGCTCGCCGCCTCGCCCTACAAGATCAGCACCCCGCAGCTCGTCCTCGCCGTGGACCGCAATCCGGCGGTGCAGCAACTCCGGGTGATCTTCGCCAATCCCACCGGCCCCTGGCAGGTTATCGGCGGCGGCAAGGTCTCCACTGGCGTGGCCGGGATCTATGGCTATTTCATCACCCCCACCGGGGTGTTCCCGCACACCGCCGGTATTCTCGATTACCGCGCGCTCGGCACGTACAACGAGGAGCATATTCGCGGCCTGGGGATAAAGGGCCGCCGGGTGTGGGATTTCGGCTGGCAGACGGCGGTGGAGGGCTGGCGGACCGATGGCGAGACAAACGTGATCCGTCTGGCGGTCCACGCCACCGACCCGGATGTGCTGGAGCAGTTCTTGGGGCGGCCGGCTTCCGAGGGCTGCGTGCGCGTCTCCGCCCCGATGAACGTGTTTCTCGACCGCCATGCCGTGCTCGATGCCGATTACCTGCGGCAGGCGGCGTATGACCCGGCCGTTGCCGCCATCCTGCCCCCGGATGGCGATCCATTCCCCTATCCAGGCACCTATATGGTGGTTTTCGATTCCTCGGAGCCGCCGCCATGACCACCGCCGGACTGGAGACCGCAGTCGCCCGCCTCGTCTGGGCCCAGCGCTACCGCCATGGCGGCAGCGCCGAGCCGGACATCGCCGCCACCTGGCGCCGTGTCGCCAATGCCCTGGCGCAGGCCGAGCCCTCCGGGCGCGAGGACTGGGCGGCGCGCTTTTACCAGCTGCTGGAGGGTTTCCGCTTCCTCCCTGGCGGGCGGGTGCTGGCCGGGGCGGGTACGCCGCGCCGGGTCACGCTGCTCAACTGCTTCGTCATGGGCGAGATCGAGGATTCCATTCCCGGCATTTTCCGCGCCCTGCAGGAAGGGGCGGTAACCATGCAGCAGGGCGGCGGCGTGGGGTACGATTTCTCCACGCTGCGCCCGCGCGGACTGCCAGCCAGCATCGCGGGCAACATCGCCTCCGGTCCCGTCTCCTTCATGGCGGTTTGGGACGCGATGTGCGCCACCATCCAGTCCACAGGCGCGCGGCGGGGGGCGATGATGGCCACTTTGCGCTGCGACCATCCGGATATCGAGGCGTTCACCGCCGCCAAGCGCCAGCAAGGCGTGCTCAGCCATTTCAACCTCTCGGTGCTGGTGACGGACGCCTTCATGCGCGCCGCCGCCGAGGGCGCGCCCTGGCCGCTGACCTTCCCCGCCGCGCCGCCATACCGTGTGGCGCGCGAGGTGAACGCGGCCGAGCTGTGGGACAAGCTCATGCGCGCCAGCTTCGCCAGTGCCGAGCCAGGCGTGCTGTTCATCGACCAGATCAACCGCATGAACAACTTGCATTACTGCGAGCGGATCAGCGCCGTGAACCCGTGCGGCGAGGTGCCGCTGCCCCATTACGGCGGGTGCGATCTTGGCTCGCTCAACCTTGCCGCCTTCATCCGCGAGCCGTTTTCTCCATCGGCGCGGCTGGACAAGGAGGCGCTGCTGGCGGCGGTGCCCATCGCCGTCCGCATGCTGGATAATGTGCTGGACGTCTCGCATTTCCCGCTGCCCGAGCAGGCGCAGGAGGTGCGGGCCAAGCGCCGCGCCGGGCTTGGCGTCACCGGGTTGGCGGATGCGCTGGTCATGCTCGGGCTGGATTACGGATCCGAAGCCGCGCGCCAATGGGCCAGCGATGTGATGCGCGAGATCTGCCACGCCGCCTACCGCGCCTCCGTTGCGCTGGCGGCGGAGAAGGGGGCGTTTCCGGCGTTCGCGCGCGATGCGTATCTGGCCGGGCCGTTCATCCGCGCCTTGCCCCCGGATATCCGCGACGCCATCGCCACGCACGGAATCCGCAACAGCCATCTGCTCGCCATCGCCCCCACCGGTACCATCAGCCTGCTCGCGGGCAATGTCTCCTCCGGCATCGAGCCGGTTTTCGCCGCCGAGGCTGACCGCACCATTCTCGACGCGTTCGGCACCCCGCAGCGTCTGACGGTGACGGACCATGCCGTGCGGCTATGGCGGCAGCAACATGGCGCGGGGCTGCCACCCGCCTTTGTCACCGCCGAGGCGCTGCCGGTGCGGGCGCATCTGGGCATGCAGGCGGCGTTGCAGGCGCATGTGGACCAGTCCATCGCCAAGACCATCAACCTGCCCGCCACCTGCGGCTTCGCCGATTTCGCCGGCACGTTCAGGGCCGCGCACGAGCTGGGGCTGAAGGGCTGCACGGTATTCCGCCCACAGGCCGCGAATGGCGTGCTGAACGCGCGCGGATGAAGCATGCGTGTTTTGGTATTGCTTAACGTTCTAATATTCGTATATTCGCAATAATGAATATTAATTCCATAGTCATGCACGCGGCGGCTGGCCAAGCCAGCGAACTGCTGAAATCCCTGGCCAATCCGCACAGGCTGATGATCCTCTGCCAGCTGCTGGAAGGGGAGCGCTCGGTCGGCGAGTTGGCGGCGTTTCTGGATCTGCGCAGTTCCACCGTGTCCCAGCACCTCGCCCTGCTGCGGCGCGATGGGCTGGTGACCGCCCGGCGGGAGGCGCAGACGATCTTTTACGGCATCGCCAGCGACCCCGCCCGGCGGATCCTGGAAACGCTGTTCGAACTCTTCTGTGCGCCAGAAGCCCTGTGCCGCGCCGAAGCAACCCCCGCCAACGACGACTAAAGGCAACCGCAATGCTATTTTTCACAGGCAAAAAGACCGACCTTCGCGAGTTCACCCCAGGGGAGCTGGAAACAGCCCTGGCCAAGGGTGAGGTGATCCTCGTGGATGTGCGCGAGCACGCCGAGCACGCAGCCGCGCGTATCGATGGTGCGATCTGCCAGCCGCTCTCCAGCTTCGACCCCAATGCCCTGCCGCAGGGCGATGTGGTCCTGCATTGTGGCGTGGGCAAGCGCTCGGCCATGGCGGCGGAGCAATGCGCGAAAGCCGGCGTGAAGATCGCCGGGCATTTGGCCGGAGGCATCAACGCCTGGGCCCAGGCGGGCCTGCCCGTCAAACGCGGCTGAACCATTCCACCAAAGGAGACCTGACCATGATGCAAGACTGGCTGCAACTGATCGAGAACATGAATGGCGGCGTGAAGACGCTGCGCCAAGGTGCGCCGGAGGTGATGAAGGGCTTCTCCGCCCTCGCCCAAGGCGCGATGGGCGGCACCGCCCTGGACAAGAAAACCAAGGAGCTGATTGCGCTCGCCCTGGGCGTGGCCACGCGCTGCCAGCCCTGCATCGCCTACCATGCCGAGGCTGCGGCCAAGCACGGCGCCACGCGCGAGGAAGTGCTGGAGACAATGGGCATGGCCATCTACATGGGCGCCGGGCCTTCGGTGATGTACGCGGCGCAGGGGCTGGAAGCGTTCGACCAGCTCAAGTCCGCGCAGGGCTGAACCGCCCCTTCTTTTTGTTTACCCTGAGCCCATAAAAAAACCCGCGGCGGATATGCTCCGCCGCGGGTCATTTGCGTTATGCCGCTTCGCTTACGGGAACATCTTGCGGGTGGCGAGATAAGCCACCCCGAGAAGGCCGAGGTAAACGAAGGGGATGAAGATGATGAAACCTTCGAGATCGCCGAGCATGGTTACACCTTACCGTTGGAGTTGGTTTCCTGCGAGTCGAACAGCACCGCGCCGGCGGCGGCGATGAGCACGATCATCGTCGTGCCCACCAGCCAGGCGAAGTACCAGGCGCCGTAGTCGCCGGTGATCACCGCCAGAAACAGGGCCAGGGCCAGAACAGCCGCGAGGCC
This sequence comes from uncultured Alphaproteobacteria bacterium, assembly GCA_963750235.1. GTDB lineage: Bacteria > Pseudomonadota > Alphaproteobacteria > Acetobacterales > Acetobacteraceae > Acidocella. Next base: position 69,928 of record CAVVPW010000006.1, read on the forward strand.
GATGATTTTGAAGAAATTGCCCATAATCGGACCTCCTTAGTAGCTGTGGCTGTCGTGGGAGATGGAATCCACCTTCACCTTGCCGCGCATCACGTAGAAGCACCACGAGGTGTAGGCGATGATGACCGGCGTGAAGACCAGGGCGAAGAGCAGCATCCAGCCGAGATTATACTCGGAGCCGGAGGCGTTCCACACCGTCAGGCTTTGGTCAGGATTGGTCGAGGACGGCATCAGGAAGGGGAACATGCTGGTCCCCACCGTGAAGATGACGCCGATCCACGCCACGGCGCCGCACCACCAGGCCACCACCGGCTTGCGCGCCGCGTTCATCAGCGCGCCGCCCAGCATGCCCACGAAGCCCAGCACCGGCAGCACCCACAGGACGGGGTAGCTGTGGTAGTTGTTCATCCACGCGCCGGCCTGCACGGCCACGGTCGGGCCGTTCAGCGGGGTGGCGGGCATGTTCGGGTCAACCGCGGAGGTGAAGGCATAGCCGTTCAGGTGGGCGACCCACACGCCGCCCACGGCGAACAGCACCGCTGCCACGATGGCGCCGCCAATGGCCGCGCTGCGGGCGCGGCCAGAGATCGGCTCCTCGCCGCGCATCATCAGCATGGTGCCGCCCTGGGCGATCGCCAGGCTCAGCGAGAGCACGCCGCACATCACCGCGAAGGGGTTGAGCAGGTAGCTGAGGAAGGACTTCGTCCTGGAAGTACTGGCCGGTCCAGGCGTAGTGGTAGCCGACACCTTCCATGACGTTACCGAAGGCAGCACCGTACACGATCATCGGCAGGGCGCCGGAGATCAGGAAGGCCCAGTCCCAGACGCCGCGCCAAGCGCCACCCTCGGCCTTGGAGCGGTACTCGAAGGCCACGGGGCGCATGATCATGCTGAACAGCAGCAGGATCATGACGACGTAGAACACCGAGAAGGAGGTGGCGTACAGGGTTGGGAAGGCAGCGAAGATGGCGCCGCCGCCTAGGATGAACCACACCTGGTTCCCGTCCCAGTGCGGCCCGATCATGTTCAGCGCCGCGCGGCGTTCGCCGTCGGTCTTGCCGACAAAGCGCAGCAGGGTGCCCACGCCCATGTCCATCCCCACCATCACGGCGAGGCCGGTGAGCAGCACGCCTAACAGCACCGCCCAGATCACTTTGAGAACAACGTAGAGTTCCATTTAAAAATCTCCTGAGAGGTGCGGCGTTATTGCCAGGACTTATCAGCCAGCTGCGGCTTGCCGAACATCGTGGCGCCGGCGCCCAAGGCCGGTTCAGCATGGTGCTGCGGGCCGAGGCGGGCGAACTTGAACATCAGGTACAGCTCGGCGGCGATGAAGGCGCTGTACAGCGCAGCAAAGCCGATAAGAGAGAACACCATGTACCCGAACGGATGGCTGGAGGCGGCCTGGAAGGTCGGCAGCCAACCAAAAACGGACCAGGGCTGACGGCCAGCCTCGGCGGTGATCCAGCCGAACTCGCAGGCCAGGATCGGCAGCGGGATCGACCACATCGCGGCCTTCAGCAGCAGCGGGTGCTTCTCCAGCTCGTTACGCAGGCTGAAGTAGGCCGAGAAGGCGAACAGGGCGACGAAGTAGAAGCCGAGGGCCATCATGATGCGGAAGGACCAGAAGGTGACGAACACGTTCGGGATCGTGTCCTTCTCGGTCTGCGCCACGATGGCGTCCTGGTTCGCCGGGGTGATCTGGGTCAGATCCTGATTCGGCGCGTTCTTCTGGGCCAGGAAGCCATAGCCCATGTCCTGCTCGTACTGCTTGAAGGTGGCCAGCGAAGCGGCGTCATGCGTCTGCCCGTACTGCTGCAGGGCGTTGATCGCCTTGATGCCGTTCAGGATGCGCGGGCCAGCCTGCTGCTCTAGAGTGCAACAGGCCGGGGATAACGGCATCCTCGGAGTGCGCAACCAGCGGGTCCAGCACGTAAGGAATGCCGATTTCCAGAGAGTTGCTCTGGGTCGCGTCATTCGGCAGGGCGAAGAGCAGCCAGGGCGCGGCAGCGGCAGAGCTGTGCGCGTTGCTGTCTTCCCACAGGCCTTCGATGGCCGCGATCTTGGTCGGCTGCACCAGGTAGTCCAGACGGCCCAGCGCGTCACCGAGCGTCACCACCGCCAGCGAGGAGATGATGCCGAACAGTGCCGCCATGCGGAAGGACCGCGCGGCCAGCGCCTTGTGCTGGTTGCGGAGGATGTAGAAGGACGAAATGCCCATCACGAACAGCGAACCGGTAACGAAGCCCGCGATCGAGGTGTGGACGAACTTGGCCTGCGCGTCGTCGCTGAACACCAGGTTCACGAACGAGTTGAACTGCATGCGCATCGTGTCGGGGTCGAACGAGGCGCCCTGCGGGTTCTGCATGAAGCCGTTGGCCACCAGAATCCATAGCGCGGAGAGGTTGGAGCCCAGCGCGGTGAGGTAGGTGACAGCAAGATGCCCCGGCTTTGACAGGCGGTCCCAGCCGAAGAACATCAGGCCGATGAAGGTGGATTCCATGAAGAAGGCCATCAGGCCCTCGATGGCGAGCGGCGTGCCGAACACGTCACCCACGAAATGCGAGTACATCGACCAGTTGGTGCCGAACTCGAACTCCATCGTCAGGCCGGTGGCCACGCCGATGGCGAAGTTGATGCCAAAGAGCTTGCCCCAGAAATGGGTCATCTCCTTGTAGATCTCCTTGCCGGTGATGACGTAAACCGTCTCCATCGCGCAAAGCAGGAAGGTCATGCCTAGCGTGAGCGGCACGAAGAGGAAGTGGTAAAGCGCGGTGAGCGCGAATTGAAGTCGTGATAGTTCGACGACACTAGGATCGATTAACGGCATGCCCGTGAGCTCCAGCTGCTAGATAAAGCCTTTTATTAGCCGCACCGGCTATAGAAGCATTTCGCGTCTGGTGTAGTTGATATAGATCAATATCAGCCGGAGTCAGCCCGGTTATGGCGTGCCTTAAGCGGCAATCTGCCCTGATTTTAGCGCATGGACCTCGTCCATCAGCGCCAGCCCGGCGGGCCGGTGGGTGATGTAAAGAACGGTCTTGCCGTCCAGCAGCGGCCTGAGGTCGGCCAGGAATTCGCGCTCCGTGGCGGCGTCCAGCCCTTCGGTCGGCTCGTCGAGCACGAGCCAGGGCGCGTCCTTCAGCACCGCGCGCGCCAGGGCCACGCGCCGCGCCTGCCCACCGGAGAGCTTTATCCCCGCCTCGCCCACCAGCGTGTCCAGCCCGTCCTTCTGCGCGCGTACGAAGTCCGCCAGCTGCGCCACGTCCAGCGCACGCCAAAGTGCTGCCTCATCGGCATCGGCCTTGGCGAGCAGCAGATTGTCGCGGATGCTGGTGTGGAACAGATAGCTGCGCTGGGAGATCACGGTAATGTGAGCGGCCAGATCCTCGCTGCCATAGGCGCGCAGGTCGTGCCCGCCGAAGCGCGCCTCGCCCTCCTGAAATTCATGGAAGCGTAACAGCAGGTTGATCAGCGTGGTCTTGCCGGCACCCGTGGCGCCGGTGATGCCCACGCGCCGGCCCTGCTGCACGCGCAGGTTCAGGTGGCGCAGCGCCCAGGGGGCCTCCGGCGTGTAGCGCAGCGAGACATCCTTAAGTTCCAGCGCATAGCCTTGCGGCGCCGGGGCAGGGGCCGCGGGGGCCGCGACGGCGGGCGCTGTGTCTGCCAGGGCAAAAATCCGCCGCGCCGCGCTGGTGATCTGCCCGAGATACTGGAACGCCAGCGGCAGCGGCGCCACGGCCTCGAACGCCGCCATGCTGCCCAGGGCCAGCAGTGCCAGGTCCGCCGGGTCCAGGTGAGCCGCCGCCACTTTCGCGCCGCCCGCGATGACCACGCCGAGCATGGTGAAATTGGTGGCCAGGCTGATCGCCGCCGCGCCAAGGCCGGTGACCTTGGCCATTTTGCCCTGCGCCGCGATAAGGTCCGCTTGCAACGAAGCCGCCCGGCCCTGCAGGGCAGGCGCTGCGCCATAGGTGAGCAGCTCGCCCATGCCTTGCACCGCATCCACGTATTCGGCGCGCAAGGCCGCGTTCAGCCGCACCATCTCGGCCCCCGCCGCCCGCCCGGCGAAGCCGGTGAAGCCCGGCACGCCCACCCCGGCGGCGAGCAGCCCAGCCGCCAGAGCCAAGGCCGCAGGCCAGGAGAAGATGGCGAAGAACAGCACCATCACCAGCGTGGTGAGCGCCGCGGTGAGTAGCGGCACATAAACGCGCAGGTAGAACAGGTTCAACGTGTCGATATCCGCGACGATGCGCGAGAGCAGATCGGCAGCGCGGTAGCCCTGCAACGCCGCCGGGGCCAGCGGCTCCAGCTTGGTGTAGAACCACACGCGCAGATCCGCGAGCAGGCGGAACGTCGCCTCGTGCGTCAGCAGCCGCTCGGCATAGCGTGAAGCCACGCGCAGCGTGGCGAAAAACCGCACCGAGGCGGCGGGGGTGAAGAAGTTGAAGGCGTTCTGCACCGCGTAGCTGGCAAGGCCTGTGAGCGCCGTGGCGGCGAGGAACCAGCCGGAGAGCGTCATCAGCCCGAAATTGGCGAGGATGGTGACGCAGGCCAGCGCCAGCCCGCCGAACATCCAGCCGCGCTGCGGCTTGAACAATTGGTGCAGGCGGATCAGATCGCGCATGGCACGGCCTCCTCGCCCTCATAGGCGCGCAGCAATTCGCGGTATGGCCCTTCCTGCGCCGCCAGTGTTTGCGGCGGCCCGGCCTGGGCGATGCGCCCGTCCTTCAGCACCAGCACCTGGTCTGCCCGCGCGGCCATGGCGAGGCGGTGGGCGATGACGATTACGGTGCGGCCCTGTGCCACTTCGGCGATGGCATCCAGCACCAGCGTCTCGCTCTCCATGTCCAGATTCGCCGTGGCTTCGTCGAGGATCAGCAGGCGCGGGTTCTTCAAGTAAGCCCGCGCCAGGGCCAGACGCTGGATCTGCCCGCCCGAGAGCTTGCCCCCGGCCTCGCCGACATCGGCGTTGAATTCGCCCGGCAGCGCCTCGATGAAATCCAGCGCCTTGGCCCGCGCGGCGGCCTCGCGAAGTGCTGCGTCATCCGCCTCCGGCGCGCCGAGGCGCAGATTATCCGCGATGCTGCCATGGAACAGACGCGGGTTTTGCGGCACCCAGGCCAGCGCCTGCCACCATGCTTCCTGCGAGATTTGCGCCAGATCCTCGCCGTTCACCAAAATCAGCCCCGCCTGCGGGCGGATGAAGCCCAGCAGCGCGCGCGCCAGCGTGGTCTTGCCAGCACCGCTCTCGCCGACGATGGCGGTGATCCGCCCGGCCGGAAAATGCGCGTCCAGACCGTCCAGCACCGGCGCTTCGGCATAGGCGAAGATGAGGTCTTCGCAGTTGATTTCCAGCTTCCCCTGCGGCACCGCGCTGGCTCCTGCTTCCGGCACCGGGGCATCGAGCAGCGCGAAAATCCGCTTCGCCGCGGCAATCGCCGTCATGCGCGCATGGTAATGCACCGAGAGCCCGCGCAGCGGCACGAAATATTCAGGTGCGAGCAGCAGCACGAGGAACGCCGGGTAGAAATCGATGCGCGCATGGATCAGCCTTGCGCCGAACAACACCGCCACCAGCGCGATGGCCACCGAGGCAAAAAACTCCAGCACCGCGCTGGTGAGAAACGCCACGCGCAAGCCCGCCATGGTGGTGCGGCGGTAATCATCGGTGATGCGTGCGACGATGTCGATCTCATCGCGCGCCCGGCCGAACAGCTTCAGCGTCGTCAGCCCCTGCAGCATGTCGAGAAAATGCGTGCTCATCAGCAGCAATTTTTCCCATTGCCGCTGGTTGATCGCCTCCGCCCGGTAGCCGACGAACACCATGAACACCGGCACTAGCGGCCCGGCGACGAGCAGGATCAGCCCGGAGTACAGATCCAGCGGGAACACCAGCGCGAGGATGGCGAGCGGCACCGCCACGCACAGCGCCATCTGCGGCATGTAGCGGGAGAAATACGGCTCCAGCGCCTCAATGCCCTCGATCATCGTGGCGGCAACATCGGCGCTCGCCTCATCCGCGGCCCCTACCGGCCCACGGGCCAGCACCCGCGCCAGCAGTTCGGCGCGCAGCCCGGTCTTGATCTGGGCCGCGGCGCGGAAGGCGGTGATCTCGGCGGCATAGGTGAGCCCGCCGCGCAGCAGGAACAGCCCGGCCAGGCCCCAGAGGAACGGCGCCACCCCGGCCACAGTGGCGTGGTGGAAGGAGATGCGGGTGACGACCTGCGCCAGCAGCACGGCCTGGGCGATGATCAGCCAGCCCGAAACCAGGCCCAGCCCGATACTGGCCCGAAGGGCGCCGCGGGTGCGGCGGCCTTCCTGCATTAGCCGCGGGTCGATACGGGTACTCATGCCAACAAGCCGCTCCACAGTGCATCCGGCGCGTCTCGCCGCGCGCCTTTGGCACTAACCGCCCTGGGCTCCGACGACAAGAACCTGCCTTGTTTTGATCCCGATCAATTCCCGCAGCCTCGCCATCGCCTAATCATGGCCAACGCAAGGCGGGACGAGGAGATAGGATGCCAGAGCAAGCGAACGGAACCAGGGTGCGCGCTGTCCTTCCCGCCACGGCACTGCAGGCGCTTATCGACGCGCTCGCGCAAACTCACACCGTTATTGGCCCGGTCCTGCGCGATGGCGCCATCATCTATGACCGTGTCGCCAGGACCGAGGACCTCCCGGCCGGCTGGACCGACCGGCAGGAGGCCGGGCGCTACAGTGTGGAGCGGCGCGGCGATGCGGCGCTGTTCGGCTACAATGCCGGCCCGCAGAGCTGGAAGCAGTTCCTGCACCCGCCCAGGGAAACCTTGCTCACCGCGCGGCGGGAAGGCGGAGAGTTGACGATCACCCCGGACGATAGCGCGGGCAAGGAGCGTTACGCCTTCCTCGGCGTGCGCGCCTGCGAGGTTGCCGCCATCGCCCGGCAGGACCGGATCTTCATGGGTGGGGCCTACCGGGATGCGGGCTACGCGGCGCGGCGGCGCAACGCCTTCATCGTGGCGGTGAACTGCACCGAGGCCGGGGCCACCTGCTTCTGCGCTTCCATGGGCACCGGCCCGCACGTGCAGACGGGGTTCGACCTGGCGCTGACCGAACTGCTGGACGACAAGCGGCACGATTTCCTGGTCCAGGCCGGCAGCCCGGCCGGGGCGGCGCTGCTCGCTACCCTGCCGGGGCGCGTAACGGAGGGGGCTGACCTGGCGGCTTCCGCGGCGGGCAAGGCCCGGGCCGAGGCGCAGATGGGCCGCAAGCTGGAAACCAAGGGGCTGAAGCAGGCGCTGCAAGCCAACCCCACCCATTCGCGCTGGGATGAGGTGGCGACCAGGTGCCTCTCCTGCGCCAACTGCACCATGGTCTGCCCCACCTGCTTCTGCACCACGGTCACCGATACCAGCGACCTCACCGGTACCGGCTTCGCCCGCGAGCGCCACTGGGATTCCTGCTACACGCTGGATTTTTCCTATCTGCATGGCGGCGCCGTGCGCCAGAGCGGGGCCGCGCGCTACCGGCAATGGCTGACGCACAAGCTCGCCAGCTGGATCGACCAGTTCGGCGAATCCGGCTGCGTCGGCTGCGGGCGCTGCATCACCTGGTGCCCGGTGGGCATCGACCTGACGGAAGAAGCCGCGATCATCGCGGCAGGGGATGCCAAATGACAAACGACAACCCCTGGGCCCTGCCGTTCTTCGCCGGGCTGAAGCCGGAATGGCTGGAGCGGCTGGCCGGGTGCGCCACCCCGCGCAGCTACCCGGCAGATGCTTATCTGATCCGCGAGGGCGGGGCCGCCGCGCAATGCCAAGTCATCACCCAGGGCCATGTCGCGCTGGAAATCGCCGCCCCGGGCCGCCCGCCCGTGGTGTTCCTCACCCTCGGGCGCGGCGATGTCGCGGGCATCTCGTGGCTGGCGCCGCCCTACCGCTGGTCGTTCGACGCCCGGGCCGTGGAGCCCACGCACACTCTGGCGTTCGACGCGGTGTGTCTGAACGAGATGTTCGAGGCCGACCATGAGTTCGGCTACGTGATGATGAAACGCTTCCTGCCGGTGCTGGTGCGGCGCCTGCAGGCAACCAGGTTGCAGGTGCTCGATGTTTACGCCCGACACTGACACGGCGCTTGCGCCGGACCCTTTCCTGCCCGCGCTCTACCGCGTCGCCAGCGTGCGGCGCGACCTGGGCGATACCGTGACCATCGAGCTGCTGCCAAAACTTGGCGCGCGGCCGGAGTTCACCCCCGGCCAGTTCAACATGCTCTACGTCCCCGGCGTGGGCGAGGCCGCGATCAGCATGAGCGGCCACGCCAACGAAAGCCCGGGCTATCTGCACACCATCCGCGATGTTGGCGCAGTCAGCGCGGCACTCACCCACCTCGCCACCGGGGCGCAGATCGGCGTGCGCGGGCCGTTCGGCGCTGGGTGGCCGATGCGCGAGGCCGAGGGGCGGGACGTGCTGATCATCGCCGGCGGGCTGGGCATGGCGCCGCTGCGCCCGGCCGTGGTCGGCATCCTCGCCGACCGCGCCCGCTATGGCCGCGTCTCGGTGCTCACCGGCAGCCGCAACCCCAACGACATCCTCTACCGCGAGGAGGTGCAGGACTGGCGCCAGCGGCTGGACCTTGACGTGGTGGTGACTGTGGACCGCGCCGATGTGGACTGGCGCGGCAATGTCGGCGTGGCGCCGATGCTGATCGCCCGCGCCGCCATCGACCCGGGCAACACCATCGCCATGGTCTGCGGGCCGGAGGTGATGATGCGCGTAACCGCCGACATGCTGCTGCACGCGGGCCTTGCAGCGGAGCGCATCTATCTCTCGATGGAGCGGAACATGAAATGCGCCATCGGGCTGTGCGGGCATTGCCAGTTCGGCCCCGGCTTCGTCTGCAAGGACGGTCCGGTGATGCGCCTCGACCAGATCGCGCATCTGCTTGCCGTCAGGGAGATCTGAGCGATGAACATGCACCGCCGCCCCCGCCTCGCAGTCTGGAAATTCGCCTCCTGCGATGGCTGTCAGCTTTCGCTGCTGGATTGCGAGGATGAGCTGCTCGCCGTCGCGGGCGCCGTCGAGATCGCGAACTTCCCCGAGGCCACCAGCGCCTTCATCCCCGGCCCGTACGATCTCTCGCTGGTCGAGGGCTCGATCCTCACCGCGCACGACGCCGAGCGCATCCAGGAGGTGCGCAGGCAGTCGCGCCATCTCGTCACCATCGGCGCCTGCGCCACGGCGGGGGGCATCCAGGCCCTGCGCAATTTCCGCGACGCGCAGGAATGCATCGCGGCCGTCTATGCCTCGCCGCAATATATCGACACGCTGGCGACATCGACGCCGATTTCCGAGCACGTGCCGGTGGATTTCGAGCTGCGCGGCTGCCCGATCAACAAGGCGCAGCTGGTCGAGGTCATCAGCGCCTTCCTCGCAGGGCGCAAGCCGGGCATTCCGCGCACAGCGTGTGCGTGGAGTGCAAGCGGCGCGGCACGGTCTGTGTCATGGTCAAGGGCACGCCCTGCCTGGGGCCGGTCACGCATGCGGGCTGCGGCGCCATCTGCCCGGCCTATGCGCGCGGCTGCTATGGCTGCTTCGGGCCCATGGAAACCCCCAACACCGCCGCCCTGGCAAGGAATGGGGCTTGCTCGGCGCCAGCGAGCGGGACATCCAGCGCGCCTTCCGCAGCTTCAACGCCTGGGCCGGACCGTTCCGCGAGGAGAGTGAAGCGCATGACCACTAGAATCATCAAGGTCGATACCCTCACCCGGGTGGAGGGCGAGGGCGCGCTCTCGCTCGACATCGAGAACGGCAAGCTCACCGCCGCCGAGTTGCGGATCTACGAGCCGCCGCGCCTGTTCGAGGCGGTCTTGCGCGGCCGCTCCTACATGGAAGTGCCGGATATCGTCTCGCGCATCTGCGGCATCTGCCCGATCGCGTACCAGACGAGCGCGGTGCAGGCGATCGAATCCGCCTTCGGCGCCACGGTGGACGGGCAACTGGCCGCGCTCAGGCGGCTGATCTATTGCGGCGAATGGATCGAGAGCCACGCGCTGCACATCGTCATGCTGCACGCGCCGGATTTCCTGGGCTTCCCTGACGGCATCCAGATGGCCTCGGCGCATGGCGAGGCTGTGCGCGCCGGGCTCGCCATCAAGAAGGCCGGGAACGATCTGATGACGTATCATCGGCGGGCGGGAGATCCACCCGGTCAACCCCAAGCCCGGCGGATTCTACCGCGTGCCCACCAAGGCCGAGTTGGCGGCGCATGTGCCCAAGCTGGCGGCGGCGTATGAGCAGGCGGTCGGGCTGGTGCGCTGGGTGGGCAGCTTCTCCTTCCCGGATTTCGAGCGCGATTACGAATTCGTCTCTCTGCACGACGGCGTGGACTATCCGATCATCGGTGACCGGCTGGTCTCGAGCGCGGGGCTGGATATTCCCGATTTCCGCCTTCGACGAGGAGTTCGAGGAACGGCACGTGGCGCATTCCACCGCCCTGCACTGCAGTGCTGAAGCGGCGCGGCGCCTATGTGGTCGGCCCGCTGGCCCGCTACGCGCTGAATTCCTCGCTGCTGCCCGTGGAGTTGCAGGCCCTGGCGCATGAGGCCGGGCTGGGGCCGGTCTGCCGCAACCCGTTCAAGAGCATCGTCGTCCGCGCGCTTGAGATTGCCTATGCCTGCGGCGAGGCGTTGCGCCTGATCGCGGCCTACGAGCCCCCGGAACATGCCGCCGTGCCGCTCACCCCAAGGGCGGGCGTCGGCTTCGGCTGCTCCGAGGCGCCGCGCGGCCTGTGCTGGCACCGCTACGAGTTCGAAGCCGATGGCACCGTGGCACGCGCCCGCATCGTGCCGCCCACCTCGCAGAACCAGCCGAGCATCGAGGCCGACATCGCCGATCTCGCCACGCCGCTGCTGGACCAGCCGGATGACATCATCCGCGCCCGCTGCGAGTTCGGCATCCGCAATTACGACCCCTGCATCTCCTGTTCCACGCATTTCCTGAAGCTTACGGTGAAGCGCGGGTGAGCCTGCGACTTGTCGCCGGTATTGGCCATCCCGACCGGGGGGATGACGCGGCGGGGCTGCTCGCCGCCCGGCAGCTTGAGGGCCGCCTGCCGCCCGGCGTGGAATTGCGCCTCTGCGCCGGCGATCTGCTCGGCCTCGCGCAGGACTGGGCGGGAGCGGAACTGGCGGTCTGCATCGACGCCTTGGCTCCTTTGGGCCAGCCCGGGCGCGTCCATGTGCTGGACGGGCAGACGGAATTCGCCACGGGCCACCCGGCGTCCTCGCATGGGTTCGGGCTGGCGGAGGCGGTGGCGCTCTCCCGTGCGCTGGGCACGCTGCCGGAGAAGCTGCTGATCTATGGGATCGAGGGGGCGGATTTCACGCCGGGCGCCGCAATGTCGCCGGAAGTGGCGTGTGCGGTGGTAGAGGCGGCCCGGATGATCCTGGCGGCTCTGTAGCTCTTAACGTCCAGCCGCGTTGAGATGCGATAGCACCAGCAGGCTCAGAATCAGGGCGATCAACAGCGGCGGGACCAGCCCGGTTTTCTCGTGGGCGTCATCAGGGTGCGAATACATCTCGCTCTCGCCCGGACCGGGGATGGTTCCCGTGCCAAGATGACTTCGCACTCCGATCGCGCAAAAATTTGGCAACTAAATCGAGCATTTCGGTTTCACCATCGTACTCATAATAAATAACAAGAAATTCGTAAAGATTACATTAACAATTATATAAGCACGTCAGAAGTGTCTGATTTTGCCCGAACGTGGCCATTTAGGCACAACTCCTGTGCTAACAGGCTATGCCGCCGCCATCCAGGCGAATTCTTCCGGCCGGGGGCTGGGGCAGACATATTCCGCCCCGGTCCAGCCCGCATAGGGCAGATGCCGGATGGCGCGGAACAGGCGGGGGAAATCCAGCTCTCCCGTGCCAGGCGCGCCCCGCCCCGGATAGTCCGAAATTTGGATATGGCCGATGCGCCCTATCCGCCGTGTCAGCCCCTCCAGTTCATCCTCGCCCCCGGCGCGGGCGTGGTACACGTCGTATTGCAAGGCCAGATTATCCTTGGCCACGGTGGTGAGCAGCGCATCCGCGTCGGCATAGCCATTCAGGATGAAGCGCGGATTATCCGCCCGGTTCAGCGGCTCCACCAGCAACTGCACGCCGCGCACGGCCAGCATGTCGGCGGCGAGGCGCAGGTTCTCCACCAGCACGTCCCAGGAATGCTCGGGCGCCTCGCCGTCCGGCACGTTCCCGGCCAGGCAGTTCACGCGCGGGCAGCCTAGCGCGTTGGCATAATCCCCGGCACGCATCACGCCGCGGAGGAATTCGTTCTCCCGCCCGGGGATGCAAGCGATGCCGCGCTCTCCCTGGGCGAAGTCCCCGGCGGGGATGTTGATCAGCACGAACTCCACCCCTGCAGCCTGGGCGGCGCTGGCCAGGGTGGGAGCCGGCAGCTCGTAGGGGAACTGCATCTCCACGGCCGCGAACCCGGCCGCAGCGGCGGCGGAGATGCGCTCGGGCACCGGCAGGGCGGTGAACAATGTGCTGATATTGGCGGAGAAGCGCAGCATCCCTAGCCCCTCCCGATGAACGGCATGTTGGTGGCCATCACGGTCATGAACTGCACATTGGCCGAGAGCGGCAGGCTCGCCATGTGCAGTACCGAGGTGGCGGCATGCTCCACATCCATCATCGGCTCGGGCGCGATGCGGCCATCCGCCTGCATGGCGCCGCGCGCGATCCCGGCGGAAAGTTCCGTGGCGGCGTTGCCGATGTCGATCTGCCCGCAGGCGATGTTGCAGGCCCGGCCTTCCAGCGAAAGCGCGCGGGTAAGCCCGGTGACGGCGTGCTTGGACACGGTATAAGCCACGGCCTGCGGGCGCGGCACCTGCGCCGAGATCGAGCCGTTATTGATGATCCGCCCGCCCTGGGGTGATTGCGCGGCCATCACCCGGAAGGCGGCGCGGGCGCAGAGGAACATTCCGGTCACGTTCACTGCCAGTGCGGCGGAGAAATCCGCCAGCTCCACCTCGGGCAAGGGGGCCGGGCGGGAGAAGGTGCCGGCATTGTTGAACAGCAGATCCACCCGGCCGAAGCGGCGCACGGTTTCGTCGAACAAATGCTGCACGGCGGCCTCATTGGTCACGTCGGCAGCGATCGGCACCAGGGCGGGATGCGCCCCGGCCGCCTGCTCCAGCGCCTCCAATCGCCGCCCGGCCAGCACCACCTGCCAACCGGCCTCGGCCAGCTCGCGCCCGGCGGCAAAGCCAATGCCGCTGCCCCCGCCGGTGATTACCGCCACCTTCGTCATGCCCTCATCTCCTGCCGCGCCTCACTGTCCTGCATCCACCAGCACGCGCCGCCCCGGCGCCTTCTGGCGCAGGGGGACGATGCCGTGCACATCCTTGGTTGCCTCGGCGATGGTCAGCCCCGCCAGTTGCGGCGCCAGCAGCCGGCCGGTTTGCTCGTAAAGCTGGAACCAGTGCAGCATTGGCGCCCAGCCGCAGGGCGGGGCGAACAGCGCGGGCACATGGGTTTCCACATGGAAGAACAGGTTGCCGAGCAGCCGGCCGAGCTGGCCCTCGGAATAAGGCTGGCCATGGCCGAAGGGCGTACTCTCGGCATGCGCCCAAATGCTGTGCCGGTTCGGCACCACCACGATCAGCCGCCCATCATCCTTCAGCAGCCGCCAGGCCTCGCGCAGGGTGCGCCTGGCGTTGTCCGCCTGCTCCAGCCCATGCACGAGCAGGATGCGGTCGAACGTCAGATCGGGGAAGGGCAGGGCATCCTCCTCCGCCAGGCAGGCGAGCGAGGCTCGTCCCGCCGGCCAGGGGGCCGGCCCCATGTCCCGGGGCGAGACGGCCAGGCAGCGCCCCGCCTGTTCGCGCCACAGTTCCAGATACGGCCCGGTGAAGCCCAGCCCCAGCACCGAGAGCCCGGCGCAATCCGGCCACAGCGCCGCGAGCTTCTGCCGCAGCAGCCCGGCTGTCAGCCGCCCCAGGGGCGTTGCATAAAATCCAGCCGCATCTCGCGCATCGATCGCCATTGCCCTTATATAGCGCGGCAGACGGAAAGGAGCGACACACATGGCGGTGACGGCACAGGCTATCCCGATGCTTTCTGACAATTATTCCTGGCTGTTGCATGAGCCGGTGACGGGCAAGACCGGCATCGTCGATCCGGCCGAGGCCGAGCCCGCCATCGCGGCGCTGGAGGCGGCAGGCTGGGGGTTGGACTTCATCTTCCTGACGCACCACCATCCCGACCATGTCGGCGGCACGGAAGAGCTGGTGGTGCGCTTTGGCGCCAAGGTGGTGGGCAATGGCGCGGACGCGCACCGCCTGCCGAAGCTCGACATTGCCGTGCATGAGGGCTCGATGGTGGATTTCGGCGCGGCCAAGCTGCGGGTCATCGAGGTGCCGGGGCATACGCTCGGGCACATCGCCTATTACATCGCCGATGGCGGCATCCTGCTGCCGGGCGACACGCTGTTCAGCCTGGGCTGCGGCCGGCTGTTCGAGGGCACCCCCGCGCAGATGTTCACTTCGCTCGCCAAGTTCGCGGACCTGCCGGATGCCACGTTGGTCTGCTGCGGGCATGAATACACCGCGTCCAACGCCAGGTTCGCGCTCACCGTGGAGCCGGGGAACGCGGCGCTTGCCGCCCGCGCGGCGGAGGTGGCGGCCCTGCGCGAGAAGGGGCAGCCCACTCTGCCGGTGTCTTTGGGGCAGGAGCGCGCCACCAACCCGTTCCTGCGCGCGGACAGCGTGGAGGAATTCGCCCGCCTGCGCTCCGCCAAGGATAATTTTTAGGCTTTAAGTACGGCAGCCAACTGCGCGATGGCTTGCGCACGGTGGCTGATTTTGTCCTTCACCGCCCGGCCCAGCTCGGCATAGCTCTGCTCGTAGCCGTCGGGGATGAAGGCCGGGTCGTAGCCGAACCCGCCCGCCCCGTGCGGCGCGGGGGCGATACGCCCGTAAGCCTGGCCGATATAGGTGGCGGTGGTGCCATCCGGTTGCGCCAGGCAGAGCGCGCAGGTGAACCAGGCGCGCCAGTCATCGGCGGCACGGGCGGCTTCAATGATGCGCGTGAAGGCAGACGCGTAATCCCCCGCCGCGTAACGCGCCGAGAATACGCCCGGCCCGCCGCCAAGCGCCGCCACCGAGAGCCCGGAATCATCGGCCAACGCCGGCAGGCCCGAGGCTTGCGCCGCCGCCAGCGCCTTGATCCGCGCATTGCCAGGGAAGGTATCGGCGGTCTCATCCGGTTCGGGCAGGCCGAGTTCGCCCGAAGAGACCACGCCAAAGCCCAGCGGCGCCAGCAGGGATAAGAATTCCTTCAGCTTGCCGGGGTTATGGGTGGCGATGACGAGCTGCTTCACGCCCGCCCCGCAGCGCCTGAGAGCATGCCGGGGTCGATGCCCAGCTTGGCCAGGGCCCGCTGCCATTTCGTGCTGTAGGCGGTGTCGAAGACCAGGGCGTCATCCGCCGCCACGCTCAGCCACGAATTCTGGCGCATCTCCTGGTCCAGCTGCCCCTCGCCCCAGCCCGCATAGCCGAGCAGCAGCACCGCCTTCTCCGGCCCGCCGCCTGCGGCCACGGCCTGGAGGATGTCCAGGTTGGCGCTGAGCGCAAGGGTGTCGTCCACCTGCAGGCTGGTGTCGGAGATCCAGTCCGCGCTGTGCAGCACGAAGCCGCGGGTTTCATCCACCGGGCCGCCCACGCCCAGCGGCAACTCGCGCCGCGGCGGGCTGGGGGAAACGTCCAGCTGGCTCATCAGGTCAGCGAATTTCGGGGCGCGCAGCGGGTGGTTGACAACAACGCCCATCGCGCCCTCCTCGGTGTGCGAGCAGACGAGGATCACGCTCTGCACGAAGCGCGAATCGCCCATCGCCGGCATTGCGATGAGCAACTGCCCCGTCAGCCAGTTGGGCGGGTTCGACCCGGAATGTTTTGCCTCCGTCATTGCGCCAGTATATTCTTGGCTTCCTGCCAGGACCAGCCCTGTTTGCCGCTCTCTCTTCACGGCCAGGGGCAGTTCGTATAGGTAGCGATATCTGCCGAAGGAAAGACAGACAGCATGATCAAGATAGGCGACAAGATTCCGGCCATGAAGCTCATGGTGGCGACGGCGGATGGCCCCCGTGAGGCCGATACCGCCGAATTGCTGGGCCATGGCAAAATCGTGCTGTTCGCCGTGCCGGGCGCTTTCACCCCCACCTGCAGCGCCAAGCACCTGCCGGGCTTCGTCAAGCACGCGGCCGAGTTCAAGGCCAAGGGCGTGGACAAGATCGTGTGCATGGCCGTGAATGACGCCTTCGTGCTGGGCGCCTGGGCCAAGGACCACAAGGCGCTGGACAGCGTGGTGATGCTGGCCGACGGCTCCGCCACCTTCACCAAGGCGCTGGGGCTGGAACTGGACCTGGTGGCCCGCGGCCTGGGCGTGCGCAGCCAGCGCTTTGCCCTGGTGGCGGAAGACGGCGTGGTCACGCAGCTTTTTGTCGAGGAACCGGGCGGCTTCGAGGTCAGCCGCGCCGAGGCCGTGCTCGAAGCCCTCTAACCCGCCGTGGCCTATACGCTCACGGTCGTCGTGCCGTGCTACAATGAGCGCGCGAATGTCGCGCCCATGGTGGTTGCTCTCAACAATGCGCTTACCGGCATCGACTGGGAGGTTGTGTTCGTCGATGACGACAGCCCGGACGGCACCTCCACCGTCGTGCGCGCCCTGGCCCGCGACGATGCCCGCGTGCGCTGCATCCGCCGCGTCGGGCGGCGCGGGCTCTCCTCCGCGGTCATCGAGGGGGCGTTGTCCTCCTCCGCCGATTATGTCGCGGTCATCGACGGCGACATGCAGCACGATGAAACCCGCCTGCCGCTGATGCTGCAGGCCGTGCAAGGCGGCGCGGACATGGCGGTGGGCAGCCGGCATGTCGAGGGCGGGGATTCCACGGGGCTGTCCTCGCCGCTGCGCGTGAAGCTCTCCGAGACCGGCATCCGCGTGGCGCAGATGCTCACCCATACCAGCATCCACGACCCGATGAGCGGGTTCTTCCTGCTCCGGCGCGAGCTGTTCGAGCAGCTGGCCGGGCGGCTGACCGGCCAGGGGTTCAAGATTTTGCTCGATCTCATCCTCGCCTCGCCCCGGCGGCTGAACATCGCCGAGATCCCCTACAAGTTCCGCCCCCGCCATGCGGGCGAGAGCAAGCTGGACGTGCTGGTGCTGGCGCAATTCGCCGGGCTGCTCATCGACAAGGCGCTGGGCGGCACCGTGCCGCTGCGCTTCGTCTCCTTCGCGCTGGTCGGGGCCTTTGGCGTGCTGGTGAACATTCTGGTGTTGCAGGCGGCGCGCGCGGCGGGTGTCGGGTTCGGCACAGCCCAGACCATCGGCACCATCGTCGCCATGATCGCCAACTTCGAGCTCAACAACCAGCTCACCTACCGCGCCCAGCGGCTGAAGGGCGCGCGCGCCTGGCGCGGGCTGGTGCTGTTCCTGGCGGTGTGCAGCCTGGGCGCCTACGCCAATATCGGCATCGCCAAGGCGCTCTACGCCGAGAACGGGCACGGTCTGCTGGCCGGTGCCGCGGGCGCGGCTGTGGGCGTGGTGTGGAACTACGCCGTCTCTGCGACGCTGGTCTGGCGCGTGCGGTAACATGAATTTCGCGCTCGCGGCGCTGCTGGCGCTTGCCGTCCTGCGCCTTGCGCTGGCGGCGAGCCTGCCTTTGGTGCCGGACGAGGCGTATTACTTCCTCTGGTCCACGCATCTCCAGCCCGGGTATTTCGACCATCCGCCGATGGTGGCGCTCTGGATCAGGGCCGGCACCGCGCTGCTCGGCCCTTCGCCGCTGGGGGTGAGGCTGCTCGGCCCGCTCTCCACCCTGGCAGGCTCGCTGCTGGCATGGGACGCGGCGGAGCGCCTCTTCCCCGGACGCCGCGCCGGGATCACAGCCGCCGCCTGCCTCAACGCCACGCTGATGTTCGGCGCGGGTGCCGTGCTGATGACGCCGGACACGCCGCTGCTGTTTTTCTGGACCGCCGGGCTCTGGGCCATGGCGCGGCTGATCCAGTCCGGCAATCCGCGCTGGTGGCTGGCTGCGGGACTGGCGGCGGGGCTGGCGCTGCTCTCCAAATATACCGGGCTGCTGTTCATCCTCTCCGTGTTCGGCTGGGTGCTGGCGGGGCGCCAGGAGCGCGCCTGGCTGCGCACGTCCTGGCCCTGGCTCGCCGCTGTGCTGTCCGTGCTGGTCTTCGCCCCGGATATCGCCTGGAACGCGGCGCATGGCTGGGCCAGCTACTTCAAGCAGGGCGGGCGCGAGGCCGGGTTCAACCCGGGCCGGGCGCTCGGCTTCCTGGCGGCTCTTCTGGGCAGCCAGTTTCTCCTGTTCACCCCGGTCATCTTCGTGCTGGCGGTACGCGGGGTCTGGGGCCTGCGGCATGAGCAGGCGCCGGGGCCAAGGCTGCTGCTCTGGCTCACTCTGCTGCCGGGGGCGGTGCTGCTGGAGCATGTGCTTTCCCAGCGGGTGGAGGGCAACTGGGTCGCGGTGCTGTACCCGTCCGCCTGCCTCGCCATCGCCACGCTGCCCGCCGCGATCCTGGCGCGCTGGCGCAATCCGGCTCTGGCGCTGGGGTTCGGCATTACCGGGCTGGTCTATGCGCAGGCCCTGGCAGCACCCTTGCCGATTCCGCCGCGCCTGGACACCTCGGCCCTGCAAATGGCGGGCTGGACGCAGCTTGGCGAGCAGCTCGCGGCCATGCACCCGGATTTCGTCGCCGCCGATGACTACGCCACCGCCGCCGCTCTGGCCTATTACGCCCCGCCTGGGCTGCGCGTGGCGGGGTTCGAGCCGCGCTGGAGCTATTTCGACTGGCCCGCGGCGGTGTTGGAAGGGCAGACGGGGGTTATGATCACGCACCGGGCCGATGCGCCATGTGACCAGACCGGCACGCTCGCCCGTACGCGGGACGGCAAGCCGGTGCAGACCTATCGGCTGTGCCGCTACACCGCGCCGGGGCCCGGCGTCTGGCTGCCGCGCCCGTGAGCGGTCACGGACGCGGCGGTTTACGCGGCGCGCTTCTCCACCTCTTCCGGCGACATCAGCACCAGCGCCTCGTAGTCGGACTTCAGCACCTCGGTGATGCTGCTCGGCTCGAAATGCAGGTCGCCGATCTGGCGCACGGGGGTGATCTCGGCGGCGGTGCCGGTCACGAAGGCTTCCCCGAAGTTCGCCAGCTCCTCGGGGAGGATGTGGCGCTCAACCACCTCGATCCCGCGGGCCTTGGCCAGGGTGATCACGGTCTTGCGGGTGATGCCGTCGAGGAAGCAATCCGGCTTGGGCGTGTGCAGCTTGCCGTCCAGCACGAAGAAGATGTTCGCGCCGGTGACTTCGCCCACGAATCCGTCCCAGGTGTACATCAGCGCGTCGTTGAAGCCCTCGGCCTCGGCCTTGTGCTTGGCCAGCGTGCCGATCATGTACAGCCCGGCGGCCTTGGCGGCGGTGGGGGCGGTCTGCGGGTGCGGGCGGCGCCAGTCGGCGATGCCAAGGCGCACGCCCTTCATGCGGTCGGCGCCGAACAGGTTCGGCCATTCCCAGCACGCCACCATCAGGTGGATCTTGGTCTGCTGCGCCGAAACCGCAAGCTGCTCCGAGCCGCGCCAGGCCAGCGGACGCAGATAGGCTTCGGTCAGGTTGTTGGCCTTCATCACGTCATTGCAGGCCTGGTTGATCTGCTCGCGGGTGAAGGGAATCTCGAAGCCGAGGATGCGGCCGGACTCGATCAGCCGGTCGGTATGCGCGTCGAGCTTGAAGATGTTGCCGCCATAGGCGCGCTCGCCCTCAAACACGGCGGATGCGTAGTGTAAACCATGGCTGAGTACGTGCAGCTTCGCGTCACGCCAGGGGATAAGCTTGCCATCCCACCAGATGAAGCCGTCACGGTCGTCGAAAGGCACAAGCGCCATGGTCAAAAATCTCCGTTTGCGCTACTGTAACAAGACAGGAAACATTAGTATATCAGTCAGCCGTACTGCCCTGCCAATGCAAGGCATAGCTCTTAAGGCCAAGAAACTGCCATGCAAGACCCTTCCGCTCAACCCTTCCCGGCCACCAAACGCGAAACCCTGCCCGGCACGGCGCACACCGCTCCCGGCTCCGGGCTGCTGTTTTTGCGAGAGGACGAGCTTCGCCTGGCGCAGGACATGATGTTTTTCGCCTACCGCGACCTTACCGAAGCGTCGGACGCGATGCTCGGCGAGCTGGGCTATGGCCGGGCGCATCACCGCTGCCTGCACTGGATCGCGCGGCGGCCGGGGCTGACCGTGGGCGAGCTGCTCGGCATCCTCGGCATTACCAAGCAGAGCCTCACCCGGGTGCTCGGGCCGCTGATCCGCGAGGGCTACGTGGCCCAGGTTCCCGGCGCGCAGGACCGGCGCCAGCGCCTCCTCACGCTGACCGAGAAGGGCGCCACGCTGGAGCGGCGGCTGTTCGAGGCGCAGCGTGAGCGGCTCATCGCCGCCTACCGCGAGGCGGGCGGCCCGGCGGTGGAGGGGTTCAAGCGCGTGCTGCGCGGGCTGATGCAGCAGCAGGGCCGCGACTATATCGACGGCCAGGACGCGCATCGCGGCAAGGGGCAGCGGAACGGCGCCTGAACGGATGAGTGGCGACGCCCCGCATATCCTGCTCGTGGATGACGATGCGCGCCTGAGCCAGCTGGCCGCGCGCTTCCTCGCCGAGCAGGGCTTCCGCGTGACCCAGGCCGGCTCCGCCGCCGAGGCGCGCGACAAGCTGCGCTTCCTGGATTTCGACCTGATGGTGCTGGACGTGATGATGCCCGGTGAGACCGGGCTGGAGCTGACCAGCGGCCTGCGCGCCGAGCGCGCGCCGGACATGCCCATACTGCTGCTCACCGCGCGCGACACGCCGGAAGACATCGTCGCCGGGTTCGAGGCCGGGGCGGATGATTATCTCGGCAAGCCGTTCGACCCGCGCGTGCTGGTGGCGCGCATCCGCTCCATGCTGCGCCGGGCGCAGCCCCCCGCCGCCCCGCTCGCGCCGGTGCAGCTCGGCCAGGCGAGTTTTGACCCCTCCCGCGGCGAACTGACCTCGGCCAATGGCCCCGTGCGGCTCACCAGCGCCGAGCTGGCGCTGCTCGCGGCACTTGCCGCCCGGCCGCATGAGATCCTCTCGCGCGAGGCGCTGGCCTCGGCGCTTGGTCTGGATGACGTGAACGAGCGCGCCATCGACGTGCAGGTGACCCGCCTGCGCCGCAAAATCGAGCCCGACCCGCGCGAGCCGCGCTTCCTGCACACGGTGCGCGGCAAGGGCTACACGCTGAAACCGGGTATATGACAGGCGTGCCGCAGGTACGCCTGTCAGCGCGCGGGGCTGGTGCGGGCGAAGGCGCCAAGGTTCCAGCGGTGCGTAGCACCGATGGAAAAGCGCCGGAGGGGGCCGCGCGCAAAATAAAAAGTAATGCCGGCGGGGCCGGAGGCCCGCAGGCATGAGGCTCAGCACCTTCGGCGTGGAGCGCATGGTCCGGAGAATTCTGCCGCGCGGCCTGTTCGGGCGCTCGCTGCTGATCGTGCTCATCCCGATGGTGCTGTTGCAGGCGGTGGCGCTGCAAATTTTCTACGGCAACCACCTCAGTGAACTCTCCCGCCGCCTAGCCGGGGGCGTGGCCGGGGAGGTGGGGCTGATGGTCATCGAGATCGACCGCGCTCCGAATCTACGCGGGCGGATCATCCAGCTTGGGGACCAATATTTCCAGTTCAACACCAGCTTCCTGCCTGGGGAAGGGCTGCGCCAGCTCCCGCCGCCGGATTTGCCCGGCCCGGTGGACACGGACCTCGCCCGCGCGCTCGCCGCCCAGCTGCACCGGCCCTTCAATGTCGACTGGAACGCCTTGCCGGACACCATTGTGATCAACGTGCAGATGCCCGATGGCGTGCTTGGCATCGATGTGCCGCGCAAGCGCCTATATATCGGCACCTTCTATCTGTTTCTCGTCTGGCTGATCGGCACCGCCGTGCTGCTGTTCGGCGTGGCGGCGCTGTTCCTGCGCACCCAGGTACGGGGCATACACCGCTTGGCCGCCGCCGCCGAGGCCTTTGGCATGGGGCGGGATGAAGGACCCATCCGCCCGGAAGGCGCCATGGAGGTGCGCCGCGCCGCCACCGCCTTCAACCGCATGCGCGAACGCCTGCGCCGCTTCCTCGTCCAGCGCACCACCATGCTGGCTGGCGTCTCGCACGATCTGCGCACGCCGCTGACGCGGCTGCGCCTGGCGCTGGCCATGCAGCCGCAGATTCCGCGGCAGGATCTCGCCGATATGACCGGCGACATCGAGGAGA
The DNA here is from genome assembly GCA_963750235.1 of uncultured Alphaproteobacteria bacterium. Classification (GTDB taxonomy): domain Bacteria; phylum Pseudomonadota; class Alphaproteobacteria; order Acetobacterales; family Acetobacteraceae; genus Acidocella. The sequence goes on from CAVVPW010000006.1 coordinate 92,252, forward strand.
TGGAGCGGCTGATCGGCATTTACCTGAACTTTGCCCGCGGCGAGGGCGGTGAGCAGCCTGTGCCAACCGACATTTCCGCGCTGCTTGACGATATTTGCGCCGCCGCCCGCCGCGCCGGGGCCAGCATCAGCCTGGACGCCCCAGCGGGGCTGACCGCCACCATCCGCCCCGAGGCCATGCGCCGGGCGCTGACCAACCTTATCGACAATGCCCGCCGCCACGCGAGCCGGATCTGGGTTAGCGCCAGACAGACCGGCCAGAGCACGCTGCAAATCCTCATCGACGACGACGGACCCGGCATCCCCGCCGCCAAGCGCGAGACCCTGCTCAAGCCCTTCGAAAGTGAAGACCCCGCCGGCACCGGGCTTGGCCTCACCATCGCCTGTGATATCGTCGTTGCCCATGGCGGCGCCATCCGCCTGCTGGACCGCCCAGGGGGCGGGCTGCGCATCGCCATCGAACTGCCGGTTTAATACCAAGCCGCGTTGAGGATGCCCCATCCAGAACCGTCATTGCGAGCGTCACGCGAATGCGTGCATTCGCACGACGCGAAGCAATCCATCTCTGCGATGTCGCGGAGATGGATTGCTTCGCTGCGCTCGCAATGAGGGCAGAGAGTCATGCATCTCGCAAGCTGGTATAAGCCGCTGGATCTCAATAATTCAGAACAAAAGAGGGGACCCCGCATGTGGGTCCCCTCTTTTCATTGCCGGCGGGCAGAGCCCCTTTTGGACGCGGTCCTGAACGCCGGGGTCAACCGGCGACGAAGCGTTCCAGCCAGTGGATGGTGTAGTCCCCTGCGACGAAATCCGGCGCTTCCAGGATTTTCTGGTGCAGCGGGATCGTGGTCTTGATGCCGGTGATGACGAATTCGTGCAGGGCGCGCTTCATGCGGGCGATGGCTTCCTCGCGCGTGCGCCCGGTGGCGATCAGCTTGGCGATCAGGCTGTCGTAATGCGGCGGCACGCGGTACCCCGCGTAGAGAGCGCTGTCCACGCGCACGCCTAAGCCCCCCGGCGGGTGGAAGACCTCCACGAGGCCCGGCGAGGGGGCAAAAGTTTCCGGGTCCTCGGCGGTGATGCGGCATTCGATGGCATGGCCGGAGAACGCGATGTCGGCCTGGGTGTAGCCGAGCGGCTGCCCGGCGGCGATGCGGATCTGCTCGCGCACCAGGTCGATGCCGGAGATCATCTCCGAGACCGGGTGCTCCACCTGCAGACGGGTGTTCATCTCGATGAAGGCGAACTGCCCGTCCTGGTACAGGAACTCCAGCGTGCCCGCGTTGCGGTAGCCGATCTTCTTCAGCGCCTTGGTCACGGTTTCGCCCAGGGCGTCGCGCTGTTCGGCGGTGATGACCGGGGAGCCGGCCTCCTCCAGCACCTTCTGGTGGCGGCGCTGGAGCGAACAGTCGCGCTCGCCGATATGCACCACCTCGCCATGATTGTCGGCCAGGATCTGCAGCTCGATATGGCGCGGCTTGTCCAGGTATTTTTCCATGTACACGGCGTTGTTGCCGAAGGCGGCGCCCGCTTCCGCGCGGGCCTCGCGCCAAGCGGCCTCAAGCTCGGAAGCTTGGCGCGCCACCTTCATGCCGCGCCCGCCGCCGCCCGCCGCCGCCTTGATCAGCACCGGGTACATGATGCGCTCGGCGACATCGCGCGCCTCTTCCAGCGAGGCAAGCTCACCAGCCGAGCCGGGCACCAGCGGCACGCCGAGATCCGCCATGGTGGTCTTGGCGGTGATCTTGTCGCCCATCATGCGGATATGCTGCGCGGTGGGGCCGATGAAGACCAGATTATGCGCCTCCACCATCTCGGCGAAGGCGGCGTTCTCGGAGAGGAAGCCGTAGCCCGGGTGGATCGCCTCGGCGCCGGTGATCAGCGCGGCGGAGATGATGGCGGGCATGTTGAGGTAGGAGTCGCGCGCCAGCGGCGGGCCGATGCACACGCTCTCATCCGCCAGGCGGACATGCATGGCGTCGGCATCAGCCGTGGAATGCACCGCGACCGAGGCGATGCCGAGTTCCCGGCAGGCGCGCAGGACGCGGAGCGCGATTTCGCCGCGATTGGCGATGAGGATTTTCTTGAACATCTTATTCGATGATCATCAGCGGCTCGTCGAACTCCACGGGCGCGCCGGAGGTGACCAGGATCTGCTTCACCACGCCCGCGCGCGGGGCCTTGATCTGGTTGAAGGTCTTCATCGCTTCGACCAGCAGCAGCGTGGCCCCGGCTTCGACGCTCTGGCCGACCGAGACATAGGCCGGGGCGCCGGGTTCGGCGGAGAGATAGGCGACGCCGACCATCGGGCTCTTCACGAGGCCGGGGTGCTTGGAGAGGTCGGCGGGTGCTGCGGCCAGGGCGACGGACGCTGCGGCGGCAACCGGGGCAGCCGCGGCCACGGGGGCGGCGACCGGCACGGCCACCTGGGTAACGGCGCGGGCCAGCCGCACCTTGCGGTCGCCCTCGGCCAGTTCGATCTCAGAGAGGCCGGTCTCGTTCAGCAGCGCCGCGAGTTCGGCCAGGGTCTTGGGGTCGAATGTGAGGCTCATTGGTCGTCTTCTTCTTCCAAAATGTCGGAGAGGGCAATCAGCGCCAGCCTATAGCCCGCAAATCCCAACCCGCAAATCACCCCCGTGGCCGCGTGGGACACATAAGAGTGGTGGCGGAAGGATTCGCGCTTGTGGATGTTAGACAGGTGCACCTCGATGACCGGGATCTCTAGGGTGGCAATCGCGTCCATCAGCGCAACGGAGGTGTGCGAGTATCCGGCTGGATTGATGATCAGGCCGCTCGCGCGCTCACGCGCCTCCTGCACCCAGGTGATCAGCTCGCCTTCCATGTTGGTCTGCCGGCATTCGATGGCAAGACCCAGGCCTTCCGCGGTTTCCGCGCACAGGGTTTCCAGGTCGTCCAGCGTGCCGGTGCCGTAGATATCCGGTTCGCGCGTGCCCAGGAGGTTCAGATTCGGCCCGTTGAGGACCAGGATGAGTGGTGCTGCCATGATGGGGGAATCCGCTAGCATAGTGGAATCGAGCCGCCAAATATTTAAGAGCCCCTTGCGGGAGGCCGGGGCCCGCCTGATAATGCGGAACATGAATAATACGGTTAATATGCTGGCCCTGACGGTGAACGGCGAGGCCATGGAGTTGCCCCCCGGCACCAGCGTTGCCGAGCTGCTGGCACGCATGGAGCTGGACCGCCGCAAGGTGGCGGTGGAGCGGAACCTGGAGATCGTGCCCCGCTCGCTCTACGAGACCACGCTGCTCGATGCGCGGGATGCGATCGAGATCGTTCACTTCGTTGGGGGTGGCTGAACATGGACGGCAGCACGCAGGCCGATGATCCGTGGGTTGTTGCGGGGCGGAAATTTTCTTCGCGCCTGGTGGTAGGTACCGGCAAGTACAAGGACCTTGAAACCACCGCCGCGGCCATCGAGGCCTCGGGCGCCGAGATGGTGACCGTTGCCGTGCGGCGCGTGAACCTCTCGGACCGCAACGCGCCGATGCTGCAGGATTACGTCAGCCCCTCGCGCTACACTTATTTACCCAACACCGCCGGCTGCTTCTCCGCCGATGAGGCCGTGCGCACCCTCCGCCTGGCGCGCGAGGCGGGGGGATGGAACCTCGTCAAGCTGGAAGTGCTTGGCCCCCCGCCGACGCTGTACCCGGACATGGCCGCGACGCTGCAGGCCGCCGAGGCCCTGATAAAAGACGGGTTCGAGGTGATGGTGTACTGCTCGGACGACCCGATCGCCGCCAAGCGGCTGGAGGATATGGGCTGCGTCGCCATCATGCCGCTGGGCGCGCCGATCGGCTCAGGCCTTGGCGTGCAGAACCCGCTGATGATCCAGATGATCATCGAGCAGGCCAAGGTGCCGGTGCTGGTCGATGCCGGGGTCGGCACGGCGTATGACGCCACCTTCGCCATGGAGCTGGGCTGTGACGCGGTGCTGGTGAATTCCGCCATCGCCCTGGCCAACGACCCGGTGCTGATGGCTCGCGCCATGAAGGCGGGGGTGGAGGCCGGGCGCCTTGCCTACCGCGCCGGGCGGATTCCGCGCAAAGGCTTCGCCACGGCGTCCTCGCCGATGACGGGGCTGATCCGCTGAAGGCACTTCGCGCCGTACCCGAGATCGCGGCGAATTTCGTCGCACCCTATCTCGTCTACGAGGCGTTGGATGCTCGTTTCGGCGATACGGTCGCGCTCATCGCCTCGGCCGTGCCGCCCTTGCTGTGGAGCGGCTACGAACTGGCCAAGGCGAAGCGGGTGGATGCCGTCTCCTCGCTCGTGGTGGCCGGGATTCTGTTCACCCTGCTTGCCACCGCGTTAGGTGGTTCGCCACGGCTCATCCAGGTGCGCGACGCGCTGGTCACGGGTGCCGTCGGCGTCCTGTTCCTGGCCACGCTGGCGCTGAAAAAACCGATTATTTTCTATCTCGCCCGTGCCGCCTCAGCCCGCCGCACGCCGGAAGGCGAGGCGGAATTCGAGGCGCTGTGGGAAAAACCCGGCGTGCCAGATGGATTCCGGCTGATGACGGCGGTGTGGGGCGTGGGGCTCATCTTCCAGACGGGCGTGATGATATGGCTCGCCTATATTTGGACGATTCCGCGCTATCTGCTGCTCTCGCCCTTCATCGGTTACGGCATTCTTGGGCTGCTGCTGGGCTGGAACCTGTGGTACGTGGCAAGGCGCAAGGCGCTGGGGGCGCTCGTCGGCGTCCGCGCTCGGAGCAAGCCCCGAGACCGTTGAGAGGAACTCTATGTCACGCCTGGCACGCCGTGGCCATCCGGCGGCGATCAGTTGGCCGGGCGTATCAGGCAGTCACTAGGCGTCTGCCCGGTAAACGGGCGCCAGATCTGCGTTTCGCCGAGGATCGGGAGGCCGACATAGCCGCGCATATGCAAATTGCCCTGGGTGTCGAACCAGACCGTGGCGTTATACACGGTGCCGTCGCGCGGGTCGGTCACCGTGCCGGTCCATTTCACCGTGCCGTCATCGCCCGGTTGCGGGGCGACCTGGAAGATAATGTCGTGGCATTGCAGCTGGCCGCGCCAGTCGAGCGGCGGAGGATCGTTGGGGTGGTTCAACACCATGCCGGAGATGCGGCCGCACAGATCCGTCCCGCATTGCGCGACGCTGATCACGGTCCCGCTGTTGTCGGTGACCCAGCTGCCGGAGGGATAGGTGATGGCGGTGGGTGAGGCAGCGGCGGCCTGTGCCAAGGCGAGGACACTGTTCAGCCACAAGGCGGCAAGCCAGCGGCTATGCAAGAAAAATCTCCCAGACGGTGCCAGTTGTTTCGCAATCCGTCGTAAATTGGTTAACAGCATCATTCGAAAATGAGCCAGCATAAAATCGCGCCGGCCCGGAATTTTTGGTGCGATGTGGCAGAAAAACCGCAGTTCCGAAGGGATTCTGGCCAATTGATTAAATGATGTTTCAAGGATTGTTCGTGCGCCTCAGTTGGAACACGCGCGGTTGTACAGCAACCGGCAAATATTCTTAGCTGAGTTGTATGGCGTAGCGCGTGTAGCCGTCTCCGGCATCGCCCTGGCCGGTGATGGTGCCGAGCGGCAGCAGCGCCTTGGCGGCCTCCGGCGCGCTCTCGAACACCGCCGTGACCGGCGTGCCTATGGCGGCGAAGCGCCAGACCTCCGGCGTGGCCACGGTGACCGGCTTATGCGCCAGGATGTAGCGGATGATGACATCCTGAGTCTTGTCCGGCGCGTCCAGCACCACGTCCGCCGGGTTGTGCACGATGCCGCCGCTATCGGCGCGGTAATTGTTGGTGATAACGATGAATTCCTGGCCGTCATTCACCGGTGCGCCCTGGTAGCGCAGATTGACGATGCGGTGCGCCTGTGGGTGCGCCAGCCCATGCGCGCCGTAGCGGTTGGGCTGGGTGAGGTCGATCTCGTAGGTCACGCCGGCGATGACGTCGAAAATGTACGAGGGCACGCGCGGGCGCAGCAGCGCCTGGGGGGCGGGGTTCGTGGGGTCGATGCGGTTGAAAATGCCCGCCGAGCGTTCCAGCCACTCGCGCAGCGTGGCGCCGTTCACGCGCAGCGCCGCCACCGTGTTGGGGTAGCTGTACAAGTCCGCCACATCCTTGATGGCGATGCCCCCGATGGGGAGGTCCACGTAATTCTCGGGTGACTGGTAGCCCTCCTTGAAGGGGGCCGCGGCGGAAAATACCGGCAGGCCGCGCACCTCATCGGGCAAGAGCGGCGTGGCGTACCAGGCCTGGGCGGCATTCACCAAAGCGAGCGAGCTGTCCGCGCCGTTCACCAGGGCGAGATAGGAGTTCACCGGCTGGGTCAGCTGGCCGATCGGCTCGCGGATCCAGACCAGCGTCTTCCGGTGTTCCGGTGCCACCGCCGCATCCACCGCCGCGTTGTTGGCGGCGAGCGAGATCACCTCACGGTCCTGGCGCTCGCAGATAGGCAGGGTGGCGCAGGTGAAGTCGCTGACCATCCATTTGCCGCCCGACTGGGTGAGGGTGAGGTCGATCTGCCCCAGCTCGCCGCCCCAGAAGCCAGGCATCACCGCGGGGACGCCGTTCAGCGTGCCGCGCGCGGCGTCCACCCCGTCCATCCCGGCGTAATCCGGCCCGGGGAAGGTGCGGTGGGAATGCCCGGTGAAGATCACATCGATGCCCGGCACGGAGGCCAGATAGAGGCTGGCGTTTTCCTCGCCGCCCTGGCGTGGAGCGGCGGAGATGCCGGAATGGGCCAGAGCGATCACGAGGTCCGCCTGCTTACGCAGGGTTGGCACATGGGCCTGTGCCGCCTCCACGATATCCTGCGTGCGGACCTGGCCGTGCAGATGGTCTCGGTCCCAATGGGTGATCTGCGGCGGCAGGAAGCCGATGACGCCGATTTTCAGCTTGTGCGTGCCGCCGTCCTCGGCTGTGAACTCGCGCTCCAGCAGCAAAGTGGGGGGCAGGCAGGGCGAGCCGTCGGCGTGCAGGTAATTGGCCGAGCAGAAGGGGAAATTCGCCCCGGCGACGGCCTTGTTCAGGAAGTCCAGCCCGTAGTTGAATTCATGGTTGCCGAGCGTGGCGGCGTCATAGCCCATGGTGTTCATGGCGCGGATGGTGGGGTGGACGCCATCGGCGGGGAAATTGCCCGGCATCGCCACGAAATCGGCCAGCGGGTCGCCCTGGATGATGTCGCCATTGTCGAACAGCATCGAATTGGGCGCTCCCGCCCGCGCGGCGGTGGCCAGTGTGGCGACCTTGGTCAGCCCGACGCTCTCATCCTGCTCGTCGCGGAAATAGTCGTAATCCTCGACGAAGCTGTGCAGGTCCGAGGTTTCCAGCAGGCGCAGCCTGATGACCGGGCCCGTGGCAGCCAGGGCCTGGGCCGTGGGGAGCAGGGCGGCGGCCTGAATGAGGGCGCGGCGGCTGAGATCCAAGCGCATGGCCGCCTTCGCGTCGTCTTAAGGCGTGCCGTTAGGCGTGGCGTTCGGGTGCGCGGCGGCGTAGGCCTGCTGGTCCGGCGTCATCTCGAACCCGATCAGGACCTGCAGCTGCGCGGAATCCGGCACGTTCGGCACCTCGATCTTCGCCGGCTTGGCCGTGGCGGAGGCCATGTTGGCATTGTCGCTGAATTTCAGCGTCACCTCATAGTGCGACTTGGAGATGATGCTGTCATCCTGGGTGATGGCGGCGAACCACGGCAGGGTAAGCGGCTTGCCGTTGTTCGCCGGGCCGTTATTCGCCAGGAAGGTGGGCTTCACCGTGATCAGCAGTGCTTGCTTGTCTTTCTCCAGCGCGCAGTCGCCCGAGACGCCCGTGATCTGCGCGGTGGTCAGCTGCGCCGCTACGTCCGACCGTCCGGGCAGGAAGGTGGTCAGAGTCTGCGCCTGTTGCAGCACGGCCACCTGCGGGCAGAACATGGCGTTCTTCGGCGCGGGGGCGGTGGTGCTGGGCCGGTTGGCGCTGGCTTGCGGCTTGGGGCTGCCGCCGCAGCCGGTGAGGGCGGCGAGGCTGATCAGTGCGGCAATGGCCGTGACGCGGGATTCTTTCATGGCGCCTCCCTTGCCAGAATTTTTTTGCCCGGTCATCTACGGGCATGGCAGTTTATACGGAAGTCACGGACGAGGCGCTGACGGAGTTCCTGGCGCTCTACGATATCGGCACGCTGCTCGCCTTTCGCGGCATCGCCGAGGGCGTGGAGAACAGCAATTACGCGCTGAAGACCACGCAGGGCGACTTCATCCTCACCCTGTACGAGAAGCGGGTGAACCCGGAGGATCTGCCCTGGTTCCTGGGGCTGATGGAGCATCTGGCCGCGCACGGGCTCTCCTGCCCGCTGCCCGTTCGGGCCAAGGATGGCCACAACCTCAACCCGCTCGCCGGAAAGATTGCGGCCATCACCACCTTCCTGGCCGGCGTCTGGCCGCGCCGGGTGCTGATCGAGCATTGCGAGCCGCTGGGTGCCGCGATGGCCAAGCTGCATCTGGCGGGCCAGGGCTTCACGCGGACGCGCAAGAACGGGCTGGGGCCGGATTCCTGGGGCCCACTGCTGGCGAAATGCGAGGGCGCGGATGGCGTGCTGCAGGGCCTGAACGCGGAACTCACCACCTGGCTGGAGCGCATCACCGGCGCGTGGCCCAAGGATCTGCCGGTGGGGCATATCCATGCCGATCTGTTCCCGGACAACGTGTTCTTCCTCAATGGCGAGATTTCCGGGCTGATCGATTTCTACTTCGCCTGCACGGACATTTACGCCTACGACGTGGCGATCTGCCTCAACGCCTGGTGCTTCGAGCGGGATTTCTCCTTCAACATCACCAAGTCCCGCGCGTTGCTGCGCGGCTATATGGAGCATCGCGCGCTCTCGGCGGCCGAGCAGGCGGCGCTGCCAGTGCTGGCCCAGGGGGCGGCCATGCGCTTCCTGCTGACGCGCCTTTACGACTGGCTGAACACGCCTCCGGGCGCGCTGGTCACGCCGAAAGACCCGATGGACTATTACCGCCGCCTGCGCTTCCACCTTGCCGCCAAGGATGCCTCCGCCTATGGACTCTGAGACCACGGAAAACATCGTCGAGATCTGGACCGATGGCGGCTGCAAGCCAAATCCGGGGCCGGGCGGCTGGGGTGCGATCCTGAAATTCAAGGGCACGCTGAAGGAGCTTTCCGGCGCCGAGGCCGAGACCACGAATAACCGCATGGAGCTGACCGCCGCGGCGGTGGCGCTGGCAGCACTCACCCGCCCCTGCAAGGTGGTGCTGCATACCGACAGCGAATACCTGAAGAACGGCATCACCCGCTGGCATGCGGGCTGGGTGCGCAAGAACTGGCGCAGCTCCACCGGCGACCCGGTGAAAAACATGGACCTCTGGCAGCGCGTGCTGGAGGCGGCGAAGCCGCACGAGATCGACTGGCGCTGGGTGCGGGGCCATTCGGGCGACGTGATGAACGAGCGCGCCGACGCTCTGGCCACCGCGGCGCGCGAGCAGCTGGTGCGGGCTGGTTAAGGGCCCCTTACAAAACCCTACTGTGCCGGCCGCCCGGCACCGCATTTCTGCGCTCCGGTGCTCACGCACTTCAACGTACGCTCTGCTCATTGCTTAGCGCGCTCAAACCGGTGGCGCGCGCTTCGCAACCCGAAAAACGGTACCACTCGGCGCGGCCAAGCCGGTTTTGTAAGGAGCTCTAAGCCCGTATAGCTTCTCCGGGCCAAGCAGCACCAGCGTGCCCCAGGCGCAGGCCGTGCCGGTGATGAGCCCAGCCAGCACGTCCGAAAGGAAATGGTAATCCGCGCCGACCAGCCCGGTCATCACGCCGAGGACGACGGCGGCGTAGAGCGGGCGCCAGCGGGGGCGCAACGCCCAGAGCACGCCGAGCGGGGCCGAGATGTACGCGGTATGGCCGGAGGGGAAGCCGCCATAGAGGGCGCTGTTAGCCAGCGGGTGGAAGCTGTACAGGCCGTATTTCAGCCATGAATCGGGCCACGGGCGGCCGAACAGCCATTTCAGCTCGTCCTTGGCCGCGGTGGCGGCCAGGGTGGCGAAGCTGAGGCGCAGCCAGAGGGGATTAAGCCGCGCTACCCCCTGCAGTTTTTGCAGCGCCGCCCAGCACAGGAACAGCCCCGAAGCGGGCAGCGTCAGCAGTGAGGGCACGGCGCAGGCCTGAAACACCCGGCGAAACCCGGTATGCGCGGCGAAAAACAGCGCCACGCTCCGGTCCAGGCAGAGGATGCAGAGCAGGGTGGCGCAGGCCAGCGCGGCCCAGAAGGCGGACAGGCTGAGGGGGAGTGCCGGTCTCAAGGCAGGAGCACGGTGCTGCCGGTGGTCTGCCGGGCTTCCAGCGCGGCATGGGCGGCGGCGGCCTCGGAGAGCGGGAAGGTCTGGTTGACCTGAATCTTCACGGCTCCGGAGAGCACGGCATCGAACAGGCTCTGTGCCGAGGCATTAAGGTCCGCCGGGCTGGCGGTGTAGGTGGCGAAGCCCGGACGGGTGAGATACAGGCTGCCCTTGGCGTTGAGGATGGAGAGGTCCACGGGCGGCACCGGGCCGGAGGCATTGCCGAACGAGACCATGAGGCCAAGCGGGGCCAAACAGTCCAGGCTGGCGGAGAACGTGTCCTTGCCCACGCCGTCATACACCACGGGCACCATGGCGCCGCCGGTGATGCGCTTCACCTCCGCCGCCAGGTTGGCGTGGCCAACGATGGCGTGCGCCGCGCCATTGGCCAGGACCAGCTCCGCCTTCCCGGCGGTGGAGACCACGCCGATGACATTGGCGCCGAGATGCGCCGCCCACTGGCACATGATGAGGCCGACGCCGCCAGCCGCGGCATGCACCAGAATGGTCTGGCCCTTCTGCACCCTGAACGTGCGGTGCAGCAGGAAATGCGCGGTGATGCCCTGCAGCATCATCGCCGCGGCGGCTCTGGAATCTATGCCCTCCGGCAGCTTCACCAGCCGCTCGGCGGAGATGATGCGCTCCGTGGCGTAGGCGCCGAGCGGCCCGCCGGCATAGGCCACGTGGTCCCCGGGGGCGACGTTGGTCACCGCCTCGCCCACGGCCTCCACCACGCCAGCGCCTTCCATGCCGAGCACGGCGGGCAGCGGCGTCTTGTACAGCCCGGCGCGGAAATAGACGTCGATGAAGTTCAGCCCGACCGCCTCGTGGCGCACCAGCGCGTCGTGCGGGCCGGGCTGGGGCGTGGGAACCTGCTCCCATTTCAGCACGTCCGGGCCGCCGGTGGCGTGGATTCGGATGGCTTTGGTCATCATTTGCTGGCCCTGATGCGTTGTTCGAGGTCAAGCAGGATGCGTTTGGTGGCAAGCCCCTCGCCGCCGGAATAGCCGCCCATGCCGGCGCTGCCCAGTACACGGTGGCAGGGGATGAGAATGGGGATGGGGTTGGCGGCATTGGCGCCGCCGACCGAGCGGGCCGAGCCGCCTGCAACCGCCGAGATTTCGGCGTAGCTGCGCGTTTCGCCCAGCGGGATCTTCCGCAGCGCGGCCCAAACTTTTTGCCGGTACGCGGTGCCGTGCGGATTCAGCGGCAGGTCATCCGGCAGGGGGGCGTCCTCGTCGAAATACTCGTCCAGCGCGGCCTTGGCGCGGGCGAGCAGGGGCGAGGGCTCCTGGAGGCTGCCCCAGCCCCATTCGAGCGCGACAATGGCGTCATCCTCCGCGAACAGCGTGAGGTCGCCGACCGGAGAGTGCATGGAAAGTGAGGGCATGGGGCTCAGGCTAGTCTGAGAGCCGGATTGGTTCAAGTTGAAGCGTCCAGATGCTTCAATTTGAACCGTGAATCGTGTTCTGGCAGGGGGTTGGGTTAAGCGGGGGATTGCGGCGCGGCCGCGGAGTAAGCCAGAACAGGGCCAGAATGCTGCATCCGCGCCTTGCCTTTCTGCCCTGCCTCGCCTTGGCGGCCTGCGCCGGGCCGCGCATGGAATCACCCAACCATTTCGGCACGTCGACGCATCTGACCTGCGTGCCCTATGCGCGCGAGGTCTCGGGCATCGACTTGCAGGGCAACGCTTATCAGTGGTGGGATGAGGCGCAGGGCGTGTATCCGCGCAGCCAGAAGCCGAGCGAGGGGGCGGTGCTGGTGTTCGCGCCGCATGGCGATATGAGCGTGGGGCATCTGGCGGTGGTGACCAGGGTGGACAGTTCGCGCAAGATCCGCGTGACCCAGGCCAACTGGCTGCCGCACCGCATCGAGCATAACCAGCCGGTGGTGGATGTCTCTCCCTGCAATGACTGGACGGCGGTGCGCGTGTGGTACGAGCCCGCTCATGCGATGGGCGCGCACGTGTACCCCACCTACGGGTTTATCCGCCCTGATTAATCATCTACAGCACGGCCCATGATACGCGGCGCGTTTACCGTTGGGGCCTGGACGATGGCGAGCCGCATTCTCGGCTTCGCCCGTGATATCCTGATCGCTTTCGTGCTCGGCACCGGGCCGGTGGCCGATGCCTTCTTCGTGGCGCTGCGCCTGCCCAATCTGTTCCGCCGCCTGTTTGGCGAGGGCGCGTTCAACGCCGCCTTCGTGCCCTCCATCTCCACCATATTGCACCAGGAGGGAATGGAAGCGGCCACGTCCTTCGCCGAGGAAGCCACGGCGGTGATGGCCTTCTGGCTCGGCGGCATCACCATACTGGGTGAGATCTTCATGCCCTTGGTGCTGTACGTGCTGGCGCCGGGTTTTGCTGGGAATCACGGCAAGTTTGCGCTCGCCGTGGCGCTCACGCGCATCATGTTCCCGTATCTGTTCTTCGTCTGCCTCACGGCCTTGTTCTCGGGCGTGCTCAACGCCATGAGCAAGTTCGCGGCGGCGGCGGCGGCGCCGGTGCTGTTCAACGTGTTTTCCATCGCCTCCATGCTGTGGCTGGCGCCCTACACCGCCAACCCCGGCTTCGCGCTGGCCTGGGGTGTCACTGTCTCAGGCATCGCGCAGCTGGCCCTGGTGGTCTGGGCCATCCGCCGGGCGGGGATGCGCTTCACTCTTCCCCGGCTGCGCTTCTCCCCGCGCATCAAGACGCTGTTCAAGCGCATGGCCCCGGCGCTGGTGGGGGCGGGGGTGACGCAGCTCAACGTCTCCATCGACATCATCATCGGCACGCTGCTGCCCGCCGGGTCGGTGTCGATCCTGTATTACGCCGACCGCGTGAACCAGCTTCCGCTGGGCGTGATTGGCACCGCCGCCGGCACGGCGCTGCTGCCGGCAGTGACCAGGCATATCGCCCTGGGTGAGGTCGGCGAGGCGAATACCGCGCTCAACCGCGCGCTGGAATCGGTGCTGATGCTGACTTTGCCTGCCGCCATCGGGCTGGCGGTGGCGGGAAAGCCGGTGATGGACGTGCTCTTCGTGCGCGGGGCCTTTACCGAGCATAACGCCATCCTCGCCGGGTACTCGCTGGGGGCCTTCGCCATCGGCCTGCCGGTGTTCGCGCTGATCAAGATCTTCACCCCCGGCTTCTATGCGCGGGGCGATACGATGACGCCGCTGAAGATCGGCGTCGCCGCCGTGGTGCTGAACCTGTGCCTCAACCTGCTCTTCATGCACCCGCTGAAGGCCGTGGGCCCGGCGCTGGCCACCTCGCTCTCCTCCGCCTTCAACGCGGCGCTGCTGGTGTATTTGCTGCGCGGGCGCGGGCATTTCAGCCTGGACGCGCTCTCGCGCCACCGCGTGCCGCGGATCCTGCTTTCGGGCGTGGTGATGGCCGCAGCACTTTGCGGCACCGAGCGCTGGGTCCTGCCCGCCGGGCGCTCCACCATTCCGGAGTTCCTGTTCCTCACCCTGGTGGGCGGGATTTTCTATTTCGGCCCGGGGATTCTGCTGCGGGCGTTCGAGCTGGATGAATTCCTGCGCATCGTGCGCCGCCGCCGGGCGCGCAAAACGGCCTGACCAGCGCCCCAGGGGTTGCGCGGGCCGGGATGGGCCACAAGATCAGGGGCCATCACACGGGAGTTACGCATGAAGATCCTGATCGTTCTCACCTCACATGACCGGCTCGGCAATACCGGCCACAAAACCGGGTTCTGGCTCGAGGAGTTTGCCGGCCCATATTACGTGTTCCGCGATGCTGGGGCGGAGCTTGTCCTGGCCTCGCCGCTGGGCGGGCAGCCGCCGCTAGACCCCAAGAGCGACCAGCCGGAGTTCCAGACCGAGCTGACCCATCGCTTCAAGGCGGACCCGGCGGCGCAGGCAGTTTTGGCCAATACCGTGCGGCTGGATAGCGTGCGTGCCGAGGATTTCGACGCCGTATTCTACCCCGGCGGGCATGGGCCGCTGTGGGACTTGGCGGAGTCGCAAGTCTCCACCGCGCTCATCGAAGCGTTCGACCGTGCCGGCAAGCCGCACGGGCTGGTCTGCCATGGCCCCGGTGCGCTGCGCCACGTAAAGGCCGCGAATGGGCATCCGCTGGTCGAGGGGCGGCGCGTGACCGGCTTCTCCAACAGCGAGGAGGCGGCCGTGCAGCTGACCGATGTGGTGCCTTTCCAAATTGAGACCGAGTTCAAGCGTCTTGGCGCCCATTACGAGAAAGGCCCGGACTGGGGCGCTTTTGTTGTTGAGGACGGCAAGCTGATCACCGGCCAGAACCCGGCCAGTTCCGAGGGTGTGGCCAAGGCGCTGCTGGCGCAGCTGGCCTGAGCCTTTGCCGCCGCTCGCGGGAAGCGGGGGCGGCGGTTGACCGGCGCATAAAACGCGGCGAAACCGTGCGTCATGGCACGCATATTCTCAGGCATTCAGCCCACCGGCATCGCGACCCTTGGCAATTATCTCGGCGCGCTGCGCAACTGGGTGGCGCTGCAGGACGGCGATGACGAGTGCATCTTCTGCCTCGTCGATCTGCACGCCATCACCACCTTTCAGGAGCCTGCCGCCCTGCGCGAGCAGACGCGCCAGATGGCGGCGGTGTTGCTGGCATGCGGAATCGACCCCGAGCGCAGCATCCTGTTCCACCAGTCGGCGGTCTCGGCCCATGCGCGCCTCGCCTGGATATTCAACTGCGTGGCCCGCATGGGCTGGCTCAAGCGCATGACGCAGTTCAAGGACAAGGCGGGCAAGCACCAGGAGGAAGTTTCCACCGGGCTGTTCATGTACCCTAACCTGATGGCCGCGGACATCCACGCCTACCACGCCACCCGTGTGCCGGTGGGGGATGACCAGCTCCAGCATCTGGAACTCGCCAACGACATCGCCGAGAAGTTCAACCATGATTTCGGCGTGGCGTTCTTCCCGCGCATCGAGCCGCTGGTGCTGAAGGAATCCGCGCGCGTGATGAGCCTGCGGGACGGCACGAAGAAGATGTCCAAGTCCGATCCGTCGGACATGTCGCGCATCAACATGACCGACACGGCCGATGTGATCGCGCAGAAGATCCGCAAGGCCAAGACCGACCCGGAGCCGCTGCCCGAGCATGTGCACGACCTCGACGCCCGCCCCGAGGCGCGCAACCTCGTCGGCATCTATGCCGCCATTACCGGGCACAAGGTCAGCGAAGTGCTGCACCGCTTCGCCGGGTCCGGCTTCGGGCCGTTCAAGGAGCAGCTTGCCGAGGCGCTGGTCGCGCATGTCGAGCCGATCGGCAACCGCACCCGCGAGTATCTGAAGGACCCCACGGCGCTGGACCGCGTTCTGCAGGATGGCGCGCGGCGGGCCGAGGCGATCGCCGAGCCGATCGTGGCTGAGGCGGAGCGGCTGGTTGGCTTCTTGCCGCGTTAATAAGTCTACTCTGGCGGGTGCTTAGCCGCGCATTTCTGCGCTCCGGTGCTCACGTACTTTGTGTACGCTCCGCTCCGGTGCTCGAAATACATGGCTATCCACCTCGCCAGAGCGACTTATTCAACTATACCCCAGCTGCCGCATCACCTCGCCATGCGCGGCGGTGATGCGCTGTGCCTGGGCGGGCGTCAGGCGCTCGCGCCACTGCCCGGATTTGCCCTGGCGGAAGAATTTTCCGCTCCGGCTCGCGGCGTTGTAGCCCTGTTCCGCCTCCTGCGCGGCGAGCTGGCCGAAGCTGCTGAACTCGATGGCGCGGGCGAGGCGCTTGGCGTCCACCTCGCCAGTGCCGAGAAAGCGGATGATGCGGGCGAAATAACGTTCCGGCTCGGCCAGCAGATCCTCGTAGCGCGTGAGCAGCCGGCGGGGCGAGGCCACCCAGGAGCGCACATGCTCAGACCATGAGGACAGCAGCTCGAACACCTGCGCGTCGTCGCTGGCATTGGCCGCACCCGGGTTTTCCATGAAGGCGATGATCTCGTCCACGCTCTTGCCCGTGTAGGCGGCGTAGGAGAGGGCGACGTCGCGCGGGTCGCGCGTGATATAGAGCGCGCCCGCCGTATGCGCCGGGGTGCAGAGCGGCACGCCGTGCGCCTCGAGATTGGCGTTATGCGTCTTCACGAAGACGAGGTCCGGGTGCAGCCGGGTGAGCTGCTCATGCACCTGCGGGCGCAGCGCCTGCACCTGCTCGTTGCTCAGGCTCTCGCCGGGGCCGTGGAAAAACGCCGCCGCGCATTCCGCCACCGAGAACTCCACCAGGCTGTTGATGCTGTGCGGCGTCTCGGGTTGCAGGATGTAGTTGTGCAGGAACGCCCGGACCCAGGTATTGCCCGATTTGGGATACGAGGCCAGCCAGACGATCTTGCCCATATCAGGCGGCTTCCGCCTCCGCGTCGCGCTCGGCGCCGAAGAGGAAGTCGATATCGTCGGAATTGAAGGCCATGCCGCCGCCTTCCTGGAAGGCGATGCTGGCGAGTTCCGCCTTGCGCTGCTGCAGCTCGAGGATGCGCTCCTCCACCGTGTCGGTGGCGATGAGCTTGTACACGAACACGGATTTCGTCTGGCCGATACGGTGCGCGCGGTCCGAGGCCTGGGCCTCCACCGCCGGGTTCCACCACGGGTCGTAATGGATGACCGTGTCCGCCGAGGTGAGGTTCAGCCCGCGCCCGCCGGCTTTCAGCGAGATCAGGAACAGCGGCACTTCGCCGGCCTCGAAGCGCTGCACCGGCGTCGCGCGGTCGCGCGTGTCGCCGCGCAGTTCGACGAAGGGGATGCCGGCCTCGGCGAGGCGCGGCTTGATCAGGTCCAGCATGGAGGTGAACTGCGAGAACACCAGGATGCGCCGGCCCTCGGGGATCAGCTCGCCCATCATCTCCATCAGGTCGTCCAGCTTGGCCGAGCTTTCCACGCCGTTGGAATTGCCAAGGCGCACGAGGCGCGGGTCGCAGCAGGCCTGGCGCAGCTTCAGCAGCGCGTCGAGCACGATGACGCGGCTCTGCGCGAGCGTGCGCTCGGCCATCTGCTCTTTCACGGTCTCGTACAGCGTGCCGCGAATGGTCTCGTACAGCTCGCGCTGGTCCGGGGCCAGGGTGATGCGGCGCAGGATGGTGTGCTTGGGCGGCAGTTCGGTCGCCACCTCCTGCTTGGTGCGGCGCATGATGAAGGGCTGGATGCGGGCAACCAGCTGGGCACGCACCACCGGGTCGCCGTTCTTCTCGATGGGCGTGCGGAAGCGCTTGGTGAAGCCGCGGCGGTCGCCGAGCAGCCCGGGCATGAGGAAGGCGAACTGCGACCACAGCTCGTCGAGATTGTTCTCGATTGGCGTGCCGGAGAGGCAGATCTTGTTGGTCGTCTTGAGCTGGCACACGGAGCGCGTGGCGCGGGCCTCGGGGCTCTTGATGGCCTGCGCCTCGTCCAGCACCACCACGTGCCAGGGCAGCACCTTCATCTCCTCGATGTCACGCGTCAGCACAGTGTAGGTGGTGACGACGACATTCACGTCATCCAGCTGCTCGCGCTTTTCGTGCCGCTCCAGCCCGTGCAGCACCACCACCTTGAGGTGCGGGGCGAACTTGCTGAGTTCGGCCGTCCAGTTGGCGACCAGCGAGGTGGGCACGACGATGAGCGCGGGCGAGGTGAGGCGCCCGGCGGCATATTCCACGCAGATATTGGCGATGGTCTGGGCCGTCTTGCCCAGGCCCATGTCGTCGGCCAGGAAGGCGCCGAGCCCGTAGCTGGCCAGATGCTGCAGCCAGTCCACGCCATGCTGCTGGTAGGGGCGCAGGCTGGCCTTGAATTCGGGCGGGATCTCGACCGGGATGATGTCCGGCTCGCCGCGGAAACGCTCTACATAGGCCTCAATATCCGCCGCGTTCTGCCAGGAGGTGGTGAGCACATCCTCCAGCTCCAGCACCGTGGCGGCGGCGCCCACGGGCAGCACCAGGGATTTCTCGGCGGTGCGCCCGGCGGATTCGATGAGATCGCCCATCACCGCCAGCAGGCGCCTGATGCGGTCCGCTGGTAGCTTGACCACCCGCCCGTCCTCCAGGCTGGTGATGATCTCGCCCTCGACGATCTGCGCCGCGTCGATGCCGCCGCGGTTGAGCAGGTTCTCCAGGATGGGCAGCAGCGGGATGCGCTCGCCATCGACCTCCACGCCGAATTCCAGGCTGAAGGTTCCGGCCTCGCCGTCCTCCACCTTCACGTCCAGATGGCCGACATTCTCGGCGAGCTGCGGGCCGAAATTGGCGTCGATATGGCTGAGCCAGCCCAGGGCGGTTAGCTCGGGCACGCGCACGGCGACGAAATGGTGCCATTTGGCCGCGGATTCCTGGCCCCGGAACACCAGCACGCGCTGGCCGCGGGCCGATTTGCCGTCCGCCACGCGCATCTGCACGAAACCGTCCGGGCGGAGCTGGTCCAGCGCCTCGGCCTCGGCGGCGACATCGCGGCGGATGAACACGATCTGCCCGCCGGATTTCACCCGGATGAACTGGCTCTCATCGGCGCCGTCCACGCGCACGCCGCCATAGTCGAAGTCGAGCGTCAGCACGTCGATCATGCGCTGGCGGTTTTGGTCGTCCGGCCCATGCACGCGGCGCAGATGCAGCACCGGGGTGGCCTTGCGCTCCAGCACCGTGGCGCCGGGCTCCGGTGCCTCGGGGAGGGTGGGAAGCAGGATGTTGGCGGCCTTGGGGCGGCGGCCGGTGGCGCGGATGCGCGGCGCAGGGGGCGGGCCGGGCGGGCGTTCACCCGCGGGGATGATGGTGTCGATGAGCTGCTTGGGCGCCTGCTTGCGCAGCTCCGGGAACTTGGCCAGTGCCGCCAGGGCGGTGGCGGCCAGATGCCGGCAGCCGCGCTCGCCGCAGGAACACTCTCTTTCCGCAAAGGAGATGCGGCTGCCCTTCTTCTCCGGGGTGATGGAGGTGGTGCGGCGGGTGCCGTCCATGTCCTCGACGATGCCGTCGATGGTTTCGCCGTGCAGGCTGACGTCCTTGACGAAGCCCAGAGCGATGAGGCTCTGCGCCCGGCGGATCACGGATGAGTCGAAGACCCGGTCAAAATCCTCGGCGGAAAACGTCACCGGCATCGGATACCACTACTCCCAGTTACGCGCCCGGCGGCAAAGCCGGGCCAAAAGGGCTTATTACCGGGTTCGCCGGAAAAGGCCAGAGCCAGCACAAGAATTTACGAAGCTGTTGCAGCAAGGCTGCTATTTGATGAGATTCGTGAAGCCGTTGGTTAAGGGATAGCGCCGGTCGCGGCCGAAGGCGCGGGAGGTGATCTTCACCCCTGGCGGGGCTTGGCGGCGCTTGTATTCGGCGCGGTCCAGCAGGCGCACCACCTTCAGTACGGTCGCGCGGTCGTACCCATCGGCCACGATATCGTCCACCGCGTGCTCGCCCTCGATCAGATGCGCCAGGATCGCGTCCAGCACGTCGTAGGGTGGCAGGGAGTCCTCGTCCTTCTGGTTCGGGCGCAGCTCGGCCGAGGGCGGCTTGGTGATGACGCGCTCCGGCATGGCCGGGCCCGGGACGGTGAGCGCGCCGGAGGGGTGGTGCTCGTTGCGCCACCAGGCGAGTTCGAACACCGTGGTCTTGTAGATATCCTTCAGCACCGAGTAGCCGCCGCACATGTCGCCGTATAGCGTGGCATAGCCCACCGACATCTCGGACTTGTTGCCGGTGGTGAGCAGCATGGGGCCGAACTTGTTGGAGATGGCCATGAGGATCAGCCCGCGCGAGCGGGACTGGATGTTCTCCTCGGTGATGTCCGGCGCACGCCCGGCGAAGGCCGGGGCCAGTGCGGCGCCGAACGCCTCCATCGCGCCGGAGATGGGGATGGTCTCGTACGGCACGCCCAGCATCTTGGCGCAGGCTTCGGCGTCCTCGAGGCTGTGGGCGGAGGTGTAGGGGCTGGGCAGCATCACGGCGCGCACGCGCTCCGGCCCCAGCGCATCGGCGGCCACGGCGGCGGAGATGGCGGAGTCGATGCCGCCCGAGAGGCCGAGCACCACGCCGGGAAAGCCGTTCTTGTTCACATAGTCGCGCAGGCCCCACATCATCGCCTGGTAGATCAGCTCCAGCCGGTCCGGCGGGGGGGCGATGGTCTGTGGCACGCAGGTGAGGCCCTGCGGTGTGCGGGTCCATTGGGTAAGTGTGACGGCCTCGGCGAATTGCGGCATCTGCACGGCGAGCGAGCGGTCGGCATTGAGGATGAAGGAGGCGCCGTCGAACGCCACCTCGTCCTGGCCGCAGACCATGGCGGCGAAGACGTAGGGTAGCCCGGTTTCCAGCACGCGCTGGGTGGCCAGATGGATGCGCCGGGGCTGCTTGCCGTCCTCGAAGGGCGAGCCGTTGATGGAGAGCAGCACCTCCGCGCCCGCTTCCGCGAGGTCGGCGGAGACATTGGGCAGCCACCAATCCTCGCAGATCATGAGCCCCAGGCGGAAGCCGCGGAACATGATCGGGCCGGTTGGCTCACCGGCAACGAACACGCGCTTCTCGTCGAACACGCCGTAATTGGGCAGCTCCACCTTGGCGCGCCGCGCGGTGATCTCGCCGCCATCAAGCAGGAAGGCCGCGTTGTGCAGCCGCCCCGCATTGTTCCAGGGCGTGCCGACGATCAGCGCCGGGCCGCCATCTTCGGTGTCTTTGGCAAGCTCCTCGGCGGCTTCCTCGCAGGCTTCGACGAAGGCGGGTTTCAGCACCAGATCTTCCGGCGGGTAGCCGGAGATGGAGAGCTCCGGCGTGACCACCAGATCCGCCCCAAGTGCTGCCGCCTTGGCGCGCGCGGCGCGGATGGCGGCCACGTTCTTGTCGATGGCGCCAAGATGCAGGTTGATCTGCGCGATGGCGATTTTGAGCGTGTCAGCCATGTTTCTGCGCGCGCAGCAGGAACTCGCGCCCCACCTTCACCATCGGTTTGCCGTCATAGGCCACGATATCGGCGGTGGCGTAGGTCTCGCTCCAGATCTCGGGGATGAAGCTGCCGGTGCCGACCACGTCGATGGGCGCCTTGGCGTCTGCCATCACCGAGCATTTCTCCACCCCGAAGCCGGAGGAAGCGACGATGCGCACGGCCTGGAACCCGGCCTCGTTCAGCACCTCGCGCATCCTCCAGATGGCGGCGGCGGAAACGCCGGTGCCGATGAGGTAGCGCAGCTCCGTCTGGCTGCGGTAGCGGCGCAGCGCGCCGGGGGCGTTGCGCTCCAGCACGGCGTAGCTCTCCTGCGGGTCCAGCCCTTCCAGGAAGCGGCCGCCATGCGTGTCCAGCCGGACGGAGAGCCGCCCGCCATGCGCCATGTGCGGAAAGCGGTTGCAGACTTCCAGCGCGTCCGTCACCTCCCGGCCGAAATAGTCCACCAGCACGGTCAGCGGGTCCTCGGGGAAGGTTTCCACGAACATTTCCGCGGCGCGCAGTGTGGAGCCGGCATAGCCGATGAGGGCGTGCGGCATGGTGCCGTAACCGAACGGGGCGTTGAAGTAATGCGCCGTCCAGTCATTGGCGCCGCCGACGAAGCCGCGCGCGCCCTCTGCCTGCGCCGCACGGGAGCCGACGGCGGCGGCATAGGCCATGATCTCCTGCATTTCGGCCCCGGCGCAGTGCCGGGCCTCCATGGCCAGGAAGGCCGCGTTGGGCAGGGCGACGCTCATCTGGAAGGCGTTATGCGCGGCGACACAGGCGGCGCCGATCTTCTGCAGGGCGATGGTCTCAAGATCGGACAACGCTGCGAAACTGCCGGTGATGTAGACGAGCGGTTCGCCCGCGCCGACCCACTCGCCCTCCTTGTGCAGCAGCTCGATGTCGAAGGTCTCGCCTCGCTTGCGCGCCACCGCTTCCAGCCAGTCGATCATCAGCGCCGGGGCGGAGACCACCGGGCGGCGCAGGAAGATGGCGTAGGTGACACGCGCATCGCCGAAGCGGGTGACGATCTTGCGCGTGCGGTTGAAGTAGGAATCCGTATGCGCGGTGATGTCCGCGTCCGACAGCGGCGAAGGCGTCACGCGGCGAATCTCGTCGCGCGGCGGGATTTCAGCTCCTCTGCAAGGTAGAAGGCCAGTTCCAGCGACTGCTCGGCGTTCAGCCGCGGGTCGCAGAACGTGGCGTAGTGTTCACCCAGATTGTCCTCGGAGAGGCCGCGCGCGCCGCCGACGCATTCGGTGACGTTCTGTCCGGTCATCTCCAGATGCGCGCCGCCGGCGATGGTGCCTTCGGCCTCGTGCGCGTTGAAGAAGCCCTGCAGCTCGGCCAGGATGTCGCCGAAGCGGCGGGTCTTCACCTTGGCGGCGGTGGTGATGCCGTTGCCGTGCATCGCGTCGCACAGCCACACCGGGGTGCGCCCAGCGCGCTTCACGGCACGCAGCAGCGGGGGCAGCTTTTCCGCCACCTTGCCAGCACCCATGCGGGCGATGAGCGTGAGGCGGCCCGGCTCGTTCTCGGGGTCCAGAATGTCCATGATGCGGAGCAGGTCGTCCTCCTGCATCGAGGGACCGACCTTCATGCCGATTGGGTTGCGGATGCCGCGCATGAACTCGACATGCGCGCCGTCCGCCTGGCGGGTGCGGTCACCGATCCAGAGGAAATGCGCCGAGCAGGCGTAGTGGTCGCCGGTGGTGGAGTCGACGCGGGTGAGCGCCTGTTCATAGGGGAGCAGCAGCGCCTCGTGGCTGGTGTAGAAATCCGTCTCGCGGATCTGCGGCGTGGTCGCGCTGGTCAGGCCGCAGGCGGCCATGAAGCCGAGCGTCTCGTCGATGCGCGTGGCGAGGTCGCGGTAGCGCCCGGCCAGCGGCGAGTTCTCGACGAAATCGAGGTTCCAGCGATGCACCTGGTGCAGGTCGGCATAGCCGCCCGAGGCGAAGGCGCGCAGCAGGTTGAGCGTGCCGGCGGATTGGAAATAGCCGAACTCCATGCGGCCTGGGTCCGGGATGCGGGCCTCGGCCGAGAACTCCGGCCCGTTGATGATGTCGCCCCGGTAGGAGGGCAGGGTGAGATCGCCCACGGTCTCGGTGTCCGAGGAGCGGGGCTTGGCGAACTGCCCGGCCATGCGGCCGAGCTTCACCACCGGCATGCGGCCGCCGAAGGTGAGTACCACAGCCATTTGCAGCAGCACGCGGAAGGTGTCGCGGATCACATTGGCGGTGAAGTCGCCGAAGCTCTCGGCGCAGTCGCCCCCCTGCAACACAAAGGCCTGGCCCTGCGCCGCCTGGGCCAGATGGGCCTTGAGGTTGCGCGCCTCGCCAGCGAAGACCAGCGGCGGGAACTTGGCCAGGCGGGCCTCCACGGCCGAGAGCTGCGCCGGGTTCGGGTAGCTGGGCACTTGGCGGATGGGGCAGTTGCGCCAGCTATGCGGTGTCCAGCCATTGGCGAGCGGGGCTGGGGTGATGGTGTCCATGATCTCTCCGGTGGGCGTTCCTATTCCGCCCATTATAAGCGTTAAATGTAGCGTCAAGCTACACGGCGCCAAGACCGGGACCGGCAACCCTGGTCTGTGTCCGCATCGTTACGAATTCCTCGGCGGCCGTGGGGTGGATGCCGATGGTGCGGTCGAAATCGGCCTTGGTTGCCCCGGCGGTGATGGCAACGGCGATGCCCTGCATGATTTCCGGCGCGTCCTCGCCCAGCATATGCGCGCCAAGGACCTTGTTTGTGGCCTTGTCCACCACCAACTTCATTAGCGTCTTGCGTGCGCGCCCAGTGAGGGTGTGCCGCATAGGGGTAAAGCGGGAAAGGAAGATTGTGACTTCCCCCCGCTTTGCCGCATCTTCCTCCGAGAGCCCCACAGTGGCGATGGGCGGGATGGAAAACACCGCCGTCGGCACGTTCTCCAGGCTCACCCCGCGCGGGTTGTCGCCGAAGAGCGTGTCCGCCAGGGCATGGCCCTGGGCCGTGGCCACGGGGGTGAGGTTGAGCCGGTCGGTGACATCCCCCAAGGCGTAGATATGCGGCACGGAGGTGGCAAAGGCGGCATCGATCGGGATTTCGCCCTTGGCGCCGGTGCTTACCCCGGCGGCATCCAGGTTCAGCCCGCTGGTGTTGGCGGCGCGGCCGGTGGCGAAGAACACCAAATCCACATCCAGCGCCGTGCCATTGCTCAAGGTGAGGCGCTTGCCCCCGTCCGTGAGGTTGATGGCGGTGGGCAGGGCCTGCGGATGCAGGGTGATGCCGTTGCCCGCCAGGCTGCCGGCCAGGGCGGCGCGGATATCCTCATCGAACCCGCGCAGGGGGAAGGGCTGGCGGTAGACGAGATGAGTCTCGGCCCCCAGCCCGGCGAACACCCCAGCAAATTCCACCGCGATATAGCCGCTGCCGATGATGGCGATGCGCCTCGGCATCTCGGGCAGGAAGAAGGCGTCATCCGAGACGATGGCGTGCTCCGCGCCGGGGATGGGCAGGCCCGTGGGGTGGCCGCCGGTGGCGATGACGATGCGCTCCGCCGTGATGCGCTGGCCGCCGACATCGAGGGTATGGGCATCGATGAAGCTGGCCCGGGCTTCGAAGATCGTGGCCCCGGCAGTCTCCAGCAGGCGGCGGTAGATGCCGTTGAGGCGGGCGATCTCCTTGTCCTTGGCGGCGAGCAGGTCCTGCCAGTTGTGGGATTTGGCTTCCACGTCCCAGCCGAAGCCGCGCGCATCCTCGGCCAGGGCGCCGTATTCCGCCGCCATGACCAGGAATTTCTTGGGCACGCAGCCGATATTGACGCAGGTGCCGCCCCAGAAGCGGCTCTCCGCCACGCCCACCCGGGCGCCATGCCCCGCCGCGATGCGCGCGCAGCGCACCCCGGCCGAGCCGCCGCCAATGACGAAAAGATCGAAGTTCATGGCGGCATGTTAGAAGGGATTGTTGGGACGATCCAGGGGGGCGGCCAGAACCGTGACTTTACGCCTCATGCGTCTTGTGGCGGTAACGTCGTGCGCTGATTGCGGACAATGTTTTGCAGGGAGCGACGCTAGCAGCCGCCCATGGGGCAGTGAGGTGGCTGGCTTTGTCTGAACACCGTTTCGCTTTCTATAAGTGGAAGCTCTGCCGGGTTGGCTTGTAGTATGCCGGTGTCTGGGCGTCGCGCAAGGAGGGCGTAGCCCGACTGGAGCGAGGCCCAGACACCGGTGACGAAATTTTTCAGGCGGCGGCCAGCAACGCTGCCTGGGGGAAGTTCCGGTGGCGTTCACAGGCCCCAAGCCCGCCCCCGGCACGAAGGTGATGGCCGATGGCCATGAGGTGGGAGACATTCGCTCCACCGCCGGCAATCTTGCCCTCGCCATGCTGCGGCTGGATGCGCTGGAAAAATAGCTTGACGCTGGCGAGCCGCGGCATACGCCGCGCATGCCGGGCTGGATACGGCTGGCGCAGCCGGCGGCGCCCTCCGGCACGGCGTGAACAGCCCGCTGGAAAGCCGGCAACCAGCCAGGGCGTGTAAACCGAGACGGTTTCCAACGCCAAACGGTATTCGCGCTTAGCAGATGCGGCGGAGGGCCTCGATTCACGAAGCTTAAGCTGAGCGGGGAAAACTACTCCATGCGTTCAGAAATCATGTCCGACGAATGCCCTATTCGTGCTTTACGAACCAAGGTGACGAGTTCCGAATAGGGCGGCAGGAGAGGATTGGCGGTGTAGAAACGTACCGGTTCGCTCATGGCCTGGGCGATGAGAAGGCGATCGAACGGATCGCCGTGATGCGGCGGCAGCTTGGCAACCTGCACCGCGGCATCCGAGCGGACCGGCAACTCGACAAAGCCGGTGTCCAAGGCCGCACGTAGGATCTGCTGCGGGTCGAAAGCAAAATCAGAACGGCCGAGCCCAGCCTTGATAGCGATCTCACAGAGGGAAGCGGCGCTGAACAACACCTCGTTGCTCGCATCCTCCAGAACTGTCCGGGTGGTTGCGTCGAGACGGTCCGGCTCGGCCAAGGCCCACAGCAGCAGATGGGTATCGAGGAGCAGGCGCATCAGCGGCCCTCGAAGCCGTTCAAGATGTCCGGTGGCAGCGGTGCGTCGAAATCATCCGGCACAGTAAGCTGGCCAACGAGCCGGCCAAGTTGGCGCCGCTGCGGCACAGCTGCGCCCCGCAACGGCATCAGGCGCGCAACAGGCCGGCCGGCGCGGGCGATGAGGATTTCCTCGCCGGCGGCGGCAGCATCGAGCAGACGAGAGAGATGAGTTTTGGCGGCGTGGATGTTGATGGTCTGCATGAATGACCTCCAAGAAATGCCAAAATAGTCCATTAAACCAGACTTAGTCCAGTCCGATCTTATTACAGGACCAGGGATATGGAGAGAGGCAGCGAGGACAGGAAGATGAGTGCCATGACGACGGGCGCCTCTCAAGGAACCACCTGGAGTGAGCGTCAGATGGCGCGGTATGCCGTCCGCCATACAATGCCGCAAAAGCCGCAGGAAACAAGGCCAGTTGCGTTATCGTATCGGCGCAACCCCCAGCGACAAGGTATATGACACGGCAGATCACGTCGCCAATCTGCGCGCGGCCGGCGTGACACTGCATGTGACGCAGAACAATGGCGAGACCAAAACCGGCAGGCATCGCCGCAGCGCCATCGACGGCCGCACCACCCGCCACCCCGGCTATGCAATGTCGCTGTCCCGCCAGGCGATGATCGAGTGCATGTTCGGTTGGGGCAAGCCACATGGCACCATGCGCAAAACCAAGCTGCGCGGCATTGCGCGAGTGGCGGGGAACTTCATGCCCAACCTAATCGCCTACAATCTGGTGCGCATCCCCAAGCTGGGGCCAATTTGAAGGAGGAGTCTGCCCATGTCCCGAAAAGACGCCCAAGAAACGGGAGCTTCACGAGAATCGCCGCGAAAAAACAAAGCGCTCGTCAAACCAAGAAAGCCGAACCACAAATCTGAGCTGTTTCAGCGGACATGGGGTCTAGGACTGCCGCCCAGTGTTGTCAGCCTCTGTTTTGAGCACCCAGTCTATCCGTAGTGCAACTAGCGGCGCCCCAGTCTTGCTTACACAACGGCCCTGCGGTGTAATGGGCCCCACAACCTCTCCATCCATAAATTGTCCTGTGTACGTGAGCATGTAGGAGCTCGCGGCAGGGCCATTAAGCCTAATGCTAAAGCCCGCGATGGGAAATTCGATGCCTCTAGATCCGCAGAATGTGCCACCGGTACACCAGGGCGTATCCCAGCATATCCCGATAATCGCCTGATATTCTAGATCTTCGTTGTCCAGTCCAGCGGGTGGGACGATAGAAAAGCCCTCTATCCATTGAGACGGGGCGCATCCGATCCAATGCCCAAAACCGCCCTCGACATCACCATGACCTTGAACGTGGACACGCACATCAGACCGATTCTTGTCTGGCAATGCCATATTTGGAAGCTGCACGGCAGATTGATGCTTTTCGCTAGACACATCTTGCTCCGCTCCATTGAACAGCTTCCGAATCACGATTTGAGGTTTGCACGCGCCGTCAGTTTGTTCGAAACATAGGAGCAGTTGTGCGCCGTCCTTATCAACCCGTATGAGTGCGCTCTCACCCCTGGCGTGCAGAACACCATAACCGCCGAAGTCCAGAATGTGGATAACGTCGGCGCTAGACGGCAACGGCAGAAGATGAACCTCCTCGGGCCCCGATTTCCCCTGCTGGGCACAAGGTGTTGCCATATTGATTACGGCGTAAAGGCCGGCGGGAAACTGAACAAGATGGCGCTCCAAGCGGGGGGAGATGTAGGGCGAACGGGTGAATTTGCCCCTGTTTGTGCCTTTGGCGGGGCCATTGCCCATTGCATCAAGGGCGTGTGGGCGATCACCCAACAGAAAATCTGGCAAGGCGGATGGGCTTGGTCGAACGCCGTGCTGCTTTGGTATCGAATGTGTTAATCCGCGCGGTACGACCATCACATGATCCTTCTATCCAAAGTGAGGTTGGCACGATCGAAAGCCTTACTTGGCTGTTAACTCTTTCTCCTTGTTAATGCGCAATGGTTTATGGCTGGTTTACGAATTCGGGATGCTTGGCAAACGTGTCGAATTATAGATCACTCTGGTTTCAGAGCTTTTGTGCTTGGTGTTGCTGCTGTCCTCGCCGCCCCGGGACGTGACAAACACGGCCTCGCCCGGGCATGATGCGCAAGGAGGACTTTGGCTTGGCGGCGTATCTGAAAGCGGAAATCGAGATCATTCGGCGGAGCGGGCTGTTCCTCTCGCCCTGGTATCTGGCGCAATACCCGGCCCTCGCCGCCAGCGGCGATGATGGCGTGGCGCATTTCTGTGCCGAGGGCTGGGCCAATGGCGCGCGGCCGAACCCGTATTTCGACCCGGCCTGGTATCTGGGGCGTTACCCGGAAGTCGCCGCCGCCGGGATCAACCCGCTGCTGCATTACATCATTGCCGGTGAGGCGGAAGGGCGCGATCCCTCGCCACTATTCCACACCGCCTGGTACCGTGAGACCTGCCGGCTCGGGGCCAAGGAGTCCTGCCTGCGGCACTTTTTGGAGCGGCGCTGTACCGGGCAGGTGAGCCCCGTGCCCGTGTTCGACGCCGCCTGGTACCTGGAGAACAACCGGGACGTCGCGCAGGGCGGGGCAGACCCGTTCGAGCATTTCCTGCTGTTTGGCGTGGCCGAGGGACGCAGCCCGGCGCCGGATTTCGACCTGAAATTCTACATCAACCGCTACGGCACCATGCTGGGCGGAGAGAACCCGCTGCTGCACTACCTGGCGCACCGGCAGAGCGGCCTGTTCCTGCCGCAGCGCCCGGAACGGGAAGGGCTGGTGCCCGCAGCGGTGCGCCGCGCTACCCGCCCTGCATCGTATTTCGAGGAATTCCAGCCCGCCCCCGCGCATGCGAAGCGCAAGGCGAAACTGCTGGCCTACTACCTGCCGCAATTCCATCACGTGCCGGAGAACGATGCCTGGTGGGGCAAGGGCTTCACCGACTGGACGAATCTCGGCCGGGCGCTGCCGCGCTTCATCGGCCATGTGCAGCCACGCATCCCGCGCGACCTCGGCCATTACTCGCTGGACGACCCGAACACGCTGAAGCGCCAGATCGAGATGGCCAAGGGCGCGGGGCTGGAAGGCTTCGTGTTCTATACCTACTGGTTCAACCGGCACCGCCTGCTGGAAAAGCCGCTGGAGCAGTTTCTCGCGGATAAATCCTTGGACTTCTCGTTCTGCGCGATGTGGGCGAACGAGAACTGGACCAGGCGCTGGGATGGGTTGGAGCGCGAGGTGCTGATCGCGCAGCAATATCTGGAAGAGGACGACCCGGCGCTGATCGCGCATTTCGTCCGGATGTTCGAGGACCCGCGCTATATCCGCATCGATGGCCGGCCGCTGCTGATGATCTACCGGGTCACGCTGATCCCCGGCGCGGCGGGGCGCATCGCCAAATGGCGGCGCATGTTCAGCGAGCTGCATGGTGAGAACCCGCTCATCATCATGGCGCAGAGCCTGGGCGATTACGACCCGGAGCCCTACGGGCTGGATGGCGCGGTGGAATTCCCGCCGCACAAGCTGAGCCAGGAGACAAAGCGGATCAACGACACGCTCACCCTGCTCGACCCGGATTTCTCGGCCACGGTGCATGACTATGCCGATATCGCGGAAACATCGCTGAAGCTGCCGGTGCCGGATTATCCATTGATAAAGACCATCGTGCCCGGCTGGGACAATGACCCCCGCCGCGAGGGCAAGGGGCTGGCGCTGCATAACGCCACGCCCGCGCTGTACCAGGACTGGCTTGAAAAACTCCTAAACTATGCCGGCAAACATCCGTTTTATGGCGAGCGGATCATCTGCGTGAATGCCTGGAATGAGTGGGCCGAGGGCGCGTTCCTGGAGCCGGATGTCCATTCGGGTGCTGCCTTCCTCAACGCCACCGCGCGCGCAGTGTGCGAGCGGGACATCGCGGAATTCTCTGCCGGCATATTGCTCGTGGGGCATGATGCGCAGCCTCATGGCGCGCAGTTGCTGCTGCTCAACATCGCCCGCAAGCTGAAGCGCCAATGGGGCATCAAGGTGCATCTGCTGCTGCTCGGCGTCGGTCCGCTGCTCGGCAGATATTACGAGACCGCCGAGGTGAGCGTAGCCTCCGACAAGACGATCATCGGCAATCTGCTCGACAAATACAAAGCGATGGGCATACGCGCCGCCATCGTCAACTCCGCCGCCTCGGCGCGGGTGGTGCCGTGGCTGGAGCGGAGGGACATAAGCACCACGCTGCTGGTGCATGAGCTGCCGCAGTTGTTGAGGGTGTATAACCTGGAGATCCAGGCGCGGCTGGGCGCGGGCGCTGCAAGCAACCTCGTGTTCTCCTCAGGCTATTTGCGGGACAAATTCGCGGCGGCCGTGGAGCTGCGGCGTGAGCACGCGGTCGTGCTGGCGCAGGGCAATTACCAGGACATGCGCTTCGACGAAGCGGTGCGCACGCGCATCCGCCGAGAGCTGGGCATACCGGATGAGAGCTTCCTGGTGCTTGGCGCCGGGTTTGGGCATATCCGCAAGGGGTTCGATCTCTTTCTGCAAATGGCGCGGACGTTGGCAGCGCGACGGAGCGATGTGCATTTCGTCTGGGTGGGCGACATCGAGTTCATGCTGCGCACCTATCTCGCCCCGGAAATGGAGCAGGCGCGCAAGGCAGGCTGCTTCACCCACATCCCCTACACCGAGCGCGTGGCCGAATACTTCTCCGCCGCGGATGTGCTGGCGCTGACCTCGCGCGAGGACCCGCTGCCGACGGTGGTGATGGAGGCGCTGGCCTGTGGCGTGCCCTGCGTCGCCTTCGACGAGAGCGGGGGCATCCCCGAGCTGCTGCGCCGGGAAAAAGCCGGGCGCGTTGCCAAGTCCGCGGATGCCGAGGATTTCCTGACAGAGCTCGCCAGCCTGCTGGAGCATGACACGCTCAACGCCCTGCGCCCGCGCCTGGCCGCCATGGCGGCGCGGAAGTTCGAGTTCGGCGCCTATGTGCAGGAGCTGCTGCGCCTGGCCACACCGGCGCTGAAGACGGTGAGCGTGGCTGTGCTGAACTATAATTATGCGCGTTATCTGCCGGAGCGGCTCACCACTGTGTTCGCGCAGACCTACCCGGTGCAGGAGGTGCTGCTGCTCGACGACGCCTCCACCGACGATTCGTTGGCCGTGGCGGCGGAAGTCGCCGAGGCTTCGGGGCGGGAGCTGCGCGTGCTGGCGAACAAGAAGAATGCCGGGGTGTTCGCGCAGTGGAAGCGCGCTGCCGAGGCGGCCACAGGCGAATTTGTCTGGCTGTGCGAGGCGGATGACGCGGCCGATCCGCGCTTCCTCTCCCGGCTCGTCGAGGCCATGGCGGGGGCGCGAACCCCGCTGCTCGGCTTTACCGACAGCCGGGCCATCGACGAGACCGGCATGGAGGTGATGCCGGACTACCAGGCCTACTACTTCTCCTGCGGGGTGCGGGAACTGTCGGTTTCCGGCATCTGGGCCGGACGGGAATTCGCTGCGCGGCTACTCAGCACGCGCAACCTCATCCCGAATGTGAGCGCCGTGCTGTGGCGGCGCGAGGCGCTGCTGAAGGCGCTGGCGGCGGTGCCGGAGCTGGAGGAATGGAAGCTGGCCGGGGATTGGCGGCTGTATCTGGCCCTGCTCGCCGGGCAGGAGGGCGAGCTGGTGTACATCGCCGAGCCGCTGAACACGCACCGGCGGCACGCGGGCGGGGTCACGCAATCGCTGGACGCCGGGGCGCATCTGGGCGAGATCCGGCGCATGCACGCGCTGGCCGCCGAAACGCTGAACCTGCCCGAGGCGCAGCTAGCCGAGCAGGCCGAGGACCTCGCCCGTCTTGCGGCGCAATTCGCCGGCGCGGGAAAAAAGCCGGTGAAGCCAGTTGCCAGGCGGCGCAGGTCAACCTGAGGTCAGAAAATTGCATACGCCGGATTTGGCGTGATATTTGCCTTCGCTAAAGTTTATAGCGCTCCCCATTGCTCCAAAAAAAGCATCCCGATTCGAGTGGTTTGACAGGTTTTGACGTGACAGGGGCGACAGCAGATAACGGCGCCGAACAATTTGAGAATGGGATTTTGAGACCGAGTTCGTCGAGTTTAATCTTGAAATTGGGCAAAATTACTTCGTTTTGTATTGGAGTGTTTTCATATTCTTCCTTGCTCTGAATAAAAAAGCGCTTCAAATGTCCGCCGCCACCATTGTAATTAATCATATTGGCTGCACTGAAGTCATTGACCAGCTCGGAGAGTTTCTCCTTTGCGTGGAGTTGTCCAAGTTCATACGGCTTATTTGAGTAATGGAAATGAACGATATTGGTTTGAACAGGAGTGTGCGAAAGTCGTGTTCTTCCGACATGAAATCCTTCATCCATGAATTCGAACGTTTTTGCTCCGAAGAATAATTTTAGCTCGGGATAAAAGTAGTATGCGCCGTCGCGTTTCGGGATATTGAAATATGATCCCGTAATAGATAACGGATGCTCCGTGTCTCTATATTTTTGCAATTCAAGTTCTATGGATGCGCCATCGCATCCAATATCACCGCTCTCTTTTCGAACGGCAATATACTCGTCGCAATCCAAAGGAATAAAAAAATCATACTCGTCAGTGTTGTCAAGAAATTTTATGTAGTTTCCTAAGACATCTCCCTTTCGGTAAAAGAAACTCTTTTTTTCGAAGCTTTGGTGGACTGATATCCCGAGAGGAATGTATTTTTGATAAATGGAATTTATCACTTCAGAATTTGAACCATTGTCAAATATGAACAGGTTTTTGAATCCAAATAGATTTGCATGCTAGGCTATCCATGTTTCTAGGAGGTCATCCTCGTTTTTCTGCATCATTATGCAAGCTATTCTCATGGCACATTCTCAATTTTCAAAGGTGACGCGGATATCCAAAACCAAAGCGTAATACCTTACCAGTCATTATCTCATGTGAGACCGTTCTCCATCGATCCATGGGGGTGGTCAAGTTGAGTTAGATGCTGGCTTTCCGAAGGGGTGTAATAGGTCCGACCATCAGGTATTTAGCTCGCCTAGAAAGAGGCTGCGTGGGTTAATAGCGCGGGTACATAAAAAACGCCGCTTCCTATTGGGCAAGCCGGCCCTGGAGCAGGAATTTCTAAAGGGGGCTCTACGGCCGGCTAACGGCCAAGAAGCGGGCTAAACCCGTGACCGCCGGCCCGCCGCGCTCCCATTGCTGTGGGATCCCGGCAGATGGGAGTGTCACGCTCCTCGTTCTATGACACCCCAAGCCAAGCCGTCGACGATACCTCGCTCGTTGAGGCGATGCACGCCGTTAAGGACGAGGTCAAAGCCTATGGCTGGCGGCGGATGCCGGTAATGGTCGCCCGGCAGGGGTGGGCCGTCAATCACAAGAAGATCAACCGGCTGATGCGAGAGCGCGATCTTCAGCCGCGGCTGCGCCGCCGGTTTATGGCCACCATGGGCAGCCGGCGTAAGCTGCCGATCTTCCTTAATCTTGCCAAAGACATGGTGCCTGACGGCCCGCACCGGCTCAGGGTCGCGGATATGACCTACATCGCGATCAACCCTGGCTTCGTCTAGGCCGCAATCATAATGGATGCCTGGTCGCGCAGGATCGTCGGCTACCCGCTCAGCCAGAGTTCCGATGTTCGTTTGACTCTTTTGCCACGGAAGCCGCGTTGGCGTCCCGAAATCCCCTGGCTGCGCACCACCATTCTGATCGCGGCCACCCATATGTCGCCGCCCGATATCGCGAGCGCCTGCAGGCTGTCGGACTTAGCGGCTCCATGGGCCGCCGCGGAAATCCTTACGACAATGCAAGAATTGAGAGCCTGGTGAAGACCATCAAGGTCGAAGCGGTCTACCCACTGGAGTTTGAAACGGTCGAGGACGTAGCCAGCTACCTCCCGGCCTTCATCGAAAAATACAATGCCAAGCGCCTGCACTCGCCACCTGGCTATCTCAATCCCGAGCAGTATGAAAACCTACACCCCCGGCGCCCGGTCAAAACCGCCGAATGACCACCGTCCCCCACCCAGGGGCCCACCCCACTCCCGGGTCATTTCTTAGCGGAAATCAACAAAATGTGATTACTCCGATTGCCGCACACTCAACTGCTGCACTAGTTCCAAATGCAACTTTATGTTAAGTTTTATTACATAATATATACTTTAGGTGGTCGACGCCTTCCTAAAATAGGGGTAGTGATGGAAAATAATCCACAAAATCAGACAATGTCGCAAACCTGCGACACCGACCTTGATGGAATAATCCTTGAATTGCGACATCTATCTGGACGATTAAGCCGCACAAAGCGGGACGCTGACGCGTACTTTGTCGACGCCCTGGAAGGACTACTGATCCAATATTTTTACACCCCCCCCTCATCCTGCCGCATCCGCTGATTAGGCCGCGAGCCAACGGGTAGGGTTAGGAAACAATCCATATCCTGGCGCACCTCCCGGATACCATTGGCACAATTGTACTTTCTATAATAGTGAAGCAGGTCGATGACTAAGGATGTAGTCGCATGAGTGTTGCGAGCTCGACAATTTCCTCAGTTATAAAGGCGGAGGTAATACCCGGGGGGCAAAGTTACGCTTCTGACCTCACGATAACCAATACTGGCGGCATTGTTGTATCGACTACGGCAACGTCGACCCCCATCCCGGCCCTATACATTCCGACTGGTGTCACGGGCGCAACAATCACCAATTTTGGGACGATTACCTCCTCGACGCCACAAATCAATGAGGGAGGAATCGGCATTGAGGCATCGTCACCATTCGTTCTCGATAATCACAGTGTCATTCAAGGATCATATATCGGCGCTTTTCTAAGAGAAGGCGGGTCTTTTGCGAATACCGGAACAATCGGCGGAGCGTTGGGGGGCGTGCTTAATAACGTCAACTCTGCCACCAATACCGGCCTGATAAGCGGAAGCCAATATGGCGTCGTTTTGAACGGTTCAACACTCGACAATGCCGGAGAAATTCAGGGCGGAACTGTCGGCGTCTATGTCAATAGCAACTCAATTTTGGACAATACGGGCACTATCTCGGCTGAAACAGGCGTTATTGTCGCGCCCGGAGGCTATATTATTAATCGCGGCCTGATTAACGCGACGGCCGGCGGAAACTCGGATGCGATTTACACAAACGGAGCAATCACCTTAGCCCTAAACCCCGGAGCACGTTTTGTCGGTTCAGTCATCGATACATCAGATCAAAGCGAGCTAATCCTCGGCGGAAAGGGTGCGGGATCGATTAGTTTGGGCACCCAGTTTGCTGGCTTTAAGGAGATTAAATTTGAGAGTGGGACTTCATGGATACTTGAAGGCAACATTAATGATTTAGCGACAGGACAAGTCATCACCGGCCTAGTTTCCGGCGACACGGTCATTTTAGATAATTTTAATGAGACATCTTACACCTTTGCTTCAGGCGTGGGTATCATTCTCAGTAACGGAACACAGTCGGAAACATTAGATATTCAGGGCAGCTTTTCCAGTGGCGAAATTGTCATAACGGACACTGCAAATGGCACTAGTATAACTGCGCCATGCTTTGTCGCCGGGACCAGGATCTTAACGAAGGATGGCGAGATCCCCGTCGAATCCTTAAAAATCGGGAATCTTGTAAGAACACTCTCCGGCACATGGAGCCCAATCAAATGGATTGGTTCGCGATCCTACGATGGCCGCTTCATCTCAGGACAGCAGTTTGTGTTGCCTATTCTGATTCGGCGCCACGCAATCGGCAACAACGTGCCGTCCCGAGATCTTTATGTCTCACCTGATCATGCTATTTGTGAAGATGGAATGCTTATCCCCGCTTGGCGCCTTATTAACGGAACATCCATTGTGCAACTGACACATGTTAATAGGATCTCATATTATCATATAGAGTTGCATAATCATGATGTCATTTTTGCGGAGAATTGCCCAACAGAAAGTTTTCTGAATGAAGACTGTCGCGGGCGTTTTCAGAACGCTGCTCATTTTGCTTCACTTTATCCAGGTCAGGAACAAAAGCAAATTCCCTGCCTGCCACGTCTTGATAGCGGATTTCATTTACACAAAATACAGTCGCGTATAAACCAGCGTGCTGGAATCAAATCGCGGCCAGCGCCAACAGGTCCGCTTCGTGGCTTTGTCGACGAGGCGGGCCCTTTACTCGTTCGAGGTTGGGCCCAGGATAGCTCAGCACCAGAAGTACCAATCCTGCTGAACATCATTTGTGAAGACCAGACGATTGGCCAAGTTCTAGCAAATAAATTCCGTGAAGATTTACGAACCGCGGGCTTAGGGACTGGATGCCATGCCTTCGAATTTAATTTGCCACCGGCATTCCGTGGTCGCGACATTCAAGTTAGACGCGCTAAAACAAATACAGACCTCATTCTTCCACGAAGCACGCCGATGAACACGTGTACTATGGCATTGTGCAGCAGTGCCTGCGCATGACGAGGCATACATCGCAACATCGAGGCCCCCGGGCGCACGGACATGCTTTGTACCCCACCGCATCAGCCAAAAAATTGCATTACGGCATCCCGCGTCCGATTGATATCCAAATGCCAACGCTTATGGTAAGAAGCTGGATCGTCAGTATCTTCCTCTCCAAAGATAATACCATATCTGAGGTTGAGGGACGCAAAGAGACCTGCATGCGTTGCAATATAGGCAGTTGATGATTCAATCGTCATTACGCTCGTTCCTGGTGAACAAAAAACGGCATTGAAGACAGCGGAGCCACCGACAAAAACAATCTCTCTAGCCGCTGCAAATAGCGATATCTGGACGTCATAGGGCAACAACTCCGGTTCGATTGTAACGAATCCAAGTGTGTGAAGCATATCCGCAAGCTGTTGCTCATTTACCAAGACTCGATAATTCGGATTAGCGATAGATCGAGAGCGCCTAGAAACAAATATACGTTCTGGCCATTTTTCAAAATGCCAGCACCTCGCCGCAATCTCTATATAGTTAGTGCGCTCCCAGGCACTCACGGTCATATTCGTGATGCTATATTCAACGGTTGCAATATCGCGACAAATATACGTCTTCCCGGGATCGTGAGGCAAGATCATACTATCAGAGACGCCCAGAAATTTTAGAAACCGCTTCTGCCACTCCATTTCCACATAGCAAAAAAACATGCGATTAGGCATGTGTTGCAAATATTGAATGACTTTCGGCAGGACCGTACTCACCCAGCGCCCCCATATTGGGGGCTCAACCGGCGTTGCCAGGAATACAGGCGCATCGATGTGGAATGCGCCGCCTGACTCAGCCAAGGATATTGTGCCGATCCAAGTCTGCGCCCCCTGGTGTTCGAGGGTCGGCCGAACGCCCGGAAACATCTTGTTATAGAACGGAAACTCAAAATACTCTAAGAATTGGCCCTTATATGTTCGTGCCTCGCAAGACCAGAACCCTTCTGGTACAACCAGATGATTTGGACCGAACAATAATGCGTCGTTACGCCTAACGAGATAACTCCCATGTATATGTTGCTCTGCATCGACGGCAAATAAAATATCTTTACCCGACAAATCGACCACAAGATCGGGTGCCGGAAATGCTTTTTTAACGGGGGGCTCAAGTACGCACAGAAGACCGAACGTCTCCGGAGGATCATCTAAAACGATGCCATCATAGCGAAGGAGTTCTTCCTTCGACGCCTCCTCTGAAAGATCTTGGCTCCTAATATTCTTATCTAAATGGCCCAACGCGACACAAGCCCCACCGTTTATTAGTTTAGGATATAATTAAGCAAAGCACTGAAGCTACGCAGGACGCCTCACAAGTGTAACGCAATCCAAATCCGCATCTTCGGCCCATGGAATGACCGTAGAATCAACAACCTCAAGTCCAGCCTCACGCGCCAATTTAATAAAAAGCACCTGTGTCATATGGTTCCGGGCATGTGGATTTTGGCCATAATGCCGGTTCAAAGGCGCTGGATAGTTCGAATGGTGATAAACTGCACCGCCTCCAGGCGACAAAACCCTATACGTATCCTCCAGATACGCCTTAACGATGTCGGGGCTAAAATGCACCATTGCATCATAGCAATATATCCCGCTCACGCTGCCGTCAGTGACCGGGCGAAAGCTAAAACCGTCATTTTGAAAATAAGACACATTTTGGTAGTTTGCGAGACGACGCTTACAAACCTCTATGTTCTTGGCCACTACATCAACAACGCAAAGTTGGTCAGCCAATGTTGCAGCGACGTCCGCATGCCGCCCGTGGCCGGCAGCGAGATCCAGCACATGATGCCTAGGAAGACGATCGAAATATTGACGATACACCCCATCCTTATCCCAAAAATGAGACGTCCATTTCTCGGCCTCCTCATAATAAGGACTGTCCAGCCATGGCTCCGCAATAATGCGCACGGACTTTAAAAGTCTAGCTAATGTCAATGGTTCTATATGGCCGCGCTGCATCGTATTTCGCCTCCGGAGAGAGAATATATTTGTCGCTCCCGATATAGGCAAGTTAACCACCATGGAGTCTCCCAATCCTAAGAAGGATAGAGCCGTGATGAGTAAGCTCCCGAAAAACTCA
This sequence comes from uncultured Alphaproteobacteria bacterium, assembly GCA_963750235.1. Taxonomy (GTDB): domain Bacteria; phylum Pseudomonadota; class Alphaproteobacteria; order Acetobacterales; family Acetobacteraceae; genus Acidocella. Next base: position 131,017 of record CAVVPW010000006.1, read on the forward strand.
CCCCTCAAATCCATGTCCAGCAGGACGGTGGTGGGACAGCAAACGCTAACATCCTTCCGCTCTGTTGGGTGACCAAGAAATTGGCCACCTGCCGAATTGGAGAACTCACTCGCCCCAGGTTTACGAGAGGAGGGGCAGATTACGAGCGGTGTTTCGGGGGCATTCTGCATTGTCTGTGACGATGCAGGGAGATGAGATGATTCAGCCTGAGGAGGTGGCCGCCATGGTGCGCCTTCATCAGCCTTCCTGGGAGCCAAGGGGCTATCGCGGCATTTGACCGTGCACGCAACACGGTGCGACGCTACCTGCAAGCGGGTGGGCCTGTTGCCTGCCGCAAACCCGTACGGCGACAGCGTTTGGCTGTTGGATGAATCGCTGCGGGAAAGCTTTTTCCGGCAGGCGTGGCAGCGCCGCGGAAGTCATCCGCCAGGAGCTGGTGAGCGAGCTCGGCATTATCATTTGACTGGGCTCGGTTGAGCTGCGGGCACGGCCCGGGCGGCGCGAGTTGAAGGCGCAGAAACGGGCGACGGTGCTTTTCGAGACCGAGTCGGGGCTGCAGCTGCAGATCGACTTCGGCGACACCCGGGTGTGGATTGGCGAGGAGCGGCTAAGGTGAACCTGTTCGTGGCGACGCTGGGTTAGTCACGGCGGCTGCATATCCGCCCCTCGTTGCGCGAGGGGCAGGCTGAGTGGTTTGCCGGGATGGAGGGGGGCTTCCTGCGGTATGGCGGGGTGCCGGCGGACGTGCTGTTCGATTATCCGCGAGCGCTGGTCGAGCATCATGACGCCGTGACTCGCGAGGTGCGGTTCAACGCTCGGCTGCATGCCTACGCGCCGTACCGGGGCTTAACGCCCCGCGCCTGCACGCCCTACCGGGCCCGCACCAAGGAGGACGATGAGCGCGGTGTCGGCTATGTGAGGCGGAACGCGATCACGGGGCGGCGGTTTGCCAGCTGGGGGGCCTTCAAGGCACATCTTGAGCAATGGACGCGTGAGGGGCGCGGGCAGCAGATCGTCGACTGGGCTCACCTGGCCGAACTGTTTGGCGTCGAGGCGTCGGCGCGACGAGCGCGGCCTTTGCCGGTTCCGCCCCCAGACCTACTGCGGCCGCTCGCCGAACATGAGGCGGTGATGGGAGGAGGCTGGTGATCGCGGCCAACGGCCATGAGGTGCTGGTCACGATGCTCGACGGGCTGAAGCTCACCGCGATCCGCGACCAGTTCGACACGCTTCTGGACGAGGTCGCGCGCTCGGAGATGACCCTGCGCGACGCACAGGCATTCCTCACCGAACGCGAGACCGCTTGGCGCGGCGAGCGGCGCATCGGCATGGCGGGCAAGTGGCCCAGTTCCCGTTCGTCCGGGATCGGGATCGCTTCGAATTCGAAGCGCAGCCGTAGCTGGATCCCCTGCATCAGGCCGTAATGTCTTACAAGAAAACCCACATTCTCGAGCAAAATTCCTGACCCAAGGTCAACGTCACCTCAGCATCACAGAAGGCCGTGTCAAAGAAAGAAATGTAATAGATCCCGAAATTAGCGTACGGTAAAATTTCCAGCCGTATTTGTATTGACGGTAAGAGAGCTGCTGGAGACGCCAGCGAGGTTAATTTGAGTATTGTTGCTAAGATGAATTGTGCAGCCATAACTGCCGTTGACGGAATAATCGGAAATTGAGGTGAGTGTATAGGCCGTGACACCATTCGCATTCATATTTTCAAAATCCAGCAATGACTGCACTGGATTGAAGTTATCGATCGTATATCTTCCTCCGGAAAAACCGTGCTCCGCCGACAATGTGAACACATTTGTCGCCCCAGGCATTGCAGATCCAACGATCGTAGCGGTTCCACCAGTAGATTGTTGTAGCAAAAACGATTGAACACCCGTGCCATTACTAGTCATGAGGTCCTGTCCATTACCGGTGACAACAAAATTGTTTGCTCCTGTACTCGAGCTAGCAAACAACGTCTCGGCGCCCGCCCCGGAAATAAGTTCATTCGGTCCTAGAGACGAATTTGCCTCTAGGATATCTCCGCTGCCGCCACCAATGAGAGTAACTATGCCAGCGCCTCCAATAAGTGAATTATTGCCCCCAGATGCACCAGCATAAACACCGCCGCCGGCCCCACCAAAGGCCGTAACGCTCCCGCCGGTACCTCCATACACGGTCTGCGGCATGATGCTTTTATTGATGAAATCAAGGTCACTGTGCGATAATTGTACTTTTGCGTTGGACATATTGAAAACCGTTACCGTTGCTTGCCCACTAGTGACATCAATTGTGGAGCTTGCAACGCCATATTGCATTGGAGATCCGACGCTGCAGTTCAACGTTCCGTTCATCACCGTGATGCTATCGTTGCTGCCAGGCATTGCACTTATGGACGCAACACCAGTCACAGAAATGGAATCCTTGCCACCCGATGTGATCGATGCCGTATCCCCGGCAACTTGGTTGACTGCAATCGAGTCGGTTGCGTTTGTTGTTGTCGTGATAGAGCTGGTCCCCACGGATGTAGCTGTTATTTCACCACCGCCGCTACCAACGCTTAGTGCAAGCGAGGTCGCTCCGTTTGCAGTAACATTGCATGTCCCGGTTGAAGACAAAACGGTGTCTGCCCCTGCTGTAAATGTCATAGAGCCACCACCGGTACCGGGCTTGAGGAGGATGTTTCCGGTGCTACCGTTTTGACTGTAAATGAGGGGGCCGGTGCCGCCAAGAATGGTATCATTAAGATCAGCTCCTTGGATAACCGCGCTACCGCTTGCCGACACAATATCGCCCGTCGCTGTTTGTTTGAAAGAAACCGGCATGTCAGCGCCGGAAACAGAAACGATGCCTTTACCTGAGACGGCGATGACGCCGGTCGAGGCGCCTGATCCTTGGGCCACATCACTTAACGACGCGTTCAAAATGGCAGTCATATCATCGATATAGGTTACGATGCCACTCCCGAGATGAATTGTATCATAACTTCCTGAAAGTTCGGACAGGAATAGGCTTCCACTGCCAGCATAGATATTATCGTTACCGCCTGAGTTTATCGATACGGTGCCCGAGCCAAGGACAATGTAGTTCTCCGTTCCTTGTTGGGTAGACAGGGTACTGGTGCCAGAGAGCGCAAAAACCGTTGAGTTTCCGCTTCCAAGCGATGCAAATAAACTACCGCCATCTTGCGGCAGTGATGCAATGTACGTTGATCCACTGCCGCCCCGATAGTAAACATTACCTAGTCCTCCTGCGATACTCATTGCTTCGGCACCGCCGATAATTGTTGCATTTGAGGCCCCGGCCTCAATGAAATCGGCAACTGAGGCGTGGGAGTTGGCGGCATTAATCTGGAGAGGCCCAGCTCCACCTTCAACGGTAACATCGCCGGTTCCGGTCAGATTAAGCGTTGCTTGACCAGATCCGGTCTCGATAAATTCTTGCAGTGAACCGCCTTGGAGCGTTGTGTTTCCGGCCCCGAGGAAGGCCAAGCTTGATGCGCTACCCATTGAAATGAGATTGTTACCCGTGGAGGCGATCAGAATGTTTCCCGAAAATGTTGGCACCGATGGTAGCGACTGGCCGCCAAAAATTGACTCCACCGCGGCAGCCGTAATAAATCCAGGTGCAATTGTTGCTACATTCGAAATCGTTGAAGTACCGATCTCGGAAATGATGGGGATATACCGTGTCGCCGTGGCAACTTTTGAGTTGGATGCGACAATCGCGATTGAATCAGACCATCCTGCAGCATTAGCAGTGTAAGTTAAGCTCTCTAGTTCAGCATCCACCAGGGCCAAACTGCCGGTTAGGATGATAGAAGATTCTCCATTGATCGTCTCATAGGTTACACCTGTAGAAGGCGCGACTGAAAGGCTGCCGAACTGGGTGGATAACGTCACGCTGTCAACGGCTGCGCCGGTTAAATCCAGGATGGCTGGTGCAAGTGACCCCGAGAGGGAAATCGTGCTGGACGAAGTCAGGATTACCGTGGGTGGCGCCGTGATCTCTAAAGGGACCAGCGTGCCGCTTCCCAGCACAGTCGTTCCTGAATTATCGATGTTGCCTGCCAAGGTGCCGGCAACAAAGGCATTCGCTTCCAGCTGGCTTTGCGCGATGACGGCGTTATTAAAAACATCTGAGCCACTTCCTTGGTCAACAAATATTGGCGTCGACGTACCTGCGGTATAGTCACCCAAGACTAAATTGCCCGACATAATACCGTTTGATGTTTTAGCACCGGGATAATTCACATTGACGATGCTGTTGTTGGTAATCGTCGAACCCCATAAGTTTTTTCCACTAGGTTCAACGAACTGGGATAAGATATTATCTTCGGTAATTGAGCCCGTGGTATCATCCATATAGAGTGACCCTGCATCAGGCGTATTCAATACGGAGAGGATATTTCCCTGCTGCGTCACATTATAGGTTGGTACCAATGTTGGAGAGTAGCCGGGCAGGGGCCATGTGTTGATGGCGGAATCATAGTTTGTGGAATTGCCGGCATAAAGATTGTCGATGATACCAATATTGGCAGCAGTGCCAGGATTGCTTTGATCACCCGTAGGCGTGGAGTTGATTTGTATCGATGCCGCGGGGGACAATTCATCGACGCTAAACTGCCAAATCGAGTTGTCCTCGATCGTGATGTTGACAGGTCCATCCCAGTTATCATACGCGGCTAACTGGCCGATTCCGATATTACCGGCAACGACACCATTGACGACATTGACGAAAGCATTTCCGTCGTTGCCGCCGATATAGACATTGTTTTCGACGTCGATGTTTCGTGCGTTAGTAAACCAAGTGCCGAACACATTTGTGTTCTTATCCTTGTTGGCGTAGGATGTGCCCCCGAGGGCATTGCCGGTTTCGTTGAACACGAGGCCGTTAATTGAGATGTTTAAATCAATTATAGCCGTACTCGAGTTTGTATTCATCGTCACGGTCGAGGTTGATACATAGGGAATCTTTGTTGTAGTGCCGTCGCTATTGGTGTCAGTGAGATTGTTGCCAACATAATACGCGTCGGCATTCGCCATGATGGCGCTACCATTCATTGATAGGGTCGGGTTGTTTATAACCGACAATGTCGCATCATTCCCAATGACGCTTGTATTAGACGGCAGTAATATAGTGTGAGAAACACCATAGTTTCCAGGATTGAATACCAGGTCGATTTCTGCGTCCTGTGGTGCTGCCGCGATCTCGGCATTGACAAGTTTGGAAATGTCGATGCTGCCGTCATTCGAATACGCGCCTGGCGTACCGACTTCGATCGTGTATATCGGAAGTTTCGAAGCAGATGCGCTCACTAGCCACACTCCAACAATGGTCGAAGTGCAGTTAATGCCCACTCTACTTAATAAACAGTAATCGCCGAGACGTTAACGTCTTTGACGATAAATAAGAAAAGTTAATATCTTATTGCGTGTGATGCGCGATACGAAATTTTTTAATTCTTCAATAGCCTCCGTTGCGTGTCAGAGCGGTCTGCCCCCTTAGAAGTGATCCATCATGATGTTGTTTTTTGCTGGAGGTGAGGCGCTTCGCTTTGGTGGTCCACTCTGGTAGTTAGCCTTCGGCGGCCAGATCCCACGCTCGTTAAACGGCGGCGAAACGCCGCTATAGGGTCCAGTGGGGAATGGCAATACAGGTATGAGCTGGTCCTTGAATGTCACCATCACCTTGTCGCAGACATAGCATGTTGCGGCCCCCTCGACCTTCTCAGCAGAACCAAGGTGTCGAACGATATAGCGCGATCCACACTGTGGACAGCTATATGTGGTCGTGGGTTTCATTGGCCGTTCTTCATCGCTCTGTCCCGGCAGCGTCAGCCTCATGCCGACAGACTTAAGCCCCTTGTTTTGTGCGCCCATACCGGCGTTCGCCGTGGAAATGGTAGATGCCGGAACGAGTATTGAGCCAGACGACGGTGTCTGTCGAACAATGGGCCTGGGCAGTCCCCTGGAACCGAAAGAGCGTTAGGGCGACGGTTGGGAGGGGTAGAAGTAGCCCCATTGCTAAACACAGATGCCAAAACAGCCTTGCTGCCATCCAACTGCCTCATCGTTACTTGCCAAATGCGGCTACAACCATGAGTATTGTCAGGCGAAATGAGAAACTGACCCCCTAACAAATCGAAGAATTGCCCCCCTTGTTTTTCAAGAGGAGGGACAAATGACGACGAGTGTTTCAGGGCATTCTGCATTGTCAGGGACGATGCAGGGGGACGAGATGCTTCAGCCTGAGGAGGTGGCTGCGATGGTGCGGCTGCATGAGCTTGGCTGGGGGGCCAAGCGTCTATCGAAGGAATTTGGCTGTTCGCGGAACACGGTGCGCCGCTATCTGCGCGCGGGCGGGCCTGTCAGCTACCGCCAGCCTGAACGGCGGACGGCCTTTGACGGTTTGGATGATTGGCTGCGGGAGCGGTTTTTCCGGCACGGCGGCAACGCGGATGTGATCCGCCAGGAGCTGGCGAGCGAGCATGGCATTGTCATCGGGCTGCGCTCGGTTGAGCTGCGGGTACGGCAATGGCGGCGCGAGCTGAAGGCGCAAAAGCGGGCGACGGTACGGTTTGAGACCGAGCCTGGCCGGCAGTTGCAGATCGACTTTGGCGACACCCGGGTGTGGATTGGCGAGGAGCGGGTGCGGGTGCATCTGTTCGTGGCGACGCTGGGTTACTCGCGGCGGCTGCATATCCGCGCCTCGTTGCGCGAGGGGTAGGCCGACTGGTTTGCCGGGATGGAAGGCGCCTTCCTGCGGTTTGGCGGGGTGCCGGCGGAGGTTTTGTTCGACAACCCGCGGGCATTGGTCGAACATCACGACGCGGCGACACGCGAGGTGCGGTTCAATGCCAAGCTGCATGCCTTCGCGCGGTACTGGGGGTTTACGCCGCGCGCCTGCGCGCCCTACCGGGCCCGGACCAAGCGCAAGGATGAGCGCGGCGTCGGCTATGTGAAGAAGAACGCGGTCGCGGGCCGGAGGTTTGCCAGCTGGGCGGCGTTCGAGGCATATCTCGAGCAGTGGACACGCGAGGTCGCCGACCAGCGGCTGCGTGGCACGACCGGCGAAGCGCCGGCGCTGCGCTTGCCAAGGAGGCCGGCGTGTTACGCGCGCTCGGCGGCCGGGCACCGTTCGGGCAGTTGCGGGATCTGGTGCGCAAGGTGCAGGCGGATTGCGCAGTTGATCTCGACACGAACAGCTACTCGGTGCCCTGGCGGCTGATTGGTGAGAGCGTCCAAGTGGTGGTGCTGGGCGGGCGCGTCATCGTGCGCCATGCCGGCCAGGTGGTGGCGGATCATCCAGTTTGTGACGGCCGCCGGCAGCGGATCATCGGCCGGGCTCATTTAGCTGGGTGGCTGGCGCAACGGGAACGGTACGCTTGTCGCAGCCGTTGCCGGCGCCACCGCCAGACTTGCTGCGGCCGCTGGCTGAATATGAGGCGGTGACGGGAGGGGGCTGGTGATGGCGGTTGATCATGAGGCGCTGGTGGCGATGCTGGACCGGCTGAAGCTGACCGCGATCCGCGACCAGCTGGACACACTGCTGGACGAGGCGGCACGCTCGGAGATGAATTTGCGCGAAGCCCTGGCGTTCCTCACGGGGCGTGAGATCGCCCGGCGCGATGAGCGGCGCATCGGCATGGCCAGCAAGATCGCGCAGTTCCCGTTCGTGCGGGAACTCGAAGGCGTTGACTTTGAGGCCCAGCCCTCGCTGGATCCACGCCAGCTCCGTGAGCTGGCCGCCTGCCGGTGGATTGCGCACGGGGACACGGTGCTGTTCCTGGGGCCGCCCGAGCCCGCTTCATAATGCTCACCTTTCCATGTCATTAGAATTCAAGAGTTTTTTGCAGTGGATTGCTGGACGGCGGACGTCTCAGACGGCGGGCCGTCGCCGCGCCCTTCACGTCGCTTCGGTCCAAGTCGACGGCGCGGATGATCCAGGGCGCTCCCTTACATAGCTGGTTCGCCGAGAGCTGACCATCTTTGATTAGACGGCGCACAGTCGACGGACTAACGGTTAGAGCTGCCGCAGCCTCGTCGAGCGTGATTTCGCCGCGCTCCTGGCGCTCGCCATCGCGATAGGTT
>CAVVPW010000007.1:0-20435 GCA_963750235.1 uncultured Alphaproteobacteria bacterium
CTGAATTTGCTGGGGCAGCATCCCCTGGCGTCATTGATCGAGGGCCTGCTCGACATAGAGGCCATCCGCGACCCGTCCGCGCCGCGGCTCTTTGTCGGCGCCACGGACGTAGAATCCGGCGAATTGAAGGTCTTCAGCAACGCCGAGATCGGTGTGCGGCACATGCTGGCCTCCGCCTGTCTCCCGATGATGTTCCCGGCTATTGAGATCAATGGGCGGCATTACTGGGATGGCGGCTATTCCTGCAACCCGCCGCTGACGCCGGTGCTCGCCCCCCGGCCGGACCAGCTGGTATTGGTGCGGGCCCAGCCGCGCCAGCGCAAGGGCGTGCCCAATTCCACCGCGGGCATCGCGCACCGCCTGCATGAGATCGCCTTCCAGGCGCCGCTGGATGCCGAGCTTTCCATGCTGCCCCGGCACACGAAGCGGCTCGATATTCCTGCCGATGTCGCTCTGGCCAGGCATCCGCTGACCTCAAAGATGAACACAGAGAAGGGCTTTCTCGAGCACCTGTTCATCGCCGGGCGCGAGGCCGCGGAGACCGCTCTGCACGCTGCATCAGCCTCGTAACCCGCCCCAGCCAGCCTAAGCTCGAGCTTTTCGGCGACACCCTCTCCGGCCGGGTGCTGTGGCTTACCGTCGCCATCATCCTGGTCATGGAACTGATCATGATGCTGCCGGGCCTGGGGCGCGAGCGTCAGGTCTGGCTGTGGGAGCATGTGGAACATGCGCATCTGGCGACCTACGCGCTGGAGCAATCCGGCACTCCGCTCTCGCCGGCAGCGCAGGATTTGCTGCTCGCTTTTTCCGACGACGATGAAATTATTCTGAAGGAGCCCGGCCAGCCGGCTCTCACGCTGCGCTCCAGCCATCCCATTCCGCCTGTCGACCGCCGCGTCGTTCTGCCGGATGAGCCTTTATGGTACAGCACCTGGCGGGCTGTGATACATCTCCTTGGGCTTGGCGGGCATGAAATGCAGATCATCGCTCCATCGCCACTCGAGGAGAACGCGGTGCTGGCGGTCACGGTGAACGAGGCGGCGCTCGACGCCGATCTGGGCGCTTATGCCAAGCACGCGTTTACCGTCACGGTGATCATGGCTCTGGTCACCGGACTGCTGATCTTCGCGGTGCTGGACAGGCTGCTTGTGCGGCCGATGCGCATCATCACCACGAGCATCATCAACTTCCGCGAGGATCCGGAGCAGGAAAGCGCCAGCGACCTGGCCTGGCTGGGCAACCGGCAGGAGGACGAGATCTCCGGCGCGGCGCGGGAGCTCAAATCGATGCAGGACGAGATGCGCGCCGCGCTATGGCGCAATGCGCGCCTCGCCGCCGTGGGCACCTCCGTGGCCAAGATCAGCCACGACCTGCGCAACATCCTCAGCTCGGCGCTGCTGGTCTCGGACCGTTTGCAGACCATCAACGACCCCACGATCGTGCGAGCCTCGCGCACCCTGGTTTCCGCGGTGGAGCGTGCCGCGCAGCTGGTGACCCGCACGGTGGATTTCGCCCGCGAAGGGCCGCCGCCCGTGGTGCGCTCTGCCGTGCCCCTATACGAACTGATAGAGGAGGCGGCGCTGGTCGTCCGGCCCGTGGATAGCGGCGTAAACATCAAGAACGAGGTACCCGAGGCGCTAGTGCTGCCGCTCGACCGCGCGCAGATCTACCGCGTGCTGGTGAACCTGATGCGCAACGCCGCCGAGGCCGGGGCCAAGACCATCCGCGTTACCACCGAAAGCCGCAGCGGCGTGACCCGCATGCGCGTGGCCGACGATGGCCCCGGCCTGCCCCTGCGCGTGCAGGACAGGCTGTTCCAGCCCTTCACCAGCTCTGGCCGCTACGGGGCACCGGGCTGGGTTTGGCCATCGCCCGCGACCTTATCCGCGCCCATGGCGGGGACCTGGTGCTGGAGGAAACCGGGCCGCGCGGCACCGTTTTCGCCATGGATCTGGCAATCAGCGAGACACAGATTTGAGCCACGCCCCATAAATACAGACAAGTTCAATAGGAATTTGATGGTTTGCGTTTGCCGGGAGCAGGGCAAATCAAAAAAACTGTTTTACACATTCCTGTTGTGGCAGGAGAAAATCTTTATTTTTTTAACGCCATTGCAAGGCTGTAAAAAATCATCTTCTAAAGTGCCATGATTCCCCTGGCGCTATCCCCCGATTGCGTGCGGCTTGGCCTGGCAGGTTCCGGCCCGGCGGCGCTGCGCCGTCTGCGCGCGTTGCGCCAGGCGGGGGCGGAAGGGTTGCGCTTCTATGCTGAGGGGGCTGACGCCGCCCTGACGCTGGAGGCAGGTGCTGCCCTGCGCCCTGCCCTTCCCGATGAGACCGAGCTTTCGCAGCTGCATGTGCTCTGGATCGCCGGACTGCCGCGGGAGCGGTTCGTCCCGCTGGCCGAAGCGGCGCGGCGCCTGCGCGTGCTGGTGAATGTCGAGGACGAGCCGGAATATTGCGATTTCCACGCCGTGGCGGAAATCCGCCGGGGCGATCTGCTGCTGACCGTCTCTACCGGCGGCACCGCGCCCGGGCTCGCCGGGGCCATCCGCCGCCGGCTGGAAGCCTGCTTCCCCGCCGCCTGGGCGGAGCGGGTGAAAGAGGTGGCGGCGCTGCGCCAGTCCTGGCGGGCTGAACAGGTGCCGATGGCGGAAGCGGCGCGGCGCATCGACCAGCTCACCGAAGAGCGTTGTTGGCTCTCATGCCCAAAAGTGAATTGACCATTGTCCTTCGTTAATGACATTGCGCCGATGAAACCCGGCACAGGATCGCCAAATATGCTCGACACTATTTCCACCACGAACGCCGAAACGGTGCTGCGCGACGCGATCTCGCACCGCTTTGCTGGCAAGATCGCGCTGGTCTCCTCCTTCGGCACGGAATCCGCGATCCTGCTGCACATGGTGGCGCAGATCGACAAGTCGCTGCCCGTCATCTTCCTCGATACCGGCAAGCTGTTCCCCGAGACCCTGGCCTATCGCGACGAGCTGGTGGCCAGTCTCGGCCTCACCGATGTCCGCTCCATCAGGCCCAGCGGCGCGCAGCTTGCCGCCTACGACCCGGACGGACGGCTATGGGAGAAAGACCCTGACCTGTGCTGCGCCATCCGCAAGACCAACCCGCTGGATGAGGCGCTGACGGGCTTCGAGGCGTGGATCACCGGGCGCAAGCGTGGCCAGTCCAGCACACGCGCCAATCTACAGCTGGTTGAAACCGGCGCGGATGGGCGGATCACCGTGAACCCGCTGGCCTTCTGGACCGACGAGGATCTGGAAACGTATTTCGAGACGCATGACCTGCCGCGCCACCCGTTGCAGGCCGAGGGCTACACCTCGATCGGCTGCGCCGTATGCACCCACAAGCCGTTGCCGGGCGAGGACAAGCGGTCCGGCCGCTGGGCGGGCAGGGCCAAGACGGAATGCGGCATCCACATGCCGCGTGCCATGAACAAGCCGAACTGGCCGGAAGAACTCAGCTTCGAGGTGTGAGCGCCGCGCGCAGGAAGACCGGAATGGCGGCCGCTTGCAGCAGCACCGAGGCCGCCACGAGCCAGAGCAACCCCGCGCCGTAGAGCAGCCCAAGCGTAATGCTGCCCAACAGCCAGGCCGTGCCGCGTATCGCGTCGAACAAGCCGTAAGCCGTGGCCCGGCGCGTCGGGGTGATGAATTCGCCCAGCATGGCCTGGAACAGCGTGTCCTGCGTCGCCATGCCGACACCCCACAGCACCACCCCGGCCACGGCCCAACCCGCCCCACCGAAAAACACCAGCGGTACGGCAAGCGTCGCCAGGATGATCCCGGCGGTGATGGCGCGCGGGCCCATACGGTCGAACACCCAGCCGAGCAGCAGCGCCGCCACGCCCTCAGCCGCCATGCCCGCGGCGTAGACGGCCGGAATCCAGGAGAGCGGCACTGTATGCGCCCGCGCGAAATGGAAGCCGATCAGCGCGAAATCTGCGAATCCCGCTGCCATCAGCGAGGCCGCTACCGTTAACAGCCGGAATTTGGAGCCGAACCCAGCCCATGCACGGGGATCGGCCGCTGGGACACGCAGTTCCAGCTTGCGCGGGTCCGGGTAGGTCCGTTGCGCCAGCCAGAGCAGCAGCAGCGCCACCAGTGCCGGCAGCAGCAGCACGGCGAAGCTCCGGTGGAACCCCGCCCCCGCGGCCAGCAGCAAGGCTACCAGCAGCGGGCCGGAGAGGCCGCCCGTCTGGTCCAGCGCCGTGTGCAGGCCGAACCCCCACCCCGCCCCGGTGCGGCTGGCCGCATGGGAGAGCATCGCGCCGCGAATCGGCGCGCGGATGGCACGGCCGAACCGTTCCGTCACCAGCAGCACCGCCGCGACCGGCCAGCTCCATGCCAAAGCCAGCAGCGGCACGGAGAGCAGGTTGATGACATAGCCGCTCAGCAGCAGCGGCCAATAGCGCCCGCTGCGGTCCGCTGCCCGGCCAGAGAAATAGCGCACGCCGTAGCCCAGGAACTCGCCGAACCCCGCGACAGAGCTGACAATGACGGCTGACGCCCCGAGCGAGCCGAGGAACGGCCCGGCGATGCTGCGCCCACCTTCGTACGTCATATCCGCGAACAGGCTGACAAAACCGATCAGCACGATGAAGATGATGGCGTTCCGCTTAGTGGTGACTACCCCGGCTTGCTGTAGGCTGGTCATGTTTCGTCTCCGTCGCAGCATGGTGGCCGCTCAGCGCCGCCCCCGCATCGCGGGGCAGGCGGGCACAGAGCAGCGGCGCCAGCATAGCCACGGCGCTGACAATAATGAAGGCCGTTGCGTAATCGGATTTAATTGCCGTCTCGTGCCCCTGAAACCGCGCCGAAAGCTCCAACGTGAAGGCCCCAATGACGATACCCAGCGTAAGCGTGAGTTGCTGCACGGTGGCATACAACGTCGTCGCCGCCGACATTCTCGCCCGCGGCATATCGCCGTACGCAATCGTGTTAAAGGCGGTGAACTGCAGCGAGCGGAAGAAACCTCCGGTGAACAGGATCGCGTCCAGCAGCAGCGACGGCCAGTCGCGTTGGAAGCTGGCGCAGACACCCATCATCGCCGCGGCCAGCGCACCGTTCCAGATGAGTACTGTGCGAAAGCCGTAGCGCTCCAGCAGGGGCTGCGCGGCGGGCTTCATCAGCAAGCGCCCCTGCGGCGGAAGCGAAGGTGACAAGACCGCTCTGCAACGGCGTGTACCCGAAGGCGAGTTGCAGCATGAGCGGCAGCAGAAACGGCAGCGCCCCGACGGCGATGCGAAACAGGCTTCCAGCCAGCATGGAGTTGGCGAAAGTGGGAATGGCGAGCAGCGAGAAATCGAGCACCGGATGTTCGGTGCGCCGCGCATGCAGCGCATAGGCCAAACACGCCCCCGCCCCGGCCGTTAAGGCCGCGATAGTCCAGCCCACGGGGAGCAGGTTCCGCCCAATTGTCTCGAACCCTAGCATCAGGAAGGCCATGGCGAACCCGGAAAGCAGCAGCCCCCGCAGGTCCAGGCGCCCGCCGCGATCGGCCTCGCGCACATCCGGGATAAACAGGCTCACGGCGATGACGCCAATAATGCCGATCGGCACGTTGATGTCGAACACCCAACGCCAGGAGAAATAGGTGACGATGAAGCCCCCGACCGGCGGGCCCATAATAGGCCCGACGAGTGCTGGCATGGTCAGCCACGACACGGCCGCCACCATCTGCTTGCGCGAGATGGAGCGTAACAGCAGCAAGCGCCCGACGGGAAGCATCATCGCCCCGCCCAGCCCTTGAACGATTTGCGCCGCCACCAGGCAGCCCACCCCCGAGGCCACGCCGCACAGCACCGAGCCCACGGTGAAGATGATGATCGCGGCGCGGAACACCTGCCGCGCGCCAAAATGGTCCGCAACCCAGCCCGAGGCCGGGATGAACACAGAAAGGCTGATGAGATAAGACGTGAGCGCCACGCTCATATGCATCGGCACGGCGTGGAAGCTGCGCGCCATGGCCGGCAGCGCGGTGGAAATGACCGTGGAGTTGAGGTTCTGCATGAACAGGGCGGTGGCGATGATCACCGCCATCAGCCGCATGCGCCCCGGCGAGACTTCCGGTTCGGCGTCTGTTTCGACCATCAGTCCCGTCCCAGCCCCGCCTGTTCAAGCGAGTGCAAATAGCGCCGCCAGCGTATATGCTGCTCGCGCCCCAACTCGCGCAGATACTCCCAGGAATAGCTGGCGGATTCGTAGCCGTCGGAGAATTTCAGCCGCAGGGCGCAGGTGCCCGCGGGCTCGGCAGCAAGAATACTCACCAGCCGCTTGCCCGGAACCAACTCCGCCCGCCCCGGTCCGGCCGGGGGCTGCACGCGCAGAAATTCCGCCGGGAAGCTGAGTGTGCTGCCATCCTCGTAGGCAAGATCAAGGCGCTTATCCGCATGGCGGATCTTGATCTGAGCCGGTTCGCTCACGGTTCGAGCTGCCGCGCTTCCTCTGCCAGCATGATGGGAATACCGTTGCGGATCGGGTAGGCCAGACGGGCCTTGGGGCTGATCAGCTCGTTATGTTCGCGGTCGTAGGTCAGCGGGCCGCGGGTGAGCGGGCAGACCAAAATCTCCAGCAGCCGCGGGTCCAGCGGGGGGTTGGTTTTCTCGGCATGCATCTTCAACTCGCTTTCGGTTCCCAATCTCCATCGAACCCAGCATCGCGGGCGCCGATCTCCAGCAGGGCCAGCAAGGCGCAGGCACGTTCTGCCTGGTCCTTCGCTTCAAGCAAAGCCTGTTTTTCCTCGTTGGTGAAGGGGCAGGCCATGCTGAGTGAGGTGACCAGCATTGCATCGGGCATGGCTTCCAGCCCGTCCCAGTTCACGTCCAACCCCGCGCTGGCGAAATAGCGGCGCAGCGCCTTATCCAGGTTCTGGCGCGGGAATGGCAGATCGCCCTCCTCCGGCGCATGCAAATCGCCCGCAAATCCCGCCAAGCCAGCGCGCACGCGCCGGTAGCCCCGGCGCATCTCGATCTCCTCCACCACGGTAAAGCGGATCACCCCGGTCATGGTGATGAGGTAGCGCCCGTCGGCGGTTTCATCGAAGGAGGTGAGCCTGCCCAGGCAGCCGATTCGGTGCAGTCCGGGGCCGTTCTCCCCGCGGCCGAGGCGCTTATCCGGCTGCACCATGCCGAAATACCGCCCCTCCCCCAGCGCATCCTCCACCATGGCGAGGTAGCGCGGCTCGAAGATGTTGAGCGGCAGGCGCCCGCCCGGCAGCAGCATGGCGCCGCTGAGCGGGAAGACCGGAAATTCATCCGGCAGCTGGTCGAGCTGCGGCCTGAACACGCCCATGGGCGTCAGCGGAACAGCAGCGCCGAGAGCTTGCGGCGCGCGGCCATGGTGGCGGGGTCGTCCATGCCCCAGGCCTCGAAAAATTTCAGCAGTTGCAGCCGCGCCGCATCGTCGTTCCAGGCACGGTCGCGGCGCACGATTTCCAGCAGCGCCTCAGCCGCCTCGGCCCGGGCGCCAGAAGCGTTCAGCGCCGTGGCCAGCTCGTAGCGGGCCTCGTGGTCGTCCGGATCGGCGCCCAGCCGCGCCTCCAGCCCGGCCATGGCGCCCTGCGCCTTGCGGCCTTCCTGGGCCAGAACCAGGGCGGAGCGGGCGCCGGCGATCTCGGCATGTTCGGCGATCTTGGCCGGCACCTGGGCGAGCACCTCGGTCGCCTGGTGCTCATCGCCCAGCGCCAGCAGTGCGCGGGCCAGCCCTCCCCAGGCTTCCGGCTTTTCCTGGTCCTCCTGCAGCGCGGCAGCGAAATACTGCGCCGCCTGCTCCGCGGCGCCCTGCTCCAACAGCGCCTTGCCCTGGGCGATGAGGTCCACCGCCGGGGCGGCGCTGCCCGCCAGCTTCAGCAGCGACTCGACAAATCGCTTCAGCTCGCTTTCCGGAAGCGCGCCGGAGAAGGTGTCGGCGATCTGCCCCTGCCAGAAGGCGACGACCGTGGGCACGGATTGCATCGGCAGCCCCATGCGGGCGAGCTGCGCAACCAGCTCCCGATTCTTGTCCACATCAATCTTCACGAGCTTCACCCGGCCGCCCTGCGCCTTCGTCACTTTCTCCAGCAGCGGGGTGAGGGTTTTGCATGGGCCGCACCAAGTCGCCCAGAAATCCACCAGAACCGGTATCTCGCGGGAGGCATCGACCACATCGGCCATGAAATTGGCCTGGTCACCGTCGATGATCATCGCCTGGGCGGCGGGGCGCGCATCCTGCGCGGTGTTGAGAAGGCTGTTCATTCTTGTTCCGTCCAAATGCGTTTCCTCCTCTATATAGGGGATTGGGCCCAACTCTCACACCCCAAAGCATTTTAGTTGTGGGGCGGCGCTTGCAATCCGTCCCGCTGATGGCTAAAGAGCCTCCACCGCGCCGTGAGCGGGCGTAGCTCAGGGGTAGAGCACAACCTTGCCAAGGTTGGGGTCGAGGGTTCGAATCCCTTCGCCCGCTCCAATTTTTTCAAGTTCCGCGCCTGCCGCCGATATAACATTGGCCGGGCGCAGCGCGTTTTATTACGCCATGAGCGGGCGTAGCTCAGGGGTAGAGCACAACCTTGCCAAGGTTGGGGTCGAGGGTTCGAATCCCTTCGCCCGCTCCAATTTTCCTCCACTTCCCCGGGCTTGGCGTCGCTCATTTTCGCGCTACCGTCCGGCCGTCCTCAAATTCCTCCCGCAGGTGCGCATGACGAAAGTCGAAGTTCTGGATGATCCGTTGGCCGCGCCGCGCGCCTTGCCCATCGAAGGCGGGCACAACCTGCGCGACATGGGCGGCTACCGTACGCGCTCAGGCCGGCGCCTGAAATGGGGCGTGCTGTACCGCTCCGGCGCCATCGGCAATCTCACCAGCGCCAGCCGCGAGGCCCTGCGCCGCCTCGGCATCATGGAGATCTGCGATTTTCGTACGCCGCACGAGCGCGAGCGCGTGCCGATGGATTGGCACGCGGGGCAGAATGTCGGCTACCATGCTTCGGAACTCGGCATCAGCATCGGCAGCCTGCAAAGCTTCATCGCCCAGGGCTGGCACCAGCCGGGCGCGATGCGCGATGCGATGCACAGCATCTACCGCAAGCTGCCTTTCGAACAGGCCAGGAGCTACCGTCAGCTTTTGCATCTGTTGAGTACCGGGCGGGTGCCGCTGCTGTTCAACTGCTCCGCTGGCAAGGACCGCACAGGCTTGGCCGCGGCGTTAATTCTCTACATGCTCGACGTACCGCGCGAGACAATCGAGCATGACTACACGCTGACCAACCAGGCAATCGACGGTCTGGAGCAGATGATGCTCGGCGATCCGGGATATTCGGGGCTCTCCACCCTGCCGCGCGAGGCGTATATGCCGCTACTGGATGCCCACCCCGAGTATCTACGCATTGCCTTCGACGCGATCGAGCAAAAACATGGCAGCATCGGCCAGTATCTGCACGATGAGCTTGGCGTTGGCGCCGCGGAACTGGAGAAGATCCGCGCTCTGCTACTGGAAGATTAACCCTCTGCCCTTGCCATTTATGGCAACCATAAAATTTATGCCAGGTGTGCAGTATGCAAGCATACTATGCTCGCATACATTATGGCGTGACAATGAGCGAACGAAACAATCCCCCCCCTGAGCAGGACCAGTTCATCCTCGGTTTCCTGGTCCACGATGTCTCCCGCCTGCGGCGCGCCGTGATCGACCACGCGCTGAAACCGCTCGGGCTCACCCGTTCGCAATGCTGGGTTCTGGTGAATCTGTACTGGCATAGCGGCGAGCCGGTCATGCAGACGGAGTTCGCCAAGGCGCTCGATCTCGGCAAGGTCGCGCTCGGCGGATTGCTCGACCGGCTGGAGGCAAACGGCTACATCCTCCGCCGCCCCGCCCCGGGCGACAGGCGCGCCAAGCTGGTGGAGATAACCCCCGCCGGCACCGCCCTGCTGAATGACGTGCAGGAGCTCACCGTACGGTTGAACGAGGAGATGCTGCGGGAATTCTCGGCCAAAGAGATCGAGGCGGCGCAGGACGTGTTGCAGCGCATGAAGCAGCGGCTGATTGAGATGAACAACGCGGCCAAAGGGACAGGGGACGACGAGCCGGATGACATGGAGCCGCATCCGGCCGCCGGCTGACTGGCGCGAATTTTACAACCCGGCGTGACCGGCCTTATAATTCGGTAATGTCCAAGACCCTCGACTACGATAAAACCCTCCGCCACCTCCAGATCGAGCTGGTGAAGCTGCAGCGCCATGTCATCGCCAAGGGCATGAAAGTGCTTATCATCCTCGAAGGGCGCGATACCGCCGGGAAGGATGGCACCATCAAGCGCATCACCGAGCATCTCTCCCCGCGCGACATCCGCGTGGTTGCCCTGCCCAAGCCCTCGGATGTCGAAACCACGCAATGGTATTTCCAGCGCTATGTCGAACATCTGCCAGCGGCGGGCGAGATCGTGCTGTTCAACCGCTCCTGGTACAACCGCGCGGGAGTGGAAAAGGTCATGAGCTTCTGCACCGAGGCTGAGTACCAGGAGTTCCTGCGCAACGTGCCGGTGTTCGAAGCGATGCTGTCGGAGGCTGGCATCGTCGTCCTCAAATATTATCTCGATATTGACCGGAAGGAGCAGAAGAAGCGGCTCGAAGCACGGCGTAAGGACCCGCTGAAACAGTGGAAAATCTCGCCGATCGACGAGAAGGCGCTGCACCATTTCGACGATTACACCGAGGCGCGGGACCGGATGCTGCACCAGACCGACAGCGCCGCCGCGCCCTGGATGGTGGCCCGCGCGGGAGACAAGAAGATGGCGCGGCTGGCCATCATCGCCGATCTTGTCACACGCGTGGATTACGCGGATTCGACCCCGCACGACCTGCATGAGGAGATCGTCTGCCGGTTCGACGAAGCCTGCCTCACCAACGGCATGCTGGCCCGATGAGCAAGATCCTTGACGCGGTGAAATTCAACGCCGATGGCCTGATCGCCGCCATCGCCCAGCAGCACGACACCGGCGAGGTGCTGATGATGGCCTGGATGAATGCCGAGTCAATCGAGGAGACGCTCGCCACCGGGCAGGTGTGCTACTACTCGCGCTCGCGCCAGAAGCTCTGGCGCAAGGGAGAGACCTCCGGCCAGCAGCAGAAGCTTATGGAAATGCGCCTCGACTGCGATGGCGACGCGCTACTCCTGCTCGTGGACCAGAAAGGGGTGGCCTGCCACACTGGGCGGCGCAACTGCTTCTTCCTGGCGGCGCGGGACGGCGAATGGGTCGAGATCGCCAAGCCCGAGGTGAACCCCGAGGCGCTCTACGGGCACTGAAACTGTCACGGTTTGTCACCACACTTGAAGGCGCAGCGGATTTTGGAGAAAAGAAGCCTAGCTAGAATATAAAATCACTGGGGGTTGATGATGTTCGCATTGCCGGAATTTCGCGCCCAACGCCTCGTCCTTGCCGTAGCGGCCCTCGTCCTTGCATTGGGTGCCGCCGTGGCCGGCCGCGTCGCCCTAGCGGATGACAGCGCCAACTACCCCGCCGCCTCCCTCACTGCGCCCACCGACCCGGCGGCGCTGATCGCCCGCGGCAAATACCTCACCACGGCAGCCGACTGCGCGCCCTGCCATACCGGCCTCGGCCACGCGCCCTTTACCGGCGGGCTGGTGGTGAACACCCCCTATGGCGGCCTCGCCAGCCCCAACATTACCCCGGACAAGGAAACCGGCATCGGCAACTGGTCGGACCAGGATTTCTACAACGCCCTGCATTACGGCGTGGCGCCTGGGCGCTCCTATCTGGTGTTCCCCAAATTCCTTTACCCGGCCATGCCGTACACCTCCTACACCAAGCTCTCTTATGCCGATGTGATGGCCATCAAGGCCTATCTCTTCTCGCTGGCGCCGGTGAATGTGGCCCCCACGCCGTCCTCCATGGCCTTCCCCTTCAACCAGCGCCCGGTTCTGCTCGGCTGGCGGATCCTGTTCTTCCGCGCCGGCCCCATGCAAATGGACCCGAGTTGGGATGAGCACATGACGAACGGCGCCTACCTTACCGAGGCGCTGGGCCATTGCGGCGAATGCCATACGCCGCGCAACATCCTCAGCGCCATGGAAACCGACCGCGCCTATGCCGGTGCGCCGATCGACGATCTCTACGCCCCGAACATCTCCTCGGACAAAACCCAGGGCGTGGGCGGCTGGACGCAGGCCGACCTGGTCGCGTACCTGCATGATGACGGCAACATGGTGAAGGGCTCGCCCTTCGGCGCCATGGGCGACATGACCGACAACTCCACCAGCCTGCTGCCGATCTCCGACATCGTCGACATCGCCACCTACCTGCAAACCGTGACCAAGCCGCAGCAAACCACCCCGCCCGCCGCGGCGGCAGATGCCACGGACTCCCTGAGCCGGGGTGCGGCCGTGTATTCCGCCAACTGCGCAGGCTGCCATGGCAAGACCGGCGGCGGCCTTCCGCCCCACTACGTGCCCAATCTCGCGGGCAACAACTCCATCACCGCGGACCAGCCGTACAACGTCATTGGCCCGGTGCTGAGCGGGCTCGACCCGTGGGGCAAGGGCCCCGCCATGCCGAGCTTCGCCGCCCGCCTGTCGGACCAGCAAATCGCGGATGTCGCCAATTATGTCCGTACCGCCTGGGGCAACCAGGGCGTGCCCAACGCCACCCCGGCCGACGTGATGCGCCTGCGCGGTATCGCCACTGTGCCGGCCATGGCCGACGCCCAGTCCGACGCGCTGGGCTGCCCGCATGTCTCCCCCGCTGGCGGGCCGGACACCGTCACCGATCCGGGCAACGGCCTGCTGGACATATACCAGGGCGCGACCCCGGCCACGCTGGCCAACCGCACCCGCACGCTCATCGCCGCCGTGCGCGCCAACAACGCCACCATCAGCGATGCCGACCTGACGAACACGCTGGTCGCGGCCTATTGCCCGGTGGTGGCGCACATGGCCGGGCTGAGCCTCTTGGACAAGCAGGCCGCGCTGAAGGATTTCATCGCCGGGTCGGCGCCGCTTGTTGCAGCCCATTAAGGTAGAGACCGTCACAGGAGCGGCGATTTTGCCGCTCCTGCCGGACCTCGCGCGGCTGCGCATCACCGTGTTCCGGGAGTTCCCGTATCTGTATGAGGGCGATCCCGCCTACGAGCAGACCTATCTGCGCGTCTATGCCGAAGCCCCGGCTGCCGCCGTCATTATCGCCCGCGATAGCAGGAAGATCGTCGGCGCCTCCACCTGCCTGCCGCTGGCGGCGGAAACGCCCAATGTGCAAAAGCCGTTCCGCGATGCGGCCATGGATATCCCGCGCATCTTCTATTTCGGTGAGAGCGTGCTGGATTCCAGCTATCGCGGCCGGGGCATCGGGGTGAAATTCTTCGAAGCCCGCGAGGCCCAGGCCCGCAAGCATGGCTATGGCATCACCGCCTTCTGCGCCGTACAGCGCCCGGCGGACCACCCTGCCCGCCCCAAAAATTACCAGCCACTGGATGATTTCTGGCGCAAGCGCGGCTATACGCCACACCCGGAGCTGGTCTGCACCATGTCCTGGCGGGAGGTTGGCGCTGACCGCGAGACCGAAAAACTGCTGATGTTCTGGAGCAGAAATCTGTGAAACTCGCCCTTGCCGCCTTCGGGGTCACCCCGCCGCCCAGCCTTGCCGCCTTCATCACCCGAATCGAGCGCCTGGCTGCCGAGGCTTCGCTCGCCGGGGCGGAGATGCTGGTCCTGCCTGAGTATTTCTCTATGGTGCTGGCGGGGGTGGAGATCAAATCACCGGACATCGCCGCCGAGCTGGAATACGTCGTCAGCGCCGCCAGCCAACTGCTGGGGCAGATCGTGATCCTGGCGCAGCGGCACAGGCTGCATATCCTGGCTGGCACCATCCCCATGCGCGATGCCGATGGAAAGGTCCGTAACCGCGCCCCGTTCATCGCGCCCTCCGGTGCCGTGCAGTTCCAGGACAAGCAGTCGATGACGCGGTTCGAGGCCGAGCTGTGGAACGTCTCCGGGGGCGAGGGCCCGAAAGTGTTCGACACGGCCTTGGGCCGAATCGGCGTTTCCATCTGCTATGATTCCGAGTTTCCTCTGCACGTCCGCGCCCAGGTGGCGGCGGGGGCGAAGCTTATTCTCATCCCTTCCTGCACCGCCTCCATGGCCGGGTTCAACCGCGTGCGTCTTTCGGCACGCGCCCGCGCCGTGGAAAACCAGTGCTACACCGCCGTGGTGCCGCTGGTGGGCAATGCCGCCTGGTCCGGCTCCATCGACGAGAATTTCGGCCATTGCGCGCTGTTCACCCCCTGCGACACGGGCTTCCCCGATGACGGCGTGGCCGCCGCCGGGCCAATGAACGAGCCGGGCCTGACCTTCGCGCCTGTGTATTTCAGCGCCATCGACACTGTCCGGGTGGCGGGGAATGTGCTCAACCACCGCGACTGGCAGAACGTGCCCCCCTGCCCGGTCGTGGAGCTCGTGTGACGAAGATTTTTGTTATTGCCGGTGAGGCAAGCGGAGATGTGCTGGGCTTGCGCCTGATGACGGCGCTGCGCGCCCTGCAGCCGGACATTCGGTTTCGCGGCATCGGCGGCGCGGGCATGGCGGAGGCCGGGCTCAACTCGCTGTTCCCCATGCAGGAGCTGGCGCTGATGGGGCTGGCGGAAATCCTGCCGAAAATCCTGCGGCTGAAGCGCCGTTTGCGGGAGACGATCGAGGCCATCCGAGCAGAGAAGCCCGATATCGTGCTGACCATCGACAGCCCCGGCTTCACCCTGCGGGTACTCAAGGCCATCGGGCCGGGCGGGCCGAAGCGCGTGCATTACGTGGCGCCGCAGGTCTGGGCCTGGCGGCAGGAACGGGTAAAGCATTTCCCAGGGCTGTGGGACGAGCTGCTCTGCCTGCTGCCGTTCGAGCCGGAGTTTTTTGCCCCGCACGGGCTGCACCCGGTGTTCACCGGGCATCCGGTGCTGGAATCCGGCGCTGACAAAGGGGACGCCGCGCGTTTTTTCGCCCGCCACAGCCTGCCGCCAGATGCGGTGCCCATCGTGCTCATGCCCGGCTCGCGCGTTACCGAGACCAAACGCCTGCTGCCGGTGTTCCGCGAAGCGCTGGCGCTGCTATCGGCGGAAATCCCGAAACTGGCGCCCGTCCTCGCCGCCGCCCCCGGCATCGCGGACGCGGTCGCCGCGCATACGGTGGATTGGGGGCAAAAACCCATCATCGTGCACGATGTGGCCGAGCGCTACGATGCGTTCGCCGCCGCCCGGGCCGCGCTGACCAAGTCCGGCACCTCGACGCTTGAGCTGGCCATGGCCGGGGTTCCGATGGCCGTCACCTACCGGGTGAACCCGATTTCCGCCTTCATCGGCCGCCGCCTGATCAAGGTGCCTCATGTGGCGATGATCAACCTCCTGGCCAAACGCGCCTTGGTTCCGGAACTGCTGCAGGAGGATTGCCGGCCGGACAGGCTCGCCGCCACGCTCCTGCATTTGCTGCGCGACGAAAACGCAGCCGCCGCCCAACGCGCGGGTTATGCCGCGGCGCTTGCCTCTCTGCGCGCGCCCGGGGGCTCACCCTCCGCCGCCGCGGCCAAGGCGATCCTGGCGGTGCTCGTCTAAATCAGGACGTCAGCGTCTTCAGATAGGCGATGATATCTTCGACCTGATCGGTGGTAAGCCGCCCGGACCAAGCCGACATCGGCGCGGCGAGCGGCTGACCGTTCTGGTCCTCGCCCTGCAGGATGGCGCGCTGCAGCAGCGCGTCGCTGTCGTGGAAGGTGTCTTCCAGCTTCGGCGCGCGCAAATCCGCCGACACCACCGTGCCGAACTTCACATGGCCGGCGCCAGTGGCGAGGTGGCAGGCGCTGCAATTGTCATCGAACAGCGATTTGCCGTTGGCGATCTGCTCGGCACTTGGGGTTTGAGCCAAAGCGGGGGCTGCGAGGCCCAGGGTCAGGATGAAAGCCGATGAGAGCTGCCGGATCACGAGAACCTCCGATGTAGGAGAATGTGCAACTCTCACATAGCGCGCCGCAACCAGCGAACAAGCCTCATCGAAACGATATTTCGGCACGGGCCGGGCAGGCCCTCGCCAACGCGACACAGACGCGGCAGGGGCCGATGCCGGCTAACCGGCACCAGCCCCTGCAGCGCGGGTTATTTCTGCGCCGCCAGCGCCGCCTCCATGGCGGCCACTGCGGAGAGGTTAATGATCCCGCGCGCGGTAACGCTCGGCACCGCGATGTGTATGGGCTTGGCCAGCCCGAGCAGGATGGGGCCGACGGTCACGCCCTCGCCCGACGCCTTGACCAGGTTAAAGGAGATGTTGGCGGCGTCGATGTTCGGGAAGATCAGCAGGTTGGCGATGCCGTGCAGCTTGGAGTCCGGCAGCGCCTGATGGCGGATCTGCTCCACCAGCGCGGCATCGCCGTGCATTTCGCCGTCCACCTCCAGGTCAGGGTCGCAGGCATGGATCAGCCCCAGGGCCTGGCGCATCTTCTTCGCGCTCGGCGAGTTGGAGGCCCCGAAATTGGAGTGCGAGAGCAGCGCCACTTTCGGCGTGATGCCGAAATGCCGTACCGTCTCCGCCGCCATCAGCGTCATCTCGGCAACCTCTTCCGCGCTCGGGTCCATGTTCACATGCGTGTCGCAGAAGAACAGCACGCCGGTCTGCAGGATCAGGGCCGTCATCGCGTAAACCCGCCCGGAGCCCGAGCGGCGCGGAATGATGGGCAGCGCGTACTGGAACTGGCGCCACCAGTCACCGGCGCCGCCGCTGATCGCCGCATCCACCTCGCCTACCGCCAGAAGCATGCCCGCCGCCACGGTGGGGCGCTTGCGAACATGGCGAATCGCGGCTTCGGGCGGCGTGCCGCGCCGGCCAACCTTGGCCGAGTAGGCGGTGACCAGCCGCCTGAACAGCTCCGGCTCGCGGTCTAGGTCGAGGATCTCCACATCCTTGCCCGGCTCCAGGCGCAGGCCGAGCAGCTTGATCCGGTTCACTATGGCATCCTCATGGCCGAGCAGCACCGGCCGTGCCAGCCGGTCATCCACCACGCTCTGCACAGCGCGCAGCGTGCGCTCGTCATCGCCCTCGGCATAGACAATGCGCGGGTAGGCCTTGCGCGCCATTTCGATGACCGGGCGCAGAAGCTGGCCCGAGCGGAACACGAAGCGCTCCAGCTCATGCTTATAGGCCTCGAAATCATCGATAGGCCGGCGGGCGACGCCCGCATCCATTGCCGCCTGCGCCACGGCCGGGGCGACATGCACGATCAGCCGCGGGTCAAACGGCTTGGGGATGATGTACTCGGCGCCGAAGGTGGGGGCATGCCCGCCATAGGCGGCAGCGACGGTCTCGGAGGCCTCGACGCGGGCCAGCTCGGCAAGCGCCTTCACCGCGGCGAGCTTCATGCTCTCCGTGATGGCGGTGGCGCGCACATCCAGGGCACCGCGGAAGATGAAGGGGAAGCACAGGACGTTGTTCACCTGGTTCGGGAAGTCCGACCGGCCCGTCGCCACGATCGCGTCCGGCCGGGCGCGGCGGGCGAGGTCCGGCATGATCTCCGGCTCCGGATTCGCCAGAGCCAGGATCAGCGGATTCGGCCCAAGCAGGCTCAGCCACTCCTCCTTCAGCACGCGCGGGGCGGAAAGGCCGAGGAAGATATCCGCCCCCGGCAGCACTTCCGGCAGGGTGCGGGCATCGGTCACGCGGGCGACATCAGTTAGCGTCGGGTCCAGGTTCGGCCGCCCGGCATACACCACGCCTTCCTTGTCGGTCATGGTGATGTTCTCAGGCTTCGCCCCCAGCGCCTTGAGGATCTTCACGCAGGAAAGCGCCGCCGCCCCCGCGCCGGAGGTGACAATCTTCACCTCATCGATCTTCTTGCCCTGCACGATCATCGCGTTCAGCACCGCGGCGCCGACGATGATCGCCGTGCCATGCTGGTCGTCGTGGAACACAGGGATTTTCATCCGCTCGCGCAGCGTCTGCTCGATGCGAAAGCATTCCGGCGCCTTGATGTCCTCAAGGTTGATGCCGCCGAAGGTCGGCTCCAGGCTGGCGACGATCTCGATGAACTTGTCCGGGTCCTGCTCGTTAACCTCGATGTCGAACGAATCGATGCCAGAGAACTTCTTGAACAGGACGGCCTTGCCCTCCATCACCGGCTTCCCGGCGAGCGCGCCGATATTGCCCAGGCCCAGCACCGCCGTGCCGTTGGTGATCACGGCGACGAGATTCGCGCGCGAGGTCAGGTCGAACGAGGCATCCGGGTCGGCGACGATGGCATCGCAGGCAGCAGCCACACCGGGGGAATAGGCCAGCGAAAGATCTCGCGAGGTCTCCATCCGCTTTGTCGCGACGATGGCGAGCTTTCCGGGGCGGGGGGCGTGATGGTATTCGAGCGCCGCCTTGCGTAAGTCTTCATCCATGCTCAGGTACTCCCTCTTTCTTAAGGAGTTCATGAACCAACGGACAAAGCGGGACAACCTGTCCCGCTATGAAAATTCTGAAGAGGAGAAATCTGGTGCGGTCGAGAAAACTCGAACTTCCAAGGGGTTTCCCCCACAAGCACCTCAAGCTTGCGCGTCTACCATTTCGCCACGACCGCACGTAGGAAACTGCCATGCCAAAGCACGGCGCCGGGAGCCTATAGACGATGAATTTTAGTCCTGCAACCTGGGAAACCACTCCCGGGCACACTGATTATGACGCAGCCCTCCAGCGCATGCAGGAACGGGCGGCCGCGATCCGCGAAGGAACGGCGGAAGAGCTGGTCTGGCTGGTGGAGCACCCGGCCCTTTACACCGCCGGTACCTCGGCCAAGCTTGAGGATCTGCAGGACGCCAGCCGCTTCCCCACCTACACGGCTGGACGCGGCGGGCAGTGGACGTATCACGGCCCCGGCCAGCGCGTGGCTTACGTCATGCTCGACCTCACCCGCCCGCATGGCACCATCCCGGCGCGGGATGTGCGCTGCTTTGTCGCCGGGTTGGAGCGCTGGGTGATCGAGACGTTGAAGGAATTCGGGGTGAAAGGGGAAATACGAGACGGACGCGTTGGCATATGGGTAGTGCGACCCAGTGGCGAGGAGCAGAAAATCGGCGCCATCGGCGTGCGGGTCACGCGCTGGGTGAGCTGGCACGGCCTGGCGTTGAACGTGAACCCCGACCTGGGACATTTCACCGAAATCGTGCCCTGCGGCGTCCGCGAGCACGGGGTGACGAGCCTGCGCGCGCTGGGCGTGAACGTGAGCATGGACGAGGTGGACGCGGCGCTCCGGCGAAACTGGAGTAAGGTTTTCGGATGAAGATTTTCGTCTACGGCACGCTGATCGACAAAGCCGCCCTGGGCCGCTGCGCCGGCAAACCCGTGACTACGCACCCCGAGCCGGCGGTGCTGCACGGCTTTACCCGCGTTTACCTGCGCGGCGCCCGCTACCCCACGCTGCGCCGCGCGCCGGGCCAGCATGTGGCGGGGGTGATGCTGCGGGTGAATGCCGACATGCTCGTGCGCCTGCGCAATTACAAGTCGGTACGCTACCGGCTGGCCCATGTGCGGCTGCTGGCTAAATCCGGCCCGCACCGGGTGCGGGTGTTCTTCGGCGATGCCGCCACGAAGGTGGCCTGGATTCCCGATCAGAAGATCATGACCCTGCGCTCGCGCAGCTTTTGACGCCAGCGGGCGATCAGCGTGGAGCGCGCCAACTCCGCATAGGGCGCCGGCGCACTCATGCCTTTTACGGCAATAGCACCTTGTTGATGACCTGGATCACGCCGTTTGACTGGGTAACATCCGCAATGGTGATTTCCGCCACGTCGCCCTTCGCGTCAGTCACTTCCACCGCTCCATCCCCACCAATGGTGAAGGTGAGGTCCGGCCCGGCGACGGTTGGCAGCTCGGCCTTGCCGCCATCGCGCTCAATCAGGCTCTTGAGGTCCGCGGTGTAGTATTTGCCCGCCACCACATGGTAGGTAAGAATTTTGGTCAGCTCCGCCTTGTTCTCAGGCTTCAGGAGCGTGTCCACAGTACCCGCCGGCAGCGCCGCAAAAGCCTCATTGGTTGGCGCGAACACGGTGAACGGGCCGGGACCTTCCAGCGTCTGCACCAGCCCGGCGGCCTTCACCGCGGCAACGAGCGTGGTGTGATCCTTCGAATTCACGACGTTCTCAATGACATTGCGGGTCGGGTACATCTGCGACCCGCCGACCATCGGATTGGCCGAGGAAGACATCATGGATTGAGCGAAGCCCGAAGCTGGTAAGGCAGCGACAATGGCTGCAGCCATAAGGCTGCGGAAACGCTCTGTTTGCATGGCGACACTCCAGTTTGTTTTCGTTGTGCCCCGCCATCACACGCGAGACACAACGTATACGCAGGGCCGCCCCCTTTGGATGCATGTTTACTGTTCAGGCTGAAAAATATTCCGCCCTGCCGGCACTGGATCAGCCGGTTTGGAGTG
>CAVVPW010000008.1:0-107500 GCA_963750235.1 uncultured Alphaproteobacteria bacterium
TCGCCAACCAGAAGCGTCTCGTCCAACACATCCCGTGCGGTCACGGCGTTTTGCGTCGCCAGCCGATGCTCGGATGGCATCACCGCCACTGCGGTTTCTGTGTAGAGCGGCCAGCGGTTCAGGCGCTCTGGTAAATCACAATCCTCGGCAAGCAGCGCGCAATCTAGCCGGTCGGTCAGCATCGCATCAATCAGCGCGGTGGGACCAATTCATCAAAATAAATCGCGCAATCGGGCAGCATTTTCGTTACCTCGCCCACCGCGCCCGCAATGCTTGCAGCACCTATACCAGGGCCAAGGCCAATTTTTAAACTGGTCTGCAAATTCCGGCGCTTTGCCTGCGCCAAAGCGGTTGCGGCATCGGCTGCTTCCAACATTGCCTCCAGATGCGGCGCATAGCGCGGCCAAGCTCGGTCAGCCGCGTTAAATTGCGTTCACGGATAGAAGTGCGCCGCCCAGCTCATCTTCGAGTCGTTGGACCGCG
Organism: uncultured Alphaproteobacteria bacterium; assembly: GCA_963750235.1. Classification (GTDB taxonomy): domain Bacteria; phylum Pseudomonadota; class Alphaproteobacteria; order Acetobacterales; family Acetobacteraceae; genus Acidocella. Next base: position 484 of record CAVVPW010000008.1, read on the forward strand.
CGGGAAAATGCTGGTTGCGTGACATTGCACTGTTCCGCCGCGCGGGAAAAATTGAGCGTACGGCAGAGTGTTACAAAATAGCGAACCTGGGAGAGTTCCATCGCTCACACCCGCCGTATTGCTGCAACAATATCATCCGGCTCCGCGCGATGTGAAAAATCCGCATCCACAAAGCGCCACGCGATAGTTCCATCCGGCGCGATGATAAACGTGGCCGGCACAGGGAGGCACCAGGCGGCATTGCCATGCCGCTGGGGAAAATTAACGTTCGAAGCAACCAACCGCGCGCGGTAGAGTTTGGGAATTTTGAAGACCACCCCAGCCGACAGCCCAACCCCAAAATCGACATCCGCGAGCACTTCAAACGCCGCGCCATGGCGCTGTTTCATGCTCAGTGGCAGCCCGCCAGTCTCGGGCGTCAGGGCCAGCAGGCTTGCGCCCACCGCCTCGATCCTTGGCAAAGCCTCAGTGAGCGCGGTCAGCGTTAATTGCAGAACGGACACCACTCGCCGCGAAAAAACGACAGCACCACCGGCCCGCGCGTCAGATGGTCGGCCAGCGCCACCAGCCGCCCGTCCGCATTGGGCAACACAAAATCAGGGAACGCCGCGCCAACACTGATGATGCCCGAGAGAAACCCTTCACGGTCGAGGCGGAGCAAAATCTCCTGATATGCGGCGTCCCATTCCAGGCTCTGGCGGCGGCTGGCGAGCAACGTGCCGAGGCGGGATGTCAGCGTGTCGATTTTTGAACCCTCCAAATTGCTCTGATGCGGCACCTTTATCGTGCCACATCAGCGCCGTGGCAATGGATTAATGATTCATGGTGTTGGGCGTGGCATCAGAGGCCATGCTGTTGGATGACATGCCGGCACTGGCCTGCGTGGCGTGGGTCTTTTTGGTGGTCGGCGTCATCGTGTCATGCGACATGCCGTTGCTGGTCATGCTATCGCTGCTCATGCTGTTGCTGGTTTGCGCCAGCGCCGCGCCGGTGGTCAGGGCCAGGCAGCAAAGGGCGGCGGGAAAAATGCGTGACTTCATGGGAATATCTCCTGTTGAATGAGCCGGAATAACCCGGTGCGGCTGATATGCTCTGGCACGGGCAATGCACGCCAATGCCGTTTCGGCATGAATTCAATGCCTGGACGCTACCAAGAAGCTGAGTGCAATCTGCGCCGGAACAAAAGGGAACCTCTCATGCGAGAAACCAAACCAAAACGCCGGGTGATTCACCCCTGGCCGCTGCGGCTGACCCATTGGCTGAATGCCGTGTCCATTGTCATGATGATCGGCAGCGGCTGGCAGATTTATAACGCCTCGCCGCTGTTCGGTTTTACCTTCCCGCCGCTCGTCACCATCGGCCAATGGCTGGGCGCGGGCATCGCTTGGCATCTGGCTTTCATGTGGCTTCTGGTAATCAACGGCCTCGCCTATTTTATCTGGAGCGCGGTCAGTGGGCATTTCAGGAAATTTTTCCCGCTAAGCCCGCAAGCTGTGTGGCGGGACATGGTTGCCGCCCTCACCTTCAAACTTCCCCACGACAAGGGCGTGTATAACGCCGTTCAAAAACTGCTGTATCAGGGCGTGCTGTTTGCCGGTGTGGTTATCGTTATTTCCGGCCTTGCCATCTGGAAGCCGGTGCAGCTTTGGTTCTTTTGCGATTTATGCAGCGGGTATTTTGTGGCGCGCTACGTGCATTTCTTCGCCATGTCGGCGATTGCCGCGTTCCTGGTCGTGCATTTGCTGCTGGTGGCCATGGTACCAAAAGTGCTGCCCCCCATGATCACCGGCGGGAGGATCGAGAAATGACCAATTTCAACCGGCGTTCCTTGCTGTTCCGCGCGCTCGCCATGGGCGCGGTCAGCACCCTGCCTGCTTGCGATTACGAGGACCCGAACAATCCCGACCTTGCGGATAAATTCCTGCACGCCATGTCCGCTTGGAACGACCGTGTGCAGGAGGCCCTCTTCAACCCGCACACCTTGGCCCCCACCTTCCGGCCAGACCAGATCACCAACCCGCCGCGCTTCAATGCCTTCTACGATATCAGCCAGGCCCCAGTGGTGGACCCCTCCAGCTTCAAGCTGGAGCTTGGCGGACAGATCCAGGACAAAACCTCCTGGACCTTGGCGGCGCTGAACGCCCTGCCGCAAACGGCGCAAATCACCCGCATGACCTGCGTGGAGGGCTGGCGGGTGATTGGCGAGTGGGAAGGCGTGCCTCTGGGCGACTTCCTTCGCCGCATCGGGGCAGATACCACCTGCAAATATGTCTCGTTCAAATGCGCGGATGGATATTATTCAAGCATCGACATGCCCTCCGCCCTGCATCCGCAAACCATATTGGCGCTTAAATTCTTGCAACAGCCGCTCACCCCTCCTTTCGGCGCACCGATCCGCTTGCGCATCTCCACCAAGCTTGGCCACAAAAACTCCAAATCCGTAGTGCAAATCGCCGTCACCAACATCTATCCTGGCGGCTATTGGGAGGACCAGGGCTACAACTGGTTCAGCGGCTCATGAGGTACGTGGTCGCCGCACTGCTTCTGCTCAGCTCCGCTCCGGTGGCGCAGGCCCGCCCAGTGGTGGTGGAGTTGTTTACCTCGCAAGCTTGTTCGTCCTGCCCGCCGGCGGATGCGCTGCTCGCAAGAACTCGCAAAAAGCATGGACATTCTGCCACTCAGCTTTAGCGTGACCTATTGGAACAGCCCCGCCTGGACGGATTCTGATTCTCTGCAAGGGGCCACCGACCGCCAAAATTGGTACGCCAGCCTGGCCGGCAGCCAAGATGTTTACACCCCGGAGGCCGTGGTGGACGGTACCGCGCAAATGGTTGGCTCTGACGCCGAGAAAGTTACTGCCGCGATTGCCGTCGCGAAAGCCAGCCTGGCGGGCGATGTGCCGGTCAGCGTAAAAGGCGGCGCAACAATCAGCATTTCCATTGGTGCTGGCAGCGGGAACGCCAATGTGTTGCTATTCGGCTATGATTCCCAGCACAGTACACGCACTGGCGGTGGGGAGAATGATGGCGCCACGATTACCGAGGTGAACGTGGTACGCAGCATCACCAGCCTTGGCCCCTGGACCGGGCAACAAATGTCCATGAGCATGTCCCGCCCCGCCGGGGACCACATCGCCGTGCTGCTGCAAGCCTCCAACGGTGCGATTCTCGGAGTGGGGGTGAAGTAGTTCGCTATTTGCCGCTCCGGTGCACTGGGGCATGAGAGCCGCAGTTGTGGCTGTCCCGCTGGTCTGCGCCTTTCGTCTGGTTTTTGCCAAATCGATCGGGCTGGGAAGGCAGATCAGGCACCAACCTCGCAATTCGGCGGAGACATCGCCCGCGAGGTTTCTTCGCCGAAAGCACTCTTGAACGGCAGTTCATGGTCGACGACGCACATTGGCCTGTGTCCAATTATGGAGTCAGGATAATTTTTCCGCGGCTGGTGCGGCTTTCCAACGCCCGATGCGCATCAGCGGCCTGTTCGAATGCAAACACCCCGCCGATGGTGACAAGGATTTCACCTCGGACAGCCAGATCGAACAATTCCGCCAGCCCGGACCGCAAAGTCTCCGGGGTAAGCAAGGGGGCCACAGCAAAACCGGTCAGGGACTGGTTCTTGAAGATCAGGCCCAGCAGATCCGGGATTCCGAGATTGAATTGCTGGATGTTAAGGGCGCCGTAGATGACAATCTGGCCCAGGGGCGCCAGAACCCGAAGGCTCTCCATCGTCACGCCGCCGCCAACCGATTCGTAGACGATGTCCGGTCCCGCGCCGCCGGTCTGGGCGAGCAATGCGTCGCCCCAGCCCGGCTGGGTGTAGTCGATGCCGATATCGGCTCCCAGTGAACGGGCAAATGCAAGCTTATCAGCCGTACTCGCGGCGGCGATCACACTCGACGCGCCAGCACGCTTTGCCAGTTGAACCAGCAGCGTCCCGACGCCACCGGCGGCGGCGTTTATCAGGACACGCTTGCCTTTCGGCGGCGCCTGTTTGACCAGATGCAGCGCCGAAAGCCCTTGAACCATCAGAGCCGTGGCCGTCTCGAAGGACAGGGGGGCCGGTATCGGCGACGTATAGTCCGCATCGATCACCACGAACTCGCCATAACCGCCGAAATAGGCATTATTGGCAAAGAGCGGCGCGGCGACGCGCGCGCCCTTGACGACGCCCGCGACCCCTTCGCCCACCGCATCCACGACGCCGGAGACTTCCTGGCCGAGGATACCTGGCAACGGCGGCGAGACCGCGTAACGGTCCTGGCGCATCAGCACGTCGGAAAAATTGACGCCAGCCGCCTTGACCCGCACCAAAATCTGGCCCGGGCCGGGGACCGGCGCCGCGATATCAACGATCTCCAGAACCTCAGGACCGCCGAAGCGGCTTAATTGTACAGCTTTCATCACCTGCTCTCCAACCGAGCGTCACCAAAATGGTGCCGTTGGCGCGGATATGTGGTACAAGCGATTTGAGTTCTACAGACAAATTTGTATGATACTAACTTAAGGGTAAGTATGGTTGACCCTGCGAAACGCCTTCCAACTTTGCCCGCTGAACGGATGCTAAAAAGCATTTCCGGACTTAGGAAAGCGATCATCCTCTATCATTTGTTCGATGGACCAAAGCGCCTCTCTCAACTTGACCGGCAATTGTCCGGTATCTCCCAGAAGGTGTTGCCGCAGCAGCTCCGCGAAATGGAGGGGCATGGCCTGATCCATCGTGAAGTGTTCCCCCAGGTTCCTCCACGCGCGGAATATTCCGCGACAGAGCTTGGCCTCAGCCTGGAACCCGTTTTGCTGGAATACTCCATTCCGACATCGTCCGTGACCGATACATTTCGTTTTCGCCTCATCTCGATGAGCGAGGATGTCGATTACTCGCAGCGACCGAGGCAAGTGTCGCGTGTTACGGTGGCATTGTCGCGGACTCGCGGGACACCAGTATCGCAGTACGCACAATCGGTCGAGGCTTAGAACAACCAACCCCAACTCTTTAATCAACCGGCACTCATGTTCCTGTGCCCATTTGCGCGTCAGAAACTCGTCAATCGCGGGATGGTCGTGCAGGAACTCAGCCCGGTTGCGCCAACGGTTGTCTCGCGTATAGGCCAGCGCCACTTTTGCCGGAGCGTGCGTGTTCCACGCATCTTCCACCTTGCGCACTTTCAGCGTCGCGGACTCTTGCGTGAATGGCCGCACGGGTGGACGATCTCCGGACGGATGGTTCATCATTCAATCTCCCCTGCGGCGTCGTCGACGATCCTGGCACGAGGCGCCTGAATTTTCAACTCCAGGGTGGCGATGCCGGCGCGCGACGGCGCGATCGCTCGGGATTGCGGTTATGACTAGAAACCTGTGGGTCACTTCGCATTATCGTGCGTCCGGCAAAGCGCCGGCCGGCGGCTATTTGGGCAACTGAGCGGAGATAGAACAAGGGCGGGCACCGCCTTCAATGCAGCAGGACCGGCACCGCCCGCGACGGACGCCCGAGGCGTCCGGCCGGACTCATTAGCGGAGTAAATCTACCGGCTAAGGAATGCCGGGGGACGCTTTTCCATAAAGGCCGCGATCCCTTCGTTGGCGTCATGAGTGGGAACGATGCTGACGAATCCCTCCTCTTCGATAGCCAGACCGTCATCGATCGATGCATCCATGCCGCGATGGATCGCGGTCAGCGCCGCAGCCAAAGTGAGCGGCGGCTTTGTTGCCAACTCGTCGGCCAGCGTGACTGCCGCCTCCAACAGGCTAGTACCGGAGACGATGCGGTTTATCAGGCCGAGACGCGCCGCTTCTGCTGCATCGAAACGGCGCCCGGTCAGAATCAGTTCAATAGCTGCTTTCCTTCCGACATTGCGCGGCAGACGTTGAGTGCCGCCAAAAGTCGGGATGATGCCGATGTTGATCTCGGCCTTCGAAAAGGTGGCCGTGTCCGCCGCAAGCGCGATATGAGTAGCCTCCACCAGTTCGCACCCGCCGCCGAAGGCCAGCCCGTTTACTGCCGCGATAATCGGCTTGCGGAACGATTCGACGCGCCGTGTCATTCGTTGGCCGGGCGCCATGAACTGCGCCACCGCTTCGGCCGGCCCGGCGCGCATGTGGCCCTGGAAGGCCGCGATGTCCGCCCCGGCGCTGAATGCGCGTCCAGCGCCGGTGAGGATCACAGCCCGCACGGCATCGCTGATCTCGATATCGTCGAGTGCATCCATGATCGTGGTGATCAGTTCGTTGTTGAGCGCATTCAGCTTGTCGGGCCGGTTGAGAATGAGGATGGCGACAGCACCGCGGTCTTCACGGAGCAGGATAGGCGGGACGGCATGTTCAGCTTTATCCATTGTCCTCACCTTTCAGATCGAATGGGTGTCGAATTGCAGGTGGACCTAACGCCGGTGCTGGGACCCACCGTTTTGGTGGGCGGGAAAGAGCATCATAGCCCCAGTTCTTCGAGGCCCGGGTGATCGGCCGGACGCACGGTCTGCGTCCAACGGAAGAGGCGCCCCTCTTCCGAGATCGCCACATCGTTAATGCTGGCATGGCGTTCGGCCATCAAACCGCTCACATCAAAACGCCAATTCTCACTGCCGTGGCTCCGCCACCACCGGCCCGCCGCGTCGCGCCACTCGTAGACAAAGCGTACGGCGATACGATCACCGGCGAAGGCCCAGAGCTCCTTGATGAGACGATAATCGAGCTCCTTGGTCCACTTGCGGATAAGGAAGTCCTCAATGGCGTCACGTCCAGTGAAGAACTCCGAGCGGTTGCGCCAGCGGCTATCCGCCGTGTAGGCGAGCGCCACGCTTTGCGGGTCGCGCCCATTCCAGGCATCTTCCGCCTTGCGCACTTTCAACACGGCGGTCTCAGGCGTGAAGGGTGGCACGGGCGGGCGGAAAGTCTCTCCGGTCATTCCTCTCTCTCCTCTGCGGCTTTGGCCCGCAACATCTGGTTCTCCGCTTCCAGCGCCGCAATGCGGGCCCGCAGCGGCGCGAGGGCAGTCTCGATTTCGGCCAACGTGAAACGCGGCGTGATGTGCTGCGGGCAATTCCAGTCATACGCCTCCAGATCCAGCACGAAGCCGCGCTCCGGCACCGCGGCATAACCGGCCGGCACGAGCCGTGCGGCCAGTTCCGGCCCGGCCTGCAGGTCATACGCTTTCATATGCACGAGCAGCTTCAGCCTGGCACGGTTCGGGTAATCCACCAAAATCAGCGCGGCGCGGGCATCGGCGGCGAGGTTGCCAAGGCTTAAATATTGCCGATTACCGGAGAAATCGGCGAAGCCGAGCGTGCGGTCATCAAGCACGCGCAGAAAACCGGGCGGCCCGCCGCGATGTTGCACATGGGGCCAGCCGGATTGCGACGTGGTGGCGAGGTAGAAACTGTCGCGCCGGGCGATAAAGGCAACAGCTCTGTCCGGCAGCCGGTCCGGCCGGTCGTCAACGCCGCGCGGCTCCCACAGCCCGAAGCTGCCATTCTCCTGGCGCGCGGCGCGGACGCTGGGCGTCGCCGTGATTTCCAGAAACCTCGCTGTCATGTCGGCTCGGCGCAGGCTGGCGGCACAGCCGCCAGCCTGTCCTGTGTCAGGCCAAATCTGTAGCGTGCACCACGGGAAAATCGATCTCCGTCTGCACCGCATTGTTGAACAGATTGGTCAGCACATTCTCCGCGGTGACGGCGATGATTTCGAGAATTTGGGCATCGCCGTACCCGGCGGCCTGGACCGCCTGCACATCCGCCTCGCTGACCTTGCCGCGCTGCAGCGCCACCCTGGCCGCGAATGCAACGGCTGCATTGGCCTTCGCGTCGGCGGAAGAACCGTGCCGGTTCAGCGTGATCTCGGCGCCATCGAGCTTGGCCAGGTTGAGGGCGAGATAGCTGTGCGCCGAGAGGCAGTAATCGCAGCCATTCATCTGGGCGACGGCAAGGGCGATGCGCTCGCGGGTCTTTACGTCGAGCGCGCCGTCCAGCGCGCCGTTCAGGCCGAGCACGCCCTGCAGCACTGCCGGGCTGAGGGCAAAAATGCGAAACATGTTCGGCACAACGCCGAGTTTCTGCTCTACCGCGTCGAGCATTGGCGCTGAGGCGGCGGGAACGGCGTTGCGGGCGGGAATGGCGATACGGGACATGGCATTCTCCTTGGATGAACGGTCCTGCCGGACGGGTTGACCGGGCTTGGCCGATGGGCAGGAGGAGTAATACTTCTTCCCGGAAACGATAATTTGGTGTTTTGACAAGTCTTTATTGCCGTTTTAGCAATAACCAATGGACCAACTCACCAACATGCGCATTTTCACCAGCGTGGCCACGCTGGGCAGCTTCGCCCAGGCAGCGCGGCAATTGCGGCTCTCACCTTCGGCGGTCACCCGTGCCGTAGCGCAGCTCGAGGAGCAACTCGACCTGACCCTGCTCACCCGCACCACGCGTTCCCTGCGTGTCACCCCACGCGGGGCGATCTATCTGGAAAGCTGCAGGCGGATACTGCAGGATATCGAGGATGCCGGGCGCCGGGCGCGGAGCGAGGATGCCGCCCCGCATGGCGATATGAGCATCGCCGCGCCAATTCTGTTCGGCCGTCTGCATGTGCTGCCCATCGTCACCCACCTGCTCGAAGCTCACCCCGCCCTGCGTATCCGGCTGGTCCTGTCGGACCGCAATGTTCATCTGGTGGAGGATGGGATCGATGCCGCGATACGCATAGGCGAACTTGCCGATAGCAGCCTGATCGCGGTGAAGCTCGGCGAGGTCAGCCAAATGCTGGCGGTCAGCCCAGCCTATCTGGCCCGGCGCGACGCGCCGGCGGCACCGGCAGAACTCGCGGGGCATGACCTCATAGCCTTTGAGGGCATCACCACCACCAGCGAGTGGCGCTTCGGCGGCGGCGCGTCCGTGCGTATCGAGCCCCGCTTTGCCGTGAACAGCGCCGAAGCGGCCATTGCTGCGGCTGAGGCGGGGCTCGGCATCACCCGCGCGCTCTCCTACCAAGTGGATGCGGCTTTGCGCGCCGGCCGTCTGGTAAGGGTTCTGCCCGGCTTCGAGCCGCCGCCAGTCCCGGTCAGCGCGCTGCATCCGGCCAGCCGGCTCGTCAGCGCTAATATCGCCGCCTTCATTGCTGCGGCGCGGGCGTATTTCAGGGCCACGCCCATCCTGCCGCCGCCATGTGCCTAGATTGATATGCGTTTGTCTTGAGCCGGCAGGGTCAAGATGAACTCATGAAACTTATCGTAAAAATATAAGCTGAAATCCTCCATCTAAAAGATGACCGCTTCGGGGCATTGAAACGATGCCTGGACCCACCGGGCAGCCGGGCGGCAAATACGCCGCAGCGATTTGTACAGGAGATGGTAGATGATGAACCGGCGCAAACTGATCTTCATGGGTACGACGATTCTGACCGCGGCGCTGATTGCCCGCGGCGTGAAATCCCCCCGCCTGGCGCAGGCAGCCGAACCAAGCGGGAGCTTTGAGGTTACGCATAGCGACGCGGATTGGCACAAGCTGCTGACACCTGGCCAATATTACGTATTGCGCGAACAGGGCACGGAGCCGCCCTTTAGCAGCGCGCTGCTGAACGAGCACCGCGACGGCACCTTCACCTGCGCCGGTTGCGCTTTACCGCTGTTCTCGTCGCGGACGAAATTCGACAGCGGCACCGGCTGGCCGAGTTTCTGGGAGCCTCTGCCGGACGCTGTGCGGACTGCGGATGACACTTCCTTCGGCATCATACGCACGGAAGTGCATTGTCGGCGGTGCGGCGGGCATCTTGGCCACGTCTTCCCGGATGGGCCGCCGCCGACGGGTTTGCGCTATTGCATAAACGGGTTGGCGCTGGGCTTTACGCCTGTGGCAGGCTGAGCGGTGGCGCCGCTTTCTGCCGGGGGCGGCGCAATCCGGGTGCGCAATCGGCCAGGCGGTCGAGTTCGTTCAGCGTTTCGGCATGGCGCCGCCCCCAGTCGCAAAGCGCCAGCAGAACGGGCTCCAGGCTAAGGCCCAGCTCCGTTGCCGAATATTCCACCCGCGGCGGAATCTGGCGGAACACTTCGCGGTGGACCAACCCGTGCTCCTCCATTTCGCGCAGCTGCTGGATCATCACCTTCTGAGACACGGCGGGCATGAGACGCCCAAGCTCTGACAGACGCTTTGGGCCATCGAACAGGTGATAGAGAATGATCGCCTTCCAACGCCCGGAAATGACCTTGAGTGCCCGCTCGGCGGGCAGCGCCGGAAGATGCTTGGGAGCTTCCATCATACTTACCTTTTGGTGTGTACCACACAAATTTGTCCGTAGTCCCGAAATCGATCCTATCTTATCTGCCCGCCAACGCAATCCCATCAATTACCAGCCCAGCCAGCGAAACCCGCTGAATCGATGTACGGCGCATCCACGTTCTCCTCCGATCAGGATGGCGAACTCTGCCGTGCCTGCATCGAGTTTGAGTCAGAACCCCAGTTGAATGCCGATTTAGAGCTGGCGGCGGTTCGGCCGAACAGGATGGGCCATTAGTAGAACTCAACCATCCTTGGGCCTTTCTTCGGTGGACGGGGGAGCGAGAAGGGAGAGGACGGGGCGGACCATGCCTTCCAGCAACTCGCGTTCGGGGCGGGCGCGGGTGAGCACGCGCAGGCCGGTCAGCACGCCCAGCAGCATGCGCGCCAGATCCACGGCCGGATAGCGCCCGGAGATGCTGCCTTCGGCCTGGCCGGCTTCGATGGTGCGGCGGAAGAAGTCCTCGATCCGTCCCAGAATTTCGACCACGGCGGCCTGCATCTCTGGATCGTGCGGGGCCACGTCCATGGCCGAGTTGATCACCATGCAGCCCTTGCGCAAAGGATCGTCGAGCGAGCGTTCGATGACCTCGTCGAAATAGGCGGCGATGATCTGGCGCGGCGGTCCGCTGCCGCCCAAGCGGCGCGCTCGCTCGGCGAAATTGCAGTCGACGTAATGGTCCAGCGCCCGCCGAAACAGCGCCTTCTTGTCGCCGAAGGCGTTGTAGAGGCTGGCCGCGGTCATCCGCATGCGCTCGGTCAGATCGCGCATCGAGGTGGCCTCGAAGCCCTTGTCCCAGAAACACTGGATCGCGGCGTCGAGAACGGTCGCCTCGTCGAACTCCCGGGGTCTAGCCATTCTGCGTTTTTCTCCCTGCGGCCGACGCTTATTTTAGAACGTCTATTACAGAAATGTCCAGGGTGAGCCCATACGGGTTCGCACAACGGAGATGCCAAGATGATCCCTGAACCCCGTGAGATCATCTCATCGTTCGAGGGTATGATCCGCAGGAAATGTGCCCCCGAGTTGGAGCTCTGGCTCGAACGAGCACGTGGAAGCCTCGTCGCCTCCTTCGCCAATGGTGTCCTCAAAGACAAGTCCGCCATCAGCACCGCCATCGTCTCACCCTGGTCAAACTGGCAAACCGAAGGCCAGATCACCAAGCTCAAGTTCGTCAAACGCCAAATGTAGGGCAGAGGAAAGCTCGACCTACTCGAAGCCCGATTCATCGGCGCCACATAGAGCAGCTTCCACCAAATCTGCGTCAGAGCCTTTTTTCTATGCCGAATCACAAACTGCACGCGGTTTTTCCAGATGGAAGGGCCGCCAAGCCATCCGCCAGGGCCTTTGCCGATTTCCTTTTCACCGAGGCCGCACATTGGTCGGCAATCTGGGGATAAGTCGTGGCACGGTCAGACCAAGTGTGGTTCCAATTCCAGAAGGGACTTCTCGTCGGCAGTGTTTGTGGCTCGTTACGCCCATCTTAAACTCGCTGACTGTGGTGCGTCGTCAGGTCGCCTCAAGCGTATTGCGCGAGGCCGTGGCCGAGGGACCAATTCTCTTTCGCGACCTCAACAAGGCTCACGAACACGTCCTCCGGCCGGATGCCGGGACTTTCGCCGAGTAGCTCCGCGATCCGCCGGAACAGCGCTTTCTTCTGCTCCACGGTACGGGTGTTGTTCGCGGTGATCTGGATGAGCACGAGATCGTCGCTCCGGAGTATGCCAAGATAAGACGCGCTGTAGCGGAAGTCGGCTGCGTCATGCTCCCTGATCGTCATGAACTGGTCGTCTTCGGGCACGTTGAACGTTTCGCGCATCGCGCTGTAAAGGCTGTCGAAGATCGCTTGCCGGTAGGCTTCCGGCTTTCCGGCGCGCAGCGAGATGTGAATGAGTGGCATCATGGGTCCTTTCCATTTTGGCCTGGCTTACATTAAATACCGCTCGACTACTTTGGTGCGATATTGAAATTTATATCAGATTTAATGCCTTGAAATGACCGCCCCCGCGACTTGGATACCGTCCAGGCTTTGGTCCACATCGCTGACCTTGGCAGCTTCACGCACGCGGCTGAAGCCATGCGAACAACGCAGCCCCCGGTCTGCTTGAAGCTGAATCGGCTCGAAGAGAGCTCTGCTGCCCGTTCCTCGAGCGGACACCCCGGTAGTGCAGCTGTCGACGCTGAGCGCAGGCTTCCTTGAACGCGCGGGCGAACTCTTAGAGGTACACAATCGCGCGATCGCCTCATTTGCCTGAGCAGGGCAGCGTTTCGCGATCGGCATCAGCGACCATGTTGCGGAACCGAAGCTCCCAAAGTGATCGCGCGCATGAACGCTCAACACCCGTAATGATCTCCATTCGTCCCTCCGAAAACGACGACCTTATGAACGCCCATATGGACGATGCTTACGAAATCGCGGAAGGCGGCCCTCACCGGCTGGGTACGCTCCATACCGCCGGCAGGATCCAGTTGTTCGGCCAGCATGTCGGGCTGAGCGATAGGCGTGCGTTCCACCGCCACATCGCGCGGCTCAGGAAGAAGAAGTGGGGTTCCCGCGGATGACATCGGGACGTTACAGCCTTCCCGTACAGTCAACCTGGGAGCTGGATGCCGGCGCGCTCAAATGTTTCTTTGTCCAGGGCGAAAGTCCGTTGAAAGCTTGGCCGCGATTGCACCCGGTCAGCGTGCCGGGTGATGGCGGGATAAGGGCTGAGGTCTAGTCCGCCGCCCGCCGCCGTCGTATAATTCCAATAAATAAAGACATCGACGATCGACCAGACTTCCCCATACCACCAGGACGCGGTCTCGAAGTGTTCCTGCAGCGCTTTCAAGACCGGCTGCCACAACTCGATTCCTCTCGTCCACACGCCGTTCGTTTCGCCGGTCGTAAAACGCATCGGATTGCGGACCTGCCGGGTCATCGGATGGAGAGTCGCCGAGCACCAGACGAGATCCTGCAGGTTCTGATTCATTCCCAACTTTGCCTCTTCCCGCGGCAACAGTCCCGTCTCGGGGTATATGGCGTTCAAGTGATGAAGAATTGCTGCGTTTTCGGTCAAGACCAGATCTTCAACTCGCAGCGCCGGAACCTTTCCTTTCGGATTGATCGAGAGATACTCTGGTGTTTTTTGCTCGCCTGCGAGAATATTAACGACCGGAACGTCATATTTGAGACCGATTTCTTCTAGAGCATTCCTGGTAACGGAGGAGCAAGCGCCAGGAAAATGGAACAAGGCGACCTGAGTCATGACCTGAGTCCTTAGCCTGTTGATTGCTTTGCATAAAAAACGCGTGGAGGAACCAAGCTGTGTGGAGTTCGAAACTGAGGATCGTCGGCGCCGCGACCTCATCGTCTGTACCAACTAAAGCGCGTACAACGCTGCCAAGCTGCCTCGGCGCGCGATCTCGTCGCGGATTCGGGCGGTTCCGGCGCCGACGAAGGGGTGTTGATGTGCGGTCATGGCCTCCCCGTAACTGGGGCGCGCCTCCAGTCGGCGCCAATAGGCCATCAACCCCGGCGTGAGCAGCACATCCGTCCAGCAAGCTTCCCGCAACCGCTCGAAGATGACCGCCCAACTCACGTCCGCGAGCGTGAATTCGGATCCGGTGATCCACGGCCCCCCGCTCTGTTCGAGCTGATGTTCGAGGGCAGCCAAGTGACGCATCATTTCGTTGCGGCTAGAGACGATCATGCGTTGCATCGGACCAAATCCACCGATTCGCGACAAACCAAGCAGCTTAAATGCCAGAAAGATCAGGGGCCGCATCTTGAGACGATGGAACAGCAAACCCTCGAAAATGCGGTGAATGGGAATGTCGCGGATCATTGCGGCGAACAAGGGCAAGGTTAACCCGGGTACGCAGTTACCGGCAGTCGATTCCAGCGCCTTCGTCGGCTCGTCGCCGATTAGAGATGACCGATCGATCCATTGCTGCATCAGCGCATGCGTGGCCGCGTCCCCGGGGACCAGCGGGAGAGCGCTTCTGGCATGCTCGGCCGCATAGAGCAGGATCTCGTGCGACTCATAAACAGGATGGCCGCCATGTACGAGCACCGGTACCAACCCTGCAGGATTGACGGCGAGGAAATTCCTTGAAAGCGTTTCATAGCTGCCTGTCTCGATCAAATCGATGTGGTGGGCGAGATAGGGCACCCCGAGCTCGGCCAGGCACATGCGGATCTTTTTCGAACAGAGCGAAAAATCGTTATGATATAGTTCGAATTCAGTCTGTATGGGGCAGTTGGATATCGTTGCGGATGCCGCTTGCCATGGCGTGCGTGCGGCGCACGCGCCGCTCGCAGACGTACCAGGCAGAAAATCCAACTGCCGTTGCGATCACCAGGCCGCTGACAATGACACAAACCACTTCCCATCCCTCCCGTCGGCCCTTGGCAACCAACCAGAGACGCTCGCCCACATTGCAGCCGGGCCGAGCGCTCCGCCCCTTAGTCCCGGTCAGACCCCATCGGGTGATCCGACCTGCGAGACCGCCACGAGCTTGTCCTGCGTTTTCAATTGGAAGTCGCTGGAGTCATGGCGCTCATGCAATTGGCTCGATGGCTCGCCGAAGATGCGGTTGACCATGCGTCCACGCTGCACGGCCGGCCGTTCGAGGAGCATGTCGGCCCACCGCTGAACGTGTTTATAGTCTTGAACACTCAGGAATTCGGCGGCACCGTACAGCAAGCCCTTCGCCAACCCGCCGTACCATGGGAAGATCGCCATGTCGGCGATCGTGTAGTCGGCGCCTCCGATGTACTCGTTTTCGGCCAGGCGGCGATTGAGGACGTCGAGTTGGCGCTTCACCTCCATCGTGAAGCGATCGATCGCATATTCGATCTTTGTCGGCGCGTAGGCATAGAAGTGGCCGAATCCACCGCCGAGATAGGGCGCGCTTCCCATCTGCCAGAACAACCACGAAAGACACTCGGCGCGTGGCCGAGGCTCCGTCGGCAGGAATGCGCCGAATTTCTCGGCGAGGTACAGCAGAATCGAACCGGATTCGAACACCCGGACATAGGCTGCTCCGCTGATATCCAATAGAGCCGGGATTTTTGAGTTCGGATTCACATCCACGAAGCCGCTGCCGAACTGATCGCCTTCTCCGATCTTGATCAGCCAGGCATCGTATTCGGCGCCGCTGTGACCGAGCGCCAGCAACTCCTCCAGCATGATCGTAACTTTTACGCCGTTTGGCGTGGCGAGTGAGTAGAGTTGAAGCGGATGATGCCCGACCGGCAGCTCCATTTCGTGCGTGGGCCCAGCGATTGGCCTGTTGATATTCGCGAACCGGCCACCGTTGGGCTGGTTCCAGACCCAAACCTTCGGTGGCGTGTACTCCAGTGAACTCGGTCATCTCCGCACGGATTCCTTCCAGCGGCGTGGTCCCAGAACGGGCTGCCTGACTGTGTTCTAGTACGACCATTCTAAAATGTCTGGTGGGCGAGGATCTGTCAAGTGTCTCTAACGTCGCTTGTCTTCTCCAACATGCGGCGACTAAAATCGACATGTGGCGCGTGCGAGTCTCGGATTGACTAAGTAAAATTGACAAGAAAACAGCAGCGAAGATATCTGCAAGAAGTTCACAACGCCCGCCCTCCGCCGCATGAATTGGAATGAGCACCACGTCCATATCCTGGAGATGAACGGCGAGAGCTACCGCGTGCGCCAGCGTAAAACCCGCTGAGCCAGAGCCGCCGCACCGGCTCCCGAAAGAAACGCCGCAAACCTCCGGCGATCGCGACGCGCCAACAGGCCCCCGTAATCAGACCGCCGCCACGCATGAACAGGGGCACGTTGCGACTATCTCAGCCATCAAACATTAAGGAAGAGAACTCTATGTGTCAGTACGAACAAATTGGGAAGCACGTCGTCGGCAAGACCGGAGCTGATCAATTCGATTTCCTTCCGTTCAGGAAATATGCGCCGGAAACCCGATCAGGCCCGGGGCGACGTCATCGCGCAGAGTGTGGCGATCCGGATAGTCACCGCCGTTTTGCGCTCTGAAGGGGATTGGGCTCTCGTCGAAAAGCCGTTCGACGCGCTGGCGCCAAGCTGCTTTCACGTCGTCCATTCGGGCAGATGACTTAATGTGGGCTGCGCCATAGACGGTATGGATCGGCAGCACGTCCATCCCCGGGTAGAAAAGCGCGCCGTGCATCAGAGGGAAGAGTAAATCATCGATCGGGCCGTTGATGCCACGCGGGCCATAGTCGGCTGCTGGTCCGCCGGTGCAGACGGACACAAGCGCACGCTTGCCCATGAGCGCCCCCTCGCCATAGCGGCACAGGTTGGTTCCGTCCTTGTATCCATAGGCAAACCCGAACGCGTAGACCCGCTCGATCCACCCTTTGAGGATCGCCGGCATACTGAACCACCAGAGCGGGAACTGCAAAATAACCGCGTCGGCGCTCTGCAGTTTTGCCTGCTCCTCCATGACGTCACGGGTCTGGCGGCCTGTCGAATACGCGGTGGCCGACTCAACGATGAAGGAAAGCCTTTCGGGGTCAACACGGCTTGGAAAGTCGTCTCCATCGAAGACCGCCTTCCAGCGCATGCCGTATAGGTCGGAGCGCAGCACTTCGTGTCCCTGCTGTCCGAGCGTCTCGGCTGTCACTTCAACAAGCTGGCGCGTCACCGATGTCGGCTCGGGATGCGCATATACGATCAGCACTTTCTTCGTCATTGCCAAGCTCTCCACATGATCTGCCTGGCGAGATGGCATGCATCAAACAATATGTGAAATCGATTGATTTTTAGTCTACGATCCATGCTATGGATACCAGTCGTCTTGATCTCAACCTGCTTGTGACGCTCGAAGCCTTGCTTGCCGAGCAGAACGTGACGAAGGCCGCAGCGCGGCTTCACCTGAGCCAACCTGCGGTAAGCGCGCAGTTGAGCCGCCTGCGCGACATGTTCAGCGATCCCTTGCTCGTCCCGGCTCGTCGCGGGATGACACCAACGGCGAAAGCCACCGAGTTGCTAGGTCCGTTGCGCGATGCCCTCGACCGGCTGCGTGAAACGCTCCAGACACACAGGGATTTTTCGCCTCTGACGGCCAAACTGACGGTCAACGTTGCTTGTACTGATTATGTCCAGGCAGCTGTCGTGATGCCGCTGGTATTGGCCTTACGGCAGAGGGCACCAGGCGTGCGCGTCGCTGTTCACCATTGGAATCCCGCAAAGCTGGAACAGCAATTGGCCAGTGGCGAGGTCGATTTGGCTATCACCACTCCCGATCCGAACCACCCGAACCTGAGGACGCATCGCTTGTTCAACGAGACCTACGTGCTCATCGGGCGGGCAGATCATCCACTTTTGAAAAGCGGTCTGACAATTGAGGCGTTTGCCCAGGTGGAACATGTGATCGTCTCGCCCTCCGGTGGCAGCTTCACGACACCGATTGACGGTGCTCTGGCAGCGCTTGGGCATCGGCGGAATGTGGTGATGTCGGCCGCTTCGTTCCTGTTTGTTCCGGAAATCGTCTCTGTGAGCGACCTTGTCGCTCTTGTGCCGCGACGGCTGCTGCCGGCCCAAAGCGATCGTTTCATGGTGCTCGATGTACCGTGGTTGGCGGAACAGTTCGACATTAGCCTGATCTGGCACGAACGCAGCCACAGCCATCCGGGGCATCACTGGATCAGAGGCTTGGCCATTGAACTCATGGCTGACGGGGCGAACGCCCTAACGTGACTCCTTTTTTCCGACATTTCGAGTTACAGTCCGCCCGACAGCGTTCGGGTCGCTCCCGGCCCCTCACCGTCGATCCGGTTTGAACGAAGAACTATCGCGACCCGGACTGAACTGTGCAGCTCACCGCCGCGCTGGGCGGCGCGGGGCCGGACATCATCGATAAATCCGCTGGTGGCGCCGTTATCCGGTGATCCATTGCCGATTTGACCACCAGAAATCAGGCGGCCGCGCGAAACCAAGACTACCCTACAGATGCACTGTGGCGCACTTACCGCGCAGCCGGTAGCGATCTATTGAAACAAATGATAAAAACATACATCCAGCCAATGCCTATAAGGTTCTTAACTGGATGATCTATTGAACAGATCTTGCTTCGAACTACGAGACTAAAGACAATTTATTATTATTCCAGAGGCTTATTTCTGGTTGCGGGGGCCCACTGCCACTTATACCGAACATCATTGCCATGCAAAACGGCGCCTCATTGGCGCGGTAGAGAAATGTTGGAATCGGGTTAGCAACTCGGCATCAACCTTGCAGCATCCGCAGTCCCTCGCCCGCCATGGTGGCGGTCCTTGCCTCGCGCGGGCGCGAGGGCTCGAGCGTCATCGAATAGGCAAAGCTATCCCAGCGGAAGCAGGCGCCATTGAACATCACGGGGCGGCCGCTCTCGTCGCAGATCAGCCGTCGAATGAGGAATACCGGTTCGCCAGGCGCGATATCGAGGTGGCGGGCGACATCCTCGGGACAGGGCATGGCGCGCATAGTCTGCTCGCCGCGGGCCAGGCGGATGCCCCACTGACGGACCGGTTCCACGATGGGATGTGCGGCAAGATCAGCGCGCTTGAGCCGCTCGCCCACCCAAAGCGGCAGATGCAAAACCGAATGCATCACTGGTCGCCCCGCCTTGGCGCGCGAATGCACGATCCACAGTCCTTCACCCGGCAGACCTCGCCACAGCCGCGGCACTCCGGACGGCGCACTGCGCGGATCCAGGCATGCGCGGCGACGATCGCCTGCTAAAGGCCGGCCAGGAGCCCCTTGCCCTCGGCCAGCGTCAAACCCAAAGCGGCCAAGGCGGTGAGGTCGTCGGGCTTGGCAATCCGGAGGACGTTGGTGCTGTGCTCCCCCCCTCCGCTCCAATGCTCACCAATATCACGATCCAGGCCACGGCGTCTCTACCTCAACGGGAAAATCGCCCTCAAAATACTCCCCTTGGTCTGGCCCCCCAATCTCGCGACAGTCCCCAACAGAATGGCTTACGTCTTTCGTTGTATTCAGCAGTCCAGAGCCTTCACTCAACAAACAAAAGTAGTGGTCGCATCGCGAAGGGATATCCGATGTTTTTATTGACCATGTTTAGACATGTATGTATGGGAATGCATGTACGGAAACGCAATGACTTCAGCGGCTACGTTTTGGAGGCGATCGTGGAATCCTTACAGGAGACCGATCCAGAAGCTAGCGTGTCTTTAGTTGACGCATACGAACTCACGATTCTCATGCCTTGCCTAAACGAGGCAGAGACGATCGCGGTATGCGTCGAAAAAGCTCAAAGCTTCTTGAGGAAAGCCGGGATCGTTGGCGAGGTTCTGATCGCTGACAATGGCAGTACGGACGGTTCGCAGCAAATTGCTGCAGACCTCGGCGCTCGTGTAATCGCAATACCGCAGCGCGGCTACGGCGCGGCGCTGATCGGCGGCATCGAAGCGGCGCGCGGCCGCTACATAATCATGGGCGACGCTGACGATAGCTATGATTTTCTAGGTCTTGCCGGCTTCGTCGAGAGGCTGCGCGGGGGCGTCGATCTCGTGATGGGTAATCGCTTCAAGGGTGGGATCGCGGCTGGTGCCATGCCTCCGCTTCATCGTTATCTGGGCAATCCGGTTTTGAGCTTCGTCGGCCGCGTACTGTACAAGCTGCCAATCGGCGACTTTCATTGCGGGTTGCGCGGCTTCAATTCGGCTTCCATTCGTCGCCTTGGTCTCACCGCCTCGGGCATGGAGTTTGCCTCCGAGATGGTCCTGCGCGCCGGTGTTGAAGGCTATGCGATCGCCGAAGTGCCAACCACGTTGAAGCCGGACGGACGCAGCCGACCCCCACACCTGAGATCGTTTCGGGATGGGTGGCGACACATTAAGCTACTGCTAATGTACTGCCCGCTGTGGCTGTTCATCTATCCTGGTGGGGTATTGATAGCTGTCGGCTTACTCCTAGCCGGACTGCTGTTTA
Source organism: uncultured Alphaproteobacteria bacterium (assembly GCA_963750235.1). GTDB lineage: Bacteria > Pseudomonadota > Alphaproteobacteria > Acetobacterales > Acetobacteraceae > Acidocella. The sequence continues at coordinate 20,663 of CAVVPW010000008.1, forward strand.
ACGGACCGTTGCCGATTGGCGCCGGGGTGGTGCTCGACATCAACACCTTTGTGGCCGCCTGTTTCATGATCATATCCGGCGTCGAGGTGGTGGCTTTTGGTGTCACGGCGCGTTACTATGCGGCTGTCACAGGCATGCTTCCGCTCGGCCGCCGGAGCCGTTGGCTAGAGAAACACTTGACCACTGACACGATGGTTCGCCTGGCTGCCGTGCTGCTGGTGGGTGGTCTCGTCGTCTTCGCCTTCGCTGCCAGCCAATGGATCCGCGTAGGGTTCGGTGAACTGTCCAATCCGGTCGTGCCGCGCGCGGTGGTCGCCGGCCTCAGCCTCGTCGTGATTGCTATTCAGGTTGCCTTCCAGGCCTTCTTCATCGGCGTGCTCCGAATTCCGTTGACTAGAAAGACGGGGCCTTAGGAAAGTGTACCGCGCATCGCCTCCGACACCGGATCCAACGCTTTCGAGGCTATCGGCAAAGACGAATGTTGGATCGCTGGACTCCAGCAAGGCTCGTTTACGCACCGCCCTTAGTACTTTCGCGACGATTGGCGTCGGCGCGGGCATCATTATGGTCTTGGCCATCATCAACGGAAGCCCCTTCATATTCTATGATTCGGCGCTCTATCTTGGGCTTGGCGAACTCCTCACGGCGCACGACCCCAGCACCGCGATTACCACGGTGCTAGGCACTCCAGGTCTTTCCCACGCAGTGGTGTCGAAATCGCAACGGGCGGCGTTGCTCGCCCGCGCCGCTTCGCATCTCGGCGCGCGATCGGTGGTCTACTCTGTCTACGTCGCCACCTTAAGCAAATACTCAATGTGGATCGCGACCGCAGGGCAGTGCCTGTTCGTGGCGGCCTGTCTATGGGTCACGCTTCAACTTATTTGGAGTTAGGCTTTGAGGCGGTGGAACTATCTTGCGCTGGTGACGGCTCTGACCGTCCTGACATCGCTCTCCATCGAGGCGCCTATTCTGATGCCCGACGCGTTTACGGCGCCTATGATCCTCCTTATCGCAGCGCTATTCTCGACAAGAGAAGTGAATTGGGGCGTACAGGCCGGCATCGCGGCATGCGTTGCGGTTTGCGTGACGGTGCATCTCTCGCATGGCCCGATCGCGATACTGGCAGCCTTGGTCGCCGCGGCGATTTTCGAACTTACCGTGAGAGGTGAACAAGCGTCTGGATGCAAACGGAACTTGGCCTGGATCGCCGGTGCAGTGATCGCCGCGCTCTCAATCAACGCGGCTGTAGGCTGCTATGCGGATGCGAGAATCGGGTGGCACTTGCAAAAGCCCCCATTTCTTACTGGACGAGTGATCGATGACGGCTCGGGGGCCGACTATCTGATTCACGATTGCCACGACTCGCGCTACGTGGTTTGCCGATACGCTAACCGAATATTGTCAAACTCAGGCAATAATATGATGTGGAGTTTACAGCCGCAGTCTGGGGGGGTGTATCTCATCGAAGACCCAAACGTGGCGGCCAAGATGTGTCAGCAAAATCTGGCGTTCGTGCGCGACGCGATTACAGAGTATCCACTTCGCCAAATGCTAGGCTCCATTAGGAATGTCGTCCGGCTCATGCTGTCATTCAATGTTGACGATGTCGGCTCGAAAATGGATTTTAAGTTCGCCTATTGGCAACCCATCAGTTGGGGCTGGATCGGGACTCCGATCCTTTTGAGCCGGCTCCCCAATGCGAGCAGCTGCAGCGCACATCCGAACGAAATTTGCGGGCGAATTCCGCTGGCAAAGCTCCGCATTCTCCATTATCCTGTCATCTTGTTCTCCGTGTTCGTGTTGCTCTGGCGAGCCTGGGTGTTTATTGCTTGCAACGGCATCGATTTGAAAAAGCTTGATCGAGTTGAGACATTCGCGCTTTGTGTGATGGGCGGAATTCTTGCAAATGACATCGTATGCGGCGTCCTCTCCGGGCCCTATGGACGCTATCAGGTTCGAGTGGTTTGGCTTGTTCCTGCCCTCGCGCTTTGCATGCTTATATACTCGCCGGAGAAGCTGCGCTTGGCGGGCAGCAAAGGACATCGCAAAATTGCCTGAGCAACGCGCATGGAATTGGTCGTCGGATCCAGGCCTTCTGGTGCGGCGTGCGCCGCCGCGCTCGTGGCGCAGGGCCGCCGCGCGCATATGCTGATGCGGGATTACGCCTGGAACCCGATCGCCAAGCCGCTATCAAAAGCACTCACACGGCAGCCGAGCCTTGGCTTCCCGAACATGCGCCGTGACATGCCGAGCGCGCAACGCTCGGCCCGTTGGCGGACGCCTTTAGCGGTGCGCTCTCCCGCGAGGCAGACGCGCGGCTGCTGGCCTTCCAGGGCTACCTCCATTCGGCACATTCAAGCCGGCTGGCCGTCACGCTGCGCACGGCGGGCAAGCGCGATAGGCTGGAAGTTGCGGAGGAATTCAACCCTGTGGCGACCCACATGGCCGCGCGAGTCGCCCGCAAGCTTTTGCGTAACGGGCCAAGGCTTGGCGGTATCCGAGAGGTTGGAATCCTTGCTTGATGCCCTGCCCCTGGAAAACTTGTTGCTCGCCTCAGCCGCCATCATACTGCTGGGCCTCGGCGGCATCTTTTACCGCATCGTCCAATGGGGACGCACTGGCTTGGGCAATCTCAACTATGCCGCCTTTGCCCATATCCTCATGCTGTCCCTTACCGGGGTAGTCGCAGGAGTGCAGCTGACCTTTAGCGCCCTCCTGTCTGCCGTCATCAGCAACCGAACATCCCGTTAGAGAGGTGCACGTGCCGATCGCGTCATATCTCCTGCAACACCGCCTCACGCGCTTCATCCTAGTCGGTGGATCAAGCGCAATTTTGCTTTTCCTGCTAAACTTCCTGGTACAGAGCTATCTTGATATCACCCCATTTTACGCCACCGCGATAAGCTATATTGTTGTCTTTGTCCTCACCTATCTGACCCATCGTGCATGGACCTTCCAATCCAATGCGGCCCATCACCAAACCTTGCCACGCTATCTCGCCACCCAGTTCGCTTGCGCGCTGCTCACCTCCAGCCTGACCACAATCTTCACCAAGCAATTTGTGCCGAAACTCCCTTTCGTCTCCGCCCTTTTTGCCACACTCTGCGCCAGCGCATTGAGCTTTACCGCAAGTCTGCTGTGGGTTTTCTCCGAAAGACCATCCAAGGCCCAGAGCGCGCCCACTTCGCAAACATGAGTGGTCCTACGCGCCATAATGCCATTTATGTTAATTGCTCACCGCGCAGCCCTTCCAGCACGATGCGGATCTTGTCCTCCGCCGAATAATGCCGCCGCGTGGCCCGGCGGATGTCCCGCACCACCGCCTCGGCAGGGGGCTTGGAAGTCAAGGATTTCTGGCTCATCTGCACTCCTTCGTCGTTACGATGAGCCAGAAATCCTCCGTTATTCAAGTTGCCCGCTTTGTCTCATGGGCCCTGACGGCGGACAGACATCACCATCAACCGCCAACGGATCGAGGCCAGGGGTATCCCTCCGGTAGCGCTTTCAATTACCCACAAATTGCATGCCGATCATTACGCCGAGTTTGATATCCGTCAGCCGTGAGAGCCCCCGCCACATCACGGTATTACCAGGCGGAGGATCCATCGCGCGCGCGAGATAGCCTCTGAGCTGGGCGATTTTGGTCAGATACTGCCCGAGTGTCCTTCGGCGAGGTCGGAGTTGGTCTTTCACAAGGTGGTCCAGCAAGCTGATTTCTGTTTCATCCAACGCGAGTGTTGGCTCGGCGGCCGGGGCGGAGCGGTTTATCATCGTCATCCAGAATATACGCCAACTTAGGATACAAAAGACCGCGATCAGATTTGTCAGCCGCTGCGCCGTCCGGAGTTTTGATTCCTCCGCTTTGCAACCAGATTTGAGAATTTTATGAAAGACCTCGATTTTCCAGCGCATGGCATACCATTGGAGCTTCTCGATGGCCTCCTTGCGGGACTGCACGGGCAAATCGGTGATCAACTTCCAATGGATTTTCTTCCGATGTTTCGGACTCCCGCGTTCCTCAGCATGGATCACCGTTAACGATAATGCCGGGTAGCGCTTTTGCTTACCGATTGGGGGCAAGACCCGAATTTTGCGATACCTGATCTCCAGAACGGCTTCGTCCGGATCGCCCTTATTGTCACGGACCTCAATGCGATGCAGCCCTTTCACCGCCACTTCATCCATCTCGTCGGCGATCGTGTGATCGCCTTCCCCAGCCAGGCGGTCGACACAAGTTCTAATCAGGAAATGCGTGCCGATCCCCTGCGCTGTGCAGAAAAGTTCGTAGATGTCACTCTCGCGATCACCAATATGAACGCATCGTCCGGGATCAGCAAAAAGCGTGGTGGATTGCTTCAGATTATCCAACCATCGGATGCTTTCCTTCTCCTCAATGGGCACCCGCGTCGGGTTGATTTTCTTCTTGAGTGCCGCGGTCCCCTTGAATTTCTTGCGGGTCCAGAATTTGGCTGCGGCAAGACCCAGAGGCAGTCCATCGCTCGTTATCGCAAGGCTTGAATGCATCAGGATGCCGCAAACCGTATGCGATCGCAGGCGCCCGGCCTTGTCGCGGCCGCTATTTACACTCTTCGTGATCCCGACGGCCTCCGTGGACTCTCGTTTATAAACAAATTCCGTCGTGTCATGGAGCATGAAAACCAGGCCCTCGGTGGCTCCCACGCGCTCGCAGGTCGATTGAAAGTGGCCGGCCAGAATGTCGGCCTCGCTGACCCGGTCATTGGAGAAAAAGCGATAGGCTGCCTTCGTGTTGGCCCAATCCTGGCAGACCAGCGGAATGCTTTGCCCCACAGAACCTCCCATCCGCGCGATCAGCTTGCGGAACCGCCCTTTCAGGCGCTCATCAGCAAAATGGCACCCGGAAATCTCCCGGTCAAACCAACCAACCTCTTCCTCGTCCATCGCACCGCTCCCAATTCGGTGCCGGACAAAGAATCACACGCGATTCGCGCCGGGCAATAGCCGGGCTGTAGCAGACAGGGATTTGTGGGTAATTGAAAGCCGGTAGCGGCCACCTTCTGGGGTTTCGGTATTTGGGTGAGGATCCTGGCATCGTAACTTGTTGGGGTGGAAAGTGTCCACAACCGAGATAATGGACACAAGTTTGTGGGCGAAGCGCCGGCATAAAGTGTGGCCTGAAGCGCTGAAGCGGGAGATTGTGGCGGCATGCCTGGTGCCGGGAGCGTCGGTGTCGGTGGTTGCGCGGCAATATGACGTGAACACCAACATGGTTTTCACCTGGCGCAAGCTCTATGGCGGGATGCCAGACATGGTGCCGCCGCAGCTTGTGCCGGTGGTTGTGACGCCGGCCCCGCCGGTAGCGGCTCCGCCGGCGCCGTCGGCCGAGCCGCCTTCAGCTGACCTGATAGAGATTGAGCTGCCGCGCGGCTACCGTGTTCGGATTGGGAGTAACATCAAGGCTTCGGCGCTGCGCGTTGTGCTGGATGCGTTGGAGCGGCGATGATCGCCTTTCCATCGAGCGTGCGCGTATGGTTGGCGGTAGGGCGGACCGATATGCGGCGCGGCATGACTGGCCTTGCGTTGCAGGTTCAGCAATCGCTCGGCCGGGACCCGCACGCGGGGGACCTCTACGTGTTCAGGGGCGCCAGGGGCGATTTGATAAAGATCCTCTGGCATGATGGCGTCGGCATGTCGCTCTATGCCAAACGGCTGGAGAAGGCGCGCTTCACCTGGCCATCGCCAAGTGACGGCGTGCTGGCGATTTCCGCCGCGCAGCTGGGTTATATGCTCGACGGAATCGATTGGCGAAATCCGCGTCATACCTGGCGCCCCGCGAGTGCCGGATAATGTCGCGCGCCGCGATTTTTTAGGAGTCAACGGACCGAAATTGTGATTCTATTGCGGGCATGGACGCCGATCTTGGAGCCCTGCCGAACGATATCGATGCGCTGAAAGCGGCGCTCATGATCGAGCGCGCCAAGATGCGGGAGGTGACCGCCGAACGTGACGTGCGGGCGGCGGAACTCGCGGTAGCGCGCGCCAAGGCGTCAGAAGATTTGGCGCTGATCGCGCATCAGAAGCTGCGGATCGCCAAGCTTGAGCGTCAAATCTATGGCCCCCGGTCGGAACGGTCGTCGTTGCTCATCGAGCAGATGGCGCTGCAGTTCGAAGAAGCGGAGGCAAGCGCCACCGAGGATGAACTGGCCGCGGAAATCGCCGTCGCCAACGTCACTTCGGTCGCGGGGTTTACCCGCCAGCGTCCCGAGCGAAACACCTTTCCCGAACATCTCCCCCGCGAGCGTGTCGTCGTCGATCCGCCGGCGGCTTGCGATTGCTGCGGCGGCAAGCGGCTTCGCAAGATGGGCGAGGATGTCACGAAGACTTTGGAATCAATACCCCGCCAATGGAAGGTGATTGAGACCGTGCGGGAGAAGTTCACCTGCCGGGATTGCGAGAAGATCAGCCAGGCACCGGCCCCCTTCCACGTGATCGCCAGAGGGTGGGCGGGGCCGAGCCTTCTGGCGATGATCCTGTTCGAGAAATTCGGGCAGCACCAGCCGCTCAACCGCCAGGCGGAGCGCTACGCGCGGGAGGGCGTGCCGATCAGCCTCTCGACCATGGCCGATGCCGTGGGGGCGGCTTGCGCAGCGCTGGCCCCGTTGAGCAGGCGTCTTGAATCCCATGTCCTGGCCGCAGAGCGCCTGCATGGCGACGACACCACCGTGCCAGGTCTCGCCAAAGGCAAGACCGATACCGGCCGATGTTGGGTCTATGCCCGCGATGACAAACCATTCGGTGGAACATCTCCGCCGGCCGCGATGTTTTATTACTCTCGCGATCGCAAAGGAGAGCATCCGCAGCGCCATCTGTCTGGATATAGCGGGATCTTCCAGGCCGACGCCTTTGATGGATATCGCCAGCTCTATGCTCCCGGCCGAAGTCCCGGATGCATCGTTGAGGCGGGATGCTGGGTTCATGCCAGGCGTCCGTTCTTCGCCATGGCAGATCTCGATGAGAACGCACGGCGAAAGGCCGCGGGCAAAAAGGAAATCCCCCTCTCGCCCATTGCGATTGAGATCGTGCGCCGCATCGACGCGCTGTTCGAGATCGAGCGGCCCATCAACGGCAAAATGCCCGACGAACGCAGGGCTGTTCGCCAGTCGCTGAGCAAGCCGCTGGTCGACGAGCTGCTGCTCTACATGCGCGAGCAGCGCGCCAAGCTCAGCCGTGGCCATGACCTTGCCAAGGCCATTGATTATATCCTCAAGCGTTGGGACCCCTTCACCCTGTTCCTGGATGACGGCCGCGTCTGCCTCTCGAACAATGCCGCCGCGCGGGCGTTGCGCGGCATTGCTTTGGGCAGAAAATCATGGATGTTCTGTGGCTCAGACCGCGGCGGGCAGCGTGCTGCAGCCATGTACAGTCTTATCGTCACGGCCAAAATGAACGGCGTCGACCCTCAGGCTTGGTTGGCGGACGTCCTGGCGCGGATTGCTGCCCACCCCGCGCATCGCCTTGATGAGCTATTACCCTGTTGGGGTGGACGGCCCAACGGCATCGAATGTGCCAATATAGGGTCGAACAACCAACCCAATGAAAGGGCCGCCCGATGGAATTTAAACGCATTTCGATCGACACGTCCAAGCATGTTTTTACGATCCATGGGGTCGACCTGCAGGAGCGTCCGATCCTGCAGCGCGAGATCAGGCGCGCCCAGGTCGAGCCATTCTTCGCCAAATTGGCGCCAACAGAGGTGGTTCTCGAAGCCTGCGCCGGCTCGCACCATTGGGGGCGGGTGCTCGGCGGCATGGGCCACCGGGTTAGGTTGATTCCGCCACAATATGTGAAGCCGTTCGTCAAGCGGAGCAAAAACGACCGCAATGACGCGGAAGCAATCAGCGAGGCGGCGTCACGTCCGAGCATGCGCACGGTTCCGGTTAAATCGGCGGACGAGCAAGCTGCGACGATCATCGTGAAGCATCGGGAGCTCATGGTGAACCAACGGACACAGGCGATCAACGCGTTGCGAGGGCATGCAGCGGAATTTGGCATCGTTGCCGCCAAGGGCTGCGCGAACGTCACAGCATTGCTTGCCGTTCTGTCTGCCGAGGAGATGATTCCAGCTATTGCAAAGGCGATGTTCGAGCAAATGGGCCGGCATGTGACGGATCTCGAGGCAAAAATCGACGCGTTGGAAAGACAACTGCTCGAACAGCACAAGGCCAACGCCGTCAGCGCGCGCCTCGCCGCAATCCCCGGCGTCGGGCCAATCACCGCGATCACCATGGCGCTGACCGTCAACCCAACGAACTTTGAGACTGGGCGGCATTTTGCGGCCTGGCTCGGGCTGACTCCACGAGAACATTCGACCGGCGGCAAGCATCGCTTGGGGCGGATCAGTAAGGCAGGCAGTGAGAGGCTGCGGCAGCTGCTCGTGGTTGGGGCTATGGCGGTGATCCGCTACGCCAAACCAGGCAGTAAATCGGCCACTGCATGGCTGTTGCAATTGCTGGAGCGTCGGCCGCGCAAGGTCGCGGCGGTCGCTATGGCCAACAAGATGGCCCGGATCATCTGGGCCATGATGGCGCGTGGTGAAGCGTATCGGCGTCAGCCGGTAGCCGCCTAATCCGCGCGCCGGTGCCGAGGGTTTAAGTGCTGAGCAAGAGATGATAATCGGTCGAACCGACGAATGACAAAATCCGACCAATTCCAAGGCATTCTATGCCGTTGCCCTGATTGGATGTCGTTCGCGGAACCCATCTGGGCCAGCGGCCGTGCCGCGTAAACAGGCCGAACGCATGACCGCTTTCGAACCGCCATCAAATCTTGCAAATTCCCACTTGAACTCTACGGGCCGTCCACGCATGGAATTGGACGCCGGCGGCATCCGCGGTTGCCGACGTCGCGGCCTGACCATGGCGCCGGTCAATAAGGTCCACCACGTATATACCATCGCCCGCGTCGCCGAGATGCTCGGCGAAGACGAGGACTGGTTGGGTGACGTTGCCAATAAGATGGACCAGGAGGATGGCCTCATCTGGGTCTATGGACCAGGCGACGAAGGGGGCATGGCGTTCACCGATTTTGGGATCGAGACGCTCGCCGGTCTAATCGAAATCTATAAGGCCGATCCTCACCTACTCAAGCGATCAACCGATCCGCTATAGCCCTGCGGCCCACGCCGGATGATTACGGCCAGGGTGCTGGCGGCACTGCAGAGCAGGATGCTCACGCCCGAACTGGTCGAGCATTTTGTCCAAACCTTCGAGGCAGAGGTTACCCGCCAGCAACGGGAGGCCAGCAACACACAAACCCGCCTGCAATCGCAACTGTCGGTCATTCAGCGTAAGCTGGAGGGCGTATTGCGCGCGATCGAGGATGGTGCCTGGAATGATAGCCTGAAGCAGCGGCTCGATGCCCTGGAGGCTGAGAAGCGACAGCTACAGGACCAACTCACCGCCACGGCGGCACCGGACAACACGGTGCGCCTGCATCCGAACGCGGCGGCGCTGTACGCGGCCAAGGTCGCCAATTTGCAGGCATCACTGAATGATGAGACGATCCGCGCCGAGGCGGCTGAAAGCCTTGGAAAACTTATTGAGAAGGTGGTGCTCACCCCCGACGCCGGCGCGCCGGACGGCTTGGCGGCCGAACTGCATGGCGATCTGGCGATGATCCTGGCGCTGGCCACGTCGCCTGACAGTGCAAAATTGTCAGGAATTTCAAGCAGTAAAAACCCCCGGTCACGATCTGTTCCCGGGGGTTTACTATCGGTGGTTGCGGGGGCCAGATTTGAACTGACAACGTCAGGTTATGAGACGGATATCAGTTAAATTTTCTCAAATAAGTTCTTTGATATTTAGAAGTCATATGTCAGATGCCCTAATAAATGCACTACAAAATCCTTCTTTTTATCGTTTTTCACCCCAAAGTGCCCTAAGGCATCTCTGAATAAGGCTTGATTTTCAGGCCCGGCATTTTTTGTCCGTTGGCGGGACGTCATTGGCGACGTCTTGGCTGATCGGTTTCGTTTGTATCGCCTGCTGAGGGCATTGAAGCGCCGTATTTTTGCGGCTTGGCCAATCAGGCGGGCATCAACCGTCTTCGGATCATGAACAAGTTGGCCAAAGCGCAGGCAACAAACAAGCGCTGGGCGTTCTTCTCCAGCCCTCGATAACGCAGTTTGGCGAACCCGAACACGCCCTTGATCACCGCGAAACAGTGCTCGACCTTGGCCCGCACCCGGGATTTGGTGCGGTTTCGCGCCTTTTGTGCCTCGTCCACCATGCCGCGATGCCGGTAGCGCCGGTTGGTGAAGTCCTTGGCGCGCGGCGCATTTTCGCGAATGACTTCGCGCTGGCCGCGATAAGCCTGGTCCCCCAGACCTGGGTTTCCTCTCCATGCAGCAGATCACCCAGAACTGCGCTGTCATGCACGTTCGCCGCCGTCGCCACCACCGCGTGAATGATCTTGGTTTTGCTGTCCATGCCCACATGCGCCTTCATGCCGAAATACCATTGCTGCCCTTTGCGGGTCTGGTGCATCTCCGGATCGCGCTGGCCGGACGCATTCTTGATCGAAGACGGTGCCGCGATAATCGTCGCGTCGACGATCGTGCCCGTGGATATCTTGATCCCGCGCGCTTCAAGGTGAGCATGGACCTGCTCAAACAGAACCCGCCCGAAATCGTGCGCCTCCAGCAAGTGGCGGAATTTGCAGACCGTCGTCTCGTCGGGGACCGGCTCCTGACCCAGGTCAATGCCAACAAAGCGGCGCATCGAGGCCGATCCAAAAAGCGCTTCCTCAACCGCTGGGTCAGACAGGTTGAACCAGTGCTGGAGAAAGTGGATGCGCAACATCCGCTCAAGCCCAACAGGCCGGCGGCCCTTCCCGGCCTTGGGGTACACAGGCTCAATCAAGGCGTAGAGCTCGCCCCAGGGAATGACCTGCTCCATCTCCGCCAAAAATGCCGCACGCCGCGTCGTCTTGCCGTAACGCTCAAAGCCAACTCCGGCAAAACTCGACTGACGCATGCAAACACCCCCCCGCAAACAAACAGAGTTTAAGAAACACCGTCGTTGCCCTTCAAGAAGACTTATTCAGAGATGCCCTAATTGCTCTGACTCCACAAAAAATACTGCTTGAGCGATACAGCAAGGCAGCGGGATCGACGAACCTGGGCCCTCGAACATTCATTGTAAATCGGCGTCACGCCGTGGCCCTATAAAACCAAGCTAAATCTGATGGTTGGCGCGCCGATAGGTGCCGAAACACCTTGCCGATTTACAGTGAGCAGCCGTGCCGCGGCTTTGGACCGGGATGCGAGCGTGACCGCGCGGGGGACTGAAGAGCTCATCGAAGCCGGGTACCAGACGCAAATCGTACCATGGCTGGCGGTACAGCCCGATTTTCAATACATCGTCAACCCGGGTGCGGGCGTGCCTGATCCCGATGATCCGACGCATAACCTGCGCAACGAATTCGTCGCCGGCGTCAGAGACGTAACGACGTTCTGAGTAGAGCCATAGGACTTTATCAGCCTAGCAGAGCGCCTGCTCGGGACATAATTCGACGATGATTCACACCAGGCGCTCTTCAATTCTAAACAGTGGCGACCTTTCGGAAATCGGTATTGTATTCGTAATGGGTTCTGCAACGCGCGCGGCCCGCCATCTCGCCGCTGGCGAGTTCTATGATCTCGGCGGTGATTTCCTCCTGGCGCACAATCTGCTGCGTCAGCTCCAGGCCGGAGAGCCGGGTCTCGATTTGGCGATGGGCGGCGGCCATCGTCTCCATCCTGGTCTCATTCTCGGCGGCGAAGGCGTGCAGGGCGGCGCGGCAGAGTTCGGCGTGGATGTAGTCGGCGGTCAGGTCCCGCAGCAGCGTCTCCGGGGCGAGGTTGAGTAGCGGCATATTGGCATCGGCGGGGCGGGGAAAGGCGGCGGGGTCGAGCGGGAAAAGGGCGACGCGCGCGATGCGCAGCCCCTGGCCCGCGTGCCATTGGCCGTAAATGGCGTCCAGCCGCGCCACGCGGCCTTCGGCGATGGGGCCGTAGAGCGCCTCGGCGATCCGCCTGGCCAGGTTTGGGATGCCGGCGGGAGCGGCCGGCATAGCACCGCTCCAGCGTGACGTTATGCCGCGCTCCGTGGCAATCGTGGCGCCCCGCGAGCCTATCAGGAAGAGCTCCGTACCCGGCGGCACCGCGCCGAGCACATGCTCGCTGAAGGCGCCGGCGAAACCTTGCTCGGCGCAGAACACCACGGCGGCACTGCGCTCCTCCCGGTGTGCGGCGCTTGGCGGCACGGCGGGGGACCAGGCGAAGACGCGCCCGATGGCCTGGGCGATGACGGCGGCGTAGCTGTCCACCGCCGTAAGCTGGGCGCGGGCCTGCTGGGCGCGGGCCCCGGCAATGCCGCGCATGGCGTTCACCACTGTCCCGAGTTCGCGGATACCGGCGATGCGGGCGTTGATGTCCGCCAGCCGCACGGTCATGGCGCGAAGCTTTTGGCGCAGGCGGCGATGGCGGCGCGCAGGGCTTCGGCCTGGGCCGCATCCAACGTGCCGGTCTGCTGGATCATGCGCATGGCGGGGCCGGCATCGCGCTCCAGCGCTTCGCGTAAGGCGGCGCGAAATTTGGGGGTTTCAGCCAAAGGCAGGGCGTCCAGCAGCCCGGACTGCACGGCGTGCACCAGCGCGACCTCGTCAGCCAAGCGCAGCGGGCCGTGCGGGGGCTGGGTGAGGATGGCACGGATGCGGGCGCCACGGGTGAGTTGGGCGCGCACATGCGCATCCGGCATGCCGCCGAAGCGGGTGAAAATCTCCAGCTCCAGGAACTGCGCGTAATCGAGGCGCAGCGTCTCCGCCGCCTCGCGCAGGGCGCGCGCCTGCGTCTTGCCGCCGACCCGGCTGACGCTCAGCCCCACATCCACCGCCGGTTTCTGGCCTTCGTGGAACAGCCTTGCATCGAGCACGATCTGCCCATCGGTGATCGAGATGAGGTTGGTGGGGATGTAGGCGCTGAGATTCCCCGCATCCGTCTCCGCGATCGGCAAAGCAGTGAGCGAGCCGCTGCCCTGCCCTGCCGAGAGCTTGGCCGCGCGCTCCAGCAGGCGGGCATGGACGTAGAAGATATCGCCCGGATAAGCCTCCCGCCCCGGAGACTGCCTGGTGAGCAGCGCGATCTCGCGGTGCGTGGCGGCATGCTTGGACAGGTCGTCGATGACGACGAGCGCGTGCTGGCCAATGTCGCGGAAATACTCCGCCATGGTGAAGCCGGCGAACGGGGCGATCCATTGCATGCCGGGCGGCTCCGCCGCCCCGGCGACGACGATGATGCAGCGCTCGGGCGCACCCTTGGCCTGGATCGCCTCAATGGCGCGGCGGATATTGGAGGTCTTCTGGCCGACGGCGACATAGACGCAGATGATGTCGCTGTCCCTCTGGCTGATGATCGTATTCACGGCGATCGTCGTCTTGCCGGTGGCGCGGTCGCCGATGATCAGTTCGCGCTGGCCACGCCCCAGGGCGAAGAATGTGTCGACGACGAGCAGCCCGGTTTGCACCGGCTGGGTGACCAGGTCACGGTCGATGATCTCGGGCGCTGGGCGTTCGGCTGGCTCGAAGCGCTCTGGCGTGAACGGGTCCTTGCCGTCTAGCGGGCGGCCAAGCGGATCAACGATGCGCCCGAGGAGCTGCGGACCGACAGGAACGCGCACGACATCGCCGGTGCCGCGCACCGTGTCGCCCGCCGCGATACGCTCCGGCGCATCAAGCAACACGCAGCCTGCGAGGTCGCGGTCCAGCGTCTGCACGAATCCGAACATGCCCTTGTCGAAACGCACCAACTCGGTGAGGCGGAGAGCCGGCAGGCCGGAGACGAGGGCGATGCCGTCCGCGATATCCTCAACACGACCGATCTGCTCGGTCTCCGCCCCGAGCTTCGTGCCCGCGAGGCGGGCCCGCGCCTCTTGCAGCCAGGACTCAGGCGCCGCCACTGCCCAGCTCCCGCAGGATACGGTCGAGATCGGCGCGCCAGCTATTGCGGACCAGGATGTTCTGGCCGTGCAGCTCCAGCCCGGCAATGAGCGCCGGATCCGCCTGGAACACCAGGCGCGGCGTGCCACCGAACGCCGCGGTGATGCGCTGAGCGCATTGCGCCTGCTCCTCCGGGGAGAGCGGCGTGGCGCTGATCACTTGCAGTGTTTCGCCATCCACCATGCGCCGCATGGACTCCGGCAGGGCGGAAATGTCCTCCAGCAGCCAGCCAAGAAACACCGCCCGCACCGCCGCGCCGTTCAGCCGCGCCGCCAGTTTGCCAGCGATGTCCACGGCCAATTCGCTCGCGTGCTGGCGCCATGTGGCTTCGGCCTCCCGCCGTTCCGCCGCAAGCCGGTCCCGCGCGGCTTCCTCCAGCGTCCGCGCGGCCTCGTTCGCCGCCGCTAGCCCTGCGGCGCGGTGCTGCTCGGCATCGGCCTGCGCCGCAGCGAGGATGGCCTGCCGTTCCTGCGCGAACCCGGCCCGTGTCTTCTCGATATCCGCCATCGCCACCGCCGCCGCGTCGCGCTTCTGAGCCGCTTCGTCCAGCATGGTCTGCGCCGCCGCGCGACGCTGCGCGATCATCGCCGCCACCGGCCGCCAGAAGAATTTCTGCAACAGCCAGATGAGGATGAGGACATTGACCGTCTGGAGGAGGAGCGTCGGCCAGTCGAGCGTCATGCGGCTATTTCAGCAGCGGATTGGCGAAGAGCAACAGCAGCGCGATCACCAGACAGTAGATCGCCATCGTCTCGATCATCGCCAGGCCGACGAAGAGAGTGCGCGAGATGGTGTTCGCGGCTTCCGGCTGGCGGGCGATGGCGTCCATGGCGGCCGCGACTGCGCGGCCCTCGCCGAGCGCGGGGCCGATGGCGCCGAACGAGACCGCGAGCGCGGCGGAGACGATGCTAGCGAGGGCCAACCAGTTCATTTGACAATCCTTTCTTCTGCGGTCGCGGATTTCGCCTCGCCGGTGGCCTGGGCGATGAACACCATGGCCAGCACGGCGAAGATGTAAGCCTGCACGGCGCCGGTCAGCAGATCCAGCGCCATCAGCGGGATCGGCACGAGTAGCCCGGCGAGCGAGAGCACGATGCCGATGACAAACACGCCGCTCATGACATTGCCGAACAGGCGCACCAGCAGCGAGAACGTGCGGGTCAGGCTCTCGACGAAATTGAGCGGGATCATCACCGGGTTGGGGGCGGCGAAACTGGCGAGATAGCCGCGCAAGCCGCCGGCGCGGATGCCGAACCAGATGACCGCCAGAAACACGAGCAAAGCGAGAGCGGCATCGGTTTCCAGATGCGCCGTCGGCGGTTCCACGCCAGGGATGAGCGTGGACCAGTTGGCGGCGAAGATGAATACGAACAGGGTGCCGATGAAGGCGCGGTAAGGGGCGGGTTCCATCCGCATGGTGTCGGTGATCTGGCTGTCCACGGCGGTGACGATGAGCTCCAGCGCGGCCTGGGTGGCGCTGGGGCGCAGCGAGAGGCGGCGGGTGAGCAGGAAGCTGCCGAGCGAGAGCACGAGCAT
This sequence comes from uncultured Alphaproteobacteria bacterium, assembly GCA_963750235.1. Lineage (GTDB taxonomy): Bacteria > Pseudomonadota > Alphaproteobacteria > Acetobacterales > Acetobacteraceae > Acidocella. The sequence continues at coordinate 36,212 of CAVVPW010000008.1, forward strand.
GATCACCCAGGTGACGATGACGGCATCGGTGATGGGCACCGGGCCGAGATGCAGCAGCACGGGGTTGGCGAGAGGCGATGTCATGCCGCCACCTGCTTGAAGCTGCGCAGCACCATCGCCCGCGCGGCGTGAACCCCAAGCACCGTGGCCAGCAATGGCAAGCCTCCTTCCCTGCTGGTGAGGAACAGCGCCACGCCCAGCCCCAGGAACCGCGCCACCCCTAGCGCGACGGTCACCGCCGCGCGGCGGCCTTGCACGAGCTGGCGGACATTCCACCACAGCCCCTGGAAATAGAGCAGGCCCAGAGCCTCGCCGAGGGCAAAATGAGCCAGAAGGAGAAGTGGATGGGTCATGCGCTGTTCATCCATTTCCAGGCCGCCCAGCAGCCCAGCCCCAGCCCCAGAAACAGAAACGGCGCGGTCCAGAACACGCCGGAGTGAAATGTCCCATCCAGCCAGCGCCCGATGAAAATGCCGGCGAGCATGGGCAACACGATAATCCAGCCCAGCACGCCGATTTGCGCCAGGCGGCGAGCGACCGAGGGATCGCCCTCCCGCAGCCAAGTTTTGTGCCGTTCCTGCCGCCGCTCGGCCTCGTGCAGGAGCTTGTCCTTCTCGTTGGGTTCGGTCATGGGAAGGCCCCGCCGTCGTGCCCCTGCGGCCGCAAATGCCGCATGATCTGCCGGATCGCGCTCAAATGCAGCTGGACCTGCGCGATGTGCTCCACGCGCTCGGCCTCGGCATCGGCGTGAAACTGCACCAGAATGTCCTGGTGCAGCGTGGCGAGATCCTCCCCCAGCACGCCCTCGCGCGTGGCGATGCCGATCTTCTGGCCGCCCGTGACCGTGAGAATGCCGCCGCGAACGGCGCAGTGGCGCGTGCCGCCATCCACCAGCTTCCAGCTCACCACGGAGATGGCAAGGCTGGTGAGGAATTCCGCGTGGCCTGGGAGAATGCCGAAACCGCCGGACATATCCTCGGCGCGCAAGGCGAGCACGCCCGCCTCATCCACCAGCACGGTGAGCGGTGTGGTAATGTGCAGCCTCATGCGGGGCGCTCCACGGCGCGGGCGGCCTGTTCCTTCCGCCGCGCCTCCTCCAGCGTGCCGACCATATAGAGCGAGCTTTCCGCCCAGCCATCGGCCCCGCCGTCCAGGATCGCGCGGCAGCCTTCCAGCGTGTCTACCAGCTTCACGCTGCACCCCGGCGTGCCGGTGAAAGCCTCGGTGACGGTGAAAGGCTGGGTGAGGAAACGCTGCAGCCGCCGCGCCCGGGTGACGATGAGCCGGTCACCCGCACCCAGTTCCTCCACGCCCAGCAGGGCGATGATGTCCTGCAGCTCCTTGAACCGTGCCAGGGTCCGCCGCGCCCGCTCGGCGATCGTGTAATGCGCCTCGCCCACCACAAGCGGGTCCAGCAGCGCAGAGGCGGAGTTGAGCGGGTCGATAGCCGGATAGAAAGCCTGCGCCGCCAGATCGCGGGAGAGCATCACCACGCTGTCCATGTGGCTGGAGATGGCGGTGACCGCCGGATCGGTGAAATCATCCGCGGGAACGTAGACGGCCTGGATGGCGGTGACGGACGCCCCCGCCACGGAGGCGATACGCTCCTGCAGCGCAGCGACTTCGCTCGCCAAGGTCGGCTGATACCCCACGCGCGAGGGCAGCCGCCCGAGCAGGCTGGAAACCTCCGCCCCGGCCTGCACGAAGCGGAATACGTTATCCATGAGCAGCAGCACGTTCTGGTGCTTCTCGTCGCGAAAATGCTCGGCGATGGTGAGGGCCGTGAGCGGCACGCGCCAGCGGGCGCCGGGCGGCTCGTTCATCTGGCCGTAGACGAGCACAGTGCGCGCCAGCACGCCGGAGCCCCTCATGTCGTTCAGCAGTTCATGGCCCTCGCGCGAGCGCTCGCCAACGCCGGCGAAGACGGAGATGCCCTGGTATGTCTCCACCATGGCATGGATCAGCTCCATCACCAGCACGGTTTTGCCAACACCCGCGCCGCCGAACATGGCCGCCTTGCCGCCCTGGGCCAGGGGGGCCAGCAGGTCGATGACCTTGATGCCGGTTTCGAAAATCCGGTCCGCGCCGCTTTCCTCTTTCAGGGCGGGCGGCGGCTCGTGGATGCCGCGAAGCGGTGTTTCCGGCGGTAGTGCCGGGCCGCGGTCGCGTAGCGTGCCGGTTACGTCGAGCAGTCTGCCCAGCACGTTCTCCCCCACCGGCACGGCGATGGGCGCGCCGGTGGCACGCACGGCGGTGCCGCGCGCCAGCCCCGCCGTTGCCTGCAAGGCGATGGCGCGGACCGTATCCTCGCTCGCATGGCTATGCACTTCCAGAACCAGCGTCTCCGGCCTGTCCCATTCCACGAACAGGGCGGTGTTGACCGGCGGCAGCGAGCCGGCGGGGAACGCGGCATCCACCACCGCGCCACGCACCGAAACAACCATCCCTGAAGCCTGCTCCATGGTTTTGCCCTAGCGTAGCGTGCGGCTTCTGGCGTTGATGCGAATCAAGTCTCGCCTTGGCAAGACGTTGCCTTGGTTGCAGCAAGGGGAACGCTGGCCGCGCTGACATGGCGGGACGAGCTGATCAGCAAGGGCCGGTCACTGTATGGCTATTCGCACTAAATTAGTGTTTTGTTTGTCAGGAGTGGCAGCGTGGGGCCGAAACCGAACAACGTCTTTGAGGCGATAACAACATAGGCACCGATTGCAACAATATCCGGCCAAACATACTGCATACCGGCGCCGCATCCGTCTGCGGCACCGTCTCGCCGCCGGCTTTGGCCTGCTCCTGACGTGCCTTGCTTTAAACGGGTGCCAGAGCGTGCCGCCGCCCCACCGCATCACGGCGGAAAACCCGGCACTGCTCACCGGCATCGCCACCATTGCGCAGGATGAGATCGCCCGTGGCGACATCCCCGGCGCGGTCATCGAGATCGGGCATCGCGGCCGCATCGCCTACCGGGCGGCCTTCGGCTACAGTGCCGATGCGGCACCGCTGCGCCCCGATGGGATATTCGACCTCGCCTCGCTAACAAAGGTGGTGGCGACCGCCCCGGCAATCATGCAACTGCAGGAGCAAGGCCGTCTGCGCCTGGATGAGCCAGTGGCCGCGTACTGGCCAGCCTTCGCCGCCAACGGCAAGGGCCAGATCACGATCCGCCAGCTGCTGACCCACACCTCCGGCCTGCGCCCGGATTTCGTAAGCATGGACTGGCATGGCGAAGCCGGAGCGCTGGCGAAGATCGCGGCGGACCATCCCGTGGCAGCGCCGGGCGGCAGCTTCATCTACAGCGATCTTAATTTCATCGTGCTCGGCGCCCTGGTGGAAAAGGTCTCCGGCGAGAGCCTGCCGCTCTACGCCGCGCAGCACATCTTCACGCCGCTGCGCATGACGGACACCGGCTTCGATCCACCATCCGGCGACAATGCCCGCCTGGTGCCGACGGATGTCCAGGACGGCGAGTTACGCTTGGGCGCGGTGCAGGACCCCACCGCCTACCAGATGGGCGGCGCGGCTGGCCATGCCGGACTGTTCTCGACGGCCGACAATCTGGCGCGTTTTTGCCAGATGCTGCTGAATGGCGGCGAACTGGATGGCGCGAGGATCCTTAGCCCCGGCAGCGTGGCGCAAATGACCGCGCCCGAGGCTCTGCCCGATGGTGTCACGCGCGGGCTGGGGTGGGACATGGCCTCGCCCTACAGTAGTTGGACCGGGGGAGCTTTCAGTGCCAGCTCCTACGGCCACACCGGCTATACTGGCACGGCATTGTGGATCGACCCAGCGACCGGCACCTTCCTAATCATCCTCACCAGCCGGCTCTATCCGTACGATGAAGGTAATGCGATGCCGCTGCGCCGGCGCGTGGCGCAGGTGGTGGCGGCAGCTTTTCCGCCGTGAGCAAACCCGGAAGATGCGCCACTGACGTTGTTGTAACGATATGACAGTAAAAATGCGGCGCTTTGCGCTGTCAGTTCCTCTGTATCGCCCGCCTTACAAGGCGTTAACGTGCATCTCCGTCCCTGGAGGCGGAGAATACAATAAGTAGCCGATCCGCCCATCGACGTCCGTTAAATCAGGCTGCCAATTGTCTCAAAGCATTCGACGACGGACAAACGCACGGTTGTTACTATCTCGTTATGAATGGTGACGTAAATTAAAACATCGTTAATGCTCCGGGCGTACAAAATAATCCGTGCTCGGCCAAGACGACCCGCTGCCGCAGGCACCGCCGCGCGTGAATGGTCCGAGCCGCTTGCGGGAATCACCAGGCCATTGTCAGAGGCGAACGCCACCACGCCGCGCTGTCCACGGTGCCACATTCGAATGCGCTAGCCCGCATTTCTCACGGCAGTCTTTGCTTGGCGTGATTTTTTGCTGTTTTGGGTGGGATTTGTGGCTGCGGCGTGGCCGCCGGTGGTATTGGCTGATTTTTGGCATGTCGGTTGCGTCGCCGCGGGTTGCAGCGTTGTTCGAGGGTATTTGGTTGAGGTGTCTGGTTCGTATCAGGCAGCTTTGCGGCGCATGAGCCGGTCATGTGCATGGACGAACTCGTGTTGCCAGGGGCAGGCGGAGGCCATGGCAAATTTGACCCGCCGGACACTGAGCCTTACCAGGGCGCCGATTTTCAGCAGTTTCAGCCGGATGGTAGCGCAGGTGGCCTGCGCGAACTGGGTGTGGACAAGGCCGATGCGGCGTAGCGCGCAGATCAGCACGTAGGCCATCGAGGCGAGCCAAAGACGCAGTTGGTTGGCGCGCATGGTGTTGGCGGAGGTGCGATCGGCGAACAGATCAAGCTGGCATTCCTTGATGCGGTTTTCCATCTCGCCGCGGGCGCAGTAGATCGCCTCGTAGAGATATTGGCCGTTGCCCTCTTTTTTCTTCAGCGAGGTGACGATGAAGCGCGGGTTGGCTTTATCGCCGGTCCACTCCGCCTTGCCGATCACGCGCCGCTCACGGCTCCAACTATCAAGCGTGCGCCAGCGGAAATCCCGAAAGACGCGGGCTGGTCTGGCGTTGGCTTCGCACACTTCGCGCGCAATCGCGAGTTCATCGGCAATCTCCGCCTCCAGCCGCACGTTGCGGGCCAGGCCGAACAGGAAATCCACCCGGTTCTGCTCGCACCAGTCCATCAGCGCGTCACGGGCAAAGCCGCTATCGGCGCGCAAAAGAATGCGCACCTTCGGCCAGCGCTGGCGCATCCCGGCCACGATCCGGGCGGTCTCCTCCACCGCACCCGCCGCGGCATCGATGTTGGAGCGCCGCAGCTTGGCCGCCAGAAGATGACGGCCACAGAAAATATACAGCGGCAGGTAGCAATACCAGTCGTAATAAGCATGGAAAAACCGCCCCTCCTGGGGGCCGTGCAGCGGGTCGTCGGTGGCGTCCAGGTCCAGCGTTATCTGCGCCGGCGCGTCATGGCTGATCTTGTGATAGCGCGACGGCGTGGCCCGGCTCAGCTCCAGCCGGTTCAGCGTGCTTTTGCCAGCCAGCGGCGCGCAAGCCGCGCGGCTGGCCTCCAGCTTACCCGCCAACACAGCCATTACCGGGTCGTGGCGCAGATGGTCGTGGTCGATCAGGTCCTCATAGCCAAGGGCAATCCCGAACACACGCTGCATCACCAGCGTTCTGACATCATGCTCAATCAGGTCGGGCCGACGCCGGTCCTGGAAACAGGCGGCAAAACGCTCAACCAGCCCAATTGCGCGGTCCGTCTCCCCCAGCAGCAGCGCACCCGCATCCGAGCTGATCGACCCGCCGTCAAAAGCCGCCACCACCGAACGGCCTTTAAACCCTGTAAATTCCAGCGCAGCCGCGCTACACTCTGTCGGCATCGGGTGGTTCCTCCATCTTTGAAAATGTTATGGTTGCACATACACTTTCTCAGATTCAGCCCCCCGATGCACCTTTATTCAGTGAGAAATGCGGGCTAGCATTCCTTGGTCTGTTGTAGACACATAACCCGCCACCACAACAGACCTACGAGATTAGAGATGGTCAATAAGGTAGTAGATGAGGTCATAAATGAGGTGGGGAATTGGATATGAAACGAAATCGGCAATGAGCTGGTGAAAGAGACAGGCATTCTGTCAATCTTCCGAATTGGAAGTTGAAGTTCGGCCTGCAAGCAGGAAAATCGGCAGCGAAATTTTCCGCGAGAAGCGTTGCCGATGCCGAAAAAACGCACGCCCACAGATGAAGAGATCGAGGCTCTGGCCGAACAGTTCCGTCATCTTTGGCGGCAAGGCGATGTCATGCGGCCGTGGTTCCGCCAGCACCGGGACATGCTGCTCGGCCTGGTTCACGGCGACTGGTCCTGGGCATCGGTCGGCCAGGCGCTGACCAAGGCCGGGATCACCTATCGCACCGGCAAGCCCTGGACCGCCAAATGGCTGCAAAGCGATTTTAGCCGCGCGCAGATACCACTGAAAGGCTACAGGCGCGGTAAGCGACCTTCCCAAGATGTGTCCGCGCCAGCAACCGTGCCTGTCGTGTCAATCGGCATTGGATTGGGACCCCCTATCGGCGTGCAAAAGGGCCCCCTCTGGTAGCGGCTTGCACCGGTGGGTCCACAGGAACCCCCCGGTGCAAGCCGCGGGTCTGGGGCATTGGATTAGGCGCGGTTTTTGAAGCGCCAGCTTTCGTTTCCGGTTTCGACGATGTCGCCCGGCCAGACACTGACAACCCCGCCGGGGTCGCCGCTTGGCTGCAGGAGCTGATCAAGTATTGCATCACCGAGCGACAATCCGCCCTCATCGACCTGGGCGGCGGCGACACCACCCTGCGCTCGCTTGCCGCTGAAATGCCCGGCCTGACAGCCCACATCGAGGCCGCTGGCATGGCACCAGTGATGTTCCATCTCACCGGCCCCCAGCCCGAGGATCTCCTCCCTGCCCTCACCTTGGCCGCCCGCGGCTTCACGCCTGCGGCACAGGCACTGGTGTTCAATGAATATGCCATCGAGCCGGGCTCAACCCGCGAACGCGCCTTCACCCGCCTGACCGCCTCAAGCGCCTATGGCAATCTGGCAGAGGGTTGTGTGAAGCTGTGGATGCCTAGGCTGCATGCCGCCGAAGCCGTGGAAAGCCGGCAATGCAGTTTCGCCGCCGCGCGCGACGGCACCATCACCCCGCCGCTCGGTCTTTTCGACGCCGCCCGGGTGCGCGTCTGGCTCGACATCATGGACCGCCGCTTCGCCGGGGTCAGATCATGGATCCCATAAGCTCTGCGTCCCGCCGCGAGGCACTGCACGAGCAGATCGCGGATGCGCAGATGGTCTTGCGCCGGGCCGCCGCGGCCGCAGCCCTGAAAAGCGACCCGCTCTGCGAGCAATTACAGGCCTTGGCCCTGTGTGTCGGTGCATTGAGCGATCTCTATCAGGTCAGCGAGGCGACCCAGCTCGACATCGCGTACACGCTCAAAACCCAAACTGGCGCCATTGCAGATGAAGCCATCGCCCGGGTGCACGCCTCGGGCATGGACATCGTCAATAAACTCGGCCCGCAACTGGCGAACGCTGCCGACCGCACCATGCGGCAAAAAATCACCACCCTCCGCCTGCGCAGCATCGTGTTCCTGTCGCTGGCTCTGGTGACTATAGTCCTGGTTCCCTGCGCTTTTACCTATGCGGCAGGCCTCAATGCCGGGCGTTTCCAGGGTGAGACCGCCGCCCATTTGATCTCTGTCGCCATGAAAGCCGGGCCAGCCGAGGCCCTGGCCTGGGGGCAGCTGATGCAGGACAATAACGGCGCCAGCGCCATGGCTCTCTGCCGCAAAAACCTGCAACAGGATGCCGACGGGCGGCATTACTGCCTGATGCCAGTCTGGACTGATCCCTTGTCTCCGGCGGCGCCCTGAACGGCTGATCAACTGCCTCCCGCTGCGCCCGCCGCCGAACCCGAATACGCTGTACTCCTACGGTTTATCCTTGCCGTCACCAACCCACGGGCGTAGATATGACTACAGTAGTTCTATATCATCCGGAGGCCGCCATGCGGGAAATCCAACTTCGTGACGCCAAGGCCAGCCTATCCGCCGTGGTTGATGACGCCGTGCGCGGCGAGCCCGCCATCATCACCCGTCACGGCAAGCCGGAGGCGGTCATTCTCAGTTTTGAGGAGTGGCAACGCCTCTCGCATGTGCCGTCCTTCGGGCAGTTGCTGATGGCCGCGCCGCTCATGGATGGCGACCTGCCGCCCCGCAACTCCTCCCCGCTCCGCGATAGCGGCCTCTGAGCCTTGTACCTCGTCGACACCAACGTCATCTCGGCCCGCGCCTCGTCTCGCGTAGCCCTGCCCGAGCTGGCCGCTTGGATGGACGCCCACTCGACCGAACTGTTCCTGTCGGTGGTCACTATCGCGGAAATCGATGACGGCATCGCCAAGGCCCAACGCGAAGGTGCCACCCGCAAATCCCGCGAGCTAAGCGCCTGGCTGGAGACCGTTCTGCACCTCTACGCGGCCCGCATCCTGCCCTTCGACCTCGCTGCCGCCCGAATTGCGGGCGTCCTGTCCGACCGTGCCCGAGGCTTGGGCCACGCCCCAGGCTTCGCCGACATCATGATCGCCGCCACGGCTCAGAGCCACGGGCTGACCATCCTGACCCGCAATCTGCGGCATTTTGAGCCGCTCGGCGTACCAGTTCACGATCCGTTCAATTGCTTTCCTGAGGCATGACTTGTCCATCAGAGAAACCGGGGCCGTTTATGGCTGGACCGGGCCGAGGAAGCGGAACGGCCGCATCGGAGCGTCCAACGGCGATAAGAAGACGTACGTTCACGGAGACTACCGACGGAAGCCTGCGCCCCCCTTATGCGATGTCCCGGCGGGCCGGCAGAGTAAAGCGTAAGACGGCGCCGCAGGGCTGGTTCGGCGCCGCCCAAATCCGGCCGTCATGGGCCTTGACAATCGAGCGGCTTATCGCCAGTCCCAGGCCCATGCCGCCGGGCTTGGTTGTGTGGAAGGCCTCGAACAGTTTGTCGGTATGATCCGGGTCGAGCCCGGCGCCGGTATCCCTCACTTCGACGAATAGGTGGTTCTCGTCGTCCCAACCGGAATTAACGGTCAGCTCACGCCGGCCGTCGGTTTTCTCCTTCATCGCCTCGATGGCGTTGGTGATCAGATTAAGGATCACCTGCTGGACCTGGACCCGGTCGGCGGTCACCTCCGGCAGGCCGGGAGACAGGCCGGTTTGCAAGACGACGTGATTCCTCTGCAAGGCGTCATCGGCCATGGCGATGACTTCGAGAATGGTCGCGTTGACGTTCAGAAGGTCCTTGTGCGGTGGCTCTCTCGTCGTGAGCGCGCTCACGCGGCTGATGATCTCGCTGGCACGCTGGCTGTCTCGGACGATCCGTTCGAGCGACGTGTTGGCCTCGTCGACATGGGGCGGATCCGTGGCGAGCCAACGCGTTGCGGCACCGGCGCTCGCCGCGATCCCGGCCAGCGGTTGTCTGACCTCGTGGGCGATCGACGACGTCAACTCGCTCAACACCATCGCGCGATTGACACGCGCAAGATCCTCCTGTGTTTCCCGCAATTGCGCTGTAAGCTTCTCACGTTGCTCCAGAATCAAGGCAACCGGCAAGCTCGAGAGCAGGATAATGACTATGTAAACCTGCAGAATCTGTATCGCCTGAACCGTGTCGGTATGGCTAAATGCCGCGATCGGCCCGCTCCCCTTTAATGTGCTCCATATCGCGACCGCAGCCAGTGCCACCGTGGCGGTTGTCGCGCCGAGCAATCGGCCATTGAACGTCGCGAAAAGCAGAACCGGGAAGGCGAGGAACAAGCCGGGCAATTTGTCATGGAAGTCGAGAAAACCAACCAGGGCAACGCCCCCTGCAAGAACAACCGTTTGCGCTACCGTGCCGCGCAAAAGCTGTTTACGAAGCGACTGGTCTGTCCAGCTCAGCAAAAAGGGCGTCACGATCAGCAAGCCACAGGTGACGTCGAGGTACCAGATGAGCCAGCTGGCCGCAAAAGGCCCGCCATAAAAGGCCACGAGGAGGCCGGCGCCCGCCGTCGAGCTCAAGACCGGTACGGCCAGGCAGATGAGCGCGAGCCGGACCATCGGCCCGATGCCGCCGTCCAGAGCGGCGGCGCCGGTAAGTTCCGCCAGCGTTGCAACGAGCAGGATTTCGCATGAGTTGCAGGTGGCGATCCCCAGGGCGAGGAGGTGCGGGCTGGTGAGGGCGCTGGCCGAGAAGTCGGCAATGAACGCGAGGAGGAGCAGGACCGGCCAGCAGGCGCGCTTGTTGCGCAGCAAGGCCGTGACCGCGAAGGCGTTGGACACCCAGATCGGTGTGTCGGCGGTGCCGAAAGCGGCCTGGGACGCCACGGCGGCGCCGAAAAAGGCGAGCGGGAGCACCACCACAAGCCAGACGGGCGGGACTGTGATCTTGAGGCCACCGAAGGTCCTGGACAAATACGCGTTTGGCACAGCGTGGGTCCAATTTAGAATATTGTTCAGCCTCACCAAGCTATCGCTGAACCGATCTGGGGCCCAAATTCATAAAATCAACAAGACGACTGCGGCAACCATATAGACTGATTTTCCTCCGCCATGGCTAATTAGACCGATTGAGACGATTGGGCGCACAGCCGCCAGACCTGGGCGGCACTGAACGTCCTTCTATGGATGGCCCCCGCGTTGCAAGTTAAATTTGATGATTTGGCGTATTGGTCGGGTGCAGTCTTCTTCTGTGGTTGCCGTCCGTTTTGCAAGAAGTTTCTGACTCATTGAACGTGTGATCGAATGCGCTCTTCTGTCAGGCCTTTGAACGCGGCGCTTTCAGAAGCCGCTGGCCGATATGGTGATCTGCGGATCGGGTCCAAATCTGTCCGGCGTACTTTAAACAGTACCGAGAAGACTGCTGGTTTTTCCAATCCGGATCGGCTTGATCATGCGCCCATATGGGTCGTCGCCTTCTCACACCCCCTTACCGGTTCCGTTCGCGCGCGACTGAGGCTATCTCATGCCACCACGGACAGGACCGGATCCCGATAATTCTCCTGCTTCGTCAGCATGGCCCAGATCGTGCGAGCCATCTTGTTGGCCAGCGCGATCGCCACCAGCATGCGCGGCTTGCGCACAAGCATTCGCGCCATCCACGTGCCCTGCACGGGTGGCTTGCGGCTTGCCCAACTCACAGGCGCCATAGCGCCCATAATCAACAGCCGTCGAATATCGGCCTGGCCAGCCTTCGAGACGCGGCCAAGTCGTTCCTTGCCGCCGGATGAAAACTGCCGGGGAACAAGGCCGAGCCATGCCGCGAAGTCGCGGCCGCTGCGAAAATGCTCCATCGATGGGGCGAAGGCTTCCACGACCAGTGCTGTCAACGGTCCGACGCCTGGCATCGTCTCCAGACGCTGTGCAACACCACTATCTCCCGAAAGCCCGACCATGGCGCGGGTCTTTTCCGCGATACGGATCGATTGCTCATCGATCTGCGCCAGAAGATCCTGACATTCTTTTCGCATGAGCGTCGGCAGTTCGATGCTGTCGTCTCGAACGAGTTCCTCAATACGTTTGAGATGAGCGATGCCTTTGGGGACAACCAGGCCGAACTCGTAAAGCATGCCGCGCAGGGCATTAACCAGTTCGGTGCGCTGACGAACCAGGCGCTCCCGGCAGCGGAACAGAACAGCGCGTGTCTGCTGATCTTCGCTCTTGGGCACTACGAAACGCATCTCCGGCTGGCGGGCGGCAATGACAATCGCTTCCGCGTCGGCAGCATCGTTCTTCTGTCGCTTGACGAACGGGCGCACATATTGCGGAGCAATCAGCTTCACCTCGTGCCCTGCATTCATCAGTTCCCGAGCCCAGTAATGCGCGCTGCCACACGCTTCCATTACAACCAGCGCTAGTGGCTGACTTGCCATGAACTGGAGAAATTGTGGACGACGAACCTTCTTACGAAATAGCAATTCGCCCGTCAGGGAAGGCGCATGAATCTGGAAGGCCGTCTTTGCCAGATCCACACCAATCACTGTATCCTTCATCTGCCGTCCTCTCTTTTCCGTGGCTGTTCACAATCACCACGTTGGCACATTGCGATGCCGTTCGGGGAGGACGGCAACCACCCCATCTGTTCGGCCTGCTACCTGACGCCGTCTCAATTCCAATAGCCTGGCACCCAAGTCCAGCGGCCTGAAACCACGGCCCAATGGCCATCCACCCAATGATACCAGCCAGTACGCCGGCGCACATAATGGCCGGACGCCCACATATAACCGTTCCCTGTCCACACCCAATGGCCTGGCCACCAGACATAGTCGCGGCCGGGAGGTGAAGGCGGTTCGGACTCGGCAATGGGCGGCGGCGGTGCCTGCCAGCCTGGGGGATAAGGCGGTGGGGTAGTCTGCGCTGTGGCGGCGGTGCCAATGCAGCCGACCAGGACAGCCGCAACCATGGCTTTGCTTATAAATTTTTGGAGCGTCATGAAAAGCACCTTGCAAGCCCACACGATGGCGATTCTCATCGCCGCGATGGGCGTCAGCATTGACGTCGATCAACATTTGTGCGGATTTCTATAAATTTCCGCTGGGATTTGTTGCGGTGGAACGGCCCGGGATTCAAGGGCGACATGGCAAAATCTGGCGGGGGCTCGAATGCGGTCACGACGGAATGGACACGCTGTTCTCCTGGTTATTCGGCACCAAATGGTCTGGCACACGACCTGACAGGAGGAGAACGAGATCCTAACTGAATCGGCACCACAACGGGACCCCGGTGCCTATGATGGATCACCAACCGATTTATAGAAAGAAATCGCCTATTGGGTGGGGTCCCGATCAGCGCCGATCGCCCCACCTCGACCTCATTTTATCAAATTATATCCAATGATTGCGACGTCAAAGCCGGGGTCATGATCGGACGCCGATCACACTCAAACGATTAAGCTCTAGCGAAACGCGTCAGGCGCGTGCCAGTGTACCGCCTCGGTCGATCATGAGACTTCCGTCTTCACGAAGGACGACCTCCGTCCCGAACTTCCTGCTCTCGCGGGTCAGCACCCGGTGCAGCCATTCGGCATCGGCAGGCGAAGGTCGCCGCAGTTGGAACCGCACGATCCGCATCGGAATCTATCTTCAATGAGAGCAACCTTCCGGTCGCTGTGTCGATGTGCGGCAGGTACATTAGGACGAGGTTGCCGCGGAACTCCTCATAACCCGAGATACCTTCGTAGTCGTTGATGAAGTCGCCGCAGCCGTAGAGGATCAGCTTGTCGTGATAAAGTTCGATGCCTTTCGGATGATGCGACGAATGACCGTGCACCAGGTCGAAGCCGCCGTCGATCAGGGCGTGAGCGAACGCACGCTGCTCGGCGGGAACCTCATAGCCCCAGTTGCTTCCCCAGTGGATCGACGCAATGAGAAGGTCGCCTGGCCGCTGGTGAGCGGCAGCCGCCTCTGTGAGGCGAGCGGCGGTTTGCGGTGTCAGGTCAGTTAAGAGATTGATGCCGGGGCGTTCGGCGCCGGCGGCCCAGTCGTGCGGAACACCGCTGCTCGGCGTGGCGACACCAAAGACCAGGATGCGCCCGCCACTGGCGAGCGGAATCGCAGCGGGAGCACTGGCCTCGGCAGCATCATGGCCAGCGCCCGCGGCGGCAATACCGGACCGGCGCAGACTAGCAAGGGTTTCAAGCAGCCCTTCTTCTCCCCAATCCAGGACGTGGTTGTTGGCAAGGACGCAGCAATCGATCTCGGCGGCGCGAAGAGAAGCTACGTTGTCGGGGTGCATCCGGTAGTTGATGCCCTTGGGGCACCAAGCCTCGCTTGTCGTTATTGCAGTTTCCAGATTGATGATGCGTGCCGCCGGGCGCAGCTGTTTCAAAATCGACAGCGCCTCGCCCCAGACATACGCAGGATCCGCCCGCTGCGGCAAAGGTCCAGACACCTTTTCTGCCAAACGCACATAGATAATCGCGGAATTGGCGTGGTCCTCGTGGAGACCGGGCTTGCTCGGATGGTCAAGAATTTGGTCGAACTCCTCGCCCCAGCATCAAGTCTCCCGTCAGGAAAAGATCGGTGGACATCACAATGCTGTATCCAACATCCCGAAAAACAATACCCCGGCTTTTGCAAAATTTGCCCGCCTCGTCAGCGGCCCGTGGGCTCTGGAGAGCGGTACCATTGCGATTACCATTTAGCGAACATTACGTCGTCACCTCGTTAAATTATGGAAACCTCAGCATTACCGCGCTATCGGCGCCGTTCGCGATGATTGCCTGGGCGCGGCCACGTGCCCGCAGGGCCGGCAACAACGCCTGAAGCGTCCGCAGAGGGACCGTCTCTACCTACTTTCCGCGTCCAATCCCCAGAGCATGCATGATACCCCGAGGATAATTAGTGTTGGCATGAGGATCGAGTCCAAGAGCACGCAAAGCGGCCAGGATAAGTGCAGGATCTTCGTGCTCAAGCGACAAGCTTTGCGTGGCAACGTCATCTATGAGCAGATCCACCGTTTCCCCAAGACACTCGGCAAAAACGAAGCCTCGGCGCGACTTGTGAACACACACCGCCCGCAAAACGGGGTCAGGCGCCACACATTCTTCGATCAACTGCTCTACTGTATAACGATCGCGCGCGAGTACTGCGGCGCACGGTACGCATGGCCCAAGACCTTTGATGATGTCGTCTTTTTTCACTGGAAATGCAGCTCTAAAGACAGGCTCCCACTGCTCCAGTCCATCGGCATTAACATTCTTGATCCGCTTTATATCCAAAACACCATTGCGGATCTTTACATTTTCCAACCCAGGACTCGATGCATTGAGTACGTAAAGTTCGTCACTTTCGCGAGGAACAATGTTTAATGGCATGGTAAGCGACGGTACATACTCCGCGACCGACGGAACGAAGACTCGCCACTCCCATCGCAAGGTAGTATTGGTTTCCATAATACAACCCACGTCCTCGCAGCAACAGCGAGTTGCCAACTTGGCTCGCGCCTATTGGTGCTGTCAACCCATCAGACCTTGGGGATCAGGCAGATGCAAACGCTGGATAATGCCATTTCGTATAGTCTAACATGACGCAGCGCCTTATCTTGAATAACTTTATGGACACACGGGCACGCTCTTACTTCGAGCACTTTCGTTATGATCACATGATCCCATAGCGCTCCCCGAGTCCGAGGTTACCGTGCTTTTCCCCGGCCATGCAAAGTGAGCGGGCATTCGCATGGTAAAACAAAGCTCTTGGTCTCTATCGCGCGACAGGGGAGGCCGCCGGCACAATTTGAAGGACCGCCTTGTCGTGGGCGTTCGACATGTCGATGATCTAGCCAGCAGATCGAATGTAAGTACCGAACTCCGCACCAATCATGGCGGCGGACTATTCCCACCACCGGCCAGGAACCGCGTCAAAGCAGCCAAGCTGCGCCCTGACCCGCGAGCGTCAACACGTGACATGAATGAGAGCGATCTTGTGTTCCTCCGTCTGATTGAAGGATTTAATCGCCTCCTGTGTGGGGTAGAGCAGCACTTTGCAGCCTTTCTTGTCAAAATAGACCTCTGCCTCCGGGGAGAGCCTGACATTGCCCTCTTGGCCGGTGCCAACGATGAGCAAATCGCAGCCTTTTTCAAAAACGGACTTTGCTTCTGCTTCGGAGATGATGTGCGATGTTCCGTACTGCTGCTTGGACAATTTTTTCTTGCGTTTGGTTACCTTTCCATCCAACCCGATCTTAACATCATAATCATAGGTTTTACCGTCGATGGTAATACTGCCAAACTGACTGTGATCGATGTGCATAGCCCGTCACCTTTTTTGACCATCTTACGTCTATAGATAAGCGTTCTGCCCCGAAAAGTAGTGCTCTTTTGAAGTAATGTTTTTGGCGCGGAGGGCCAGCAGAGAATGCCGCGGGAGACTTCCAAGCCTGAGGGCAATTTAACCAAAGGGCAAGCCAAGCGCCTCGCCAATTCAGGCAGCCAGTTGTCTCAAATCGGTCGACGACGGACGCAGATCAACGCCAGTCCGTAATCTCCACCAGACATTCCAGGGCGAGGAGCGTATAAGCGTTGCGAGCACGCCGCCCGGGGGTGAGCATATGAACACAACGCGACGGCAAATGATCCAGCTTGCGGGGCCGGCTATGGCCGCCGCGGCATTCGCGGCAAAAGCCGAACCTGCTCTCGACGTACGCAGCTTTGGAGCTGCTGGCGATGGCAGAGCCGATGACACCGCTGCAATCAATCACGCCATTGCAACGGCTGCGGCTGCCGGTAGCGGCATCGTCCGGTTTCCGGCGGGCACCTATCGGTCCTACTCCATTCGGTTGAAGAACTTCACGACCCTTTATCTAGATGAAGGCGCGACCATTCTGGCCGCAAATACCCCCCATGGGGGCATCACTAGCGGCGGCTATGATACTGCCGAACTGAACGTTCCCTGGGACGCGTATCAGGATTTCGGCCACAGCCACTGGCATAATAGTCTGATTTGGGGCGAGAACGTCCGTGATATCACGATCCTCGGCCCCGGGCGGATATGGGGACATGGCCTAAGCCGTGGCTTCAACGAACCGGATATGCCGTTGGCCGAAGCGCCCGGCGTCGGGAACAAGACGATTGCTTTGAAGAATTGCCGCCATGTCACCCTGCGTGACTTCTCGATACTCTCCGGTGGTCATTTCGGGATCCTGGCGACCGGCGTCGACAATCTCACCATCGACAATCTTACGATCGACACCAATCGGGACGGTATAGACATAGATTGCTGCTGTAATGTGCAGATTTCCGATACCCATGTGAACGCACCCTGGGACGACGCGATTGCTCTCAAGAGCTCTTTCGCCCTGGGTTATGCGAAGATGACGGAGAATATAACCATTACTAATTGCTCCGTGACCGGCGGCTATCAGGTGGGCAGCTTGCTTGACCGGACTTTCAAGCCGATCCCAGCAGGTTGGTGGCCCCCGGTCGGGCGCATCAAATGTGGCACGGAATCGAACGGTGGCTTCAGAAATATCATTGTTGCCAACTGCTTCCTCCAAACCTGCCGCGGCCTGGCTCTGGCGAGCGTGGACGGTGGCGTTCTCGAGGACATCACGGTCACCGGGCTGACGATGCGCGATATCCGCGACGCACCGTTTTATTTGCGGCTCGGCGCACGTCTGCGCGGCCCTGGCGGCATTCCCATCGGCAGCTTTCGGCGCGTATCGATCAGCAACGTTACTTGTTCCGCGCCGCATAATCCAATGCCCGCTGTCATCAGCGGTATTCCGGGATATCCGGTCGAGGATATAAAAATCGACAATACTGAGCTTCTTCAAGAGGGGGGCGGCACAAATCCAATGGCTGCAGTACAGCCGCCGGAATTGGAGCGTGGCTATCCGGATCCATCCCAGCTCGGGCCATTGCCCGCCCAGCATTTTTTCATCCGCCATGCCCGCAATATCGAATTCGGCAATATCCGGCTGGAAAGCGTTGAAGCTGATGCGCGCCCAGTCTTCTGGCTGGATGAGGTTGCAAAATTTGATGCTTTTCACCTACAATTCCGGCGTAGTCTGGGGGCACCTGCCTTCCTGCTGAATGACGTGACGGATTTCCGGGTTTTCGCCAGCGGCGGGGTGGTCGACACGTCGTTCACCAGCATTTCGCATGGAACCATCTAATCCATCATGCCGCGAGGCCATTATGCATCCCGCAGGCTCAAAGCGTGCAAACCACCGAACCTGAGCTAATGGGCGCATTGGGCCGTGAGCGGGCTGACCGCTTTCTGGCCGATATCCCAGAAAACCTGCCGTTCCCAAGTCGACCCAACTCGGGCATAGGCCGGGATTTTCCTTAAACTCCCTAATCCTGCTGATGCTGCGAGACCAGCACAGCACCGATATGCTCCTCTCCCCGTTCGCCCGCCAGATTTTCCTGCCGCTGGCGCTCCCTATAACGGGCGCGTTGCTCATCAGTACGTTCGCTGTGGCAAGTAGGGCAACTGACACCGTCCTCGAAGAGCGGAGAAAAACGGTCGGCCTCGTTCACAGGGCGACGACAGGCGTGACACAAGCCATGCTTGCCCAACTCAAGGCCGTGACCCACCGCGACACGCTGGTCGAACACAAAACACTCCCCCTCCCACAGGCTTTGCTCCGGCGGGATGGTTTCCAGATATTTTAAGATGCCGCCTTGCAGGTGGTAGACCTCATCCAATCCCTCCGCCGCCAGAAAGGCGGTCGATTTCTCGCAGCGTATACCGCCCGTGCAGAACATCGCCACTTTTGGCGGCGTGCCTTCGCCAAGCAGCCTCTCGCGCACGGCACGGAACCAAGTGGGGAATTCACGGAACGTCCGTGTTTGCGGGTTGATGGCACCGGCGAAGCTGCCAACCGCCACCTCATAGTCGTTGCGCGTGTCGATCAGGATCGTTCCTGGCTCGGAAATTAGAGCATTCCAGTCCTCAGGTGGAACATAATGGCCCGCGTTGACCAGCGGATTGATATTCGGCTCACCCATCGTGACAATCTCCCGTTTGATCCGGACTTTCATCCGGTGAAACGGTAGCGATGGCGCACGGGAGAATTTAACCTCAATGTCCGCGCAACCCGGTAATTGTCTGATATGAGACAACACTTGGCTCATCGCCTCATCGGATCCGGCGATGGTACCATTGATCCCTTCGCGGGCGAGAATCAGCGTGCCCTTCACGCCTTGCGTGCGGCAAAGCTTTATCAACCCCTCTTGAATGCCCGCGCAATCGTCAAAGGGGGCAAACTTATAGAGTGCTGCGACACGGACAGACAGGTTGGCGGCGGCCCCTTCCTCGGGCGCAGTGTGCTCTAGTAATGACATCGCTGACAATTAGCAGGGATACGTACTGCCGTCATGACCAAGCCTCCCCTGGCTGCCAGATGCCGGCCCTGACCCAGGTATCGTCATGCCATGCCGGCCGTTGCCCTCACCGCTCTGCGCCCGGCTGCGTCGGCTACCTTGGGAACGCCTCAATGTCCGGTTCCCGTCCGACGGTCCAAAAGCGGGCAAGCAGAAATCCACCAAAACCGCCCCCAACATCGCGGGAACTCCAACACGGAACACGGCATGACGAGGGGCAGCTTGCGCCGCGAAGGCGGATGCGCCTGGTCGATCGCCGCGAGATTGTCGCCGGTCAGACGGATATGGGCGATCGTGCCCGCCTTGGGGATCGCGAACGTCGCGCCCAACACATATCCCGCCCGCCGGGGCCACCACCTCTTCGGCCACGATAACGGCCTGGCGGCTTCCCGACAGTTGGGCCGGAAAAGCTGCCGATCCCAAAGCGACCCAGAGCGGAAGGGGGGAATTGTCGAATTGACGCTCTTGGCCCTCAACGGGCATTGCCCTTTCGTTTCATAATTGCGTAAAATGCGGGGAAGCCACTTCGTCCGCTTGAGGCAGTCGCTCGGTGGACAGCGCTTTTGACGCTCACAACTGGAGCAAGCCTGATCGAGAGGCGCGGAGATTGCTGCTATGTTCGACAATGGCCTCATCACGCTGCGCAGCGCCCACGATTTTTCGGCCACGCTTGGGCGGCTATCGGCAATCCTGGAAGCAAAAGCGATCACGATTTTCACCC
This sequence comes from uncultured Alphaproteobacteria bacterium, assembly GCA_963750235.1. Lineage (GTDB taxonomy): Bacteria > Pseudomonadota > Alphaproteobacteria > Acetobacterales > Acetobacteraceae > Acidocella. The sequence goes on from CAVVPW010000008.1 coordinate 55,768, forward strand.
GCGTCGATCATGCTGCCGGTGCGGCAAGTGTCGGACTTGCCCTGCGGCCCATGACGCTTCTCATCTTTGGCAACCCGTTGGCAGGAACGCCGTTGATGCAGGATGCCCCAACGGCAGGCATCGATCTGCCGCTAAAAATGCTCGTGTGGCAGGATGCGGGCGACACAGTAAATCTTAGCTACAATGACCCATCTTGGATTGCGTCTCGGCACGGACTTGAAAGCGGCGACAGTCGCCAGGACGTCACCGCGATGGCTGCAACCCTGGGAGCGCTTGCGCGGCACGCTACAGGCTCCTAGCGGCCGAACGCCTGCTCCCGGCACCAACCTCAGTGTCGTGCGATTGCCACATGGAGCTTCCTTCCACCCGATGCGGAGGATCAGGAGGGCATCGAGCCTATTCCCACAGCTGCCACGGCCGTCTCATTATGTGGACGCGCTAGGGCCGTGAGCTGCCCGTCCGCTGTAAATCCCGTCCTGGGGCAAAGCGGACAGCCATGAACACGCCATGACGCCGCCACGCCGCTCTGGAGTGGCACTGAGGCTTTGGGGCATATCAGAGCCGCATACGCTTGGAGGTGCCCATGGTCGAACGCCGCGAATTCCTCAAACTTTCGGCCCTCGCGGCGGGGTTTTCCGCTGCCAGCATCAGCCACGCGCTCGCGCTGCCTGGCGACCACAAGACCGGCACCCTCGAGGACGTGCAGCACATCGTCGTGCTGATGCAGGAGAACCGCGCCTTCGACCACTATTTTGGCACGCTGCGCGGCGTGCGCGGGTTCAACGACCGCGTCCCCATCCGCCTGCCCGGCGGCAAGCCGGTCTGGTTCCAGCCACGGCAAAGGGCGCCGGGCGAGACGCTCACCCCCTTTCATCTCGACACTTCGCGCACTGCCGTGTAAATCAGCACCAACATGGGACCCGGGTCTGATAGGCAATAGAAGACTGAAAAAATTGGTGAATTTTGTAGATTCATAGGGTCCCGATCGGCGCCGATCGGGACCCTACCCAACCGACGATTTCTGCCGGTAAATCAGTTGGTTATGTGCCCTCGGCGCCGGGGTCCCATTGTGGTGCCAATTCACATGCAAAAGGAGAATCATCAAAATCACGCCACGTCGAGACCCATTCAGCCGTTACCGGGACACGCTCCTAGGGAATCTACTTGGGGTCGTCTCAGAATTTGGAAAATATCGTACGCTAGGCCATTGAGACGCCCCGTATTGAGGTTCAAGGCCGAGCGAGGGGGCCCCCCCGTACCCCCGGAGGAAGGGGGGAAGAAGAAAATGAGTGGGGTTAGGTTGCTCTGTGGTTCGCCGCTACTCGGCGTCCTCCTCTTCTTTGGTCTTTTCCAAAAAGTAACATTACTCGCCATAAAGGGAATCATATCTACCATTGACGCTGACAATTTTCGAGTCCTCGCCTGCTTTCTGATGCTTCGCTACGCAGGAATTGCACACCGTGACGGTTGGGTATTGCTCGGAGGTGCGATCAGATGACAAATCGCCCCAAACAGTGCAGGTCTTCATTTTTTCTCCTAAGACGGGCCTGAACAAGCAGGGGTCCAGGCAACAAAAAAGCTGGCAGGGCAAAGGAAATCGGGGCGGCGGACGGTCGTTTCCTGCCCAGGGCCGGCAACGAACCGGACAGCGCAGTGCCGGCAGCCGCGGCAGGCAATGATCTCGGCGCAACTTAAAGAAAGGGCTGATAACAACATTAAATTAATAAAATAAATTCGATGCTATTTGGATACGTGTTGTATAATAATTCGCGCATAAAAATAATGCCTATAACGCTGCAACCTGCCGGTCCGGCTTGATAGGCGGTCACCTGAAGTCTGGCTAATGGCTACGGCTAAGCAACGCAAATATGGAGGCTATCATGAAAGTTCTAAAGCTTTTGGCGGCTACGACTTGCCTGAGCCTGCCAGTTATCGCCCAGGCTCAACCAGTTACCGGCCCTTATGTCAGCCTTGGCGCTGGTGTGAACATCCTTACCCCTACGAACTATAGCACCAATACGACCGGCGGAATCGTTGGCCCCGGCACCGCTGGTAAAGTACTGTACAGGGACTCCTATGCTATGGATTTCGCTGGTGGCTATGGTTTCGGCCCCGGTTCTGGCTATTTCGGCAATAACGCTGTGCGGGTTGAGCTTAACTTTAATTTCTACCGCAACACCGTTCATAAGGCCGACACTGATTCGGGTTACCAATTCATCTCTCACGGCGGCAGCAACATGTATGGCCCGATGGTCAACGTGCTGTATGACATTGATGCCGGCTGGCCGGTCTTCCCTTATCTCGGCTTCGGCATTGGCTATCAATGGCAACATTTGGTTTCGTCGTTTACAAGCGGTGGCTTGGGGCTGACGGGTGGTGGTGTAAGGGCTGGCGGCGCCAAAGGCAGCTTTGCCTATAACGTAATTGCCGGCGTTGCTTATCCACTGCCATGGGTTCAGGGGCTGTCCTTCACCGCTGACTACAAATTCACGCGGCTCACCGAGGCCCGCAAATACCCCGGATCCGTTGACTACACCCTGCAAGGCGACTTCCGTCTCAAACCCGCAAACGAACACACCATCCTGGTGGGCCTGCGGTATCAAATCTTCCAACCGGCCCCTCCTGCCCCGCCCCCGACGCCTGCGCCTGTGGCTGCTCCCGCACCGGCACCGGCCAAGACCTATCTGGTGTTCTTCGATTGGGATAAGTACAATCTGACGCCGCGCGCCACACAGATCATCGCGCAGGCTGCGGCTGACAGCAAAACCCAATCGGTCACTACGATTAACGTAAACGGTTATACCGATACGTCAGGTACGCCGACCTACAACAAGGGGCTGTCCGTGCGGCGTGCTAAAGCGGTTGCGGCTCAGCTGGTGGTTGATGGGGTTCCGGCCTCGGAAATCACAGCGCAAGGCTTCGGCGATACTAATCTGCTGGTGCCAACCGGCCCGGGCGTGCGCGAACCGCAAAACCGTCGCGTGGAAATCATCTTCCACTAAAATAAACTACGCATCTACGGCGCCAATAGAAAATCCCAGCAGGCAACTGCTGGGATTTTTGCCGTGTATAGCCAGTTAAAAAGGGGCCGTGTCCCGGCGGTAAGCCGAATGTCCGGTATTCAAAGCCCCGATCCAGAAGCGGATCGGCAAAAATCCACCATCTCCTCCGTCATCCTGGCTGGCGTGTCCGCTTCGGAGGCACTGGCGAGCATGAATGAACGGCTGGAAAGGGCGCCTTTCTGCCGCTCCCATTTCCAACCGGATGAGAGCCGAGGGACATGCCAACATCCACTTTTCCAGGACCTGCGAGCGCGTGCGGCCAACTGCGGTTCGGCCGGTAAACTGCGCAGCGTCACACGCCCAGACACTCTGGCTACACCCTGAGGTGCGGCCCAGCGCCAACCCGGGGTCAGGTTGTCGGACCGCTCTGGTTATGGGCCGGCAGAAGCCCCAATTTCTCGGCCAATGTTCTCGGCAGAGTCAGCTCAACGCTCATACCGGCGCTTGTGCATGTAGCCTTGAAAGGCACCCCGTCGAGCCGAAGATCTACGACCTCTAACCCTGCGCACTCGTCGAGCCAATCAGTGAATAGGTGAAATCCAACACCCGTGGTGGTATCATGATCGTGTTTTAGCGTGCTACGTGTGCTCATCGGTGGCTCCAGAAATTGTAAATTAACTCCGATTTCTTTTCTTCAATATGAGAATCGTAGCCTATCGCGGCCACGGTTGGAGGCCGAAAGGGGTTTATGGTCAATGCGCAGGTTGATCAAAACAACTTAGATGATGGGGTAACCAGACCGTAGGCGGCTGACTAATTGCTGCTCGAGAAGGTCGGAGGATTTTGTATGAACCGCCAACCCGCCATGATATATTAGCTTTGCGTTTTTTATCGCATCGCAGAGGATACTAAAATGGCAAAAGGACAGCAGCGTAGCAACCGAGAAATTAAGAAACCAAAAGCAAACAAAGTGGCTGTACATACTGAAACGCCAGTTTCAGTCTCAAAAAAAATTATGCCCCCGGAGATCTTTCCAAAAAAGAAGGGTTAAGGTGTCGATCCTGCCGACCCCAGGGCTTTAATGGGTTCTCTCGCCCGGCCGATGGTTTGGCAAATCGGTGTAGCCGGCGCAGCTTATCGCATTTTGACTGCGCCGGCGTATTCGGCCTGCTGACGTTTTAATCCTCTACGGCATTATCAGATTTGTCTTCTACCAATGCCAATGTCAGCTCTTCAGATTCACTCGGCAGGACAGTGTCGCCTTTATCAGCCGCCTTGCGGCCACGCTGTTTCGTGGGTTTTGTCTCGGCCGATTCTGGCTTCGCAGCCTTCGTCTCGGCGGCAATCTTTTTCTCAAGCTGTGCTACCTGTGCTTCCAACTCAGCAATGTGAGCTGCGGCTGCTTTGGCAGCGCGGACGGCTTCGCGGTTCTTAGTACGCAACGTCGCGACGGTATTTTGTGCTTTTTCTAGCTGAGCCCGCAATTCGTCCTTGCTGATCACCGGCGCTCTGACAGCGGCTGGTTTCTTTACTGGAGCGGCCGGCTTAACTACTTTTGCCGGCTTAGCGGCTGCAGGTCGACCTGGCTTTGCAGCTTTGGTTCCGGGCTTGGTGGTTTTTTTTGGTGTGGCTTTTGCCATGGTTAGGCATTCCTTTATTGGAAAAAACTATCTGTATAGTCCGCCGAATATTTAAAACAAAATATCGGCCATCATAATCCTTACAATAAATGAAACCGTTAGGGAACGCACTGTAAAGAGTCCGTTACTGGAGCGATCTCACAAGAAGGAATTAGATCTCCTGTTATACAGGTGATGTGCTCCGGTCGGCTGCACCATGTTCGCCTAACCACGTCTTTACCAGCCGCTTGCCCGCCAAATCTCCGCACGGGCTGAAGAGAGCGGAGAATATTCACGCTCTTGTTTGGAGCTCCAGGCAAACAACATGAAAAAGATCAAGCTATAGAAAGGAAAACTGCCTTGGTGAAATCGCCCAGTATAACCACAACGGACACGCGAGACCTGCCGCGCAAAACTATCGGGCTCCTCACCAGCGGTGGCGACTGCGCCGGCCTAAATGCGGTGATCCGTGCCGTGGTCACCCGCGCCGTTCAGGGTTATGGCTGGCGGGTGTACGGCATTCACCAGGGAACCATGGGGTTGCTGCGAAGGCCAGTCGAGTTCACGGAGCTTGACCTGAGCGCTTCAACGACCAACATCCTCCGCCTGGCCGGCACCATCCTGGGCACGACGAATAAGGGCGATCCTTTCGCTTTTCCCATGCCGGACGGCACCCTGATGAACCGGTCGGCGGAGGTCGTCGAGGCTGTGCGCCAGATCGGGCTGGACGCGCTGATCGCCGTTGGCGGCGACGGCAGCCTCGCAATTCTGCGTCGGCTTGCGCAAGAGGGAGGTTTCAACCTCATCGGAATTCCCAAGACGATCGACAACGATGTCGGGGCCACGGAAACCTCGGTTGGCTATGACACGGCGGTGATGGTGGCCACAGAGGCGCTCGACCGGCTGCAGCCAACCGCAGCGAGCCACGACCGGGTGATGATTTTTGAAGTAATGGGGCGCGATGCTGGTCATATCGCCCTCGCCGCAGGCATTGCCGGTGGCGCCGACATCATCCTCATTCCTGAGATTCCCTACACGCTGGAGGTCGTGGCCGCGCATATCCACCAGCTGCGGCGGCGGGGACGGAATTTTGCCCTCGTCATCGTAGCGGAGGCCGTCCCCGATCTCACCGGACACGGCGTATGGCAGCAACACACAGTTGGCACGGCGAGCTACGGTGGCATCGGCCAAAGTCTCTGCAAAGCGATTGCCGGCCTGACCGGCGCCGAAACGCGCGTCACAGTGCTTGGTCATGTGCAGCGCGGCGGCCAGCCGACATCGAACGACAGGCTCATCGCCTCGGCCTTCGGCGTCCATGCCGTCGACCTCATCGCCGCGGGTCAGTTCGACCGCATGGTCGCCTGGCAAGATCGCTGCGTTGTCGATGTGGCGCTTGCCACGGCGATAGAACATCCGAAGCGTGTGGACCCTGCCGGCACTTTGGTGCGCACGGCGCGTGGCCTCGGTATCAGCTTTGGCGATCCATTCTGAGCGCCTTTATTTTTTACCGAAGTCACGCGCAATTTTCGTTCAAGCCGGGTGCTTTGACAAAACAGCTTGCAAGGATAGGCCCGATCGGCGAATCCGCAGGGCAGCGTGAGGTCGCTCATCATAGTTCGAAAGTCATTTCTATCAGCACCGGCTGCAGCCAGCCCCAGGGCCAAGTCGGCAACAGGAGCCGGATATTGGCGACTCTGCGTTCAGGCGCCCGATGTTCGCGGCGCCACGCGCGGAGGTCAATGATTTGCGCGCTCATGACATCACCTCGAGTCCCAGCCTGACACACAGCGCGGCGGTCCTTACCTCAAGCGGAATGGCAAGCATGGAGATGGCTATTTCATTCCGGCGATTTAAAATCGTGGATGGTAGACCTTAGTTTTTGGCGTACGCCCATATTGTGGCCGGATATTGCCGGAGAAGAGGAGAAACTATGGTCCGCAACGAACGGGCGACAGCGAGCGGCCACCTGGCGGTGGTCGACATTGCCCTCGCTCCAATTACGCTAACGTTCGGTAGACGCCCAGCACCCGACCGATCGCTTTTAGGTCAACGGCTTCCATGCCCGCTGGACTGCTTGGAATTCCGAGGGAAGCCGCCCATCCATTCCGAGATGATGTCGCCCCCCTATTCCGAAATATAGTCGCCCACTGATTCCGAGAAATCCTCGCCCATCGATTCCGGGATATTGTCGCCCGGCATTGAGGAGGTGACGGGCTCTCCGCTGGCTGTGTTTAGGATCGCCTCTTTGGCCGTAGCCGAGGAGGGGATTGATGCCAGCGGGGAGAGTTTGCATGCGCCAAGTGCGCGAGATTGTTCGTTTGGGATACGCCGGGGTGTCCAAACACCAGATCTCCCGGCGGACCGGGGTGGTCCCGTCGACGGTGCGCGAGACGCTGATGCGCGGCGACGATTACGATGGCCGGTTGAGCGACAACTATGATGGCCGGTATGCTCGCCCGTCAGGCCCGCTCGCAGGGAGGGGCGAAGCCCCGACCGTAGAGCGGGCCTGACGGGCGACGGCTATCTTCAAAGCCCCTCTGATTGGGGGCTCTGATCGGGCTGCGGCGGGTGGTGGTATTGGAACGGCTATCGAACATAGCAACGATGGGTTCCGATGCCTGGGCACCACATTTCTGATCAACAGGTATTTCTCTATATGGTTCAGCGTCGTCAACACAGCCAGACCGTCGCGGCCGCCAAGGCCGGCATCAGCGAACGCAGCGCACGTCGGATCGACAAAGATCCCCGCCTGCCATCCCAGAAGAAGAAGCTCGAGCGCCACTGGCGAACCCGTCAGGACCCCCTCGAACAGGTGTGGTCGCGCGTGGAAGAGCTGCTCAAGATCGAGGGCATCCTTGCCGTCACCATCTTCGAGACTGTGCAGGACGAGTTCGGGGAGGCCGTTGTCCCTGACGGGGTGAGGCGCACCCTCGAACGCCGGATCGCCCGCTGGCGGGCGCTGAACGGCGGCGAGAAGGAGGTCTTCTTCCCCCAGCATCACCAGATCGGCCGACAGGGCCTGTCGGACTTTACCGTCTGCGACGAACTGCGCGTCACCATGGCCGGCAAGCGCTTCGACCATCGCCTCTTTCATTTTCGCCTGGCTTGCAGTGGCTGGGAACATGCCGCCCTTGTTCTGGGGGGTGAGAGCTTCAGCGCCCTGTCCGAACATCTGCAGGATGCGCTGTGGAAGCTGGGCGGCGTGCCGGCGGAACACCGCAGTGACTCGCTCTCGGCCGCCTACAAGAACCTCGACGCTGACGCCCAGCGTGATTTCACCCGCAGCTACGAAGATCTGTGCCGACATTACGGCATGCGCGCCACCCGTAACAACCGCGGCGAAGCCCATGAGAACGGCTCGATCGAAAGCCCCAACGGTCACCTCAAGCGGCGGCTCGACCAGGCTCTACGCCGCCGGGGCAGCCGCGATTTCGCCAGCGTCGAAGACTATCGCCGTTTCGTCGAGGAGGATGTTGCCAAGCAGAACCGACGCCGGACCGCGCTCGTGGACGAGGAACGGCGTTTGCTGGGGCCGTTGCCGCCGCGGCGGACCACAGACTTCACGCTGGTCAGCGCTGACGTCACCCGCAACGGCACCGTCAGCATTGATCGGGTCACCTATTCGGTGCCCTCACGCCTTATCGGCCACCGCCTCCACGCCCATCTCCATGACGAGCGCATCGAGCTCTTCCTCGGGCCCGACCGGGTAATGACCACCACCCGGGTCCGCATCAAGCATCCCGGACGCGGGCACAGCATCGATTTCCGGCACGTCGTCGGCAACCTGCGGCGCAAGCCTGGCGCCTTGCGCTATCTGGTCTACCGCGACGCCCTGTTCCCCACCCATGCCTATCTGCGGGCATGGCAGGCGCTCGATGCCGCACTCGATGCCCGACAGGCCTGTCGTGACATGGTCGCGCTTCTCGATATCGCCGCCAACGGCAATTGCGTCGACGCGCTGGGCCTGCGGATCGAGGCCGCGCTCGATGGAGGCGGGCTTCCCGATATCGCCGAACTGAGGCGCGCGTTTCTGCCCACCGCCAGGGCCCGTGACGATGTCACGATCCCGCCGCCCGAATCCAGAGCATACAACTGCCTGCTCGCCAGCACGCAGGTGCAGTGATGACCAGATCCAACGATCAGGCCGCCGCCGTGCTGCCCACCATGCTGACGGCGCTGCGCCTGCCCAGCATCAACCGCAACTGGAAGCGTCTCACCGAAACTGCCGATCGCGATGGCTGGCCCGCGGCCCACCTGCTCGCCTCGCTGCTCGAGATCGAGATGGCCGAGCGCACATCGCGGCGCATCCAGCGTCATCGCGACCAGTCCGGCCTGCCGGCCGGGAAAACCTTCGCCACTTTCGACTTCGCCGCCGCTCCCGGCATCCGTAAGCCTCACCTGCTTGCCCTAGCCACAGGTGATGGCTGGATCGACAGCGGCGGCAATCTCCTCATCTTCGGCCAATCTGGCACCGGGAAGAGCCACGCCATCGCCGCCATCAGCCACGCCCTGATCGATACCGGGCGCCGCGTCCTGTTCTGCACCACCACCGACATGGTCCAAAAGCTCCAGACCGCCCGTCGCGAACTCAGCCTGTCCTCGATGCTCGACAAGCTCGACAAATACGATCTCATCGTCCTCGACGACCTGTCCTACGTCCGCAAAGACCAGATCGAGACCAGCGCCCTGTTCGAACTCATCGCCCATCGCTACGAGCGCCACTCTATCGCCATCACCGCCAACCAGCCATTCTCGGCCTGGTCCGACGTCTTCCCAGATCCCGCAATGACGGTCGCGGCCATTGACCGCCTTGTTCACCACTCCACCATCATCGAGATGAACGGCGAGAGTTACCGCAAGCGCTCCGCCGTTGCCCGCGTCTCCGCCAAGGAAAGCCCCAGCGACAATTACCCGCACGAGGCGCCGCACGACCGGCCATCATAATTGTCGCTGGATAAACGTCGCTGGCGACAATTATCCGGGCAACCTTCGCGGCCAGATCGAACCGGCTCACTGCGTCGCTCAGCGACAATTACAACTCCGCGTCATTGTCGCTGGGTTGTTGCCAAAATCGCAGGCGCGTGATAGCCAAAATGCACCACTCGGCGCCGCCGTATACCGGCCATCATAATCGCCGCCGACCGGCCTCCCTAATCGTCGCGCGAGACGCTGAAGCGGTTTGCGGCCTCTGGCCTGACCTGGCCGCTGGGCGATGAGGTCACGGATACGGTTCTGGAGGCCCGGATGTACCGCCATGCCGGGAAGAAGCAGGGGCATCGGCAATATGCCGAGCCGGACTGGGCCTGGGTGCATCGGGAGCTCAAGCGCAAGCATGTCACCCTCTCGATCCTATGGGATGAATATATCGCCCAGCACCCGGACGGGTATCGTTATTCCCGTTTTTGCGATCTCTACCGAAGCTGGGAAGGCAAGCTCTCGGTCACCATGCGTCAGTCGCATGCGGGCGGGGAGAAGTTGTTCGTCGATTACGCGGGCGACCGGGTAGAGATTTTTGACCGGCTGACGGGCGAGGCCAGGCCGGCCTGGATCTTTGTCGCGGTGATGGGCGCATCGAGCTTTACCTATGCCGAGGCGACCTGGAGCCAAGGGTTGGCGGACTGGATCGGCGCCCATACCAGGGCGTTTGAGGCCATTGGCGGCGTGGCGCATCTGATCGTGCCGGACAACACCAAGACGGCGGTGATCAAAGCCTGCCTGTACGAGCCCGCGGTGAACCGGACCTACACCGAGATGGCGGCGCATTATGACACCGCCATCCTGCCTGCACGGCCGCGCAAGCCGCGCGACAAAGCGAAGGTCGAAGCCGCCGTGCTGATCATGGAGCGCTGGATTCTCGGCCGCTTGCGTCACCAGCGTTTCTACAGCCTGGAGGAGTTGAACACGGCAATCCGCGCCTTGCTGGTCCGGGTGAATGACGAGCTGCCGATCCGCAGACTGGGCGTGACCCGGCGCCAGTTGCTCGAGGAGCTGGACCGGCCGGCATTAAAACCGTTGCCGGTGGAGCCTTACGTGTTTGCCGAATGGCGCATCCGCCGGGTCGGCATCGATTATCACGTCGATGTCGAACGGCATTATTACAGCGTACCGCACCGGTTCGCGAAGGAGCAGGTCGAGGCACGGCTGACCGCCAGGACCGTCGAGATTTTTGTGAAGGGCGAGCGGGTGGCGGCCCATATGCGCGGCAGCGGCAATGGCAAGCACACCACGGTGCCTGAGCACATGCCCGCCAGCCACCGGCGCTATGCCGGCTGGACCATCGAGCGCATTCGGCGGGACGCGGCGGCGATTGGCCCGTCCGCAGCCGCCCTGTGTGAGTTGATCCTGGAAGAACGCTCGCACCCGGAACAAGGGTTCAGGGCCTGTCTTGGGATCGTCCGGCTGGTCAAAGCTTTTGGTGCTGAACGCGTAGAGGCCGCCGCCGCAAGGGCGCTGGAGATTGGCGCCCGCACCTTCGGCTCGGTCAAATCCATCCTGGACAACAACCTCGATCGTCAGACCGCACCCAAGCGGGCCGAGAACAGCCTGGCCATCCAACATCGCAACATCCGCGGCTCACGCTATTACCACTGAAAGGATCATCATCGTGCTCACCCATCCCAGTTACGAACAGCTCAACCAGCTGGGGCTGTTCGGCATGGCCAAGGCGTTCATCGAGACAGAAACCTCCTCGCAGGCCGACGCACTTACTCACCCGGAATGGTTGGCCCTCTTGCTTGGCCGGGAGATGGCCTATCGCAGCGACAAAAAACTCGCGGCCAGGCTGCGCCATGCCAAGCTGCGCCAGCAGGCGTTGGTCGAGGATGTCGACTATCGCGCCGCGCGCGGTCTCGACCGCCCGCTATTCCAGAAACTCGTCGCCGGCGACTGGATCGACGCGCATGAGAACCTGGTAATCAACGGCCCCACCGGTGTCGGAAAGAGTTGGTTGGCCTGCGCGCTCGGCCATAAATCCTGTCGAGACAACCGTTCCGTGCTCTACCAGCGCGTACCGAAACTGTTCGGCGAACTGGCCCTGGCGCGTGGCGATGGGCGGTATGCCCGCATCAGCCGCACGCTCGGCAATGTGCAGCTGCTGATCCTGGACGATTGGGGATTGGAGCCGCTCGACGCCCAGGCCCGCCACGACCTTCTGGAAATCCTCGAAGAACGCTACGGACGGCGCTCCACCATCATCACCAGCCAGCTGCCAGTGGAGGACTGGCATGCCATCATCGGCAACCCCACCTACGCCGACGCCATACTGGACCGCCTCGTCCACAATGCCCACCGCCTCAACCTCTACGGCGAGAGCATGCGCAAAACACGGACCAAAGCGGCAGAGAAAGGTTGACGCCAGCACACCGCGAGTGCCACAAAATTATCAGCCAGCGAGGCTCCGAACCCTGGGCGACATCATGTCGGAATCAATGGGCGACAATATTTCGGAATCCCTGGGCGGCTTCGTCGGAATCGGCACGCTGGACTTCCGAGGTGGGCGACGTGCCCGCCGCAATCGCTGTAGATCGGCGCTAGCCTATGACCCCACGAAAGGACATAAAATCAATATTGTATCGTGCCGTCCCGCGTCGGGACCCCACGCCTAGTTGCAGCTTGAATTCAGAAGAGTCCGAAAAAATAGACAATTTAACCGATCCAACCGCGTGCACCCTTTCATAGTTGATGGGTGATTGATAGCCGACGGCGGAATGCCGGTAGCCAAATCCAATGAAAGCTCCAACCAGAGCTAAAACAAAATTGGACAATGTCTTCCGAAAGCGGCTTTTCAACGCTTTCCTCAAGTCAAACCAAAATCCCGCAGAGCAACCCGCAAAGCGGCCGCGTCGGTGAACAAATAGCCTGCCAACCCAGCCGCAACGGCACCATCCACATTGGCTTTCGAATCATCGATGAACAAAGTCTCTTCAAGCCGACCGCCCGCCGCAGCCACACAGCGCAAATACACTTCCGGGTTCGGCTTTGCGACGCCGAATTGCGCCGACACATACGCGTGGTCCCCGCACAGAGCAAAAAGCTCCGGAAACAAAACATTCAAATGCTCTCGCACGAGCGTATGATTGTTGGTGAGCACCGCCACCTTCACCCGGCTTTTCAACGCCGCCATAATTGCCAAAACCTCCGGCATCGGAACCATCGCCAGCTTGCGGTTGGCCACCCATTCATCCAGCGTAATCGGGTAGCCCAACCGCTCTCCGAAACCCTTTAAATACGCCACCCTGTCCAGCTTCCCGGCGTCCGCCTCGGCTTCAAAGCCTGCTCCCCAAATCGCCGCAAAAATCTCGTCCGCCGGTTTCCCCGAAATCCGCGCCAAGTCCTCAAGCCGCTTCGCCTGATCGAACCGGCAAAGCACGTCATGCATATCAAACAGCACGAGCGAGATCTTTTGCATTGCACAACATTGTCGCTAAACAATTCATCCGGCAAACAAAATTTGATCGCGGCCGCCCTTGAGCAAGCCAAAAATCATCGAAATAACTATCTGTGAGTTTGGCTGCTCATTGGAGGCTTGCCACCGCTCTAGATCCAACAATGGGACGACTGCTTTCAAGCACCATGTGATGGTTCGGGAACGACGGACATGGGCGCGTTGCTGAAGGGCGGCATTTTCGGTAGTCCGCGGCGTTGATGCAGATCGGAATCGCCAGCCAGCCTTCGCAAAGCGTACCGTGGGCGTGCCCATGGCGGTATCCCCCGACGGGAACACGCCGTACCCTTCAGGGGCGCGTGGAGTTAAAGAGGGCGGATTACGCTCCGCTCATCCGCCCGACGCTTGTTGGTACAGCCTGGGAAGCCGACATTGACGCGGCCGAACCGGCAATGGCACAAAAATCACAGCCAGAAAGGCTCCGCGACCCGGGCGGCATTAAATCAGAATCGGTGGGGCGACTTCGTCGGAATCAGCATTCAGTTCGACGTCGGCCAGCGGTTCTCGCCCGGCGCCGGCCCGTAACATTCGCGAAAGATGGCGTCCCGTACGATCCCGTGGCTGCCATCAGCGTAGCGTAACAGCCAATCGCCTGGACGGCCCCGCAGCCGGTCCCCCTGCCGACCCACCGGTACTGCCATCGCCCGATCGAGCTTCAGCGCCAACGTGACGGAAGGTGCTTTGCGATACAGCCCGTCCGCGCCAGCAACTGTAGGCGGCACAGGCGAGTAACTGGCAAGGAATGGCTCGCGCTGCACCGGCCAGCACTCTCCCCGCACGCCGGTCAGGATGGCGTCGCCGGCGCGGTAGCGCGCTGGTCCTTCCAGGGTCTCGCAGACGCCGTTGTTCCGCGCGAACTCTACCTGCACAACTACGGGATGCTTGCAGACCTGCAGCGCGCGGGGCTCGGTAGTTAGATCTGGGACGTCATTCATTATGGCAGATGGTCACGCTCAAGTCGCACCAAGTGGTGCCAGGAAAAATTCTCTCGCCCCATGGCGTCCGCCGCCCTCAACGCGGCGTCGCGCATCCGTCGCCAAGCCTCGTTCGATGCTGGCTGGCGGTCGATCTGCGTCTTCAGTCGGTCGATCAGCCTCTGCAGTTCCGTGTTGATTTGTTCCAGCTCGTTTCCCGTCGCTTCGCTGAGGGCAGAGCGATGGACGATGCCGAGGCGTGTCCCGGCACCGTGGAGGGCGGTGGCAAGGGCGGGTACGAAGACAGTAACCAGTTGCGACACCTCGACATGACGCCACAACTCAACGCCAACGGCGACCATAACCCGAAAGAACAGGAGGGTCGTGAGCAAGAGTAGCCGCCGGTCAGCACACGCAAGCTTGCGGTGATTGAGACGATGGTAATCGGCTTGGTCAGCGACGACCAGCTTCAGCCACTCCGCGGCCTGCATGGGAGAGAGATTCGAACTGAGACGTGGTAGGCCCTGTTCACGGACTGCCCGTTTAGCTTCTGCCAGAGATTGGAACATGAACTCGCTGGTTTCCCTCGCCCACATCCTCGCGAACAACCTGCCAAGCGTGGTTGTGGCCCCGTTCGTGTCCTCGGCCGTGGGCGGTTTGTCAACCGTGAGTAACACGGGGGGCACCACGAGCAGGGGCAGGCACATGCGCGCTATTCGCAGTTGCTCGGCACCGAGGCGACAGGCCATCCAGCGGTCTTGCAAGCGGGAAATTTGCGCAACCAAAATTAAAAAGACCACAACCGCGAGCGCTCCAAACTCGAAGAGGGGCCATACCCTATTCCATTGGGCCTTGTTACCGTGATTTTCCCCCTTGGCTGGGGCAGAATGAATTTTCCCCATGACTGGCGCAGAATGAATTTTCCCCATGACTGCGGCAGAATGATTTTCCCCCTTGACTGGGACACGATGCCCTGTGACTGCGCCAGAATTCTCCATGACTGCAGCAGAATGATTTTCCCCCTTGACTGGGGCAGAATGAATTTTTCCAATGACTGCGGCAGAATGGTTTTCCCCCGTGACTGCGGCAGAATGAATTTTCCCCGTGCCTGCGGCAGCATCAAGTTTCGCCATGACTTCTGCAGAATGCCCCATGACTCCGAAGAGCACGGCGAGCGCCGCAGCGATATGCACGAACCATATTAAATCGCGGTGGATATAGGAGCCATATAGGGCACTACGGTCCAGGGCTTCGAACTTGGCGCGGATCGGGGCACTTGCCGTGAGGGCCGCCGCGTCTGGACAGAGCTCTCGCCAAGCATCGGGCGCAAAATATGTACCCGGACGCCAGCCAAACATTTTGCAGCACCTCCATAGCCGCTTACGACTCTCAGCTATGCCGCCAATGTTACAACCGAGCCAGTTGATGGCGAGGAGTTCCAGGAGCAGCTGCTCCCACCGGCCGAAGACGCACCGCCAGTACGCGAGCCAACCAGGTCCATCGGGATCAAGACACTGGGTGATGCTAGGCTTTGGCTTCCATTCGGGCAGGGCCGCTCCCACCGAAACGAATGTCTTGCCAAGCGTATGGGCCCGCTGGAACAGACGCGTCTGTTCCAGCGCCGGTGAGACAAGCACGACATCCGCCAACGCAAGGGCCAGCTCCTCCTGCTCCTCGGTAGTGCTTCCGGGCGGCATCTGGGCGAGGCGCGCAGTACTCGGGGAGAGAGGAGAAACATTCGGGCCAAGCAGCCACTCGGTCTGCACATCGGCCTGCTCCGCAACAAGGGCCTGCTCCACAACTGCGGCGAGCGGCAGTCCATCCACGTTGACGAGGTGGATCAGAACGCGCGCGGGTTTAGCAGAGCGTAGCGTGCGGCTGAGTGCTTCGGGGTCAACATGGGGACCAAGCGCCTCGGGCGCGAGCAGAACTACAAGCGTGCCACCCTGGGACGCTTTCGCATCCGTCGATGAAGAGGTCTTCAACATACTATGACCCTCCTGTCGGATTTCAGTGCGCCAAAATATCGATAAAGAGAAGTGGCCGCGCTCCCCTGGTCGCCGCAGTGATACAATAGGCGATTCCCGGACAGGGCGCTCGTGAGCGCCGCCCTCGCACAAGTACGTAGATGCGGAGCCGCCGCCAGCGTTCGTTTTGTGATTGCCTTCAATAGCTTGTATGCGAAATGAGGGATAGGGGCAAAACCCTGGGCAGGTGGCAGTACGCCGATGATCGTTTTGCGCCAGACCTCCATCGGCGCCCGGTTGCACAGCGCCTGATGTGGGCGCCTATGGTTATAAAAAGAGATCCAATCAGCAATCCCGGCCCGCGCCTCGATCCCGTGGGCATAGAACTTGGTATAGATGTCCTCGTATTTCAGCGAACGCCGGGGGCGTTTGATGAAGACACTCATTGGGTGGCAACGCCTCAGCCTATTGGCTAGCGACAACCTTCCATGTTCCATTTTCTTGTTTGCAGACGGTCTGTGTCGTGTCCGATGTCTGACCATTTTTAGTTATTTTATTGTCAACGGTGCTGCAGTTTTGGCTGGTCACGGGATCAACCGAAATGGGGGTCAACGGCGTTATGGAGCCCGAACTGCCATTCGAACTACTCCAGACAACGGGTTCAAAATTCGGTTCGACCGAGCGGGCAGGCTTGTGTCTTTTCTTTATAGTGGTTGACGCAGACGCTGATGCCCCGGCCTGCCGCGCCTGGCCTTGCGGGACGGCTTGATAAGCCTCGGCTTGCTGCATGGCCTTCTGTAAGGCCTGTTGCCGGCATTGCTGGTCGACGTCGTTCCCTATCAGAGCACCAACGCCGGCACCGAACAACCCACCCAGGCCGGTACCCCAACCGGTGCCATTGGAAACGGCGGCCCCCGTGGCGGCGCCTAGAGTCGCGCCGCCAGCGGCATAGACCGCCGTGGTGGGGAAACTGCAACTATTGCTCGCGTCAGGCGTCGCGCCCGGCAAGCTGGCACAGTCCGTCAGCAAGCCTCCAAAGCTGACTAATCCGGCCAGTACGCCACCGATCATTTTTGTCTTATGCTCCATGGCAAAACTCCTCCTTTCGTTATGGGTATTATGGTAAAGCCCACAATCCGCGATGAGCGGATTGGGCCTTTTGTTCAGCGGCTTGGTACTCGGGAGGCGCCTCGTCCGTTGTCTTGGCCATGCCACTCTCCAGAACCAATATTCCTAAATCCTGATTTTGGATAAAGCACTGGTAGGTGGAGATGCCTTTGGGTATGCAATGTACATTATTTCCCATGCTGGAGAGAATAGTTTTTATGGCGGCAACATACTTCTCTTGGTCGTTACTTCCAGGATCCAGCGGGTCGGTAACCCCATAAATGTTGACGAGAGTTCCATTTACAAAGATCGCGTTTGTATCAATAACGCTTGAGACGTTGCCGGATATTTCACCCGAGATTTCTGGTTCCACAGGTGAAACTGGCCGCAGGGAAGGGTGGATATGAGTAGGAGGTGGTTTCGGACCGTTCGAGATTCCGGCAATGAGGATGAATCCTCCCACTGCAATGAACAGGGCAACCAATGTGCCAAGGGTTGCCGGCAGAAGATAATTGCGGCGTTTTCCAGGCCGGTTTGGAGCGGAAAACCACGCTAGCCGCTTGGGCTTTGCCGCTGTTTTGCTAGCGATGTTGGCCGGCGCTGAGGTGTCATGTCCAGATGGGGGCACCGATTGCGGAGACGGGGCGGCCGCTGGTTGGGGTGGATCCGGTGGACGTGAAGGCTTCGGGGGCAGCGTCGTCGCGGGCGGCAGTTCCGGTGTCTCCACCTCAAAAGTTGGTTGCGGTGGCAATGGTTCTTTGTTGCCGGTGACCTGTTTGATCTGGTGCGTCAGACGGTCGATCGCTTTATCCCAGTCGACAAACAGGTCGATCCATTGCCGCGTCAACAACTCATATTCGTAGGCGCCTTTTGGCTCCACATCTTCGACCCGCAAGGGGATCACAGGGATACCGCTCCGCCCGGCGAGGACAACCTCCTTTTTGATTTCATTGGAATTATTAGTGTTTTCCGAAAAAACCAGCACCATCACCTTTGAGCAATGGATCGAATTTACGATGGCCTCACCGAAATTCTCGCCGGGTTCTACGTCCCGCGTCGCGATCCAGCAAGCCATCCCCCGTGCCTCCAGCGCCGTGCAGATCGCATCAGCGACCTTCCGGTCGGCTTTGGCGTGGCTTATGAACACTGGCTTGGCAGGTAAATCGCTCGGACGGGATTCCACTGACCCTCTCCTATTGCGCTGCCGGTTCTATTCAGGTTGGATATTCGTTGTCCACTGAAATGATCGCTTTGAGTGGGGCAGCCGGGGGTTGAAGCGGGAGAATGCCCGGCGGCTGGGGGTGGTGCCATCGACGGTGCGCGAGACGCTGCACCGCTCTGCCGCGGGATGAAACGCCCCGGGATCGGTAACTCACGCTGAATTTTCAAAGTGCGAGCAAATTCGCCGTGCCGGCGGCCTTCGCCATCTTCCTGGCAACGCGGGCGGAGATGGCGCAGCAGTACAGGAAAGTGAGGAGTGACTTCGCAGCTCCCCCCTGGTCGGACCATCTGGTTGACTGGTCACGGCGTGGTGTGAATCAAGGTGGCAATGGCACCTCCGGGCAATCCTTCCTCGACCGAAGAGCTGCTTGCGCTAATTGCAGCGCAGCAGGCGCAGATTGCCCCCCTGTTGGCGAAGGTTGCGGAGCTTGAGCGGCGGCTTGGGCTGAACAGCAGCAACAGCGGCAAACCGCCATCTAGCGGCGGGCTAAAAAAGCCGAACCGGATACGAAACCTGCGCGAACGTCTGGGCAACGGGCCCAGTGGGCAAAAGGGCCCCCCAGGCGAGACGCTGCGCCAATCGGCAACGCCCGATGAGATTATCGGGCACTATCCGGCATCATGTTCAGGCTGCGGTGCGGCCCTCACCGCGGCGATCTCGCGTTCGCACGCCGCGCGGCAGGTTTTTGATCTGCCCGAACCACAGCTCCAGCGTATCACTGAACATTGTGCCCATGCCTGCGCCTGTACCGCCTGGGGCGCGACCCGGGCGTCCGCGCACCGGTGCAGTATGGCAGTCGGATCGCAGCCTTTGCCGTTTATCTGCTGCACGCGCAATTCTTGCCCGACGACCGGCTTGCGGCGCTGATGGCGGACCTGTTCGGCATCAGGCTCACCGCCACAATCGCGCCGAACGTGAAACGGATTTTCTTGATCGCGTTGCGGGTTTTCGCACCCTGCTCGGGCGGACCTGGGCGAAGGTGCTCGAACTCGACGGGGCTCGGGGCGACAAAGAAACACAAAATCGCAGCTATGAGGCGGTGGAGCGCATGGTGGTGAGAAATTGCGATCTTCTCATCGCAATCTGGGATGGGGGCAAGGGAAGGGCGGCGGCGGCATTGCCGAAATTGTCCATTACGCCGCGCACCATGAGCAACCTGTTTGGTGGCTGATCAGCGATGGGAGCGGCAACCCGCACTTGATCGAGAACGTGCAGGATATGCGCCAGCCGGCCGGCAGTTTGAGCGGTGAGGCCGCCCGCGCCAGGCTGGAAGCCTATCCGGCCGGGGCCATTTTGCCCGCGCCGGACATCCAGGAATCGCCGCCCGGTGTGATCGACGCGATTCTTGACAGGCTGCAGCACCGGCGCCGCCGCTGGTTGCCTTTCTCGTTGAGACGCCGCGGCGCGACCGCGCGATATGGATTATCCACCGGCGGTTCATGCGCTGGGATGCCGGCAAGCAGGAAAAATGCCGCCCATAGCCGACGCAGCCCCCGGGCGGGCGAGGTCTGGCCATACTGGCGATGGTTTTATGCGCCGGCAGACCGTCTCGCGTGGATTACGGGAACCGCTACCGCAGCTCATATGTCTTGACTTTCGCGCTGGGCGCTGTGGTTTTGAACCGCGCTGCTTTGGACGTGTGTGTTCCTGCCGGAGCATGGTTCGTTACCCCTTTTGAATTTTTTGCCTAGGGGTCATTTTCAGGATTGTTGATTTGAACCAATCCCGGCGCTGGCGCGAGAGATTGATTGCATATCGGCTCCTCGCCGAATTGTCCCGCAAACAGCAAGCGCTGGCGCTGGCGGCTGGAGCCTGCCGGTAGGCGCGGTCGTCCATATTTCGGACGACACAGATGACCAGACCGCTCCGCGGGCAAGGAATGCCATGGTCGGTTGGTACTTCAATGCGGCGCTGCGCGCCGCACCCTTGGCACAGGGGCAACTCGCCGGGCCGAATTTGTCAGAGGCCTATAGTACAATTGAGGCCAGCTTGATTGCAGGGCAGATCGGCTATCACGCACACCGGCAGGATGCCAAGAAAGCTGCAGAATGTTTCGGCGAACTCCGACACTGACGTTGCGTATTTGCAATCGTGATTGTCTTTTTACAATTGGTGGTACCAGTGGCACAATATATTTGTGCCGCGGCTGGATAACGTCTATGTGCACCACGGCGCTATCTTTGCCGGATTCGTCGCCGTGTTGGTGCCAGCGCTGTCTGCTGCGCTCGTGGGGATTCGTAGCTATGCCGAGCTGGAATTGCTGGCCGACCAGTCGGCGCAAATGCAACGCCCGGTGACGCGGGCCGAGCGACAGTTGGGGGGATTCCCATTGGACTTGCCTTTGGCGACGCAGGACCTTGGGGCCGAGATTCGGCGTGTGGCCGAAGCGATGCTTCTGGATATCAAAGGCTGAGCACAATTGTTCGGGGCAAGAACAATAGAGGCGGTGTGAATTTCCGGGCTATTTTTGCTTGCGGAAAATTCAGCGCCATGCAAGCGTTGCGATCGCGTGGACTTTTTCGGAGACGAAAGTTCAGATGCGTGGCAAGGCAATAACCCAGATCGTCGCCGCTAGTGCCTTGCTGAGGCTCATGGTCTTGGTCGCGTGTAGCGCCGTAGACCAATTCGGTTTGCGCACCGACACCTATAATAATCAGGCCGATATAATTAAATGCCGACAATTTTTTCTTAACATCATGGGTGCCCCCTGCCGCGAGACGTTGCTATTTTCCGATTTCAGTCAGGTGACTGGACAATCCTCCATAAGCGGTTCGGCGGCCATTTCTCTGCCGTTCCCGACCTATCCGTCGACGCTTGGACGCATCTATGTGGCTTCACCAGCGGCAACTGTACCGGGGACGCAAAGCTTCACCGTCGCGAACCTCGACACCGAGGACTTCTATGAGGGCATCCCCTCGCCAATCCCATACACCAGCATCGACTATGGCATGGAAGAGGACTTCCCCAAGATGCTGCTGTTCACCCTGCTGGTCGGTCGGATTGAATTGCTGCCTGATGAAAGCCGGGGGGCGATCATTGATTTCTACAATTCATACTACAGTAATGACTGTAAAAAATTCGTGGCTATGCTGCCGGCCTTGACTGGTCTTGGCCTCAACACCGAAACTGTCAAATCGACCAAAAGCATCGGTGCACCGATGTCGGCCAGCTCTTTGCCGTTAACCAACGTAAGCCCATCCTGTCTTAATTAGTATGGCGGGTTAAAAGACTCAATGAACACTGAGCGCAGTGGTGCCGAGTTTGTAAATGTTTATCCGGACCCGCCATCGAGCGGGACCTACCGGTTGAAGGACTGGTATTTTCTTGCTCCTTTCGCACTTGTAGGGTTTGGCCTGGGCGTATGGGGGTTCCTCTCCTGCACATCAACCGCCTGCGCTCACACAACATTTGGCGCTGCGATTTTCCGTACGCTGCTGCTGGTTATCCATGTCGGCGCGAGCTTCAGTTTGGGCACAGACCCATTGCCGCTCGTCATCGCACAGGCTGTGCTACCGCTGATATTGATTCTTGGTACAATTTCCGCGGGAGCGAGGCTGATACTTCTCAATTTGCGGCATGACATGCAGGTCGCGCTTGTGCGGGCGATGCACGGGCATGTGATTGTGTGTGGCCTCGGCGCCACCGGAACGGAGGCTGCACGGGTGCTGAGTGCAAAGGCCGGCAAGGTGGTGGCGATTTCACTTGATCCCAACGGCGACGGTGCGAGAGCCTGCGAGAGGCTCGGGGTGCCGGTGATAATTGGCGATGCCGCCTCGCCTAAAGTGCTGGTTGCCGCTGGCATCTCTCGGGCGCACGCGGTCGTTATGGCGACAGGTTCTGACGCGCGCAATATGGAAATTTGTTTATCCATTGCATCCTTGGCGCGTCTCGACTGGCAGGATGTGCGGCTATTTCCTGAAATTCGGGGCACATGGCTGCTGGAGACACTCGCCGCGCAGCGCACGCCGGTGCTTGGGAATAGTGTGCAACTGCATCCCTTCCGCGTCAACGAGATTACCGCCAGAGCTATGCTATGCCACCCAGCATTCGGTAATGTTGCTTCCAATCCTATCCTTCTGTTTGTGGGCTTTGGCGATTTGGGAAGGGCCATCCTTCGCCAGGCGTTGCTCTCTGTTTATGCCATTCCCGGCATCGGCGTACGCGCCATTTGCTGCGATGCCGCCGCAGAGGCTCAGGATAGCGCGACACGGGGGGCACCGTGGCGACAGTTCGTCGATCTTGAGTTTTTTCAACATACATTTGGGGCAACGGCGGCAGGTAACTGGGCGGAGATTCGCCGGCACATCCAAGAGCAGCCACCGAATATCGTTATCGTGACGATTCCAAATGACGATACGGCTTTTCAAGCTGCGATCGGAATTCGAAATGAGCTTGACGCGCTCTTGCGGTTTGAGACGCCAATTTTCGTTCGTGTACGCAGCCAGTTACGTCTCGGTGAACTGCTCACAAAGATCGTCGCGCTTCCTTTTTGCCCCTACCGGCTTGTCGGCTTCGGCGATCTTGGCCGTGTCGTCAGTCCTGACGCGTTGTTTGACGAGCAACTCGATACAATGGCCCGCGCTTTGCACGATGCGTATCTTGCAAGCTCGTCTGGAGATTCGCCGGCACGTCTGCCCTGGCCGGTGCTGCCCGAACTCTACCGCCGGTCCAACCGCGCCGCGGCGGACCATATCCCTGTCAAACTTAACCTTGCCGGCTATCGTATGGCCAACGGCAAGGAACAACTGGCAACCCTCGATGAAGCAGCCATCGATTGCATGGCACGGGCCGAACATTACCGCTGGTGCCTGAACCTGAAAGCGGCAGGCTGGACGAAGGGAGAGGTGCGCAGTGATCTGCTAAAAATTCATCCGTTACTGGTGCCTTGGGAAGAATTGCCGGAAACCGCCAAGCGGGACAACCACGAGCAGATCTGCGCAATTCCAGTCGCGCTTGCCCACGTTGGCCTGCGGCTGAAGCGTATCATGCAAGTGTCGCCACTAGGTGAGATATCGCATGACCCCTCTATTTTACCCTTTTTTGTTCTCGACCCAACGGATGAACAGGATTGGGCGGTCGTGGAAGTTTTTGCGCGGCAACGGGATTGCATAGCCATGATAAATCATGTTCCGAATTTAAGAATCGAGACGCTTAAGGACCTTAAGGAGAAATACCCGCAGGTTGCGGGTATCATTACCGGGTGGCGAAGCGAATGATTGAGGACCCTACCTCGCTTTCCAGCTCCTCGGATATAAAACGGTCTTCGCATCAGACTTCCTTTACGTATCAGCGTTTGGTCGTCAAGCAGTGAGGACCCGGGAATGGCCTACGCATAGTACGTCGGCTCTGGACGAGCGGCGACAATCGCTTGAGCGACCGTCATAAGCACGGCGTAGTCGCGTCGGTAGTCTTCGCGATCGACCGCTTTCGGGTCACTCAGTTCGTCCCGAGAATGGCCTTAATGGGCGCAAGTCGACCCATGGCGCTTATGGTCAGCAGTCCTACGACGCCTTGGATATAGGCGCCACCCTCCGGCGACCTGTGCCCGCCAAGTATGCCAGGCGGGGCCGTGAAATTTGTCGCCACCGGTCCTAGATAAAGGATGCGGCTGCTCCGGCCGTTCCACACGAAGGACCCTCCAATGTTTCTTCTATTGATCATTTCGAGCTTTCTGGCCGGACTGCTGATCTGCAATGCCGCGCCACATCTCGCCGCCGGGCTGCGGGGCGAGGCATTTCCGACGCCGTTTGCAAAGCCACGGGGCATCGGTCTGTCCGCGCCGCTGGTGAACGTGGTGTGGGGCTGGATCAACCTGTTTCTTGGGCTCGCAATAATGCCGCGCCTTGTTCTATTCTCGCCAGTGATGCCGCTATTCAACACGGTTTGGCTAAGCTTCGCCCTCGGCTTCCTGCTGGCGGGCGTGTACCTGGCCCGGCACTTTGGTCGGGTGCGCTCATCTGCCCAATAGCGCCTATCCTGAAGCACTAAAGCCACCTCGACTAGGCGACACCGCGGCGGCTGAGTGGCACCGACAGGAGAGAGAAAATGATTGAGATGATGATCGAACAGCGCCGGCGCGTCCTTGGCGATGGTCTGGAGGTCGGGCGAGTCCTGCCGTTTGCAAGGCGGCGGATGGTCGGCCCCTTCATCTTTTTTGACCATCTGGGGCCGCTCGACATGGCGCCTGGCGTGCCGCGTTCGGTAGATGTGCGTCCGCATCCCCACATCGGGCTTTCGACCGTCACCTACCTGTTCTCTGGTGAGATAGTGCATCGCGACAGCCTCGGCTCGCATGTGCCGATCCGCCCGCACGAGGTGAACTGGATGACGGCCGGCTCCGGTATCACCCATAGCGAACGCTTCGAGAAGGCACGCGCGCAAGGCGATCGCCTCCACGGCATCCAGGCCTGGGTCGCACTCCCGGAAGCCTTTGAGGAAACCGACCCTTCATTCTCCCACCACGAAGGCGCGGACCTCCCGCAATGGAGCGACGCCGGGGTCCACGGCACGCTCATTGCCGGCGACGCCTATGGCCTATCCGCCGGCGTCCGCACCCACTCGCCGCTGTTTTACGCCCATCTCGAGATGGAGTCGGGCGCCGCTGCCGAAATTCCAGCCGGCCACGCTGAGCGCGCGCTCTATATCGCGACGGGCGCGGTCGAGCTGGCCGGCGCGCACTATGGCGCAGGCAAGATGCTCGTGCTGTCCGGCGCAGCTTCGCACCTGCGCGCGGCCGAGCCGTCGACGGTGATGGTGCTGGGTGGCGAGCCGCTGGGCGAACGGCATCTCTACTGGAACTTCGTTTCGTCCTCGAAGGACCGTCTGGCGCAGGCGGCTGCCGACTGGAAGGCTGGGCGAATGAAGCTGCCCGACCTCGACCATGACGAATTCATCCCGTTGCCCGATGAGCCGGCCCCGCCGGCCCCAGCCTTCTCGTGAACGGACACGGAGCCCTGGAAGAAGCGCAGCAACACACCCGGTTTACCTGATAGCGCAACCACGCTTGGCGGTTGCTCCTCCGGCCTCTCAAAAGCGGTTTTCAACAGTATCGAAGATCTTTGCACCAGGCGGAATCGACTTCGAAGCGGTTCTCCGCAGCATCGGACCGCCCCGCCGAGATGGGCTCGATAATTGCCTGAGCGCTTTCAGACGGTCCGGCAGGGAAAGCGGCCAATCGCTGATCGACCCAGCCTGACCGCGGTAAGGTATTTGTAAGCAGAATTCGGACGATTTATGTTGTAAGGGGGACGACCAACTATTTGAGGGAGGTTGGCTTAAGCGGAACACAAGTCATGGAGGGCATGAAATGACTGGAAAGCTAGAGCGCAAAAATCTCGACAAGCCCGACGAAACGCGCCCGTTCAAGGATGAAAAAGGAAAGGTTGATGTCGTCACGGTCGGCGATCACACTTTGGGCCGGGGCGTATTCGAACCGGGATGGCGGTGGTCGCAACACGTTAAGCCGATCGTTGGAACAGCATCTTGCGAAGCTGCACATACCGGCTACGTCTTGGAAGGGCACATGGCGGTAAAGATGGATGACGGAACCCAGGTCGAGTACGGCCCCGGCGATGCTTTCTATATGCCGCCTGGCCACGATGCCTGGATTGTCGGTGATAAACGGTGCGTGTTGATCGACGTTACCGGCGTAGCAAAATACGCAAAACCTGTCTGAATTTTTTCTCCGATTGAAGAGGCGTCGGGCTTGGACGACTGAGTGGAGACCGGGCAATTCCTGGATGGCGTTCGCCGCCAACCGGTGTCCGCTGTTGAGCGCGCCCGTGCGCCGTCTGAAGGACCGACTTGGGCGCGAAGTAGTAGTGACGGGCAGAGACCGGAATGACGGCATTCGAGCTTTAAAGCGGCTGTTCCACCGCTTGAGAGCAATATACCTTCAGGTCGAATCGGTATGTTGCCTATAGCCGCTACGGCTTGGGCTGGTCTGTTGCTCCTGGGTGGCGAAGAGCCCCAATCGCTGGCGCAAGCGTTCTAGATCATCCTCCTGCAACCGCCCGGTGCAGCCGGCGACCACGCGCTTGCCCCGATCCAGCAAAAATCCCTGGATCAACGGATCCTCGACGGTGCTCGCAATATCGCTGATCGCCCGCATCAGCCGCAAGCTCACGGCCGCATCTCCGACCGCGTAATGGCGGATCTGCTCAAAGGCCAGGTCGAACAGGCCCTTGAAGGAGATCCAGGGCACCACCAGCCGCAGCACATGCGGAGGGGCGTAGTAGTTGCTCAGTGGCGGCGCACGGTCCAACCAGCGGATCAGGATGCAGGTGAGCTGATCCACACAGCTGATTGTCGTAGTCGGATCATTAACCGCCGGCGAAATCGCCTTCAGCCCGATATCGACAATCTGCACGATGCCGAACTCGACATCCTGCTGCAACGTGCGCGCCGGGCCGATATCGAAGGTGGCGAGCAGCTCGGCAACGCGCTCCTCGGCGAGCCGCGAGCTCGAGGAGACACGCAGCAAGGCCACCCCCTCGGGAATGAATTGGCCAATGCGCCGCTCCACTCGCAGGCAGATCCGGTAGGCGATGGCAAGCTCTCGCAGCCGGTCGAGCCGGACGAAGCGGATATAGCCGGAGCGCCGGCTGCGGATGATGTACTCCCGGTCTGCTGGGAATGTTCCAGGCTCGATCTCACGCTGCAACGGGCGGCGCGGCTCGGGCATCAGCTCATCAATGACCAGTTCAGTCTCACGTCGGATCCGATCGACGATGTGGTTGACGCTGATCGCGTTCGAGATATGCTGAATGAAAAAAATCAACCAGCCGACGCACACGGGGACAAGAAGCATCGCTACTGTAACGGTCGCCACCGGCACGAACGGATACGGCAAGGAACGCGCCGCAGGCAATGCGGCGATACAATAGGAAAATGTGCCGAGGAACATTCCCAGCGTCCATTGCGTCACCCGGTCGCGGATAAAATTGATGAGGATGCGCGGCGAAAATTGCGTCGAGGCGAGCGTAAGCGTCATCAGCAGAATCGCAAAAACAATCGACACCACAGTCATGGTCGAGGTTGCGATGTCGCTGAGAATATCCTGCGCGATCTGCGGATCGGCATGCGAGGGAAACAGCACCGCCGGAACAAACGCGCTGAGCCCCGGCATCCGCTCTTCCAGGGCGGAAAGAACCGCCCCCGCCGTACCGAAGAAAACGGCAATCACGAATGGCCGGAGCAAAAAGCCGCCGCGAAACGCGTATGTTACCGAAGGGGGCAGACGGGGCAAAATTCTGGCCATGTGCACGGGCCTCCTTCAGCTTGATCGCCCAAGATGGCGCGGTGCCTCGCATGATTCACCTGTAGGCAGGAAAATTGCAACTCGGCTTCGCCGCCTCGGATTTTTGTCCTTCCTTTTATGTGGCTTATGTGGCTTCAACAAAAGCCACATTTCCGCCTTAAGCGTAGCGCCGCCCTATCGCAGCCTCAGCGTCAGCACATGATGGCCATAAATCTATTTCTTCGGCCCGCCGCTCACGATAAGCGCGGCCATGCCGCCGACCGGCGGCGCGGACCTGAACGGCTGGTTTTGGGTAGGAAGAGAGGATGCCGTAACGGCCGGGTTGGGCGCGAAGCCGCCGGTCGCCAAGAAGATACC
This sequence comes from uncultured Alphaproteobacteria bacterium, assembly GCA_963750235.1. Taxonomy (GTDB): domain Bacteria; phylum Pseudomonadota; class Alphaproteobacteria; order Acetobacterales; family Acetobacteraceae; genus Acidocella. Next base: position 83,658 of record CAVVPW010000008.1, read on the forward strand.
AAACGAGGTCATGAAAACCACTGGCTGCAGCTTTAGCGTCGCCCAAGCGGTTCAGGGGGGCGGTATCGGCAGCCATTTAGGATGAGGCGCTTCGTAATTTGTCCTTGCGGCCTTGGTCCTTGTTGCCTAGTGTCACCATTGCCCGGGGACCTTTGCCGCGCTCTTCAGCCGGCCTTTTCGAGAACCCCGTCATGCTGAGGGCAAGGAAGCAACGCAACATAAATAAGGAGATCGATATGCGTATCTCGTTTTTGCTAGCGTTCGCTGGTGTTGGACTGCTGCCAGCGGTGGCTTTAGCAACTGATTCGTCGAACTTTATATTGAAAACCACTAAGGACCTCTACACGGTTTGCTCGACACCTAACAACGACCCGCTTCGCGCCCAGGCGATCAATTTCTGCGAGGGATATCTACTCGGCGTTGTGAGTTATGACGACGCGATCGCCGATAGCAAACATCTGCATCGCCTTGTTTGCTATCCGCCAACGGCGACGCGTAATGAAGGGATCCAGGCATTCATCGACTGGGCGGCAAGCCATCAACAGGATCAAGAGCTGATGAATGCTCCGCCGGTTCTCGGCGCGATCCGTGGTTTGGCCGCGAAATGGCCGTGCAGCCAGGAGACAGGGCAATGAACCGCACGTCAATCGCGCTAAGCGCTGCCGCTATTCTCGCTCTCGGCGGGTGTGGTCAAACAACGGCGTCACGTTCGGTGAGCGGCGGGTTGATGGGAGCGGCGGGCGGTGCGGCCATCGGCGCCATCGCAGGCAATGCGGGCATGGGTGCGGCGATCGGCGCCGGTGTCGGGCTGGTGGGGGGATACCTCTATGATCAGCAGCAAAAGGGACACATCGACTACTAAGTCTCCTATCCAGTAAATTGGCACGAATCTCTTCACCGGCGTGCATGGTAACTATCTGAAGCAAAGCATCATCAATGCCGGTCTCGATCCGGAGAACCTGCCGGTCGCCGATAAGAGCGCGATGAATTTTGGCTCGGGCGGCAACCAGAAGGCCAAGGCTTGGCGCGACATATGGGGGGCGGGTCAGGGCACCGGCCAGATCCGCGACGTGGCGAGCGCGGCCGAATTGGTGGCAAGACTCGCCGAGGAATACCAGGCGGCGCGCCAGCGGCTATGCGCCGGCCTCGGCTGACGTGCCACTATACAAAAAACAGTGTCCTGGAAGGAAATGACGAATGAGCGAGCACGTAAAGTCTGAAGTAGATGCGGGAATATTGACGCTGACGCTGACCCGTCAGGAGAAGAAGAACTCCCTGACAAATGACATGTATGGCGCCTTGGCTGACGCGCTGAAACGCGCCGAGACTGATCCTGCGATTCGCGTCGTCCTCTTCCAGGCCGATGGCGAAAATTTTTCCGCAGGCAACGACATTGGCGATGTTCGCCGCGCAGGCGACTGGCGGCTTCAAGGGCGATCTGCATGTCATCCGCTTCCTGCACGCCCTGGCGCGCGCCACCCGCCCCCTTGTGGCCGCCGTGCAAGGGCGAGCCGTTGGCGTCGGCACGACGATGCTGCTGCACTGCGATCTAGTGTTTCTGGCCGATGACGCGCTGCTCTCGACGCCTTTCGTCAACCTGGCTCTTGTGCCGGAGGCAGCCTCCAGTTTGTTGCTCCCGGCGCGCATTGGCCATGTGCGTGCTTATGCAATGTTCGCACTCGGGGAAACGATCGATGCCGGGTCAGCCGTTTCCTGGGGGCTCGCGAACCATGCCGTTCCGCCCGATGCCTTGCGGGGCATGGCCCGCAAGGCATCGGAGCAACTTGCCAGACAGCCGCTCGGCGCCTTGGTCACGACCAAACAGCTGATGCGCGACGCGGCAACACTGACAGCCCGCATCGACGACGAGAGCGCGCGCTTCAGCGATCGGCTTCGCACTGCGGAAGCGAGGGAAGCCTTCACCGCCTTCGCCGAGCGCCGTTCGCCAGATTTTTCCAAACTCGCGGGCTGAGCCTTCGCATTTCGCGCCACTGGTGCGGCGGCGAGGTGCCATGGGCTGGAACGATAAAACATTCCGCTTTCAATGCAGATGAGACGGCGGATAAAGGGAGGCAAGGATGAATATCGGCGATCAGACAATCTCACTCACCAACCTGCGTGACATCGAGACTTTCGAAAATCGTGGGAGCTGGAGCGCATACTGCCCGCGCAGAGCATTTAAGGCGTCTTTCAGGCCAGCGCCGCGCAGTACGGCGAGCGGTCCACGCTCAGCCTTGTGGTGACCGGTGATGCGGACGAAACCGCCAGGGGAGTCAGCCACCACGGCCTGCTCGACGGTATTACTCGCAGTGCATGTCCGTCGTCAGATGATTTCAGACATTTTGCGGTTTGAATTACCAAAGGATTTGGTTCACTTGGTTAGTTTAGGGTGCCTAGTGGTCGTCGCCAGTATCCGATCAATGTCCGCTTCCGGCTCACCCGCTGGATCCAGGCTATGACCTGAATGGGCGCTGCCCCGCCATTGACCGGGCTTGATATGGGTAAGCTGGGCCGAAGCGGAAGGGCGGCTTAGGAGAAAGCAAGAGCAAATAGCGGACATTGAGATTAAAGCTTTTATAACCGCTGGTAAACGCCAAAGCGGTAACGCAACGACTGCATGACCGAAGGCTTCAATTCCGCTACAGTTTGCAATATGGACGCAAGCCTCGGCGAAATCATTAAGATCTTGATCAAAACATGCGCATTTTCGACGGTCTTTGCGCTTGGCCTCAAAACGAGTTGGAAAGATGTCACCTACCTGTTGTACGACCCAGGGCTTTGCTTGCGTTCTTTGCTGGGGATGTTTCTTATCACACCGCTGGTCGCGGTGCTGTTGGCGTATGTTGCGGTTGTGCCAATGACGATCAAAGTCGCGGTGATCCTGATGGCAATCTCTGCCAGCGTTCCAAAGTTGCCAAAGAAACTATTGAAGGTGGGGGCCGACCAGCAATATGCCTTAAGCCTTTCCGTGATCACGTCGCTCTGCGCTATTGTCACCATACCTCTATCAGTGTTCTTGCTGGGCGCGTTTTTCAGCCGGGCGTTCACAATCAATATCGGCCAGATTGCCACCACGATTGCTTTGAATGTCTTTGTGCCGCTGCTGGCAGGTACGAGTGTGCGTGTCGTCACCGTAGCGCTGGCCGAAAAATTAGCATCGCCAATTATGACCATGGCCGAGATTATAACAGTACTCCCAATTATGCTTATCCTGGCTACCAAGATCTCGGCAGTGATCGGAATTGGGATGGCGGGGTTGGCGACAATTGCTGTGATGACCGGAGCCTCGCTTGCAGTCGGCCATCTCCTCGGCGGCCCCACTTCGAATAATCGGACGACACTCGCTATCGCCTGCGCGACGCGTTTTCCGGGGCTTGGGTTGCTGATTGCTTCGCAGAACTTCCCCTACGACAAACCGCTGCCGGTTGTGGTGGCTTACCTTCTCATCTCCAATTTGACGGCGCTGCCCTATTTGCGCTGGCGCAAGAGACTGAATACAGCATTTTCGTCAGGCACGAAGTAGTTGGAGGCGTATCGGGAAGCGTTTCTTCAATGCGCAGTTTTGTGGTTACGCGATGCATCATTTGAAGCAGAAGACTGAGCATAAGCCAACATCTGTGGTGACGGCGGCGTTGCAGCGATATCGTCGTTGAGTGTAGATGGCCGGACGAGGCGCGGACCCCGAACCGTCGCTCGGGAAATAGCCGCCGGCTGGAGGCTATTTGTGAATTCAGGCCAGTCGCCGTGTCAGCCCAAGCTCCGCTCACGGGTCCGGCAGCGCCACTTTCTCGTGCGGCAGCCTACCGTCATCAATGTCGAAATCCGGATCGATGACCGTCCTGCCCTGGGCGCCGACAAAGGCTGGCTGCGCCTTAATCCAAAGGTTTGGCGCCTGCTGCTTGGCATATGTCAGTAGCCGAGCCTCAAGATCAGCAGCAATGTCTGGGTGCTGCGCCGCAACGTTGGTGGTCTCACCAGGATCATCGGCGAGATTGAACAGCTCTGTCTTCCCCGGCAGCAAAGCGATCTTGATCAACTTCCAATCACCTTTGCGAACCGCGCCGCGAAACGCCTCGACGTTGAGCAACAGGTCTTCATGCGGTGACTTTGCCCCTTCGGCGAGGCTCGGCCAAATGTTCTTGCCGTCGAAGGGATGATCCGCGCAGCCCTCACCACCGGCCAGTGCCAGCAGCGTTGGCATGATGTCCACCATGTGCAGAGGCTCGTTGACGATGCGGGGCGCCAAATGGCCGGGCCAGTTGGCGATGGCGGTTACGCGAACACCGCCCTCGCGCAGGCTGCCTTTTCCTCCGGCAAAAGGGGCATTGGAGGCGGGCGCACGTTGGCCCTGCTCGATACCGCCTTCTTCGGCATAGCGCTCGGTTTCGCTTTTTGCTCCCTGCGCAAACATGCCGCTCGTGGCTCCGCCATTATCGCTGGAGAAAACAGGATGATCGTGTTGTCGCGCAGGCCCTTGCGCTCCAGTTGTCAGGCGAAATGAGAAATTGCCCCCGCATTGCCTCACGCTGAATGTTACCGATGGATTTAGGGGTTCCGAGCAGGATACGACTTTTTTGTCATCCTGGTTTGGGGACGATGGATGGCAAGGCGGATCAGCATGGCAACAAGGTTAGAATTGGTTGAAGCTATTACTGAGCGTTATCGGGAGAGTTGTCAGTCAGACAAGCGCCGGATCCTGGATGAGTTTGTCGCGATTACCGGCTATCACCGTAAACACGCGATCCGGGTGCTCTGCCGCCGCGGCACGAAGGCACCATCTGGCAGGCAGTATACCGTACATTATGGCGGTGATGTTCGGGAGGCACTGGTGGTGCTATGGGAAGCATCCGACAGGCTCTGGGATTGGCCGCGCGACAGCGCTGCTGCTGGCGGCCGAGGGCGCCATTGTGGCCGTGACCGACATGAGCGACGCCAATGGCACGGAGACGGTGGCGGAGATCGAGAAAGCTGGCGGCACCGCCAAATTCTTCCATCATAATGTCTGCCTGGAAGAGCAATGGGTCGCGGTGGTTGACGGCGTGATCGCGGCATTTCGCCGGCTCGATATTGTCGTCAATAATGCCGGCATCGCCATTTCCGGCAATGCCGAAACGCTGGCCTTCGAGGATTGGCGCAAGCTCATGAGCGTCAATCTCGATGGCGTGTTCCTGGGCGTGAAGCATGGCATACGCGGGATCAAGCAGGGCAACCGCGGCGGCTCAATCATCAATCTGTCCTCGATCGAGGGGCTGGTGGGGGATCCCAATCTCGCCGCCTATAATGCCAGCAAGGGCGGTGTGCGCCTGCTCACCAAGTCGGCGGCGCTGCATTGCGCGAAGATGGGAACCGGCATCCGGGTGAATTCGGTGCATCCCGGCTTTATCCGGACGCCGATGATCGAGAATGGCCGAGCGGATGCCGAGGCGCGGTACAAGGCGCTGGTGGCGCTGCATCCAGTCGGCCGTCTGGGCGAACCCAATGACATCGCCTGGGGCATCGTCTATCTGGCTTCGGACGAATCCAAATTCGTCACTGGTTCGGAGCTCGTGATCGACGGCGGTTATACCGCGCAGTAATTTTCCCTGGACTTCCCTCGCTCGTCTTGTGGGGACGGCGGGGGAAGAGGGCTTCTGGGTAGCTCGGTATTTTCGATGCCATGAATTTTTCTGGAATCTCTGCTTGGATTTTAGATACCCAAGGGTGACTGGAACGTCCGCATCCCCGTCAACAAGGGCGCGCGGCTCGATCCGTCCACCACTGACAACATCCCCAATTTTGATTTTCACCGCATCACTGCCACGCAGCTTGCCACGGAATATAGGGGCTTTTGTGTCAACGTTCCGGTGCATATGACTCAGGCAAAGGCGTGGCTGCCAGCTCGATAAAGGCTCTCATGTAATTGATGCCCTCGTCGGCCTCGCGCAGCCCGAGGAAGATCTGCTTGGCAACCCCTTCGCTCCCCAGCCTTATGGGATGCACGTCAAACCGCGGCGCATATTCCTCGACCAGCCAGCGCGGCAGGGCCGCCACACCCCTCCCATGGGCGACCATGAGCAGCATGATGTCGGTGGTCTCGATTGGCTTGTGCTGCCGGGGGGCAATGCCGGCGGGGGTAAGGAACTGGGTGAAAATATCCAGCCGGTCGGCTGGCACGGGATAGGTGATGAGCACTTCATCAAGCAGCTGCTCCGGCCGCACGAATGCCACCCCGCGTAAAGGGTGGTTCGGCCCCACCACCAGCACCTGCTCGTAGTCGAACACCGGCGTGAAGCGCAGCCCTGGTTTGAACAGCGGGTCAGGCGTGACCAGCATGTCAATTTCATGCCCGAACAGCGCGCCAATACCGCCAAACTGGAATTTCTGGCGCACATCCACATCCACGCGTGGCCAGGCATCGAGGTAGGGGGCGACGATTTTCAGCAGCCATTGATAGCAGGGGTGGCATTCCATGCCGATGCGCAGCTTGCCCCGCTCGCCTTTGGCAAATTGCGTCAGCCGCTCCTCGGCATGGGCAAATTGTGGCAGCAGGCGGGAGGCCACGGCCTGCAGAAACTCCCCCGCCTGGGAGGGGTGCAGGCTGCGCCCCTCGCGCCGCCAGATGCTCACGCCCAGCTGCGCCTCAAGCTTACTGACGGCATGAGAGAGCGCCGATTGCGTGAGGTTGAGCTTGGCCGCCGCTGCGGTCAGCGAGCCTTCGCGCTCGACCTCATGAATGATCGAGAGATGGATGCGGTCGAGAATGGGCATGAGATTTCCATGAACAAAATTCAGTTATAGATGAAATCATATCATTTTTATTCATGTATTCAATTCCCTATATCCGCGGTCAGTTTTCCCCTCATGCTCAGGAGTGTTCCATGGCCCTTACCCATAATCTCGGCTTTCCCCGCATCGGCGCCCGGCGCGAGCTGAAATTTGCGCTTGAATCCTACTGGAACGGCGCCTCCTCACGCGACGCTCTGCAAGCGCTCGGCGTAGAGCTGCGCGCCCGCCATTGGCGCGACCAGGCGGCGCTGGAGCTCGCGACGGTAGGCGATTTCTCATTCTACGACCAGGTACTGGACATGAGCTTCACGCTCGGCAATTTGCCGGCCCGCGTGCGCGGGTTTCATGGCGATGCGCTTGACAATTATTTCCGCGTCGCGCGCGGTCGTTCGGCCGCAGGGGCCGAGGATCACGCCGCCTGCTGCGGCGGCGTGGCGGCGGGCGAGATGACTAAATGGTTCGACACCAATTACCATTACATCGTACCCGAATTCGACGCGGGCACCGCGTTTTCGCTCGACGCCTCGCGCCTGCTGGCGCAATTGGCCGAGGCCCGCGCCCAGGGCGTGGCCGCCAAGCCGGTGATCATCGGCCCCGTCACCTATCTAGCGCTCGGCAAAGCCAAGGATGACACTGACAGGCTCAGCCTGCTGCCCAGGCTGCTGCCGGCTTATGCCGAACTGCTCGCCGCACTGGGCGAGGCGGGGGCTGAGTGGGTACAGGTCGACGAGCCGATCCTGGTCACCGAGTTGGATGCTCCCTGGCGCGAGGCGTTTAAAACCGCCTACGCCGCGCTGAACCAGGGCGCTGTCAAGCTGCTGCTCGCGACCTATTTCGGCGCTTTGCGTGAAAACCTGCCGCTGGTGGCGGCGCTGCCGGTGCAGGGTGTGCATCTCGATGCGATCAATGCGCGTGACGAGGTCGAGGCGCTGATCACAGCAAGCCCGGCAGATCGCGTGATCTCGCTCGGTGTCGTCAATGGCCGCAATATCTGGAAGACCGACCTCACCGCCACGCTCGCCTGGCTGGAGCCGGCGGCCAAGCGCCTGGGCGATCGCTTGTGGCTGGCGCCGTCCTGCTCGCTGCTGCATGTGCCGGTTGATCTGGCTTTTGAGCAGAAGCTCGATCCGGAGATCAAATCCTGGCTGGCATTTGCGGTGCAAAAGCTCGAAGAAATAAGCGTGCTGGCGAAGGCCCTGAACCAGGGACGCGAGACCGTGGCCGCTGAGCTGGCCGCCAATGCAAGTGCCATCGCCACGCGCCGCAGTTCACCGCGCGTGAACAATCCGGAAGTGAAGGCGGCTGTAGCGGCGATCACGCCCGAACTCGGCCAACGTCTGAGCCCGTTTGCGGCGCGCACGGCCAAGCAGGCTGCGCTGCTGAACTTGCCGCTCTACCCCACCACCACCATCGGCTCCTTCCCGCAGACCAAGGAGATCCGTCTGGCGCGCAGCGCCTTCAAGGCCGGCGACATTGACGAAGCCGCCTACAAGGCCGCCATGCGCCGCGAGATCGAACATGCCGTGCGCGAGCAGGAGAAGCTCGGCCTGGACGTACTGGTGCATGGCGAGGCTGAGCGCAACGACATGGTGGAATATTTCGGCGAGCAGCTGGATGGCTATGCATTCAGCCAGAATGGCTGGGTGCAGTCTTATGGCTCGCGCTGCGTGAAGCCGCCGATTCTGTTCGGTGATATCAGCCGCCCCAAGGCGATGACGGTCGAATGGAGCAAATACGCCGCCTCGCTCACGAGTAAGCCGATGAAGGGCATGCTCACCGGCCCCGTAACCATCCTCAACTGGTCCTTCGTGCGGGATGACCAGCCGCGCTCCGTCTCCTGCACACAATTGGCGCTCGCCATCCGTGCGGAGGTGCTCGACCTCGAAAAAGCCGGTGTGCGCATCATCCAGATCGACGAGGCGGCTTTGCGCGAAGGGCTGCCGCTGCGCAAATCAGAGTGGCAGGGCTATCTCACCTGGGCCGTGGGCGCTTTCCGTATCACCGCCAATGGCGTGGCGGACGAAACCCAGATCCACACCCATATGTGCTACTCGGAGTTCAACGACATCATCAAAGCCATCGCGGACCTGGATGCCGATGTGATCACCATCGAGACCTCGCGCTCCGACATGGAACTGCTCGATGTGTTCGAGAGCTTCGCCTACCCGAACCAGATCGGCCCGGGCGTGTATGACATCCACTCGCCCAACATCCCGGCCGAGGCGCAGATCGTGGCGCTGATGAATAAGGCCGCCAAGCGTATACCGGCCGAACGCCTGTGGGTGAACCCCGATTGCGGGCTGAAAACCCGGCAATGGAGCGAGGTGACCCCGGCACTGACCAATCTGGTTGCCGCCGCGCACACACTGCGCGCCAAGGCGGAGGCTGCAGCGGCATGAGCAACATGAGCGCGATCGCGCCGACCTTGCTGCGCTGGCTGGCGGGCGAGCGCATAGGCCCGCTGCCCGCGCGCGGCGTCGCCGAGCCGCCGCCTGCTTTGTCCTTCGAGTTTTTCCCGCCAAAAACCGAGATGTTGGAGCAGCAATTATGGACTTGCATCCGCCGCCTCGCGCCGCTTGCGCCGCGCTTTGTATCGGTGACCTACGGGGCGGGTGGCAGCACGCACGAGCGCACCCATGCCACGGTCTCGCGCCTGGCGCGGGAGACCGATCTGGTGCCGGCCGCGCATCTCACCTGCGTGGGGGCGACGCGCGAAGATGTCGATGCGGTTGCCCGCGGCTATTGGGAAGCAGGTGTGCGCCATATCGTGGCGCTGCGGGGCGATGCACCGCCTGGGACTGAGTATGCGCCGCATCCTGGCGGCTATGCCTATGCCAGCGACTTGGTGGCGGGCCTGCGCCGGATTGCTGACTTCGAGATTTCCGTTGCCGCGTATCCGGAAACCCACCCAGCGGCTCACAGCGCCGATGCCGACCTCGACAACCTCAAGCGCAAGCTCGATGCCGGGGCGACACGCGCCATCACCCAGTATTTCTTCGACACCTCAACCTATCTGCGCTTCCTCGAGCGTTGCCTGGCCGCGGGCATTACGGCCCCCATCGTGCCAGGGATCATGCCGGTCTCCAATTATGAGCAGGCGGTGCGCTTCTCGGCACTGTGCGGCACCAGCGTGCCAGCTTGGCTGGGGCATCTGTTCGAGGGCACGGAAAACGACCCCGAGATAAGGCGCATCGTGGCCAGCATCGTCGCGGCCGAGCAGGTGCGCACGCTCCAGGCCAACGGGGTGGACGAGTTCCATTTCTACACGCTCAACCGCCCCGACCTGACCTACGCGATCGCCCATATTCTGGGCGTGCGGCCAAAGAATGGCGCAAAAAGATGATGATCTGTCTTACCAATCCTGCTCAGGCGTATTGTCGTAAGGCTGATCGAACACCACGCCGCCTGCACCTTGTGCGGGGAGCGGACAGCGCAACAGCGCTGGAGCGAGTGGACGGAGGCAGATGGTACCGTCTTATGAGCATATCGACCAGGACCGGGGGCGCGTCGGGGGTGGAAGGGGCCGAGATCCGTCTGTCCACTTTCTGCGCGGCACCCCAGAAAAGCGACCGTTGCCAAGTCATGGAGTTTCGGGCGCCGCAGGCGTACGAAACTCCACGAACGCGCAAATGCAGCTTATCCGTGTCCGTGAGCTTTACGGCAAAGCATCCGGCAATTGCTGAAAAGAGGCTGGCGAATGCAGTGCTGGATGCCTAAAATTTATTTCGGGTGAATGTATCCTGACGCTGCATGCGCCCCAACAGATCCCGGAACAGCATTTCAAGATCATCCCGGCTGATGTCGACGACTTCCCCGTAATCCGCCAGCACCTCATCGACGTCGCCGGGATCGAGTGACAGCGGCAAAGGCGCCGGACGCGCATGGTGCGGGTAAGAACGCTTCAGCGCCCGATGATAGGCAACCGCCAAAAAGGTGATCAACAATGAGTTGAGACCGACAGGTACCAGTGCGAAACTGTAGCCGAGCGCCGCGATATGCGGTCCCCCCAGAACGGCGGTCAACGCCACCGCGCCGCCCGGCGGGTGGACGCAGCGCAGCGCCGACATGACCGCGAACGTGCCCCCCATGGCGGCGGCTGCCGCGATCAGGGGGCATGCAATCCAGTGCGCCGCGGTAACGCCAATCACGGCCCCGACAAGATTGCCCCCCATGACCGGCCATGGCTGTGTCAGCGGGCTCGCCGGCACGCCGAATAGTAGCACCGCCGAGGCACCGATCGGCGCGATCAGCAAAGGCAAGTTGCCGTTCGGGCCGAGCCATGCTGTGCTGACCAAGCCCGTCAGCGCAATGCCGAGAAAGGCGCCGAAACTGACGCGCAGGGCCTCCGTCCATCCGGCCGCCGGCTGTCGCGGCAGAAGGCGCCGCCACCATGTGCGGGGCGGATTTTTGTCCATCATGACGGAAGCATCCATTGAGCGCGATAACTCGGGAGACGCTGACAAGGCGGAATAGAGCGGTGGCATCTGGTCTGACTGCAGCAAGATGGCTGCCGTCCGGGTCGAACGGCGGCCGGGAGGAGAGGCTTAGGTTAGCGCCTCGGCGGGGCCGAAGAACTCGAAATGGATGCGCTCTTCCGGCAGCCCCAGGGCCAGCAGGCTCTTGCGGATGAAGGCCATGAAGGGCTTGGGACCAAGGAAATAGGCATCGCAATCACGGCTTTCGGGCAGCCATTCCTCCAGATGCGCGATGTCAGGCCGGCCGAACCTGCTGGGCCAATCCCCCTCCGCCGTGCCGCCCTGCTCGTAGACCACCTGGGCGCGGAACTGCGGATACGCTTTGGCCCAGGCATCGATCTGCTCGCCAAAGGCATGCACATCGCCATTGCGGGCGTAGTGGATGAAGATCACGTCGCGCACACCGTCGGCGAGCGCCGTCTCGGCCATGGCCAGCAACGGCGTAATGCCGACACCGCCGCTGATGAGCGCCAGCGGCAATGTGCCAGGCTGGAGCGTGAATTCACCGGCGGGCGGGAAAACCTCCAGCACATCGCCTTCAAGAACGCCGTCGTGCAGGAAGTTGGACACCAGACCGCCCCGTTCGCGCTTCACGCTGATGCGCAGGTTTCTACCATTCGCGGCCCGCGACAGCGAATAGTTGCGGCGGACCTCCTGGCTCTCGGCCACCTTGCGGGCCACGCGGAACTGGCGGGCGCCGCGCCAGCCGCCGGGGGCATCAGCCTGTTGGTCATACTGGGTCTTCTCGGCTCCTATGAGGATATTGGCCAGCTGCCAATAGGCAGCGCCCCAGGCTTCGATCACTGCATCCGTGGCGATTTCCGCGCCCAGCACCTCGCGGATGGCGCGGAGCAGGCAAGTACCCACGATGGGGTAGTGCTCAGGCTGGATCTGTAACGAGACGTGCTTCTGGATGATCTGCGCCGGGAGATTGCCGAGTGCGCCGAGATTGTCGATGTGCCGCGCATATTGCAACACGCTGTTGGCCAGGGCGCGCGGCTGGCTGCCGCTGGCCTGATGCGCCTGGTTGAAGAGGGGACGCACCTCGGCATATTCGCCGAGCATGATCTTATAAAAATGTTTGGTCAGGGCTTCGCCGCCGGTTTCCAGCAGCGGCACGGTGGCTTTGATGATGGCGGTCTGCTCGGGCGTAAGCATGATATGCCCTCCTTGGTTAAAAGACGTGCCGGGCCGGGCGCCTCCCCGGTGGGGAAGGCGCAGTGTCCGGCGTGGAGCGGGAGTGGGGCTCAGACCTCGATGCGGGCGGCGTGCCAAGGGCAAGGCGCTGCGGCCTGGGCCTCGCCCAGACCGGCCAGCTCGCCGGCGAAACCGTGATTGACGTCACGGTGATGCGCCTCGTCGGCGCGGACCACCAGCACAACGTCGCGCAGGGTGGCATCGGCGGGCAGGCCCCAATATTTGATGGCAAGCGCTGGCGCCGGGCCGTTCACGCTGCGGCCTTCGTCGATTTCCTTGAGGTAGTGCGTGTAGCTGATCACCGCTTCTTCCTCGAAATAGCCCACCAGCCGGTGTGCGGTCTTGGAGCTGACGAGATAGAGCGCGAAGAAGACGACATAGAACACCCACTGCACGGTGATGATGACCAGGCGCTCGAACAGCGTGGGCCTCGCGACAGCGATGAAGGTCATCAGATGCATGCGCTCGTTCTCTGCCTCTTCCAGCAGGGTGCGGATCCAGCCTTTATCGGCTTCCATGCGGCGCAGGCAGCGCAGATGGGTCAATGTGGCGCCCACCATGCCGGGTACGGCGGCCACCGTTTCCAGCACAATGGCCCGATGGCCATAGCGCTTCGCAAAGAAGGTGTCGGCACAGAAGCGCAGGGCCTTGGTCAGGCCGAGTGCCACACGGTCGGAAAGCCCGTGCGCCTTGTGGTGGATGTTGAGGTTAACAGACGGGATGGTGTGGACAGGAATTTGGCTCATGGCCGTGGCTCCTTGGGGGGGATTAAGCGGCGTGCTGGAACAGGCCGAATTGTAGATTGCGCGCCATGCGCTGGGCTTTGGCCAAGATTGCGTCGGCAGGGTCGGGCGCGAGCTGCTCACTCGCAGTCTGCTCCCAAAGTTCCAGCCAACGGGCGAACATCGCAGGCGTGATCGCGTTGCCATGCTTGAGATGCGCCAGCATCGGATTGCCATGGTAGCGCCCGCTGGTCAGCATGATGGAGGACCAGAACGCGGCCATACGCTCAAGATGGGCGGGCCAGTGCCCATCCGGGACGGCCGTGTTGAAGACCGTACTGAGCAGCGCATCGGCTTGCACGCGGGCGTAGAACGCATTCACCAGCGTCGCCAATGTCTCCTCGGTGAGCTTCGGGCTCAAACTATGTTCAGAAACCGTCATGATGCCACTCAAAATCATGCATCTGAGATGCTATATATAACAGACGAAAATAACATGCAAGCTACATGCATGTTTTAGGATGATGACATATGCGCTTAACTCGCTTCTCCGACTACGCCATCCGCGTGATGCTCTACCTCGCCACGCATGGCGAGCGGCTGTGTTCGATCGGCGAGATCGCCACCGCCTACGACATCTCGCAGAATCATCTGATGAAGGTGGTCAGCGACTTGGCGGCCAGCGGCTACATTCAGTCCCTACGCGGCCGCACGGGCGGCATCCGTCTTGCCCGCCCGCCGGCCGAAATCAATATTGGTAAACTGGTCCGGCATACGGAGGGGCGGATCGACCTCGCGGGATGCGCAGACTGCAAGCTCAGAGGCGTGTGCGGGCTGCCGGACCCGCTTGATCTTGCGCTGGAGGCGTTTTTCTCCGTGCTGGAACAATTTTCGTTGGCGGATGTCGTGGGACAAACTGGCGGTGCCCGGTTGCTGCAAAGGCTTGGCACTGGGGTATGAGGCAATGCGCTGTCCGGCGATCATAGATATGTCCTCCTTCGGCGTTGCCCCAAATCTCTCTGCGAGGCCGGACTTGGGCAATCGTTTATCATATCGACATAACACAAAGGGGTGGAAGCCATGGACGACAGCCATGTGCGGTCGGGGATAGATTTGGCGCCAGCGCTGCCAAAGAGTGTCGAGGTTCTGGTCGTCGGCTATGGTCCGGTTGGGGCCGCGCTTGCGAATTTGTTGGGCCAGCTGGGGGTGGCCGCACTGGTCATCGACAAGTCGCGCGGCGTGTTCATGGCCCCCCGCGCCATTGCCCTGGACAATGAGGCATTGCGGATTTTGCAAATGACCGGCGTGAAGGAGGGCGCGTTCGCCACGGTCGCCATTCCGTTCGTGCGCATGCTCAGCCCCATGTTCGGCGAGTTCGCCCGCTTCAACACCTCCGGCGAGACAGATGGCCATCCTAAGCTGGTAACCTTTTATCAACCGGAGCTGGAGCGTGTTCTTCGTGGCCTCGTCGCGCAATACGCCAATGTCAGCGTCGCCGAAGGGGTGGAACTGGTCGACCTGACGCAAACGGCTGACGGCGTGACCGCCAACGTGCGGCTGGAAAATGGCTCGATGCAAGAAATCAAGGCGGATTATCTGGTCGGGGCTGACGGTGCCTCTTCCAAGGTGCGCAAGCTTATCGGGCAGGAGTTCAAGGGGCAGAGCTTCTTGCAGGATTGGTTGATCGTTGACGCGTGCGGCGTCGAAAAGCCGATCGATCACGTCGAATTCATCTGCGATCCCAAGCGCCCGACGCCTCATATGGTGGCGCCATGCGGGCGGGAGCGTTGGGAATTCATGCTGCACAAGCGTGAGGAACCGCGCAGCATGGAGGCCGATGCCAAGGTCGAGGAACTGCTCGCGCCCTGGGGCGGCCTGAGCAAGCTCAAGATCGAGCGCAAGGCGGTCTATCGTTTTCATGCCAGGATGGTCAAGGAGTTCAGCCAGGGGCGCGTGCATATGGCGGGCGATGCCGCGCACATCACGCCGCCTTTCGTCGGCCAGGGGCTCGTCGCCGGCTTGCGTGACGCGGCGAACCTGGCCTGGAAGCTGGCCTGGGTGCTGCGCGGGCGCGCCAACCCCGCGATTTTGCAGTCCTATAACCAAGAGCGTTGGCACCATGCCTGGTCGATGATCGCGCTGGCCCGCTTCATGGGCGCCATGGTCATGCCGTCGAACAGGCTCGTCGCGTTCGTCAATCACGGCACCATGCGCCTGCTCAAGAGTTTCCCCTTCTTCACGGAGCTGGGCATGAAGCCTTTGCCGCAATTCAAGACCGGGCTGTTCGCCAGCCGCCGGCGGGGATTGGCGCTGTGCAACGGCGCGCTTGTGCCGCAGGTCTGGGTGAGGGGCGGCGATGGCCGTATCGTGCTCAGCGACGACGCCTTGGGGAACAGCCTGGCCCTGGTCGGGTTTGGCTGCAATCCGTCCGGCACTCTCTCCCCGGCGGCCAGGGCGAGGTTCGAAGCGGCTGGCGGCCGTTTTGTGCAGATCGCCGCTCGGGGGCAGCACGCATCCGTGCCCGGTGGCGGCGAAGTCTGGGAGGACTTGGCCGGCACGCTCATGCCTGGGCGGGTGCAGCGCGGTTGGGTGGCGGTGGTCCGCCCCGATAAGGTCGTGATGGCGAACGCGCCGGAGGGGGAGACGGACGCGCTAGTCGCGGCCGCGCTGGGGCTGCTCGGCGAGCCAGGCGCGTGAATTCGCGGGGGCCTGGCGATGTGGTGTTCGCGATCGGCGCGTTGCTGATGGCTTGGGACTTCATCGTCAAGTTACTCCCGCTTTATCCGCAGGTGGTCGATCGGCTAATCTTTCGTAGGCCGCTGCCGACCAGACCCCAGGCGGCGGAGTGATTATGGGCGGGGACGCTCATCCTTCCGGCGCGGCCGGCGACAGAAAAATATGAGGAGCACGGCTTATGGCATTGCATCACGCGAAACCCGGTGAAATCGTCAATCTCGGCCCCATCGGCCCCGGTCTAAGACACACCAGGACCGCCGCCATCACCAAGGCCGATCATTTCGAGGCCGTTCGGCTCATTATCCACGCGGGCGCCGAAATCCCGCAACACCAGGTCTCCGGCGAGATCACGCTGCACTGCCTCGAAGGGCATGTCGAACTCGGCGTCGACGCCACGCCCATCGTCTTGAAGGCCAACGACTGGGTTTATCTCGAGGGCGGCACACCGCATTCGGTCAAGGCGATCGAGGACTCGTCCCTGCTTCTGACAATCTTCCTGCACCACGCCCCAGCAGGAATCGGATGAGCTTCGCGAACATGACCCGTGCCATCTCTGACATCCGCATCAAGCGCGTCTATGATCTGCCGGAAGCGAGTGACGGCGTGCGCGTGCTGGTAGACCGGCTATGGCCGCGCGGCCTGCGCAAGGAGGACGCCGCGTTGACGCTGTGGCTGAAAGACATCGCGCCGAGCGCGGAATTACGCAAATGGTTCGGCCACGATCCCGGCCGGTGGTTGGAGTTTAAACGGCGCTACAGTGAGGAGCTCTCGCGAAATGAGCCCGCTATTTCCTGCTTGGAAAATCTTTTGAAGCAGAGGAGGGTTACATTGCTGTACGCGGCACACGACACGGAACATAACAACGCACTGGTTCTGGCATCTTTCCTGCAGGACCATCTCAAGAGCAATGATGGCTGCCACACTCCGTAGGCCCGTCTGCGACCTGCTCGGCTGCAGCTATCCAATCATGCTCGCGGGCATTACTCGCGGTGCATGTCCGTCGTCAGATGATTTCAGACATTTTGCGGTTTGAATTACCCGAGGGTTTTGTTCACTTGGTTAGTTTGGAGTGCCTGGCGGTCGTCGCCAGTAATCCGATCAATGTCCGCTTCCGGTTGACCTGCTTGATCCAGACTATGACCTGAATGGGCGCAAGGTTAGCGGTCCGCTGACAGCCGGGCCGGGCCGAGAACTGCCTGGCCGCGCGCGTGGGCTCGGCCGGGAAAGCGGCCAATCCCAGATCGACCCAAAGGGCGTCGTAGCTGCTGCGTAAAATGCGAACAAAATTATCAAAAGATTTAACCTGGGCAAGAGTGGATAGATGCTTCTGCTACTTCATTTCGTGGGTGGCGTGGCGACGTTTCCGGGCATCGGCATGTTCGGCATATCCAGCTGTGTAGCCGGGACAGTCATTCCCGTGTGGCCGCCCACCATGAAGGTTGGTAGGACTTGCGGGGCCGCCAGTACCATGGCGCCGTAGGCGACAAGGACGGCGGCTGTGGCGCGAGCCGCCGGGCGCCCCCAGGGCAGCGCCTTTTCCACGAAGATGACGAGCGTGATCATCGCCATGGCGGCGATGTTCATTACACCGAGCGGGAACATAATAACAAACAACATCCAGCAGCAGCCCAGGCAATAGGTGCCGTGAAGTAAGCCCATACGCAGCGCGCCACGCACCCCGTCTCGCCATGAGGTCATGATGAAGCTAATCGGCGTGCGGCACTTCGATAGGCAAACATCCTTGAAGGACGTGAGCTGGTAAAGGCCAGCCGCGATAAGGACCGCCCCACCGATCCTGGCCGCCATAGCGGACGATAGAGCCATGCGCGTGACAACCACCTCGGCAACGAGGGCACCCGCATAGGCAACGACACCCGAGAGCGCCCATACCAACATGTAGGCTGCCACGAACACCCAAGTTGCAACGAATGCCTCACCCCGCTGGCGCTTGCTCACGTGCACCTTATGGAAAGTGAGGATCATGGGCGCGGCGCTTGGAAACATCATCGCGACCATCATGACCACCCAGATCGTGACGAATAACGGCGCGCGCATCCCCATCGTTGGCGAGGCCATCGTCATATCCATGGGCACGTTGGCACTCTGCCAGGCGAGCAGCGCCCAGGCCATCGCCGCCAGTGTCAGAAGCAGGCCCAGGATGATGTTGCGGTGCAATAAAGCCATATCGGACTGTGTGCGTCCCATAACCCGCTTCCCCCACAGCGGCAGGCTGGTGCCGCGATAAACGTCGAGTAAACGGCGTTCTGCTAGTTCGACCAGTTGATCGGCGCGTAGTGACCGTTTTTGCCGGAATTATCCCACCGCATGCCGTGGTCAGCGAAAATACTATCCTTGCCACCCACGGCGAATGCGAGCTTATCCGGCGCGACCGGATGACCAAGTGCACCCCAAATCTCGCCGCTCGGATGCATACTTCCCAGCGGTTCAACCGTCATTTTCATGATGCCGGGAATTTCTACCGAACGACGATTGCCGTTGATAGTATATTTGATTGCCACCTTCTTCGCGCCGAGATGCTTGCCGACCAACGGCGCGAAGGCTGCCATCGGCCCGCCCTCGGCACCGCCGAAAATAGCGCCGAGTGATGCAGTCTGCTCGTCATTCGCCCGCTCGTCGATATAGGCCCCAAGCGTCCAGTTGCCGTCCGCCATGGGGCCTGGCGTATGCGCGATTACCGCTACATTAAGCCCATCGAGCGAAACCTCGCCGTAGCTCCCCTTATCGATATGAAAAATCAGAACCACATCGCACACACCTTGGGTCGGCTTCGCCGTCAGCGGCGCGGCGGGCGAGACGAGGCAAGGACACACCACATCGCAGTTGCAGTTCTCGAAATAATCGCCAGACAAGTGCCATTTGGTCTGCGTTGCCATTATTTCCTCCTCACTTGATGATGGAACTAATTTCAGTTTGGCTTAATTTTTTCGGCCACCAACATCATTTTTAAATTCTGCGGTGCCGAGCTTATCCAATTTCCGGAAGTTTTGAAGGCGGTTCTTTTAATCGGTATTGTGAGATCAAGCCAATTAAAAGTCCGTTTTTTCATGTTGGCGCCTCGGTAGGCTGATGCATGGGAGTGGCTTGACGCCGCCCCTGACCGCTGACGGAACAGCGTGGACATGATGTCCGCTCTTGGGAACAGAACCTTTAGGGCGACGCGACCGTAATGGGCGCAATGCAGAACGTCGGCTCTCGCGCCATTGGGGGCTGACGGCAGCCTATGGGTGATTTTGTCTTTTGAATCGGAAGTTTTTGGTGCAGCTTTTTTCAAAAAGCTGCGCAGGAGGCTGTGAATAAGCGCCGAAGCGTGACCCTCGCAGAAAACTGTACAAGCTCTTGATATAATGGACGAAATGGCTCGTTGGCGGGGGTCATGATCGGCGCCAATCGGGACCCTAGACAAATCCTGATTCAGCCAATGTTTTCAATTGGTTGATTTGAGCAGGCACGGGGTCACAGTTTGGCGCCTATTCACATGCCTGCCAGAAGCGGCTGTTATCGCGCTGGTAAATCTGGACCTTTCCGCCCAGCAACTCGATGGTCGGCATGACCACACCTCGTTGCGCGTTCCGCGCACGGGTTGAGGGATCAGACAATCTTTAGCTTGGCGACGACCATAGGCCATCAGGTTTTGTTTTTAAAGTGAAATTACCCTAAGACTGCCCTAGGGCCCCAGAACGCCAAAAGCCGCCCGAAGGCGGCTTTAAGTATTTGGCTTATAATGATTTTCTGGTTGCGGGGGCCAGATTTGAACTGACGACCTTCAGGTTATGAGCCTGACGAGCTACCGGGCTGCTCCACCCCGCGTTGGTATTTTGACGACAAAACCGCCCTTATTGACGCGTGTGCGTTTTGGGGGCGGTTTTGTTGTTTGTGTTTGATAGGCTGGAGGACCTGGCGGCGACCTACTCTCCCGTGCCTTAAGACACAGTACCATGGGCGCTGGGGATTTTCACGTCCGAGTTCGGGATGGGATCGGGTGTAGGCTCCCCGCCAGAGCCACCAGGTCGTCCAGCCTATCAAAGCTGTTTGATCTGGGTGGTTTGGTTTTGGTGCTTTGCTGTGTGTGTCAGCGTCATTCATCTTTCGATGGATGATTGCTGTGTATGGGGGTTGGTGAGGGATATTTGAACTCTATCGGGTGATTAGTACCGGTTAGCTTCGCGAGTTACCCCGCTTCCACACCCGGCCTATTAACGTGGTGGTCTACCACGACCCTCAGGGAGGCCTAGTTTTGAGGTAAGTTTCCCGCTTAGATGCTTTCAGCGGTTATCTTTTCCGTACTTAGCTACCCGGCTGTGCCGCTGGCGCGACAACCGGTACACCAGAGGTACGTCCATCCCGGTCCTCTCGTACTAGGGACAGATCCTCTCAAGCCTCCAACACCCACGGCAGATAGGGACCGAACTGTCTCACGACGTTCTAAACCCAGCTCACGTACCACTTTAATCGGCGAACAGCCGAACCCTTGGGACCTGCTCCAGCCCCAGGATGTGATGAGCCGACATCGAGGTGCCAAACCTCCCCGTCGATGTGGACTCTTGGGGGAGATCAGCCTGTTATCCCTAGAGTACCTTTTATCCGTTGAGCGATGGCCCTTCCACGTGGAACCACCGGATCACTATGGCCGACTTTCGTCTCTGCTCGAGTTGTCACTCTCGCAGTCAGGCGGGCTTATGCCATTGCACTCAACAGCCGATGTCCGACCGGCTTGAGCCCACCATCGCGCGCCTCCGTTACTTTTTGGGAGGCGACCGCCCCAGTCAAACTGCCCACCATGCAGGGTCCCGATCCAGGATAACTGGACTCGGTTAGATATCAGAAGAGTTCAGGGCGGTATTTCAAGGTTGGCTCCACACGAGCTAGCGCCCATGCTTCAATGCCTCCCGCCTATCCTACACAGCACTCTCCTAATACCACTGCAAAGTTGCAGTAAAGGTTCATAGGGTCTTTCCGTCTGACCGCGGGTACCCCGCATCTTCACGGGGAATTCAATTTCGCTGAGCCCATGCTGGAGACAGTGGGGAAGTCGTTACGCCATTCGTGCAGGTCGGAACTTACCCGACAAGGAATTTCGCTACCTTAGGACCGTTATAGTTACGGCCGCCGTTTACCGGGGCTTCAATTCAGTGCTTGCACACCTCCTCTTAACCTTCCGGCACCGGGCAGGCGTCAGACCGTATACGTCGTCTCTCGACTTCGCACAGCCCTGTGTTTTTACTAAACAGTCGCTACCCCCTCTTTTGTGCCACCCAACCATGGTTGCCCACGATTGGGTCTTGCTTATCCCGAAGTTACGCAAGTAATTTGCCTAGTTCCTTCAACATGGTTCTCTCAAGCGCCTTGGTATACTCTACCAGTCCACCTGTGTCGGTTTCGGGTACGGTCTATACGCTAGAGCTATTTCCTGGAATGCTCAAAAAGCCAGATCAATCCAATAAGACCTGACAACATCTCGCATTCGTCACTTCTAGCAGGTACAGGAATATTCACCTGTTTCCCATCGACTACGGCTTTCGCCCTCGCCTTAGGAGCCGACTAACCCTGCGCGGATTAACCTTGCGCAGGAACCCTTGGACTTACGGCGACAGAGTTTCTCACTCTGTTTGTCGCTACTCATGTCAGCATTCGCACTTCCGATACCTCCAGGACCTCTCACGAGTATCCCTTCACAGGCCTACGGAACGCTCCGCTACCGCGTGATAAAATCACGCCCACAGCTTCGGTATATGGCTTGAGCCCCGTTACATTTTCGGCGCAGGATTTCTATTAGACCAGTGAGCTATTACGCTTTCTTTAAAGGATGGCTGCTTCTAAGCCAACCTCCTGGTTGTTTTGGAATTCCCACATCCTTTCCCACTTAGCCATAATTTGGGGACCTTAGCTGGTGGTCTGGGCTGTTTCCCTCTCGACGATGGACCTTAGCACCCACCGTCTGTCTGCCGTACAAAACTCCTCGGTATTCGGAGTTTGGTTAGGTTTGGTAAGTCTTTGGGACCCCCTAGCCCATCCAGTGCTCTACCCCCGAGGGTATACATACGACGATCTACCTAAATAGATTTCGCGGAGAACCAGCTATCTCCAAGTTTGATTGGCCTTTCACCCCTAGCCACAGCTCATCCCCGACTTTTTCAACAGGCGTGGGTTCGGCCCTCCAGTGGGTGTTACCCCACCTTCAGCCTGGCCATGGCTAGATCACTTGGTTTCGGGTCTTCTGCCCGCGACTGAATGCCCTATTCAGAACTCGCTTTCGCTGCGCCTACGCCTAACGGCTTAAGCTTGCCGCGAACAGAAACTCGCTGACCCATTATACAAAAGGTACGCCGTCACACCAAAAGGTGCTCCGACTGCTTGTAGGCATCCGGTTTCAGGTCTCTTTCACTCCCCTTGTCGGGGTGCTTTTCACCTTTCCCTCACGGTACTTGTTCACTATCGGTCACCAGGGAGTATTTAGGCTTGGAGGGTGGTCCCCCCATGTTCAGACAGGATTTCACGTGTCCCGCCTTACTCAAGTCCTTTGATCTCGCCTTCGCATACGGGGCTATCACCCATCTTGCCGGACTTTCCAGACCGTTCTGCTAACTCGATCAAAGGCACTGGCCTGCTCCGCGTTCGCTCGCCACTACTAGCGGAATCTCAATTGATGTCTTTTCCTCCAGGTACTGAGATGTTTCAGTTCCCCGGGTTTGCCTCGCATGCCTATGTATTCAGCATACGATCCTCTTACGAGGGGGTTTCCCCATTCGGATATCCATGGATCAAAGCCTGCTCGCGGCTCCCCATGGCTTTTCGCAGCGTGCCACGTCCTTCATCGCCTCCTGGTGCCAAGGCATCCACCGAATGCCCTTTTGTCGTTCAATTATCCTCACCACAGCTTGAACATTGAACACATTCAAACTGCTACCCACCATGCACAGGAACCATCCATCAGATTTCAGCTCCAATCTCCATTTTCAAAACCAGCCGCTAGGAACAGCTTGCTTTCAAAACTTCATCGACCAAAACCAAACCCGACAGCGTTTGACTGCACCGGTAGGTGAGATCACACACATGCCTCTGAACACTCGAACCACTTGCGCTTACGCTTCACGGCTTGCGCCGCTCCACGGGTCAGACAACCCAAGCACAAGAGCCCGGACCAGTTTACGCTTTCACGCAAACCAATACGCGCATCCAGATGCACCAAAACCTATTCACCCTGACAAAGAACAAATTCTGCTCTTCAACAATTAAGCTGGGAACAAACATCCAACCCTTCACAACCTCGACCTTTGCAGGAACGAAGCCAAGAAGAATCGAAACTCGAATTTTCCTGTAACAACACGCCGGCAGGCTCAACGCCCACCGATCATCCAAAAACCTTCTCACCAAACTGGTGGAGATGGACGGAATCGAACCGACGACCCCCTGCTTGCAAAGCAGGTGCTCTACCAATTGAGCTACATCCCCAGTTTATCTGAGCGGCCTGATTCAGACTGCGCGGCTAAACCGCTCCGCCATCAGGACGCCACCACCAACCAATGGTGGGCCAGGGAGGACTTGAACCTCCGACCCCACGCTTATCAAGCGTGTGCTCTAACCAACTGAGCTACTAGCCCAAGAGTTTAAGTCCGCATCGGTTCGGAACACTAAAGTTCCAACCGCTGTTACAGGAAAGGGATACGTTGATGGCGCTTCAAATAACTCAGCCCAAACAGGCATGTTACCCACGATATCCATCGCAGGATTTTATTTTCTCGGATTCTCCAAATTCTCCCATCCGAAGATGAGCAGAATGCTCGGAGAAAAATCCTTGAAAGGAGGTGATCCAGCCGCAGGTTCCCCTACGGCTACCTTGTTACGACTTCACCCCAGTCTCTGACCCGACCGTGGTAGGCTGCCTCCCGAAGGTTAGCGCACCTGCTTAAGGTCAAACCAAATCCCATGG
>CAVVPW010000008.1:110000-911121 GCA_963750235.1 uncultured Alphaproteobacteria bacterium
GGTTGGACCCAGGGAGCTTAAGCCTTACGCCGCCTCGGCGAGATGACCGCCGATCACCAAACCGGCTTCCGAGCCGGTGATTTTCACGGTGTCTCCGTCCTTCACCGCGCCTTCCAGAATCAGCCCAGCCAGCGGGTTCTGCAAATTGCGCTGGATCACCCGCTTCAGCGGTCTTGCGCCATACACCGGGTCGTACCCGGCCTCGGCCAGCCAGTCCCGGGCCGACTGGTCCAGTTCGATATGGATATTCCGGTCCGCCAACAGCTGCTCCAACCGGCGCAGTTGGATGGTCACGATGGTCGCCATATCGGCCCGCTGCAGGCGGCGGAACAGCACGATCTCATCGAGCCGGTTAAGGAACTCGGGGCGGAAATGCTCGCGCACCCGCGCCATCACTGCCGCCTCGGCCATGCGTACATCCTCGCCCTCCTTCTGGGCGGCCAGAATGTCCGAGCCCAGGTTGGAGGTGAGCACGATGATCGTGTTCTTGAAGTCCACGGTCCGGCCCTGCCCGTCGGTCAGGCGGCCATCGTCGAGAACCTGGAGCAAGATGTTGAACACATCCTCATGCGCCTTCTCCACCTCGTCGAACAGCACCACCTGGTAGGGGCGCCGACGCACAGCCTCGGTCAGCACGCCGCCCTCGTCATAGCCCACGTAACCCGGAGGCGCGCCGATCAGCCGCGAGACGGAGTGCTTCTCCATGAACTCGCTCATATCAATGCGCACCATCGCCCGCTCATCGTCGAACAGGAATTCCGCCAGCGCCTTGGTCAGCTCGGTCTTGCCCACGCCGGTCGGCCCAAGGAACAGGAAGCTGCCAATCGGCCGTCCCGGATCCTGCAAACCAGCCCGGGCCCGGCGCACGGCGTTCGAGACCGCGACCAGCGCCGCCTCCTGCCCCACCACGCGATGGCGCAGATTATCCTCCATGTGCAGCAGCTTGGCCCGCTCGCCTTCGAGCATCTTCTCCACCGGCACGCCGGTCCAGCGAGAGACGACGGCGGCGATCTGATCTTCCGTCACCGCATCGTTCACCATTTGCCCTTCCTGCTTGTCGGCAAGCTGCTTCTCCAGCTCGGGGATGCGCCCGTAGAGAAGTTCCGAGGCACGGGCGAGATCGCCCCTTCGCTGCGCCACCTCCACATCATTGCGCGCCTGCTCCAACTGCTCCTTCACCTTCTGGGTGTCGGCCAGCTGCGCCTTCTCCGCCTGCCATTTCGCGGTCAGCGCGGCGGATTCCTCCTCCAGCTGCGCCAATTCGTGTTCGAGCTTCTCCAGCCGCTCGCGGGAGGCCGCATCGGTCTCCTTCCTCAGCGCCTCGCGCTCGATCTTCAGCTGGATCAGCCGGCGGTCCAACTCGTCCAACTCCTCGGGCTTGCTGTCCACCTGCATGCGCAGGCGCGAGGCCGCCTCGTCCACCAGGTCAATCGCCTTGTCCGGCAAGAAGCGGTCGGTGATGTAACGGTTGGAGAGGGTCGCCGCAGCCACCAACGCGGCGTCAGCAATTCTAACGCCGTGATGCAGCTCGTATTTCTCCTTTATCCCGCGCAGGATCGAGATCGTATCGGCCACGCTCGGCTCGTCC
The DNA here is from genome assembly GCA_963750235.1 of uncultured Alphaproteobacteria bacterium. GTDB lineage: Bacteria > Pseudomonadota > Alphaproteobacteria > Acetobacterales > Acetobacteraceae > Acidocella. The sequence continues at coordinate 111,589 of CAVVPW010000008.1, forward strand.
ACGAATACGGGCTGGAAGCGCCGCGCCAGCGCCGCGTCCTTCTCCACATGTTTGCGGTATTCATCGAGCGTCGTCGCGCCAACGCAGTGCAGCGCCCCACGCGCCAGTTCCGGCTTCAGCAGGTTGGAAGCATCCATGGCCCCATCCGCCTTGCCGGCGCCGACCAGCGTGTGCATCTCGTCAATGAACAGGATGATCTCACCTTCGGCCGACTCGATCTCCTTCAGCACGGCCTTCAGCCGCTCCTCGAACTCGCCGCGGAACTTCGCGCCTGCCACCATGGCGCCGAGGTCCAGCGCCAATACCCGCTTGTTGCGCAACGATTCCGGCACGTCACCGTTCACAATCCGCAGCGCCAGCCCTTCCACGATCGCGGTCTTGCCCACGCCGGGCTCGCCGATCAGCACCGGGTTGTTCTTGGTGCGCCGCGCCAGCACCTGGATGGTGCGCCGGATTTCCTCGTCGCGCCCGATCACCGGGTCCAGCTTCTGCTCCCGCGCCAGCTGGGTCACGTCGCGCGCGTATTTCTTCAGCGCGTCGAACTGCTGCTCCGCCGTGGCGCTATCCACCTTGCGGCCCTTGCGCACCTCGTTCACCGCCCGCTCCAGCGCCTGGGCCGAAGCACCCGCCGCCTGCAGCGCCTTGCCGGCCGGGGTGCCGCTCGCGGCCAGCGCCACCAGCATGCGGTCCTGGGCCACGAAGGCATCGCCCGCCTTGGTGGCGGCCTGCTGCGCGGCGTCCAGCACGCGCACGAGGTCCGGCGTGATCCCCGGCTGGCCGGCGCCCGAGCCCTGCACCTTGGGGATCTTGTGCACCGCCTCATCCGCCGCGCGCTTGGCCACGGCCGGGTCGCCGCCCGCCATGCGGATCAGCCCGCTGGCAGCGCCCTCCTCGTCATCCAGGAACGCCTTGAGCAAATGCTCCGGCGTGATCTGCTGGTTATATTCGCGCATGGCGATGGTCTGCGCCGCCTGCACAAACCCGCGCGCGCGTTCCGTGAATTTCTCAAAATCCATAATTCTGCTCCCTCATCCGTCCCTTAAAAAAGGCAACGCCAAGTCTCGTCCCTCAGTAGGCGACGCGGACCTTGCCAGCCCAATATGGGCAGGACCATGATCTGCCTCAAGAGGTTGCAGAAAATGAAGATCCACTCGCTCTATCGCTATCCGGTGAAAGGCTTCACGCCCGAGCGCCTGACGCAGGCCACCCTCAGCCCGGGGCGGTGCATCCCTTGGGACCGCGCCTTCGCCCTGGCACAGGGGGACGCGAAGCTCGACCCCGAACATCCGGCCTGGATCCCGAAGAGCAACTTCATGTGCCTGGCGAAGAACGCCAAGGCCGCCGCCCTGCGAGCCAGCTTCGACGAGGCCGCCGGAACCCTGACCATCGCCGCGCCGGACGGCGCCAGCCTCACCGCCTCGCCCTTCACGCCGGAGGGCCGCGCTGCGCTCACCGCCTTCCTCACCGCCTTCCTGGGCGAGGACGCCCGCTACGGCGGCAACGGCCACGCCCCGCAATTCCACTATTTCCCCGCGCACAGCTTCTGCGACCACAAGACCCAGGTCATCAGCCTCATCGGCCTTGGCTCGCTCGGCGCGCTGGAAGCAGCCGTGGGCGCCCCGCGCGATGCCCGCCGTTTCCGCGCCAACATATATGTAGACAACATCGCCCCCTGGGCGGAGTTCTCCTGGCTCGGCCGGGTAATCCAGATCGGCAGCACCCGGCTGATCGTACAAGAGCGCATCGACCGCTGCGCCGCCACCATGGTCAACCCAGACACCGCCGAAAAGGACGCCAACCCGGTGAAGGAACTGCAGCAGAATTTCGGCCATGTTGATCTCGGCATCTTCGCCGAGGTTGTCACCGGCGGGGAAATCCGGCCGGGGGATGAGATACGGGTGCTTTAGCCAAACGGGGTGGCGAAGCTCCCATCATTCCAATGGAAGATGAAAAAATTGGCTGAAGTCTGACGGTTCATAGTCCGAAAATGCCTCGCCGGAGACGAACCCGTACCGGCGATACAAAGCCAGCGCCGCATCGAATTTTGGGCCGCTTCCCGTCTCCAAACTCAAGCGGCGCATTCCCCGCGCCCTGGCCTCTGCGATGATATGTGCCAGCAGGCGGCTGGCAACACCTTGCCGTAGATGATCGGGATTGGTGCGCATCGATTTCAGCTCGCCCGTGCCATCGCCTAATCGCTTCAGCGCCGCGATGCCAAGGATGTTCTGCCCTTGCCAAATCGACCAGACCGTCACCTCCGGCGCAAGCAGCCCTGAAAGATCAATCGCATGAACATGCTTCGGCGGCGAATTGGCGCGCATGCCCGCCAGATGCAGCGCCAGCAGGGCATGGGTTGCGTCACATGAAAGGTCGTCAACGCGAATCTCCACCCTCATCCCCCTATGCAAAACCACGACAATACAGATGCCCTACGCCCGCCGCTCTGCTGGCGGAAACCGCCGCAATATCACCATCAGCAGCAGCACGCCTGGCAGCGCGGCGGCGGCGCAGGCGATGAAGAACGGCAGGAACCCGACCCTGTCCGCCACGAACCCGGAAGCCCCGGCCACCGTATGCAGCGCCAGCGGCGCGAGGGAGGAGAGCAGCGCGTATTGCGTGGCCGTATGCTCGGGGTGGCACAAGCCAGACATATAAGAGAGAAACGCCGTGTCCGAGAATGCGTCGGTAAAGGCTTCCAGCGCCGAGATCGCCACCAATATGTGCGGCGCGTGCGGAAACAGCCCCAGCACCGGGTACATGCACAAAGCCGCCACCTGCAGCAGCGCGGTAAACAGCAGCGCGCGCCCCACGCCCACGCGGGCCACCAGCACCGCCCCCAGCGCCGTACCGGCCAAGCCGCAAAACAGCGAGACCGGCCCGTTCGCCACCGCGATGGCGGCGCGGTTATACCCCAGCCACGTATAAAAAGGTGCGAGCATCGGCGCACCAAGCGCCCCGCCCAGGCGGAACAGCAGGATAAATGCGATCGCCACCGCCGCCCCGCGCCGCGCCAGAAATTCCGTCAGCGGCTCCTTAACCGCCACGGCGAAGCGCGCCGCCACCCCAGCTGGCAGGTGCTCGCGCTCCACTTGCGGCTCGGCGGCGAGCAGCGTTGCCATCAGTCCCAGCAGTGCCAGCACCGCCATCAGCCCCACGGCCACATGCCAACCGGTTCTTACCGAGAGCGCGATCACCCCGGCATTGGAGACGAGAAACGCGACGCGCCAGCCCCACACCTCCGCCGCCAGCGCAGCACCCTGCAGATTCGGGGCGAAGCTCTCGATGCGCCAGGCGTCGATGATGATGTCCTGGCTGGCCGAGCAGAACGCCACCAGCGCGCCCAAAGCCAGTGTCAGCCCGATATGCGCCAGCGGGTCGCTCAAGGCCAGCGCCGCGATCGCCCCGGCCAGCGCGATTTGCACCGTGATCAGCCAGCCGCGCCGCCGCCCGAGGAAGAGCGGCTTCACCTCGTCGAACACCGGGGCCCAGACAAATTTCAGCAGATAGGCGAGGCTGATATTCGCGGTCAGCCCGATCAGCCCCAGCCCCACATGTTCACTCGCCATCCACATGCGCAAAGTGGGGCCGGAAAGCGCCCAGGGCAGACCCGAGGCAAAGCCGAGCATGGCCATGATGGCCAGACGCCTGACCTCGCGCGTTGGGACGGCGCGCCGCGCCGGGGGCGAAATGCTACTGATTGCCGGCGTCGTTAATGTTGTCGGCCTTCACGAAGGCCCCGTTCTCGATGTCGCCCTCGTCACCGGGCTGCATCCCGGCCAGGCAGTCGCTTTGCCATTGCAGCTGCGAATGCACGGTCATGTCCCCGAGGTTCGCGGTCAGCGTCACATCCTTGGTGTCGGCATAGTCCAGCGTCTCGTGGATCACCGAGGGCTTGCCGTGCTGAATGCACTGGCCGTCGATCTTGTAGCTACCGCCGCTGCCTGTAACGCTCAGGCTGCTGCAGGCGCTCTGGTTGCTGAGGAAGAATTTCTGGTCGTTCAGCGCGTCCACGCAGCTCACCGTCACCACGTTCACCGCGTTGGCCAGCGGCTGGCCGTCCGGCCCGGTCACCGTGGTGGTGCTCTGCCACAGCCCGGGCTCGCGCGCCGGGAGCCCATCCGCCAAAGCTGGGCCGGCCGCACCCAGCAGAATCAGGCCGGACATCAGAATCCGAATCATGGCCAACAAGTAGCCAACCAGCCGCGCCGAGGCAACGCGGCGGCGTGTGACAAATCCCCGTCTGCCCCGCCCCCGCCCTTCCCGCGACACAATCCCCGGCTTAGATTCGAACCCGAGACAAATACCAGCCAAAAAGGAACTGCCCCCATGTGGAAAAAACTTGGTCTCGCGCTTGCCGTGCTGCTTCTGCTCATCGCCGGCGCGGCCTATTACCTGTTCTCGAACCTGGACTCGCTGGTCAAGGCCGCCATCGAGAAATACGGCTCCGCCGCGACGCAGACCGAAGTGTCCGTGGACAGTGTGCAGCTCTTGCTCACCTCCGGAACCGGCTCCATTTCGGGCATCAGCATTGGCAACCCGGCGGGCTTCACCTCCAACCAGGCGCTCACCCTTGGCCAGGCTGCTGTGCAGGTGGACACCTCCAGCATTGCCGGCAGCGGCCCGATCGTGATCGATAACGTCACCATCGCGCAGCCGCATGTCACCTACGAGGTGAAGGGCCTGGGCGAGGGCAGCAACCTGCAAACCATCCAGCACAACGTGCAGGCCTATGCCGGTGGCGGAGGCGGGGGCGCGCAGCCGGCTTCTCAAGAGCAGGGCGGCGGCCCTGGCCGCAAGGAGATCATCAAAGATCTGTATGTCACCGGCGGGCAGATCAGCGTCGTCGCCCCGGCGCTGAGCGGGCGGAGCCTGACCGTCGCGCTGCCCGAAATCCACCTCACCAATATCGGGCAGGATAGCGGCGGCGCCACCGCGGCGGAAATCACGAACCAGGTGCTCGGCGCCATCACCAGCGAAGCGACAAAGGCGGCTTCCGCAGCCCTGACCCAGCAGCTGCAAGCCACCGCGGCGGGCGCGTTGCAAGGGGCGGCCACTGGCACGCTGAAGAAGTCCGGCGTGCCCATTACCAACGGTGTCGGCAACCAACTGAAGGGCCTGCTAGGCTACTGACTCTGCCTGCGGTGGCGTGAACAAAAAGCGCCGCCGCGCTTCCAGGGCGTGGCGCAGAGCCCGGTGGGCGGTTTCGTCCCCGTCGGCTAAACATAATCTCTTTTAGGTTAAAAGATTTAGGGGTTGTAGTTATGCTGTGAACAACGGGTATTAACCCAATTGTATTTAAATCCACAGTGTTATCCACAGGGAACAGCAGGCCAGAGCCTATTTGTTCACGGACCTGTGATTGATTTGTCCACAAATTGGATTGGAAGCCCTGCAAAGCCGTCCACCGTTCGCCGTTTTGCCGATTTATCCCCGTTGACGCAGAATTTTGCGGTGCGGGGCAGATTGCCCCCCGCAATCAACAGGCCGCGAGCAGATTATACAGCCGAAATACCGGTAACATCCCCCACGACCGGCAGCGCGCTGGGACAGCGGGGCTGCACCAAATTGCAGCCGATGCAGGCAGAGTGCGGCAGATGTTAATGGATACACCACAACTCCACAGACTTATCCACAGCTCGGTGGATATTCGTACATCGCAACAAACGGCTTGTTCAAGGGGGGGCGCCGCCGATCAAGGACCTCACAGCTCGGGATATGACGGCCTTCTGGCGTGTTCTTTAGATGGGTTCCCAAGCTCTAGGTCGCATACCTTACAGTAGAATGGCCGCCTGCCGTCGGCGGCGGGCGGTCCAAAGTTGATATGCTGCATCTCTTTGCATCGGGGACAGTACCTAGCAATCAAATCGCTCATGGATACGGCTCCATCGTTTGGTGCAAAGTACCTTGTACGCTAGTTTCGCATTTGCGCGGATGTATAATTTATCATGCGCCGCGCTGTGTGACCGGCCGGGCCTTACCGTGCTAGTTTCAGCTTCACGGCATTCAGCTCTACTTCGAGATCACTCAATTTGTCGATTTGCCGCGCCATCGACCCTCCTCGAAACCCGGTCTCTATTCCATGGCAGATAGGCGCGCTAGGGGCGATCAATCGGGGACGGTGGCGAACGATGTGCTGGCGGAGAGGGTGGGATTCGAACCCACGGTACGCTTGCACGCACAACAGTTTTCGAGACTGCCCCAATCGGCCACTCTGGCACCTCTCCGGGGGACGCTGCGGGGGGCTTATAAGCGGCGGACGGGCGCGGGGCAACAGTCCCGCAGCTTTTCTGGTCCGCCCATGCCACGAATCCGCATTGACACCGGCCCCAGCCCGGCTATAACGCGCCACTCCCGCGGCTGGGTTTTCCTTGGCCGCGTCCTTACGTTTTGTCGATACAGGATTTTTAGTACCATGTTCGCAGTCATCCGCACCGGCGGCAAACAATACCGTGTCACGCCCGACGCGGTGCTGAAGGTTGAGAAGCTGGAGGCGGAAGCCGGCAGCACGGTCACCTTTACCGACGTTCTGGCCGTTGGCGGCGAGGGCTCTCTGAAGCTCGGCGCCCCCGTGGTGGCCGGCGCCACCGTCACCGCCACTGTCATCGCCCAGGACCGCCTGGACAAAGTCATCATCTTCAAGAAGCGCCGCCGGCAGAACAGCCGCCGCAAGAACGGCCACCGCCAGCACGTGACCGTGCTGCGCGTGTCCTCCATCAACGCGGCGTAAGGAGCACTGAAACATGGCACATAAGAAAGCAGGCGGCTCGTCCCGCAACGGTCGCGATACCGCCGGCCGGCGTCTTGGCGTCAAGAAGTCGGGCGGCCAGGCCGTTGTGGCCGGCAACATCATCATCCGCCAGCGCGGCACCAAGGTTAAGCCGGGTGCGAATGTCGGCGTCGGTCGTGACCACACCCTGTTCGCCCTGACCGACGGCACCGTGCTGTTCGAGCGCAAGTCCGATGACCGGGTGCATGTCTCGGTCGCCCCGGTCAAGCTGGCCGCCGAATAATCTGCACGGATATCTCCGCAGCAAGGCCGGCCTCAAGCCGGCCTTTTCTGTTGGAGCACACTCATGAAATTTCTCGACCAGGCTAAAATCTTCATCAAATCCGGCGATGGCGGCGACGGCGTCACCGCCTTCCGGCGTGAAAAATACGTCGAATTCGGCGGCCCTGACGGCGGCGATGGCGGCCGCGGCGGGGATATCGTGTTCGAATCCGTCGAGAACCTGAACACGCTGATCGACTTCCGCTACACCCAGCATTTTAAGGCCAAGAAGGGCGGCAACGGCGCGGGCTCTGACCGCACGGGCGCGGCCGCCCCAACGCTGGTCATCAAGGTTCCTGTCGGCACGCAGATCTTCGACGACGACCGTGAGACCATGCTGGCGGACCTAGACAAACCCGGCATGCGCATCGTGCTGCTCAAGGGCGGCGATGGCGGCTTTGGCAATGCCCGCTTCAAAACCTCCACCAACCGCGCCCCACGCCGGGCGGACAAAGGCTGGCCGGGCGAGGAGCGCTGGGTCTGGCTGCGCCTGAAGCTCATCGCGGATGCCGGGCTGGTCGGCCTGCCGAACGCGGGCAAATCCACCTTCCTCAAGGTCGTCTCCGGCGCCAACCCGAAGATCGCCGACTACCCCTTCACCACGCTGCACCCGCAGCTCGGCGTGGTCCGGCTGTCCATGACCGAGGAATTCGTCCTCGCCGACATCCCCGGGCTGATCGAGGGCGCGCATGAGGGCACGGGGCTGGGTGACCGCTTCCTCGGCCATGTGGAACGCTGCGCCGTGCTGCTGCATCTCATCGATGGCGCGGCTGGCCATGTGGTCGATGCCTGGCGCACCATCCGCCACGAGCTGGAAGCCTATGGCGGCGGCTTGGCGGATAAGCCCGAGATCATCGTGCTCAACAAGACGGACGCGATGACCCCGCGCGAGTTTTCCTCCCGCCGCGCCGCACTGGCCAAGGCCTCCGGCGCCGAGGTCATGGGGATCTGCGCCGTCACTGGCGAGGGCGTGAAGGAAGTGCTGCGCGCCCTGCAGAATGTCATCAACGAGGCGCGGCAAAAATGATCCCTTCGCTGGCCATCGCGAAGCGCATTGTCATCAAAATCGGCTCAGCCCTGATCGTGGACCCAACCACCGCCACTCCGCGTACGGAGTGGCTGCGCGGCGTGGTCGAGGACATCGCCGCGCTGGCCGGGCGCGGGACTGAAATCATCGTCGTCTCCTCGGGCGCCATCGCGCTGGCCCGCCGCCAGCTCGGGCTGCACGGCGCCAAGCTGCGGCTGGACGAGAAGCAGGCCGCCGCCGCCGTGGGGCAGATCCGCCTGGCCCAGGCATGGGCGGAGACGCTCTCGGAGAAATCCCTCATCGCCGCACAGCTGCTCATCACGCTGGACGACACTGAGGACCGGCGCCGCTACCTCAACGCCCGCGCCACGCTCTCCACGTTGCTTTCGCTTGGCTGCATCCCGGTCATCAACGAGAATGACTCCGTGGCCACGGCCGAAATCCGCTATGGCGACAACGACCGCCTGGCCGCCCGCGTAGCCGAGATGATGCAGGCCGACGTCCTGCTCCTGCTCTCGGATATCGACGGTCTCTACACCGCCGATCCGCGCAAGGACCCGGAAGCCTCGCATATCCCCGTGGTCCCGGCCATCACCCCAGAGATCGACGCCATGGGCGGCGAGCCGCCACCCGGCTACTCCTCCGGCGGCATGAAGACCAAACTCATCGCCGCGCGCATCGCCACCCAGGCGGGCTGCGCCATGGCCATCGCGCTCGGCGATCGGGTGAATCCCATCGCCGCCATTTCCCGGGGGGGCAAATGCACCTGGTTCCTCCCCGCGCCGGAAGGCCGCTCGGCCCGCAAGAGCTGGATCGCCGGGCATCTGGCGCCGCAGGGCACGCTGACCATCGACGCCGGCGCCGCGAAGGCGCTGGAGAAGGGTTCCTCCCTGCTCCCCGCCGGCATCAAGGCGGTCACCGGCAATTTCGAGCGTGGCGACCCGGTGGATGTGCTGACCGAGGATGGCGCGCACATCGCCCGTGGCCTCGCCGCCTATTCCAGCGCCGACGCGGCCATGCTGGCGGGCCACCGCTCGGAGGATTTCGAGGCGCTGCTAGGCTTCCGCGGCCGCGATGAGGTCATCCACCGCGACGATCTGGTGCTGTTTTAAGGGCCTTTTTTGGTCTCGTCGGGGCTGAGCCTGTCTGTCACCGCCAATAACAGAGACAGTCCACCGAACGTCACCACAATCACGACCTGCCAGAGCAGATCACGGTCGCTTTCCGTTCGGATCTCCAGAAAGCTGCGCAGCAGGTGCACCGCCGCGATAACGGTGGCGGACGCCAGAGTTTTCAGCTTCAGCGCGGAGAAATCGACCGAGACCAGCCCTTTCGGCCACGTGTCACGCTCGCCGTGCTGGACGCTGCGGACAAAATTCTCGTAGCCCGAGAGGGTCACGAGCACGACCAGATTGGCGGTGAGCGACAGGTCTATAAGCGAGAGGGTGAGAATGATCAGGTCATTCTCGCTATAGCCGGTCAGATCGGGGAAGGCATGCACAAGCTCCCCGACGAAATACGTCACCAGAATCGCCAGCAGGACGAGCATGGCGAGGTAGATGGGAACAATAAGCCAGCGTCCGCCGAAGAGAAATGCCTCAACTATTCGGGCTAGGGTCATGCCCCGACCCTAGATCAATACGACTCCGGATGAAATCGGCTTCTTCCATCCCAAGGCGTAAATTGAGTGCTACAATGGATCTGGTTACACGTTGAAGCGGAACAGCAGCACGTCGCCATCCTTCACGACATACTCCTTGCCCTCGATGCGCAACTTGCCCGCCTCGCGCGCGCCCGCCTCGCCCTTGAACGCCACGTAATCCTCATAGGCGATGGTCTCGGCGGCGATGAAGCCGCGCTCGAAATCGCCATGGATGACACCCGCCGCACCCGGCGCCTTGGTGCCCTGGATGATGGTCCAGGCGCGGGTCTCCTTGGGACCCACGGTGAAGTAGGTGATGAGCCCGAGCAGCGCGTAGCCGGCGCGGATGATACGGTCCAGGCCGCTATCCTCCAGGCCAAGATCCGCGAGGAACCCCTCGCGGTCCTCCTCGGGCAGCTGGCTCACCTCGGCCTCGATGGCCGCGGAGATGATCACATGCCGCGCCCCCTCGGCAGCCGCCATCTCGGCCACACGGGCGGAGTAGGCATTGCCGGTGGCGGCCGCGGCTTCCTCGACATTGCACACGTACAACACGGGCTTGGAGGTGAGCAGGTTGAGCCGCTTCACCGCCTCTTCCTCGCCCTTGGGAATGGCCGCACGGGCGGGCTTGCCGGCCTCGAGCGCGGCAACGATCGGCTCGATCAGCGCCACCTCGGCGGCGGCGATCTTGTCGTTGCTCTTGGCTTTTTTCTGCAACATCGGCAGGCGCTTGGTCAGGCTGTCGAGGTCGGCGATCATCAGCTCGGTCTCGACCGTCTCCGCATCGCGGATCGGGTCCACCGAACCCTCCACATGCGTCACGTCGTCATCCTCGAAGCAGCGCAGGACATGCACGATGGCATCCACCTCGCGGATATTGGCAAGGAACTGGTTGCCCAGCCCTTCGCCCTTGGAGGCGCCGCGCACCAGCCCGGCGATGTCCACGAACTCCAGGCTGGTTGGCACCACCTTGATGGACTTGCCTATCTCGGCGAGCTTGTTCATGCGCTTGTCCGGCACCGCCACGCGGCCGACATTCGGCTCGATGGTGCAGAACGGATAATTCGCCGCCTGCGCCGCCACCGTGGCGGTGAGCGCGTTGAACAGGGTGGACTTGCCCACATTCGGCAGACCCACGATCCCGCAATTAAACCCCATTTTTATCCCCTGTAACCCGCGCCACGCGCGTCATGAAATCTTCCGGCTTGCCATCCGCCAGCAGCCCGGCATTGTCGGTCACGGCATCCAGGCAGGGCAGCAGCCATAGCTGGTCGGCCTTGGCGAAATCCCCCAGCACATGGCCGGTCACGCGGGCCTTGTCGCCAGGGTGGCCGATGCCTAAGCGCACGCGCCAGTACTCCGGCGTGCCCAAATGCTTGTCCATGCTGCGCAGGCCGTTATGCCCGGCATTGCCGCCGCCCTTCTTCACCCGGATTTTTCCGGGCTCCAGGTCCAGCTCGTCATGGAATACGGTGATGCCGCCCGGCTCCACCTTATAAAAGGAAGCCGCCTCCTGCACCGATTCCCCCGAGAGGTTCATGTAGGTCATCGGCTTGAGCAGCAAAATTCTGTGGGTGCCGATCCGCCCTTCGGCGGTCTGCCCCTTAAAACGCGACCGCCACGGGCCGAACCCGTGGCGGAGCGCGATCGTATCGGCAGCCATGAAGCCGATATTGTGGCGTTGCCGCGCCATACCCGGTTCCGGGTTTCCAAGTCCAACCCAAAGCAGCATGGCGCGGCAGGTACTGCGTTACTTCTTCTTGGCGCCCTTGCCACCTTTGGCGGCGGCTGCGGCGGCGGCAGCGGCAGCCTCGGCGGCCAGCTGCTCGGCGGAGACGGTCGGCGGCGCCACAGTGGCGACGACAAAGTCACGGCCGGTGATCACGGGCTGGCAGTTCTCGGTGCCCTTGAGGTCATGCCAACGGATGTTGTCGTTGATGTCCAGGGGGCCGAGATCGGCCTCGAACTTCTCGGGGATGTGGTCGGGGTCGACCTCGACCTCCACCTTGTGGCGAACGACGTTGAGCATGCCGCCGCGCTTCAGGCCCACGCTGGTGGCTTCGTTCAGGAAGCTGACGATCACGGCCACGCGCACGCGCTCACCCGGCGCCAGGCGCTGGAAGTCCACATGCTCCGGCTGGTCGGTGACCGGGTGGAACTGCACGTCGCGCATCAGCGCGCGGCTCTTCTGCCCGTCCACGGAAATCTCATACAGGCGCGAGCGCCAGCCGCCGCGCTTCAGCTCGCGCAGGACAAAGCGCGGATCCAGCGCGACCAGCGACGGCTCCTGCTTCGCACCATAAATAACGGCGGGCACCTTGCCCTCACGCCTCGTCGCCCGCGCCACCCCCTTGCCGGCACGCGGACGCGCAAAGGCCTCAACAGCTTCAAAATTGGCCATGTTACGCTCCTACAAACAACAAAAGCCGGCCTCCAGGGGTGCCGGCGGGCGGGGTTTAGCCGCTTTCCCTGCACTTTTCAACAAGCGCGCCGGGGCGTAAGCTACTCCGTCATGAAAATCGCGCTCTACCAGGGCCCCGGCCTCATCAACAACGTCCCCGCGTCCTTTACCCTCATGGCCGCCAAGGCGCAGGAGGCCCGGGCCCAGGGAGCGGAACTGCTGCTCCTGCCCGAGATGTTCCTCTCCGGCTACAATATCGGTCATGAGCAGGCGAAGGCCCAGGCCGTGACGGCGGAGGGCCTTGCCCCGGCGCGCGAGATCGCCAAGACCCACCACATCGCCCTGGCCTTCGGCTACCCGGAGAAGGTGGGCGAGGAGGCTGCCAACGCTGCCGTGCTCATCGGGCCGGATGGCGAAATCCTGCTCAACTACCGTAAAACCCATCTGTTCGGGGATCTGGACCGCGCCATGTTCAAGGCCGTCGGCACGGAATTCCCGGTGGCCGAGCTGCACGGGCTGAAGATTGGCGTCCTGATCTGCTACGATATTGAGTTCCCCGAACCCGCCCGCCGCCTCGCACTCGCCGGGGCGGACATCCTGCTCATCCCCACGGCGCAGATGCAGCCCTACGAGCAGGTGGCCCGCCACGTGCTCCCCGCCCGCGCCTATGAGAACCAGCTCTACACCGCCTACGCCAACCATTCCGGCAATGACGACGGCCTCGCTTATGTCGGCCTCTCCAGCATTTGCGGCCCGGACGGTGTGGTGCTGGCCATGGGGGGGGTGGGCGAGGAGCTTCTCTTCGCCGAGGTGGACCCCGCCGATCTCGCCGCCGTGCGCGCCGCTGATCCATTCTTCAGAGACCGCCGCCCGGAACTGTACGGCCCCTTAGCACAATCGAAATAAATTATTAATTGCACCGTGGCGCTCCCCCGCCCCATATTAATTAGGGAGAAAAGGGGAAGAGCCATGAACGTAAGACAGATCCTGCGCAACAAGCCGCCGGGCTTCGTTTCGGTCCCGCCGGAAGCCCGTATCACCAGCGTACTCTCCATCCTGGCGGATCGCTGCATCGGCGCGGTGATGGTGCTCGACGGCGGCCGCCTCGTCGGCGTGCTGAGCGAGCGCGACATCGTCCGCAGCCTCGTTGAACATGCCCAGGAAACGCTGGACCTGACCGCCGCGGCGCTGATGACGCCCAACCCCACGACCGCCTCGCCGGAGACCACCGTGGAGCAGGCGATGGAGATCATGACCAACGGACATTTCCGCCATCTGCCGATCATGGAGAATGGCAGCCTCATCGGCCTCGTCAGCATTGGCGATGTGGTGAAAGCCCGCATCGACCAGAGCCAGTCGGAAGTGGACTCGCTGCGCACCTATGTCGCGGGCGGCGTCTAGCCCCGCCCGCGCGCGGCGGAGAGGGATGCAGGCAAGTGCCGCCTGCATCCCTCTCCGCTCAATCCAAACGGTTGATGTAAGTCATTGACTCGATCGGCCTGAGCGCTTTTCTAGGCGTCAGTCCAGCGACTTAACGGATCAGATGCACAAGTTTCTTGCCAAATGCGATGAAGCCCTCGCCGAAATCTCCGCACAGGGGCGCTACCGGCGCTTCGTGGCGCTGGAGAAGCTGGTCGAGACCTTTCCATTCTACCGCGTCACCATGGAGGGCAAAACCAGGGACATCCTGGTCTGGTCCACCAATGACTATCTCGGCATGGGCACCGACCCGGTGGTCATCGAGGCCGCCATCGGCGCCGCCCGCCATTACGGCGCCGGTGCCGGCGGCACCCGCAACATCGCCGGCTCCTCGCCGCTGCATGTGGCGCTGGAAGAGGAACTCGCCGACCTGCACGGCAAGGACGCGGCGCTGCTCTTCACCTCGGGCTATGTCTCCAACCAGGCATCCTTGAGCGCCATCCTCAGATCCCTGCCCGACTGGCATGTGTTCTCCGACGCGCAGAACCATAATTCCATGATCGTCGGCATCAAGGATGCGCGCCAGGCGACGGTGCATGTCTTCAAGCATAACGACATGGCGGATCTGGAGCGCCTCCTCGCCGGGGCACCCGAGGATGCGCCGAAGCTGATCGCTTTCGAGAGCGTGTACTCCATGGATGGCGACATCGCGCCCCTGAAGGAGATCTGCGACCTCGCCGATAAATACAACGCCCTCACCTATCTGGACGAGGTGCATGCCGTGGGCATGTACGGCGAGCATGGAGGCGGCGTCTCCGAACGTGACGATGTGGCCCGCCGCATCACCATCATCGAGGGCACGCTGGCCAAGGCCTATGGCTGCCATGGCGGCTACATCACCGGCGATTTCAAGGTGCTGGACTATATCCGCTCCGTCGCCGCCGGGTTCATCTTCACCACCGCCCTGCCCCCGCCCACCGTGGCCGCGGCGCTCGCCTCCATCCGCACGCTGAAGGCCGACAATGCCCGCCGCGCGCTGCTGTTCAACCGCGCCGAGACGCTGAAGGCCAAGTTCAAGGCCGCCGGGCTGCCGGTCATGCCCAGCACCAGCCATATCGTGCCGCTGATGATCGGCGATGCCGCGAAGGCGACGGCGGTTTCCATGCAGCTGATCCGCGAGTTCGGCATGTATGCCACGCCCATCAACTACCCCACCGTGCCGCGCGGCACGGAGCGCCTGCGCTTCACCCCGGGGCCGAAGCACACCGATGCGATGATGGACGAGCTGGTGGCGGCACTCTGCCAGATCCTGCAACCGGCCGAGACCGCCTCGGCCTGATGGATCTCGGCCTCGCCGGCAAAGCCGTCCTCGTCACCGGCGGCTCCAAGGGCATCGGCCTCGCCTGCGCGCAGGCCTTCCTGGCCGAGGGCGCGCGCGTTGCCATCTGCTCGCGTGCCCAGGCGAATATCGACGCCGCGCTGAAGGACCTGCCCGGCGCCATCGGCTTTACCGCCGACCTGACCGACGCCGAAGCTGCCGCTTCCATGCTGGAACAGGTGCAGGCGGCGCTCGGCCCACTGGACGTGCTGGTGAACAGCGCCGGGGCGGCGAAGCGCGTGGTGCCCGAAGACCTCACCCCCGCCCTGTGGCGTACCGCCCTGGACGCAAAATTCTTCAGCTATATCAACGTCATCGACCCGGTGGTGAAGGCCATGGCCGCGCGCAGGACAGGCGCCATCGTCAACATCATCGGCAGTGGCGGCAAGGTCGCCAACCCGGTGCATATCGCGGGCGGTGCCGCCAATGCCGCGCTCATGCTGGCCACCGCCGGGCTTGCCGCCGCCTATGGCCGCCAGGGCGTGCGCGTCGTCGGCCTCAACCCGGGGATTACCGCCACCGGCCGCGTCGCCAGCTTTCTCGAGACCAACGCCAAACGCGAGGGCATCAGCACCGCGCAGGCGCTGGAGCGCGCCGTCGCCAATATCGGCCTGGGCCGGATGGCCGACCCGGCGGACATCGCCAACATGGCGGTTTTCCTCGCCTCGCCCCGCGCCGGCTATGTCAGCGGCGTCACCATCGGCATGGATGGCGTGACCACCCCGGTCATTTAAGACACATCCTCCATTGTGGAGCAGGCGAAACGGGGTTTTACACAAACTGGACAGCCTGCAATAATCGGACCGGCTCTGAAACCAAGCTTCAGGGCCGGATAAATATATAAAAATCGTCCGAATTCGCAGGAGGAATACCAAGAATGAAGCTCGCCAATCCCGCCCCGCTTGGGCTTTTCGGCTTTGCCCTCACCACTTGGCTGCTCAGCATGGTCAATGCGGGGCTTCTGCCCGGCGCCGCCGTTCCCCTGGTGCTGGCCATGGCCTTCGCCTATGGCGGCACGGCTCAGTTCTGCGCCGGGCTCATGGAGATGGCCAATGGCAACACCTTCGGCTTTGTCGCCTTCTGCTCGTACGGCGCGTTCTGGTGGAGTTTCGCCCTGTTTGTCGAGTTCTTCGCCAAGGATGTGCCCGGTGCCGCCGTGGGCTGGTACCTCATCGTCTGGGGCGTCTTCACCTTCGCCATGTGGATCGCCAGCTTTGCTCTCAACCGCGCCGTGTTCCTCGTCTTCCTGGCGCTCTGGATCACCTTCTTCCTGCTCGGCCTGGCGCCCCTCACCGGCATTGCCGCGCTGACCACCTTCGGCGGCTATGGCGGGCTGATCACCGCGCTGCTCGCCGCCTATCTCGGCGCCGCGGACGTCATCAACGAGGCGCACGGCAAGACCGTGCTGCCGATCGGGGCGCGCGACTAGCCTCCGTTCCCGAAGGCGAAGCGCGCCAGCACCGCCCGTTCCTCCCCGGTCAGCGGCTCGGCCTTGCCGTACAGAGACTTGACCAGGATGCCATTGGAAAGGGCGAAGCACTTGCCGTTCTGGAAGGCCGCGTGGCCGAGCTGGAAGGAGGAGGTGCCGACGCGCAGGATGGCGGTGCCGACCTCGACTTCGCCCGGATAATAGGCCTGGGCGATGTAGTCGATGGCCGCGGAGGCGAACAGCATGATGCGCCCGTCCGGCGGGTTCAGCATGCAGTCCACGCCGAACGCCTCGATCATGCACATGGCGCGGCCTTCCTCGAAGAAGCGCGCGATGGCGACGTTGTTGAGATGGCGGAAGCCATCCATGTCCGCGAACAGGACACGGCTGGTATAGCGCATCGGATAATTGGCGATATCCAGCCGCACCGGATCGTCTTTCATTGCCATAGCCTCCGCACTCCCCTTGTCGTTGACCTTCGCAAGATAGCGTATGGCTGGGTGCGGGCGGCTGTCAAAACAGGCTCTTTACGGCGGGCGCGGCGCAAGGAATTATGTATGCCTACGAAGTTTAGAGGAAACCAACATGTCCATGCCTGAACTCTTTCGGGGCCGCCTCTCCGTTCCCGTCATCGCCGCCCCGATGTTCATCGTCTCACGCCCGGAACTGGTGATCGCGCAGTGCCGGGCGGGCGTGGTCGGCGCGTTTCCGTCGCTCAATGCCCGGCCCTCCGGCACGCTGGAGCAATGGCTGCAACAGCTGCGCCGCGAACTGACGGCGGATGACGCGCCCTTCGCGGTGAACCTGATCGTGCATAAGACCAATCCCCGGCTGCAGGAGGACCTGGATCTGGTGGTGAAATACCAGGTGCCGGTGGTCATCTCCTCGCTGGGCGCCGTGCGCGAGGTGAACGAGGCCGTGCATTCCTATGGCGGCGTGGTGTTCCACGACGTCATCAACGACGAATTCGCCCACAAGGCCATCGAGCGCGGGGCGGACGGTCTGGTGGCCGTCGCTGCCGGTGCGGGCGGCCATGCCGGCACGCTCTCGCCCTTCGCTTTGGTGCAGGAGATCCGCGAATGGTTCAGCGGCCCGCTGGCGCTCTCAGGCTGCATCGCCAATGGCAACGCCATCGCCGCGGCCCGGGCCATGGGCGCGGACCTTGCCTATATCGGCTCGGCCTTCATCGCCACCGAGGAAGCCCATGCCGATGAGGCTTACAAGCAGATGATTGTGGAAGGCGCCTCCCAGGACATCATCTATACCAGCCAGTTCACCGGTGTGTTTGGCAACTACCTGTTGCCCAGCATCGTGGCGGCGGGCATCGACCCGGCCACGCTCACCACCGCCGGGGCCAGCACCATGCGGATGATGGAGAAGGTGGAAAAGGTGGAGAAGGCAGAAAAGGCGGGGGGCGATGCCAAGGCCTGGCGCGACGTCTGGGGCGCGGGCCAGGGCATCGGCGCGGTCAAACAGGTGGTTCCCGCCGCAAAGCTGATCGAGCGTCTCGCCACCGAGTACAAGGCGGCACTGGCCCGGCTGGCGAGCGAGGGCTGAGGCAAGCGCCAAGGTGGGCTCAGGCATGCCCCTCTCCCGCGCAAGAAAGGATTGAAACTGAGCGTGTAACGATACAACCTGCGCTCAGCCGATACACGCACGATGCGGCCGAGCAGACAAGGGGAGTGGCATGGCGGAGCTGATTACAGCCAGCATCGCGGCCGGGGTGGCGGATATCCGCCTGAACCGGCCCGATAAGATCAATGCGCTCAATTACGAGATGTTCGAGGCGATCGCCCGCATGACCACCCGGCTCGCCCGCCTGCCGGGACTGCGCTGCGTGGTGCTCTCCGGCGAGGGGCGCGGCTTCTGCGCCGGGGCGGACCTCGACAGCCTGTCGCAGAGCCCCCAGACCAGAAACCTGCGCGACCGCACTCATGGCGCTGCGAATATCTACCAGCACGCCGCCTGGGGCTGGCGGCACCTGCCGGTGCCGGTGATTGCCGCGGTGCACGGCTTCGCCTTCGGCGCCGGATTCCAGATCATGCTCGGCGCGGATATCCGCATCGCGGCACCCGAGACGCAATTCTCCGTGATGGAGATGCATTGGGGGCTGGTGCCGGACATGGCGGGCTTCCCGCTGCTACGCGGCCTGGTGCGCGACGATGTGGCGCGGGAGCTGATCTACACCGCGCGCAAATTCCTGGGCGAGGAGGCCGCAAAGCTCGGGTTGGTGACGCGCCTGGCCGCCGACCCGCGCGTCGAGGCCCTGGCCCTGGCCCGGCACATCGCCAGCCAAAGCCCGCCCGCCATCCGCGCGGCAAAGCGCCTGCTCAACGCCCCGGCGGACTCCGCAGCTTTATTGCTGGCTGAATCAGCGGAGCAGGAGGCGCTGCTCGCCTCCCCCGAACATGCCGAGACCCGGACGGCGGCGCAGGAGAACCGCACGCCGGTATTCGGTGATTAGAGTGCGATCGCATCAGGCGGATCCAGACATGGTTCAGCCTGATACGTGAATCAGTCTCTAGCTGCCGGTGAAGTCCGGCTGGCGGCGGGCCAGGAACGCGGCGACGCCCTCGCTCGCATCCCGGCTGGCGGCGGTGGTGGAGACATTGTCCAGCTCGGCGTCCAGCTGCGCGTCCAGCCCAGCTTCGGCGGCCAGCAGGCGCTTCATCGCGGCATAGGCCAGGGTCGGCCCGGCAGCGAGGCGCTGTGCCAGCGCCTCAGCCTCGGCCGCCAGGGCGTCATCCTCCGCCACGGCGGAGACGAGCCCCCAGGCGAAGGCTTCCTCTGCGGGGATGCGGCGGTTGGTATAGGCCAGTTCCTGGGTGCGGCGCAGGCCGATCAGGCGCGGCAGGTAATAGCTGGCGCCACCGTCGGAGCTGATGCCGATGCCGGTATAGGCCATGGTGAAGGTCGCCCCGCGCGCGGCGATCAGCATGTCCGCCCCTGCGGCGAGCGAGAGCCCCGCCCCCGCCGCCGCGCCCTGCACCGCGGCAACCACCGGGGCCTTGAGCGCGGCCAGACGGCGCACGGAGTCATGCAGCCGGCCGGCCATCCGGTGCAGCAACTCGCCGCGGTCCGGGGCGGTGTGGAAGGCGCGGATATCCCCGCCGACACAGAAATTCTTTCCCTCGGCGGTGATCAGCACCGCGCGCGGGGGCTCGGCCGCGAGTTGCGCGGTGACGGCATCCAGTGCCTCGATCATCGGCGCATCGAGCACGTTGCCGGCATCGGGGTTGTTGAGGGTCAGACGGGCGAGGCCGCCAGCGGTTTCCAGCTTGATGAGGGTGTCGGACATGTTCCTGCTGTTTTAGCTGCTCCCCCGGTTATCGGGGGGTTGGGCGAAGGTTAGGCAGCCGGCCCCGGCGCGGCAAGCCCTTGGGGATCGGCCGCCGATAGACTATCCCCGGCTGACCATGCCCAAGCAACGCGCCGATCTCATGCTCGTCAATTCCGGCCTCGTGGAGTCCCGCGCCAAGGCGCAGGCGCTCATCATGGCCGGGCTCGTCTTTGCCGGCACGGCGCGGGTGGCCAAGCCCGGGGACATGCTGCCCGAGGACGCGCAACTTTCAGTAAAGGGGCAGGACCACCCGTGGGTCTCGCGCGGCGGGGTGAAGCTGGCGCACGGGCTGGAGCATTTCGGTCTCAACCCCGAGGGGCGGATCTGCCTGGATGTCGGCGCCTCGACCGGCGGGTTCACCGATGTGCTGCTTACCCATGGCGCCGCCAAGGTCTATGCCGTTGATGTCGGGCACGGGCAGCTGGCCTGGAAGCTGCGTTCCGACCCGCGCGTGGTGGTGCTGGAAAAAACCAATGCGCGGCATCTCACGGCGGAGACCATCCCCGAGCCGATCGGCGCGTTGGTCTGCGATGCCAGCTTCATCGGGCTGCAGACGGTGCTGCCAGCGGGATTGGCTCTCTGCGCGCCGGGTGCCTTCGCCATCGCGCTGATCAAGCCGCAATTCGAGGCCGGGCCCGGCCAAGTGGGCAAGGGCGGCGTGGTGCGCGACCCGGCGGTGCACGAGGAAGTCTGCGCGCGCATCGAAGCCTGGTTCGCCAGCCTTCCCGGCTGGAGCGTGCTGGGCATCACCCCCAGCCCCATCAAGGGGCCGGAGGGTAATGTGGAATTCCTGATCGGCGCCGTTAAGCCGCAGTCTTGATCGCGGCGGCCTTCACATCCTCGTCCACATGCTCGGCGAAGCTGGCGAAGTTGTCGATGAAGCGCTGCACCAGGGCCTTGGCGGCTTCGTCATAAGCGGCCTTGTCAGCCCAGGCGGAGCGGGGGTCCAGCACCTCGTCCGGCACGTTGTTCACGCGTTCGGGGATGGCGAGGCCGAAGAACGGGTCGATGCGGTAGGGGACGTTATCCAGCTCGCCGGCCAGGGCGGCGCGTAGCAGGGCGCGGGTGTGGGAGATGGACATGCGCTTGCCCACGCCATAGGCCCCGCCGGTCCAGCCGGTGTTGACCAGCCAGCAGGAGACGCCGTGCTCCTTGATGAGCGCCTGCAGCAGCCGGCCATAGACCTGCGGATGGCGCGGCAGGAAGGGCGAGCCGAAGCAGGTGGAGAAGGTCGCCTGAGGTTCGGCCCCCATCCCCTTCTCGGTGCCCGCCACGCGGGCGGTGTAGCCGGAGAGGAAGTGGTACATGGCCTGCGCCGGGGTGAGCCGGGCAATCGGCGGCAACACGCCGAAGGCATCCGCCGTCAGCATCACCACGTTGCGCGGCGTGCCGCCACGGCCGGAGAGCTCCACATGCGGGATGAACTCCACGGGGTAGCAGGCGCGGGTATTCTCGGTGAAGGTTTTATCCGTGAGGTCCAGGCGGCCATGCGGGTCCGCCACCACATTCTCCAGCACGGTGCCGAAGCGGTGCGCCGCCGCCCAGATTTCCGGCTCGCTCTTCTGGCAGAGGTCGATGACCTTGGCGTAGCAGCCGCCCTCGAAGTTGAACACGCCCTTGGGGCCCCAGCCATGCTCGTCATCGCCGATCAGGCGGCGCGTCGGGTCGGAGGAGAGCGTGGTCTTGCCGGTGCCGGAGAGCCCGAAGAACAGGGCGGAATCCTCATCCGGCCCGATATTGGCGGAGCAGTGCATCGGCAGCACGCCGCGCGCGGGCAGGATCCAGTTCATCACCGTGAAGATGGATTTCTTGATCTCGCCCGCATACTCGGTGCCGGCGATGACGATGACCTTCTCCGCGAAGGACAGCGCGATGGCGGTGGCGGAGCGCACGCCGTCGAGCGCCGGGTCGGCCTGGAAATCCGGCGCGTGCAGGATCACGTAATCCGGCTCGAACCCGGCCAGTTCCTCGGCCTTGGGGCGGATGAACATGTTACGCGCAAACAGCGCGTGCCAGGCGCCGGTGGTGACCAGGCGCACGCGGATGCGGTTCTCGGGGTCGGCGCCGGCATAGACATCCTGCGTGAACAGCTCCCGCCCCTGCAGGTAAGCCTGCACGCGGCCCTTCAGCACGTCGAACTTCTCGCGCGGCAGCTTCTGGTTCACCTTGCCCCACCAGACATCGCCGGTGGTGGAGGGTTCATCGACCACAAACTTGTCGGCCACCGAGCGGCCGGTATGCATGCCGGTGCGCACGATGACCGCGCCATCGGCCGAGAGGCGGCCCTCGCCCTTGCGCAGGGAGTGGGCAATGAGCGCCGGGGCGGTGAGGTTGGCATACAGCGGCGCGGTGGCGCGCACGCCGGTGCCGGACAGGGGCTTGGCATCCCGCGGGTCAGTGGCGGCGGTCAGGTGGGTCACGGAATTTCCTCTTGTTGTTGTTTCGCTGGCAGTATTTGTCTGCTTTCATAAGCAGGCAGGAGCCCGGCATCAACCACAATTAGAAGGGTCGATGCAGGGAAATTTCATGCTGCAGCGCGGCAAAATTCAGGCGCGTCGCACGCCCGAACCCCCCGACATATTGGACATCATGGACAAAAATTTTCCAAAACCCGAAATCGCCGAAATCTACGTACTGGGCGGCGTACGGGTGCGCGGCGAGGAAGCGCGCACGGACGTGTTCGGGCGGGATCGGCCGGGCCTCGCCCGCGAGGCACAGGCGCGGGGCGGTCTGCGGGTTATCGCTGGTGGGAACGCCGGTCACCAGCAGGGCGCAGGCCGGGTGGGCCTTGAGCTGGCGCGTATGCACGGCCAGGGTCGAAAGCAGGAGAATGGGCTGGCTGTCCTCATCCAGCGCAGGGGTGACGAGCGCGGCATGCGGCACGCCCTCATGTACCGTGGCCAGCGTGCCAGCGCGCGCCCCCCGCAGCAGCGCGGCGGCCTCGACCAGTGCCTCTTGATTTGCTGCCATAATCCGGTCACTCCCTGAAGCCACAAAGGCCGCAAAGCCAAGCATAGGTGCCGGAACAGATGAAGTACACAATCGCCCTGGTCGACGACGATCGCAATATCCTCACCTCCGTGCAGATGACGCTGGAGGCGGAGGGGTTCCAGGTTCGCACCTATACCGATGGCGAGTCCGCCCTGCAGGCCCTGCTGGCCAAGCCGGCGGATCTGGCGGTGCTCGACATCAAGATGCCGCGCATGGACGGCATGGAGCTGCTGCAGAAACTGCGCGCCCGCACGCAGATGCCGGTGATCTTCCTCACCTCCAAGGATGACGAGCTGGACGAACTGATGGGCCTGCGCCTCGGCGCGGATGACTACATCACCAAGCCATTCAGCCAGCGCCTGTTGCTGGAGCGCATCCGCGCGCTCCTGCGCCGGCATGACAGCACCCGCGCCGAAGCCAGCGGCGCCGCACCTGCCAGCGTGATCACCCGCGGCGACCTGACGCTGGACGAGACCAAGCACCAGTGCCTCTGGAAGGGCAAGGACATCCAGCTGACCGTCACCGAGTTCCTGCTGGTAAAGGCGCTGGCTCAGCGGCCGGGCATGGTGAAGTCGCGCGACCAGCTGATCGACGCCGCCTATGGCGAGAACGTGTACGTGGATGACCGCACCATCGACAGCCATGTGAAGCGGCTGCGCAAGAAATTCCGGAACATCGATGGCGAGTTCGACCAGATCGAGACGCTCTACGGCATCGGCTATCGCTACAAGGACGCCTGATCCTGCGCCACAAACCCCGCATCTCGCGCCTGCTGCGAGACATCCTGCTCGTTAACCTCCTGCCGCTGGCGCTGATCTTCGCTGCGCTGCTGTATTTGGACCAGTACCAGCAAGGGCTGCTGGCGGCGGAAGTCTCCGCCCTGCGCGAGCAGGCGCGCATCTATGCCGGAGCCATCGCCCAGACAGCGGTGCAGATGAATAACGGCCAGCCTTCGGTTAACCCTGATCAGGCACAGCCGCTGCTGTACTCGCTCACCGAGCCGACCCCCAATGCCCAGGCTCTGATCTACGGCACCGATGGCACGCTGATCGCCAATTCCCGCGTGCATCCGGGCGCGGGCGGGGCGATCATCACCGAGCCGCTCTCCGCCCCGCCGCCACCGGGCTTCCTCAGCCGGGTGGTGGGCTTCATCTACGACCATCTCTCCGGCTCGATGACCGGGACCGAGGACGAGTCCGGCTTGGTTGGCTCCGGCGCCGGGCAGGACCCGAACACGCTGGGCTGGCAGCCCGATGCCCGCACCGTGCTGCAGCTCACCTCCGCCTCGCCGGACCAGGAAGCGGCACCCTTCGTGCGCCGGGATGCCGAGGGGCTGCTGCTCATCACCGTCGCCGAGCCGGTGGAGCGCAGCCAGCAGGTGATCGGTACCGTGCTGCTGACGCGCGAGGCTTCGCGAGGTTGACCAGGCCGTGCTGGCGGTGCGGATCTCCATCCTCGGCCTGTTCGCCCTGGCGCTGGCGCTCACCGTGATCGTGTCCTTCTACCTCTCCCGCACCATCGCCAGCCCGATCACCCGGCTGGCCGACGCCGCGGAGCGGATGCGCGAAGGCCGGGCGCGGGCGCAGAAGCTGCCCGAGGCGGTGACGGGCCGCAACGACGAGATCGGCACGCTGGCCCGCACGCTGGAGAGTTCGGCCCAGGCGCTCTGGGCGCGGATGGACGCGATCGAGAAATTCGCCGCCGATGTCAGCCACGAGATCAAGAACCCGCTTTCCTCGATCCGCTCGGCGATCGAGACGCTCACGCGCGTGGAGGACCCGGCCCGGGCCTCGCGCCTGCTCGCCATCATCAGCCAGGACGTGCAGCGGCTGGACCGGCTGATATCGGATATTTCCGACTCGTCCCGGCTGGACGCGGAACTCTCCCGCAGCCGGTACGAGATCGTGGACATGGCACGGATGCTGGCGACGCTCGCCGAAATCCATGACGCCACACGCAAGGAGAACAGCCCCTTCATAGAGGTGGACGCGCCGGTGGAGGGGCTTTACGTGCGCGGCTCGGAGACACGCCTCGTGCAGGTGCTGCGCAACCTTATCGGCAACGCCATTTCCTTCTCCCCGCCGGGGGCAAAAATCTATCTGCGCGGGCGCGAGACCGGCGGACTGATCGAGTTATCGGTAGAGGATGAGGGGCCGGGCATTCCCGACGGCAAGCTGGACAGCATCTTCGACCGCTTCTATTCCGAGCGGCCGCAAAGCGAGCAGTTCGGCAGCCATTCCGGCCTTGGGCTGTCCATCTCGCGCCAGATCGTGGAAGCGCATCAGGGCCGCATCTCGGCCGAGAACCGGCGCGACGACGAGGGCAACATCATCGGCGCACGCTTTGTGATAAGACTGCCTAAGGCAGGGGAATAGACATGCTCACAGTCATCGACCACCCGCTCGTGCAACATAAGCTCACCCTGATGCGCAAGAAGGACACAACCACCGGCGATTTCCGGCGTCTCGCGCGGGAGATTTCTCTGCTGCTGGGCTATGAGGTGCTGCGCGACCTGCCGCTGGAGCCGATCACGATCGAAACGCCGCTGGAAACGATGGAAGCGGTGCAGGTGCAGGGCAAGAAGCTGTGCTTCATCTCTATCCTGCGCGCCGGAGAGGGGATTCTGGACGGGATTCTCGACCTCGTTCCCTCAGCGCGCATCGGCCATGTCGGGCTGTACCGCGACCCGCAGACGCATGAGCCGGTGGAGTATTACTTCAAGGTGCCGGACGCATTGGAAGAGCGGCTCTGCGTGGTGGTGGACCCGATGCTGGCCACAGGCCATTCCGCCGCCGCCGCGGTGACCAAGCTGAAAGAGGCGGGGGCGAAGCACATCAAGCTGGTGTGCCTGATCGCGGCGCCCGAGGGCGTGGCGGCGTTCGAGGCCGTCCATGCCGATGTGCCAATCTACACCGCTGCGCTGGACCGACAACTGGACGAGCACGCCTATATCCGCCCGGGACTGGGCGATGCGGGCGACAGATTGTTTGGAACAAAATAGCTTCTAGAGCTGGGGCGAACGCCAGCGCGCCAGCGCCCGGTTGATCGCCTCGCCGAGGTCGCGCTTCTGCGCCGCCCCCAGGGCGCGGCCTACTTCCAGCCGCTCAGTTGGGGTGCGTATGATCAGGCGCGGCACGCCCCCGGGCGTTTCCTCCAGCTCGACTTTTGCCCAACCGGGCGGCACGCAGGCCACGCTTTTGCGCCCGGCCGGGGTAACGCGGGTAATCTCGATATCGTCCTCGTTCAGGCGGATGATCTCCCGCGCGCGGGCGGCACGGGCGTTGAGCCAGAACAGCAGCGCGGCCAAAGCGAGGTCAGCACCGTTGAAACCGATGACCGGCCAGGCGCCGAGCAGGTACATCAGCGTCGTGACGTAGAGCGAGCCCGCCGCCATGGCCCCCAGCACCGCCAGCAGCGCCCCGCGCGAGAGGCTGCGATGCGGCCGCAGATTCGCCTCGAAGAACAGCCGGCTGGAGGGCTTGGCGGTGAATGCGTCCATGCCGCATACATCGTGCATCGAGCCGCTTGCCCCAAGGACCAGATGCCAAAATTGATGAAACGGGCGGATATTCCCGCCTTCCTCACCGCCATTGCCGCCGGCAACCCGGACCCGAAGACCGAACTGCATTACCAAACCCCGTTCCAGCTGCTCGTGGCCGTGGTGCTCTCGGCGCAGACGACCGACGTGGCGGTGAACAAGGTGACGCCTGCGTTGTTCATGGCGGCGCCTGATGCCGCCGCGATGGCGGCGCTGGGGGCGGAGGGGATTGGGCCGTATATCAAGTCCATCGGGCTGTGGAGCGCCAAGGCCAAGAACGTGGCGGCGCTGGCGCAGCTACTGCTGGAGCGCCATGGCGGCGAGGTGCCCGGCTCGCGCGAGGCGCTGGAGGCCCTGCCCGGCGTGGGGCGCAAGACCGCGAATGTGGTGCTGAACGAGATTTTCGGCCAGCCGACGATGGCGGTGGACACGCATATATTCCGCCTGGGCAATCGCACCGGCATTGCCCCCGGGGCCACGCCGCGCGCGGTGGAGGACGCGCTCATCAAGCGCATTCCCAAGGAGATGCTCAAACCCGCGCATTTATGGCTGATTCTGCACGGGCGCTATGTATGCAAGGCGCGCATGCCGGAATGCTGGCGCTGCCCGGGTGCCGCTTGGTGCACCTACCCGGACAAATCGCCCGTGCCCGCGGCGAAACGGAAAACATAGCCGTTTCGCAGGGCTGTTCATTCTTTGTATATGCTTTCCGGTTAACCAGGGAGCATATTCGTGAGGCAGACAAAGACGATCGATGAGGTGGCGAAAGAGGCCATGACGCCTCGTAATGAGGTGAATTGCAGCGGTTATGTCCGCACGGTAGCGCTTGATCTGGGAGAATACATGCCGGAGATGCAAGCAAACGACATGGTGAAATATTTGTCCAAAAACCCCTCATGGGAGCAACTGGGCAACAACGATATGATAGCGAGTGAATTCGCGGCAAAAGGGTATCTGGTCATCGCGGGAATAATCAATCCTCACGGACACGGGCATGTCGCCATCATCGTCCCTGGCAGGGGTGGAAAATATGCCAAGGGATATTGGGGGTCGATCAATGGCGTTAAAAATTCTGGCCTGAATAAGGGGATTAACCAAGCGTGGACACACCCCGAACTGCACGAAGTGCAATTTTCGCCATCCGGCTGCCAACATTGGTGAGCAGCCCGTGATTCGAAGCGCCACTGCCCGCATCGCACTGGCGCTGATTTTTGGCGCGGGAATGTCCTGTCCCAGCTTTGCTGCACCTGGCTGCGACCTGCGCCACGCCACAAGCTGGTACACGACCATCGCGGCAGGAGATTATAAGCTGCTCTTTGACGATGAAAGCGGTCCTGGCCCAGAACGGGAAGAAAGACCCACCCATGGCTTCGCATTCGTCACCGATACCAACTCCTATCGCATCACGGGGCCAGACGGCACGTGTTGGGCTTCACCCGAAGTCGGCATCGTCACCATGCCCGTCTTCATCGGCAGCGGGCGCTATCTGTATATCCCCACCTATACGGGCGGCGATGCTTATCTCTTCGTCGTGGACGCCAAGACCTGCAAGACCCTCTGGCAGAGTGCGGACCTGGATGGCGGTATGCCCGTACGCACCGCCTACGGCTTTTATCTGCCTGGCGCCGGGCGGGTGGTCATCGGGCCGGACTGCCTGCCCGAGCCACGCCGCCCGAATCCGTAAGCCTTACTTCAGCGCGGCGCAGAAGCGCTGGATGCGGGTGCAGGCCTCGCGCAGCGCCTCTGTGGAGGTGGCGTAGGAGATGCGGAAATGCCCCGGATACACGAAGGCCGAGCCATGCACGGCGGCGACACCTTCCTCATCCAGCAGGGCGATGACGAAGTCTTCGTCGGTGTTGATCTTCGCGCCCTTGGCCGTGGTCTTGCCGATGCAGCCCTGCATGGAGGGGAAAACGTAGAACGCGCCCTCCGGCTTGGCGCAGGTCAGGCCCTGGGCCTGGTTCAGCATGTCCACCACCAAGTCGCGCCGTTCCTTGTACACCTTCGTCATCTCGTGCAGCGCGTCCTCCGGCCCGTTCAGCGCCGCGACGGCAGCCGCCTGGCTGATGGAGGAGGTGTTGGAGGTGGACTGGCTCTGCAGCTTGTCCATGGCCTTGATCAGCTCCACTGGCGCGCCGCAGAAGCCGATGCGCCAGCCGGTCATGGCATAAGCCTTGGAGCAGCCGTTCATGGTGATGGTGCGGCTGCGCAAGGCGGGCTCGACCTGCACGATGGTGGCCGGCTTGAAGCCGTCATAGGTCAGCTTTTCGTAGATATCGTCGGTGAAGACCCAGATGTTCGGGTGCTTGAGCAGCACGTCGCAAATGGGACGCAGGTCCTCGGCGGAATAGGCGGCGCCGGTCGGGTTGCTGGGGGAGTTGAGGAAGAACCACTTGGTCTTGGGCGTGATCGCCGCTTCCAGGTCCTCGGCGCGCAGCTTGAAGCCGCTGTTCTGGCTGCACGGCACGAAAACCGGCGTGCCCTCGGCCAGGGCCACGATGTCCGGGTAGCTCACCCAGCACGGGGTGGGGATGATCACCTCGTCGCCCGCCTGCACCGTGGCCAGCATGGCGTTGAAGATCACCTGCTTGCCGCCGGTGGAGACGATCACCTCCTCCGGCTTGTAGTCGATCCCGGAGTCCCGCAGAAACTTGGCGGCCACGGCCTTGCGCAGCGCCGGGGTGCCGGCAACGTCGGTGTATTTGGTGTCACCGGCATTGATCGCGTCGATCGCGGCCTGCTTGATATGCGCGGGCGTGTCGAAATCCGGCTCGCCGGCGGAGAGGCTGATAATGTCCCGGCCGGCGGCTTTCAGCGCCCGCGCCTTGGAGGAAATGGCGATGGTCTGGCTGGGGCTGATGCGGTTCAGACGGTCGGCGATCAGGGTCATTTTGTTACGTCTCGATGAAGTTGTCGGCGCGGGCGTTCTAAACCTCCGACGCCCGGCACGCAAATCACGAGATGCCCAATCTCTCCGCTTGCGGAGCAAACAAAATCAGCATAGGGCGCTATCTGTCGCCAAGTGTAACAACCGCGGTGGCAACCCGACACACAAGCGTCCGCCTGTTTGGATGAGCGGCGTTACAGCAGGAGAGAAGAAATGAAGATCATCAAGCATCTGCCGGTTTTCACCTTCGCGTGCGCCCTGGGCTTCGCCCCGGTTGCGTTCGCGCAGACCAGCACCGGCGGCACCATGGCCCCGATGCCCAACTCCACCATGGCACCGATGTCCAACATGGCGCCGGCCGCTCAGGCTCCGGCCGCGACCGCCCCGGCCACCACCGCCGCCAAGCCGGCCTCCAAGCCGACCGAGCTGTCCAAGTCGAGCGAGTTCAAGACCGAGGCGGAAGCCGCCGCGCACTGCCCGTCCGACACCGTGGTGTGGAGCACCCTCTCCAAGAGCAAGACCTACCACACCAGCACGTCCAAGTATTTCGGCAAGACCAAGCATGGCGCCTATGTGTGCAAGGCTGACGTGGACGCCGCCGGTTACCACCAGGCGAAGAACTAAGTATAACGCGCCGGGGAGGCCAACCGGCCTCCCCGGATGCAATTGCGTAAAGGATTGAAAAATGGCCGAAAGCGAAATCGTCACCCTGCCGTCCGGCGTCCAGTACCAGGACCATGTGGCGGGCACCGGCGAGACGCCGAAGAAAGGCCAGATGGTGACCGTGCACTACACCGGCTGGCTGTATGAGAACGGCGCCAAGGGCAAGAAGTTCGACTCCTCGCGCGACCGCGGGCAGCCCTTCACCTTCAAGCTGGGCGTGGGCCAGGTGATTTCCGGCTGGGATATCGGCGTATCCACCATGCAGCCCGGCGGACAGCGCACCCTGATCCTGCCGCCCGAGCATGGCTATGGTCAGCGCGGCGCGGGCAGCGTTATCCCTCCCGGCGCGACGCTGATGTTCGACGTCGAGCTGATTTCTTTCAAGTAATCCTTCTTACACCGCCGCGCGGCCCTTACTGGGCTTCGCGCGGAAGGTATTTCACGGGCATTGCTTTGTCCGGCCGGCGGTTCACCCGCCGGCGTTCGCGCGCCAGGCGGACCATGTCCTGAAAACAGCTCTGCAGCGCCACAGGGTCACCCGTGCGGCGTTCCAGCGCGCGCAGGCAGAAATGCACCCGCGCCATGTTCTGGTAGTAGTCGGTGAAGGCGTAATTGAGCGCCGCACCCGCCAGCGCCCCCGCCACAGGCACCGCCTGGGCCAGGAATTTCTCTGATAGAGTGACCCCAAGCCGGCTTGCGGCGTTGCTGATCAGCAGGTTCACGGTCAGATGGTTCACGCCCAGGCGCGTCGCCCAATAGCCGGTTTCCGCATCGTCATCCTCGCTACTGGGGCCACCGAAGGCCAGCACCTGCAAACAGGCACGGCGCGTGTCCTCATCGGCCAGATCCTCTCCGGAATCCCGCGCGACCTCGGCGATCGAGCGCAGAATGGTGGTGGTGGTGAAGGGAATGTCGAACAGCACACCCGGCAGGCCGACAAAGCCGGAAGCGGCGCCACTCGCCGTGGTGGCGAGGCGATGAAGCGGATTGTTGCGGGGGGCCTTGGGCCGGGCCAGGTGCGGCACCACCTCCAGCCCGAAGGTGGCGTAGCGGTAGCTGGACCAGAGCGTATCCTCCACCGTGTCCTGCACGCGCTGCAGGAGGCCGGTCCACGCCGCGCCGCCCAGGCGCTCGCCGGTCTGAGCCACGGCTGCGCCCAGCGCCTCGATACGGCGGCCAAACACGCCGGCCATACGCAGCAGAAGGCCGCGCGAGTCCGCCATTAATATGGCGGCGCACCAGAGCTGTTCCCGCTCATGCGGGGTAAGGAAAGTGGCTTGACTGGCCAGATCGTCTGGCATGGGGGCAGAAGTCTTCATGTCCGGTGGGACGATGCGCCCCGCCCGGACATGAGACAAGTGAAGTTTACGGAAAATTATTCCGCGGCGGCGGCAGAAACGCCCTTCACCGCCTGCACGATCTCCGCGAAGGACGCGGGGTCGTCATAAGCAATGGCCGAGAGCACCTTGCGGTCCAGCTCCAGCCCGGCCTGCTTAAGGCCGAAGATGAACTGGCTGTAGGTGAGGCCATGTTCGCGCACCGCGGCGTTGATACGCTGGATCCAGAGCGAGCGGAACTCGCGCTTCTTCACCCGGCGGTCGCGGTAAGCATAGCGCAGGGCCTTCTCCAGGCGCTCCATCGCGATGCGATAATTGGTCGACGAACGGCCAACATAGCCCTTCGACAGTTCCAGAACCTTCTTGTGGCGGGCGTGGGTGGTAACGCCGCGTTTCACACGTGCCATTTTCTATCCTCTTCCCTTATTCCAGGCCGTACGGGGCCCACTGCTTCACGGTCAGGCCGTCAGCATGGGTGAGGACTTGGCTGCCGCGGTTCTGGCGCTTGGCCTTCTGGCTGCGGGCATAAAGGTTGTGGCGCTTCTTGCCCGGGCCGGCGAGCACCTTGCCCGTGGCGGTGATCTTGAAGCGCTTCTTGACCGCTGACTTGGTCTTAAGCTTCGGCATTTTGGTCTCCTGTCGCTACAACCCCATTCGCACGGGGGTCCCGGATATCGGGGCGGCGGCCAGGCATGCCTAATGGCCCGGACACGCGCGCATCACCGTGTTTTACGGTGAAGCGGGCGCGTATAAGGCCAGTTCCGCCGCGTGACAAGAGACTCAGTTACAGGCAGATTCCGCGCATGGCAGGCAAACCACCTGACGCGGCTTTACTATACGAGGCGGCGCTGAACCACTTGGCGCGCTACGCCGGCACCGAGGCCAGCCTGGCGCGCGTGCTGGCGCGGCGGGTGGAGCGCTGGGGCCGCGCACAGGAAGACGCCGAGCCGGAGGAGACCGCCCGCGCCATGCGTCGCGCCAAGGCGGAAATCCCCGGCGTGCTGGCGCGGCTCAAGGAGCTGGGCGCGCTGAACGACGAGGCCTTCGCCGCCTCCCGCGCCCGGCGCCTGACCAGGGAGGGCAAATCACGCCGCGCCACTTTGGCACATCTGGCGGCCAAGGGCGTGAAGGCCCCCACCCTGCCGGACGACCCGGAGCGAGAGCTTGCCGCCGCCTGCGCCTATTTGCGCCGCCGCCGCGCCGGCCCATTCGGCGATGCGCCGGAGCAGAAGATCCTCGCGGCCATGGCCCGCGGCGGCTTCGCCCAAAGCACCGCCCGCCGCGCCTTGGCGCTGGACCGCGAGGACGCCGAGGCCCTGATCAAGAGCCTCTCCACCTAGCCGGGGATTTTCACCCCCGCCCAGGACGGAGTGAGGCGCGGGTCGAACCCGGTGCCACCCGCGGGCGGTAGGCGCGACTGGCGGAAGAAATATGTCCGCAAGGCCTGCGCCAGATCCTCACAGTCCGCCCGTCCGGCGGGCCGGGCCACGGGCGGGCGAAGCATCTCGCTGGGCCCAGCGTCTGGCTCAGTGCAGCGCCCCGCTTCCGTGGCGAAGGCATGAGAGATCGGACCGCGCCCCCTCCATCCCGGCATCGTCTGCGGAAGCCGGGCAGAAGCCAGCGCCAACTCCGGCCCTTCCATGGCCTGCTGGCCACGAAGCGCATCCGGAGGGCCGGCGGGCACGTTGCGCCGCACCGGGGCAAAGGCTCGGCGCGCCACCTCCTCGCCCCGTGGCGGCAGACAGGCGCCCTCGCGTTCCCTCGCCCGCCGGGTGCGGGATTGCGCCGCCTCCTGCGCCGCCGCTGCCAGCACGGCCCGAAAACCCTCTGGCGGTATTTGCGCGTCTGGACCGCGCTTCGCCGCCTCCTGCGCCGCCACCAGTACAGCCCGGAAGCCGGACGGAGGCACCCGCGCGTCAGGACCGCGCTTCGCCTCCTCAGTCATGGCTGCCTTCCGCATTGGGCTTGGCGAGAGGAAAACCCCACCTTCCGTCTCGCCCGCATGGCTCGCCGGACGGGGCATGCGCCGGGGCAGAACCGGGGCAACGCCCGCAATCCCAGGCGCGCCAAGGCGCACCGCCAGATCCTGCACCGTCCCCCCCGGCGCGCCAGGGTGCCTGATGGGCCGGGCGCCCCGCAACTCTGCCAGGCGGGCAAAGTCTTCGCCCGTCAATTCCGCCATCCGGCCTACCCCGTTACAGCCCGAAGATCGACTTCAGATCAGCCAGGATCGTTTGCAACAGGCCAAGCCCCGCCTTGGCCTTGGCTGCATCCGCGGCAGGCAGCGTGGCCAGCACCGGCTCGGCGGCAGTAGCCAGGGTGCTGGCGGCAGTCGTCGCCGTATCCAGCGCGCTGGCATGGGCCGACTGGCTGGCCACAACCGGATTCACCACAGCCTCGCCAACCTGCAAGCCCTCGGCAACATCCGCACCAATAGGCCCGCCAGCGGCGGCGCCAATCGCCGCCGCCGCGTTCAACCCGGTTTCGATATTCGTATCGATCGCCGCACGGAACGTGCATGCCCCGTCCACATCTTCGCCGCTGGGCAAATTCTTTATCCACACCACCGGCACAAAACCAAGCCCATGCGTCACGCTGCGCTGCTGATCCTTCACCAGCCCGCCCAGCGGATCATTCACCGCCCATGGCAGATACCAGGTCTCAGCCTCCCTATCCCAAACGCGCTGGAACCAGTACATCGCCTGCGCATCGATATTCTCATAGCGCTGCGCGGCAAGATCGGCGCCGCTCACCTTGTAGCGCTCCGTCACCTGCGCCAGCGTGTCGGGTGCTGTGGCGCTCCATACTGGCGTCAGGTACAGACTCTCCAGCACCGAGAAGAACACCCGCCCCTGCAGCACGCGGAACAACACCGCCACCGAGCCAACCGAGCCCCGGATCGCCGCGTCGATCATCACCTCGTTCAACCGTGATTCCGCAATCACATCCTGCAAGCACCGCACCAGCGCCGGGTCCTCGGCGTCGATGGCCGGAAAATGCCCCGCGCTGAATAGCAGCGCCACGGAATCCACCACCACCACCCGGCACAGCCCGTAGCGCACCGAGGGCCTGCGCAGCCGCAGCGGAATATACTCCCCCGCCAAATTGCGCTCCTCGTGGAACTGGTAGGGCAGGTTGTCATACAGCGTGCCGTCCAGCACGCGGCGCAGAATATCCAGCTTCACCACGCGCGCCGGCAGGCTCGTATCCGCCTGGATCGTGCCGCAAATCGTTTCAAACATGCAGTTCTCTTCGGTTAGATCTTCACCGTTGCATCAGCGGCAGACTCAGTCTTCGCGCTGGCTGCGCTGTCATCGTGGCCAGCGTGTTCACCGCTCGGGAGAGCGCATCCACCTGGTCATCCTTGCCCCCGTGCGGAAACGTCCGCAGCTCCGCCAGCAGCGCATCGTTCCAGGGTGCTGCCAACATCGCCAAATTCCCCGCATCCATCTGCGTCGCCGCCGGCATGGCGCGTATGGTCTTGGCGCGTCCCGCTCCGGGCTCGCCACCACCCTGTACCCGTTCAGGCTGCGTGTCAGCATCGCAATCTGCGCCGCCCCGGCCTGCCCAGGGTCCTGCGGCAGGGCAATCACTGTCCCCGCCCCATCCAGGCGCGCCATCTCCAAAATCTTCGCCTCCACCTGCGCTGGCGCCGCCTGCAGCCGCGCCACATCCAGCACCACCAGCAGGTTCTCCGCTGTCACACCCAGCTTTAGCCCCACCGTGTAGTCCGGGCTGCGCCCTGGCGAGCCCAGGCTCGCCGCCAAGTCCCACCCCCTTATCACCTGCCGCAGCGGCGGCGCCTCTGGCAAAATCCGCACCCGCGCGGCGTTAAAGAACGCCGCGTCTGGCGGTAGCGGCGTTTGCTGATACATGGCCGCAAACGCCCGCTCGCCCACTTCAAGGCGCCGCCGCTCGATATCCTCTGCTCTCTGCCATTCCGGCCACAGCGCCTCACCCGGCGCCCGGCCCAACTCGTCTCCCGGCTCCGCCACTGCGGGCAGGCGCAGGCATTTCCACCCCGCCTCCGCCGCCAGCAGCCTTCCTGCAAGATCATCCTCGTGCCACCTGGTATTGTGGCTTACGAAGCCGTCCGCGATGAAGTTTTCGGTCTTAGCAACCTGTACATCAAACACTTCATCTCGGCCTGATGCGACGATATTCGTCACACAATCAAGAATGAATTCTGATGTATTCGGCTGCACGGAGTAATGTGTCTTCGTCTTTTCCGTACCCGACTGTAAGGTTGCAGTCGTTGCATAGAAGTCCGCGTACCTTTCCGGTCTTGTGGTCGTGGTCAATGCATAGCTTTCCGCCCCAATGCGCTCGCACATTGTTGGACGGCGGCTTTTGGCAAATAGCGCAAAGACCATTTTGGGCATGAAAGAGCGCCTGATACTCGGCTTCTTCCACTTTGTACCTGTGGCGGATTCGGACAGCTCGCCGGTCTACCGCGTTGTTTGAGGGCGATCTGTGGCCACTTGCCCAACGCTTCTTATTGTAGTGGGACATGCAGTAGCCTTTGCTACTTTGCGGGCTTGTCGCATCCGTCGCAAGCGCAGGTAACGCCCTTCCACGTGCCGTGCTTAACGTCTGACGATCTGTCGTGCTGACCCGCACCAGAGCGTCCCCCGCTTTGATGTCCTTCAACCTTATCCATGTGCGCGTACCATTTCGCTCAACGAGAAAAGGATGTCTCGCGTTCGCTTTAGTTGTGGCGCCAGATTCAGTTTGAATCTCAAATACAAAGCCTTCTCCTTGGCTTTTCCAGTTTTCTACCACTGAATGGTCAAGGAAGCCATTGTTATACGTAGCGATTTTATCGCCTGGACGTATATCTTTTAATCATTTCTCTGTGCCATCTGCCATTAGGACACGAGTTTGCCCTACCATGCACATGATCAGCACGATCCGCCCGCCCGGCTTCAGCCGCGCTGTCAGTTCACCCCTGTACCAGTCATACAGCGCATCGCGGGCAATCTGGCTCTCAGCCTCGGCCCAGGACTTCACCGGATCGTCAATCACGATGAGGTCGGCCCGCCGCTCCGGTAATTGGCCCGCGCACGCCGGCGGCGAAGTATTCCTTCCCCCCTCCAGGGCAAAGCGCGATGCCACCTTGCTCTCCCTGCTGATGGCGACGCCCAGCCATTCGCCATGCTCCTCGACCGCCGATCTGACATGCCTGCCAAAATAATTGGCCAGAGACGCCGTATGCGCCGCGGCGATCACCTGCGCCCTTGGTCGTGCCGCCAGAAAATACGCCGGGAACAGCACCGACCCATAGGTCGACTTCGCTGACCCCGGCGGCATCTGCACCATCAGCCGGTCAACCGCCCCATCCGCAACATCCTGAAGGCTGCTAATCAGCTTCACATGATGCCGCGCGGGCGTCTGTCCCTTGGACGCCATGGCCCGGCGGGCGAATTCAAGAAACCCACCCGCCGCCATCAATCTTTGTATCAACCCGTCCGTGTGAGGCGTAGAACCAGTATGCCAAGCGGTATACGTCAAACTGGGGCAGGTGGGCAAGAAGAAAATAACGCGTCGTTAGTATAATTATTATCGTGCAGCACTCAGCCCCTGCAACACCAGCTCAATCCCCTGCCCATGCCAGCGCTGGATCGATTTATGGTCCGCTCCCAGCATCGTGCCTATCCTCCGCCACGGAAACAAATGCGGGCCGGTGATCGGGTGCACCAGCGCCCGCGCGCCCAGAATGCACCGCAACACGTATTTCGTTTCGGGAATAATTGTTAACCACCCGAACGCTTCATCCATGCGGCTGATCTCAGCCGCACTCGGCATGGCAGGGCGGACCACGGCCGCCTGCCAGCCGTAAGCCTCAAGTGCTGTATGCACTACGTCAAATTTCATCGTCCGCAGCTGTGTCGAATACCCCCGCGACGGCAAAGCCAGCAACGTCGCACCCGCCGCCTCCAGCCGGCTGCTCAATTCTTCCGCCGTCATGCCTCATCTCCTTCCGGGAAGGGTTCGTCCGTCAACAAACCCCAGGTCAAGGGATGCCCCGCCGGCAGCGGCGGCCGGTTGGGGTCATCCAGCATATCATCACGTTTAGGTGAGGCTAGCGGCTTCACCGGCGCCACGGCCCGCAAACGCCGGCCTCGTTCTATCACGGTGCTTCTTGCCAGACCCAGCCTTCGGCCAATCGCCGACCATGTATTTCCCGCCGCCCGCATCTCATGAATTGTCTGATCCGCAATCGTCGTCCACTGCCTTGCCCGCGGCATGACCCCTCCTTTGCTGCCGCAGGCGTGTTAGCAATACTAACTCTTGATGCCAAGAAATACTAACATTGAGTTCACCGAAACTCATGTTAAGAGAACTATCATGGCAACAAAAAAGCATCCCCCGGCCGAAACCGTCGGCGCCCGAATTCGCGCCTTGCGCCTTGCGGCAAACATGACTCAGGATGAATTCGCCGCAAAACTTAATGTTTCCCGTTCCGCCATCGCCCAATGGGAGACGGACCGTGCCGGTCAGGTAAGGGAAAACATGGAGCGCATCGCCAAGGTTCTCAACACTTCGCTTGGCTACTTGGTTTCCGGGGAAACCGGCTCCCTTCTGGGCGATGAACTGGCGCTGATGCGGCTTTACCGGGCCTGTTCGGCCGAAGACCGTCGCATGCTCCTACAAACGGCACGCCGTCTGGCACGCAGCTAGATCGATATGCGTTTAGCTTGAATCGGCAGGCTCAAGCTAAACGCATGAAATTGATCGCCAAAATTAAAGACTAGAGCGTTCATCTAAATGATCAACGCGCTAGTTCAGCTAATTACGCGTCTTCCGGCTGCAGCAGGCGCAACTCGCGGTACACCCCGCCATCGCGGGAAAAATGCCTGTTATAATGTGGATCAAACGGCAACGTATCCACATATCTCTGCTTCATAACCTCGTTTTCCCACATAAACCGGGCAAGTTTCTCGTCATTGAAGTCGTCGCCCCGGCTTATGCTCTCCCGATGTTCAGCCACGGCATCCGGCATATACACAATTTTCCAACCAGCTTTGGTTAGTTTTACACACAAATCCACATCATTGAACGCGATTCGCAACAATTCTTCGTCAAAACCGCTAACATCCTCGAAGGCCTGCTTGCGTACCAACATGCAGGCGGCTGTCACGGCGGAAACCTCCTGTGCCGTCATCGCGTGCGTCATGTAGCCCGGCGCCTTGCCTTCCAACCCCCGGAACGCATGGTCCGCCACGCCGCCCACGCCCAGCACCACGCCCGCATGCTGCACGGTTCCGTTCGGATACAGCAGCTTCGCCCCCACCGCGCCCAGCTTCGGGTCGGCCAGGCACTCATCCAGCATCCGCCGCAGCCAGAATGGTTCGTTCACAAACACGTCATTGTTTAGGAACAGCAGAAACTCCCGCTCCGCCGCCTTCACGCCAATATTGTTGATGCGCGAATAGTTGAACGGCTCGGCGACGCGGATAACCTTGGTATCCGGCATGTTCGCCTGCACGGCGATGAACGCCTCGGCCTCGGCGGAACCCGACCAGTTATCCAGCAGGATGATCTCGTACGGCACATCCTTAGTGTACTTACGAATCGCGTCCACGCATTCCTGCGTCATCCCGATATGGTCGCGGAACGGGATCAGGATGGAAACCCCCGCAGCCTTACGCTGTTTGGCCTGAAACTGCCATTCCACCTCGTAGCAGGTCAGCCCGCCGCGGCTCTTCACCTGTGCGGGCAAACCCCGCCGCTGCAGATGCGCCTGCACCGCCGCCTCGCCTGCCGCCACGGCCTTCGGCTTGGCCTCTGCCCCCGCCGCCGCGGTGGAACTGGCGGATTTGCGCCAATGGTACAGTACCTCCGGCACGTGGTGGATGTCCCCGGGCGCCAGGCGCTCGCATAGCCGCAGCAGCAGATCGTGGTCCTGGGCCCCATCCAGCGCCGGGTCCAGCCCGCCAACGTCGCGCAGCAAAGCCGCGTCCACCATCACGAAGTGGCAGATATAGTTGATATCCAACAGGAATCTGTAATTGAAATCCGGCTTGAAATGCGGCTCGCACAACGCGCCGGAGCGCTCCACCTTGTCTTCGTCGGAATAGAGCAGCTTCGCACCCGTCGCCCGCCGCGCGCGCAGCATCACCTCCAAGGCCGCCGGCTCCAGCAGGTCGTCATGGTCGAAAAACACGACCACTTCGCCCTTCGCCGCCTTCAGCGCGTCGTTGGTGGCACGAGCAATGCCGCCATTGGCCTTGCGGTTCAGCGGCTTTATCCGCTTGTCGGCCTTGGCCAGCTCGCGCATCGCGGCGGTCAGCTCCGGCCGCCCGCTGGCGTCATCCACCAGCAGCAGCTCCCAGTTCCCGTAACTCTGCCGCCGTACGGAATCCACCGCGGCCAGAAAATCCCCAAGCCCCGGCCGGTACACCGGGCAGATCACGGAAACCAGCGGCAGTTCCTCCGGCAGCGCCCCATACCGCGCCTCCGCCCGCGCCGGCGCCAGAGGCAACGAGGCCTCGGCCCAGCGCTTGTAATCGTCCAGCATATAGCGTTCCCGCGGCAGCGCCTTCTGCAGATCCTGCCGCAGCCGGAAGGCAAAGGTGAACAGCTCATCCGCCCGGGCAATCAGGTTCTCTATCTGCTCCCGCGCCGAGGCCGCGGGAAACTCAATCTCCAACGGGCTACCGCGCAGCTCTTCATGTTCCGGCATGGCGAAGAACTGTAGGGTCATGCGCGGCCGGCGCAGCCCCTCGGGCAGAAAGAAGCTGAACCCGCAGGCCGCATCGCCCCCTGTCGCCGCGGCCACGTCGCCACGGAACTGGTCGGCCGTCACCTCGGCCACGGGCTGCCCGGCGGAGGTTGCAAGTATCCTCACCCCGCCCAGCTTGGTTTCGGCCCGCTCGTCCACCCGCAGCGCCCAGCCCTGGATCAGCCCGCCAACCAGCCCGTCCACCACGGCCTCGACCCGCGTCGGCTTGGCCAGGCAAAAGTTCAGCGCCGCCATCGCCCCGTTACGCGAGGACACAGGCACCGCCACCCCGTCCAGCGTGGCGAAGGTCATGGTATGGCGCAGCCCGTCACGGTAGCGCGCGGGGATGCTGTAATAGAACCCGATCCGGCTGTTCGCCTGCGTCACCAGCTTGGCATCGTCCCGGTGCAGGTCGCAGAGCACCGCGTCGGCGATCACGCCATCGATCATCACCCGCAGCCGCAGGCTCTCGGCCGGGGCGTTGAAATCCACCGCCCAGCCGCCCACACAGGTTTCGTCAATGCGGTCGATAAAACACAGCAGCTTCCGCTCGGCCGTCGCCTCGGGCTGGTTCCGGCTCACACCCTTCTTTGCCGTCATGCCTTGCTTTCCGCTCCCGTGGTCTCCAGCGCCGCCAGGGCCAAAGGCAGCAGCCGCGCCAACCTCTCCGCCCATTCCGCCTGCCCAGCTTCGTGCTGAATCAGATCCTGCCGGATTTCTATTTCCAAATAGTCAAGCCCGCGCGCTTCGGCGTGCACCGGCACGCCGTAATCGGTCTCATCCGTCAGCTGATAGGGCGCGTTCTCCCCCACCACCAAGCCCGGCTCAGCCCGCAGCAGCGCCGCCAAGCTGCGGGAGAGCCTGGGGCTGCGATTATACAGCACCGCCACATGCATCGGGCGCGCATGCTCGAGATAAACTGGGGTAAAGCTGTGCATGGCCACGTAAACGCTCTCCGGCCGCGCCGTTATCAGCCCCTCGATCGCCGCATGATACGGATCGAAGATCGCCGCCTGCCGCGCCGCCTTGGCCTCCGTGCCCAGCCCCTTGTTCCCGGGAATCTCCGTCGCCTCGCTCACCTCGGCAAAGGCGCTGGCCTCGCCGGGCTTGCGGTTGCAGTCGATCACCAGCCGCGAATAGGTCTGCAGCACCGCCGGGGCATCCAGCAAAGCGCTCAACCGCCGCGTGACCCCG
Source organism: uncultured Alphaproteobacteria bacterium (assembly GCA_963750235.1). Taxonomy (GTDB): domain Bacteria; phylum Pseudomonadota; class Alphaproteobacteria; order Acetobacterales; family Acetobacteraceae; genus Acidocella. Next base: position 152,608 of record CAVVPW010000008.1, read on the forward strand.
GCAATCCCGATATCCCAGGCAATGTGCCGGTCCATATCCGCGGCACTCACGCCCAGATCCCCCAGCGCGCGCGGGATTACCCGCCCGGCATGGTCGGCGGTCAGCAGAAACCGGCTCTTTCCCCCGGGCCGCAGCACCTCGGCGGGCGCTGCCTCATCCGCGCCCAGCAGTCCCGCGCTCAACTAAGGCCTCCACACGATCTGTTCGGGTGCCGCCGCGCACGGGTCGTATTCCATCATCTGGCCATTCATCACGGAAACCCCGGTCAGCGCCAGGATGAACCCCCAGTGGCTCACCAGCAGCGTGGTCTCGTGGTCATCCCGCGCGGCCATTGCGGCGCGGAAGGCATCGGCCCGCCCCCTGGTCTGTTCCTCGCTCTCTTCCTCGTCATGCCACCACTGCCCCGGCAGATGCCCGAACTCATGGTGCGGAAACCGCTCCGCCAGCGTCTCGGGGCGAGAGCCGATGTCGCAGACAAACGCCGTGCGCTCGCGCACCTCCTGCATCACCTCCACGCTCACCCCCGGCAGCGCCAGAAAGGGCTGCGCCGTCTGCAGCGCCCGCGTGTACGGGGAGACGATGATCCGCGTCAGCCCCGCATCGCGCAGCCGCTCCGCCGCGCTCCGCGCCTGCTCATGCCCCAGCGGCGTCAACTCCGGGTCCTCAATTCCAGGATCCCGCCTCGTCTCAGTAAAGTGCAGATTGAAATAGCTTTGCCCATGGCGCAGCAGAAACATGTCTCTTCCTCGGCTCCCCTGGCGCACGCAGCACCCAGCGCTTCTGTTATGTCCCAGCCCGGGCCGGGTTGACCAGCCTGGATCAGCCGCTTGCTTTCATCTAAGCCTTGGCGCAGACTTTCCAGGTAGAGGGTTCAGTGCAGGCCAACACGTTACAATCCCTGGGCGGATTTCCCGTTATTCTGGTCATCTTCGCGGGTGTCGCCATTTTGCTCATCCTGCGCCTGCGCAGCGTGCTGGGCCGTCGCGTCGGGTTCGAGCGTCCGCCCACGCCCCCCGGCGCCACGCAAGGCTTTAGCGCCGGCCCGGTCATCGAGGGTCAGGCCACCCCCGTGCAATCCGGCCATCCGGTGCCGGACCCGCGCTCGCCGCTGGGCCAGAAGCTGATGCAGATCGCCAGCCGCGACCCGCATTTCGATCCGCCGCAATTCCTCTCCCAGGCAGAAGCCGCCTTCCGCCTCATCGTTATGGCGTTCGCCGCGGGCGACCGCGCCACACTCAAGCCCCTGCTCTCTGAACATGTGTTCGAGACCTTCGATGCCGCCATCAAGGCGCGCGAGGAGGCTGGCGAGCGCCACCGCACCGAGATCAAATCCATCACCGCCGCCAGCATCGAGGACGCCCAGCTCCTGGGCGACCAGGCCGCCATCATCGTGCGTTTCACCTCGGACCAGGTGAACATGGTGCTGGACGCCGCCGGCAACCCCAAGATCGGCACCGATGCCGTGGCCGAACTCACCGACCTCTGGACCTTTGAGCGCAACCTCAAGGGCCCCGACCTCACCTGGCGCCTCGCCGCCGCACGCAACGGCTGATCATCCGCATGCCCCGCCCGTCCAAGCGCCGCCTCTGGCCCACCCTCTCTATTCTGGCGCTCGCCGGCTGCGTGCCGCCGCAAACGGGCGGCTCAACGCTCAACCTGCCCGGCGCGCCGCCCGGCCAGGCGGTCTCCTTCTCCAACCTTCCCGGCTGGAGCACCGACAACCCCTCCGCCGCGCTGGAAGCCTTCGTCACCGGCTGCAAGACCATCACCACCATGCCACCGGACCAGTCCCTCGGCGGCTCGGGCCTCGCCCAGTCCGCCGGCGGGCAGGCCGGGCAATGGGCATCCACCTGCGCCGCGGCCCAGGCCATCGCCCCCAGTGATGACGCCGCCGCCCGCCAGTTCTTCGAGACCCGTTTCATCCCCTACGCCGTCTCCGGCCAGGCGCTGATCACCGGCTATTTCGAGCCGGAGTTCCCCGGCTCCAAGAACCCCGCCCCGGGCTACAAAGCGCCGCTCTACGCCAAACCGGCTGACGACACCCTGGCCGCCCTGCCCCGCTCGGCCATCGATGCCGGGGCCCTCAACCGCAAAACCCCGGTCACCGCCTATCTGGCCGACCCGGTGGACGCCTTCATGCTGCAAATCCAGGGCTCCGGGCGCATCCTGCTCGCCAATGGCCGCACGCTGCGCGTCGGTTTCGACGGCCAGAACGGCCAGCCCTACACCCCCATCGGCCGCATCCTGGTACAGCAGGGGGACCTCACGGCGGACGATGTCAGCTACCAGAGCATCTCCGCGTGGCTGAAGGCGCATCCGGACCAGGCCGCGGGCATTATGGAGCAGAACGCCCGCTACGTGTTCATCAAGCCGCTCGGCTACCTGCCGGACGACGAAGGCGCCCCCGGCTCGCTCGGCGCGCCGCTCACCGCCGGCCGCTCCCTGGCGGTGGACACATCCATCATCCCGCTCGGGACCCCCGTCTTCGTCGCCACCACGGACCCGATCACCCAATCTCCGCTCGACCGACTGACCATCGCGCAGGACACGGGCGGCGGCATCCAGGGGCCGGACCGGGCGGACATCTTCTTCGGCGCCGGGCCGGATGCCGAAGCCACAGCCGGCTCCATGCGCCAGCCGGGCCAGCTTTTCGTTCTGCTGCCCAAGCCGGCGGCTCAGTAAGCATATGCTTGCCCGCCTCCAGGCAACGGGTTACAGCGGCGACACAAAAGCTTCAGGGTGGCATGAATGAGTTCTAGACTCGCACCGCGCGACGGGTGTTAACGCACAACTGCGCCTTGGCGCCCTCGTTGGCGTGCTCGGCGTCGTCTATGGCGACATCGGCACCAGCCCGCTTTACGCACTGCAAACCTGCCTCACCTATTTCACCGGCAAGGGCCTAAGCAGCTCGGACGTTCTGGGCCTCTTGTCCCTCATCGCCTGGGCGCTGATCATCACTGTCACGCTCAAATACGTGACCTTTGTCATGCGCGCCGACAATAACGGCGAGGGCGGCATCCTCGCCCTTATGGCGCTGGCCCAGCGCGTCGCCAAGTCGGACAGAACCCGCACCTTCCTTGGCCTGGTCGGCATCACCGGCGCCGGTCTGTTCTTCGGCGACGGCATGATCACCCCCGCCATTTCAGTGCTGTCCGCCGTCTCGGGCTTGCAGGTTGTCTGGCCGACCCTGTCCAACGACCTGGTCGAAGGGATTTCGCTGGCCGTCATCGTCGCGTTGTTCATGTCGCAGAGGTACGGCACCGGCAACATAGGGCGGGCCTTCGGTCCCGTCATGGCCATCTGGTTCATCGCCATCGGCCTGCTTGGCCTTGTCGAAGTCGTACAGCACCCCCTCGTTTTCCGCGCGCTGCTCCCCTCCTACGGCATCATCTTCATGCTGCACCATAAATTCGCGGCCTTCGTCTCGCTCGGCGCGGTCGTGCTGGCGGTTACAGGCGCGGAAGCCCTGTATGCGGATATGAGCCACTTTGGCCGCAAGCCCATTCAAACTGCCTGGACCTATTTTGTCCTGCCCAGCCTGCTGCTGAATTATTTCGGCCAGGGTGCGCTGGTGCTGGCCGACCCCTCGGCGGCGGATAATCCGTTCTACAAGCTTGCCCCGCACGCGCTGCAGGTTCCGCTGATCGTGCTGTCCACCTTCGCCACCATCATCGCCAGCCAGGCGGTCATTTCCGGCGCCTTCTCCATCGCGCGGCAATGTGTCCAGCTCGGCCTGCTTCCGCGCATGGAAATCCGCCATACTTCAGAAATGGAGGAAGGCCAGATCTACGTGCCGCAAACCAATGCCATACTGGCGGCAGGCGTCATCCTGCTCGTCCTCGCCTTCCAGACCAGCAACGCCCTGGCCTGGGCCTATGGCATCGCGGTGACCGGCACATTCCTGTGCACGAATATCCTGGCCGTCGTGGTATTCCGCCGCCAGTTCAACTGGTCGCGCCCAGCCGCCCTCACCGTATTCGGCTTATTCGGCATCGTGGATCTCGCCTTCTTTGCCTCCAACACGCTTAAATTCCTCGATGGCGGCTGGGTGCCGCTAGTCATCGGCCTCTCCGCGATCCTTGTCATGACCACCTGGCGCCGCGGCCGCGGCCTGGTCATGGCCCGCTGGGTGCAGGACTCCCTGCCGCTGAACTCCTTCCTGGCCCGCCTGCCGCAGTCGCGCATCGTGCGCGTCCCCGGCACCGCCGTGTTCATGACCGGCAACCTGGATTTCGTGCCCAACGCGCTGCTGCACAACCTCAAGCACAACAAGGTCCTGCACGAGCAGGTTTTCTTCGTCACCGTTCGTAACCTCGATGTCCCCTCTGCCGACCCGGGCGACCGGGTGCAGGCCGAGGAAGCCGCCCCCGGCATTTATAAAGTGACCCTGTTTTACGGCTTCATGGAGAGCCCGAACGTCCCGCACGCGCTGGAGAGCCTCACCGCCCAGGGCATCGACTTTAAGTCCATGCAGGCCAGCTACTTCCTTGGCCGCGAGACCGTGGTTCCCGCCTCGGTGCCCAAGCTGCGCTTCGTCCGCCGCTGGCTGTTCCTGTTCATGGCCCGCAACGCCATCTCCGCCACCGAGTTCTTCCGCATTCCCTCCGATCGCGTCGTCGAGCTAGGCGTCCGCATCGCGGTGTAACCGTCATTGCGAGCCCGCTCTGGCGGGCGAAGCAATCCATTTTCTTAAAACCGCTCCTCAACCCAGGCACGGCACGCCGCGGCATCGGCCACACAGCCGCCGGCCAGCCACCAAGCATACGCGCCGCGGAGCATCTCGCCCATGCGCGGCCCCGGGGGAATGCCCAGCGCGGCCAAGTCCCGCCCCTGCAGCGGAAACACCGGGCGCTCCAGCCCGAGCAGCCTCGCCCGCAGCCTCTCCCAGCCTGGCCCCGCGCCGCCATATAGCCAGGTCCGGTCCACCAGCACCGCCGCCTCGGCCAAAGCCAGCGCCCGGCGCAACGCGGCGTCTTCATCCTCCGGGCGCGGCATCTGCGTATGCATCAACCCGGCGAGGTGCGCCTCCTCCGCCCGGCTCAGCCGCCAGCGCTGCGCGAACGCCTCCACATCGCCCGGCCCCAGCGCCGCCACGCGCAGCAGCGGGTCCACCGGCGCGCCGCGCGCCAGCAACGCCTCCAGCCGATCCACATCCGCACCGGGCAGCACCAGCGGCAACACCCCGGTCCGCGCCATTAGCCGCAGCGCCGGCACCGGGTCCGCAGCCTGCAAAATCTGCTTGATCTCGCTCCACACCCGCTCGGCCGAGAGGCTCCTCACCCCCTCGCGCAGTGCCAAGATCGCCGCCACCGACTCCGCATCCGGCTCACCCCGCGCATAGCGCGCGAAGAACCGGAAGAAGCGCAGCACCCGCAGGTAATCCTCCCGGATCCGCGTCGCCGCCGCGCCGACAAACCGCACCCGCCCGGCCGCCAGATCCTCCCGCCCGCCGAAATAGTCATACACCGTGCCGTCCCTGGTGGCGGACATGGCATTGATGGTGAAATCCCGCCGGCTCGCATCCTCGTGCCAGTCATCGGTGAACTCCACCACCGCGTGCCGCCCGTCGGTCGCCACGTCCCGGCGCAGTGTCGTCACCTCGAAGCCCTTTCCCGCGGCCACGATTGTCACCGTGCCATGCGCCAAGCCAGTCGGCACCGCCTTCATCCCCGCCGCGCGCGCACGGGCCATCACCATCTCGGGCGCCAGCGGCGAGGCGAAATCCACATCCGCCACCGGGCAGCCCGCCAGCATGTCGCGCACCGCGCCGCCCACGATCCGCGCCTCGGGCAGCGCGTCCCACACCTGGTCCATGCCGGGCAGGGTGATCATTCCTCCCCCCGCAGCCGCAGCGCCAGCCTGCGCAATATCTCCCCGGTCGCGCCCCAGATCACATGGTCCGGATGCGGCCAGACGGCGAACTCCAACTCCATCCCGCGCAGCACCGCGCGGCGGCGATGCGGCAGTGCCGGGTCCAGCAGCACGTCGAAGGGCAGACAGAAAACTTCCTCCACCTCATCCGGCGCCGCCCGCAGCTTCACGCCTTTCGGCACCAGCCCGATCACCGGGGCAATATGGAAGCCGGTCAGGGTGACATGGTCATCCATCCGCCCGAGGATCTCCACGCAAGCGGGATCCAGCCCGATCTCCTCGCGCGCCTCGCGCAGCGCCGCCGCCTCGGCCGAGCCATCCCCCGGCTCGATTTTGCCGCCGGGAAACGACACCTGCCCGGCATGGCTCGGCATCTCCGCCGTGCGCCGCGTGAGCCACACGCCACGCTCCGGCTCCAGCGGAATCAGCACCGCCGCCGGCATGTGCCTGGGCGCGGATAGGCGGGCATGGTTAAGTCCGGGCGGCAGCCGGCGGCGCAGCTCCGCCTCGGTCATGGTCACGGCCAAAGCCGTTCAGTCGTCGCAGCAGGAGGGCAAATCGCCGAGCGAGAAAAACGCCCCTTTGCTCCACACCCCGAGCACTTTGCGCCCGCGCACCACCCCCGGCTCGGCGAGCGCCACCAGCTCATAATAGGTTGCGCGGCATATCCGCGCCTCGATTGGGAACCTGCCTTTGCCATCACGCACATGAAGATACGGCGTCGGCTCGCAACTGAGCAAATCATGCGCGATACGGATCGGGTGTTCCGGCCCCGCGGTCACGCATTTGTCGACATTGGTGCGGAAGCACAGCACCTGATCGCGCCCATGGCCCTTCCAGCTCATCTCCACGGCCACGAGGGGCGCGTCCTCCACCTCGATCCGCCCGCGCTCCACTGGCGTTTCCAGCAGATAATGCCCCGCCTCGTCGCGCGTCAGCACGGACGAGAACAGGCACACCATCTCCTTGCGGGTGATCGGGCTGCCCTTATACAGCCAAGTGCCGTCACGCCTGATCAGGAACGGCAACTCGCCGAGCCCCATATGGCAGCGCGCAGACACAGCCGCTACGCCAAGTTGCTCAGCCCTTTCGTTCACAATCCGTCGATTCCATTGCACGCCACAGCCCGGTTCTCTCTCCATATAAGGTCTGCCACGGCGTAATCAAATCCCGGCACACGCTCTCATCGCGGGCCTGATGTCTTTCCGCGGGGGCTCAAAACCCCGGGGCAATCAAAGCTTAACCGGAATTTTCTTGACACGGCGCGGTCAAACGTAGCGAAATCGCATCAGGTTCAGGAGGATTTCAGCCAATTTTGAGCTTGACCTGTCTCTTCTCCACGCGCTTTTCCGTCCGGCAAAACCGGATGGACTTAGACGTATGAACGCGACGGACCGCACACTCCGCAAACTGCATGTCGTGACGCATGGCTGCCAGATGAACGTGTACGACAGTGCACGCATGGCGGACGTGCTGCGTCCCCTGGGCTACACCACGGTGGACAACCCGGAAGAGGCGGACATGGTGATCATGAACACCTGCCATATCCGCGAGCGGGCGGAAGAGAAGGTCTTCTCCGCCCTGGGCCGGTTGCGTGTGCTCAAGGAAGAAAAGGGCGGCGAGATGATGATCGCCGTCACCGGCTGCGTCGCCCAGGCGGAAGGGGCGCTGATCACCCAGCGCGCCCCGTTCGTGGACCTCGTGGTCGGCCCCCAGGCTTATCACCGCCTGCCGGAACTCATCGCCCAGGCCCACCGCAAGCAGGGCGCCGTGATCGACACGGAATTTCCGTCTGAGCAGAAATTCGACCATCTGCCCGATGCCGCCGCCCCGCAGGGCGTCGTCTCCTTCCTCTCCATCCAGGAAGGCTGCGACAAGTTCTGCTCCTTCTGCGTCGTGCCCTATACGCGCGGGGCGGAGACCTCGCGCCCCGTGGCGAGTGTGCTGGCCGAGGCCCGGCGCATGGTGGCGCTGGGAACCAAGGAACTCGCCCTGCTCGGCCAGAACGTGAACGCCTACCATGGCGAGGGGCCGGACGGAAAAACCTGGGGCCTGGCGCGGCTGCTGGCGGAAATGGCGGACATCGAGGGGCTGGAGCGGCTGCGCTACACCACCTCCCACCCCAACGACATGGATGACGAGCTGATCCTGGCCCACCGGGACAACCCGAAGCTCATGCCCTTCCTGCATCTGCCGGTGCAATCCGGGTCGGACAAGATCCTCCAGGCGATGAACCGCAAGCACAAGGCCGATGATTTCCGCCGCATCGTGGCGAAGCTGAAGCGAGGCGCGGGCGGATATCGCGCTGTCCTCGGACTTCATCGTTGGGCATCCGGGCGAGACGGATGCCGACTTCGCCGCCACCATGGCGCTGGTGCGCGAGACCGGCTTCGCCCTGGCCTACAGCTTCACATATTCCCCGCGCCCCGGCACTCCGGCGGCGGCGCTGCCGCAACTGCCCGAAGATGTGAAGAACGCCCGGCTCTATGAGCTGCAAGCGGAACTCCGCCGCCAGCAGGACGATTTCAATGCTTCGACCGTTGGCCTGACCACCCCGGTACTGTTCACCGGCTTGGGCCGCCATCCGGGGCAGATCGCCGGGCGCTCGCTCTACCTTCAGCCGGTTGTGGTCGAGCATCCCTCGGCGCTGACCGGCGAAGTCCGGGAGGTGAAAATCACCCACGCCAACCCCAACTCCATCTTCGGCACACTCATCAGCAAGGAGCAAATCGCCGCTTGAGCCAGATCATCGCGTCTCCGGCTACCCGTCCCGTCCCGCTTGCGCGGCCCCTCACCATGACCTTCGGCGACAACGGGCTTTTGTCGTTGCTGCTCGGAGACCACGACCGGCACCTGGCCCGGATCGAGCAGAAGCTCGGTGTGCGCCTGGCCTGCCGGGGCAACAGGATTTCCATATCCGGCACGCCTGAGCAGGTGGCCGCGGCGGAGGCGGCGCTGGCGGCGCTCTACCGGCAGCTGGAGCAGAGGCGAAATGATCGACGGCCCCAAGGTGGACGCGGCCCTGCGCCTGACCGACCCGGCGACCGAACCCCGCCTGCCCCTCTCCGACCTTCCCGCCATCCGCACCCGCAAGGGCGCTGTCGGCCCGCGCAGCGCCGGCCAGGCGGCTTATATGGAGCTGCTGGCCCGGCACGAAATGGTCTTCGCCATGGGCCCGGCCGGCACCGGCAAGACCTATCTCGCCGTGGCCCAGGCCGTGGCCATGCTGACCTCCGGCAAGGTGGACCGCATCGTGCTCTCCCGCCCGGCTGTCGAGGCTGGCGAGCGGCTTGGCTTCCTGCCCGGCGACATGAAGGAGAAGGTGGACCCCTACCTGCGCCCGCTTTACGACGCGCTGAACGACATGCTGCCCGGCGACCAGCTGACCAAGCGCATCACCACCGGCGAGATCGAGATCGCCCCGCTCGCCTTCATGCGCGGCCGTACGCTGGCGCATGCCTTCGTCATCCTGGATGAAGCCCAGAACACCACGCCGGTGCAGATGAAGATGTTCCTCACCCGCATGGGCGAGGGCACGCGCATGGTCATCACCGGCGATCTCACCCAGATCGACCTTCCCCCCAACACCCGCTCCGGCCTCGCGGACGCGCTGGAAACGCTGGAAGGCATTCAGGGCATCGGCGTCGCCCGCTTCGCCAATTCCGATGTCGTGCGCCATCCGCTTGTCGGGCGGATTGTGGAAGCCTACGACCAGCGCTATGCCGCTGCGAAGGAGCATGCCCGCGAGCGGCAAAGTTAAAGGACAAATGGAACCAGGAAGTACAAGCCCCTTCGGGGGCGCCGAGATTTTTGTCGCAGACCGGCGCTGGCGCCGTCATGTGCGGCATTTGCCACTCATCGTGCGGCGGGCCCTGGCGGCTGCGGGATGCGGCGCCGATGTGGTGCTGACCGATGACCGCACCGTGAAGCGGCTGAACTACCGCGACCGCGGCAAGAACAAGCCGACCAACGTGCTCACCTACGCGCAACCCGCCGGAAATGCTGCTGGCCTTCGGCGTGGTGGCGCGCGAGGCGGCGCGCGAGAGCAAGAGCATCGCCCAGCATTTGCAGCACCTTCTGGTGCATGGCGCGCTGCATCTGCATGGCTACGACCACCACCACGCCGGCGATGCGCGGGAGATGGAGGCCGAGGAGGCCCGTATCCTGTCGCGGCTGCACGTGCCCAACCCGTGGAAAAACCGATGAGCGGCGCTCTTTCCCGCCTGCTCAACCGGCTGCGCAACACGGAGCAATCGGTGCGCGAGTCCATCGCCGAACTGGTGCAGGAGGCTGGGGCCGAGGAAGCCCAGGGCGCCTCCGGCGAGCTGGTCGGCCTCACCCCGCACGAGCGCGCGCTGCTCGCCAACGTGCTGCGTCTGCGCGAGATCACCGCCGATGACGTAATGGTCCCGCGCCCGGACATCATCGCCATGCGCGCCGATGTGACGCTGGACCAGGCCCTGGCGCTGATCCGCCAGGAAGGCCATTCCCGCATGCCGGTTTACCGCGAGCATCTCGATGACATTCTCGGCATGGTCCACATCAAGGATGTGTTCGCCTTCACCGGTCCCGCGGCCGAGTTCTCGGCCGAGAAGCTGTTGCGCAAGCCGCTGATGGTGGCGCCGCAGATCACCGTGCTCGACCTGCTGCTCCAGATGCGCCAGACGCACACGCATCTGGCCCTCGTTGTGGACGAATATGGCGGCATAGACGGGCTGGTGACGATCGAGGATCTGGTTGAGACCATCGTCGGCGATATTTCCGACGAGCATGACGAGATCGAGGGCCCGATGCTGGTGGAGCGGACCGATGGCGCGCTGGAGCTGAACGCCCGCCTGCCGGTGGAGGAGTTCGAGGCGAAACTCGGCCCGATCCTCTCCGAGGATGAGCGCGCCGCGGATATCGAGACCATTGGCGGGCTGGTGTTCAACCTGGCCGGGCGCGTGCCCGCCAAGGGCGAGATCATCCGTCACCCCTCGGGGATCGAGTTCCTGGTGCTGGAGGCCGATGCAAGGCGCATCCGCCGCCTGCGCGCCCGCCGCCCGGCGCAACCGGGCGAGGCGGAACAGCTGCCGCCCGCCTCATAAGAGACCCTACAGACGCGCCGTCTGCCCCGTCTCCAGCGTGAAGAACGCCTCGGGCGAAATACCGGCGGCCTCCCGCGCGGCGGCGAGGTCGCGCAGCGGCGCGTCAATGGCTTCGGCCGTGAGCTGGAACGTGCCAAAATGCATGCCAATGGCGCGGGCGGCCCGCAGATCGGTGAAGGCCTGCACCGCATCCTGCGGGTTCATATGCACCGGGCCCATGAACCAGCGCGGCTCATAGGCGCCGATCGGCAGCAGCGCCAGATCGGGCGGGCCGAGGCGGTGGTGGATGTCGGTGAAGAATTTCGTGTAGCCGGTATCCCCCGCGAAGTAGATCTTGTGGGCCTTGTGGTTGAGGTAGAACCCACCCCAGAGCGTTTCGTTCCGGTCCCAGAGCGTGCGGGCGGAAAAATGCCGCGCCGGGGTGGCGGTCACATGCGCGCCATGCACCGAATGGGTCTCCCACCAATCCAGTTCCCGCACGCCTGGGATGCGCTTTTTCGCCAGATACGGGGCGTTGCCGAGCAAAGTGACGATCTGCGCCGCGGGAAAGCGCTGGTGCAGCCGCCGCAGCGACGGCAGGTCCATATGGTCGTAATGGTTGTGCGAGAGCAGGATGAGGTCGATGCGCGGCAAATCCTCGAGCGCGATTCCGGGCGCGCGCACGCGTTTTGGCCCCACGAGCCGGCTGGGCGAGCAACGGGCGGAAAACACCGGGTCGGTCAGCACATTCAGCCCCGGCAGGCGGAGCAGGAAGGTGACATGGCCAATCCAGGTGATGTCCGGCTCCGGCCCGGCGGGTGCGGGATACGGTGCGTTTTCCAGAAATTTCGGCCAAGTGGCCCAACTCCCCGGCTCGCGCCGAAGCCGCGCGCGCAGCACGGTCAGGAACCCGGCGCGGCGGCCCTCCGGCATGCGGATCGTGGGCTCGGGGTTGAAGAAGCGCTGGCCGTCATAGTGATCAGTCGGGAGGTAGGGCATGTGCAGAATATGGGTCCGGGCGTGCAAAACAAGCTGTATCGCACCGGGACAGTCTCTTGTATCGGCGCGGGTTCGATGGATATGTAGGACTGTTGAACGAGTTCCCGAAAGACGATTGATAATGGGTGAGTTGAGAAAGACAAAGGTTCTGATCGTCGGCGCGGGCCCGGCGGGCTACACGGCGGCGATCTACACGGCGCGGGCCAATCTCAACCCCGTTCTCGTAGCGGGGCTGCAACCGGGCGGCCAGCTCACCATTACCACCGATGTCGAGAATTATCCCGGTTTCGCCGAACCCATCCAGGGCCCCTGGCTGATGGAGCAGATGGCCAAGCAGGCTGAGCATGTCGGCACCGAGATCATCTACGACCTGATCACCGAGGTCGATTTCTCCGCCCGCCCCTTCCGCGCCTGGACCGATGGCGGCGTGGAGTTCGAGGCCGAGACCGTGATCATCGCCACCGGCGCCCAGGCCCGCTGGCTGGGCCTGCCTTCCGAGCAGAAATACCAGGGTGCTGGCGTGTCCGCCTGCGCCACCTGCGACGGGTTTTTCTACCGCGGCAAGAAGGTGGCCGTGGTCGGCGGCGGCAACACGGCGGTGGAAGAGGCGCTTTACCTCACCCACCATGCCAGCCACGTCACCCTCATCCACCGGCGCGACAGCCTGCGCGCCGAGCGCATCCTGCAGCAGCGCCTGTTCGAAAACCCGAAGATCTCCGTGATCTGGGACCATTCGGTGGACGAGATTTTGGGCTCCGGCACGCCCGAGGTGGTCACCAGCGCGCGGCTGAAGAACGTGAAGACCGGCCAGACCCAGGAGATCGAGGTGGATGGCGTGTTCATCGCCATCGGCCACTCCCCCACCACCGCCCTGTTCGCGGGGCAGGTCCACCTCGATGACGAGGGCTATATCGTCACCAAACCCGGCACCACGGAAACCTCCGTGCCGGGCGTGTTCGCCGCCGGGGACGTGCAGGACAAGATCTTCCGCCAGGCGGTAACCGCCGCGGGCACAGGCTGCATGGCCGCGCTGGAAGCTGAAAAATTCTTGAGCCACATTCCGCTGTTTGTGAATGAGGCCGCATAATGGCGGGGCAAAAAATGGATTGGGATAAGTTGCGGGTCTTCCATGCTGTTGCAGAGGCTGGCAGCTTCACCCATGCGGGCGACACGCTGAACCTCAGCCAGTCCGCCGTCTCACGGCAGATCTCCGCGCTCGAGGAGGCGCTCTCCGTCCCGCTCTTCCACCGTCATGCGCGCGGGCTGATCCTCACCGAGCAGGGCGAGGCGCTGAACCGCACGGTGCGCGAGGTGTTCGCCAAGCTGGCGATGACCGAGGCCCTGCTGGCGGAAAGCAAGGAAAAACCGGCGGGCCGGCTGAAGGTGACGACCACGCACAGCTTCGGCGTGACCTGGCTGGCCCCGCGGCTGAAGAATTTCATTGCCGGGCACCCGGATGTCACCATCTCGCTGCTGCTGGACGATACCGATCTCGATCTTGCCATGCGCGAGGCCGATGTTGCCATCCGCATGCACCCGCCCCACCAGCCGGACCTGATCCAGAGGCATCTGTGTGAGATCAACAGCCATATCTGGGCCTCGCCGGAATACGCCAAGACCTACGGCCTGCCGGAGACGGTGGAAGACCTCGACAATCACAAGCTCATCCTCTTCGGGGACCGCAAGCCCCCCGTGCCGGACGTGAACTGGCTGGGCGAACTCGGCCGCAAGGACGGCACCGCCCGTCGCGGGGCTCTGGAGATCAACTCCCTGCAGGCGATGTTGGCCTGTATTCGCTGCGGCCTCGGCATCGGCTCCGTGCCCGACTATCTGGTGCAGGACACTACGGGGCTCGTTCCCGTGCTGCCGGATGTGAAGAAGCCCACCATCAACATGTACTTCGTGTACCCTGAGGAGCTGCGTAACTCGAAGCGCGTCTCCGTGTTCCGTGACTTTCTGGTGAATTCTATTGCCGAACGTAACGGGGCAAAGCACTGAAATCGGCTGATTTCCTGATTTTTCCTAGTTCGGTGGAACAAACAGATACAAAAAATCAACCAGATTACGATTTTAACACTTAAAATTTTCTGATTGTGGCTTATATACAACACATCCGGTGTGAGCCGGATATCGTCCGGTTCGGTTGAACCGGATTGGGACTTCGGTCCCAACGTCTCCCAGACGTGAAGCCTCCCTGTTGACTTGACCCGCTGGCCCCACGACGTGGCTAGCGGGTTTTTTTATTCTTGCCGCGCAATTTGCGCCTGGCCCCGGCTTCGCCCTATTGTTGCCGCAACACGCAACCGCAGCAAAAGGATACGCCCATGACCGACGTTTTCATCCTCTCCGGCCAGCGCACCGCCATCGGCGATTACGGCAAGAGCCTCAAGGACATCCCGCCGACAAAGCTGGGCGAGATCGCCATCCGCGCCGCCCTCGCCAAATCCGGGGTCGAGGCCGCCGAGATCCAGCATGTCGTGTTCGGCAGCGTCATCCACACCGAGCCGAAGGATGCCTACATTTCCCGCGTTGCGGCCGTCCAGGCCGGCATTCCGGTGGAAACCCCGGCAATGACCGTCAACCGCCTGTGCGGCTCGGGCATGCAGGCGATCATCTCCGCCACGCAGAGCATCATGCTCGGCGATGCCGCGCTCGCCGTTGGCGGCGGCGCCGAGTCCATGAGCCGTGGCGGCTACCTGCTCCCCAACGAGCGCTGGGGTGCCCGCCTGGGCGATGGCAAGGTGCTCGACATGGTCGTCGGCGCCCTGAACGACCCGTTCGGCCATGGCCATATGGGCATCACCGCCGAGAACGTGGCGGCCCAGTACGGCCTGACCCGCGAAATGCAGGACGAGTTCGCCGCTGAATCCCACAAGCGCGCCGCCGCCGCCCAGGCCGCCGGGTACTTCAAGGAGCAGATCACCCCGGTTGAGCTGCCCTCGCGCAAGGGCGTCACCATCTTCGACACCGACGAGCATGTGCGCGCCGACACCACCGCGGACAGCCTTGCCGGGCTGAAGCCGGTCTTCAAGAAGGACGGCACGGTGACCGCCGGAAACGCCTCGCCGCTGAACGACGCCGGCGCCGCCGTGGTGCTGGCCTCCGGCGCCGAGGTAACCCGGCGCAACCTCAAGCCGATGGCGCGCATCGTGGCCTATGGGCACGCCGGCGTTGCGCCGGAGGTGATGGGACTGGGGCCGATCCCGGCCACGCAGAATGCCCTGCGCAAGGCCGGCCTCACCGTGGCCGATCTCGACGTGATCGAGTCCAACGAGGCGTTCTCCTCGCAGGCCTGCGCCGTGGCACGCGACCTCGGCTTCGACCCGGCCAAGGTGAACCCGAATGGCGGCGCCGTGGCACTGGGTCATCCGGTCGGTGCCTCGGGCGCCATCATTCTCATCAAGACCATGTACGAGCTGCACCGCACCGGCGGGCGCTACGGCCTGGCCACGATGTGCATCGGCGGCGGCCAGGGCATTTCCGTCATCATCGAGCGCGTTTGACGTTTTACCAGCGGACCACGGCGGGGCTTGTCCTCGCCGTGAAGGCGCATCCGGGGGCAAAGCGCGTGCAGATCGGCCCCGTACTGCCCGCCGCCCCAGCCCCCGGCTGGCCCGAAGCACGGCTCAAAATCTCGATCAACGCCCCACCGGAAGACGGCAAGGCGAACGCGGCGATCGTCGAGGCCCTGGCGCATTGGCTTGGGGTAAAGGCGTCCGCCATCAGCCAAACAGCCGGGGCAACGTCGCGCGAGAAGAAATTCCTGGTCACCGGCCCGGTGACGGTGCCGGACGTCGATTAGTTCAGCGCCAGGATCACGCCATTGAGCGCGCTGGCGAAGCTGACCCAGCCCAGATAGGGCAGCAGCATCAGCCCGGCCACTTTGTCCCGCCGCCAAGCCGCCACGGTGCATGCCAGCACGGCGGCCAGCAGGCACAATATGACCACGACAGACAAGCCAAGCCTGTGCGCGCCGAAGAACACCGGCGGCCAGAGGAAATTCAGCCCCAGCTGCAGCCACCAGAGTTTTTGTGCCAGGCCGGCCCCGGGCAGACGCCAGGGTCTCCATCCGGCGATACCGATGAGCACATAGAGCACGCTCCACACCGGGCCGAACACCCAGCCCGGCGGCTGGAACGGGGGCTTGCGCAGTTGGATGAACCAGGCATCGGGCAAGGTGAGCGCGCCGATAAGCAGCCCGCCCCCCAACGTGAGCAGAATGAACAGCCCCAGAGCAAGGCTTCGGTTCATGTGCTTACTGCTGATTCAGCAGCGACAGCAGCGCCCCGGGCGGCAAATTCACCTGGGCGAACCCGGCTGGCGGCGCGAAATTCCCCGCCGGCTGCGGCGCGTAGGAGACGGAGAGCGCCGTCAGCTCGGCGCTGCCATGCGCGTCATGCCCCGAGAAATGCAGGATCACGCCGCTCGGGGTGATGCAGGCGGTGCCGGTGGCGTTCTTGTCCAGCACGAGATATTTCTCGCAGTCCAGCCCGGCGTAATGGCCCGTGCCCAGCGGCGTGAACTGCGCGCCGTCGGCATTGTAGATCTCCGCGGTCAGTGCCGAGAAATCCGGCGCCTGCACCACGGCGTGCAGCGCAGGGACCACCACCTGCGCCTGACCGGCCGGCAGATTAGCAAGCACGTAGTAGCCGCTCTGGCTCTCCACGCGGGCGAGCTGGTCGGTCGCGTCGTAGGCCAGCTGGTAGGTGGCGGGGGCCCGGCCCGAGGCTGTGAGTGTGTACGTCACCGCCACATCGCGCGAGGGCAGGAACACCGGCGCCGCAATGGCGCTGGCGGGGAGCAGGGCCGCGAGCGCGGCCAGGGGCAGATGGTTTTTCATGGGGCCTCTTTTCGCATCGCCTCTATTTCGTCCCACAATGCGGCAGGATCAGGGCTGGCCGGAAACCGCGCCTGCACGTCCTCCACCGCCTCGGCCAGCAGGCGCTGATACTCCCCGCGCGGGATCTCCCTGGCGCCGAACCGGGCGAGATGAGTGGTGATGAACTGCGTGTCGAGCAGTTTGAAGCCCCCCAGCCGCAGCCGCGCCACCAGATGCACCAGCGCCACCTTGGAGGCATCCGTCGCGGTAGAGAACATACTCTCTCCAAAAAACACCCCGCCTAGCGCCACGCCGTACAGCCCGCCAACCAGCTGGCCATTCTCCCAGGTCTCCACGCTATGGGCGAAGCCGAGCCTGGACAGCTCGGTGAACAGCCGTTCTATCTCCTCGTTGATCCAGGTTTCCGGCCGGTTGGGGCGGGAGGCGGCGCAGGCGGCAATGGTGGCCGGGAAATCGGCATCAGCGGTGACGGTAAAGTGCTTGCCGCGCAGGGTTTTCATCAGGCTGCGCGGAATGTGGAACCCATGCAGCGGCAGCACGCCGCGCACCTCCGGGTCCAGCCAGTGCACAGTGCGGCTGTCCCGCGCTTCCGCCATGGGGAACAGGCCGAGCCGGTACGCGCGGAGCAGCAGATCCGATGTGAGTTGGAAGGGCCTCGCGGACATGGGCAAAACGTCGCATATATGCCGCGATTTTGCCAAGCCAAAGCGCGCGCGCACAAAAAACCCCGGACGTTTCCGTCCGGGGCTGAAGTCCCTAAACTTGGCGATTTGGTTTATTATTATCGAGTGGTCGAGGACATGGCCCAGAAATGGCCGTGGACGAGGCCTTCGTCATAATCACGGTTCTCGGCGCGAGAATTGTCCTGGCTGGTGTCCTTCGTGTTGCCCCGGAGTTGGGCAGCCACCACCGCGTTGCCAGCTTCGCGCTGGCGCTGGGCCGCGGCGTGC
Organism: uncultured Alphaproteobacteria bacterium; assembly: GCA_963750235.1. Taxonomy (GTDB): domain Bacteria; phylum Pseudomonadota; class Alphaproteobacteria; order Acetobacterales; family Acetobacteraceae; genus Acidocella. Next base: position 170,334 of record CAVVPW010000008.1, read on the forward strand.
CCACCAATCCCATCGGGGGAGAAGGTCGGGAAAAGCTGATGACGCATGGTGAACTTCCTCTTCGTGACATCTAACTCTGTTGTGTCTTCCCCCGGCGCGGGAGGGGGATTGCGATGGAGACTTGGTTTGCGCCGCAGGAAGATCGTGAGGTCAAATTATTTACATTATGCTCCGACGTATATCGGAAACTGCCGGGATTCCGCGAAATCTGTGCGTGACTTTACTGTAAATTTTTGCTATTTGTAAAACATGTCAAAGGCAGCCATCGGCAAGACCATCCGCCGGCTTCGCATGGAACAAGGCTACACCCAGCAAGGCTTTGCCCAGAAGCTTGGTATATCAACGTCTTACCTGAATCTCGTCGAGCATGATCAGCGCAATGTCACCGCCTCGCTGCTGTTCAAGCTGACGGATATCCTCAAGGTCGATCTCGCAGCGCTTTCAGGCGTGCAGGAGCGCGAATTCGAGGTGGCGCTGCGCGAAGCCTTTTCCGACCCCTCCCTGGCGGTGGAGCCGGTGCCGGATTCCGAGATCCAGGCCCTGGCCGCGACCCCCAACGCGGCCCGCGCCGTGCTGGCCCTGCACCGGTCCCTGGCCGGGGCGCGCGAGGAATCGGGCGGCGCTATCACCCTGCCCTCCGGCCGCAAGATCTTGCTGCCCAACGAAGAGGTGCGGGACTTCTTCCACGACCACGAGAACCATTTCCCAGCGCTCGAAGAAGCCGCCGAGCAGATCAGCGCCACCCTGGACACGGCCACGCTCGGCACCAACCACGCTTTGGCCGAGCGGCTGCGCCGCCAGCACGGGCTGGTGGTGAGCGTGCGGGCGCTGCCGGGGGCTTTGCGCGTGTACGACGCCGCCAACCGCATGCTCACCCTCTCGGAAGACCTGCCGCGCGAGAGCCGAGGCTTCCAGATGGCCTTCCAGCTCGCTTTGCTGGAGGCGCGCGAGCCGGTGGAAAAGATCGTCAAGCGCGCCAACCCGACAACAAACGACGCCGCCGAGCTGCTGCGCATCGGCCTGCTCAACTACATCGCCGGCGCGCTGCTGATGCCCTACGAGCCGATGCTCGCCGCCGCGCGCGAGCGCCGTTACGACGTGGATGCCCTAGCCGCGCGCTTCGGGGTGTCCTACGAGCAGGCCTGCCACCGCCTTTCCACCCTGCAGCGGGCCGGGGCGCGCGGCGTGCCGTTCTTCTTCCTGCGGGCGGACCCGGCCGGCAATGTCAGCAAGCGCTTCTCCGCCGCCGGCTTCCCGTTCATGCGCTTCGGCGGCACCTGCCCGCGCTGGATCATGCATTCCGCCTTCGCCACGCCGGGGGTCATCCGCGTGCAGGTGGCCCAGCTCTCGGCCACGGAAACCTTTCTCTGCTTCGCCCGCGCCATCACTGGCCGCCCGGCGCGCTGGGGCGAGCCGCCCCCGGTGCATGTCGTGGGCATGGGCTGCGATATCAGCCATGCCGGCGAGCTGGTTTATGGCGACGGGCTCAATCTCGCCACCGCCGCGGTCGGCATCGGCCTGTCGTGCCGCATGTGCGAGCGCCAGGATTGCCGCTCCCGCGCCTTTCCTCCCATCGCGCACCGGCTTACCATCGACCCGCAAACCACCAGCGCCAGCCCGTACAAATTCGAAGCCAAGCCCGGCCCTTTATAACAATACGGTAATATTTCCCACGCGAACAAAAATTTGCGCACCGCAGCGTGAATTTAATTTGCGCGCCGCAGCGTGAATTTAAGGTAAAACTCGCCGTGGGTTGATCCACGTCAACGCACACCCGTCAGCGACTGACGCAAATCAGCTTCCGTACAGTACTCAGGAAGGAACTGCGACATGACCGAAAAATCGTCCGACCCATTCGAATTTTTCCGTGTTTCCCAAGATATGCTGACATCGCAGCAGAAATTCCTGCCCTCGAGCAAGATCTTCGAGCAGTTCGCCGAATACGTGCGCAACGTCACCCAGGCGCAAATCACCTATAACCAGGCGCTGATGCGGGCCCAGGCCTCGCTGCTCGCCGGCATCATGGAACGTCCGCTCACCATGGTCTCGGGCAAGGCCGATGAGCGGCCGAGCGCCGCCGCGCACAAGCGCGACGTGTCGGCTCCGTGAACTGTGCCGCGGCGCCCCTGGGCGACCGTGGACATGTCCTGCCATTTCTTCCCGGGCGCGGTCAGGCCCGCAGAACCGCCGCGCCCGATGACCGCCAAAATCAGCTCGCTTAAAGTATGGAGCTTCCCATGAACGAAGTTGTCATCAATAACCGCGACCTGGACCGGGCCCTGCATGCCGCCGAGGCGAAGCTGACCGGCGGGTTGGCGCCCACCACTCTCGGCCTCTCCTTTTTGCATTGGGCCGTGCATCTGGCGCAACCAGCCCGGCCGCCAGGTGAGCCTGATGCAGCAGGCGGCGTCCGACTGGGCGGAACTGTCCCGCCTGGTGCTGGGCCTGCCGGTGGAAACCTTGGCGCCAAACCCGGAAGACCACCGTTTCAGTGACCCAAGCTGGCAGCACGGACCTTCCGCTATTGCCGTGCAGGCCTTCCTGCGCACCGAACGGCTCTGGGACCTGGCCACCACCGATGTGCGCGGCCTGTCCAAGGAGCATTCCCGCATCGTCAATTTTACGATGCGCCAGATGCTGGACATGATGGCGCCGTCGAATTTCCCGGCACTCAACCCGGAGGTGCTGACCAAGACCCAGGCCACAGCGGGCGACAATCTGCGCCACGGGCATGCTGCAACTTCATCGAGGACCTGCAAGCCGCGGGCGGCGGCGCAACACAGCCCTTGCCGATGCAGCCGGGCAAGGATGTCGCCATCACCCCCGGCAGCGTCGTGTACCGCAACGAGCTGATCGAGCTGATCCAGTACAGCCCCTCCACCGAGACCGGTGCGGCCCGAGCCGATCCTGATCGTGCCGGCCTGGATCATGAAATATTACATCCTGGACCTCTCGCCGCAGAACTCCATGGTCCGCTATCTGGTGAGCCAGGGCTACACGGTGTTCTGCATCTCCTGGCGCAACCCAGATGCCAGCCTGCGCGATCTCGGCCTGGATGATTACCGGCGCCTCGGCGTGATGGCGGCGCTGGATGCCGTCACCACCATCTGCGGCGACCAGAAGATCCACGCCACCGGCTACTGCCTTGGCGGCACGCTGCTCACCATCGCCGCCGCCGCCATGGCGCGCGACCATGACGAGCGGCTGGGCAGCATCACCCTGCTGGCGGCGCAGACCGATTTCACCGAGGCGGGCGAACTGCAGCTCTTCATCAACAACTCCCAGCTCGCCTTCCTGGAGGATGCGATGTGGGCCCAGGGCTATCTGGACTCCTCGCAGATGGCCGGCGCCTTCCAGCTGCTCCGCTCCAACGACCTGATATGGTCCAAACTCGTCCGCCGCTATTATCTCGGCGAGGAGGAGCACCCGAACGACATGATGTCCTGGAACCGGGACGCGACCCGCATGCCCTATAAAATGCATTCGGAATATCTGCGCCGGCTGTTCCTGGATAACGACCTGGCGGAAGGCCGGTTCGACGCGGGCGGGCACAAGATCTCACTGGCCGACATCCATGTGCCGCTCTTCGTCATCGGCACCGAGACCGATCACATCGCCCCTTGGCGCTCGGTGTACAAGCTGCAGTTGATCAACCCGGACGACTTCACCTTCGTGCTCACCTCCGGCGGGCATAATGCCGGCGTGGTCAGCGAACCCGGACACAAGAACCGGCATTACTGCAAGCTGGAGCGCCAGCGGCGGCGATCTCTACGTGCCGCCGGAGGAATGGCAGAGCCAAGCCACCTGCATCGAGGGCTCCTGGTGGCCCGCCTGGGTGGAATGGCTCAACGCCAAGTCCAGCCCACCCGTGAACCCGCCGCAGATGGGCGCGCCGCTCGCAGGCTACCCCATCCTGGATACCGCTCCGGGCCAATACATCTTCCAGCGCTGAAAGGCCGAACGCCATGGATATGAAGACCGAGCTGCTCGAAAACCGAGTTTTCGACGATATCGCCATCGGCGATTCCGCCTGCATCACCAAGGAGATCACACAGGACAATATCGCCCTGTTCTCGGTCATCTCCGGGGACATCAACCCCGCGCACCTGGATGCCGAATACGCCGCGACCAGCCTGTTCCACCACATCATCGCGCAGGGCGTGCTCACCGCCGGACTGATCTCCGGCGTGCTCGGCACCAAGCTGCCCGGGCCCTGGAACCATTTATGTCGGCCAGGATCTCAAATTCCTCGCCCCGGTCTCGCCGGGCGACACCATCACCGCCACCTGCACCGTGACCGGGAAGATCCCGGAGAAGCACCGGGTGGTCCTGGACTGCCATTGCGTGAACCAGAACGGGCAGGAGGTGCTGCGCGGCACCGCCACCGTGCTCGCGCCGGTCGAGAAGGTGAGCCGCCCGGCCATCACCCTGCCGGAGGTGCGGCTGCTGCGGCATGAGCGTTATCGCGCAGCTGCTCGCCCACGCCACGGCGGGCCCGCCCATGCCCACCGCCATCGCGCATCCGTGCGACGATGTCTCGCTCCTCGCCGCCGTGGAGGCCGCCGAACGCGGGCTGATCACCCCCATCCTGGTCGGGCCCGAGCAGAAAATCCGCGACACCGCGGCCGCGCACAAGCTGGATATCTCCGCGCTTCCGGATCGTCGACACCGCCGCACAGCCATGAGTCCGCCGCCAAGGCCGTCGCCCTGGTGCGCGAGGGCACGGCCAAGCTGCTGATGAAGGGCGCGCTGCATACCGACGAGCTGCTGCACGAGGTGATGCAGCCCGGCACCGGCCTGCGCACCGGCAGGCGCCTGCTCAGCCATGTCTTCGTGATGGACGTGCCCACCTATCCCCGCCCGCTGTTCGTGACGGACGCGGCGATCAACATCGCCCCCACGCTGGAGGAAAAAGCCTGCATCGTGCAGAACGCCATCGAGCTGGCGCATGTGCTGGGCATCGAGACACCGCGCGTCGCCATTCTCGCGGCGGTGGAGACGGTAAACCCGGTCATGCAGGCGACGCTGGACGCCGCCGCCCTGTGCAAGATGGCCGATCGCGGGCAGATCACCGGCGCCATCCTCGACGGCCCGCTGGCCTTCGACAACGCCGTCTCCGCCGCCGCCGCCGCGCAGAAGGGCATCAAGTCCGCGGTCGCGGGCCAGGCGGACATCCTGCTCGTGCCGAATATCGAGGCCGGCAACATTCTGGCCAAGCAGCTCACCTTCCTGGCCAACGCCGATGCCGCCGGCATCGTGCTCGGCGCCTCGGTGCCCATCATCCTCACCAGCCGCGCCGATAACGACCGCGCCCGCCTCGCCTCCTGCGCCATCGCGGTGATCATGGCCGGAGGGCAGCATCATGGCTAATGCCGTTCTCACCATCAACGCCGGCTCCTCCAGCATCAAATTCGCATTGTTCGAACTGGGTGCGGAATTGACCCGCGTTGCCGAGGGGCTGGCCGAGGGCATCGGCGCCACGCCGCATCTGCGCATCAAGGCGGGCGGCAAGGTGGCGCTGGAAAAACACTGGCCGGAACACGCGCCCGAGACCCATGAGGAGTTGATAGGCGAGGTGCTGGACTGGGTGGAACACCACCTGGGCGACGACGAGCTTATCGGCGCCGGGCACCGCATCGTGCATGGCGGCCCGAATTACACCGCGCCCACCAAGCTGGACGAAGCCGTATTTGCCGACCTAACCAAGCTCGATCCGCTGGCGCCGCTGCACGAGCCCCATAACCTCTGCCGCCATCCGCGCCGTGTTCACGCTGCGGCCGGACCTGCCGCAGGTGGCGTGTTTCGATACCGCCTTCCACCACACCATGCCGGAAGTTGCGACCCGTGTGGCCATACCGCGCGCCCTCTGGGCCGAAGGCCGTGCGCCGCTACGGCTTCCACGGCCTCTCCTATGAATATATCGCGGAACAATTGCGCAAGGTGGCGCCGCATCTGGCCAAGGGGAGGGTCATCGTCGCGCATCTGGGCAACGGCGCCTCGCTCTGCGCGCTGAAAAACGGCGTCTCCATCGAATCCACCATGGGCTTCACCGCGCTGGAAGGGCTGATCATGGGCACGCGCTGCGGCAGCATCGACCCTGGCGTGCTGCTCTACCTGGGCCAAGAGCATGGCATGGATGCCAACGCCATCACCGACCTTCTGTACAAGAAGTCCGGGCTGCTCGGCGTGTCCGGCGTCTCGCCGGACGTGCGCACGCTGCTGGCAAGCCCGGCGCCGGAAGCTGCGGAAGCGCTGGAGATGTTCACCTACAGCATTGCCAAGCACGCAGGCGCGCTGATCAGCGTGCTTGGCGGGCTGGATGGCATCGTCTTCACCGCGGGCATCGGTGAACACGCCGCACCCGTGCGTGCCGCCGTCTGCAAACGCCTGGCCTGGACCGGGCTGGAGCTCAACGCGCAAGCCAACGCCGCCAACGAACGCGCCATCAGCACCCCCAGCTCGGCTGTGGAAGTCCATGTCATCCCCACCGACGAGGAACTGATGATCGCCCGGCACACGCTGGCGCTGATCAGCTGAGTTCGTTGGCAAGAACCGGGGGGACGCTGCCCCCCGTGCGCCGGGACCTCGATGATCCGCAACAGGAAAGAGAGCCTGCTTGTGCGGTGGTGTCTCAGTTTGAATTTCTCCAAGGGGTGGTAATCTGCCCGTCAGCTTACGGCTGGCGAAAGCGGATACCGGACGTTCGCCTTATGGCGGGGCCGGGGCCGAGAGCGGATTGGCGGCTTTGGGACCACACCCCGTGAAAAACCGCCAGTCCCAAAACTCGGTCCGCTGAACGCTCTGGCCCACGCCCGCTAGGGGTGGCTGTAGTAACGTGAGGATTTCCAGGATCGATCCCTCACTGTGCCAAGCGCCGCCCCCGGTATTAACCGGAGACGGCGCCTTTGGCTCAGTGCAAATCGAACCTGTCGGCGTTCATCACCTTGGTCCAGGCGGCCACGAAGTCCTGGACGAACTTCTCCGTATTGTCGTCCTGCGCATAGACCTCGGCATAAGCCCGCAGGATCGCGTTGGAGCCAAAAACCAAGTCCACGCGTGTCGCCGTCCACTTCAGGGCGCCGGTCTTGCGGTCGCGGACTTCGTACAAACCGCCGTCAACCGGCTTCCATGTGTTGGCCATGTCGGTGAGGTTGACAAAGAAGCCATTCGTCAGCGCACCTTCATCATCCGTGAAGATGCCGTGCTTCGTTCCGCCGTGATTGGTGCCCAGCACGCGCATCCCGCCAACAAGGCAGGTCATCTCACAGGCCGTCAGGCCCATGAGTTGCGTACGGTCGAGCATCAACTCCTCGGCCTCTACGGCGTAGTCCTTCTTAAGCCAGTTGCGATAACCGTCATGCAGAGGTTCCAGCACGTCGAAGGAGGCGGCGTCGGTCATCTCCGCCGTGGCATCGCCGCGGCCCGGCGCAAAGGGCACGGTGATGTCGAAACCGGCCGCCTTGGCCGCCTGCTCGATGCCCACGCCGCCGGCCAGAACGATCACATCCGCCACGCTCGCACCGGGCGCGGCAGCGATCGGCTCCAGCACCGCCAGCACCTTGGCTAAACGGGCGGGCTCGTTGCCTTCCCAGTCCTTCTGCGGCGCCAAGCGGATGCGCGCGCCATTGGCGCCGCCGCGTTTGTCGGAACCGCGGAAAGTCCGTGCGCTGTCCCAAGCGGTGGTGACCAGGTCGCTGATGCTCAGGCCGCAGGCGGCGATCTTCGCTTTCACCGCTGCCACGTCGTAGTCCGTACGCCCGGCGGGGACTGGATCTTGCCAGATCAAATCCTCATCCGGCACGTCCGGCCCGATATAGCGCGCCTTCGGTCCCATGTCGCGGTGGGTCAGCTTGAACCAGGCCCGCGCGAAGGCTTCCGAAAACGCGGCCGGGTCTTTGTAGAACCGCTCGGAAATCTTCCGGTATTCCGGGTCCCTCTTCATAGCCATGTCGGCGTCGGTCATCATCGGGTTGTGGCCGATCGCGGGATCCTCGACGTCAAGCGGCTTGTCCTCGTCCTTAATGTCCACCGGCTCCCAATGCCACGCCCCCGCCGGGCTCTTCTTCAGCTCCCAGTCATGGTTCAGCAGCATCTCGAAATAGCCGTTGTCCCATTTTGTGGGGTGGGTCGTCCACGCACCTTCCAGGCCGCTGGTGACGGTGTTGCGGCCCACGCCGCGCGAGGTCTTGTTGATCCAACCCAAACCCTCGTCCTCGATCTCTGCGGCTTCCGGGGCGGGGCCCAGCAGCTTGGCGTCGCCATTGCCATGGGTCTTGCCGACGGTGTGGCCACCCGCGGTCAGCGCCACGGTTTCCTAGTCATTCATCGCCATGCGGGCGAAGGTTTCGCGCACCTGCGCGGCGGTCTTCAGCGGATCGGGCTTGCCATTCACGCCTTCGGGGTTGACGTAGATCAGCCCCATCTGCACCGCGGCCAGTGGATTTTCCACCGTCGCGGGATTGTCGACGCTGTCGTAGCGGTTTTCGCTAGGAGCCAGCCATTCCTTCTCCGGGCCCCAATAGACGTCCTTTTCGGGGTGCCAGATGTCTTCGCGGCCAAAGCCAAAGCCGAAAACCTTCAGGCCCATGGATTCATAGGCCATGTTGCCGGCGAGCACGATGAGATCGGCCCAGCTGAGCTTGTTGCCGTATTTCCGCTTGATCGGCCACAGCAAGCGGCGGGCCTTGTCGAGAATTCACGTTGTCGGCCCACGAGTTCAGCGGTGCGAAGCGCTGGTTGCCCCGGCCGGCACCACCGCGGCCATCGGCCACACGGTAGGAACCCGCCGCATGCCAAGCCATGCGGATCATTAGACCGCCATAATGGCCCCAATCCGCCGGCCACCAGTCCTGGCTGCTGGTCATAAGGGCCTTGAGGTCGTTCTTCAGGGCGGCGACGTCGAGCGTCTTCACCGCTTCGCGATAGTTGAAGCCCGCACCCATGGGGTTGGTCTTGGTGTCGTACTGATGGAGAATGTCTAAATTCAACGCTTTCGGCCACCACTCCATGTTCGATTCACCTGCGGAAGTGTGCGCGCCATGCATAACGGGCCATTTGCCCTGTCACTGTGAGTTGTCGTTCATTTTGTATCTCCTTCCTAAATCCAGGTCATCCCGAAAGAAAGGAACCCTAGAGCATGATTTCTTGAGGTAGAGTCATTTTTGGATTCCGGCTCGGGCTGAAATTTGATTCAAGATGCAGGCTGGGAGCGGAGGCCAGCATGCATGGGAGTTCCCTATTCTTTGGATTTGCGTGAGCGCGTGGTTGCGGCTGTGGCGTCGGGGATGAGTCGGCGGTGTGCGGCCAAACTGTATCAGGTGAGCTATTCGGCGGTGATAAATTGGGTCTCGCGTTCGTTGCAAACGGGCAGCCCGGCCGCCCTTCCGATGGGGGGCAAGAAACCATTCAAACTCGCGCAAGAGGCGGACTGGATCCTGCGGCGGCTGGCCGAGAAGCCGGACATTACCGGGCGGGAGTTGTTGGCCGAGTTGCACGAGCGCGGGGTCGATGTCAGCTATTACGCGGTCTGGCATTTTCTGGATCGCGCCGGCCTCAGCTATAAAAAAAACCCTGCGCGCGGCCGAACAAGATCGGCCTGACGTCGCACGGCGGCGCGCGCAGTGGCAGCGCCTTCAAGGCAAGGTTGATGCTCGGCGCATCATCTTTATCGACGGTCGGGAGCAGCGCGCCACTGGTTCGAGCGCAGCGACCGACGGGGCAAAGACAAATATGACCCGCCTGCACGGGCGCTGCGCCGTTGGCCAACGGCTAATTGCAAAGGTGCCGCATGGCCACTGGAAAACGCTGACCTTCGTGGCGGGGCTGCGATGTGACGGCATCGTTGCCCCCTGCCTGTTCAACCGGCCGATCAACGCCAAAAGCTTCCTGGCCTGGGTGATCAAGTTCTTGGTGCCAACCCTACGGCCAGGCGACATCGTGGTGATGGACAATCTCAGCAGCCACAAATCCAGCGCAGTCCGCCGTGCAATCAGGGACGCCGGCGCCAAGCTCATCTTCCTGCCGCCCTACAGCCCCGACCTCAACCCAATCGAGCAGGCATTCGCCAAACTCAAGACACTGCTCCGCAAGGAAAACACCCGCACCGTTGAGCAAACAACCGTCTGCATCGGCAGGCTCATCGACCAAATTACCCCCACCGAATGCTTCAACTATTTTAGAGAAGCAGGTTATTCAACTTGAAGCTATCACGCTCTAAACGCCAACAGCATAACGAGAAGTGTTTCATATCCGAAGGAAAGAATGCATGGATCGTTATGAGTAATTTTGATCGTATAAATCGATTATGTGAATATGCGTTTTGTTGGCGGCGCATGTTCCGCCGCTCGCCCTAACCGGTCGATAATCTGTCACAATAAGATCGCTGCAGCAGACCGGCCACGCTTTGGCGAAGGGACGCTCCGGGCCGGGAGCAGCTTGATTGCTTTGAAGGAGCGACGGCAGCATGCAGACATTTGTTCACGGGAGTTGATGATATCCAATCCCTCGCAGGACGGCTCATATTGATTTGCGAGATCAAGCAACACCCTGGTTTGGTCCAAAGAACAGGCGGGATGAGGGACCATCTTGGCCTGTGGGCCGAATGGCAGCTTGTGCGGCAGGCGCGCGGCGCGTTGCGGTCCAGCCCGACAGGGAATGCTCCCGCGGCCGAGTAACCGATCCGTCTCTCAGTTGGACGACAATCCTGGAATTGGAACGCCGAACGTCTGCAACAGCAGCACGGCGTTAAGCAACAGGATAATCACCGTTCCCAAGATGGCGGTGATGTTGGTCAGCCGGTTGTTAACGAACTCACCCATGAGGTCGTGCCGGCGAGTGAAGAGCACGAGCGCGACCATTGGGATCGGCAGGGCAAAGGACAGCACGACCTGGCTGATCACCAGCGCGTAAGTTGCGTTGACACCAAGGCCGATGACCACGAAGGCAGGGACCATCGTCACCAGGCGCCGCACCACGATTGGGATGCGGAAACCCACAAAGCCCTGCATGATCATCTGGCCGGCCATCGTGCCTACGGCGGAACTGGAAATGCCGGAGGCCATCAGAGATATCAGGAACACGGCAGCCGCCCCAGCACCCAGCAACGGTCCCAAGGTGTGATAGGCGGTCTCGATTTCCGCAACGTCGCTGTGGCCGGCGTGAAAAGCGGCGGAGGCCATCATCACCATGGCCATGTTGACTGCCCCGGCGACGGTAAGCGCGATGATGCACTCCCAGTTCGAGAAGCGCAGCAGCGACCTTCGCTCGCCCGCGTTACGGGCCGGAGCCCGGACCTGGGTGAGGCCGGAATGCAGATAGACCGCGTGCGGCATGATGGTGGCGCCGATGATGCCGACCGAGATGGTCAGGGCCGCCGCATTTGGAATGGAGGGAACGACCGCGTGCAGCCCGGCCTGCCCCCAGGCCACCGGCGCGATGAACATCTCGATCAGGAAGCAAAGGCCCACAACACTGACAAGCGCGCCGATAATGAGCTCGATGGGACGGAAGCCGCGCCGCTCGAACAGCAGGATACCGTAGGTCACCACGGCGGTGACGGCCATGCCCGCGATCAGCGGGATTTTGAACAGCAGGGACAGGCCGATCGCCCCGCCGAGGAACTCGGCGAGATCGGTGGCCATGGCGGCAACCTCGCTGATGCCCCACATTGTAAACACGACCGGGCGCGGAAATTGTTCACGGCACATCTCGGCCAGATTACGGCCCGTGACAATTCCGAGCTTGGCCGAAAGGGCCTGAAACAGCATGGCGATCAGGCTGGCCATCAGCACGACCCAAAGCAGGCTATAGCCAAACGCGGCGCCGGCCTGGATATTGGTCGCGTAATTGCCTGGGTCCATGTAGGCGATCGAGACGATCACCGCTGGTCCCGCGAACAGCAGGACAGCCCGGGCACCGCGCCGCTTACCGGCCAAAACCTCCCGAATGTTGATCGTGGTCCTATCGGTGAGATTGGGTCTCTCGGTGTTGGTGAACTCGCTCATGCTCGCTCCGCCTGGGTCGCGCCACAATGTAGCCAAGGCTACAGTTTCAGCAATAGGCTTTATCGTCATGTGCTGGTTACATTTTGATGTTCGTGGCAAGCCCGTGATAGACCGCGTTATTACTATGGCCTGGGTGATCGAGGGCTGTAGGCATTGCCCGCCGAACGGCCGGGCGCGGAGGATGAATGACGCGCATAGAACCAAACGCTGGGGCTGAGCCCGCGGAGAACGCCCCCCCACCAGCGGCCATGCCCAAGGAGGAAATGCAGGCCCGCGGGTTCCGTGCCGCACGTCAGGCGCGCTCGGAGGCGCTAACGGAGGATTATGTCGAGCTCATCGCGGATTTAATGGCAACCGGTGGCGAAGCCAGAACGGTTGATATTGCCCGGCGCCTGGGGGTGTCCCATGCGACCGTCGTCAAGGCGATCGTCCGTCTCAAACGCGAAGAATTGGTGAGCAGTAAGCCTTATCGCGGTATCTTTCTCACTGAGACCGGTCGGGAACTGGCCGAACGGGTGCGGGCCAGGCACCGGCTCGTCGTCAAGCTCCTTCTCGCCGTCGGCGTTCCGCCGGATGATGCCGAGGCGGATGCCGAGGGAATTGAACATCATGTTTCGGCGAATACCCTCGCGGCCTTTTCGAGGTTTTTAGAGAAGCAGCTTTAGCTAACATACTTTGGGGCTCAAGGTCGAATAAACTTCGACCGGCGCGCTTCATACGAAAACCTACCAATATCAGCCCACAAAAACTACAAAAATGTGGCCTTATTTACCGACCAGTGAGCCTATGCTCCAGTGACGTTCAAAATTCTCAAACGGTTCAAACTCGGATCCCTCGGAATCCGTGCCTTGATGCCCCCCAACATTCGCTAAATATCAGGGGTTTTCCTTCATGTTTGCAAGATAGGCGACGATCGCCGGGACATCGGCCTCGCTGATCGGAGCCTTATAGAGCTTGATCATCTTCGTCACTTCGGCCTGCCAGGCTGCCTTGCTCAAGGGCGGTTGGTTGAGCACCATGCCAACCGAATGGCAGGTGAGGCAATTGGCGTTGGTAGCCTGCGCAGCGGTGCCTCCAGGGAAGAGTTCGGCGCTGCCCGGCAGGACCACGCTCTCCGAGGTAAGGGTAACGCCAGCGGCGGTGACGGTCGGTGGTGTCGTGTCCGCGGCGCGGGCAGCCGTCTCTCCGGCGATCAGGACGAGACATGACCCGATGACGGCTCCGGAAAACAGGACTCTGTTCAAGACAATCATGTAAAAATCTCCTGAAGCGATATCGGTGCCGCGATCAGGCAATGTTGAGGACGACCGTTTCGATGCAGTTCCGCATGTAACCGCCCGGATTCCAGTTTGGCGTCCATAACTGCGTCTCACCCTTGGTATTCGTGCACCGGACACTAACTTCGAGAACTCCGGAGGCCGGGGCGGTGACTGCGGCCTGCCAGCCGCGGAAGCTGTACTTGCCTTCGTCGGGGCCGAGCGTGGCCACGATCCAAGTCGTGCCGCCATCCGTTGAAAGGCCGACCCGGGCGACGCCACAATCGCCGCCGAACGCGATACCGCGCACCGGCACCGCCGCGCCCGCTTTCACGGTGTCTCCAGTTTTGAAATTGGTGACGAAGGAGCGCGGGACCATGCTGTTGATCGGCACGGTCTTGTAGCCGGTTTCGGTCGGCGAGACATTGGCGCCTGGCGTGTCGGGGATCCGGTAGGCCGTCTTCATCCAGAAATTGTCGTCCGGCTGATCGAGCACTTCGATATGGGACAGCATCTTCATCCAATAGGTCGAGTACCACCCCGGAACAATCAGGCGGATCGGAAAGCCATTCAGTAGCGGCAGTTGCGTGCCGTTCATCAGGTAGGCGACCATCACCTCTCCGTCGCGGGCATGGTCGATGGAGAGCGACTTCTTGAAAGAAGGTGTGGCGGGAAGTGTTGGGCCGTCGAGTCCGTTGAAACGCACCTGCACGGCGCCCGCCTTTACGCCGGCGCGGTCGAGCAGGTCGCGCAGCCGGAAGCCTGTCCACCGGGCGTTGCCCATAGCGCCATTTCCCCATTCGCCGCCCGCCACGCGCGGCTGAAACAGGCCGCGCGAATTGCCCGAGCATTGATTGACGGCGACCATCTCTACGCGTGGCAGCGCCAGCAACTCCGCAAGAGAGAGTGACAATGGCTGCGTCACATGGCCGTCCACGACGAGGCGGAATGTTGTTACATCGACTTGTTGCGGGACTCCCGCCAAATGCCAGCGGACAAAGAATTGGTCGTTCGGCGTGAACACGCCCTTGTCGAATACCTCGAACGGCGTTTCCAGGAGCGGTGGCCGCATTCGCTGTAGCACCATCTCGCCCTTTTCGGGGAAGGCGGTGGTAAGCGGCCGCGTATCCGGGCCTCCGGGCAGTGGCAGCATTACCGTGCCCTGCGCCCGGGCAGCTGAGACGGGTGACATTATCAGGGCACCGAGCGCGGCGGCATGCCCGAGAAATCGCCTCCTTCCGCTCAGATGACCAACGGGAATCGCTTCGACCATGGCGAGCTTCTCCTCAGCCCCGGCGCAAAATTTCTCCGGTTTTTTTGTTCTAAGAGAAAAATTAACCAAAAAAATCTAGCACCAACGATATACTTTCGACAACCGAATATTTGGCGGAAGCGGCGTGGGAGCAGTGACGCAAAGGAGGCGCCCCGGCTTGGTAATCCCCTCAAAATTCAAGAAATCTCTGATAAAGTTTCTCTGCGCATAGGTCTTTGCCCCGATTTTGATATTTGCCTCAACGAGCCGCCAATATGGCAGCTCGTGACAAGTTCCGCTTCAGGCGAACAGCCTCAGGCGCCACGATGTCGGAGATCGTGGTCCGGCCGCTTAGTCTGCCCCCCAACCTACCCGGGCGGCGTATGTCGGCTTCCGGGAGGCTCGTCTGTTTCAGGCCGTGGCCGAAATGGGCGCGTTTGGGCCACAACCGAACAAGCGGGTATTCGGCTCGATTCCGCCACCGGTTATGCCCCTGGCCCCGCCATCCGTAATGATGCAATCACGCCACGCTTTCCTTGGTCCTAGAGCCACCGCAGTCTGGACAGACGCCGCCGGCGGCTTCGCAAAAACATCGCATCCGGAACATTGTTTCGGTATAACTCGTACAGGGAGAACAAGCCGGTATGAGGGGGCGAACGCCAAGATGCTGCTGCTGATTTTTGGCCTGATGGTCTTCCTGGGCGTGCACTCGATCCGGATTTTTGCGAGCGACTGGCGCCAGCAGCAAGTTGTCCGCCTCGGCGAGGGACCGTGGAAGGGGCTATATTCTTGGTTTCCTTGATGGGGCTCATCCTGATCGTCGTTGGCTTCGACCAGGCACGGGCAAATCCCGTGCTGATCTACGCGCCACCGGCCTGGCTGCAACATCTCAACATCGTCTTCACCCTGGTCGCCCTTGTCCTGGTTGCCGCGGCGTATAGTCCACGCAACCATTTCAAGGCGACGCTCGGTCATCCGATGCTGGCCGGGGTAAAGGCTTGGGCGTTCGGCCATTTGCTCGCCATCGGCATGCTGCGAGATGTCGTGCTGTTCGGCGCATTCCTGGTCTGGGCCATCGTGGATTTCATCGTGTCGCGCCGGCGTGATCGCGCTACGGGCGTGGTCTATCCGGCCGGATCGCTGACGGGGAACGTGATAGCCGTTGTTGCCGGTATAACCGTCTGGGCCGCGTTCGCGTTCTGGCTGCATGAACTCCTGATTGGCGTAAACCCGCTGGCTTGACCCCCGTTGGGTCGCCGCTGAGCACTCACCCATCCACTGGCGACGCTTGAGCCTGCCAGCACGTGCCGCACGACCGCAATGGGCCGGGCTTGTCCTGCATTGTCTGCTGGCTTGACATTTCAGCCTAAGTTCCATATACCATCCAACCAGATGGTTTCTGGATGGTGATTTCAATGGCCACCAATGTGCGAGAATTGCGGCAGAAGGTCAGCGACAGCGAAAAGATCACGATCAATCTTGGCTATGTCGACCTGGGTCAGATCGACCTGATGGTGCAGGACGGGTTTTACGCCAACCGAACGGACTTCATCCGGACCGCAATTCGCAACCAGCTCGACCGGCATAGCGACGTAGTCCGGCAATCGGTCGCGCGCAAAACCTTGGATCTTGGTCTCAGGCACTACAGCCGCGCCGACTTGGAGGCCGTGCAGGCTGCGGGAGAGAGGCTGCAAATCAATGTGCTCGGGCTGATCACCATCGCCCAAGACGTCACGCCTGAATTGGTCCGCGCGACCATCGCCTCCGTTACCGTGCTGGGCGCGCTGCATGCGAGCCCAGAAGTCAGGGCCGCCTTGAGCGATCGGATGCGCTGACCCCAGCCCGCGGGGCCTCGCACACGAAACCCCGCCCACGATCACTTTCGACGCAAGCCATTCAGGGGGCGCGAGCCGGGACTTTTGCCCATTGCAAGCACAGAAAGGTTCTCAACATGAACACCACGTCCTTAAGAGGTATGTTCGAGGCAACCCGCCTTACCCGCGCCGGCCGGCTCAAGGAGGCCACGGCGCTCCTGCAACAGATGCTTAAGGGCCGGGCAGTCTCGGGTGACGCGCTGCCCCCGGCTGAACCCACGGCCCGGATCATCGACATCATCGACGGCATCGCTGAGACAATCGGAACTGCCGACGCAGCTGCACAGCCCGCCGCGCCGGTGCGCGGGATCGGCGTCCGCCGAGGGGGCTTGGGAGCTACAGCCGGCGCAAGTACGATGCCGGCAATGTCCGCGTTGCGCAGCTTTCTCGAACGGCACAACCGCATTGGATTTCCGCCCCCGCCGGGTGGCCTCGTTTTTCCGAAGCCCGCCGAAAAAGCGCCCGAGTTGCCCGACGGCGCAAAATTCCTCTCAGCGACCTTCAGCAATCCGGCCGGCACCCGTCCCTACAAGCTTTATGTGCCCAGCGGCTATCAAGGGCAGCCGGCTCCCCTGATTGTCATGCTGCACGGCTGCACCCAGTCGCCGGACGATTTTGCCGCCGGCACGCGCATGAACGCAGTTGCTGAAGAGCATGGCTGCCTCGTCGTCTATCCGGCGCAGACCAGTGCCGCCAACGTCTCGAAATGCTGGAATTGGTTCAGCGCGGGCGACCAGCGGCGTGACCAGGGCGAGCCGTCGCTGATCGCGGGAATCACCCGCGAGGTCATGCGCCAGTATGAGGTCGACCCGCGGCGCGTCTATGTTGCCGGTCTCTCCGCCGGGGGCGCGGCCGCGGCGATCATGGGTGCTGCCTACCCTGACTTGTTTGCTGCGATTGGCGTGCACTCGGGGCTAGCCTGCGGTGTGGCTGGCGATCTGCCATCGGCTTTCGCGGCGATGCGGAAGGGCAAGAACGGGTCCGTTCAGCAAACGCCTGTTCGGCCGGATGCGGACAAAGGGCAGCGCGTTGTCCCCGCGATTGTGTTCCATGGCGACCGCGACACCACTGTGCACCCATGCAACGGTGATGACGTCGTCGCACAGTCGACGCTGGCAACGCCACTCGAGACAAGGGTAGAAGAAGGGCGCGTGAGCGGCGGTCATAGCTATATCCGCTCTCTGCACATCGGCGCGAGCGGGGAAACGCTGGTTGAGCAGTGGCTCATCCATGGCGCCGGCCATGCTTGGTCCGGCGGCAGCCCGGCCGGCTCCTACACCGATCCACGCGGTCCTGATGCCACCAAAGAGATGCTGCGCTTCTTCCTCGATCACCCACGGCCTACTGATAGGCCCGCAGTCTGACGACCTGCTCGGCTGGCTCACCATAACGGACCCGCCGAACGTCGGCGAATAGTTGCACCGGAAGGGCGGCTTCTGGGTCCTCCCTGCAGCTCGATCGCGAGCGATCGGGAGGACACCCGCTCCTGGTTCTTCCTCGCCGCAGGTTTGACGCGTCCGAAGGGCCGAAGCAGTCCGGCCGTTTTGAAGTGCGCAACGACAGAATGCGGACGTTCAATCATGGAGATCTCCGCTGGCCCCCTTGATCAAAACCGAACCTCGGCCGACGGGCACATTTCGAACGTGCACCTTGTGGTCTATGCCCGCCGCTTCTGTGGGCGTGCAGATCTATGCCGATACGTAACGTTATCAGTTCGCTGATCACTATACACTAGACGCGCCATCCGCGCCGGCGGGCACGGTAAAGTGAAAGATGGCGCCGTAAGGCACATTGGCGCTGGCCCACAATCGCCCGCCATGCGCTTCGATGATCGACCGGCAGATCGACAGCCCCAGCCCCAAACCGCCGGGCTTCGTCGTGTAGAAGGGCTCGAACAGGCGATCGAGAACCCCCGGCGCCAGCCCCGGCCCTGAATCCTGCACTGTAACCAATACGCCGTCCGGCTCGGCTCTCGCGGTGCTGATCAGCAACTCCCGCTCGCCCTCGCTCATGCCGCTCATCGCCTGGACGGCATTGATGAGCAGATTGAGGATCACTTGTTGCAGTTGCACCCGGTCGCCTTCGATGAGCGGCAAGCCCTCCGCGAGGTCCGTGTCCACCGAGACGCTGTTCTTCATCACTTCGCCGCGGGTGAACTCGATCACTTCGCGGATCGCTTCGTTGATGTCCAACCGATCCTTCCTGCGCGGCGCCTTCTTGATGAGGGCGCGGAGCCGGTCAATGACGTCGCGCGCTCGATGGCCGTCCCTGACGATCCTATCGAGTGACCGCCGCACCTCCTCCAGAGCCGGCGGCTCCGCGGCGAGCCAGTGCAAAGCGGCACCGGCACTGGCGACGACCGCCGCCATCGGCTGCATGACTTCATGGGCGATGGAGGACGTGAGCTGGCCCATGGTGGCGACGCGGTTCGCGTGCGCCAGTTCCATCTGCATCGTGCGCAAGGCTTCTTCGGTTCGCTTGCGTTCGGTCAGGTCGATGACGAAGGTGACGCCCTGGTCCCCGCTCTCATCGAAGCTGGCGACGCCGATCAGCACCGGCACGCGGCTGCCATCCTTGCGGAAATATTCCTTCTCGAACGGGTGCAGAATGCCGGTCGCCCGCTGCATCGGCACCCATTGCCGCTGATCGCGCTCGAGCCATTCCGGCGGCGTGAGGTCGGTCCAGCGCAGCCGGCCAGCGACGAGATCCTCGCGGTCATAGCCGATCACGCATAGAAATGCGTCATTGGCCTCGACGATGAGGCCATCGGCGGCGAAGAAAAAAATCCCGATGATATTGGCATCGACCAGGCGCCGGATCTTCGCCTCGCGTTCCGCGACCTCGCGATACAGACGCGTATTCTCCAGCGCGATCGCCGCCTGCGAGGCGAGCAGCTTCAACACCGCGATCCGGGCCGGCGCGAAGACGCCCGGGGCCAGGTTGTTCTCGAGATAGAGCGCGCCGATGAGCTTGGCCTGGGTGAGCAACGGCAAAGTGAGGACGGAGCGCGCTTGGCGCTGCCGGATATACGGATCGGCGGCAAACGGATCCTGCGCCGCGGCGTCGTCGAGAACGATGCTCTCCCTGGTGTGCAGGACATAGTGGAGGACCGCCTCGGGCAGCATCGCCGCCTTCACGGGCTCGTCGCACAGACGCACGGCGACCGTGCCGCCGTCGATCCTGGCTTCCGCGGCGATCCGCGGTTCCGCGCCGCGCACCGTGATCAGGAGGCCGCGCGTCGCGCCCGCATGCTTGATCGCGGTGCGCAGGAGCGTGTCGAGCAGTTTTTCCAGGACGATCTCGCCCGAGACGGTTTGGGACACCTTGATCACGGTCGCGAGGTCCAGCTGTTCGACCGGCCCGCCGATCGTGCTCGTCGTTGCGGTCGCTCGTTCTTTCTCTCGAAGGTGCGGATGGAGTTGATCGAGTTGCCGCACCTTGCCGTCGGCGCCCCAACGCAGATAGCCGTAGCGGGCACGCCGCAGATAGAGATTCTCGATCTCCTGGAAGCCGTGCGCCGCATAGAAACGCGCCGCGAGCTCGCAGGCGAGCGCCTCGTTGTGGACAAAGCCGTTGTCGCGTGCCGAGCGGAAGGCCTGTTCGTAGAGACGCTGGGCATCGAATTCGCGGCGTTCCAGACAAGCAATCTCCGCGCCAACCAGCGCGGCGCGGTGCTCGAAGTTCTCCGGGCAGCTTTCGGCCCACTGCTGGAGCTGGCGGTGATGAGCGGCCAAGGCCTCCAGATGTTGGGCCCGCTCCGCGACGGGGGCCGCGTCGCTGAGCGCGGCCCCCGCCAGGGCCGTGTAGAAATGGAACTCCACCAGCTCAGGGAACGAAGGCGACGTCCAGAGCAGGCGCTCCGCCTCTGCCGCCGCCGCGATGGCGGCCGTGTGGTCGCCGGCGAGAACGCGCGCCTGCAGCTTGCGGATCCAGTACCAGCATGTTGCGAACGCCAGGCGCGGGTCCTCTTGCAGATGCTGTTCGAACCGCTTCTCGTCGAATCCGGTGTCGTCGAAGCAGCCGAGGATCGGCGTCAGGCCGCGCAATGTCCGGATCAGCTGGAGCTGTGTGGTGATGATGTCGACGGTGATGTGGGACCCGGTCTCGCGCGCGAAGTCGAGCCCAGCCTCGGCCTCCCGCTGCACCTCGCCGAGCAGGTCGCCGCAGGCAAGAAGGTTCGTGACGATGGCGTTGCAGGTGTGGGCCGCACTGTTGAGGTCGCCGGTCTGCTGCGCCGTGTCGAAGCCGCGCCGCAAAAGCGGGAGCCCCGTCCGGATGGGCTGCATCCACGGAATGACAAGGCTCCCGAAGACCAGGTAGACGCGGGCCTTGAAGCGGCCCAGCCCTTGCCTCTCCACCAGATCGAAACCGAGCCTCCCGAAGCGGAACCCCGCCTGGTAGTCGCCGAACAGCGGCCCCAGCATGGAGCCGAGCCAGCAATAGGCGAAGCACGACCCGTCGCTGTTGCCGTGTTGCAGGCTGAAGTTCGTCATGCGGGCGATGACGACGCCGTGCAGGTTCCGGTCGGTGAACAAGGCCGGGGTCAGGACCGATGTGAGGACATCCATCGTCGCGCGCGCCTCCGGATCGGCCATAAGCGGCAGGTCGAGCAGCGCCTCGATCGGGAGGTCCCCGAGCCGGCGCCACAGCCCCTCGAATTCCTGCCGGGCTTCCGCCATCGTCGGGTGCGCCGACAATGCGATGCCGACGCGGCGTAGATAATCGAGGTCTGCCTCAACGGCGTCTTCGAACCGGCTGAGCATTACGAAAAGCTCCGACTGCAGCCGGGTGACGGCGGCCAGATCGGGGAGGCTGGCGGCGCGGCGTGCGAGCCCGGCGAGGCGGGCCTCTGCTCCTGCGTGCTCGCCGGTCATGAACTGACACTCGGCTAGTTCGAGCTCCAGCGCGAAGGTGAGTTCATGCCGGCGCTCCCACGAGTCTTCCGCCAACAGCGCGGCACCGGCGGCCAGATAGTTCAGCGCCGAGGCGTAGGCCGTAGAGGCCTTGGCCCGCCTGCCGGCGAGCAGATTGAACTCGGCCAGTTGTTCCCGTTCGTTCTGCGAGGTGATCAAGGCCGCGCCGCGGTTGAGCTGATTGACAATGTCAAAGATCGCCTCCTCCCGCTTCTCGGGAGGTGTGTGCGCCGCAAGCAATCTGCCGATACGGAGATGAACCTCGGCACGCCGCTTATCCGGGAACAGCGAATAGGCGGCTTCCTGAACGCGATCGTGGATGAACTGGTAGGCGCTGGCCAGACGCACGACGAACTCTTGACGGACGGCCTCCCACAGCACGGCGTGGACCTGCTCCTCCGAAGTCTCGAAGATGATTGAAAGCTTCGTGGTCTCAGCCTTGTTGCCGAGACAGGCCATCTGCTGCAACGCCTTCTGCGTCTTGGCCGGCAGGCGCGTCAGCTTGCCCACCATCAGCTCCACCACGTTATCGGTGTAGCGCTTCGCGTGAATGCGCTCGAGATCCCAGGACCAGCGCGCGGCGCCATGATCGAAGGTGAGCATTCCTTCTTCGGCGAGCGAGGACAGGAACTGGATGGCGAAGAACGGATTGCCACCGGTCTTCTCGTGCACCAGTTGCGTGAGCGGCGCGGCGTGCGCGGGTTCGCAGTGCAGCGCGTCGGCGATTAACTGTCCGAGATGCTCCCGGGTGAGCGGCGCCAGCGTGATCTCCGCGACCCTGCCGCCGGCAGTCTTGATGACGTCGAGCTTGCGCAGCAGCGGATGGCTGGCGGTGACTTCGTTGTCGCGATAGGCGCCGATCAGCATCAGGTAGTGTACATCTTGCTGAGTCAGCAGGTCCGCCAGCAGATCGAGCGTCGCTGCGTCGAGCCATTGCAGATCGTCGAGGAAAAGCGCCAGCGGATGTTCCGGCCGGGCGAAGACGCCTATGAACCGCCGAAACACAAGTTGGAAGCGCCGTTGCACCTGCTGCGGCTCCAGCTCGGGAATCGGAGGCTGCTCGCCGATGATGAGCTTGAGCTCCGGAACGAGATCGACCATGAGTTGGCCGTTCGGGCCCAGCGCCTCCAGCAGGGCATCGCGCCAGGGCGCCAGGGCGGCGTCGCTCTGGCTGAGCAGAGACCGGACGAGGCTCTGGAAGGCTTGCGCCAGGGTCGCATACGGGATGTTGCGCTTGTGCTGGTCGAACTTGCCTGACGCGAAGAGCCCGCGCGGGGGCACCAGCGCCTTGTGCAGTTCATTGACGACCGAGGACTTGCCGATGCCGGAATAGCCGGAAACCAGCACCAGCTCCGGCGTGCCGCTCTTGACCACGCGATCGAAGGTGGCGAGCAGGGTCTCGACCTCGCGCGCCCGGCCGTAAAGCTTCTCGGGCATGATCAGCCGGTCGGCCCCGTCATGTTCACCGAGGGGGAACGCGTCAATCCGGTGCCGCGCCTGCCACGCCGCCAGGCAGTGCCGCAGGTCGTTCTCCAGGCCGGAAGCGGTCTGGTAGCGGTCTTCGGCTGTCTTGGCGAGCAGCTTCATGACGATCGCCGAGACGGGGGCAGGAACTATCCGGTACCCGCTCGGCGGGGGCGACCGGTTGCCGCGCGATATGGCAATGCACCCACTCCATCGGATCGGCGGCGGTAAACGGCAGCGCGCCCGTGAGCATCTGGTAGAAGGTGACGCCAAGCGCATAGAGGTCGCTGCGGGAGTCGATCGAGCGGTTCATCCGCCCGGTCTGTTCGGGCGCCATGTAGGCGAGCGTGCCGGCGATGCTCTCGGGCGGCTCGGGCGCCTGGCGTTCGCGCGGCAGCCGCGAGGCAATGCCGAACCCGGTGAGCCTGATCTCGCCGCTCGCGGGATGCAAGAGAATATTGGCCGGTTTGATGTCCTTGTGCACGAGACCGCGCTGGTGGAGCTGCGCGAGAGCCCCGGCGATGGCGATTGCAAGGGGCAGGAAGTCTTCCATCGCCATCGGCGCGCCGAGCCGCCGGGCGAGTGGCTGGCTGGCGGGATCCTCCAGCACCAGCATGGTCTGGCCGGGGTCGCGGACGAACGCCAGCGGCCGCACCGCCCATGGTCCGTCCAGCTCCTCCTTCAAGGCATATTCGTGCGCCAGGCGATCCAGGGTCGCCGGTGCCGGATGCTCCGCGGCCGGGAACACGGCCAGCACAGCGCGCCGGCTGCCATCGGCGCCCGGGCGCCAGGCCTGGCAGAAGACGCGGTCGCCGTCCTCCCACAAGACCTGGAAGTTTCTGTCCCCGTCTGCGCCGAACCGACTAGCTCGGCTCAACTGCCGGACTCCATCATCAGACCTCTCACTGCACTCGGACCGAGTCTCCGACCGTTCCTCCGCTCACCTGGCCGGACCAGACTTGCGCGGAAACTATGCCACAGATGCGTCGGCATGGCGAAGCCCGCTGGCGGCAAGCCCCAGGATCATCCCAACGACTGGCCAGGGCGCCTGTCAGCCTCGGCCCGCGGCAGCAGGCCGGCGGCGGATGCCTGCTTTTGAGAAGGTCGGTGGGCGGCGCCTATGACCGGGATGGTGCATGACCGCCGGCACAGGGCAGTGCTGAGCGTTCGGTTCTAGGATCGGCAGGTAGGCGGTCCTACGGCTGTCATCGGCGTGCTGCTGACGATCCATCGGAACATCTCGTTCGCGAGTCCAGCCGCCACCTCCTCGAACATGGCGTCGGTCGAGCCGAGGTTATTGTAGATGTTACCGTGCGCCACGCCGAACCTCCTCGGCCAGTTCGCTGACGGTCAACTGCGTCACGCCCCTCTCAGTGAAGCTTCGGAGAGCGGCGTCATGGATATGGGGCTCTGCCGCACTCATCGAAGGGAAAAGCGTACCGCCAGATTGTCAGTTGATAAGTTGAAGACCGATACTCAATATATATCAAAACAATTCAATTAAAGGGAAAATCCAAGATGAACACCGTGATCGCGGCAAAGACTGCAGATGTCGAAGTACCCGTCCTGATCGTCGGTGGCGGCGGTGCGGGTCTGACCTGCTCGATGCTGCTGGCGCAACTTGGCGTCGAAACGCTTCTGGTCAGCTCGCTGCCCACAACGTCGATTCTGCCAAAGGCGCACGTGTTGAATCAGCGCACCATGGAAATACTCGCCGATGTCGGCCTCGCCGAGCCGATCTATGCCAGGAGCACGCCCGCCGAGAACATGAGCGCAATGGGTTGGTATGCCGGTCTCGCCGGTCCGGATCCGGATTTCGGCCGGCTGATCGGCAAAATCGAGACCTGGGGCTGCGGATACACCAATCTCAACTGGATGCAGGCCAGCCCGTGCCGCAGCGCCAATCTTCCGCAGGTTCGCCTGGAGCCGGTCATGAAGGCGCGCGCCGAAGAGCTAAGTCCTGGCGCCGTTCGCTTCCACCACGAACTTGTCGGGCTTGAGCAGGACAGCGACGGTGTGGTCGCCCGCATCAGGAACCATGACGACGGCGCCGAGTATACGGTGAGGGCCCGCTACCTGCTTGGGTGCGATGGCGGCCGCACCATTCC
The DNA here is from genome assembly GCA_963750235.1 of uncultured Alphaproteobacteria bacterium. GTDB lineage: Bacteria > Pseudomonadota > Alphaproteobacteria > Acetobacterales > Acetobacteraceae > Acidocella. Next base: position 195,203 of record CAVVPW010000008.1, read on the forward strand.
CCGGATGGTCGGTATCCCCTACGAGGGCCTGGGTGTGATCGCCCAGACTGCGACAGCACATATCTCGGCCGACCTGTCGAAGGTCGCGCGAGATCCGGATGTGCTGATCCGTTGGATCTGGTGCCCCGCGATCGGCGAGATGGCGGTTCTCGTGCCCATGGGGCCGCACCGTTGGGGCCCGGACAGCGAAGAGTGGGTCTTTCACCTCACCTACCACGGCGAAGGTCCGAAAGATCTCACCGACGAGCAAATCGAAAGGAACATGCGTCTGGCGCTTGGCATTCCTGACCTGCCGCTGACGATCCACAAGATCACGCGCTGGTCGTTGGAAGGGGTGCTGGCGGCGAAATTCCGCGCGGGCCACGTGTTCCTGGTTGGCGACGCGGCACATCGGCATCCGCCCACAGGCGGTCTCGGCCTCACCAGCGGCATCCAGGACGCGCATAATCTGTGCTGGAAGCTTGCCGCCGTGCTCAAGGGCCAAGCGGGCGAAGCCCTGCTCGACAGCTACGAACCGGAACGGCGCCCTGTGGATGCCCGCAACATCCAGCGTTCGATGGAAAACTCGATGGCGCATATGGAAGCGGGACAGACGTTCGGCCTCACGCCTGGCGCGCCGGCGGAAGCCAATTGGGCGCAATTCAAGAGGATCTGGAGCGGCAAGCCCGAGGATGCAGACCATCGACGCGCAGCTTTGCGCGCCATCCGACGGATCAGCATGGAAGCCAACGAATTGAACGTCGAATATGGCTACCGCTATCGGTCGGCGGCCATTGTCCCGGACGGTTCACCGGAGCCGCAGGCGATTGACGAGGTCCGCCTTTACGAGCCGAGCACCTATCCGGGGAGCCCCTTGCCGCATGCCTGGATCGACGATGATGCCGGCAACCGGCGGCCATTGAAGGATTTGGTCGTACCCGGCCGCTTTTTGCTAATCGCCGGTGAGGATGGGCAGGAATGGTGCAGCGCGGCCTCTGCAATCGCAGCGGCGAACGGGTTGCCTATTGACGCGCTACGAATCGGCCATATCGATGGCGATCTGTTCGACACGCGGCTGGCCTGGACGCAGTTCCGGGGGATTTCGGCGAAGGGGGCTGTACTGGTGCGACCCGACCGGGTGGTCTGCTGGCGTAGCGCCGGATCCTCCGAAAACCCTGCGGCGACGCTGGGCGAAGCTCTCGGGTCGGTGCTGGGTCGCGGTCTGCGCACAGGCTGACAAAGGCACGGGCAGTCCAGCGATAATGCCTTACTGCATTGTCGGCGGGACGCGCGGAACCGGCCTGCAGATGGTGCAACAGCTCGTCGAGCGCGGGGCACCGGTCCGTTGCGTCGTGCGCGACCCCGTCAATCGTCTGCCCCCTTGGACCCGACGTCCGCTCTCGAGAGCCGGACGTTTTGACCGAAGCGACCGGGATGGGCGCAACCGCGAAGCTCAAGCAATGGATATCGAGAAGCACCATTCCTTTACCTCACCGGGGGCATAGAATCGCCGCCAGTGGGGACGGCATATGGTAGGCATGTGGTAACGGTAGGTCAGTGGCGATGGTGATGGCGACATTTCGCTTTTACGAGAAACTGAATGACTTCCTGGCGCCCGAGCGGCGACGGTCCGAGTTCAGCACTGTGTGTGCCCGCGCCGCCACGACCAAGCACATGATCGAGGCCCTTGGTGTGCCGCACACCGAGGTGGAACTGATTTTGGTCAACAGCGAATCGGCCGACTTCGATCGCCTGGTGCATGATGGCGACCGCATAGCCGTCTACCCGAAGTTCGAGGCCCTCGACATCACACCGCTGCTGCGCGTGCGCCAGTGGCCGCTGCGCCACATGTGCTTCGTCGCCGACGCCCAACTCGGCGGATTGGCGCGCCTGCTCCGCATGGCCGGCTTCGACACCCTTTACCGTAACGACTACCGCGATCGCGAAATCGCCGACACCGCCATCCGCGAAGGGCGCATTGTTCTGACGCGCGACCGCGAACTGCTCAAGCTGCGCGGCATCACGCACGGCTGTTACATCCGCCTCCTGAAGCCGGCGCAGCAGTTCCGGGATATCGTCGCACGGCTGGATTTGGCGCGGAGCCTGCGCCCCTTCACGCTCTGCATGGAGTGCAACGTGCCCCTGCGGGCCATCAACAAGGCATTGGTGCTCGATCGACTGCCGCCGTCGGTGCAAGCCGGTTGCGACCGCTTTACAACTTGCGATCATTGCGGTCGCGTCTTCTGGCAGGGGTCCCATTGGCGGCGGATGCGTGCGCAGCTGGATGAGTTGGTGCCTCAGCGCCTCGCTGCGCTGGACGACAGCCGAGCAGGGGCACTGTAAAGACTGGCCGCGGCCAGCAGCAACCCGGCGACATAGCCCCGTCGGCCTCAGCAGAACCCAGTCCTCCTTCCGGGATACAGAAAGGGGCTTCGTCTTCGGTCGTTGCGTTGGTACGATTTGTGTCTGCAGAGCGTCGCCGCCATTCGCGCCGTTACGGAGAACGAGACCACTTCGACTGAGCGACCGTGACGGGTGCACGGCCGTTGATTCCAACAGTAGGCAAGCCCCTCGATCCTGGGGCTCGCCTCCCGGCTATACCTCTGTCCCCTCTGCGTGTGAAAAAGCGCCGAAGCATGACCCCGGCAGGAAACTGTGCAAGCTATTGATTTAATGGACGAAATGGCTCGTTGCCTGGGATCACGATCGGCGTCAACCGTGACCCAAGTCAAATCCAAATTCAGTCAATGTATTCAATGAGTTGCTTTGATCAGGTGCGGGGTCACAGTTCGGCGCCTATTCACACCCGCGCTCGCGCCGTAATCAAACCTCGCTTCAGGTCCAGATTGGTTCGCGCCAAAGACCGCCTCCCATTTCTCCACGCGATCATTCCGATCGGTTCGCCGATTTCTAGTCAGCATCGAGCACCGCTCGCGACAGCATGCCACCTGAGATGACCCGAGCCCTGAACCCGTTCGCCAGCAGGATGCGCGTGGCGTAGTAGGCGCGCTGGGCGGAGCGGCAGATGACGAGAATGTCGCGATCGCGCGGGAGTTCCGCTAGCCGCCCGCGCAATTCGCCAAGCGGTATGTTCACCGTGCCCGGCATGTTCTCCACGACACGTTCGACCGGCTGGCGTACGTCGAGCAGGCACGCGCTTTCTGTCTCGTCCCAATGCGCGAGCGGCATGTCTCCGCGTAATACATCGGCCGCGACCATGCCCGCGAAATTGATCGCGTCCTTGGCGCTCCCGAATTGCGGCGCGTAACAGAGCTCGGCCTCTTCGAGGTCATAGATCGTTGCGCCCATCTGAAGGGCCATGGCCAGCGCGCTGATCCGCTTGTCTACCGCCGGTCCATCTTCCCCAATCGCCTGCGCGCCGAGGAAACGTCCGGTGGATTTACGGAAGAGAACTTTCATGCCAAGCATCTTGGCGCCCGGGTAATACCCCGCATGGGCATTCGGGAAGATGTAGATCTTCTCGAAGTCGTCGTCACCCAGCTTCTTCAGCGTTTTCTCGCTGACGCCGGTCCAGGCTGCGGCACCGCCAAAAAGCCCGACGATCGAGGTGCCCTGCGTGCCACGATACCTCGAACTCTTTCCCGCGATCACGTCGGCGGCGATGCGTCCTTGACGGTTCGCCGGCCCGGCGAGGGCGACAAGGCTCCATTGTCCGGCGACAAAGTCTTTCACCTCGATGGCATCACCGACGGCAAAGATGTCGGGATCGCTGGTGCGCATCTGATCATCAACACGAATTCCGCCGCGTTCGCCAATTTCAAGGCCGGCGGCTTTGGCCAATGTTGTGTCCGGCCGGACGCCGAGCGCAAGGATCACGACGTCCGCCGGGTAGACTTTACCAGAATTCGTTTTCACCTCGAGCGCGCCGTCGTCCAGCCGCTTGAATTCGGCCACACCGTCGCCAAGCGCCAAATGAACGCCATGTTTTTTCATATGCTCTTCAACGAGCCGGGCGAATTCACGGTCGAGCGGCGCCAGCACCTGATCAAGCATTTCGAGAAGCGTTACGTCAAACCCGGCGTGAACCAGGTTTTCTGCCGTCTCCAGACCTATGAAGCCGCCCCCGATCACCACAGCGCGCCTGATGGGTTTCACGAACTGGATGCCTGAATAATTGTACATGCCTGCGAGAAAGGTCGTGCCTCGCTCGATCCACTCGCGGATCGCTCGTACGTCCGGCACCGTTCGCACCTGGAAAATTCCCGGCAGATCAATTCCTGGTAGCGCCGGGCGAACCGAAAGCGCGCCCGGCGACAGCACCAGCTTGTCATAAGACTCGGCCGTCACTTCACCAGTCGCTACGTTGCGGAGTTCTGCGGTCTTACTCGCCTGCGAGATGGAGATCACCTCGCAGTTCGTGCGCACATCGATCCCAAAGACACTTCGGAACATCTGCTCGCTTGCGACGAGCAAGCTCAATTCCCGCTCGATCACGCCGGATATGTAGTAGGGAAGGCCGCAATTCGCATATGAGACGTACGGGCCGCGCTCCACCATGAGGATCTCGGCTTTCTCGTCCAACCTGCGCAAGCGCGCCGCGCAAGACGCCCCACCAGCCACGCCGCCAACGATGATCACTTTCATTTGGGTTTCTCCAGTCGACCGAGGCAATGAGTTCGGATGAGCCGCTCGGCCAGGAGCGCTGAATATCGAAATAATCGTATTTTGATATTCACGACGAAATTTCCAAGCCCCTACTCAATCCATTTAACCTCAACGGGTTTTCTTGTTGGAATACGAAAGTAGTGTTCGGTTGGGTAGCCGATCAGGAATGTTGCGTACGGAATTTGTCCTTCCGACATTCCCAGAACCGCTAACAACGGCGAGTAAGCGCGACTGGCGTATCCAATGCTTTCGGTAAAAGTGGTTCCCAAACCGAGCGCGGTTGCTGCCAATTGAATGTTGCCTATGGCAAGAAAGGCGGCCGGAGATGCCGTCCGTTCATCCTTCGGCGCATAGGCTTGGATAACACAAGGTGCCCCTCTGGAAATGTGATCTCTACCTGCTTCCCAATGTCGAATGAACAGTTCCAGTTTGGCCTCGTGGTAGAGCGCCGGGTTTGTAGCCCTGACGTCTTTCATCCACTCGATTGTTAGCTCGGCAATCCGGTGAACTTTTTCTCGACCGTTGATCACCAGCCATCGTAACACCTGACGGTTTGCCCCGTTCGGAGCGTAGCGGGCAACATCCAACAGCTGCAGGATTTTTTCTTTTTCTACTGGTTTGTTTACATAGCCACGGATTGAACGCCTTGTAATTAGGAATTGCCTGACCTGTTCCCACCTGGGGATAAGATGAATATTGATCGGCTCGCAATCCTCCGGGCCCATGGCGCGTTGATGCACCGCCTCGGTCGGACAGATGGCTACGCAATGGCCACAGTCGATGCAGAGGTCCCACGAGTCTGCGGTGGGAACAGGGAATTTGTCCTTGGTGATCAGCCCGCCGGGACAGCATCTAATGCAAGCGCCGCAGCCAATACACAGGCTCTCATCTACCTCGATGATCGTGTCTAGCTTGTAGGACATGGACGCTTTCCTAAATCTAGAATGTGCGGAGGGCGCAAAAGGGCAAGGGTTTGCCCTTTTGCGCCCTTTTTTAACTTGCGACTACCCTAGCCGCGTGCCTTCGACTTCGAGCCCGCCGCCTTGAGGAAGTTTACTCCAGCTCCTTCTTTCCCATTCGTCCTTGAGGACTTCCATCGCCGCCTGCTCCAGGAATTCCGGCGCCGCCCACGCGTCCACATCGAAATCGTTCTTGATGTAGCCGTGGCTGAGCATGAAACTCTTGCCGATCTTGATGCATTCCAGGTTCTGCGCGCTCAGGCTCGGCACCATATCGACGTGTTTGATGCCCTGGTACGTATCCTCGGCATCCAGGTAGAAGGTTTGCCGGTTGAGAATGTAAGCTGCCGCGCGCTTGTTTTCGTTCGCCCAGCGTCCGACCTTGATCATGGCCTTCATGTAGGCGATGACCAGTTCCGGGTGTTCCTTGGCCATCACGTCGGTGCAGGTGATGACGGCGGGAGTATTGGCAACCTGCAGCGTCCAGTCGGGGTAGCGGGTCAGGTCCTCGATCATCTTGATCTTGCCAGTCGCCTCCTGAAGGTGCTGGAAGGGCTTGCTCTGCGTGTAGATGGCATCGACGGCGCCTTTCAGTAAAGCCGTCTCCAGCGGGCGGAAGGCCAGGTCGTGCTTGTGGTCCCGCCGCAACCACAACTCCGACGGGTTGTTCATCGGCGGGACCAGCATCTCGGGTTTGTCGTACCAATCGTCCGGGTAGGGGAACTCCACGATCTCCACGTCATCCATGGTCATGTCGTTGAGCATCAACATGTTCTCGATGCCCATATGTTCCTGGATCCGCCACCAGTCGTTCTTGATGGTGTTCAGGCTCTTGGAGAGGCCGATCTTCTTACCCTTCAGATCCTTCATCCGGAAAATCTTGTCTCCGGCGCGTACGGCCATGCAACCGCCTTCGTATACCCACGTCGCGCCGAGTAGCCGGGTGCGGCGGAGGTCGGCGTGTACATGGATCGCCGGGTAAAGGCCGCCGAAGCGGATGAGGTTGTCGAGGTTGTGGATGTAGTGCGGGTACCAGTTGTTCTCCGGTGCATGGCGAAAATAGGCGTACTCGACGCCAATTTTCTTGAACTCCTCTCGGCACCAGCCAAGCTCCTGGTCGACGTTGTTTGCCGACACCATAGGGCAGTTGGTGTACCACACCTCTTTCCAGTTCAACGGTACTGTGGTGGATACTTTTTGTACGGTCATAGTTGCGCTCCCTCTGCTGTTACGTGGCACTGTTCCTTCCGCAACAATGGCTGGACAGTGAAGGCGAACCCGTAGCTCCCACCCAGCGCGCGCTCATAGGCTAAAAGCAGCGGGCGCTTGCCAAACGTTTTGCCCAGGTTAGGCGGCCCCGTTTGACTTCTCCTAAGAGTGATCGGCCTTCTCACCCGGCGTGCTCATACTTGTCTTTTCTACTTGAAAGTCGAGATGCCAAGCTGCGACAATGTACCGATGTCGTAAGCAATCTGTGTTGATCGAGATCAATTGTATAAATTGTAATGTTCGGTGCGGGATTGCGCCTATGATCGCAACAGGTACTAAATCGCAGGCGGCCGTCCGTTGCCGAATGATTTTAGACAGTTATACCAACTGCCGAATTTTATAACTCGTAGGGGATTCCCTCGGCGCGATGGGTTATGATTCTGTATCTCCCGTTGGTTTGGACGATGGGGGTTGCCATGGCTATTGCGGTTGCGATTACCAACTTGGAATTCACGGCGGCGGATTTGCGCCGGTTGATGTCGAAGGAGCGGGACGGCGATGTCGTCCGGCGTTTATCTGCGCGGGCGCTGGTGCTTGAGGGTCATTCACGGACGCATGCGGCGGAACAGAGCGGGATGGATCGCCAGACCTTGTGCGATTGGGTGCACCGCTACAACGCTGGCGGCGTTGCCGCACTTGCCTCGGGCAAAAGTACCGGCCGGGCGCCGAAGTTGAACGCCGCGCAGATGGCGGAACTCTACGAGCTGGTGATCAAAGGCCCCGATCCTGAGATTGATGGCGTTGTGCGCTGGCGATGTGTCGATCTGCGGGCCCAGATTGCACGCCGTTTTTCGGTGGATGTGCCGGAGCGTACGGTCGCCAAATGGCTGCGCCGGCTGCGTCTGACCCGGCTGCAACCACGCCCCTTTCATCCCAAGCAGGACTTGGCGGCACAGGAGGAATTTAAAAAAATTTGGCAGCCTGGCCGTAGAAGCTTTGCCAGCTTCGGCTAAGGGCAAGGCGCTTGAGGTCTGGTTCTCTGATGAAGCCAGGGCTCGGGCAGAAAGGCTCTATCGAAGCCATCTGGGCGCCGATCGGCTCGCGCCCGCCGATGGTGCGCGACAACCGGCACGATTCCGTTCACATCTTCGGCGCCATCTGCCCGGCACGCGGCATTGGTGCTGCCATTATCATGCCGGCCGTCAATACCGAAGCGATGAACAAGCATCTCAAGGAGATCAGTTGCCAGGTGGCAACCAGCGCCCATGCGCTGCTGGTCTGCGACGGTGCCGGATGGCATCAGCCAGGTGAGCGGCTAATCGTGCCCGACAACATCACTCTGCTGCGCCTGCCGCCTTACGCACCCGAACTCAACCCGATGGAAAACGTTTGGGATTATCTGCGCGGCAACAAGTTAAGCAGTCTGGTCTGTGATACCTACGAGGCTATGCGCGACGCCAGCAAAGAAGCCTGGAATTTCATCGCCAATGACCCAGAGCGAATCGCCTCGATCGGAACCAGAGAGTGGGCGTGTGTCAGTCTTTAGGGCGGTTGGTATTAACCGTCCGAATTAGCGGAGGGGTTGGTTCACCTTTTTTGGTAAAATTTCAGCAACGATTGTGGAGCAGCCGCCTGGTTGTTGTTGCTGATCAGGCGCTGGCTGGCAGGGAAAGGGTACGCATCCCGACGCGGACAGTGGGCTTCGATTGGGACACCGCGGGGTTGCCTCCCGCTTCACGCGTTAGGGAATTCGGCGAGTCAACGGACGGCTGCTTCCGAGCACGCCATAGGGGGCGGGGAACGACGATAATGGGCGCTGAGCTGCTCTTGGAACCGGCTCGCAAATGACTGCGATACACCATCTTTCGGGATCAGGTCTCCGGGCGCGGTATGATGTACTTGGGTCGCTTGCAGCCGGTTTGGGGAACCGTTGTCGCGCTGAAGGCGTCGGTAATCCGGCGAGAGCCTTAAGCCACCACGCTCAGCACGATGATGATGAACAGCACGGTCGGGATCTCGTTCGCGATCCGGTAGAAGCGTTCCGTGTGCCTGTTGCGGTCGTTGAGGAAGTCCCGCCGCCAGCGCGAGAGGGCGCCGTGGAAACCGGTCATTAGGATGACGCAGGTCAGCTTGGTCCACCACCAGGCGGCGTGCCAGTCCACGGCGCCCGGGGTGAGGATGAGCAGGATGCCGAACACCCATGTCGCGATCATCGCCGGGTTGATGATCAGGCGCAGGAGCTTCACCTCCATCACCTTGAACCGCTCGGATTCCGCCGTGCCGGGCGTGGTCTGGCAGTGATACACGTAGAGCCGCGGCAGGTAGAACATCCCCGCCATCCAGGCCGTGAAGCTGATGATGTGGAACGCCAGCAGCCAGTGGAAGGCCGGCGCCAAGGCGGGGATGATCATGCCAGCACCCCGAAAATCTCGTGCAGGTCCGCAAATACGGCCTTGGCCCCGGCGGCAAGCAGAGGCTCGGCATTGCCATGCGGGGCGAAGCCGTAGCAGGTCATCCCCGCGGCCACGGCACCGGTCACGCCCAGGCGGCTATCCTCCAGCACGATACAGCGCGCCGGATCGGCCTTGGCCGAGGCGGCGGCGGCGAGGAACACATCCGGCGCCGGTTTCGGCCGCCCGCCGCGTGCGATGACGCTGGAGGCCGAATGAGTCCGCCCCTCGGTAAGGCGCGAAAGCCCGGTACGGGCAAATTTCACCGCCATTTCCTCATCCGAGGAATTGCTCGCCACGCGCCACTCGATGCCAAAGGCGTTGACGCGTTCCAGCATCGTATCCGCGCCGGGGATCAACTCCACCTCCTCGCCCAGCGCCACCACCAGCTTCTCCGCCAGTTCCGGCCGCCAGGTGGCATGCAGCCTGCGGCTCAGCCGCTCCTCGATCATCGGCACCATGTCGGCGATCGACATGCCGATGAAGGTCCGCATCGCCTCGTCGGCATCCATTTCCCAGCCAAGGCCGGTGAGTTCACGCGCGATCAGCGTGGAGGCGACGCCTTCACTGTCGATCAGCACGCCGTCACAATCGAAAATAATGAGCTCAGGAGGCATTCCAGGGGCAATCCTTATGTTGGCCGCAGGGTGACCCGCCCCGGCACAGGCCAGGGGCACCAGAGCGGCTTACAATGCGCGCAAGGGCGGCGATGAATGCCGGGTCGGCATTCTGCGCGCGGGCGCGGAAATAGCCTTTTACCCCGGCTTTCTCGGCGAGGTGCTTGTTCTCGATATCCAGCTCCACCAGCGTCTCGATATGGTCGGAGACGAAGGCGATCGGCACCACCACCACGGCCACGCCATCGCGTCCGGCCTGCTCTATGGCGTCGATCGTGCTCGGCTCCAGCCATTTCTGCGGCGTGGCGCGGGACTGGTAGCACACCAGATGCTCCACCGCCGGGTCTTTCAGCCGTGCCTTCACGGCGGTGACCGTCGCCTCAACCTCGGCTTGGTAAGGGTCCCCGGCCTTCACGATGCTCTCTGGCAGGCCGTGGGCGGAGTACAGCACGCGGATTGTCACGCCAGGCAGCTTGGCGCGGGCCTCGGCGATGGCCTCATCCACCAAAGCTGCGGTGGCGGCGCAGTAATCCGGGTCGTCAAACCAGCAGCAAAGCGTGGTGGTCGGCTCGGCGAGGCCGGCCCTGGCCGCCGCCTCGCGCCAATCGTTGAGCGATGACCCGGTAGTGGTGGTGGAAAACTGCGGATAAAGCGGCAGGAGCAAAATCCGGTCCGGGTTCCAGGCCTTCACCTCCCGCGCCACATCCCGCGCGAAGGGGTGCCAGTAGCGCATGGCGATGAAACATTTATGCTCCCCGCCCAAAACCTGTTCTAGGGCCGCCGCCTGCTGGCGGGTGAGGTCCAGCAATGGCGATTTGCCGCCCATCAGCGCGTAATTCTGCTCCGCCGCCTTGGCCAAGCGCCCAGAAATGAGCCGTGCCAGCCAGAAGCGGATGAAGATGGGCGCGCGGATGATCGCCTTGTCCGAGAACAGGTTCACCCGGAAGGGCTTCACCGCCTCCAGCCTGTCAGGCCCGCCCAAATTGAAAAGAACGACCGCTGTCTTCATGCGCCGTGAATGATCTCCATCAGCCGCGCCACGTTCGCCTCCGGCACATCCGGGGTGATGCCATGGCCCAGGTTGAAGATATGCGGGCGGTTTTTCACCGTGGCGAGCAGCTTGAGCGCCGCCTCCTCCATTGCCTTGCCGCCAAGTTTCAGCAGCAGCGGGTCCAAGTTACCCTGGAACACCGTGCCCGGCGGGCAGACGGCGATGGCGTTCTCGATATCCGTTACCGTATCGAGCCCGATGGCGTCCATCCCGGCCTCGCGCGCATATTCGCCCAGCATCAGCCCGGCGAGGCGTGGAAAGCCTATAATCTTGATGCCTGGGTATTTTGCCTTGATCGCCGCGGTAATGCGCTCGTTCGGGCCAATGACCAACTCACGGAACTGCCGTGCTGGGAAAATCCCGGCCCAGCTCTCGAACAGCATCACGCAATCCGCCCCGGCCTCTATCTGCGCCGAGAGATAGGCGATCGTGGCTTCTGTTAGTAGATTAAGCACGTCACTAACAAAGCCGGGTTGTTCATAAGCCAGGCGCCGGGTGCGCGGAAAATCACCCCCGCCTTCGCCGTCGAACATGTAGCAGGCGACCGTCGCCGGGCCTCCGGCAAAGCCGATGAGCGCGGTTTGCGGCGGCAGTTTGGCGCGTAGGCGGCGCACGGTTTCCATGACAGGGGCGTAAATCTCCGGCGCGCGGGCCGGGCTAAGATCTGCACTATATTGCAGGGGAGGAAGGCGTGGGCCCTCGCCCTCGGCAAAGCGCAGGCTCTGCCCCAAAGCCATGGGCAATATCAGAATGTCCGAGAATAGGATTGCCGCGTCGAATCCGAATTTGCGGATCGGTTGCAGCGTCACTTCGGTTGCCAGAGCGGGATTCAGGCACAGGCTGATAAAATCTCCGGCCTGGGCGCGGGTGGCCCGGTATTCCGGCAGGTACCGCCCCGCCTGGCGCATGAGCCACACCGGCGGCGGCCACACAGGCTCGCCGTTCAACGCTTGGAGCAATTTCATACACACCGCCTAAACTAAATCCTCTTTTCTTTAAAGGTTAAGAGGGGGGGTAGGTGTACTGTGGATAACGGGGGTTAACCCAATTCATGCGGGAATCCACAAAGTTATCCACATCCAGAAACAAGCGGTAACCTGCTGATTTTTACATATCCACCGGCGTTATTCACAGGTCACGGACAAATTCGCCGATACTTATCCCGCGTTCATGGATCTTTGATTTTATCCCCGGCTTTCGAAAAAAGGGGGACGCGGCGGCAAACAATCCACGCTATTAACAGTCTTATGGACAGTGATAAGCTCAATATACACCTGATATCCGATGCTACCGGGGATACTTTGACCAGCCTGGCCCGGGCCGCCGTGGCGCAGTTTGATGAAGTCACAGGTGAACTATCATCGCTGGTCGCTGATCCGCTCCCGGCTGCAGCTCCACCGCGTGCTGGAGGGTATCCAGGCCGAGCCTGGGCCGGTGCTGTGCTCACTTGTGGATGACGCGCTGCGCCATGAACTCGATTCCGCCTGCGCGCGGCTCGGCTTGCCGCTGCTGCACGTGCTGGACCCGGTGCTGGAGATGCTGCAGGCGCAGTTCGGCGCCCCGGCCAAGCATAAGCCAGGCCGGCAATATGTGCTGGACGCCGATTATTTCCGCCGGATCGACGCCATGCATTATGTCATCAGCCATGATGACGGCCAGGCGAACCGCGGCATTGCCGAGGCCGATGTGGTGCTGGTGGGCGTCTCTCGCTCCTCGAAGACGCCGACCTGCTTTTATCTGGCGAACCGCGGCATCAAGGCGCTGAACGTGCCGCTGGTGCCGGGGATCGAGCCGACTGAGTTGCTGAACGACCCGCCCTGCCCCGTGATCGGCCTGACCATCGACCCGAAATCACTGATTGATATCCGCCGCCATCGGCTGAAGCTGATCGGCGGCGGGACGGATACCGGCTTGGTCCGGACCGATAACACTGCCTATGTGGACTATGAGGCTGTGGAAAAGGAGCTGCTCTGGGCGAGGCGGTTGTGCAATGAGCGCGGTTGGCCGACCATCGACGTGACGCGCCGCTCCATCGAGGAAACCTCCGCCACCGTGCTGAAGCTCATGGAGAACTGGCACGCCAAGCGCGAGAAGCCGGCTGGAGCGTAAACTTCAGCTGGCAAAAGCGCATTGCGGCATGTTATTGGCGCCGCTGGTTCTGATGTATGGAGACATCGCATGAACGACCCGCGTTTCACGAAAGTACCGGAAGTCGTGCTGGCGTTCTGGGTCATCAAAATCGCCGCGACGACCCTGGGTGAGACGGGCGGGGACACGCTCTCCATGAGCTTCCATCTTGGCTATGCAGTAAGCAGCCTGATCTTCATGGTGGTGTTCATCGCCGCCATTATGGCGCAGCTGCGGGTAAAGGCGTTTCATCCGTGGATCTACTGGCCTGCGATTGTGGCGACGACGCTGGTAGGCACCACCATGGCGGATTTTGCCGACCGCTCGATGGGGATCGGCTATCCGGGCGGGTCGGCGCTGCTGTTTGCCTGGGTCATGCTGACCTTGATGGTCTGGCGCCTGGCCTGCGGCAAGGTCTCGGTGTCCAACATCACGTCCATGAAGATGGAAGGCTTTTATTGGGCCACCATTCTTGCCTCGAACACGCTGGGCACGGCGCTGGGGGATTATGTGTCCGACGGGCTGGGATTAGGCTTTTCCGGCGGTGCGATCTTCTTCACAGGGTTGCTCGCCTGTATCGCGGGCTTGTACTTTTTTACGAAGATCTCGCATGCGGCTCTGTTCTGGGCGGCATTTATCCTTACCCGCCCACTGGGCGCGACACTGGGGGATTTGCTGACCAAGCCGCTGTCGCATGGCGGGTTCGATCTAAGTAGGCCGGACTCCTCGCTCTTGATCGCAGTGTTCATCGTCGGCTGCATCCTGGTTCTGCCGCAGCAGGCGGGAACCCATGCCGTGAAGGCGGGCTGAAACCCGCCTCTTGGCGCGGCCTGGGCGCGCGACTAAAGACGGGGCCATGTCAGACACCGAAACCACCCGCTACGATTTCTCCCTGTCCGAGCCGCATTGGCAGGCGCAATGGGAGCAGGCCGGCTGCTTCAAGGCCGAAGACGTGCCCGCCGGCGACAAGCCCAAATATTATGTGCTGGAGATGTTCCCCTACCCGTCGGGGAAGATCCACATGGGCCATGTACGCAACTACACGCTGGGCGACGTGGTGGCGCGCTACAAGCGGGCCCAGGGTTTCGATGTGCTGCACCCGATGGGCTGGGACGCGTTCGGCCTTCCCGCCGAGAACGCCGCGCGGGAAAACAACGCCGACCCGGCGAGCTGGACTTACGCCAACATCGCCAATATGCGCGCCGAGCTGAAGCGCATGGGCTTCTCGCTGGACTGGGACCGCGAGATCGCTACCTGCGACCCCGAATATTACGGCCAGCAGCAGAAGATTTTCCTGGATTTCTGGAAGGCCGGGCTGGTGGAGCGCCGCTCGGCTTACGTGAACTGGGACCCGGTGGACATGACCGTGCTGGCCAATGAGCAGGTCATCGACGGGCGCGGCTGGCGCTCGGGCGCGATTGTCGAGAAGAAGCAGCTCTCGCAATGGTTCCTCAAGATCACCGATTTCGCGCCGGAACTGCTGGAAGGGCTGAAGACGCTCGACCGCTGGCCCGAGCGCGTGAAGCTGATGCAGGAGAACTGGATCGGCTACAGCCAGGGCGCGGAGGTAACCTTCCCGCTCGCGGCACCGGTGGACGGCATCGAGAGTGTCACCGTTTATACCACGCGGCCGGATACGCTGTTCGGCATGTCCTTCCTTGCTATCGCGCCGGAACACCCCATCGCCAAGGTGGTGGCGGCGGGGAACCCGCAGGCGGCGGCCTTCCTGGCGGAATGCGCGAGCCAGGGTACGTCCGAGGCGGTGATCGAGGCGGCGGAGAAGAAGGGCGTCTTTACCGGGCTGAAGGTGATCAACCCGTTCAACGGGCAGGAATACCCGGTGTGGATCGCCAATTTCGTGCTGATGGAATACGGCACGGGCGCGATCTTCGGCTGCCCCTGCGGCGACCAGCGCGACTATGAATTCGCCAGCAAATACGAGTTGCCCATTCCGGTGGTGGTTTCGACCAGCCCGGATACTGTGCCGGAGCTGCCGGGCAAGGCGCTGGATGGCGATGGCTTCATCGTCAATTCCGGCTTCCTCTCTGGCCTGAGCACCGTGGCGGCGAAGGAAAAGGCGATCGCCGAGCTGGAGGCCATCGGCTCGGGCAAGGCGGTGACCAACTGGCGCCTGCGCGACTGGGGCATCTCCCGGCAGCGCTATTGGGGCTGCCCCATCCCGGTAATCCATTGCGAGGCCTGCGGCCCACAGCCCGTGCCGGATGACCAACTGCCGGTGGCGCTTCCCAAGGATGTGAGCTTCGACAAGCCCGGCAACCCGCTGGACCATCACCCGACATGGCGCCACGTGGCCTGCCCGAAATGCGGCGGCGCTGCCCAGCGCGAGACGGATACGTTCGACACCTTCATCGACAGCTCCTGGTACTTCGCCCGGTTCTGCGCGCCGCGCGCGGCCACGCCGACGAATTTGGATGCCGTGAAGCATTGGCTGCCGGTGGACCAGTATGTCGGCGGTATCGAGCATGCCATTCTGCATCTGCTCTATGCGCGCTTCTTCACCCGGGCGATGGAAAAGACCGGACACGTTACGGTGACGGAGCCGTTCGCCGGGCTGTTCACCCAAGGCATGGTGACGCATGAATCCTACAAGGATGCTGACGGGCACTGGCTGTATCCGGACGAGGTGATCAAGGATGCGGGCGGCGCGAAGCACCGCGACACTGGCTTGCCGGTGAATGTCGGGCGCGTCGAGAAAATGTCGAAATCGAAACGAAACACCGTTGATCCGCGCGTGATCATCGAGCGTTTCGGTGCCGATACGGCGCGCTGGTTCGTGCTCTCCGACAATCCGCCCGAGCGCGATGTGGAGTGGACCGAAACCGGCGTGCAGGGCTCGTACCGCTTCGTGCAGCGCCTGGCGCGGCTTGGCGCGCTCATCGCGGGCGAGCCGGTGGTGGAAGCTCCGGCGGTGCTGGAGGGTGAGGCGAAGAAGCTGCTGAAGCTGACGCACAAGACCATCGCGGCGGTGACGGAGGCGCTGGACACTTTCGCCTTCAACCTCGCCGTGGCGCGCATCTATGAGCTGGCTGGCAACCTCGCGGGCACCACGCCGGAAGACCCGGCGCTGCTGTATGCCCGCCGCGCCGCGATGGACATCATCGCCTGGCTGGTGGCGCCGATGATGCCGCATCTGGCCGAAGATATTTTCGCCAAGCTGCATCCCGAGGGCGGGCTGGTGGCGCAGCAGCCCTGGCCGAAACCCGACCCGGCGCTGCTCACGGTGGATGAGGTGACGATCGCTGTGCAGGTGAACGGCAAGCTGCGCGGCACCATTACCGTGCCGGCCGGGCAGCAGGCTGAGCAAAATATCGCCTCCGCCGCCGAGGCGGTCTCGACAGCGCTCGCCGGGCAGACCATTGTTAAGCAAATCCACGTGCCGGACAGGATCGTGAACTTTGTCGTCAAACCTGCTTAAGCCCATCGCTCTCGCCGCCCTGCTCGGCCTCTCCGCCTGCGGCTTCTCGCCGATGTATGGCGGGGATGACGGCGTCACCGCCAGCGCAAAGCTGGACGAAGTCGATGTGCGCAATATCCCCGAGCGCCCGGGTCAGCTATTGCGCCAGAGCCTGGAAACGCAGCTGCATGCGGCTGGCGCGCCATCCAGCGAGCTTTATGCGCTGAATGTGACGTATAGCGTCACCAGCATCGGGATCGGCATGCAGGAGGATACCTCGGTCACCCGCAACCGGTTCACTGCCACAGCGAATTGGACGCTCACACCGATCGGCGACCGGTCGAAGACGCTCGCCTCCGGCACGACCACGGCGATGGATGCGGAAAACATCATCGACCAGCAATATTTCGCCTTGACGCTGGAAGGCGAAACGGTGAACCAGCAGCTGGTGGATATGGTGGCGGCGCAGATCACCGCACAGGTCGCCGCCTGGTTCCGCGCCCACCCCGACGCATGAAGCTTGATCCAGGCCGTATCGACGCGTTCCTGAGATCCCCCACGGCGCCCATTGTTCTGCTGCACGGCCCAGACGCCGGGCTGGTGGCCGAGCGCGGATTGGCGCTGGCGCGCTCGGTGCCAGGCGCACTGGGCGACCCATTCCGCTTCACCGAATTGAGCAACCCGGGGGCTGACACGTTGCTGGCGGAAGCCTCCGCCGCGGCGCTGACCGGGGGCAAGCGCGTGGTACGGGTGCGCGATGCGCATGAGGCCCTGACCAAGCCGGTGGAGGCGCTGCTGAACACGCCGCCCGAGGCGCTGGTCATCCTGGAGGCCGGAGAACTCACCCCGAAATCCAAGCTCCGGAGCTTGGGCGAGAAATCGCCGGATGTGGCGGTAATTGCCTGCTACGCCATCGAGCCGGCGCGGCTGCCGCAAGTTGTCACCGCCCGGCTGCGCGCGATGGGGGTGAGCATCGACCAGGACGCCGCCGCGTGGTGCGGGCAAAATCTCTCCGGCGAGGAAGGGCCGCTGGGTCAGGCGCTGGAGGTGTTGTTTCTCTATGCGGGCGATAGCAAGGCGCTGAGTCTCGAGGATGTTTCTGCCGTGCTGACCGACGGCGGCGACACCTCGATGAATGACGCCATCGATGCGGCATTGACCGGTGACCCGGCGGCGACGGACAAGGCGCTGGGCCTGGCCTATGAGGAAGGCGTGTCGCCGGTGGGGCTGATCCGCGTGCTGCTGGGCGAGCTGTTGCGCCTGCGCGTGGCGGCGGGGGCGATGGCGGCGGGTGCCTCGGCTCAGGAAGCCATGGCGGGGATGCGCCCGCCAGTATTCTTCAAGCGGCAGGCGACGGTCCAGAAGATGCTGCGGCTCTGGCCTCTACCGGCGCTGGACCAGGCGGTTGCCGCCGCTCTGGCCGCTGAGGCAGCGTGCAAGACCACGCATATCCCGGACCAAGCCTATTGCCGACAGACCTTACTGGCCTTGGCCACGCGGGCGCGGTCCGCCGCCAGAAGGTAGTCAGTTTCAATCAGTTAGATGATAAAACGGATGCTCCACGTGGAGCATCAGCCGTTGAGCAGAGCCAGCAGGGAATCCAGCTGGTCCAGATTGGCGTAGTTCAGCACCAGCTGCCCGCCCTTGCCGTTGTACTTGATGTTCACGCGCAAGCCGAGGCGCTCGGTCAGGCTGTCCGCCAGCGCGGCGATGTCGGCATCCGAGCCGCTGCCAGCCTTGCCGCTGGCGCCGGGCTTCGCCACGCGGTTGGCGGCCTGCACCAGGGCTTCGGTCTGGCGCACATTCAGGCCCTTTTTCAGCACTTCGCGCGCGGCCTTCGCCGGCTCCGGGTGGCCGAGCAGCGCCTTGGCGTGGCCGGCGGTGAGCTTGCCCTCGCGCACCAGCGCCAGTGCTGGTGCCGGCAGTTCCAGGATGCGCATGATGTTGCCGATATGCGAACGGGACTTGCCAACCGCCTCGCCCAGCTTGTCCTGGCTCAGGCTGAACTCACTCACCAGGCGGCGATAGCCCTCGGCCTCTTCGACCGCGTTCAGGTCTTCTCGTTGCAGGTTTTCCACCAGCCCGGCGGCCATGGCGTCGGCATCGGAAAGTGGCTTCACCAGCACCGGAACCTCGTGCAGGCTGGCGCGCTGGGCCGCCCGCCAGCGCCGCTCACCGGCGATGATCTGGTAATGCTCGGGCTTGGCGGGATGCGGGCGTACCAGCAGCGGCTGCAAGATGCCGCGCTGGGCCACGGAATCCGCCAGTTCCTGCAGCGCTTCGTCCTTCATCTCCTGGCGCGGCTGGAATGGCCCCGGCTCCAGCACGTCCACCGACAGATGCTGCACCCCGGGTGCGGCCACGTTGGCCGGCACCGCGGCATCGCCCAGAAGTGCGGCCAGACCGCGGCCTAAACGTTTCGGCTGTTCCTTCGCACTCATGCCAGCACCTTCTTAACCCTTGCACGCTTCAAGAATTCCGCCGCCAGGGCGAGATAGGACTGCGCCCCGACGGAGCGGAAATCATAAAGCAGGACCGGGATGCCATGGCTAGGGGCTTCCGTGACGCGGATGTTGCGCGGGATCACCGTGTCGAACACCATCTGCTTGAAGAACGCCCGCACATCGGTGGTGACCTGTTCGGAGAGGTTGTTGCGCCTGTCCGTCATGGTCAGCACGATGCCCTCCACCTCCAGGGCCGGGTTCAGGTTGCGCTTGATCATGTCGACGGTGCGCATCAGCTGGGAAATGCCTTCCAGAGCGAAGAATTCCGCCTGCAGCGGGATCAGCACGGCATCCGCTGCGACCAGCCCGTTCAGGGTGAGCAGTCCCAGGCCCGGCGGGCAGTCAATAAACACAACATCCGCGTCGCTTTGCTCGCGCAGGGCATCGCGGAGCAGGAATTCGCGCTTCTCCACCCCGCCGAACTCCAGGTCCACGCCGATCAGGTCCGCCACGGCGGGCACGATGGAGAGGTTTTCCACGCCCGTGGGGATGATGCAGTCCGCCAGAGGTGCATCGCCGGACAGAAGTGCGTAGGAGCCGCCTTTGCGGATGGATTGGTCGATGCCGAGGCCAGTGCTGGCATTGCCTTGCGGGTCGATATCCACCAGCAGGACCTTCAGCCCGCCCACCGCCAGCGCCGCGGCAAGGTTGATGGCGGTGGTGGTCTTGCCGACGCCGCCCTTCTGGTTGGCAATGGCGACGATACGCGGGGGCTTATTCTTGACCGGCATGGCGGATCTCGCTCACTTTCAGGATACAGCTTTCACCCCACTCAGGGGCGGCAATACGCTCAGTCTGCATGTGCCAGAGCGCTCTCGCGGCCGTCAATTCAGTTTCCCAGCCGCGGCCTTTCGGAAACAGGCAAATTCCGCCCGGGGCCAGCAACGGTACCGCCAGACCCAGCAGTTTTTCCAGCGGCGCCAAGGCTCTGGCGGTGATCAGCGGCGCTGGTTCCAGCTCAGCCGCCTCAATCCGGGTATTATGAATTTTCGCGGGTGCGCCGGTGATCCGCGCCGCCTCCCGCAGGAATACGGCTTTTCGGGTGTCGGATTCCACCAGATCGAACGGGATGCCGGTGGCGATCGCCAGAACCATGCCCGGAAACCCGGCGCCGGAGCCGAGGTCGATGGCGCGCGCCGTACCTGCCGGGATATAGGGCACCAGGCGCAGCGAATCCTGCACATGCCGCTCCCACAGATGCGGGATGTCGGCCTTGCTCACCAGATTGATCTTGGGCGACCATTTTTCCACAAGTGCGGCGAACTGGCGCAATTTGTCTTCGTTCATGCTGCCCGCCGTGCCTTCTTCAGCGACCCGAAAATCGCGCCGAGCGCCGCCGGGAGTCATGGCCTCGATCCGCCCGGCGGCGGCCAGGTTGCGTGGGCGGACGCGCTCCAGCTTCTCCCGCAGCTCGGCGGAAAGCCCGCCAACCTGCGAGAAATCGAAGTCCTCTGGGATCAGCACCGCTTCGTCGCGCTCGCGGGCCTTGATCTCCGCCTCTTGACGGGAAAGGTAGCCCGCATAGTGCAGATCGGCGCGCAGGATGTTCGCGGCCCGGCTTTCACCCTCCGGCTTGCCGTTGAAGCTGGCGATTTCCGCCGCCAGCGCCGAGAAAGCCGCCTCACGCGCGCTGCCCACGCAGCCCCAGCCAAGCCCGAGCGGCGTCAGCCGCAGTTCGGCGTTGTCGGCACGCAGTTGGAGCCTGTATTCGGCGCGGGAGGTGAACATGCGGTAGGGCTCCGTCACGCCCTGCGTCACCAGATCGTCGATCATCACGCCGATATAGGCTTGGGCGCGGCTCAGCAGCGCGGGCTCGGCCCCGCCAGCGGCGCGCGCGGCGTTCAGTCCGGCGATCAGCCCTTGCGCGCCAGCTTCCTCATAGCCTGTGGTGCCGTTGATCTGCCCGGCGAGATACAGTCCCGGCAGCGCCTTCACCTGCAAGCTGTGGTCCAGGGCGCGCGGGTCCACGTAATCGTATTCCACCGCATAGCCGGGGCGGATGATTTTGGCATGGCCCAGCCCGGGGATGGAGTGGATCAGCGCCTCCTGCACATCCGCCGGCAGCGAGGTGGAGATGCCGTTGGGATAAACTGTATCGTCATCCAGCCCTTCCGGCTCCAGGAAGATCTGGTGCCCCGGCTTTTCCGCGAAGCGGACCACCTTGTCCTCGATGGACGGGCAATAGCGCGGCCCGCGTCCGGCGATATTGCCGCCATACACGGCGGATTTGTGGATGTTGGCGCGGATGATCTCGTGCGTTTGCTCTGTGGTCTTGGTGATCCGGCAGGAGATTTGCGGGTTGGTCACGCGCACCGTCAGCGCCGAGAACGGCTCCGGCGGGTCTTCGCCCTTGTCCTCGGGCAGGCCAGTCCAGTCGATGGAGGTCTTGGCCAGCCGGGCCGGGGTGCCGGTCTTCAGCCGCCCGAGCGGCAGGTTCAGCCGCGCCAATGCTTCGGCCAGACGGGTGGAGGGGGCATCGTCGATCCGCCCGCCGCTCACCATCTCGGCCCCGAAATGCAGCATGCCGTTGAGAAAGGTGCCGGTGGTAAGCACCGCCGCACCACAGGCGATCTCCCGGCCATCGGCCAGGGTGATGCCGCGGAGCCGTCCGGAGCCGTCCTGCACCAGCCCCGCCGCTTCGCCCTCCAGAACGGTGAGGTTCGGCTGTGCCGCCAGCAGCGCCTGGATGGCTTGGCGGTAGAGCTTGCGGTCCGCCTGGGCGCGCGGGCCGCGCACGGCCGGACCCTTGGTGCGGTTGAGCAGCTTGAAGTGGATGCAGGCGGCGTCGGCCGCCGTGCCCATCAACCCGTCCAGCGCGTCGATCTCGCGCACCAGATGCCCCTTGCCGATGCCGCCTATGGCCGGGTTGCAGGACATCTCCCCCAGCCGGTCCGCCCGGTGGGTGACAAGCAGGGTGTCGGCCCCGTAGCGCGCAGCGGCGGCGGCGGCCTCGGTGCCCGCATGCCCGCCGCCAATAACGATGACATCGTAGTGCATGGCGGGGGTATTAGCGAGTTTGCCGGGAAAACACCAAGGTTTTGAATTGGGGCCCGTCATGCTCCACGTGGAGCATTTTTCCGGGTGGTTTTGGTAGGGTTCTGAAATTATTCGGCCAAGTCGGGCAACTGCCCTTGGCGTAGCGCCGCCGCATTGGCCGAAATCCGCGTCTGCAGCGCAGCGCTCAGGCTCTTGCGGCTTTTGTAGGTGCCGGGCGGGATCGGCGCATCAAGCCAGATGGTGGCGCGCAGGTTGCGCCGGCGCAGCAGCTTGCCGACATGCGGGCCGAGGTCCATGTCCCCGAACCAGGCGATCTCGGCGCGCTCTCCCCGGCGCACGGGCAGGCCATCGAGTTCGTCGTATACGATCGTCACCGGCTGCACCCAGGGGGCTGGCTCGGTGAAGGCCAGGGAGAAGAACGCGGCGGCGAAGGGCAGTACGCGGTTGCCGTCGGAGGACGTGCCTTCCGGGAACAGGATGACATTATCGCCCCCCTTTAGCCGATCGAGCACCTCTTTCTGTTCCCGGGCCACAGTGTCCCGCTCGCGCGAGACGAAGATCGTCCGCCCCAGCCGAGCGATCAGCGCCACGCCGGGCCATTGCCCGACCTCGCCCTTGGCGATGAAGCAGGCCGGCAGCACTGCGCCGAGTGCGACGATATCCACCCAGGACCAGTGATTGGCGGCGAACAGCACCGGCCGTACCGGCGCGACTTGGCCGATCACCCGCAATCTGAGCCCCAATATCCAGGCCACGCCGCGCCAATAGATGCGGGCGAAGCTCTCCTTGCTCCGCCCCGGCAGCAGCAGCAGCACTATCTGCACCGGCATCGCGAAAAGCGTCCAGAGCAGAAAAAAGACAAGGCGGTAGATCAGCCGGATCAGGGCGCGCCGCCCTTCAGCATCTGCCGCAGATCAACCAGGATCGGCTCTGGGTCGGCGCCCATGACATCCCGGACCACCTCAATCCAGTCGCCCACGTCTTCCACGCGGGTGGGGTTGTCGCGCAGCAGTTCGCGCTTGATGAAGGGAAAGCCGGAGAGCAGCAGCTGCCGCCACAGATCCGAAGTCGGGTTCAGGGCCATGCGCCGGGCCACGCCATCGCGGATGCGCAGGATTTGCAGCTTGCGGGTGATATGCAACGGGTCCTGCTTGCCGAGGTCGGTCTCCTCCTCGGTGATCAGCCTTTCCACATCGGCGCGGCTTACCATGCGTACCAGATCTTCGTATTTCCACACGGCGGCGCAGCGCAGCCCGCCCTTGGTCATCGCCTGGGTGATGCCGACCTCGTATTCGCGGACGATATAGGACTTCATGGGCACCGGCATCACGTCTGCCCAGAACTTCCGGAACGCCTCGGAGCGCAGTGCCGCCGGGCCAAAGGCGAGGAAGAAGGATTGCAGATGATAGCGCAGCTGCCAACTCTCGGTGAGGCCCCAGACATCGACTTTGTCGTAGTTGAGCCGGCGCAGCGTATCCGCCAGCGGCGTTAGTGGGCCAAACACGCTGTCATTAGCGAGGATGACCTCCTGCGTCTCGGTGCGCGGCAGGCCGAGATAATCCAGCGCATCACGCCAGGCGCCGAAATCGTAGCCGATATTCTTGCGCACGATCACCGCGGCGCAGAGTGCCTGCACGGCCTGCAGCGCGGCGGGCTTGAGCTTGCCGGAATTGGTGACGAACACCACGTCCCGGTCATTGGCCTTCAGCTCGGCGATGTAATGCAGCACCTGCTCGCGGACGAGCCCGCGGCCGTCGAAATGCATGAACAGCGCGACCTTCGGGCCGAGCTTGATCTCCCCCTCCGGCCAGGCGAGCGCAATCTGACGCGGTCCGCGCATGACCGCTGCGACCTTGGCCAGGGGCACCAGAAATTGCCATTTCAGGAAGGACCGCAGAAGCAATAGTTGGCGTTTGATCATGGGTTTAAGGTCTCGTGCGGTTCGATTTGCTGCCGCAGGTCTTCGGGCGCGTCTGGATACGTGCCGATGAATTCCCGCAGCAGAAGGGCTGCTTCCTCGTAGCGTTCAAGCCTGTGCAACGCCACGACCTCGCCGCGCAGCGCCGGCCAGAAAAGCGGCTCAGGCGCCATGCCGGGCGGCGCTGATTTGGCCAGTCCATCTCGCAACCGGCCGAAGCAAGTGGCGCTGCGCCGCCATTCCTGCTCATCCTCCAGGTAGAGCGCGCCAGCGGCGAACAGCGCGTCGCGCCCGGCAGGGTCGAAGGGCGGATGCAGCGTCAGCAATTCCGGCTCTACCGGCGCCAGCAGCGCGCGGGCGGTGGTGAATTCCTGTTGGTTCACCAGCGTCGTGAAGGCGATCAGTGTCAGTTTGCGCAGGTGCGCGGCGCTGATCTGGGTTGGCCGTAGGGCGGTCACCCGGTCCGGCACGCGCGCGGCGTTGCCGCCTGGTTGCAGCTCCTGCAATAGCAGGGCGACCAGCGCGTCCTGCCGGGCCGGAGCGGCGCAGTGCGGAAGACGCCGCTCCACGCCGACTTCTTCAGCCATTTGCCGAGCCAGGGCGAAATCGCCATCGTTCACCAGGCGGATGAAAGCGTCCACATACAGCGCGTTGAGCGCGGCGGCATCGGTGCCGGTACGTTCAAGCGCCGCCATTTTCTCCACTGCCGAGGCCACGCGCCCGCGCTGCAAATCCAGCATCATCGTGGCAAAGCGTGCATCCGCCGCTGCCTCGCCTTGCATGTCGGGCAACCGGGCAAAACAAGGTTCGGCGGCGGCGAGGACTTCGGCCTCGTCGTAGCGGGCGGTGTTGACCAGCTCAGTGAAGGTGCCGAGGATCAGCGCCTCGGCGCGCTCCGGGGGCACATCCAGCCCGGCCAAGTGTCCTGGTACCAGCGCGGGGTCGCCCAGCTCCAGTTCCAGCACGGCGAGGGCGATCGCCGCATCGGCGCCCGTCTTCGTGCCAGCACTGCGGAGCAGTTCCGGCACGCGGTGCGTGGTGATGAACGCCAGCGCCTCATCGTAACGCGAAGCGTTGACCAGCCGGATGAAGGCTTCCAGCAGCAGCGCGTCGCGACGTTCTGGCTCGACCTCCAAATCTTGGAGCCGCGCCGGAATCTCCGCCGGGTCACCAACGGCGAGGTCCAGCACCATCCTGGCGAGGCCGGTGTTTTTTGCCACTTCGCCGCCCACGCGCGCGGCCAGAGCGGACACATCGTGCGTGGCGATGAATTCCAGTGCTTCATCGTAACGCGAGGCATTGGCCAGCCGGATGAATGCCTCCAGCAGCAGCACGTCGCGGCGTTCCGGCTCGATCTCCAGGCCTGCGAGGCGCGCCGGAATCTTCGCCGGGTCGCCCACGGCGAGGTCCAGCACCATCCTGGCGAGGCCGGTATTTTTCGCCACTTCACCGCCCACGCGCGCGGCCAGGGCGGACACATCATGCGTGGCGATGAACGCCAGCGCCTCATCGTAACGCGAGGCATTGACCAGCCGGATGAAGGCTTCCAGCAGCAGCACGTCGCGGCGTTCGGGTTCGATCTCCAGGCCTGCAAGCCGCGCCGGGATTTCCGCCGGGTCGCCCACGGCGAGGTCCAGCACCATCCTGGCGAGGCCGGTGTTTTTCGCCACCTCGCCACCCACGCGCGCGGCCAGGGCGGACACATCATGCGTGGCGATGAACGCCAGCGCCTCATCGTAACGCGAAGCGTTGACCAGCCGGATGAACGCTTCCAGCAGCAGCCCGTCGCGGCGTTCGGGTTCGATCTCCAGGTCCTGCGAGCCGCACCGGGATTTCCGCCGGGTCGCCCACGGCGAGGTCCAGCACCATCCTGGCGAGGCCGGTGTTTTTCGCCACCTCGCCGCCCACGCGCGCGGCCAGGGCGGAGACGTCATGCGTGGCGATGAATGCCAGTGCTTCATCGTAACGAGAAGCGTTGACCAGCCGGATGAACGCCTCCAGCAGCAGCACATCACGGCGTTCGGGCTCGATCTCCAGGCCTGCGAGGCGCGCCGGGATTTCCGCCGGGTCGCCCACGGCGAGGTCCAGCACCATCCTGGCGAGGCCGGTGTTTTTCGCCACTTCGCCGCCCACGCGCGCGGCCAGGGCGGACACATCATGCGTTGTGATGAATTCTAGTGCTTCATCGTAACGAGAGGCATTTACCAGCCGGATGAATGCCTCCAGCAGCAGCACATCGCAGCGTTCGGGCTCGACCTCCAAATCTTGGAGCCGCGCCGGGATTTCCGCCGGGTCGCCGACGGCGAGGTCCAGCACGATCTGCGTCAGCCGCGCATCCCGCGCCGCCGCCCCTGCCCCGCGCGCCAGCGCCGGAATATTGTAGCGCCGCGCCACCGCCACTGCTTCCTCGTAGCGTGAGGCGTTCACCAGCCGGGTGAAGCCGCCGAGCAGGATTTCTGCTCCCCCCTCACCCAGCGCCTCGGCGACGGGAAACACCCGTGCCGCGTCCGCGCCGGGAGCGAGGTAAAAGTTCGCGAGACTCAGCAGCGCGTCGTGGCGCAGCCCGGCGGAAACATCCTCGCTCGGCAAAGCGGGCAGCAGCCCATCCATCAGCTCCGCCGCCAGGGTAAAGGCCCCGGCATTCACCAGTGCTACGAAACCGCGCCAGCCCGCCACGATATCGCCGCGCGCCAGCAGCCCGGCAACACTCTCAGGCTCTGCCGCTTCGGCAGCGCAGAGCAGCAGCTCCTGCTGCACGATATCGCCAATATTGACCGAGAGCCGGTCTTCCCCCAGCTCATGCAGACGCAGCGCTGCCTGCAGTGCCGACACGGCCTCGCCTGCCAGTTGCAGTACGGGCCGGAGCTTGGCGCGGTCCCCGCCCTGACTAAGACGGTGCATGACCCAGCTAAACAGAATCATGCCCAGCCCCAGCGGGATCTGCCGCGCCAGCCCTGCCAGCCCGATTCCCGCGCAACCCAGCGGCAGCGTGGTCAGGCTGTCCAGCTCATAGCCAAAGCGTGCACGCACGCCGGCGCGCAGGCTGGCCCAGGCCGCTTCCACCCCGGCCGCATCGGCGTCGTTCACCGAATCGAACAGCGCCCGCCCGGCAAAGCCCAGATGCAGATCGCTCCCCGGCGCTGCCCGCGTGGCGCGTTGCGCCAGATAGCGGCGATAGATTGCGCGTCCCGCCGCCGCATCCTCATTCAGCGTGAACGGCGTGCACGAGGCGTAGGCCACCAATGTCGCCGCATCCTCCAACACCAGCACATGGGTGAACCCGGCCTGCTCCAGCGCCAGCCGCAGGCTCCGCGCCGTCTGCAGCACCAGATGCGCTCGCGGCGCCAACAGGGCGAACAACTCGCCTGGTGGCAGTGCCGGAGTGATCCATTCCGCATTTGGCGTGGTCAGCATCAATATGCCGTCTGCCGCCAAGGCCTGGCGCATCAGCGCCAGAAATGCCGGCGGCTGGTCCAAATGCTCGACCACCTCGGTGGAGACGATCACATCCCACGGCCCGTCGGTTAGGTTGGCGGCGGTGAAATAGCCCTGCCGGATATCCAGCCCCAGCTCTTGCGCGCCGATGCCGGCTAGGGGGGATGGGTCATACCCTTCGCCTTGCCAGCCGCGTGCCTGTACGCAAAAATCCACCCCGAAGCCATAGGCGCCGCCGATTTCCAGCGCCCTTGCCCCTGCGGGTTTGTCGATGCGCGTCAGCGGCGCGGAAATTGGCCAGATCCCGGCGCCGATCTGTGCGTAATAGGCGGGCCAACCGAGCCCGATCAGCTCGTTGGTCTCATAATCCGCGACGCGCAAATCATCCACGAAGCGCGCGTTGCAATGCGGGCAGAGCAGCAACGTGGTGTGCCGCAGCTCTTCGTCCTGGGCGTCATCCACGGCCAGAAGCTGCTGCATCTGCGCGTCCGTGCCACAATTCGGGCAGATGGCCCGCGCTGTCCGCCCGTGCAGCCACTCGATCTCGACACGCTCGGCGACCCGGATTTTCCCGGTGCTGGCCATCAGGCAAAGAGTTCCGGCACTCGTGCCTTAAGCGCGGCGTTCAGTTCTTCGCGCCGCTCCCACAGGCCGCGATACCAGGCGCTGCGCGCCTCCACCTGGTAGGCCAGCATGCGGTTGCCCGCCACATAGGCGCGCGCGGCATCGGCCATGCGCTTCGTCGCCTCCGGGTAGGCGAGCAGGCGCAGCAGCGCGGCGCGCAGCTGCAGCGGGTCGTTGAACAGCAGACCGGTCTTGCCGTCCTCGATGCTGCCGGCATAGACCACGGGACTGGCAAGCGCTGCCACGCGGCTGGCGCTGGCCTCGATGAACTTCAGGTCCGACTTGGCGCGGTTGAATTCGTTGTCGCCCAGCGGCATGAAGCAGATTTCCGCCTCGCCCAGCACTCGCATATAGCTCGCGTAATCGGCCATCGGCGCGAAGCTCTTATGCGGGGTTTCCAGCGCGTCGAAGAAAGCCTCGTCGTAGAGCACCTGGAATTTCAACCGCTCGCCCACGGCGCGGGCGACGTCGTTGATCGCGCCGATCAGCGGCGCCCAATCCGCCTGGCGGTTGAGCGCGCCGAAGAACAGCGTCATCTGCTCGGGGTTCGCGAAATTGCGGGGCTGCGGCAGCTCGAAGATGCCGTTGGGGAACACGGCGATTTCCGGATTTTCCGGCAGCAGCGCCTCGGCCAGGGCGCGGGTGCTGGTCTGCACCGCATGCACGGCGCGGAAGGTGAGCAGCTCGCCGCGGTTCACCCCGCGCTCCTGCAGGAACACCGGGTGATCGTCGAACTCGCTGATTACGACGTAGCCTTTTTCCAGCAGCGCGCGCACGCGGGCGAGGCCGTTGACTCCGGTGAGCAGCGGGCGGTGCAGCACGGCGATGCGCGGCGCGTCCGGCAGCGTGGGATGCAGCTTTGCCTCGTCCATGATCGTTCCGAACAATGCGCTGTCGGTACGGAGCGCGCGCACCGGCTCCACCACGCGCACGTCGGAGACGCCGCCCTGCGGCGCCAGCATGGTGGCGCTCAGCTCCAGGCGTGGCGGCGCGGATTTGCGCGCGCGCCAGATGAATTGCAGCGGCCCGGCGCGGTTGAGATATTCCTGCGGATCGACCCCCAGCGCCTGCAGCCCCGGCGCCAGCGCGGAGACGAATTGCTCCGCCTGGTCCGTGGCGATGGGCCGGGGGGCGATATCGGAGAGTTGCAGGCCGGCGCCGAGCAGCGCCTGCGCCATGGTACGCGGGGTGAACCAGCGCAGATGGGTTTTGTCGAACAGCCCCTGCTCGTCATAGCCGAAGGAGCCGGTGAGCAGCCGCGCCACGAAGGACCAGTGCTCGACATTGGGCATGCAGACCAGGATGGTGCCCTGCGGCGAGAGATATTTGGCATGCTCCGCCAGCAGCGCCCAGGGGTCCGCCAGATGCTCCAGCACGTCGCCGTAGATGATGCAGTCGATCCCCTCCGGCACGCTGAACGGCACCGGGGTTTTTTCCACATCCCCGCAGAATACCTCTGTGATACGGTGCCGCGCGTGGTCGATCGCGTCTTCGTCGATGTCGATGCCGAGCACCCGGCAGTTCGGGTTGCGGCGCAGGTAATCCGCGCCCAGCGCTCCCTGCGCGCAGCCGACATCGAGAATGGTCTTGGCGGAAAGCGGAATTTTTTCGAGCAGCTCGGGGTTGGCGAAATCGGGATAATGCGTGTGGGCGGCGTTCAAGGCGGGTTTATCCTTGTGCTGGTCGGTGCGGTGCGGCTTAAGGGGCGGGGCGGCCGATGCCTGAATAGGCAAAGCCGCCGTCGCGCATGGCCTTGGGGTCGAACACGTTGCGCAGGTCGACGACGACACTGCCGCGCATCAGTTCCTTCAGCTTCAATGGGGCCAGGGCGCGGAACTCGTTCCATTCGGTCACCAGCACCAGGGCATCCGCCCCGGTCAGGGCTTCCGTCGAGTCCGCGGCCAGCTTCACACTCTCCGGCAGCAGCGGGCGGGCCTGGTTCATCGCCTCGGGGTCGAAGGCCTGGATTTTCGCCCCGCGCGAGACCAGCCCGCGCACCAGCGGCAATGAGGGCGCCTCGCGCATGTCATCCGTCCCGGGCTTGAAAGCGAGGCCCAGCACCGCGATGGTCTTGCCCGTCACATCGCCGCCGCAGGCCGCCACCACGCGCGCGGCCATGGCCTCCTTGCGGGCGTCGTTCACCGCCACCACGGACTGCATCAGCCGTGACGGCGCCCCCGCCTCTTCGGCGATGCGCATCAGGGCCAGCGTGTCCTTGGGGAAGCAGGAGCCGCCGAAGCCCGGGCCGGCATGCAGGAACTTACGGCCGATGCGGCCGTCGAGCCCAATGCCACGGGCGATGTCGTTCACATCCGCCCCTACCTTTTCGCACAGATCCGCCATCTCGTTGATGAAGGTGATCTTCATCGCCAGGAAGCCATTGGCCGCGTATTTGATCAGCTCCGCGCTCTCCAGCCCGGTGAAGACGATCGGCGTCTCGATCAGGTTGAGCGGCCGGTAGAGCTGGCGCAGCACCTCGCGGGCGCGCTCGCTCTCGGCGCCCACCACAACGCGGTCCGGGCGCATGAAGTCGCCAATGGCGCTGCCTTCGCGCAGGAATTCGGGGTTGGAGGCGACCTCCACGGCGAGGTCCGGCCGCAGCTCCCGCGCCATGGCCAGGATCTTCCGCCCCGTGCCCACCGGCACGGTGGATTTGGTGACGATCACGGCCGGGTGGTCCAGCGCGCGCAGCACCTGTTCCACGGCGGCGAACACATAGGTCAGATCGGCATGGCCATCGCCGCGCCGGGTCGGGGTGCCGACGGCGATGAACACCGCCTCGGCCTCGCCGATGCCTTCCTCCAGCGTGGCGGGGAAGGTCAGGCGCTGAGCCGCCACATTGTCGGCCACCAGCTTGTCCAGCCCGGGCTCGTAGATGGGGATTTTGCCATCCAGAAGCATCTGCCGCTTTGCCGCGTCCACTTCCACCACCGCGACTGACACACCGAATTCCGCGAAGCAGGCGCCGGACACTAACCCGACATAGCCACCGCCAATTATCGCAATCCTCAAGCCCAGCTCTCCCGCATGCGTCAACGTCACCGGTTCTGGCGTGGCCGCCGGGCCTCGGCAAGCCCCTTTCGCACAAACTTCAGCATCTTCTAATTTTGCCCGGTTTCAGCCAAGCTGCGCCGCGTATGGATATTTCTGCCGCCCCCTCCGCGCCCTCCGCCCTCGCCGCCCTCGCCTTGCCGCGCCATCTAGCGCTGATGGCCGGGCTTGCCATTTTCTCGGCCATCATCGTCCAGGCGATGATCAGCATCGGCGTGCCGGACCACCCGGACCCCCGCAAGGCCCATGCCCGGACAACGCCAAAATCTGGCGGGGTGGGCATTGTCTGCGCCTTCCTGCTGGGCGTGCTGCTGCTCTACCGCTATGGCCAAGTCTCGCGCCTGGCCGAGCCGTATTTCATCGGCGTCATCGCGGCGGCGGCGCTGATAGCCGCGGTCTCGCTGCTCGACGACCTGCTCGACCTCTCCTTCCTGGTGAAGCTGTTGACACAGCTTGCTTGCGCCGGGGTGGCGGTGGCCTCGGGGCTGTCGGTGCACCTGCTGGCCTTGCCCTATTACGGCGTTGTGGATTTTGGCTGGGCCGGCGCGGTGATCACGCTGGTCTTCCTCGTCTTCGTCACCAATGCGATGAACTTCATCGACGGGTTGAACGGCCTCGCCTCGGGCGTCACCCTCATCGCCTGCCTGTTCCTGGCGGGCATCGCCGGGCTGCATGGCGGGTTCTTCGTCTATACCGCTTCGCTTCTGCTGGCGGGCGGCGTGCTGGGCTTCCTGCCATTCAACTTCCCCACCGGCCGGATCTTCATGGGCGATGTCGGCAGCCAGTTCTGCGGCTTCATGCTGGCGTTATTCGGTGTCGCCGCGACGCGCTTCCAGGGCGTGCCGCTGTCCTTCCTGATCGTGCCCTTCCTGCTCTCCGGCGTGCTTTACGATGTCGTCTTCACCCTCGGACGCCGTGTGCTGGCGGGTGAGAACATCGCCCGCGCGCATAATGGGCATCTGTACCAGGTGGCGCGCCGGGCAGGGCTGGATGCCCGGGCCGTGGCCGTGCTGCATTGGGGCTTCGCCGTATTGGGCGGGCTGACGGCGGTGGCCTTCCTCGCAGCGCCGTCAGCGCTGCGTCCGGCGATGGGGATGCTGCCGCTGGCCGTGCAACTGGTTTGGACGTGCTACGTCATCCGCCGGGCCCGGATTGCCGGGCTGGAACAATGGTAAATCCGCGGAACACGGCGCAAATCCCTTGCATCGGGGCTGATGCCAGCGTAAAGGCGGGCCTTCCACGCTGCCGGTCGGGATCGGCGGCTCAAAACGCATTGGAGCTGATACGGTGAAAGCGAACATTCATCCGGACTACCACGAGATCAACATCATCATGACCGACGGGACCGAATTCAAGACCCGTTCGTGCATGGGCCAGCCGGGTGAAACCCTGCGCCTCGACATCGACCCGAAGTCCCACCCCGCGTGGACCGGCGTGCAGCGCGTGATGGACACTGGCGGTCAGGTCGCCAAGTTCAACAAGAAGTTCGCCGGCATCGGCGCCCGCAAGAAGTAAGCTTCTGCCCATCGGGGCATGGCGTGAAAGGGCCCCTCGCGGGCCCTTTTTTGTTGTTAAAAGGCTGCTTCAGAAGTCGCTCCGGCGAGTTGGATAGCCGTGGTTTTCGAGCACCGGAGCGGAGCGTACTTGCGGTACGTGAGCACCGGAGCGCAGAAAAGCGCGGCTAGACGACCGCCGGAGTAGACTTCTGGAGCAGCTTCTTACCGGCGCGCGCCGAACAGGTGCTCGATGTTGCGCAGCTGGTCCTTGAAGAGGTGCGAGAACACATGCCCGCCCGTG
The DNA here is from genome assembly GCA_963750235.1 of uncultured Alphaproteobacteria bacterium. GTDB lineage: Bacteria > Pseudomonadota > Alphaproteobacteria > Acetobacterales > Acetobacteraceae > Acidocella. The sequence goes on from CAVVPW010000008.1 coordinate 227,962, forward strand.
CCGGTGGCGACGAAATACAGCGCGTCGCTTTTGGCCGGGTGCAGCACGGCGTCGATCGCGGCGGCGCCGGGGGCGCAGATCGGCCCTGGCGGCAGCCCTGCATGGGCATAGGTATTGTAGGGCGAGGGGTTGGCGAGGTCGGCGCGGCTGATGCTGGTGCCGCCTGACTGCTTGCCCCCGGTGGCGGCATAGATAACCGTCGGGTCGGCCTGCAGCTTCATGCCCAGGCGCAGCCGGTTCTCGTACACGGCGGCAACCAGCGGCAGTTCATGCCCGAGCGGCGTCTCCTGCTGTACGATGGAGGCGAGGATCAGCGCCTCCTGCGGCGTGGCCAGCGGCGCTTTCGGGTCACGGTTGGGCCAGGCGGTGTCCAGGCTGGCCTGCATGGCGGCCTCGGCGCGGGCGAGGATGGCGGCGCGCGGCGTGCCCCACAAATAGCTATAGGTTTGCGGCAGCACGCTGCCATCGGGCGGCGGTGCGATCTGCCCGGAGGCATCCGGCGCGCCGTTGATGATCGTCGCGATCTGAGCCCCGGTCAGCCCCTCGGGGATGGTGACCTGATGCTCAACCTGCTGCCCGTGACGGAGGATGTTCAGGATGTCCTTAATGCTGGCATGGGCGGAGAAGATGAACTCCCCGGTATGCAGTACGCCATCGCCCCGGGTGAAATAGGCGGCCAGGCGGAAGACGAGCTTGTGCCGGATCACACCGGCCTGGGCCAGCGCCTCCGCCGCGGCGGCGCTGCCGCCCGCGGGGATCACGACATCGGCATTGGTCTGCCCGGCGCTGGGCGAAGTGTAGCTTTCCTGCAAAGCCATCTGCCCTGCCCGCAGCGTGACGAGCAGGGTTAACAGTAGAAATAGTATCAGGCGACGGCGTGGAATGACTTAGACTGCCCGCTTGAAGATGACGGAGGCGTTGGTGCCGCCGAAGCCAAAGGAGTTCGACAGCGCCACGTTGATCTTGCGCTCCTGCGCCGTCAGGGCCACGCGGTCGATGACCGAGGCGCGGCTGGGCTCGTGCAGGTTCAGGGTCGGCGGGGCGATGCCGTCGCGGATGGCGAGGATGGAGAAAATCGCCTCGATGGCGCCGGCAGCGCCCAGCAGGTGCCCGGTGGCCGATTTGGTGGAGGACATGGCGACCTTCTTCGCGTGGTCGCCGAACATGTTCTCGACCGCTTCCAGCTCCAGATCGTCGCCCATGGGGGTCGAGGTGCCGTGCGCGTTCACGTAGTCCACATCCGCGGCGGTCAGGCCGCCATTCTTGAACGCGGCCTTCATGGCGCGGAAGGCGCCGTCATGGTGCTCGGCGGGCGCGGTGATGTGGTGCGCGTCGCCCGACATGCCGTAGCCGCCGATCTCGGCGTAAATTTTCGCGCCGCGCTTCTTGGCGTGCTCGTATTCTTCGAGAACCACCACACCGGCGCCCTCGCCCATCACGAAGCCGTCGCGGTCCTTGTCCCAGGGGCGGGAGGCCTCGGTCGGCCGGTCGTTGAAGCTGGTGGAGAGGGCGCGCGCGGCGCAGAACCCGGCAATGCCGAGCGCGTTCACGGCGGCTTCCGCGCCGCCGGCCACCATCACGTCCGCATCGCCATAGGCGACCAGCCGGGCGGCATCGCCAATGGCGTGCACGCCGGTGGCGCAGGCCGTCACGGCCGAGTGGTTGGGGCCCTTGAGGCCGTATTTGATTGAGACCTGCCCGGAGATCAGGTTGATCAGCGCGGCGGGGATGAAGAAGGGCGAGACGCGCTTGGCCCGGCCCTCATGCACCATGATGGAGGTCTCGTAGATGGTTTGCAGGCCGCCGATGCCGGAGCCGATCATCACACCGGAGGCGCATTTGTCCTCGTCGGTTTCCGGCGCCCAGCCGGAATCCGCCATGGCCTGGGCGGCAGCGACCATGCCATGATGGATGAAGCGGTCCATCTTCTTGAGTTCCTTGACCGCGATCCACTCGGCGAGGTCAAGCTTGCCCTCGGCGGCCGGTCCCGCGGGGACCTGGCCGGCGATCTTGGCCGTCAGCTCCGTGGTGTCGAAAGAGTCGATGGCGCTGATGCCGGACTCTCCGTTGATCAGCCTCTTCCAGACATGTTCAACGCCCACCCCAAGCGGGCAGACGATCCCCATACCTGTTACGACAACACGGCGCATGTGAACTCCTCGGACGGCTTTTCAGTAGAGAAGACGGAGCCTTATTCGGCCTTCTGCTTCTCGATGTACTCGACCGCATCCTTCACGGTCGTGATCTTCTCGGCGGCATCCTCGGGGATTTCCACGCCGAAGGCTTCCTCGAACGCCATCACCAGCTCCACCGTGTCAAGCGAGTCAGCGCCCAGATCGTCGATGAAGGAGGCTTCCGGGGTCACCTTGGCTTCGTCGACGCCCAGGTGCTCGACCACAATCTTCTTAACCTTGTCGGCGATTTCGCTCATAAAACTTCACTTTCCTGCAACTAGAATGATGGAGACGGCGCAACCCTAGCACCGCTGGGTATACATCGTTAACCCTAGACGAGGCGGCGCTTAGCATGGTTTTTCGCGCCACGCCAAGCCATACGCCCTCTGGGGATTAAATCATCGCCATGCCGCCGTTGACATGCAGCGTGGCGCCGGTGACCCAGCCGGCCTCCTCGGCGGCCAGATACACCACCGCAGCGGCGATGTCCTTAGGCGTGCCCAGGCGGCCGAGCGGGATCTTGCCGGAGAGATCGGCACGTTGGGCGTCGGTGAGGGCGTCGGTCATCGGGGTCTCGATGAAGCCCGGGGCCACGAGGTTCACGGTGATGCCGCGCGAGGCGACTTCCTGCGCCAGCGACTTGGTGAGGCCGGTGAGGCCCGCCTTGGCGGCGCAGTAATTGGCCTGGCCCGGGTTGCCGGTGGTGCCGACGATGGAGCCGATATTGATGATGCGCCCGGCCTTGCGGCGGAGCATGAACTTCATCGCGGCGCGGATCAGGCGGAATGGCGCCGCAAGGTCCACGTTCAGCACCTTCTCCCAATCGGCGTCGGACATGCGCATGGCCAGACCATCCTTGGTCAGCCCGGCATTGTTCACCAGGATATCCACCTTGCCCAGAGCGGCCTCGGCATCGGTGATCAGCCGCGCGGCTTCCTCGGGCTGGGAGAGATCGGCCGGGAGGACATGAGCGCGTTCGCCCAGCTCGGCGGCCAGGATGTCCAGCGCCTCGCGCCGCGTGCCGGAGAGCGCCACCACGGCGCCCTGCTGGTGCAGCGCGCGGGCGATCTCCGCGCCAATGCCGCCGGAAGCGCCGGTGATCAGCGCGGTTTTGCCAGTCAGATCAAACATTTACAGAACCTTCGACAGGGCTTCGATATCGGCGGGCGTGCCGGCGGAGATGGCGGTGGCATCGGGCGAGATGCGCTTGACCAGACCGGCCAGCACCTTGCCGGAGCCGAGCTCGACGAAATTGGTCACGCCGAGCGAAACCATTTCCTGCACGCTCTCGCGCCAGCGCACCGTGGCGGTCACCTGGCTCACCAGCAGGTCGCGGATCAGATTGGGGTCGGTCACCTTCTGCGCGGTCACGTTCGCCACCACGGGCACCACGGGGGTGCGCGGCGGGATATTGGCGAAAGCCTCGGCCATGGCGTCAGCCGCCGGGGCCATCAGCGCGCAATGGAAGGGTGCGGAGACCGGCAGCAGCATGGCGCGCTTGACGCCCTTGGCCTTGGCGATCTCGATGGCGCGGTCCACCGCCGCCTTGTGGCCCGAGATGACGACCTGCCCGCCGCCATTGTCGTTGGCGGCGGAGACGATCTCGCGCCCCTCGGGGCCCATCTCGGCTTCGGCGCAGATCTCGCGCGCCATGTCCATCTCCACACCGAGCAGCGCCGCCATGGCGCCCAGGCCCGGGGCCACGGCGCGCTGCATGGCCTGGCCGCGCAGCTTCAGCAGCTTGGCGGTATCGGCGATGGAGAAGGACTCCGCCGCCGCCAGCGCCGCGTATTCACCCAAGGAGTGCCCGGCAACTACCACCGCCTTGTCCTTCAGGCTGATCCCGCCTTCCGCCTGCAGCACCCGCAGCACGGCCAGGGACACGGCCATCAGCGCCGGCTGGGCGTTCTCGGTCAGGGTCAGCTCCTCCGACGGGCCTTCGAACATCAGCTTGGAGAGCTTCTGCTTCAGAACCTCGTCCACTTCCTCGAAAACCTGCCGCGCCGGGGCGAAGGCAGCGGCGAGATCGCGGCCCATGCCGACCGCCTGGCTGCCTTGTCCTGGGAATATAAAGGCGTTCACCGCCATGTTGTGGTCTCCTCTAACGTGAGCGCGGGACTAGCATGAGCGGCGGCTGACGCAAAATGGCGCGCACGGGGCTGGTGGGGCGGCCGCCCGTGAAATTACGAAGTGACTATAAAAGCGCCAGCGCGGCCAGGGCGCGGCGCATTTCCTCGGGCATCTGCGCCGTCTCGCTGCTCTGGGCGGAGAGGTCGGGCGGCGCGTCCGTGGCCTCCAGATATCGCCAGCCCTGGAAGGCTCGCATCGCCCGGGCCTCCACGCGCACGAGTTCGGGGTCCAGCACCAGGGCGGTGCAGGGCGTGCCGTCTTCCGAGATGTCGGGGGTAATGTCGAGAATGCGCTGGCGGACCAGTATCAAGCCGCCGATCACCCAGTAGAGCGATCCGCCGGCAGTGATCTCGCCGGCCCGTTTTGGCCGGTTCCGGGTTTTATGCCGCAGCGGCGGGTCTGCCGTGGCCTCTTCGGCGTTCAGTGCGGTGAGGTGCGCGATATCGCGCACCCCGACGCAAAGTTTTACCAGATGCACGCGGTTCCGCGTGCGATCCATGAGAGCTTAGTTCTTGGCCTTGTCCACCAGGGCGTTCTTGCCGATCCAGGGCATCATGCCGCGCAGCTTGGCGCCCACTTCCTCGATGGGGTGGGCGGCGTTGCGGCGGCGGATGGCCTTGAAGCTGCTCTGGTGCACCTTGTTCTCCAGCATCCAGTCGCGGGTGAAGCGGCCGGTCTGGATGTCCTCCAGCACCTTCTTCATCTCGGCCTTGGTCTCGGCGGTGATGATGCGCGGGCCGGTGACGTACTCGCCATACTCGGCGGTGTTGGAGATGGAGTAGTTCATGTTGGCGATGCCGCCCTCGTAGATCAGGTCCACGATCAGCTTCACCTCATGCAGGCACTCGAAATAGGCCATCTCCGGGGCGTAGCCGCCCTCGACCAGCGTCTCGAACCCGGCCTTGATCAGCTCGACCAGGCCGCCGCACAGCACGGCCTGCTCGCCGAACAGGTCGGTCTCGCACTCTTCCTGGAAGGTGGTCTCGATGATGCCGCCCTTGCCGCCGCCATTGGCCGAGGCATAGGAGAGGGCGATTTCCAGCGCGTTGCCGGTGACGTTCTGCGCCACGGCGACGAGGCTCGGCACGCCGCCGCCCTTCAGGTACTCGCCGCGCACGGTGTGGCCAGGGCCCTTGGGGGCGACCATGAACACGTCGATATCGGCGCGCGGCTCGATCAGGTTGAAATGCACGTTCAGGCCGTGCGCGAAGGCCAGCGCGCTGCCCGGACGCATGTTGGCGGCCAGGTGTTCGCGGTACAGGTCGGCTTGGCCCTCGTCCGGGGTCAGCACCATCACAACGTCGGCCCAGGCGGCGGCTTCGGCCGGGGTCATCACCTTCAGCCCAGCACCTTCCGCCTTGGCGATGGCGGTGGAACCGGGGCGCAGAGCGATGGCCAGCTCCTTCACGCCGGAATCGCGCAGGTTCAGCGCATGGGCGTGGCCCTGGCTGCCATAGCCGACGATGGCGACTTTCTTGCTCTTAATCAGATTAACGTCGGCATCCCGATCGTAATAAACGCGCATGTGACTTTGTCCTTGTTCTCTTTTTACTGAAACGAAAAAACTGGCGGGCTCCCTAGTCCCTTTTCGCAGGCGTGTCACCTTTGCGTGCAGGACAAGAGCGGCCTCGAAACCCCTACCCGATCGTCTTCAGCCCCCGGGCGATGGCGGCGACGCCGGTGCGGGATACCTCGGCCAGACCCAGCGGGCGCATCAGGTCGAGGAAGGCATCCAGCTTGTCGGTGGCGCCGGTCAGCTCGAAGGTGAAGCTCTCGGTGGTGGCGTCGATCACCCGGGCGCGGAAGGCATCGGCCAGGCGCAGCGCCTCGGCGCGCTTCTCCCCGGTGCCGATCACTTTTATCAAGGCCAGCTCGCGCGAGAGGTGCGGGCCCTCGGTCAGGTCCAGCACCTTGTACACCGGCACCAGACGGTCCAGCTGCGCCTTGATCTGCTCGATCACCATTTCCGTGCCCTTGGTCACGACGGTGATGCGGCTCTTGGAGCCGTCGCGCTCCACCGGGGCGACGGTCAGGCTGTCGATGTTATAGCCGCGGCCGGAGAACAGCCCGATGACGCGGGCCAGGACACCGGACTCATTCTCAACCAGCACCGAGATGGTGGCGGCGCGCAAATCGTTGTTCGGCATCAGACGAGCGCCAGCCCGGCATCGGTAACACCCGGCTGCCCATTGGTCTTGTGTTCCGGCCCCAGCAGCATCTCGTTATGCGCGGCGCCCGAGGGGATCATGGGGAACACGTTTTCCTTCTCGTCCACGCAGATATCCGCGATCACCGGCTTGTCCACCGCAATCATCTCCGCAATCACCCTGTCGAGGTCCTCAACTTTCTCCGCGCGCAGACCAACCGCGTGGAAACTCTCGGCGAGCTTCACGAAATCCGGTAGCGCCTCGGAGTAGGAGTTGGAATAGCGGCTGCCGTGCAGCAGCTCCTGCCACTGGCGCACCATGCCCATGTAGTGGTTGTTGAGGATGAAGATCTTCACCGGCAGGCGGTACTGCGCCAGCGTGCCCATCTCCTGGATGTTCATCAGCGTGCTGGCCTCACCCGCGATGTCGATCACCAGCGCGTCCGGGTGCGCGACCTGCACGCCCATGGCGGCGGGCAGGCCGTAGCCCATGGTGCCCAGGCCGCCGGAGGTCATCCAGTGGTTCGGCTTCTCGAACTTGAAGTACTGCGCCGCCCACATCTGGTGCTGGCCGACCTCGGTGGTGACGTATGTCTCGCGCCCCCGCGTCGCCTTGTAGAGCTGCTCGATGGCGTATTGCGGCTTGATGATGCTGCCTGGGTCGCGGTTCTGCGTGTAGCGCAGCGACTGCTTGGCCCGCCACAAATCGATCTGCGCCCACCATTGCGCCATGGCGCCCTTGTCCTGCGGGGTGGAATCCGCTTTCCAGGCCGCGATCAGCGCCTTCAGCACGGCGAGCGCGTCACCGACGATCGGCACATCCGCCACCACGGACTTATTGATGTTCGCCGGGTCGATATCGGCGTGGATCTTCTTGGAGTTCGGCGAGAACGCGTTCAGCCGCCCGGTCACGCGGTCGTCGAAGCGCGCGCCGATATTCAGCATCACGTCGCACCCATGCATGGCGAGGTTCGCCTCGTAGGTGCCGTGCATGCCCAGCATCCCCAGGAACAGCGGGTCGCTGGCCGGAAAGGCGCCCAGGCCCATCAGCGTGTTGGTGCAGGGGAAGCCGGTGAGGCGCACGAACTCGGTCAGCAGCCGGCTGGCTTCCGGCCCGGCATTGACCACGCCGCCGCCGGCATACACGACCGGGCACTGGGCGCGCTTGAGCAGCGCCACCGCCTCGGCGATCTTGTTCGGGTCGGGCTCGGTGCGCGGACGGTAGGAACGGTGCGGCTGGTTGCCCGGCTCGCGATACGGCGCCGGGTTGATGAGAATATCCTTGGGCAGGTCCACCAGCACCGGGCCGGGGCGGCCCGTGCGGGCGACCTGGAAGGCCTCGTGGATGATCCGCACCAGATCGTCCGAGCGCTTGACCAGGTAGTTATGCTTGGTCGCCTGGCGGGTGATGCCGGTGGTGTCGGCTTCCTGGAAGGCGTCGTTGCCGATGAGATGCGTGGGCACCTGGCCGGTGAGGCAGACGAGCGGGATGCTATCCATCAGCGCGTCGACAAGGCCGGTGACGGCGTTGGTGGCACCCGGGCCGGAGGTGACGAGCACGCAGCCCACCTTGCCGGTGGAGCGGGCATAGCCTTCAGCCGCATGCACCGCCGCCTGCTCGTGCCGGACCAGGATGTGCTTGATCTCGTTCTGCTGGAAGATGGCGTCGTAGATCGGCAGCACGGCGCCGCCCGGATAGCCGAAAATCGTGTCCACGCCCTGCGCCTTCAGCGCGCGGAGAATGGCTTCCGCGCCCGATTTCATCAGTTCGTTCGTTGCGATCGTGCCGTCCATGGTCTGTCCTGCTGGTCAGGGGAAAAAAATACTTCGGCAGCGATTAGCCCCAGCGGCGGGGAAGGTCAACCAGGACGGTTTATAAAATTTACCAAATCGGCAATAAAACTTTCCGAAAGTTGCGTGTAAGAGGCTATTCTTGAATGAATTGTTTGCATGTCTGGTCTGCTTACCAGCCTCTGGTGGCGGAACCATGTGCCCTGGCGCTTGGTGTACTGGTGCGTGACCAGCGTGGCGCGGGCCTTGGCGTCCTCCAGGGTGATCTCGCCGCGCAGATAAGCCCCCAGCTCCGGCACGCCATGGGCGCGCATCAAGGGCAGGCTGGCGTCCAGCCCCAGGGTCAGGAAGTTGCGCACCTCCTCCCGCGCGCCCTGCTCCAGCATGGCCTCGAACCGGGTTTCGATCGCCTCGCGCAGCATGTCGCGCGGCGGGTCGAGCAGGATCATCCTCAGGCGCCAGCCGGTCAGGCGCTCGGTGGGTTGCGCCTGCCAGAAGGCGAGTCCCTTGCCGGTGGAGAGCAGCACCTCATAGGCGCGGGCGATGCGCTGGGAGTCTCCCGGCTTCAGCTTCGTTGCGGTTTCGGGGTCCAGCTTCACGTGGAGCGCTTCGGGGCCGATCTCGGCGATCAGGCGGCGCGCTTCCTCGCGCGCGGCGGGGTCGGGCTCGGGGATATCGGCGATGCCGTTGACCAGCGAGGAGAAATACATCCCCGTGCCGCCGCAGAGGATCGGGAACTCCGCCTGCGCCATTTCGGCCAGGGCGTTGCTGCGCCACCAGGCGGCGTTGGCGGGCTCGGCAGCGGCGCGCACGCCGTAGAGCCGGTGCGGGGCGAGCGCCTCGTCCTCCGGGCTTGGCCGGGCGGTGATGATGCGCAGCTCCCGGTAGCACTGCATGGCATCCGCATTGATGACGGTGCCGCCCAAGCGTTGCGCCAGGGCCAAGGCGAGCGCTGATTTCCCGCTGGCGGTCGGCCCCGCGATGATCAACGCTTGCCGTTGCCCAAGTTCACTCTCTGTCCTACCAGTCGCGCCCATGTCTCATATCGTCACCTTCGTCGCCAACCGGCAAGCCGGTTCCCTCACCGCCGCCGAGGCCAAGCGCGCCCAGGACCTCGCCCAGGGCTTCGGGCCCACATGGCTTGCCGATGGCTGGGCCATGGAATTCGCCGTGCAGGCGGTGCCGGACCGTGCGGCCCTGGCCGCAGCGCTCGACCACAAGCAGGTGGATATCTTCGTCAGCAAATCCCGCGGCCGGCGCAAGGCCGTGCTGGTGGCGGACATGGATAGCACCATCGTCACCTGCGAGACACTGGACGAGCTGGCGGCCTTCGCCGGGCTTAAGGACGAGATCGCGGAGATCACCGCGCGGGCGATGAACGGCGAGCTGGATTTTGCCGCCGCGCTGCGCGAGCGCGTGGCGATGCTGAAGGGGCTGAAGCTGTCGGCGCTTGAGGCGACCTGGGCGGAAATACAGTTTTGCCCCGGCGCGCGCGAGCTTGTCGCCACCATGCGCGCTCATGGCGCCACCACGGCGCTGGTCTCGGGCGGGTTCACCTTCTTCACCTCCCGTGTGGCGGCGGAGATTGGCTTCGACATTCACCGCTCCAACGAGCTGCTGGATAACGGCTCGGAGTTGACCGGGGCCGTGACCGAGCCGATCCTGGACAAGAACGCCAAGCTGACCACGCTGCGGGAGCTGGCGGAAAAGCGCGGGGTGAAGCTGGCCGCCACGCTGGCGGTGGGCGACGGCGCCAACGACCTGCCGATGTTGAAAGAGGCCGGGCTGGGCATCGCCTACCACGCCAAGCCGGTGGTGGCGGCGCAGGTGGCCAACCGGGTCGAGCATACGGACTTGACCTCGCTGCTGTTTGCGCAAGGATACCCGGCAAGCGCGTTCAAAACCGGGGGGTAGAGCATGAAGACGAGGGCGGCAGTGGCACGGGCGGCGGGCAGGCCGCTCTCTCTGGAGATTGTGGACATCGAGGGTCCGAAGTTCGGCGAGGTTCTGGTGGAGGTGAAAGCCACCGGCATCTGCCACACGGATGAATACACCCTCTCCGGCATGGACCCAGAAGGCATCTTCCCCGCCATTCTGGGGCATGAGGGTGCTGGCGTGGTCGTGGATGTCGGCCCCGGCGTGACGTCCTTAAAGAAGGGCGACCATGTGATTCCGCTCTACACGCCGGAATGCCGCCAGTGCAAAACCTGCCTCTCGCGCAAGAGCAATCTGTGCACCGCCATCCGCGCCACGCAAGGGCGAGGGCGTGATGCCGGACGGCACCTCGCGCTTCTCCTGTGATGGTGACGCCCGTGATGCACTATATGGGCTGCTCCACCTTCGCCAATTTCACCGTGCTGCCCGAGATCGCGCTGGCCAAGGTGCGCGAGGACGCGCCCTTCGAGAAGATCTGCTATATTGGCTGCGGCGTGACCACCGGCATAGGCGCTGTGTTCAACACCGCCAAGGTGCAGCCGGGTGACAATGTGGTGGTGTTCGGCCTCGGCGGCATCGGGCTGAACGTGATCCAGGGCGCGCGCATCGCGGGCGCGGACAAGATCATCGGCGTCGATCTGAACAATGGCCGCAAGGCCATGGCGGAAAAATTCGGCATGACGCATTTCGTCAATCCGGGCGAGATTGGCGAGGATTTGGTGCCGTATCTGGTGAACCTCACCGATGGCGGCGCGGATTATTCCTTCGAGTGCATCGGCAACACCAAGGTGATGCGCCAGGCGCTGGAGTGCTGCCATCGCGGCTGGGGTACCTCGATCATCATCGGTGTTGCTGGCGCGGGGCAGGAGATTTCCACCCGTCCGTTCCAGCTGGTCACGGGCCGCACCTGGAAGGGCACGGCCTTCGGCGGTGCCAGGGGCCGCACCGATGTGCCGCGCATCGTGGACTGGTACATGGATGGGAAGATCGACATCAACTCCCTCATCACCCATGTCCTGCCTTTCGAGCAGATCAACGAGGGCTTTGAGCTGATGCGCAAGGGCGAAAGTATTCGCAGCGTGGTAGTGTATTAGGCTAAGCCGGCAGAGCGCTTGTTGGCGTTATTCCCACGGACAAGGAGCCGCCGGTGAAAGATATGCAATTCCCGTACGAGGCGCCGCAGCAGGAAACAAATGCTGCAAGCGAAAGCGCACCCCGGGCCGGATCGGCGAGAAGCGCTAGGGATTTGGTGTTTCGCATATATGACCGGGCGGTAGAGCTGGTGATCCTGGGGGTGATTCCCTTGATGCTGGTGTCGCTAGGCTTTGCGTTCATCCAGGCATTGATCAGTACTGCCTCCATGTTCCCTCTGGCCAATATGATGGCGTCTGACGAAGCGGAGATGCGCGGGCTGGTGGAGCGTGTGCTCGACGTTGTGATTTTGATCGAGCTGTTCAACACGTTCATGGAATATGCACGAACAAGGCATATTCGCCTGTCGAACCTGCTCGACGTGACGATCGTGTTCTCGCTGCGCGAGGTGCTGATCCAGCTTTACGCGCAGGTATTTTCCGCGACCGACCTGCTGACGCTGTGCGCGTTGGTGATTGTGCTGGTCATTGCACGCAGCATTGCGACCTGGTCCGCGTCACAAGGGAATGCGCATTCAGGCGGCAAAAGGAATTAAGTTCAAGACGGGCGAGATTCCAAGGCGCCAGATGCGGCGCGCTGGCCATCGCCCATTCCGCAGCCCGAGGGCGGGGGACATGCCCCCGCCGCCTGGAGCGATCGTAAGACCAGAAAGCCTTACTGCGCCTGGGCCTGCCCGTAGCGCGTGAGCAAGGTGCGCAGCGGGTTGGCGCCAGCGTTCGAGCCCTGGCCATTGACCACGATGGCCCGCGCGCCCTGCGCGGTGCCGTAATAGCTCTGCTCGTAGCCGGAGTTGTCGGAAAGCACGGAGCCGGCGAACGATACACCGCCATACAGCCCTTGGCTCTTGGAGAAGCTGATGATGTCCGCGTTCAGCGCGGTGGACATGGAGCCGTTCACCCCGGCGCCAAGTGTCGCCACGGTCAGTCCGGCGTCCGCGCCAATCTTGAACTGCGAGTTGAGCAGCGCGTTCAATCCGCCATTGGTCATGATGATCATCATCACCTCGGCGGTCTGCACGCCGATCTGCAGACCGAAGCTCCCGGTGCCCAGCGAGTAGAAGGCCGGGTAGGACCAGCCGCCATCGTTCGTGCGGGCGGCGAGCACGCAGCCCCCGCCCTCGCCGCCGAAAAAGAACCCGGCGCGGAAGATGTTGGGGCAGATCACCACCGCCTTGGCCTTGCGCAGGAAATCCTGCGCCTGCGAGCCTTCGGCGCCGCCCATCAGGTCCTCCAGCGCCAGCGTGGAGCTGTCCACGAGGTATTGCGGGCTGTCGGCGAAAGCCGGGGCGGCGGTGCCAAGGGCCAGGGCGGCGGCAACGAGAAGGCGTTTCATAGGCAAGGGCTCCTTCGGGTCATTCTTGTTCAGCGGCGGCTGGCGCATTTGCGCGAATCGGCTCGGCCAAGTGTTCATTAACAGACAAAACGCGCCAGCCGCGATCGTTAAATTCCAGCCGGGTAAGTGAAATGTTGTCAATTTGCAGGCACAGCGCCTGGTGCGCGGAGAGGCCCAGCGCATGTGCGCAGGCGGCGCGGATGGCCCCGCCATGCGAGACGATGATGGTGTGCTCCCCCGTGGCGGAAGCGAGCAGCGCTTCCAGCCCGGCGCCGACGCGGGTGATGAGATGCGCGAAGCTTTCGCCCCCCGGCGGGGTTTCCGCCGCATGGATGGGCCAGAACGGGTGACGCTCGGCATGGCTCCGCGTGTCGAACCCGGCGATGGGCATGCCCTGGAGCTGGCCGAAATTCTGCTCGACGAAGGCGGGGTCAATCAGCGGCTTGGTCTTCGGGTAGCCCGCGCGCATCAGCGCCTCGGCGGTGAGCCGGGTGCGCGAAAGCGGGGTGCAGACCAGCCGGGCCGGGTGGGGCAGGCGGGCGGCCAGCGCGGCATAGTGTCCGGCCTGGGCCCGCATGGTTACCTCGCAGAGGGGCACGTCATCGGTGCCGTAGAGGTAGCTGAGCGAGTCCGGGTGCACGAGGGCGTGGCGGATGAGCCAGAACTGATGCATGCTCATTCTCCGATGGCCAGCAGCGCCCCGCGGACGCGCGCGCGGCGGAATTCCCCGGCAAACACGAGGATAGCGGCGATCGCCCAGACGACGTTCAGCCCCGTCGCCAGCGTGAATTGCCGCCAGTCCATGGCGTGGGTGAGCAGCGCGGCGCGCAGACCCTCGAAGATATGCGCGGCGGGCAGGGCCTGGGCGACGGGCTGCAGCCAGACGGGCAGGGCGGTGAGCGGGTAGTAAACGCAGGCGAGCGGGGTGACGCCGAACGCAATCGTCCAGGCCAGGGCCTCGGCCCCCGCGCCGTAGCGGAACAGCAGGGAGACGATGCCAAGCGCCACCCACCAGCCCATGACAAGCAGGTTGATAAAGAACAGCAAAACCACAGGCCCCAAAGCGAGAATATTATAGCTATAGAGAAGGTACGCGATGATTGTGGCAGGAAGCAGGCCAACCAGCGTGCGCACCGCGGAGACGATGACGAGCGCCCCCAGCAGCTCTCCCGGGCGCAGCGGGCTGACGAAGAGATGCCCGAGATTGCGCGACCAGATTTCCTCGAGGAAGCCGATGGTCACGCCAAGCTGCCCGCGCAGCATGATCTCCCACAGCAGCACGCCGCCGATGAACCCGCCCGCCACCACGGCGCGCGGGGCGCCATGCGCGGTGGCGATGTAGGTGGAGGTGAAGCCCCAGATCAGCATGTTCAGCGTCGGCCAGTAGGCGATTTCCGCCAGGCGCGGCCAGGAGCGGCGATACATGGCCGCATGGCGGTAGAGCATGCCCCAGATGCGGCGGATCATAGCGCTTCGCTCCGGGCGATATGCAGAAAGACCTGCTCCATGTTCTCCCGCCCGTAGCGGGAGATGAGGTCCTCCGGCGGGCCGCGGTCCACAATGCGCCCGGTCTTCAGCATCAGCACATTGTCGCACAGGCGCTCCACCTCTCCCATGTTGTGCGAGGCGAGCAATATGGCGGCACGCTGCGTGCGGCGGTACTCCTCCAGCACGGTGCGCACATAGTCGCCAGTGTCCGGGTCCAGGCTGGCGGTGGGCTCGTCCAGAAGTAGCAGCTCCGGCGTGTTGATCAGCGATTTCGCCAGGGCCACGCGGGTTTTCTGCCCGGCGGAAAGTTCGCCAGCCGGGCGGTTCAGCAGCGTGCCGAGGTTGAACTGCTCGGCAAGCGCTGCGATGCGCCGCTTGAGGTTGGGCACATTATATAAGTGCCCGTACACCACGAGGTTCTCGCGCACCGTAAGCCGGGCGGGCAGGGCGATATAGGGCGAGGAAAAATTCATCCGCGCCAGGGCGGAGAAGCGATCCCGCGCCATGTCCCGCCCCAGCACGGTGATGCGCCCGGAGGTGGGAACCAGCAGGCCGAGCAGCATGGCGATGGTGGTGGTCTTGCCCGCGCCATTGCCGCCGAGCAGGCCGAGGATTTCGCCGGGGGCGAGGGTGAAGGAGATGCCGTCCACCGCCAGCGTGTGCGGGTAGCGCTTGGTCAGGTTTTCGACGCGGATCGCTTCCATGGGGGTGGGATACGTGGCGCGGGAGGACGTGCCAAGGGGGTATCCCCCATCCCGTCAGCCCTGTGCCCGCGTCACTTCGTCATGCCCGCGAAAGCATGGATCTCTTCGCATCTCGGTCTGGTTGCTGAATTAGACGTAAGATAGATGATTGACCTGCTCAAAGGAGGGTGTCCATGGAGTTCTCAAAGGAATGCGTTAGTATTTTTGTTGGCGACTTAACCGCAGAACAAGTTGCACGGCTTGGTCCGGCGATTAAACAAGTTCAAGATTGGCTGAACTTGAAAATGCGTACGGGGCGATTCTCATTTGGCCTCGCAGTTGATCTTGCCCGGCATGTGGTAATGAATATTTTAAATGTATTTGCAATATACGACGAAATAGTTGCTTTGGAAAACTCGCAGCAAAAGGTCGTCGGGGCTAAAGGGGCTCAAAGGTTCAAGGAAAAACCTCTGGCAGGACTTAGCTACAAGCACTATTTTGACGTTAACTTTCTTATAGAAAATTTGAAAATTGAAGTGGGTCATGAAAAAACCATTGAAAAATTCATGACTCCGCGGAATGGCCAGATAATGACCGAAGAAATGATCAACGAATTGACACATGAAATAGTAATAAAAAGCTTTGACAGAAGAAGTGCTGACGGGAGATTAACTGGTGAATGGCTAATTTTTGAAGAAACAGAAGAAGGAAATTATTACCTTACGCTTGCGTGTCATAAAGAAGGCGAATGCCGTAAAGAAGGCGACGAAATTATCTATAAACGCATTATGCATTACCCTGAGGTTGATACAGAAATTGGCAGGCGTAGGACGGAAGGAGCGTAGCGTATTCCGCCATCTGTGCCGGGTGTTGGCGACCTTGATCAAACAAAAAGATGGGTTGCTTCGCCTGCTGCGCGGGCTCGCAATGCCGGGGTGAACGGCCTAAACCCTCGCCATGGATCCCCTCGCCCTCTATATCCACTGGCCCTTCTGTCTGGCCAAATGCCCGTATTGCGACTTCAACTCGCATGTCCGGGAAACAATCCCCCAGGCGGACATGCTCCGCGCCCTGCGGGCCGAGTTGGCGTTCGACGCGGCGCGGCTGGGGCCGAGGCGCGTCACCTCCATCTTCTTCGGCGGGGGTACGCCGAGCCTGATGGAGCCCGAGAGTGTGGCGGCGCTGATCGAGGATGCCACCACCCTCTTCACTCCCGCCCACGACATTGAAATTACCCTGGAAGCCAACCCGACCAGCATCGAGGCCGGGCGCTTTGCCGCCTACCGCGCGGCGGGGGTGAACCGCGTCTCCATCGGGGTGCAGAGCTTCGAGGAAGCCTCGCTCAAATTCCTGGGCCGCCAGCACAGCGCGGGCCAAGCCATCGCCGCCATCGAGCTGGGGGTGAAAATCTTCCCGCGCATCTCGTTCGACCTCATCTACGCCCGGCCCGGGCAGACCGAAGCCGCGTGGCGGGCCGAATTGCGCCAGGCGCTCACCCTGGCGGCGGATCATCTATCGCTCTACCAGCTCACCATCGAGGACGGCACCAAATTCGCCACGCTCTACGGGCGGGGGGAATTTACCCTCCCCGAGGAAGACCTCGCCGCACGGCTCTATGAGGCCACGGCGGAGGAGGCGGCGTGCTTTGGCCTCGTCCCGTACGAGATCTCCAACTACGCCAAGCCCGGCGCGGAATCCCGCCACAACCTCGCCTACTGGCGCTACCAGGATTACGCGGGGATCGGCCCAGGGGCGCATGGGCGAGTCATGCTGGGGGGCGAATTGCGCGCCACCACCCGCCACCGCGCCCCGGAAGCCTGGATGGAGCTGGTGGAAGCCCAGGGCCACGGCACGACGACGGAAGAGGAAATAGCCCCCGAGGACCGCGCGCGCGAGGCGCTGCTGATGGGGCTGCGGCTGGCCGAGGGCGTCTCGCTCCCCCGCTTTGCCGCCCGTACCGGGGTGGCGCTGGCGGACGCGGTGGACCCCGCCATGCTGGCCGCCTGCATCGAGGAGGGGTATCTTACCCTCTCGGACACCATTATTGCCGCCACGGAACAGGGCCGCCACCGGCTGGACGCATTGCTGCCCGCTTTGCTCCGATAGTATAGGCCATAGCGGATAAAGAGGACTTTTGATGCGCTACATCTCCACCCGCGGTCAGGCGGAGCAGAAAGACTTCTCGGGCGTGCTGCTGGCTGGTCTCGCCGCCGATGGCGGGCTGTACATGCCGCAGAGCTGGCCGCAATTCTCCGCCGCTGATCTGCGCGCCCTGCGCGGCCTGCCCTACCCCGAGCTTGCCGCCCGCGTGCTGGCGCCGTTCATGGGCGATTGCATCGAATTCGCCGACCTCCAGGCCATGTGCCGCCGCGCCTATGCCGGGTTCACCCACAAGGCCATCGTGCCGCTGGTGCAGCTGGACACCAACATCTACGCGCTGGAGCTGTTCCACGGCCCGACGCTCGCCTTCAAGGACATGGCGCTGCAGCTCGTCGGCCATCTGTTCGAGCATGTGCTGGCCGAACGGGGCGAGAAGGTCCGCATCGTCGGCGCCACCTCGGGCGATACCGGCTCCGCCGCCATCGAGGCCGTGGCCAACCGCAAGAATGTCGACATCACCATCCTGCACCCCGAGGGCAAGACCTCCGAGGTGCAGCGCCGGCAGATGACCACGGTGAAGGCCGATAACGTGCTGAACATCGCCGTGGCCGGGAATTTCGACGACTGCCAGGACCTGGTGAAGGCGATGTTCGCGGATGCGCCGTTCCGCGCGGAGATGAACCTCTCGGCGGTGAACTCCATCAATTTCGCCCGTATCGCGGCGCAGATCCCCTACTACGTGTACGCCGCGCTGAATCTGGGCGCGCCCGAGCGCGAGGTGGCGGTTTCCGTGCCCACTGGCAATTTCGGTAATATCCTGGCCGCCTGGGCCGCGCATAAGATGGGCGTGCCGATCTCAGCGCTTCATCGTGGCGAGCAACCGCAACGACATCCTGGCCCGCTTCCTGGCCGCCAACGACATGAGCGTGCATGGCGTGGCGCCGAGCCTTTCGCCCTCCATGGATATCCAGGTCAGCTCCAATTTCGAGCGGCTGCTGTTCGAGTTCCTGGGCCGGGACGCGGCGCTCACCGCGCAGACCATGGCGGATTTCCGCAGCTCCGGGAAAATGACGGTGGCCGAGCCGGTCTGGCACGCCATCACCCGGGATTTCGTGGGCTTCCGGCTCGATGACGAACAGACCCTGGCCGAGATCGCCCGGCTGCACCGCGAGAGCGGGTATCTCGCTGACCCGCATTCGGTCATCGGCATCGCCGCGGCGCGGGAGCTGGGCCCGGTCGGTCTGCCCGTCATCGCCGCCGCCACGGCGCACCCGGCCAAGTTCCCGGATGCGATTGAAAAGGCCGTCGGCATCCGTCCGCCCTTACCTGCGCATCTTGCCGACCTATATGACAGGAATGAAAAGTTCATCCGCGCCCCCAACGATCTGGCCGCCATCGAGGCTTGCGTGCGGAATTTTGCCAACAGGAACACATAATTGATGAATGAACAGGTTTCCATCACCACCCTGCCCTCCGGGCTCACTGTGCTCACCGAGCGCATGGAGCGGGTGGAGACGGTATCCTTCGGCGCCTATGTGGGCGCCGGAACCAGGCACGAGACCGCCGCCGAAAACGGCGCGGCGCATTTCCTTGAGCACATGGCCTTCAAGGGCACGGAAACCCGCACCGCCATCGACATCGCCGAGGCCATCGAGAACGTGGGCGGGCACATCAACGCCTATACCTCCCGCGAGCAGACCGCCTATTACGTGAAGCTGCTGAAGGAGGATCTCGCCCTGGGCGCCGACATCATCGGCGATATCCTCTGCCACTCCACCTTCGAGCCGGACGAGCTGGAGCGCGAGCGCGGGGTGATCCTGCAGGAGATCGGCCAGGCCAACGACACGCCGGACGACGTGGTGTTCGACCATTTCCAGTCCGCCGCCTATCCGGCGCAGCCCATGGGCCGCCCGGTACTGGGCACGGAGCAGATCATCCGCGGCATGAAGCGCGAGACGCTGCACGGCTTCATGCGCCAGCACTATACGCCCGAGAACATGGTCATCGCCGCCAGCGGCAAGCTGGAGCATGAGCAGGTGGTGGAGCTGGCGCAGAAATACTTCGCCGATCTGCCGCAGGCCGAGCGCGCCGCGCCCATGCCCGCCGACTATATGGGCGGCGAGTACCGGGAGCTGCGCGACCTCGACCAGGCGCATATCGTGCTTGGCTTCAATTCGCCCGGCTATGGCGAGCCGGACTACTACCCGGCCATGCTGCTCTCCACCCTGCTGGGCGGGGGCATGTCGTCGCGCCTGTTCCAGGAAATCCGCGAGAAGCGCGGGCTGGTCTATTCCATCTACAGCTTCACCGCCCCGGCGGTGGATGGCGGGCTGTTCGGCATTTATGCCGGCACCGGCGAGTCCGAGGCCGCCGAGTTGATGCCGGTGACGCTGGAGGAGCTGGCCAAGGTGCAGGAAGAGGTGAGCGAGGCCGAACTGGCCCGCGCCCGCGCGCAGCTCAAGGCCGGGCTGCTGATGAGCCTGGAATCCACCGGCAGCCGCTGCGAGCAGCTGGCGCGGCAATGGCAGATTTTCGGCCGGGTGATCCCTGTCGCCGAAACGGTGGCGAAGATCGAGGCGGTGACGGTGGACGATGTCCGCGCGGCGGGCGCGAAAATCTTCCGCCAGAAGCCGACCCTGGCCACCATCGGCCCCATCGGCCAGGTGCCGAAATTCTCCGCCATCATCGACCGGCTGGCCGCGTGAGCGCGCTGCAGGATGCCGCCGAGCGGCTGCTGAAGGCGGCGAAGGCCGCCGGGGCGGATGTGGCTGAGGTGATGCTGCACGAGAGCGCTTCCGTCTCCGTGCAGCGGCGCCTGGGCAAGATCGAGGAGACCGAACGCGCCGAGACGCGCGAGCTGGGCCTGCGCGTGTTTGTGGGGCGCTGCAATGCCAGCGTTTCCGCCAGCGCCATCGACCCGGCGAGCTTCACGCGCCTTGCCGAACAGGCGGTGGCCATGGCCCGGGTGGTGCCGGAGGACCCGTACGCGGAAATCCCCGAGGCTCCCGCGCCCATGGATGCCGGGTTTCTGGAGTTGGACGACCCGGTTGAGCCGGGGATGGACGTGCTGATCGCCCGCGCGGCGGCGGCGGAGGAAGCGGCGCTGGCGGTGCCCGGCATCACCAATTCCGAGGGGGGCTCCGCCTCCTGGTCGCGCGGCACCTCGCTGCTCGCCACCTGCCATGGGTTCATGGGCGGCTATGCCCGCTCGCATCACGGCGTTTCAGTCACCGCCATTGCCGGCACGGGCACGGAGATGCAGCGCGACTACGATTTCTCCTCCACCCTGCACGGGGCGGATCTGGAGGACCCGGCGCAGCTCGGACGCAACGCCGCCGCCCGGGCGCTGGCCCGGCTTAAGCCCCGCCGCCCGCAAACCGCGAAGCTGCCGGTGGTGTTCGACCCGCGCGTGGCGGGCAGCATGCTGGGGCATTTCTCCGGCGCGATCTCGGGCGCCTCGATCGCGCGCGGCACGTCCTTCCTGAAGGACGCGCTGGGCCGGGCGGTGTTCGCGCCCGGCATCGCCATCATCGACGACCCGTTCCGCGTGCGGGGCTTGCGCTCGCGCCCCTATGACCGCGAGGGCCAGCCCGTCGCGTGCCGCGCCTTTATCGAGGACGGGGTGCTGACCAGCTGGATTCTGGACACGCGCAGCGCCAACCAGCTGGGGCTGAAGACCTCCGGCAATGCCGGGGGGTTGAGCAATTTCTACCTCGCCCCGGGGAAGCTGAGCCCGGCGGGGCTGATGGCGGATATCGCCGAGGGGCTGTTCGTGACCGAGATGATCGGCATGGGCGTGAACGGGCTGACCGGCGATTATTCGCGCGGGGCGGCGGGGTTCATGATCCGCAACGGTCAGCTTGCCGAGCCGGTGGCGGAATGCACCATCGCCGGGAACCTGAAGGACATGTTTCTGCATCTCACTCCAGCCGATGACCTGCAGTTCAAGCGCGGGACCGACGCGCCGACCCTGCGCATCGAGGGCATGACGCTGGCGGGGGGCTGAAAAACCCCATTCTGGCGGCAATTCAGCGCGGAAAATACGCTGACCGGCTCGCCAGAGTGAGTTTTCATCAGGTCCGGGCTGAATTTTTCCGGGGGCTGCTGGCAGCGGCGGAAGGATTTGAACGCCCGGCCCAAAACTGACATACATTGACATATATGATCATGTCTGTAACATTATAAACAATAGGGCTGAATGGGGTCGTAAGACGGCGTCTCGTTGCCTTGCGTACAAAGCAAGGAGCGTAGGAGATTTGGCGGTGTCGTGGGGCGCCGTTTCGGCCGAATAAGGGAAACCAGGAGCTAACCGCATGCAGTCTCAAACGCTGAATACCGCTCAAAAGGTTGCCGTTGTCACTGGTGGCTCGAGCGGCATTGGGCTTAGCTTTGTCACGGAACTGCATGCAGCCGGGTGGCTTGTGTATGCGGGCGGCCGTGACCAGGCGAAGCTGGCCCGTCTAACGGAGCAGCTCCCTGGGGTGAGGACATTTGCCTGCGATGTGTCGGACCGGGCCGCTCTAGCGTCCGCCGCAGATCGGGTCGCCGCTGAGACAGGCAAGATCGACCTGCTGATCAGCAATGCCGGCGGTCTCAAGGAGGTGGATTTCACATCGCCCGATGTTGCCAGCCTGGAATTCGCGCCTCAGTTGCGGGATAATCTGGAGGGCGCGATTAACTTGGTCTGCAGCTTCCTGCCGCTTCTGCGGAAATCGGCTAATGGCCGCATCATTGTTGTTGGTTCCGGCTATGGCGTGGTGCCAACGCTTCGTGCGCCAATCTATTCGGCCGCCAAAGCCGGCTTGCATATGTTCGCCAAGGCGCTGCGCTATCAGTTGAAACCGACGGGCATCACGGTCACGGAAGTCCTGCCGCCCGCCGTCGATACGCCGGCAATCGCGCACCGGAAAGTGCCAAAGCTGTCGCCTGCCTTCGTGGCGCAGAAGACCCTGGAGGCAGCGCAATCTGGACGACCGGAGGTTTATCTGGGGCAGACCAAGATGTTGCCGGTCATGCTGCGAATTGCCCCGAAATTCATCGAGAAAATTGCGCTAAAATCTTAAGCGGACGGATGCTGGGTATTCGGCCGGATTCCATCAGCGCATTTTCCTGGTTGGCTTCGATTTCATCCGCCAGAATGCATCGTTCGCCTTCGCGCGTGATAATCGAAGCCGTTGGGAGGCGGTCAGGCGGCCTTATCGTCGTTATTCTTCAATAAACGGCTGTAAGATTCAACTTCCTCATGGCTCGGGCCAGCGAGCGGAGGCAAAGGCGCCGCCGCGATCTGCTCGGCCTCGGCTCTTGGAATACCAAGCAAAACCAGCGCGGCGGTGGCAACGCGGACGTCCAGTCGATCCAGCCTCAACGGCCCGCTCATCGAACCGCCGAGCGCAGTGTTCAGCACGGCCTCTCCCTGCAGCGTCGCGGAGATCGCGGTGAGCACCATTCCGCCGATGCCGAGAAAGCTGATCAAGGGATCGGCGGTGACAAAGCGGCCAGCCTTGATCCCGCGGACAATGTCCCGCGACAACCGCCCGCCAAAATGCTGCACGATCCCCCGGCCCGAATAGCCCTCCTGAAGGAGCAGATGAGCCCATTCCGGTTCGCTAATGGCGTAGAGGATGACGTTCCTTACGGAGCATCCGATGACAACCGCCGGGTCACTCGCGTGTGAAAACGCCTCATCGAGCAGATCGGCAAGCTGGTCGAACAGCATCTCCCGCAGGGCGGTGTTGATCGCTTCCTTGGATTCGAAGTGATTGTAAAACGTGCCGAAGCCAAGGTCCGCCTCATCGGTGATGTCGTTGATCGAGACGCCATCGATGCCCTTGGAGATAACCAGGCGCAGCGCCGCTTCCAGCAGCTTTGCCCGTGTCTGCTGTTTGCGGCGGGATGTTCTGTCGCGAGGCGATGCGCCATTGTCCGGCGCACCATCCTTAACGCTGGCTGACCGAACACCAGGTGTTTTGCGCTTCATGGTGTTCATGTCGCACCAATACCAAGGGCAGGCAAGGCGTATAAAATTAAGATTGATAAAATCATCAGCTATGATAGGAGGAAGCAACAATAGTCCAATTCGGGGGAAACTTGAACGAGCTTAGCCGCCCTACGCCGCTCTCGCCGCAGTCATTCCCTGCGGACGTGGATGCTGTGGCCGAGGGGCATCTGGGCTGCCCCCGCAGAAGCACTCTACCCCTGAGGTAGTATTTAACAGATGATCCAAGTGAGGCCGGGTGGACATAATGGATGAAAAGACCTTGACCAAAACGAAGATTCCAGAGGGAGTGCTGCGTACGCCGCAGCCGGCCCGTTGCGCGAGGCCGATGGCTAAGGCGCAACGCTTGACCCATCTCATCTTCGAACGGCCCGACCTGGATAAGGCGGTCAGCTTTCTCACCGATTTCGGCCTGCGCGTGGTGCAGACGGGAGAGAGCACCGTTTATCTGCGTGGTACCGGCACGGCGCCTTACTGCTACCGCATCCACCGGGCTGCCGAACCGCGCTTTGTCGGGTTTGGGCTGGAACTCGGGTCGCGCGAAGAGCTCGAGCGCCTGGCCGCGCTGCCCGGCGCTACGCCGATTGCCAAGGCCGAGGGGCCTGGGGGCGGCGAGCTTACCGTGCTGCACGATCCGTCTGGTTTTCGCATCGAAGCGATGTACGGCCAGGCGAAGGTGGAGGCCTTGCCCGCGCGTGCGCCACTGCCGATGAATACGCCTTTCAGCCACCCGCGCATCAATGACACGCAGCGCGTGCCGCCGGTGCCGCCGGATGTGATCGGTCTTGGTCACATCGTCATCGAGGTGGTGGAGTACCAGACGAGCAGCGCCTGGTACACAGAGCATTTCGGCCTCATTCCGAGCGATGTCCAGGTGCTACCGGACGGCTCGCCGCTCGTGACG
Source organism: uncultured Alphaproteobacteria bacterium (assembly GCA_963750235.1). Taxonomy (GTDB): domain Bacteria; phylum Pseudomonadota; class Alphaproteobacteria; order Acetobacterales; family Acetobacteraceae; genus Acidocella. The sequence continues at coordinate 251,792 of CAVVPW010000008.1, forward strand.
TTCTTCCGGCTCGATCTGGGGGACAAGCCCGCCGATCACCACACCCTGGCAATGGCGCTGGGACTTTGGCCCGCCTACAGCCACAGCGCTTATGAGGTGGCCGACGCGGACGCTATAGGCATGGGCCAGCGGGTTTTGCGCGAGCGTGGCTGGCGTCACGCATGGGGCATCGGCCGGCATATATTGGGCAGCCAGATTTTCGACTACTGGCAAGACCCCTGGGGTGACAAGCACGAGCATTATTGCGATGGCGACCTGTTCACCGCAGACCGGCCAACGGGAGTCTATGCCGCAAGCCGGCATGCCATGTCGCAATGGGGCATGCTGATGCCCAGCAGCTTCACCCGGCCGCATTTCACGCCGCAACGTATCATGGAGGCGATCGGCAACATCCGCCGGAGCGGGGATTTGTCCTTCGCCAAGCTGAAAATGATACAGAAGCTGTTTGGTTAAGAGGGGGTGGCTTGCCGCCCCCGGGAACGTTCACATTAAAACGCAAGGTGTCAGATGGCTGTTACCGTAGTTCGCTATATGAAAGATGGCGCGACCCGCTGGGGTGTCGTCAGGGATGGGAAAATCGTCGAGGTCGATACGCAATCGCGGACGACCGGTGAGTTCGTGTCCGCCTGGCCGCTTGCAACACTTGCCCAGGCGCAGGGCGCAACGTTGCGGTTCGATGAAGTCGCCATCCTCTCTCCGGTGACGCAAAACCAGCAATTCGTTTGTCTGGGTGCAAATTACCGCCAGCACATGATCGAGTCCGGCATCGACCCCGACGTCAAGCGTTTCAACATGATGTTCACCAAGGCGAGCAACTGCATCGTCCCGGCGAACAGCGATGTTGTCCGCCCGACCGAGGTGAAGTTTCTGGACTATGAGATCGAACTTGGCGTGGTGATGCGCAGCGCCATCACGGCGCGGCGGAATGTAACCGAGGCGGACCTGCCCGATCTTATCGCCGGGCTGACGATCGTGAATGATTATTCCGCCCGCGATATCCAGATCCCGCAGATGCAGTTCTACAAGGGGAAAAGCTTCCGCACGTTTGGTCCGGTTGGGCCGTATCTGGTGTTGCTGGCGCCGGAGGATTTCCGTCAACTCAATGCCCTCGACCTCACGCTGACCGTGAACGGGACCGTGCGGCAGAAGGATAACACGCGCAATCTCGTCTTCAAGGTGCCGGAAACGCTGACAGAGCTGTCCGGCGTCCACGATCTGGCGCCTGGCGACCTGATCGCCACGGGCACGCCGGCGGGCTGCGCCCTGACCGTGCCCCCTCCGGCGGTACAGCGCATCATGGGGCTGTTCCCTGAGCGCAAGAAATGGGAATTTTTCCTGAAAAAGCAGGCCAGCCGTCCGCAATATCTGAAGTCCGGGGATGTGGTGGAGGCGCGCATTGTCAGCGCCGATGGCCGTATCGATCTCGGCTGCCAGCGTAACCGTATCGTGGATGAGGCCGCGCGGTGAACGGCGTCGCCACAATAGAGGACGTCGCCGCGATCGAGGCGCAGTGGCCGCCTGCGGACCTCCCCCAAAGCACGTATGAAATGCTGGCGCGCGGGGCGGCCATCAACCCCGATGCCCCGGCCCTGTCCTATTTCCTGCGGGCGGACAGCTACAAGAACGCGATGACATGGAGCTATCGCGCGTTCATGGAGCGTGTGACCCAGGCGGCGAATTTCTTTGCCGGGCTCGGCGTGAAAGCCGATGATGTCATCGCTGTCGTGCTGCCCAACCTGCCGGAGACGCATTTCGTCTATTGGGGCGGCGAGGCGGCGGGAATCGTCGCCACGATCAACGCGCTGCTGGAACCGGCGGCGATTGCTCAGCTCATACAGGCTACCGGCGCGAAGGTTCTGGTTACGCTGGCGCCGTTTCCCGGCACGGAGATTTGGAAGCATGTCAGCGCCGGTCTGGGCGAGTTAGACTCGCTGGAGCATCTTGTCCTGGTCGATCTTGCCACCAGTGCGCCGGAGGCCATGCGCCCCGCCATGGTCGAGATGGCGGCTGCCGAGGAGAAGCGCCTGTACGGAGAAGGCGGCATTGCCGCGGCGATTCCGGGCCATATCCGCCTGCACCGGCTTGGCGAGGCGCTGGATCGGCAGGATGGTAGCGCGCTGGCAAGCCCGCGCGTGATCAATGCCAGCGACCGCTCCTCCTATTTTTGTACGGGCGGCACGACGGGTCTGCCGAAGATCGCCATGCGTACGCATGGCAGCGAGATCGCCAATGCCTGGAGCGCAGGGAAATTCATTGCCAACTGCGCTGGCCCGGGCAAGACATTGTTCTGCGGCCTGCCGATGTTCCACGTCAACGCCATGATGGTGACGGGGCTGGTGCCGCTGTCGCGGGGGGCGCATGTGGTTCTTGGGACCCCGCAAGGCTACCGCGCGGACGGACTGGTGCGGGCGTTCTGGGGGATCGTTGAGCACTTCAAGGTCAACCAGTTCAGCGCGGTCCCGACACTCTATGCCGCGCTGCTGCAAGTGCCGGTCGAGGGGCATGATCTCAGCTCGCTTGAATTTGGCATGTGTGGCGCCGCACCGCTGCCCGTCGAGATCATGCGCAGCTTTGAGAGCAAAACGGGCATCAAGATTTTGGAGGGTTATGGCCTGACGGAGGGGGCGTGCATCAGCACGGTCAATCCGCCGCTCGGGGAACGCCGGTCCGGTTCTATCGGCCTGGCGGTGCCTGGGCAAACGATCAAGACGGTGGTTCTTGATGCCGAGGGGCGATATCTGCGCGACTGCGAAACTGACGAGGTAGGCATTATCGCCATTTCCGGCGCCAATTTGTTCGAGGGCTACCTTGTGCCTGAGCAGAACCGTGGCCTGTGGATCGATATGAATGACGGGCGGCGCTGGCTGAACACCGGAGATCTCGGCCGGAAGGACGCGCAGGGCTATCTCTGGCTCACCGGGCGGAAGAAGGAGCTGATCATCCGCGGCGGGCATAATATCGACCCGCAGCTGATCGAGGATCCGCTGCAGAAGCACCCGGCAGTGCTTTTTGCCGCAGCCGTTGGCAGGCCGGACGCCTACGCCGGCGAGCTGCCGGTGGCCTATGTGCAGCTCCGGCCCGATGCCGACGTGACGGAAGAGGAGCTGCTCGAGGATCTGCGCGGCAAGATCGCCGAACGTGCGGCCATGCCGAAATTCGTCAGGATTCTCAACAATATGCCGGTTACAGGGGTGGGCAAGATCTTCAAGCCGGCGCTCAAGCGGCTGGAGACCGAGCGTGCCATAGGCGAATATCTGGCCGAGGCAGGCATCGCTGCCGAGCGGATCACCGCGCGGGACGACAAGCAGCGGGGCCTCGTTGTGCAGCTCAAGCTGGTACCCGGCACCGATGCGGCGCGGGTGCGCGAGGTGCTCGGCAAATTTACCGTTGCGTTCGATATCGAAGATTAATTCCGGATCGCAAGGCTAATGTAAGGCTGGAGTGGTCATCAGAACGATGACGCTCCAGCCTTTTTTACCTCCTTTATTTTATAAGGAACCTGAACTCGGCTTGTGGCGCGGCTTCAGTATGAAGCTGAGCGCCACCACCCCGAACAGGCGCAGATAATCGACGGTGGCCTCTCCTTTGGTTGGCGGGCGCTGGGCAGCGGACAGATTGGGTGTCGCGAGAGGGATGGCAGAATACGTCAATGTTTCTGCTGCAACGCACTACCTGTGGCGCATTTTATATTGTCCTATATTGAACAAGACTGTATAAATATACTAAATTTTAGCGTGATGCGCCGCCTGACTGGCGGAAAAGACACAGGTTACGTTGACCTAGACTAGGCTATGTTGTTCAATATGGCGGATTCAGCAGTTGAGGATGGTACAAAACTCGTGACGCCGGCACAGAAGCGCCTATATGACGCCGCTTTACGTTTGTTTGTTGAGCGGGGCGCGTGCCAGGTAAGTGTCAGCGAGCTTGCCGAAGCAGCCGGCGTATCGCGCGGGACGATCTACAACAACCTGAAATCCACGACGGATCTGTTCAGGGAGCTCGCTGCGCAGCTTACGACGGAAATGACTCTTCGTGTGGTCAAGAGCTACGCTGACCAGGACGGGCCGGTCGAGCGCCTGACGCTGGGGATTCGGTTCTATGTTCGCCGCGCGCATGAGGAGCCCCTCTGGGGACGCTTTATCACCCAGTTTTCCTTGAGCAATGACACGCTGTTCGAGATGTTCCGTGGCGCGCCGGTTCAGGATGTATTGGCGGGGGTGGACGCCAAGCGCTACAGCTTCAGGCCGGAGCAGTTGCTAAGTGTTGTCAGCATGATTTCCGGCGTCGTGCTTGGGGCGATGTTTCTCGTGCTCGAAGGGCACAAGACTTGGCGTGACGCGGGGTCTGATGCCGCCGAGCTCGTATTGCGGGCGCTGGGCGTGGATGCGGAGTCGGCTCAACAGATCGCGGCGATGCCTCTGCCTTCCTTACTGCCGCTCGATTAAGAGCCCCCAAACGCAAAATCTCGCGCACGGGGCGCATGCAAACTCTCCCCGCTGGCATCAAATCGGAATCAGCGGGCGGCTTGCACCGAAATCATCAGCGAATGCGAAAACCCGTTAGCCGCGGCCGGGATGCCTGCACGTAGTGGCGACCATCGGGCAGCCCCGTTATCGCCACCGCGTCGCGGAATCGATCAGCTAGTAGGCCCGCTCTCCCATGACATTCCCTGGCGGATTGTAATCGCAGACCAGAAAGTCGAACCCATTGCTCGATCCGAACCCGCATCCAACCTCGGTCGTCGCCTTCCAGACCAGTTGGCTGTAGTGGCCCACATCCATCCAGTTTCCGGTCGTGGAGATGTCCGGGAAGTTGCCATTCGTAAAGTAAGACTGCTCGCCGCCCCACAGATCGACCAACTGCGTCAGCGACTGGGTGCCGGACGCGGCCATTGCCAAATTCTGCCCCGGACCGCTGTGCTCGAGCTTTCCGATCTCAGCGAGATGCTCAGCCCAGCTCTGCGCCTTCGCCGCCAGCTGGTCGGACCACTGCAACGGCGCAAGTCCGAGATCTGCTCGATAGGCATTATGGGCGGACAGCAGCTCGGCAATGTTGTCTGGATCTGCCTGGGCGTGAGCCGATCCGCCGAGAGTCAGCGCGGCAAGCATGGCGGCGATGGATAGTCTCTTCATTACATCCTCTGTTGGTTCAGCTGACGACCGGCGTAAGCCTGGTCGAGGAGCCGGATAACGGGGCGGTATGGCGGAGATGTGGCCCAATTGTGATCCGCCAATCCGGTGCGCGGGTGTCATTTCTGAACCGCAAATCGCACCTGACCCGGATTCAATGTAAGTGATAGGCTTCTTCATGCCTCAGCCCCTATGCATGAGGCTCGGCGCCGGCCACAGCAAAACCAGCCCAACCGCTATGCAATTAACTACATTGGGCCTGGATTACCGTTCGGGGGCTTGCGAATGTAAGATATTTTCCAGCATTTGCACAGCAACCGCAAGAATGAACAGATAAGATAATTATTGACAGTTATGTTCAATTACTGCAATATATGAGCAGCCCAGCACAGGCTTTGTGCGGATTTAAGGAAGCGTCCCAAAGACCCAAAAGAATGGAACGTTGGAAAAAGGCTTCTCACGAGACCGGGCTCTTTCTGGAGCCCTAAGGCAGTTGGCCAAGGCCAAGATCCTTCAAAGCACGCGCCGCATTGGCGGGCTTTTGAGGATTGGCTTCCTGCCCACTCTCGCATCGTGCCGCCTGAACATGCCGCGAGCCATTGGACGGGGCGCGTAAGTGTCAAAAGGGAGTTTAGCCCATGAGTGAAGTTCAGGTTGTTGATCGCCAGAAGTTTCGCGACGCGATGTCCCGCCTCGGGGCGGCGGTTAATATCATCACGACAACCGGTCCGACGGGCGATGTCGGGATGACCGCTTCGGCTGTATGCAGTGTCACGGACGACCCGGCGACGGTACTCGTCTGCATCAATCGAAATAGCCGATTGAACGGTGTGTTCAAGGCGGCTGGCGCGCTCTGCGTGAATGTCCTTTCCCGAGAGCAGACCCGCCTATCGGCGCTTTTCGCGGGCGTCGGAGATGTGCCAATGCCGGAGCGATTCGCCGCGGATGAGTGGCTTCGTCTGGCGACCGGTGCGCCGGTGCTGAAGTCCGCGGCGGCCAGCCTGGATTGTCACATCGACCAGGTCCTGGAGGTAGGAACGCACAGCGTGTTCTTCTGCGCAGTGCAAGCGATACATATCGGAGATTCGCACTCGGGCCTTATCTACCATGGCCGCGCCTATCATCAGCTTGGGGCAGGCGCGTAGTCATCCCGGCTGGTGCGGTTAGGGGCGGACCCATTCGCCGCGCGACGGCCGCGGCACACGCGGTCAGCCGGTCAAGGCGGGCGGCGTGGCTGTCACCGCTGGGGGCGTGCTGGGGGAAGGAGAGGGAGATGCCCGCTCTTACCGAGCCATGTTCCAGCCCCACCGGCACGGCCAGGCAGTACAGCCCCTCGGCGATCTCCCCGTTATCGACGGCGTAATGCTCGGCGCGTACCTGCTGCAGGCAGAGGCGCAACTGCGCCGGGTCGGTAATGGTGCGGGCTGTGAGGCCAACAAACGGACCACCCGCCAGGTAGCGCTCGCGCTCGGCCTCCGGCAGCCAAGCGAGCAGCACCTTGCCGATGCCCGAGCAATAGGCCTCGAGCTGCGCGGTCTCACGCGTGAAGACCGCCGGTGCTCCAGTGGCGGCTTCCTTCACCAGATAGGTCACCATGTCATGTTCCATCACACCCAGATGCGCCGTGGCGCCGTACTCGTTGGCCAGCTCGCGCAGCAGGGGCCGCGCCAGCCGGACGAGCTGGCCGGCCCAGGACATGCCGCCGAGGCGCTCCGCCAGCGCCGGCCCGGCCACGTAGCGGCCGCGTTCCAGCCGGCTAATCAGCCCGGCATCCTCCAGCGCCCCGGCGAGCCGGTGCAGCGTGGAGCGCGGCAGGGCGAGCGGTGCCGCAAGCGCGGTCAGCGGCGTCTGGCCGTCATCACGCAGGATGAGAGTGAACAGGGCGAGGCCCTTTTCAAACGACGCGGCGCCGGTGGGCGTTTGGGAATTCATTGTCCCACCATATGGGACAAACTGGCGCCGGTAAATTCGATTCTGCGGCTGTCCGCTGTAGCTTGGCGGTGAGAGGAACGAGACATGCTCAACACAAATCAAACCCATATGGCGCTCGCCGAGCGGCTGCGCGAAGCCTATCAGTCCGGTGCCGTTCCGCCCTTGCGCGACGGGCTGGAGCCGACCGATGCCGACGGCGCCTATGCCGTGCAGGCCATCAACACCGCCCATTGGGTGGGGGGCGGGCGGCGCATCACCGGCCGCAAGGTGGGGCTGACAGCCAAGGCCGTGCAGGCGCAGCTGGGGGTAAACCAGCCGGATTTCGGTGTGCTTTTCGCCGACATGGAGATCGCCGATGGCGGCGAGCTGCTCGCCTCGAAGGTCTTGCAGCCGAAGGCCGAGGCCGAGATTGCGCTCATCCTGGCGGCCGATCTGCCGGGCCCGGACATTACCCGCGAGGCCGTGGAAGCGGCGGTGGGCGAGGTGATGGCGGCGATTGAGATCGTCGATAGCCGCATCGCTGACTGGAAGATCACCTTTGCCGACACGGTGGCCGATAACGGCTCCTCGGCCTTCTATGTGCTGGGCGCGGAGCGCAAGCCGCTCGCGGGGCTGGATTTGTTCACCTGCGGCATGGCGCTGGAGGTGAATGGCGAGGTCGTCTCGCTCGGTGCCGGGGCGGCCTGCCTGGGCCACCCGCTGAATGCCGCCACCTGGCTGGCGCGCACGTTGGCCGAACGCGGCGAACCGTTGCGCAAGGGCGATGTGGTGCTCACCGGCGCGCTCGGGCCGATGGTGGCGCTGAAGCCGGGCGATGAGGTCAAGGCCAGCGTCGGCGGGCTTGGCAGTGTATCATTTACCTACAGGGATGACCGTTAATGTCAGAAAAAACCAAAGTGGCGATCATCGGGTCGGGCAATATCGGCACCGATCTCATGATCAAGATCATGCGTCTGTCGAAAACTTTGCAGATGGGCGCGTTTGTCGGCATCGACCCGGAGTCCGACGGGCTCAAGCGCGCCGCCCGCATGGGCGTGCCCATCACGGCCGGTGGCATCTCCGGGCTGGTGGCGATGCCGGAGTTCGCCGACATCAGGATCGTGTTCGACGCGACCTCCGCTGGCGCGCACAAGAAGCATAACGAGGTGCTGCAGGCGCACGGCAAGCGCGTGATCGATCTCACCCCCGCCGCCATCGGCCCCTATGTGATTCCGCCGGTGAACGGCGATGCCGCGCTGGACGCGCCGAATGTCAATATGGTCACCTGCGGTGGCCAGGCGACGATACCGATCGTTGCCGCCATCAACCGTGTGGCAAAGGTGCATTATGGCGAGATCGTCGCCTCGATCGCCTCGAAATCCGCCGGGCCTGGCACGCGCGCCAATATCGATGAGTTCACCGAGACCACCAGTCAGGCGATCATGGATGTTGGCGGCGCCACGCGCGGCAAGGCGATCATCGTGCTTAATCCGGCTGAGCCGCCGCTGATCATGCGCGACACCGTGTACTGCCTGACCGACGACGCTGACCCGTATGCGATCAGCGCGAGCGTCGCGGCGATGGTGGCGGAGGTGCAGAGCTACGTGCCGGGCTACCGCATGAAGCAGGCGGTGCAGTTCGAGCGCATCGGCCATAACAAGCCGCTGCGCATCCCCGAGATGGACCGCGAATTCACCGGCATGAAGGTCTCGGTGTTCCTGGAGGTCGAGGGGGCGGCGCATTACCTGCCGGCTTATGCCGGTAATCTCGACATCATGACCTCCGCCGCGCTGAAGACGGCGGAGAAAATTGCGGCCCGTATTAGCGAGGGAGCTTTGGCATGAGCTTTGATCCGAAACAGCAGAAACTCTACATCCAGGACGTGACGCTGCGCGATGGCATGCACGCCATCCGCCACCAGTACGGGCTGGATCATGTCAAGGCGATCGCCAAGGCGCTCGACGCCGCCAAGGTGGATGCCATCGAGGTCGCGCATGGCGATGGTCTCTCCGGCTCCAGCTTCAATTACGGCTTCGGCAGCCATACGGACTGGGACTGGATCGGCGCGGTGGCCGAGGTGCTCACGCACAGCGTGCTCACCACGCTGCTGCTGCCCGGCATCGGCACGGTGCATGACCTGAAGCACGCGTATGAGTTGGGCGTGCGCTCGGTGCGCGTGGCGACGCATTGCACCGAGGCTGATGTGGCCAAGCAGCATATCGAATATGCGCGCGGGCTTGGCATGGATGTCTCGGGCTTCCTGATGATGAGCCACATGAACAGCCCCGAAGGGCTGGCGCAGCAGGCGCAGCTGATGGAGAGCTATGGCGCCCACTGCGTCTATGTCACCGATTCAGGCGGCGCGATGACCATGGACGACTACGCCGCCCGGCTGCATGCCTACGACCGGGTGCTGAAGCCCGAGACCCAGCGCGGCGTGCACGCGCACCACAATCTCTCCCTGGGCGTCGCCAACTCGATCGTTGCCGTTCAGAACGGTGCGGTGCGCGTGGATGCCTCGCTGGCCGGTATGGGCGCCGGGGCCGGCAACGCGCCGCTGGAAGTGTTCATCGCCGCGGCCGATGTCTATGGCTGGAACCATGGCTGCGATCTGTTCGCGCTGATGGATGCGGCGGAAGACCTGGTGCGTCCGTTGCAGGACCGCCCGGTGCGGGTGGACCGCGAGACGCTGAGCCTGGGTTATGCCGGGGTGTATTCCTCCTTCCTGCGCCACGCGGAAAAGGCTGCCGCCGAACATGGGCTAGATACGCGGACCATCCTCATCGAGCTTGGACGCCGCAAGATGGTCGGCGGGCAGGAGGACATGATCACCGACGTGGCGCTGGACCTGGTCGGCCGCAAGGCAGGCTAGCCGGCTGTTCCGTTCATCAAGGCCGAGGAAAAGCCAAGGCCCAGGCGGATACGCCTGGGCCTTTTCGCTATTTTGTGTAAAATAAGACAGGTTATTCTTATATTGCCGAGGGTCGACCCGGCCTGTCGCAAGCTGTCGCGGATGTGTGCGGCGTATCTACGCAGAACAAATTGTATTTATTTACATTATTTTTAAGTATCCGGTCGTTTTTGGTTGCTCCGGTCCGGAGATATCCATGCTGGTGACAGAAGAAGTTAGCTTTGGCCATATTAGCCATCATTTACACACAACAATACATTCTTGACTGATTTTGAACATATGTGTTATATGATTGCCCAGGGAACGTTGAAATGAGCCGGGAACACTAACGGCGGCGAAAAAGAATGCCAGCCGCCGGAGTTTGGCCGATGGCCAGTCAGGAGCAGCAAAGCCAGCTCCTCAGGTTGTCGCCGCTACTTCGGTCATTCCAGCCCCCCGCCTGATGGTGCCGCCTGTCGCGGCGGCGGAACGAGAAGCTCCGCCTGGTCAGGCCATCTTTGAGTTTAACCGGCGGTACGCCGCTCCAGAGGAAACGATGACGCACATAACCAAGTATTTGTCGAAGACGGCCCCTCAATCCGAAATTGGCGCCAGCCTCATTGAACAGGCGGTTGCCATGCTGCCGACCCTGCGCGAACGCGCCAAGGAGACCGAGGCGCTGGGCAAAGTGCATCCTGAGACGGTCGCGGACTTCAAGCGTATTGGCTTTTTCAAGATGTTCCAGTCCGCGTACTGGGGCGGCTATGAGTGCCATCCGGCCGACACCTTCACGGTTCAGGAAATTCTCGCCCAGGGTTGCCCGTCCAGCGCCTGGATCATGGGCGTCGTCGGTGTGCATAACTGGCAGCTGGCGCATTTCTCCAAGAAGGCGCAGGAAGATGTGTGGGGCGGCGGCAAGGAGGAAGTGCTGATCTCCTCGTCCTATGCGCCCACGGGCACGGTGGAGGCTGTCGAGGGCGGCTGCACCCTGCGCGGCCGCTGGTTCTTCTCGAGCGGCGTCGATCATGTCGATTGGGTTCTGCTCGGCGGCAACATCGTTGATGAAAGCGCGCCGTTCCCCGATTACCGCACCTATCTGGTGCCCAAGAGCGATTTCAAGATCCTCAACGACTGGAATGTCATGGGGCTGAAGGGCACCGGCAGCAAGAGCGTGGTGCTTGAGGGGGCTTTCGTCCCGAATTACCGCCAGCTCCCCATCATCGCCAGCCAGACCTTTACCACGCCAGGAATCATTGACGGCACGGCCGACGCCCCGCTGTTCATGGTGCCGTTCCCGACTATTTTCGGCGCCTGCATCACGACGCCCGCCTTGGGTGCCGCGCAGCGGATTCTCGAACTTTTTGTTGAAGCCAATATGAGCTCGACCAACAAGTACACGAACACGCGCTGGGCGGAGGATCCGTCCAACCAGATCCGCATCGCCGAGTCCGACGCCGAGATTCGCAACGCCCGCATGACGATGCGTGCCAACTTCAACGAGATCATGGATGCGCTGTCCGCGGGTGAGGAGGTGTCGCTCACCGATCGCGCGCGTTACCGCTTCGATCATTGCAATCTTGTCGATCTCGCGCACCGCGCCGCCGATCGTCTGTTCCTCGCCAGCGGTGCGCGCTCGCTGTCGTGCGATCTGCCGATCCAGGGGCTGTTCCGCGATATCCAGGCTGCCCGCGTGCATGCCATCAACAACCGGACCAAGTGGGCCTCGGTGTATGGCCGGGCCACGCTGAATGATTTCCCGTCCGACGTGCTCAGCCTGTTCATCTGAAAGAGGAGCAAAGCATATGGAACTTATCAAACAGCTCAGCTATCTCGTTTTGGAGTCGAACAAGACGGATGAGTGGCGGCGCTATGCCACTGAGTTTCTCGGCATGGAAATTCCTGCCGAGCAGGCGGGCGAATATATGCGCATCCGCATGGATGACTTTGCCTACCGCTTCCTGATAAAGCCAGGCAGCAGCGAGGATCTTTGGGCAGCTGGGTTTCTCGTCGCGAATAACTCGGCGCTCGAGGAAGTCGCCGCGCATGTTGTCTCCCATGGGGTAGAGGTGCATCGTGCCACGCCTGCCGAACTGGCCGAGCGCGACGTTCAGGACATGATCTGGCTGCTCGATCCGAACGGGTTGCGTATCGAGATCACCTGCAATCCCAAGCGCATGACGACGCCCGCGAAGACACCTCTGGTGCAGGGAGGCTTTCTCACCGGCGACATGGGCTTAGGCCATATCGCCATCGCTGCGCCGGATCTTCAGGCCAGCGAGGCGTTCTACAAGGATGTCCTGGGCTTCAAGCTCAGCGACTACATCGTGCAGGATATCCAGGGCATTCCGATCAAATTCACCTTCTTCCACATTAATCCGCGGCATCACACCCTGGCTCTTGCGGGGATTCCGATTCCGGCGCGCCTTAACCATGTCATGGTCGAGGTCAAAACGGTGGATGAGGTCGGGTTTGCGCTGGAACGTGCCCGTGAGATGGATATCAACCTGTACATGAATATCGGCCGCCACCCGAACGACAGAATGCTCTCGTTCTATGCAAACACACCGAGCGAATTCGCGGTCGAGTTCGGTGCGGAGGGCATAGAAATTCGCGACGAGGCGAATTGGGAAATCAAGACCTTCGATGCATTGAGCGACTGGGGCCACAAGCAATAATTTTGGATGGAGTTGTAAATGTCTAACGAACTTTCCTTTGACGACCTGGCGACCGAGCTTGAGACAAAGGCCAAGAACCTTGGCAATCTGAACATCAAGCTGAAGTTTATCTTTGACGGGATGGGGACGGTTGTCATCGACGCAACCAAGGATATTCCCGAAGTCAGCCGCGATGCGTCGTTGCCGGCTGATTTCACCATCACGGCCCCGCTGAACATCTGGCTTGACCTGCGTGCCAAGAAGCTGGCGCCGCATGTCGCGGCCATGACACGCAAGATCAAGTTCGAGGGCGATCTCGTCCGCGGGCTTGGGCTGGCGCCCAAAATCATGTCCGTACTGTAACGGCCAGAGCGATGCTGGATACCGTTCAGACAATCGAGGGATATGCGGAGGCCGGCAACGGCCTCCGCGTGTACTATGTTACGCAAGGTGCCGGCACGCCGGTTATCTTCGTGCATGGCAGCGCGCCTGGCGCCACGGCCGTAAGCAATTTCCGCGACAATATGCCGGTCTTCGCGGCGGCGGGCTACCGGGCGGTAGGCATCGACCTTTTCGGCTACGGCAAATCGTCAAAGCCAGAGGATCGTGACTACACCCTGGAATTGCAGATCACGGCGCTTAAGGCCGTGGTCGATGCGCTTGGCTCGGATCGTGTCATCCTGGTCGGGAATTCCCTGGGGGGCGCCGTATCCATGCGCTTTACCCTGGAATATCCGGACAAGGTGGAGAAGCTGGTGCTCCTCGCGCCTGGCGGGCTGGGGTCCAAATTCCGCTATCTTCGCATGCCGGGCATCCGGTCGATGATGTGGTCCCTTCTGGGGCCGGGTGGTCCGACCGCCGATAAATTGCGCAGGACCTTCCTGCTACAGTTCTATGACAAAAGCCTGCTCAGCGATGCCCTGGTTCAGGAGAGGCTCGCCGTGGCCAAGACCCAGCCACGGCAGGTTCTGGCAAAGCTCAAGATCGCCAACCTGTTGCCGCGGCTGCATGAGATCAAGTGCCCGGTCATGGCTTTCTGGGGCGTGGACGACAATTTCTGTCCGGTTGAGACGGCGCCGCTGCTGGCCAGAGGTATTCCCAACTGCCGCGTGCTCCTGTTGGCCCGCTGTGGGCACTGGGCGCAGGTGGAACATAGGGACCGCTTCAACCAGGAGGCGCTTCGTTTCCTGAACGAACAAGCGTAGCACTAGCCGCCCTGGTCTTGCTGTGGCAGGCGTCGCGGCCTTCATGGGGCCTCGGCGCCTGCCATGGTAACGTTTCACGATGCCCGCACACCAGGTCTGTGGCCCATTGGCTCGGTTCAGGGCCTGTGTTATATCGCCTATTGTTACAAGAAGACAATCTGGCTGCGACACAACGTGGGTCAATCACCTCAGGGGGCTTGCTTGAACAGTTCAATCGCTGGCTTTGTTCCGCGGTCACCTCTTAAGACAGCTCTGCTGCCGATCTGATGCGGCGCGGCCTCGTCCTTGGGATGGTGGCGGCGCTGGCTTTAACCGGTTGCATGGTTGGGCCGAACTTCACGATGCCTAAGGCAAAACTGGCGGGCCAGTACGCGACGGGCGGCGGCAATGTGCAATCCGGCCCGGCGGCGAACCCGCAGTGGTGGCAAAATTTCAACGACCCCGTTCTCAACAAACTCATCCAGATCGGCTATCAGAACAATCTTTCGTTGCAGAGCGCCGGCGTGAGGGTTCTGCAGGCGCGTGCCCAGTTGGCCGCCGCGGTTGGCGAGCTGTATCCGCAGCAGCAAGGCATTTCCGGGGCGTATGACTACGAGCGGGAGAGCGAGGCGTCGCCGACCTTTATTCCAGGCACTAATCCGAATTTCCATATCGGCGAACTCGCTTTCAGCGCCAGCTGGGAGATTGATTTTTGGGGGAAATACCGCCGCGCCGTGCAGGCGAACGACGCCTCCTTTCTAGGCTCCATCGCGGCTTATGATGCGGCGCTCGTGACCCTTACCGCGGATATCGCGCAGACTTACATCGCCATCCGGACGCTGCAGACGCAAATCCAGGTCGCGCAGACCAACGTGGCCGTGCAGACCGAAAGCCTGCGTATCGCCAATGCCCAGTTCAATGCCGGGCAGACCAGCATGCTCGATGTTACCCAGGCGCAGACGCAGCTCAATACCACCGAGGCCACGGTGCCCACCCTGCAGGCGCAGCTGGTGGCGCAGAAGGACGCGCTGGCCGTGCTGCTGGGTACGACGCCCGACCAAGTCGACCCGCTGCTTGGCGGCGGCAGCGCTATTCCGGTGGCGCCTTCCAGCGTTGCCGTTGGCATTCCCAAGGACCTGCTCCGCCAGCGGCCGGATGTGGCGGAAGCGGAGGAGGCCGCCGCCAGCCAATCCGCGCAGCTGGGGGTTGCCAAGGCGCAGCTCTATCCGGCGCTATCGCTCTCGGGCACGTTTGGCTACGAGGCGAGCAATTCCAGCGGGAATACGGTCGGCGACCTGTTCCAATGGTCGAGCCGGACGATCAGCTTCGGCCCCTCGGTGCAAATTCCGCTCTTTAATTACGGCCAGCTCACCAACCAGGTGCGCGCGCAGGATGCGGCGTTTGAGCAATCCATCCTGAACTACCAGAACACAGTGCTGCAGGCGCAGCAGGAAGTGCAGAATGCAATCGCGGATTACGTGCAGGCGGAAAACGCGGTCAATACGCTCACCGCGGCCAACCAGTCGGCCCTGCAATCCACCAATCTGGCGATGATTCAATATGAGGACGGCGCCACCAGTTACACCACCGTGCTGACCGTCGAGCAGCAGCAGCTGCAGGTGCAGAACTCCCTCGCCGTTGCGCAAGGCAACGTGCCGCAGGCGCTGGTTTCGCTCTACAGCGCGCTGGGCGGGGGCTGGCAGATTGCGCAAGCGCATGATGTCGTCCCGCAGGCGATAAAGACGGAAATGGCGAAGCGAACCGACTGGGGCGGCCTGCTGGCTCCCGAAAATCATGCTGCGCCGACGAGCAAAGCTGAACAGATTGAACAAACCTATGTGCCAACCTGGTGAGCCGCATGAGAAGGTATAGAAGCTCCTTGAAACGCAGCTTTGCGCTGCTGGGCGGGCTGTTGCTGGCAGCTTCGCTTACCGCTTGCGGCAAGAGCAACAGCTACCAGCCGCCGCCGCCGCCGCCGGTCATCACCAGCAAGCCCGTGCGGATGCCGATTACCACGTACCTGAATGTTACGGGTAGCACGGTGGCGGTGAATTCGGTTCAGCTGGTGGCCCGCGTCTCGGGCTATCTCACCAGCATCGATTACACGGACGGTAGTGTCGTTAAGAAGGGGCAGACGCTTTTCATCATTGAGCAGCCGCCTTACGCCGCCAAGCTGAAACAGGCCGAGGCCGCGGTTACCCAGGCCCAGGCCCAGGTGATCTTCGCCCAATCGCAATATACCCGCCAGCTGAACTTGATCAAGCAAAACGCGACGTCCCAGGCCAATGTCGAACAATGGCTGGCGACCCGCAACTCGGACCAGGCGCAGGTTCTGGAGAACGAGGCGAACCTTGAGCTTGCGCAAATCGATTACGGTTACACCGATGTCGCCGCGCCTTTCGACGGCCGGGTCAGCCGGCATCTGGTCGATGTCGGCAATCTGGTCGGCAATGGGGTCGCCACCAATCTCGCCACCATCGATCAGCTCAACCCGATCTATGTTTATTTTAATGTTAATGAGCTGGACCTGCTGAAGATCCGTGCCGCGCTGATTGCCCAGGGTCGCAGCCCGACGAATGTGACCGACACGCCGGTTTTTGTGAGCTTGCAGTCCGAGACAAATTATCCGCATGCCGGCAAGATTGATTACGTCGCCACGAGCGTTGATCCGTCCACCGGAACCATCGAGGTCCGCGCCGTGCTCGATAATGACAGCAAAATTCTCCTACCCGGGCTGTTTGTCCGCGCGCGAATTCCGCTGGGTGAGCCGGTGCCGGAACTGGCGCTGCCGGATGCCGCGGTGCTCAGCGACCAGGCTGGTCCTTATGTCTATGTCGTCGGGGCCAATAATGTCGTGGCGCAAAAGCGTGTGCAGACGGGTACCGAAGAAAATGGCTTCATTGCGGTGACCGGCCTCGATCCGGCGGATCAGGTGATCGTTGAGGGCGTTCAGAACGCCGCACCAGGCAGCACGGTCGCGCCGACGGAGCAGGATGTTTCTGCTCCCGCCCCTGGTAATCCCGGCTAGGCGCGTCCCATGATCTCAAAATTCTTCATTGAGCGGCCGGTTCTTGCCAACGTCATCGCGGTCCTTTTCGTTTTGCTGGGCGTCATCGCGATCAACACCTTGCCGATTTCGCAATATCCAGACATCGTCCCGCCAACCATTCAGGTCACCACCACGTACCCGGGCGCTGACGCCAAGACCCTGGTGAATACCGTGGCACTGCCGATTGAGAAGCAGGTAAACGGTGTGCAGAACATGCTGTACATGCAGTCCACCAGCACGAGCAGCGGCCTATATACGCTCATCGTTACCTTCAAGGTCGGCACGGATCTGAACTTCGCCCAAGTGCTGGTGCAGAACCGCGTATCGGCGGCACTTGCGCAGTTGCCGCTTCCTGTTCAACAGCAGGGTGTTGTTGTTCAGCAGCAATCCACGTCGGTTCTGCAGTTCATCGCGCTCACCTCGCCGAACAATACCTATGATGGGCTGTTTCTGAACAACTACGCCATTATCAACATGCAGAACGAGCTGGCGCGGCTGCCGGGCGTAGGCAATGTGAATGTCTATGGCACGGGCGAGTACGCCATGCGGATCTGGCTCGACCCCGAGAAGATGCAGGGTTTCGGGCTGACGCCTTCCGATGTCATCAACGCGATCCGCGAGCAGAACATTGCTGTTCCTGCCGGGCAAATCGGCGGGCCGCCGGTCAGTTCACCGCAAGCTTATCAGCTCACCGTCAACGTGCCGGGCCTGCTCTCGGACCCCAACCAGTTCGCCAATATCATCGTCAAATCCGCCGGCCCAACCAGCCCCACCGGCGGCGCAACCGCCAGCAAGATCGTCCGCATCCGCGATGTCGGGCGGGTCGAACTCGGCTCGGTCAACTACAATTTGCTTGGCACCTGTAACGGCCAGTCATGCGCCGCCATCGCCATCTTTCTGTCGCCGGGCGCCAATGCGCTGGCCGTCGCCAATGAAGTACGCAACACCGTCGCGCAGATGGCGAAGAAGTTTCCGCCCGGTATTACGTATAGCATCCCCTTTGACACCACGCAGTTCGTTTCTGCATCGATCCACGAAGTTTACAAAACCCTGTTCGAAGCGGGCCTTCTTGTGCTCGCCGTCATCCTGGTGTTTCTGCAAAGCTTCCGCGCCAGTTTCGTGCCGGCCACCACAATCCCGGTCACCATCATCGGCGCCTTCGCTGCCATGGCCGCCCTCCATTTTACCGTCAACATCATGACACTGTTGGGGCTGGTCCTGGCCATTGGCATCGTTGTCGATGACGCCATCGTGGTGGTGGAAGGCGTTAGCCGTAAAATGGAAGTGGAGGGGGCTGACGCCAAGAAAAGCGCGATTGACGCGATGAGCGAGCTGACGAGCCCGATCGTCGGCATCACCCTGGTGCTGATGTCGGTTTTCATTCCCGCCAGCTTCATGCCTGGCATTACCGGCCAGTTGTACCGGCAGTTCGCCTTGGTGATTGCTTCAACGGCGCTTATCAGCGCCATCGGCGCGTTAACGCTCAGCCCGGTCCAATGCGCGCTGTTTCTCAGGCCGGTAAAGGAGACCGGCAGGAAGAACATCGTTTTCCGCGTTTTTGACCGGCTCTATTACCCGCTGGAAGCCGCTTACGTACGACTCGTCGACCGCATGGTTCATCGCAGCGGGCTGATGGTTGTCATTGGCATCGGGCTCATTAGCATGGCAATTTTCGGCCTGAGCCGTATCCCTACCGCCTTCATCCCCATCGAGGATCAGGGCTATATGCTGATGAGCGTCCAGTTGCCTGATTCCGCGTCGATCGGCCGTACCAACGCCGTGCTTGCCCAACTCCATGACGAAATCGCCCGGCTACCCAGCGTTGAAAACGTGGTCACCTTAAGTGGTGTTTCTCTGCTTGATAATAACGCCACGCTTTTCAATGCCGGGGCTGTCTACGTTATCCTGAAACCGTGGGACGTTCGTGGCAGCAAAGAAGGCCTGCTGCCTGTTTACCTCGCGCTCAACAAAATCGCCGCCAGCACCACTGACGCCAAGGTGCTTGTCGTGCCCCCGCCCCCCATTCAGGGCCTTGGCCAGTCCGGCGGGTTTCAGGGGGTGGTGGAATTGCAGGACGGCAGTTTCGACTACACGAAACTGCAACAGGTCGCCGACCGCGTAACCCGTGACGCGAACAGCCAGAGCGAGTTGAGCAACGTCTTCACCACGTACCGTTCTCAGGCGCCGCAGGTTTTTGCCGCAGTGGACCGCACCAAGGCGGAAGCGCTCGGTGTCCCCGTCGGTGAGGCGGACGACACTTTGCAAACCTATCTTGGGTCATCCTACGTCAATCTCTTCACGAAATATGGCCAGGTTTTTCCGGTCTATGTTCAGGCTGATCCCATCGCCCGCATGACCCCTGCGGACGTGCGGAACTACAATGTCCGCAATGTTGCGGGGGGGATGGTGCCGCTGGGCACGCTGGCCGAGATCACGCCAACCCGGGGGCCGCCGATCATCACGCTTTACAACACTTATCCGGGCGCCATAATTAACGGCCAAGCGGCGCCAGGATATAGTTCCGGCCAGTCCTTGAGCGTTGTGGACGATCTGATCCAGCACGTGCTTCCCTCCGGCTTCGGCTATGAATGGACCGCCACGGCTTATCAGGAGAAACTCGCCGGCAATGCGAGCACGCTGATCTTCGGGCTGTCTCTTCTATTAGTGTACCTGGCGCTGGCCGCTCAGTACGAAAGCTGGATCACGCCGATCTCGGTTCTGCTGGCGGTGCCACTGGCTTTGCTGGGGACCGTCGGCGCCCTCACCGCGCTCGGCTTGGCGAACAATATCTACACCCAGATCGGTCTGGTTCTGTTGATCGCGCTTGCCGCCAAGAACGCAATTCTGGTTGTCGAAGTCGCCCGCGAACAACGCGCCTTGCACGGCAAGACGATCATGGAAGCGGCGGTAGAGGCGGCGAAAATCCGCTTCCGGCCGATTGTCATGACCTCCTTCGCCTTTATCCTTGGCGTCATGCCGCTGGTCCTCGCGTCCGGCGCGGGCGCCAATTCCCGCAAATCGATCGGTATTGCGGTGGTCAGCGGCATGCTTGCCTCCACATGTATCGCCGTGGTGTTCGTGCCGTCTTTCTATGTCGTGCTGCAGCGCTGGAGCGAACGCCGTGGGGCCGAGAAAGCGGCGGCGGTCCCGACTCCCAAGGTGTGATGGGTAAACGGGAAGGAGGGGGAGGCCAGGCGAATCACCGCGCCGCCGCCGTTCGCGAGTGTTGATCCCGTAATTGCACGGGTACCTCACACCTCGGTTGTGATGACGCTTACTTCGTCGTCACCGGATACTGCCCCTCCCAGCCGCCGCCGAGCGCCTGGTAGAGCGTCACGAGATCCGTCCCCAGCCGCTGGGTGGACTGCGCCTGGTTCTGCTGGGCGGCCAGCAGCGCCTGCTGCGCGTTCAGCACGTAGAGGTAGTCAGTCAGCCCCTGGGTGTACTGGTCCTGGGCCAGGTTGAGCGCGATCTGCGCCTGCTTCACGTCTTCGTTCAGCGCGTCCAGCGTCGCATGTTCCTGGTCGTAATTGGTCAGCGCCGTGTTCACCTGGGTGAAGGCTGTCAGCACCGTCTTGGCGTAGCCGACGGCGGCTTCACGCTGCTGCGCCTTGCGCAGGCTGAGCTGGCCCTTGAGCTGCCCGCCCTCGAAGATCGGGATGGTGACGTTCGGGCCCATCCCGTAAGTCAGCGCCTTCCACTCGTTGAGGCTGTTGAACTGCAGCGATTGCAGCGAGGCCGAGGCGGAGAGCGAGACATCGGGGAAGAACTCCGCCTTGGCCACGCCGATTTCGGCGGTGGCGGCGTGCAGATCCTCGGTGGCCTCGCGCACGTCCGGGCGGCGCGTGAGCAGGTCGGAGGGCAGGCCCACCGGCACCACCGGCGGGGTGAGCGGCACGGGCTGGGTTGCCACCAGCTCGGGCGGCATGCCCTCGGGCGTCTGCCCCAGCAGCAGCCCGATCTGGCCGATCAGCGCGTCGCGCTGCGCCGTCAGCGTCGGGATCTGCGCCGCGATGGACGCCGCCTGCGCCTTGGCATTGGCGACGTCGAGCGCCGTGGTCAGCCCGGCCTGCTGGCGCTCCTCCGTCAGGTTCACCAGCTTGTTGGCGGTATCCAGGTTCTTCTGGGTGATGGCGAGCACCGCCTCGGTCCCGCGCAGCTGGATATAGTTGCTGGCCACCTGCGCCTCCACGTTCAGCAGGGCGGCGCGGCGGGCTTCTTCCGAAGATCGGGCCTTCGCCACCGCGGCTTCCACGGCGCGGCGGTTCTTGCCCCAGAGGTCGAGGTCGTACTGCGTCTGCAGCCCGTACTGGTAGAGGTCGTAGGCGTTGGTGATGCCAGGGAAAGCCGGGCTGAGCAGGCCAAGGGTGCCCTCATCGCTCGGCTTCTCGCGCGCGTAGGACGCGCCGCCATTGAGGTTCGGGTACAGCGCCGCGCCCTGGATCTGCGCCTCGGCCTCGGCCTCCAGCAGGCGCTCGGTGGCGATCTGCAGGTCGAGGTTCTGAGCCACGGCCTGGGCTTCCAGCTGCGTCAAAACCGGGTCGTTGAAGCTGTTCCACCATTGCGGGTCCACCGCATCGCCCGCCACATAGGGGCGAGCGACCGCCGGGGCATCCTGGGTGTACGACCCCGGAACAGCCGGATGCGGGGCCTGGAAGTTGGGGCCCATCATGCAGCCGGAAAGGGTCAGGACGAGGGCAGCGGAAGTCAGGAGCCGCGAGCGGCCGGAGAGGGCGTGGGTCATGGTTTAGGTACTCTGCGGGATGGGGGCGGCCAAGCGGCCGATGTTGTTTCGAGATGCGTGCAATCAGTGGCTGTGACTCATATCGATTTTGCCTTTCGGCTTCGGTACGAGCCAGATCAGCGACGCGGCAAAGAAGAACACCACGGTAATGGCGGCAAACGTGTAGAGCGTTGCCAGCATCACGCTCTGGCCGTCGGTGATCATGCCAAGTGCCGCCGTGGCCTGGTCGTGCGTGAGCCCTCTCGCCATCATGCCCTGGATAGCTTGGCTCCCTTGCGTCATGGCGTCGACCAGCCCGGTCTCCTTGGTGCGGGTGGCGTTCTGCCAGACGGTCTGCACGATGGAGGTGGCGAAAGCGCCCGCCAGCGTACGCAGGAAGTTGGAAAGCCCCGCGGCATTGGCCTGCTCGTGGGGTTTGACACTGGCCATGGCCAGCCCCGTCACCGGCACGAAAAACATCACCATGAACAGGCCCATCGCCAGCGTTGGCATTGCCAGCTGTCCGAAGGTCACGTCTAAGTCGAAGCCGGTGCGCCAGGCGGCCGTCAGTCCAAGCCCCGCGACGCCCAGGCAGACGACCAGCCGCGGATCGACGATCTCGGTGGCCTTGCCGACCAGCGGGGCGGACAGCACGGCGAAAATACCCATGATGCCGGTGGCATAACCGGCCCAGGTGGCCGTGTAGCCAAGGTTCGACTGCAGCCATAGCGGCAGGATCACCACGGTGGCGAAGAAGGCGCCAAAGCCGACGGCATAGGTCGTCGCCGCAGCGCCGAAGCCTCGATAACGGAAGATGGTCAGATCGACGACCGGGTGTTCCTCGGTCAGCTCCCAGATCAGGAAGGCCAGGAAACCGATCACGGCGATGATGGCGAGCGTGCAGATCTCCGGAGAATTGAACCAGTCATGGTCGCGCCCCTCGTCGAGCATGATCTGCAACGCGGCGACCCAGACGATCAGCAGGCCGAAGCCGACCTTATCGATGGTGGCGGGCTCGGTCGGGTCGGGCTGGCCGCGCAGCATCGCAAGCACGGCGAGGCCGCCCACCAGGGCCAAGGGCACCTTGATGAAGAAAATCCAGGGCCAGCCATAATCGTCGCAGATGATGCCGCCGAGGATCGGGCCGGCGACCGGGCCGGTGAGCGTGGTCATCGCCCAAAGCACGGTGCCGAGCGTCGCCTGCTCCTTGGGGAACACGCGCAGCAGCAGCATTTGCGAGAGCGGCATGATCGGTCCGCCGACGAGGCCCAGCAGCACGCGTCCGAAGAGCAGCATGTTCAGCGATGTGGCCATGCCGCAGAACAGCGAGACAAACGCGAACCCGATGTAGCAGGTGATGAACACCCGCGCCCCGCCAAATTTCTTGGTCAGCCAGCCGGTGAGCGGCACCGTGATGGCCTCGGCAACCGCGTAAGAGGTAATCACCCAGGTGCCCTGATTGGAGGCAACGCCGAGCGAGCCGGCAATGGTCGGCACCGAGACGTTGGCGATGGTGGTGTCGAGCACGACCATGAAATTGCCAAATCCGATCAGGATGGCGGCGATCAGCAGCTTCGTGCCGTGCAGCGGCGGCGCTTTGCCGTCGCCGAAAATGGCGGAGAGATCCATGGCCGGCCCTTACTTGGCGGTGTTGATGACGGCGTCCATCGAGAGCCCAACCCGCAGCGGATGCTTGGTCAGCTCGGCAGGATCGAGGGCAATCCGCACCGGCAAGCGCTGCACCACCTTGATCCAGTTGCCGGTGGCGTTCTGGGCCGGCAGCAGGGCAAAGGCAGCGCCCGTGCCGCCCGAAAACCCAACGACCGTGCCGTGGAACGTGACGCCGCCGCCATACAGGTCGGAGGTCAGCGTCACCTTCTGGCCGGGCCGGACCTTGGCGAGCTGGACCTCCTTGAAGTTGGCGTCCACATAGGCTTGGCTCACGGGCACGACGAGCATCAGCGTCTGGCCCGGCTGCACTTGTTGGCCCACCTGCACGTCACGGCTGGTGACGATGCCATCCACCGGCGCCCGGATGATGGTGCGGTTGAGGTTCACCTGCGCCTGGTCGCGCTCGGCCTGGGCAGCCAGCACTTGCGGGTTCGTATCGACGGTGGTGCCGTCGATGAGCGCGTGGTTGGCCTGATAGGCGGCGACGGCGGAATCGTAGTTGGCCCGGGCCAGTTGTTCACCCGCCACGGCATTGCTGTAGGCCGTCTGGGCGGCGGTGATGACATCCGCCGAGACACCGCCGGAGGCGAGCAGGGACTGGCGGCGCGCGAGGTCGATCTTGGCCTTGGCAAGATTGGCCTGGGCCGCCTTCTCGTCCGCGTCACGGGCGGCGATCTGGGCTTTCAGGGTGTCATCAACGGCGAACAGCGCTTCCACGCGGCGCCTTGTGTTGGCCAAATTAGCCTGCGCCTCCGCCAGGGCGATTTGCGCGTCGGTATCGTCAAGCTGCACCAGAACCTCCCCCTGCTTCACGGCCTGCGCGTTATCGACCAGCACCTGCGCCACCGGCCCGCCATAAAGCGGCGTGATGGTCGCGGTATCGGCACCGACATAGGCGTTGTCGGTTTCGGCATAATGCGAGGCAACCAGGACGTTATAGGCAAAGCCGACAGCGGCCACGGCCACGACGCCGGACACGAGGCCGGTCAAGAGCTTCTTTCGCAACTTCAAGCGTCCGGCCTCGACCGGGGATGCCTTTGCCACGGCGGCGGCCGCAGCGTTCACGCCAGTATCCATATGAGACCTTTCTTAGAACCAAGGCTGTCGCCAGGCTGACATTACCCGGCGAAACGGGCCTTGTTAAAACCGTACAGTACGGTTATATTGTTCTGAGAGTTGCCAGTCAAGAGCACTTTGTGCAGTGCAATAGTAAAAAGGAGCTAAACATGCGGGTAAAAACCGAAAGCCGACGTCAGTCGATTATTGAAACGGCGTTGGAGGTGTTCGAAGAGGTTGGCTATGAGCGTGCGAGCATGGCCGAGATCTCGGCGCGGGTAGGCGGCTCCAAGGCGACCTTGTATAACTACTTCAAATCCAAGGGAGAATTGTTCTCGGCCGCGATGCTCGAGGCCATAGAGGAACAGGGCATGCAGTTGCTCGCGCTCCTCGACC
Organism: uncultured Alphaproteobacteria bacterium; assembly: GCA_963750235.1. Classification (GTDB taxonomy): domain Bacteria; phylum Pseudomonadota; class Alphaproteobacteria; order Acetobacterales; family Acetobacteraceae; genus Acidocella. Next base: position 276,455 of record CAVVPW010000008.1, read on the forward strand.
GGGAAGACGCGGATGTGGCCGTGGTATTACGCGGTTTTGGCGTCGCCTTCATACGCTTCATCACGTCCAGCAAGGTATTGTCCATCATCCGCATGGCGATGGCCGAAGGCGCGAACTCCAGCCTGGGCCCCTTGCTCTATGCGCGCGGCCCGCAGCGGGTCTGGATGGAGCTGGCCCGTCGCCTAGCGGAACTGATGGATGCCGGAGTCTCTGCAAAAATGTAACCCGGAAATTGCGGCGCTGCACTTAAAGGGGCTGTTCGAGGCTGGGTATCTGGAGCCCGCGCTTTTTGGCGCACAACCGCGATTCGACGAGGAAGACGGCGCCCGCTGGGCGGTGGACGTATTCCTCCGGGCTTACGGCCGCCAGTAACATGGCGCATCCGGCGGACCAACCTGGCTGAACAATAGCGAATATCCGGCTTGTCGCAGCGCCGAAGAATTCTAGCCAACCGCAAAATTGTAGCGCCCGAACCGGGGAGCCCGGAGTACGCCGGCGATGTTGCCTGACATTCGCTTAGCCACAGAACCGAATCGGGGTAATGATGTGTTCCCGCGTGAGGTGCTATGAGATGGGATGAAACTGGTAGCGGTGGAAGGATCTGGACCTCCGACAAAGGGATTATGAGTTATTTTTGATGCTCGGTGGGGTAGTCGGGCAGTTACTCCCGATTTTTCTGTTTTTCCCGGGAATTTTCGCCCGGCTGCCCCGAAATTGTCCGAAACACTGCGGATTCCGACGAAGCCGGCCATGCATTCCAATCTGAAGCCGGCCACTGATTCCGACACGAAGCCGGCCAGTGTTCCGATTTGAAGCCGGCCACCTGAGCGTCATCGGTTGGGTCTGGTTGAATGATTGTCGCGTCCTTTTCGCTGGTCAAGTTTGGGTGTTGATGGCGGCGGGTTTTTGATTTTTCCGGAGGCTCTCGCCGGTCAGTTCGATGCGATAGGCATTGTGGACGAGGCGGTCGAGGATGGCGTCGGCGATGGTGGGGTTGCCGATGATTTCGTACCATTGGCCGATCGGCACCTGACTGGTGATGATGACCGAGCGCACCTCATGGCGGTCGTCGATGATTTCCAGCAGGTCGCGGCGCTGGTCGTCGGTCAGGGTTTCGGGCCCCCAATCGTCCAGGATCAGCAGGTCCACCTTCGCGATCTGACGCAGCATTCTGGCGTAGCGGCCATCGGCCCGGGCCAGAGCGAGGGCCGCGAACAGTCGCGGCACGCGGTGATAGGCGGTCGAGAGATCCTCCCGGCACGCTTTCTGACCGAGGGCGCAGGCAAGCCAGCTTTTGCCCACGCCGCAGGGGCCAGTGATCAGCACATTATGCCGGGCGCGGACCCAGTCGCAGCCGGCCAGCTTCAGGAATAACGCCCGGTCGAGGCCGCGCGGCGCGCGGTAATCGACATCCTCGATACAGGCGGATTGCCGCAGCTTGGCGGCGCGGGCGCGGCTCTCAAAGCGTTTTTGCCGCCGCAGCGTCGCCTCCTGTTCCAGCAGCAAGGCCAGCCATTCGGCATGCGCCAGGCCGGTGACCTCCGGTTGCGCCGCGAGGTCCTTGAAGCCCTTGGCCATGCCGTGCAGGCCGAGCTGGTGCAGCAGGTCGAGTGTTGGATGGGTCAGCATGATGTTGATCCTTTCAATGAAAATATTTGGCGCCGCGCAGATTGCCGTGGGTCATCACCGCCTGCGGTTCGCTCGCAGCGGCGGTGGCACGGTCGAGCTTGTTGGCGATGATCGAGGCGATGCTTTTGTAGGTGAACGCCTCATAGGCGACGGCACGGGCCGCCACCGCCTCGGCGCGCGTTTGCTCGAGGTCCTTGAACAGCCGGAGCACGCCAAGGCAGGTGCGGAACCCCTGTTCCGGATGTGGCCGCCTGGCGAGAATGGCGATGACCAGCCCTTCGGTATTGGGGCCAATGGCCGCGCCCCAGCGGCGGAAGCGCTCCGGCGTCCATGCGGCGTAGCGCCGGTGCGCGCTCGGCATATGCTCAGGATCGGTACCATGTTTGGGCCCGCCATGACGGCGCTGATGCACGGCAACCCGCTTGCCTTGGTGAAAGATCTCGATGATCCGCGCCGTCGCCCTGGTGTCGACCTGGTGGCGGATCAGTTGATGCGGCACCGAGTAGAAAAAACCGCAGACCTCGACATGATAATCCAGCGAGACGCGGGCAAAGCCCCATTCGGCGAATTCGTAATCCGTCTCGGGCAGCGCCGCCAAAGCCGGGCGCTCGATCGTCTCGAACAGATGCCGCCGGCTGAGCCCGAGCCGGCGCATGACATGCGCGTTGATCCGTTCGACCATGCCGGCGATCGCCTGGTTGGCCTCGGCCAGGGAAAAGAAAGTCTGATGCCGTAAACGCCCGAGGATGTAGCTTTGGGCGAAGCGCACGCCGGCCTCCACCTTGGCCTTATCCTTCGGCCGCCGCGGCCGGGCCGGTAGAATGCCGATGCCGTAATGCGAGGCCATCCGCCCATAGCTGAGATTGATCTCGGGATCGTAGAACGATGCCTTGTTGACGCCGGACTTCAAATTATCCGGCACGACCAGGCGCGGCACCCCGCCGAAATACCGGAACATGCGGACATGGGCGCCAATCCAATCAGGCAGCGTCTGGGTCCAGCTCGCCTCGCAATATGTGAAACTCGACGCGCCCAGGACCGCGACAAAAATTTCCGCGAACCTCACCGCCCCCGTTGCCGGGTCAGTGATGCCGAGTTTTTTACCGGAATAGTCGACGAAGACCTTGTCGCCCGCCCGGTGCTCCTGGCGCATGACCGGCGACAGCCGGGCCTCGAACTCCCGGAACAGGTCACAGAACCGGCTGTAGCTGTACCCCTCGGGATGCCCCGCGCGATATTCTTCCCACAGCACCATTAGGTTGACGCCGGGGCGCCTGAGTTCGCAGACCAGTTCGTTCCAGGCCGGCTCCGCACGCCGGCGCACGCCGCGCTGGGCGCCGCTACGGGCGAACAACCGCTCCTCCAAAACCGCATCGGTGAGATCCGCCGGCAATGGCCAGGCCAGTCCCGCCACCTGCGCCCGCTTCAGATTGTCCTGGATCGTGCTGCGGGCGACGCCGAGCATCCGCCCGATCTGCCGCGCGCTGATGCCGTCGCTGGCCAGCCGTAATGTCTGTCGTATCTGTCGCATCGTCAGCTCTCTCTTTGCCGGCATCCAGCCCTCCTCGTGGTTGATGACGAGGAGGCAGATGCCCGAGTTGCTGACCCAATCGAAAACGCCGGAAAGCCCCGGAAAGTGGCCGGAATTAAATCGGAATGGTGGCCGGCTTCAAATCGGAACGGTGGCCGACATCAAATCGGAATCCCCGGCCGGCTTCCGTCGGAATCCGCAGAAACACTAAGTTTGGCTCCGGCTTAAGCAATATCTTCAGAATTTTCTGTCATTTTGGAAGCCTGACCCCCGCGTCCGCATTTGCGGGATTGCTGATGGGCTATGGATTGTGCCGCACATTGTCGTGATTTGACGCCTTCCGGATAAAATTCTTACAGTCCCAAGACGTATCGGCAGAATCGACGAAGTTTCAACTCGTGGTACTAAGTTTTATTGATTTTGAAACCAAGAGTTGATATCGTTCCTTACTACACCGCAATGGACAAGGCAGCACCACGAATGGCACAGCGGCTTGGCAACTCCCGGAAGACGGATGGCAACGGCTTCGCCTACGACTTCACGTCCAGCGCCGGCCGCCAGGATATCGCGCCCGGCTTATTGGCGCGTCGCTGGAGGAATTTTCTGGCCGGCCCCCGCTTGCAACCAGGCCCAGCCCTTGCCGTCCTCGTACTGGCGTCGTTGGCTCTGTGGGCCGCTATTATCTGGCCGCTTTATTACTTATTGCACCATTAGCCGCCCGGGGCGGCCGGACTGCCGGCAACGGCGGGAATGGCGCCAATCAACTCCTCGAACGGCACGCTGTCGCGGACATTGCCGCGGGTCGAGAGAAAGGTGAGCGGGATGCATTGGCGATCCGTGACAATATGGCGATTTGCGCCTGGACTCGAATCGCGGGCCCAACGGTTATGCAACAAATGCTTCCAAACTTTTGCGCCCTTACCAGCTCGATCGTCGTGGATATGACCGTTGCTGTCCTCGGCACTGTGCTGTCGCCTTCACCTACCCCGTGTCCCTCCGGTGGGCTGCGCCTTCTGCGGCTTTGTAGCTGACGTCCATAAGATCGCCCTTAAGGTCGATGTTAAGGACGGGACGGATGGAGATCGTCATGGGCATTGAGCGCCGCCGGCGGTGGCGCCGGTTGTGCCGGAATTTCTGCCGGTGCAGGTGACCGAGCCTGCCGCGGCTTTTCCAGAGCCTTCTGAACCGCCCTCGCAGCATGCACCTTCTTCTGCCGGGCATGTGGAATTGAGTGTGCATTTATCGCGTGGTTTTGAAGATTGAATTGTGGGACGACAAGGCGCCAACAATAACTAATACGCCCGGTGGCGGAATGTAGCGCGACGATTAGGGAGGCCGGTCGGCGGCGATTATGATGGCCGGTATACGGCGGCGCCGAGTGGTGCATTTTGGCTATCACGCGCCTGCGATTTTGGCAACAACCCAGCGACAATGACGCGGAGTTGTAATTGTCGCTGAGCGACGCAGTGAGCCGGTTCGATCTGGCCGCGAAGGTTGCCCGGATAATTGTCGCCAGCGACGTTTATCCAGCGACAATTATGATGGCCGGTCGTGCGGCGCCTCGTGCGGGTAATTGTCGCTGGGGCTTTCCTTGGCGGAGACGCGGGCAACGGCGGAGCGCTTGCGGTAACTCTCGCCGTTCATCTCGATGATGGTGGAGTGGTGAACAAGGCGGTCAATGGCCGCGACCGTCATTGCGGGATCTGGGAAGACGTCGGACCAGGCCGAGAATGGCTGGTTGGCGGTGATGGCGATAGAGTGGCGCTCGTAGCGATGGGCGATGAGTTCGAACAGGGCGCTGGTCTCGATCTGGTCTTTGCGGACGTAGGACAGGTCGTCGAGGACGATGAGATCGTATTTGTCGAGCTTGTCGAGCATCGAGGACAGGCTGAGTTCGCGACGGGCGGTCTGGAGCTTTTGGACCATGTCGGTGGTGGTGCAGAACAGGACGCGGCGCCCGGTATCGATCAGGGCGTGGCTGATGGCGGCGATGGCGTGGCTCTTCCCGGTGCCAGATTGGCCGAAGATGAGGAGATTGCCGCCGCTGTCGATCCAGCCATCACCTGTGGCTAGGGCAAGCAGGTGAGGCTTACGGATGCCGGGAGCGGCGGCGAAGTCGAAAGTGGCGAAGGTTTTCCCGGCCGGCAGGCCGGACTGGTCGCGATGACGCTGGATGCGCCGCGATGTGCGCTCGGCCATCTCGATCTCGAGCAGCGAGGCGAGCAGGTGGGCCGCGGGCCAGCCATCGCGATCGGCAGTTTCGGTGAGACGCTTCCAGTTGCGGTTGATGCTGGGCAGGCGCAGCGCCGTCAGCATGGTGGGCAGCACGGCGGCGGCCTGATCGTTGGATCTGGTCATCACTGCACCTGCGTGCTGGCGAGCAGGCAGTTGTATGCTCTGGAAATCGGGCGGCGGGATCGTGACATCGTCACGGGCCCTGGCGGTGGGCAGAAACGCGCGCCTCAGTTCGGCGATATCGGGAAGCCCGCCTCCATCGAGCGCGGCCTCGATCCGCAGGCCCAGCGCGTCGACGCAATTGCCGTTGGCGGCGATATCGAGAAGCGCGACCATGTCACGACAGGCCTGTCGGGCATCGAGTGCGGCATCGAGCGCCTGCCATGCCCGCAGATAGGCATGGGTGGGGAACAGGGCGTCGCGGTAGACCAGATAGCGCAAGGCGCCAGGCTTGCGCCGCAGGTTGCCGACGACGTGCCGGAAATCGATGCTGTGCCCGCGTCCGGGATGCTTGATGCGGACCCGGGTGGTGGTCATTACCCGGTCGGGCCCGAGGAAGAGCTCGATGCGCTCGTCATGGAGATGGGCGTGGAGGCGGTGGCCGATAAGGCGTGAGGGCACCGAATAGGTGACCCGATCAATGCTGACGGTGCCGTTGCGGGTGACGTCAGCGCTGACCAGCGTGAAGTCTGTGGTCCGCCGCGGCGGCAACGGCCCCAGCAAACGCCGTTCCTCGTCCACGAGCGCGGTCCGGCGTCGGTTCTGCTTGGCAACATCCTCCTCGACGAAACGGCGATAGTCTTCGACGCTGGCGAAATCGCGGCTGCCCCGGCGGCGTAGAGCCTGGTCGAGCCGCCGCTTGAGGTGACCGTTGGGGCTTTCGATCGAGCCGTTCTCATGGGCTTCGCCGCGGTTGTTACGGGTGGCGCGCATGCCGTAATGTCGGCACAGATCTTCGTAGCTGCGGGTGAAATCACGCTGGGCGTCAGCGTCGAGGTTCTTGTAGGCGGCCGAGAGCGAGTCACTGCGGTGTTCCGCCGGCACGCCGCCCAGCTTCCACAGCGCATCCTGCAGATGTTCGGACAGGGCGCTGAAGCTCTCACCCCCCAGAACAAGGGCGGCATGTTCCCAGCCACTGCAAGCCAGGCGAAAATGAAAGAGGCGATGGTCGAAGCGCTTGCCGGCCATGGTGACGCGCAGTTCGTCGCAGACGGTAAAGTCCGACAGGCCCTGTCGGCCGATCTGGTGATGCTGGGGGAAGAAGACCTCCTTCTCGCCGCCGTTCAGCGCCCGCCAGCGGGCGATCCGGCGTTCGAGGGTGCGCCTCACCCCGTCAGGGACAACGGCCTCCCCGAACTCGTCCTGCACAGTCTCGAAGATGGTGACGGCAAGGATGCCCTCGATCTTGAGCAGCTCTTCCACGCGCGACCACACCTGTTCGAGGGGGGCCTGACGGGTTCGCCAGTGGCGCTCGAGCTTCTTCTTCTGGGATGGCAGGCGGGGATCTTTGTCGATCCGACGTGCGCTGCGTTCGCTGATGCCGGCCTTGGCGGCCGCGACGGTCTGGCTGTGTTGACGACGCTGAACCATATAGAGAAATACCTGTTGATCAGAAATGTGGTGCCCAGGCATCGGAACCCATCGTTGCTATGTTCGATAGCCGTTCCAATACCACCACCCGCCGCAGCCCGATCAGAGCCCCCAATCAGAGGGGCTTTGAAGATAGCCGTCGCCCGTCAGGCCCGCTCTACGGTCGGGGCTTCGCCCCTCCCTGCGAGCGGGCCTGACGGGCGAGCATACCGGCCATCATAGTTGTCGCTCAACCGGCCATCGTAATCGTCGCCGCGCAGGCGGAATCTGAACTCTCTGGTGATTCCCTTGGAGCGGTTCATGTGATTCGCTGTCTGTGCACTCAATTCGCGGAGGTTAGCATGGGGACGGCGATCCAGATTACACGGTCCGATTTTGACGCTGCTGGGCTTCGGCGAGAGGCGCGGCGTACCAAGGACGTGGCGGCATCGCGGCGTATGCTGGCCCTCGCTTTGGTCCTGGAGGGCGCGTCGCGCGGGGAAGCGGCCAAGGCGGCCGGGATGGACCGCCAGACATTGCGGGACTGGGTGCATCGGTTCAACGAGCAGGGCCTGGCGGGTTTGTCGGACAAGACGGGCAATGTCGGACCCAAGCCACTTCTGTTGCCCGAGCAGGAAGCGGAAGTTGCCGCGTGGGTCCGGCGTGGACCCGACCAGGCCGAGCATGGCGTGATACGCTGGCGCCGGGCCGACCTTGCGCGGGCGATCGCGGCGAAGTTCGGCGTGGTGCTGGCCGAGCGCAGCATGAGCGACGTGCTACGGCGAATGGGCTTCCGCCGGCTGGTGGCTAGGCCACGCCATCCCGGCCACGACGCCGCGACGCAAGCGTCTTTCAAGGCAACTTCGCCTTCCTCGTAGATGCAGCGCTACCAGAGCATGCCCGCGGCAAGCCGCTTGAGCTCTGGTGGCAGGACGAGGCCCACATCGGCCAACAGGGAACGCTAACTCGGGTCTGGGCCGAGCGCGGCTCGCGGCCTTCGGCACCCCGCGATCAGCGCTACGACTGGGCCTATATCTTCGGCGCGATCTGCCCCGCCCGCGGCATCGGGGCAGCGCTGGTGCTGCCGTTCGCCAACGCCGAGATGATGAATCTACACCTCGCGGAGATCAGCGCGAATGTCGCCCCCGGAGCGCACGCCGTGCTCACCATCGATGGCGCCGGCTGGCACCAGAAAGGCGATAAGCTGCGCGTCCCCGACAACATCACGCTCCTGCACTTGCCGCCCTACAGCCCCGAACTCAATCCCGTCGAGAATGTCTGGGCCTACCTGCGCAGCAACAAACTCAGCAACCGCGTCTTCGAAACCTACGAGGATATCGTCGATGCCTGCTGCGATGCATGGCGTTGGTTCACTGCTCAGCCCGACCACATCACTTCAATCGGAACACGTCTTTGGGCATGTGTCAGTTAATGACACCGGGCGTATAATTGATATTGTTGTACATTTGCACCAACAAAGCGGTCCCCCTATAGCGGTTGGTGTGGCCTAATGGATAAACGTTTTCCAGACTAAGAGCACCGCCCCATCCTGCGTCCATGTCGCATCTGTGTCCCACGGACCTGCCGGGTATGGCTGTAAGTCATTGAAATTGCGTGTAGTCAGTTGCGACACGCTGCGACATGAAAAACCCCTCCGGAGAGGGGGTGCACGCCACCTAATCGATTGATTTGTATGGTGTTTTAACTGGTAGCGGCGGAAGGATTTGAACCTCCGACCAAGGGATTATGATTCCCCTGCTCTACCACTGAGCTACGCCGCCATGCAGTGAGCCAGCCGGGTACCGCGAAGGCGCGCGGAAGTCAATGCAATGAAAAAGGCCCCGGAGGTGCATCCGGGGCCTTTTTTGTTGGCTGACTGGAGCTCAGCCTTCCATGTCGTTGGCGATGCTGGTCAGCACCTGCGGGGACTTGAACTTCAGCACCAGGAACCAGACCAGGCCGACGGCGACATAGGCGAGGAAGATCTGCGGCAGATACTGGCAGGGTGCGGCCGGCCAGGGGAAGATGCTGCTATAGATCACGAATACCATGAGCGCCCCGCCAATGATGGTGGAGACGACGTGGAACGGCTTCAGTATGCCGGCCTTGAACACATCCACCGAGGAGGTGAGCGCAACACCAAGATACACGATGACAAAGCCGAAGGTGCAGAGCGTCCCGGTTTCATCGAAGGCGTTGAGGAAGCCCTGCGGCAGCAGTGCCAGCGCGCCAACCAGTACCAGGGCGGCGCTGGTGAGGACGGCCGCATAGGGTGTCTTGTGCTTCTTGTGGACCAGACCCATGGAGCCGTGCAGGAACTGGTAGCGGCCCATGGAGTACAGCATGCGCGAGCCGGCATTGACGCAGGCCAGCGTGCAGGCAAAGGCGCTGATGGAGGCCGCGAAATACACAATCGCGGCGGCCCAGGGCAGATGCGCTGCATTGGTCATGTCGGAGAAGGGCGAGCCGGAATTGCCGATGGCGCCGGCATTGTCGTTCATGCCCAGCACCATGAAGTAGCACATCACGGTGAAGAAAATCCCCGCCACGGCCACGCTGCCCATCACGGCGAAGGGCACGGCGCGCTGCGGGTCGCGTGCTTCCTTGGCCAGGGTGGCGGAGCTCTCGAAGCCGACGAAGCTGAACACCGCGAAGGCCATGGCCGACATGATGCCGCCGACGGGCAGCTTGGATACGGCAAGCTGGGTGGGGTCCACCACCGTGCCATGCTTGGCCACGACCATGGCGGTGATGATCATGATGATGCCGATCGAGAGGACCTCCAGGATCAGCCCGACGCGCGAGGAAAGTTGGATGTCGCGGTAAGCGGCGTAGGCGACCAGGCCGATGAAGGCCACCATGTAGATCGCCAGCCCGGTATGGGGCAGGGTAAGGCCGAAGGCGGCCAGGATCGAGGTGAGGAAGAGCGGCGCGCTGGACGCTACGGCGACGCCGCAAGAGAGATAGGCAAGGATCATCAGCCAGCCGGCCAGGGCCCCGGGGATGGGGCCGAAGTTACGGCCAATATACACAAAGTAGGAACCGGCCTCCGGATGGCGCTTGGCCAGGGTGGAGATGCAGCTGCCGACGAACACGCAACCGACGGTGGCGATGAGATAGGAAATCCACGAACCGACACCGGCGATGCCGGCGACGACGGAGATATTGATCGCGGGTGTCAGGGTCGGGGCGATATTGGCGATCGACTGGCCGATCGTCTCGGGCAGGCTGAGCGCTCCTTGTCGCAATTGCGGTTGGGCGTGTGCGGCAACTTCAGTGGTTGCTACCATGATGTCAGTCTCCATGGGTTGTAAAGCCACCGCAGGCGCGGCAGATGGCAGCAGTAATGCAAAGCCCATGCCTGAATTGCCGCTTGCTTGGGCAGCGTGGCCTTGTGCTGCCACACCGGCAAATAAATAAGCAGGGCGCGCCGGTGTGCTGACCTAATTTTAGGCGTAGGCTGATAATAATTTGCACAATTTGTTTAAGCGGATGGCAATCGTGACTAACAGTAAAGAATGTTTCTCAAAAGATATGATTGGAGGCGCGCCATGCTGATCCTGGCCAGCACCTCCGCCGCGCGGCAGGCCATGCTCCGCCGGGCCGGGCTGGATTTCGCTGCCATCCCCTCCGGCGTGGACGAAGCAGCACTGAAGCAGGGCTTCGCCGGCACGCCGGAGGAGCTGGCTTTGGCTCTGGCGGCGGCCAAGGCCCGCGCGGTGGCCGCGGCGCATCCTGCCGCTCTGGTGCTGGGGGCGGACCAGCTGCTGGTGTGCGATGGCGCGGTGTTCGACAAGCCCGCGGACCTCGTCGAGGCCGCCGCGCATCTGCGTCGCTTGGCGGGGCGCACTCATCAGCTCGTCACGGCCGCGTGCGTGGCAACGGGCGGGGAGATCGCGTGGTCGCATGTCGAGCGGGCCACGTTGAGCGTGCGCGAGCTGAGCGAGGCGTTCATCGACCGCTATCTGGCGGCGGAGGGCGAGGAGATCCTGGGCTGTGTCGGCGCCTACCGGCTGGAGGGGCTGGGCGCGCAGCTCTTCACGTGTGTCGAGGGCGACTATTTCACCATTCTCGGGCTTAGTCTGCTGCCTTTGCTCGGCTTCTTGCGCGGCGCGGGCGCGCTGGCGGCGTAGCTGGCTGGGCCTGGTCCAGCAGCGCCTGCATTTTCTCCACGGTCTCGGCATCCAGGTTGCGCAGCTCGCGCGCCAGCCGGTTGGCCAGCACTGTCTGCGCCGGGGTGAGCCCGCCCACATGCAGCTTCAGCCGTGGGCGGGAAAGCTTGGCCAGTGCGGTCAGTTCGTCGGCATCGTCCCAGATCAGCCCGAAATACTGGCAGATCTGGTGGATCAGCCCGGCGGACGGGGTGCCGCGCAGCCCATGTTCCAGCGCCGAGAGATAGGCTGCCGAGATTTCCAGCTCTGCCGCCATTTCCCGCTGTGTCACACCGCGCGCCAGGCGCAGCTGGCGGAGCTTTTCGCCGAAGGGCGTCATCCCCGCACCCGGCGCAACAGGATGCGCACCGAGCCGCTGTTAGCCGCGTGCGGATGTGCCATGGCCAGGATCAGCGGGCGCAGGCTGGGGGCATTGAGCCAGTGGGGGAGTTCCCGCGCCAGGATCTCGCCATTGCCGGTGATGATCTCGACACAGCGCAGCCGTGCCCCGTGCGACCGCTCCAGGAAGTGCCGCACCTCGTTATGCGCCTTGGCGGCGGTGTGGCCGTGCAGGTCCAGCCTCGCCTCGGCGCGGATCTTGCCCGCGCGGAAGTGTTTCCAAGTGGATTTGTCCAGCCCGCCGGGGGCGGCATCCACGCCTATATAAGGTGGCGGCTGCGCGAGTTTGGGCCTCGGCGCCTGAGGCGGCAGGGGGGCTGCGTCAGGCGGCGGGGCGGGCGGTTCCGATGGCGGGGGCAGGCGGGCGCGCCCGGGCATAAGCCGGGTAAGCGTGCGGCCATACGCCGCCCAGAGGCGAAGATCCTCCTCCGATAATCCCCTGCGCCGCGCCATTGTTCAGTCAGATCGCCTCATGGGTCCAGACGGTAAAGCCCTCCAGGGTATTCGGACCGAATGTGTGGGTGATGGCGACATCCATGGCGTCCCGCCCGTAGGCGATGAGCACCCGGCCCTGGCGCGGCTTGTTGTTGCGCGGGTCGAACGTATGCCAGGCGCCGCCAAGATAAGCCTCGAACCAGGCGGCGAAATCCCCCGGCGCATAGGGCGGCGGCTCGCCGATATCGCTTAAATATCCGGTGCAGTAGCGCGCCGGGATGTTTAGCGCTCGGCAGAAGGCCACGGCCAGGTGCGTGTAATCCCGGCAGACGCCCACCCTCTCGCGGAAAGCCTGCGCCGCGGTGCGGGTGGCGCGCGCCTGCATGTAGTCGAACTTGATGTGCTTGTGCACGAAGTCGCACACCGCCTGCACCCGCGCCCAGCCAAGCGGCGTGTGGCCGAACAGCGCCCATGCGGTTTCGGTCAGCTCGTCCGTCTCGCAATAGCGGCTCCCCAGCAGGAATTCGAGCGTTTCGGCAGGCAGGTCCTGCACATCATGCTGCTGTGCGTCGGGGTGGTGCGGGTCGGGCAATCCGGAATCCCACACCGTGCCGGCGCTGGCGATGCGGAAGCGCCCCGCCGGGGCCACCAGCCGGGAGCACCAATTGCCGAACCCGTCCCGGTAGGTGGTGACCGGCACATGCGGGGTGGTGGTCATGATATCCGGGACGATAATATCCGCCACTCGGCTGTGGTGCACGTTCAGCACCAGTATCATCGGCGTGGCTTGCGGCAGCTGGTAGATCAGTTCGTAGCCAATCGCGATTTGCAAATTTTTGGTCCTTCTGGCGGTGCGCCATTAATCCTTGGGCTTGAAAAACGCGGCGGCCGCCGCGGCATGCGCCTGCTTGGCGGCGATTGCCCGGCGTACGCGGGTGATTTCCTCCTCCAACGCGGAGATATAGGCGGTCAACTCCTCCACCCCCAGCGCGTCCAAAACGGGCGGGGAGAACAATTTTTTGGCGATGGGGGGTGAATCTTCTTCTGGAAATGTCATAAAACGATCTTGACCGAAGGGTGGCGCGGGTTCCATACCCCGCGCAAGTTTAACTTGCGTGGCCCACGCGCGAAACTATCTGCGTTCCAGGCGGCCGCGCCTGAGACGGTAAAAGGTTTTCTATTCATGCCCCTACCCTTGATGCCTAAAGCTACCGCAGTCTGGCTGATTGACAAGACCGCGCTGACCTTCGAGCAGATCGCCGATTTCTGCGGGATGCACCCGTTGGAAGTCCAGGCCATTGCCGATGGCGAGGTGGCGCAGGGAATCAACGGCTACGACCCGGTGGCGAACAAGCAGGTCACGGCGGAGGACATCTCCCGGTGCGAGCGTAACCCGGCGCTTCGCCTGAAGCTGCTGGCCGCGCCGGAGATGAACCAGAAGAAACCCAAGGGCGGGCGCTACACCCCCGTGGCCAAGCGCAACGACCGGCCGGATGCCATCGCCTTCCTGCTGCGCAGCTACCCGCACCTCACGGATGCGCAGATTATCAAGCTGCTTGGCACCACCAAGGACACCATCCAGAAGATCCGCGACCGCTCGCACTGGAACAGCGCCAACATCAAGCCGCGCGACCCTGTGATCCTGGGCCTGTGCAAGCAGTCCGACCTGAACGACGCGGTGGCCGCCGCCAATGAGCGTTTGGCCCGCGAAGGGCTGGTCCCGCCGCCGCCGCCGAGTTCCTCGGAAGCCGCCGAGTAATAAGAAAGGGGGCCTTTTGGCCCCCTTTCCGCATCCAGCGCCTTAGCGCGTCTTCAATCTTTCCATCTCCTCTTTCAATCGCAACTTCTCCACCTTCATGCGGGCCAGAGCGGTGGCATCCGGGCTGGGGCGGCGGTCTTCCGCCATGATTTTGCTTTCCAGGCTGGCATGCCGCCCCTTCAGGGCATCGATACGCGATTGCAGGTTCATAGTGCCTCCTTAAGGCTCTTAATGATGGTCCCCGGGCTTTTCCCTCGCATGGGCCAAGCCCGGAACGCCGAGGCTAGTCCCGCCGCCACGGAATTGTCACGTGAAAAATACGGGCAAAAATTCCGGTTTCAGAGCGGCGCAAATGCTATTATTGCTCGGTCATGCTGACTGATAGAGATAATCTTCTGCGCCGCCTGCACGCGCTGCGCAGTGAGCACCGGGACCTCGATAGCGTGATCGCCCGCATTACCGAGATGGGGCCGATCGACCAGCTGCAGGTGCAGCGGCTGAAGAAGCGCAAGCTGGGGCTGAAGGATGAAATCGCGCGGCTGGAGAGCCGGCTGATCCCGGACCGCACCGCGTGAGCGCCCCGTTGGTTGGCATTATCATGGGCAGCCGCTCGGACTGGCCCGTGATGCAGCATGCGGCAGAAGTGCTGGAAAAGCTCGGCGTTCCGTTTGAGGCGAAGGTGGTGTCAGCCCACCGGACGCCGAAGCGGCTTTATGACTACGCCACCTCCGCCGAGGCGCGTGGGCTCAAGATCATCATCGCCGGCGCGGGCGGGGCGGCGCATCTGCCGGGCATGGCGGCGTCCATGACCAACCTGCCCGTGCTCGGCGTGCCGGTGGCGGTCACGGCGCTGCAAGGGCAGGACGCGCTGCTCTCCATCGTGCAGATGCCGGGCGGCATCCCGGTCGGCACGCTGGCCATCGGCAAGCCCGGGGCGATCAACGCAGGCATCCTCGCCGCCTCCATCCTGGCCCTCTCCGATGACGCGCTGCGCGGCCACCTGGCCGCCTTCCGCGCCGCGCAGACGGCGAGTGTGCCGGAGAGCGTGGAATGAGCGCCCTGGCTCTTGGTGCGGTCATTGGCATCATCGGTGGCGGGCAGCTTGGCCGCATGTCCGCCATGGCGGCGGCAAGGCTCGGCTACCGCGTGCATGTGTTCTCGCCCGAGGCGGACGGTCCGGCGGCGCAGGTGAGTGCCGCGAGCACCAACGCGGATTACACCGACCTCGACGCGCTGCGCCGCTTCGCCGATGCGGTGGATGTTATCACCTTCGAGTTCGAAAACCTGCCCGCTGACTCGCTGGAGTTGCTGGAGAGCCTGAAGCCGGTGCGCCCAGGCCCGCGCATTCTCGCCATCAGCCAGGACCGGCTGCTGGAGAAGCAGTTCCTCAATAATGCCGGCATCGCCACCGCGCCCTGGGTGAAGGTGGAGAGCGAAGCGGAGCTGGACGCGGCGGTGGCCAAGCTTGGCCTGCCTTCGGTGCTGAAGACCACCCGCCTCGGTTACGACGGCAAGGGCCAGGCGCTGCTGCGCGCGGCGGAGGATTTGGCCCCGGCCTATGCGCGCCTCGCCCCCAAGCCGCTGGTGCTGGAGGGTTTCGTCAACTTCGCGGCGGAAGTCTCGGTGATGGTGGCGCGCGGGGTGGATGGCACAGTGGTGACCTTTGATGCCGTGGAGAACCGCCACAAGCACCATATCCTGGACCTCACCCTGGCCCCAGCGCCGCTGCCGCGCGATCTGCTGGCCGAGGCGCAGGATATTGCCCGCCGCGTGGCGGAGGAACTGGAGCTGATCGGAATCCTGGGCGTGGAGATGTTCGTCACCGCCGACGGCGAACTGCTGGTGAACGAGATCGCCCCGCGCCCGCATAATTCGGGGCACTGGACCATGGACGCCTGCCCCTGCGGACAGTTCGAGATGCATATCCGCGCCGTGGCCGGGCTGCCTTTGCCGCCCGCCATGCGCCACTCGGACGCAGTGATGAAGAACCTGATCGGGCCGGAGGACATGGCACTTTGGCCGCGCATCCTCGCCACGCCGGGGCTGATCCCTCACCATTACGGCAAGGCGGAAGCCAGGCCGGGGCGCAAGATGGCGCATTTCAACCGGCTGTTCCCCAAGGGGAGCCTGCCGGGGGAGTTCGGGATTGAGGACGCGCTGACGCTGGCAGGGGATTAGGGTGAAAACCCAATCAGGAAGGGCCTAGGTGGGAGGTTTCTTGCCTGTCCATTCTGTTGTGTCCATACTCGGTTAGCTGCCACTACGGGCATAGGAGGCTATGTGAACGCTATACAGCTTCGCAGCGCAAACTTGAGCGATGCTGCTTCGCTGGGCGCTGTGCACGTCGCCGCGTGGCATGAGACTTACACAGGCATCCTTCCTGAAGAGATGTTGGCGAGCCTCTCCGTTGAAGGTAGGGCCGCAATGTGGAGTAAAATCCTTGCTGCTCCTGCGCCGTTCAGTGGAACAGCCGTCTATGTTTCGGAAGACCATGATAGAATCGTTGGCTTTGGGGCCTGTGGCCAGCAGCGTGACGAAGAACTGGCGTACATGGGCTTCGACGGTGAAATCGGCGCGATATATGTTCTAAGATCGCATCAGCGCTTAGGCATTGGCCGATCACTCATGGGAATGATGGCGCAGGCACTTTTGGTACAAGGCTGCACGGCCGCAACCCTGTGGGTCGTACGCGAACATGGCTCGGCTCGGAACTTCTATGATCACCTTGGAGGCAAAGTCGTGGGAGAAAAGAAGGATGAGCGGCCCAATGCTACGCTTTTTGAGGTAGCATATGGTTGGCACGACTTGTCGCGGTTGGTCTGCTAACGGCAACTACTTAATATCAACCGGAACGCCTTGATTGGGTCGTGAGCAAGCCGTAGGACGGGCGGAGCGTAGGGCAACCCATCGATCCTGCCCGCGACATTGATGGGTTCCGCTTCGCTCCACCCATCCTACTCGCTCGATCGGCTCGTTGAGGTGGCCGCCGCCCCCATCTTGCAGCGGGCACAGGAGCTTATCGGCTGAACGCGTCCCCCACCTGATGCGCCGTATGCACAATGGCGTCACCCGTGGCGTTGGCGCCGTCGCTAAAACCCTTGCCTATGTCATTGAAACTGCTGCCAAGATTGCCTTGGCCAAGATTATTGCCGGCTGAATTGAAATCCCCTTGCGCACGGGCGCCATTGGCATTGCAGGTGGTAAGGGCCAAAGGCAGCGCCAACAGGCACAGGCGGAGCAGTCTCATATAAACGGTTCCTTTCGCCCCTCGTCTCGTCCATCCGGGGACAAATTTCAATATTCTGGTGTCATTTCAAATTCGCCACGCTACACCCATCCTACTGGCTGCTGAAGGACTAGCCGGCAAGATTGAAACAGAGCCAAATTTCAAAGCCGATTGACAGCATGGCATGAGCGGCCCACCATTTCGGCAGGCCCACAATTGCCCTGGAAAGTCGGTTTGGACAGCGAGGTTCCTTCACTCATCCGCACTGTCTTCCGGGCCCTGCGTATCCGTCTGTTTGACAAGCGCCCGCACCAGCGGCCGGACGATCCTAAACGGATTCTTGTCGCCCCGCATCTGCGGCTGGGCGACCTCCTGCTGGTGACGCCGCTGCTCGCCAAATTGCGGGAGCGCCATCCAAATGCGGAAATCGTGCTTCTGAGCCCCCTGCCCATGCTGCCGCTTTATCAAACGCCGCCCTATGGCGTGGTCGTGTGGCCGTACCATCCGCGCCAGTTCTCAACCGTCGCGGCGATGATGCGCCAGGACGGCTTCGATCTGGCCATCCTCCCCGGTGACAACCGGCATGGCTGGCTGGCGGCGGCGCTGCGGGCCAAATGGATCGTCGCCCATGCCGGCGACCGTCCGGGCGTCAAAAGCTGGATGATCGACGAATTGCTCGAATACCCGCAAATCCCGGCGGCCATGGCGGAAATTTTTGCGGCCCTCGCGCCAGGACCGGAGCCCGAACCTTACCGGGTGGAAGATTGGCCCCAACCTGCCTGCGCGGCCTTCGGCCTCCCCGCCGGGCCCTATGCCGTCCTGCATGTGGGCGCCAGCACCGAGCTGAAATTTTGGCCGGCGCAAAACTGGCGGGAGCTGGCGCTCTGGCTGAAAGGCCGGGGGCTAGCGGTGGTATGGAGCGGCGGCCCAGGCGAAGAGACGCTGGTGCGCCAGATCGACCCCGAGGGAAGGTACAAAACCTATGCCGGCGCGCTGGATCTGGCCCAGATGTGGCATTTGATCGCCCATGCCGCCGTGTTCGTCTCGCCCGATACCGGCGTCGCGCATCTGGCACGGCTGACCGGCGTCCCCGCCGTCTCGCTCTTTGGCCCCGGAACGCCCCTGCTCTTCGGCCGGGGACGGTTCTGGCGGGACATGCCCTGCGCCGAGGTGACGGTCGAGGACGTCGCGTGCCGGGACCAGGATGACGTCTTCAACCGGCGGCGCTCCTGGATCCGGCGGTGCAGCCGCGCACCCGGGCAGTGCCGGGAGAAGGCGCGCTGCATGACCCTGCTGCAGACGGCGGCGGTCACGGCGGCGATCGACCGGCTTTGGACGGCTGACCGGGACACGCCTCGCCCCGTGGCCAGGACCCGGGCCGCTGTCTCTTGATCCGCGCCCTCCTAGCGCTTAGGCTGCGAGGCCTTTTCCGTGGCCCTCCCGGTCCTACGGTTGAATTCTGACGGTTTTTGACAGAGATGCTGCTCGCCTCCCTGCTGCCCCACTTGGTCCTTGGGGGCGCGCCCGGCTTTATGGCCATCACGCCGGCCTGTTTGCGCTGAATGGAGGCGTCAGCCCCCGCCTCCGCTGACGCAGCGACCGCAGCGCAGCACCGCCGGCATCTCGCCCGCGGTTTCAACTGGCTCGGCGGCGCCACGCTCATCGCCAAGGTTACGGATTTTTCCACGATCATCGTCGTGCTGCTGTACCTGACCCAGCAGCAGGTGGGCATCGGCTCCCTGGTGATGTCCTTCGGCATGATGATTGAAGCCTTCGACGGGCTCGGCACCGGAGATGCGCTGGTGCAAGCGGCGGAGATAAACCGCCAGCAGCTGGACTCCTTGTTTTGGTATATCCTCGGCGTAGCGGCCGTTGTCTCCACCCTGACCCTTGCCGCCGCCCCAGTGGTGCAAACCCTCTACCACCAGCCCGGCATGGCAACCTATTTCATCGCCATCGCCATAAAGCAGCCGCTGGTGGGCGCGGCCGTGATCCCGCTGGCCCTGCTGAACCGGGAGCTTTGCTTCGAGCGCATCGCTGTCATTAACGTCGCTGCCACTTTTGGCGCCGCCCTCACGCGCTTTGTTATCGCCATGCTGGGCGGTGGCACCTGGGCGCTGGTCGGCGGCTTCATGGCCAGCGGCGTATTCATCCTGGCCGGAAGCCTGTGGGCAAGGCCCGTCATGCCGGCCTTGCGATTCTCGTTTCCCGCCATACAGCCGCTGGTGAGATTCGGCCTGCGCTCGGCCAGCGCCCATATCTTCGAGCAGATTTTCAAGAATATCGACTATCTGCTGGTCGGCTGGTTTTACGGCCCGGTGCCGCTCGCCTTGTACCGCGTGGTCTTCGACCTCGCCATGGAACCCGCCATGGCCGTGGGCACGCTGGTCAACCGCACAGCCCTGCCGGTCTTCGCCCGGGTCGCGGCGGCGCCGGATCAGCTGAAGGCGGCACTGCTATGGTCGCTCCAGCGGCTCACCACGCTGGTCGCCCCGTTCATGGCCGCGCTGATCCTGCTGGCGTTGCCCCTCACCTCCCTGCTGCATGACAGCCAGGGCCACAGCTATGCCGCGGGTGCTCTGCCCTTGCAGATCCTGGCCGCCGCAGCCATCCTGCGGGTGACCTCGCAGCTGCTGACCCCGATCCTGCTGGCCTCCGGTAAGCCAGGGACAGCCGCCGGACTGTCCGGCGTCACGCTGGCGATGCTCACCGTGGCCATCCTCGCGGCGGGGCTGACCTGCCGCACGTCCCTCGGGCTCATCGCCGTGGCCGGCGCCTGGTTTGCCGTGTATCCGCCGCTGCTCGGCTGGGGGGCAGGCTATTTGCGGCGGCATTGGCAGATCAGAACTCCGCGAGCTCCTGCGCCCGTTTCTCGCCCCCGGGCTTGGCATCGCCGCCATGGTCGCAACGACGCAAGTGCTGCGGCTCCTGCCCTGGGGGGAGGAGCCGGCGGTGCGCATCACCAGCGTCGTGGCCGTCACCGGGCTGGCCTATGCCGGGCTGCTGCTGCAGGCAAAGCGGGCGGCTCAGGCCACTGCCTCGGCGTCCGGTCATTGATCCGCCCGCCCGCTTTCGATCAGGGGGGGCGCCGCGGCGCTTTTTCCAGCTTCCTCCCACTCTGCCGGCCTCGCGGCCGGTTTATTTTTATGGCCGCTTATGCAGCCCCTGTTCGCGTTCGAGAATCCTCTGTCCGGCGCCGAAGCCGATGTCGTCGCCTACATGGACTTCTCCGCCCAGCACAGGGCAAAATCCTTCTATTGCTTCTCCAAGAGGACCGGATCAGTCGTTCATCCGGCAAATGTCGATTAGTTTATTTTCCCCGGAACCTGTCTAACCCCTCCGAGCCGCCGCCCCTATGAACTTCAGATACTTGAAGAACCCACTGGTCGGGAGCCTGAGTGTGGCACTCGCCATACGGCTGTTCGTCGCCGTGGAAATTCCAAATTCTTATGCGCCCGACGAGATTGGCCAATACCTGGAGCAAGCGCACCGGTTGGTTTTTGGCCAGGGCATTGTGCCGTGGGAATTTCAGGTTGGGTTGCGGTCCTGGTTGATTCCGCTGTTGCTCGTGCTGCCCATGGGACTGGCACATTGGTTTACCCCCGCCCCCCAGGCGGGCTTGATGCTGATCCGTATTTTGCTTTGTTTTGCCTCTTTGCCAATCGTGTGGTGCGCGGCAAAATGGGGCGGCCGCTTTTACGGAACCCCTGGCGCCTGGATCGCAGGCGTGCTCACCGCCCTTTGGCCGGATTTGTGGCTTATGGCGCCGCATCCGCTGGAGGAGGCATTGTCAACCGATACTCTCATACCTGCAATTTATCTGGTGGAAACCTGCCGGGGGAAAGCAGACTTGAAGTCTGTTTCGTGGGCAGGTTTTCTGCTTGGGCTGACGTTTGCGTTGCGAGAACAATTGGCCCCGGCGGTTGCCATCGCCGGGGTTTTTCTATGCAGCCGTGACATTAAACGCTGGTTGGTCGCGGTATCGGTGGCTGCAATACCGGTATTCTGTGCTGGCCTGTTGGACTGGTACACCTGGGGGCAGATGTTCCGCAGCTTTTGGATGAACATCTATCTGAATGTTATTCTCGGAATCGCCGCCAACTACTTTAGCTCATCACCTCCGATTTATTACCTATTAAATCTTCTTTATGACTGGCTATGGGGGCTTTTCTTTGTCGGATATTTCGCTTGGCTCGGCGCACGAAAACTACCGGTCGCGGGACTAGTGACTGTGGCGATAATCGCCACACATTCCATCATCGAGCACAAGGAGCTGCGGTTTATTTTTCCTGCAATGGCGCTGCTCGTACCCCTGGCGGGGGTTGGGGTAGCCGGAGTTTACCAAAATAGGCGGGATCTAAAGAACGCTTTGCTCACCGCAGGCATTTTAACAGGCCCTTACATGAGCCCGTTATTCTACATGATGGTTCCGTGGCAAATTAGCTCTTTCGGGCTTTGTGCCGAATTGGCTGCAGCGCATCCCTGCCTTGTCAGTATCCAAGTATGGAACCAGGGATTCTGGCCCATGCCACAGCTTTTTGATGGAAAAACACGATTTACGTCCAACACCTTCAATCGCGATGGCGTTAAAGTCATCGAGGCGGACGCCATTATCGCCCCGGAAAATGACACGGAAATTCCCCCCGGATTCACGAGGCAATCCTGTGCTCCGGAAAGTTGGACCCCTTTTAAAAAGCCAATGCTCGATGTTTGCTTTTGGACGCGCCCAATTTCATCCTGCCAGGCGGGACCGGTCGCACCTGTAGTTATGTCTTTCCCTCCTAATGCTGCGCCTTTTATTATTCGCGATCAGCTTACGGATGGCCGCTAGAGTTCGATCGCACCAGGCTGAACCAGGCATGGTTCAGCCTGGTGCGTGAATCGCCATCTAATACCAACTGCCGAATTTTACGACTCGTAGGGGATTCCCTCGGCGCGATGGGTTATGATTTTGTATCTCCCGTTGGTTTGGACGATGGGGGTTGCCATGGCTATTGCGGTTGCGATTACCAACTTGAAATTCACGGCGGCGGATTTGCGCCGGTTGATGTCGAAGGAGCGGGACGGCGAGATCGTCCGGCGTTTATCTGCGCTGGCGCTGGTGCTTGAGGGTCATTCACGGACGCATGCGGCGGAACAGAGCGGGATGGATCGCCAGACCTTGTGCGATTGGGTGCACCGCTACAACGCGGGCGGCGTTGCCGCACTTGCCTCGGGCAAAAGTACCGGCCGGGCGCCGAAGTTGAACGCCGCGCAGATGGCGGAACTCTACGAGCTGGTGATCAAAGGCCCTGATCCTGAGATTGATGGCGTTGTGCGCTGGCGATGTGTCGATCTGCGGGCCCAGATTGCGCGCCGTTTTTCGGTGGATGTGCCGGAGCGTACGGTCGCCAAATGGCTGCGCCGGCTGCGTCTGACCCGGCTGCAACCACGCCCCTTTCATCCCAAGCAGGACGTGGCGGCGCAGGAGGAATTTAAAAAAATTTGGCAGCCTGGCCGTAGGAGCTTTGCCAGCTTCGGCTAAGGGCAAGGCGCTTGAGGTCTGGTTCTCTGATGAAGCGAGGGTCGGGCAGAAAGGCTCCATCGAAGCCATCTGGGCGCCGATCGGCTCGCGCCCGCCGATGGTGCGCGACAACCGGCACGATTCCGTTCACATCTTCGGCGCCATCTGCCCGGCACGCGGCATTGGCGCTGCCATCATCATGCCGGCCGTCAATACCGAAGCGATGAACAAGCATCTCAAGGAGATCAGTTGCCGGGTGGCAACCAGCGCCCACGCGCTGCTGGTGCGCGGCGACGATTACGATGGCCGGTTGAGCGACAACTATGATGGCCGGTATGCTCGCCCGTCAGGCCCGCTCGCAGGGAGGGGCGAAGCCCCGACCGTAGAGCGGGCCTGACGGGCGACGGCTATCTTCAAAGCCCCTCTGATTGGGGGCTCTGATCGGGCTGCGGCGGGTGGTGGTATTGGAACGGCTATCGAACATAGCAACGATGGGTTCCGATGCCTGGGCACCACATTTCTGATCAACAGGTATTTCTCTATATGGTTCAGCGTCGTCAACACAGCCAGACCGTCGCGGCCGCCAAGGCCGGCATCAGCGAACGCAGCGCACGTCGGATCGACAAAGATCCCCGCCTGCCATCCCAGAAGAAGAAGCTCGAGCGCCACTGGCGAACCCGTCAGGACCCCCTCGAACAGGTGTGGTCGCGCGTGGAAGAGCTGCTCAAGATCGAGGGCATCCTTGCCGTCACCATCTTCGAGACTGTGCAGGACGAGTTCGGGGAGGCCGTTGTCCCTGACGGGGTGAGGCGCACCCTCGAACGCCGGATCGCCCGCTGGCGGGCGCTGAACGGCGGCGAGAAGGAGGTCTTCTTCCCCCAGCATCACCAGATCGGCCGACAGGGCCTGTCGGACTTTACCGTCTGCGACGAACTGCGCGTCACCATGGCCGGCAAGCGCTTCGACCATCGCCTCTTTCATTTTCGCCTGGCTTGCAGTGGCTGGGAACATGCCGCCCTTGTTCTGGGGGGTGAGAGCTTCAGCGCCCTGTCCGAACATCTGCAGGATGCGCTGTGGAAGCTGGGCGGCGTGCCGGCGGAACACCGCAGTGACTCGCTCTCGGCCGCCTACAAGAACCTCGACGCTGACGCCCAGCGTGATTTCACCCGCAGCTACGAAGATCTGTGCCGACATTACGGCATGCGCGCCACCCGTAACAACCGCGGCGAAGCCCATGAGAACGGCTCGATCGAAAGCCCCAACGGTCACCTCAAGCGGCGGCTCGACCAGGCTCTACGCCGCCGGGGCAGCCGCGATTTCGCCAGCGTCGAAGACTATCGCCGTTTCGTCGAGGAGGATGTTGCCAAGCAGAACCGACGCCGGACCGCGCTCGTGGACGAGGAACGGCGTTTGCTGGGGCCGTTGCCGCCGCGGCGGACCACAGACTTCACGCTGGTCAGCGCTGACGTCACCCGCAACGGCACCGTCAGCATTGATCGGGTCACCTATTCGGTGCCCTCACGCCTTATCGGCCACCGCCTCCACGCCCATCTCCATGACGAGCGCATCGAGCTCTTCCTCGGGCCCGACCGGGTAATGACCACCACCCGGGTCCGCATCAAGCATCCCGGACGCGGGCACAGCATCGATTTCCGGCACGTCGTCGGCAACCTGCGGCGCAAGCCTGGCGCCTTGCGCTATCTGGTCTACCGCGACGCCCTGTTCCCCACCCATGCCTATCTGCGGGCATGGCAGGCGCTCGATGCCGCACTCGATGCCCGACAGGCCTGTCGTGACATGGTCGC
This sequence comes from uncultured Alphaproteobacteria bacterium, assembly GCA_963750235.1. Taxonomy (GTDB): domain Bacteria; phylum Pseudomonadota; class Alphaproteobacteria; order Acetobacterales; family Acetobacteraceae; genus Acidocella. The sequence continues at coordinate 300,697 of CAVVPW010000008.1, forward strand.
GCTTCTCGATATCGCCGCCAACGGCAATTGCGTCGACGCGCTGGGCCTGCGGATCGAGGCCGCGCTCGATGGAGGCGGGCTTCCCGATATCGCCGAACTGAGGCGCGCGTTTCTGCCCACCGCCAGGGCCCGTGACGATGTCACGATCCCGCCGCCCGATTCCAGAGCATACAACTGCCTGCTCGCCAGCACGCAGGTGCAGTGATGACCAGATCCAACGATCAGGCCGCCGCCGTGCTGCCCACCATGCTGACGGCGCTGCGCCTGCCCAGCATCAACCGCAACTGGAAGCGTCTCACCGAAACTGCCGATCGCGATGGCTGGCCCGCGGCCCACCTGCTCGCCTCGCTGCTCGAGATCGAGATGGCCGAGCGCACATCGCGGCGCATCCAGCGTCATCGCGACCAGTCCGGCCTGCCGGCCGGGAAAACCTTCGCCACTTTCGACTTCGCCGCCGCTCCCGGCATCCGTAAGCCTCACCTGCTTGCCCTAGCCACAGGTGATGGCTGGATCGACAGCGGCGGCAATCTCCTCATCTTCGGCCAATCTGGCACCGGGAAGAGCCACGCCATCGCCGCCATCAGCCACGCCCTGATCGATACCGGGCGCCGCGTCCTGTTCTGCACCACCACCGACATGGTCCAAAAGCTCCAGACCGCCCGTCGCGAACTCAGCCTGTCCTCGATGCTCGACAAGCTCGACAAATACGATCTCATCGTCCTCGACGACCTGTCCTACGTCCGCAAAGACCAGATCGAGACCAGCGCCCTGTTCGAACTCATCGCCCATCGCTACGAGCGCCACTCTATCGCCATCACCGCCAACCAGCCATTCTCGGCCTGGTCCGACGTCTTCCCAGATCCCGCAATGACGGTCGCGGCCATTGACCGCCTTGTTCACCACTCCACCATCATCGAGATGAACGGCGAGAGTTACCGCAAGCGCTCCGCCGTTGCCCGCGTCTCCGCCAAGGAAAGCCCCAGCGACAATTACCCGCACGAGGCGCCGCACGACCGGCCATCATAATTGTCGCTGGATAAACGTCGCTGGCGACAATTATCCGGGCAACCTTCGCGGCCAGATCAAACCGGCTCACTGCGTCGCTCAGCGACAATTACAACTCCGCGTCATTGTCGCTGGGTTGTTGCCAAAATCGCAGGCGCGTGATAGCCAAAATGCACCACTCGGCGCCGCCGTATACCGGCCATCATAATCGCCGCCGACCGGCCTCCCTAATCGTCGCGCTACACTGCTGGTCTGCGACGGTGCCGGATGGCATCAGCCAGGTGAGCGGCTAATCGTGCCCGACAACATCACTCTGCTGCGCCTGCCGCCTTACGCACCCGAACTCAACCCGATGGAAAACGTTTGGGATTATCTGCGCGGCAACAAGTTAAGCAGCCTGGTCTGTGATACCTACGAGGCTATGCGCGACGCCAGCAAAGAAGCCTGGAATTTCATCGCCAATGACCCAGAGCGAATTGCCTCGATCGGAACCAGAGAGTGGGCATGTGTCAGTCTTTAGGGCGGTTGGTATAACTTATTGATAAGAGACTGATTCATGTTTGAGGTTCAATCGCGAAGCGATTAACCTCAAACGATCAGGCTCTCGCCCGCCGTTCAGAAGATGGATGGGTTCGCTTCGCTCGCCAAGACGCGGCGGCTCAGGCCACTGCCGTCACCGGCACCAGATTATCCAGAAACCGCTCCGCGCAGGAGCGCCAGGAATAGGTCTCGGCAAACGGCCGGCAATGTGTCCGGTCGATTTCCAGCGCCTTCAGGCAAGCCTTGCGCAAATCCTCGTCCAGCGCGCCCACCGGCACGTTGGACTCGGCCAGAATGTCCTTGGGGCCGGTGACCGGGTACGCCGCCACCGGCAAGCCGGAGGCCAACGCCTCCAGCACCACCAGGCCGAACGTGTCGGTCTTGGAGGGGAACACGAACACATCCGCCCCGGCATAGGCCTTGGCCAGTTCCGCCCCGTGCCGCGCGCCCACGAAATGCGCCTCGGGGAATTCCGCTTCCAGCTCGCGGCGCTGCGGGCCGTCGCCCACCACCAGCTTGGAGCCGGGCAGGTCCAGCTTGAGGAAGGCGCGCAAATTCTTCTCGACCGCCACGCGGCCGACATAGAGGAAGATCGGGCGCGGCAGGTCAAAGTTCTCCTTCGGCTCCGGGCTGAAGGCGGCGAGGTCCACCCCGCGCGACCAGGGGCGCACATTCTCGAAACCCCGCGCCACCAGCTCATCGCGCAGCGACTGTGTAGCCACCATCACTGCCGCCCCCGCGCCGTGGAAGCGGCGCAGCCAGGCATAGGAGATGAACTCGGGGATGCCCGTCCGCGCCTTCAGGTATTCGGCGAAGCGGGTATGGAAGGCGGTGGTGAAGGCCACCTTGCGGCGTATGGCGTAAGCCCGCGCGGCCATGCCCAGCGGGCCCTCGGTGGCGATATGCAGAGCATCCGGCTGGAATTCGTCGATGATCTTCTCCAGCCGCTTGGCCGGAAAGATCGCCAGCTGGATTTCCGGGTAGCTCGGCATGGGGATGGTGAAGAAGCGGTCCGGCCCCACGACCTCGACTACCTTGCCCATGTCGCACAACTCCTGCACCACGGTGCGCAACGTGCGGACCACACCGTTCACCTGGGGGGTCCAGGCATCGGAGACGATGAGGATGCGCGTCGGCCCAGCGGAGGTGAGCAGCGCGTCAGGCTCCAGCTGATACAGCACTGGTGGAGTCGATCTCACGTTGCACGGCTGCGATTTCCGCCACCACGGCCTGCACCGCGGCGGACTGGGCCGGGTTGATCTTGGCGGCGGGCTTGGCCAGCATGGAGAGCTGGTTGCGCGCCACCCAGTCGATTAGCTCCAGCTTGCCGTCGTCATGCTCGACCAGCGCGGTGCAGCTTTCCACCCAGTCGCCGTCGTTCAGGTACAGCACGCCGTTCACCATGCGCATCTCGGCATGGTGGATATGGCCGCAAACCACGCCGTCGAACCCGCGGGCCTTGGCGTCGTCGGCGAGCGCGGTCTCGAAGCGGTCGATCGCCTTCACCGCCTCCTTCACCTGCAGCTTCAGCCAGGCGGAAAGCGACCAGTACTGGTAGCCGAGCTTGATCCGCACCATGTTGAAATAGCGGTTCACGCCCAGCGCCACGGTGTAGGCCCAGTCGCCCAGCAGGGCCAAAACGCGCGCATGGCGCACCACGCTGTCGAACGCGTCGCCATGGGTGATGAGCAGGCGCTTGCCGTCGGCCGTGGTGTGCTCGGCCTCCATCTGGATCTTCACGCCGCAGACCTCGATGCCCAGCGCCAGGTATTTGCGCAGCATCTCGTCATGGTTGCCGGGCACGTAGACGACATTGGTGCCATTGCGGGCCATCTTCAGCACGCGGCGCAGCACCTTGTCGTGGTAGCGGTCCCAGAACCAGGAGCGCTTCAGGCGCCAGCCGTCGATGATATCGCCGACCAGGAACAGGTTCTCACATGTAACCGATTTCAGGAAGTCGGCGAGGAACTCAGCGCGGCAGCCACGCGTGCCAAGATGCGTGTCCGATATGAAAACGCTGCGGTAAGCGGTTTTATCCATGTCGCGGAGTGGCCCCAATGCAGTCATACGGCCCCGCATAGTCTGGAGTTCCGCGCTGATGACAGTGAAGATTCCGTGACGGTTTCGGAAGAAATCAGGGCATTCGGCGGGCCGTCGATTGTCATCCGTGCGTCATCCTTCTGTCATCAGGTTGTAACCGCGTTGGTGCATGTGGGGAGATTACGCTGCCGATTCCGAGAATTGCTGAATGTTAATTATTTTTAATCCTTTTGCCGGACGGAGCCACATCGCCCTGCTTTGGCGGGTGCTCGACCTGCTGATGCAAAACGGCGTGAAGGTCGAGGTGGTGGAGACCGAGCATCCCGGCCACGCCACTGAGCTCGCCCGCGAGGCGGCACGCGAGGGGCGCGGCATGGTGGTGGCCGCCGGCGGTGACGGCACGATCGCCGAGGTGGCGAACGGGCTGATCGGCAGCGCCACGGCGCTGGGGGTGATCCCGCTCGGCACCGCCAATGTGCTCGCCAAAGAGTACGGCTTGCCCTTCAGCCCGAGCGCGGTGGCCAACATGCTCGCCTATAAGCGCGTCCGGCCGCTTTGGCCCGGCGTTGCCAAGTTGCCGGGGCGCGACCACGTGTTCGTGCAGATGGCCGGGTTCGGGTTCGACGGCGCGGTGGTGCACGGGCTACCGCCGCTGCTCAAGCGCGCCATCGGCCGTGGCGCTTATGTATGGCAATGCCTGTGGGAGAGCCTGGCCTATAGCTTCCCCACCGTGCGCCTGGCCATCGACGGCAAGCCCTTTGAGGCGGCGAGCGTGGTGGTGAGCAAGGGGCGCCTCTATGGCGGGCCATATATTCTGGCGCCCGAAGCCCGGTCGGACGCCCCCGGCTTCCAGGTGGTGCTGTTCGAGCGCCCGGGCACGTTATCCGCCCTGCTCTCCGGCGCGGCCCTGCCGCTGGGGGTTTTGCCCAGCTGCCCGGGTGTGCGCATTCTGCCTGCCAGCCATGTCGAATTTCCAGGCAACGCGCGGATCTGGGCGCAATGCGACGGCGATGCGCTGGATGGATCGCCTTTGGCGGTCAAGAATGCCGACGCCCCGATTTCATTGGTCACCGGTTAGGCACAGGCGGGGGTTGACCTCGTCCGGTGAAGTTTTAAGGGGAAACCGCCCAATTCAATGGAGTCACAGACATGAAAACCCCCGTGCGCGTTGCCGTCACCGGTGCCGCTGGCCAGATTGGTTACGCTATCCTGTTCCGTATCGCCAACGGCGACCTGCTCGGCAAGGATCAGCCGGTGATCCTGAACCTGCTCGACCTGCCCCAGGCGCAGAAGGCGCTGAACGGCGTGATCATGGAACTGAATGACTGCGCCTTCCCGCTGCTCGCCGGCGTCACGCCGTCCGATGACCCGCGCGTCGCCTTCAAGGACGTGGATATCGCCATCCTGGTCGGCTCGCGCCCCCGCGGCCCGGGCATGGAGCGCAGCGACCTGCTCGCTGCCAATGCCGAGATCTTCAAGGTTCAGGGCAAGGCCCTGAACGATGTCGCCAAGCGCGACGTGAAGGTGCTCGTGGTCGGCAATCCGGCCAACACCAACGCCTATATCGCCATGAAGTCCGCCCCGGATCTGCCGAAGGAGAACTTCACCGCGATGCTGCGCCTTGACCATAACCGCGCGGTCTCCATGCTCGCCGAGAAGACCGGCACCCCGGTCAAGGACATCGAGAAGATGGCCGTGTGGGGCAACCACTCCCCCAGCATGTACGCCGACTACCGCTTCGCCACCGCCGCCGGGAAGCCGATGCCGGAAGCCGTCAACGACGAGGCCTGGTACAAGGACACCTACCTCTCCGCCGTCGGCAAGCGCGGCGCCGCCATCATCGAGGCCCGCGGGCTCTCTTCGGCCGCCTCCGCCGCCAACGCCGCCATCGACCATGTGCGCGACTGGGTGCTGGGCACCAACGGCAAGTGGGTCTCCATGGGCGTGCCGTCCGACGGTTCCTATGGCGTGCCGGAAGACGTGATGTTCGGCGTGCCCTGCACCTGCGAGGGCGGCAAATATCACCGCGTCAAGGACCTGCCGATGGACGAGTTCTCCAAGGGCCACATGCAGCACACGCTGAACGAGCTGCTCGAGGAGCAGGCTGCGGTCGCCGACCTGCTGAAGTAAGGCTGGGGCGTCAACGTCAAAATCGAGAAGGGGCCCCAGCGGGCCCCTTTTTTCGTGCGCCGGACCTTGCCCGGCCTGTAACCCAGGCTCCTGAAAACATTCCGGCGCGCTTCCCGGCGCGGGGACGGGTTTGCTAGCGTGAAGGTGTGACTCAATCCTTCGCCATATATGTGGGCCTGCCGGGGCAGGGGATGCATCTGCATCTCGACGCCTTGTCCTTGTTGTTTCTGGGCATTCTACTGCCGCAGGTGGTGGCGGGGGCGATGGCGGGGATGCGCAACTCCGTCACTTTCTGGGTGTTCGTGCTGGGCATGGGCCTCGCGCTGGCGGCGGCGGATGCATTCACCCTGGTGTTCGGCTTCGAGCTGATGAGCGCCGCCTCCTGGCTGCTGGTGCTGCGCGGCGACCAGAAGCCGGCGACTTTATACGTGGGCGTGGCGATATTTTCCGCCGCCTGCCTGGTCCCGGCGGTGTTTTTGCCGGCCGGGCCCATCGCGTTCCTGCTGATCGTTTTGGGGGCAGGGGCCAAGGCCGGGCTGGCGCCGCTGCATTTCTGGCTGCCGCGGGCGCATCCGGCGCCGCCGGCCGGCGTGTCGGCGCTGATGTCCGGCGGCATGGTCAAGGTCGCGCTGTATGTAATCATCCGCTACGCCTTCGTGGTGCTGGCCCCGGCGGCGCAGCCCTGGTGGGGCGGGGTGCTGGTGGTGGCGGGCGCAGCCTCGGTGCTCATCGGCGCGCTCAGGGCGATGCTGGAGACCGAGCTGAAGACCATGCTGGCCTGCTCCACGGTCGAGCATGTCGGGCTTATCGCGGTGGGGCTCGGCATCGCGCTCAGGGCCAAGGCCATGGGCGATGGCGCCATGGCCGGGCTGGGGCTGGAGGCAGCACTGCTCTGCGCCGTGGCGCATGGGCTGTATAAGCCGCTGCTGTTCATCGGCGCGGGCGAGGTGAAGCATTCCGTGGGCACCACATCGCTCAACTGGCTGGGCGGGCTGGTGCGCGGCATGCCCAAGCTTGGCTTGCTGATGCTGGGCGGGGCTGCGGGCATGGCGGCGCTGCCGCTGGGCCCTGGCTTCGCGCCGGAATTCATCCTGTGGCACGCGGCCATCGCCGCAGCCGGTACGGGCGGCATTATCGCGCGCATCGGCTTCACCGCGCTGCTGGTGGTGCTGGGCCTGAGTGCCGCTCTGGCCCTGGGTGCTGCGGTGCGGATGATCGGCATCGGCTTCCTTGGCCGGCCGCGCACCTTGCAGGCCGCCGCCGCCGAGGATGCGCGGCGCTGGCCGCTGATCGGCATGGCGCTGCTGGCGGCGCTGTGTGTGCCGGTGGCATTGCTGCCCGGCTTGGTGCTCTATGCGCTGACGCCGGTGATCCTGCTGCTCGCCCCGCAGGCGGATGCGCCGCCTCTGACCTATGCGCCGCTCTCGCTGGCGGTGCTGGCCGGGCTGGTGGCCGTGGCGGCGGGCTTCATCCTCCACCGCTACGGCGTGCGCGGCTCGCGCGAGGTGCCGGCCTGGAATGGCGGGTTCGGCAAGCCGCCGCCCTGGCTGCCCTTTGGCGACCCTGCGACCCAGCCATCCGCCACCGGCTTCGCCGAGCCGATCGCCCGCGCCATTGGCCGGGGGCTGCTGGCGCCGGGCGGGGCTGACCCCGCCGAGGCCTTCCTGCTCACGCCGCTCACGCGGCTGCATCTGCGCTGCGTGCGCGTGGCCGAGCGCCTCCGCCGCGCCACCATCCGCCAGCGACTGGCCTTCATCTTCGCAGCACTTGTGGCGTTCCTGCTCGCGCTTGGGCTTGGGGAGGGCGGCTGATGGTGCTGGCCTTCTTCCTCCGCCTGCTGGCGACCCTGCTGCATGTGGCGCTGACCTTCGCCCTTGCCCCGCTGGTGATGGGCGTGGTGACGACATTGCGCGCCTGGGCGCTGGGGCGGCGCGGCCCGCCGGTCATCCAGCCCTACCGGGATTTGTACAAGATGCTGCGCAAGGCCACGCTGGTGCCAGACACCGCCACTGAGCTGTTCAGCGCCTGGCCGGTGGCCTGCGCGCTCAGCATCGCCGTGGCCGCCATGCTGGTGCCGGGCTTCTGCACCGGGCTGCTCACCGCCCCGCTGTCGGACTTCATCACCATCATGGGCCTGCTCGCCCTGGCGCGGGCCGCCACCATGCTGGGCGGGCTGGAGACGGGCTTCGGCTTCGGCGGCGCCGGGGCGTGGCGCGAGGCGCTTTACGGCGTGTTCGCCGAGGGGGCACTGCTGGTCGTGCTGCTCTGCTTCGGGCTGCTGGCACACGGCGTGACCGTGGACGGCATCGCGGTCGCCTTCGACACCCAGCATATCGGCATTTCCGTCTCGCTCGGCTTCGCGCTCGCCGCCATGCTCGCCGTGGCGCTTACCGAGACCGGGCGCATCCCGACCGACAACCCGTCCGGCCACCTGGAGCTCGCCATGGTGCATGAGGCGATGCTGCTGGAATATTCGGGGCGGAACCTGCTGCTGCTGAACTACGCCGCCATGTTGCGGCTGCTGCTGTGGATGAGCCTGATCGGCGCGATCTTCCTGCCCTTCGGCATGGCCCGCGCGACTGACATCCTCTCCTGGCCCGGCGGGCTGCTGCTTTGGCTGCTCAAGCTCGCCGCCATGGCGGTGGTGTTGCCGCTGTACGAGGTCTCCAGCGCCAAGATGCGCGTGTTCCGGGTGCCGGAATTCCTCGGCGTGGCCATGCTACTCGGCATGCTGGCCGGGATCTTCCTGTTCGTGGCGGCGAGGATTGGCGCATGAGCCTCACCTTTCCCCTCGCGCACCTGATGGGCGGCATCATCCTGGTGTTCGCCTTCTCGCTGCTCTCGCAGCGGCGGCTGGCGGCGATGATCACCATCTACCAGATCCAGGCCTTCGTGCTCTCTGCCGCGGCGTTCTGGCAGGGCTATGCGCAGCACGAGGTCAATCTCTACCTCACCGGGCTCATCACCCTGGTCATCAAGGCGATCTTGCTGCCCATCGGGCTGCGCCAGATCGTGCTGCGCTTCAACATGATCCGCGCCGTGGAGACGGCGATGCCGGTGGTGCTGTCGATGATCATCGGCGTCGGGCTGATCGGCGTGGCGGTGCTGGTCGTGCTGCCAAGCACGATGAGCGCCGTGTCGCTGACGCGCGAGGATCTGGCCATCGCGCTCTCGGTGGTGCTGCTCGGGCTGATGGTGATGGTGACGCGCCGCAACGCGCTGGCGCAGATCCTCGGCTTCCTCTCCACGGAGAACGGGCTGGTGCTGGCCGCCATCGGCATGCCGGGCATGCCCTTCGTGGCGGAATTTTCCGTGGCACTTCTGGTGCTGCTGGCGTTCCTCGTGGTCGGCGTGTTCCTGTTCCGCATCCGCGAACATTTCGACACGCTGGACCTCACCGGCATCGAAGAGATCGAGAGGCGCGGAAGATGATCCTCGTTGCCATCTTCCTGCCGCTGCTGGCGGCGCTGCCACTCGGGCTGATGGGCACGCCGAGCCAAGGGGCGCTGGTCAATGCGGTGTTGAGCGGCATCGTGTTCATCCTCACCCTCGTGGCCTTTGCCGCGCCGGGTTCGGGGCTGGTCCATGCCGACGAGCTCGGGCTGGTCTTCGGCGGGGTCACCGGCTTTACCGGGCTCACCACGGCGGTTGCCAACATTTTCTATCTGCGCGAGGCCGAGCCGCGCCTCAGCCTGCGCCGCTGGCGGGTGTACCATGCCATGTGCCAAGTAGTGCTGGGGTCCACCCTGCTCGGCCTGTACGCCGATAATATCGGCCTGCTCTGGGCCGCGGTGGAGGGCGCCACCATCGCCGCGACGCTGGCGGTGAGCATGCCGCGCACGCCCTCGGCGCTGGAGGCGGCGTGGAAATATTTCATACTGGGCGGCGTGGGCATCGGGCTGGCGCTGTTCGGCACCATGCTGGTCTATTTGGCGGCGCAACCGGCGCTGGGGCCGGGCTTCTCGGCCATGAGCTTCACCGCTCTTGCCGCCCATGCGCCCGGGATGGACGGCTCCCTGCTCACCCTGGCCTTCGTGCTGATCCTGTTCGGCTACGGCACGAAGGCGGCGCTGGTGCCGCTGCATGGCTGGCTGCCGGATGCCTATGCCGAAGGCCCTGCCCCGCTCACCACCTCGCTCTCCGGCCCGCTGCTGAACGTCGCGCTGATCGCGATCCTGCGCTTCCGCCATCTGCTGGAGGCGAATTACGCCTCCGGCGGCACGGCATTGCCGCCGGGGCCGTTTTTGCTCACGCTTGGGCTGGCCTCGCTGTTCCTCGCCGCCTTCTCCTTCTCGCGGCGGCGCGATGCGCGGCGCTTCTTCGGCTTCTCCTCCATCGAGCATTCCGGCATCGCGGCGTTTGCCTTCGGGGTCGGCGGCGCTGCGGCGATCTTCGGCGGGCTGCTGCACATGCTGCTGCACACGCTCATCAAATCAGCACTGCTGCAGGTGCTCATCCGCGCGGCGGCGCTGCGCGGCTCCACAGCCCCCGGGCATTACGGCTTCTCGCATCTGCGCGGGCTGATCCACTCCAACAAATACACGGCACTGGTGCTGGGGGCGGCGATGTTCGCCCTCACCGGCCTGCCGCCCTCGGGCCTGTTCGCCTCCGAGTTCATCATCATCAGCCAGACCATCCAGCGCAGCCCCTGGGCTTCGCTCCCGCTGGGGCTGGGGCTGCTGCTCTGCGCCATCCCCATTCTGCGCAATTTTGGGCCGCTGGTGTTCGGCCACGCCCCGGTACGGATGAAACCCTCCAAGGCCACGCCGGAGACACATCTCGTCACGCTGCATTTGGCGCTCTCGGTGGTGCTGGCCTTCGCCATGCCGCCGATGCTGGTGGGGCTGCTCTCCCATGTCGCGGAGGCGCTCAAATGATCCTGCTCTCCCACGAGGACTGGCCGGCGCATCAGGGCCGGTTCATCGCCCTGTGGACGGACGCACGCCACGCCTACGCGCTGTACGAGCCGGGCGAGCTGGTGGCGGTGGAGTTGGTGGACGGCGCCTATCCGGCCCTGCCCCATGCCGGCGCAGGCTGGTTCCAGCGCCTGGCGCGCGACCTGAACGGCCATAAGGCCATAGGTGCTGCGGATACCCGTCCGGCGATCGAGCATTCCCGCGACGCGGATGGCAGAGGCCCCTGGCCGGAGTTCAAATCCCCCGAGGACGAGGGCGTGCATCAGGTGGCGGTGGGACCGATCCATGCCGGGATCATCGAGCCCGGGCATTTCCGCTTCTCGGTCATCGGCGAGAAGGTGCTGAAGTTGGAGGCCCGGCTGGGTTATGCCCATAAGGGCACGCTGGGGATGATCCGGGGCAAATCCCCGCGCCTGGCCGCACGTTTTGCCGCCCGCGTCTCGGGCGATGCCACCGTGGCGCATGGCACCGCCTTTGCCCACGCGGCCGAGGCCGCGTTGCGGCTGCAGGTACCGGGCCGCGCGATCCATCTGCGCGCGGTGATGGCCGAGTTGGAGCGCCTCGCCAACCACACCAGCGATATCGGCGCCATCGCCGGGGATGCCGGGTTCGCGTTTCTCGACTCCCGCTTCGCCCTGGCACGTGAGCGGATCTGCGCGGCCTCGGCGGCGGCGTTCGGCCACAGGCTGATGATGGACATGGTCATCCCCGGCGGGGTGGCGGGCGACATCGCCACTGGCGGCGGCGCGGCGATACTGGACGCGCTGGACGCGCTTGAGGTGGAGCTGCCCAGCCTGAAGCGGGTGTTCGAGGATTACGCCAGCCTGCAGGACCGCGTGGTCGGTACCGGCACCGTGCCGCCGTCCCTTGCCGCCGCCTATGCCGCCGGGGGCTATGCGGGCCGTGCCTCCGGCCAAACGCATGATTCCCGGCTGCTGCCCGGCTACCCGCCCTACGAGACCTTCGGCCTCTACGTGCCGGTGGAGCAGGAGGGCGACGTGGCCGCACGCATCCGCATCCGGCTCGCGGAGATCCCGGAGAGCATCCGCCTGATCCGCGACATGCTGAACGCCCTGCCCGATACCCCGATCGCCATCGCGCCGCCCATAGGCAGCGGTGCCGGGCTTGGTGTGGCCGAGAGTTTCCGCGGCCCGGTCTGGTACTGGCTGCGCATCGAGTCCGGCGCCATCGCCGATGTGTTCATCGCCGACCCCAGCACGCTGCACTGGCCGCTGCTGGAGCACGCGGCGGCGACCGCGATCCTCGCCGACTTCCCGCTGATCAATAAATCAATTAACGGCTCGTATTCAGGGGTGGACCTGTAATGTGGAAGACCGTCGCACGGCATTTGCTCTCCCGCGCTCCCGAGCCGAGCACGGGGGACCCCGGGTTGGTGAAGAGCCTGCGCGAGCGGGTCGGGACCTCCAGGCTCGGGCGCTCGCTGGCGATCCGCCATGTGCCGGCGGGCAGCTGCAATGCCTGCGAACTGGAGCTGCGCGCGACGCAGAACCTGGTCCATGACCTGACGCAGTATGGGTTGAGCTTCACCCCCAGCCCGCGCCATGCGGACATCCTGCTCGTCACCGGCGTTTCGGGGAAGAACATGCGCGAGGCGCTGCTCCAGGCGCGCGCGGCGATGCCCGAACCGGTGCTGGTGGTGGCGGTGGGCGATTGCGCGGTGGATGGCGGGGTGTTCAAGGGCTCGCCGGCCATTTCCGGCGGGACGGACAGCGTGCTGTCGGTGGACCTGATGATCTCGGGCTGCCCGCCGAACCCGGCGCAGATCGTGCAGGGGCTGCTCTCGTTTATCGAGGCGAATGAATTCCCGGCCAGGGCGCCCGCGCCGCGGCGGGAGATGGGTTAGAGTCTGCTTGGAAACTCGCTCTGGTGAGTCAGTCAGCGTGTTTTTCGAGAACCGGAGCGGAGCGTACGTTAAGTACGTGAGCCCGTTGCTTCGCGCGCTCGAACCGGTGGCGCGCACTCGCAACCACAGAAAAGCACGCTGAATGGCCGCCAGAACGAGTTTTTAACTCCGGTAGGAGCCGTTGATGTCGATGTAACCGTGGGTGAGGTCGCAGGTCCAAACCGTGGCGCGGCCTTCGCCCAGCCCGATATCGACCGTGATCTCGATCTCTCGGCCCTTCATGTGCGCGACAACCGGGGTTTCGTCGTAACCGGGGACCACGCCGCCCGCCTGGGCCATCCACACGCCGCCCACGGCGATGCCGAGCCTGTCGCGGTCGGCCGGCTCGCCGGCCTTGCCCACGGCCATGACGATGCGGCCCCAGTTCGCGTCCTCACCGGCGAGGGCGGTTTTCACCAAAGGGGAATTGGCGATCGTCATGGCGATGCGCTTGGCCGAATGGTTGGAGACGGCCCCTTCCACATTGATGGTGACGAGCTTCTGCGCGCCCTCGCCGTCACGCGCCACCATCAACGCGAGATCATGCAGCACCTCGTGCAAGGCGCGGCGGAAATCGGCGAGATGGCCGGGGTCTTCGGTCGGCGCGTTGCCTGCCTGGCCGGTGGCAAAGAGCAGCACCGTGTCGGAGGTCGAGGTGTCGCTGTCGATGGTCACGCAGTTGAAGGTGCTGTCCACGCCCTTGGCCAGCATGGCCTGCAGGGCCGGGGCGGGGATCGCGGCGTCGGTAAAGATGAAGCTCAGCATGGTCGCCATGTCGGGCGCGATCATGCCGCTGCCCTTGGCGATGCCGTTGATTGTTACTTCCACCCCGCCCAGCCGTGCGGTGCGCGTGGCGGCCTTGGGGAAGGTGTCGGTGGTCATGATCGCCTTCGCGGCCTCGGCGAAGCGGTCCGCCTCGAGCGTGGCCTTCAGCTCGTGCATCACCGCGACGATTTTGTGCGCGGGGAGGGGCTCGCCGATCACGCCGGTGGAGGCGAGGAAGATCCTCTCCGCCTTGGTGCCGAGTGCGGCGGCGGCGGCGTGGGCCGTCTCCTCCACTGCCCGCTCACCGGCGAGGCCGGTAAACACATTGGCGTTTCCCGCATTCACCACCAGGCCGCGGGCGAGCCCGCCTTCCAGCGCCTCGCGGCACCAGGTGACCGGCGCGCCGGGGCAGAGATTTTTGGTGAACACACCGGCGACGGTGGTGCCCTCCGCGAATTCCGCCAGCAGCACGTCCGTGCGGCCCTTGTACCGGATTCCGGCCTCCGCCGTTGCCATCCGCACCCCGGCGATGGGGGGAAGCGGAGGCAGCGGCAGCGCCAGCGGCGAGACGGGAAGCGCGCCAGCCATGTTAGTTGGACTGGCTGCTCTGGGCCGGGGCGGAAGCGCCCGGCTTGGCGGGGGTGCCGTCGGCGTTGAAGATCTGGACCTGGACCTGGCTGCGTACCTGATCCAGCGTCGCCTGCACGGCCTGGTCGGCCAGCTTCTGCTTGATCTGGTCCTGTACGTCAGCCAGCGCCGGGGTCGGCGCGGTGCGCTTGCCCTCGCACAGAATCACGTGCCAGCCGAACTGGGTCTGCACCGGGGTCTTGGTGTACTGGCCGGGCTTGAGGGCGAAGGCGGCGGTGGCGAAGGCCGGGACCATCTCGTCCTGCGAGAACCAGCCGAGTTCGCCGCCGTTCTTGGCGCCGGGGTCGATGCTGTCCTTCTCGGCCAGCTTGGCGAAGTCAGCGCCCTTGTTCAGCTGGTTGATGATCTCCTGGGCCTGGGCCTGGGTCTGCACCAGGATGTGGCGGGCCTCGACCTGCTCCGGGCCGGGCTTGCCGGCGTAGTCGCGGTTATATTCGGCCTGCACGGCGGTGTCACTCACCTGCGGGGCAACCTTCTCCTGAATATAGGCGTTTTCCAGGCGGATATTGGCGGCGTTCTGCATCGCCTTGGCCACGTCCGGATTATTCTGCAGGCCTTCCTTCTGCGCGGCGACCAGCAGGGCCTTGCGGTCCACCTCCTGGTTGACCAGCAGCTGGAAGAGCTGGTCGGGCGGCAGCTGCTGCATCTGCGCGGGCGCGCTCTGCGCGTCGGCCTGGATGTCGCTCATGTAGATATTCATGCCGTTGACTGTGGCGACCACCGGGTTTGCGTTCGCCGGGGCGGCCGCGGGCGCGCCGGACTGGGCGAAGGCGGCGGGTGCGGCGAACAGGCTGGCGGCAGCGAGGACGGAACGCAGAGTAAGACGGCGCATAGGGTTGAAACCTTCCTTTTTTCTCGCGCTTCCTATGCGGCAAAGCCGTGCAACCGGCAAGACTGGCCCGCTTTGGGCCGAGGGTGTAATCGCCAGCCATGATCGTCCGCCCCCGCCCGACCGGGCTCGTTCTGCTCTACGCCATGCGCGGCTCGGTGCTGCCCGTCATCGCGCCGCGCCTGCTGCTGGTGGCGGCTCTTTCCGCCATGGCGGTGTGGCTGCAGCATGTCCGGCCGGGATGGTTCAACGCGGTGAATCCCGCGCCGTTCACCCTGCTGGGGCTGGGCGTGTCCATCTTCCTCGGCTTCCGCAACAGCGCCTGCTACGACCGCTGGTGGGAAGGGCGCAAGCAATGGGGTGCGCTGCTGGGCATCAGCCGCAGCCTGCTGCGCGACATCGCGGCGCTCCTGCCCGAGGGCGGCGGCGCGCGGCGGCAAGCGGCCCTGCTGGTGCCGGAATTCGCCCGCGCGCTGCGTGACCAGTTGCGCGCCCCCATGCCGATGCCGCCCAACCGCTCCGGCGAGGCGCTGCGCCACCTGGCGGAGGCCTTCGCGGCGCAGATGCGCGCGGGCGAGATCACCGACATCCTCTACCGCCTGTTCTCCAGCCACCTGGACTCCATGACCGGCGTCCAGGCCGCCTGCGAGCGGCTGCGCAACACGCCGATGCCCTTCGCCTATTCGCTGATGCTGCACCGGAGCGTGTGGCTGATCTGCCTGCTGCTACCCTTCGGCATGGTCGATACGCTGGGGATGGCGACCCCGCTGCTCACCCTGGTGCTGGCCTATGCCTTCTTCGGCCTGGACGCGCTGGGCGAGGAGTTGGAGGAGCCCTTCACCGCGGCAGTGAACGGGCTGCCGCTGGACGGGCTGGTGCGCAATATCGAGATTGCCGCCGCCGAGACCCTGGGCGATCCCGCCCCCGAGCCGCTGGCGCCGCGGGATTTCGTGCTGCTTTAGAGATGTGGAGCAAAGGGGAGATTTGACCCGTTACCACCCCGCGACTATGTGAGCGGGCAGATTTCCTTACTTTGTGAAGCGGATTCCGCCCCAGCATGTTTGCCAGCCTCGCCCGCGCCATCTTCGGAACCAGTAACGACCGTGTGCTGAAAGCATACCGCCGGCGCATTGCCGCCATCAACGCGCTGGAGCCCGAGCTTTCGGCGCTGGACGATGCAGCGCTCCAGGGCAAGACGGCCACCTTCCGCGCCCGGCTGGAGGCGGGCGAGACGCTCGACGACCTGTTGCCCGAGGCCTTCGCCGTGGTGCGAGAGGCCAGCAAGCGCGTGCTGGGGATGCGCCATTTCGACGTGCAGCTGATCGGCGGCATGGTGCTGCATGACGGCAAGATTGCCGAGATGAAGACCGGCGAGGGCAAGACCCTTGTCGCCACCCTTGCCGTGTACCTGAACGCCCTGACCGGGCTTGGCGTGCACGTGGTTACCGTGAACGACTACCTGGCCCGGCGCGACGCCGCCCAGATGGGCCAGCTCTACGGCTTCCTGGGCCTCTCCACCGGCGTGATCGTGCCTGGGCTCGACGAGCCGACCCGCCGCGCCTCCTACGCCGCCGACATCACCTACGGCACGAATAACGAGTTCGGCTTCGACTACCTGCGCGACAACATGAAGTACCGGCTGGAGGACATGGTCCACCGGCCGTTCCACTTCGCCATCGTGGACGAGGTGGACTCCATCCTCATCGACGAGGCCCGCACCCCGCTCATCATCTCCGGCCCGTCCGACGAGCCGACCGCGCTTTATGCCCAGGTGGACGAGGTGGTTGCCGCCTTCCTGGCCAGCGGCAAGGTGGGCGAGGACGGCAAGCATGAATTTTACGAGAAAGACGAAAAAGCCCGCACCGTGACGATGACGGAGCCGGGCGCGGAGACGGTGGAGGATATGCTGCGCGCCGCAGGCGTTCTGCCCAGTGGCGGGCTGTATGACCTCGCCAATGTCTCGATCGTGCACCATGTGCAGCAATCCCTGCGCGCCCGCACCCTGTTCGCGCGGGACGTGGATTACATCGTGCGCGACGGCAAGATCGTCATTATCGACGAATTCACCGGCCGCATGCTGGAGGGGCGCCGCTACTCCGACGGGCTGCACCAGGCGCTGGAAGCCAAGGAGAAGGTGCAGGTGCAGCAGGAGAACCAGACTCTGGCCTCGATCACCTTCCAGAACTATTTCCGCCTGTACCCCAAGCTCGCCGGCATGACCGGCACCGCCATGACTGAGGCGGACGAGTTCGAGCAGATCTACAAGCTTGCGGTGGTGGAAATCCCGACCAACGTCGCCGTGGCGCGCGACGACCAGGACGACGAGGTGTACCGCACCGCCAGCGAGAAATACGAGGCGGTCGCAAGGCTGATCGAGGAATGCCGGGAACGCGGCCAGCCGGTGCTGGTCGGCACCACCAGCATCGAGAAGAGCGAGATCATCTCCGCCCTGCTGGACCGGAAGGGGATCAGGCACAGCGTGCTGAACGCGCGCTTCCACGAGCAGGAGGCGACGATCGTGGCGCAGGCCGGCGCGCCCGGGGCGATTACCATCGCCACCAACATGGCCGGGCGCGGCACCGATATTAAGCTTGGCGGCAATTACGAGATGCGCCTGGCGCTGGAGCCGGGCGTGGACCCGGCGGCGCTGAAGGCCGAGATCGACGCCAACCACGCGAAGGTGAAGGCGGCGGGCGGGCTGTTCGTGATCGGCACCGAGCGGCATGAGAGCCGGCGCATCGATAACCAGCTGCGCGGCCGCTCCGGCCGCCAGGGCGACCCCGGCGCTTCGCGCTTCTTCCTCTCGCTCGAAGATGATCTGATGCGCATCTTCGGCTCCGACCGCATGGGCGGGATGCTGCAGCGCCTGGGCCTGCAGGAGGGTGAGGCGATCATCCACCCCTGGATCAACAAGGCTCTGGAGAAGGCGCAGAAGAAGGTCGAGGTCCGCAACTTCGACATGCGCAAGAACGTGTTGAAATACGACGACGTGATGAACGACCAGCGCAAGGAGGTGTACGCCCAGCGCCGCGAGTTCATGAGCGCGGAGAGCGTGTCGGACATCGTGGCCGAGTTGCGCGAGGATGTGATCGCCTCGCTCGTCGCCACCCGCATTCCCGAAAAGGCATTTGCCGAGCAGTGGCAGAGCGCCGAGCTGGCCGCCGACCTCCAGCGTGTGCTCGCGCTGGAGCTGCCGATCGTGGACTGGGCGGCGGAAGAGGGCATCGATGAGGTGCATCTGCGGGAGCGCATCGAGCAGGCGGCTGCCCAGGCGGCTGCGGCCAAGGCGGAGAAATTCGGCGAGCAGCTGACCAATTACATCGAGAAATCCATCCTGCTGCAGACGCTCGACCATGTGTGGAAGGAGCATCTGCTGGCGCTCGACTACCTGCGCCAGGGCATCGGCCTGCGCGGCTACGGCCAGCGCGACCCGCTGAACGAGTACAAGCGCGAGGCATTCGCCATGTTCGCGGCGATGCTCGACGAGCTGAAGGAGCGCGTGACCGGTTCACTGGCGCATGTGATGGTGACCGAGACGCCCGCAGCGCCGCCGCCCCCGCCGCCCGTGCCGATGGTGGAAAGCCACCCGCTGCCAGGCCATGTGGCGCCCGAGCTGGCACTGACCGAGCCGGTGGTGCACGAGAGCGACCGCATCCGCCCGTACCGCGACGAGGACATGGACCCGGCCAAGCCGGAAACCTGGGCGGCGACCCCGCGCAATGCCCCCTGCCCCTGCGGCTCGGGCAAGAAGTTTAAATACTGCCACGGTAAGGTTTAAGGCGCGCGCCCCGTTGCCGGATGGGGCGGTTTGCGGATAGAAGGAAAAGGCAAGGACCCGTAGCTCAGCTGGATAGAGCGTTGCCCTCCGAAGGCAAAGGTCACGCGTTCGAATCGCGTCGGGTCCGCCAATAAAATCAAACGGTTATACCAAAATATCAGTCGGCCAAAAAACCGAAACTCACCAAAAGCTCGCAAGTTTTGGGATACAATGGCGCAATTTCCTTGAAATTTCAGGCTGACGTCGTCACCAAACTCACCATGATGCCGCTCAAAGAAAAGTTGGATGCCGGCTCAAATGCAAAAACTTCCGCCCTCGATGGCGTCTCCGGAAACCGGCGAACTGCTGACGCGCGGTGTGCGGCCGTTCACTTTGTCGTATAAAGGGCATTCCGTGACCGTGGGCTTGCCGGGCTACTATCCCAACGGCGAGGGAGACGGCGTGTATGCCGGGAATGACATGGCGGCGGCGGATGCAGCGCTCCGCACGCTGAAAGAGCGCGTCGATGGCGTCCCGCCCTAATTTTTCGGCAACCAAGCAGTCGAGCACGCCTGGGACCTTCCAGCGCATGTCGCCAGGGTCATTCCCGGCGATTTTCATCACCGCGCCAACCAGTTCGTGATCCCAGATGCGGCCATAGTCCGGGCCGGTGACCGCACGCAGTTCGACCCGGCCGTCCTGGGCCTCCAGCGTCTTCACCAACTCGCCGCGGTGGGACAGCAGACCGTGCTGTAGGTTGATCCCCGCCAACGGCGCGGGCAAATCCCGCAAATAACCCGCCGGCGCGCCGACCAGGCTGCATAATTGGCCAAAGCTCCAATGGGTCGGCGCAATCGGGCAGTCCCGCCCCGGCACGATCAGCGCCAGTTGCTCGGCATCGTCCCGTTTCGCCTCGACGCGGACGGCCCGGCTTTCCACGGTCCGTGCCGTCGCCCGCTCCGTTCGGGCGCATACGGAGGCGTACAGGTCCGACAGGGACAAGTATCGCTCGTCATCCGGGCGCGAGAGCCACTCGGAAGAGACCCGGCCGATGCGCTCGCCGCGGGATAAGTCAACCTTGAAGCCGGCCGGGTGCGGCGCACGTGACGCGGAACCGGCAGAAGCGGGGGTACAGGAAATATCGATGTTCATTGGGAAATCTCCACGACGGGCACCGCAAGCCTCTCTCGCGATCATGAACCGTCACTGAATCCCCCTCCGCCCTCTACCTCTTGGCGTATCCTCCGTTCGCCGAAGCAGGAGAGGGGAACAGCAAACGGATGCTGGAGGGCGCACAAAAATGTCAGCAATCGAAGACTTTTTTTACTTGTCAGCATTCGGTGACATTTATATTGTGTCAGCGAACATTGACATGGGAATGAGGCTGTATGTTCATTCGCACGGCGGCCGATTTCGGGGCGGTCATTCGTGAGCGCCGCAGAAAACTTGGCCTCGACCAGGCTGAACTGGCGCAACGCATCGGTGTCAGCCGCCAATGGGTGGTTGGTATCGAACGCGGACGCGCGCGCGCGGAGCTGGGGCTTGTGCTGCGTGCCCTGGATAGTTTGGGCGTCCGCCTTAACAGCTCCATTGAGGCAAGCGACATTAAAGGGGCGGCAACCCCCGACATCGACGCCATAGTCGCGGCGGCGCGCGAGAGGGCGGACGATGACCGATGAACTCGTCACCTTGCTTGGCGGCCGCGAAATTGGCCGCGTGCGTGCCGGGGCGCGCGGCAAGCTGACCTTTACCTATGACCCCGCATGGCGTGAAGCTTCCGATGCCTATCCGCTGTCGCTGTCCATGCCATTGGCGGCCGAGAAATATGGCACGGACGCGATCGAAGCTTTTCTATGGGGGCTTCTGCCGGACAATGAGATCGTGCTCGAACGCTGGGCGAGGAGGTTCCAGATTTCGGCACGGAATGTCTTCGCGCTGATAGGAAATGTCGGCGAGGACTGCGCCGGAGCGGTGCAATTTGTAAAGCCCGAACGCCTGGATGCGGTTCATAGCGGCAGTGCGGATGAGGTCGAATGGCTTGACGAAAGCGGTGTCGCCCTGCGCCTGCGCGCCTTGAGAGAGGACCATGCCGCCTGGCGATTGCCACGAGACACGGGCCAATTCAGCCTTGCCGGCGCGCAGCCCAAGACCGCGCTGCTGTTCGAGCATGGCCGCTGGGGCATCCCTTCCGGCCGCGCGCCGACGACGCATATCCTGAAACCTCCGACCGGGCAGTTCGACGGCCACGCGGAAAACGAGCATGTCTGCCTCGGGCTTGCCCGCGCGCTTGGGATACCGGCGGCGTCCTCGCGGGTCACGCGTTTTGGCGAGGAAATCGCCATCGTCGTCGAGCGCTATGATCGGCTGAGGATCGGCAACGAAATTATACGCATACATCAGGAAGACGTCTGCCAGGCGCTCGGCATTATGCCGGCCAAGAAGTATCAGAACGCAGGCGGCCCCGGCGTCGCCGATGTTGTGGAATTGCTGCGTACTCACTCTAATGCGCGCGCGGAGGATGTGAATGCCTTTATCGACGCCATCGCGTTCAACTGGCTGATCGCCGGCCCGGATGCACACGCGAAAAACTATTCGCTGCTGATCGGCGGCGGCCCGCGCGTCCGGCTCGCGCCGCTCTATGACATTGCCAGCATCCTGCCCTACGACGACATCGACCCGCACAAGGTCAAGCTGTCGATGAAGATCGGCGGCGAATACCGGCTGCGCGACATCGGGATCAGCGAATGGCGCAAGCTGGTCCGTGAGGTACGTCTTGATGCTGATGCGCTGATCGGCCGGATTGCCGCGATGGTCGATCGGCTTCCGGACGAACTGAGCACGGTATGCGCGCGTGCGCGCGGGGAGGGGTTGGATCAGCCTATTATTGAGCGTTTGGCCGCGCGGATCGCGGAGCGGGCGCGAGTATGCGGGAAGACGGTAACGTAGTACAATGTGGAGTCAGATGGCCGGCGCGTAGAACCGGCGCTTCCTATGCCGCATGCTGATGGGGGCTTCGGCAACATAACGCCCAACTCACCACAAAAGCCTGCTGCGGAACTGCCGTCCCGCGCCGCGGCTCCTGTACGTCTGTCCGGCTTGAGCCGAAGCCACATTTAGCCCGCTTTCGGCATCTCCTGCTCCTCGTAAGGGTAGCGTGGAGTGTAACGCTCTTCCGGCGTCTTCCAGCCGCGGAAGAAATCCAGGGGATCCTGACTGCCGAGAAAGGGAGCGAGCGCCAGTCGTTCGAGGACATGACGCCTGTCGATCTCCGGAAGGTCATTCGCCTGCTGCTCCACCCCCGTAAGGAAGCGTTCGATGCTCATCTGTGAATCGGCACCAACATGGGACCCGGGCCTGATAGGCAATTGAAGACTGAAAAGATTCGTGAATTTAGTGGGTTCATGGGGTCCCTATCGGCGCCGATCGGGACCCTACCCAACCGACGATTTCTGCCGGTAAATCAGTTGGTTATTCGTCCTCGGCGCCGGGGTCCCATTGTGGAGCCGATTCACACCGTAGCCCGCCGGTTCGGCCGGTTGGGCCGTGGGGGGATGCAGCGGTGCCTGATTCCTCCTGCGCCAGAGCGGCCGGCGCCATGCCAGCAAAAGCCAAACCAGCCGCGACGAACGCAGCCAAGCCGCGTGATGTCCTGCCCATGGAACTGTCTCCTGAGATTACCGGCATGGCGCTGCATGGGCAAACTCGGGCAGCCTCATGCCGGGCCGGAACAGAACACAATCGGAATGATACGTCCTTGATTCCGATCAACCAGGCTTCCGGCGGCCGGGAGCAAGAGGCCTTTAGCCTACCGTGTCCCGTGCCCGTTGAGCCGGCGCGGTCTGCCCCCCAGGAAAGGCAACCAGCCAGAGGAAGACGAAGGGGCTGATGCCGGGAAGGTTGCCGTGAACATCACGCGGCTGCGCGTCGAGCGCGGCACATCACCCATGGCCACCAAGGCAAAGAAAATCCACGCGCTGATCCACGCCGCGGCTGCAGCCTCCGCCGCCGCCGGCGGGGGACTCGCCCAAGTCCCGGGCTCCGACGCCGCAGTCATCACGCCGATCCAGGTGGCGATGATCGTCGCCATAGGCGCCGAGCACGGCACGCCGATCGGCAAAAGCGCGGCGGCCGGGCTGATCCTGTCGTTGTCCGCCGCAGCCGTCGGCCGGGGGCTGAGCCAATGCCTGCTCGGCTGGGTGCCGGGGCTCGGCAACGCCGTCAACGCCATCACCGCCGCCGCCCTGACGGAGGCGATCGGCTGGGCGGCCGATGCCTATTTCGCCGAGGGAAACGCCGCCCTCGATCGGCCATCACAATCCAAAACGTAGCAGTGCTGGCCCTGGGCCGGCTGACGGAGAGCAATCATGAACAACGACGACCTGGAGATCATCATTGCCGGCGGGGCAGGGCGGTCTGCCGCAAACGCCGCCGATCACATCGCGCTGGCGCTAATGCGGGCTGGCGCCTCGGTGGATTTCCCTCGCCGGCCGAACCGGGAGGCGAGGTCCGGTCAGACGCTGCGCGGTGTCCACGCCGTGGTGGGGATGGCCGGGGGCGCGGGCCTAGCCGCGTTGCCCGGTGCTAGCCGGGCAGGGTTCGACCTGCCGGCCGCCGCCAAGATCGCCATCGGCGTGGTGGCCTTGTTGGCGCTGTGCGGCGCCGAGGTCCGGCTGCATTTCGGGCTTAGGCTGGACACCATCATCACGGCGGCCGCCATCTGGTGGTTCTGGCGCCGGTGCGCTCGAAAGGGTGCGATGACTACCTGAGCGCCAGGTCGATCGAATGAGAAAGAATTGGGTGAGCGGAGCAGACGGGAAGCGGGGAGGCGCAGGTGCGTCTCCTCCGCGCCCGTGTTTTTTTGTCTGCTGCCGCCCGTTCGCGCGCGGCTCCTTGCCGGCCGGATCGTGCCAATCTCGGTTCCCCCCATCACGATGCGCTATCCGGGCCGGCGGGCACGGTGAAGTGAAAGATGGCGCCGTCGGGTACATTTGCGCTTGCCCACAATCGCCCGCCATGCGCTTCGATGATCGACCGGCAGATCGACAGCCCCAGCCCTAATCCGCCGGCTTTCGTCGTGTAGAATGCTTCGAAGAGGTGCTCGTGCGTCTCCGGCGCGATCCCCGGCCCCGAATCCTTCACCACAACGAGTACGCCGTCCGGCTCGGCTCTCGCGGTGCTGATCAGCAACTCTCGCGCCCCCCCGCTGAGGCCGCTCATCGCCTGGACGGCATTGATGAGCAGATTGAGAATCACTTGTTGCAGTTGCACCCGGTCGCCTTCGATCAGCGGCAAGCCGTCCGCGAGACACGTCTGCACCGAGATGCCATGCTTCATCACTTCGCCGCGGGTGACCTCGATCACTTCGCGGATCGCCTCGTTGATGTCCAGCCGGTCCTTCCGGGGCGGCTCCTTTTTGATGAGGGCCCGGAGCCGATCGATGACATCGCGTGCGCGATAGCCGTCCCTGACGACATTCTTGAGTGAGCGCCGCACCTCCTCCAGAGCTGGCGGCTCCGCGGCGAGCCAGTTCAGCGCCGCCTGGGCGCTCATGATCGTCGCGGCGATCGGCTGGCTGACTTCATGGGCGATCGAGGAGGTGAGCTCGCCCATGGTGGCGACGCGGTTGGCGTGCGCCAGTTCCGTTTGCACCTGGCCCAACGCCTCTTCGGCTCGCTTGCGCTCGCTCAGATCGAGCACGAAGCCTACCCCCTGGTCTCCGCCTTTCTCAAAGAAAGCGCCGCCGATCAGCACGGGCACGCGGCTGCCATCCTTGCGCAAATACTCTTTTTCGTGAGGCAGAAGCAGAAGCGTTCCGGTCGTTTTCGCCGTCTCAATGGCCACTGCGTCGCGCTCGCGCCAGTCCGGCGGCGTCAGATCCGTCCACCGGATCCGGCCGGACAGGAGATCCTCACGGTCATATCCCACAACGTGGAGTAGCGCGTCATTGGCCTCGACGATCCGGCCGTCCAAATTTGCTATGAAGATGCCAATGATATTGGCATCGATCAGCCGCCGGATCTTCGCTTCGCGGTCCGCGACCTCGCGATACAGGCGCGTGTTCTCCAGCGCGATCGCCGCCTGTGAGGCGAGCAGCTTTAGCACCGCGATCCGGGCCGGCGCGAAGACGCCCGGGGCCAGGTTGTTCTCGAGATAGAGCGCGCCAATAAGCTTGGCCTGGGTAAGCAACGGCAAAGAGAGGACGGAACGTGCCTGGTGCTGCCGGATGTACGGATCGGCGGCAAACGGGTCCTGCGCCGCGGCATCGTCGAGAACGACGCTCTCCCTGGTGCGCAGGACATAGTGGAGGACCGCCTCGGGCAGCATCGCCGCCGTCACGGGCGCGTCGCACAGCTGCACGGTCACCGTGCCGCCGTCGATCCTGGCTTCCGCGGCGATCCGCGGCGCCGCGTCGCGCGCCATGACCAAGAGGCCGCGCGTCGCACCCGCATGCTCGATCGCGGTGCGCAGGAGCGTGTCGAGCAGTTTTTCCAGGACGATCTCGCCCGAGACGGTTTGGGACACCTTGATCACGGTCGCGAGGTCCAGCTGTTCGACCGGCCCGCCGATCGTGCTCGTCGTTGCGGTCGCTCGTTCTTTCTCTCGAAGGTGCGGATGGAGCTGATCGAGCTGCCGCACCTTGCCGTCGGCGCCCCAACGCAGATAGCCGTAGCGGGCACGCCGCAGATAGAGATTCTCGATGTCCTGGAAGCCGCGCGCCGCATAGAAACGCGCCGCGAGCTCGCAGGCGAGCGCCTCGTTGTGGACAAAGCCGTTGTCGTGTGCCGAGCGGATGGCCTGTTCGTAGAGACGCATCGCGTCGACATCGCGGCCTTCACTGCGAGCGATCTCCGCGCCAACCAGCGCGGCGCGGTGCTCGAAGTTCTCCGGGCAGCTTTCGGCCCACTGCTGGAGCTGGCGGTGATGAGCGGCCAAGGCCTCCAGATGTTGGGCCCGCTCCGCGACGGGGGCCGCGTCGCTGAGCGCGGCCCCCGCCAGGGCCGTGTAGAAATGGAACTCCACCAGCTCAGGGAACGAAGGCGACGTCCAGAGCAGGCGCTCCGCCTCTGCCGCCGCCGCGATGGCGGCCGTGTGGTCGCCGGCGAGAACGCGCGCCTGCAGCTTGCGGATCCAGTACCAGCATGTTGCGAACGCCAGGCGCGGGTCCTCTTGCAGATGCTGTTCGAACCGCTTCTCGTCGAATCCGGTGTCGTCGAAGCAGCCGAGGATCGGCGTCAGGCCGCGCAATGTCCGGATCAGCTGGAGCTGTGTGGTGATGATGTCGACGGTGATGTGGGACCCGGTCTCGCGCGCGAAGTCGAGCCCAGCCTCGGCCTCCCGCTGCACCTCGCCGAGCAGGTCGCCGCAGGCAAGAAGGTTCGTGACGATGGCGTTGCAGGTGTGGGCCGCACTGTTGAGGTCGCCGGTCTGCTGCGCCGTGTCGAAGCCGCGCCGCAAAAGCGGGAGCCCCGTCCGGATGGGCTGCATCCACGGAATGACAAGGCTCCCGAAGACCAGGTAGACGCGGGCCTTGAAGCGGCCCAGCCCTTGCCTCTCCACCAGATCGAAACCGAGCCTCCCGAAGCGGAACCCCGCCTGGTAGTCGCCGAACTGCGGCCCCAGCATGGAGCCGAGCCAGCCATAGGCGAAGCACGACCCGTCGCTATTGCCGTGCTGCAGGCTGAAATTCGCCATGCGGGCGATGACGGCGCCGTGCAGGTTCCGGTCGGTGAACAAGGCCGGGGTCAGGACCGATGTGAGGACATCCATCGTCGCGCGCGCCTCCGGATCGGCCATAAGCGGCAGGTCGAGCAGCGCCTCGATCGGGCGGTCCCCGAGCCGGCGCCACAGCCCCTCGAACTCCTGCCGGGCTTCTGCCGTCGTCGGGTGCGCCGACAATGCGATGCCGACGCGGCGTAGATAATCGAGGTCTGCCTCAACGGCGTCTTCGAACCGGCTGAGCATTACGAAAAGCTCCGACTGCAGCCGGGTGACGGCGGCCAGATCGGGGAGGCTGGCGGCGCGGCGTGCGAGCCCGGCGAGGCGGGCCTCTGCTCCTGCGTGCTCGCCGGTCATGAACTGACACTCGGCTAGTTCGAGCTCCAGCGCGAAGGTGAGTTCATGCCGGCGCTCCCACGAGTCGTCCGCCAACAGCGCGGCACCGGCGGCCAAATAGTTCAGCGCCGAGGCGTAGGCCGTAGAGGCCTTGGCCCGCCTGCCGGCGAGCAGATTGAACTCGGCCAGTTGTTCCCGTTCGTTCTGCGAGGTGATCAAGGCCGCGCCGCGGTTGAGCTGATTGACAATGTCAAAGATCGCCTCCTCCCGCTTCTCGGGAGGTGTGTGCGCCGCAAGCAATCTGCCGATACGGAGATGAACCTCGGCACGCCGCTTATCCGGGAACAGCGAATAGGCGGCTTCCTGAACGCGATCGTGGATGAACTGGTAGGCGCTGGCCAGACGCACGACGAACTCTTGACGGACGGCCTCCCACAGCACGGCGTGGACCTGCTCCTCCGAAGTCTCGAAGATGATTGAAAGCTTCGTGGTCTCAGCCTTGTTGCCGAGACAGGCCATCTGCTGCAACGCCTTCTGCGTCTTGGCCGGCAGGCGCGTCAGCTTGCCCACCATCAGCTCCACCACGTTATCGGTGTAGCGCTTCGCGTGAATGCGCTCGAGATCCCAGGACCAGCGCGCGGCGCCATGATCGAAGGTGAGCATTCCTTCTTCGGCGAGCGAGGACAGGAACTGGATGGCGAAGAACGGATTGCCACCGGTCTTCTCGTGCACCAGTTGCGTGAGCGGCGCGGCGTGCGCGGGTTCGCAGTGCAGCGCGTCGGCGATTAACTGTCCGAGATGCTCCCGGGTGAGCGGCGCCAGCGTGATCTCCGCGACCCTGCCGCCGGCAGTCTTGATGACGTCGAGCTTGCGCAGCAGCGGATGGCTGGCGGTGACTTCGTTGTCGCGATAGGCGCCGATCAGCATCAGGTAGTGTACATCTTGCTGAGTCAGCAGGTCCGCCAGCAGATCGAGCGTCGCTGCGTCGAGCCATTGCAGATCGTCGAGGAAAAGCGCCAGCGGATGTTCCGGCCGGGCGAAGACGCCTATGAACCGCCGAAACACAAGTTGGAAGCGCCGTTGCACCTGCTGCGGCTCCAGCTCGGGAATCGGAGGCTGCTCGCCGATGATGAGCTTGAGCTCCGGAACGAGATCGACCATGAGTTGGCCGTTCGGGCCCAGCGCCTCCAGCAGGGCATCGCGCCAGGGCGCCAGGGCGGCGTCGCTCTGGCTGAGCAGAGACCGGACGAGGCTCTGGAAGGCTTGCGCCAGGGTCGCATACGGGATGTTGCGCTTGTGCTGGTCGAACTTGCCTGACGCGAAGAGCCCGCGCGGCGGCACCAGCGCCTTGTGCAGCTCATTGACGACCGAGGACTTGCCGATGCCGGAATAGCCGGAAACCAGCACCAGCTCCGGCGTGCCGCTCTTGACCACGCGATCGAAGGTGGCGAGCAGGGTCTCGACCTCGCGCGCCCGGCCGTAAAGCTTCTCGGGCATGATCAGCCGGTCGGACCCGTCATGTTCACCGAGGGGGAACGCGTCAATCCGGTGCTGCGCCTGCCACGCCGCTAGGCAGTGCCGCAGGTCGCTTTCCAGGCCGGAAGCGGTCTGGTAGCGGTCTTCGGCTGTCTTGGCGAGCAGCTTCATGACGATCGCCGAGACGGGGGCAGGAACTATCGGTACCCGCTCGGCGGGGGCGACCGGTTGCCGCGCGATATGGCAATGCACCCACTCCATCGGATCGGCGGCGGTAAACGGCAGCGTGCCCGTGAGCATCTGGTAGAAGGTGACGCCAAGCGCATAGAGGTCGCTGCGGGAGTCGATCGAGCGGCTCATCCGTCCGGTCTGTTCGGGCGCCATGTAGGCGAGCGTGCCGGCGATGCTCTCGGGCGGCTCGGGCGCCTGGCGTTCGCGCGGCAGTTGCGAGGCAATGCCGAACCCGGTGAGCTTGACCTCCCGGCTCGCGGGATTCACCAGAATATTTTGCGGCTTGACGTCCTTGTGCACGAGTCCGCGCTGATGGACGTGCGCGAGAGCCCCGGCGATGGCGATTGCAAGGGGCAAGAAGTCTTCCATCGCCATCGGCGCGCCGAGCC
Source organism: uncultured Alphaproteobacteria bacterium (assembly GCA_963750235.1). Lineage (GTDB taxonomy): Bacteria > Pseudomonadota > Alphaproteobacteria > Acetobacterales > Acetobacteraceae > Acidocella. Next base: position 329,378 of record CAVVPW010000008.1, read on the forward strand.
GCTGCTCCAGCGGCTGGCTGGCGGGATCCTCCAGCACCAGCATGGTCTGGCCTGGGTCGCGGACGAACTCCAGCGGCCGCACCGCCCAAGGTCCGTCCAACTCGTCCTTCAAGGCATATTCGTGAGCCAGGCGATCCAGGGTCGCCGGTGCCGGATGCTCCGCGGCCGGGAGCACCGCCAGTACGGCGTGCCGGCTGCCATCGGCGCCCGGGCGCCAGATCCGGCAGAAGACGCGATCGCCGTCCTCCCACAAGACCTGGAAGTTGCCGTCCCCATCTGCGCCGAACCGATTAGTTGGGCTCAACTGCCGGACTCCATCATCAGACCTCTCACTGCACTCTGACCAATTCTCCGACCGTTCCTCCGCTCATCTGGCCGAACCAGACTTGCGCGGAAACTATGCCACACATGCGGCGGCATGGCGACGTCCGCTGGCGGCAAGCCCCGGAATCAACCCAACGACTGGCCAGGGCGCGTTGATGTCGGCGCTGGGCGGAGCTGAACGTCCTGGACGCCGTTCGACGTTCCCATCATCCGCTTTTGGGACCAGCACCACGGGATCATCGGCGAGTACACTGAGGTCATCGTGTGCAAGAAGCCGGGATAGCATGCCTGAGCACAGACTGCTGTGGCATCCCACGGGGCGACCGGCGGCGAAATGGGACCAGCGGTGGGAATGTGGTGGGACGCCGGCGCGGCATCGCTGAGCGTCAGCGGGACGCCCCCAAAAAGCTCTTGATTTTCAAGGAGAAAATGGCGCGCCCGAAGAGATTCGAACTCCTGACCCTCAAATTCGTAGTCTAATGATCGACGCAGAGGTCGGCATAGCCCTAAATCATGCGGGGACTATGCACCGGACTTCTGCACCAGAAAACCCCGCTTTAAGCCTGGACTTTGTATTGGTGCAAAATTCGTGCAGATCGTGTGAAAACGCCGTTTTTGACGCACTTGGTGCTGCCCGTGTGCTTCTGGGGCATGGTTAGGGCGCTCTGGGGAGAAGCGGCCAGAAGTCCAAAATCTTCTGGTTGGTGAGGTCGCGCGCCAGGGCAACCGCGTCAATGGGGCAGCCAAACGCCAACCGCCGACTGGTCAGGCCCTTAACGCGGCCATCAACTCGGTAAACCCGACAATATTGAGCACCCGCCTGAGATTATAAGCGAGCGCGGTCAAGCTGAATTCGGCGCGAACCTTCTCCAGTCCCCGCATCAGAAAGGCCCCCTGGTTCATCCACTGCTTGATTGTGCCGAAGGGATGTTCGACCGTCTCGCGCCGTCGATCAAGGATCTGTGGCCGTTGTGCCAGGCGCGCCTGCATCCGGTCCAGGACGGCTTCATTTTCGAGGCGAGACACCATGCGAAAGCTGCTTCCCGTGCAGAACGGACGGAGCGCACAGTCGCGGCAAGCCTGCTTATTGGCGTAACTAATTTTTCTCAGCGCACGCACAAATGATGACGAATAGGCTTGCAGCTGCTGGCCGGCTGGACAAAGAAAGCTGTCAGCGGCTGGGCCGTAGCTGAACTCATCCTTGCGGAATAAGCCCGCCTTGACCGACGGGCCCGTTGGGGCCGCGGCACATAAGGCTCGATCCCAGCTGCCTCGCAGGCTTCGATATCCTCGATTTTGAAGTAACCGCGATCGGCAACGACCGCGATCTTCTCGATGCCGAGAACCTCCTTCGCCGGCGCCGCGGTTTGCGTCAGCAGCCCCATGTCGACGACCTGGTTGGTAACCTGCTGCTCAACGATCAGCTTGTGCTTAGCATCGACCGCGACCTGAATGTTGTAGCCCACGGCAACATGGGTGTGTGCCGCCATGGCCCGGCTGTCAGGGTCAGTCAGCGATATCTGATTTTCTCCGGTCTTATCCAGCTCCGCCAGCATCTGCGTGCAGCGCGTCCGTCGCGCACCGATGGCGGCGATTTTCTCGGCCAGGTTCTTAACCCGCGCGCCGCCTGCCGGGCTTTCGCTGTCATCGCTCTGGTCGAGACGCCGCAGGTAATCCTCGAGCTTGGCATCGGCAAGTTTGATGAACTCACTCAGCGACGCGCGGGTAAAGTTGCGGTCCTTGTTGTTGACCGCCTTGATCCGGGTGCCATCCACCGCCAGCAGTTCCCGGCCAAACAGATCCAGCTGGCGGCAAAGCAGCACAACCTGGCGGAAGATTGGACGGAAGGCTTTGCTGTTGTCGCGCCGGAAATCGGCAATGGTCTTGAAGTCGGGCTTCAGATGCCGCAGCAGCCAGATCACTTCGATATTGCGGTGGGTCTCGGCTTCCAGCCGCCGGCTCGACCGCACCCGGTTCAGGTAGCCGTAGATGTACAGCTTCAGAAGGTCCCCAGGCGAATAGCCAGGGCGGCCGGTCGCCTTCGCCATCACCCGGGCAAAGCCCGCGGCGGCGAGATCCAGCTCCCCCACAAAAGCATCGATGAAGCGAACAGGGTTATCTGGACCAACGTATTCGTCCAGAGATTCTGGCAAGAGCAGTCCCTGCGCTCGGTCGCGGCCTGAGATGTGCGTCATGATGCCAGCGTCTACCGCGCCTCACGCCGCGCCGGAATCCGTTTCGGTACAGTTTTCACACGGTCTGCGTGAATTTCGTTTCAGTTCAGTCCAGTCCGGCAGTCAGCTCAGAACGTTCTCCAGGCGGGGATCTGCAGCCAGCCAAAGCCGGGCAAATGACTCCGACGGTTCCGGACGGCCGTAATAATATCCCTGGGCCACCATGCATCCTAAATCAGTGAGTGCCCTGGCCTGTTCGGCCGTCTCCACGCCTTCGGCGACGGTCGCCAGACCGAGACTCTTCGCCATGCCGATGATGGTTTTGACAAGGGCGTAATCTTTCTGACGCGTCAGCATGTTGCGGACGAAGGAAATGTCGATTTTGAGCGTCCCCGCCGGGAACCTGGAGAGATAAGCGAGGGAGGAAAAGCCGGTGCCAAAGTCGTCGACGGCGAAGGCAAAGCCCAGGGCATTGATTTCTTCCAGCATGGCGAGGACCGTCGGGCCGTCGGACACCATGACGCCTTCCGTGATTTCCAGCTCAATATCGGCGGGAGAGCAACCGGAGGCTCCGACAATGCTCTGTACTGTCGAAACGAAAAGGGGGGCGTCCAGCTCCCGAGCTGAAACATTGACGGCTAATCTGCCGGGAATATGCAACCCGACCTGCTTCCAGCGGGCCAATTGCTGGCAGGCCTCTTCCAGCACCCAGATGCCCAGAGCCGGCATCAGCCCCCGCTCCTCGGCAATCGGAATGAAATGGTCGGGTGCAATCCAGCCGTGCACCGGATCGCGCCAGCGCAGCAGCGCCTCGGCCCCGGCGATTTTCCCCGACCGCAAGTCGATCTGCGGCTGATAGTGCAGCTGCAAGCCGCCATGGGTCATCGCGCGCTTCAGCGCTTGCACAATTTCGCGCCGCTCCGTCAACGCCGCGCTCATTTGAGATGAATAGAACCGGTAGCCAGCACCGCCGCTTGCCTTGGCGTCCCGGCTGGCCAGCCCGGCATCGGCACAGACCTCGCTGGGGGTCATCCGCCCCCCGGGGTAAAGCGCAATGCCAATCTTCGCACCGAGAATTATGCAGTCCCCCCCGACCAGCAAGCTTCCCCTCAAGGCTTCAGCCACGGCCGCGGCAGTTCTTGCCGCAGCTGCCTGATCGCCCCCCGGCACAACCAGCGCGAATTCCTCGTCGCCGATCCGGGCCAGCATGTCCCCGGTCTGCAGGATGGATGCCAGGCGCTCGCCCGCCGCCTTGAGCACGGCATCGCCCACTAAATAGCCCTGGGTATCATTTATCTCCTTGAAATGTTCGAGCGCGATGAAAAGCAGCGCGCCCTGCTGCTGGCGCGCGAATGCCCCGTCGAGGAATTCCAGCAGATGCGCGCGGTTAGGCAGTCCGGTCACGGCATCCGTATAAGCCAGACGCCGCAGCGCCTTGTCGGCCTGATGGCGGGCCGCACGGGTGCGCAGAACCTCAATGCCGAAGGCGACGTCATCCGCCACTTCCATCAGCAGCTTGGTTTCCTCCGCATCAAAAGCGTCAGGTTCGGCCGTGTAGAGCGTTAACGCGCCGAAGACCTTATCATCCACGCGCAAGGGGAGGGCGATCGAGGATTGGAACCCGCATTTCCTAGCCTCCTGCCGCCATGGGGCATAATCCTGGTCTGCCATGAGCGTCCTGCCGATTACCGGTTGGCCCGTGCGGATTGCCGTGCCGGTGGGGCCGCGGCCACGTTCATTGTCAGCCCAGCTGATCACGAGACTGTCCACGTAGCTCAGGTTAACACCGGCCTGGGCTAATGGACGCACCAGCTTCTGTTCATCATGTTCCGCATAACCGATCCAGGCCAAGCGGTAGCCGCCTGTTGCAGTGGCAAGACGGCAAACCTCGTCGAGAAGCGGCTGCTTTTCCCTGGCGCGCAGCAGCGCGCGGTTGCTGCTGGAAACAAAATCGAGCGCCCGCCGGGTCTGGGCCAGGGCGTTGCGCTGCGCCATGTGGGCAGTCAGATCGATCATGCAGACGAGCGCGAATGTCTCGCCAGCCACGACCACCGTCGAGAGGGAGACATCGGCCGGGAAGGTCGTGTTGTCCTTGCGGCAAACACTGAACTCCCGGCCCGAGCCCATAGGCTTGGCTTTGCCTGGAGAAGAAAACCAATTGCGAATGTTCGCGTCGTGCCGGCTTCGAACCGTTGCGGGCAACAGCATATTGACGGGCAATCCTGTCATTTCATCAACGGTAAAACCGAACATTCCCGCGGCCTGGACGTTGACGCACCGAATGACGCCATTCCGGTCGGCCAAGATCGCCGCGATGGGAAGCAAGTCAAGTCTCATTCGTCAGTTCCTGCAAACCGTCAGAAGCAGCAAATGCCGCAGACTGAGACTAGCGTTAGTCTACATACATAGTCGATGTATATATTCGAAGTTATTGCTCAAAGTTTTCCTGATCGTCGCAACAGCGCCCGTTCGGCTTGGGCGGCGGGCCGCATCGGCCTCCAAGCCGAGGTACATAATTTTTGAGATGCGTTCCACGCTTGTCGGTGTTCCTGTGCACCCGACAAGCTGGCGGCATCATAAGATAAAGGACGTTATCATATATAGATAACGGACCTGGCGGAGACCAGACAAGAGGCACGCCGTGACCAATAAGGCGGCACCATGCTCTGCCGACCGCGTCAACCTGAAGGGGCGATAAGACCGCCCCCAAAGGCGGCTGGTCTAACTACGCCGCCTGGAGAACGACCTCGAGCGTTGTGTCTTTTGGCATGATGGCCTCGATCGAAAGCACGCTGACAATCTGCTGATCCCGCATAAGCAGACCTTCGACATATTCGCGGGAAGCGGCGCTGCCGGTCTCTGGCGTCACCTGACGCATCTCGCTTGTGACAGTAATAATATCTGACACCGCGTCGACCAATAGGCCGATCACGCGTTCCCCGGCTTCGATTACGACGACAACAGACGTCGCGTTCGCCGTCGTGCAAGGCAAGCCCAAGCGCTCAGCCAGGTCGATGATGGCGAGGACACTGCCGCGCAGATTGATCATGCCCTTAATGTAGGACGGGGCGTGCGGGAGGGGGGTAGAGGATATCCACCCCCTGATTTCACGCACGGCTCGAATACTCAGGGCGAATTCCTGCTCGCCGAGACGTACGCACAACAACTGACTGTTTTCACTCCCGGGGTGATCCGGCAGGTCATTAGCCATGATTAAAATTCATCCCAATCTTGTGACGCGTTGGCGACTGCCAAGCGCGGCGTATTTTTCTGCTGGAGCGGCTTAACGGCCTTGTCCGCGGAGGCGGCCGCGACGGGTCGCGGCTTCGACAACGACTTGTGCGCGGCTTGCTCGACGACCTTGGCTGCCGCGATCTCGCCGATGAGGAACTGCCCGACCAGACGCGCCAGTTCCTCGGCCTCGGCGGCCATGCTGTGGCTGGCGGCGGTCGATTGCTCAACCATCGCGGCGTTCTGCTGGGTCACCTGGTCCATCTGGTTCACGGCAGTGTTCACCTGATTGAGCCCGGTCGCCTGCTCCTGCGCGGAAGCGGCGATGTCGCTTACCAGGCTGTTCAGCCTTGCCACCTGCTCGGCAATGCGCCCCAATGCCTTGCCGGTTTCACCCACCAGCTTCACGCCTGACTCGACCTGCTGGCCGGACGCCGAGATCAGCGTCTTGATCTCTTTCGCGGCGTCGGCTGAGCGTTGTGCCAGCGCCCGCACCTCGGTGGCTACCACCGCGAAGCCGCGCCCGGCATCGCCCGCCCGTGCCGCCTCGATCCCGGCGTTCAGCGCCAGAAGGTTGGTCTGGAAGGCGATCTCGTCGATCACGCCGATGATGTTGCCGATCTGTTTGGACGATACCTCGATCCCGCTCATCGCACTCACGGTTTCGCGCACAACCTCGCCGGAGCTTTCTGCGTCGGCCTTGGCCGCGGCGGCAGCGTTCCGGGCCTCGTTCGCACCCTCGGCGGTCTTGCGCACCGTCGCGGTGATCTGATCCAGCGCAGCGGCGGTTTCCTCCAGGCTGGCGGCCTGCTGCTCGGTGCGGCGAGACAGATCGTCCGATGCCTGGGTGATCTCTCCGGCGCCGGACCGCACGCCGTGGGTGTTGTGAGCGATCGCCTTCATGGTCTCTTGGAGCTTGTCCATCGCGACGTTGAAATCGCTCCGAAGCGTCTCGTATTCAGGTGCGAAGCGGTCGTTCAGGCGGAAAATGAGATCGCCATCGGAGAGACGTGCAAGCCCGTTCCCCACTGCCTCGACAACTTTGCCCTGTTCGGCGGCTCTGGCCGTTCGTGCGGCTTCGGCTTCGGCACGGACCAGCTCAGCTTGGCGGCGTTCCTCAGCCGCCGCTGCCTCATTGCGGCGCCCCTCGGACAAGGCAAGGCGGAACCCTTCGAGCGCCATCGCGATGGTGCCGGTTTCATCCTGCCTATCCTGGCCCGCGACGCCGCTTTCGTAATCACCCCGTCCCAACATCTCGACGGAACTTAAAAGCGCCTCCATTGGGCGGCGAACCAACAGAAGGGCCGCAACATAGAGCACTCCCAGGACGAGGAGCAGGATAACAATGCCTCCCCCGACCATGGCCCAGGTCGCCTGTTGAACGGGGGCTGCCAAGACCTTTTCCGGTACATCGATGATGATGGCCCAGGTTGCATTGAGGTTTGGAACCGCAAACGGATAGATGATGCGCTCAACGCTTCCGCCGTTGATCTTGTGCAGGATCCGTGGTTGCCCATCTGCGATGGCTGCAGCAAGCTCGAGAGCCCCTTCTCCCGCATAAGGCTGCATCAGAAGATTAGGATCTGGATTGGTAACCCATTTGCCAGTGCCGGAAACGAGCATGACACGGCCACTGCCAAAAGGCTTCATCACAGCCAGCATCCGTGAAAGCCAGTCGAGACGAACGTCGATCCCCGCGACACCGATCTCCGTGCCTCCCGACATCACCGGATAGGCAACGGAGACCATCACAATGCCGTCATAGATATAAGGCTCGGTGATGGCGCCCTTTCCCGTGGATGAAGGGAGCTTGTACCAGGAATCCGTGTAGTCCGTGGGAATTGCCGAGTATTGGATGCTGCCGTCATTCGCTTTCGTCCAGTAAGGCGCGAAGACCCCATCCGCGTTGGCGCCCGGAGCTTTCGGATCGCTCGTTCCATCAAAACCGCCGCGTGCCTCCTCCAACCAGGAGCCATAGACATCATCGTAACGCTCATCATTGGCTTTGAGCATGGCAATCACGACGGTCCGGTCACGGAAACCTGCCTCGTGCGCGTCAGCGATCATTCCCGTCATGGTGTTCGCAGCCGAACCTTGTTCGGTCAGTTTCGCCGAAACGGCGTTAGCAACGCTTTCAGCTTTGGCCTCAGCCTCGGCGTAAACTGATTTCTCGACGCGTATTTTGGTTTCCCAGACCGAAAGGCCAATCCCGCAGATAAGAATGACGGCAAACGCACTGCCGGCGATACCGATTAGTTTTGTCGATAGCGAACCAAAAAACATTTTTTGGGAATTGGAGATCCTAGGGCTTATTTGTTCTTTCCGGACAACACGCCCATAACGAATAGACTGCGACAAGTTTACCCCCATGATCGACCCTAAGCTTGCCGAGTTTATTCGAAATTATTCATCAAAGTTTTCCTGATCGTCGCAACCGCGCCCGTTCGGCTTGGGCGGCGAGCAGCTTCCGGCGGGCGGCATCGGCCTCCGAGCTGAGGTGCGAAATTCTTGCAGACCGTGTGAAAACGCCGATTTTGACGCACTTGGTGCTGCCGGTGTGCTTCTGGGCATGGTTAAGGCGCTCTGGGGAGAAGCGGCCAGAAGTCCAAAATCTTCTGGTTGGCAAGGTCGCGCGCCAAGGCAACCGCGTCAATGGGGCAGCAAAACGCCAACCGCCGGCTGGTCAGGCCCTTAGCGCGGCCATCAACCCGGTAAACCCGACAATATTGAGCGCCCGTCTGAGATTATAGGCGAGCGCGGTCAAGCTGAATTCGGCGCGAACCTTCTCCAGCCCCCGCAGCAGAAAGGCCCCTTGGTTCATCCACTGCTTGATTGTGCCGAAGGGATGTTCGACCGTCTCGCGCCGTCGATCGAGATCTCTGGCCGTTGTGCCAGGCGCGCCTGCATCCGGTCCGGGACGGCTTCATTTTCGAGGCGAGACACCATGCGAAAGCTGCTTCCCGTACAGAACGGACGGAGCGCACAGTCGCGGCAAGCCTGCTTATTGGCGTAATTGATTTTTCTCAGCGCACGCGCAAACGATGACGAATAGGCTTGCAGCTGCTGGCCGGCTGGACAAAGAAAGCTGTCGCTGGCTGGGTCGTAGCTGAACTCATCCTTGCGGAACAGGCCCGCCTTGACCGACGGCCCCCGTTGCGGCCGCGGCACATAGGGCTCGATCCCAGCTGCCTCGCAGGCTTCGATATCCTCGATTTTGAAGTAACCGCGATCGGCAACGACCGCGATCTTCTCGATGCCGAGAACCTCTTTCGCCGGCGCCGCGGTTTGCGTCAGCAGCCCCATGTCGACGACCTGGTTGGTAACCTGCTGCTCAACGATCAGCTTGTGCTTAGCATCGACCGCGACCTGAATGTTGTAGCCCACGGCAACATGGGTGTGTGCCGCCATGGCCCGGCTGTCAGGGTCAGTCAGCGATATCTGATTTTCTCCGGTCTTATCCAGCTCCGCCAGCATCTGCGTGCAGCGCGTCCGTCGCGCACCGATGGCGGCGATTTTCTCGGCCAGGTTCTTAACCCGCGCGCCGCCTGCCGGGCTTTCGCTGTCATCGCTCTGGTCGAGACGCCGCAGGTAATCCTCGAGCTTGGCATCGGCGAGTCTGATGAACTCACTCAGCGACGCGCGGGTAAAGTTGCGGTCCTTGTTGTTGACCGCCTTGATCCGGGTGCCATCCACCGCCAGCAGTTCCCGGCCAAACAGATCCAGCTGGCGGCAAAGCAGCACAAACTGGCGGAAGATCGGACGGAAGGCTTTGCTGTTGTCCCGCCGGAAATCGGCAATGGTCTTGAAGTCGGGCTTCAGATGCCGCAGCAGCCAGATCACTTCGATATTGCGGTGGGTCTCGGCTTCCAGCCGCCGGCTCGACCGCACCCGGTTCAGGTAGCCGTAGATGTACAGCTTCAGAAGATCCCCGGGCGAATAGCCAGGGCGGCCGGTCGCCTTCGCGTCAACGCGGGCAAAGCCCGCGGCGGCGAGATCCAGTTCCTCCACAAAAGCATCGATGAAGCGAACGGGGTTATCCGGGCCGACGTATTCGTCCAGAGATTCTGGCAGGAGCAGCCTCTGCGCTCGGTCGTGACCTGAGATGTGCGTCATGATGCCAGATTCTACCGCGCCTCACGCCGCGCCGGAATCCATTTCGGTAGTGTTTTCACACGGTCTGCTTGATTAATGCACCATAGTGACTGGCATGGGTTGCTTGGGGATCGGCAGCTTTCCCCGCCCAACTGCCGGAAAGCCGCCAGGCCGTTATCGGCCCGATGTCGCCTTAAGCCGAATGACCTTTATCCAGGTGCCCCGCTCCGAAGCAGGCCGGCAAGCCCCCCTCCGTCATCAGCTGGGCTTCATGCTATCCATCGACGACATGATCGTCACCACCTTGGTCGCAGGGGCAGACACTCGCCTTCCCGCCTTGGGTTCTACGGCGCCGCCAAGATCGCCCCCCACCCCAGGTTTTCGTGCTCAACACCTTCGTGTTCATCGGCTGCGTGCTGCTGGCACTCATCAACGCGGCGATTTCGAACGAGCGAAAGCGCCTAACCCGTCACGAGAGCCGGACCCTCGCCTGCTGGCGGTAGGCGGCGGGGCCGAGGCCGGTCTGCGCGCGGAAGGCGCGAGAGAACGCACTGGTCTCGCTATAGCCCAGCCGCTCGCCGATGGCCGTCACGGGCAAATCGGTCTGCGCCAGCAGGGACTGGCTGAGCCGAACCCGCACCCCGTTGCGCAGCTCCGCGAAGTTGAGCCCAAGCTCCTTGAGCCGGCGCTGGAGGCTGCGCAGGCTCATGCCAAAATCGGCGGCGGCGTCCTCCACATCGATGCTCAGCCCAGCGCACATGCTGGCGGCGATCCACGCCTCCAGGCCGCGCAGCAGATCCAGGCGTTGCTCCTGGGCGCCCAGATCGTCATCCAGCTCGGCGCGCAGCCCAGCATAGCGTCGCGGGTCCGCCCCGCGGGGGTTGAGGTCGAGCAATGACGCAGGAAACAGCAACGCGTTCTGAGCGCTACCAAAGCGCAGCGGACAACCGAAATGGTCCTGGTATGCTGCAAGCGCGTTCGCCGAGTCATGCACCAAGTCCACCGCCAGCTTGCGCCACGCCTCGCCCAGCAACGCACGCATAAAGCCGTCTTCCATGGCCAGAGTGAAATTGGCGTCCTGCACGCGGCAACGCACGGTGGGGTCGGTAATGGCATAGGAGAGCCGGGCCACGCCATTGCTGACGGCGAGGCGGCTCACGGTATTGGTCTGCACCAAACTGAAATAATGCACGAAGGCGGCAACCGCCTCGCCCACGCTGTGGGCCGTTTGCATCAGCGCGCCGAGCTTGCCGAGCGCGCTGACGTGGAACCCTTGTCCCAGCGTCAGCCCGAACGTCGGATCGCCCAGCTCCGCGGCAGTGGTTTCCAGCGCCGAGGTGAAGGTCGCCAGCGGAAACAGCTCGCCGGCTGCCGGGTGCAGTGCCGCAGCAGCGCCGGTGAGCGGGCCGATATAGGCCATGCGCGGCCGCTCGCGCGTGATCGCCGCCAGGGCGTCCCTGGCAATACCGGTCATGATGGCCCCAGGCGGGGAGAGGCGCGGCAGCATGGCGGCTGATCTCCTTTTGTCAGGTACGGTTAACAGCTAAGCAATTTCTATGCCTGGTACGCACCTCAGGCGGCGAAGGGGAAGGCGGCCAAGTCCACCAGCGGCGAGGCGCCAGTGATGAGGTCCGCCGCCAGACGCCCCGCCGCCGGACCGATGCCGAACCCGTGCCCGGAGAACCCGCTGGCCAGGAACAACCCGGGCACAGGCAGCGGCGAGATGACCGGCAATGCGGTGGGGGTGGTGTCGATGATCCCAGACCAGGCATTGGTGATCCGCGCGCCGCTGAAGCCAGGTACCGCCTCGACAACTTTCTTCAGGGCCTGCTCAGGAAGTTTGCCATAAGGGGCGGTACTGATGATGCGCGTGCGCTCAAACGGCGTCACCTCATCCGCCCGCCAGTGGCGCTGCTGCATGAGGCTCTGCAGGAAGGGTAACCCCGGGCGCAGCCGCAACTCGCGCCAGCCGGAGCGCAGGGCGGGCAGAAAATCCCGGGCGAGCAACAGGTTGTCGATGCCTAGCGGCACGATATTGGCGTCGCGCACCGCGATGGAGTAGCCGCCATCCTGGCGCTTGCGGAAAGCGAAATCCGTGCCGCCGACAGCGAATTCCGGCACCTCGCCTGCCCCCTCGATGCGCGCCACTGTCGCCCGCACGGGCAGTTGCTTGAAATTGAGGCCGAGATTGCCCGCGAACAGGCGCGTCCACGCCCCCGCCGCGACCAGCGCCGCATTGCATTTTATCGTGCCACGCTCGGTGATGACGGCGCTGACCTTGCCGCCCTTGGTCTCGACCGAGCGCACGGCGCAGCGGTTGAGCAGCGCCGCTCCCTCGGCCCGTGCACCCTCGGCAATGGCGGCGGTGGCGGCAAAAGGCTCGGCCCGGCCATCCTGCGCTGTATACAGCCCGCCCACGAATTTGCGCCCGGCATTGGGCAGCATTTGCGCCACCTCGGCCGCACTCAGCAAACGGGATTCTAGCCCAAACGGCCGGGTCTTCTCCACCCAGGCTTCGTACTTGGCCATCTCGCGGGCACTGGAGGCGGCGTAGAGGATGCCGGACTCCGCATAGCCGACATCAGCGCCCACGCGCCGATTCAGCCCGGCCCACATCTCCCGCGCATGGATGGCGAGCGGGATCTCCGCCGGATTGCGCCCCATGCGCCGCACCCAGCCCCAGTTGCGGCTGGACTGCTCGGCGCCGATCTCGCCCTTCTCGCACAGCGCCACGCGCAGGCCACGGGCTGCCAGTTCCAGCGCGGTGCTGGCACCGATGATACCCCCGCCAATCACCACCACATCAACGTCAGCCGGGAGGGCGGCGTCGCCGTCCACCTTGCGGAACAAGCTCATCGGTCCAGCAGCTTCCCGTCGTCGTCATGGATGATCGCATCCACCTGAATTTCGACCATCATTCCGGGCCGGGTCAATCCAGCCTCCACCCCGGTGGAAACCGGGTCGATACCCTTGAATACCTCGCCATGCGCCTTCACGAAGCCCATCACCCCGCCCTCCATGTCCGAGAGAAATACCGTGGTGCGCACCACATGCTTCATCTCGGCGCCCAACTCGCTCAGCGCCTTCTCGATGCGCTTGAGGATGAAGAGCGTCTGCTCATAGGCATCGCCGGGAGCGTGAACCTCGTTGTGCTCGTTGATCGCCGTGGTTCCGGCGATGAACACGTAAGGCCCGACGCGCTTGCCACGGGCATAGGAGCCGATGACCTCGAACCGCCCGCCGGAGAAGATCTTCTGGACCGACATCTCAGAAATTCCCCATATAGCGGTCGATCTCGGCCTGCGTGACCTGGGCGTTGACGAAGTCGACCTCGCGCTTTGCCTGCTGCACCAGAATGGTGAGACGTTCCTCGCCCAGCACGTCTTTCAAGAATGCCGAGTTCTCTGCCATCGCCACCGCCGAGGGCAGGTCGGGCGGCAGCGGGCCATGCCCCTCCGCGCCGGGGGCATAGCCGTCGCCCATGCAGGGCGGGGTGGGCTCCAGATCCTGCTCGATGCCGTCCAGCCCCGCCGCGATGTCACAAGCCAGCAGGTAGTACGGGTTGCAATCGGCGGCGGCGTCGCGCTTCTCGATGCGCACGGCACAGTCGGAGCCCTCGATGACGCGCAAGCCCACGGTGCGGTTATCGTAGCCCCAATTCGCGGCGGTGGGGCAGAAGGTATAGGGCCGGCGCCGGCGCATCGCATTCGGCGTGGTGGAACCGGCGAGCGTGATCTCGGCCATGCGCTTCTGCAACCCAGCGAGGAAGGCGAGGCCCATGTGGCTCAGGCGGCCATGGTCGGCGAACAGGTTCTTCTCGTCCTTCCATACCGAGTAATGGGTGTGGAACCCGTTACCCGACTGGTCGATGAACGGCTTGGCCATGAACGTCGCCATCAGCCCCTTGGTTTGCGCCAGCTCCTTCACCAGGTTGCGGAACATGATGACGCGATCGGCCGAAGCCAGCGCCTCACCATAGCGGATATTCACCTCCGCCTGCCCCGCCGCGTATTCGGGGTTCGACTGCTCGATAGGAATACCCATCTCATTGATCATTTGGCGGATGGGTCCCAGTACATATTCATTCTCGCGCCGCCCGGGCCAGCGAATAGACCTGGATGCCCTGCTCCACCGGCTGCTTCGTCTTGGGGTCGAGCAGATAGAATTCCAGCTCCGTCCCGCACATGATCTCCAGCCCCATGGCTGCCGCGCGCTCGATCTGCTTCAGCAGCGCCGTACGCGGGTCGATGGGCACCGGCTTATGGTCCATTCCCTCGGCACGGCCAAGGCAGAACGCCACCCCCGGCTCCCAGGGCACCAGCACGGGTGCCATGAGCGGGAAGAGGTGCATGTCCGGAAAGCCGTTGCTGAAATTGACGTAGGGCGTGTCCCAGACGTCGCAGGTCATGTCCATCGCCAGCATGGCGATGGACACGGCGTTGCCGCCCTTGCAGACGGTGTTCCAATGACTCGCCGGTATGCGCTTGCCGCGCATGATACCGTTGAGATCGCCGATGCCCAACGCCACGGTATGCGTGCCCGGCGGCAGGCTGAAGGCGGTGGCGGCAGATGTGTCGTAGGTGCTGCTGTCCATGCGAACTCCTCCTCCTACCAGCCATAGGCGCGGTCGATGCCGGCCATCTTCACGCCCGTGAACGCCGAAGCCTCGAACGACAGCGCCCGCAGATCCTCCATGTCCAGATTATGGACATTCGATTTGCCGCACGCCTTGGCCAAAGCCGTCACCTCCATGGTCATGGCGGTCAGGTAGCGCGCCACGCGCTCGGCCCCAGCGGCCACGTCCATGCGCACGGTCAGCTCAGGCGTTTGCGTCGCCACGCCCACAGGGCACAGCCCCGTATGGCAGTGGTGGCAAGCGCCGGGCGAGGTGCCGAGCTTCTTGTAATCGTCGAGATAACGCGGCGAGTTACAGCCCAGTGCGATCATCGCGGCATTGCCGATCATCACCGCATCTGCGCCCAGCGCCAGGCATTTTGCGACATCGACACCCGAGCGGATACCGCCCGCCGCCACCAGCGACACCTTGCCCGACATGCCGCATTCATCCAGCGCCTCGCGCGCCGCGCGGATGGCCGAGATGGTGGGAATACCGGTATGGTTCAGCAGAAGCTCGGGCGAGGCGCCGGTGCCGCCCTCGGCGCCATCCACCACCACCACGTCCACCCCCGCCTTGGCGGCGATGGCGACGTCATAGCGCGGCCGGGTCGCACCCATCTTCAGGAAGATCGGCACCTGGTAGTTGGTGGCGATGCGCAGCTCCTCGACCTTGATGGCGAGGTCATCGGCGCCCAGCCAGTCCGGATGGCGCACGGTGGACCGCTGGTCCACGCCCTCGGGGAGCGTGCGCATTTGCGAAACGCGCGGCGACACCTTCATGCCCAGCAGCAGCCCGCCAGTTCCAGGCTTCGCGCCCTGGCCGACCACGATCTCCAGCGCGTCGGCACGCCGCAGATGGTCGAGGTCCAGCCCGTAACGCGCGGGCGACATCTGGTACACCAACTTGTTCGAGGCCGCGCGTTCCTCCTCCAGCATCCCGCCCTCGCCAGTGCAGGTCATGGTGCCGACCTTGGAGGCGCCATGCCCCAGCGCCTCCTTGGCATTGGCGGAAAGCGCGCCGAAGGACATCGAGGCGATATAGATGGGGATCTTCAGTTCCAGCGGCTTCTCCACCAAGCCGCGCCCGCCGCCGAGAATGGTGGTGGTGTCGCAGCTCTCGCGATACCCCTCCAGCGGCAGGCGCGTCATCGTCGCCGGCACGAAGGTGAGATCGTCGAAGGTGGGAAAGCGCTTATTGAAGGTGTTGAAGCCGCGCACCTGATAGCGCCCAAGCTGGGCCAGGGCGTGGACTTCGGAAATCGCCTCCGGCGTCCAACGCAGGGAGCCGCCTTCATCGTAGGAGGATGGCACACCGGCCGGACGGCCTTCAATCGCGCCATCGCCAAATTTCACCAGCTCCTCGGAAGGCTCCGTAAACGGGTACTGGTAGGTGCCGCTCAGATCATCAGCCATGCGTTTGCATCCCTGCTCTCAAAATACCAAAGCCGCTGCCCGGAGATGATCCGGCGCCAGTTGCGCGAGCTGTCCACCAGCCCCAGCGGTTCCAAAATCGCATCCACCTCGGCCACCTGTTCGGCCGTCGGCTCCACCGCCTTGGCGTCCACGCCCAAACTCTCGATCTCGCCCGCGACCCAGACCTCGCCCTGCCAGAGCGCATCGGCGCAGGAGGCACCGGCGCCGCCGAGCGCGATGATCTTGCCGGCATGGGCCATGAACCCCGCCTGCGAGCCGATCTTGCCTTCGACGATGATGTTACCGCCCTTCATAGCCACGCCGATGCGCGGCCCCGCGTCGCCGCGGACATGGATGGTGCCGCCGCGCATGGCGGCCCCCGCCGACATGCCGGCATAGCCGCCGATGGTGATGTGCCCGGCATCCATGCCCTCGCCAGCACCCCAGCCGGCATCGCCCTCAACCGTAACGATGGCGCCGGTATTGAGCCCACCGCAATAGTAGCCGACGGAACCTTCGAAGGCGATGTCAACGCCTTTTGGCAGGCCGATGCCAAGATTGTGGCGTGAAAGCGTATTCTTCACCAGGATGGAGTGGCGCGCTTTCGCCGCCGCCTGGATCTCCTCGTTCACCTCGCGGATATGGCGGTTGCCCGCCTCGATCACATATCTGCTGCTCATGCGGCGAGTCTCCCGCGGCCCCAGATGCCAGTCTTGGACGGGCCGTCATAGTTGATGATCTTCGCACCACCAGGATACACGCGCCGCAGCGCCTGCTCCTCGGTAGCGGCGCAGAACTCGCCATTCTGCTGCACCGTCGCCAACGGCTTGATGGCGAAACGGTCCTTGGCGAAGCCGATGCCGTTCTGGTCGGCGATCATGTAGGTGAACACGCCGTCGATCTGCTTGATGGAGTGGGCCAGCGCCTCCTGCAGCGTCATGCCCTTGGACATCTGGTCGGAGACCCAGACCGCGATTAGCTCGGAATCGTTCTGCGTGAGGAAGCGGTAGCCCTGCCGCTCCAGGCGCTGGCGCCAATTGTAGTAGTCGGTGATCTGCCCGTTATGCACGATGGCGACATCGGGGAACGGCCGCGCCCAGAACGGATGGCTGGCATTGGGCCGCACTGCGGATTCCGTGGCCAGGCGCGCATGGCCCAACCCGTGCGTGCCGATCATGCCGCGCACGCCATGCTTCTCGGCCACGGCCCTGGCGTCGCCGTTATCCTTGATGATCTCGAGCGACTTGCCGAGGGACTGCACCTCCAGCCGGTGGCAGATCGTGTCCGCCTCATGCGTCCAGCGGGCTACGTTGCCGGGCTCGCTCATGACCATGCGCACCGAGTAGTGCTTGTCGCCGCTATTGTCCCAGGTGGGAATTCTCCAGGAAGTCGGCGCCGTGCTCCTTCAGGATGTAGTGGAAATCGTCCAGATCCTGGCCAAGCTTGGCACGATCGAACCCCATGGCGCGCACGATGAAGCCGCTTTCACGCGGCACGCCATACACGGCGAAGCCGGTACTGTCTGAGCCGCGATGTGCCTGCGCATCCATTAGTTTCACAAGGTCGGTCCCAACATCCCCGGCCTTGCCTAATATTCGCCCTGCAATCCCGCACATGTTATCTTTCTCCCCCTCTCGCGCGCCAACGGATGACGCAGCAATAAGCAAATCAGCGACAAGAGGGAGGTTAACGCGAAGACAACTGCCTTTCTTGACAATTTACGCCATATTTTTAGGCATGTGGTAAAAGGCGGGTTTACGCCACTTGGCAATAGCCGCGCCGCCGTCTTTTTAAATAGACAATTCGCGCCGAAACCGGCCAAACTGCTTTGGAAGCCTCGAGTACAAATCGACAAGGGGTTTCGGCGCCTATCGGCGCGCCAACCATCAGATTTAGCCTAGTTTTATAGGGTCACGGCGTGACGCCAATTCATCTGTGGACGCCCCCTTCGGCGCAAGACGGATTTCTGAGGCTGTCTGGTCGCGTAGTCGGATGCTGCCATCTGTCCGGCCTCTGATGCAGCCGTCGGTGCCGCGGGCCCGTATGGGAGTTCGCGGACCGGGTCCAAATCAGAGATCGCGTGCTCTTAAGCACGTGAGTCGCAACTGGTTTTCCCGATCCCGTCTCGCCGACTGTTGCGCCATACCTTCCTTTGACCGTCCTACGCCTCCGACGCCTCACGTCGTGCGCTGAGCTTACGCCGCCGCGACCGGAGCCCTGTAGATTCTCGCCTTTCGCCAAGAGCGCCCAGACGATCCGGGCCATCTTGTTGGCCAGGGCGACCGTCACCAGCATGCGCGGCTTGCGGGCGAGCATCTGCGCCAGCCAGGAGCCCTTCGGCGCACCCCTCGAGCGCGCCTGACGCACCACGGCGCTGGCGCCAATGATGAGCAGCCGGCGTATCGTTCGCTCGCCCATCTTGGAGGTCGCGCCGAGCTTCTGTTTGCCGCCGGTCGATTTCTGCAGCGGCGTCAGCCCGAGCCAGGCCGCAAAGTCGCGCCCGCGTTTGAATGTTTCCGCCGGCGGCGCGAGCGCGGCGATGGCGGTCGGCGGTGATCGGGCCGACGCCGGAATGGTCATCAGCCGACGCGCGACCGGTCTTCCTTGGCGCGCCGAGCGATCTCGGTGTCGAGCACAGCGATCTTCTCGTCCAGGTCTTCGAGCGACGCATCAGTAAGCCAGGATTGGGCGCGCCGCCTCGGGCAGCTCACTGGCAGGATCCTCGATCTGCCCGATCAGCTCGGCGACATGAGCAGGCCCCTTGGCGACGACCCAGCCGTATTCCGTCAGGTGGCCACGCAAAGCGTTGATGATCTGGGTGCGCTGGCGCACCAGCAAATCCCGTGTGCGGAACACCACGCCGCTGGCCTGCGCTCGCTTCACTCTTCACCGCCACGAACCGCATGGTCGGCCGCTGCGCCGCCTCGCAGATCGCCTCGGCGTCGGCAGCGTCGTTCTTCTGCCGCTTCACGAACGGCTTGACGTATGCGGGCGGGATCAGCCGCACCTCATGGCCGAGTTTGGCGATCTCCCGGCCCCAATGATGCGCGCCACCGCAAGCCTCCATCGCGACGACGCACGGCGGTTGAGCGGCAAAGAACATCCAGGACCTTGCCCCCGGCCAGCTTCTTGCGAAACACCACCGCCCCGCCGCATCCGCGCCATGAGCCTGGAAAACCTGCTTGGCGATATCCAAGCCGATGGTGCTAACCTCTCCCATGGACGCCTCCTTCAAGTGGTGTCAACACCCCACTTTGGCACATCGATGCCGTCGGGGGGCGTCCACCCCATCACATGAAGCCTCCGTGCTCCACATGGCCGGGCCGGATTCAGGCGTGGCGGTGCGGCCTATCGCCGACCCGCTGGTCACCTGGGAAACGGGGCTCGTCTGGCGCCGGGATGACGAGCAGAACCCGGTGGTTCGCCGCCTTCTCGACGTGGCGACGGAATGCCTATGACGCATAAAAGTAATCACGCTACGGAAGAATTTTCGCTTTCCTGAATGGAAAAGCGCTGCCATATCCCTATATTAATTATCGAGTTTTAGTAATTAATGAGGATAAGGCATGCGTGAAGTAACCTGGAACGACCCCGAAGTGCGCGGTGCGCTGACTGCGCTGAAGCAGAGGGCGCCGTTTGTTTACGGCCTGACCAACTATATCGCCGCCAATCTCAGCGCCAATGTGCTGCTTGCGGTCGGGGCGGGCCCTGCCATCGGCGCCGGGCCGGGCTGGCCAGAAGCCTGGGGCGCAGGTGCCGGGGCGGTGTGGATCAACGCCGCGGCGCTGATGAGCAGCGGCCCGGAGACGCTACTTGCCGCCGCAGGCGCCGCCAACGCGGCCGGCTACGCCCTGGGTGCTTGACCCAGTGGCCGTCGGCGCTGGCGCCGCCCCGTATGACGCGGTGATTCGCGAATTGCTGGCGCTGCGCCCCACCGTGGTGCGAGGCAATGCCTCGGAGCTGATCGCCCTGGCCGGGGCTGGGACAGGCGGCAAGGGGGTGGAAACCACCGCCAGCGCCGAGGAGGCACGAGAAATCCTGGCCGATCTGGCCATACGCTCGGGCAGCATCGTCGCCGTCAGCGGGCCGGTGGACTACATCACCGACGGCAAGACCCTGCTCGCCGTGCCCGGCGGCGATGCCCGCCTGACCAAGGTTACGGGTGCGGGTTGCAGCTTGGGCGCACTGATCGCCGCCGCCCTCGCGCCGCGTGGCGATGCCCTCACCGGCACCGCCGCCGCGCATGCGATCTACGCCGTCGCGGCCGAGCGGGCCGGGGCGCGCACCCGTGGCACGGCCAGCTTCGGCACCGCGCTGGTGGACGAGCTTTCGCTGCTGGACCCGGCGGAATGAGCCCCAAAAAGCAGATGCGGCTGGCGGCGTTCCTCAACGCCGGGCCGCAGGGCACGGCCGGATGGCGCCACTCCGAGGCCAGCCAAGCCATGCTGAGCGCCGCGCATTACCAGCATATCGCCCGGGTGCTTGAGGATGCGAAATTCGACCTCGCCTTTATCCCCGACGCGCTGAGCGTGCCGCGCTCGTTGGGCGGCTCCTTCGCCCCGGCGGTCACCTGGGGGGCTGGCACACCGCGCCTTGACCCGCTGCCGGTGGTGACGCTGATGGCGGCAGTGACGACGCATCTCGGCGTGGCCGCCACCGTCTCCACCGGCTGGCAGGAGCCCTATAACCTTGCCCGCAGCCTTCGGCACGCTCGACCACCTGATCGGCGGGCGGACGGGATGGAATGTCGTCACCAGTTTCCAGGATGCCGAGGCGCAGAATTTCGGCCAGGACAAATTGCCTGCGCGCAGCCTACGCTACGCCCGGGCCGAGGAGTTCCTGGAAGCCACCACGCGGCTCTGGGATAGTTGGGCCGATGACGCGATCATCGCCGACCGCGAGAGCGGCATTTTCGGCCGCCCCGAAGCCGTGGAGGCCGTGGATTACGCGGGCGAACACGTGAAGGTGCAGGGCCCGCTCTCCGTGCCGCGTCCGCCGCAGGGTTATCCGGTGATCATCCAGGCGGGGGCCTCGCCGGTTGGGCGGGATTTCGCGTCGCGCTGGGCCGATGTCATCTTCAGCTCGCATGAATCGCTCGAGTTCCGCCGTGGACTTCTACCGCGATGTGAAGAGCCGCGCCGCCGCGCGCGGGCGCGACCCGGAGCAGATCAAGATCCTCACCGCCGCCACCCCGGTGGTCGGGCGCGACCTCAAGGACGCCTTGGCCAAGCACGAAGCATTTTTCGGCCTGGTCGCGCCCGAGGCCGGGCTGTCGCGCCTCGCCTATCATGTGAACGTGGACCTCACGAAATACGATCTCGATGGCCCGCTGCCGAGCCTGGAGGAGGTTGGGGTGGAGGGCCATTACCGCGAGGTGGTGGAATTCGCCGAGCGCGAGAAGCTGAGCGTGCGCGAGATCGGGCGCTGGTACGGCGCGCGCACCGAGGGCAACATGATCGGCTCGGCCACCGAGATCGCCGACAACATGGAGCGCTGGATGGATGCCGGGGCCTCCGACGGCTTTATGATCCAGGCCACGCATGTGCCCGGCGCGTTCGAGGATTTCGCCCGCGCGGTGGTGCCTGAGCTGCAACGGCGTGGCCGCTTCCGCACGGAATACGAAGGCCAGACGCTGCGCGAAAATCTCGGCTTGGTCCGCCCGGCCCGTGGCGAATGGCATAACCGCGTGAAGCTGCTGGAAACCGCGTGAGCCTGCTGCCCGCCAGCCCGCTGGTCAGCGCCGAATGGCTGCTGGCCCATCACGGGGAGGTGCTGGTGCTGGACGCCAGCATCGACCGGCGCGCGGAGGGGTATTTCCCCGGACATGCGGTGTTCGCCGCCGGGCATATCCCCGGCGCCGGCTTTGCCGATCTGTTCGATGAGTTCTCCAATCCCTCAGCCCCCTTTCCCTTTACCTGCCCGCAAGCGACTCAGTTGGAACGGGCGGCGCGGCGGGCGGGCATCGGCCGGGAGACGGATGTGGTGGTATATGACTCCCTCTCCGGCGCCTGGGCGGCGCGGCTATGGTGGTTGCTGCACGCCTTCGGGCATGAGCACGTGCGGGTGCTGGATGGCGGGCTTGCCGCCTGGACACGCGCTGGCGGGAAGGTGGCGAAGGGGGCATCGCCTGAGGCTGCGGCGGGGAATTTCAGCGCCCGCCCGCAGCCTGGTTTTTTCGTCGACGCCGATGAGGTGCAGGCAAGCATCGGCGCGCTGCCGATGCTCTGCGCCACCAGGGCCGAGGAACACGCTGCCGGGCACATTCCGGGCAGCCATAACCTGCCCTATGCGGCGCTGCTGGCGACAGACGGGACGCTGGATTTGGCGTTGGCGGCGCAAGCCTGGCGGGGCTTGGGGCTGTCGGCGCAGGCCGGAGCAGTGCTGTATTGCGGCGGTGGCATCAACGCCGCCGGGTTGGCACTCGCTTTCACTGCCATCGGCCATAGGGATCTCGCAGTCTATGATGGTTCGCTGAATGAGTGGCGCGCCGACCCAGCTCGGCCGTTGCAGATGGGGGCCTAAGAGGAGAAATCGAATGCCTTTGGATGTCAGTGGCGGCGGCGGTCGGCAGCAGAGGTCGCTAAACGTGCTGGGGACCATGCTGGAACCCTGTTCGTATGACCCGATGACCGGGTTCTACCGTGACGGATGCTGCGCCACCGGGCCGGAGGATGCCGGCAGCCATACGGTCTGCGTTGAAATGACGGAGGCGTTCCTGGCGGTCAGCAAGGCGCAGGGGAATGATCTCAGCACACCCAGGCCCGAATACGGGTTTGCCGGCCTGAAGGCCGGTGACCGGTGGTGCCTATGTGCACCGCGCTGGCAGGAGGCTTTCCTGGCAGGAGCCGCGCCGCGGGTCTTTCTGCGGGCGACGGAGATAAGTGCATTGCAGTGGTGCAAGCTGGACGATTTGAAGCGGTTCGCTGTGGATTTGGTATAGGCGGCGCGGACGCTTGGTACGCCGCCATGAACCATGCATGGCCGGTGCAGCCTAAATTTGTTCGACTACACCGGCGCACTGCATATGGCAGGATTTACTCCTCGGCGGTGGTCCCGGCCTCTACCGGCGCCAGTTCGTCAGATTCAACTGGCGCGTCGGCATCGCCTGTCACTGCAGCTTTACGGCCGCGCTGTTTCACGGGCTTTGCAGCAGCGGCTGGTTTCGCAGGCTTCGCCTGAGCGCCCACCTTCTTCTCAAGCTCGGCTACTTTTGCTTCCAGCTCAACAATCTGTACTGCCGCCGCTTTGGCGGCGCGAACGGCCTCACGGCTCTTTGCGCGCAGTGTGGCGATCGTGTTTTGCGCCTTTTCTAATTGGGCGCGCAGCTCATCCTTGCTGACCAGCGGCGCTTTAACTGCGGCTGGTTTTTTCACTGGAGCTGCAGCTTTAACAACCTTGGTCGTCTTCGCGCCGGTAGGGCGACGGCCTGGCTTGGTCGCTTTGGATGCAGGCTTGACGGTTTTCTTTGGTGCGGCTTTCGCCATGGTTTAGCATTCCTTAATTCGTGCAACTGTCTGAGTGTCTGCCGAACAGACAACCCCGAAACCTGAATTCGACGTTTTCAATCAGGTCGGCAAGGTCAGCGTGCCAGAATCCGAACCATGGACCTACGTGGCGTATCCCAGACATCGTCCATCGAAGTCGGAATTCGCGCAGGGAATAGTTGATCGGAACCTGTAGGGAGGCGGATTGAAGCGCCTACCCGCGGAGTCGCTGGTGAAATTTCTGGGTCGACCAAGCCTGAATAGCCACAAACCAAGGAACACCACCCGAACATCTGGCACGGATTTGGCACGGATTGACTTGGATGTTCTTGTTTTGATCCACTCTAAACTGGACCGATTTGTAACAGATGGCAGGGGCCAGATACGAAAAAACCCCAGGATTCCTGGGGTTTCATTGGCGGACCCGACGCAATTCGAACGCGTGACCTTTGCCTTCGGAGCGCAAAAAGTCGGTTTTTCCGGGAATATCCGATACTACGATATTGCACTCTAATACACTGAATTAACATAATAATTCTTGATTTTTCTCCGAATTTCCTATCCTCTTCTACGCCATGATTTTCCTTCAATTGCTTCCGTGGAATCGATGATTTTTTGAGGCTACAGGCCGATGAGCAGGCTATCTACTCGCACTATTGCTTCCGCGGAACCGCGATCCAAGGACTATTTTCTTTGGGATGATGATCTGCCTGGCTTTGGCCTGCGCGTGTTCACCTCAGGCAAACGCAGCTATCTGGTCCAGTACCGGGCTGGTGGGCGCACGCGTCGCTATACGATCGGCCTGCACGGCGTTTGGACGCCTGAGACGGCCCGCAAGCGCGCGCAGGTTCTGCTCGGTGAAATCGCCCGGGGCGAAAACCCCGCAGAGCAGCGGCAGCTCGATATCAAGGCGATCACCGTCAAGGAACTATGCGGGCGCTATGTGAAGGATGCCGAAAATGGGCTCATCGAGGGCAAGAGGAGGAGGCCCAAGAAGGCGTCGACGCTGGTGACCGACAAAAGCCGGATAGACCGGCACATTGTTCCCCTACTTGGCACCAGACGAGTGCAAGACGTGACCTCTGCCGAGGTCACTCGGTTCCTCCGCGATGTCGCCAGCGGCCAGACGAAACTGGACGTGAAGACGAAGCGCCGGGGGCGCGCCATCGTGCGCGGTGGAATTGGCGCCGCAACGCGTACTGTTAGCTTGCTGGGCGGCATTTTCACCTATGCTGTGCAGCTCGGCATCATCGACCGCAATCCCGTCCATGGTGTCCGCAAATTCGCCGATCAGAAGAAGAGCCGGCGGCTCACTGAGGGTGAATATCGGCTACTCGGTGAAATCCTTCGTAAAGCCGCTGAGAAAGAACAACATCAGACTGCCGTTGCCATGATCCGCGCCATTGCTTGCACGGGGTGCCGGCTTGGAGAAATTGTCACTTTGAAATGGGCGGATATCGATGTCGAGAATAGTTGCATACGACTTGGCGACAGTAAGGAAGGCGCCTCGACACGTCCAATCGGCCTTCCCGTCGCGGACTTCTTCGATGGCTTACGCCCAGATAAACAGGGCGTCTATGTGTTTCCCGGAACACAATCGGGCAAACCGCTCATTGGCTTTCCCAAATACTGGATTGCAATTCTGAAGGACACGGAGCTGTCGGGCATTACGCCGCATGTTTTGCGGCACAGCTTCGCGAGTATCGCCAATGATCTGGGCTTTACCGAGGTTACCATCGCATCTTTGCTGGGTCACTCCCGCGGGACGATTACGAGCCGTTATATCCATACCGTTGACACGTCCCTGATCATGGCAGCCGATACGGTGGCCGGTTACATCCAAGGGCTCCTTGATGGCGTCGAGTTCAAGCGCAGTTCCTATGCCTTCGACCGCGCTTCACGACAGGCTGCGCTTGGACGATTGTTCGACCAGCCCAAGACGGAACAGGCGAACGAGGAAAAACGCCCCGTCCCGTGACCTGCCCATCGTTCCACCGCATTTGGTCGCGCCAATCTGGTGGTATCCAAGATTGAGTTCAAGTATGATCTATTATATTGTTATTTTTCCTATAATAGGTCATATGTGGTCCATGTTAAAGACCCCTGAGGAATTGCGCCTGGAGCTCGGTCAAGCCATCCGTGCACGGCGGATAGGGCGCGGCTGGTCCCAAGAGGAAGCTGCAACCCGTGCTGGTATGGGGCTTAGCACCTGGAAGCGCATGGAAGCCCAAGGGCCGAGCCTCGTCGAGAACATGATCAATGCTGCCTTCGCTTTGAGCTGTGAGGACGGAATCAGTCAACTCTTTCCGGCTCCGGCCGCCTCAAGTCTCGATGAGCTTCTGCAGCACCAAGCCGCTACGGTGCGTAAACCCCGTCAGCGGGCGCCTCGGCGTAAGTCTAGAACATGAGGCTAGCGCCGGGTACGCCCCTCTCCATCGCACTCGCCTTCGAGCCCGGCAGTGAACCTTTGGCGGCCGGCCGCCTCGCGATGGACGGCGGTTTGGCTCAGCTCGAATGGTCCAGAGAGGTCATTAAGCGCGCCTTACCGGTATCTCCGCTCTACTATCCGCCCGAGCATGGCCTGATAGCGGCCCGGACGCGATCCTTCGATGGACTGCACGGATTTTTGGCTGATAGCCTTCCTGATGGCTGGGGCTACCTTTTGATGCGCAAACGCCTAGCGAAACTGGGCATTGATATCGCCGCCCTCACAGCCCTGGAGCGCCTCGCGCTGGTCGGAGATCATGGTCGCGGGGCTCTGGTGTTCAAGCCAGCCACGACGCCCGCCGATGAGCTGGAATCCCTTGATCTGGACGCCCTGGCACACGACGCCACCGCGTTGCTGATGGGTGAAGAAAGCCGGTTGGCCGATACTCTAGCGGGTTTGGCGGGCGGCTCCGGCGGCGCTAGACCCAAGGTGCATGTGGGGTTCGATGGCCAGGGCAACATCTCCGTAGGTCAGGCAGAGATGCCTGCGGGCTACACCGCCTGGCTGGTGAAATTCCGGGCGCCCTCAGATCCCCTCGATATCGGCCCCATCGAGGAAGCGTATGCCTGCATGGCGGAGGCAGCCGGCCTGACCGTCAGCGCCCACAGGTTGTTGCCGGCCAAATCCGGCCCGGGCTATTTCGCGACAAGGCGGTTCGATCGTCCGGATGGCGGCGGGCGGCTGCACATGGTGTCCTTGGCGGGGGCGATTGAGGCGCCGTCCGACATACCGTCAAGTTACGACCTATTCCTGCGCGCGACGCGCGCTATAACGCGGCGGGCGGTTGACGTTGCGGCCGCCTTCCGGCGGATGGTCTTCAATGTGCTTGCCTGCAATCGTGACGACCATACGCGCCAGCATGCCTACCTCATGGGACTGGCGGGCGAGTGGCGCTTGGCGCCGGCGTTCGACCTCACTTACGCGCCGGGCCCTGGCGGCGAGCACTACCTCGACATCGAGGGCGAAGGCCGCCGCCCGACGCGCGCTCAAGTCACAAGCCTTGGTAAAAGGCATGGGCTCGACGCCAAGCTGTGGCGGCGATCATCGAAGACGTCACTGCCGCGGTCACAGATTGGCCAATCCAGGCGAGGAGTGCGGGCGTGTCCAAAGACTCGACGAAAATGGTGCAGGATGCCCTTGCTCGGGTATTGGCGGATTTCGATGCAGCCTAGTTCAATTCTGGGAAAATTACGGGGGTCAGCCACCGTTGATTGCCGTGCTTCTTGATCTACAGCGGTTTGGAATCGTCCAAGCGGTCACCGGTCACAGCCGCGGCCTTGTCATTGGCTATCGTGCATATCTCGATATTCTAAATGAGGGCACGGCGCCGCTGGCATCACCAAATTTCACATTTGACAATGGTTTCTGAGGGCAAGTTTGCGCCCAACCTCGCCGCTCCGAGGCGCGACTACCGAGACCGAAACCAGTCATTCCCGCCGGCCAAGAGTTTTCGAAATCCAAGACTTTCGCGTGGATCGCCCCCATCATTCTGTCTTGGTTGTTAAATGGTCGAGGCGCAGCCGGTGGCGAGGATCGGTCAGCCGCGCTGCGCCGAGCAGAATGGCACCGGTTGCGCCAAGGCCAGTTCCGCCGGCGATCAGGAACATGATCAACAGCTGGTACTTCACCGCATCCTCTGGTGCGGCGCCGGCAAGAATTTGGCCGGTCATCATGCCGGGCAGAAAGACCAGACCCGTCGCCGCCATCGAATTAACCGTGGGCAGCATCGCATTACGGGCCGCCTGCCTGACCGGCCCCAGAAGTGCCGTCCAGCGATCCTCGCCAAGCGCGAGCTGGGCTTCGACTGCCGGGCGCTGGGCCACCACGGCCTGGGTCAACGTATTCAGCCCGAGCGCAATACCCGTCATGGCATTGCCCAGCACCATGCCTAGAAGAGGAATGACGTAGCGCGGATCGTACCACGGGTGCGGCCGTAACTGCGTAACGAGCGCGAATGCCATGACCAGGATGGTGGATGCCGCGATGGACCCGGTGCTAATGCCATATGACCAGCCGCTACCCAGAGGCCGGTCCAGACGCTGGGCGATTTCCCGGCCTGCAAAGAAAATCATGGCCGCCGCAACCAGGACCGTCCACCAGAGCGAAACAGTGGAAAAAAGCGTGGTGAGAACCAGGCCGACCAGCGCCAGCTGAATGGTCATGCGCAGGGCGGCGACCAGCAGCCGGTAGGCAAGGCCAAGCTGCAGGGCAACCGAAAGCCCGGCATTAACGAAGATGAGGCTGGCCGCCAGCGCCAAATTCCAATAGGCCAGATGCGCGTAGCTCATGGCATGACTTCCCGTACCGCACCGTTTTTCACAATCAGCGTACGGCCCGCAACGCGGCTCGCCTGCCCGGCATCGTGCGTCACCCAGATCACGCCTGCCCCCTGGCCCCGGTACTCCTCAACAAGCGCCTCGGCGAGCGTCCGGGCATCCACATCCAGCGCCGCAGTCGGTTCGTCCAGCAACAGCACGCGCGGCTTGCGGGCCAATGCTCGCGCCAGCGCCAGGCGCTGCCGCTGACCGGTTGAAAGCCGGGTGACAGGACGACTGAGCAGATCAGCCGTCAGACCCAGGCAGGACGCCAACGCCTCGGCTTTCCCCACATCTGGAAAATGCGCGGCGGGGGTTTCGGCCCACCACCCCGGCTCAGCCGCGACATAGACCACCTGCCGGCGCCAAGTTGGCGCGGGCATCTCGTCCCGCGACATGCCACCCAGCCAAACGTTCCCCTCACAAGGGTCCAAGTCGGCGATCCCGCGTAGCAGCAGGCTTTTTCCGGCTCCCGAGGGGCCTCTTACCGCGATGCATTCACGGTCGCCAAGAACGAGATCGACCGGCGCAAGTCCATGGCAACGTAGGCCAGAGACTTTCAAGAGAGGCTCGATAGACATGCGCTAATCTCCGTCTCGGCAGGCACCGGCGGCGTCTGTCCAGACCGCAGGCGCTCTAGGACTAAGGAAAGCGTGGCGTCAATACGGCATTACGAGTGGCGGGACCAAAAACATAGCCGACACCTCCAAACCTTCCGAACAGCGAACAGCAGAGGACGGAGCCGACAGCGCAATGGAGTGAGCCAGAACACCTACAAAATTCTTCCCATCCTCGGTCACCTGGCCAAGGCAAGCGCGACACCACCGGCAGCGCTCACCGCCACGACCAGCAGTGGCGGTGCCCGCCACACCGTCAGCAGCACGAAGCCGACCAGCGCGATCCCGAAATCCCCGGGCCCTTTTACCGAGCTGGTCCACACCGGGCTGTAGAGCGCGGCGCCCAGGAGCCCGACCACGGCGGCATTCACCCCGTGCATCACCGCCTGGGCGCTCGGCGCGCTTGCGGAACCCATCCCAGAACGGCAGCACGCCCACCAGGATCAGCATGCCGGGCAGGAAGATGCCCACCAGGCCGAGCAGCCCGCCGACCACGCCCGTGCGGCTGCGATGTTGACGACGGCACCGAGATAGGCCGCGAAGGTGAACAGAGGCCCAGGCACGGCCTGGGCGGCGCCGTAACCGGCGAGGAACGTGCCGTCGCTGACCCAGCCCGGTGCCACGAAGGCGTTTCGCAGCAGCGGCAAGACGACATGGCCGCCACCGAACACCAAGGCGCCGGAGCGGTAGAAGGCGTCGAACAGCGCAACGGCCGACGAGCCCGTCACGCCGCGCAGCACCGGCAGGCCCAGAAGGAGCACGAAGAACGCGGCCAATGCTGTGAGACCGACAGTACGGGAAACGGGTATGGCGATATGGCTGGACGTGCCGGCCGGCACGTTACGACAAAGCCACAAGCCAGCCGTGCCGCCCAGAACGATCACGCCGATCTGCGCCAGGGAAGTGCTGCTGAACAGGATGACCACCGCCGCCGCCACAGCAATGCTGGCCCGCTCGCGGTCCGGGCAGAGCGAACGCGCCATGCCCCAGACTGCCTGCGCCACAATGGCGACGGCGACGAGTTTCAGGCCATGCAGCAGGCCCACACCGGCCGGGCCGGTCAGCGCACCCGCGCCGAAGGCGAACAGCACCAGTGCGATGGCGGAGGGGAGCGTGAAGCCGGTCCAGGCCGCCAACGCGCCGAGGAACCCCGCACGCATCAGCCCAATGGAGAACCCCACCTGGCTGCTGGCCGGCCCCGGCAGGAACTGGCACAGCCCAACGAGATCGGTGTATGTGTGCTCATCGAGCCATTTCCGGCGAACCACGAACTCGTCGCGGAAGTAGCCAATGTGGGCGACAGGACCACCGAAGCAGGTCAGCCCAAGCTTGAGGAAGACACGTAAGACTTCAAGGACCGAACCGTCCTTCGTCGTTTGGGGCGTTGCTGATTCGGTAGTCGTCGCGGTCATATGGCAAAGGTATCATAGTGGAAAGAGGCAATGATCCCGCCGGGCATAGGCGACGTGAGGCGGTTAACACCAGTCAGGGCGATGTGAAGTATTCATGACGCCAGGTGACTGACCACGGGGCACAACGATGGCAACTTCCGTGCATTGTTGTCACGAAAGCTGTCAGCCCGAAACGATGCCAAAGTGGTGTGGAGATCTGCTGGCAACCCTGTCGGTTAAGCGAACGTCTTCTTGTCGCCATTGGACACTCGAAAGCCGCCGCCCCGCTGTCGCGCCAATTCCGTCTATGTTATGAGACACCGTCAGTGACGGCCAGTGGCATGAGAGGGTGGGTTTTTGCCCATCCGGTTCTTGGCAGGGGGCGCCCACTCCGGCCATTCCCTTCTCCCGTGCCGACGCTCCAAAACGGTCCGTTCCAATACGGTCTCATTTATTGTAAGGATTACGATCGCGGATATTGTGTTTTAAATATTCTACAGACTATACAGATAGTTTTTTCCAATAAAGGAATGCCTAACCATGGCGAAAGCCGCACCAAAAAAACCACCAAGCCAGGAACCAAAGCTGCAAAGCCAGGTCGACCTGCAGCTGCTAAGCCGGCAAAAGTAGTTAAGCCTGCCGCTCCTGTAAAGAAACCAGCCGCTGTCAGAGCGCCGGTGATCAGCAAGGACGAATTGCGGGCTCAGCTAGAAAAAGCACAAAATACCATCGCGACGTTGCGTAGTAAGAGCCGCGAAGCCGTCCGCGCTGCCAAAGCAGCCGCAGCTCACATTGCTGAGTTGGAAGCACAGGTAGCACAGCTTGAGAAGAAGATTGCCGCCGAGACGAAGGCTGCGAAGCCAGAATTGGCCGAGGCAAAACCCACGAAACAGCGTGGCCGCAAGGCGGCAAATAAAGGCGACACCGTCCGGCCGAGTGAAATCTGGGGAGCTGACATTGGCATTGGTAGAAGACAAACCTGATAATGCCGTAGAGGATTAAAACGTCAGCAGGCCGAATACGCCGGCGCAGTCAAAATGCGATAAGCTGCGCCGGCTACACCGATTTGCCAAACCATCGGCCGGGCGAGAGGCCCAATTAAAGCCCTGGGGTCGGTAGGATCGCCTACCTTAACCCTTCTTTTTCGGAGAGATCTCCGGGGGCGTAATTTTCTTTGAGATTGAAACTGGCGTTTCAGTGTGTACAGCCAGTTTGTTTGCTCTTGGTTTCTTAATTTCTCGGTTACTACGCTGCTGTCCTTTTGGCATTTTAGTATCCTCTGCGATGCGATAAAAGACGCACAGCTAATATATCACGGCCGGTTGGCGGTTCATACAAAATCCTCCGACCTTCTCGAGCAACAACCAGTCAGCCGCCTACGGTCTGGTTACCCCATCATCTAAGTTGTTTTGATAAACCTGCGCACTGACCGTAAAACCCCTTTCGGCCTCCAACTGTGAGGCGCAGCGCGCCCTCATGGTGCCGTGTGCCAGGGAGCTGTTCCTGGAGAAGGGCTATGGCTGTACGACCACGGAGGATATCGCCGTGAAAAGCCACATCTCGAAGCAGACGCTCTACCGTCTGTTCCCGGACAAGCCCGCGATCTTTGCAGCCGTCATCGACGGCCATTGCCGGACCATGTTGGATCTGCCCTGCGATTACGACAATCTGCCGCTTGATGCAGCGCTTGAGAAAGGCATCGGCGAGTTGGCGGAGGAACGCGACCAGAAGCCCTGATCGCGTCCCTCGTTAGCCGTGGCCGGTCAGAAACGGCCGGATCGATAGTCGGCGAACGCTTGGCGCACCTCTGCCTCAGTATTCATGACGAAGGGGCCGCCCCAGGCCACCGGCTCGCCGATGGGGCGCCCGCAGATCAGCAGGAACTGCGCTCCCTCCGCCCCAGCCAAAACTTCGACAGAGCCTTCACGGCCAAGCACGGCCAAGGTGCGCGCTGGCAAATTCTGGCCGGCAACGTCAATCGCGCCCTCGAACACGACCAAGATCGCGTTGTGGCCCTCGGGCAGCGGCTCTACCAGTCTTTCCCCCGCTGGCAGCGTCACATCGAAGTAACGGGCGTCAACATGCGCGGCCTGCACGGGCCCAACCACACCGCTGCTGGTCGTCCCTGCGATCACGCGCAGACTAGCGCCGCCGCGCTGCTCGGTGGGGATCTCGCCGGCGTCGAACTCGGCATAGGCAGGTGGCGTCATCTTCAGCCGCGCCGGCAGGTTGACCCAGAGCTGGAAGCCTTTCATCAGCCCCTCTCGCTGCTCGGGCATCTCGGAATGGATGATGCCGCGCCCGGCGGTCATCCATTGCACACCGCCGGTCTCGATCACGCCCTCATGGCCATGATTGTCGCGGTGGCGCATCCGGCCCGCGAGCATGTAGGTTACGGTGTCGAAACCACGATGCGGATGCTCGGGGAACCCGGCGATATAATCCTGCGCCTGATCCGTGGCGAAGAAGTCGAGCATCAGGAACGGGTCAAGCGTATGCAGGCTTTGCGTGCCGATTAGCCGTGTGAGTTTTACCCCCGCGCCGTCCGAGGTGGGCTGGCCCGGGGTCGTCATGATGACGGGGCGAACGCCCTGGCTTGAAGCAGTAGGCATTTTAATATCTCCTTGGGGTCAAGACATCGGCTTGGCAGCGGCTCGGGGCAAGGCGCAAGCGGGTGACGATCAATCGGCCTCCGCCGCGACAGGGGCGATTGGTGCCGTCTGCGGAAGGCGCGGCAGATACACGAGCAGCGCCGCGAAGGCGGCGGCGGTCATGATTCCGGACATCGCCAGAGGACCGAAAGCCGGGAAGAGCAGCGCCACCAGCGTGCTGGCCAGCGCTCCCATCAGCATCTGCAGCGACGTGAGCAACCCGCCAGCGACGCCCGCCAACTCGGGCAGCGGATCGAGCGCGCCAACCGCGGCGCTGGGCGCGGCCAAGCCGAAGCAGGCGGTCGCCAGCACAAGCAGCGGCATCGCAACCGGCAGGGAAAACGCGCCGGCGCGTGTCATCGCCGAGAGCGTCGCAGTAGCGAGCAGCGCCAGTACGATGGCCGCGAGCAGGACCGCACGCGGGGGAACACCCCGGCGGGCCAGACGGCCATTGAGGAAGGCGCCCGCCACAATTCCGCCGCCGGTGCAGGCGAAGAGCGCCGCGTAGCCCGCCGGGCTGACATGCAGAACATCGATCAGCACCAGGGGCGAGCCCGACACATAGGCGAACAGCCAGGAAAAACCCAGCCCGTTGACGATAATATGGCGCACCGCGCCGTCATGGGTGAGTACGCGGCGATAGCCGCGCAGGAGCTGTGGCAAAAGGGCGCCAGACGGTTTGGCGCTCACATGGCCCGTCTCGGTAAGGGCCAGACAGGTGATGGCGAGGAGTAAAATGCCGGCTAGTGTCGTGACACCATAGGTGCTGCGCCACCCCGCCAGGCCGAGCATCGCGGCGCCCAGAGCCGGCGCCACGACGGGCGCGATGTTGGAGATGATGGCGATGACGGCGAAACGCCGTTGCGCCGGCTGGCCCTCAAAGAGATCGCGGACCATGGCGTAGGCGAGGGTCATGCCCGCGCCGGCACCGACGCCCTGGAGAAAGCGCGCGCCAAGCAGGAGGCCGATCGACCCGGCGAGCGTCGCGCCTAGCCCGCCAGCGGTGAACAGCACCAGTCCGGCCAGCAGCACGGGGCGGCGGCCGAACCGGTCGGCCGCGGGGCCGTAAATGAGCGGGCCGATGGCGAACCCCGCCATGAACAGGCTCAAGGTCAGCCCCACCAGACTTGCCGAGGCGCCGAGCGCATGGGCGATGGGCACCAGGGCGGGCAGCGCCATGTCAATGGAGAGCGGCGGCATGGCGGCGAGCGCACCCAGGAAGATGGTAAAGCCGAGGCTGGCGGGAGAGAGTTTCACGCCATGTCTCTTTCAAGCGGGCAGATGCCACGCGTGAATACGGCAATGGCATCGCGGATCGTCGCGGCGACTTCATCCGGGCCTGGGCCGCCGCCGATCCTCATCATGGCCCGGTTCAGGAGATCGAAGGTGATCATGTCATGGAACAGGGTGGCGACCCGCGCCGGATCGGCATCCGGGCGCACCCGGCCGAGCGCCTGCTGTGCGGCAAGGAATTCCGCCAGGATGGCGCGGGTCGCGGCCGGCCCGTGCTGGTGCCAGTTCAAGCCGAGCTGCGGGTGCCGCACGGCCTCAGCGATCACCAGGCGCTGGAACGCCAGATGGCGCTCCTGCAGCAGCACAGAGAGCAGCGTGCCCGCGAACTCGGTGAGCCCCTGCTCCAGGGACAGGCTTGTCAGCTCCAGGCGCTTGAGCGGCTGGGTCAGGTCGATGATCGTGTCGTCCATGGCCGCAAGGAAAAGACCGTCCTTGCCGCCATAGAAGCTGTAGACGCTCGCCTTCGAGCCGCCCACGTCGCGCAAAACATCATCGATGGTGACGCCCTCAAAGCCATGCTCGAGGAATAGTGCGGCGGCGCAGGCGCGCAGCAGCGCATCGCGTGCCTCGCCCCGCCGCGTCCGCCTGGCCTCCGGCCGCTCCTCCCCTGGCTCGATGTTCATCGGACTGCGGCTGCGGCCCGTTGCAGGAGACGGATCTCCGCCAGGAGGTCATCGATCGCCTCCATGCAGAACTTCAGGGTGGCCTCGTCCATGAGCCGCCCGCCGGCGATCTTCTGCGCCACGCCGGCGATAACGACCTGCGGCCGGGCGACGACCCGTGCCAGCGCGGAGGCAAGGGTCTCCTGCATCTGCGCATGGGCGCGCGCGCCGCCGACGTAGCCCGGCGACGAGGTCATGAGAAGCGTTGGCTTGTTCTTGAGTGGGGAGGCAAAGGCCGGCCGCGAGGCCCAGTCGAGAGCGTTCTTCAGGACGCCTGACATGCCGTGATTGTACTCTGGCGTGGCGAGGATGAGGCCGTCGCTCGCGGCGATGGCCGCCTTGAGCGCGTGCACGGGCTGCGGCAGCGCATCGCCCTCAAGGTCGCTGTTGTAGAGCGGGATATCGTTCAGCGGAAACACGGTGAGCGACGCCTTCGCCCCCAGCGTCTCGGCGAGGGTATTGAGGATCGCCGTGTTGGTCGATTCCTTACGGATGCTGCCGGACAGGCCCAGCAGTCGGGGTGCGGTGACGGACATAGCAGCCTCATAATCCAAGTTGCGCCGCCCCTTGTACTGTACTATACATTACATTTGAAGGCTGGATTTGCCTGGGGGAGTATGATGCGACGATATCGAGAGGCGTCCCTGTTGATTTTCGCTGAGATCTTATCCTAGGGGGCAACCCTATAAAGTCAAATAAACTCAATGTCTTACGTAAGAACGGCAGGGGCTGGCTAGAGTTTGGATGCGGGCCATCCCGGCTTAAGCCAAATGTCCGACTTCATTGATTGGCAGCCGATAGCGGACCGACGGCCTTCCCCCCATGGTGCCCTCTCACGAGCACAGTGGCGGCAACGGCAAAGCAGCGGATGTATAACCAGATTCTAGCGCAGTGGAATTATCGGCTCGGACCAACCGTTACCATTTTCCTATTCCCCTATACCCCTGCGGGGGCACGCAACCACCGAGAGTTAACTACCCTAAGAACAAATTGCTAACTCAGGCTATGGGGACGGTAACAGCTTGTTCGGCAAAAATATGCACGATACCGCCCCGCACCTGAATCAACCTGTCTATGTAATACATGTAATGTAATAGCTCTTTACGCAGCGCCGGACAGATTACGCTAAGCTGAATTTTAAGGACGAAGGGTTGGTGAAGCTGTTCTTCATCAACGAGAAATCCCTGTTTGGGCTGTGCCCAGGCGGCGGGCTTTTAGCCCGCTGCCTGGGCCATGCCGGGCCGGTATGAATTGGCAATCGTCTCACCGAACGGGCCGCTATTATGCGTCTCGCCGAAGGTCGCCACGTTGTGGCGGAGCGGTAGGCGCGGGAAGACCAACTCAGCGAAACGATACGCCTCTTCCAGATGCGGATAGCCGGAAAGAATGAAGTTCTCGACCCCTACGGCCATGTATTCGCGCATCAGCGCCGCCACCTGGTCCGGATCGCCAACCAGCGCGGTGCCCGCGCCGCCGCGCACCAGTCCTACGCCAGCCCAGAGATTGGGATAAATTTCCAGCTTGTCGCGCGAGCCGCCATGCAGGGCGGCCATGCGGCGCTGGCCGATGGAATCCATGCTGGCGAACCTCGCTTGGGCCTTGGCAATGGTGACGTCATCGACATGGCGGATCAGGTCATCCGCAGCCTTCCACGCCTCCTGTGCTGTCTCGCGCACGATCACATGCAGGCGGACGCCGAAATTCAGCCTGCGCCCGTATTTCGCCGCTGCCGTCCTGGCCTGAGCGAGCTTCTCCCCGACCAGCGCAGGCGGTTCGCCCCAGGAGAGATAGGTGTCCACCTGCTCCGCCGCGACATCGATACCGATCTCGGATGAGCCGCCGAAGAACAGAGGCGGGTGCGGTTTCTGCACGGCGGGAAACAGCAGGTTGCCGTTCTCAAGCCGCAGATGCCTGCCGGTGAAATCCACGGTCTCACCGGCCAGCAGGCGTTTCCACACATCCAGGAATTCCCGGGTGATCT
Source organism: uncultured Alphaproteobacteria bacterium (assembly GCA_963750235.1). GTDB lineage: Bacteria > Pseudomonadota > Alphaproteobacteria > Acetobacterales > Acetobacteraceae > Acidocella. Next base: position 366,111 of record CAVVPW010000008.1, read on the forward strand.
CGTAGCGCTCGGCATGATCGAGGAAAATGCCGTCCCCGGTGTTTTCTATCGGATCGCCGCCGGTCACGATGTTGACCAGCAGCCTGCCATTCGAGATGCGATCGAAGGTTGCGGCCATGCGCGCCGCGAGAGAGGGGTTGAGCAACCCCGGCCGGAAGGCAATGAGGAAACGCAGTTGCTTGGTCAGCGGCACCAGCGAGGAGGCGACGACCCAGCTATCCTCGCAGGAGCGCCCCGTGGGAATAAGCACGCCGTAATAGCCCAGCCGGTCGGCAGCCTGGGCTATTTGCGCCAGATAGGCATGGTCGACCTCCCTGGCGCCAACACTGGTGCCAAGATACCGCCCATCGCCATGCGTAGGCAGAAACCAGAAAACATTCGCTTCATGCGCGGCCAAGCTGCTCATAATACTTTTCTCCTTATGCCTGCCACGCGGCGGCGGTGACATTGATGGCTGAGGGGATCAGGCCGAGCTTGAAGAATGAATCGGCAATTTGCTGCTGCCTTGCGAAAACCTCCGGCGTCAGCTTGTGCACGCCGTATTTCTGGCGACCGAACCAAGTCGCCAACACCGGGGCTGGGAGCCCGATGCTGGGCGCGATGGCGGCGGCGGTCTCGGTGATATGGCTCTGCTCCCAGGTTTCCAGATCGTTGAGCACGTCGATGGCGGCGTTCAGCGCGCTCGGATGCGCGGCAGCAAAGTCCCGGCGGGAAGTGTAAAAGGAGCGGTTCGGCATCAGCCCGGTACCGTCGGTCAGCAGTTCCGCACCGGCCGCCTGCGCGCTCGCGAAGAATGGATCCCAGATCGACCACGCATCCACCGCGCCGCGCGTGAAGGCTGCGCGGGCATCGGCCGGTTGCAGGAACACCTTGTTCACCGCTGCATACGGCACGCCTGCATGCGCCAGCGCCGAGACCAGCAGGTAATGCGCGCTGGATCCCTTGGCGACGGCGACGGTCTTGCCGGCCAGATCCTTCACAGATTGCAGCTTGCTGCCGGCGGGTTTGAGAATCGCCAGGGCACGCGGGCTCGGGTCCGTCGCCGCGACATAGACAATCGGCGTACCGGCGGCCTGGGCGAAGATCACTGGCGGCTCACCGGTATAGCCGAAATTCACCGCCCCGGCGGCCAGCGCCTCCAGCAGCGGCGGGCCAGAGGTGAATTCCGCCCAGGTAACATCATAGCCTATCGGCGCCAGCTTGGCCTCAAACACCCCCTTGGTGCGCGCCGTGAACAAGGTGACGGAGGCTTTCTGGTAGCCGATCCTCAGCGTGCCCCTGGTTCCGGCTCGGGCTGGGGCTTTGCTCAGCAAAAGAGCGGGAGCGGACAGGGCCGCACCGGCGAGCAGCGTGCGGCGGCTCAGGTTACGTTTGGGGGTGGGCACTCGGAACTCCTGATTGCAATAACTGAATAAGGATTTGCACAGTAAGGCTACCTGTGCAATAGGCATTATTCTGCCTAATCCGCGGGATGCCAGATGTCACTTTCTCTTTCCCAGTCGGGCGCCATCACCCTGCCGCTCAAACGCTTCCTTCCTGTTACACTGCTGCGCCGCGCGCTGGTGCCGGCGGCGCTGCTCGCCATTTGGCAGGGCTTGACGGCCTATGGCGCGCTCGACCCGACAACTATGCCTTCCCCCACCGCCGTCGCGGAGAGCCTCTGGTCGCTCATCGTCACCGGTCAGCTCTGGCCGAATCTGCTCATTTCGCTGGAGCGCGTGGCGGTGGGGCTGGCCTTCGGCGTCTCAGTGGGCACGGCGCTGGGGCTGGCCGCCAGCCTCTCGCGCTTAGGCGAGGACGCGATCGACGCCACGGTGCAGATGGTCCGCACCCTGCCGCATCTGGCCCTGATTCCGTTGATGATCCTGTGGTTCGGCATCGGCGAGACCCCGAAAATCGTGCTGATCGCGCTCGGAAGCATGTTTCCCGATCTATCTAAACCTGTTTTCGGCGATCCGCGGTGCGGACCGTAAACTGGTCGAATCGGCGTCTGTGCTCGGGCTCTCGCGGGCGGAAACGGTCTGGCACATCATCCTGCCGGCGGCGTTGCCGGCGTTTCTCGTCGGCTTGCGCCAGGCGTTCGGCATCGCCTGGATCAGCCTGGTCGTGGCCGAGCAGATCAACGCCTCCTCAGGGATCGGTTATCTGGTCATGAACGCGAGGGATTTTCTGCGCACCGACATCATTTTCGACGGGCTGCTGGTCTATGCGCTGCTGGGGCTGACAACGGATCAGCTGGTCCGTGCGCTGGAACGGCATCTGCTGGTCTGGCGTCCCTCCATCATTGCGCCGAAAGGGGTTTGACCGTGAATATTATGACGGACACGCAGATCGACCTGCGCCGGCCCGACGGCCAGCGCCAAATTCGCCGTGGAGGTTCGCGGGCTGACCCGGCGCTTCGGCGCCAATACCGTGCTGGACAATCTCAACCTGGAGATCCGCCCCGGTGAGTTCACTGTGCTGCTCGGCCGCTCTGGCTCCGGTAAATCTACGCTGCTGCGAACCCTGGCCGGGCTCGACCCTGCGCCGCCCGGCGTGCTTAGCGTACCAGCGGTGCGCGCGGTGGTGTTCCAGGAGCCGCGCCTGCTGCCCTGGAAGCGCGTTTGGCAGAATGTCACGCTCGGGCTGCGCGTGCCCGATGCCCGGCGCCGCGCCGAGGAGGCCCTGGGCGAGGTCGAGCTCGGCCACCGTTTGCAGGCGTGGCCGCTCACCCTCTCGGGGGGCGAGGCGCAGCGCGTGGCGCTTGCCCGCGCGCTCGTCCGCGCACCGCAATTGCTGCTGTTGGACGAGCCCTTCGCCGCGCTCGATGCATTAACCCGGATGCGTATGCAGCTATTGGTCGCGGCGCTCTGGCAAGCGCATCGCCCAGCGGTGCTGCTCGTCACGCACGACGTGGACGAGGCGCTGATCCTAGGGGACCGCGTTCTGGTGCTTGAGCATGGCCGTATCGGGCTCGACACCGCCATCACCCTGCCGCGCCCGCGCCGGCATGGCACCCCCGCCTTCGGCACTATGCGAACGGTACTGCTTGAAGCGCTCGGCGTCAGCGAGGTTGAGCAGGTGTAAACGACCTGGCGATCTCCTGGCTTAGCTGCCGCGCCTGCAAGCGAATGTCCGGCACTGCCAGACATTCCCAGAACACACCGCGCACGATCGGCCCCAGCGCCCATAAATTTCGCGCCGGGTTGCCCTGGACATCTATCACTGCGAGCGAGTTGGTCACGTCCAGCCCTAGCTCCTGCCGGTCCAGCCGGGCTTGTCCGGCGGCCAACATAGTAGGCAGCAGTCCCTTCCCGGCGCGCTGCCCCTGCAGCCCGGTGGCGTAAATGATCCGCTGCACCTTCAACGTTTCCGGCATGCCGGTAGCGCGGTTGTCGAAGGTAACGGTCGCATCGCCGGCGCGGCGCTCGATCTCGCGCACGCGGCCGCGCACGATGCGTAAGCCACCGCTGCCGAGCAGGGTCTGGACTGTCGCCGCTGCGGGCGGGGCCATGCGGTGGCGATGGATGTCCCAGTAGGGGCGCAAATGCCGCAGGAACCGCGCCCGCTCCGCCCCCGGCAAGCCACCCCATAGCTCTGCGGTTACCGGGCGCAGGCTGTCGATTACCGCGCGCCAGCCAATGCCCTGCGCCCGTGCGGCCCGGAGTTGCGCCCGCACCGCCCGCAACAGCCCCACCGCCGTACTGCGCTCCACCGAGGTAAAAGCCGGGGTGGGCCAAACTTGGCCGACGGCTTCGTGCGCGTGCGGCAGCAGCCCGCGGCGGGAGAGGGCAACGACCGGCCCGTGGAATCCACGGGCGTGCATGGTCATTACGAGATCAATCATGGTCAGACCGGTACCAACGATCAGCACTGACGCATCCGGCTGCAAGTCGGCCAGGGCCGCTGGTGTCCACGGATTACGGAACTCAACACCATCGCAGCGCCGGCTGGAGGGCAGATTGCCCGCAGCCAGAACGACACCTGCCGCCTCGATGCTTTTGCCGCTGCGGCAGGCAAGCCGCCAGCCGCCAGGGGTTGGGGCAAGCGCCTGTACCTCGTCCGCGAGCAGCCGAACCGTGCCACCGGAGGCGTTGATCTCAGCATGCAAAGCCGCGCGCAGATAGCGGCCATAAACTCGCCGCGTAGCGAATATTCCCGCCGGGGTGCGGTGGATCTCATTCGGCCAGTTCGCCGCATTGGCCTCGACCCAGCGCCCGAAATGTCCGGCATCGTCTGGAAACGCGCTCATATTCGCCGCGCGCACATTCAGCAGATGCGCCGCCCCGGTATCGGCGTAAGCCAAGCCGCGGGCGAAGCGGCCGCTGCGTTCGATGAGGAAAATCACCTGATCAGGCGGCAGCAGCCGGCGCAGATGGATTGCCGCCATGGTGCCAGAAAACCCCGCGCCAATGATGGCAATAGCACAGGCGCTGAACGCGGTGCCGCCAAGCTGAATGGGCGGCGCGGCAAGGCCATCGGGTGCTCGGGTGATTTCCAATCTCATCACGGTCTTACCCAGCATGTTCATTTTTCGAACCTCAAGCGCGGCAGTTGGATGGCTTTCCTGAAAACCGCCACCTACGCAGAATAATACTATTATGCTTATAAGATTAATAGTTTATTTTGCCAAAACAAAACCCGTTAAACTCCAGTTGCCGTTGACCTGCCCCCCTTAGAAAGGGCTCAGCCATTAACGTAGTCTATGGAATGGCCCGCCCTGGTCGGATGGTCTGCCAGTGCCCTTACAAGGCAAGGAAGTTATCGTCTCGGTAAAGCTGACAGACGCGGCTGATGCTTGATGGCTTCCATTGCCGCCACAACAGGACAAGCAACCGCCTGTAGCCAAACCGACACCGCTCCAGGGCAAGACCGTGAAGCCGCTTGCGCAAGGCGCAGTTGTCGGCCTGGAGGGGAATTCCGCCCAGGCGGCACCATCGCCGAGAGGGTTGAGCCCAACCTCGTCCCCCTTTGGCCGTGAGCAGAGTGTTATGCCCGCAACGCCGGATAAGCCGCCCAGGAGCGCGGGCTGCCCGCCTTGAGTTTGCGGCGTTCGGCGGCGATCTCGCGGGCCAGATCAAGATCGCCAATTTTGTACGCCGAGATGCCCAGCGTCTGGATGAACAGATCGCGCTGTGCGTTGCTCCCGCCCACCGGCGCCAAGGATTTGTAAAGCGGCCTCAGAATGTCCACCGTGCCGGCAAAGTCGGCCTTGCGGAAGGCGCGCAGCGCGGCGATCACCGGCAAACCAAGGGTCTTGCTTACCTCGGCATTGGTGCCGGTCTCGCGCGCGGCATAGGCGGCAATGGACGCCTCCAACCGGTCGGCGGCCGCCTCGTCCCCCGCGCCGGTTAAAGTGAAGGAAATATGCACGTCGTTGAAGGCGAGCACGTGTTCCTCGGCATGCGCGCCCCAGAACGGCGCCAGCTCCTGCCACCTGGTGCCGACATCGACGCCCAGCAGCTCCAGGCGCCAGAGCAGCGCCGCGGCGTCTACGAGGTCCAGCACGATGGAGCCCGGGTGGGCATGGATATGCGCGTCATACAGCGCCAGCGCCTCGTCGAGCTGGCCTTCCTCGATGAGATACAGCGCCAGATGCCACCATTGATGCACCGCCAGCCCGTTGGCCGGGGCCCAATGCGGCTCCAGCCCGCGCAGCCAAGTGATGCCGTCCTTGGCGCGCCCCTGCATCTCCAGCACGTGCGCCACGGCATGCACGCCCCAGGTGTCGGCGGGGTTGATCTCGGCGGCCTCACGCCCGGCCTTCTCGGCATCGGCGTATTCCCCGGTTTCCTCCAGCCCGAACGACGCCATGCCCAGCACGAAGCCGCGCTCGCGCGAGCCCGGCGCATAGGCGTGCAGCACCGAAACAGGCACGTCGCGCAGCTTTTTCGAGGCGCCCAGGAAGAAATGCGTATCATGGGCGAGGCGCAGTGAGAGGATGTCGGCCGGATTGTCCCGCAGCGCCTCTTCCCACAGCGCGGCCGCCCCGGCGATGTCGTCGGTGGCCCAAGCAGTGGCGGCGGCAATGTGCAGCTTCTCGCGCCGGTTGGCCTTGCCCGCCAGGGCGGTGGCGGCGGCCAGAGGCTCGCGCACGGCGGGGGCATCGCCCGGCACGCCGCTCAGGCTGTTCAAAGCCGCCAGCGTGGTGTGGCCAATGATGAACTCCGGGTCGGCCTGCACGGCCGCCGCCAGCGTTTCGGCGGGGTCGTGGATCAGGCCGAGATATTCCCCCAGCGCCTGATCGAAAAGCGTTGCTGTCTGGCTCATGTGCTTGTCTCCTGGCTGTCGAGGCCCTGCCAGAATGCCAGAAGCGCTGCCGCCACCTCGGCCGGGCGTTCCCAGTTTGGGGCATGGCCGGTTTCGGGATAGTCAACGAAGCTGGCGCGCGGGAAATGGCGGCGCAGCGCGGCCTGGTCGGCGGAACTGAACAGACCATCCTCCTGGCCCCACTGGATGAGCGCAGGAACGTCGGACGGCGCGTCGTGCGGCGCGGGTTCCTCCACCAGCCCGGCCAGGGCGCGGCGCCAGACATCGGCCTTCACCTTGCGGGTCTCGTCCAGGTAGCGGACGAAAACACCCTCCGGCAGCGGCGCAAAGGTGGTGGAGCCCTGGAACTCGCGGGCCAGCGCCTCGGGCACGGGGTCGGTCAGCGTTTCCAGCAGCGGCACGGTTTCATGCAAAGCCGGGCTGCTGGCTGCGTGGCGCGCGGTGCTGATGAGCGCCAGGCTGCGCACGAGGTCCGGCCTGGTAGCGGCGACGCGCTGCGCAACGATGCCGCCCAGCGAATGTCCGCCCAGGTGCACGGGGCCAACCCCCAGCCCTTCGACGAAGGCGATGGCGTCTTCGGTGAAGCCGGCGATGCTGTAATCGGGTGTGGCGGAACTGTCGCCATGGCCGCGCTGATCCGGCACGTAGAGAACATGCGCAGCACCCAGCGCCTCGAACAGCCGGAAGAAGCTCACATGGGAGTCGAGATAACCGTGCAGCAGCACCACCGGCGTGCCGATGTCTCCGATCCGCAGGTAATGCAGGTTGCGCTGGTCGGGGAGGGTGAAGCTGGTCATGGTCTTCAGGCTCCGGCGGTTAGATCCAAGAGTGCAGCGGCGGTTCTCTGCCGGTCAAATAATACTGGCCGATGGTGGAATATTTCCATCGCACCGGGTCATGCAGCGTGTGGGTGCGGGCGTCGCGCCACAGCCGGTCGAGGTTGTGTTGCGCCAGCGTGGAGCGCGTGCCGCCTAGCTCGAACAGCTTGTTCGTGGCCAGAATGGCGATCTCCGTCGTCAGTACCTTCGCTTCCGCCACGGCGATCTTGGCGCGGCCGATGCTCTGCGCGTCCGGCGCTGCAATCGCCTCATCCGTCACATCAGCGGCTACGGCCAGCACCTCCACGGCGGCGTTGAAGCGGATCTTCAAATCGCCGATGGCGGCGATGGTATAGGGGTCTTCCCAGGCATGGTCCTGGTGCGCATCGATCCACGGGCGGGCATGGTGGCGCACAAGCTCGATCGTCTTCGCGATCGCCGCCTCGGCAATCCCAAGGTCGATGGCCGCGTGCAGAATCTGGCTCTGCGGCCCGGCCGGGCTCGGGTTCTCGTAGGCGATATAGGCGGGCACGACATATTCGGCCGGCACGTACACGTTCTCGATCTTCACCGTTCCGCTCGCCGTGGTGCGCTGACCGAACCCGTCCCAATTGTCGATGACCGTGAGGCCCGGCGCCACGCGCTCGGCGATGGCGGCATAAACCCTGCCGTCATCCTCGCTGATGGCGATGATCGGCACCAGATGCGCGAAAACGCGCCGGTGGAATAGAACTTCTCGCCATTCACCACATAGAAATCGCCCTCGCGGCGGATGCGGGTCTGGAAGTCTTCGACATTCTTGCCCTTGTACTCGGAGAAGGCGTTGCCGAGGCGCGCGCCCTGCAGCACGCGGCCGAAGATCAGGCGCTTCTGCGCGTCCGAGCCAGTCTGGCGCACGAGGTCGATGATCTCGACGTGGTTCTGCGGGATCTGCGCCAGCGAGGAATCGCCGCTGGCGAGAATGCGGAACACCTCGGCCACCACGCGCTGGCGCACGAAGGCGCCGCCATATTCGCGCGGGATGGTGATGCCCCAGAGGCCGGAGGCGAGCGATTCATCCAGCTCTGCCCAAGGCAGACGGCGATCGCGGTCGCGCTCGCCGGCGCCTTCGCGGAAGCGGGCGGCCAGCGCGCGGGCGGTATCAATGGCTTCCGCCTCCGTGGTGATGATATGAGCCGTGCTCATGCGAATGCCTCCTCACGGGCAAGGGCGCGGTGGCTGGCGCCATGATGATAAACGGGAAGTTTTGGCCCGCGGCCAAAGAGTTTCTCGCGCAGCGTGCCTTCGGCATAGACCGTCTTGTAGGCGCCGCGGCGCTGCAGCTCGGGGATGAGCAGGTCCACCACATCGCGGAACGTGCCGGGATGCGTGATGCTGGCGAGGTTGAAGCCGTCCAGCCCCGTATCCGCCTGCCACTGCTGCAGCGCGTCCGCCACCGTGGCAGGCGAGCCGACAAGCACCGGACCGTCGCCGCCGATGCCGGCATAGTCGGCAATCTCGCGCACCGTCCACACCTTGTCCGGGTCGGCCGACGAGAACGCCTTGGCGGTGAACTGAATGGCATTGCCTTCCAGATCGGCGACCGGCGCATCCTGGTCGAGTTTGGAAAGATCCACGCCGGTCCAGCCGGACATCAGCGCCAGCGCGCCGTCGCGGTCGACATATTGCTTGTACAGGTCAAGCTTCTTCTGCGCCTCCGCGTCCGTGTCACCGAGCACCAGGGTGAACTGGGCGAAGGTTAAAACATCATCCGGCCGCCGCCCGGCCAGCACCGCGCGGCGGCGCAGGTCGGCAACATACTCCGCCAGCAGCTTGCGCGAGGGTGCGGCGACAAAGGCGGATTCCGCATGCTTGGCGGCGAAATCCCGCCCGCGCGAGGAGGCGCCCGCCTGGTACAGCACTGGGGTACGCTGGGGCGAAGGTTCGCTGACATGCGCGCCGGGCACCTTGAAATACTTGCCCTCGTGGCGGATCTCGTGAACCTTCGCGGGATCGGTGAAGACATTTGCCGCGGCGTCCCGCCGCACGGCATCATCCTCCCAGGAGCCTTCCCAGAGTTTGTAGCAGACATCGAGATATTCATCGGCGACGTCATAGCGGTTGTCATGGTTCAGCAGCCGCTCCTGGCCCAGATTGCGCGCCCCGCTGTCGAGATACGAGGTGACAATGTTCCAGCCCGCGCGCCCCTTGGTGAGATGGTCGAGCGTGGTCATCCGCCGTGCGAACGGGAACGGGTGCTCGAATGCGACGGAGGAGGTGACGCCAAACCCAAGATGCTTCGTGAACGCCGCCATGGCGGGGACTATCTGCAACGGATCATTCACCGGCACCTGCGCCGCCGAACGGAACGCCTGATCGGCATTGCCGCCATGCACGTCGTAAAGACCGATGACGTCGGCAATGAACAGACCATCAATGAGCCCGCGCTCTAGGGTCTGGGCGAGGTCGATCCAGAACTCGAGATCGGTGTAGCGGTAGGCTTGGTCACCGGGGATGCGCCAGACGCCGGAAGAGATGTGCCCGACGCAATTCATGCTGAACGCGTTGAGGCGGATTTTTTGGGTCATGACGTCAGATCCAGGAATGTTGCGGCGGATTGACGCCATTGAGGTAGTAATTGCCGAGGATGTTGTATTTCCAGCGCACCGGGTCGTGCAGCGTGTGCACGCGCGCGTTGCGCCAGTGGCGGTCGAGATTGTACTTCGCCAGCACGGAGCGCGTGCCGCCCAGCTCGAACAGCTTGTTGGTGGCGAGGATGGCAACCTCGGTGGACAGCACCTTAGCCTCCGCCACGGCGATGGAGGCCGCCGCCACGGTCTGCGCGGTGGGGTTGGTCACAGCTTCGTCCAGCACGCGCCCGGCCTTGGCCAGCAGCGCATCGGTGGCGCGCAGCTTCACCGCGATCTCGCCGAGCTGGAATTGGGTGTGCGGGTCGTCCACGGCCTTCTCCTGGCCGGAATCGATCCAGGGGCGGGCGAATTCGCGCACAAAGCGCAGCGTCTCCTCAAAGGCGCCGCGCGCGATGCCGGCATCCACCGCCGCATGCACAATCTGGCAAAGCGGGCCGTTGGCCGACGGACCTTCGGGCAGTCTGAACACATGGTCGGCCGGGACCAACACATTGTCGATGATGGTCGTGCCACTCACCGTTGTGCGCTGGCCGAAGCTGGTCCAGTCGGTATCCACGCTCAGGCCCGGCGCATGACGATCGGCCACGGCGATATACAGGCGCTTGTCGTCATCCACCGCGATGATGGGCACCACATGCGCCAGATACGCGCCCGAGCAATAGAATTTCCTGCCATTGACGCGGTAGTTGTCGCCCTCGGGGGTGATCTTCGTCTCGAAATCCCCGGCGGTCTTGCTGCCGAATTCCGAGAACGCGTTGCCCGTGCGCAGCCCCTTGAGAAGGCGCGGGAAGAAATAATCCTGCTGCGCCTTGGTGCCGACGGCGCGGATCGTGTCGATAAAGTCCAGATGGTTCTGGATGAGCTGCCCGACTGACGGGTCAGCGGCGGAGACGATGGCGATAGCCTGCGCGATGACCGCCCAGGACAGGTCCGCCCCGCCATGCGAGGCCGGAATGTTGAGCGCCCACAGCCCGCTCTGCGAGTACAAATCCAGCTCCGCCACGGGGATGCTGCGCGCGATGTCTCGCTCCGCAGCACCTGCCGCAAGTGCTGCGGCAACCTCATGGGCCACCTGCACAGCCTCTGCCGCGCTGGCGATGATCTGCGCCGGAACGTCGGGGTAAGCCTTCCCAGGCGCCTCCGGCGCGCGCGTCGCTTGTGTATCGGTGGTGCTCATGGGACCTCGCTGCGGACGCCGCGACCGCGGGAGCGGATGCCCTCGGCACGTCCATCCTATTACACTTGTAATTCGACCGATAATATAGAGTGATTGAACAAGCAAGCGCTCTGGAAGATAAATCTTGCCCATTTATTAGTTAGCTGCCGACCTCAATGGCGGAAAGGCACCACTAAACAACTGCCACGGCTTTACGATGACTTCTCTATAAATCTGTCAGTTAGAACAAAATTTGTCGAACCAAAATTGCTCGGAAAGAAGAAAATAACCAATAACCCACTAAAACGGTAGACAATCAGAAAATCTGTCGATAATCATAATAGATACGCCAATCATATGAGGAAAAAAAATGAGTGACATCACCGTCGCGCCCGGCGTCGCTGCCGGCGGCAAGAGTCTTAAGTCCAACCACCTCAATTTCATCGAGGTCGTCTCCCAGTCCATCGGCGTCATCGCCCCCTCCGGCACGCCGGGCTTGGTCATTCCCGTGGTGTTCGCCACCGCGGGCAACGGAACTTGGCTGGCCTACGTGTTCGCCACGGTCGCGCTGCTCATCGTCAGCCTGCAGATCAACGTGTTCTCGTCCCGCGTTGCCTCGCCCGGCTCGCTATATGTGTACGCCGGCCATGGCCTTGGCCGTTTTGCGGGCGTCATTTCCGGCTGGGCGCTGCTCATCGGCTATGTCTTCACCGCCGCGGCGGTTATCAACGGCACGGTCAGCTCCGGGCTCGCCGTGTTCCAGAATTTTGGCTTCCAGACCAGCGCGATCCCGGCGCTGATCGGCTTCAGCCTGCTCGCCGCCGCCATCGCCTTCGCGCTCGGCTGGCGCGACATCCGCCTCTCCACCCGCACCACGCTCATCTTCGAGTTCGGCACGCTGGGGCTGATCCTACTCACCCTCGCCATCTGGTTCATCCATCACGGTAAGGTCGTGGACACCGTGCAGACCACCCTGCAGGGCGTCAACCCGACCACGCTGCGCCTCGGCCTGGTGCTGGCCTTCTTCAGCTTCGTTGGCTTTGAGAGCGCCACCGTGCTGGGTGTTGAGTCGCAGCAGCCGCGCCGCTTCATCCCGCGCGCCGTGCTCACAAGCGTGGCCGCCTCGGGCATCATCTTTGTCATCGCCGCCTATGGCCTAACCTTCGCCTTCCATGGCAACGCCACCACGCTCGACCAGTCCAACGCCCCGCTCACCGTGGTCGCCCGGGCTTTCGGGTTCGCGCCTATCGGCCTCATCATCTCCGCGGGTGTGGCGCTTAGCTTCTTCACCTGCATCCTGGCCAGCATCAACGCCGCCGCGCGCGTGCTGTACACGCTCTCGCATCACGGGCTGTTCCATTCCTCGGCCCAATCCACGCATGACACACACGCCTCGCCGCATATCGCGCTCAGCTTCGTCACGCTGGTCGCCATCGGCCTGTCGGCGGCGCTCACACTCGGGCATTGGGCACTGCTGGACGCGTACGGCATCCTCGGCTCGTTGGCGACCTACGGGTTCCTGGTCTCCTATGGCCTGGTGACCGTCGCGGCACCGGTATTCCTGTATCGCCGGGGCGAGCTTAAGCCCGTGCATGTGGTGACGTCGCTCATCGCCTTCGCTCTGCTGCTGGTGGCGCTAGCCGGCACGGTCTACCCGGTGCCAAGCTGGCCGTACAATATCCTGCCTTATATCTTCCTCGGCCTGCTCGCCGCCGGCGTGGTCTACTTCTTGGTCCTGCGTGCCGTGGCGCCGCAGCGCCTGGCTGAAGTGGAAGCTGAAACCCTGGGCGCACTGTAACGCCCCGTTTGCCCCCGCGCGCCGCGCGGGGGCCCTTCCCCTCACATGTCGCAAGGTTCCCGCCGATGACCGCCCATATCATAGCCTCCGCCGTCGAAGCCCTTGCCATCGCGGAGGAGTTGCGGCGCTACCTGGAAGCCGGTGCCGCCGGGCGCGACCGCACCCCCTCCCCGCCGCTCGCCGAGTTGGACCGTCTCTCCGCCAGCGGCATTCTCGGCATTACCGTGCCGCGCGCCTATGGCGGGGCCGAGGTCTCCTACGGAACTCTCTCCCGTGTGTTTCAGCTTCTTGCCGCGGGCGACCCGGCGGTGACGCAAATGACGCAAAGCCATTATTTGTTCCTCGACGCCGTGCGCCAGGATGGCTCGCCCGAGCAGCAGGCATTCTTGTTCGGCAAAGTGCTGAAGGGCGCGCGCCTGGGCAATGCGCAAGCGGAAAAAGGCGGCAGTTCGGCGCTGAATCTGGGCACGCGCCTGCTGCCGGATGGCGCCGGCGGCTACCGTCTCAATGGCACGAAATTCTACTGCACCGGCGCGTTGCTGGCGCAGTGGCTGCCCGTGGCGGCTTTTGATGAGCAGGAGCGCTTCGTTTTGGTGTTTGTGCCGCGCGACGCTCTGGGCGTTACCGTGTCTGACGATTGGGACGCCATGGGTCAGCGCGTGGCCTATAGCGGCACGGCCATCTTTGAGGACGTTGCCGTGGCGCCGCTGCAGGTCATCCCGCACTGGCGGCTGTTTGAGCGCTTCGGCGTGTTCCACGCGTACGGCCAACAACTGCACACGGCCATCGATGTCGGCATTGCCCAGAACGCCCTGGCCGATGCCGTCGCCACGGTGCGTGCGCGCAGCCGTCCGCGCCTCGGCGCACCGGTGGCCAAGGCCACCGAAGACCCGCACGTGATTCTGCGTTTCGGCCAGCTCGCCACGCAGTTCCATGCCGCCGAGTTGCTGCTCGCCCGTGCCGGTCGCACGCTGGATGACGCCGGTGCCAACCTCACGGCCGAGAGCGCTACCGCCGCCGCAGTGGCGGTAGCCGAGGCCAAGGCTTATGCCGAGGATGTGGCCCTGGCCATCGCCACCGACATCTTCTCCCTCTCCGGTACTTCTTCCACCGAGCGTGCGCTCAATTTGGACCGCCATTGGCGCAACATCCGCACCCATTCGGTGCACGATGCCAACCACTGGCGCTACCACGTGGCGGGCGACTACCTGCTCAACGGCACGTTGCCCGCCAAGCCTGCGCGCAAGCTGCGCCCGGCCGAACGCGCCACCTTACCCACCTAATAAAGGAAGCCTCGCCATGTCGCATATCGACACCACGCTCGCGCGCTACATTAAGCTGAAGGTAGAGCCCTATAACCCGCTGATCGGTGCCACGGTGCACGGCGTGGACCTTGCCGATGTCCAGGACGAGACTCTGCGCGCCGAACTCCGCGGCGCCCTGGCGGAATTCCAGGTGCTGTTCTTCCGCAAGCAAACCCTCACGCCCGATCAGCAACTGGCCGTGGCCAAGGTGTTCGGCGATCCGGACAAGGCCAAGGCGTTCTTCCCCCGGCTTGAGGGGTACAAAGCGGTCGAGGTGCTTGAGAAAGCCCCCAACGTGCCCCGCTACGGTACCGACCAGTGGCATGCGGACATCACCTTTCAGGCCAATCCGCCCACCGGTACGGTGCTGTACGCGCGCAAGATCCCGTCCATCGGCGGCGATACCGCCTGGGCCAGTACCACCCGCGCCTTTGAGGCCCTGCCCGAGGAATTGCAGGCTTATCTGGAAACGCTGGAGGCCGTGCACAGCTTTGAGCATAGTGGCTGGCCGGCCTATTTCGAGCAATTGGCGAATGGCCGTGAACTCTATGCCAAGGCGCGCGCCGAGCATCTGCCGGTGGTGCATCCGGTGGTGCGCACGCACCCAGTCACAGGCAAGAAGATCCTCTACGTGAACCCGAACTTCACCGACAAGATCAAGGGCCTGCCGCGTCAGCAGAGCGACGCGCTGCTCACCTTCCTGTTCGGTCTGCTCGAAAAGCCCGAGCTTCAGGCCCGCCTGCGTTGGGAGACGGATACGGTCGCCATCTGGGACAACCGCACCACCGTGCATTACGCCGTTACCGACTACACCGAAGACCGCCTGCTCCACCGCGTCACCTTTGGTGAAGACAGCGCCTTCTGAAAAACCAGGCCGGGGGTATGCCCGCCGGCCGCTCTAACTTAAGCTGTTTGATGAGAGACTGATTCACGCTTGAGGTTCAATCGCAAAGCAATTCAACCTCATGCAATCAGGCTCTAGCCGGCGGGAGCACAGGCCGCGTCCGGCCAACCGTCTTGCTCCGCCACGCGCAGCGGCAGGCGCAAATGACGTACGCCCGCCAGTGCCTGGGCAGGCAGTTTCCCGGCACGTATGTTCACCTGGATTGACGGCAGCAGCAGCCGGGGGGCAGGCAGGGCGGCATCGCGTGTCTGGCGCTGAGCCACGAAGCTGTCCTCATCCACGCCGTCATGCACATGGAGGTTGTGGGCACGCTGCGCCGCCACGGTTGACTCCCAGCGGTATTCGCCGCGCGTCGCGCTCTTGTAGTCATGGCCGCAGAACAATCGCGTTGTTTCCGGCAGCGCCAGCAGGCGGCGGATGGAGCGGTAGAGCTGGCGGGCGTCGCCGCCCGGAAAATCGCAGCGGGCGGTGCCGAAATCGGGCATGAACACGGTGTCGCCGGTGAACACGGCATCGCCGATCTTGTAGGCGACGTCCGCTGGCGTGTGGCCCGGCACGTGCAGCACCTCGATGTCCAACGCGCCAAGGGCAATGTGCGCGCCGTCCTCGAACAAATGGTCGAAATCGGCGCCGTCGGGGCGCAGGTCGGTAAGCCCCAGGACAGGTGCGAAAATCGCCTGCACCTTGCCGATATGCTCGCCTATGCCCACGGCGGCGCCGGTTTTAGCTTTTATGTAAGCCGCGGCGGTCAGATGGTCGGCATGTGAATTGGCGTCACGCAGTGACCCCATAAAACCAAGCTAAATCTGATGGTTGGCGCGCCGATAGGCGCCGAAACCCCTTGCCGTTTTTCACGTCAACGCCGGGATCGTCATCGAAGGTGCCATGGCAAGAACCTGACGAGAGCCACGCCATACTCATTTCAGAAATCTGCCAGGACTGACTAATCCTGGCAGATCCTCGGTAGACGAGCCGACGAAACTCATCGCTTGAAATGCCGCCGTTGGAGAATGGCTTCGTCTTCACGAGTCCGGATCCGCCGCGAGCGGGATTATGGTGCAGGTGCGATGGCCCTGACCGAATATAAGGTGGACAGGGTTCGCTCGCGAGCCGCGTCACGCAATGGACTCGACCGCTGGATCTATGACGATATCTTGGAAGGAACCGATAATGTCGTAACGCTGCTGATTTGCCTTGACGATCCTCATATAAGAGTTTCGGGCGCCGCAGGCGTACGAAAGCCCCCGAAGAACGAACCCGCGGTCCAAGTGCGTTAGCTATGGGGATTTGAGATTTTAGGGGAAGATGGTGGCGCTTTAGCGGATTGGGGATAAAGTTGCCTTCGCCAAGTCTATGGCCTGTTGCTGCCCGGGTTTAAGCCAGGTGACGAAGTTCTAGGCCCAACATCGAGGGCCCGTTGGGCCAGTCGATAGCCGGCTTGCTTGAGCCGCTCGATGCTCTGCACCGAAAAGTCGTTATAAGTAAAAGGCGGCTCGCCCGCCGCGCACTTCATTGACAATCCGCGTGATTGTCGTCGGCGCAGTGTCCGCCATCAGCTGAATGAAGCGCGGACTCTGCCGCAGCCGCTGGCCGGCTCAGGCTCCAGATTGTCCATGATTTCATGTGTCAACCTCCGGAAATCATCTATCCGTTCCCGATGGCGCACATCGCTGCGGACGCGTTCCGAATAAACAATTTCATCGCGCCGCATCAAGACCTCAGCGAGATTTTCTGGCAATGGCTGGCGGCTCGCGAAGAGATCAACGATGAACACGCGCTTGCTGACATCGCCGCATCGCTCGGTCACCAGTTCCAGCGGTGAATTGCTGACGATGCCGGCGTCCCAGTAATGTTTCCCCTGGATGGTGGTCCAGGGAAAGGCCGCCGGCAAACTGCCGCTGGCCAGGATATGGTCCACCGTGATGTCATCAGCGCGGCTATCGAAAACTTCAAGCTGCGCTGTCTCGACATTGACGGTGCTCACCAGCAGGCGCACCGGACTTTCTCGCAGGCCGCTGAAATCAACATACTTCTCCAACAAAGTTCTCGCCGGCGCGAAGTCGTAGAGGCTCGTCCAGTTCCATGGGAAGCTCGTCCGGCGGCAGCTGCCAGCGCGGCAGGAAGAAATGCGGAGCGCCGAACCAGATGCTCCACCATGACGCCAGCGCTTGCTGCCAGGCTTCGGTGGGCGCGTACGGCATGGCAACGGCAAGGTCGTTCCAAAATGCGTCCAGCGCCTCGGCCGCTTTACCCGGATTGCCGGCGATGATCGCGCCGTTGAAGGCGCCGATGGAGACTCCGGCGACGATATCGGGATGGATGGCCGCCTCCTCCAGCGCTTTGACCACTCCGCATTCAAAGGCGCCCAGGGCGCCGCCGCCCTGCAGGATCAGAACGGTCTGGGTCGCAACGCCCTCCAGCGCGAAGTTCTCGTCCGAAAGCCGATGATTTATCGAACGCAATTGACGTGATGGCGGATCATCAGTTCAGTTGCGAGCGTCTCCGCGGCTGGGCGCCCCATGGAGAAGGAAGCACGCAGAACGTCGTTCTTGAGATAGAACAATGCGAAGGAGCGATCCTCCAGCGATCCACGGCTGATGCGGTCGTCGACGTCTTGCGTCGAGCCGAGGAAGTTGAAACTGAGGTCGAGAATATTGCAGAAAAAATAGGAAACCTCGTCATAGGCCAGTCGTCGCCCGAGCATGTTCCGGGCCGCCAGCCGCCCTTGCTTGACAGCGTTGTCCCAATGCTCGATCCGACGGCGCTCCTTGAATACGATGTCAAAGAAATTCGCCACGTCGCCGGCCGCGAAGACGCCCGGCGCGCTCGTTTCGAGATACTGGTCGACCAAAATGCCGTCGCCAAGCCGGATGCCGCTGTCGCGAAGAAACCCAATCTCCGGCGTCACGCCGATCGCGACGACCACCAAGTCGCATGGCCAGATTTCGCCGGAGCGCGCCACCACCGCCTCCACGCGGCTGGCGCCTTCTAAGGCGACGGCGATGTCTTTCGTGCGCAGCTCAATGCCGCGCTCCGCGCAATAGCGGCTGAAGAACGCCGAGAGTTCGGGAGCGGCAAGCTGTGGGAGCAGGAGTTCGTTTTCCTCGATCAGCGTGACATGAACGCCCATGCGGGCGAGCGACGCGGCGACTTCGAGGCCGAGAAAGCCGCCGCCGACAACGACGACGCGCGTGGCGTTCTTGGCGGCCTGCCTGAGCGCCTCAGCATCCGCAATTGTTTGCAGGTAATGGACGCCGGCAAGTGTGGAGCCCGGAACGGTCAAGCGAACGGGCTTCGTCCCCGTCGCAATCAGCAGTTTGTCGAAATGGAAGTCCCCGGCGCAATCGGTGCGCACAAGCCGGTTAGGCGCATCGACGGCGACCGCAAGAACGCCAGGCATTAGTGTCGATCGCCATGCTCCCGGTAGTAAGCCGCGTCGTGGATCATAAGCTTCTCTTTCGGCAACGCGCCCAGGAGAAACTGCTTGGGCAAAAAGGTGTGCCCGTAGGGTACGCAGAACTTGTTCGCCCGAGACCAAGCAGGATGCTGCCAGTGGCGCCTTCGGCGCGCAGCGTCTCGGCGGCGCTCACGCCGGCCGGCCCGCCGCCAAGCAGCACAAAATCAGCGTGGATTTTCATTCTTGCCCCGTTTTTGGTAATTGCGGATTGGCTCCGACTGACGACAGCCGGGACTGACGAGAAGCGGCGGCAGACGGAAGACTAACGCCTGATCATAAAATACATGACCTATGCGTAAACTGAAACTTTTGTGATGTCAGATGCATCTGACCGGGTTCGAGGCCAAAGTAACTGCATTTTCGCATGATGAAAACCGCGGCGACGCCGTTGTTTGGTGCCCTAAAGGTGTGTGAGGTCAGTCCTAATTATAGTGCCGGTGCTGTTTGACGGCTGTTGACGAAGACAGGCGCTCCTAAACAGCCAGTCCATGCGCATGCACGTCATGGGTGCCGATCCCGCGCAGGATCTGCAGGGCATGCTCTTACTCGGCGGCATCGCGGACATTCACCCAAGCAAAATCCCGCCCCGGGCGAGTTGCTCCTGCACCCGCGTCGTATAATGCTGCTGGATCAAGCCGCCCGGCACGGCACCGATCAGCCCGCCAGTCCCGGCGGCTACCACCGCCGGCACACCGCTGCCCACGCCCGCCGGGGTAAGCCAGCGAAGCAAGGCGAGCACTGGTGCGGGCAGGTAATCGGTTTCCAGCCGGGACGTCCGGGAGAAAAACGTCTCCCGAGGTACAAGGGGATCGTCCTCAACCTCCCGCACCTGCCGGTAGCGATCCCCGAGTTCGCGGGCCACCGTCGCCTCCGTGGCCAGCACCAAGAACGCGGCCCGGTCGAAGCCGTGCGTTTCCAGGTCGAATTCGGCGCTGTCCAGCGCCGTGTCATTGTCAAAGGCTGCCACAACCTCCCTGATGGTTTTCGGCAAAGCGATTCCCTCCAATTTGTTTCCCTGGCCCAGTCCCTGCACCGGATCGAGGAGCTCTGCGTCCAGCATGTTAGCGCATGGCACGCGAGTACAACGACCCAGCGGATAGGCAAAAATCCAAGGTCACAGACACCACTGCCGATCTGAATGTCAACGCACGGCACGGCTGAAGGTGCTTCCGCTCAAAGGCTGCCGTCGGCAATTTCCAAGAACGAACGCCTGCTTGTCGCGGCTAGACACTCCAGAGCAGCCAGTCTCTTTTCGGCCCGTTCTGACCGAATTTGGACCTTGGCGCGATGCCCGCGAGGGCGCCGACCTGGGCGCTAAGATGCCGAAGAGCTGGCTGCTGTATCCCTGTGAGCGGTGGGCCGACATAGGCCGTGCAATGGGCTCCGCAAATGGTCTTTGTCGGGAGATCGTTTGCACGCGCCGCGCGCGACCGCCGGGAAGACGGAACATCCTTGAGAACGGTTGAAAAGAAGGGGCAGGGTGGCGGTCGAACCAAATGGCTGGGCTTGCTTGATCTTGATCCTGATCAATGTGTTTCAGGGTTTCTTCGCTTACCAGTTATTTCGTACCGGGGCGCAAGTGCAAACTGTGCTGATATGGATAGAATCAGTACCACTTTGGCTAAGGAGTAGTTCCCCGGCTGCCAGCTAAACGAGGTAATCCATTTAGTTCATTTAGTTTAGGAATTGATCAATGAACATGAACTTTCGTAAATTAAGCGCAGCCGCAGTGCTGGCCGCCGTCGCAGTGACCACCGTTCCGGCGCTGGCCCAGGCCGATTCATCGCCTGCGAAAGTCGGCTTTCTTACTTGCAATACCTCGAGCGGCTGGGGTTTTGTGTTCGGGTCGTCGCGCTCAGTCAAATGTGAGTATTTGCCAACACAAGGAGCCCCCGAGCGTTATACGGGTTCTATTACGAAATTTGGTGTTGATATTGGCTACCTGAGCTCCGGTGTGATGGCATGGGCTGTTCTTGCGCCGCAGACAACGGTGGCTCCCGGCTCACTGGCGGGTAGCTATGCGGGCGTCACCGGAAGCGCTGCGTTTGGCGTCGGTGCTGGTGCCAATGTTCTCGTCGGCGGGAGCGGCGACCACTTTATGCTACAGCCGGTGAGCATCGAAGGGGAGACCGGTCTTAATGTCGCAGGTGGCGTTGCTGCACTCCACCTCGAGCCCGCAAAATAAAATAAGCAACTGGCAAATCGCACCATAAAATCTACGCCAGCATCGCACTGTTTTACCTATTCCATCTGAACACGGTGGCAGCGCAGAGGGCTGGCTTCAGGCCATGCCTGCCCTGCCATCCCGAGACTAAGCTTGGCGGGGTGCCTCCAATACCGTCTTCCGCGCACTACCCTTGATCAAGATAGGGGCGATGGATGAGGGTAACGTCGATAATCTCACCAGCCGTGCCCGGGTCGGTGTGCGTCAACTTCACCGGCTCTTCTACAAGCATCTAGGCGCCTCCCTGGCCGCGGTGGCACAGACTCTTAGCTCCGTCCGGTCTTCCGCACCACCTCGGCCTGCCCTGCCTCGGTCTTCTGCACCGCCTCGGCCTGCACTGCCTCGGCCTTCCGCACCACCTCCGCCTGCTTCTTCACCGGTTCGGTCTGCGCCGCCTCGATCCGCTTTTTCACCGGTTCGGAAGCGGCGGTGAATACGGCATTGGTCAATTGAGCAATGTGTTGGCTATCGCGGACAGCGGCATCGACGCCATCCTTGATCAACTTCTGCTGTAGCTCGATGAACTCCGCCGGGCTCTTCACGGCGGAAAGCGCTTGGATCGCAGCCATTATATTTTTCGCATTTCTGGCCGCCAACTCCTGGTACGCCTTGGCCAACTCCTGAATAGCGGTATTGGAGGCATCAGTGCTCTTGGTTATAGCGTCGATATTGGGTTTGATAATATCCTCGACAGAGGGGTTGGTCATGACAGGAATTCCTTTGCTGCTGACATCTGATTGCGTGGGAGCGGTGCACTGACGTTGCTTGTCGACTAAGGCGACATCACGAGACAGAGCAATAAGCGCGCCTCCCTTGGCAAAGAGGTTTACGGAACAGCGACACCCATTGCTGCTTCTTAGCTCTAATCGACTATTTAATAATACGCGCTTGCGGCTACAGCTACATGCATTGAGCTTGACCAAGAATGCACAATTCCGCTGGCCATATAAATCACGTTAGCACCAGGCCAGGCAACAAAAATCCTACTTTTTCAACAATATTCGTCCATGGGCGGATTTCGGACGCCGACCCCGTGCTTCGAGGATAATCGGCAGGCTTGTTCCGACACCACAATATTAAGGCCGCGGAGGAGCAGTATCCCGGCGAAGGCAAAACATTATAATCGCTTCCACGCCAACAGCGGGCAACTCGAACGAATAACCGGTTCTGCGTGGCTTTGGGATCGGCAGCTTTCCCGGCTCAAATGCCGAAAGCCGCCAGGCCGCTATCGGCCCGCCCTGGCCAAACGGGAACGGGGCCGGCGGTCCTGGACTCGGCGGTGTTGGCACACGATGTAATTCTCCGAGCGCCAGCCATTTGTTGGAGGTTTATGAAGTGCCGTGGACTTCGGACGACGCCGAAAGGCATACGCACAAAGCAACCACGCGGGCTTTGAAGGAGCTTTGGGCGAAGGTCGCAAACGAATGCCTTGACCGAACCGGCGACGATGTCCGCGCGATCCAGGAAGCGAATGCTGTCGTCGCGCGGGAGCTGCCGAGAAGCGACCGTTAGGGGATGGCCACTTTTCAATAGTTCCTTCCCAAAGGCCGCCTAGCGGGTTGTGCGGTCCCCATCTCCACTGGGCAATTGTTTGGCGTGACAACCCCCGGTCAGGAAGCCTGTGCGAGTTCAGCGGCGAGGGTCGCCACCAGTTGGGCGGCGGGCATTGGACGGGCAAACGGCGCGCCCTGGCCTGCCCATTGCGCGCCGTAGCCAAATTCGGCTTTCGCCTTGCCAGCGGCGTGGAGCGCCTTTCCAAGGTCGTAGGCGATCGGATAAGCGGGAATTTGAACCGCCGGCACCTCCACGCCGAGGGCGGTGAAGCGGTTGGCGAGACTCCGCGCCTGCCGCCCCGAGATGACGCGGGTCATCACCGTATGATTGGCAGCGTCGCTGAGGAGCGCCGCACGATAGCCCGCATCGGCCAGACTCTCATCGGTGGCGATGAACGCGGTGCCGAGCTGAGCCGCCGATGCGCCAAGCTTCAGCGCAGCGGCAATTCCAGCTCCGTCCATGATCCCGCCAGCAGCAATAACCGGGCGGTCGATCTTTTGGGAGAGCAGCCTTGTCAGCGCCATGGTACCGATCTGATCGTCCGGCGCATCCGGATCGACTACGCCGCGGTGACCGCCTGCTTCCCATCCCTGCGCGATGATGGCGTGAATGCCCGCCGCGGCGACGATGCGAGCCTCTGCAAGGCTGGTAGCCGAGGCCAGTAACATAATGCCCGAATTACGTAGTGCGCATATCGCGGCCTCCTGCGGCAGTCCAAAATGGAAGCTGACGACCGACGGCCGCACGTCGAGCAGCAGGGCCAGCATGTCGTCATCCTCAACAAAGCTGCGATAAATCTCGGTTAGCATTGGCGGCGGTGTTGCGCCCAGCGCGTCGAACTCCGGGCGCAACCGCTCGATCCAGGCCGCTTCCACGACGCGGTTCGGTGTAGCAGGTTGATGGCAGAAGACGTTCACATTGAGCGGCCCGTTTGACCGTTCGCGCACTGCCGCAATCATCGCCCCCGCGCCTACCGCGTCGGTGGCGCCGACGCCGATTGAGCCGAGCGCGCCGGCCTCAGTGACTGCGGCAGCCAGCGCGGGCGAAGACACGCCCGCCATGGGCGCCTGGATAATCGGCAGCCGGATGCCAAGCAGATCAAGCAAGGGGTTGTTGTTTGCCATGGCGGTGTCTCCTTACAACAGGCCAGCTTCGCCGGCTTGGTTGGCCTGTAGTTCGCCAAATGCGGCGACGGGCATGACGCCCCATCCGCAATTCTCCCTCTTCATTTCTTGGAACGCAACACAGCTCCAGTCGAGCGGCTTGCCAAGCGCATCGTGCAACACCTCACTCCTGCCCCGGTAGCTTTGGGGTCGGCTGCTTTCCCGGCCTAACCGCCGGAAACCCGCCATTCTGCTTCCGTGGCCGATGGTGCCGTTTTATACACTGCCATTATGGTCGTACGCTACGCCCCCATATGTCCATTCAACTTGGCCAACGCATTCGCAGACGTGGCAACAGCCCAAGGCTAACACAAGGAGGAGCGCCTGGAAATTATTGTACAAGCGGACGCCGAACGCGCGACCGAACTTGCGGCGCGGGTCATCGCGACGCGGATCAGAGAGCGGCCGACACTCGTGCTCGGGCTCGCGACGGGACGGACCATGGAGCGCATCTACGAGCGCCTCGCCGACATGCACCGCAACGGGCTCGACTTCTCCGGCTGCTCCTCGTTCAACCTCGATGAATATATTGGCCTCGACCCAGACGCCCACAACTCATACCACGCCACGATGCGGCGCCTGCTGTTTGACCGTGTAAATTTCGCACCCGGCCGGACGCATGTGCTGAATGGGCGTGCCGCCGACCTCAAACGCGAGGCGAGAGACTACGAGGCGGCGATACGGGCGGCAGGCGGCATAGGGCTGCAGCTACTGGGCCTCGGCGAGACCGGGCATATCGGCTTCAACGAGCCGTTTTCTGCATTAATGTCGCGCACCCGTGACAAGACGCTGACGCCCCGTACGCGCGAGCAAAACGCCCCATTCTTCGGCGGCGATCCAGATGCGGTACCAAGCCGGGCGTTGACGATGGGGGTCGGCACGATCCTGGAGGCGGAGGAGATTCTGCTGGTGGCCACGGGCCCGGCCAAGGCGGAGATTTTGGCACGTGCATTCGAAGGACCACTCACCGCGACCATCAGCGCTTCCGCGCTGCAACTGCATCCGCGTTGTCTGGTGATCGCTGACGAGGCGGCTGCCGCGCGGCTAGCAAACCGCAGCTACTACGACTTCGTCTTCCTTAACGAGCCAGAATGGGCGCCTTACAGGGAGCCGGGCTCATAGATTGACGTGATTACACACCATCCCGGCATTCCTGCGAGCGCTCCGCCCAGGCGCCCGTGAATACATGGTCACAGCTCAGCGGCGTCGAGCGCGTCGACCTGCCAGCGCTCGCCGGCGGCGCGCACCGCATCCCGGGATTGCCCTCTCATAATCCCACCGTCAGCACCACCCACTTGGTGCTGGCACCCTCCCGCGTCGTCTTAGCAATGCCAGTCTAAACGTCCTCTGTGGATGGCTCCCGCGTTGCAAGTTAAATTTGATGATCTGGCGTATTTGTCGGGTGCAGTCTTCTGTTCGGCCTGTTGATGCAGTCGGTAGGGACTACTGGCCATGATGGAGTCCGCGAACGGGGTCCCATTCTGCTAATCAGGCTATGACGCCTTTGACGTTTGCTGGGTTGTCCCTGTTCCCGGCCTGACCGGTTTCGCCATCACATCGCGTCGCTCTCACAACCTCCTGAAGCTGATCTCCTCAGCTAAACTTTTAAAGTCTATGCCGCCAGCACTGGCATGTGGGATGTCTGGTAGACCTCACCTCGCGTCATGATCGCCCAGACGATCCTCGCCATCTTATTTGCCATGGCCACCGTCGCCACCCGCACGGGCTTGCGCGCGAGCAGGTCGGTGAGACGTGGGTCCACGGTCTCAGGCTTGTGCCTGGCGCGCCGGACCAGCGAGGTTGCGCCGATCACAAGGAGCTTGCGCAGGTACTTGTCGCCCATTTTGGAGATGCGGCCGAGCCGCTCCTTGCCGCCACTGGAGTTCTGCAGCGGTGTCAGCCCGAGCCAGGCCGCGAACTGCCGGCCGGAGCGGAATTGGCCGGGATCGGTGACGGCTGCGGCCAGCGCCGTCGCACCGACCGGGCCGATGCCTGGAATTGTTGCCAGGCGCCGCGCCACATCGTCAGTCCGCTGCAAGGCGAGGAGCGCGCGATCAATCTCCCGCAACTGCACATCGGTGTCGAGCGCCTGCTGCGACAGCATGCCAACGATCTTGGCTGCTGCTTCCGGCACGTCTGGCGTCGCACCTTCGACCACCCTCTGCGCCATCAGCAAAGCGCGCGCGATGCATCGACAGCGCGGCCTGCTGGTCACGTGACTTCACCGGCACGAAGCGCATTGTCGGCCGCGTCACGGCCTCGCAGATCGCCTCCGCGTCGGCGGCGTCGGTCTTGCCGCGCTTCACATAGGGCTTCACGTAAGCCGGTGGCATGAGCCGCACCTCATGCCCGAGGCGGATCAGTTCACGGGCCCAATAGTGTGACGTGCCGCACGCTTCAATGCCGATCAGGCACGGTGCAAGCTTGGCGAAGAACGGCAGCACCTGGGCGCGCCGCAAAGCCTTCCGCAGGACGACCACGCCCGCAGCATCAACGGCGTGAACTTGAAAAACATGTTTGGCCAGATCCAGGCCGATGGTGGTAATTTGCATACGGGTGGCTCCTTTGCTCGGGTTGAAATGACAGCAACCCAATTTGGCACTCAGATGCCGTGAGCGGGAGCCATCCACCTCATCTGCTATCTGCCATTGCGCACTCCAAAAATGCCATTCCGCTTCCGGCCCCCAAGTGCATCCATATAATGAGACGATTGTGGGGGCTCTGGGGATAGGCAGGATGCCCCCTGGTCCGCCGCATCGGGGGGCAGGTGTCGTGGGCCGTGGGCCGTTTCACGCCACCAATTCTCATCGCAAATCAACAGGGCAGTCCGCATCGGGTTCCATCACAGAGTAACCGGGCCTTAAATCATTGGGGGCTCTGGGGATAGGCAGGATGCCCCCTGGTCCGCCGCATCGGGGGGCAGGTGTCGTGGGCCGTGGGCCGTTTCACGCCACCAATTCTCAGCGCAAATCAACAGGGCAATCCGCATCGGGTTCCATCCCAGAGTAGCCGGGCCTTAAATCATCGCGATCTACGTGCCGCAAAAGGTCCGGTAGATGCCCCCGCTCGGCGGTGGCGGCTCGGCGTAGGCGGCAAACTCAGGTTGGTCGTCATAGGGAGCGGCAAGGATCTTGAGCAGGGTTTCGAAGCCGGAGACATCGTCCTTTTCAACGGCCTGTTCGAGCGCGGCCTCGACGCGATGATTGCGCGGGATGAAGGCCGGATTGACGCGGCGCATCGCAGCGCGGCGGGCCTCCGGGGCGAGGTCCTCCTGGGCCAGCCGCGCTCGCCAGCGCGGAATCCAGTCGGCAAAGCAGCTGCACAGCGCGGTATCTGCTTCGGGATTTACGGCGGCGTCGCACAGCCGCCGGAAGGTGAGCGTGAAATCGGCGCCGCTCTCCGCCATCAGGCCGAGCAGGTCTTGCGCCAGCGCGGCATCGCCCTCTTGTGGCGTGGCCAGACCCAGCTTGCGCCGCAGCCCGTCCAGATGCGCTGCGGCGAACCCCTCTCGGAAGCGGTCCAGCGCCGCGTTGGCCAGGGCCACGGCCGTTTCCTCATCGGGGCTGAGCAGCGGCAGCAGACATTCCGCCAGCCGGCAAAGATTCCACAGCGCGATGTCGGGCTGGCGGTCATAGGCGTAGCGGCCACCCTCATCGATGGAGCTGAACACCGTGGCGGGATTGTAGGCGTCCATGAAGGCGCAGGGGCCGTAATCGATGGTCTCGCCGGAAATCGCCATGTTGTCGGTATTCATCACCCCATGGATGAACCCGACCAGCAGCCATTGCGCCACCAGCGCGGCCTGGCGGGCGATGACGCCCTCCAGCAGCGCGAGATAGGGCGCGGGGGAGGACACCGCCTTGGGATAATGCCGGGCGATGGCGTAGTCGGCCAAGCGCCGCAGACTCGCCTCGTCGCCGCGTGCGGCAAAGAACTGGAAGGTGCCGATGCGGATATGGCTCGCGGCAACACGGGTGAGGATGGCGCCGGGTAGCGCCCTGTCGCGCCATACGATTTCGCCCGTGACCACGGCGGCGAGTGCTCGTGTGGTGGGGATGCCGAGCGCCGCCATGGCCTCGCTCACCAGATATTCGCGCAGCACCGGGCCGAGGGCGGCGCGCCCATCGCCGCGCCGGGAGAAGGGCGTGGGCCCGGCGCCTTTCAGCTGGATGTCGCGGTTTGTGCCGTTTTGGTCGAGCACCTCGCCCAGCAGGATCGCCCGCCCGTCGCCTAAGCGCGGCACGAACTGGCCGAACTGGTGCCCGGCATAGGCCATGGCCAGGGGCTCGGCGCCTTGAGGGATGCGCACGCCTGCAAAAATCTCCGCCCCCTCTGGCGTGGCCAGGCTTTCAGGGTCCAGCCCCAGCTCACGCGCCAGCACGTGGTTGAACTTGATGAGGCGGGGGGCTGCGACCTTGGTTGGCAGAACGGGGGCAAAAAACCCTTCGGGCAGCCGCGCATAGGAGTTATCGAAGGGAATGAGCGGCGTAATGGGCGGGAGACCTCCTGCGGGCCCTGTTCGAGCCGCAGGCGTATGAGGCTTTGCCGGCAAAGACCAGTTTGGCCGGGGGAGAGGCTTTTAAATCATAATAATTAAGCCCTTGCGCGCCAGGCTGTGCGCGACCCAAGCTCGTGACAATCAAGAGTTGACAACGCCGCGTGTCGAGCATGCGCCCATTCCGGTCGCTCCTGATGCCGATAGTCACTCTCAAAAAGCCCCCATTTATTCAGGATCGTCGCTCCCCCAACTGATGGAACTGCTTCACGAGCAACTCAATATCGCTTAGGCTCGATGGTCGTGTTGCTCGTGCTGCATAAAGTGTTTCCAGGCATGGATATACCACGTGGACACACAACTGCATGGACGCAAGGAGCCGAAGAACTGAGCCCCTCGCCGTCAATCCACCCGCCGGTCTAAAGACGCCGCCGACAAGGTTTTAGCGCCGACACGCGTCATACGATGACAAAAAAGACCTTGCCAAAGGTAAGTTTGGCAAGGCGCTTCATTTCACGGGCAAGATTTGATCCGCTACTCTGGGGGGCTATTCGACGATGACGGATAGTTTTGCCCTGCTGGCGGAGCGCCAATAGGTCGCTTCAAGGAGCAGGGAGGCGACGGCCGGAACGAGCAAGAGGATGCCGCATAGTTTGTAAATTTCTTGCGGTAGCCAACCAGCATGCAGTAATTGCCCCGCAATGACTGGTGCAAGAATGCCAACACCACGACCGAACCCGATCATTAGCCCTACGCCCGTGCCGCGTATCATCGCCGGATAGATTGTCGGGCTGATGGCATAGAATGCAGCAACACCTCCATTCGTCGTGGCACCTATAAGAACACCTAGAAATAAGCCTAGGCCAACGTTATAGAAATAATCCGCATAAAGCGTGTACATGACAATACCAAACACCATGATCAATGCCGTGGCGAAGCGCGTGCGGATTTTTAGGGACAATCCCGCGAACAGCAATGCTCCCAGAATGCCGCCAAATGCGATCAGCACTTCAGCCAAGCCGCCGAGTTTTGCGTTGCCCGTTGCGTCAGCAATCAGCTTCGGGGTCCAGGTATTGGAGAAATAGAAGGCAGCCATCAGGCAGGCATAGCCGATCCAAAGGAATGTCGAACGGATCAGCAATGTCGGGGTGACATGAGCTGCTGGCCGGGAAGCGTGGTCAGCGGCCGGCTCAGGCGCCGGGAGGTGGTCCGCGGGCGCGTAGCCAAGCCGGTTCGCAACATTGTTGTACAAAGCCAGCGCATTTTTGGGCCGCTTCTTCACAAGATATTCTATGGATTCCGGCAGGAAGGCCAGCGCCGCTAAAAGCGCCAGGGCGGTCATCAACGCACCGAACAGGAAGGCTGAGCGCCACCCCAAGACGCAAATCAATGGTCCGGCCGCGAGGCCCCCGACCATGACGCCAGCCGGGAGACCGATTCCGTAAATTCCCATGGCCGTGCCACGTCGACTCTCGGAGGAATATTCGGAAACGATGATGTTTAGGCTGGAGATCAGGGCGCCGATGAAAATACCCGCGAAGGCCCGGGCGGCAATGAGCTGCGGTACATTGCGCGCTAATGCTGACAAGGTCATGCCCACCACGATGAATGACATGCACAGGATGGTGTGCCGGCGGCGGCCGATCCAGTCTGCAAGCGGTGATATGGCGACGGCCCCGAGCGCCATCCCGAACACACCCGCGCTTAGAAGATAGCCGATCTGTACCGGTCCGATACCCCATGCATGTGACAGGTATGGCGCGACAAAGGCCATCGCGAGAACTTCATAGCCGTCGATCATCGCGATCACGATACAGAGCGCGACCACAAAGATCTGAAGCGGCTTCATTGGGTTTATTTTTATCAATTGCTCTAGTTGCATGCGAACGTTCTCCCGTAGGGTTTTGGCAGTTGTGATAATTGCTAGACGAAGAGGGCTGGCTTGAAATAAATTTAGAGGCCTTATGCAACGCCATATAAATTTAAGGCTCTTTGTGTGTTGTCAGAATGCCGGAAAGATCACAGCCAAGTGGAAGAAGCTGGGTTCGGCGCCATTTCTACCGGCGACCTCTTGCATATAGCGCACGGACACCGTGGCCTTACCCAAATCCCAGGACGCCATCGGGCCAACCATTGCGTGCATCCATCGATTGCCGACGCCATTCTCGCCCGGTACGGCTGGAACGGACACCCCATTCTTTGTGTCGTCTGTGAACTGGAGGGTGTAGTTGCCGACGACGCCCAGGGTGAATTGACCGAAGCGATGGGCAATTGTGCCATCCAAATAATAGACGCTGCCGGAATGATAGTTGTCTTCACGGTTGGTGGTGTTGAAGTTGAAGACATTATTGAGCGTAATGTCCCAGTCATTGGCGAGATATGAATAGGCCAAATTTGGTTCGAACGTCATGTAGTTGTTCGCGTAGGACGTGGGGAACTCGCCTGCGCTGTTTCCACGATAGGCGCCATCGGGAAGGTACATGCCGAAGCCTTCTGACACGAAGTTTCCTTTTCCAAGGTTCCAGGAAAGAATCTCAGGAAAGACCACGGTATTGAAAAGGCCGTTATCGACCGCCTTCGGTCCGTTTGGAATGGATATATTGTTCTGGCTGAATGGTTGCACCAGCTTTACGGCATAAGATGCCCCAAAAACCTTCCATGGCGTGACATAGAGCAGGATCGGTGAAATATTTGCCCCTTGGAATTTAACCCCGGTGTCATTGCCGCTGCTGTTTTTGAAGTTTCCGCTGGCCATGTATGAATCAAGAAAGAAATAGCCTCCAGGAGGTGGGAGCGCACCAGTGGCGTAACTGGTGGATACGCCGGGTTGAAAAGGGGAAAACCCTTCCAACGCCGATGCGCGATTCACTGTGGCAAGAGAGGTGCTACACATCATGGCAATAGCGACCATGTTCTTGAATGTTTTCTTGTTCAACGTATGTCCCTACCAAGTGTTTGTTTGACAGAAAAATAAATATTTGCCCTCGCACCTATGCGAAAGACGATGCTTGGTTCTGATCCCGTATTGGGCATGGCAATTCCCGCTCAACTTGTTTAGTGAAAACAAGAAGAGTCTTTGCGGACGCAGAGGCGCGTCGCAGGGCTTGCGGAGATTGCCACACCTCGCAGCTGATTTATAAGCTTCGCTGCGCGATGCACTTTTAGAGGTGCGCTCTCCTGACCGACCGAAATACGGAGTTGGCGTAAGGCTTAGACATGAATGATGCAGCATGTGTATCGCGCCGGATCATCCTGCCTTCCAACGGAGGCAAAGTTCTCCGCATGCATTTTTCCTCCCACACTATAAATTTTTGTGCCTGCTTTTTGGTGCCGACATAGCGTTTCCACTAATAGGCTTTAAGGCATGGCAGATAAGTCGCTGAGAGCTTTTTTGAATTTGTACACCAGGCGCACAAATTGAGCATACAATACGACGTCGTATTGTGTTCACTGGGTGCGCAAATAAAAAATGTGCGTTTAACCTCGCACTTGCCGTCAGTAAAAAACCCCTGAAGAAGCAAACTCGGAGGAGACCCATGAGCGTTCTGCTTAAATGCCTATCCCACACGCCATTGCGTGGCCTCAATGACCCTGGTGTCAATGTAGTTGCCGAGGTTAATGCCGCACTGGCAAAGTCCCGCGCCGAAGTGGAAAGCTTTGATCCGGAACTGATCGTCATTTTTGCTCCGGACCATTATAATGGCCTCTTCTATGATCTGATGCCGCCTTTCGT
This sequence comes from uncultured Alphaproteobacteria bacterium, assembly GCA_963750235.1. Classification (GTDB taxonomy): domain Bacteria; phylum Pseudomonadota; class Alphaproteobacteria; order Acetobacterales; family Acetobacteraceae; genus Acidocella. Next base: position 397,596 of record CAVVPW010000008.1, read on the forward strand.
GATCGCTACTGAGGCGGAATCGGTGGCCGACTACCAAACTCTACCCGGCCCCGTCTCCGTTCATTATGATTTGGCACTGGATCTCACCCGTCATGTGCTGGAAGCCGATGTTGACGTCGCCATCTCGCACCGGTTGCAGGTGGACCATGGTTGCACCCAAGCGCTAGAGGAGATGACCGGCAGCCTGACGCGCTATCCGACAATCCCCATCATCATCAACTCCGTAGCGCCACCCTTCGCGCCCTATCGCCGCGTGGTGAAGCTGGGTGCGGCGGTTGGCCGCTTCATAGCCAAGCTGGACAAGCGTGTGCTGATTCTGGGTACGGGCGGGCTTTCACATGAGCCACCAGTGCCGCTGATCGCCGGGGCGCCGGATGAGATTCGCAACTTCCTCATCACCGGCCGCAACCCCACCCCGGAAGCGCGCGCCGCCCGGCAGGCCCGCACCATTGCCGCAGGGAAGATCTACGGTACACCCGACAGCCCGCTCACGCCGCTCAATCCGGAATGGGATGAGGCGTTTATGGATCTGCTGGTGCATGGAGAGGTGACGAAGGCGGACGGCTTCAACATTGAGGAAATCTCCAAACGCGCCGGCCGCTCCACCCACGAGATCCGCACCTGGGTGGCTGCCTTCGCCGCCATCGGGGCCATCGGCCCCTATGAGGCGCACAAGGATTACTACCGTCCGATTAATGAGTGGATTGCCGGATACGGCATGCTCAGCGCCATATCTTTAACAGAAAATACCAAGGAAATTGCAGCATGAACGCCATCACCTCCGTCATTCCCACGGAAGAGGAAATCGTCTCCCGTGCGCGCGATCTCATTCCCGTGCTGCGCTCGCGCGCTGAAGCCTGCGAAAAGGCGCGCATGGTGCTGCCGGAAACCATCGAGGATTTCCGTCGTGCGGGCTTTTTCCGCATCCTGCAGCCGCGCCGCTGGGGTGGATATGAAATGTCGCCCAACGTGCTCAACAAGGTACTCATGGAGCTGGCACGTGGTTGCCCGTCCTCTGCCTGGATCGTTATGGTGCTCGGCGTGCATCCGTTCGAGGTCGGCCTGGTGGATGAACGTTGCGGCGACGAGCTATGGGGACAAGATAACTCTACTCTAGTTTCCTCCTCTTATGCCCCGTTCGGCACGGTCACCGAAGTTGATGGCGGCTATGTACTGAACGGCGAATGGATGACCTCATCCGGCTGCGATTATGCCGCTGGTGGCGCGTTTCTTGGTGGCCGCGTCGTGGAAAACGGTAAATCCGTGTTCCGGTCCTTCTGGGTGAAGCGCGACGCCTTCACCATCGTCGATGATTGGCACGTGGTCGGGTTACAGGGCACCGGTTCCAAGAGGCTGGTGGTGAAAGATGCTTTCGTACCCAACTACCGCAACCATATCATCGCGGCCTATGGTGAGGAAACACACGCGCACGTCAATAACCTCTACAAGATGCCGTTCTTCTACGTGTTTTATGCGGCGGTGTCGTCCGTTATCATCGGCATGGCGCGCGGTATGGCCGACATGTACGTGGAACATATGATGCCGCGCCAGAACATCAACCAGGCGGTCGGCGCCGCGGTGCAGGACCCCTTCATCAAGAACCGGCTGGGCGAGGCAATCGCGAAGATCACGGGGGCGGCCGCCCGCGTGCTGACCAACACCGACGAAGCCTGGAGCTATGCCTCCCGCGGCGAGCTGGTGCCGCTCGAAGTCCGCATCCGCACCTTCGCCACCAACCAGTTCACCGGCGGCGAGTGCTTCGAGGCGGCGCATATGCTGTTCAAGAAATCCTCCACGCGCGGCGTCTGGCTCTCAAGCCCGATGCAGCGGCAGATGCGCGACATTCTGGTGGGCGCTAACCATATCACGCAGAACCAGGATAATATTGGCGATCTGCTCGGTGGCCAGATGCTTGGCAACAAGCTGGCCCCTGGCAATCCGTTCGGTGTGAAGGTATGAGCACGCCCCTGGCGGACTGGGCGCCGGATGCCGCCCTGGCCACGCAGCCGCTGGTTGAACCAGCAGCGCACCGGGGTGGCATGCGGAATTTCGCGGCGGGGGTCACGATCATCACCGCCGCGCATGGCGAGGAACGCGCAGGACTCACCGCTACGGCGATGGTCTCGGTCACGGCCGATCCGCCGCGCCTCATGGTGTTCGTCAACAAGAATGTGGCCGCCGCGGACATCATTCTGCGCCGCGGCGCCTTGGGCGTGAATGTGCTGGCCGCCGACCAGGAGGAAGTCGCCAAGGCGTTCGCGGGAATGATCCCGGATGTACGCGGTGAGGCGCGTTTCGATTATGGTGAATGGGGAACGCTAATGACCGGCGTCCCGGTGCTGGCCGGTGCGTTGGCCGTGTTCGAGACGCGTGTGATCAAGGTTGCCGAGGAAAGCACGCATTATGCCTGCCTGTGCGAGGTGTTGGCGACACGCGAAGCCCCTGGCACTCCCTTGCTCTATTTTAATGGTGCCTTCCACCGGTTGCCGTAAGAAAGAAACGACATGATAGCGGAAATTACCGAAGCCTCGACCAGCCGATTTGCCACGATTGGCGAATTCAACATTCACTATAACGATACGCAAGGAGGCGATCAAACCGTCGTGATGCTGCACGGTTCGGGGCCTGGGGCCAGCGGCTGGGCAAATTTCTCTCGCAATGTGGAACCGCTTGTGCAGGCCGGGTATCGCGTCGTTTTGATGGACTGCCCGGGCTGGAGCAAAAGCGATACGGTGTTTTCCACCGGTTCACGCTCGGATCTGAATGCTAACACCTTGGCCGGGCTGCTGGATCATCTAGGAATTCAGCGGGCGCATATCATCGGCAATTCCATGGGTGGGCATAGCGCTGTCGCCTTCGCGCTTTCCAATCCGTCCCGGGTTGGCAAGTTGGTGATGATGGGTGGCGGCACTGGCGGTCCAAGCAATTTCGTGCCTATGCCGACGGAGGGGATTAAGCTGATCCAGGCGCTGTACCGCGACCCCACCATCGAGAAATCTTAAGAAGATGATGGCCGTGTTTGTGTATAATTCATCAGCGCTCACGGAGGAGCTGTACCAGATGCGCCTCAACGCCATGCTGGCCCGGCGCGATCACCTTGAGAATTTTGTCAAGAGTCTTGCCGCCAATCCCAAGCAATTCCCTGATTATGGCCACCGCCTGGGTGAGATCTCCGCTCCGTCGCTGGTCATTTGGGGGCGTGATGACCGCTTCGTGCCGCTTGATTGCGGGCTGCGCCTGCTCTGGGGGTTGCAGAATGCAGAACTGCACGTGTTCAACCGCTGCGGCCATTGGGCGCAGTGGGAGCATGCGGACAAGTTCAACCACATGGTTCTTGAGTTTCTCCGCCGTTGAGGCATCAGGCCACCGGGGCGGTTTCGCCCCGGTGATCTCATGAGTTCGACAGTCTTCACCAAGGATTGAACCCTGTGCCCGCGCATGACATAGTCTGGCCACCCCCAGGGGGGGCACAACGACGTCCAAAAGAAGTTCTAGACCTTTTCTGGCTCTGAACGCTGACCGCAACGGAACATGGAACGAACTTACAAATCCGTGCGCGCGCTGGAGCGTGGGTTGGACCTGCTGCTGGAACTGAATATCCGCGGCCGGGCAAAACCCGCTGAACTTGCCGCCGCCACTGGCATTGACCGCACGACAGTCTACCGCATGCTGGAAACCCTGGCAGACAAAGGGCTCGTCGCGCGCAGCCCATCGGAAGACAAATACTACCTACTGCGCGATGTGAGGCGCCTCTCGGATGGTTTCGTGGAAACCGACGAGGTATTGCACATCGCGGCGCGTGAGTTGGGCCGCATGCTGCCGGAGATACTGTGGCCCTCAGATTTCGCTACCTTCAATTCTGGCACCATGGTCATCCAGGAAACGACCCACCGTTTCAGCACGCTGTCGGTTCATCGCGGCATGGTGGGGCGCCGGCGGCCTTTATTCACCTCCGCCATGGGGCGCGCCTATCTCGCCGGGGCCACCCCACAGGAGCGGGAATTGACTCTAGATCTAACCGAGGCCGCATTGCGACGCCCGGTGTCCCGCAATCTTGACGCCCTGCTAGAAGATTTTGCGCGCCGAGGCTATGCATGGTCCATCGCCGGATCGGAGCCGCATATCTCAGCCATCGCTGTTCCCGTGCGGGCAAAAAGACGGATTCTTGGATCAGTTAACATCGTATTTTTTCGGCGCGCAGCAACGCCTGAGCAAATCGCCGCCAAGCATCTGCCGGTGCTTCTTGCATGCGCGGAAGCTATTTCCCGACAAGTGGAACAGCCGCCGGAAGCCACCTCACCACCTGACGCTGGTTGAAACCGGCACGGGGATAGGGTTGGTTTAGATGCGGCAATGGGGGGCGCCCCGGGATAGGCGGAGAGTGTCCCCTGTCAGGGCCCGATAGACGGGTTGAAGTGATTGAATAAGGGAGGATTTCTGGCTCATCTGCTCTCCCTCGTCGTTATGATGAGCTAGAAATTTTAGCCTCATGAACGAATGTCCGCTCGCTGCTGCTGAACGTTCCAAACCGGCCGGTCTCCTTTCGGCCCAATCACCGCCTTGGCCGAACGTCCGGCTTCACTCTATCCTGGCTCGGAAGCCGACCAACCGCTTCCCACCCATGGTGCCCTCTCACGAGCACAGTGGCGGCAACGGCAAAGCAGTGGATGTATAACCAGATTCTAGCGCAGTGGAATTATCGGCTCGGACCAACCGTTACCATTTTCCTATTCCCCTATACCCCTGCGGGGGGCCAGATTTGAACTGACGACCTTCAGGTTATGAGACGGATAGCAATTACATTTCTCTAATTATATTCTTGGTCTTTTAAACACCATGAGCCAATTACCCTAGAAACTACACTTAAATATCCAGCATCTTTTCATTTTTTGCCCAAAAATGTCCTAATTACGCCTGCGAAGTCGAAAATGGCCTCATCAGAGACCCACGTGTCATAAAGCTGTGGGGGCAGTTCGGTTACCTGTCATTGCCTTCAAACTCGTATCCCGCCCTGTGCCAGCCAAGTTTGACTTGCTGCGCGGGGGTGAGGCCGGCGAGCTTCATGCCGGGGTGCAAATTCGGCGCTTCTTGTGCCTCTTTGGAAAGCTGAGGCGATGCCAGCGCGGTTCCGTCATCAGCAAAACTGACCAGCCCAGCATCAAAGGCGGCGTCCCACAAGGCTGAGAGAGCCGTAGGTCGTTATGGACACGAAGCCGCAGATCGCGGCCTTGGGACAGCTACAATCGTGTGGCGCACATTACTGCCATCAAGAAACGATAGACAAACGGAACTAACGTGATGCAAACTAATATAAAGAATGGATTTTAAAGATCATCTGGGAATTCCCGGTAGTGTCGGCGTCGACCGTGGGGGGCTAAAATGAGAACGAAGGTCGCGATAGCCTGTCAAGGAGGTGGGAGCCAGACGGCCTTCACCGCCGGCGTGCTAAAGGGGTTGGCGGAGGCTGCCCTGAGGGATAGGTTCGAACTCGTCGGTATCAGCGGGACCTCGGGCGGTGCGCTGTGTGCTGTGCTCATCTGGTACGCGCTACGCAAGAACGAGACGCCGATCTGGCGACGGCTGATCGATCTTTGGCATGACAACGCGGCCCAAAATGAGTCGGAGTTGTTGATCAACGCCGCCATCATCGATTGGTTGCGCGGGGTCAACTCCGGCATCCTGGCGTCTTTCCAGACCAGCCCGGGGATGCCGTTGATGCACGCCTTGAGCCAACTGATGGTGGAAGGCCGCCGGAAGGAATTCACAGACTTCCCGACACTACTGCGCAAGCATATCGACTTCGATGAAATCGCGTCCTGGGGACCGCAGCCGCCGGGCCCGGTGCTGGTCATCGGAGCCGCCAGCGTGCTGTCCGGACGGTTGCGGAAGTTCGTCTCAACCAAGGAGGTGATCAAGATTGAGCACATCCTTGCCTCTGCCGCCGTGCCCAACATCTTTCCGGCAGTCGAACTTGACGGTGACGCGCTATGGGACGGGTTGTTCTCTGACAACCCGCCGATCGACGACCTTGTGCGAAAAGGGGTTGTGGGCGAAGGCAACGTCCCACACGAACTATGGGTTATCAAGATCAACCCCACGACACGTGCGAACATACCTGTGCTGCCGGACGAGATCGCGGATCGGCGCAATCAGTTGGAGGGCAATGTCTCACTGTTCCACAGCCTCGAACTGGTGGAATTGGTTAACGACATACTTCTGGCTGACGCGTTCCGGCCCCGATTTCTTGAGCAATACGAGTACACCCGTCCAGTCCTGATACCGAAATCTTTCGCGGAAGGTCCGGACAAGCCGTATTACATACCGTGGATCGAGATGTCGGAGGAGATGCAGCAGACACTGGACTACGAGGGCAAGCTCGACCGCAGCCCGGAAAACATCAACAGGTTGATCGCGCACGGCGAGGAACGCGCCCGGGTCTTCCTGGAAGAACGGGAGCAGTGCGTGGCGGCCGCCCGTCGGGTGACGACGTGAGATATCGGCAAGGTGTCCAGGGGCCATGCCCCCGGCTGTTTATGTGAATTCAAACCATACATTGCGATGCATGATCTAACCAAACACATTAATATGGTCCCAAAAATCGAGAAGATTGCGGGACCACATGTCCCGCGAGGTATGGCCCCGCTGAAAAGCTCTGTTCCCCGATATAATCAGTGATAAGGGCTGTCTCAGCAAGGGGGCGTGGTTGGGAGCAATTTCGCAGGCGAGAGCCACCAATGGCAAAGTGCCGAATTTTAAAGTTATTTGTCAGTGTCTGCGTCTCATCGCTGCTTTGCGCGTGCAGCAGCATCGGGCCACTCACGGTCGAACGCGACCGCAGCGACTACGGCAGCGCGATCGGCGATTCCTGGAAGCAACAAACTCTGCTCAACATCGTGAAGCTGCGTTACGGCGATTTTCCAGTCTTCCTTGAGATCTCTCAGGTGATCGCGGGGTACCAGTTCCAGTCTACTGCCGGAATGGCCTTCAATGCAGCAAACAGCTCAGGCGCAACTATCGGGCAGTTCGCAGTCGGCGGCGGTTTACTCGCTCAAGGGACATACACTGACCGCCCAACCGTGATCTACGCTCCACTGACCGGCACCCTCTTTCTCAAGCAGCTGATGACACCAATTCAGCCAAGCGCTCTGCTCTTCATGCTGCAGTCAGGTTATGCCGCTGATCTTGTCATGCCGATCGTAGTCAATTCGATTAATGGCGTGAACAATGCATCTGAGCGTGGGGTGAGCCGCCCTGCGGACCCGCAATTCCTTCGGCTGGTGAAACTTATTCGCGACCTGCAGCTTGCCGACCGCGTCCAGGTCCGGATCGAGCGCGCGAAGGACGGTAACCCGAACGCGTTCATTTTGATTCAACCAAGCAAAGACCCCCAGCTTGCGGCCAAGAGCAAAGAAATCCGTGCAATCCTGCACCTGAATCCGGGGTTGAACGAATTCGGCGTCTACTACGGGGGTGACTTGGGAAAAGATAACGAGATCTCGATAATGACACGGTCGATGCTCCAGATCATGCTCGAGTTGGGAACTCTGGTTCAGGTGCCCGCAGCCGACATTGCAGCCGGAGAGGCGACGCCTGGCGCGGTGTTCACCCAGTCTTCCGAGGCGCAGCCTCCAGCACTACTGAAAGTGCTGAGCGGCAACGCGCCACCGACGGACGCGTACGTCGCCGTTCCTTACGACGGCCATTGGTTCTGGATCGCAAACACGGACATTCGTTCGAAATACACATTTGGGGCGGTGATGTTGATGTTTTCGATCTCGGATACTGGCCTGCCCGCAAGCGCGCCCGTTGTGACCGTGCCCACAAACTGATAGGCTGCGGAAATTTATCATTTTCATGCAGTAACCGACGTTTAATCTCTGTCGCGAGCGCAGGTTTCGGTGAATACGTGTATGAAGGGCCGATTTTGTTCAAGTATGTTTCAGCCGAGTCGGATTTCGGTTCGCGCTCTAGAGCATGATTTCTTGAGGTAGAGTCATTTTTGGATTCCGGCTCGGGCTGAAATTTAATTCAAGATGCAGGCTGGGAGCGGAGGCCAGCATGCATGGGAGTTCCCTATTCTTTGGATTTGCGTGAGCGCGTGGTTGCGGCTGTGGCGTCGGGGATAAGTCGGCGGTGTGCGGCCAAACTGTATCAGGTGAGCTATTCGGCGGTGATAAATTGGGTCTCGCGTTCGTTGCAAACGGGCAGCCCGGCCGCCCTTCCGATGGGGGGCAAGAAACCATTCAAACTCGCGCAAAAGGCGGACTGGATCCTGCGGCGGCTGGCCGAGAAGCCGGACATTACCGGGCGGGAGTTGTTGGCCGAGTTGCACGAGCGCGGGGTCGATGTCAGCTATTACGCGGTCTGGCATTTTCTGGATCGCGCCGGCCTCAGCTATAAAAAAAACCCTGCGCGCGGCCGAACAAGATCGGCCTGACGTCGCACGGCGGCGCGCGCAGTGGCAGCGCCTTCAAGGCAAGGTTGATGCTCGGCGCATCATCTTTATCGACGGTCGGGAGCAGCGCGCCACTGGTTCGAGCGCAGCGACCGACGGGGCAAAGACAAATATGACCCGCCTGCACGGGCGCTGCGCCGTTGGCCAACGGTTGATCGCAAAGGTGCCGCATGGCCACTGGAAAACGCTGACCTTCGTGGCGGGGCTGCGATGTGACGGCATCGTTGCCCCCTGCCTGTTCAACCGGCCGATCAACGCCAAAAGCTTCCTGGCCTGGGTGATCAAGTTCTTGGTGCCAACCCTACGGCCAGGCGACATCGTCGTGATGGACAATCTCAGCAGCCACAAATCCAGCGCAGTCCGCTGTGCAATTAGGGACGCCGGCGCCAAGCTCATCTTCCTGCCGCCCTACAGCCCCGACCTCAACCCAATCGAGCAGGCATTCGCCAAACTCAAGACACTGCTCCGCAAGGAAAACGCCCGCACCGTTGAGCAAACAACCGTCTGCATCGGCAGGCTCATCGACCAAATTACCCCCACCGAATGCGTCAACTATTTTAGAGAAGCAGGTTATTCAACTTGAAGCTATCACGCTCTAGTAAGGGGCGCGAACGCCATTGCCGTCCAGACCAATTGTGGCCACTCAAACGGACGATCCGTTTATGAGACGGATATCGATTAAATTTCTTCAATTATATTCTTGGCCTTTTAAATACTGTGAGCCAATTACCCTAGAAACTACACTTAAAAATCCGGCCTTTTTTCGTTTTTCACCCCAAAATGCCCTAATTGCACCGGCAACATTGAAAATGGCCGCACTACGGCTTGGTTTAGCGCTCCTATCCACAGTTAGCGGTCGAAGAGGTCACCCCGCTCTAAACGGTGGTCAAAGCGCTGGTGATGACGACCCTCGCGGACAGGGCACCACCGAGGCTCTTACCCATGAACTGCTTTTGAAAGAAGAGCGTGGCCTGAAGGCGTGGCGTGTGATCCAGGCTCTTGCCCAGCTTCTCCGACTTTAGGAAGGCGTTGAGGTCGTAGTTGTGGCTGTTACGGTAGGCCGGTTCGTTGAAGACGCTATTTTCATCGCCCTCGCTCATGTAGGTGTCGATCAATTGCGCGGCGCTGTTCACCAGTTCCTCCCCACCATCGGTCTGGCCGTTGAGAAGTTCGATCAGCGCCGCTGAAATCGCCGCTTTGGAGGCATTGCGGTTGGCCTTCTGAAGCACGTCGCGCAGGAGGTTAATGGTGACAAAGTAGAACAGGAATTTCGTCTGGCGCCGCGTCCGAACTCCATGCGCTGACCAGCTTGTTGGAGGAGATAGGCGGCGTAGAGATCTTTGGCCCCGAAGGCGGGCTCTCCCGCCTCCGCATCGTGCGCGGTGATCCTTTTGAAGACCGACCCGTTCGGCAGGAATGGAGGGTTCTTTCCGGACGCCGTTCCTGCCTCACCGAGCCACCCAGCGCCGTAGACCTTCATCAAGTCGGTCGCATTGGCGTGCCGCTCGAAGGACCGCAGGGTCGGCCGCTGTCTCTGGAGCGCGCGCTGCAAATCCCATCCACCGCGCTGAATTTCCAGATAGACGTCGTAAATGTCGGCGAATTGCCCATGCCAACTGCGGAAATCGCCCGAGAGGGCGATAAAGTCCTTGTCCCGCACCGCATTCTGGCTGTTGGTGTAGCGGGTTACCGCCTGGAGCAATGTTTCACCGTCGTTGCCGACGTTGGCAACTTTAGTAACCACACAGCCCTTCTTAGCCCGCCGCCGCCAATGCCGGGATCGCAGGCCGTCCCGAGGTGCTTCGTGGCAACTGCGAGGCGGTATGGGCAAGGGCGGCTTGATGAACGCCTGGTCATTAATCATGACAATTTTCTTTCTGGAAAAACCCGCCGTGCCACCGGCGCGGTTTTATACATGAAATTTGAACTAACCAGGGTACCCGTGTGTATTTGGTACATTCGTCACCTTATCGCAACCTAATGGAGAGAGTGAGTGAACGGTGCGGTTAACTAATAGTAACGAATGATGATCTAGTATACTCCGCGACATGTGACCATAACAACAATTTAGAACGTCGAGTTTGGCACGCTGATCGGGGTCTGAACCGAATACTGATTTGCAGCCACATCGCCGTCTTGCACCGGGAGACGTAATGTAAGTTTTTGACTGTTGAAGACCGGCTTTTGGACCGTTTCTAAATTATTATGCACCGCAGATGCGACCGGCATAGAGGAAAAAATCAATGGAAGGCGACAAGGGTAAGAGCAAAGAAAACGCCAACCACGAAGTCAAGCAAGATGACAACGGCGCGGCAAAGAGCGCGGGTGCCGCCAAGCGTGCATCTCCCGTCGTCATGATGGCCCAAACTGGACGCCACGCGGCCGGTGCCGGGACGCGCGTGCGCGCACCGAGTGAGCGCCGTGCCCAGGGAAAGGCATTGCGGGAGCCGGTGCCGCGCCAGTCGCATGCGGGCTGGAAGGCGTCAAAGGGCCGGCGCGATCCGATCGACTTGCTGATCGAGGGGAATCAAGGGCGCATTCCCGAGCTGATCCCAATTCGTTTTGGGCGGATGATGCAGTCGCCGTTCACGTTCTATCGCGGCGCGGCGGGCATCATGGCTGCCGATCTGGCAACGACCCCGCACTCGGGGCTGCGAGTGCAGGCTTGTGGCGATGCACATCTGCTGAACTTCGGCGCCTTTGCCACGCCGGAGCGGCAAATTGTGTTCGACATCAATGATCTCGATGAGACGCTGCCGGCGCCGTGGGAATGGGACATCAAGCGGCTGACCGCCAGCGTGGTGATCGCCGGGCAATATCTCCGGCTGAGCGAAACGGAGTCGGCCAGGGCGGCCGACGCAACTGTGCGGGCGTATCGCGAGCACATGGCCGATTACTCGTCCATGCGGGCGCTGGAGGTCTGGTACGACACAATCAGCGTCAAAGATCTGATGGAGGTATTCGACGAAGAGATCCGTAAGCGGCTTGAGCAGCGGGTCGAGACAGCGACGGAAAAGAGCTCTCCGGAGTTTGTTTTTCCGAAGCTTATTGAGCATCGCGGCGCCGAGCCGCGGTTCAAGGACGATCCGCCATTGATCTTCCACCCCTCGACGGAATTAGCGCCAGGGGTGAATACGGGATACCAGGATGCGTTGGCAAGCTATCGCGCGTCATTGCCCGATCATGTCCGCGTGCTATTTGACCGTTACCGCCTCTGTGATCTCGCGATAAAGGCTGTCGGCATTGGCAGCGTGGGCACCATGTGCAGCATTGGACTATTCATCGCCGCCGAGGATGATCCGCTGTTCCTACAGGTCAAGGAAGCACGGGCGTCTGTGCTCGAGCCCTATGCGGGCAAGAGTGAGTACGATCACCATGGCCAAAGGGTGGTGTGCGGTCAGCGCCTCATGCAGTCCGCAAGCGACATCTTCCTAGGCTGGACGACGGGATTGAACGGCCGTGCATTTTACATGCGCCAACTCCGTGACGTTAAAATTTCGGCAATCATCGAGGATTGGGACGTCAATATGCTGCAGGAGTACGGGAAGCTGTGCGGATGGGGGCTGGCAAAGGCGCATGCCCGATCAGGCGATGCAGCGAAGATCGCCGGCTATATGGGCTCGAGTTCCACATTCGATGACGCGATTTGCGAGTTCGCGGTGGAGTATGCCGACCAGAACCAACGGGATTATCGTTCCTTTATCAAGGCGATCCGGGAGGGGCGTCTGGAGGCGACAACTGACATATAGTGTTGTTTGGCGGGGTGTTTGCTACCCTATCGGCACCTAACAACTATATCCGCAGATTCGAAACCTGTTGCGTTTATAAAAGGGGTGCGTATTCTGATGGATTTGTCTACCTGAACTGCGATGAAAGCAGCCGGGCATAATGTTGGCGCTATTACTCATCTCAAGGTCTGCTTTGGAGCACTGTCTTTTAAGGAAAGAACGACCTGAATGGGCGCGTTGCTGAAGGGCGGCATTTTCGGTAGTCCGGGGCCGTAAGCAGAAGGTCCGCTATCAGGCGGAAAGGCGAAATAGCGGACACTGCACCGCTGCAAGAGGTACGCCTGCTCACGCCCCTTCCTTCAGCAAATTACGCTTGGCGGCTTATCAGCCAGACGCTTTCTTGCGCCGGGCAGGTTCCCTTGAGGCCACCTAGTACCTCGCGGGTCTCGGCGCGGACCAAGCTGTATGTGGCGCCGTAATGTGCCCGCACTTCTGCTTCTGGCACAGAAAAAGGCGGTCCCGCCTGGCGCGTTTGGTCATATTCAAACGTCACCAGCAGTTGCGGGGCGGCGCTGGTCAATTCGGCAAGATGGGCGGCGTAGCGCTCGCGGAGCGGTGGCGGTAAAGCAACCAGAGCGGCGCGGTCGTAGACGGCATCGACCACGCCCAGCACATCCTGATCCAGATCGAAAATATCGCCGACAAGCAGTGCCACGCCATTGGCCTCGAAACGCTCTAGTCGCCCGGCTGGCGTGACCACCGGCGCAAGCCCTAATTCAGCAAAGAATTGTTCCACTGCCAGCCGGCTGAGCTCGGCGCCGACAACCGTATAGCCATGAGCGCGAAGCCAATGCATGTCTTGGCTTTTGCCGCAGAGCGGGACGAAGATACGTCCGCCCGCTGGTATGCCCAGGGCCGCGAACTGAGCCACGAGCAGCGTGTTCGGTGTACCCTCGTGAAAGCCGATCTGGTTGTTTTGCCATCGCGCGAGCCAGAAATCCCGCTCCATTGTCTCGTGCCTTCGTTGAGTTGTTCCTGGCCAAGATAGCGCCATACATAGCCATGTGTAAGGTATGTGGGAGCGTTTTATCGCCGTCTACTCTTATGTCCTGCGAAAGATGAGGGCTAGGTTATTTGCTGGCATGGCGAGCCTCTCGGACAGCTCAAGGTGATTCTGGGCGGCGAGTGCTGCAACCTCGTCTAGATGGCGAAGCCCCCAAGCCGCGTTGCGCGCCTTGAGATCAAGGTCAAATGCCAGGTTGCTTGGTGCCGTCTCAACGTCGGGCTCTATGTAAGGGCCATAGAGGAAGAGCATTCCGCCGGTCCGCAGCATGCGGCCTGCTCCGGTCATCAGCCCTACGGTTGTCGCCCAGGGCGAGATGTAAATCATGTTGATATTGACGATTGCAGCGGCCCGATCAACTGGCCATGCGTCTGGATGGGAAGCGTCGAGCTGTAATGGGGGCAACAGGTTGGGCAGCGATGCGTGGTTGCGCCAAGCCGCTATACTGGCAAGGGCATCGGGATCTGCGTCCGTCGGCTGCCATTTCAGGTGAGGTAAGGCTGCGGCGATGAAGACAGCGTGCTCGCCAGCGCCCGCTGCAATTTCAAGCACGCGTCCCTCATTCGGCAGGCGCGGGTTCAGCACCGCTAGGATCGGACCGCGGTTGCGGGCGGTTGCCGGCGAGGTTCTAGCCCCCGGGGGAATCAGGCTGGACATGCGGCCCAGAATAGCGGAACGAGGTGTGATTGCACGCAGCCGGCCGCGGGCCTTGAAGGGGTCAGAGCAGCTATAGCGCGGCCAAGTTCGCCGTGTCTTCATTTGGCCAGAAGGGGCCGAAAGCGGCTTGACCGCTCTCGGGCTGACCTGAGAGAAAATCGGCAATTCGCTAATCCAAGCTTCTTGGTAGCGCTCGTGCGACGCCTGCGTTCGCTTCCCCGATGGTGCAGTCTCGGTTCATGCGCGTTTCAGCCGTCGCGGTCGGCAAACTGATGCTGGCCGTCAACCCTGGGCCATTATCCTCCAGCCTAATCTGCCCGCCGTGCAAAGCGGTGATGGCGGAGGCGAGCGAGAGGCCGAGCCCGTAACCGGGCCGGTGGCGGGAGGCATCGAGCCGCACAAAGCGTTGCATAACTCGGGCTCTTTGCCCGGCCGGGATACCACAGCCATTATCGGCGATGCTGACCTCGATCCGCCCTTCCACCTGCGCGGCACGGATGATAACGCGGGACGCGCCCTCGGCGTGCAGCATGATGTTGTCGAGCAGATTGACGAAGAGCTGCGCGAGCAACTCCTTATCCCCCGGCAGCGTCAGTCCGGGAGTGATGTCCGCCTCGATCGTCATGCCTGTGGCTTCGAAAGACGGCTCATAACTCTCGACGAGCATGGCCAGCGGCGGCGAGAGCGAAACAGTGTCGAAGTGCGCCCGCCGCGCTCCGGCCTCTACCTCAGCGATGCGCAGCATGGCCACGAAGATGCCAAGAGCTTGGTCGGTCTGGGCCAGCGCCTCGTCAAACATCTCCGTCAACTCCGACCCGCTGAACCGCGCGCGAGAGAGTTCGAGATGCTCGCGCAGCCGCGCCAGAGGCGAGCGCAAGTCGTGCGAGATGTCGTTGGTCACCTGCCGCAGGTTTTCCATCAGCTCCTGGATGCGCTGGAGCATGGCGTTCATCCCGGCCGCGAGGCGGTCGAACTCGTCGCCAGTGCCACTGAGATCGATGCGGCGCGACAGGTCGCCGTCCATGATCTCGCGGATGGTGGTGGCAAAGGCATCGACACGGCGCTGAACGGCATGCGCGGCGAGGTAGCTGCTGAGCAGGCCGAGCGCCATGATCGTCCCAAACACCGCCAGGAAGGAACGCGAGATCAGCTGATCGAGGCTCCGCAGGGCTGTGGCGTCGGCCGCGATGAACAAGGTTTCCCCGGTAGGAAAGCGCACAGCCGTGCCGCGGATCGCATCGACCCTGGGCGGCAGACTAATCCCATCCCGCGGCAGCATGGTTTCCATGCCGGTCCAGCGCGCCGCAGCCTCAGGGGTGAGGTGGAAATTCCCGGCCCGCCACGCGCCGTCCGGGCCGAGATCGGCATAGAACAAGCCGTTTCCTTCAGCCATCGTCGCGCGGACGTTCCACGCGAGGGGCTGATGGTTGGTACGCAGATCCCCGAGCAGGTCGCTCAGCGCGCCGGAAACGGTGGTGTCAATCTGGTCGCGCCAAGTGGCTTCGGCGGCATGGTGAATGATGATGAAGACGAGGCAAGCGCCGCCGAGCGAGAGGGCGAGGCTCCGCAGCGCCAGGCGGAAGCCGGAGATCCGGACGAGCTGCTGGATTATCGCGTTAAGCTGCATCGATCTTGTAGCCCGCACCTCGGTACGTGTGGATGAGGGCAGGGAAGAAGCCATGGTCCAGCTTGCTGCGCAGCCGGCTGATATGAGCTTCAACGAGGCTGGTCTGTGGCACGAAATGGAAGCCCCAGACATCCTCCAGCAACATGGTGCGGGTAACGACCTGACCTGGGCGCAGCATCAGGTATTCCAGCACCTCGTATTCCCGTGGCTTGAGTTCGATCTTCCGGCCGCCACGCCAGACCGTCCGGGTGATCCGGTCGAGTTCCAGATCCGCGATGCGCAACGTGGTGGTTTTCGGCGGTGTGGTGTTGCGGCGGAATAGTGCCGATACGCGCGCGGTGAGTTCCGCCATGGCGAAGGGCTTGACCAGATAGTCATCGCCCCCGGCGCGCAGTCCCTCCAACCGGTCGTCCAGCCCGCCGAGCGCCGTCAGGAACAGGGCGGGGGTTTGGACACCGGCTCCCCGGAGGGTCCGCAGCAGGGTGAGCCCATCGAGCCCGGGCAGCATTCGATCGATGATCAGGACGCTGAAGCCCCCGCTGGCCGCCTCGAACAACCCGGTGCGCCCATCCGGCACCACATGCACTTCATACCCCTCTGGCGCCAGCCCCTCGCACAGATGAGCTGCGGCCTTGGCGTCGTCTTCGATCAGCAAAATCCGCATGGACCACTGGATAGCAAAATTTGCGCGGCGTTGCGCGGATGGAGATTAAATTTCGACAAGGTTAGCGCCATTCATTGGGCAAGGGTGAGGCTGCATGGAGGTGCCCATGCGGTTCGTCCTGCCCATTCTGGCCCTTCCCGTCTTTTGCATAACCCTGACGGGCTGTGCCACTTACCGGCCTGCCCCGTTGCCGGCCACGCCGCCATTGCGGGAAAGTCTGGCCGCTCTGCCCCACCGCCTGCCGGATGGCGGCGAAATTTCCATGGCCGCGCCGCTCTCCTTGCAGGACGTTGCGGCGCTGGCCGTGCTCAACGATCCGGATCTGGCCGCCGCGCGGGCCCAGCACGATGTCGCCGCCGCCGAACTGCTGAGCGCGGGCCTGCCGCCGGACCCTCGATCACCGGCGGGTTCGCCGCCCTGCTCTGGCGGGCCGGCGAACGATGCCCGCCATCTCGCGGCGGGTTCATGCAGGATGTCGGCGCGCTGATCACCTACAGGGTGGACCGGCAGGCGGCCGAGGCCGGGCTCGCCCAGGTGGATGCCGGGATTTTGTGGCAGGAATGGCAGGTGGCCGCGCAGGCGGAGCAGCTCGCGGTCAGCCTCGCTGCCGACCGCGCGGCGATAGCCAGCCTGCGGGACGATGATGGCCGTCCTGACCGGCGATGGCCGATGCCGAGATCCAGGCGCAGATCGCCCAGGCCAACCTGACGATGCGCGGATGCGGCCGCGAGCATGGCGGCGCTGGCCGCCGTGCAGGCCGCGCTGCGATGCGGCCGAGCAAAACGCGGCGCATGACCGTCGACCAGCTGGATGCGCTGCTCGGGCTTGCAGCCGGGCACGGAGATGCCGCTCGCCCCGCCCGCCGTCGCCGCCGCTCGCGCCCGGATGTTATTGCCACCCGCCATCGCCACGCTGGCGCAGCGCCGCCCGGACCTCATCGCGCTGCGCTATGGTTATGCCCAGGCGGATGCGCAGCTGCGCGCGCGCGATCCTGACCCAGTTCCTCCCCATCAGCCTCGGCGCCAGCGGCTACGGGCGCGATACCGTCAGGCGTGATCACCGCCGGGCCGCAGATCAGCCTCACGCTGCCGCTGTTCAACCGCAACCGCGGCGGCATCGCCGCCGCCCAGGCCACCCGCGCCCAGCTGCCGGCGCAATACCAGGCGAGCTTGGGCAGTGCCGCCGGCGGCGCGCGTGCGCTGGACGCCAGCATATTGCTGCATGCGCAGCAGGCGGACGACGCCCAGCGCGAGGCTGACGCAGGCCGCCGCCATGGCCGATCCGCGCGCCAGCGCCTTTGCCGAAGGGCAGATCAGCGCCACTGCGCTCGCCAATCTGCAAAGCGACGGCGGGCGACGCGCGAACGCGCGCTACATCAGCTTGCGCGGCCAGATTGCAGACCGCTGAAATCTCGCTCGCCACGCTGCTCGGCCTCGGCCTGCCGCCGCTCGCCGCCTCCCCGAAGGAGCCCGCGCCATGAAAAAATTCCACTTGTTTGGCGCACTGGCGCTGATCGCCGTTGCCGCCGTGATTTGCTGTGGCCAGCCAGCCCCGCCGCGCCGGCGGACGACGCGCCCGCGCCCCGCGCCGCCGTCAGCACCATCAGCCTGTGCGCAGCGCAGCGTGCCGCTGCATGTCACCGGCCTGCGGCAGCATCGTGGCCGGCACCGGCGGAGACGAACATCGCGCTGGCCGCGCCTGGGATCGTCACCGGCTTGCTGGTCATCCGGGCCAGGCGGTGGCGGCGGGGCAGGTGCTGGCGCATGTCGCGCCGGATGCGCAATCCGTCGCGGATCTGCGCAAGGCGGAGGATGCGCGTGGCCGCCGCCAGGAGCCGCGCGCGATCATGTGGCGGCGCTGCTGCCGGGCATCTGGCGACCAGCAGCCGACCTCGCCGCCGCGACCCAGGCGCGTGGGGACGCAAATCCGCCAACTTGCCGCCTTGCACGCTGCCGGCACGGGTGTAGAGCCGGAGCGTGACGGCGCCGTTCGCCGGCACGGTGACAGCCATGGCCGCAGCCCCGGGCGGCATGCAGCCCGGCGGGCACAATGCTGTTCAAGCTGGCGGCAGGCGGCGGGCTGGCCGCGCTGGCCGGCCTGCCGGAAGCGCAGGCCGCTGCGCGTGCGCCGGGCGATTCCGCCATGCTCACTTTGCTCGAACACTGGTGCGCAGATCCCCGCCACCGTGGCGCAGCGCGCCGCCATGCTGGACCCGCAGACGGGCCTGATCGACATCACCCTGGTGCCGCAGGCGCCGCTGCCGCTGGGGGAGCCGGTGGCGGTCACCATCACCGCCGGCAGCGTGACCGGCTACCAGGTGCCCGCGCGACGCGGTGCTGAACGATGCGCAGGGCGACTATGTCTATCCAGATCGACGCCCACGGCGTCGCGCATCGTGAGCCGGTGCGGGTGCTGGAGCCGGAGGGCGGGACCGCGTTCTGGCGCCGGACCTTGATCCCGGCGATGCCGCTCGTCACCACCGGCGCCTACCAGCTCTGAGGACGGCATGGCGGTGACGCTGCAGGGAACCGGCGAATTGAGCATCACCGCCTGGCTGGACCGGCATCGCCGCTCCATCCTCATCCTCGCCGCGGCGCTGGCGCTTGCCGGCATCGCCGCCGCCTTGTCCCTGCCCATCGGCCTGTACCCGGACGCCTCTTTCCCGCGCGTGCGGTCAGCATCGACGCCGGCAGCCAGCCCGCCGCGCAGATGGTGCTGCAGACCACGCAGCCGATGGAGCAGGCGGTGCGCGCCGTGCCCGGCGTGGTGGACGTGGTCTCCACCACCTCGCGCGGTTCGGCGCAGATCACCGTGGATTTCGCCTGGGGCACGGACATGACCGAGCGCCACCTCGGGCGTGAACGCGGCGATGGCGCAGAGCCTCGCCAATCTGCCGCGCGGGCGTGAATTATACCGTGCTGCGCATGTCGCCCGACGGTGTTCCCCTTCATGGCCTATGCGCTCACCTCCCCCAGCGTGAGCCAGGTGAAGCTGCAGAATCTGGCCACCTACCAGATCGTGCCGCTGCTCTCCGGCGTGCCCGGCATCGCGCGCGGTGCAGGTGCAGGGCGGCGACACCGGAGAGGTGGAGGTGGAGGCCGACCCGCGCCGCCTGGCCGCCTATCATCTCACGCTCGATGATCTGGTGAACGCGCTCGCCGCCGCCAATACGCTGCAATCGGTGGGCCGGGTGGAGGACCACGAGCTGCTCTATCTGCTGATGGCCGATAACGCGATGCATGGCGCTGGACGATGTGCAAGCACACCGTGCTCCGCGCCGGGCCGGCGGG
The DNA here is from genome assembly GCA_963750235.1 of uncultured Alphaproteobacteria bacterium. Lineage (GTDB taxonomy): Bacteria > Pseudomonadota > Alphaproteobacteria > Acetobacterales > Acetobacteraceae > Acidocella. The sequence continues at coordinate 417,080 of CAVVPW010000008.1, forward strand.
TGTGGTGCGGCTGGGCGACGTCGCTGCCGTGCGCATGGGCGTGGTGCCGCAATTTCTCGGCGTGGATGCCGACGGCAAGCGCGCCGTCACGCTGCTGCTCTACCAGCAGCCGGGCATCGGACATGGTGGCAGCGCGCGCCAGCGGTGACGCAGGCGCTCGGCCGGTTTCGCCCCGCAGATCCCGCCGGGGGTGAGTTTGAGCAAATGGTATGACCAGAGCACGCTGGTGCTGGCCGCGGCGGGCTCGGTGCGCGATGCCATCCTCATCGGCATCGTGCTCGCCGCCATCGTGCTGCTGGTCTTCCTGCGCAGCTGGCGCATCACCCTGCTTGCCATGCACGATCGTCCCGGCCTCGCTCGCCGCCGCCGTGCTGGTGCTCTCCCTGTTCGGCATGAGCTTCAACATCATGACGCTGGGCGGCCTGGCCGCCTCGGTCGGGCTGGTCATCGACGACGTGATCGTGATGATCGAGCATATCGCCCGGCGCAGCGCCGGGCGGCGAGCAGCAGGAGGGGCGGCTCTGGGTGCTGCATCGCGGGGGCGGAATTCTTCCGCCCGCTCACCGGCTCCTCCGCCGCCACGCTCATCGTGTTCGCGCCGCTCGGCTTTCTCTCCGGCGTCACCGGCGCGTTCTTCAAGGCGCTGTCGCTCACCATGGCGGCTCACCCTGATCGCCTCCTGGGCGCTCACCGCCCTCGCCGTGCCGCTGCTCGCCGGCGCGCTGATCGATTTCAAGCGTTGGCAGGACCCGGGCGCCACAGCGCGAGGGCGCGCTCTTCCGCCTGCATGGACGGCTGCTGGCCGGGCTGTTCCGCCGCCCGCTCCTGCTCCGGCTCGCCGGCCGCGGTGCTGCTGGCCGTCGGGCTCGTTCTCCTACACGCAATGTGCAGACCGGCTTCATGCCCAATCTCGATGAAGGCGGTTTCGTGCTCGACTACCTCACCGCGCCCGGCACCTCGCTCACCGAGACCGAGCGCGAGATGGCTGAGATCGAGGCGATCCTGCGCCAGGATCCGGCGGTGGCGAGCTATTCCGTGCGCGCGGGCGCCGGCTTCGGCGGCGATCTCGCGGAATCCAACAAGGGCGATTTCGTCATCCGCCTGGTGCCGCTCGTCGCAAGCGCCCGAGCATCGACGAGGTGATGAACCGGATCAGCGACGCCGATCACCGCCAAGGTGCCGGGCGTGGATATCGACCCGCACCAGCTGATGGGCGACGAGATCGGCGACCTGACCGGCGTGCCGCAACCGATCGAGATCAAGCTCGCCGCCGCCGATCCGGCGCAGCTCGACTCCGGCGGCAGAGCGCGTGGCCGCCGCGATCAGCCAGATCAAGGGGGTGGATTCGGTGGATGACGGCATCATCCCTGCGGGCGATGCCATCAACATCACCGTGGACCCGGTGCGCGCGGCGGCGCTGGGGCTGGACCCCGCACGGTCGCGGCGACAGCTGCAGACCGAGATGGCCGGCACAGTGGCCACACAGTACGCAGGGGCCGCAGCAGCTCATCGGCGTGCGCGTGCGGCTGCCCGGGGCGGCACAGCTCAACAGCGACGAACTGAAGGCCCTGCCCATCGCCACGCCGTCAGCGGCGCGCTGGTGCCGCTGGGCAGCATCGCCAGCTTCACCATTGATCTCCGGCCAGCCGGAGATCACCCGCGAGAATTTGCAGCAGATCGTTGACGTGACGGCGCGGCTCACCGGGCGCGGGCTTGGCGCCGGCATCGCGGATGTGAAGGCGGCGCTGGCCAAGCCCGGCGTGCTCGGGCCCGGCGTGACCTACACGCTGGGCGGGCTGTACCAGCAGCAGCAGATCGCCTTCGCCGGACTCGCGCGGGTGTTCATCGCCGCGCTGCTGGCGGAATTCATCCTGCTGCTGTTCCTCTATGAGCGCTTCGCCTGGGTGCTGCGCGATCATGTGCACCTCGCTGCTCTCCACCACCGCGGTTTTCACCGGGCTCTATGTCACCGGGCTCGAACTCAACATCACGGCGCTGATGGGCATGGTGATGATCGTCGGCATCGCGACCGAGATGGCGATCTTCTATGTCTCCGAGTTACAGGCAGTCTGCTCGCGCACATGGCCCTGCGCGAGGCGCTGCATGACCGCCAGCGCCAACCGCCTGCGTCCCATCGCCATGACGACGCTGGCGGCGATCCTCACGCTGCTGCCGCTGGCGCTCGATCTGGGCCAGGGGGCTGGGATGCAGCAGCCTTTGGCCGTGGCCATCATCGCCGGCTTGCTGGTGCAGTTCCCGCTGGTGCTGCTGGCATTGCCAGTGCTGCTGCTTTTTTTGACCAAAACCAGGGGGAAGGCACTGGAGGGGACGGCACCCGTACGGCAGACATAAGACATAGCCAATCGCCTGGACCACGAGAATTTCCGGTACGGCTGCCTAGCAGTTGGAAGTGGTGGAAGGGGGGCTTTCGTGCATCAGGATCGCGCCTTCCTACGATCATGATGGGCGCGAAGCAGCAATGACGGGCTGAAACTGAACAGGCTACTTTGGAGCGCCCAAGGGCGACTGGTAGTCGTCTGCTTAGATGGGCCGGGAGTCATTGATATAAAAGAAAAAATGCGAGACGGGATACCGCTTATCGTGTTTCGGTCATATATTTTTAAACTGTAACTTATTGAAATTACTGGCGTCAGCAAGGTTTCTAAAAGTCTTGATGGGGTGAACGGCCCCCGCTCCCGGGATCGATGTGCCAAAGTGGTCGTCGGTGAACGCCACGTGAAAAAAGCCGCCCATCATGGAAATTGCACTATTGGCCTTGATTTATGAACAAGATCACAAACCCCTGAATTGAAGCACACCTAGTATAGGTATCCCCCCTATGCTATATAAAGGCTATGACTCACACTATTCATGAAAAGAAGAAATTACTGGCGCGAGTCCGGCGGATCAAAGGTCAGGTGGACGCCATCGAACGCGCGCTTGAGGGGGAAGCTGGCTGCGAACCCATTATGCATCTGATCGCGGGAGCACGCGGCGCGATGGCTGGGCTGATGGCCGAAGTGGTTGAGGAACATGTGCGCACGCATCTCGTCGATGAAGAAAAATACCCTACCGCCCTCAACGCAGACGCGGCCGAGCAACTACTCGAAGTCGTCCGCAGCTATTTGAAATGAGGCTCCCATGAACGACATCAGGAAAATAACGCCGATCTCTCATCAACATGTTTTTCTCGGCGAGGGTCACGAACAAAGCGAAAGCCGCACTTGGAAAGTGATCTGGCTCTGCGGTGCTATGATGATTCTCGAAATTGTCGGCGGACTGTGGTTTGGCTCTATCGCCCTGGTCGCTGACGGCATGCACATGAGTACCCATGCCGGCGCGTTACTGCTTGCCGCCCTTGCCTATACCTTTGCGCGCAAACACGCCAATGACCCGCGTTTTTCGTTCGGCACCGGCAAGATCGGCGATCTGGCCGGATTTACCAGCGCCATTATTCTGGCGATGATCTCTCTCTTGATCGGGTACGAGGCGGTCAGCCGCATATTCTCGCCCGTGCAGATTTATTTTGCCGAAGCGATCCCGATTGCCTGCCTCGGTCTTTGCGTGAACATTGCCAGTGCTTGGCTGCTGAGCGGCGGTGGGCATGATCACGGGCACAGCCACGGACATTCGTATGGCCATGGTGCGGCGCATGGGGGGCATGACCATGACGAGTCGAAGCGAATTGAGACAGGCTTAGGCGCTTTGACTCTGGACGTGTTCGAGGACGGAGTACCGCCGCGCTTCAGGCTGTACGCCGATACCGCTCCCCTCCCGGCGCCTGAACAAGCTTCGATCGAAACCGTCCGGCCGGATGGAGCCCGCCAAGTGTTCTTAATGGCTGATCGGGGGAATTATTTGGAGTCAGTTGACGACATTCCTGAGCCGCACGCATTTACCGCAAATGTTCAAATCAGCGCGGATAATTGCGCCGTGCTTTTTGAAGAGCATGAGCACGCCGGAGAGAGCGCCGGCCGTGACAATAATATGCGGGCCGCCATTGTGCATGTCATGGCCGATGCCGCCGTCTCGGTGCTCGTCATTATCGGCCTGGTTCTGGCAAAACTGTTCGGCTGGCTCTGGATGGACCCGCTGGCGGGTATCGTCGGTGCCTTCGTGATTGCGAGTTGGGCCGTCGGTTTGATCCGCGACACGGGAGGCATCCTTCTTGATATGACCCCTGACCGAGACATGGCGGAAAAACTGCGCCAAGCCATCGAGAGTGACGGGGATGAGCTGGCCGATCTCCATCTGTGGCGTTTAGGCCCAGGCCACCTAGGGGCAATCGTTTCTGTCAGCACCGAAAAAGCGCGGAGTGTGGGATATTACAAAGCGAGACTAGCCCGATTTCGTTCGCTGTCCCATCTCACCGTCGAAGTTCATCATATCTGATCTATCGCGGAGTCAGATCGCGAGATACACCCGCCGCTGTTTTACAGCGGCGGGTGTATCTCGGCGTGGAGTTCCGACCCCGATCGGCGCGATAAGATAGTGATTTCACTTCCTTGGGCGGGGTCATAAGCCATCGCCGATTCATCTGTGGACGCCCCGTTCGGCGCAAGAAGAATGTCCGGCTTTCTGATCGCGTAGTCGAATCCCGTCATCTGTCCGACCTCTGTTGCGGCCGGTCAGTCGCCGCGGGCCCGTATGGGAGTTCATAGATCGGGTCCAAATCACAGTCGCGTGCTTCAAGCACGGTGAATCGGACTGGTTTTCCCGACCTCGTCTCTTCGACCGTTGCGCCATACTTTCCTTTTGACCCTCCTACGCCTCCGACGCCCCCCTGGTGGCCGCGGCTACCGGAGCCTTGTAGACCTCGCCTTTCGCCAAGAGCGCCCAGACGACACGGGCCATCTTGTTCGCCAGGGCGACCGTCACGAGCATGCGCGGCTTACGGGCAAGCATGCGCGCCAGCCACGACCCTTCAGGCGCACCCCGTCGAGCGGCCTGGCGCACCACGGCACTGGCGCCAATGATCAGCAGCCGGCGTATCGTTCGCTCGCCCATCTTTGAGGTTGCACCGAGTTTCTGTTTCCCGCCGGTCGAGTGCTGCACCGGCGTCAGCCCCGCCCACGCCGCAAAGTCTCGCCCGCGTTTGAATGTTGCCGCAGGTGGGGCGAGAGCGGCGATGGCGGTCGCAGTGATCGGGCCGACCCCTGGAATACTCGTCAGCCGCAATGCGACCGGGTCCTCCTTGGCGCGCCTGCCGATCTCGGTGTCGAGCAAGCTGATCTTCTCATCCAGGTCTTTGAGTGAAGCGATCAGTATGCGCAGGATTGGGCGGGCATCCTCGGGCAGTTCACAGGCAGGATCCTCAATGTGCCCAATCAGCTCGGCGACATGAGCAGTCCCCTTGGCAACCACCCAACCGTATTCCGTCAGGTGGCCACGCAACGCATTGATGGTCTGGGTGCGCTGGCGGACCAGCAAATCCCGTGTGCGGAATACCAGGCCGCTGGCCTGCGCTGCCGCACTCTTCACCGCCACAAACCGCATTGTCGGCCGCTGCGCCGCCTCGCAGATCGCCTCAGCGTCGGCAGCGTCGTTCTTCTGCCGCTTCACGAACGGCTTGACGTATTTGGGTGGAATCAGCCGCACCTCATGGCCGAGTTTGGCGATCTCCCGGCCCCAATGATGCGCGCCACCGCATGCCTCCAGAGCGACGACGCAGGGCGGTTGAGAGGCAAGGAACATCAGGACCTTCCCCCGAGCCAGCTTCCTGCGAAACACCACATGCCCCGCGGCATCCGCTCCATGAGCCTGGAAAACCCGCTTGGCGATATCCAACCCGACTGTGCTAACCTGTTCCATGGACGCTCTCCTTTAAGTGGTTTTTGACGACCACACTTTGGCACATCGATGCCGTCGGGGGGCGTCCACCCCATCACAGGCGAACTCGGCTGCGTCAAACCGGGACCTTCAAGAAAGCCCTGAGCCCATATCCGATGAGGAATGAGAGACCGGCCGCGCTCATACCGATCAACAGCGTCTCTAACCCTGACCTCGCCCAATTCGACAGCGACCATCGGCTCTTGGCCGCGCCGATGCCGAAGAACACGAGGCCGGTAGCGACCACGCACCAAACAAGGCTGTAGGCGATGAGATAGCTGATAAGCGGCACCAATCCGCACAGAACGAACGCGGCAGACGTGTTGAGCGCGGCCAGGATGGGCGACTTTACGGCCGGCGACAGGCCGTATTCCTCGGTGGCCATCGTCTTCGCCCAGAGGTCTTTGTCGGACGAGATGACGTCGACGACCCGCTCCAGTTCGGCACCGGAGAACCCCTTGAGGCCGAATATCTGCCGGATCTCTTCGCGCTCGCCGCTCGGTTCCAGTGCAATGTGTTTTCGCTCGATGGCGAGCAGGCGTCCATAGTCGTCCAAGTCGGCCTTGGTGGCGCTGTAATTGCCCGCCCCCATCGCAAATCCGTCGGCCATGAGATTGGCCAAGCCGAGCACGAGCACGACCGTTCCAGGCAGGTCGGCACCGACAACACCGGCGACGATCGCGAATGTCGTGATCGTTCCGTCGATCCCGCCATAGATCCAATCCCGGAGATAGTTGCCCTTTGTGTCTCGAGTGAGACGCTCCCGGATCGCTTCTCTTGTGTGACTGTGTTCCAGCTTTTCGCGTGACGTGGAGAGAAGTTGTTCATAAAGACGTGCTCTTCAGTTTTCGAAAATTAACGCTGTAATAGCGTCGATCTCGCGAGACATTCCTTAATTTTAATTATAGCCGCTCTCGGAGCGCTTTATAAGGTGATTTTCCTTTGAATTACCGTGCGGTCGGGAGAAGGCATAAAATGGTTCCTGCTCAATGAGCTTTATGGGCAAAAACGGACCACCACGCGCGCTTGCCGGCCGGGCATCGCCCTTACCCAGGAAACCTTAACTGCTGGCGACTTTATCAAAGCCGAACGCCATGACGATCAGCCTCACGACGATATAGATACGCAATCTCCAGAATACCACCTGTTGCCAGGGACGAAGGGCAATGCGGGTTACTGTGATCGGAATCCGTCGAATGACTGCTTCTCTATCGCGGCCTGTGTCAAGCGGCGCACGTAATCTTCTTCTCTATCGCGGCCTGTGTCAAGCGGCGCACGTAATCTTCTATCAGCATTGAGGCTGGTAGGGGTGGTGATGCCAAAGGCCCTTCGATCGTGGGATAAGCTGTACGGGTTCAGGTCGTTATTTTTTAGTCATGAGGTCGTGCCACACGAGGCTCGTGCTTCTCTTCGGGGTCGACGCTGCGGTCGCCCCATGATGGGTTAAGAAAGATAGCGTGGATCAATCTTTCAGGCGCCTTCGCCGCCGTGGGCAGTGAGGCTGCAGTCATTACGATCTCACGCCACCCTCGTCCCCGTGAGGACCTCTTCCTGCCGAGGCAGAACCGGTTGGAACTCCCGTTCGAAGATGATGATTAGGCGGGCAAAGTGACAGCGTTGGGTTCGCTGCCCCAGCGGAAATCGGTCCCGTCCATCCACATGCGGTGGAGGATGACGGCCAGGCGCCTGGCGACGGCGACGATGGCTCGCCGCATTCCGCGCCGTTGTGCCACCCGGATGCCCCACGCTTTGAGCCATGACCAGCGGCGGCTCTGTGTCAGCAGGACCTGAGCTGCCTCGTACAGCATGGTCCGCAGCATGGTATCGCCGGATTTGGAGATGCCGCCGTCGTAGTCGATTTCTCCGGATTGGTATCGCCGGGGCGTAAGTCCCGCATGGGCACCTACCGCCCTGGAGTGAATGAAGCGCTGCGGTTGATCGACAGTCGCCCGGTAAGTCAGGGCAACAACCGCACCAACGCCAGGGGCCGTCATTAAGCGCCGGCAAACGGGATCGTGGCGGACGGCATCGAGCAGCATCTTGTCCAGTTTACTGAACTCCCGGCACAGCACCGATCGAATGGTGAGCAGCGGCTCGACGATCTGCGCCAGCCGGGGCAACCCTTCAACAAGCTCGCGGATCCGCGCTTCGAAGCCGGCCTTGCTGACGACCCCAACCTTCAAGCCAAAATTGCGTAACGTGCCGCGTAGATCGGACTCGACGTCGAGCATTTTGTGCTGGACCAGCTTGCGTGCAGTCAGCAGCATCCGCTGCTCCTGACTTTCCAGCGTCTTGACGTGTACAGGTTTGAACAGACCGACACGCATCATCTGCGCGATGCCGCGCGCATCGTGCCGATCGGACTTGTTAATCTTCTGAGCTTGCAGCAACGACTTCATATGCCGTGTCTCGACGCAGATGACCGGAAGGCCAGCCTTCGCCAAGCCGTTGACCAGCCACTGCGAGAGCGGACCGGCCTCGATCCCGATCCGCTCATAATCTGCGCCGATCGACGTGAGCAGCATGATGATGTCCTCCGGCTCGGAGGCCACCTTCTGCTCGATCACAACCTTACCAGCTTGGTCAACGACACATACTGCCGTCTCCTTCACCGAAACATCCAGACCCACGAAATGCGCCATCGTCGTCGCTCCTTCCAGTGTTGCTCGAGGTCAGTCCCAACCTCATCTGCATCCTATATGAAGGGGCTATGGGCTCCCGATCTCATATCGAGCCCAAGCCGCCGCGATACACCATCTTCCATAAAGAGGTCGGTGAGCGGGCAATGACCGACATGGGCGCGTTGCCGCCGGCACAGGGGGGCGCTGAACGTCCGCACCTGAGATCACCTTTCAGACCGGCCTATGCCCGACTTGGGTCGCTTTGAGATCGGCAGCTTTCCCGGCCCAACCGCCGGAAAGCCGCCAGGTCGTTTAGGTGACCCGGGCCGGCCCTTTGCCATAAAGGTTACTCGCCACTCTGAATGGCAGAGCGGAGGAAGTTTGAAAATGCGCGGATCGGCGCACTGCGCCACGTTGAAGCGCAGGAACCGCCCGGCCGTCTGCGCCGGGCTGAACACGTTGCCGGGCGCCAGCACGATATTCTCCGCCATGGCCCGCCGGGCGATGTCCGCCGCATCCAGGCCATCGGGCAGTTCACACCATAGGAACAACCCCGCACGCGGCTCCACCCAGGGGGTCAACCCCACATCGCGCAGCCGGGCTCCGGCTTGGCTCATGGCGCGCGGCCAGCCTGGGGCGCAGACTTTCCACATGCTTGCGGTAGGTGCCGTCCTGCAGCACCGCCAGCAGCAGCTCCGCCGAGAGCCGCCCGCCGGCGAAGGAGGTCGCGATCTTCAGATCCGTCAGCCCCTCGATCCAGTCCGCCTTTGCGGCGATATAGCCGCAGCGCAGCGAACCCGAGAGCGTCTTGGAGAAGCTGCCGATCTGCACCACCCGCTCCAGCCCATCGAAGGCGGCGAAGCGCGGCGAGGGCTCGGCTTCGAAATCGGCGAAGATGTCGTCCTCGATGATGATGAGATCGTGCTGCTCGGCGAGCTTGAGCACCCGGTGCGCGGTGAGCGCCGAGAGGGAGGCGCCGGTGGGGTTATGCACGGCGGCATTGGTGATGTAGAGGCGCGGCCTTTCTGCCGCCAGCACCTGGGCGAAGGCAGCAACATCCGGCCCGGTTTGCGTGTACGGCACACTGACCACCCGGGCCCGATGCGCCCGCAACAGGGCACGGAAATTGAAGTAGCACGGGTCGTCCACCAGCACGGTGTCGCCCGGTTCCAGCAGGAAGCGGCAGAGCAGATCGACCGCATGGGTGCCGGATTCAGTGAGCAGAATTTGCCCCGGCGCGGCGGGCACACCAAACCCCGCCAGCCGCCGGGCCAGATGCTCGCGCAACGGCGCCAGCCCCAGCGGGCTGCCATAATCGGTCAGCGCCGCCGCCTCCGCCCGCGCCAGGCCGCGCAAAGCGCGGCGCAGGCTGACCTCCGGCATCCAGCTGGGCGGCAGCCAGCCGCAGCCGGGCTTCAGCGCGTCATCCGCGGTTTCCAGCGACTGACGGGAGACCCAGAGCGGATCCACCGCGCGGTCCAGCTTGGGCCCGGTGTCAGCCAAGCTGAGCGGTGGCAAATGCCCGGCGACGTAGAAGCCGGAGCCGCGCCGGGATTGGATGATGCCTTCCGCCGCCAGCCGGTCGTAAGCCTCGACCACGGTGGTCTTGGAAATCTTCCGCGCCGCGGCGAGGGCGCGGATCGAGGGCAGCCTGGTGCCCGGCACCAAACTCCGCGCGGCAATGCGGCTGCGCATCTCCTGCACCAGTTGCGCGACCAGCGTGCCTTCGGCCTGTGGCATCCGTACCTCCATATGCACAAGTACAGTTCAGTAAAATTGTGCTTGATTATGCCTGGAGGAGCCGCGCTGTCCACAGCACAAAACCGGCATGTTTTGTGGGGATGTGGAGCATGAAGAAATCGGCGAGCGGCTGGGTGAACGGTGCGTTGGGGGTGGTGATCTTCAGCGGTTCAATGCCCGCCACGCGCGCGGCCCTGGCGGGGTTCGACCCGGTTTTCCTCACCGTGGCGCGGGCGGCGCTGGCCGGGCTGCTGGCGCTCGGCTTGCTGTTCGCCTTCCGGCAGCCGCGCCCGGCGCGGGGTGACTTCGCGTCCCTGGCCGTGGTGGCTCTGGGCGTGGTGCTCGGTTTCCCGCTGCTTTCCGCCCTGGCGCTGCGTCATATCGACGCCGCTCAATCGCAGATCTTCCTGGGGCTGTCTGCCATTGTGCACGGCGCTATTCGGCGTGCTGCGCGGCGGCGAGCGGCCGCATCCTGGCTTCTGGCTCTGCGCCTTGCTGGGCAGCGCCTGCGTTGTGGGCGTGGCGCTGCGCCACGGGGCGGCATTGTCCGGTGCGGGAGTGGCGCTGATGTTAAGCGCGGTCATCGTTTGCGGGTTGGGCTATGCGGAAGGGGCGAAACTCTCGCGGCGGTTGGGGGGCTGGCAGGTGATCTCCTGGGCGCTGGTGCTGGCGCTGCCGTTCATGCTGGCGGCAGGCCTGCTCACCTGTCCCGCCTCGCTGGCACGGGTCACCGGCGGGGCCTGGGCGGGGCTGGCTTATGTCTCCGCCTTCAGTATGCTGCTCGGCTTCGTGTTCTGGTACCGGGGCCTGGCATCGGGCGGCATCGCCGCGGTGGGGCAACTGCAACTGCTGCAGCCGGCGCTCGGTCTCGCCGCCTCCGCCCTGCTGCTGCACGAGACCGTGCCGCCCGCCATGCTCGCGGTCACCGCCGCCATCATCCTCTGCGTCGCGGGGGCGAAACGGTTCGTGTGACGGAGATCAGGCGCTGTCGAGCGCCTTAGCCGCATAAAGGGCGTCCAGAACGTCAAGACGGACGTGCCTAGCCGGACGGTCAAGCGTACGTCAGAATTGCCACTCTAACAGCGGAGCATTGCCATGCAGCGTGCCTACAAAGTCGTCGACGTATTCACCAGCACGCCTCTTTTGGGCAATCCCGTGGCCGTCGTGCTCGACGCCGAGGGCCTGGGTACGGAAGCGATGCAGCGCATCGCCCGCTGGACCAACCTTTCCGAGACGACCTTCCTGCTGCCACCAACCAATGCGCAAGCTGATTACCGTCTGCGGATATTCACGCCGCGCAGCGAGCTGCCCTTCGCCGGGCACCCCACGCTTGGCAGCGCCTACGCGGCGCTGGAGGCTGGGCGCATTGCGCCGCGTGATGGGAAGTTGGTGCAGGAGTGCGGCGCGGGCCTCATCGGCATCACGGCGGAAGGAGCTGGGGCGGAGCGGCGTTTGACGCTGGGCCTGCCGCCCGCCGCGTTGCGGCCGCTCACGCCGGACGAGGTAGGCGAACTGGAAGCCTTACTCGGTCAGCCCATTCTCAGGGACGTGCCACCCGCCCTCGTCAATGTCGGCGTGGTTTGGGTCGTGGCGCAGTTGCCGAGTGCGGCGCATCTCCTTGCGTTGGAGCCCGACCTCGCCCGTTCGGCCGCGTTCGAGCGGCGGCTCGGCGCGACGGGAATTTCGCTGTTCGGTGCACATGAGGGCGGCGACGCCGAAATCGAGGTGCGCTCCTTCGCGCCATCCGATGGCATCAATGAAGATCCGGTTTGCGGCAGCGGCAATGGCAGCATCGCGGTGTTCCGGCGGGAGCGGGGTTTATTACCTGCCGGTGGTACGAGCTACGTGGCCGCGCAGGGGCGCTGCGTCGGACGTGATGGGCGCGTCTTGGTGACGGTGGATGCCGCAGGCCAAGTCAGCCTGGGCGGCGCCTGCGTAACATGCGTTGATGGCACGCTATCCTGCTGATGGCTAACGAACCTGGGCAACCCACACCCGAACGGCTGCAAAGGTTCGGATCAGTTTTGAGGCTCGAGGACCAATGGCGGTTTTTCTTAACTTTCACTCATAAGCGGTCGGTCTCCAGTCTCCATAAGACTCGTCACTGCTGCTTTGCGCCCATGGACATCAAACGGGCCCGTCCCACTTCCTGAAAGCAGATTGCGTGTCAGCCGCCGTGGCCGGGACAGGTGGTTTGGGCGCAAGTCGGTGATGGGCCTTCGCCGCGTCCAGCCTCTAGGCTCCCCCCCTTCGCGGCATCGATCTGTGAAGTCGACGGAGTGCTAGCGTTGGGCGCCTTGACCCATCAACATTGGAATAAGACCCCTTTCACCGGAGCAACCTGAACCAACGTCGGCAGGCCCGGTGAGGCCGTCAGGCAGCAGACGATCGGCGGGAACCGGCCGCTCGTCTCGATGCTCTCCAGCACCACGACCGTCCCGGCCAGCCGCAGCCGCTTGAAGTACCGCTCGGGCTCGCTTCCGCTGCTCTCGACCGTGGCAAAGACCGGGGCGCCATCGAGCGCACGGAGTTCCTCCCGACCGCGAACGGGTGCGCCGACGATCAGGAATTGTCCATCCAAAGCAACCGGCACGGCGCTGTCGCCATCCACCTGCCACACGCTCCCGTCTCGCCCGGCGTGCGCCATAACGTCGATCGGGCGGCCAAGGTCCTCGGCCTCGTTGTCGAACGGTGAACTTAGTGCTACTCCAGGGGCGGAGAAGAGCACTCCACAATGCGGATCTCATCGCCGGCTGAACCGATGACCAGTGGCGGTTCACCGCCCGGCCCGTATGGCTCCGCCAACAGAGTGATCATCTCGGGGGTGCCGCCGACCATCCGCAGACGCCTCGCCCGCAACACCCCATCAACATGCGCCACCACCAGGTCGCCGTCCTTTGGCTTGCCGTAGTTCCTGAGGATCAGGATATCTCCCGCTGATGCAATCGGCACGAGGGTGTCGGCAAGCATGCGAACGGCGCTGTGCCGAACAAAGCGGCGCTGTTCGCCTCCGTCGGCGTCGCCGACCGTTACTCGTCCGTCCGTGGCAGCCGCCACATGTCCGGATAGCACGAAATCGCTGTTCGAGACCTCCGTCACCGGCGCGAACCGATTGACCTGAGGGTAAGGCAGGACCGTTGCCGGGGAGATCCGTCTCGGACCATAGAACTCGAAACGTCGGGCGAGGATGTAAGCCGCTTCCAACTGGTCATCCAGCTTCTGCCACGCCTTCTGAACCGCAGCCGCGTCAATCTCGGTCAGCGCCCTGCGTTCCGATGCATGATGCGAGGCATTGATGGCGCTGGTGAACTGCTTTGCCGTCCGACGGGCATGCCGCCCCCGCCCGCAATTCTCCCTCTTCATTTCTTGGAGCGCAACCCAGCTCCAGTCGCGCGGCTTGCCAAGTGCGTCGTGCAGCACCTGACTCCTGCCCCGGCAGCTCTGGGATCGGCTGCTTTCCCGGCCTAACCGCCGGAAACCCGCCATTCCGCTTCCAGACCAGACGAGCTTGTATCATTCACTGGGCTTCATGGCACTCCTGCTACTCTCGGGCTGAAAAATCGCCATCATCGCGTTTTGAGCCTCTGGCAACAATGGTAATGGCATCGTCGTTCAGCGGACGTTGCAACGCGGTCGCTTCGCCCCATGGCGCGCACATCCAGACATCCATTTCTTCAGCCGTGGTGAGGATTACCGGCATGGCCTTCGGATGAATGCGACCAACAACGCCATTGGCTTCGGTCGTCAGAAATCCGTAGAGCTTGTGTTCACCTTCGACCGGCTCTGCCTTGGTTCCGCGTGTGCCATGCCACACCGTCCATATGCCCGCGAAAGCAAACAGGGGCCGGCTTTCATCCAGGGCAAACCATATGGGCGTCTTCCTCGGCTTGGTGTCTTCCCACTCGCAGAAAGAGGTGGCCGGCACCAGGCAGCGGCTTTGTGGTCCAAGCCAGCGGCGCCAATGCGGGCTGCTGGTGTTGCGGATGTTGGTAATCGGCGCCCCGCCAAATTGAGGCGGGCCGGGCATGCCCCAGCGCATCATCGTCAGTTCACGGCCCTGATCGGCGGTGTTTCTGACGATTGGCGCCAGCATATCCGGAAACACGCCTGGCAGAGGCGGCAGGTTGCCGGTCGTATCCGTTAGGGCCCGGGTGAATTCCCGGATCGCCTGCTGCCCCTTGGTGACGCTGTAGAGGTTGCACATCGCGCGCTGCCCTCTACCGCCACATGCTGCGCATACGCGCAGCAACATCGACCCGCGGGCCTTGGCTGGCCGTCTGCTTGGTGTGGCTGTGGCAACTGGCCATGCCGTGCATTGGAACAGGTTCAGAATCTCGTTGGGAATGAACCGTGTTCGCGCCGCGTAGACATGGCGGTCACCCATCGTGTTCTGGCCGTAGGTGTAAAAGCGCTGCGGCACCATCAGGTGCAAATCGTCCTTGGCGCGCGTCATGGCCACATACAGCAAGCGCCGCTCTTCCTCGATCTCGTGCGCCTGCCCGGTGCCGAGATCGGAGGGCATGCAGCCATCGACCACGTTCAGGACAAAGACGGATTTCCACTCCTGGCCCTTGGCGGAATGGATGGTCGAGAGGTTGAGGTAATCCTCATCGAGCAGCGGCACGCCGGCCTGGTCGCTGGTCGCATCCGGCGGGTCGAGGGTCAGCTCGGTCAGGAAGCGCTCGCGTGACGGATAACCGCTGGCGATCTGCTCCAGCTGCAGCAGATCGGCCCGGCGCGTGATGGCGTCTTCGTGGTTGCGGTCGAGATGCGGCTCATACCAGAGCCGCGCCAGCCCCAGTTCGGCCGGCCATGTGGCACGGCCGGATTTGATGGCCTGAACCGTGTCGACAAAATTCGGCCAGTCCTCGCTGGCGCGGGGCGGGGCTGGGGACTCACGCAAGGCGGCGATGGGATCTGATGCCGCCAGTATGTGGTCGAGGATGCGTGCGGCTGAGGCCGGACCAACGCCGGACATCAGTTGCATCACCCTGAACCCCGCAACCCGATCGCGCGGATTTTCCACCCAGCGCAACAGCGCCAGCATGTCCTTGATATGCGCGGAGTCCAGGAATTTCAGGCCGCCGAATTTCACGAAAGGAATGTTGCGCCGGGTCAGCTCGACCTCCAGCGCGCCGCTATGGCTGGAGGTGCGGAACAGCACCGCCTGCTGCTTCAGCATGGTCCCGGCCTCCCGGTTTTCCAGCACGCGTTCCACGATGTAGCGGGCCTGATCGGCATCATCGCGCACATTCACCAGCAAGGGCCGGTCGGATGAGACGCGCTCTGTCCACAAATCCTTGGTGAACCGCTCGGCGGCCAAGCCGATGACACCATTGGCCGCGGCGAGGACCGGCTGGGTCGAGCGGTAATTCCGCTCCAGCGTGATGATCTGTGCCGCCGGGCTGAACTGCGCCGGGTAGTCGAGGATGTTGCGTACGGTCGCACCCCGGAAGGCGTAGATCGATTGCGCATCGTCACCCACCACGGTCAGTCCCTGGCCATTGGGCTTGAGCGCCAGCAGGATCGTCGATTGCAGCTTGTTGGTGTCCTGGTATTCGTCGACCAGCACATGGTCGAACCGGCTGCCGATGTCCTCGGCCAGCCCGGGGTCGGAGACCATCTGCGCCCAGTAGAGCAGCAGGTCATCGTAATCCAATACATTCTGCCGCTGCTTGGCCTCCACATAACCGGCAAACAGCTGCCGCAATTCGGCTTCCCAGGCGGCGCACCAGGGGAAGGCGTCCGGCAGCACCTGGTCGAGCGGCTGCTCGGTGTTCACGCAGCGGGAATAGATCGCGAGGCAGGTGCCCTTGGCCGGGAACCGGCTCTCGGTCTTCGAGAACCCCAGCTCATGGCGGACCAGGTTCATCAGGTCGGCGGAATCCTCGCGGTCGTGGATGGTAAAGGCCGGGTCCAGCCCGATCTGCTCGGCATAATCCCGCAGCAGCCGGGCGCCGATGCCATGGAACGTGCCCGCCCAGCTCAGGCCGCCGGCTATGACCCCGGCTTTGTCGCCCAGGGCCTGCGCCGAGATCCGCTCGACGCGCCTTGTCATCTCCGCCGCTGCCCGCCGCGAGAAGGTCATCAGCAGGATGCGCCGCGGGTCGGCGCCATTGACGATCAGGTGGGCGACGCGGTGGGCCAGGGTATTGGTCTTGCCCGAGCCTGCGCCGGCGATGACCAGGAGCGGGCCAGCTTCTTCCGCGCCAACGCCGTACTCGACGGCGTGGCGTTGCTCAGGGTTGAGTTTGGAGAGGTACGCCGCCGAGGCCGTCACCGCAGAAACTTTCCAAAAAATAAGGGGTGGCCAGCTTCCGATTTTCTTGTTTTGTTCGCAAGAGGTTTTTCCCTGATTTTCATCCAGGCTGCCAGTTTGGCGGCGGGGCTTGGCTGATTCTGCCGCTTGACTCTTTCCGTGCGCAGGAGAACAAAAAAGGAACATACCAACCTGAGTTTGAGGATACCATTGCCGTGGGATCACCTCCCGCCATTGCCGTTCTGCGCGAAAAAATCCAGCGAATTGAAGCCGGTAACCGCCATGCGGCGGCGGTGCTGCCGTTCGGTCTGCCGGCGATTGACGCGCGCCTGCCGGGCGGCGGTCTGGCGCTGGGGGCGCTGCACGAAGTGGCTGGCGGCGGCAATGGCGCGATTGATGGCGCCGCTGCCGCTCTGTTCGCCGCCGGGCATTGCCGCGCGCAGCAAGGGGCCGGTGCTGTGGTGCGTGCTCCGGCAGGATCTGTTCGCCCCGGCCCTCGCCCAGGCCGGTCTGGCGCCTGATCGGGTCGTTTACGCGGAGGCGGAGGATGAGAAGGCGGTTCTGGCCTGTTGCGAGGAGGGATTGCGCCATGGCGGGCTCGGCAGCGTCGTCGCCGAGATCGGCCGGTTGGGCATGACCAATTCGCGGCGGCTGCAACTGGCGGCGGAAAGCTCCGGGACGCTCGGCATCGCGCTGCGCCGCTGGCGGCGCCAGAGCGACGCGGCGGATTTCGGCCAGCCGACGGCGGCGGCGACACGCTGGCGGGTGACGGTGCTGCCCTCGGCGCCCTTGCCGGTGCCCGGTGTCGGGCGGCCGCGCTGGCTGGTGGAGTTGATTCGCTGCCGCGCCGGCGAGAGTGCGGATTTTGAAGTGGAGGCATGCGATGCCCAGGGTCGTCTCGGTCTTCCTGCCGGCCTGGCCAACCGACAGGCTTTTCCGGCAGCTGGGCGCGGCCGCGCCGCCGGTTGAGGCGCCGCTGGTCCTGAGCAGCCGTACCGGCAGCCGCCGGGTGGTATTCGCGGCGAATGAAGCCGCGCAAGCCGCCGGGCTGCGCATCGGCATGGCGGTGACCAAGGCGCAGGCGCTGGTGAGCGGTCTCGTCATCAGGGATGCCGAGCCAGCCGCCGATGCCGAGGGGCTGGAGAAGCTCGCGGTGTGGGCCTTGCAGCGTTATTCGCCGATCGTTGCCGCCGATCCGCCGGATGGGCTGATTATCGACGCCACAGGTGCGACGCATCTGCATGGCGGCGAGGCGGCCATGCTCGATGATCTCGTGGGCCGGTTGTCTGCCGCCGGTTTCAAGGCCCGCGCCGCGATGGCCGATAGCTGGGGCGCGGCCCATGCGATCGCCCGGCATATCACCCGGCCAACGGTTGTCGTGCCGGAAGGCAAAAGCGCCGAGGCAATGCTGCGCCTGCCGATCGCCGCCTTGCGCTTGCCGCCCGACATGGTGGCCCATCTGCGGCGGCTTGGCTTTGAGCGGATTGGCGATCTGGCCGACCAGCCCAGAGCCCCGCTGGCCTTGCGGTTCGGCCCCGAGCTGCATCGGCGCCTGGACCAGGCCATGGGCCGGTTGCGCGAGCCCATCGAGCCGGTGCGGCCGCCGGAACTGCTCGAAGTGCGGCGGCTGTTTGCCGAGCCCATCGGCGCGCCGGAAACGCTGGCGCGGTATACGGAAAAGCTGGTCGTGGCGCTGTGCGAGATGCTGGAAGCCAAGGGGCTCGGCGCGCGGCGGCTCGACCTGCTGTTCCACCGGGTCGATAGCCAGATGCAGGCGATCCGCGTCGGCACCGCGACGCCGGTGCGCAACGTCAAGCGTCTGACCCGGCTGCTTTGCGATAAAATCGAAACCATCGATCCCGGTTTCGGCGTCGAGATCATGAGCCTGTGCGCCACGCTCGCGGAGCCGTTCGAGACCAGGCAGATCAGGACCTCCTTGCTGTCGGAAGAGCCGGAGCCGGATATTTCTGGCCTGATCGACATCCTTGCCAACCGCGTGGGCGAGGCCCGGCTATATCGTTTCGCCCCGGTCGCCAGCGATGTGCCGGAGCGCTCCGTGTGCCGGGTGGCGCCAGCCGCGCCCCGAACCGGGCAGGACTGGCCGGAACAATGGCCGCGGCCGGCGCGGCTGTTGCCAATACCGGAGCAGATCGAGACCGTGGCGCTGCTGCCGGATCATCCGCCGGTCAGCTTCAGCTGGCGCGGCATCCGCCGCCGGGTGAAACGCGCCGACGGGCCGGAGCGCGTTTTCGGCGAATGGTGGAAGCGTGACGCCGAGCTGGCGACGGTGCGGGATTATTTCCGGGTCGAGGATGAGGCCGGCGAGCGATTTTGGATCTACCGTGCCGGCGATGGCGAGGATGCCGCAACCGGGTCGCACCGCTGGTTTCTGCATGGCATTTTCGGATGAGCGCCCCCCGATATGCCGAACTGCAATGCACCTCGCATTTCAGCTTTTTGCGCGGCGCCAGTTCCTGCGAAGAGCTGTTCGCCCAGGCCGCGTATCTCGGCATCAGGGAAATGGCGATCGTCGATCGCAACAGCCTGGCGGGCATCGTCCGCGCCCATGTGGCGGCCAAGGAGGCCGGGATCCGGCTCATCGTCGGCTGCCGGCTCGATCTCACGCGATGGCATGGCGGTCCTGGTCTATCCGACCGATCGCCCGGCCTATGCGCGGCTGTGCCGGCTGCTCTCGCTCGGCAAAAAGCGCGGCGGCAAGGCGCAATGCAGGCTCGATTGGTCCGATCTGGTTGCCTATGGCGAGGGGCTGATCGCCATCCTGGTGCCCGACGACGGCGGATGAGCTTTGCGCCCTACGCTTGCGGCGGCTGTCCGAGGCATTTGGCAACCGCGCCTATATGGCGCTGACCTTGCGCCGCCGGCCGAACGATCAGCTGCGGCTCTTTGAACTGTCGAACATGGCGGCGCAGGCGCGTGTCCCCACCGTGGTCACCAATGACGTGCTGTTTCATGTGCCGTCCAGGCGCATCCTGCAGGATGTCGTCACCTGCATCCGCCATGGCTGCACCATCGATGATGCCGGCTTCCGCCGCGAGCGCCATGCGGACAGATACCTCAAACCGCCCGCCGAAATGCACCGCCTGTTCTGCCCGCTATCCGGAAGCCCTGGCCCGCACGGTGGAGATCGCCGATCGCTGCCGCTTCTCGCTGGACGAGCTGACCTATCAATATCCCGAGGAAATCCTGCTCCCCGGCCTCACGGCGCAGGAGGCATTGGCGAAACTCACCTGGGAAGGTGCGAAAGACCGCTACCCGGATGGCGTGCCGGATGACGTGATCGCGATCCTCAAGCATGAGCTGAAGCTGATCGAGACGCTGGAATACGCGCCGTATTTTCTGACGGTGAATTCCATCGTGCGCTTTGCCCGCAGCCAGGGAATTCTGTGCCAGGGCCGTGGGTCCGCCGCCAATAGCGCCGTCTGCTATGTGCTCGGCATCACCTCCATCGACCCGGCGCGCAACGACCTGCTGTTTGAGCGCTTCGTCTCCGAGGAGCGCCGGGAGCCGCCGGATATCGATGTCGATTTCGAGCATGAGCGGCGCGAGATCGTCATCCAATGGGTGTTCGATACCTATGGCCGCGACCATGCCGCACTTTGTGCCGTGGTGATCCGCTACCGGACGCGCGGCGCGCTGCGCGATGTCGGCAAGGCGCTCGGCCTGCCGGAAGATCTCATCACCATGCTGAATGCACAGGTTTCAAGCTGGTCGGAAGAGGGGATCGACCCGGAGCAGGCCGCCGAACTGAACCTGAACCTTGGCGACCGGCGGCTGAAACTGGCGCTCGATCTGGCCCGCGAGCTGATCGGCGCCCCGCGCCACCTCTCGCAGCATCCGGGCGGCTTCGTGCTGACGCGCGACCGGCTGGATGAGCTGGTGCCGATCGAGCCCGCCGCCATGGACAACCGGCAGGTGATCGAATGGGACAAGGACGACATCGACGCGCTGAAATTCATGAAGGTCGATTGCCTGGCGCTCGGCATGCTCTCCTGCATGCAGCGCGGCTTCGATCTCCTCGCCCGGCACAAGGGCATCGCGCTCGACCTCGCCACCATCCCGGCCGAAGACCCGCGCACCTATGCGATGATCTGCCGCGCCGACACGGTCGGGACCTTCCAGATCGAGAGCCGGGCGCAGATGTCCATGCTGCCGCGCATGCAGCCGCGGACCTTCTACGACCTGGTCATCGAGGTCGCGATCGTGCGGCCAGGGCCCATCCAGGGCGATATGGTCCACCCCTATCTGCGCCGCCGCGAGGGCAAGGAGAAGGTCGAATACCCAACGCCGGAACTGGAAAAGGTGCTGGGCAAGACGCTCGGCGTGCCGCTGTTCCAGGAACAGGCGATGCGCGTCGCCATCGAATGCGCGGGCTTCACCCCCGGCGAGGCCGATCAGCTGCGCCGCGCCATGGCGACGTTCAAGCATACCGGCAGCGTGACAAGATTTCAGGAGAAGCTGGTCACCGGCATGCTCGCCAATGGCTATGAGCGGGAGTTCGCCGAACGGATTTTCAAGCAGCTGGAAGGGTTCGGCAGCTACGGCTTTCCGGAAAGCCACGCCGCCTCCTTCGCCCTCATCGCCTATGCCTCGTCCTGGCTGAAATGCCATCACCCGGACGTGTTTTGCGCCGCCCTGCTCAACGCCCAGCCCATGGGCTTTTATGCCCCGGCGCAGATCGTACGGGACGCAAGCAATCATGGGGTCGAGGTCCGGCCGGTGTGCATCAACGCCTCGCGCTGGGACTGCACCTTGGAGCCGACGGATGACGAAAGCCGGTTTGCGGTGCGGCTGGGCCTGCGCATGGTGAAGGGGCCTGTCCAATGCCCATGCCGCCACGCTGATCGGCGCCAGGGCGGACCAGCCTTTTGCCTCGGTGGATGATCTCTGGCGGCGCGCTGGCATACCGGCGGCGTCTCTTGTGCAGATCGCCGAGGCTGATGCCTTCCGGCCGTCCTTGAAACTGGCCCGGCGCGAGGCGTTCTGGGCGATCAAGGCGTTGCGTGACGAGCCTTTGCCGCTATTCGCCGCAGGCCGCGCGGCGGGAGACGTGCCGGAGTATCATGAGCCGGCCGTCGCCTTGCGGCCAATGACCGGCGGCGGTGAGGTGGTCGAGGATTATGCCCATCTTGGCCTGACACTGCGCGCGCATCCCGTTAAGTTTTCTGCGGTCAGATCTGCGCCGCCAGAAAATCGTCACCTGTGGCGCGGCGATGCAGGCCCCCGACAACAAATGGCTCGAAACGGCGGGGATCGTGCTGGTCCGGCAAAAGCCGGGTTCGGCCAAAGGCGTGATGTTCATCACCATCGAGGACGAGACCGGCATCGCCAATCTGGTGATCTGGCCATACGCTCTACGAAAAACAGCGGCGGGTTATTCTCTCCGCAGGCATGATTGCCGCTTATGGGCGTATCCAGCGGGAAGGTGAGGTCGTGCATCTCGTCGCCCACCGGGTTGTCGACTTGTCTCGTGAACTGGCAAGTATCGGGGACCGCGATGCCAGGTTTCCCATGCCACATGGCCGTGGCGACCAGGCCAAGATTGGCGGGGGCATGGACCCGCGTGAGACCATTGGCCGCCAGGCAAGGGAATTCCATCTACCTGATCCCAATTTTGACCAGATCAAAGTGAAGACGAGGGACTTCCGATAGCATCACCCCACATAGACGCCGAGCAGTGTTTATGTCCGCATCGAAAGCGCCAGATGTTCCGCTTGTTCTTGGTCTCCGGCATCCATTAGCCAAGGCTTATCTGCATCCGATATAGAGTGAACTGGTCCGCTAGCCGCGACTTCTTTGACCGGCGCGACGGGCGCACGTCCCTGCCGTGTCGCACCATAGCGTTGTTGAGATTTGCCGGAAACATGACCAAGCATCCGGGCTAGCGTCGCAACAGCGACCCCTTGTGCTTTATGGTCTGCAGAAAACTGACAGATGGCGGAAGCTGTAGGGGGTAACAGTGTGTTGGGGTGCCGGCTTGGGTCATCGCGAAGCTGCCGGCCCTGGCGCTGGCCAAGGTCAACGAGGGCGTGGCCGACCGGCTGGACCTGCGCGCCAAGATCATCAGGGACTACGCCGAGGCGGTTTAGCCGCTCATGGTCTCAATGGGCCCGGCCGGCGTGGATTGCCAGCCGGGCCCATTGACGTCCGGTGTTCCCGCTCGCGCACATTCATCTTCATATTAGGCCGAATGCGCCAATTTATTCCCGCTCGCGCATATTTCAGCGGATATTCCGCCAAATACCGCACTATATTCCCCGTTCGGGAATATTGATTGACAAAACATGGACGAAAATAACCTGGCAAAGGCGTTCGGCGAGATGGTTCGGTCCAACCGGCGCAAGGCCAGGCTGACCCAGGCCGAACTCGCCTTGCTATCCGGCACCGGCATCCGGTTCATCGTCGATCTCGAGGCAGGCAAGCCGACGTGCCAGCTGGGCAGGGCTTTGCGGGTTGGCAAGACGCTGGGGATCCACATGGTGGCCGGCCCCGGCAATGCCGATTTCAGCGTGCCGGACATCACACCATGACCGGCACGCCAGTTTTCCATGAAACGCGGCTGGTCGGCGAGATCCTGGCCGACGCGGACGGGGCGTTGTCATTCAGCTATGCCGACGAATGGCGGACTCGCGCCTCGGCGTTTCCGATTTCCGTGCTGGCGCCGCTACGCGCTAGTGGCATGCCACCGGCCTTGTTCACGCCTTGGCTGACCAATCTGCTCCCGGAAGGGCATGCGCTGACCACGATCGGGCGAAACGCCGGCGTCTCGCCGGGTGACGTGCTCGGCGTCCTGGAAAGGATTGGCCAGGACACGGCCGGCGCACTGAGCATCGGTGGACCGGCGGAGTGCGGGCAGCCAGCCTATTCAAGGCCGGTCGGCGACCGGCTGGAGCGGATCATCAACGATCTGCCGAAGCGCCCATTTCTCGCTGGGACGGAGGGCGTGTCCATGGGCCTGGCAGGTGGTCAGGAAAAACTCCCGGTGGCGCTGGTGGACGGCGAGATCGTAATCCCGCTGCACAATCACCAGTCCACCCACATTCTCAAGCCCGACAATCCCCGGCTGGAGGGCAGCGTGCAGAACGAGGCTCTGTGTCTCACGCTCGCAAAAATGCTCGGGCTGAATGCGGCCACGGTCACGACCGGGCTGGCGGGCGGGCGGTCATACCTGCTGGTCGAGCGCTATGACCGGCGGCTAAAGGCGGATAGCTGGATCAGGCTGCACCAGGAGGATTTCTGCCAGGCGTGCGGCAAGCCGCCATCCTCGAAATATGAGCACAACCAGACCGGCCCGCGCGGGCCCGGCCTGCCGGACCTGTTCAATGTCGCCAAGCGGTTTTTGCCGCCGCTGGACCGGATCGCCCTGCTGGATGCCGTGATCCTGAATGTGCTGATCACCAACGTTGATAGCCATGCCAAGAATTACGCGCTCCTGATCAGTGGAACGGGCGCTCGCCTGGCGCCGCTTTACGATCTGATGTGCGGCCGGGCCTGGGATCACATCACGAAGAACATGCCAATGGTGCCCGCTTAGGCTTTGAAAACGGTCCCTGATGGCGCCAAACTGATGTGGAAGGGGCCACAAAAATGTCATTGCTCGAAGACATTTTTTCTTGTCAGCGTTCGACGACATTGGTATTCTGTCAATGAACGCTGACACAAAATCGAGGTTGCATGTTCATTCACACGCCGGCCGATCTCGGGGCGGTCATTCGTGAGCGCCGCAGGAAGCTTGGCCTCGATCAGGCTGAACTGGCGCAACGCATCGGTGTCAGCCGCCAATGGGTGGTTGGCATCGAACGCGGACGCGCGCGCGCGGAGCTGGGGCTTGTGCTGCGTGCCCTGGATAGTTTGGGCGTCCGCCTTAACAGCTCCATTGAGGCAAGCGACATTAAAGGGGCGGCAACCCCCGACATCGACGCCATAGTCGCGGCGGCGCGCGAGAGGGCGGACGATGACCGATGAACTCGTCACCTTGCTTGGCGGCCGAGAAACATGGCACGGACGCGATCGAAGCTTTTCTATGGGGGCTTCTGCCGGACAATGAGATCGTGCTCGAACGCTGGGCGAGGAGGTTCCAGATTTCGGCCCGGAATGTCTTCGCGCTGATAGGAAATGTCGGCGAGGACTGCGCCGGAGCGGTGCAATTTGTAAAGCCCGAACGCCTGGATGCGGTTCATAGCGGCAGTGCGGATGAGGTCGAATGGCTTGACGAAAGCGGTGTCGCCCTGCGCCTGCGCGCCTTGAGAGAGGACCATGCCGCCTGGCGATTGCCACGAGACACGGGCCAATTCAGCCTTGCCGGCGCGCAGCCTAAGACCGCGCTGCTGTTCGAGCATGGCCGCTGGGGCATCCCTTCCGGCCGCGCGCCGACGACGCATATCCTGAAACCTCCGACCGGGCAGTTCGACGGCCACGCGGAAAACGAGCATGTCTGCCTCGGGCTTGCCCGCGCGCTTGGGATACCCGCGGCGTCCTCATGGGTCATGCGTTTCGGCGATGAAATCGCCATCGTCGTTGAGCGCTATGATCGGTTGAGGATCGGCAACGAAATTATACGCATACATCAGGAAGACGTCTGCCAGGCGCTCGGCATTATGCCGGCCAAGAAGTATCAGAACGCAGGCGGCCCCGGCGTCGCCGATGTTGTGGAATTGCTGCGTACTCACTCTAATGCGCGCGCGGAGGATGTGAATGCCTTTATCGACGCCATCGCGTTCAACTGGCTGATCGCCGGCCCGGATGCACACGCGAAAAACTATTCTCTGCTTATAGGCGGCGGCCCGCGCGTCCGGCTCGCTCCACTTTATGACATTGCCAGCATCCTCCCCTACGACGACATCGACCCGCACAAGGTCAAGCTGTCGATGAAGATCGGCGGCGAATACCGGCTGCGCGACATCGGGATCAGCGAATGGCGCAAGCTGGTCCGTGAGGTACGTCTTGATGCTGATGCGCTGATCGGCCGGATTGCCGCGATGGCCGATCGGCTTCCGGACGAACTGAGCACGGTATGCGCAAGGGCGAGGGGGGAGGGGCTGGATCAGCCCATCATTGAGCGCTTGGCCGCGCGGCTCGCGGCGCGGGCGCGGGCGTGCGGGAAGATGTTGGCAGCAGCCGCTCATTAAGCCAAAGGCGGCGCGTGGGCGCGAGCCGCATAACGATTTCTGCCTTGAACACCCAGGAGGGGGAGAATGTGCCTGGCAATGCGGCCGCGATCCACATAAAGCGTGCTGGCTTTTTTGGGGCGGTTTCGCTTGCCCATAATCAAGCCTTTCTCGGCCGCCGCCATATAGCGGGTGCAGAGGTCCTTCACCGTCATCGATTTTCTCTGGGTGGCGCGCTCCTCGGCGGGGTCGTCGCCTTTGACGACCTCACCCATGGTGGCGATCGCCAGTTTGCGGGCGGTCTCCGCCGTCAGCTTGCCGGGGCGCCCGATGGTCAGGCGGCGCCGTATGCCAACTTTATTCCGGTAATCGACAAAATAGGTCAGCTTGCCGGACGGCAGCACATAGACACCAAACCCCTGCAGGTCGCTACACCAGATGGTATATGGCTTCTCCTGAGGGGCCGCAGCCTCGACGATCGTCTTTGTCAGCTTCGGCGAATAATTTCTCTCCGCCACGGACAAAAAACTCACCAAATACTCACCATAAAATGGTAAGCGTTAGGCGCTTAGGGCGAATGGTAGCGAAGATTGGCTCCTTTGATAAGTATATTTTTCAATCGGTTATAGTACAATTTCGTACTCTGGCGTAGAGTAGAGATGACCCAAAGTTAATCCTCCGAAGGCAAAGGTCACGCGTTCGAATCGCGTCGGGTCCGCCATTAAAGTCGACAGGCTATGAAGAGTTGCGGCGGCTGGCTAGAGGCGGGTTATACCAACTTGATACCACCAGCGCCAAAATTAAGCCGTTTTCCGCTTCCATCAGGACTTTATGAGTGCCGAGTTGAGCGCCGGGTTTGTAGAGTATCCATGCCATTGGGCTCTACGCCGTGACCGTTAAAGTCGATGAAACAAAGGGCCAGTCATATGAAGTATTTTTCTCTCCGCAGCCTCAGTGCCGGCTTTGTGATGGCAGCGATGAGCGGCCCTTTTGCCATGGCTCAGCAAGGCCAATACCAGCCCGGCCCTTCTCAGCACGGTTCTGAATCAGGGCAGTATGGCGCACCGCCGCAACATATGGGCACGGGTCCCGGGACGCAGGAGCATGCGGGACCGCAAGCGCCGCCGGGCCAGCAAAATTACGGCAATAGCATGCACAATGAGTCTCACGGCGCACCGCCGCAACATATGGGCACGGGTCCCGGGACGCAGGAGCATGCGGGACCGCAAGCGCCACCGGGTCAGCAAAATTACGGGTATAGCACGCACGAGGCATCTCACGGCGCGCCGAACCATCAGGTATATTCTAGCGGTCGCCAGTGGCATCATGGTGACTATTACCACGGAAACCGCTACGTCGTCAGGGATTGGCAGCATTACCATCTCCGCCAGCCGCCCTATGGTTATGAATGGGTGCAGGATGGTGACCAGTTCGTGTTGATCGCCATTGCCACCGGCATCATTACCGACGTCATCCTCAACGCGATGAACCAGTAGCCTTCGGCGGCCGCGTCGATCTTCATGGCGCGGGGCGCTTCCGTTCGCTCAATGCCGAGTTAGCGGGTGGTGGCGTTGATTGTGAACAAGCACCGAAGCGCGACCCCGGCATGAAACTGTGCAAGCTCTTGATATAATGAACGAAATGGCTCGTTGGCTGGGCTCACGATCGGCGCCTATTCACAAATGTATGGGCGCCCACCCCCAGTAAAATGGTGGCAGTAAGGAATCACGGCATTATGCACAGGCAAAGGGACTTTTTCCGCAGCCTGCACTAAGCCTTGCGCAGCAGGAAAAGCCCCTGCTCGCCAAACAGATTCGCCAGCCGGCGTGAGCGCCGCCACGGCGTGCGCGCGCCCTGCTCATCCGCCGCCAGCCAATCCTCGACGATATAGCCATCCTGTTTGCACAGCGCGAAGAAATCGCTGATCGTGCAGGGATGAATGTTCGGCGTCTCGTACCACATGCGGTTCCAGCCCGCGGTCATCGGCATGCGCCCGGTGGTGAGGAGTTGCAGACGCAGGCTCCAATGCCCGAAATTCGGGAAGCTGACGATGGCATGGGTGCCGATGCGCAGCATCTGGGCCAGCACCTCGCGCGGCTTCTCCACAGCCTGGAGCGTACGCGAGAGGATCACGTAATCAAACGCATTGTCAGGATAAGTGACAAGCTCGGTATCCGCGTCGCCCTGCATCACCGGCACGCCATGCGTCACGGCGCGCTGCACTTCCTCCATGTCCAGCTCGATGCCGCGCGCGTCGCAATTCTTCTCGCGGAACAGATGGTCGATGAGCGTGCCGTCGGCGCAGCCGATATCGAGCACGCGCGAGCCCGGCGCCACCAGCCCGGCAATCAGCTCAAGGTCGACACGGATCTTGCGGGGCGCGCTCATGCCAGCCCCGCATGCTCGGCGCAGCCGGCCAAAAAGCCGCGCAGCGTCTGATGGAAATCCGGCTCGTCGAGCAGGAAGGCGTCATGCCCCTTGTCGGACTGCACCTCGACGAAAGACACATTGGCGGCAACATGGTTGAGCGCGCGGGCAATGGCGCGCGACTGCGCGGTGGGGAACAGCCAGTCCGACGAGAAAGAGACGAGCAGGAAGCGTGTCCTGGCGCCTTTGAAAGCGTCCCCCAGCACGCCGTGATGGTCCGCCGCCAAGTCGAACAGATCCATGGCACGGGTGATTGTGAGGTAGGAATTCGCGTCGAAGCGCTGCACGAAGCTGGAGCCCTGGTATTGCAGATAGCTCTCCACCGCGAACTGGTCGCCGAGCGCGGAGAGCCCCTCGGCATGCTGCAGCTTGCGCCCGAATTTGCGGGTCAGCGCAATCTCGGAGACATAGGTGATATGCGCGGTCATGCGCGCCACGGCCAGGCCGCGCTCGGGGCGTACGCCCTCGCGCCAGTAATGCCCGCCATGAAAGGACGGGTCGGCAGCGATGGCCTGACGGCCGATCTCGTGGAACGCAATGTTCTGCGCCGAGTGGTAGGAGGCAGTGGCGACGGGCACGGCGGCGAACACCGCCTCGGGGTACAGGGTCGCCCAGGCCAGCACCTGCATGCCGCCCATCGAACCGCCAATGACCGCGAACAGCCGGGTAATGCCGAAATGGTTGACGAGCATCTTCTGCGCCCGCACCATGTCCTGGATCGTCACCTGCGGGAAATCCGTGCCCCAGGGGCGGCCTGAGCCGTCCGGGTGGGCGCTGCGCGGGCCGGTGGAGCCCATGCAGCCGCCCAGCACATTGGCGCAGATGACGAAATATTTGTCAGTATCCACCGGTTTGCCGGGGCCAACCAGATATTCCCACCAGCCGGGCTTGCCTGTTTCCGGGTTCCGTTCGGCCACGTACTGGTCGCCAGTAAGGGCATGGCAGATCAGGATGGCATTGCTCTTCTGCGCGTTGAGGGTGCCATAGGTGCGGTAGGCCACGGCGACCGGCGCCAGATGCTGGCCGCAATCCAGCGTCAGACCCTGGGGAAAGGTCACGCTCTGGTGCTGCGTCTCCGGAAAGGCGGGATTCTGGTCCATGTTACAACCTCCGCATATGCTCTGAGCGCCCCCGGCGTGCAACCCTGCGAACCCCCCGATTCCGCAGGGCTGGCTTGGCGGCTCCCGCGCAATTGAGTAACAGAAATAAGCGATGACCCATTCCCTCCCCCAGAATACCCGCCTCGGTGAACTTCGCGCTCAACTGGACGCGCTGGACGACCAGATTCACGACCTACTGATGCAGAGGGCGCGTGTGGTGGAGTCCGTCGCCGCGACTGGCGGCAAGACCGGCACCAAGATCCGCCCGGGGCGCGAGGCGATCATCCTGCGCCGCATGCTGGCCCGCCACACGGGCGCCCTGCCGCGCCAGGCGATCATCCGCTTCTGGCGCGAGCTGTTCGGCGCGGCGCTGATCATCGAGGGCGGGCAGACCATGGCGGTGTGCGAAGGCGAGGGCGGCGAAACCCGCCTGGCCCTGGCGCGCGAGCATTTCGGCCCGCTCACCCCGGTGCGCCGCCACGCCAACCCGGCCCAGACCATGGCCGACCTGACCCGCGAGGGCGGGGCGCAGCTGGCCGTGCTTCCGCCGCTGGCCGAGGATGAGGAGGCGCATGGCGGCTGGTGGCCGCTGCTCACCGGCACCGGGTCGCAGCGGCTTTATGTCATCGCCAAGATCCCGTTCTGGACCAAGCGGGCCGAGGGCCTGCCGCTGGGCGACGCCTATGTGGTGGCCACCGTGCCGCCCGATGCCAGCGGCGACGACCACGGGCTGATCGCCCTGCAATTCAACCCCGACACGTCCCGCGCGCGCATGATGTCACTGGTGAGGGATGCCGGGTTCGAGCCCGGCGCGCTCTGGGTGCGGCGCCTGCCCGGCGATACCCGCCTGCACGCGCTCGTCGAGGTGGCGGGGCTGGTGGAGGATACCGACCCGCGCCTGGCGGCTATCGCCGGGCTGGACGCGCCGCCGGTGGTGATCGGCGGCTTCGCCGTGCCGCTGGGAGAGAACGCATGAACAAGCCCGCCGCGCGCCCGGAAGTGTTTTCGGTTGCCCCCTATGTTGGCGGCGAATCGAAGCTGCCGGGTGTGGCGACGCCGCTGAAGCTCTCCTCCAACGAGGGCGCCTTCGGTCCCCCGCCCGGCGCCATCAAGGCCATGGCCGACGCGGCGGCGAACATGCACCGCTACCCGGACGGCTCATCCGCCGCGCTGCGCCACGAGATCGGCGCGAAATTCGGGCTGGACCCGGCGCGGATCGTCTGCGGCAACGGCTCGGACGAGCTGCTCACCCTGCTCATCCAGTCCTATGGCGGGCCGGGCACCGAGCTGATCATGAGCGAGCATGGATTTTCGATCTACGAGATCGCGGGCAAGCTCGCCGGTTGCACGGTGAAGAAGGCCCCCGAGACCAACCTGACAACCGATGTGGACGCCATGCTGGCGCTCGTCACCCCGGCGACCAGCATGGTCTTCCTCGCCAACCCCAACAACCCCACCGGCACGTTGCTGCCGCAGAGCGAAATGCTGCGCCTGCGCGAGAGCCTGCCCGGCAATGTGCTGCTGGTGATCGACGCCGCGTACTCCGAATATGTCGACCGGCCGGATTACGACGCCGGTGCGGCCCTGGTGGATGCCGGCGAGAACACGGTGATGACCCGCACCTTCTCGAAGATTTTCGGCATGGGCGGGGCGCGGCTGGGCTGGGCCTATGCGCCGCACGCCATTGCCGATGTGCTCAACCGCGTGCGCCCGCCCTTTCCCGTGAACAACTTCGCCGCCGCCGCCGGCATCGCCGCGCTGCGCGAGCCGGGCTGGCTGGAGCGGAGCCGCGCCCACAACACCCAGGCCAAGCGCCGCCTGGCCAAACGGCTGACCCAGAGCGGCCTGACCGTGCATCCCTCGGAGGCGAATTTTATCCTGGTGGATTTCGGCGCCGAGGAACGGGCCATCGCCGCCGATGAGCATCTGCGCTCCCGTGGCATCATCGTGCGCCGGGTGAAATCCTACGGCCTGCCGCAATGCCTGCGCATCACCATCGGCACCGACGAAGAGTGCAACCGTGTCGCTGCGGCGCTGACGGAATTCACCCATGGCTGAGCCGCTGTTCCACCGCCTGGTGCTCATCGGCATCGGCCATATCGGCAGCTCCATCGCCCGCGCGCTCAAGCTGGCCCCTGGCACGGTGGAGCGGCTGGTCATCTCTGATACCAGCCCGGCGCATCTCAAGCGGGCGGCAGAGCTGGAGCTGGGCGATGAGTATTTCGCCGACCCGGCGGAGGCCGTGCAGGGCGCGGATGGCGTCATCCTGTGCACGCCGGTCGGCAGTTTCGCCGCCATCTCCCAGGCCATCGCGCCGCATCTGGCCCCGGGTTGCATCCTCTCCGATGTCGGCTCCACCAAGCAGTCGGTGATCCGAGACATCGGCCCGCACGTGCCGCAGGGCGTCAGCTTCGTGCCCGCGCATCCGCTGGCGGGCACCGAGTTCTCCGGGCCGGATGCTGGCCTTGCGGACCTGTTCAAGGGCCGCTGGTGCCTGCTCACCCCGCCCGATGGCACCGATGACGACGCGGTGAAGAAGATCGAGGCGCTATGGGCAGCGCTTGGCGCGCGCACCGCGCGGATGAGTGCCGCGCACCATGACCGCGTCATCGCCATCGTCAGCCATCTGCCGCATCTCATCGCCTTCACCATCTGCGGCACCGCCGACGACCTCGCCGACGAGACTCGCGAAGAAGTGCTGCAATTCGCCGCCTCGGGCTTCCGCGACTTCACGCGCATCGCCGCCTCCGACCCGGTGATGTGGCGCGACATCTTCGTCAACAACAAGGATGCGCTGCTGGAGATGTTCCAGCGCTTCTCCGAAGATGCGCAGAGCATGGCGCGCGCCGTGCGCTGGAACGACACCGGCTATATCGAGGACCGGATCAACCGCAGCCGGAAGATTCGCAAGAGCCTCATCGACATCAAGCAGGCCTAATGCGCGCGGGGCTGGTGGGGCGTCCGCGCGCCCAATTAAATTACAGAAGGAGCATGGCGATGCAGAGCACGGCGGTTATCATCGCGGCGGGTCTGGGCACGCGCATGAAATCGGCGCTGCCCAAGGCTGCGCACAAAATCGCGGGGCGTGAGATGCTGGCACACCTTCTGCGCGCCGCAGAGCAGGTGTTCGAGCGCATCGTCGTCGTCATCGGGCCAGACATGCCGGCGCTGGAAAAGATCGCCGCCCCGCATGAGGTGGTGGTGCAGTGCGAGCGCCTCGGCACGGCGCACGCCACGCGGCAGGCCGAGCGGAGCTTCGGCGAAGGGCCGGTGGCGGTGTTCTATGCCGACAACCCGCTGGTTTCGGTGGAGACCATGCGCGCCTTGCTGGCGCGGCTGAACCAGGGCGATGCCGGGCTGGTGCTGCTGGGCATGACCCCGCCCGACCCGGGCAAATATGGCCGCCTCGTGCTTGAGGACGGCTATGTGGCGCGCATCGTGGAATATGCCGACGCGAACGAGGATGAGCTTGCCATCCACCTTTGCAATGCGGGCGGGATGATCGCGCTAGGTGCCGACATGCGCGATTGGCTGGCCGAGGTGGGCAACGCCAACGCCAAGGGCGAGTATTATCTCACCGACATCGTCGCCATTGCCCGCGATGCGGGTGTGAACGTGGCGGCTTGGGATGCGCCCTATGAGGAATGCATGGGCGTGAACTCCCGTGCCGAGCTGGCACAGGCGGAGGCCGTGTTCCAGGCCCGCGCCCGCGCCGCCGCCATGGCCGCCGGGGTGGGCATGCAGGCGCCGGAGACCGTTTTCCTGGCCGCCGATACCGTGCTGGGTGAGGACGTTTTCATCGGCCCGCATGTCGTATTCGGCCCCGGCGTGGTCGTGGAATCGGGCGTGGAGATCAAGGCGTTCTCGCATCTGGAAGGCTGCGTGGCGCGCGCCGGCGCGATCATCGGCCCCTATGCCCGCCTGCGCCCCGGCGCGGATGTGGGCGAGGGGGCGCATGTCGGCAATTTCGTTGAACTCAAGGCAGCCAAGCTGGGCAAGGGCGCGAAGGCCAACCATCTTACCTACATCGGCGATGCCGAGATCGGCGCGGGCAGCAATATCGGCGCGGGCACCATCACCTGCAATTACGACGGCAAGCACAAGCATCGCACGGTGATCGGCGAGAAGGCTTTCATCGGCTCCAACACCGCGCTGGTGGCCCCGGTACGGGTGGGTAATGGCGCGCTGGTGGGGGCGGGATCCGTGATCACCGACGATGTGCCGGATGGCGCCCTGGCCATCGCCCGTGGCCGGCAGGTGAACAAGCCGCGGTGAAACCGCCGCGCCTCGGCGCCTACATGCCGAGCAGCTTGAACAACCCGGCGCTTGCCGGGATGAGGCTGACGATAGCGCGATGTTCGAGCATGATCAGCCCGAACAGGAACAGCACCACCAGCATGCCCAGGAACACCGGGCTCGTGATACGCAGCTTGGGCGGCGGCGGCGGCTCGGGCTCGACGTCGATCGCCTTGTTGCGGGCGGCGATGACGAGGTCATAAAAACCGCCACGCTCGTCGGTATTGGCGCCGGGGTAGGCACCCAACACCTTGTCCTCGGCAGGTTCACCAGCTGCCTGCGCGGGCTCAGGCTCGGCATGCGCCGTGCGCTCGAACTCCGTCGGGGCATTTTGCTCCATGGCATGGCCGAAGCGCTGCTCGGGGCTCAGCAGGAATTGGTTTGCCGGCTCCGCGGGCTGCCCGGCATCTTCGCTCCGGTCAACCGGCCGGGGTGCTGCCTGGGCAGCGGGCGCTTCAGCCGGGGCGGGAGGTGTCGTCCCCGTCCGTTCAACGGCGGTTTCACCGGGGCCGGCCCTCCATTGGTGTCCGCACTGGACGCAGCGCAGCTTTCTTGAGCGCCCGCCAAATACGGCATCGGGCACCTCGTAGGAGGTCGAACAGTTAGGGCAGATTATCTGCATGTCAGAGACAAACATGACAGTTTTGCTCGCACCGTGCAACAACGCCGCGCTGGCGCTTGAAAATATTACCCAAATTCCGCACCAATCTCTTGCCCGGACGCACCCGGACGCGGCAGAAACGGGGCACCGGGGTGTGATCGGTTCAGGTCGAACCGGTCCAGCTCTAACGCGGGCATTGCGGGCAGATGGTCAAATTCGAGGATGTATGGCTGAAGTACCGGCATCCGGCGCGCCAGAGCGATGCCGCGGCAGAGGCCCTGCGCGGCATCAGCTTCGACATCCCCGAAGGCGGATTCCGCTGGCTCACCGGCCCCTCCGGCGCGGGCAAGACCAGCCTGCTCAAGCTCATCTACCTGGCCGAACACCCGGCCAAGGGGCGAATTGAAATCCTTGGCACCGAGGCTGCGAAGATCTCCCGCCGCGATGCTGCCCTGCTGCGCCGGCGCATCGGCGTGGTGTATCAGGATTTCCGGCTGCTGCCGCAGCTCTCCGCCTATGACAACGTAGCCCTGCCGATGCGTCTTGCCCGGCGCAACGAGACGCAGATCCACGCCGATGTTACTGAAATCCTGCGCTGGGTGGGGCTGGAGAACCGGCTGCACGCCCGGCCCGATGAACTCTCCGGCGGCGAGCAGCAGCGCATCGCCACCGCCCGCGCCGTGGTTGCCCGGCCCAAGCTGCTGGTGGCGGACGAGCCGACCGGCAACCTGGACGACGAGCAGGCAGACCGGCTGATGCATCTCATGCTCGCGCTCAATAGGCTCGGCACCACGGTGGTGGTGGCCACGCACAACATGGAGTTGGTGCAGCGCTACCCGGCGCCGCGGCTCACCATCGAGCATGGCAGGCTGACCCATGCGGACTGACCCCCGCCGCCGCGCGGATTATCTCGGCCTGCGCGAGGCGCTGGGCGACATGCTGCTGCCGGTGCTGGTGGCGGCGGTGAGCTTCCTCGCCGCTTTGGCCATGGCTGGCGCGCTGGCCAGCGCCACCCTCGCGGCGCGCTGGCAGGGCGATGCGGCGGCGGAGCTGACTATCCAGGTGCCGCAGCCGCAGGCGCCGGACGCCGCCAACAAGGGCACGCGCCTGGATGCCGTGATGAACGCGCTGAAGGCCATGCCCGAGGTGGCCGACCCGCAGGTGATGAGCGCCCAGAGCGTGAGCGCCCTGATCTCCCCCTGGCTCGGCGCCGATCCGGCCCAGATCGGCCTGCCGCTGCCCGCCGTGATCTCGGCGCGCTGGACCGGCGCCAACCCGCCGGATGCGCTCGGCCCGGCATTGGCCCAGCTCACCCCCGGCACGCTGGTGCAGACGGGCACGCTCTGGGCCTCGCGCGTGGCGGCGCTTACCACCAGCCTGCAGGCCTGCGCCGCCGCTATTCTCGTCATTGTCGCGCTGGTCGCGGCCGCCGTCGTGGCCGTGGCCACGCGCTCAGGTTTGGCGCAACGGCGCGAGACCATCACCCTGGTGCACGCGCTGGGCGCGCTGGATGGCGACATCGCCGAGCGCTTCGCGGCGCGGATCACGTTGCTCGCTCTCGCCGGGTCCGCCGCCGGGGCGGTGCTGGCGCTGCCGGTGCTGGCCTGGCTGGCGGCACTGGCAGCCCCCTTCACGGGCCCGGCGCAAATCGGCGATGTCTTCAACCTGCCGCCCGCGCTCATGTTCGCCCTGCCGGGGCTGCCGGCCGCCGCCGCCGCCATCGGCTGGGGCACCGCCCAGCTCACCGTGCG
Source organism: uncultured Alphaproteobacteria bacterium (assembly GCA_963750235.1). Classification (GTDB taxonomy): domain Bacteria; phylum Pseudomonadota; class Alphaproteobacteria; order Acetobacterales; family Acetobacteraceae; genus Acidocella. The sequence goes on from CAVVPW010000008.1 coordinate 452,829, forward strand.
CGGCTGGCTGCGGAGCCTGACCTGATGCCGCGCCGCCGCCGCCGCAGGCGTTTCTCCACTCCGCGCCTGCTGGCCCAGGCGGTGCTGGGCTTGGCCGCGCTGTGGCTCGCCGGTTTCGTCATGTTCCTTATCGCGGTGTTCACCGCCGAGCCGCCCAACCCCCTCCCGCCAGCGGACGGCATCGTTGCCCTCACCGGCGGCGATAACCGGATCAGCGCAGCGCTTGCGCTGCTGGCCGAACACCAGGCGCCGCTGCTGCTGATCTCCGGTGCCGGGCGCGGGACCTATCTCGGCGATTTCACCGCCGACGACACCGCCGCGATCACCCGCTACGCCAGCGCCATCACCCTCGGCCACATGGCCGGCACCACCCACGGCAACGCGCTCGAAGCCGCCGCGTGGGCCCGGGCGCATGCCATGCGCTCGCTGATCATCGTTACGGCCGACTACCACATGCCCCGGGCCATGCAGGAAATCGGCCACGAACTCCCTGATGTAACGCTGATCCCCGACCCGGTGCGCCCGCCCGCCATGCGCAAGATGGTCAGCCTGCAGACGCTGCGGTTGCTTGCCGGGGAGTATACGAAGTACCTGACGGTGCGCGTCGGGCTTGGCAGGCTCGCCGCGGGACTGCTCAATATGGACTCCTGACTAATAAACATGCGTTTCATCCGTTTCGCCGCCTTCCAGGCCATCATGATCGGCAGTGGCACCGTGCTCAGCCTGTGGGCCGCCTGCATCGGGCAGTTCCTGCCCGGGGGCATCATCCGCGTGGCGCAGCTATGGGGGCGGGTCTGCCTCTGGGGCCTACGCGTCTGCTGCGGCATCACGGTCAAGGCGGAGGGCCTGGAACATTTGCCCGAGGGCGGCGCGGTGATCGCAGCACAGCACCAATCGGCGCTCGACATCCTCATCTGGCTGGCATTGCTGCCGCGTCCGGCCTTCGCCTTCAAGAAGGAGTTGAAGCAAATCCCCATCTTCGGCTGGCTGCTGGAGCCGGCCGGGATGATCCCGGTGGATCGCGGCGGCGGCCGCGCCGCGCTGCGCGAGATGGTGACCGGGGCGAAGCACGCGGCGGAGACCGGGCACCAGTTGGTCATCTTCCCCGAGGGTACTCGCATGGCCCCCGGCGTGCGCGGGCAGCTTCGCCCCGGCATCGCCGCCGTTGCCCAGGCCGTGCCGGTGCCGCTGTTGGCCGCCGCCACGGATTCCGGGCAGCGCTGGGGGCGTAATGCTTTCACCAAGGCCGCCGGCACGGTGCATGTGCGGGTCCTCCCCGCTTTACCGCAGGGGCTCAAGCGCCAGGAACTGCTCCACCGGCTGGAGACGGTCTACTACGGGGCTTAGAGCAATATGTGTTTAGGTTGAACCATCTGGTTCGACCTAAACACATGAAATTGCTCGCTAAAGCATAAAGTTAGAGCGTTCAGCCAAATGCCGAATGCTCTAAGCCACCGCCTCGGCCAGGAAGAACACCCAAGCGAGCAGGGCGGCATCGATCCCCAGGGCGAAGCCCAGGCCGAGATGGTTCGCCACCAGCCCGATCACCACCGGCCCCGCGAGAAACCCGGCATAGCCAAGCCCCATCACCGCAGGCACGGCATGGTGCGCCGCCAATTGCGGCACGCGCGCGGCGGCGCTGAACACCAGCGGCGCGATATTGCCGGTGCCCAGCCCGACCAGCCAGAACCCCAGCACCCCCGCCCAGCCGGAGGGGATGATAATCGCCAGGGTGAAGCCGAGCACGGCCAGGGCACAGCCCAGGCGCATCACCCAGGCCTGGCCGAGCCGCGCGGCCACCGCATCGCCCGAGAGGCGCGCCGCCGCCATGGCCACGGCGAAGGCGGCATAGCCCAGTGTGGCCGAGGCCAGTGGCATGCCGCGCGAGAAATGCAGGAAGATGGTGCTCCAGTCCGTCGCCACGCCTTCGGTCATGAAGCAGGTGAAGCAGCACAGCCCGAGCAGCAGCGTGGCGCGGTTGGGCAGGGCGAAGCGCGGGCCGGTGGCTGGCGGGTCCTCCGCCTTGCCGGCCAGACGCGGGGCTTGCGTGAGCATGAGCAGCATCGCGCAGGCGGCAAAGGCCGCGCAGGCCGCGTTGGAGGCGCCCAGCCGCAGCAGCAGGCTGCTCGCCAGTGCCACGGCCAGCGTACCAAGGCTGTAGCAGGCATGAAAGCCCGACATCTGCAGCCGTCCGCTCAGGCGCTGCACCACCGCGCCCTGGGCGTTGAGCGCGATATCCAGCACGCCGAACATGGTGCCGTAGATGAACAGCAATGCGGTGAACAAGGCGGGCGAGGGCGCCAGGGTGAGCGCAGGCAAAAGCAGGCTGACGGACAGGCCCGCCGCCGCCAGCACGGCGCGGCTGCCCCAGCGCGCCAGGGCCATGCCCGCCAGCGGGACGACCAGCACCCCGCCCAGCCCGCTGACGAACAGAATCAGCCCCAGGCTGCCGTCATCGAGGGCGAAGCGGATCTTGGTGAAGGGGATTGTGATGGCCCAGACAGAGATGCCAACGCCGGCCATGCCGAAGAACAGCCGCATCGCCCATGATCTGCTTGCCATGCCCTCCGGGCTAGCCCGCGGCCCGAGAGGGCGTCAAGCCAGCGCCTCAGATGGTGGCTTTGAGCTTCCTTGCCTCCAGCCCCTGCCAGACGACCAGCACCGGCACGGCGATGACGAAATCGCGTACCCGGCGCAGCAGGGAGAGGGAGAGGGCGACATCGGGCGGGACACCGAAGATGCCGCCCAGCGCGGTGTAGGCGGCCTCCTGGATGCCGGCGCGGCCGGGGATGAAGAAGGCCAGCGCCATGATTGCGTGCAGCATGGCCTCGACGCAGATGGCATCAGCAAAGGAAAGCGGGATGCCCAACGCATGGAAACCGATAAAGGAGGCGGTGGCGGTGCCGAACCAGCAGAACAGATGGAACAGCGCCGAGAGGGCCAGCCGGCCGCGCTCGCCATAGATGATGTCCAGCGCTTCCTGCAGTCTGTCGATATTCGCCGCGGCGCCCTCGCCCGTGGTGCCGGCGATCTTCAGCGCCAGGGCGCGGAAGATTTTCGCCCCCGACCCGCGCTGCGCCAGGATCAGCGCCACCCCCAGCACGACCGCGACGCACAGCCCGATGGCGACCGGCATGACCAGCTCCGAGCCCGGAGCCTTGCGCGAGAAAATGGAGAGACCGATGCCGATGAACACGAGCTGGGCCAGGAACTCGGTGGTGACGTCGCCCAGCGTGGAGGCGATGGCGTCGGCGGTGGAGACGCCGTGCAGGGTAATGACGCGCGCGCCGAGCACGAAGCCGCCCACCTGGGAGAACGGCAGGAACTCGCCCGTGGCGTCACGCACCGCGCGGCCCCAGGTGCACAGCCAATAGCTGCCCCGGTGGCGCGAGCGCAGCAGCATGCGCCAGCACAGCCCCAGCCCGGCCAGGATGCCAAGCTGGGCCAGGATATAGGCACCAAAGCCCGGGAGACTCACCGAGGTGAGCACCCGCAGCACATCCGCCGCGCCAAAATAGATGACCAGGGCGGTGATCACCGCGATACCCGCGAGCGCGAAGCCCGCGGGCAGTAGTTTCAGTTTTTGACTCAAGTCCTTGTTACTTTTTCGGCCTGATGAAGAGGCGCGCGAGGCGTGCCAGGGTTGGGGCGGCGACCGGACGCTTCAAGCGGGGGTCGTAGCCCGCCAGACGCCGCTCGTTCTCGGTCATGCATACATCAATCAGCTTGGCCGGGTCCATCTCACCGGCGATCGAACTCCGAGCCGCTGACGGTGAAATTGGCGTCGCCGTCCTCCAACCCGTCCACGTCCTTGGCGAGGCCGAAGCGTTCCCAAACGAGATAGGCATACACCGCCGCCACCTTCAGTTCGAAGTACGGGCGCTTCCACCAAGGCATGGTGGCGCGCTTCCAGGCGATGAAATTGGTGAAGAACAGAATATGCCGTGCCTCCTCCTGCACCACCGGCTCGAAGGTCTCGACCAGCTTCTCGGGGAAGTAGCCGGAGCGGCGGGCCATCTCGAACAGGCCGAAGGCGAAGAAGCTGTCGATGCACTCGGAATAGCCGGTGACCAGGAAACCCCATTCCGCATCGTTCGGCAGGGCGTATTCCTCGTCAGGTTTAATTGGAATGTCATACGCGGCGACGAGGCGGGAGAGCACGTCGCGGTGGCGGCGCTCCTCGCCCGCCATGTGGACCAGCGCATCGCGGAGCGCCTTCTGCTTCACCGTCTGGGCGTAGAACTCGATGCGCGCGCCGGCCTTGTTTTCCGTCTGCACCGCGATGTCCCAGATCGGCAGGGAGGTGATGCGGTTGAGCGCGTCCGGCTCCAGCTTCGGCCAGTCCAGCACCGCGGGCTTGTAGGGGTTGTACGTTTCGTCGAGCAGGGCGGTGAACATTTCGAAATGTTCGTCGCTGCCGGGCCGGACCGTGCCCGGCTTGGAGAAGCTCCAATGTCTGGCGTTGTGATCGGCGGTAGCTACGGCGGAATTGTCCATCATAAACCTCATGGTTGCACCAAAAGCTTCAATGCGTTCTACAGACCCCAGACCGGCGCTGGTATACTGGGTGAGGCGGCGGCGTTGCAAACCTGAGGGGGCTTGGATTTTGGCGCAAGGCGATCTGGTGCTGGTCACGGGGGCGACCGGCTTTGTCGGCGCGGCGGTGGCGCGGGCGCTGCAAGGGGCGGGGTTCAGGATCAGGGTTACCGCGCGGGCGGGGTCTGACCTGCAGAATCTCAAAGGCTTGGCGGCGGAAACCGTGCAGCTCGACCTCAACGACCCGGCGGGATTCGCCCCGGCCCTGGCGGGGTGCCGGTACCTCTTCCATGTCGCGGCGGATTACCGGCTCTGGGTGCCGGACGTCGCGGCCATGCGCAAAGTGAATATCGACGGCAGCGTGGCCCTGCTGCGCGCCGCCTCGGCCGCCGGGGTGGAGCGAAGCGTGTACACCAGCTCCGTCGCGGCGCTGGGGCTGACCGCGGACGGCAGCCCTGCCGATGAACGCACCAAGGTGAAGCCGGAGCACCATGTGGGCGCCTACAAGCAGAGCAAATACGACGCCGAGGCCGCCGTGCGCGCGCTCGCGGCGGCGGGGCAGGACATCGTCATCGTCAACCCCTCCACCCCGGTTGGGCCTGGGGATGTGAAGCCAACGCCGACCGGCCAGATGATCCTGGACGCAGCACGGGGCAAGATGCCCGCCTATGTGGATACGGGGCTGAACATCGTGCATGTGGACGACGTGGCGGCGGGGCATCTGCTGGCGCTCGAGAAGGGCCGCACGGGCGAGGCTTATATTCTGGGCGGCGAGGACCTGATGCTGGGCGATCTCCTCACCATGATCGCGCGGCTGACCGGACGCCGCGCGCCCAAGCTGCGCCTGCCGATCGCGCCGCTGATGCCGCTGGCCTGGGCAATGGAGCGCGTCGCCGGGATCACCGGCAAGACGCCGCTGATGACCCCGGACGTGCTGAAGATGGCACGCAAGAAGATGTTCTTCTCCTCCGCCAAGGCGCGGGCCGAGCTGGGCTATGCCCCCCGCCCCGCCGAATCCGCCGTGGCCGATGCTCTCACTTGGTTCAGAATTGAGGGGCTGCTCGCATGATTGTCTTTCTCGCCTTTCTCATCTGGCTCTATCTGTTCTTCCTGCATGGGCGCTTTTGGGAATCCGGCCCCGAGCTGCAGCCGGCGGTGCCGCTGACGCACCCGGATGTGGACATCATCGTGCCCGCGCGCGACGAGGCGGAGACGATCGGGCCGGTCATCGCCTCGCTGGTCAGCCAGGATTACGCCGGGAAGTTCCGCGTCATCCTGGTGGACGACAACTCCACCGACGGCACGGCGGAAAAGGCCGGGACGCATGAGCGGCTGACCATCATCACCGGCAAGCCCAAGGCGCAGGGCTGGTCGGGCAAGCTCTGGGCGCTCTCCCAGGGCGTGGCGGCGAGCACCGCGCCGGTGCTGCTGTTCTGCGACGCGGACATCACCCACGACCCGCGCCATCTCGCCACCCTGGTCTCGCGTCTGCAGGCGCCGAAGGTGGACATGGTCTCCGAGATGGTGCGGCTGAACTGCACATCCTGGCCGGAGCGGTTCCTGATCCCGGCCTTCGTGTATTTCTTCCAAATGCTCTACCCCTTCGCGAAGGCGAACGACCCCGCCTCCCGCGTGGCCGCGGCGGCGGGCGGCACCGTGCTGATCCGGCGCGAGGCGCTGGAGCGAATCGGCGGGCTGGAGAAGATAAGGGGCGCGCTGATCGACGACTGCACCCTGGCGCGCGAGGTGAAGCGCTTTGGTCCGATCTATATCGGCCATTCGGGGCTGGCGACATCTATTCGGCCGTATCCGCAAATGCGCGATATCTGGAACATGATCGCCCGCACCGCCTTCACCCAGCTCAACTATTCGGCGCTCTGGCTGGCTGGGACCATCATCGGCCTCGCACTCGTCTGGCTGGTGGCGCCATACGAGATCCTGTTCGGCGGGCTGGGATGGCGGTTCTTTCTCGGGCTCGCCACGTTCGGTCTGGCCGGCTTGAGCTACCTGCCCACGCTACAACGCTACAAGCAGTCCAGTTATTTCGCTCTGGCGCTGCCGGGCATCGCCCTGTTCTACATGGCCGCGACCATCGCCTCCGCCGTGAACTACTGGCGCGGCGCCGGGGCGCAGTGGAAGAGCCGCGCCTACGGAGGGGAAGCCAAGTGATCGCCAACGACAACGCCGTGCCGCTGCCGAAGCCTGCCGCCGGGGTGGAAGCCTGGTCCGGCAAGGACAAGGGGGATGAGAACTTCCCCGTCGGTTCGCTGCTGATCTCCAAGGCGCTGCGGCCGCATATCCACGCCTATTACAGCTTCGCCCGCAATGCCGACGACATCGCCGACAGCGGCACCCTCACGGCGGTGGAGAAGATCGCCCGGCTGGATGCAATGGAGGCGGTGTTGACCGGCGCGCGCGAGGATGGCAGCCCGAGCGCCTTGCGGCTGCGCGACAGCCTGGCGCAAACCGGCGTGAGCGACATCCACGCCCGCGAGTTGCTGATCGCCTTCCGCCAGGACGCGACCAAAACCCGTTACGCCAGCTGGGACGAGCTGATGCAGTATTGCCGCTATTCCGCGGCGCCGGTGGGCCGCTACGTGCTCGCCCTGCACGGCGAGAGCGAGGCGACTTGGCCGTCTTCGGACGCGCTCTGCGCCAGCTTGCAGGTACTCAACCACATGCAGGATTGCGCGAAGGATCTGCGCGACCTGGACCGTTGCTACATCCCGCAGGACTGGCTGGCCGAAACGGGACTTGCCACCGATGCCATCGCCCATGGCGAGACCGTGCCGGATCTTCGCACGGTGTTCGACCGCATGCTCGACCTGACGGACAAGCTCAACGAGCAGGCGGCGGAAGTGCCGCGCCTCGTGAAGTCCCGCCGCCTGCGCGTGGAAACCGCGGTGATCGCCGGACTGGCTCAGCGCCTGACCACGCTGCTGCGCTCGGGCGATCCGCTGGCGACAAGGGTAAAGCTCTCGAAACTCGATTTTTTTGCCGCCACCCTGGCGGGGCTGAGGTACGCCGCGTGAACGCAGAGGATACCGCCTATGTCACGGAGCTGGTGAAGCGCTCCGGCACGTCCTTCTACCACGGCATGAAAATCCTGCCGCCGGAACGGCGCGACGCGATGTACGCGATCTATGCCTTCTGCCGCGTGGTGGATGACATCGCCGACGAGGAAGGCCGGGATTTCGCCGCCAAGCAGCGCGAGCTGAACGAATGGCGCGAGCGGATCGCAGCGCTGTACCGGGGCGACGCCGACCAGCCGATCACCCGGGCGCTGCTGGAGGCGGTGCGCGAATACACCCTGCGCGCCGAGGATTTTCTCGCCATCATCGACGGCATGGAGATGGATGCGGGCGAGCCGATCATCGCCCCCAGCCTCGCCGAGCTGGATTTGTACTGCGACCGCGTGGCCTCCGCCGTGGGCCGCCTCTCCGTGCGCGTGTTCGGCGATGCCTCGGCGGACGCCGACGAGGTTGCCCATGCGCTGGGTCGCGGCCTGCAACTTACGAATATTCTGCGTGATGTCCCGGAAGACGCGGAGCGCGGCCGGCTCTATTTGCCGCGCGAGTTGCTGAACGATGCGGGCGTGCCGCTGGACCCCCGGGTGGTTCTCGGATCTCCCGCATTGCCGCAGGCATGCGCCGAACTCGCCAATATGGCCGAAGGGTATTTTGCCGCCGCGGACGCCGCAATGAGCCGCTGCAACGACCGGGCCATGCGTCCGGCCCGCCTGATGGAGGAGAGCTACCGTCCGCTACTAGCAATTTTGCGCCGTCGCGGCTTTGATTATTCTGGACAGCGCATTACAGTACCGAAATGGCGCAAGCTAATGATGGCGATACGCCTGCTGCTGGCATGAAAGGGAGGCCATGAGCGTCCACATTATCGGTGCCGGGCTCGCCGGCCTTGCTGCGGCTTGCCAGCTCACGGAGCTGGGGCATCACGTCGTTGTGTTCGAAGCAGCCCCCCAGGCGGGCGGTCGGGCGCGCTCCTATTTCGACAAGCAGCTTGGCTGCCGCATCGACAACGGCAACCACCTGCTGCTCTCCGGCAATATCTCCGCCCTCTCATATCTGCACCGCATCGGCGCGCGGCGCTCGCTGGTTGGCCCGGCCGAACCGATCTTCCCGTTCCGGGATGTGAAGACCGGCGAGGCTTGGACGCTGCGGCTGAACAAGGGCGGCTTCCCCTGGTGGGTGTTCTCCCCTTCGCGGCGCGTACCGGGCACCAGGCTGCATCAGTATCTGGCGCTGCTGAAGCTCCGCCGCGCCACGCGGTCTGACAGCGTAGCCTCGATGCTCGGCAATTCCGGCCAGCTCTATGAGCGGCTGCTGAAGCCGCTGGCCATCTCCGCGCTCAACACCATGCCGTACGAGGCCGCGGCGCAGCCTTTGGGGGCCGTGCTGGCCGAGACCATCGACCGCGGCGGCTACGCCACGCTGCCGCGCTGGGCCCGGCTTGGATTGTCGGAGACCTTCATCGACCCGGCGCTGGAATGGCTGCGCAAGCACGGCGCGGATATCCGCATGGGTGAGCGGGTGACGGAATTGCAGCAGGGCCAGGCCACGGTGGTCGCGGTACCGCCCTGGGTCGCCGCCGAGCTGGTGCCCGGCCTGACCGTGCCGACCGAGTACAAATCCATCTGCAACCTGCATTTCCGCGCGCAGATGGACCCAGGCGAGGCTGGGTTCTGGGGCCTGACCGGCGGCCTGAGCGAATGGGTGTTCGCGCGCCGGGACGTGATCTCCGTGACCATCTCCGCCGCCAACCGCTACATGGACATGGACCAGGAGCAGATCGCGGAGCGGGTGTGGGGCGAACTGGCCAAGACCTTCAAGCTGGACCGCACCGTGCCGCCGCACCGCGTGCTGTGGGAGAAGCGTGCCACCATCCTTGCCACGCCGGAGCAGTTGGCGCTCCGCCCGGGCACGCGCACGGCGAACCCCAGCGTGGTGCTCGCAGGGGACTGGACCGACACCGGCCTGCCGGCGACGATCGAGGGCGCGATCCGCTCCGGCAACGCCGCGGCCATGGCGCTGGTCCACCAACCCTAGCCTCCCAGGGGAGGGTTGCGCATCCGCCCCTGGCAAAATGTCAGAAAATTTGTCACATGCGGGGCATGAACGCCATTCTCGACACCGCGATTGAACGCGCCCGCGCCTCGCTCGCTTCTGAACAGCGAGCTGACGGGCATTTGTGCTATGAGCTTGAGGCTGACGCCACGATCCCGGCCGAATACGTGCTGCTGGAGCATTACCTCGGCCAGATTGACGAGCCGCTCCAGCAGAAGATCGGCAACTACCTGCGCCGCATCCAGGCCGACCATGACACCAACCCGGGCGGCTGGCCGCTCTTCCATGGCGGCAAGTTCGATCTTTCTGCCTCGGTGAAAGCCTATTACGCGCTGAAGATCATCGGCAACTCGCCGGACGCGCCGCATATGGCAAAGGCGCGCAAGGCCATATTGGCCCATGGCGGGGCGGAGCGGGCCAACGTGTTCACGCGCATCCAGCTCGCGCTGTTTGGCGCGGCACCCTGGGAGGCCTGCCCGGTGGTGCCTATCGAGCTGATGCTGATGCCGGGCTGGTTTCCCATCAACATGCGCAAGGTCTCGTACTGGTCGCGCACGGTGATGACGCCGCTGATGTACCTGGCGGCGAAGAAGCCGGTGGCGCGCAACCCGCGCAAGGTGTTCGTGGACGAGCTGTTCACCCGCCCGCAGGCGGAGATAAAAGACTGGATCCGCGGCCCGTACAAGTCTTGGCTCGGCCGGCCCTTCAAGGTGCTGGACAGCGCGCTGCGCGTGGCTGAGCCCTATTTCCCGCACCATTACCGCGAGAAGGCGATCGACAAGGCGATCGCCTGGACCATCGAGCGCCTGAACGGCGAGGACGGGCTGGGCGCCATCTACCCGGCCATGGCCAATTCCGCGATGATGTTCGACCATCTGGGTGACAAGAAACATTTTGATATCGCCATGGGCTCGGTGAAGAAGCTGCTCGTCATCAAGGAGGACGAAGCCTATTGCCAGCCCTGCCTCTCCCCGGTGTGGGACACGGCTTTGGCCGGGCACGCGCTGATCGAGTCTGGCGCCGCAGATGCCGCCGCCGCCGCCTGCGACTGGTTGATCCCGCGCCAGATCCTGGACGTTGTGGGCGACTGGGCGGACAACACCCCGGGCACGCGGCCGGGCGGCTGGGCATTCCAGTACAATAACGCCTATTACCCGGACGTGGACGACACCGCCGTGGCCGCCATGCTGCTGCACCGGACGGGGGACGCGAAATATGCCGAATCCATCTCCCGCGCGCGGGAATGGATCATCGGCATGCAGTCAACGAACGGCGCCTGGGGCGCGTTCGACATCAATAACGACCGGCAATATCTCAACCACATCCCCTTCGCGGACCATGGCGCGCTGCTCGACCCGCCGACCGAGGATGTCACCGCCCGCTGTATTTCGTTCCTGGCGCAGCTAGGGTACCCGGAGGATCGGCCAGCCATTGAACGAGGAATTGCGTATCTACGCGAGACGCAGTGCCCGGATGGCTCCTGGTTCGGCCGCTGGGGCACCAATTACATCTACGGCACATGGTCCGTGCTCTGCGCACTGAACGCCGCCGGGGTGGCGTATGATGACCCGATGATCACCCGCGCCACCGCCTGGCTGGTCTCTAAGCAGCGCCTGGATGGCGGCTGGGCCGAGGATTGCGAGAGCTACGGTGATGCGCCGCCCGGCGAGTTCCACGGCTACGCGGCGCAGAGCCTGCCGAGCCAGACAGCATGGGCGGTAATCGGGCTGATGGCGGCGGGCATGGCCGACCACGATTCCGTGCGCCGGGGCATCGCCTTCCTGCAGGGAACGCAGGACGAACAGGGCAGCTGGACCGAGAAAGCCTACAACGCCGTCGGTTTCCCGCGCGTGTTCTATCTGAGATACCACGGCTATCCGCGCTTCTTCCCGCTGCTGGCGCTCAGCCGGTACAAAAAGCTGATCGCGTCGAACGACCGCAAAGTGGCGTTCGGGTTCTGACCCAACGAAAAAAGGCCCCTCCGAGAGGGGCCTTTTTCATGTCGGCGATGGTGCCGGGATCAGCTCTTCCGGCTAACCGTGAAGCGGGCCAGGGCCTGGAGCAGTTCCGCCTTCTTGCCGAAGCTTTCCAGATGCCCGGCGGCCTGCTCGGCCATAAGCTCGGCCTGGGCCTTGGCGCGCTCCAGCCCAAGGATGGAGACCATGGTGGCCTTGCCCTGGGCGAGGTCCTTGCCAGCGGTCTTACCCAGCGTGGCGGCGTCGGCGATTTCGTCCAGCACGTCGTCATAGATCTGGAATGCACCGCCCAGTTCGCGGCCATAGGCGGCGATGAAGTGGCGCTGCGTGGAGCTGGCGCGGCCGAGTATGGCCCCGGCCTCGGCGGCGAACTGGATCAGCCGGCCGGTCTTGAGCGCCTGGAGCCGGGTGATCTCGGCGCCGCTGAGCTGCTTGCCCTCGGATTCCATGTCGATCATCTGCCCGCCGACCATGCCGCGCATGCCGCTCGCCGCCGCCAACGCCAGCACCAGTTCGCAGCGGGCCTCGGCATCGGCATGGGTGTCGGGCTCGGCCAGCACCTCGAAGGCGCGGGTCTGCAGCGCGTCCCCGGCCAGGATGGCGGTGGCTTCGTCGTACTTCTTATGGCAGCTCGGCTGGCCGCGGCGCAGATCGTCATCGTCCATCGCCGGAAGGTCGTCATGCACCAGGGAGTAGGCGTGCAGCATCTCCACCGAAGCGGCGACGCGGGCGGCGCAGGTCTTGTTCACCGAGAACAGCTTGGCCACTTCCATCACCAGGAAGGCGCGCAGCCGCTTACCGCCATTCAGCACGGCATAGCGCATCGCCTCGATCAGCTTGGCCTCGGCGGTTTCCGGCACGGGCAGCAGCGCGTCGAGTTGTGCCTCCACCAGGCGGGCGGTTTCGGCCATGGCCTCGGCCAGGGCGTCCGTTTGGTGCATATGCGCCATGGATCAGTCCTCGTTCTTAAGGGTCAGCGAACCATCGGCGCGGGCCACGATGGCCTGCACGCGGGCCTCGGCCTGCGCCAGCTTTTCCTCGCAATGCTTCTTCAACGCCGCGCCGCGCTCATAGGCGGCGATGGCATCCTCCAGCTTCTGCTGGCCGGATTCCAACCCGCGCACGATGGCTTCCAGCGCGGCCAGGGCATCCTCGAACGACATTGCGGCAATGTCAGATTTCTGCGTCATGGTGCCTCACGTACAAGGCCAGCGGGAAAATCACAACCGCATCAGCGCGCGCACATGTGCAGCCGTGCTCTGCGCCAAAGCGTTGAGGTCGTAGCCGCCTTCGAGCAGCGAGACGACGCGCCCGGGGCAGCAGGCATCGGCGACTTCCAGCAATGCGCTTGTCACCCAGGCGAAATCCGCCTCGCGCAGGCGCAGCTGGGCCATCGGGTCGGCGGCGTGGGCGTCGAACCCGGCGGAGATGATCAGCAGTTCCGGGGCGAAGGCGGAAAGGCGCGGAATGATCTGCGACTCCCACGCGGCGCGGAACATCTCGCCCGTGGCACCGGGCATCAGCGGCACGTTGACGACATTGTTGGCCACGCCGTGCTCGGAGGGTTTGCCGGTTCCGGGGAAGATCGCCGACTGATGCGTGGAGCCGTAGAACAGCCCCGGGTCCTGGCTGAATATCTGCTGCGTGCCGTTGCCATGATGCACGTCGAAATCCGCTACCGCGACGCGGGTGATGCCCCAGCGCGCCCGCGCGTGCATCGCGGCGATGGCGGCGTTGTTGAAGAAGCAGAAGCCCATGGCGCGGTCGGGCTCGGCATGGTGGCCGGGCGGACGCATGGCGACGAAGGCTGCGTCCGCCCAGCCTTCGAACACCGCATCCACCGCCGCGCAGGCGCCGCCGGCCGAGCGCAAGGCAGCCTCCAGCGTGCCGGGGCCGTACACCGTGTCCCCATCGATCGCCGTTTCCTTGTCCCGCGGCATGGCGAAGATCGCGTCCACGTAATCCTGGTCGTGTACCGCCGTGAGCTGGGCGGTGGTGGCCTGCGGCGCCGTCTCGCGCAGCAGGGAGGCGAATTCCGGCGCCTCCAGCACGCGCAATACGGCGCGGATGCGTTCGGGGCACTCAGGGTGATCAGGCCAGGTATCATGCGCCAGGGCGGAAGGGTGGGTGAACAGGGCCACGCTCACGGCGTCTCTCCCCGCTTCACGGAAAAACTGAACACGCCCCGGCTCTCGCTGGCGGCGATCAGCGCATGGCCAGAGGCCAGGCAGAAATCCCGGAAATCCGCCACCGCGTCGGGGTCCGTGGTGAGCACGCGGAGCTTTTCCCCCGGTTCCATCCCGCGCAGTGCCTTGGCGGCGCGCAGAACAGGGATTGGCGATTTTTGATATTGTGCATCGATGAGACGTTCACCCATGACAACAAACATGCGCCCGGACGGGGGCTTGAGCAAGGCGCGAAAGTGCGGGAACAAGCGCATATGAGCTATCGCATCGGCATTGATCTCGGCGGCACGAAAACGGAAATCCTCCTGCTCGGCCCGGAAGGGAACGAAATACTGCGCCGCCGCGCGCCAACGCCCTCCGGCTATGCGGCGGCGCTGGAGATGATAACAGGGCTGGTGCGCGAGGCCGAGGCCGAGACCGGGGTGCGCGCCACGGTTGGCGTGGGCATACCGGGCTGCATTTCCCCCGCCACCGCGTTGGTGAAAAACGCCAACTCCAACGCGCTCAACGGCCATCCGTTCGACAAGGACCTGAGCGCGCTGCTGGGCCGCGAGGTTCGCGTGGCCAACGACGCCAACTGCTTCGCCCTTTCCGAGGCCACCGACGGCGCGGCCGCCGGGTGCGGCGTCGTGTTTGGCGTCATCATCGGCACGGGCTGCGGTGGGGGAATCGTGGTGAACGGCAGGCTGCTGGAGGGCAGGCACCGGCTGGCCGGGGAGTTCGGCCACACCCCGCTGCCCTGGCCGCGCCTGGAGGAAATGCCGCTGCGCCGCTGCTGGTGCGGGCAGGAAGGTTGCCTGGAGCTATACCTCGCCGGGCCGGCTTTGGCCTTTGAGTGCGACGGCCCCGGCGCGCGTGACGCCACCACCATTCCCGCCCGCGCCGCGGCGGGCGACGCCAGGGCGCAGGCCGCGCTGGAGATCCATGCCGACCGCCTGGCCCGGGGGCTGGCGAGCATCACCAATGTGCTGGACCCGGATGCCATCGTGCTCGGCGGCGGGCTTTCCAACCTGCCGCATCTGTACGAGGTGCTGCCAGGGCTGATGCGCCCTTATATCTTCTCCGACGCCTTCAGCCCCAACATCGTCCGCGCCAAACACGGCAATTCCTCGGGCGTGCGCGGCGCGGCCTGGCTCTGGCCGGCGGAATAATGCGGCGGATACGAAAAAGGCCGGGAGCGGATGCCCCCGGCCTTATCGCGCGATCGCGGCTTACTTCGCGTTCTTGTCGGCGGCCTGGAGATCAGCCGCCTGGGCGAGGATGCGGTCCTCAAGCCCGCTGGCGACGGAGGGATCCGCCGGGCTGTCCACCCACTGGCCGTCCTGGCTGACCTGATGGAACACGCTCACCTGGATGGCGCTGGCCGTGAGCTGGCGGCTCAAGATATAGGCGTTGACCTTGAAACGCTCGCCCGGCGAGGCGGGCGGGGTGTACCAGTCGGTAATGATGACGCCGCCGAACGGATCCGCCGAGACCAGCGGCATGAAGGCAAGCGTGCTGAGCGTGGCGCGCCAGAGATAGGCGTTCACCTGGATTTGGCCGCCGCCGCCGCCATTGTTGCCGGCAGTGCCCTTGCCCAGGGTGAGCAGGGGGGTGCTGTTTGACATGGTTTGGCCCGCAGGCAGGCCCTGGTTTTCCGGATTGTTATATACCGGCTCGCTGGTTTTGACTCCGCTGCATGCGCTCAACGCCAAAGTTCCCAACAGCAACCCGGCGGGCACGGCCGGTTTTCCAAGAATCCGCAAATCAGCTCTCCAAAACCCTAAATCTGCAAGTTCTTTAGCCTTGGCGCCTAGTTCCGCCAAGGGTCGGGCGGGGGCGCACATAAAAAAGGGTGGCGGTTGCCCGCCACCCTCTTGCGCTACGTAACCAGAGTTACGCGATTACCACTTCAGCGTGGAACCAACGCTCACCAGCTGCATCTGGGAGTTGTCCTTGTTCAGGAAGTTGGTGTTACCCGCCTGCTGCGAGTGACCATACATGTACTGCACGTACAGGCTCATGTCCTTGCCAACCACGTAGTTGCCACCAACGGAAGCGCCGTATTCGGACAGGGTGCGGGCTTCGCCCTTCTTGCCGGCATACTGGTTACCAGCGCTCTGGCCGTCGAAGAAGCTGGCACCGAGCACGTACGGGCCAACCACATAGTTGCCGCCGACGATGTAGGACAGCGCGTTACGCGTGCCGACCGGCTTCGGCGCGTAGCCGTCCAGGGTCTGGCCCCACTTGACGTTGGCGCCGAGGGTAATGGCGTCGCCATCGATGAACAGGCCCTTATACGTGGTCTGCGCACCAAACTGCATGACCTGCAGCTGGTCGAGGTTGTAGGCCGCATTGGCGCCCGCGATGCTGCCGGTATAGCGGATCGGGCTGCCATCGAGGAAGCCGACAGACATCTTGGAGTTGAAGCCGAAAGCCTTCAGCGCGTACTGGCCAGCCACGTCGAACGTGTTCTGACGCTCCTTCGCGTTGGTCGAGGTGTAGCCGGTGCCGATCGAGCTGATGGAAGCGCAGGTGGCGCCAGCGACGGAGCAGGTCGCATAGCCTTCCTTGAGGCCGTTGCTGTTCGGCTCATAAGAGGCCATGGCGGAGAACTTGCCGCCCAGGTAAGGCTCGGCGAGCGACGGGGAGATCAGCACAACCTTATCGGTGGTGTAGAGCGCGCCCTGGTCGGCATAGATGAACTCGCCGGGGATCGCCTTGGTGGGCACGACGTACAGCGAGGTGGAGTCCGTGCTGGCGAACTGGGCGCCGTCACCGAACTGCTCGATCACGCCGGTCTGCAGCAGGGTGAAGGCGCCGTCGGTCTGGCCGTAACGGACATAGCCGTAATCCTCGGTGCCGACATAGCCATAGGCGCGGCGGACGTACAGGCTGCCAGTGCCGGCCGTCGAGTTGGAGGTGCTGGTCGCGCCCTTGCCGGCGTCGGAGAAGGTGACGCGCGTTTCGACCTTGGCGCCGTACTCGATGCCGTTGACGGTCATGGCGTCGAAGCCCGGGTACAGGCGGAATTCACCGTTGGTGGTGATCGGGTTCAGCTTCGCGGTGGAGCCGGCGGTCGTCACGGTGTTGTAGCTGGAGTTGACGTCGTCCAGGCCGAACTGGAAGTAGCCATTCATATGGACCACGATGGTGGCGGGCGCGACGGGCTGGACCGGCTGGGCGTTGGCGGCGCCGCCAGCGGCGAGCAGCGCGCTCATCGAGGCCACAGAGGCCAGAAGTACTTTGCGCATGAAATTCATCTCCTCGTTCACCGAATAATATCGGTGGAATTGATCGCGTAAGAGCCTGGTGGCCCCTGAAACTCAGACCGCACCGCCAACAGGCCGGCGCGCTCCGGCCGCCTTAAAAACGCATCCCCATCATCGCGCAATGAGCAAATAGGGTGGATTGGTAAATCCGAAACCACTGTGGCATGAGCGCCACATGTATATTGCATTAATGTTAAATATTTCTGCGGAAAATCAGCGAAAATCAAACGTCTATGACAACTTTATGACAACCATCAACACCATTTCAAGACCAATTCAAGGGGTTTATCAAAGGCCTTGGCGGGCGGGTTTTCTACGTCTTTCAGCTCGTCGGAAAGCAACGCGTCGATTGCACCAGCTCCGGCACAATCACGCCCCAGTGCACGGATGTTCGCACCGCTAATTCCCCCCAGAGCAAATCCCCTTATCAGGTGGATGTAACGGGCCAAGCGCCGCCAGCCGAGCGGGCCGAGCACGGCCGCGCCCGGGTGGCTGGCCGTCGCAAAAACCGGCGAGATGAACGCGGCGGCCACCTTGACACGGCGGGCCCGCACCGCCTGCGCGGCATTATGGACCGAGGCGGTGCGCAGCGGCGGCGGTTTGACCCATCCGGCCTGCCGCCCGCCGCGCAGGTGCAGCCCAGCCCCGAGTGCCGCAGCCAGCCGCGCATCCCCCGCCACCACCAGCGCCAGCCGCCGCGCGCGGCACAAGCGCGCCACCTGCTTGCCCAGGGCCATGCGGTCAGGCGCGTCATCATGCCGGAAAACGACGCCGCACAGACCCGGCGGCAGGTTGGCGATCGCGCCCAGAGGGTCCGGCGCGCGGGCGGAATCGGTGAAGAACCACAGCGGCGGCAGATCGCGGCGCTTTACCGCGCGGGCCCAGGCGATTAACCGTGTATCCATGACCGACCCTAGCGCGATTGCCGCCAATCTTGGAACCGTGCGCGCCCATATCGCCGCCGCAGCCCGCGCTGCCGGGCGCGATCCCTCTGAGATCACGCTGATCGCGGTGAGCAAGACCCACCCGAAGGATGCCGTGCTGGCCGCGATGGCCGCCGGGCAGGCCGTGTTCGGCGAGAACCGGGTGCAGGAGGCGGAAGAGAAATTCCCCATCCCCGGCGCCAGGCTGCATATCATCGGCGGGTTGCAGACCAACAAGGCAGCGCATGCCGTGCGCATCGCCGATTCAATCGACAGCCTGGACCGCGTGAAGCTGGCGGACGCCATCGACCACGCCGCCCAGGCCGAGGGCCGGCTGCCAGAGTTGCTGGTGCAGGTGAATATCGGCGATGAGCCGCAGAAATCCGGCGTGCCGACGGCCCAGGCCGATGCCTTCATCCGCGCCATGCGTGCGCGCTTCGGGGAGAAGCTCGCCGGGCTGATGTGCATTCCCCCGGTGGAAGCCGACCCGCTGCCTTATTTCAAGCGCCTGGCCGCGATGGCCGATGCGCACGGGTTGAAGGTGCGCTCCATGGGCATGTCGGCGGATTACGAAGCCGCCATTGCCGCCGGGGCCACGCATATCCGCGTCGGCACCGCGATCTTCGGCGTGCGGGAAGCGCCTGTTCAGCAAGCGGGCCATTAATTCTTACGCGCGAACCGGAATCTTGCGATTCCGGGCTGGGCGCGGCGGTGGTTTCGGGGTATCTGCCTGACCTTGAATTCTTCCGGTTTTGGAGATGATCCCCCGGTGATCAGATTATCGGTCCCGTTCCGCCAGGCATTGTCCCGCCTCAGCTTCCCCGTGATGCTGGCCCTTTCGCTCGGCGTGGTGCTGATCGGCCGCGCGGACACGAATTTCTCCGACCTGGTGCGCGCCGGGCTGGATGACCTGCTCGCGCCGCTTTACATGGCGGTCTCCGGCCCGATCCAGGCGGCCGAGCACGGCACCGGGGCGATCGGGCATCTGTTCTCCCTGAGCGAGGAAAATGCGCAGCTGCGCGAGCAGAACGCCGAACTGCTGCAATGGCAGGAAGTGGCGATGGCGCTTCAGGCGCAGAACAACGCGCTGAAGGCGTCGCTGAACTACGTGCCCTCGCCCGCGCCGCAATTCTCCACCGGCGAGGTGGCCGCCGATCTGGGCGGGGTGTATGCGCGCTCTGTGCTGGTGCTGGTGCCGCCCGCGAACGGCGACGCGCAGAGCCTGGTGGGCGCCGTGGCTATGGATGGCCGCGGCGTGGCCGGGCGGGTGGTGGAGGCTGGCGGGCGCTCGGCCCGGGTCCTGCTCATCACCGACATCAATAGCCGCATTCCCGTGGCGCTCGGGGCCGACGGCGCCCCGGCGCTAATGGCCGGAAACAACGGGCCGGACCCGTCGCTGCTGTACTGGTCCCCCGGCCGCCCGCCCGCTGAAGGCGCGATGGTGCTCACCTCCGCGCAGGGCGGGGCGTTCCCGCCCGGGTTGCCGGTGGGCGTGGTGCATTACGACGCGCAGAACAACCCGGTGGTGCTGCCGCTCGCAAACCTCGACTCGCTGCGCCTGCTGCGCCTGTTCAGCTACCCAGACAATCTGCCCGAGCTGACGCCAATTCCGCACACCAAGCCGGAAACCAGGCCGGGCGCGAAGGCGCATTCGCGGAAGCACTAAGCCATGGTGCAAGGCCCCGCCCTGCGCCGCCCGCTCACGTTATGGCGGCGCCTGGATACCGCGTCCCGCCGGGCGTTTCCCGGCTTCATATTGGTGGCCGGCCTTATCATCATCGGCATGCCGTTCGGCCTGCCCAACCAGGCGGCGCTGCGCCCGGTCTATGCCATGGCCTGCGTGTATTTCTGGTCGCTCTACCGCCCGGCCTCGCTGCCTACCCCGTTCGTGGCCTTGTGCGGCCTGCTGCTGGACCTGCTCGGGCTCTCGCCACTCGGGCTCTGGGCGGTCATCCTGCTGCTGCTGCAATTCACCACCATCGCCGCGCGGCGCCGCTTGGCCCCGGCGAAATTCCTTGTCACCTGGGGCGCGTTCACCGGCTTCGCCGTGCTTGCCGTGGCGCTGGCCTGGGCCGGGCAGTCGCTGCTTGAGCTGCACATGCTGCCGCTTTGGCCGGTGGCGTGGCAGGGGCTATTCGCCGCCGGGTTGTACCCGGTTTTGGCCAGGCTGCTGATCCGCGCGCATCGCGGCCCCGCGGCGGTGGAACTGGCATGAGGCGCCTTGCCAAGGAACGCTCGGCCTTCAGCCGCCGCGCGCTGCTCATTGGCTTGGGCCAGGGCGCGGTGTTCGCGGGGATTGCCGCCAGACTGTATAATCTGCAGGTCACGCAGCACAGCAAATACGCCATGCTGGCCGAGCAGAACTCCATCTCGGAACGTCTGGTGGCCCCCGAGCGCGGGCTCATCACCGACCGCTTCGGCACCATCCTGGCCGGCAACCAGCAGCACTGGCGCGCGCTGTTCATGCAGGCGCTGGCGCCCGAGCCGCAGGCGGTGCTGGAGAATTTCTACAAGCTGGTACCGCTCTCCGACGACGAGAAGGCGCGCATCGCCCAGGACCTCCAGGACCGGCCCGGCTACATTCCGGTGCTGCTGAAGGACTGGCTGGATTGGCCGGACATGGCGGCGATCGAGGTCAACACCCCGAACCTGCCCGGCATCGTGGTCGAGGCCGGGGCCTCGCGCGTCTATCCGCTGGGGCCGGTGACGGCGCACGCGGTGGGCTATGTTGGCCGCCCGAACCAGGACGAAGCCAAGAGCGACCCGGTCCTGGCCCTGCCCGGAATGCGCGTTGGCCGCACCGGGGCCGAGGACGCGCAGGACGGCGCGTTGCGCGGCGCGCCAGGCTTTGTGCAGACGGAAACCAACGTGCATGGCGAGGTGGTGCGCGAGGTGGCGCATGACAACGGCACGCCCGGCCAGACGGTGACGCTGGGCCTGGATGCCGGGCTGCAGCAACTCGCGGTGCAAAGCCTGGGCGACAATGCCGGCGCCGTGGTGATGCTGGATGCCACGAATGGCGAGATCCTCGCTCTGGCCAGCACGCCGGCCTTCGACCCCTCGCTGTTCGACAAGGGTGTGCCCGCCGATGTGTGGAAGGGCTGGATGGCGGACGCCAAACACCCCTTGCAGAACAAGGCCACCTCCGGCCTGTTCGCCCCCGGCTCCACCTTCAAGCCCACCGTGGCCCTGGCGGCGATGAAGGCGGGCGCGCTGACGGGGGATACCATCCTCACCTGCCCCGGCTCCTTCAAACTCGGCGACCATGTGTTCTGGTGCGACAACCACGTGGCCCACGGCTCCATCAACGTGACCCAGGCGCTCACCGTGAGCTGCGACGTGTTCTTCTACCAGGTCGCGCTGATGGTCGGCATCGACAAAATCGCCGACATGGCCTCCGAGCTCGGCCTCGGCGTAGATCTCGGGTCCGACCTGCCGCATGTCTCCACCGGACTGGTGCCCACGCTCGCCTGGGCGCACTCCAAGGGCATCCACTGGGCCCAGGGCAGCACCGTGGTGCAGGGCATCGGCCAGGGCTACACCCAGCTGACCCCGCTGGCGCTGGCCACCATGGTCGCGCGCATCGCCACCGGCAACGCCGTGGGGCCGCATATTACCCGGCGCGTGGGCGGCGCGCTGCAAACCGGCTCCGACCCGGATGACTGGCCGGCGGTGGATGTGGATGACCGGCATCTCGCCGTGATCCGCCAGGCGATGTTCGACGTGGTGAATACGCCGCAGGGCACGGCCTATGCCTCGCGCCTGCAGCTGCCCAACGCGCAGATGGCGGGCAAGACGGGCACCGCCCAGGTGCACAACAACACCGCCGCCGAGAAGCAGAAGAACTTCAACGACATGACCATGGCCTGGGAGGACCGCCCGAACGCGCTGTTCGTCGCCTTCGGGCCGTATGACAATCCGCGCTATGCCATTGCCGTGGTGGTGGAGCACGGCAATTTCGGCGCGCAGGCCGCCGCCCCCATCGCCCAGGCGATGATGACCTACGCCATCCAGCACGACCCGGCCGGACGAGACACGCCGCTGACCCAGCCGCTGCAATCCACCACCCCCGCCCTGCCGGTGAACAACACATGATGCTGGATAACAGCCTGGCCCGGCGCCGCCCGTTCCGGGACCAATCCTTCGGCGTGATTCGCAAGCTCGCGCGCGTGAACTGGCTGTTCGTGCTCTGCGTCTGCCTCCTCGCCGGGGTGGGGTACACGGCGCTGTACTCCGCCGCGGGCGGCAGCCCGGAGCCCTACGCGCAGGGCCAGCTCTACCGCTTCATCGGCATGCTTGTCATGATGCTGGGCATTGCCATGGTCGATATCCGGTTCATCGCCAAGCTCTCCTGGCCGGCCTATGGCGTGGGGATTCTGCTGCTGGTGGTGGTGATGGTGGCCGGACACACCGGGCTGGGGGCCAAGCGCTGGATCGATCTCGGCCCGATCGAGATCCAGCCGAGCGAGTTGATAAAGCTGTTCCTGGCCATGGCGCTGGCCTACTACTTCAAGCGCGCCACGCCGGAGCAGACCGGCAGTCTGATCTTCGTGCTGCCCATGGCGGTGGCGGTGCTCATCCCCGTCGGGCTGATCCTGAAGGAGCCGAATCTGGGCACGGCGGTGATCACCGGCACCATCGGCGCGGTGGTGATGCTGGGGGCCGGGGTGCGCTGGTGGTGGTTCGCCATCATCGCCGCCGTCATCGCGGTCTCGGCCCCGGTGCTGTACCATCACCTGCACGACTACCAGAGGGCGCGCATCGACACCTTCCTCAACCCCGGAGCGGACCCGCTGGGAGCAGGCTACAACATTATCCAGAGCAAGATCGCGCTCGGCTCCGGCGGGTTCTTCGGCCAGGGCTATCTGCGCGGCACGCAGAACCAGCTCAACTTCCTGCCCGAGAAGCAGACGGATTTCGTCTTCACCATCATCGCCGAGGAGTTCGGCTATCTGGGCAGCCTGGCGGCGCTGGGGCTGCTGTTTTCCATCGTGGCGCTGGCGCTGTACACCGCCGTCACCTGTTCGCACGCCTATGGGCGGCTGGTGGCGCTCGGCATCGCCACCAATTTCTTCCTGTACTGCTTCGTCAACCTTTCCATGGTGATGGGCCTTATTCCGGTGGGCGGCGTGCCGATCCCGCTCATCTCCTATGGAGGTTCGGCGCTCACCGCCGTGATGCTTGGCTTTGGCGTGCTGCAATCCATCCATGTGCACCGCGACGTCACCTTCGCCTCCCCGGACCATCTATAAGAGCACCTTTGAAAACTCTACTCTGGCGGCCATTTGATGCGGTTTGTCTGCGCTCCGGTGCTCACGTACCGAGAGTACGCTCCGCTCCGGTGCTCGCCAAACCCCACCAACTGACTCGCCAAAGCGAGTTTTGAAAGGTGCTCTGAATGGCGTTTCTGGTCTTCGATTCCGGCATCGGCGGGCTCGGCGTGGCGCGGGAACTCCGCCGCCTGGCCCCTGAGCAGGAGCTGACCTACCTCGCCGATAACGGCTTCTTCCCCTATGGCGAAAAGCCGGACGACGTGCTGCTGCCGCATATCGTGCGGGTCATCGGCAAGGCCATTGCCGCCTTCTCGCCCCAGGCTGTGGTGGTGGCTTGCAATACGGCCAGCACCATCGCTTTGCCTGCCCTGCGCGCGGCCTACAGCCTGCCCATCATCGGCTGCGTGCCGCCGGTAAAGCCCGCCGCCGCCGCCAGCGCCAGCAAGACCATCGGCGTGCTCGCCACCGCGGCCACGGTGCGCCGGCGATACTTAAGCGGGCTGATCGAGACCTTTGCTCCCGGCTGCAATGTGCTCTCGCTGGGCACCCCGGCGCTGGCCGAGCTGGCGGAGCGGAAATTCCGTGGCGAGGCGGTGGATGTGGAAGCGGCCGTCGCGCCGCTGTTCGCGCAGGAGGGCGGCGGGGAGATCGACGCCATCGCCCTGGGCTGCACGCATTACACCTTCCTGCAGCCGGAATTCTCCGCACTCAGGCCGGACATTTCCTGGTTCGACCCGGCCTTACCCGTTGCGCGGCACACGCTGCGCGTCACCGGGCATCTGCCGCCCGCGCGCAACCCGCAGGCGGGCGTGGCGTTCTTTACCGGAGAGGCGCTGCCCCCGGCGCTGCTCGCACCGTTCGGGTTTACTGGCGCAGAAACATGCCGATGGTAAGCGCCGTGCCGATGCAGGCAACGGCGATGCGCAGCACGTTCATGGGCGCGCGGCGCAGAATGGCAACGCCCAGGTAACCGCCCGCGATGGCGGTAATGCCCTGGTCGAGCACGAGCCCCCAGGCGATATGGCCGCGCGCGACGAAGATGACCACGGCGGCGACGTTCATCACCCCGGCAAGGACATTCTTGGTGGCGCCAGCATTGCGCACGGCCAGCCCCGCGGCGGTGAGTGCCGCCAGCATGAGGATGCCGATGCCGCCGCCGAAATAGCCGCCATACACGGCGATGATGAACTGAACGAACACCGCCGCGGGCGCGGGCAGGGCCGGGGGCGCGCCGTCAGCGCGCTTCCTGGCGAAGAAATTGCCCCAGATGAACACAACCGTGGCGAACAGGATCAGCCATGGCACCAGATGGGTGAAGATGGTGACCGGCGTGTCCAGCAGCAGCACCGCGCCGATGGCCCCGCCAACGATACTGACGATGAATAACGTGCGCAGCGAGAGCCCGGCAGCCCCCCCGGCCATGGTGCGGCCGGACCAGCCCATCGTCACCTGCGCCGGGAACAGCGCGATGGTGGAGTTGATGTTGGCCGCACGCGGGTCCAGCCCCGCGAAGAGCAAAGCGGGGAAGGTAAGGAAGGAGCCGCCACCCGCGATGGCGTTCTGGGCGCCGGCCAGGAACCCCGCGACGCCGACGAGAATATAGCCCCACATCAGATGAGCTTTCGCAGATCTTCCATAGGCGGGCGGGCGCCGATGCGGGAGATCGCCAGCGCCGCCGCCTGGGCGCCCAGCGCCCCGGCCTCGGCCAAGCTGCCGCCGCGCGTATAGGCGGCGAGGAACCCGGCGGCATAGGCATCTCCAGCGCCTGTGGTGTCCACCACCTCCACCGGCACGGCGGGCACCGCCACGCGCTCGCCGCCGCGCAGGATGACGCTGCCATTCTCGCTCTGCGTCAGCACCGCCAGCTTCACGTCCTGCGCCGCCTGGAAAGAGGCAACGGCGAAATCCGAGCACTCATACAGGCTGCACACCTCGGCCTCGTTGGCGAAGAGGATGTCCACGCCCTCGGCGATCAGGCGACGGAAGCCGTCGCGGTGGCGGTCCACGCAGAATGCATCGGAGAGCGAGAGCGCGGTCTGCTGCCCTGCCGCGCGCGCCATTTTCGCCGCCTCGGCGAAGGCCGCCTGGGCCGCCGGAGGGTCGAACAGATAACCCTCGAGATAGGTGACGGCGGAGGCGGCGATCACGGTTTCATCCAGGTCGCGCAACGCGAACTCGCCGCCCGCGCCGAGATAGGTGTTCATGGTGCGCTGCCCGTCCGGCGTGACAAGGATGAGGCAGCGCGCGGTGGGAATGGCGGCGCTGAGCGGCTTGGTGGCGTAATGCACGCCCACGGACGCGATCTCGCGGCGGAACACGTCGCCCATCTCATCCGCGCCGACCTTGCCGAGGAACGCCACGCGCGCGCCGAGGGCTGCCGCCACGGCGCAGGAATTGGCCACCGAGCCGCCAGACGCGGTCACCCCGCCCGCCATCGCGGCGGTGAGCCTTGTCGCGGTGTCCGCGTCGATCAGCGACATCCCGCCCTTGGGCATGTTGTGGCGGCTTAAAAAATCGTCATGGGCCGGGAGGAGGTAGTCGACGATGGCGTTGCCGATGCCGGTGATATCAAAGCGCGTCGCGGGCATTTTAGCCGGTCTCCCAAGGGGTTGCCTGTTCCCCGGCGTTAGCATCGCACGGCGGGCTTGAGCAAATCCACACGGGCATAGCACGGTTGTGGCATTCCGGCGGTCCGTGCTACTCGCCTTGAGATGATACGGAAGAGACCGGGAGTATTTGTGTTCAACAAGCGCAAGATCGAAGAGCCCAAGCCGGCTGTGGTGGAAGCGCCGCAGGCCGAAACGACCGCGTCCACCGCGCCCGTCGCTGCGGACGAAGCCGTGGCCGCCAGTGCCTACGTCCCCCCTTACTTCAAGGAGCCTGCCATGGCCCGCTCACCCTTCGCGCCGCCTTCCATCCCCACTGTCACCCCGGCGCCCGCCAGCCAGCCGGTGACCCGCCCGGCCATGCCGGCGAGCCACGCCGCGCGCGAACCCGCCGAGCGCCGCACCCTCGTGGTCGGGCGCGGCATCAGCGTGCAGGGCACCGTGCAGGACGCGGAGCGCCTGGTTGTGGAAGGCACGGTCGAGGCCAACACGATCAACGGGCTCGCTGAACTCTCGATCGCCCAGGGTGGTATGTTCAAGGGTGAGGTCGAAGTGGACGAAGCCGAGGTTGCCGGCACCATCGACGGCACCATCATCGCCCGCCAGACCCTGATTGTGCGCACCACCGGCCGCGTGCTGGGCACCGCGCGCTGCCGCCGCCTGCAGGTGGAGGATGGCGGGCAGATCACCGGCCGGATCGAGATGCTGGGCGACGGCCCGGCGGCGCTGCCGGAAGCCTGAAAATAAAAAAAGGGGACCACACGGTCCCCTTTTTAATGTCTCCCGCCCGCGAACGGGCTTGGTTACTGAGCGAGCTTCGAGTTCGATCGGCAGTTGCGACAAGTCGGCCTCGACCTGATCAAGCGTCGCCTTATTAAGCCGCCCGCCCGAAAGTGAGGCGAGCTGGGACAGGCTCATATCCGAAAACAGCACATAGCTAGGATTGCTTATCAGGCCCGGCATATCGCGATTCAGGACCGCTTTGCCATCCGGGTTGGCGGCGATCTTGTCCACCGGGGTATTCAGCGAGAAATGCCCGGCCGTTGCACCCGTGCTGCTCGCAGGTTGCGGCGCTGCGCGCTGCGGCATTGCAGACGCGGCCTTTTCCGGGCTGCAGCCAGGCAGCAGAACAACGCTCACCAGCATCGCGGTAATTCCGATTTGCCGTGGCACTCTGTACATCATGGACATCATGGCGGGATCTCCTCAACGGACAGTCAATTCACGCTTTCTTAGAATAGATTACAGCGCCGTCCGGCTGAAGGAAACAAGAAACCGTGCCGCGCTGCGGCAATAAACCGCGCCGCACGCGATTTGTGATTGGCGGCGAGGCGGGAATTGCGCCATCGTGCCGCCGCGGCGGATGAGGAAACGCCGCGTGCATTTTGAAACAAAACACATAAGCGGATTTGAGTTCATCCCTGGCAGGTCATTGCAAGGAAGCAAAAAAATGAACGGCGCCGAGAGTCTCGTGCATACCCTGCTGCAAGCTGGGGTTGATACGGTTTTCGCCAACCCCGGCACGAGCGAGATGCATTTCGTCGCGGCGCTCGATCGCATTCCTGGGATCCGTTGCGTATTATGCCTTGATGAAACAATTGTGACGGGCGCGGCGGACGCGTACTACCGGATGACGGGCAAGCCCGCCGCCACGCTGCTCCATTGCGGACCCGGATTGGGCAACGGCGTGGCGAACCTGCACAATGCGCGCCGCGCCCGTTCTGGCATCGTCAACATCGTCGGCGACCAGGCGACGTATCACCGCCCGCTGGACGCGCCGCTGACATCGGATGTTGAGGCCATCGCCGCGCCGGTGAGCGCCTTCATCCGCCGCGCGGAATCAGCGGCTTCGGTGGGGGCGGATGCGGCCGCGGCGATCGCCGCCGCGCGCAGTTTCCCTGGGCATGTGGCCACGCTGATCCTGCCCGCCGATACGGCCTGGGAGGAACGCGGCGTGGTGGCCGCGCCCCACGCTCCCGGGGAACCGGAAACGGTGACGGAGGATACGATCGAACAGGCGGCGGCGCTGCTGCATAACGGCAAGGCGATCATGCTGTTGCTGGGCGGGCAGGCGCTGGACGAGGTGCCGATGCGTGTGGCCTGGAGTATCACCCGCCACACCGGCGCAAGACTGCTGCTGGAGCGCTCCCCGGCGCGGCTGGCGCGCGGCCGGGGCCGGGTGCAGGCCGAGCGCGTGCCGTACCCGATCGACCAGGGCTTTGCTGCCTTCGCGGGCGTGGAGCAGTTGATCCTGGTGAATACACCCCCGCCGGTTTCCTTCTTCGCCTATCCGGGCAAGCGGGGGCAGCTCCAGCCCGAGGGCTGCGACGTCTTCACGCTCAGCACCCCGGAGCAGGATGGCGCCACCGCGCTGGCGGTGCTGGCGCAAATCCTGGGCGCGCCGGATGTGCCGCCCGCCGACCCTGGCCCGCGCCCGGAACGCCCCCAGGGCAAGGTGACGCCGGAAGGCGTGGCGCAAACCCTGGCCGCGGTGATGCCGGAGCAGGCGATCATCATCGACGAGGCGATTTCCTTCGGGCGCGGGTTCTTCCCCGGCACATACGCCGCCCCGCCGCATGACTGGATGATGCTCACCGGCGGCGCCATTGGCGATGGCATCCCCATGGCCGTGGGCGCGGCGGTGGGCGCGCCGGGCCGGCGCGTGATCGCGCTTCAGGCGGACGGCTCGGCCATGTACAGCCTCGCCGGGCTATGGACCCAGGCGCGCGAGCGGCTGGATGTGACCACCATCATCATCTCCAACCGCAAATACGCGATCCTGCTCAGCGAGCTGGCGGGCGTGGGCGCCAACCCCGGCCGCACGGCGCTGGACATGATGGACCTCACCAACCCCGCGCTGGACTGGTGCAAGATCGCGGGCGGCATGGGGGTAGAGGCGGCGCGGGCCGAAAACCTCGATCAGCTGGGCACGCTGCTGGCGGCGAGCGTCGCCCGCCCCGGCCCGTTCCTCATCGAGTTGGTCGTCTAGCCCGCGCGCAGGGCCTCGATCTTGTCCCAGATGGCGGCGGCTAGGTTGAGATTGTCGAACCGCGCGATCTGTTGCAGCCCTGTGGGCGAGGTGACATTGATCTCGGTGAGGTAGCCGCCGATCACGTCGATGCCGGTAAACAGTAGCCCCTGGGCCTTCAGCGTGGGGCCGATGGCGGCGCAGATCTCCAGCTCGCGGCCGGTGAGTTTCGTCGGCTCTGGCGTGCCGCCGGCATGCATGTTGGACCGCGAATCGCCCTCGGGCGGGACGCGGTTGATGGCGCCCAGGGGCTCGCCGTCGACGAGGATGATGCGTTTGTCCCCCTGGCGGACGGCGGGCTCGTAGCGCTGGACCATAAGCGGTTCGCGCGAGGCGGCGAAGAACATGTCCAGCAGAGAGCCGAGATTTTCGTCATCTGGCTTGAGGCGGAAGACGCCGATGCCGCCATTGCCGAAGAGCGGCTTGACGATGATGTCCTTGTGCAGGGCGCGGAAGTCGCGGATGGCTTCGCGGTCCCACGAAACCAGGGTGGGGGGCATCAGCTCGGGGAAGTGCATCACCAGCAGCTTCTCCGGCGCGTTGCGCACGGAAACCGGGTTGTTCACCACCAGCGTGCCCGGGTGGATATGCTCCAGCATGTGGGTGGCGGTGATGTAGGCCATGTCGAAGGGCGGGTCCTGGCGCATCAGCACCACGTCCATGTCCGACAGGTCGATGATCAACTCGGGGCCGAATTCGTGATGCGCGCCATGCACGGCCTGCACCGTCACCGGCTTCACGCGGGCTTTCAGCCTCGCGCCGTCCAGCCACATATGCGGGACTTCGTAGTGCCAGAGCTTGTGGCCGCGCGCCTGGGCTTCCAACATCAGGGCAAAGGTTGAATCCGCGGCGATGTCGATGCTGTGCAGCGGGTCCATCTGCACGGCAATTTTCAGAGATTTCATTGCTTCCTCAAGCCGTTCACGGGCGAGGGTATCAGGACGCGGCCGGACGCTCCAGAGCCGCGGACGTCAGGCCATGGGAGGCAAGGCTTTGCATGCAACTCGCCGGATCCCCGTTATCCGGTACCGCGGCGGCAACGCGGGGGATGCCATTCGAATCGGGGTAGAGGAACACGTCGAGTCCGCAGACCGGGGAGTGATAGAGCCAGACCTGGGCGGAACCATCGACCCGGCGCAGCGCGGGCGCGCCGAAATCGGCGTTCAGCACCTGCGGCGTGGAGCCGACGAGCCCCTGGGTGGAGGAGGGAATGGCCGGTCCGGCATCGCCGAGCTGAGGATTCGGGCCCGCGCAACTGGCCAGCGCGAACAGGCTGCCGGTCAGGGTTAGAATTCGAAAGTTTGCCCGCTGCGCCATGCAATTCCGAAAGGTCGAGGTATTTCACCCCGTATAACAAATGATGAAAAAATTGACAGGGGGGCGCTCCCGGAATCCGGCAAATTTAATGCTGCACCGCACGAATTAATATTTTAGCCTGTCATAAAGCTTTCAACAGCCCGCCTTATTCGTGCCTTTGTTACAGTTGAAAGTGCGGAATATGGACAAACGGTCCACGACTTAAAGACCCACGGAGCCTGACGATGCCTGCCAATATGCTGAAGATCGAAGCCGAACTTCGCAACGCCGTGATCGACCGGCTGATCGCCGCCAGCTTACGCGACGGCAAGCCAGCTCGGGAGGCGACTCTGGAACGCTGGCGCAGCCTGGGTGGCCAGTCCGCCGCGCACCACGGCGATACAGCAAGCGCCTGACCGCGCCCCGGGAGACCAGCCCCGGGAAGATATCTCCGGCAGGAATTGAGCCTGCGCCACCGGCATACGTATATTAATGCCGGCGGCGCGCTCAAGCGCCCAAAATGCCAAGGAGATTTGTATGGAGCCGCAAGCCGGTCAAAACTTTCCATTCACGCTCAGCGATCGTGAATGGCGTGCGCGTCTGACGCCGGAACAATATGCCGTGCTGCGCGGCCATGCCACCGAACGGCCAGGCAGTTGCGCTCTCAATCACGAAAAGCGACCGGGCAAGTTTTCCTGCGCCGGATGCGGCCAGGAGTTGTTCGTCGCCAACTCCAAGTTCGAGAGCGGCACCGGCTGGCCGAGCTTCAACGACCCGGTGGACGGCGCGCTTGCCACCACCACTGACCGCAGCCACGGCATGATCCGCACCGAGGTGCATTGCAGCCGCTGCGGCGGGCATCTGGGCCATGTGTTCGAGGACGGCCCGCCGCCCACCTTCTTGCGCTACTGCATCAACGGTGTGGCGATGAACTTTACCCCGGCGAAATAGGCGCAGCAAAAAACCCGCCTTGCTTGCGCAAGGCGGGTTTTTCTGGCGCGGTTGCCTTACTGGTAGCTGATGGCCACGATTCCGCTACCGGGAACGGTACTGATGGCCACGTGAGACGTACCAACGCCCTGCAGATAGACCCGGGTGCCGTCGGTAAGGTAAAGATCCGTACCGCCAGCCGGGCTGGCATCGGTAGTTTTACTGTAAACGGAAGCATCACTAGCCGCGCCCAGGGTCGAGTCAACCAAAAGGATCGTGCTGGTCGGCCCGAAATTGGTGATCGTCAGGCTGCTCCCACTGGTCGTCGGAGTGCCGAGAATGTCGTAAACATTGTTCGCGGTGGCAACATCAGAACCCGTAATGGTCTCGCCGTTGGTATTGCCGATGATGAAATACTGGCTGGCCGAGCCGTCGGTCGACACGAGGCCCGAAGCCTGGAAGCGGCCGATGCCGGGAGAATAAACACCGATCTGGAACACATTCGTGCTAGACCCCGCGGCACCGAGCAGGGTTTCGGCACCGGCGCCACCAAACAGATAATTGGGGAACCCGGATTGCGAGGAGCTGCCAATCAGCGTATCGCCCACGCCGCCGCCAACCAGCGTGACCGCGCCCGACCCGCCGATCAGCAAGTTATTACCACCACGGCCACCATCATAATAGCCACCGCCCGCGCCCGCGTTCACGGTAATGGAGTTCGGGGCGTAAACGGTACCGCCTGCGGTTGTATACGCACCTGAATACACCGTTTGCGCCTGGGTCGAGTTGTTGATGAAATCCAGGCTGCCACCTGCGCGCTCAAAGAAAAGCACGCCGACCTGTGCATTGTCGCTGGCCGTCACGGTCGCAGCGTCGGAACCGCCGACGAACACCTTGGTGGTGGCATTACCCTGGGCGTTGACCACGTCATTGCCACCAGTGCCATTGTAGACCACCGTGTCGTTGCCGGCGCTGTACACCGTGTCGTTCACGTTCGCGGCGGTGATGTCGATGGCATTGCTGCCACCCGCGGCGAAGATGGAGGCGGAGCCGCCGATCGACTGGGTGTAGTTCACATTGCTGCTGGCGCCGAAGAGGGCGAAGTTGGTGGTGCCGTTGCCCGCGAGGGTCACGTCGCCGGGCGCCTGGACCACAACGTCGGTAACGCCGCTGGAAACGGTATACGGGCCGCTTGCGCTGGTGGTGGTCATGCCGCCGACGGAGTCGGTGTTGGTGAACTCCTCGAAGGAGCCGGAAACAGAAGCGGGAACGGTGACGAAATCATTGCCCGGGCCAGCGGCGATGTCGTTGTTCTCGAAGGCGTATGTACCACCCGTGATCGAGTTGGTCAGCGAGAGCAGGTAGTTTTCCAGGAGCTGGTTGAGGGCCCCACCGATAGACCCCGAAAAGCTCGAAGGCACGGCCACGATCCCATTATGGGAATTAAACGCGCCACCAATTGTAAGCGTAGCTCCAGACATAAATTTTCCCTCAAATAATCGCCATTACGGCCGATTTAGCTTACGCAGCGCAGCAAACGCAAGAAAAAACCAGGCCACACATTTGTTGAAACTTCGTCATAGTGTATAACATAAGATAAAAAATGGTCGTAAAGAATCTAAAAATAGAGATATGCACATGATGTACTATTTATTAGATATAAATATAATTTTTAGCCGTTTAAGTTGACTAAAAATATAAAACTTTTCTCGAAAAAACAGCAAAAATAGCACATATGGTCCAGTATGCTGACCTTTATTGGCGCTTAGCCCTAAAATTTTCCAGCATCTGTGGCACACCTACCGGTTCAGGCGATAAATCGGTAAAGTGTTCGTACCGTTCCACCCTGTACTCGTTGCCGGTTTCACTTAGGTGTTATCTGGACCAAAAATTTCTCTGACATTACTCGCCGGACATCTCCCTGCGCCGCCTGTCCAGTTCTTCACTATAGCGGCGTGGGGCGTATTGCTCGGTCAGCACACCGAGAACCTGGCGGGTTTCGGGTCCGTTCACGACGGCCTGGGCGTCGGCTTCCGCCGTCTCGAACGCGGCCAGGGCCTCCTTCACGTTCGTCCCCGGCAGCAGGAATGCCCGCGTAACGGCCAGGCTCATCCGCGCCCCGACCGAACAGGCGCAACAAAAAAACCCGCCTTGCGCACGCAAGACGGGTTTTTCTGAGGCAGATGCCTTAGGTGTGGCCGATAGCGGTAATGCCGCCGGGCAGGGTAGTGGAGAAGACGTCAGAGACCTTAACGCCCTTGAGCAGGATCGTCGTCCCGTCGTTGAGGTAGACATCCGTGCCGCCGCCAACGCCACCCGCTGCTTGGATGCTGTAGACGGAGTTATGGCTCGCGGCATTCAGGGTCGAGTTCGACCAGTAAGATTACGCTGTTGCCGGCGCCGAAATTGGTGATGGTCAGGGTGCTGCCGCTCGTGGTGTGGCTGCCGGCGATGTCGTACAGGTTGGTCGACCCGGCAACGGTTGAACCCGTGAGAGTCTCCACCAAGGGTGTTGCCGATGATGAAGGACTGCAGGCCGGAACCGTTGGTCGAAGCGATTCCGGAGGTGGTGACGTGACCGGCACCGACAGAGTCAACGCCGATCTGGAACACGTTGTTGCCGGAGCCATTGGCGCCGATCAGCGTTTCGATGCCAGTGCCGCCGATCAGATCGTTCGACGCGCCCTTGCCTTCAAGCACGTCGTTCGAGCCGCCACCAACCAGCGTGACGGCACCGGAGCCGCCGATCAGCGAGTTGTTGCCGGCCAAACCGCCAACATACAAGCCACCGCCGGCGCCCGCATTCACGGTGACGGAGTTGACGCCGTGTGCGGCGGAGAAGACCGTCTGAGCCTGGGTGGAGTTGTTGATGAAGTCCAGGGTTCCACCCGAATTCTGAATGAAGTGCACGCCGACCTTCGCATTGTCGCTGGCCGTCACGGTCGCACTGTCGGATCCGCCGATGAACACCGTAGTGGTGGCGTTGCCTTCGGCATTGACGAGTTCCTTGCCGCCGACACCGTTGAAGGTGATGGTGTCCTTGCCGGCGCTGTACACCGTGTCGTTGACGTTCGAGGCGGACACGTAGATGGAATCGCTACCACCCGCGGCAAAGATGGAGGATGAACCGCCACCGGTCTGGTTGTAGGTGACATTGCTGTCGGCACCGAACAGGGCGAACTTGGTGGTGCCGTTACCCGTGAGGGTCACGTCGCCGGGAGCTTGCACCACAAGGTCGGTAACGCCGGGGGAGACCCTGTAGGCGCCGCTGACGCTGCTGCCGGTAACTTTGCCGTTTTGGTCGGTATTGGTGAACTCCTCGAAGAAGCCGGAAGCATGCCGCTCAATCTTCTTGAAGTCGCGACCGCCGTCGTTGTCGTGATGCTCGTCGGAACCATGCCTCTCAGTCTTCTTGTGGTCGCGACCGCCATCGTTGTCCTGATGCTCGCCGGAAGAATGCCTCTCAGTCTTCTTGAAGTCGCTACCGCCAGCGATGTCGTTATTCTCGAAGGAATAGGTGCCACCCTGAATTGAGTTGCTCAGGGAGCCCAGGTAATTCTCCAGGAGTTGGTTGAGGGACCCGGAGGTCGAAGTATCACCGAAAAAGCTCGAAGGTATAGACACAATTCCAGAGTGGGAATTGAACGCACCACCAATAGTAAGCGTATCTCCAGCCGCCATAAGAGTTCCCCTTTAAGTTAACCGCCCTAACGACTTGTTTACTTTGCGCAGTGCAGCAAACGCAATAAAAAGTCATGTCCTACAATTATTGAATTTTCGTCATCTCATACGACGGCAAGTCAAAATAATTCAGAAATAATATAAAACGAGATCAACTAAATTAATTATCAAGTTTTAGGATTCAGCGATTGTTTTTGGTCTATTAAAATGACTAGAGCGTCAGTCCTTGAGATGAACGCTCTAGTCTTGAGTTTTAGCGGTCAATTTCATCCACTTAGCCTGAATCATGCCGGTTCAGCCTAGGAAAAATTCGATCTAAAAATAAGGACCGAGGTTCTCAAAACACAAGAAGCCGGCATATATGGCCACGTTAGCTGGCCTTTATAGCCGGTTAATCGACAAAACTGTCACCATGTGTGATCCATCTACGGAACCAGGACCCGACGTGGCACTGTATTCTTACCGTTCCGTCATGACCGAGAGACAAGTTTCACAAAGTTGAAATATGGAGCAATTGTTGCCAAGTCATTACTCACCGGACATCTCCTTGCGCCGCCTGTCCAGTTCTTCACTATAACGGCGCAGGGCGTATTGCTCGGTCAGCAGACCGAGAACCTGGCGGGTTTCGGGTCCGTCCACCACGGCCAGGGCGTCGGCTTCCGCCGCTTCGAACGCGGCCAGAGCCTCCTTCACGTTCATTCCCGGCAGCAGGTAATGCTCGCCATGGTGGAGGATGGCAGCCACGGTGAGGCTTTCCCCGTGCATCGCGGCGGCCTCGGGCGGGTAGGCGATGCCCGCATAACGGCCGGACTCGTCCGTAACCACGACTCGCTGGGTGGCGCCCAGCGGCACGTCCTGGCGGAAGGCGGCCAGGCTCATCTGCGCCTGCACCGTAACACTGGCGGGGCGCATCATCCGCCCGACCGTAAGGCTGTGAATCCAGCCGACATCCACGGCCGAGCGGATGTTCTCGCCGCGCAGATGAAAGCGCCAGGTGGCGAAGGAGTAGCCGAACAGCCGGCGCACGGTGATGGTGGCAACGATGGAGGCGGCCAGCACCGCCATGGTCACGGCGAAGTTCTGCGTGCTCTCCAGCGCCAGGAAGGTCATGGTCAGCGGCCCGCCGACAATGGCGGTCGCCAGCCCGCTCATCCCCACCACGGCGTAGAAGCCGGCGGGCATGTGGGTCACGAAGGGCAAGGCACCGCAGATGCCCGCGAAAACCTTGCCAAAAATCGCACCCAGGAACAGCGAAGCGAAAAACAGGCCGCCGCGGAAGCCCGCACCTATGGAGATGGCGGAGGCGAACGCTTTGGCCAGCATCACGCCAAACACGATGAAGAAAGGGAAGCTGACATCGATATAGGCATGCAGCGCCGTATGGCCGGAGGACATGGCCATGGGCGTGATGATACCAAGCATCCCCACCACCATCCCGCCCAGCAGGGGGCGCGCCCAAAGCGGGATGCGCGAGCGGCGGAAAGCCGTCTCCACCAGCGTGACCCCGCGCATGATGGCAATACCGGCGATGCCGCAGGCAACTCCTTCGATCAGCACGATGCCATATTCATCATGCGGCACGTTCAGCGGCAGCACCACGTTGAGCGGCGGCGAGGCAAAGCCCAGGATCTGCACGGTGAGCGTGCCTGCCAGCGCCGCGAGCACGACG
This sequence comes from uncultured Alphaproteobacteria bacterium, assembly GCA_963750235.1. Lineage (GTDB taxonomy): Bacteria > Pseudomonadota > Alphaproteobacteria > Acetobacterales > Acetobacteraceae > Acidocella. The sequence continues at coordinate 489,265 of CAVVPW010000008.1, forward strand.
AAGGGCAAGGTGGCGATGGAGTAGACGCCGATGACCAGCTCGATGCCGTAAAACGCGCCGCAGAGCGGGGCGTTGAAGGCGCCGCCGATGGCCGCAGCCGCGCCGCAGCCCACCAGCACCCGCAGATCGTTGCGCCTGAGCCGGAAAATCCGCCCGGCCCAGGAGGCAATGCCCGAACCGAGCTGGGCGTAGCCCGCCTCCATGCCGACGGACGCGCCAACACCATTGGACCAGGCCGTCTGCGCCGCGACGATGAGCGAGTCCGTGAGCGACATGCGCCCGCCATAGAGCGCGTTGGCCTCGATCGGGTCGACGAGGTTGTGCGGCCGCAGCCGCGCCAGCACAGCCATGGTCAACCCCAACAGCAGCCCGCCCACCGACGGCACGAGCAAAGCGCGCTGCGGATCGAGGATTTTGGACTCGGAGAGCCCCTGCCCCGGCGGCAGGTGGAACAACACGGTGTGCATTAGCAGGGTGATGGAATTGATCAGCACGACGCCAAACCCGCCGCATATGCCAACCACCGTGGCCAGCAGCGCCAGCCAGACTTCGTCCGCCCGCACCAGCGCGCGCAGCAGTTTCGGCACCTGCAAGAGCGTAGAAGTTGCTGAACGTTCGCTCACGGCCTCACTGTTGCCACGCCGCGGCATGGGCTAACAAGCGCCATGCCGGTTTTTTCTGCGCCGCCGCCGCCGTTGCGGGCCGTTATCAAAGACTTCGACCTGCGGGCCGACAAATCGCTCGGCCAGCACTTTCTGCTGGACCCGGATCTGCTGGCGCGCATCGCCGCCGCCGCCGGAGACCTCATAGGCGTGAATGTGGTGGAAGTTGGTCCCGGCCCGGGCGGGCTCACCCGTGCGCTACTGGGCACCGGGGCGGCGCATGTCACCGCCATCGAGTACGACCCGCGCGCCGTGGCGGCCATCACCGCCCTGGCGGGGCTGACGGATAGGCTCACGATCGTCCACGCCGATGCGATGAAGGCGGACATCCCTGCGCTAGTGCCGGCACCGCGCGCCATCGTCGCCAACTTACCTTATAATATAGGCACGCTGCTGCTGGTGCGCTGGCTACAACAGGCGGCGCAACTCCAGTCGATGACGCTGATGTTCCAGCTGGAGGTGGCCGAGCGCGTCTGCGCAGCGCCGGACACCAGCGCCTATGGGCGGATTTCCGTGCTCAGCCAGTGGCTGTGCGACGTGACGATGCAGATGCATGTCCCCGCCGGGGCGTTCGCGCCGCCGCCCAAGGTGGAGTCGGCCCTGGTGCGGCTGGTGCCCAAGCCTGAGCAGCCCTCGCGCCAGGAGTTGCGGGCCATGGAGCGGCTGACGGCAGCGGCGTTCGGGCAGCGGCGGAAAATGCTGCGCGGGGCGCTGAAGAGCCTGGGCGGGGTGGAGCTGCTGCAAGCGGCAGGGATCGACCCGCAACGCCGGGCGGAGACGCTGAGCGTGACGGAGTTCGAGACGCTGATGCGCGCGCTGCTGGCTCGGGAGGGTTGATTTTACCCCCGGCGTCCCTGCGCGGCGCGTTGATTTCAGTCTCCGGTACAACCGTTCAGTGCCGGAAGGTCAGAGCCTTGCCGATGGGCTCGCCCGGCACCACGCCCTCGAACATCACCACATTGCCACGAATGATGGTGGCCATCGGCCAGGCGGTGCATTCGGTGCCGGCGAAGGGCGTCCAGCCGCACTGGCTGGCGATCATGCTGTTCTCGATGCGGCGCTTGGCCTTCATGTCCACCACCGAGAAATCGGCATCGTACCCGGCGGCGATGCGCCCCTTACCCACCGCGCCATAGATGCGTGCGGGGCCAGCGGACATCAGGTCGACAAGCCGCATGAGCGAGAGGCGGCCAGCGTTCACCTGGGAGAGCATCAGCGGCAGCATGGTCTGCACGCCGGTCAGGCCGGAATGGCAGGTCGGCCAGGGGCGTTCCTTGGATTCGGTGGAGTGCGGCGCATGGTCGGAGGCGATGGTGTCCGCCGTGCCGTCGGCGATGGCGGCCCAGGCGGCATCCTGATGCTCCTTGGTGCGGATCGGCGGGTTCATCACCGCATAGCCGCCCAGGCGCTCATAGGCTTCCGGCCCGCATTGCAGCAGATGGTTCACGAGCACCTCGCCGCTGATCAGATCCTTGTGCTCCTTGATGAAGGCGAATTCCTCCAGCGTGGACACATGCAGGATATGCGCGCGCTTGTTCGTCTTGCGCGCCAGTGCGGCGATGCGCCGCGCCCCGCGATAGGCGCATTCCGGATCGCGCCATTCGGCGTGGCTGGCATAAGGGTCACCCGCCGAAAAGCGGGACTTGCGCTCGCGCAACCGGTACTCGTCCTCGGCATGGAAGGCGACGAGATGGCGCGAGGAGCGCAGCACGCGCTCGATGCTCTCGTCATCCTCCACCAGCAGATCGCCCGTGGAAGACCCGGCGAACACTTTTACCCCGCACACGCCGGGCATCTCCTCCAGCGCGCCCACATGGTCGGCATTCTCCTTAGTTGCGCCGACGTAGAAGCCGAAATCGCAGTAGGTGTGGCCGGGGATGTACTCGTATTTCGTCCGCACCGTGGCGGCGTCCACCGTGGGCGGCTTGGTGTTGGGCATGTCCAGCGCCGTGGTCACGCCGCCCAGCACCGCGGCCAGGGAGCCGGAGCGCATGTCCTCCACCCCCGGAATGCCGCCCTGCCCGCCATCGCGGAAATGCACATGCGGGTCGATGATGCCTGGCAGCACATGCAGCCCGGCGGCGTTGAACTCCTCCGCCGCCGTGCCGAGGTTTTTGCCGATCGCGGCGATTTTCCCGTGTTTCACGCCGATATCGGCCTGCGCCTCGCCCCAGGGGAGTACCACCACACCGTCACGGATCAGAAGATCAAAACTCATATCTGCCTCAATGTCGAAAACACGTCGCCCGCAGCGGGCAAATTCAGCACATGCCGGCGGTGCCAGAGTGCCGTGAACAATAGCACCCAGGCGGCGAAACCGGCATGTTTATCATCGGCGCGCTTCAGCAGCGCCCGCACCGCAGCCGCATCAGCCAGCTCGGCGATGATGGGCTGGCGCGGGAGCAGCTCGGCCAGCGGCTTGGCTTTCGCCGCGATCCAGGCGCCGACAGGCACGTCGAACCCCTGCTTGCGGGCGAAGGGTTTCGCGGCTGGCAGGTTCTTCTCCAGCCAGCGCCGCAGCAGGTACTTGCCCAAACCGTCACGCACCGCCATGCGGTCCGGCAGGGAGAAGGCGAACGCCGCCACCTCCCTGTCGATGAACGGGGTGCGGCCCTCGACGCCATGGGCCATCAGGCAGCGGTCCAGCTTCAGCAGCAGGTCATGCGGCAGCCAGTCGGTCATGTCCGCCATCTGCGCCTGCTTCAGCCGCGAGAGATGCCCGCCCGCCCGTTCCGCCGCTTCGATGCCGTCCCGCCAGTCCTTGGGCGGGTGGCGCAGCACGTCCAGCCCCTCGAACACGCCGCGCGCGCGCATGCGCTTGGGGAAGAGCCGCCGGGACGCCGCGCGGTAGCGGCCATAGCCCGCGAACATCTCGTCCCCGCCTTCGCCGGAGAGGATCACCTTCACGCTCTTGCGCGCTTCCCGCGCCAGGAACCAGGACGGGATGATGGCGTAATCCGCCACCGGGTCGTCCATGCAGGCGACGATCTCGGGCAGGTTCTCCCACATCGTCTCCTGGGAAATTTCCATCCGCTCGTGCCGCGCGCCCACGCTCTTCGCCATGGCGGCGGCGGCGTCACGCTCATCGGCCACGCCCCGAACATCGAACCCGGCGGTGAAGGCCAGCACCGGATTGGTGTTGAGCCGGGCCATCAGCGCCAGGATGGCGGCGCTGTCGATCCCGCCGGAGAGGAACATGCCGTAGGGCACGTCCGAGCGCTGGTGCAACTCCACCGCCTCTTCCAGCACAGCATCAAGTTTCTCCAGCGCGTCGTCCTCGTTGTCCGGCGCATCGTGCGGGGTGGGGAAAGCGAGCCGCTTGCGATCTTTCACCTCACCGGCGCGGACGGTCAGCGTCTCGCCCGGCAGCACGCGCTGGATGCCGGGAAAAATGCTCTGCGCCCCGGTGGTGAATTGTAGGTTGAGCAGCTCGCCCAGCTTGCCGCGCTCCACGCCGCGCGGCACCACCCCCGCCGCCAGCAGGGCCTTCGGCTCCGAGGCGAATACGAGCCCGTCCGCGCCCTTGGCGACATAAAGCGGCTTCATGCCGAACAGGTCGCGCGAGAGGGTGAGGGTGTGGAACGCGGCGTCGTGAATGGCGATGGCGTACATGCCACGCAGATGCTCGGTATAAGTGAAGGCGGCGCGGGCATAGACCTTGAGCAGCGGCTCGCAATCGCTCTGCGTGGCGTACTCGCCGCGAAAAGTCTTGCGCAGCTCCCGGTAATTATAGATTTCGCCATTGGCGACGAGGTTGAGGGCGCCGTCGTGAAGCGGCTGGTCACCGGTGACGAGGTCGATGATGGCGAGGCGCGTATGCACCAGCGCGCCGGTCGCGCCGATGAACTGGCCATGCCCGTCCGGCCCGCGATGCGCCAGCGCGGCGCTGAGCCGGTCCAGCATGGACTGGTCGGCCTTGGCGCCTGGGGTGAACGAAATGCCCGCGATGCCGCACATCAGCGCGTGACCCCTGCAAAGAACTCAAGCCAGGTGGCGGCGACCGCCGCTTCCGCAAATTCATGTTCGAACCGCGTCCGCCCGGCGGCGGCCAGCTTGGCGCGCAGCCCGGAATCGCCCAGCAGCAGCCGCGCGGTGCTGGCCAGCGTGTCCGCGTCATCCGCCGGCACCAGCACGCCATCCTCGCCGTCGCGGATCACCTCGCTCGGACCTTCCGCCCGCGCCGCCAGCACCGGGGTGGCGGCGGAAAACGCCTCCAGCACCATGTTGCCCAGCGGCTCATGGCGGGAGGATGAGACGAACACATCCGCCGCCTTCAGCAGCGCCCCGGTATCGCGCCGCCAGCCAAGCAATTTTACCCGCTCGCCCAGGCGCAGTTCCGCCACCAGCTTCTCCAGCGCGGGGCGCTCCGGCCCTTCGCCCGCGATGACGCAATACACGTCCGGCAGCCGCGCCATGGCCTGGATCAGCGTGTCGAACCCCTTCACCTCGTGCAGCCGCCCGAGGCCCAGCAGTAGCGGCGCACCCTCGGGGACGCCAAATTCCGCGCGGGAGGAAGGGGCCTCGCCCGCGAAATCGGCGACGAAATTGGGCAGGTATGCGGTGCGCTCAGGCGGAAAGCCGGTGCCGGTGATGTAATCGACAATGCCGCGCGTGTTGCCTACGAGGTAACGGCAGGAGCGGAAATATTTGAGGTCATAATACCCGCCGAGCCGGCCGATATTGATCCACGGCCCGCGCGGCAGATGTGCGGCGGCGCGGCTCATCCAGGCCATGGCGATGTCCGGCTTGAAGTCCTGCAGGGCGCGGCGGATGCCTGGGCGGGTGAGAAAATCCAGCCGCCCGCCGAAGCGGAACTGCACCGGGGTAAGCCCCATGGCGGCAAGGCGCGCGCTGCGCCCTTCCTCGCGGCGGATGACGGGAAGCACATCCTGACCGGCGCGGGAAAGCGCGCCGGTCATGCGTTCATAAAAGAGTTCGGCCCCGCCATTGGCGGCGCCAGCCATCACCTGGGCTATGCGCATAATAGAGTCTTCGCCGCTGTTAGCACGTCCGCCACTTGCAGCCCAGCCATCGGCGCCTCGCCCTCCGGCCCCGGCGCCACGGCGATGGCGGTGCGGGCGCCAGCGGGCGCGTATTCGCTGGCCTTGGAACGGCCGAACAGGCCGAGTGTCGGTGTGCCCGCAGCGGCGGCGAGGTGCATCAGCCCCGAGTCATTGCCAATGAAGATTTCGCACCGGCGCAGGCAGGCGGTGGCCTCGGGCAAGGAAAGTTTGCCGACGAGGTCGATCGCCCCGGGCAGCGCGGCCAGCACGGGGGCGGCGCGGCGGGCTTCATCCGCCCCCGGTCCGCCGAAGATAGCGGCGCGGGCGCCGGGCATCTGCGCAGCCAAAGCGCGAAATACCTCCACAAAACGCCCGGGCGGCCAGATCTTGCCGTCCCAATTGGCAGTGGGGGCCAAGGCGATCACCGGCCCTTCGCCCAATAGCGCTGCGGCCTTGGCGTCGTCCGCTGTTCCGGTCCAGGCCACGGGCAGCGGGGCGGGATCATACCCCAGCGCCGCGCCGAGCTGCTGGTAGCGCCGCCCGGGGCGCCGCCCGCCTTTCAGGATCTTGCGCCGCCGCGCCGCCAGGAACAGCGACACGCCGGAGCTGCGCACATCCACCACCAGATCCCAAATCTGCCCCGCCACCTGCCGCCACAGCGCCAGCCAGTGCAGGGAATAACGCTGCTTCTCGAACACGATCAGCCTGTCCAGCGCCGGGAAGCGGGTGAACACACCCTCGGCCACGGCGCCGCAGGCGATGGTGAAGCGGGCTTGCGGGTTTTCCAGCCGCAAACGCTCCAATATGCCGCAGGAGATCACCGCATCGCCAATGCGCGAGGAGGTGATGAACAGGATCTTCTTCATGCCGGGGCGGGTCTAGCGCGTTTGCCTGCCGCCGCAAACCGGGCTTGCCCCGGCGCTAAGGCTCGCCCATCATCCGCGCATGACGAAACTTGCCCTCTTGCCCCAGCGCGGCGTGATCTCCATCACCGGCGTCGACCGCATCACCTTCCTCAACGGTCTGGTCAGCAACGACGTGGCGAACGCCGCGCCGGGCCGGGCCGTTTGGGCCGCGCTGCTGACGCCGCAGGGCAAGTACCTCTCGGTTTTCTTCATCCTAACCACAAATGACGCGCTGCTGCTTGATGCGCCCCGGGCGGACATTCCCGGCCTGTTGACCAAGCTGCGGCGCTACAGGCTGCGCGCCCAGGTGGAGATGGAGGATGCCTCGGAGGCCTTCGCCGTTTACGCCGCCTGGGATGGCCCGCCGCCCGAGGTGGCGATCTCCGCGCCCGACCCGCGACTGGAACAGGCCGGGTGGCGGCTGCTGAGCGAAGCGCCGCTTGCGGCCAATGCCAGTGAGGCCGATTACGCCGCGCATCGGATTGCCCTTGGCCTGCCCGATGGCGCGCCGGATCTGGAGCCGGACAAGACCCTGCTGCTTGAGGCCGGGTTCGACGAGCTGCACGGCATCGCCTGGGACAAGGGCTGCTATATGGGCCAGGAACTGACGGCGCGAACGAAATATCGCGGGCTGGTGAAGCGCCGGCTGGTGCCGGTGGCGTTCACAAGCCCCGCCCCCGGCCCCGGCACGAAGGTGCTGGCCGATGGCCAGGAGATAGGAGACATCCGCTCCTCGGCCGGCAATCTCGCCCTGGCCATGCTAAGGCTGGACGCGCTGGACAAGGCGCTTACTGCCGGGGACACCCAGCTGACACCGCGCATTCCCGCATGGATGCGCCTGCCGCACCCTACGGCATCAGACCGCACGGCGTAATCAGTTCGCTGGAAAGCCAACGATCAGCTAGCACTGCAGTTGCATTTTTGATCGAAGATGCGCGTGTCGGGCGCAGGCGCTCAGGCGGTGCGCCGCAGCACCAGCACCGGCACGCGCCTATGTGTTGCCAGGGCTAGAAGGGCTTCATCCGGCAGGGCGTGGCGGCTGATGACGATCAGCCGGGTCTCGGGTGGCATGAGCGTGTGGTCGCGCCCGTGTATGTCGAGGCCCATCACGGTTTCTCCGGCGGCTTGCGCCAGCGTGGAGGCAACCTCCAGCGCCGGGTCGTTGTCGGACTCAGCCAGGGCGATAACCGGGCCGCGCCGGGGCTTGGCGTTGCCGGGTACGATCAGCACCGCGGCGGCGCTTCGCAGCGCCTCGTCCAGCGCCGGGGCGCAGGATTCCCCCAGGCACTCCGCATAGCGCAGCACCGCGATGTCCTCCTCCGGGTGGAACCCGTCGGTCTGGTCCTCGACGATCTCGAATCGCCGGGGCGCGGACCCGGCGGCGCGCTGAAACAGCCGGCGCGCGGCGGCGGTGGCCAGCTCAAGGTCCTGGCTCGTACGGTCCGGGTCCAGCGGGTGCCATTCGCGCTCCATGGGGCGGAACTCCCGGGCGAAGGGCAGTTGCGCCAGATTGATCAGGCCCGAAGCGGGGATGAAGCGACCAAGCAGCTCCAGCCCCATCGCCGCGGCAAGCTCGCTGGCCAGTGCGATGGCCGACTGGTCGGTGGCGCTGCGGTGCAGGTCGATGACGACCCGCTTGAACGTCCACCGCATGGTCATGGCGCGTCGGACTCCGGTTTGGGCTTGGCCTCGGACCCGCCGAACCGCAGGCGGATCTTGGCGAAATCCTTCAGCCGCTGCTCCACCCGGCCGTTCAGGGCCTCGGCGGAGAGGCCGGTGAGCAGGGCGATGCCCTCATCCGCGGTGGTGATGGGATAGATGGCAAATTGCCCGGCCGCGCAGGCATCCACCACTTCCTGCCGCAGCATCAGGTGCCGCACATTGGCCACGGGGATGGCGACGCCCTGCGTGCCGGTGAGCCCGCGCTTGCGGCAGATGTCGAAGAAGCCCTCGATCTTCTCGTTCACGCCGCCGATCGCCTGGATCTCGCCATGCTGGTTGATTGAGCCCGTCACCGCGATGTCCTGGCGCAGCGGCGCTTCGGCCAAAGCGGAGAGTAGGGCGTAGAGTTCGGCGGAGGAGGCGCTGTCCCCTTCCACCCCGCCATAGGATTGCTCGAACACCAGGCTGGCATAGAGTGACATCGGCGTATCCGGCGCGTAGCGCCCGGCCAGGAAGCCGGAGAGGATGAGCACGCCCTTGGAATGGATCGGCCCGCCGAGCTTCACCTCGCGCTCGATGTCGATGAGGTTGCCCGAGCCGGGGCGGACCCGGCAGGTGATGCGCGTCGGCCGGCCGAAGTGGAAGCCGCCCAGCTCCATCACGCTCAGCCCGTTGATCTGCCCCACGCGCTGGCCGGTGGTCTCGATCAGCGCGACCTTGTCGAGGATCATCTCCTGGTCGCGGTCGCGGATGCGCGAGACGCGCCAGACCTGCTGGTCCAGCGCATATTGCACATCCTGCTGCTCGATCTGCTTGCGCCCCGACTGTGCCGCCCAGTGGTCGGCTTCCACGATCAGGTTGCGAATCTGGTCCGTCACCAGCGTCAACTTGCTGGAATCATCGGCGAGGCGCGCGGCCTGCTCTATCACCAGCACCACCGCGCCGCGCTGCAGCGGGCGCAGCTGGTCCTGCGCCGCGATGGCGGCGATGAGCTTGGCGTAGGCGGCCTCGTTCTTCGCGGAGCGTTCGAAATCATCCTCGAAATCAGCGAGGATCTTGAAATGCTCGCTCATCTCCGGGTCGTATTGGGCGAGCAGGTAGTAGAGAATACGCTCGCCAAACAGAACGATTTTCAGGTCGAGCGGGATCGGGTCCGGCTCCAGCGTCACGGTGCTGGCGAGGCCGAGGAAATGGCTGGCATCCTCGATGACGATCTCGCCGCGCTTGAGCACGCGCTTCAGTGCCGTCCAGCTAAATGGCTCGGCGAGCAGGGCGCGAACATCGAGCAGCAGATAGCCGCCATTGGCGCGGTGCAGCGCGCCCGGCTTGATCAGCCGGAAATTCGTGACCAGCGCGCCCTGCATCGAAAGATACTCGATGCGGCCCGTAAGATTGCCGAGCGTCGGGTGCAGCTCCGAGATGATTGGCACGCCGCACGTCTCGGGATCGTTGGCGACGAAGACATTGACATCGTAACGATCGAATGGCCCGCCCGGCGTGGCGCTCGGCGGCGGCCCCTCCTCACCCTCGCCTTTCGCCACAAACATGCCGACATTCTCGACCAGATCCCGCCGCACGGTTTCGAGATGCGCCTGCACCTGCGGCAGGTCGGCGAATTTCGCCTTGGTCTCGTCGATCAGCCGCCCGACGGCGAAGTTCGCGGTGTCGCGGTTGAGTTTGCGAACTTCCTCGCGCCGTGCCTTCTCCCAGGCGGGGAGCTGTTGCACCATACGCTCGAGTTCCTTTTCCATCTCGTGGATGGATTGCTCGACCTTCCGCCGCGCCGCTTCATCCCAGCTGTGGAATTCGTCGGGCGAGACTACCTGCCCGTTCTTCGCGGGCGCGAAGGCAAAGCCGAGCGGCGTGCGCAGCAGCACAAGCCCGTGCGCCCCCGCCTTGTCGCTCAATTCCTTGAAGGCTTCGGCTTGCTTTTTCTGAAATACCTCGTCCATCGCGCCGCGGCGCTTCTGGTAGTCCTCGCTCTCGAAGGCTGCAGGCAGCATTGCCTTCAGATCCTCGATCAGTTCGCGGAGCGCGGCGCTGAATTTCACGGCCCGCCCGGCGGGCAGGCGGATCGCCACCGGCTTGTGCGTCTCGGTGAAGTTGTTCACGTACACCCAGTCCGGCGGCGCCTCGCGCACGGCGGCGGCCTCGCGCAGCATGGTCTCCACCGCCTGCTGCATGGCCAGCCCCGGCTGGCCGATGGCGAAGAGGTTAAAGCCGGGCCTGGTGATGGCGCTGCCCAGCCGCACGGCGCCGAGTGCGCGCTCTTGCCCGGTAAAGCCGTCGAGCGGTGCCAGTTCCGCGGTGGACTGGAAGACGAGGCTGGAAAGGTCAGTGGGGCGGCGCAGGCGCTCCGGCGGAAGAGGGGTGGCGTGGCTCGTGTCGGACAACATCGACCTCCCGGCAAGGCGCACCAGCGCCCATTATGGCACCAACCTATAGCTCCGGCGCCCGCGCAGCCAATTGACCGTGGTCAAGCCGCTCCGGGCTTTGTCCGCGCCGCTTCCTCGGCCACCAGCTCCTTCTTGGAAAGCTTGCCGACCATGGTCTTGGGCAGGCTATCGCGGATTTCAACCTTCTTCGGCATCTCGATCGGGTTCAGCTTGTCGCGCAGGAAGTTCAGGATCTCTTCTCCGGTGGCGATCTGCCCCGGGCGCAGCGCGACATAGAGCTTGGGGCTCTGGCCGCGATAGGCGTCGGGGATGCCAATGGCGATGGCGTCCTGCACTGCCGGGTGCTGGTAGGCTGCTTCCTCGATCACGCGCGGATAGACGTTGAAGCCCCCGCAGAGGATCACGTCCTTGATGCGATCGACGATGAAGAGATAGCCATCCTCGTCGATATAGCCGATATCGCCGGTGCGGAGCGCGCCATGGGTAAACACATGGGCGGTTTCTTCGGGCTTATTGTAGTACCCGCGCATCACCTGCGGCCCGCGCGCGCAGATCTCGCCGCGCTGGCCCCGCGGCAGGATGATCTCCGGGTTGGCCGGGTCGCGGATTTCCAGGATCGTGCCGGGCACGGCAGGGCCGACGCTGCCGGGCTTCGCCAGTTCCACCCGGTTGAGCGTGAGCACGGGAGAGGTCTCGCTCAGCCCATAGCCTTCCAGGATGCGGCTATTGGAGAGGCGCTCAAAGCGCTGCATCACTTCCAGCGAGAGCGGCGCCCCGCCGGAGACGCAGAGCCTGATGAAGCTGAGATCCGTGCGGCCTGCGGCCTCGGCGGCGTTGCCGATGGCGGTGAAGAGCGTGGGCACGCCGGGCAGGAGGGTCGGCTTGCGCTTGTAGATGATGCTCATCAACTGCTTCGGGTCGGGCTTCGGCAGCAGCAGCAGCTCAGCACCCATGGTCAGGCCGAGATTCATGATCGCCGTCATGGCGAAGACATGGAAGAACGGCAGCACGCCCAGCACGCGCTCCGCCCCGCGCTCCAGCTTTGGCAGTGTCGCCGCTACCTGCTGCACGTTCACGGTGATATTGGCGTGGGTGAGCATGGCCGCCTTGGGCGTGCCGGTGGTGCCGCCGGTGAATTGCAGCACGGCGATGTCCTGCTCAGGGTCGATCTCCACCGGGGCGGGCTGCGCCGGGCCCTTCAGCAGCTGCGCGAATTCGACATAGGGCGGGTGGTTTGGGACCTTGCGCAGATCCTTGCGGCGGAACAGCCGCAGCGCCAGGCCCTTGAGCGTGGGCAGCGCCTCCGCCAGGCGGCAGATGATGACCCGCTTGAACAGGCCCTGCGACACCAGCTGGCTGATCTTTTCATGGATCGGCGCGGCGTCCAGCGAAACGATGATGTCCACGCCGCAATCGCGCACCATCGTTTCCATTTCGCGCGCGGTATAGAGCGGATTGAAATTCACCACCGTGCCGCCGGCCTTGAGGATGGCGTAGTACATGATGATGGAATAGGGCGTGTTAGGCAGGCAGAGCCCCACGTTGATGCCCTTGGTGACGCCGAGCTTTTGCAACCCGGCGGCCGCGCGGTTGGCAAGGGCGCCGATCTCGGCATACCGGTACCGGCGGCCGAGAAAGTCGATAGCGTATTTCTGGCTGAACTGTTGCACCGCGGCATCCAGCATGTCGCCCGCAGCCGTGGGCTTGAAGCGCAGCGCCATATTTTGCGCGCTTAATTCGTTCATTATGTTTCCTCGTCACTTTTTTATTCGGGGTGCCCGGCCGCATGGCCGGTAAGCCCCCTTGTGCTTGTGGTTATGATATAGTTACCAAGCGTACATTAAGGCTAGCGGGGAAGCTATGACAAGGCAAACGAAAACAACGGAGCTCAACCGGCCCCGTTGCCAATTTTCAGCGCCTGAGTTTGCGGGTCAGACGGCCTTCAGGTTGATGGCGGCGGCCTTGCCGCGCTCCATGGCGATTTCGTAGGAGACCTTTTGCCCCTCGTTCAGCCCGCGCAAGCCAGCGGACTGCACCGCCGTGATATGCACGAACACATCCTTGCCGCCATCCTGCGGCACGATAAAGCCATAGCCTTTGGTGGTATTAAACCACTTCACGGTACCGGTAGCCATTACGTCCTCGTCGCTCCTCAAAAGAATTGACCCCGGGCGGCGCACGCCCAAAGGGCAACCGGGTTGTGCCAGTCTTGCCTGCGTCCGGTCTTCAGGAGCGCGTATTCAAGTCAAGCCACGGTCGATTGCAGATTAAAATTGGCACAGAAACAAGAGGCACTGTCAACGATTTCTTCACCTTTCCCGGGGCTTCCGCGTCCGCCGGAAGGGGGTATTCACGCAAATGCAATAATTTTAGGCAGGATTCGTCCGCCAAGAATTGTTGCAGATTGGATCACTCTTTGTGTTTGGCTGAGGCTTTGCCATAATGAACTCAAGTCCAAAATTATAAATGGAGGAAACCAATGTCGGACGCCGATATCGTGCCAGTAAAGCCGGAAATCGCCGCGCACGCACTGATCACGCGTGAGAAATACGACCTGATGGCCGCCAGGGCGGTGGCAGAGCCGGAGGCGTTCTGGGCCGAGGAATGCAAGCGCATCACCTGGATCAAATCCCCCACCCGGATGAAGAACACCTCATTCCATGGCGATGTCTCGATCAAATGGTTCGAGGACGGCACGCTGAACGCTGCCGCCAACTGCCTGGACCGGCATCTGGCCGAGCGCGGCGACCAGGTGGCGATCATTTGGGAGGGCGACGACCCGAACATGTCCTCCAAGGTGACGTACCGCGAGCTGCACGAGAAGGTTTGCCGCCTGGCCAACGCGCTCACCACCCAGGGCGTGAAGAAGGGGGATGTTGTCACCATCTACCTGCCGATGGTGGTGGAGGCCTCGGTGGCGCTGCTGGCCTGCGCGCGCATCGGCGCCATCCACTCCGTGGTGTTCGGCGGCTTCTCGCCGGACAGCCTCGCCAACCGCATGGAAGATTGCAACTCAGTGGCGCTCATCACCGCCGATGAGGGCCGGCGCGGGGGGCGCAAGGTGGCGCTGAAGGCCAATGCGGACGAGGCGCTGAAGACCTGCCCGAGCGTGAAGACCGTGGTCGTGGCGAAGCTCACCGGCGGCGATGTGAGCATGCAGCCGGGCCGCGACATGTGGTACGAGGATGTCACCGCCGCCGCCTCGCCGCAGCACACTCCGGTGGAGATGAACGCCGAGGACCCGCTGTTCATCCTCTACACCTCCGGCTCCACCGGCAAGCCCAAGGGCGTGCTGCACACCACCGGCGGCTACATGGTGTGGGCGAGCTTCACGCATCAATACGTGTTCGACTACCACCCCGGCGAGATTTACTGGTGCACGGCGGATGTCGGCTGGGTGACCGGCCACACCTATATTGTGTACGGGCCGCTGGCGAATGGCGCGACGACGCTGATGTTCGAGGGCGTGCCGAACTACCCCACCACCTCGCGTTTCTGGGAAGTGGTGGACAAGCACCAGGTCAATATCTTCTACACCGCCCCCACGGCCATCCGTTCGCTGATGCGCGACGGCGAGGCCCCGGTGCACAAGACCTCCCGCAAATCGCTGCGCATCCTGGGCAGCGTCGGTGAGCCGATCAACCCCGAGGCCTGGCATTGGTATGACCGCGTTGTCGGCGAGCATCGCTGCCCGATCGTGGATACCTGGTGGCAGACGGAAACCGGCGGCGTCCTCATCAGCCCGCTGCCCGGCGCCACGCCGCTGAAGCCGGGCTCCGCCACTTGGCCGCTGCCCGGCGTGCGCCCGATGCTGGTGGATGGCGAAGGCAACGAGCTGCATGGCGAGACGGAGGGCAATCTCTGCATCGCCGATAGCTGGCCCGGCCAGATGCGCTCCGTGTACGGCGACCATGCCCGCTTCGTGCAGACCTATTTCTCCACCTTCAAAGGGCTGTATTTCACCGGAGACGGGGCGCGGCGGGATGCGGACGGCTATTACTGGATCACCGGGCGCGTGGACGATGTGATCAACGTCTCCGGCCACCGCATGGGCACGGCCGAGGTCGAGTCCGCGCTGGTGTCGCACGAGGCCGTGGCCGAGGCCGCCGTGGTCGGCTTCCCGCACGACCTCAAGGGCCAGGGCATCTATGCCTATGTGACGCTGGTGGCGGACGTGGAGCCGAGCGAGGCGCTGCGCAAAGAGCTGGTGGCCTGGGTGCGGCGCGAGATCGGGCCGATCGCGGCGCCTGATGTGATCCAGTGGGCGCCGGGCCTGCCCAAGACCCGCTCAGGCAAGATCATGCGCCGCATCCTGCGCAAGATCGCCGCGAACGAGACGGACAGCCTGGGCGATACATCGACCCTGGCCGACCCAGGCGTGGTTACCGATCTGGTGGAGAACCGCGCGGGTTGAAACCCGTTAGACCGGCCGCCTGGTGCCGCATTTCTGCGTTTCGGTGCTCACGTACTTCAACGTACGCTCCACTCCGATGCTCGAAAAACGGCACCATTCGGCTCGGCCTAACGGGTTTCAGTTTCAGGCGAACTTGACCAGCGCGGCGAAGCCGGTCTCCGTTCCCAGCGCCAGGTGGCTGCCCGAGGCATTCCACGCCATGGCGGTAATGGCGCCGCGCCCCGGGCCGCAAATCGGCAGCACATTCTCGCGGTTCACGTCGATCATCAGCACCATGCCGGTATCGAACCCGGCGGCGACCACCTCGTGCTCCGGGTGGCAGGCGATGCGCTTGACGATGCCATCTCCCATGCCAAGCTCCTTGGGCTGCTTGCCCATCGGCCCGCCGCCGAAGAACGGCCACATCACCACGCTCTCCGCCCCAGCTGTTACAAGCCAGCGGCCGGACTTGGTGAAGCCGAGGGATTCCGTTTTGGCCGGGTAGCCGGCCATGCGCATATGCTTGCCCTCGGGCAGGGTCCAGCCATGCAGCGCGTTCTCCTGCATCGAAGTGACCAGCGCCTCGCCATTCGGGTGCATGGTGATGCCGGTGTGGCTGCCCTTCCATTCCAGCACCTTGGGCGCCGAGCCCGAGGCGGTGAACCACAGCGACGCGCCATTATAATGCGAGGCGGCGAGGCGCTTGCCCTTGGCATCGAACACCATACCGGTGACGGTGGAGGGATGCGCCAGCTCGCGCAGCTTTTCCCCCGCGCCGGTGAACAGATGCACGGTCTTGCCCACGGCGGCGGCGAAATAGGAAGTCTTGCCGGCGAAGGCCGCGACATGCTCCACCCATTTGGAGCCGAATTTCTGGATCTCCGCCGCCTCGCCCCTGGCGGTGCGCATCAGCCGCCCGTCATCCCCGCCCGAGAGGAAGCCGCCGGCGGGATGCGGGCACAGGCTCAGCACCGCGCCCTGATGCGCGGTCACGGTGGTGAAATCGCCATCGGCCCCGAGGCGGAGCGTGCCGTCACCCAACGCGAAGCAGGGCTGGCCGTTGGCGGGGTCGAAACAGGCGGCGGTGACATAGGCGCCGAATGCGGCGCTCTGCCCCCTGGTATTCAGCAACTGGTCGAGATCGGACATGGCGTACTAACTGCCCAAGCCCGCAACTTCACGCAATAGACACGTGAAAATCGAGCAAGATCAACGCGAAGTGCTGGTAATCGTCGTATCAGTTTGTTACTGATGACCATCAGGGGAGTGCAACATGGGCGGACGAATTTCGCGGCTGGCGATCGGCGGCTTCATGGTTTCCGCCGGTGTGCTGGCGGCCTCCCGCCCAGCCGAGGCCATACCCTCCTTCGCGGCGCAGACCGGCCTGCCTTGCGCGGCCTGCCATATCGGCTTTCCGCAGCTCACCCCGTTCGGCCGCCTCTTCAAGATGGAAGCCTATGTGCTGGGGAACCAGGACTTCCCCGACGCGAAGAATTTCTCCGCCATGGTGCAAGCTGGCTACACCCATCTCAAGGACAAGGTTCCCGGCGGCCTCGCCCCGGATTACCCGAGCAACAATGCCTGGTCGGTCCAGCAGACCAGCCTGTTCTATGGCGGCGTGCTGGACAAGCCTCTCGGCCTTGGCGCCTTCGTGCAGGGAACGTTCGATGGTGTGGCGCACCAGTACCATTGGGACAATACCGATATCCGCGACGCCCACACGGCCAAGCTGTTTGGCACGCCGCTGGTTTACGGCGTCACCTTCAACAACAACCCGGCGGTGACGGATCTGTGGAACACACTGCCCGCCTGGGGCTACCCGTTCATCACGCCCGAGCTGGGCGTGGCGCCGACCGCCAGCCTGCAAATCAACGACCTG
Source organism: uncultured Alphaproteobacteria bacterium (assembly GCA_963750235.1). Lineage (GTDB taxonomy): Bacteria > Pseudomonadota > Alphaproteobacteria > Acetobacterales > Acetobacteraceae > Acidocella. The sequence goes on from CAVVPW010000008.1 coordinate 506,165, forward strand.
GCGCAGACCGTGTGGGGCTTTGGCGGTTACTCGGGCATCAACATCACCCCGAGGGACCTCCTCTATGGCGAGGTGGATTTGTACCAGTCCCTGCCGGATCATACGGCCTACGCGCTGGGTGTGGGGCCTGCCAACGGCGTCGCCGGGGTGACGCCGTATTGGCGCGTGGCCTACCAGCACAGCATCGGGGAGAATTCCATCGAGTTTGGCACCTCCGGTCTGTCGGACCATCCGTATCCGTCCGGGCTCAAGCACGGGCCCACGGATAACCTCACCGATGTCGGGCTCGACCTGCAGTTCCAGCACATCGAGGCGCAACAGTCACTCTCGTTCCAGACCTCCTGGTTCCATGAGTACCAGCATTGGGGGGCGAGCTACCCGCTGGGCAACACGCAGAATTTGAATGACGCGCTGAACGACGTAACTGTCACGGGCTCCTATCTCTGGCGCCAGATGCTCGGCGCCACGGAATCCTTCAACAGCATTACCGGTAGCGGCGATACCGGGCTGTACAATGCGGGTACCAGCAACGCCAACGGCAAGCCGAACACCGACAGCTACACCACTGAGCTGGATTACTATCCGTTCAACCGCGGCGGGCCGAAATACTTCCCATGGGCGAATGCCAAGCTCTTCGTTGAATACACGTTCTACACTCAGTTCAACGGCCTGGCGCATAATTACGACGGCAATGGCCGCTCCTCGTCGGGCAATGATGTCCTGTTTACAGGCATTTGGCTGGTGTTCTGATGCTGTTTTAAGCAATCGCCGCCGGGATTTCAGTCGCCGGCGGTGGTATAGTCATAAATATTTCTTGAAACCACTATGCCGCCATGCCAAGCTTGAAAAATGGTTTTGGCAGCCACATGTCCTGAGCCCAAGCTTAAAGCGGAGTTGCTGCTGCTCTGCGCACGCATCGGTTTCAGCCCTCCCCGCGTCTGACAAGCTGTGCTTGTGACCCGTGCGCTTTAGCGCTGCGGGCTTTTGGCGATTCAGACTAAATTATGGGGAAACATAAAAAATGTTGGATGACATCAACGTGGCCGCGACTCTTCAGGAGCTCGACGCGGCGCATCATTTCCACCCGTTCACCGACCATAAGGACTTGCATGCCCGCGGCGTGCGCGTGATCACCTCGGCCGAGGGCGTGTTCCTGCACGACGACAAGGGCAACAAGATCCTCGATGGCATGGCCGGGCTGTGGTGCGTTGCCGCCGGTTACGGCCGCAAGGAACTGGTCGAGGCAGCTGCCACGCAAATGACGAAGCTGCCGTATTACAACACCTTCTTCAAAACCACGAACGAGCCGGCTGTGCGCTTGGCGCAGCGCTTGGCGCAGATCACGCCGGAGGGCATGAACCACGCCTTCTTCGCGTGTTCGGGTTCCGAGGCGGTGGATTCCGCCCTGCGCACTGCCCGGGTGTACTGGCAGACCCTGGGCAGGCCGAACAAGAAAATCGTCATCGGCCGTGAATACGGCTATCACGGCTCCACCACGCTCGGCGCCTCGGCCGGCGGGATGGAGGACATGCACCGCCAGGGCGGTGACATGCCGAACTTTGTGCATGTGCTGCCGCCCTACTGGTACGGCAAGGGCGGGCAGATGAGCCCGGAGGAATTCGGCATCTATGCCGCGAGGCAGGTGGAAGCCAAGATCCATGACCTGGGCGCCGAGAACGTCGCCGCCTTCATCGGCGAGCCGATCCAGGGTGCTGGCGGCGTGATCATCCCGCCCGAGAGCTACTGGCCCGAGATCAACCGCATCTGCAAGGAGAACGACATCCTGCTCATCGCGGACGAGGTGATCTGCGGCTTTGGGCGCACCGGCAAGATGTTCGGCTCCGACTATTTCGGCATCAAGCCGGACATGATGACCATGGCCAAGGGCATCACCTCCGGCTATCTGCCGCTCTCCGTGCTGATGCTGCATGACCGCGTGGCCGAGGTGATGATTAACGAGGCCGGCGAGTATTATCACGGCTTCACCTATTCTGGTCATCCGGTTTCTTGCGCCGTGGCGCTAAGGAATATCGAAATCATCGAGCGCGAGGGACTGGTTTCCGCCGCCACCGCCAAGGGTGAGAGGCTGCGCGCCAGGCTGGCCGAAGCGCTGGGCGATTCCCCGCTCGTGGGCGAGATCCGCGGCGTGGGCCTGATCGGCGCGATCGAGCTGACCGCTGACAAGCGCACCCGCAAGCCGTTCGCGAAGAAGGGGCGCGTGGGAACGATCTGCCGCGATTTCTGCTTCGAGAATGGGCTGGTCATGCGCGCCGTGGGTGACACCATGGTGTTCTCGCCGCCGCTCACCATCACCGAGGACGAGATCGACCTCATGGCCCGCCTGGCCAAGAAGTCCATCGACCAGACCTATGACGTTGTGAAGTCGGAGGTGGCGTCATGAACGTGGTTGTAGATACCGAGAGCGCGGCGAAGGCCGCGCTCATGGCGCAGAGCGATTTCGTTGAGGCGTTCATCGTCGATGTGAATGGCGTGCTGCGCGGCAAATGGCTGCAGCCGGGCAAGTCGAAGTGTCTGTTCGGCCCGGGGCTTGCCATTCCCCGCTCGGTGTTCCTGCTCGACATCTGGGGCAATGACATTGTGGAGGACGGCATCGCCCAGGAATCGGGCGATCCGGACGGGCTCTGTACCGCCGTGCCGCACACCATCACGCGCATGCCCTGGGCCGATGGCAACACCGCCCAGGCCCTGCTGACGATGCGCGAGGCCGATGGCAGCTATTTCTACCTCGACCCGCGCGGCGTGCTGGCTGGCGTGCTGGAGCGTTTCAAGGCCGCTGGCCTCACCCCGGCGCTCGGCGTGGAGCTGGAGTTTTACCTCGTCGATAATAGCGGCCACCATGGCGGGCTGAAGATCGCGCCGCGCGGCGCAGATGAATCCGGCTGGCGCGGCTGGCAGGTGGATGCCGTGGGTCTCGGCGAAATTCGTGAATACGAGCCGATCCTGCGCGAGATGATGGCGACCGCGCGCACCCAGGGGATCGAGATCGAGTCGCTGATCTCCGAGAACGGCCCCGGCCAGTTCGAGGTGACGCTGAAGTACAGTGCCGATGCGCTGCGCGTGGCCGACAACGCCACCATGTTCAAGCGCAGCATCAAGGAGATCGCGCGCAAGCACGGCCTCACCGCCACCTTCATGGCCAAGCCTTATGGCCATTGCGCGGGCAGCGGCATGCATGTGCATATGTCGATCGTCGATGCCGGCGGCCAGAACATCTTCACCGGCACATCGGAGCGCGGCTCCGAGAGGCTGTACCACGCGCTGGGCGGCATCATCCACACCATGCCGGACACCATGCTCACCCTGGCGCCGCACGCCAATTCCTACCGGCGCTTCGCTCCGGGCGTGCATGCGCCCACTTATGGCGACTGGGGGCATGACAACCGCATGGCGGCGGTGCGCGTCATCACCACAGACCCGGCTGCCTCGCGCATCGAGCATCGTGTCGCCGGCGCGGACTGCAACCCGTACCTCGCCTTCGCCTCGCTGCTGGGCTCGGCGTTGCGGGGGCTGGAGAGCAAGGCCGATCCGGGGCGGGAAAGCCACGGCACCACGCGCAGCCCGCATGCGCCGCCGCTGCCCATCGCCTGGTCCGGCGCGGTGGAGAGGTTTGCCGAATTCGCCGCGATCGCCGATATCTTCGGGGCCGACTTCCAGCGCCTGTTCACGGCCTGCAAACGCCAGGAGATTAGCGAAATGCGCAAGCGTATTTCCGATGTCGAATACGACGCGTACCTGAAAAACGCATGAGCAAAGTCACTGTCGCGGCCACGCAGATGGCCTGCACCCCGCACGCGCGAGAAAACATCGCGCGGGCGGAAAAACTTATCCGTGAGGCGGCCGGGCAAGGCGCCCAGATCATCCTGATCCAGGAACTGTTTGAGACGCCGTATTTCTGCCAGGACCAGATGTACGAGTTTCTGGCGCTCGCCACGCCGCTGGAGGAAAACCCGGCGGTGAAGCGGTTTCAGGCACTGGCGCGGGAGCTGAACGTGGTGCTGCCCGTCTCGGTGTATGAGCGCGCCGGGCAGAGCCGGTTCAATACGGTGGTGATTGTGGATGCGGGCGGCGAGGTGCTCGGCCATTACCGCAAGTCGCACATCCCCGATGGACCCGGCTATTCCGAGAAGTTCTACTTCTCCCCCGGCGATACCGGCTTCAAGGTCTGGCAGACGAAATACGCGAAGATCGGCGTTGGCATCTGCTGGGACCAGTGGTTCCCCGAATGCGCGCGGGTCATGGCGCTGATGGGCGCGGAGCTGCTGTTCTACCCCACCGCCATCGGCTCCGAGCCGCAGGACGCCACGCTGGACTCCAGCGGCCACTGGCAGCGCACCATGCAGGGCCATGCGGCGGCAAATCTCATGCCGCTCATCGCCTCCAACCGCATTGGCACCGAGCCGGGGCATAAGGGCACCCAGATCACGTTCTACGGTTCCTCCTTCATCGCCGACCATACCGGCGCCAAACTGGCCGAAGCCAACCGCTCGGACGAGACAATCCTTACCGCCAGCTTCGACCTGGACGAGATCGCCCGCACCCGCGCGTCCTGGGGCGTATTCCGCGACCGCCGGCCAGAGCTGTACGCGCCGCTGCTCACGCTGGATGGCAAGACGCGCCACCAGGCGGTGGAATTGTGACAACACCGCGCGCGGCTGGTTTCTCCATGCCGGCGGAATGGGCGCCTCATGCCGGGTGCTGGATGATCTGGCCAGAGCGGCCGGATAACTGGCGCCTCGGCGCGAAGCCCGCGCAGCGCGCCTTCACCGCGGTGGCGAGCGCGATCGCCCGCTTCGAGCTGGTGACGATGCTGGTGAGCGCGCGCCAATACGAAAACGCCCGGGCGATGCTGCCTGAGAGCGTGCGCGTGGTGGAGATGAGCACCAACAATTCCTGGGCGCGCGACGTGGGGCCGAGCTTCCTGCTCGGGTCCGGGGGCGAGGTGGCCGGGGTGGATTGGCCGTTCAACGCCTGGGGCGGGCTAAAGGGTGGGCTCTATTTCCCGTGGGATCTCGACGATCAGGTTGCGGGCAAGATTTTGGGGATCGAGCGTGTCCGTCGTTTCCGCGCGCCCTTCGTCACCGAGGGCGGGGCGATTCACGTGGACGGCGAAGGTACCGTGCTCGTGGCCGAGCAATGCGTGCTGAACGAGAGCCGCAATGAGGAAATCACGCGCCAGGACATGGAGCGGATGCTCAAGGACTATCTCGGCGCCTCGCATGTCATCTGGCTGGGCCAGGGCGTGCCGGGCGACGAGACGGACGGGCATGTCGACAATCTCGCCTGCTTCGTCCGCCCCGGCGTGGTGCTGCTCACCTGGTGCGACGATCCGGCCGATCCGCATTACGCCGTGAGCCGCGATGCCGAGGCGCGCCTGCTTGCCGCGCGCGATGCGCAGGGGCGCGAACTTGCCGTGGAGCGGATTCCGATGCCCACGCCGATGTTCATCACGGAAGAAGAGGCGGCGGGTGTGGATGCTACGGCGAGCGGCATGAGCCGCGCGGCGGGCGAACGCATGGCGGCGTCTTACGTTAACTTTTATATAGCAAATGGCGCGATTATTGCACCGTCCTTCGGCGTGGAAACCGATAGTGCGGCGGCGATGGTGCTGGCCCGGCTGTTTCCGGAACGGGAGATTGTGATGGTGCCAGCGCGTGAAATTCTGCTGGGTGGGGGCAATATCCATTGCATAACCCAGCAGCAGCCAGCGAACAAAAACTAAGCAAAAGGGAAATGGAATGAGTACGAAGCTGAAGGCTGACGCCTTATCGTTTTTCGAATCGATCATCATGGGCATAGCGGGTTCCGCGCCCGCGTTTTCCATCGCGGTGGCGATCTCGGGGCTGCTGGCTGCGTCGGGCAAGGTGTCGCCCAATGCGCTGCTGATCTTTGCCGTTCCGATGCTCGGCATTGCCGTGGCGTATAAGGGCCTCTCGGCCAAGATGGCGAATGCCGGCGCCGCATACGAATGGACCAAATCCGTGTTTGGCGGGTTTTTTGGCTATTTCTCCGGTTGGGCGCTGCTCATTGCCTCCATGGTGTTCATGGTTACCGGCTCTGTGCCGCTCGGCACCGCGACGATCGACTTCGCCTCCGTCATACATTTGTGCGACGCGTCGTTGGCGAACAATGTGTGGCTGACGACCATCATCGGCGCGGTGTGGTTTGTCGCCATCGGTCTGGTGCTCATCGCCGGCATCGAGCTTACCAGCAAGGTCCAGGTGGTGATGAGCTCCATCGAGCTTGGCATTCTGCTGATCATCTCGGTCGCCGCGTTCTTCCATACAGGCACGGCCGGGGCGGTTTCGGCCTTCAACTGGTCGTGGTTCGGCTTCAACTACCCGGCGGGCACTTTTGCCTCGTCCGCGCTCATCGTCGTGTTCCTGTACTGGGGGTGGGACGTCACCAGCAATCTCGCCGAGGAAACCAAAGGCCACGAATATAATGCGGCGGGCCAGGGCGGGTTCCTCAGCATTTTCGTCACCATCGCTTCGTTCGTCGCCTTCACGATCGCGGCGCTGATGATGTTCACGCTCGCTACCGCCTCCGGCTTTTCCGACAATCTGATTGTCCACGTGGCGCAGGCCGCGGGCTTGGGCACGGCCGGCACGCTGGCCGCTACGCTGGCTTTGGTGCTTTCCAGCATCGCGACGCTGGAAACCACGATGCTGCAATTCTCCCGCACCCTGTTCGCCATGGGGCGGGACCACGCGCTGCCGCCCTTTTTCGGCCAGGTTCATGAGCGGACGGTCACCCCGGTGCGCACCATGTACCTGCTGCTGGCCGTGGGGCTAGTGATGATCTTCGTCTCCAGCTTCCTGCCGTCCATCGCCACCATCCTCTCGGACTCGGTGAGCGCCATCGCCGTGCAGGTCTGTTACTATTACGGCCTTGCCGGGCTGGTCTGCGCCTGGGTGTACAGGGACAGCGCTGAAGACCTCGTTCTGGGGTTCGGTGCAGTACGTGGTGTTCCCGGCGCTCAGCGCGCTCACGCTGTTCGGGCTCGGGCTCTATGCGCTCTCCACCTACAACACTACGGTGAAGATCGTCGGCATTGGCGGTTTGGTTCTCGGCATCCTGTTCTACCGGCCTTCCGGCTACGGCAAGCGCGTGGCCGACATTCTGGCCGAGGAATAAGCCTCGCGCCATCAAACCGGGGCCGCGAGGCCCCGGATTTTCACAAAGCGCGGCGGAAGGTCAGATTGAGCCGCGCCGCGCCGGTGAGCGGATGCGCGCCCGGGCGCACCGGCGCCACGCCGTGGAAATTCAGCCGCACCGGGCCGCCCCATACCACCACGTCGCCGCTGTGCAGCGGCAGCTTCACCGCCTTGTCCGTCCGCTTCGCCCCACCCCACAGGAATACCGCGGGCAGGCCGAGCGAGACGGAGACGATCGGGGCGGTGAAATCCTGCTCGTCGCGGTCCTGGTGAAGCGCCATTTTTGCGCCCGGCTGGTAGCGGTTGACCAGGCACACATTCGGGCTGAAGCCCGAAAACCCGGCCGCCGCCGCTGCTTCCACAGCCAGGTGGTGGAAAACCTCTGGCATCTCCGGCCAGGGGCGGCCAGTCAAAGGGTCGAGCCGCTCGTAGCGATAGCCGCGCGCATCGCTCACCCAGCCCGCCGCGCCACAATTGGTCATGGCGGCGGACATCGCCTTGCCGCCGGGCGTTCGCATCACCCGGAAGGGTGCCCGCGCGGCCACGTCCAGCGCCGCGGCGATCAGCTCCGCCTCCCGCGCCAGGACAAAACCAAACAGCGGCGTCAACCCCGGCGGGGCGGAGGCGAACAGGTCCATGGTCACGGGGTCACCCCGTGAGCATCAGCGCCACCACCAGGGCCACCGCAACGCCCTGGAGGATCACGCGCCAGCGCATCAGCAGGTTGGAGCGGCGCGGGTCGCGCGCCGGGTTGGCCATGCCCAGCGCCCCTGCCAGCATAACCGCGACAACGGCCAGCATGTCGAGCGCCAGCAGCCCAAGGAGAAACATCTTCATGTCTCGTATATAGACGCGCCTGTCGCTTTGCCCACCACGCAGGTTGACTTCCGCAGCCAATCCCACCTCAGTTCCCGGCATGCGCTTCGCTCCTGTTCTCGCCTTTCTGCTCGCCCTTGGCTTCGGGTCCGGCGCCTTGGCGCAAGAGCCACTTGCCGGCAGCCGCGCCCGCCGCCCCGGCCGCCCAGCCAAGGGCCCTGCCCCTGCCATCATTCCCGGCTCGCCGCTGGCGGCGCTGACCAACGCCGCCGCCCGGCCGCCACGGCGGATAATTCCGGTGCGACGCCCTTCGGCACGGATGCGCTGGGCTTTTCCGTCACCAGCGCGATGGGGAGCGAGGCCCAGCAGACATTCGACAAGGTGGCCGACGCGGTGCACCGCTCCACCCATCTCACCCCGGTGCTGCTCTGGCTGGAGAGCTTCGCCACCACGCCGCAGCGCCTCGCCAATGCCGGAGCCATCGGCCTTGGCCTGCTGTTTGCGCTGCTGCCCAGCTTGGCGGTGGAGGCGGCGATCCGCCTCTTCCTGCGCCGCCCCGCCGCGCTCTGTGCGCAGTACGCGCCAGCCAGGACGGCGGAATGCCTGCCGGACCAGGAGGCGCAGGGCTTGGCCGCTGCCGAGGCCGGCGAGTTGGAGAAACGCCCCAGCCGCGGTGTCTCGGCGCTGACCTGGGCGCGGCGGTTGCTGTTCGCGCTGTTGCGTTTCATTCTGGCGCTGCTGCCGCTCGTCGGCTTCGCCGTAGCGCTGCAGTTGCTCATTTCGGACGGTGTGCTGAACGGCCGCGCGGCGCATCTGGCTGTCACCGGCATCGGCAACGCCTATCTGACCTGCCGCCTGGCGCAGGAGGTTCTGCGCCTGTTCATCGCCCCCACGGTGCCCGCGCTGCGCGTCATCGCCATGCCCAGCCTGCGCGCCCAGGCCATCATGCGTCGTGGTTTCCTGCTGCTGGCCACGGGGTTTGTGGGCTACAGCCTGACCGCGGTGGCGGAAATCCTTGGCCTGCCACGGGACGGGCGCGGGCGTGCTGGGGCGGCTCGTCGCCCTGGTCCTGCACCTCGAGGTCGCGGTCAGTATCTGGCAGAGCCGGCATCTGGTGGGGCGCTGGCTCGCCGGGCCTCCGGGGGCCGAGGGCGTGTTCGCCGGGTTGCGCCAGCGCCTGGGCTGGACATGGCATTATTTCGCGCTGTTCTACGTGCTGGCATTGTGGGTGGCGTTGGCGGGTGGGGTGCAGAACGCCTTCATCGTGCTGCTGCGCGCCGTGCTGGTGCTGGTGGCGGCGCTGATGCTCGGGCGTCTTGCCTGGCTGGGCTTTTCGCTGTTGCTGGAGCGCGCCCTCCCCAAACCCGGTGCCTCCCGCAATGTGCGGCATCCGCTGCTTGCCGAGCGGGTGCATGCCTATAACCCGCTGATCCGGGCGCTTATCCGCGGTTTCATCGGGGTGACGCTGGTGTTGCTCATCCTGCAGGGCTGGGGGATGAATCCGTTCGGCTATCTGCTGACCGATCCGCTGAGCCGCAACCTGCTCGGCGCGCTGGTCTCCATCATCATCACCATCGCCGTGGCGATTACCTTGTGGGAGGTCGCCAAAATCCTGCTGCAAGGGCATGTCGAGCGCCTCCTCGCGCAGGGCCGCACCCGCCAATCGGCCCCGTCTGCGCACGCTCTCGCCGATGCTGCGCGCCACCATCGGCACCGTTATCTTCCTGGTCGCCTTCTTCATGTGTCTGACCGATATTGGCGTGAACGCCACCGGGCTGCTCGCGGTCTCGGGCGTTGCCGGCATCGCGGTCGGCTTCGGCAGCCAGAAGCTGGTGCAAGATGTCATCACCGGGCTGTTCCTGCTGCTCGAGGATTCCATGCAGGTGGGGGATTCCGTCTCGCTCGGCGGCATGAGCGGCACGGTGGAGCGGCTTTCCATCCGTTCCATCCGCCTGCGCGGCTCGGATGGCTCGGTGAACATCGTCCCGTTCTCTTCGGTCACCACCGTCACCAACATGACGCGCGATTTCAGCTACGCGCAGATCTCCGTCACCGTTGGCTACCGCGAGGATATCGAGCATGTGTTTGCCGTGCTGCGCGAGATCGCGAAATCCATGCGCGCGGACAAGAAATGGGGCGCGATGATCCGCGACGACCTGCATCTCTTCGGGCTGGACGAGTTCGGAGCGCTGGGGCTGGTCATCACCGGGCAGATCCGCACCGGCCCCGGCCAGCACTGGGCGGTGCGGCGGGAGTTCTACGCAAGGGTGCTGAAGCGTTTCGCCGAGGAGGGAATCGAGATCCCCTATAACCGCCAGGCGCTGCTGGGCTTGGCCTCGCAGGCGTAAGGCTATTCCGAAGCCACGTCGCGCAGGTCGCGGGCGATGCCGTCGAGGTCCGGCTGCCGTGTGGCCAGCCCGGCGATGATGAATTCCGGCTGGCCCTTGGCGTTGAACACATACACCGCCGCCGAGTGGGTGACGGAGTAGGTCGGCGTTTTGCTCACCGAGAACACCACGCGGTAGCGCCGCGCCAGGGCGTAGAGCTGGTCGGCAGCGCCGCGCAGCCCCACCACATTGGGGCCGAACAGCGCCGCGTACTGGGTCAGCAACGCCGGGGTGTCGCGGTCCGGGTCCACGGTCACGAACAAGACCCTCACCTTGGCCGCCGCCGCGCCCATGCGGGACTGGATGCGCTGGAGATTATACAGCGTTGCCGGGCAGACATCCGGGCAGTGGGTATAGCCGAAATAGAGCAGCGTCACCGCGCCCCTGAAATCCGACTCGGTCACGGTTTTGCCAGTGGCCGCGTCGGTCATGGTGAAGGCGAGGTCCGGGACCAGCCCGCGCACGCTCACATCCTGGGGCGAGAGGTCGTGGTGGCACCCGGCCAGGGCCAGCACGGGCAGGGCAAGCAGAGCGCGGCGGCGCGGGCGCAGAGATTGTTTGGGAATTCGCTCTGGCGAGACGCATGGGGGTGATTTGGGAGCGCCGGAGCGGAGCGTACATAAAGCACGTGAGCACCAGAGCGCAGCAAATCGCCTCCAGGCGGCCGCCAGAGTAGAATTTACGAACAATCTCTCACTCCTCCTCGGCCTCCAGCCCCAGCAAGGTCTGGGCTGCCTGCCCTTCCACCATCTCCACCGTGCGCAGCACGCGGCTCACGGCCCTGGTGCGCACCCGCGCCTTCTCGATATTGTTGCTCATGGCGCTGGCATTGGCGGCGAGCTTGGCGAGGACGTCGTCCATCTTCACCATTTCCCCGCGCGTGGCGCCGAGCAGCTTGCCGATCTCGCCTGCGCGCTTCTCCAGGTCCAGCGTGATGTGGCCCAGATGGATGGTTTGCAGCATGGCGGGCAGCAGTGTCGGGCCGAGGATGATCACCTTCTCCTTCGCCCGTACATCGTCGATCAGCCCGGGGATGCGCGCCACCTCGGCGAACAGCCCGTCGCTCGGCAAATACATCACGCCGAAATCCACCGTCTCCGGCGGGGAGATGTATTTTTCGCGAATTTTCTTCGCCTCGAGCCGCACCCGCACGGCGATGCCCTCGCGCGCCGCGCGCTCGGCCTCTGCATCCGCGTTTTCAGCGGCGGTGAGCAGGCGGTCGTAATCCTCAGTCGGGAATTTGGAATCCACCGGTAGCCAGAGCGTCTCCCGCGCCGGCATGCGCAGGGCGAAATCCACCCGCTCGCGCGAGCCGTCCTTCAGCGCGAAATTGCGCTCGAACGCGCCGGGCGGCAGCACCTGCTCCAGCATGGCGCCGAGCTGCGCCTCGCCCCAGCCGCCCCGCGTTTTCACGTTGGAGAAGATGCGCTTGAGGTCGCCGATCTGCGCCGCGGCGGATTGCACCTCGCCCATCGCCTGCTGCACTTGTGCAAACTGTTCAAGCACACGGGCGAAGCTGGCGGTCATCTGCTGTTCCACCGCCTCGTGCAGCTTTTCGTTTACCGAGCTTTGGATTACGCCAAGGCGCGTCTCCAGCAAAGCGAGGGTCTTCTGCGCGTCCTCCGCCGCTTGGCGGCGCAAACCGTCGACGGTGCTGGCCACGTTCTGGGTGGCGGCGCCGATCTGCTCGAAGGCCCGCGAGAGTGCATCGGTGGTTCCGGCCTGAATCGCGGCGGTCAGCCGCCCTTCCGTCGCGGCGAGGAAGGCGCGGGTTGTTTCCGCCTCTCCCCGGTTGCCCGCCAGCAGTTTGTCCAGCGCCAGCCCCAGGCGCTGTGGCGCGCTCAGCGCCGCCTGCCAGGCGAGGCACGCGAAAACAGCGGCAAGGCCCGCCGCGAGCACCGCAAAAACCAAGAGTAACAGTTCATTGTTCATGCTAGCAAACTACTCAACAAAACCGAGTCGCAGGGAGCGCGCGATGGATTATCAGTACTATGAGGATTTTCACCCCGGCCAGGCCTTTGAAACCCAGCCCATACAGGTCACGGAGGCGGAGATCATCGATTTCGCAAAGAAATTCGATCCGCAGCCGATGCATACAGACCCGCAGGCCGCGCAGGCCATCACTGGCGGCCTTATCGCCAGCGGCTGGCATACCGCCAGCCTGACCATGCGGCTGACGCTCACCTCCGGCGTCTACAACCCCGCACCCGGCACGCTGGGACTGGGCTTTGAATTCTTGAAATGGCGCAAACCCGTGCGCCCCGGGGATTCCTTGCACCTGCGCCTCGAGGTGCTCACCTGCCGGGACAGCGACACCCGCCCAGGTTACGGGATCGTGACGAACAAATTTGTCACGATCAACCAACATAATGAGACCGTGCAGGAAATGACTGCCTCTGTTATCGTTCCAAAACGCAACGAGTGAAAAAGGGTTCATCCATGAACAACAGCGCCGTCACGATCATCGCCATCTTCTTCATCGCCATCGGCGTTGCCACCGGCTATTTTCTCGGCCAGCCGGTCATCGGCGGGGCGTTGATCCTCCTCGGTGTCATCCTCGGGCTCGCGCTGCGCACCTGCGCCGAATGGGAGCGCGCGGTGGTGCTGTTCCTCGGGCGCTTTGCCGGCGTGCGCGGGCCGGGGCTGTATTTCCTCATTCCGGCCTTCGAGAATGTGTACACGGTGGTCGATACCCGGCGCCAGTCCACCCGAATCTCGGCCGAGGACACGCTGACCGCTGACGCCGTGAGCGTGACCATGGATTCCATCATGTTCTGGCGCGTGAACGACGTAAAACGCGCCGCCACCGAACTAACCGATTACCGCAACATGATCGCCCAGGTGGCGCAGACATCCCTGCGCGAGGTTATCTCCGCCACCACCCTGAACGACATCCTCTCCAACCGCGAGGCAATGGATGAGAAGCTGCAATCCCTGATCCGCAAGAAATCGGAGGGCTGGGGCATTGGCGACATCGCCGTGGAAATCCGCGACGTGAAGATTCCGCCCGAGCTGAACGATGCGATGAGCCGCAACGCCCAGGCCGAGAAGGAGAAGCAGGCGCGCGTGACCCTGGCCAGCGCCGAAGTCGCCATCGCTGAGCAGATCCTCAACGCCTCGCATATTTACGCCAGCAACCCGGTGGCGCTGCAGATCCGGCAGATGGGCTTGATCTACGACATGAACAAGGACCGCGGCGTCACCATTCTGGTTCCCACCGGCATGGCCAACGCGCTTGGCGCTTCCATTGCGCTCAACGTCAACAACCCGGATGCGCCGCCTCCCGTGGTGGCGCCGTCCTTTACCCCGCCGGCGCCGGGCTCGGTGCCGAACGCTTAGCCGGCGGTGACGACGACGACATGCTCGTTGTCGGTCTCGCCCAGCGCCTGGTGGAGGGCGGCGATGGCGGCCAGCATCGCCTCGCCAGCGCCTTCGGCCTCTTCCTCGGTGAAGTCCTCGTACAGCTCCGCTAGCTCCTCCGCCTCGAAATTATCCGGGTGGAGCGTCTCCTGATACCGGTCCTTGTCGTCCTGGGTGAGGATGAACACCAGCGTGTCGGTCGCCTCGGCAATGTCCGCCAGGGTGGCATTCTCGCTGGTTTCGAGGTCAATGTCGTAGTCATCGGCCAGGATCGGCAGCAGCACCGAGAAGATGTCCGCATCGCCGTCATACTCCGCCACGGAGGTCCCGGTTTCGGCCAGGAAACTGGCGAGCGCCCGCGGGTCGCCATCCTGCGCTGCGGCGACGAGGCCGCCGAGATCGGCCCGGTTGAGGCGGGTAAAGGTAGCGTTGGCGGCCATGTGGAACTCCGGAAGCTGGTTACTGGTCCGCCAGATACCAGCACCCCGGGGGAGCTGCCAACATCCGCAGCCCTCTTGGAGAGGCGGCACGGTTTTTATACATTACAGCCCACAAGAACGAGGACCGCATGACTGAAGAAACACGCAATTTTGGCACCGAGGTTGGCCGTCTGCTCGACCTGGTGGTGCATTCGCTCTACTCGGACCGCGAGATTTTCCTGCGCGAGCTGGTGGCCAACGCGGCGGACGCCACGGATAAGCGCCGCTTCCTCGCCCTCTCCGACGAAGCCCTGGCTCTGCCCGAGAACCCGGCCATCCGCATCTCGGCGGACAAGCTCGCGGGAACCATCCGCATCGAGGATTGCGGCATCGGCATGACCAAGGAGGAGCTGGCGGACCATTTGGGCACCATCGCCCGCTCGGGCACCGCCGCCTTCGCCTCAGCCCTGGCCGAGAAGAAGCCGGAGGACCGCCCCAGCCTGATCGGCCAGTTCGGCGTCGGCTTCTACTCCGCCTTCATGGTGGCGGATAAGGTGGAGGTTATCTCCCGCAAGGCCGGGCATGACGAAGCCTGGGAATGGATCTCCGACGGCAAGGGCCAGTACACGCTGAAATCCGCCACCCGTGATGCGCCCGGCACCACAATCCTGCTGCACATCAAGCCCGATGCCGAGGAGTTCCTGGAGAAGCTGCGGATAACAACCATCATCCGCAAATGGGCGGACCATATCGCATTGCCGATTGAGCTGGAGGAGGACGGCAAGTTCGAGCCCGTGACCGAGGGCAAGGCGCTGTGGCGCCGGTCCAAGAGCGAGATTTCGGCGGAGGAGTACGCCGATTTCTACCGCCATGTGGCGCACCAGTTCGACGAACCCTGGGCGACCATCCATTGGCGGGCGGAAGGCACGCTGGAATTCTCCGCCCTGCTGTTCATCCCGTCCTCCAAGCCGTTCTTCCCGGTCGAGGAGGCGCGGGAGTCCAAGGTGCGGCTCCATGTGAAGCGGATGTTCATCACGGACCAGGCGGAGTTGTTGCCGAACTGGCTCTCCTTTGTTGCCGGCGTGGTGGATACCGAGGATCTGCCGCTGAACGTCAGCCGTGAGATCCTGCAATCCACCCCGGTGCTGGACAAGATCCGCAAGGCGCTGGTCAACCGCGTTCTCTCCGAGCTGAAGGCCAAGGCCAAGGAGCCCGAGGCGTTCAAGGCCTTCCTGGAGAATTTCGGCGGCGTGCTGAAGGAAGGCATCTACGAGGACACCGGCCACGCGGCGGACATCGCGGCGCTGCTGCGCTTTGGCTCCACCAAGGAGGACGCGACGACGCTGGACGAGTACATCGCCCGCATGCCGGAAGGGCAGGAGGCGATCTACTACCTCGCGGGCGATGCCGCGCATCTGAAGACCTCGCCGCAGCTCGAGGGCTTCGCCGCCAAGGGCTACGAGGTGCTGCTGCTCCCCGACCCGATCGACGCGTTCTGGCCCGGGCGGCTCGGCACGTACAAGGAGAAGAAGCTCACCAGCGTCTCCCAGGCCGGGTCGCTCTTCGCCGCCGCCGAGGCCGGCGACGAGGTGAAGGCGCTGTGCGAGAAACTGTCCAAGGCGCTGGAGGGCAAGGTGTCAGGCGTTATCGCCTCAACCAGGCTGCAGGACAGCCCCGCCATGCTGGTGGCGGCCGAGGGCGGGCCGGACCTTGCCATGCAGCGCCTGTTGCGCCGCGCCGGGCGGCCGGTGTTCGGCCTGCCGCCGAAGCTGGAAATCAACCCCGGTCATAAGCTGGTGCAAGCCCTGAGCAGCCGGGAGGACATCGCCGCCGAGGCCGGTCTGCTGCTGGACCTCGCCAAGCTGCAGGAAGGCGATCTGCCTGAGGATCCGTCGGCTTTCGTGAAGCAGGTCGCTGCTGCCATCGCCGGAATGTAACAAAAAAGGGGGGCTTCTGGCCCCCCTTCCGTTGCAGTCGGTTCCCGGGGGGGTTAGCTCCCGAGGTTGATCTGGTGCTTGTTGGTGGCGGCACCGGTCACGGCACCTGCGGCACCGCCGACGAGGGCGCCCGTGCCTGCGCCCATGCCCGTGACGGAGCCGATGATGGCGCCCGCGCCCGCGCCGATGGCGCCGCCGGAGAGGGCGCGCTGGCCAGCCGTGTTGCCGCAGCCGGCGAGGCCCAGCAGGGAGGAGGCCAGCGCCAGGCCGGCGAGGAATTTACGAGACATCTTTAATCTCCAGTAGGTTGTCCGCGGGGGATGTCCCCTACCTGAGGCAGGAATTCAACCCGTATTCCCCGGTGGCGCCGGCGAATGACGTTATCTTCATCCCGCCGTTATTCGCCGACAAGCGGCTTTCCAAGGTTGAGGGTGTGCGGGCTGATCGCCGCACCGGCGACCGCGCCGACACCGCCGCCGATCGCTGCGCCCGCGCCCGGGCCTATGCCCGTGGCCGAGCCGACAATGGCGCCAGTGCCCGCGCCTATGGCGCCGCCGGATAATGCGCGGGATCCAGAGTTGTAGCCGCAGCCGGCGAGGCCAAGGCACGCCACCAGCAGGATCGCGGGTAAGGGTTTGGCTTTCATGGCATCATACCTCGTCGTCGTTGAGATTCCTCTTTGGACCAGGGATTGCGGCGATTGAATGGCATATTTCGGGCTTGCCCGCTGGCGGCGCGGGCTGTAAGCCCTGCCCCGATGGCGCGATGGGCGCTGCGTCTCTAGAGATTTCGCGGCACGGCCCCGCACGGCGGCGGGACTGCCTCAGGAAGGGTTTTTGATGTTTTCCAAACTTCTCGGTTTGATGTCTGCCGACATGGCGATCGATCTCGGTACCGCGAACACGCTGGTTTACGTGAAGGGGCGCGGCATTGTGCTGGCGGAACCTTCCGTGGTGGCCATGCAGGAGATCAAGGGCCGCAAGCAGGTTCTTGCCGTGGGCGAGGATGCGAAGCTGATGCTGGGCCGCACCCCGGGCAATATCCAGGCCATCCGCCCGCTGCGCGACGGCGTCATCGCCGATTTCGAGGTGGCGGAGGAGATGATCAAGCACTTCATCCGCAAGGTGCATAACCGCCGCGGCTATGCCTCGCCGCTGATCATCATCTGCGTGCCCTCTGGCTCCACCGCCGTCGAGCGCCGCGCCATCCAGGAATCCGCCGAATCCGCCGGCGCCCGTCAGGTGCTGCTGATCGAGGAGCCGATGGCGGCCGCGATCGGCGCCAACCTGCCCGTCACCGAACCCTCTGGCTCCATGATCGTCGATATCGGCGGCGGCACGACCGAGGTGGCGGTGATCTCGCTGGGCGGCATCGTCTATGCCCGCTCCGTGCGCGTCGGCGGCGACAAGATGGACGAGGCGATCATCTCCTACATCCGCCGCGCCTTCAACCTGCTGATCGGCGAAAGCTCGGCCGAGCGGATCAAGATGGATATCGGCGCCGCCTGGATGGACAGAAACGACGACGGCCCGACGCGCCATGTGAAGGGCCGCGACCTTATCAACGGCGTGCCGCGGGAAGTGACCGTGACGCAACGCCAGATCGCCGAGAGCCTCGCCGAGCCGGTCGGGCAGATCGTCGAGGCGATCAAGGTTGCGCTGGAGAACTGCCCGCCGGAGCTGGCGGCGGATATCGTGGACAAGGGCATCATGCTCTCCGGCGGCGGCGCCCTGCTGCACCGGCTGGACGAGGTGCTGCGCGTCGCCACCGGTTTGCCAGTGATGGTCGCCGAGAACCCGCTGCAATGCGTGGCGCTGGGCACCGGCCGCGCGCTGGAGGAACGCCATCTCCGCACCGTCACCTCCTCCATGTATTAAAAACTCTACTCTGGCGGCCATTTGACGCGGTTTGCCTGCGCTCCGGTGCTCACGTACTGCAAGTACGCTCCGCGCCGGTGCTCATCAAACCGCGCCAACTGACTCACCAGAGCGAGTTTTCAAGCAGCTTTGTCTACCCGGTTTGCCGGGCTGGGCATGGCGCGCTAATTTGCCGCCATGCCGCTTCCTTTTCTGAAAATGCAGGGCGCGGGGAACGATTTCGTGGTGCTGGATGCCCGCACCACGAAGCTGAACCTCTCCGCCGCCGCCATCCGCCATATCGCCGACCGCCGCCGTGGCGTGGGCTGCGACCAGCTGGTCATCATCGAGCCCGACGAGGCCGGGGCGGACGCCTTCATGCGCATTCTGAATGCCGATGGCTCTGAGAGCGGCGCCTGCGGCAACGCCACGCGCTGTGTCGCCGCGTTGCTGGCCGAGGAAACGGGCGCGCGCCGGGTGACCATCCGCACCATGTTCGGCCTGCTGGACGCGGAAATTCTCGGCCCAGGGCTCGTCGAGGTGGATATGGGCACGCCGCTGCTGGAATGGGGCGACATCCCGCTCTCCGGCCCGGCGGACACGCTGCATCTGCAACTGGCGCTCGGCCCGGCCACCGACCCCGCAGCCTGCTCCATGGGCAACCCGCACGCCACCTTCTTTGTCGATGGCTTCGCGCATCTGCCGATCGAGCTAATCGGGCCGAAGCTGGAGACGCACCGGCTGTTCCCCGAGCGCGCCAATATCGGCTTCGCCCATGTCGAAAGCGCGAGCCGCATCCGCCTGCGCGTGTGGGAGCGAGGTGCTGGGCTCACACTGGCCTGCGGCTCTGGCGCCTGCGCGGCGCTGGTGAACGCGAACCGGCGCGGGCTGACCGGCCGCCAAGCGACGGTGGTGATGGATGGCGGGGAACTGCTGATCACCTGGGCCGAGAATGGGCATGTGCTGATGCGCGGCCCTGCTGAAACCGCCTTCGCGGGCGAACTGCCGGATCTGGTGTAACAAATGGCTGTTTCTTCTTTTTTCGCCCGCCTCAAATCCGGGCTGTCCCGCAGTGCCGCCAAGCTCACGGGGAACATCGCCGCCGTATTCACCAAGCGCAAGCTGGATGACGAGGCGCTGGAGGAACTGGAGGAGCAGCTGATCGCCGCCGATCTCGGTCCCGCCGTGGCCGCGCGCGTTATCAAGAGTTTCCGATCCACGCGCTTCGGCAAGGAAGTCACCGCCGAGGAGATCCGCGAGACGCTGGGCGGCGAGATCGGCAAGATCCTCGCCCCGGTGGCCAAAAAGCTGGAGATCGACCGGAGCCACAAGCCCTACGTCATCCTGATGACCGGCGTGAATGGCGCGGGCAAGACCACGACCATCGGCAAGCTGGCGGCGCGCTACAAGCAGGCGGGTCTCACCTGTGTGCTCGCGGCGGGCGACACGTTCCGCGCGGCGGCGGTGGAGCAGTTGCAGGTCTGGGGCGCGCGCTCGGGCGTGGAGGTGGTGACGGCACCCGCCAATACCGATCCGGCCTCGCTGGCGCATGACGCGCTCTCCCGCGCGCAGAAGATCGGCGCGGATGTGCTGCTGATCGACACCGCTGGGCGGCTGCACAACAAGACGGCGCTGATGGAAGAGCTGCGCAAGATCATCCGTGTGATCCGCAAGCTGGACCCCACCGCCCCGCACGCCACGCTGCTGACGCTGGATGCCACCACCGGGCAGAATGCCGTCACCCAGGTTGGCATCTTCAAGGAGATGGTGGACCTGACCGGGCTGATCGTGACCAAGCTGGACGGCTCGGCGCGCGGCGGCATCGTGGTGGCGCTGGCGGAGAAATTTTCTCTCCCGATCCATGCTGTGGGCACGGGCGAGCAGATCGACGATCTGCGAGAGTTCGATGCCGACGAGTTCGGTAAGGCGCTGGTGGGGGAGTAAGCGTAGTTTTATGGGGCGGCCGTAATGGCGGGAGGCGACCCATCCCGGTCACCTTCCTGCGTTCGAACGCTCCCCGAAAGCCGTCATACCTCCGAGCCTCATATGGCTCTTGGCGCGAATCAACTCAGAAATGGGACCTCGGCAAACGACCAGTTTAATATTGAATATCAATATGTTGGCAAAAAAATCCGATGAAGTCCTACTTGGATGCCGATTCACATTGCTGTGCGTGATAGCCATCTCCAATCGCAGAGTTCGCCCGGCGAATTTGCCGGACCCGACGCACGACGTGCGCGGCGATTGACCAAGGAACACGAGCATTCTTCCAAGCTTCAAAAAACAGCAGATCGTCGATAAGGGCTTGATTGTGGGAGCTGGAGGTATCGGTAGAAACACAACGCGAACAAATTTCCATAGCTAATTTCCCTTAGACGACATTCCCCAATATGAGCGGCTGCCCCGCTCTTTGTTGATTCGGAATAACGTGGTTTCGATGTCGCGACAATGGCGAGCGCGTCGTTTTTGATCTCTCCGGGGGCGGCGACCTCGGCCAAAAAATGCGCGAAAGGCGGCGCAGGGCCGCAGAAATTCAATTTGGCCTTAGTTCATTTTCGACGCGGCATAACGCCAGCGTTTCAGGTCTACGACCAGGAGCAAGCCAATACCGTCTACCAGACCAAGCCATGTGGTGGGATGCAGAACAAATGGTGAATATGCGCTGTACGGTGCGACTTCAAAACAAAACGAACAAAAAATTGATTTCAATTGCAGGTGCAGTTTAATTCTGCAGTTTTGACGTGCTGGAAGGATGGCGATGCTTGGTGCAGAATTCGCAAATTTCGTTCCAGGCTCGGCGGCGGTCCTATCCGCCCGGCGAATTGGCGGCGGCTACATCTGATGCCCGACGAGACGGCATCGCGCCGCCGCAAGGTTTCCCGCTGCTGATGAACGGCTAGATTTGGTTTCCCTGATTATAAGAGAACTATTTCCGTAACGGAGCCGAACAGCCCTGGGTTGTAGTCAAGAGAAAGCTTAAATAGCCGTCGACTCCCAACGGGCGACGGCAGGGCATCAGGGAGGGCGTTCTGGCGGTTTTGGGCGCTCCGCCCCTTCCGGCCCAGCCTATTGCGTCCCTTCTCCTCCTGGTTGCCCCCCCATGAACAAAGAGCCGAAGCTGACAAATAACATCTGATCAATCCTTTGAATCTCGGCCTCACATGCCTCGGCCCCGAGCGCGGTGATCAACAGGATGAGTCCGGAAATAATCTCTTCACGCGACCGGCCCCCGCCCATAAGCGCCTCGAGGGGCAGGCCGAGGGCGGTCGCGATGGCGTCGGACCCGCTATCAGGGTCATCGAAGATGTCATAAAAGTTACCCATGGCAGCTTCCCTTCCCTGATTATGTAAGGAGAAAACTTATGCCCACCCCAGCCCGACGTGCAATTGCATTGCCGTTTCGATATGAGTGGCGCAACTGGGTCGATCCTGGGGAGAGTTGGCAGGGATGCCAGGGGGGCGCCGCCTCCCCTGAGAGTGATTGTCCATGGCTACGCGTGTGCAGGACGACCAGAAAACACTATGTCCAGCCCGGCGCGACAAGCCTACGACGTCTTCATTTCAGCCTCATGCCCCTAGGCCAACCTTTGTCGTGGTCTAATTTGTCTCCATTAGAGCTCATGCTCTCTCCAATCGAAAATCTAATTTCAAACCTTGTTAATATTATCTGTCATTGCGGTAACGTAATCGTTATTTTGTGCCTACTCAACAATAAATTCACAAATTTCGAGAAGCGAGACTTCATGGACTCTTCGGCTAAGCGCCCCTACATAAATTTCCCGGACGGTCTGCACTCTTTGACGCATGTAACACCTTCCCATGCACTTTATTTCCAAGTCGTTATTACTCCGACCCTAGCTCGCCATGAGCCGAATGACCGTTATCCGGGCGCCTCGCTCCGAAGCCGCCCGTCTCAAATCCACCCCCAACCCCGAAATTCAAATGGAGCTATTGTCCAGCCCCCTCAGGTTGACATCGCTGCGCCGCAGCATCACCTCCGGGCGGTAAAGTCTGGGGGTGATGATGGCGGAGTCTTCGCGGCAGGGGCCGCCGGTTAATCTGGCGCTGTTCGCGCTGGCCATGGGCGGGTTCGCCATCGGCACCACCGAGTTCGGCACCATGGGGCTGCTGCCTTATTTCTCCGCCTCGCTTGGCATGAGCGCCCCGCAGGCAGGCCACGTTATCAGCGCCTATGCGCTGGGCGTGGTGGTCGGCGCGCCGGTGCTGGCGCTCATGGCGGCGCATCTGCCAAGGCGGGACGTGCTGGTAGGGCTGATGCTGGTCTATGCGCTGGGCAACGGGCTCACCGCTTTCGCGCCCTCAGCAAGCTGGATGCTGCTGTTCCGCTTCATCGCCGGGCTGCCGCATGGCGCGTATTTCGGCGTCGCCGTGCTGGTGGCGGCCTCGCTGGTGCCGCCCGAGAAACGCGCTCAGGCCATGTCCCGCGTGCTGCTGGGGCTGACCGTCGCCACCATCTTTGGCGTGCCGCTGGCCAATTTCATCGGCCAGACTGTCGGTTGGCGCTGGGCCTTCGGGCTGGTGGCGCTGCTGCCGCTCATCACCGCCGCGCTGGTGCAGAGCCTTGCTCCGCGCCAGAAGCTGCATGGCGGTGACGCTCCCTCGCCGCTGGCGGAGCTGGCCGCACTAGGCCGCCGCCAAGTTTGGCTAGCGCTGGGCATGGGCGCCATCGGCTTCGGCGGCATGTTCGCGGTCTATACCTATCTTGCCTCCACGCTGCTGCTCGTCACCCACGCCACGCCGGACATGGTGCCGGTGATGCTCGCTCTGCTTGGCACGGGCTTCACGGCTGGCAACCTCCTCAGCGCCTGGTTTGCCGACCGCGCCCTAATGCCGACCATTGCCGGGGTGCTGATCTGGTCCATCGCCTGCCTGTGCCTCTACCCGTTCATGATCCACTCGTTGTGGGCCATGAGCGTCATCGTGCTGCTGATCGGCGGCATTGGCGGGCTGGGCACGCCGCTGCAGGCGCGGCTGATGCAGGTGGCCGAGGGCGCGCAAACCCTGGCGGCGGCGCTCAACCACTCCGCCTTCAACATTGCCAATGCGCTCGGGCCGTGGCTGGCGGGGCTGGCCATCACCGCCGGGTTCGGCTGGGGCGCCGCCGGATGGGTGGGCGCTGGCCTTGCCGCAGGTGGCTTGGCGCTATGGGCGGTGGCGATGCTGGACGAGCGGGGGCTAGCCCCCCGCCAGCACCCGGCGCAGCGTTTCCAGGAACAATGTGCCGTGGCCGATATTGAAGCATAGCGGCGGGCGGATCTTCAGCGTGTGGCCATAGAGCCCGGCGGCGCCGATGAGGATGTGGTTCCGCTTCATGGCGTTTATGGTGTGGCTGGCATAGGGCTGGTCCGGCGCGCCGGTTTCGGGGTCGATGAAGTCCAGCCCGATGAACAGCCCGGCGCCGCGCACCCCGCCGATGCGCGGGAACTCCTTCTTCAGCTCCAGCAGCCCCTGCTTGAGGAAATCGCCGCTGACGGCGGCATTGTCGATCAGGCATTCCTCGGTGATCACGTCCAGCACCGCATTGCCCGCCGCCGCCGCCACCGGATTGCCGCCGAAGGTGTTGAAATAGCCGGTGCTGGCGCAGAACTGCGCGAGATAGCCGGACTGCGTGACGACACCGCCCATGGGGAAGCCGTTGCCCATGGGCTTGCCCATGGTCACGATGTCCGGGACTATGCCATGGCGCGTAAAGCCCCAAAGCCCGGCGCCGGTGCGGCCAAAGCCGGGCTGCACCTCATCGGCGATAAACAGCCCCCCGGCCTCGCGCAACGCGTTCAGCGTCGTTTGCAGGAAGCCCGGCGGGTCGGCGAAGATGCCATCCGAGGAGAAGATGCTGTCCACCACAAGTGCTGCGAAGCCGATGCCGGAGTCCTCCAGCTCGGCGATGGCGGCGCGCAGATGGGCCGCGAACACCCCGGCCACATCGCCCGTTTCCTGCGGCGCGGGGATGAGCCGCACATGCGGCTGCAGCGGTGCCGCGGAGAAAGCGGAGGGGGAAATGGCGGTCACCGCACTGGTGTTGCCGTGATACGCCGCACGGGTGACGATGAAGCCGCCCTTGCCCGTCACGGCGCTGGCGATGCGCATGGCGAGGTCGTTGCTCTCGCTGCCCGTGCAGGTCATCACTAGGTTGGTCAGTGGCGCGGGGAAGTGGGAGAGCAGCCGCTCGGCGTAAGCCTCCACACCCCGGTTGAGATAGCGCGTATGCACGTTCAGCCGCGCCGCCTGCGCCGCGATGGCCGAGGCCACCGCCGGGTGGCAATGCCCCACCGAGGGGACATTGTTATACATGTCGAGGTAGCGGTTGCCCGCGGCGTCGATAAGATACACGCCCTCGCCGCGCACCATCTCGATCGGCTGCTCGTAGAACAGCACCGAGGCGGCGCCGAAGGTCGCCCGGCGCCTGGCGACGCGCTCGGCCAGTTCCGGCGGCAGGCCGGTGGTGTTGTCGCCGTCGAAGCGGTTCAGCGCCAGGATCTGCTTGGTCGCACTCATGCCACGGTCTCCAGGGCGTTCTGGCGGAGATACTCCGCCGCCAGCGCTACCGTGCCGCGCACATAGGCCTCGCCCATGGCCTGGGCGGTGGGGGTCTCGCCGTGGCTGGCAATCCACGCGGTAAGTTGCATCCGGCGCAGCATCACGAACATCGGCAGTGCTGCTTCCTCGGCAGGGCCGAACGGCGCGACGCGGCGATAGCCCGTCACCCAGGCGCGCATCAGCGCCGGGATGAAGGGCTCATGCTCCATGAAGCTGACCGAGGCGGCGAAATCGTAGGCGTACCAGGAGAGTCCGCAATCGTCGAAGTCGATCACGCCCAGGCGCTCGCCATCCACCAGCAGGTTGGCGGTGCGCATGTCGCAATGCACCAAGCCGAAGTGCTCCGGCCCGTAGCCGTAGGCGGCGGTCTGCCGGGCGAGCAGTGCCTGGGTCTCCTCCAGCGTGGCCAGCCCCGCCGCGTCCAGCCCCGGGGCGGTGCGCCAGTCGCCCCAATGCGCCTCGGGGCCGATGATGGTCTCGAACGACCAGAGCTTGCGCGCGAAGCCCGCCGGGCGGACCCAATGCCGGCTATGCTGGTGCAGGCGGGCCGTGATCTCGCCCAGCGCCTCGTACCAGCGGGCGAGGTCGGACTCCGCATCCGGCTCGCGCCCGGACATGAATTCGAAGGCGACGGCGTAGCGATGGGTCTCGCCGTCGTGGAAATCCACCAGGCGGCGGCCGTCCAGCGCGGGGATGGGGCGCGGCGTGGTGACGACGCGATCATTGCCCAGCGCCTCGATCCAGGCCAGTTCGGAGCGGATCTCGTCCCCGGTGTGGTAGTTCGGGCGGTGCACGCGCAAGATCCGCCGCTCGCCCTCCGGCGTCTCGGCCAGATAGGTGGCATTCTCGGAAATCGTCAGCAGGCGCAGCTTTGCCGCCTCGGGCAGGCCCCACGCGGGCAGCGCCGCCTGCAGCCCGGCCTGCAACCGGTCCAGGAATTCGTCATCATACATCATGGTCCAGCTCCCCTTACGGCGACATCTGTTGGAATTACAACATACAAATTGTGGTGCTTACAACGGATAATTTTGTCCCCCGGGCTTCATGGTTTCGCCTCAATCGCTGGGCATGGCTTGGGCGCTAGGGTGCGATTCATCTGAGTTGAAGCGGCGACGCTTCACCTCAAACGGTGAATCGCCCCCTAAAATATTGATAGGGGCTGATTCACGGCCATCATTAAATCGCCCAGGCGATTCAGTGATGGTCGATCAGGCCCTATTGCCTTCAACCCGGGTCCCCGCCAGAACTCACGCCATGCCGCGCAGCCTGCATTTCCACCGGATCGACCGTTACATCAGCGCCCAGCTGGCCCTCGCGCTGCTGCTGGTCACGCTCGGATTCGTGGCGCTCATCTGGCTCACCCAGTCGCTGCGCTTCATCCAGATCATCGTCGCGCACGGGCTCTCGCCGCTGGTGTTCATCCGGCTCACCTCGCTGCTGGTGCCGAGCTTCATCGCCACCATCCTGCCGATCACCTGCTTCATCGTGGTGCTGTTCGTGTATACGCGCCTGGGTGGGGACCGCGAGCTGACGATCATGCGCGGCATCGGCTTTTCGGACGTCTCCCTGGCGCGCCCGGCCCTGGCCGTGGCGGCGGGGGCGGTGCTGCTCGGCTATGTGCTCAACCTGGGTGTGGTTCCGGCCTGCCTCGGCGCCTTCCGCGACTACCAGTACGAGATCCGCAACCAGATCGCCGCGTTCCTGCTGGAGCCGGGCGTGTTCACCCCGGTCACCGGCGATATCACGGTGTATGTGCAGTCCCGCGGGCCGGATAACAGCCTGCGCGGCATCCTCATCGAGGATGGGCGCGAACTCCTCGGCGCCAGCGACGATCCTGGCGCGGACCGGGCAGCTCGTCGTCGGCCGGGCCGGGCCGACAGTGCTGCTGCAGGATGGGTCGCGCGAACAGATCGACCCCAAGACCGGGCGGCTCGACGTGCTGAGCTTTGCGCGCAACGAATTGTCTCTGGCGCAACCGGCCAAAACCAGCTTGCCGGAAAACGTGGATGCCAGCGAGGCCCCGCTGGGCGCGCTGCTGCACCCAGGGGCGGACCTGCGGCCCGGCGACCGTGGCAAATGGCTGGTCGAGGCGCATCGCCGCCTGACCGCGCCGCTCACCGCGCTGAGCTACACGCTGGTCGGGCTGGTCGCGGTTCTTGGCGGGGTGTTCCGCCGGCATGGCGGGGTGATGCGCCTGGCGGCGGCGGTGGCGGTGGTGACGGTGCTGGTCGCGCTTGGGCTCGGGGTGAGCAATCTCGCGGCGCGCGATACTCGGCTGCTGCCGCTGATCTGGGCGGTGGCGCTGACCCCCGGGCTGTGCGCTGCCTTCCTGCTGGTGCGCCAGGGTGCGCCACGCGGATGAGGCTGCCGGTCACCCTTTCCATCTATTTCGGCCGGGCCTTCGTGCTGGCCGTGCTGGCGATGCTGTTCGCGCTGACGGCCCTCGTCTCGCTGTTCGACTTCCTGGAGCTGCTGCGCGAATCCGCCACGCGGCCGCAGGCGGGGCTCGGCATCATCGTCGAGATCGAGGTGCTGCGCATGCCCTGGAGCCTAATGCAGATCCTGCCTTTCGCCGTGCTGCTGGGCGGCATCTTCGCGTTCTGGCGTCTCGCCCGCTCCTCCGAGCTGGTGGTGGCCCGCGCCGCCGGCATCTCCGCCTGGCAGTTCCTGGCCGTGCCGGTGCTGCTGGCGGCTTTCCTCGGCGCGTTCGGCACCGGGGGTGTCAGCCCGCTCTCGGCGCTGATGTTCAGCCGCGCCGAGATCCTGGACAATGTCTATCTCAAGCCCGGCGGCGGTCCGCTCTCGCTCAATGGCGGGGAGCTGTGGGTGCGCCAGACGGATTCCGGCATGGTGCCCGACGGCGTGGCCGTGCTGCATGCGCGGGACGTGGTGCTGCACGGCAACGCGCTGGAGGCCGACAAGGTGACGGTACTGCGCCTGGACGCGCAGTCAGCGCTCCTGGCGCGCATCGAGGCCGCGCACGCCACGCTGGTTGAAGGCGATTGGACGCTGAGCGACGCGAGCGTGCTGGCGCCGGACAACGCGCCGCAACATGCCAACACGATGGAATTCCCCACCGATCTCACCGTGCACCGCGTGGAGGAGAGCTTCGCCTCGCCGGATTCGCTCTCCTTCTGGGCGCTGCCGGGCTTCATCCGCCTGCTCAAGCAGTCCGGCTTCTCGGCCACCCAGCACGAGCTGGCATTCCAGGCGCTGGCGGCCTTGCCGCTGCTGTGCGCCACCATGGCGCTGGTCGCCGCGGGGTTTTCCATGCGCCCCTCGCGCCGGAGCGGAGCGATGAACATGCTGGTATCCGGCGTGGGCAGCGGCTTCGCCCTGTTCATGATATCCGAGGTCGCCAACCAGTTCGGCACCTCCGGCGCCGTGCCGGTGGTGCTTGCCGCCTGGGCCCCGGCCGTGGCCGGGTTGTTTTTGGCGCTTGCGTTGTTGCTGCATCTGGAAGATGGCTGAATCATGACCCGCACCGGCAAATTCCTGCTCATGCTCGCCGCCACCACCACCCTCGCCGGCATGGCGAAGGCGCAACAATTGCCACTCACGTCCGGGAGCGGCCCTTCGCAGAAGGCGCCGGTGAGCTTCAGCGCCGATGCGGTGGCGTATGACAAAACCGGGAATATTGTTACCGCCAGCGGGCATGTGCGCGCCATCCAGAACGGGCAGACGCTTTACGCCGACAAGGTGGTAATCAACCGCACCACAGGTGAGGTGACGGCGGATGGCCATGTCGCGCTGGTCCAGCCGGGCGGCGACACAGTTTATGCCGACCACGCGGTGCTGAGCAAGGGTATGAGGGACGCCGTGCTGCAGGGCGTGGCTGCCCGGCTGGGGGATAATGCCCGTATCATCGCCAATGGCGCCAGGCGCTACGATGCCAAGGTCGACGAGATGGCCAAGGTTGTCTACTCCGCCTGCAACCTATGCAAGGCCAACCCGCGCGCCGCCCCGACCTGGCAGATCAAGGCCAACAGCGCGACGCGCGACCTCCAGCACAAGATGATCGAGTTCCGCGGCGCGCAGATGGAATTCGAGGGCGTGCCGGTGTTCTACGCGCCGTATCTGACGGAGGCCGACCCCTCGGTGAAGCGCCAGAGCGGCCTGCTGATCCCTGATATCGGCTCCACCTCGCGGCTCGGCTTTTTCGTTACCGTTCCTTACTATCTGGTGCTGGACCAATCCTCCGACCTGACGCTGACGCCGATCATCGCCGCCAAGCAGGGCCCGGCCCTGCGCACCGAATACCGCCGCGCCTTCAACCAAGGCGTGCTCAACGTTGTCGCCTCCGGCGGCCAGGACCGTGGCGAGTTTGGCAATGCCGTGTTTGCCAACGGCACCTTCGACCTGAACCAGGACTGGCGCGCCGGCTTCCAGTACAACCGCGCCTCCAGCGCGCAGTACCTGGATGACTTCACCCTCCTGCCGAACGTGGCGTTCCTGACCAGTAATGCCTACCTGGAGGGCTTCTCCCCCGGCGCCTATGCCCGCATCGACGCGGAGACCTTCCAGGGCCTGGTGTCCAGCGTCAATCAGTCCGAACTGCCGATTGTGGCGCCGTACGGGCAGTATCATTTCCTCTCCGCCCAGGATGGGCTGGGTGGGCAGTTCAGCCTGGATACCAGGGTGTTCAACGTGTACCGCAACCTCGGCACCAACACGGTGCGCGCGGAGGTGGAGCCGGGGTACTCGGTGCCGTTCCTGCTGCCCGCAGGCATTACCGGCACGGCGCGGATGCAGGGCATCGGCGCGTCCTACGACGCCAGCAAGCTGTACGAGCAGCCCAATTACAGCACGCTGGATTCCACCAGCACCGGGCGGGCGCAGGTCTATGGTGCCGTGATGCTGCGCTGGCCCTGGATCCGCACCGCGGGCGGATGGGGCGCGCAGCTTATCGAGCCGGAGGCGCAGCTCGTCGCCTCGCCCGAAATCGGCATCAGCCAGAACCCCCGCATCCCGAACGAGGACAGCCTCGACCTCGAATTCTCCGATGCGAACCTGTTCGACTTCAATCGCTACCCCGGCATCGACCGGATGGAGGGTGGCGAGCGCGTGGATTACGCCATGCACACGGCCTGGTATCTGCCCTCGGGCGCCAGCGTGGACGGGTTGGTCGGCCAGTCCTACCGTTTCCATAAGGACAACGACTATCTGCCCAATTCCGGCCTGACCGATAACGTCTCGGACATTGTCGGGCACTTGGTCGTCACCCCCGTGCCGTGGTTCAACGTCGCCTACCGCACGAGGCTGTCGCACACCGATCTCGGTGCGCGGATGATTGACGCGACGGCGAATTTTGGCACCCATGAGCTGAGCTTCTCGGGCGGGTATTTATACACCAACACCAACCCCTACGTGCTGTATGACACCCCCAGCCCGCAGGGGCAGGTGACGCTCGCGCCGCCCTCCGGCTATTTCCAGGCGCGGCATGAATTCACCGCCTCGACGGCCGTGAATGACGGCCCCTGGTCGCTCTCCGGCGGCATGCAGCGCAACCTGGAGACCGGCACCTTCGACAATGTGAATGCCTCCGTTGGCTGGCAGAATGACTGTTTCGGTGCCAGCCTGATCTTCAATAAGCGGTTCACCTCTTACAACCTGGATTCCGGCGACACGCTGGTGCTCCTCCAGTTCACCTTCAAAACACTCGGTAATGTTGGATTCAGCGCCCTATGAAGCATTTTTTCCGTGCCGCCCTGCTTGCCTCCGCCTGCTTTGCCGCACCAGCCATGGCGCAGACCGCAGTGCCAGGGGCCACCGCGCCGCAATCGGCCAGCATCGCCGCGGTGGTTAACAGTCAGGTCATCACCTCGCAGGACGTGTATGCAAGGGCGCGCCTGCTCGCCATTTCCATCGGCATGAACCCGACGCCGGACGTGATCTCGCGCCTGTCGCCGCAGGTGACGAAGCAACTGATCGACCAGGCGCTGCAGCAGCAGGAGATCGCCAAGCGCAATGTCGTTGTCTCGGATGATGACGTGGCCGGGGCGATCGGGCACATCGAGCAGAGCAACAACATGCCGGTCGGCGGGCTGCGCCAGCGCCTGGAGGCGGAGGGCGTGCCGTTCAGCACGCTGCTGGCGCAGATCCGCACCCAGCTCGGCTGGCAGCAGGTGCTGCACCAGGTGCTCGGGCCGGGGCTGCAGCCCACGCCGGGCGACATGAACGCCGAGAAGACGGCGCTGAAGGCGGAGCTGGGCAGCACGCAGTATCATTTGGCGGAGATCTTCATTCCCGTCTCCGACCCGGATGACGACGCCACAGCCCGCAACTTCGCCGCCACGGTGATCGCGCAGCTGCGCACCGGGGCGCCCTTCGCGGTTATCGCCGCGCAATTCAGCCAGGACCAGACGGCGCTCTCCGGCGGCGATCTCGGCTATGTGAAGCTGAGCCAGCTCGATACGCAGGTGGCGGCGACGGTGACGGAAATGCCCGTGGGCGCCATCTCCAACCCCATCCGCGTGCCCGGCGGCTACCAGATCGTGCAGCTGCAGGACAAGCACGAGGTCGGCAACCAGACGCAGACAGTGCTGAGCATCCGCCAAGCCTTTGCCCCGTATCCGAGACCGATCACCAACGGTCAGGTCGGCCCGGATCAGCTGACGGTGATCAACCAGCTCGCCGCCAAGGCGAAGCAGGTGCATTCCTGCGACGACATGACGGCGCTGAATGCCACGCTTGGCAATGCCCACCCGGCTGACCCCGGCCCGGTGAACCTCGCCACCGTCACCCCGGCGGCGTTCCAGACCCTGCTCGGCAACCTGGCGCCCGGTCAGGTCAGCCAACCGCTGGTGGCGCAAGACGGCGTGTCCGTGGTGATGGTCTGCTCGCGCCAGCAGCAGGCCGAGGCCCTGCCGTCGGACGACGATATCGCCAACATCATCATCGAGCGCCGGGTGGAGATGGAGTCCCAGCAGTTGCAGGACGATCTGCGCCATCGCTCGATCATCACGCAGAACTGAGGCCCGCCATGCTGCGCCGTACCTATGATCGCGTGATAACCCTGGCGGACCGGCCGACGGCGCCGCTCTGGCTGTTCGCTCTCGCTTTCGCCGAGGCGAGCTTCTTCCCGATCCCGCCGGATGTGCTGCTCATCCCCATGGCCCTGGCCAATCCGCGCCGGGCGCCATGGCTGGCGGCGCTCACCACGCTGGGCAGCGTGGCCGGGGGCGCGCTGGGCTATCTCATCGGCTACGCGCTGTTCGCCAAGCTGGCGCAGCCGATCATCCATCTCTACCACTACGACGCCGCCTTCGCCGCGTTTCAGCACAAATTCGCGGAATACGGCGTGGCGGTCATCCTGATCAAAGGCCTGACGCCGATCCCGTACAAGATCGTCACCATCGCCGCCGGGGCCGCCGCGTTCAGCTTCCCGCTGTTCATGGCGGCAAGCGTGGTGACGCGCGGCGGGCGGTTCTTCATCGAGGCGCTGCTGCTCCGCCTGTTCGGGGAGCCGGCGCGGCATTTCATCGAGGACCGGCTCGGCTTGGTCACCGCCACTGTCGCGGTGCTGATCCTGGCCGGGTTTATTGCGCTGAAGCTCGCCTGAACGAGCCTCAGAGGCTGTTTCAGAACTCGCTCCGGCGAGCTGGATGGCCGCGTTGATGATGACCCATCCAGAACCGTCATTGCGAGCGTCACGCGAATGCGTGCATTCGCACGACGCGAAGCAATCCATCTCCGCGACATCGATGGAAACGATGGATTGCTTCGCTGCGTTCGCAATGACGGCAGAAAGTCATGCATCTCGCAAGCTGGTATTATTGGAACGCGGCCTCGATCTCCGCCAGCGCGGCGCGGGCTTTGTAGAGCAGGTAGCCGAAATTCGTGTCCTTGGAGCATACGAACACCGCCCCGTAATCGGGGTAGGTCTGGCCGCGTAGGAACACATGCGTTGTCGCCTCGGTATTGGCGATCAACTCGCGCGGCGGTTTGACGGTGGCGGCGCCGGAAATCCGGGCGTCCAGCAGCGCCAGATCCTCGTGGCTGAACAGCGCGGCCGAGGCGGCGGGAAGATGCTCCTGCACCTGCGGCGGCAGCTGGGAGAGGGTGCCGATATGCAGCGCCACCCCAGCGCTGATGTCGATAAAGGCGACGGCGAGGCAACCAGGCACATTGGTCAGCGCCGTCGCGATCGCGTCCTGGATGCCGATGCCGCTCATGCGCGCCCCCTTGGCCCGGAGGGAAAGCGAAAGGCGCGGTTTGGCACGGGATCGCTCTGGTTGGTCGGCATAATGTTGTTCATGCGCAACTGCGCATAATTCTTCAAGAGCTGGCTTGGCGCGCGGGCGGCGGCCAAGCCAGCTTCCTGACGGTCAGGTTCAGACCACCAGTTCGCGCTCGACATCGTGCACCTTGCGCCGGGCCAAAGCGAGGTTGCCGGTCTCTTTGTCGAGCACGAGATAAATGAACAAATCTTTAGAAAATTGTGTCGGGCGGAGGATGTGGTACTGGCTCTCGAGGGTGATCAGGATGTCCTCGATCGGGCCCGTCATGCCGAGGTCCTTCATGGTGCGCCACTTGGCGCGGAGGATTTCGGTATTGCCGGCGCCGGCGATGTCCATATCAACGCCTTTGCCTTTGCTGCCGACCACCATGCCGCTGTTATAGTCCACAACCGCCGCGCACATCGCGCCGCCCAGCCCCATCAGCGCGTTCAACGAGGACTCCAAAGTGCTCATACCCAAAACCTCTTAAATTTTTGCCATCTGAGGTTAGGCTAGGTGGGGAGAGCGGAAACTGTCAACAACGTTTCCCGGCCATCGGGCGGCCCGGGGGGAGGGGCGGATGAAGACTTTGCTGATTGTGTATCACAGCCGTACGGGCGGCACGGCGCAGATGGCGCGGGCGGCGGCACGCGGCGCGCGCGCTGAGCCGGAGGTGCGCACCCGTCTTCTCACGGCCGAAGCGGCCCGGGCGGAGGATG
This sequence comes from uncultured Alphaproteobacteria bacterium, assembly GCA_963750235.1. Lineage (GTDB taxonomy): Bacteria > Pseudomonadota > Alphaproteobacteria > Acetobacterales > Acetobacteraceae > Acidocella. The sequence goes on from CAVVPW010000008.1 coordinate 539,611, forward strand.
TGTTGGCGGCGGACGCGTATATCTTCGCGGCACCGGAGAATCTGGCCGCGCTCTCCGGCACGATGAAAGAGTTTTTCGACCTGGCCTATTACCCGGTGCTGGGGCGCGTCGAGGGGCGGCGCTATGCCTGTCTGATTTGCGCCGGGAGCGACGGCGCCAACGCCGCGCGGCAGATTGCGCGCATTGCCACCGGCTGGCGGCTGGAGGCGGTGGCGGAACCGCTGATCATCTGCACGAAGGCGCAGACACCGGAGACGATCCTGGCGGAAAAGACGCTGAGCCAGGAGGACCTGGCCGCCTGCGCAACGCTGGGCGAGGCGATGGCCGCGGGGCTCGCGGCGGGAATTTTTTGACGCCTCAGCCGGTGACGAGCTGCACCCCGAAAGCGGCGCAGCGCGTGACAAAATCTTCGGGCGGCGGAGCATCGGTGATGATCTTCTGCACCTTCCCCAGTTCGCACACCTTCACCGGCGCCTCGCGGCCGAACTTGGACTGATCCGCGATCACCCAGGTTTCTTCTGCCTGGGCCATGGCCGCGCGCGAGAACTCGGCCTCGAACAAATGGAAGGCCACCAGCTCGCCGCGCGCGTTGATCCCCGCCACGGAGAGCAGGGCGCAGCGCACCTCGAACTGTTTCAGGAACTCGATGGAGCCCGGGCCGAAGGCCGCCGCGTCGTCGCCCCCCAGCTCGCCACCGGTCATGAACACGCGGTTGTTGTTGCGGCTGGCCAGGCGGCAGGCGATCTGCGCCGAATTGGTAACCACCACAAGGTTGGAGCGGGCCGCCAGCGCCTCGGCCACATAGGTGGTGGTGGTGCCGTTATCGAGGATCAGGCTATCGCCATCGCGCACCATGTCCAGCACCAGATCGGCCACCTGGCGCTTGCCCGCCTTGTTGAGCTGCATGCGCCGCTGGAAGGGCGGATCCTCCGTCTGATCCGGGCTCATGATGCCGCCATGGAAGCGCAGCACGCTTCCCTGCTCGATCAGCGGCTTGATGTTGCGGCGAATCGTTTCGGTCGACACATCGAGCCGCGCCGCAAGCTCGGTGATGCTGGCACTGCCGGTTTCGCGCACGGCATGCAGGATATCCGTCTGGCGTTTCAGAGACATTGTCCAACTCTTCCGAAATTAATCGCATATTCGGAGATTCTTCCCAAAAATTCAAGCGCCTGCACCGCCGCCGCCCGGACGGGCTCAGGCGGCGAAGGACTTGGTGCTGGTGAACGCCTTCCAGCGTTTCTCCAGCACCGAGTCGTCGGCCAGCGCCGAATGGGCGCACCAGCCCAGCACGATGCCGATCGCCCGCGCCGTATCCGGCTTGCTGCCATCCAGCCGGTCCAGCAGCTCGCGCGCGGTGGCAAGGTCGTTGAGATGCCCGAGCTCCTCCTGCAATCCGGCGGCGGTCTCGGCGTATTGCTTCACCTTGTTCCTGGCGGTGAACAGCCCGCCGAACAGATCCGCCGCGTAGCGCAGCTTTTTCAGCTCGATGCGCACGAGGTGCCGGTCGTGTGGGGTGAGGCTGAGAATGTGCTTGCCGCGCTTACGCACCTTGCGGTGCAGGCGCAGCAGGTTCGCCGTGGCGAAATCCAGCACCGGGGCGGTGAGTGTGTCCAGCGCCTCGGCCGGCACGCCGTTGCGCCAGCCATGCCGGGCGAGGAACGCCTCCACCGTGAGCACGAAGCGTGACGTCGCGGGATCGGCCAGCAATTCGCGCGCCGCCTCGTACCCGGCCTCGCGGTAGCGGCGGCATTGTTGCAGGATGGCGGCCATGCCCGCCTCGGTGGTGAAGGCTGCCGCCGGGCCATCGAGCAGCAGCTGCATGAAGACGTCCCAGTTGCGGGCCTCGCCCATCACGTTCGCGATGCGCTTGGCTTCGTTCCGGAACCCTGCGAATTCGCCGGCGGGGAAGGCGCGGCTGAACAGCCCCAGCACCGAGCGCAGCCGGCGCATGGAAACGCGCATCTGGTGCACCGCGCCGATCTCGTCGCCACGGTAGAAGGCGGGCCAGTTGGCGAGGAATTGCGACAGGCAGGATTGTGTCAGGTCCACCACCAACTCGTCGAGGCTCGGCGTGCCGGTCAGGCCAGCCCCGGCCTTCACCTGCTTCGGCGCGGGCGCCCCCGCAAGCTGCACGCCGCGCCCGGCCAGGCTGTCCGCCTGCAATTGCATCGGGAATTTTTTCGTCAGCGCCAGGGCGAAGGGAAACAGCGCTAGGCCCGGCCCGCTGAGCGTGACCTCCTTGATATGCAGCTTTTCCGCCCCGGCCTGGATGGTGCCGGTTTCCAGCCCAACCTCAACCTCGCCCGCGTGGCGGGGGACGCGCCTGATATCCGTGGTGAACACCGGATGCAGGGCCGCTTCGCCCAGCAATGTTGTTACCGCCGCCTCCCAATCCGGGCCGAGTGCAGCGAGGTCCGGTGTGGCGCCGGGGATGTCCGCCGCCGCCTCGCCCTCGGGCGTGATGAGTTCCAAATGGTGGCCGCGCCGGGTTTTGGCCATGCGCAGGAACATGCGGCGCCGCGCCAGGGCGAAATCCGGGGTGTCGTAATAATGCTGCGTCTGGCGTTTCGCCCGCGCGGGGGTGGGGGGGGTGTCCAGCAGCGCGCTGCCGGGCAGTGCCGCCAGTATCTCGGTGGTGGCGATGAAGCGCAGGGTTGGCACCGGCGCGGCTACGGGGGCGGTTATGTCAGGTTGGCTAGGCATGGGAGAGTCCAGCATAGCCGCGCCCCCTTTATTGTCCAGCGCGCCAGGAGGCCAGCGCCGCCATTTCCTCGGCCGGCAGCTCGGAGATGATGTCCCGCTTGCCGAGCATAATGCCGCCGCTCTCGCCGTCGAGCGAGAGCCAGTCGCCCTCGGCGAAGTGTTTGCCCGCAAGCTCCGCGCCATCGGGCAGGATGCGCAGCGCAGCACAGCCGACGAGGCAGACACGCCCGAGCTGGCGCGCCACCACGGCGGCATGGGCGGTGCGCCCGCCCGTCGCGGTAAGGATGCCTGACGCCACGGCGAAGCCCCCCACGTCCTCGGTCGCGGTGTCGTGCCGGACCAGGATCACCGGCTCGCCCGCCGCCGCGAATGCTTTCGCCCGCTCGGCGGTGAAGGCGGCGCGGCCGCTGGTCACGCCGGGTGCCGCCGGAATCGCGGTGGCGGCGGGGGGCTGGATGTCGGCAAAGCGGGTCACCTGGGCCTTGGCGAGGTCGATGGTCTCGGCCCGGGCCAGCGCCTCTTTGGGCGTCAGCAGCCCTTCCTCGACGAAATCCACCAGGATGCGCAAAGCCGCGCGCGGGGTGCGTTTGGCGGTGCGCGTTTGCAGGAAATAGAGCTTGCCGCGCTCAATGGTGAACTCAATGTCCTGCACGTCGCGGTATTCGGACTCCAGCCTTTGGGCGCCCTCTTCCAGCTCACGCGCCACCTCGGGCAGCTGGGCCGCCAGCGCCCCGGCGCCGCCGGTGGGCCGCCGCCCGGCCACCACATCTTCGCCCTGGGCGTTGCTGAGGTAATCGGCGTAGAATTCCTTCGCCCCGGTGGCCGGGTTGCGCGAGAACGCCACCCCGGCGCCGGATTTCTGCCCGGCATTGCCGAACACCATGGCCTGCACCGTTACCGCCGTGCCAATCAGCCCTTCCTGCTGGTTCAGGCGGCGGTATTCGCGCGCGCGCGCGCCTTCCCAGGAGCGGTAAACGGCGCGCGCGGCCTCGTGCAGCTGCTGCATGGGCTCCTCGGGCACATCTCCGGCCAGGGACTGGAACCGCAGCGCGAGGCGTTCCAGCGCCTCGGAGTCCAGCTCCGCCTCGCTGGCCGCGTTCTCCGCGCGCAGCATATCGGCCAGCGCCGTTTCGAACCCGGTTTTCGGCTCCTCCAGCACCACCTCGGCATACATCTGCAAAAAGCGGCGGAAGCTGTCCCAGGCGAGGCGGGGGTTGCCGGTGAAGCCGATGAGCCCGCGCAGCGAGCGCTCATTCAGCCCGACATCGAGGATCGTCTCCAGCATGCCGGGCATGGATTGCGCGGCACCCGAGCGTACCGAGACCAGCAGCGGCGCGCGCGGATCGCCAAAGCCCTTGCCGGTGAGCGCCTCCAGCTCCGCGATGCCCTTGCGCAGCCCTTGCTCCAGCGCGTGCAGGGCTTCGGCCTCGCCTTCATTCACCCCGGCGCAGAGCGTGGCGGGCAGCACGAAGGCAGGCGGCACCGGCAGGCCCAGCCGGCTCATCTGCCAGAGCTGCGCGGCCTTGTTGCCGGCCACGTCTTTGGTCAGCGCCTTGGCGTGGCCGGGCACGCCAATGAAAAGCGGCGTGAATTTGCTCATGCGGAAAGCTCCTCCAGCACGCGGTCACGTAAGGCAAAAGCGGCGTGCGATAGCAGGTCGGTGGCGCCTTCCAGCCCCTTGGTCAGCTCCATGCGCAGCATCAGGACGCGGGCATCGGCGCAGGATGTGCGCATCAGTTCCGCGAAGACCTCGCGCTGGGCGGTGTCGGCATCGCGCTCCAGGCTCACCACGGCGTCGATTGCCTGCAGCGCGTCGGCGGCATCGGCGCGCTGGCCATCGGGCAGGCGGGAGGCGGCTTCCACCGCCCGCACCATGGCCGAGAGCGCGCCGGTCACCATCTCCGACAGCGGCAGCAGCAGCGCCGTGCCGCACTCGCCGGCCTCGGGCACCAGGCTGAGCAGCTGCGCGCAATCCTCCAGCGCGTCGGTGGTGTTCTCCACCTCGTCGATGACATGGCGCAGCATCGTCGCGCCGTTCATGCGTCCGGTCATCTCGCGCGCCTGTGCGGTCAGCCGGTCGGCCTTCTCTTCCATGGCCTTGGCGCGGCGGGCGTAGTCCCGCGCCGGGGCGGGGGTTTCCAGGCAGGCGCCGATGCCCTCGGCAATGCAGCGCGAGAGGCCGAGATGCCGCACCAGCAGCGTGAACACCGCACTTTCGGCGGACTCGAACCGACGGGAGAGCTCGGCCTGGATCTCGTCGCGGATCAGCCGTGCGCCGCGCCCGGCGGTCAGGCCCTGGGCGGTGAAGCGCAGCGCATTGCGCAGGAACTCGACGCAATCCGGCTCGCCCAGCGCTTCGTCCAGCCGCTCGCCATAGCGGATGCGCCCGGCGGCGGCACGGTGCACCGCGTCGTACACCAGCTCCGCCCCGCCGAGTTCGAGGAAGGCGCGGTGACCGTAGTCATGCGCCGCCGCCCAAGCGAGCAGGCTGATGGCGGCATTCTTGCCAAGGAAGATCTGCAGTGCCTTGCGGGCCTTGTTCCAGTCGATCAGGAACACCAGCCGGGAGCCGAGGAATTCGAGGAAGGCGAGGCGCTTGTCTGCGTCGTCCGAGGCGAAGCGGCCGTTGATGAGGTAGAACGCCTCCTCCTCCAGCCCCTTGGCTTGGCGCTGGTCGAGCGGGCTCCACTCCACGTCTTGCCCGGCGAACATGTCGATGAAGAATTTCGCGCGCGGGCGGTGGATGTCGGTGTAGGTGACCGTCACCTCGGCGTCCGTGACATGCACCACCAGCACATGCGCGTCGGTGGTGCCGATATCGTTCTGGATGGTGAGGTGGCCCGCGCCGCGCACGGCCGTGGTGCCCAGCCCCGGATGCCCGAAGGCGAGGTGCGCCGTGCGGTGCAGCCCGCGCATGAAGGCGCGCACGGCGTGGCGGTCATCGTCGGCGAGCCCGTGCACCATGGCGCCGTCCAGATTCTCGGCGGCGGTGCTGGCGGCGAGCTGGTTCAGCGCCTTGTGCAGATCCATCACCAGCACGTGGAATTTGTCGCCATTCTCGCGGCTGGCGCTGGTGAGCGCGCCGATCCGGCTGAGCTCGATCTCATCCGCCGCCTGCGGGGCGAGGGCAGGTTGCAATGCCTGCACGCGGGCGGCCAGCGCATCGGCTTCCGGCGTGGCGGCGGTGGTCAGCGGGGCCAGCATGGCATCCAGGTCGGTCTTCAACCCGCCGAGCAGCGCCCCCGCACCGGGGAGGAACAGCATATCCGGCCCCAGTAGTTTGGCTTGGCCGAGCGCGGTTTCCGGCATCTCGGCATCAAGCCCGGCGGCGCGCAGTTCCGGCGCGAACCCCCGCGACGCGCGGGCCGGCTCCCGCGCCTTGGCCGCGGCCTCCTGCATCAGAGACAGCCGCAGTTTTATCCGGTCATTGGCCGCCAGAGCCGCGCTGATAAGTCCGGGGAGCAGCACCGCGCTCTCGCCCAAAACGCCGACAATTCCGCTTTTTACCGTCACGATCATTCTCCCGATGCGGTCTGGGTAGCGAAATAATCGCAATCGGGCTTTGCGCTAAGTCATACGCGGCGAATAAAGTTTTTATGACAGCGGCGAGGCCGCGCCTTATGCCAGGGCGTACTCGGCTTCCGGCGTGTAAGTCGGTTGGTCCTTGCCGAGGAAGGAGCTGAACAGCGTCACGTTATCGGCGCGGATGGGCGCGGAGCGGTACAGATTGTTCGCCTGCACGAAGCTGGTGAGCGCGGGTGTCACGTTCATGTCCATCCGCGCCAGGGTGACATGCGGGGTGAAGCGGCGCCTGTCCGGCGCGAGGCCGCAGCGGTTCAGCGCCGTTTCCACCTTGGCTTGCAGCCGGGCCAGATCCTCGTTGCGCTCGACCCCGGCATATAGCGTGTTCACCCGCCCGTTCTTCTCGAACCAGCCGAGCCCGGAGAGCGAGAACTGAAAGCTGCGCCCGCGTAAGGAGGCGAGGGCGAAGTCGATTTCCTCGGCCTGGAGGCGGTTGGCCTCGCCGATGAAGCGCAGGGTGAGGTGGAAATTATCCGTGGGCACCCAGCGCGCCCCGGGCAGGTTGAACGAAAGATCGCTGAGCTCTTCTTTCACCTCCCAGGGGAGGTCGAGGGCGACGAACAGGCGCATGGTCAGGCCTTTCTGCGAAAGAGTTAGCGACTCGCTTGAGATAATTTTGCAATACCCCGCTTTGCCCGGTCAATAATTATATGGGCGCGGTGGCGGCCTCCGCCCAGGCGCGGGTGGGGCTGTCGAGTTGCGGGGCCAGCGCTTCGTAAACCCGGGCATGGTAGGCGTTGAGCCAGTCCAGCGCGTCCGGGGAGAGCAGGGCGGGCTCGATCAGCGCACGGTCGAACGGTACCAGCGTCAGCGTTTCGAAGTGCAGGAACGGTTTCAGCGCCTCCGGGAACAGGGCGGGCTGCACCAACACCAGGTTTTCGAGGCGGATGCCGTAGGCCCCGGGCAGGTAGTAGCCCGGCTCGTTGGAGAGGATCATTCCCGCCGCCAGCGGCACCGGCTTGGCGGCGCGGGAGATGCTGGCCGGCCCCTCATGCACCGAGAGATAAGAGCCGACGCCATGCCCGGTGCCGTGGTCGTAATCCAGCCCCGCGCGCCAGAGGTCCTGGCGGGCGAAGGCGTCCAGATGTCCGCCCGCCACACCCACAGGGAACACGGCGCGGGCGAGGGCGATATGCCCGGTCAGCACGCGGGTGACATTGGCCTTGATCTCCGGGGGCGCCTCACCCGGCCCGGTCCAGATCGTGCGGGTGATGTCCGTAGTGCCGTCCAGATACTGGCCGCCGCTGTCGATGAGATAGACCTCGTTCGGCTGGATGGCGCGGTCGCTCTGGGGCGTTGCGCGGTAATGGATGATGGCGCCGTGCTCACCCGCACCCGAGATGGCGGGGAAGCTCTCGCCTTTGAACAGCGCGCCCTGGGCCCGGAATTCCAGCAGCTTCGCCGCGGCGGAGATTTCACTCTCGCCCTTGGCCTGGCTCAGCCAGGCGAGGAACTTCACCATTGCCACGCCGTCGCGCAAGTGCGCGGCCCGCGCGCCCGCCTGTTCGGTGGCGTTTTTCAGCGCCCGGGGCAGGGCAACCGGGTCCGGCCCGGCGGAGATGTTCGCGCCAGCTTCACGCAGTGCCGTCTCGAACCAGACGGGCTGGGTGGCGGGGGCGAAGCGCACGGTCTTGTCCTTGAGCGCCGCGATCTCGGCGGGCAGGGCGGTACGGTCCAGCACCGTCACCTCGGGGCCGAGATGCTCGCGCAGTGGGGGCGTCACCTTCTCCGGGGCCATGAAGATCATTGCCGAGGCATCGTCGCGCAGCAGCGCATAGCCGAGGGCGAAGGGGCAGAATTCCAGGTCGTTGCCACGGATGTTGAACAGCCAGGCGAGCGAGGCCGGGTCCGTGAGGATGGCGGCATTCTGCCCCGCGCCGCGCAGTTCCGCCGCCAGACGGGCGCGCTTGGCCGCGGCACTCTCGCCCGCATATTCCTCCTGGTGCGGCACGGCCGGCGCCAGCGGCGGGGCAGGGCGGTCGGCCCAGATATCGTCGATGGGATTGCTCTGCACCGGCACCAGTTCCACCCCGGCGAAGCGCTTCAGCCCCTCCTGGCTGATCAGCCAGGGATCGTAGCCGATGCGCTTACCCGCCGCCCGGGCCCGCAGCCAATCTTCCGGCTTGTCCTCGATGATATGGCGGCGCTCCCAGAGTTTGGAGTCGGTCTCCTGCTGCAGTTGCAGCGTGTAGCGGCCATCGGAGAACACCGCGGCGCCGCCGGCCAGCACGATGGCCAGCCCCGCGCTGCCGGTGAAGCCGGTAATCCAGGCCAGGCGATCGGCGCAGGGTGGCACGTATTCGCCGAGATATTCGTCGGCCCGGGGGATGATGAACCCATCTAGCCCTGTGGCGGCGAGGCGGCCGCGCAGCGCGGCCAGGCGATTCTTATGTTCTGATGACATGCTACAACCTTATGACATGCGTTTGGCGCAATGCTGCGCCGCCGCAAAAGACGCACAAAAAAACGCCAATCTGCACTATAAGAAGGCGCACGGAGAGCAAAGCCTCTCCAGTCTAGGAGCGCTGCTGGGTCGCAGTGACTCGGCCGCTCCCCGATAAAACAGGTGAATCATGTTTACGACTATCCATAACCCGACCACCCTGGGCAAGCTCGGGGCGCTCGTTTTCGAGCGGCAGGCGCCGATCGCGGATGCGAAGCGGCACGACACGCTGGTCAACCAGTTCCGGGCTTGGCGTGAGCGCCGTGCGGTTGCGGCGGAGCTGAACCGGCTCTCCGACCGCTGCCTGGCCGATATCGGCCTGACGCGCGAGGGTATCGACGAGATGCTGCGCGCCGCGCGCTGAGCCTGCAAAACCCTACTATGCCGGGCATCTGGCACCGCATTTCTGCGCTCCGGTGCTCGAAAAACGGCACCATTTGCCTCGGCCTAGCGGGTTTTGAACGGCTCAGGAACGCTGGCTCGCACAAACGAAAACGCCGCCCGAGATGCTCGGGCGGCGTTTTTTATTGGGGTGTGCCCCCGAAAATCAGCGGCGCAGGTTCAGGCGGCCGATGAGATCCTGGTAGCGCTTCACGTTTTTGCGCTTCAGATAGTCCAGCAGCGAGCGGCGCTGGCCGACCAGCACGAGCAGGCCACGGCGGGAGTGGAAGTCCTTCGCGTGGGTCTTCAGGTGCTCGGTGAGGTTGGAAATGCGCTCGGACAGCAGGGCGACCTGCACTTCCGGGCTGCCGGTGTCGTTGGCGGCGGTGGCGTATTCGGCGATGAGCGCGGTGCGGCGCTCGGGAGTAATCGACATCGGGATATCCCTTGCAACTAGACGTTAAAACAAGCGTTCCGGCTTCAGCCACCCATCGGAGAGTCGGGCCAGAGCCGTCACGCGCCCCGCCGCCGTAATGCGCACCAGCCCCTCATCGGGGTTGGCGGCGTCCGGAATCCGCCCCATCAGGTCCACCAGGCTGATCGCCTGGCCCTGGGAGAGGGCGTGGAACTCGGCTGCATTCAGGGCCAGGGCCGGGATGTCGTCCAGCGCGGTCGAGAGCGGCAGCAGAGTTTCAGCAAGAGACGCGGGCGTATGCGCCGGATCGAGGAATTTGTCCAGCGGAACCGCCATTTTTTCCAGGAATGGGCCCACGCGCAGGCGGCGCAGCACGGCGATATGCCCCAAAGTGCCGCAGGCGCGGGCCAGATCGCGCGCCAAAGCGCGCATATACACCCCCTTGCCGGACTGCACCTCGAACTCCGCATGGTCGGCATCGGGCCGGCCGATCAGCTCGAAGCGGTCTACCTGCGCGGGGCGGGGCGGCAGCTCCGGCGGGCGGCCCTCGCGCGCCATGTCGTAGGCGCGCTCGCCCTCCACCTTCAGCGCGGAGAATACCGGCGGCACCTGCATGATGTTGCCGATAAATTGCGGCAGGGCGGTGCGGATTTCGTCATCCGTGGGCCGCGCGTCGGAGGTGGCAATGACCTCGCCTTCAGCATCGTCGGTATCCCGCGCCTCGCCGAAGCGGATGGTGAAGTGGTAGATCTTCGTGCTGTCCATCACGTAAGGCACGGTCTTGGTGGCAGCGCCCAGCGCGATCGGCAGAATGCCCGTGGCCAGCGGGTCCAGCGTGCCGCCATGACCGGCCTTTTGCGCGTCCAGCGCGCGTTTCACCTTGTTGAGCGCCTGCGTGCTGGTGATCCCTTGCGGTTTGTCGAGGATGATCCAGCCGTCGAGTTTGCGGCCTTTCTTCTGCCGAGCCATGCGTGTCCTAAGTCCTGAGTGAAGCGGCGCTGATAGGCCAAGCCGGGCCGCGGGAAAAGAAGGGAACAGGAATATCTGCCCTTGGCGGCAGACCATTAACGGCAAATCAATCTTTGTCTGCGCAGATCAGGCTGTCTGGAAAAACTCCGGCGATGTCCTCCAGCCCCATCCAGCCCAAGGATTTGCGCCAATGCCCGATGACAGTCTGACCCTCTCCCTGCCCCTCCTTACCCAGGCGCCAAGGGGCAGCCGCGCCTTAGCCAGGCCGGCCCTGCCGCGCGCCGTGCCGCTGCCGAGAGCGAAATTCATCGGCTTCGTCCGGGACGAGGCGAGTGCCGCGCTGCTGCAGGAATGCCTGGCCGGGAGCATCTCCGGCGGCAAGCTGGTGCATGTCGCCGATTTCCAGGCCAGCCTGAGGCTTCTGGCGGCGATGACCACGCCGGAGGTGGTGCTGGTGGACCTCTCCGGCGAAGACCAGCCGGTGAACGCCGTGATGGAGCTGGCCGAGGTGGTGCAGGAGGGCACGGTGGTGCTGGCCATCGGTGAAATTCAAAACATCAGTTTCTACCGCACCGTGACCAAGGGCATGGGCATCCGCGAATATCTGCGCAAGCCGCTCTCACGGGAGGCGGTGCTGCGCGACCTTCTGCCTTTTGTCTCAGCGCCGTCCGAGGCGCAGGGCCCGGCACGCGGAGGGCGGCTGGTGGCGGTGGCTGGCACGCGCGGCGGGGTGGGGGCCACGACACTGGCCGCCAATCTCGCCTGGCACATCGCCACCGAGCTGCACCGGCATACCACATTGCTGGACGGCATGCTGAACACGGGCACGGTGGGGCTGCATCTGGATCTGCCCCAGGCCAAGGGGCTGAGTGCGCTGCTGGAAACGCCGGAGCGCGTGGACACGCTGCTGATCGAGCGCTGCATGCAGAATGCTGCCGACCGGCTGCATGTGCTGGCCGGGGTGGAACCGCTGGAGCAGGACGTTAAGTATCACCATGAGAGCGCGGTGAAGTTTATCCAGTCCATCCGCTCGCGTTATAATTTCGCCGTGGCCGATGCCGGGGCGCGGCTGGAACCCTTCGCCCGGGACCTGCTGCTCAACGCGCAGCGGCGTGTCATCGTCATGGACCCGAGCATGATTTCCATCCGCAACCTGGAGCGGTTGACCAGCCTGCCGGGCGGCGGTTCCCCGCCGCTGCTGGTGCTCAACCGGGCAGGCGCGCCGGGCGGCCTGGCGCAGGCCTACATGGAGCAGAGCATGGGGCTGCGCTTCGACGCGTTGATCCCGGATCTGCCACGGATCGTGCCGCGAACCACGCAGCTCGGCACCCCGGCGGCGGCCTTGCGCGGGCCGTTCCGGGCCGGAATCGTGGCTCTGGCCGCGGCGTTGGGGGCCTGCCTGCCATCGGAAAGGGCCTTGTGACCCCGGATTAGGAATTGCCGCGAAAATCAGCTATAAGCAGGGCTTGTTTTGACGAGTCTGGAGCCCTGCCGCGAATGTCCGAATCGACGCCGCCGACCTCACACGATGATGCCTATGATGCCGCGTCGATCAGCGTGCTCAAGGGGCTGGATGCCGTGCGCAAGCGCCCCGGCATGTATATCGGCGATACCGATGACGGCTCCGGCCTGCACCATATGGGCTTCGAGATCATCGACAACGCGGTGGACGAGGCCCAGGCGGGCTTCGCCGACCGGGTTGAGGCGGTGCTGAACGGCGACGGCTCGATGACCATCAGCGATAATGGCCGTGGCATCCCCACCGACATCCACCCGGAGGAGGGCATCTCCGCCGCCGAGGTGGTGCTGACCAAGCTGCACGCGGGCGGCAAGTTCAACCAGAACTCATATAAGGTGTCCGGCGGCCTGCACGGCGTGGGCGCGGCGGTGGTCAACGCGCTCTCCGAATGGATGGAAGTGCGCATCTGGCGCAATGGCGAGGAGCATTTCATCCGCTTCGAGCACGGCAACACCGTGGCGCCGCTGAAGCTGGTCGGCCCCACCGACCACGCCAACGGCACGGAAGTCACCTTCAAGCCCTCCGCCGCCACCTTCACGCACACGGAATTCGACTACGCCATCTTCGAGCGCCGCCTGCGCGAACTCGCCTTCCTCAATTCCGGCCTCGCCATCATCCTGCGCGATGAGCGGCACGAGCCGGTGCAGGAAGCCAAGTTTCACTACGAGGGCGGAGTGAAGGAATTCTGCTCCTGGCTCGACCGCGCCAAGACCCCAGTGCTGCCCGCGCCCATCACCGCCATGAGCGAAGCGAAGGAAGCAGGCATAAAAGTGGAGTTCGCGCTCTCCTGGAACAACTCCTACCATGAGACCATGCTCTGCTTCACCAACAACATCACCCAGCGTGATGGCGGCACGCATCTGGCCGGGTTCCGCGCGGCGCTCACCCGCGTGGTGAGCAAGTACGCTCAGGGCATGGGCAAGAAGGACAACGTGGATTTCTCCGGCGAGGATATGCGCGAGGGCCTGACCGCCGTGCTCTCGGTGAAGGTGCCGGACCCGAAATTCTCCTCCCAGACCAAGGACAAGCTGATCTCCTCCGAGGTGCAGCCGGTGGTGCAGGCCGCTGTGGCGGATGCGCTGAGCCATTGGTTCGAGACACACCCCAAGGAAGCCAAGGGGATCGTGCAGAAGGTGATGGACGCCGCCGCCGCCCGCGAAGCCGCCCGCAAGGCGCGCGAGCTGACGCGCCGCAAGGGGGTGCTGGACATCTCCTCCCTGCCCGGCAAGCTGGCCGATTGCCAGGAGCGCGACCCGGCGAAGTCCGAACTGTTCCTGGTGGAGGGTGACTCCGCAGGCGGCTCCGCGAAACAGGGGCGCGACCGCAAGTTCCAGGCGATCCTGCCGCTCAAGGGCAAGATCCTGAACGTGGAGCGGGCGCGGTTCGACAAGATGCTGGCTTCGGCTGAAATCGGCACGCTGATCACCGCGCTGGGGGCGGGCATCGGCCGGGGCGAGCCGGAGCAGGGCGGGTTCGACGAGAGCAAGCTGCGCTACCACCGCATCGTCATCATGACCGACGCCGACGTGGACGGCTCGCATATCCGCACGCTGCTGCTCACCTTCTTCTACCGGCAGATGCCGGTGCTGGTCGAAAAGGGATATCTCTACATCGCCCAGCCGCCGCTCTACCGGGCCAAGCGCGGCAACGACCAGCGCTACCTCAAGGATGACGACGCGCTGGAGGCCTTCCTGCTGGACCGCGCCCTGGGCGAAGCCTCCCTCGTCAGCGGTTCCATCACCCTCGCCGGGGATGAGCTGCGCGCCGAAATATCCTGGATCGGCCAGACCGTGCACCGGCTGAAGGCGCTCACCAACCTGCTGCCGCTGGACTATCTGGAACAGATCGCCATTTCCGGCCTGTTCGCCCCGGCGGCGCTGGGTGATGCCGGCAAGGATGCGGCGCTGGTCGCGCGGCTGAACGCGCTTTCCCACCCCACCGAGCGGGGCTGGGTCGTCACCTCCGATGCGTCCGGCATCACCTTGGGCCGTACCGTGCGCGGCGTGGCCGAGCGCTACCATCTGGACGCCGCCACGCTGCGCACCGCCGAGGCGCGGTACCTCGCCGAGCGCGCGCCGCGCCTGGAGGAGCTGTTCGGCGCCGAGGCGACACTGGCCATTGACGGCCCGGCGAAGCTGGTGCACGGCCCGGCCGGGATGTGGGATGCGCTGCTGGCCTATGGCCGCAAGGGCCTCACAATCAGCCGCTTCAAAGGGCTGGGCGAGATGAACCCGGAGGAGCTCTGGGCCACCACGCTGGACCCCTCCGCCCGCCGCCTGCTCCAGGTGAAGATCGCGGACGCCGAGGACACGGACCAGATCTTCGCGACGCTGATGGGCGACATCGTCGAGCCCCGGCGCGATTTCATCGTCACCAATGCGCTGAAAGTGGCGAATCTCGACACCTGAGAGGCTGTCCGCAAATTCTACTCTGGCGGTGATGCCGGGGCGGCATGAAAACCATGCCCGCCCAGGCATTGGCGCCCGGGCGGGGCGTGCTTAGCTTTACCTCCGAAGCGAGGTAAATCATGACCGTCCTATTCCGTAACGCCGCCTGGCTGCTCGGCGGCATCGCCGCCCTGTTGGCGGGCGGCTTCGCCCGGGCAGAGGTCCCGCCCCCGGCCTATGATCCGCCGGAGACTGTTGCCAGCGAGACCGCGATCCTCTCGGGCGGCTGCTTCTGGGGCATGCAGGCGGTGTACGAGCATGTGAAGGGCGTGCTGCACGTGTATGCCGGTTACACCGGGGGCTCGGCCGATACCGCCAATTACGAGACGGTGAGTACCGGCACGACCGGCCATGCCGAGTCCGTGCAGATCGTCTTCGATCCGCGCGCGATCTCGTATGGCCGCATCCTGCAAATCTATTTCGCCGTAGCCACCGACCCGACGGAGCTGAACTTCCAAGGGCCGGATACGGGCACGCAGTACCGGGGCGAGATCTGGTACGCCAGCCCGGCGCAGCAGCACGTGGCCACCGCCTATATCGCCCAGCTTACCGCCGCGCACAGCTTCGCCGCGCCAATCGTGACCCGGGTGGACCCCGCCATGCCGTTCTACCAGGCCGAGGCATATCACCAGGACTTCCTGGAGAACCACCCGGACTACCCGTATATCGTGATCAACGACATCCCCAAGCTGAACGCCCTGGAGACTGAATTTCCGGCGGAGTATCGCGCTGAGCCCGTGAGGGCGCTGCCGCAGTCCTGAGGGGGCTAAAGCTTCGCGGCCAGCTTGCGGAACGACCCGTCGTCGAAATCGCGCGGGATGATGTGGACGGGGCAGGAGACGAAGCGCTCCAGCGTGGCGGCGGTTTCCTCCGGCAGCACCGGCGACTCGGGGCTCTCGCTCAGCACCACGGCGGCAACGCGCACGCCATGCGCGGCCAGGAACGCCCCGGTGGTGATGGTATGGCTGACCGTGCCTAGATAGGTGCCCGCGACCAGGATGACCGGGGTCTTCAGCGCCACGATGAGGTCGATGATCAGGTGATTATCGTCCAGCGGTACGGCAGCCCCCCCCGCCCCCTCGATCAGCAGCGTGCCGCGCGCGGCGGCCATGGCGGCCTGGCAGAAGGTGACCACGTCGTTGAACACGATATGCCGGCCCTCGCGCACGGCGGCCATGTCCGGCGACAGCGGGGCGGCGAAGCGCCAGGGGCAGATGGTGGCGATGTTGAGCGGCGTGACCGGCCGGCCCATGGCCTCCAGCAGCACGCCCGGGTCGCTGACGGCGGGATTGTCCGGGTCGTAGCCGGAGAGGATCGGCTTGATCGCCGCGAAATCCCGCTTCATCTCGCGCCCGGCGCGGATCAGGCCGGCTGTAACATAGGTCTTGCCGATTCCGGTGCCGGTCGCGGTGATGAAATAGCTTGCCATGGTGGTCCTTTTGCCTCTCTTGAAGCATGGGATTAACCTGCCCTGCAATCGACGGATGGAGTTAAGTTACGGTGCCTGAAAGCCATATCGCCACAAAGCCGCGCTGGACCCGCGCAGATGTTGCCGCCCTGCTGGCGCTGCCGTTCCCCGAGCTGCTCTTCCGCGCCATGAGTGTGCACCGCGAGCATTTCGACCCGACCCGGATTCAGATCTCGACCCTGCTCTCGATCAAGACCGGCGGCTGCCCGGAGGATTGCGGCTACTGCCCGCAGGCGGCGGAGCACGAGACCGGCACCAAGGCGAACAAACTGATGGCGGTGGACGCGGTGCTGGAACAGGCGCGTGCGGCCAAGGAGAAGGGGGCGGCGCGGTTCTGCATGGGCGCCGCTTGGCGCAGCCCGAAGGAGCAGGATCTGGATACCGTGTGCAGCATGGTCTCGGGCGTGAAGGCGATGGGGCTGGAAACCTGCGTGACGCTGGGCATGCTCACCCGCGAGCAGAGCGGCAAGCTGAAGGGCGCCGGGCTGGACTACTACAACCATAACCTGGACACCTCGCCCGAGTATTACGGCAAGGTGATCACCACCCGCACCTACCAGGACCGGCTGGACACGCTGGAGGCGGTGCGCGACGCGGGCATCAATATCTGCTGTGGCGGCATTGTCGGCATGGGCGAGGATGAGAGCGACCGCGCCGGGCTGATCGCCACGCTGGCCAGCCTGGATGTGCCGCCCGAATCCGTGCCCATTAACGCGCTCGTGGCGGTGGAAGGCACGCCGCTCGCCAAATCCGAGCCGATCGACCCAATCGACTTCGTGCGCGTGATTGCCGCGGCGCGTATCACCATGCCGAAGAGCTATGTGCGGCTTTCCGCCGGGCGCGAGGCGATGACCGACGAGGCCCAGGCGCTGTGCTTCCTGGCCGGGGCGAACTCGATCTTCCATGGCGAGAAGCTGCTGACGACGAAGAACGCCACGGTGAACCATGACGAGGCGCTGTTCGCCAAGCTGGGGCTGCAGCCGGAGTCGTGACTTGGCTCACTGAGGGCTGGCGGCATGTCTGGCTGCCATACGCCCAGATGCAGACGGCCCCGCTGCCGCTACCGGCGGTGCGGACCGAGGGCAGCCGAATCCACCTTGAGGACGGGCGGGTACTGATCGACGGCATCGCCTCCTGGTGGACGGCCTGCCACGGCTATAACCACCCGCATATCCGCGCGGCGGTGGCCGAACAGCTGGAGCGCATGCCGCATGTGATGTTCGGCGGGCTGGGGCACGAGCCGGCCTACCGCTTGGCCACGCGCCTCGCAGCACTCATGCCGGGCTCGCTGAACCGCGTGTTCTTCACCGATTCCGGGTCCGTGGCAGTGGAGGTGGCGATCAAGATCGCCGTGCAGGCGCGGCTCAACCGGGGCGAGCGCGGGCGGACGAAGATCCTGGCCTTCACTGGCGGCTATCATGGCGACACTTTAGGAACCATGGCGATTTGCGACCCCGAGGAGGGGATGCATGCCATGTTCTCTGGACTGCTGCCGGAGCATCCGGCGGTGCCGCTGCCGCGAGATGAAGCCAGCATCGCCGCGTTCGAGTCCTTCCTGGAGCAGCACGCACCAACCCTCGCCGCGATCATCGTCGAGCCGCTGGTGCAGGGCGCGGGCGGCATGGTGCTGCATGAGCCTGAGGTGCTGAAGCGCCTGCGCGAAGCCGCCGACCATTACGGCCTGACGCTGATCTTCGACGAAATCTTCACCGGCTTCGGCCGCACCGGTACAATGTTCGCGTTCGAGCAGGCCGGGGTAAAACCTGACATCGTCACCCTCTCCAAGGCGCTGACCGGCGGCACGTCTCCGCTCGCCGCCACTATCGCCACGGATGAGCTGTTCGAGGCGTTTCTCTCGGATAGCCCGATGACCGCGCTGATGCACGGCCCCACCTTCATGGCCAACCCGCTGGGCTGCGCCGCGGCCAATGCCTCACTCGATCTGTTCGAGAGCGAGCCGCGCCTTGAACAGGCCGCAGCCATCTCGGCACAACTCAAGCGTGAGCTTCAGCCCTGCCGTGGTCTGCCCGGCGTTAGGGATGTGCGCGTGCTCGGCGCCATCGGCGTGGTCGAACTGGAGCGGATTGAAAACCCGGCGGATTTACGGCAGGCCCTTGTGAAGCAAGGGGTTTGGATACGGCCGTTCCGCAATATCCTCTATCTCACCCCGGCGTTCACCATCGGCGCGGCGGAACTTTCCACGCTCACCCACGCCATAGGCACCGTGTTGGCGGCTTGACCAAAACGCGCCGGGGCTGCAACCCTGGCGCGCAATGCCGCGCCCCGCACACGAGATTCTCCGCCCTGATTCACCGGTGAAACCCGCCTGGGGCGTGTTCGACACCGGCTGGTACCTGCACCGCTACGCCGACGCCCGGGCGGTTTGCGCCGGCAAGCCTGCCGGGGCGGCGCTGGAGTATTACCTGCGCGTCGGCGTGCGGCTCGGCCACAGCCCCAACTCAGTGTTCGACGAGCTTTACTACCTCGCCACCAACCCGGACATCGCCGCGCTGGTGCGAGAGGGCGCCTACGCCTCGGGCTTCGACCATTACTGCCAGCACGGGCATCGCGGTGTTTCCCCGCACTGGCTGTTCGACGATGCGCTCTACGCGGATTTGTACGAGGACATGACGCTGGAGATCCTCGACGCGCATGGCTGTTACGGGCGCTACGACCATTATCTGCGTTCCGGTCAGCGAGAGCGGCGCATGGGGCATTTCCTGTTCGACGGAATGTTCTACCGCGAGCGGGCGATCGAGGCGGGCATCGCGCCGGAGGAGATCGACGGACCCGGCCCTTACGTGCATTTCCTGGCTACACTCGGTGGCGGCGGGGACGAGTTGGCGCCCTGCATCTATTTCGACCCGGCCTGGTATGTGGAGCATCATCCTGGTGCCAAGGCGGAGATTTTGCGCGGGCGGTACAGTGGCGCCATCCAGCACTACCTTACCAACCCCGCGCCGGAGAATTTCGACCCGGTGCCGCAATTCTCCGAGCGCTTCTACCGGCGGCGCTACGCGGATATCGCGGCGGCGATCGAGGCCGGGCTGTACCGCAACGCGTATCAGCAGTTCGTGCAATATGGCTGCTTCGAGCTGCGCCAGCCCAGCCCGGATATCGACCTCGCTTTTTACCGCGACATGCATGAGCGCGTGCGCAACGATCTCAATTCCGGCGCGGTGCGCGATGCCTTCGCGCGTCTGCGTGGCATCGGCCTGCGCGAGGGTCTCGCCTACGCCCCACCTGAGGCTCCGCCCGCGCTGGACGAGGCCGGCACGCGCGAGGCCTTCCTGAAGAAAGCTCGGGCGGATCTGGCGATTTTCGCGCGGCAGGGGCTGGATTTCAGCCACGGCGGGGAACCGGCGCTCAGCGTCATCATGGTGGCGCATAACCGCTTCGAGCTGACGATGCGTGCGCTGGCCTCGCTGCGGCGGAATTTCGCCGGGGCGATCGAGTTGATAATCGTCGATAATGCCTCCAGCGACGATACGCGCCGCCTGGCGAGCTATGTGCGCGGGGCGCGGGTTTTGCGGAACGAGCAGAATCTTGGCTTCCTGCGCGCCGCGAATCGGGCGCTGGCGCATGTCACCGCCCCAGCGCTGCTGCACCTGAACAACGATATCGAGCTTGGGCATGGCGCGGTGGCTGGGGCGCTGAGGCGGCTGGAGAGCGCCGGGGATATCGGCGCTGTGGGGGCGAAAATCATCCGCAGCAACGGGCTGTTGCAGGAGGCGGGTTCGATCATCTGGAACGAGGGGACGACGGTTGGCTATCTGCGCGATGCCCCGCCGCTAACGCCGGAGGCCAATTTCGTGCGCGAGGTGGATTACTGCTCCGCCGTGTTCCTGCTCTGCCGCAGCGCGCTGGTGCAGCAGCTTGGCGGGTTCGACGAGGATTTCGCCCCCGCCTATTACGAGGACGCGGATCTGTGCGTGCGCATGATCCAGGCCGGTTACCGCGTGGTGTACGATCCGACGGTGACGCTGGAGCATATGGAGTTCGGCAGCGCCGCGACCACCGAGGCCTCGATGGCGCTGATGCGGCGCGGGCGGCGCATCTTCAGGGCCAAGCACGCGGAATTTCTGCAAAATCAGCATGCGCCCTCGCCGCAAAACCTCGTGGTGGCGCGCAGCCGGAGCCAAAAGCCGCGCGTGCTGTTCATCGAGGATACCGTGCCGCTGCGCCGCCTTGGCTCAGGCTTCGTGCGCTCGAACGATATCGTGCACGCCATCGTGGCGGCGGGGTACGACGCGCATGTGTTCCCGATCAACGGCGCGCCGTATGATTACATGAGCCTGTATGGCGAACTGCCGGAGACGGCGGAAGTGCTGGCCGGGCAGGATTTTTGCGCCCTGCCCGAGTTCCTGGCCGGGCGGCGCGGGGTGTATGACCTCATATGGATCGCGCGCACGCATAATCTGGAGCGGGTCTTGCCGCTGCTGGAACAGGCGAAAATCAGGGCCCCGATCATTCTGGACACCGAGGCGATCGCCAGTGCGCGGGATGCTTTGCGGGGCGGCCTCGATTTTCCCCAGGCTTTTGCGGCGGAATTTGCGTGCGCCGGGGCGGCGGAGATGGTGCTGGCGGTGAATGAGCGCGAGGCTGCACTGCTCACTGCTTCTGGTTTCGCCAATGTGCAGGTGCTGGGCACGGCGCGGCGGCCCAGCCCCACGCCGCGCGGCTTTGGCGAACGCGAGGGGTTACTCTTCGTCGGCGCCATGCACCAGGAGGACAGCCCGAACCTGGACGCGCTGCGCTGGTACGCCGAGGCGATTTATCCCGCCCTGGCCGAACTCGGTGAAACCCCGGTGCTGCACGCCGCCGGGCATGTGGCGAGCGGCGTGTCGCTGGGCGATCTCGCTGCCCATCCCGGCATTTGCTGGCATGGCGAGCTGGACGACCTCACGCCGCTCTACGACCAGGCGCGGATGTTCATCGCCCCCACGCGCTTTGCCGCCGGTACGCCGTATAAAATCTACGAGGCAGCAAGCTTCGGCCTGCCTTGTGTCGCCACCAACCTGCTGGCTACGCAACTTGGTTGGGGTGCGGAACTGCTCACCGCCGACGACCCGAATGAATTTGCCCGTCAGGTCGCCCGGCTCTACCGCGATGAAGCCCTGTGGAAGACGTTGCGGGCGAACGCGCTCTCGCGGCTGGAGCGCGAGCACAGCCCCGAACACTTCGCCGCGCGCGTAGCGGAGATTCTGGCGGCGGTTTAGGCTTTTACCGGCGACCTGCCGGGCTGGCGGTGGCGGTAGGCCAGCGCCTCGGCGATATGCGGCTTCTGCACGGCCTCGCTCCCGGCGAGGTCGGCGATGGTCCGCGCCACGCGCATGGCGCGGATGAAGCCGCGCGCCGACACCCGCAGCCGCGTGGCCGCATGTTCGAGGAAATCCTTGGCCTCAGGAGAAAGCTCGATCATTTCGCCACCGGCCTCGGCATTGCAGGCGGGGCCGTTCTCGCCATGGCGCGCGCGGCTTCTGGCCCGGGCCGCGGCAATGCGCGCGGCGGCAACAGCGGTGGATTCGCCCGGCGGCGCCCAGGAGAGTTCCTTGGGGCTGAGCGGCGTGATTTCGATGACGATATCCATGCGGTCCAGCAACGGGCCGGAGAGCTTGCCCTGGTAATCCTCGCCGCAGCGCGGGGCGCGGCCGCATTCGCGCGCGCCGTCGCCTAAGTAACCGCAGCGGCAAGGGTTCATTGCCGCCACAAGCTGGAACCGCGCCGGGTAGGTGATGTGCGCGCTGGCGCGGGAGACTGTGGTGTGCCCCGCCTCCAGCGGCTGGCGCAGAGCCTCCAGCGTGGCGCGGGGGAATTCGGGCATTTCGTCCAGGAACAGCACGCCGCGATGCGCGAGAGAGACCTCGCCCGGCTTGGCGCGGTTGCCCCCGCCCGCGATGGCGGCCTGGCTGGCGGAATGGTGCGGCTCGCGGAAGGGCGGGCGGGTGATGAGCTGGCCATCGCGCAGCATGCCCGCCACGGAATGCACCATGCTCACCTCCAGCGCCTCGCGCGGGGTGAGGTCCGGCAGCAGCCCCGGCAGCCGCGCCGCCAGCATGGATTTGCCGCCGCCCGGCGGGCCGATCATCAGCAGATTATGCCCGCCCGCCGCCGCCACCTCCAGCGCCCGCCGGGCGGTTTCCATGCCGCGCACATCGGCGAGGTCGAGCGTTTTCGCACCGCCGCCAAGCTCACCCGGTGGCGGAGCGGGGAGCAGCTGCGTGCCGCGGAAATGGTTGATCAGGCTGAGCAGGTCAGGTGCTGCGAGCACGTCGATCTCCCCGGCCCATCCGGCTTCCGCGCCCTGCGCTTCCGGGCAGATCAGCCCCCAGCCGCGCTGAGCGGCGGCGATGGCGGCGGGCAGCACCCCGGCCACCGGGTTGATGCGGCCATCGAGCGAAAGTTCGCCCAGGGCCGCGAATTGCGCCAGCTCCTCGGCGGGCACCACGTCCATGGCGGCGAGCACGGCGAGCGCCACCGGCAGGTCGAAATGGCTGCCTTCCTTCAGCATGTCGGCGGGGGCGAGATTGATCAGCACCCGCTTCGGCGGGAGCGAGAGCCCCATCGCGGTGAGCGCCGCGCGCACGCGCTCCCGCGCCTCGCCCACGGCCTTGTCCGGCAGCCCGACCATCAGGAAGCCCGGAAGCCCGGCGCTGATCTGCACCTGGACTTCCACACGCTGTGCCTCGATGCCGGCGAAGGCGAAGCTGTTGACGCGAGCGATTGCCATGACCTGCCCGTAAAAGTTATGGATATGTTAATGGCACACGTCTGGGTTGTCCATGGTAAGTTTTTTGCTTCGGGCTGAACGCCCCATGGGGGAGTTATTGATGGGGATGCGGAGCTATAAGGAGCAGTGACAGTGCCGCTACAAACATTAAGAAACAAATTGCCAGCAAAGTAATTATGCCAATTTTGAGGTGCGGCAGTTCGGGCAACGAACCTGCTTGCCGATGAAGTTGAGATTTGGGCTGTAATTCACGCGAAGGTTTTCGGGCAGAGAAAATCTCGCGGCCCGAGACGGTTCCAAAGCGGGCATCCATTTCCTTTTCAAATTCGGTCTTGTGCTGTTCATCGTTTATGTAGGGGGCGCCTGAAGTCATATTTCTTATTTGAAATTCCAGCCGTATTGGCTTTTTCCCGGAGTAAAAATAAAATGCGAGCCCTTCAATAATGTCGTTCAAAACTTCATCAAAACAAAAAGTTTCGTTGTCTATCTTTAGAGAAGAAGCGCTGGTGCGGATGACATCTCTAAAAAACTCGTGATATCTATTTATAACGACGCGTTTATAGGTGATTTCTGTGCCGTCTATGGTGCCAGTTCTTGAGAGGGCTAGGTATCTAAACCAAAAACTGGCATTTTTATTTTCATAATGTCCGTATAACTCAAGAACCATGGCGCTTTGGACGCCTATCGATGGTATGCTGTCTGGCCTCAACGAAAATCCTCGGTCAGTTTCAACGATCTGATGATCTTTCCAAACAAGAGTCATGGGGCTGTCTCCGCACGTGCCGGTCGATTGGTCCGCGCAATCATCATGAAAATGAATGCGCGGGATGGTTGTCTAGCCGCGCTTTACCGCAAACGGCCCGCTCGCCTGGCAGGTGGGCATCATCTCGATCCGGTTGATGTTGATGTGGCGGGGGAGCGATATTATCCAGGACGCGGTTTCCGCGATATCCTCCGGGGTCAGGGGCGTGGTCCCGGCATACACGGCGGCGGCCTTTGCCTCGTCGCCATGGAAGCGCACCTGGGAGAATTCCGAACCGCCAACCATGCCGGGCTCGATATCGGTGACGCGGATGAACCTGCCCGCGAGATCCGCGCGCAGGTTCAGCGAGAACTGGCGCACGAAGGCCTTGGTTGCGCCGTACACATGCCCGCCGGGGTAGGGGTACTCGCCTGCCACGGAGCCAAGGTTGAGGATGACGCCGTCATTGCGCTCGACCATGCCGGGCAATATGGCGCGGGTCATGTGCACGAGGCCGGAGATGTTGGTGGCGATCATCGTGTCCCAGTCGCTGAGGTCGGCCTCCCAGGCCGGGGAGAGCCCCAGCGCCAGCCCGGCATTGTTCACCAGCACCTCGATGCGCCGCCAATCCTCGGGCAGACTCTCCACGAACCCGGCTACCGCCGTGGCGTCGGTCACGTCCAGCGCCACCGGCAGCAGGTTTTCCCCCAACTCGGCGGCCAAGGCTTCCAGCCGCTCCATGCGCCGCCCGGTGGCGATGACGCGGTGGCTGTCCTTGACGAAACGCCGGGCAATGGCCGCACCGAACCCGGCGGTGGCGCCGGTCACCAGAATTGTTTTCATGTCTCACCCCAGATTTGCGCGTGTGAAGTCCACGGCGATCTCAGCGCCGTTCAGGCTGATCCGGCTTTGCCGTGGTGCCGCCTGGGCGATGATCTTGCCGTGCCGAATGACATAGAGCCGCTCCGCGGAAATACGAATCGCCTCGAACGCGTCCGCCGCCTGCAGCACCACCAGATTCGCATCGCATCCAGGTGCAATGCCGTAATTCTGTAGCCCAAGAATTTTCGCGGGCGTTTCGGTGACGGCGGCGAAGCAGGACTTGATGTCAGCCTGGCTGGTGAGCTGGCCGACATGCAGCCCCATGCTTGCCACTTCCAGCATGTCGTGGCTGCCGAAGGAGTACCAAGGGTCCATCACGCAATCATGCCCGAAGGCCACGGGCACGCCAGCGGCCAGCAGCTCCTTCACGCGTGTCATGCCCCGGCGCTTGGGGTAGGTGTCGTGCCGCCCTTGCAGCGTGATGTTGATGAGCGGGTTGGCGATGGCGCCCACACCGGCCTCGGCGATGAGCGGGATTAGTTTGCTCACATAGTAATTATCCATGGAGTGCATGGAGGTGAGATGCGAGCCCGCGACCCGCCCCTGCATGCCGTGTCGCACCGTCTCGGCGGTCAGGGTCTCGATATGGCGCGAGAGCGGGTCGTCGGTTTCGTCGCAATGCATGTCCACGCGGGTGCCGCGCCCGGCGGCGATGCGCATCAGTGCCTTCACGCTCTCGGCACCTTCTTCCATCGTGCGCTCGAAATGCGGGATGCCGCCGATCACGTCCACGCCCATGTCCAGCGCGCGTTGCAGGTTGATCGCGGAATTCGGGTAGCGGAGATAGCCATCCTGCGGGAAGGCGACGAGCTGGATGTCCAGGTATGGGCGCATGTCGTGGCGCAGCTTGGTCAGGGCCTCCACCGCCAGCAGCCGGTCGTCGCAGATATCGACATGGGAGCGGATGGCGAGCGTGCCTCGCGCGATCGACCACAAACAGAGCTTCTTCGCGCGCTCATAGATCGCCTCCACGGTAAGGTGCGGCTTCAGTTCGCCCCACAGGGCGATGCCTTCCAGCAGCGTGCCGGATTCGTTGAGGCGCGGCAGGCCGAGGGAGAGGGTGGAATCCATATGCACATGCGCATCGGCGAAGGGCGGGGTCACGAGCCGCCCGGTGGCGTTGATAACCTCTCCGGCCTCGCCTTGCAGGTTCGGTTCCACGGCGGTGATCTTGCCGCCCTGGATGCCGATATCGATGTTGGCGCGGCCGTCCGGCAGGGTGGCCCCGCGGATGATCATGTCGAGCATAGTCTACCCCTCTCGGTGTCTCGCCGCGCAGCATGGCCTCGCCCCTGTTGCCGCGCAAGCCGCACATGGCTACACCGGAGCCATGCGCGCCCTTGCCCTTCTGGCTGTTTTCGCTCTCGCCGCCTGCTCCCTGCCGGGGCGGCAAACCCTGGCGCCGAAGCCGGTTGCGCCGGATGGCGTCAGCATCGCCGCCACGGATGCCTTCGCCGGGCGGATCCCGCTGGTGACCATTCAGCCCGGCACCCAGGATTTCGCCACACCGCTGAAAGGCGCGGTGGACCAGGCGCTGGCGATCAAACCTCAGGCCGCGTTCGAGGTAACGGCACAGGCGCCGCAGGGCGCGCCGGATGAGGCTGCCAAAGCCCTGCAAGGCCTCGCCCCGCTGGTGGGCGCCGTGGCGCAGTCCATCATTGCCGACGGCGTGCCTGCCGAGCGCGTCACCCTCGCGGCCCGCACCGGGGGGCAGGCGTCCGCTATCTTCGTTTACGTGAAATAAAAGGCCGAATGCTCCCGTCCTCTCTGCTGATGCCGGTCATGCGGCGGCTCGACCCGGAAACCGCGCATAACCTCACCATCAAGGCGCTGCGCTTGGGCCTCGCCGGGGCGGACACCACGCCGGATGACCCGATATTGGAAACGCGGGCCTTAGGCCGTACGCTGAAGAACCCGATTGGCCTCGCCGCCGGGTTCGACAAGAACGCCGCCGCCGTGAACGGGCTGGGCCGGCTGGGGTTTGGGTTCGTCGAGGCCGGTACGGTCACGCCCCGCCCGCAGCCGGGCAACCCCAAGCCGCGCCTGTTCCGCCTGACCGAGGACAAGGCGGTGATCAACCGCATGGGCTTCAATAATGAGGGCCTGGACGTGTTCCTGGAGAACCTCCGGCGCGTGGACCGCCGCCGTGTGGTGCTGGGCGCCAATGTCGGCATCAACAAGGAGGGCGCGGACCCGGAGCGGGACTACCCAACGCTGGTGAACGCGGTCTCCCCGCATGCCGAC
Organism: uncultured Alphaproteobacteria bacterium; assembly: GCA_963750235.1. Lineage (GTDB taxonomy): Bacteria > Pseudomonadota > Alphaproteobacteria > Acetobacterales > Acetobacteraceae > Acidocella. The sequence goes on from CAVVPW010000008.1 coordinate 566,139, forward strand.
TACATCACCATCAACATCTCCTCGCCCAACACGCCGGGATTGAGGGATTTGCAGTCCGAGCAGCGTTTGGCCGCCATCCTCTCCGGCATCTCCTCGCCCAAGCCGGTCTTCGTGAAGATCGCCCCGGATCTCTCGGAGGACGGGCTGGAGGCGGTGATCTCGGTTGCTGTGCAGCATGGCGTGACGGGGCTGATCATCTCCAACACCACCATCGCCCGGCCCGACACGCTGAAAAGCCCGTTCAAGGGCGAGGCTGGCGGGCTTTCCGGTGCGCCGCTCTTCGCGCCTTCTACCGCCATGCTGGCGCGGGCCTACAAGCTGGCGGGCGGCAGGCTGATGTTCATCGGCGCGGGTGGCATCTCCACGCCCGAGGACGCGCTGGCGAAAATCCTTGCGGGAGCCTCGCTGGTGCAGCTTTACACCGGCTTTGCCTATCAGGGCCCGGCCCTGCTGCCGAAGCTGAAGACCGGCCTCGCGGCGCTGCTGCGGGCGCGGGGCTTTGCCAATGTGGCGCAGGCCGTGGGGGCACGGGCATGAGCGGGTTCGGCGAGCTGGCGCAGCAATATGACGGCTTCATCGTCGATCTTTGGGGCGTGGTGCATGACGGCGTGCAGCCCTATCCCGGCGTGCTGGACTGCCTGGCCAGGCTGCGCGCGGCGGGCAAGCCCGTGGTGTTCCTCTCCAACGCCCCGCGCCGGCCTTCCGGCATTGCCGCGATGCTGGCCAATATGGGTGTGGTGCCGGAGCTGTATCACGGCATCATGTCCAGCGGCGAGGCGGTGTACCTGATGCTGCGCGACCGCACGGACGAGGCGGGAACGCTGGGCCGTCGGCTGTACCACCTGGGTCCGCCGCGTGACCGCGACGTGTTCGACACGCTCCCCTACGAGGAAGCGGGCGACCCGGCGGCGGCGGATTTCATCCTCAACACCGGGCCGGACGATGTTCTCGGGCCTCAGGACCCGGAGCTGTACCGGCCGGTGCTGGAAGCCGGGCTGAAGGCTGGCATCCCCATGGTTTGCGCCAACCCGGATTACGAGGTGGTGCGTGGCGGGCAGCGCATCATCTGCGCCGGGCTGCTGGCCGAGCTGTACAAGGCCGAGGGCGGGCGCGTGATCCAGCGCGGCAAGCCGGACCCGGCGATCTACACCCCGACCTTGGCGATGCTGGGCACGGCGCGCGGGCGCACGTTGGCGGTGGGTGATTCGCTGCGCACCGATATCGCGGGCGCCACGGCGGCGGGGATCGATTCGTGCTGGGTGCTCTCGGGCATCCACGCTTTGCACCCGGAGAACGCGCCCGCCGAGGCGGTGGCGCACCAGCTCAGCCCAACGGCAATTCTGCCCGGGCTGATCTGGTAGGCTGCGCTACAGCACCCAGCCCATGCTGGTGCGGCCGGAGCCGCGCATGGCGTGGTCGCCAGCCAGGAAGCAATATCTGCCCCGGCCGCCCTGGCCCATGAGGCGCGTGCGGTCCAGCCCGTTCTTGGCGATCTCATGTTGCGCGGCGGGGATGTATTTTTCAGCCCATTGCCTGATCGAATCGCGGTTCAGCGCGCCGATGCTCTGGCCCTTGTCCGTCTGCCCAACTCTTCGTTCCATCACTGCGGTGATGGCGTCCCGGATCGCCTGTGTCAGTGGCAGATTGAGAAACGCGAAGATGCCATCCGCCATGTTCGCGCTGTCCTCCGAGCGGATGCACATCGCCGTGCTGCCGGCGACGTCGAGCGTCTGTTGCAGCCGCCAGTCCACCGCCGCCAGGGCATAGGCGCAATCGGCCACCACGGCCTCGGCCTCCGCCGGGTCTGTGAAGGTGCCGAGGGCGCGCAGATCATCCGCCGACCAGGGGGCGAGGATGTTGGAGATGCAGAGTTCCGTTAGATCCTGGCGGAAGACCAGGAACTGGCAGGCGGGGAACAATTCCCGCAGGAACTGGGTGATGGCCGTGCCGCCATAGCGGATCTCCTTCGTGCCCCAACGCTGCTCGGGTGCAACCCCGGTGCGGAAGGTGCGGATGATCCAGTCCCGCATGGAGGCGCGCAGGCTGTCGCTGGATACGGGCGATCGCCAGGGGCTGAAATCGATGGGCGTCTGCCAGCGGATGAACTCGCCCAGTCCGCGCTCGGCCAGCGGCGCCGTCAGCGGCGGCCCGAAACGTCTTGAGATATTGTCGATCTCCGCGATGTTATTGAGGATGCCGCCATGCTCGCCCCAGACGACGAGGCCGGGATGGCAGTTGAGCACGCGCATCAGCAAGGTTGACCTGGCCCGGTGCGCGGAGAAGACAAAAAGCGGATTATCGTTCATTGCGCCAGTTCGAGCTTAAAACCCCAGATGGTGACGGGTAGGCCTCGGTCTATCCGGGTTCAAAAGTAATACCAACCGCCCTAAAGACTGACACATGCCCACTCTCTGGTTCCGATCGAGGCAATTCGCTCTGGGTCATTGGCGATGAAATTCCAGGCTTCTTTGCTGGCGTCGCGCATAGCCTCGTAGGTATCACAAACCAGGCTGCTTAACTTGTTGCCGCGCAGATAATCCCAAACGTTTTCCATCGGGTTGAGTTCGGGTGCGTAAGGCGGCAGGCGCAGCAGAGTGATGTTGTCGGGCACGATTAGCCGCTCACCTGGCTGATGCCATCCGGCCCCGTCGCAGACCAGCAGCGCGTGGGTGCTGGTTGCCACCTGGCAACTGATCTCCTTGAGATGCTCGTTCATCGCTTCGGTATTGACGGCCGGCATGATGATGGCAGCACCAATGCCGCGTGCCGGGCAGATGGCGCCGAAGATGTGAACGGAATCGTGCCGGTTGTCGCGCACCATCGGCGGCCGCGAGCCGATCGGCGCCCAGATGGCTTCGATGGAGCCTTTCTGCCCGACCCTGGCTTCATCAGAAAACCAGACCTCAAGCGCCTTGCCCCTAGCCGAAGCTGGCAAAGCTTCTACGGCCAGGCTGCCAAATTTTTTTTAAATTCCTCCTGCGCCGCCACGTCCTGCTTGGGATGAAAGGGGCGTGGTTGCAGCCGGGTCAGACGCAGCCGGCGCAGCCATTTGGCAACCGTACGCTCCGGCACATCCACCGAAAAACGGCGCGCAATCTGGGCCCGCAGATCGACACATCGCCAGCGCACAACGCCATCAATCTCAGGATCGGGGCCTTTGATCACCAGCTCGTAGAGTTCCGCCATCTGCGCGGCGTTCAACTTCGGCGCCCGGCCGGTACTTTTGCCCGAGGCTAGTGCGGCAACGCCGCCAGCGTTGTAGCGGTGTACCCAATCGCACAAGGTCTGGCGATCCATCCCGCTCTGTTCCGCCGCGTGCGTCCGTGAATGACCCTCAAGCACCAGCGCCAGCGCAGATAAACGCCGGACGATCTCGCCGTCCCGCTCCTTCGACATCAACCGGCGCAAATCCGCCGCCGTGAATTTCAAGTTGGTAATCGCAACCGCAATAGCCATGGCAACCCCCATCGTCCAAACCAACGGGAGATACAAAATCATAACCCATCGCGCCGAGGGAATCCCCTACGAGTCATAAAATTCGGCAGCTGGTATAAGCGCAATCTCTCAGCCTGAGTTTTTGTGATCCACTCGCAATGGTTGAGCTACACCAGCCGGGACTGCTTCACGGCCGCGGCGATGAACCCCTTGAACAGCGGATGCGGGTCGAAGGGCTTGGATTTCAGCTCCGGGTGGTACTGCACACCGATGAACCAGGGGTGGTCCGGGTACTCGACGATTTCCGGCAGCACGCCATCGGGCGAGAGGCCGGAGAAACGCAGCCCTGTGGCTTCCAGCTGCTCGCGGTAGTGGATGTTCACCTCAAAGCGGTGCCGGTGGCGTTCGGAAATCTTGGCCGCGCCGTTATACACCGCGCGCACCAGCGAATCTTCCGCCAGCGCCGCCGGGAAGGCGCCTAGGCGCATGGTGCCGCCGAGATCGCCGCCCTCGCGGCGGCGTTCGATCTCGTTGCCCCGGGCCCATTCGGTGAGCAGGCCGACGATGGGGATCTCGCACGGGCCGAACTCGGTGGAGGAGGCATCCTTCATGCCGGCCAGGTTCCGCGCGGCCTCGATAACTGCCATCTGCATGCCGAAGCAGATGCCGAGGAACGGCACATTATGTTCGCGGGCGAAGCGCACGGCCTCGACCTTGCCCATCGCGCCGCGCTCGCCGAAGCCGCCGGGAACGAGAATGCCATGCACGCCCTCAAGCTGCTCGATCGTGTCCGGCTGCTCGAAAATCTCGGAGTCGACCCACTCCAGCTTCACCTTCACCTTGTTGGCGATGCCGCCATGGGCCAGCGCCTCGGCCAGGGATTTATAGCTGTCCAGCAGGTTGATATACTTGCCAACCACGGCGATGCGCACCTCGCCCTCCGGGTGGCGCACGGTATCGACGATACGCTGCCAGTGGGAGAGATCAGGCTCAACCTCGAAGTTCAGGCCGAAATGGCGCAGCACTTCACGGTCCATCCCCGCCTCGTGGTAGGAGATGGGCACGGCGTAGATGGTGTCGATATCCAGCGCCGGGACCACGGCTTCTGTCCGCACGTTGCAGAAGCTGGCAATCTTGCGCCGCTCATTCTCGGGGATCGGGCGGTCGCAGCGGCAGATCAGCATATGCGGCTGGATGCCGACATTCTGCAGCTCCTTTACCGAATGCTGCGTCGGCTTGGTCTTCAGCTCCCCGGCGGAGGGGATGTAGGGCACCAGCGTGAGGTGCACGAACATGGCGCGCTCGGGCGTCAGCTCGTTGCCGAGCTGGCGGATGGCCTCCAGGAAGGGCAGGCTCTCGATATCGCCGACCGTGCCGCCGATCTCGACCAGCACGAAGTCGAATTCGGAGGTCTGGTTCACGACCACGTCCTTGATCGCGTCGGTGATGTGGGGGATCACCTGCACGGTGGCGCCGAGATAATCGCCGCGCCGCTCCTTGGCGATCACCTCCGAGTAGATGCGCCCGGTGGTGGCGTTGTCCGCCTTGGTCGCCGCCACGCCGGTGAAGCGCTCGTAATGGCCGAGGTCGAGGTCGGTCTCGGCCCCGTCATCGGTGACGAACACTTCGCCATGCTGATACGGGCTCATCGTGCCCGGATCGACGTTGAGATAGGGGTCCAGCTTGCGCAGCCGCACGGAATAGCCGCGGGCCTGGAGCAGCGCGCCAAGGGCCGCCGAGGCGATGCCCTTGCCGAGCGAAGACACCACGCCGCCGGTGATGAAAACAAACCGCGTCATGGAATCCAACCTTACACGAGTCGTTGAGAAAACGGGAGGGGGGAGCGCGCTTACTGCGCGTTGCCCGGAGCCGGGGCCGCAGGGGCGGGCGCTGGCAGTGCGTCGGCCGGGGTTTGCGGCAGCGAGCTGGGCAGCGGCGCCGGTGCCGGAACAGCCGGAGCGCCCGGGGCGGGCACGGCCGGGGCGCTCTGCGCCGGTGCGTTGAGGATCGCCGCGTTGCTGTTGGCCGTGCTGCTCTTGTACAGCAGGGCCAGGGAGAGGGAGAGGGCGAAGAACATCGTGCCCAGGATGGCCGTGGTGCGGGTGAGCAGGTTGGCGGTGCCGCGCCCGGTCATGAAGCTGCCCATGCCCTGGCCGCCGCCTAGACCCAGCCCGCCGCCCTCGCTGCGCTGGATCAGCACCACGCCGATGAGCGCGATGGTGACGAAGACATGCAGGACGAGGAGAACTTTGATCATTTGCGGGCCTGGGTGAAAAAGGTTTCGCGGCTTCTAGAGCGCGGACGCCGATTATTCAACCGCGCCAGAGCCGGATCGGTCCGGGGTGAAGCGCCCAAGGCGCTGCAACCCGGACCGTGAATCAGTTTCTTCGAGTAAAAAACCTTGCGGCAGGCTCAGCCTTGCGGCGCGGCGGCGGCGATGGCCAGCAGGTCCTCGGCCTTCAGGCTGGCGCCGCCCACCAGCGCGCCGCCTACCTCTGGCAGGGCCAGCAGGCTGGCGGCATTGCCCGGCTTTACCGAGCCGCCATAGAGGATTTTCAGCGTCTTGCCGGCCTCGCCCAGCTTTTCCACCAGCGCGGCGCGGATGGCGGCATGCATGGCGGCCACGTCCGCCTCGGTCGGCGTGCGGCCGGTGCCGATGGCCCAAACCGGCTCATAGGCGATGATCCCGGCAAAGCCCTCGGGCAGGCTGTGGACAAGCTGCTGGCGCACCACATGCTCGGCCTCGCCAGAGTCGCGCTGCGCCTCGGTCTCGCCGATGCAGATGATCGGTGTCAGCCCGGCGAGCATCGCCGCCTCCGCCTTTCCGGCGACGCGGGCATTGGTCTCGCCGTGGGCGAACCGGCGCTCGGAATGGCCAAGAATGACATAAGTGGCGCCGGCCTCGGCCAGCATCGGGGCGGAGACGTCACCGGTATAGGCGCCGTCGGGGGCGGGGTGGCAATCCTGCCCCCCAACGGCGATGCCGGAACCCGCAAGCGCCGTGGCGAAGCGGTCGATGAGGGTGAAGGGCGGGCAGATCAGCAGGTTGGCATGCAGCGCGGCGTTGCGAATAGCCCCTGCATAGGCCTCGATATCCGCCAAACGGCCATGCATTTTCCAGTTTCCAGCAATAAGTTGCCGCATCATGTTGTCTCCGGTGTTGAATAGTGCAGGTGAAATGAGGTTTGCGCATGCTGCTATGCAGCAAAAAAACTGGACGGCTCGTGTTGCGATGCAGCATAGTCGGGTTCAAGCCAAAAGGAATACTTAAGATGTTGACTTTTCTGGCGACCCTGACTGTGTCCGTGGCGCTGCTGCTGGGTGCGCAAGCGATGGACATCGAATGTGAGAAGCCCCGCAAGCCCCCCCGCGCGGTTATTCGCGCCGCCGCGAAAGACGCGGGCTATCCTAACGCCGTCACGGTCGGCGGGGCGCGCTAATTTAGCTTCGGCGCTGGCGGCGGTAGGCCTCCAACCCTCCGTCAGCGTGCCGCGCATTTTGCTCTCCCTGTCCGTCATTTGCCCAGTTCCGGGGGTCTAGCTATAGAGACGGCGGTTTTGGGTAAAGAGAGCCATGCTGGTCTGGGTCCGTAAAATTATGAGCAACTGGGTGGCGCGGGGGCTTATCGGCCTTCTTGTCGCCGTCTTTGTGCTTTGGGGCATCTCCAACGTATTCACGCTGGCGGGGGGAGGCACCTCCGTCGCGCATGTCGCCGGCAGGCCGGTGGACATCACCGAGGTGCAGGCGGCGTATCAGGCCGCGCTGAACCGGGCGGAACAGTCCGGGCAGGCCCAGCCGGACCAGGCCACGCGTCAGCAGCTGGCCATGCAGGCTTTGTCGGATGTGCTGCGCAAGCAGGTGCTGGCGCAGGAGGCGCGGCACCTCGGCCTCGCCGTGCCGGATGCGGCGGTCCGCGAGATGCTGGACAATATCCCGCAATTCCAGACCGACGGCGTGTTCGACAAGGCGAAGTTCGCCCAGGTGCTGCAGCAGAACAACAGCTCGCCGGACCAGTTCATTGCCGATGTGCGCAACGACCTGAGAAACCGCCAGTTGATCGGCCCGGTGCTGGCTGGGGTGGCGCCGCCGGACCTGATGCTGCGGCAGATCTTCGCCGCCGTGGCGGAGCAGCGTTTCGCCAGCATGGTGCAGATCCCCGTCGCCGGACAGCCCGTTCCCGCCGCGCCGGACGACACCGTGCTGCAGCGCTACTGGCGCAACCATCCGGACCAGTTCACCGCCCCCGAGTACCGTAATATCAAGGTCGTCATCCTCTCCCCGGCGCTGCTGGCCCCGAATGAGCAGGTGGCCCAGGCGGATGTGGACGCAGCCCTGGCCCGCGCCGCCGGCAGCGCGCCGAGCGTGCCGGTGCGCAGCGTGCAGGTGCTCTCGGTGGGCGACCTCGCCAGCTCCTCGCGCCTCGAGGCGGCGTGGAAGAAGGGCGCCAGCTGGGGCAAGATACAGGCCATGGCCAAGGGCTATGGCGCCAGCGCCATTGAGCTCGACAGCGCGACGCAGACGCAGATCCCCAATGGGAACCTCTCCGCGGCGGTGTTCGCCGCCACGCCGGGCAAGGTGGTGGGGCCGATCGCAGGCGATACCGGCATGTACGTGTTCAAGGTGACGCAGGCCGGGCAAAGCGGGCCGGATCAGGCCGCGCTGCGCGCGCAGATCACCCAGCAATTGCAGCTGCAGAAGGCGCAGGCCGATGTGGCCCAGGATGTTGACGGGCTGCAGGACGCGCTCGCCGGCCAGACGCCGCTCGACCAGCTTCCGGGCAATCTCGGCCTTACCGCCGTGGAAGGCACCGTGGACGCCAGCGGCAACAAGCCGGACGGCACGCCCGCCCCGATCCCGGGCGGCGACGACCTGAAGGCGGCGGTGGTGAAGGCGGCGTTCGCGGCGCATCAGGGCGACCCGGCGCAGCTCACCAATGGGCCGGATGGCAGCTATTTCGCATTGACAGTCGAACTCGGTGATCCCCCCGGCGCTGGCCCCGTTCGCCCAGGTGCGCGACAAGGTGCTGGCGGCGTGGATGGCGGATGAGGAGACCCGCGAGGCGGAGCAGAAAGCCGCCGACCTGTTTTACGCCCTCAACCAGGGGCAGAAGCTGGACGCGCTGGCCGCAGTCCAGCACTACAGCGTGACCACCAGCCCGGCCATCACCCGCAACGGCCAGCCGCCCGCCGGCATCGATGAGCAGTTCGTCTCCGTGCTGTTCAGCCTGAAGCCGGGCCAGGCGACGATGCAGCAGACCAGCACGGGCTTCACCGTGGCGGTGCTGAGCAATGTGGTTGACCCCACGCCTGAACAGGACCCCGCTGATTACGCCGAGCTCACCCAGTCCATGACAAAACTCTTGCAGGAGGATATCGGTGAGAGCTTCCTTGACGGGCTGCAGCAGCGCGACAAGGTGGATGTGAACCAGAAGCTGCTCTCGCAGCTGTACCAGTAACGTTGGGTAGAGAATGAACGCCGTTTCGCCAGACCGTTTCGAGACCTTTCGCGCCGCCTACGAAAAGGGACGCGGCGCGCTGGTCTGGCGGCACGGGATCGCCGATCTGCTCACGCCGGTCGCCGCTTTCCTTAAGGTGGCGCATGGCCAGCCTTATTCCTTCCTGCTGGAGAGCGTGGAGGGCGGCGTGGCCCGCGGGCGCTATTCCGTCATCGCCATGGCGCCGGATCTGGTCTGGCGCTGCGAGCATGGCGTCGCCTTCATCAACCGCGATGCGCGGACCAGCCCGGACGCCTTCGTGCCGGTGGGCGAGGCGCCCCTGAAGAACCTGCGGGCGCTGATCGAGCAGACGCAGCTGGACGTGCCGGAAGGCCTGCCGCCCATGACCGGCGGGCTGCTGGGGTATCTGGGTTACGACATGGTGCGGCTGATGGAAGAGCTGCCGGCGCTGAAGCCGGACGTGCTCGGTATCCCCGATGGCGTTCTGGCGCGGCCGGGCGTGTTCATCATCTTCGACGGCGTGACCGACGAGATCACGCTGGCCGCCCCGGTATATCCGCGTGAGGGCGTCTCCGCCGCCGAGGCGTTTGCCGCCGCCGAGGCCCGGCTGAACGATGCCGCCCAGGCGCTGGAGTGCCCGGTGCCGCAGCTCACGGGCCGGCTGCTGGAGCCGCTGGAGCAGACCTCCAACATGGAGAAGGAAGAGTTCCTCGGCGTCGTGGAGACGGCGAAGAACTACATCCGCGCGGGCGATGCGTTCCAGATCGTCCCCTCCCAGCGCTTCGAGGCGAAGTTCTCCCTGCCGCCGTTCGCGCTGTACCGGTCCTTGCGCCGTATCAACCCGGCACCGTTCCTGTTCTTCCTGGATTTCGGCAATTTCTGCGCCGTCGGCTCCAGCCCGGAAATTCTCGTCCGCTACCGCGACGGCAAGGTGACGATCCGCCCGCTCGCCGGAACCCGCCGACGCGGCGCCGACAGGGTGGAGGATCTGGCGCTGGAGGCCGAGCTGCTGGCCGACCCGAAGGAGAGGGCCGAGCACCTGATGCTGCTCGACCTCGGGCGCAACGATGTCGGCCGCGTGGCCGAGATCGGTTCCGTGCGCGTGGTGGAGAGCTTCGTCATCGAGCGTTTCTCGCATGTGATGCACATCTCCTCGACCGTCGAGGGCAGGCTGCGTTCTGACCTCGATGCGCTGGACGCGCTGGTCGCGGGCTTCCCCGCCGGCACGCTCTCCGGCGCGCCGAAGGTGCGGGCGATGCAAATCATCGAGGAGCTGGAACCCTCCCGCCGTGGCCTGTATGCTGGGTGCATCGGCTATTTTGCCGCCAACGGCACGATGGACACCTGCATCGGCCTGCGGACGGCGGTGCTGAAGGACGGCAAGATGTATGTGCAGGCCGGTGTCGGCGTGGTGGCCGACTCCGATGCCGAGGCCGAGTATGCCGAGATCTGTGCAAAAGGCGCGCGCGCTGTTCCGCGCCGCGGAGGACGCGGTGCGCTATGTCGCCGCGCCGGAGTAACAAGCCATGATCCTGCTCATCGACAATTACGACAGCTTCACCTTCAACCTGGTGCAGTTCTTCGGCGATCTTGGCGCGGACTGCCTGGTGAAGCGCAATGACGCGCTGACCCCGCAAGAGGCGCTGGCGCTGAATCCCGAAGCCATCGTGCTTTCCCCCGGCCCCTGCACACCCAATGAGGCGGGCATCTGCCTGGACATGGTGAAGCTGGCCGCTGAGCGCAAAGTACCCCTGTTCGGCGTCTGCCTGGGGCACCAGTCCATCGGACAGGCCTTTGGCGGCGAGGTGATACGCGCCACAGAGCCGGTGCATGGCAAGACCAGCCCGATCTTCCATGACAACACCGATGTGTTCACAGGGCTGCCGAACCCGTTCACGGCCACGCGCTATCACTCGCTGATTGTGCGCCGCTCTAGCCTGCCGGATTGCCTGGTGGCCACGGCCTGGACCGAGGATGGCACCGTTATGGGCCTGTGCCATGCCAGCCTGCCGATCTATGGCGTGCAGTTCCACCCGGAGAGCATCGCCACCTCCGGCGGGCACCAGATCCTGGGCAACTTCCTGCGGCTGGCGCGTGAGGCGCAGCCGGTGGCGGCATGACCGCATCGCTGAAACCGGTGCTGGCGCGCCTAGGCAAGGGCGAGACCCTGAGCGCCGCCGAGGCGGAAGCGGCGTTCGGCATCGTGATGGACGGACAGGCAACCCCGGCGCAGATCGGCGGCATGCTGATGGCGATGCGCGCCCGCGGCGAGACGGTGGCCGAGCTGACCGGCGCGGTGACGGCGATGCGCGCGCGGATGACGCGGATCAAGGCGCCGGATGATGCCATCGATGTCTGCGGCACGGGCGGCGACGGCGCGGCCAGCCTGAACATTTCCACCGCCGTCACCTTCGTGCTGGCGGGCTGCGGCGTGCCCGTGGCCAAGCATGGCAACAAGGCGCTCTCCTCCCGCGCGGGCGGGGCGGATGTGCTGGCGGCGCTGGGCGTGAATATCGAGCCGCCGATGGAGCGGCTTTCCGCAATCCTGCGCGAGGCGGGCTGCGTGTTCCTGTTCGCGCCCCGGCACCATCCGGCGCTGCGCCATTCCGCCCCGGTGCGGGTGGAGTTGGGCACGCGCACGATCTTCAACCTCACCGGCCCGCATGGCCAACCCGGCCGGGGTGAAGCGCCAGCTGGTCGGGGTGTACGACTCCGTCTGGGCAAGGCCGGTGGCCGAGACCCTGCGCGATTTGGGCAGCGAATCCGCCTGGGTGGTGCATGGCGGCGGGCTGGATGAGCTGGTCCTCTCCGGCGAGAACCATGTGGTTGCGCTCCGGAACGGGGAGATCAGGGAATTCATCGTGACGGCGGCGGATGCGGGCCTGGCGCCCGTGCCGCTGGAGGCGCTGAAGGGCGGCGATGCGGCCCAGAACGCGGCGGCGCTGCAGGCGGTGCTGCTTGGGGCGCGCAATGGTTATCGCGACACCATCCTGTTCAACGCCGCGGCGGCGCTGATCGTGGCGGAGCGGGTGGAGACCCTGCCCGAGGGCGTGGCCCGGGCGGCGGCGGCGATTGATACCGGCGCCGCGGCGGATGTGCTGGAGCGGCTGAAGACGGTGTCTGTGCAATGAGCGGGAATGTGGCTGAAAATGATGTGCTGGCGCGAATCTGCGCCGATAAGCGGGAAGAAATTGCGACCCGGCAGGCGGCAATGCCGCTGGACGAGGTGAAGCAGGCGGCGCGCGCGGCGGACAAGCCGCGCGGCTTTGCCCGGGCGCTGATGGACGCCGCCGCCGCCGGACGGCCCGGGCTGATCGCCGAGATCAAGAAGGCTTCGCCCTCGGGCGGGCTGATCCGGCCGGATTTCGACCCCGAGACGCTGGCCCTGGCCTATGCGGACAATGGTTCTGCCTGCCTCTCGGTGCTCACCGACGAGAAATATTTCTCCGGAAGCACGGCCTATCTCGAGGCGGCGCGGGCGGTGGTGAAACTGCCGGTGCTGCGCAAGGATTTCATCCTCGACCCCTGGCAGGTCTATGAGAGCCGGGCGATGGGGGCGGATTGCATCCTGCTGATCATGGCAGCACTTGAGGATGCCGAGGCGCGCGAGCTGGAGGAGCTGGCCCGCGCGCTGGACATGGACGTGCTGGTGGAAGTGCATGACGAGGCGGAGCTGGAGCGCGCTCTTTGCCTGCAGACGCCGTTGCTCGGCATCAACAACCGCAACCTCAAGACCATGGTGACCTCGCTGGAGACCACGGAAACGCTTTCCCGGCTCAGCCCGCCGGACCGATTTCTGGTCTCGGAATCCGGCATCAAGACCTACGCCGACATTCAGCGCCTGCGGCAGGCCGGGGTGCAGGGCTTCCTGGTCGGCGAGTCGCTGATGCGCCAGGAAGATGTCGGTGCCGCCGTGCGGCGGCTGCTCGGCGCGGAATGACGCGGCTCACCCATATCGGGGAGACGGGCGAGGCCCGCATGGTCGATGTTTCGGCCAAGGCGGAGACGGTGCGCGAGGCCGTGGCCAAGGGCCGGGTGGCGATGCGGCCCGGGACCCGGGCGCTGATCGCCGCGGGAAACATGAAGAAGGGCGACGTGCTGGGTACGGCGCGGATCGCCGGGATCATGGCGGCGAAGCGAACGGCTGAGCTGATCCCGCTCTGCCACCCCTTGCCGCTGGACGCTGTGAACGTGGACCTGACCCTCGACGATGGCGGGGTGGAGATTACCGCCACGGTGAAGACCTCGGGCCGGACCGGCGTTGAGATGGAGGCGCTGACGGCGGTGAGCGTCGCGGCGCTGACGGTCTATGACATGGCGAAGGCGGCGGATAAGGAAATGCGCATTGAGGCAGTGCGCCTGGTACGCAAGACCGGCGGCAAATCGGGGGAGTTCGTCCAGCCATGATCAGTGTTGAGGAGGCGCGGGCGCGGATTTTCGCGGGGCTGCGCCCGATGGGGGATGAGATTGTCGCCCTGGCGGAAGGGCCGGGCCGGGTGCTGGCGGCGCCGGTGGTGGCGCGGCTGACGCAGCCGCCGGCGGATGTGTCAGCCATGGATGGCTATGCGCTGCGCACGGAGGATGCCACCGCCGGGGCGCGGCTGAAGCTGATCGGCGAGGCCCCGGCGGGGCGGCCCTTTGCCGGGCGCGTGGAGCCGGGCGAGGCCGTGCGGATCTTCACCGGCAGCTTCGTGCCAGAGGGCGCGGATACCATCCTGATCCAGGAAAACGCCGATGCGGCGGATGGCTTCGTCACGGTGCGGGAGAGCCCCGGGCAGGGCCGGCATATCCGCCGCGCCGGGCAGGATTTCGCCGCGGGCGATGCGCTGCTCCCCGCCGGGCGGCGGCTGACGGCGCGGGAGATCGCGCTGGCGGCGGCGGGCAACAATGGCTGGCTGCGCGTGCATCGCCGCCCGCGCGTGGCGGTGCTGGCCACGGGCGACGAGATCGCCCTGCCCGGCGCGGAGATCCGCCCTGGCGGCATCGCCAATTCCAATACGCCGATGCTGGCCGCGTTCATCGCAGCACATGGCGGCGAGCCGGTGATGCTGCCCCCGGTGCCGGATGACGGCGCCGCCATCGCCTCCGCAGTGGAAGCGGCGCGCGGCGCGGACATGCTGGTGACCACCGGCGGGGCGAGCGTGGGCGCACACGATCTGGTGCTGGAGGGGCTCTCCACCGAGGGTTTCGTGCTGGATTTCTGGAAGATCGCCATGCGGCCAGGCAAGCCGCTGCTCTTTGGCCAATTGGGCAACATCCCGGTGCTGGGTCTGCCGGGCAATCCGGTTTCCGCCTTTGTCTGTGCCGTGCTGTTTCTGGGCCCGGCGTTGCGGCTGCTGGCGGGGGGCGAGCCGGCGGCGCCCAGGCTGGAGCCTGCGCGGCTCGGTGCGGCGCTGAAGCCGAACGATACGCGCGAGGATTATCTGCGCGCCCGGCTGGAACGGGACGAGGCAGGCTGGGTGGCGGTGCCGCTGGCAGTGCAGGATTCGGCCGTGCTGACAGCGCTGGCGCAGGCCCAGGCGCTGATCCGCCGGCCGCCATACCAGGAGGCTCTGGCCCCGGGCGCGATGGTCGAGATCATCCGGCTTGACGACGGTATTGCTTGACGAGCAAACGAGAACCAAACTAGAACATTGCTGGGTTAGCGCTTTGTTCTTAAGGCGCCTTTTTTGGCTTGGAGAGATGCATGCTGACGACGAAGCAACATGAGCTGCTTGTGTTCATCGACAAGCATCTGCGTGAGACCGGGTGCAGCCCGAGTTTCGAGGAGATGAAGGAGGCGCTGGATCTGCGCTCCAAATCCGGCATCCACCGGCTGATCACGGCGCTGGAGGAGCGGGGCTTCCTGCGGCGGCACAAGCACCGGGCGCGGGCGCTGGAGGTGGTGCGGCTCTCGGAAGACCTGGCGCCGCCGGAGCGCGAAATGCCGCGCTTCGCGCCGAACGTGATCCAGGGCAATTTCACAGGCAAGCTGCCGGGCGTGCGTGCAGCCAACGAGGCGGGGGCGATCAGCCTGCCGCTCTATGGCCGGATCGCCGCTGGCCTGCCAATCGAGGCGCTGCGCGACGAGGCCGAGCAGGTGGACGTGCCGGTGGCGCTGCTCGGCAATGGCGACCATTTCGCCTTGCAGGTCGAGGGTGACTCGATGATCGAGGCCGGGATTCTGGATCGCGACATCGTCATCATCCGCAAGGGCGAGACGGCCGAAAATGGCCAGATCATCGTTGCCCTGGTGGACGAGAACGAGGTTACGCTGAAGCGCCTGCGCCGGCGTGGCAATTCCATCGCCCTGGAGCCGGCGAATGTCCGTTACGAGACCAAGATCTACCCGGCCGAGCGTGTGCGCGTGCAGGGCAAGCTCGTCGCCCTGCTGCGGCGGTATTAGTTAGCGTACGCCCTTCGTGGCCTTGTTCTTGCGCCGGCGTTGCTGTTCGCTCAGCGGGCCGGCGTTTTCGCGCGGCGGTTTGGCAAAGGGCTTGCCGGCGGGCTTGGACCCCTGGGGGCGCGGTGTTCGGGGACCGCTCGGGCTTGGCGGAGATGATGGCTCGATCGGCAGGTCGGACGGCGCGGCCTGGCTCGCCGCACCAAAGAACAACTCCGCCGCCGAAGCGAGGATCTCGAACTTGGTCTCGCGGTCGAAAATGCGGATGGCGCCGATCTCGGCCTTGGTGATGCCGCCGCGGCGGCACAGCAAGGGGATCAGCCATTTCGGGTCGGCATTGTTCTGGCGCCCGGCGGGCAGGCGGAACCACACGCCGTTGCCGCTGCCGGTCACCGCGGCGATGGGCCGGGCTGCGGCTGTGGCGCGCGCCGGGCGGGCGGGTTCCAGCGGCAATATCGTCACGGCGGCGGGCTCGGGCAGATGCGCCTGGGCCAGGCGGATGAAGGCGGCGGCGATGGCCTCGGGGCTGAACCGCTCCAGCAGGCCGATTGCGGCGCGGTGCTGGTCCTGGTTCTCGTCCCGCGGCTGCGTTAGCAGCGGATGCTCCAGCAGGCGCTCGGCGTCCAGCGCGCGGATCTGCTCCGGCGTGGGCGGGTTGTGCCAGGTGGCTTCGATATTGGCCGAGCCGAGCAGCATTTCGGCGCGGCGGCGCTTCACCGGGGAGACCAGCAGCACGCAGACGCCCTTGCGCCCGGCGCGGCCAGTGCGCCCGGAGCGGTGCAGCAGCGTGGCCTTGTTGGTCGGCAGGTCCGCATGGATGACGAGGCCGAGATCCGGCAGGTCCAGCCCCCGTGCCGCGACATCGGTGGCGATGCAGACCTGGGCGCGGCCCTCGCGCAGCGCGTTCAACGCCGTGTTGCGCTCGGCCTGCGACAGCTCGCCTGACAGCGCCACGGCGTTGAAGCCGCGCGCCAGCAGGCTGGCATGCAGATGGCGCACATTGTCGCGCGTGGCGCAGAACACGATGGCGCGCGACTCCTGGGCGCGGAGCAGGTTGACCAGTGCTGACTCGGTCTCATGCCCGGGGGCGACGATGGCGCGGTATTCGATATCGGCATGCGGCTCGGTGCGGGAGACCGTGTCGATGCGCAGGGCGTTGTGCTGGTAGGCGCGGGCCAGGGCCGCGATCTCGCGCGAGATGGTGGCGGAGAAGAGCAGGGTGCGGCGGCTCTCGGGCGCGTTGGAGAGGATGAAGTCCAGTTCGTCCTTAAAACCGAGGTCGAGCATCTCGTCGGCCTCGTCCAGTACCACGGCTTCGAGTTCGGCCAGTTTGAGATTGCCGCGGTCGATATGGTCCTGCAGGCGCCCCGGCGTGCCGACGACGATATGGCAGCCAGCGGCGAGTTGGCGCGCCTCGCGCCGCGGGTCCATGCCGCCGACGCAGGCGACGATCCGCCCGCCGGCTTTCTCGTACAGCCAGGAGAGCTCGGCATGCACCTGCAGCGCCAGTTCGCGCGTGGGGGCGATGACGAGGACGAGCGGGTGTTGCGTGGCGGGCAGCGCCGTGTTGGCGCCAAGAATGGTGCTGGCCAGGGCGAGCCCGAAGGCGACGGTTTTTCCGGAGCCGGTCTGGGCGGAAACGAGCAGGTCGCGTCCCTCGGCCTCGGGCTGCAGCACGGCGAGCTGCACCGCAGTGGGGGAGGAATAGCCGCGCGCGGCGAGCGCTTCGGCCAGGGCCGGATTGTCAATGGGGAAAGCCATGGGGGCTCTTAGGGCGCGCCGCGGCGCGGGGCAAGGGCGGCGAGCCATGCCATTTGCGAAGAGTTGCGAAAATAACGGCGATTTATGCAAGGATGCAGGCTGCTTGCCTCATTTCGGGATTGAAGGCCCCGCCCGCCTGTCTTATGCTGCTGGCCGTCCAGCCTGCGCTGGGCGACCTGAAAGATCACAGAGGACAGTTTTAATAGTGCGACCCCCGAAAAACGACCGCCAGCGTCAAAATCGCCGCCGCGGCTTTGATGACGACAATTTCTTTGGCAATGCGCCCCTTCCCCCGCCGTCTTTTTCCGGGTTTGGGTCCACGTCCTCTGCCCCTGAGGCAAAGGCAACGGTGAAATGGTACAACCCCGAGAAGGGGTTCGGTTTCGTCGAGATGGCCGACGGCTCGGGCGACGTGTTCCTGCACGCGAACTCGCTGCAGAACGCCGGTTTCCAGGCCGTTACGCCGGGCTCCATCCTGCAGGTGCGGGTTGGCCAGGGCCAGAAGGGCCGCCAGGTTGACCAAGTGATCTCGGTGAAGGAAGGCGAAGCACCGCCGCCGCGCAGCGGTGGTTTCGGCGGTGGTTTCGACCGTCCGCGCACCCCGCGCCCGCCCCGCCAGCAGGCGAGTGGCCCGGCCCAGGAGATGACCGGCATCGTCAAGTGGTACAATGCCACCAAGGGCTTCGGCTTTATCAGCCCGCAGAACGGCGGCAAGGACGTGTTCGTGCATGCCACCGCTCTGGAGTCTGCAGGTCTCTCCCCGCTGCAGGAAGGCCAGGCCGTGAAGATGAGCGTGGTCCAGGGCGCCAAGGGCCCGGAAGTCTCCGCCATCAGCCTCGACTGATCGTTCGGACGAAAATGCTTTGAGAAAAGCGGCCTTCGGGCCGCTTTTTTTATGCCGGTAGGGTGCTGGAGATGCGCGCCACCCCGGCGGCGGTGAGCTTCGCCCAGGCGGCTTCGAGCGAGCCGTTGAGGTCGATGGCGCGGCAGGCATCCTCGATGATCGTGGCGTTGAAGCCGAAGGCCCGCGCATCCTCCGCCGACCAGGCGACACAGAAATCCGTGGCCAGGCCGCATAAATAAAGGTCGGTGATGCCGAGCGAGCGCAGATAGCCGTCCAGCCCGGTCCTGCTGGCGCGGTCGGCCTCCAGGAAGGCGGAATAGCTGTCCACCAGCCGGTTGCCGCCCTTGCGCAGGATCATCCGGGCGTGCGGGATGTCGAGCGCCGGGTGCAGTGCCGCCCCCGACGTGCCCATCACGCAATGGCGGGGCCAGAGCACCTGCGGGCCATAGGGGAGCTCAATCATTTCGAACGGTTGCTTGCCCGGGTGGCTGGCGGCGAAGGAGATATGGTCGGCCGGGTGCCAGTCCTGGGTGAGGATTACGGTCTCGAACCGGGGGGCCAGATGGTTGATGAGCGGGATGATCGCGCCGCCATCAGGTACGGCGAGGGTGCCTCCGGGGCAGAAGTCGTTCTGGACGTCAATGACAAGCAAGGCAGCGTGTTTCTGCATGGTCGCATTATAATGAGATTTAGGCCGCAGGGATATAGACAGGGGAGAGGGGATGGGCTAAGGCTCCGCCCCTTACCGGAACGTGGGAGGCTTGGGCGTTGGTTCGCCCGGCCGGATGTACCGCGGTCCATTGGCGTGTGCCAAAGGATAGGAGCCAGAGATGGCAAAGAAGGTTGTAGGCTATATTAAGCTGCAGATTCCTGCAGGCAAAGCGAATCCGTCGCCGCCGGTTGGTCCGGCGCTCGGTCAGCGTGGTCTGAACATCATGCAGTTCGTCAAGGAATTCAACGCGGCGACGCAAGGTATGGAGCCCGGCATGCCGGTGCCGGTCGTGATCACCGCCTTCGGTGACCGGACCTTCTCCTTCATCATGAAGACCCCGCCGAACACCTACTTCCTGAAGAAGGCGGCGAAGATCGACAAGGGTACGACGACCCCCGGCAAGGGTGCGGCCGTCGGCAAGGTGACGATGGAGCAGCTGCGCGAGATCGCCAAGATCAAGATGAAGCATATGAACGCCAATGACGAGGATGCGGCTGTGCGCATGCTTGCTGGCTCTGCCCGTTCCATGGGCGTGACTGTGGTGGAGGGCTAACACATGGCACATGACAAGCGTTTGGCCGCTGCCCGCGCCAATGTTGACCGCTCCAAGCTGTACCCGCTGACCGAGGCCGTGACCCTGGCCAAGGCCAACGCCAAGGCGAAGTTCGACGAAACCATCGAGATCGCGCTGAATCTGGGCATCGACCCGCGTCACGCCGACCAGATGGTGCGCGGCCTGATCTCCCTGCCGAACGGCACGGGCAAGACCCTGCGCGTGGGCGTGTTCGCCCGCGGCGCCAAGGCTGAGGAAGCTCTGGCCGCGGGTGCCGACGTGGTGGGCGCCGACGATCTGGCCGAGAAGGTGCAGGCTGGCGACATCCAGTTCGACCGCTGCATCGCCACCCCGGACATGATGGGTCTGGTTGGTAAGCTGGGTAAGATCCTGGGCCCGCGCGGCCTGATGCCGAACCCGAAGCTCGGCACCGTGACCATGGACGTGAAGGGCGCGGTGACCGCCGCCAAGTCCGGCCAGGTTGAGTTCCGCGCCGAAAAGGCTGGCATCATTCATGCCGGTATCGGCAAGGCGAGCTTCGACGACGGCAAGCTGGTTGAGAACGCCAAGGCGCTGATCGACGCCGTGCAGAAGGCCAAGCCGACCGGCGCCAAGGGCACCTATCTGCAGAAGGTGGCGCTCTCCACGACGATGGGCCCCGGCATCCGCGTGGATGTCACGACCGTCGCCTAAGTTTTTCTAAGAGATACGTGGCGGCTCCGGCCGCCACGGGCAGGGGTGCGGCAACGCGCCCCGACCTGTCCGAGACCGTATGTACCGCGAGGTTTGATGGGGCCTGCCCCGCATTCGGTAGAGAGGTGCCAAAGACTTCGCGTAACGGCAGGGCTTTGGTGGTTCTAGCGTAAGGACAGGCGAGAGATGTCCGGGATGGTCCCGGCATCTTGGGTAACCTGGCGGTATGTGGGCTTTGTCCCGCTTATCGCCGCAAGTTGGAGACGGATGTGGATCGCATAGAGAAGCGTGAATTCGTCGCTGAGCTGTCTTCGGTGTTCACCGAGACGTCGATGGTCGTTGTGACCCGCAATGCGGGCATGACGGTTGCCGAGGTCACGGACCTGCGCCGCAAGATGCGCGAGGCTGGCGCGAGCTTCAAGGTTGCGAAGAATCGTCTGGCCCTGCTTGCGCTCGATGGGACCCGGTTCGATGGCATTGGCCCGCTCCTGAAGGGGCCCACCGCGCTTGCCTGGTCGAAAGACCCGGTGGCGGTGGCGAAGGCTGCTGTCGACTTCGCCAAGACCAATGACAAGTTCGTGCTGCTCGGTGGCTCCCTCGGGAGCCAGGTGCTCGACGCCAATGGCGTCAAGGCACTGTCCGAGCTGCCGTCGCTCGACTCGCTGCGCGCCAAGATCCTGGGGCTTATCAATGCCCCGGCGACCAAGGTTGCGGGCGTGCTGCAGGCGCCGGCTGGCCAGCTTGCTCGGGTCTTCGCGGCGTATGCCGACTCCCAGAAGAGCGAAGCGGCCTGACGACGCTTCAGACTCTTGTCGCATGAAATTGGCAGGGCAGCGTGGTGCCGCCCTTGCTTTGAACCAACCAAAGTCTACTTATACGAAAGATTGTAAAAATGGCTGACCTGAACGCGCTCGTTGAAGAGCTGTCGAAGCTGACCGTCCTGGAGGCCGCTGAGCTCTCCAAGCTGCTCGAAGAGAAGTGGGGCGTCTCCGCCGCCGCCCCGGTGGCTGTTGCCGCCGTTGCCGGCCCGGCCGCTGCTGCTGCCGCCCCGGCTGAAGAGCAGACCGAGTTCACCGTGATCCTCGCCAATGCTGGCGACAAGAAGATCAACGTGATCAAGGAAATCCGCACCATTACCGGCCTGGGCCTCAAGGAAGCCAAGGACCTGGTTGAGGGCGCCCCGAAGACGGTCAAGGAAAACGCGACCAAGGACGAGGCTGCCGCGATCAAGAAGACGCTGGAAGAGCAGGGCGCGACTGTCGAAGTCAAGTAATTTGCTCCCCGCCGTGGCTTCATCGCCGCGGCGTGTATACGCCTAAAGGGCAGGCGATTACCCCTGGGTGATCGCCTGCCACCCGTTTTTGTACGACGACGCTGTAAATTATTTACGAGGGTGATGCGATGAACGCGATCAGTGGTGGTTTGGGTAAGGGATCTTTCACCAACCGTAAGCGCATTCGTAAGAGCTTTGGTCGCATCCCCGAAGTCGCGCCGATGCCAAATCTTATCGATGTGCAGCGCGCCAGCTACGATTCTTTCCTGCAGATGCACACGAAGCCGGATGCGCGCACGCATTCCGGGCTTCAGGAAGTTTTCAAATCGGTCTTCCCGATCGACGATTTCGCTGGCCGCGGCCGGCTTGAGTTCGTCTATTACGAGCTGGAAGAGCCGAAATACGATGTCGAGGAGTGCATCCAGCGCGGCATGACCTATGCCGCCCCGCTGAAGGTGATCCTGCGCCTGATCGTCTGGGACCTGGACGAGGACACCGGTGCCCGCTCTATTCGCGATATTAAAGAGCAGCCCGTGTACATGGGCGACATGCCGCTGATGACCGATAACGGCACCTTCGTGGTGAACGGCACCGAGCGCGTGATCGTCAGCCAGATGCACCGCAGCCCGGGCGTGTTCTTCGACCACGACCGCGGCAAGACGCATTCCTCCGGCAAGTACCTGTTTACCGCCCGCGTGATCCCGTATCGCGGCTCCTGGCTGGACTTCGAGTTCGACGCCAAGGACCTCGTGTATGTGCGCATCGACCGCAAGCGCAAGCTGCCGGTGACGACGCTGCTCTACGCCCTGCCGAGCCTGGGGACGGAGAAACTGATCGAGGCCCGCGCCGCCAAGGGTGAGACGGTCGAGATCGGCGAGATCAAGGGCATGGACGCCGAGGAGATGCTCAACTTCTTCTACGGCCAGGTGGTGTACACCGCGAATAACGGCCAGTGGGCGCGCCCCTTCGAGGTCGATGCGTTCCGCAACGTCAAGCTGATCGAGGATCTGGTCGATGCCGAGAGCGGCGAGGTCGTGGCCAAGGCCGATGAGAAGCTGACCGCCCGCGCGGTGCGCAAGATCGCCGAGAAGACCAAGAGCGTGCTGGTGGCGCGCGGGGACCTGGTCGGCCGCTATGTGGCCGAGGACCTGTACGACCCCGAGACCGGCGAGATCTTCGCCGAGGCCGGCGAGGAGCTGACCGAGCAGAAGCTGGCGCAGCTGGAGGACAAGGGCATCGATTCCCTGCCGACGCTCGCCATCGACCAGGCGAACGGCCCGTGGATCCGCAACACCCTGGCCGCCGACAAGAACAACAACCGCGAAGATGCGCTGATCGACATCTACCGCGTGATGCGCCCCGGCGAGCCGCCGACCAGCGAGACCGCTGAGGCGCTGTTCAAGGGCCTGTTCTTCGACGCCGACCGCTACGACCTCTCCGCCGTGGGCCGCGTGAAGATGAACATGCGCCTGGGCATCGACGTGCCGGATACCGTGCGCGTGCTGCGCAAGGACGACATCCTGCGCACCATCAAGATCATGACCGAGCTGAAGGACGGCCGCGGCGCGATCGACGACATCGACAATCTCGGCAACCGCCGCGTGCGTTCCGTCGGCGAGCTGATGGAGAACCAGTACCGCGTCGGCCTGCTGCGCATGGAGCGCGCGATCCGCGAGCGGATGGGCTCGGTGGATATCGACAGCGTGATGCCGCACGACCTGATCAACGCCAAGCCGGCGGCGGCGGCGGTGCGCGAGTTCTTCGGCTCTTCGCAGCTCAGCCAGTTCATGGACCAGACCAACCCGCTCTCGGAAGTGACGCATAAGCGCCGCCTCTCCGCCCTCGGGCCGGGCGGTCTGACCCGCGAGCGCGCCGGCTTCGAGGTGCGCGACGTGCACCCGACCCATTACGGCCGCATCTGCCCGATTGAGACGCCGGAAGGCCCGAACATCGGTCTGATCAACAGCCTCGCCACCTACGCCAAGGTGAACAAATACGGCTTCATCGAGACCCCGTACCAGTTGGTGAAGGATGGCGTGGTGCAGCCCTCGTGGAAGTACCTCTCCGCGATGGAAGAAGAGCGCCTGACGGTGGCGCAGGCCGACGCGAAGAAGGATGAGGGGGGCAAGTTCACCGACGACCTCGTCTCCGTGCGCCGCAGCGGCGACTTCCTTCTGGTCAAGCCCGAGGAAGTCACCGCCATCGACGTGTCGCCGAAGCAGCTGGTTTCGGTCGCCGCGGCGCTGATCCCCTTCCTGGAGAACGACGACGCCAACCGCGCGCTGATGGGCTCGAACATGCAGCGCCAGGCGGTGCCGCTGATCCAGTCCGACGCCCCGATCGTCGGCACCGGCATGGAAGCCGCCGTGGCGCGCGACTCCGGTGCGACCATCGTCGCCAAGCGCGCCGGCATCATCGACCAGATCGACGGCGCACGCATCGTGGTGCGGGCGACGGCCGAGGATGGCACGACCATGGGCGTCGATATCTACCGCCTGCGCAAGTACATGCGCTCCAACCAGAGCACCTGCATCAACCAGCGGCCCTTGGTTAAAGTCGGCGACAGGGTCGCCGCCGGGGATATTATCGCCGACGGCCCGTCCACCGAGCTGGGCGAGCTCGCGCTGGGCCGCAACGCGCTTTGCGCCTTCATGCCCTGGAACGGCTACAACTTCGAAGACTCCATCCTGATCTCCGAGCGTATCGCCCGCGATGACGTGTTCACCTCGATCCATATCGAGGAGTTCGAGGTCATGGCGCGCGACACCAAGCTCGGCCAGGAGGAAATCACCCGCGACATCCCGAATGTCGGCGAGGAAGCGCTGCGCAACCTCGACGAGGCGGGCATCGTGTATATCGGCGCCGAGGTGAACCCGGGCGATATTCTGGTCGGCAAGGTGACGCCGAAGGGCGAAAGCCCGATGACGCCGGAAGAGAAGCTGCTGCGCGCCATCTTCGGCGAGAAGGCCTCCGACGTGCGCGACACCTCGCTGCGCCTGCCGCCCGGCACGGCGGGCACCATCGTCGATGTGCGCGTGTTCAACCGCCGCGGCGTGGACAAGGACGAGCGCGCGCTGGCGATCGAGCGCGCCGAGATCGAGCGCCTGGCCAAGGACCGCGACGACGAGAAGGCATTCAGGAGCGTTCCTTCCTGAACCGGCTGCGCGAGTCGCTGCTGGGCCAGGTTGCCGCCTCGGGCTTCAAGGGCATCAAGGCCGGCACCGAGATCACCGAAGAGGTTCTGGCCGAGCATCCGCGCGGCGCGTGGCGCAACATCGCCGTGCAGGACGACGCCGTGGTGGCGCATATCGAGACGCTGAAGCGCGAGTTCGATGCCGCGGTGAAGCGCCTGCAGGAGCGGTTTCGAGAGCAAGGTCGAGAAGCTGCAGCGCGGCGACGAGCTGCTCCCCGGCGTGATGAAGATGGTCAAGGTGTTCGTGGCGGTGAAGCGCAAGCTGCAGCCGGGCGACAAGATGGCCGGCCGTCACGGCAACAAGGGTGTGGTCTCGCGCGTGGTGCCGGTGGAGGACATGCCGTTCCTCGAGGATGGCACGCCGGTTGACCTCGTGCTGAACCCGCTGGGCGTGCCGTCGCGCATGAACGTGGGGCAGATCCTCGAGGTGCATCTGGCCTGGGCTTGCGCCAATCTTGGCAAGCAGATCGGCGCGGTGGTTGAAGAGTACCGCCGGACCGGTGAAGCGAAGATGGAACTGCTGAGCGCGGCTCAAGGACGCCTACGGCGACGAAATCTATCGACGAGCAGATTGCCGACATGGATGACGCGGCGCTGATCGAGCTGTGCGGCAACATCAAGAAGGGCGTGCCGATCGCGACGCCGGTGTTCGATGGTGCGCGCATCCCGGATATCGAGGCGATGCTGGCCAAGGCCGGGCTGGATGTTTCCGGCCAGATCGACGCTGATCGACGGCCGTACCGGCGAGCCGTTCGAGCGCAAGGTGACCGTGGGCTACATGTACATGCTCAAGCTGCACCACCTGGTCGACGACAAGATCCATGCCCGTTCGATCGGCCCGTACTCGCTCGTTACCCAGCAGCCGCTGGGCGGCAAGGCGCAGTTCGGTGGCCAGCGCTTCGGTGAAATGGAAGTCTGGGCGCTGGAAGCCTATGGCGCCGCGTACACGCTGCAGGAAATGCTGACGGTGAAGTCCGACGACGTGTCCGGCCGCACCAAGGTCTACGAGGCCATTGTGCGCGAGCAGGACAATTTCGAGGCTGGCATCCCCGAAAGCTTCAACGTGCTGCTGAAGGAACTGAAGTCCCTCGGCCTGAACGTCGATCTGGAACAGGACGCCACCTAAACTTCATTTTGCCGGGCGGGGGCATGGCCTCCTGCCTGGCTTTGCAAGGATGACGCAGATGAGTGACTTGATGAAGATTCTGGGCCAGCCGGGGCAGGCCACGTCTTTCGACCGGATGAAGATCCAGATCGCCTCGCCGGAGCAGATCCGCAGCTGGTCTTATGGCGAGATCAAGAAGCCGGAGACGATCAACTACCGTACCTTCAAGCCCGAGCGCGACGGCCTGTTCTGCGCCCGCATCTTCGGGCCGATCAAGGACTACGAGTGCCTGTGCGGCAAGTACAAGCGCATGAAGTTCCGCGGCATCATCTGCGAGAAGTGCGGCGTGGAAGTGACGCTGGCCAAGGTGCGCCGCGAGCGCATGGGCCATATCGAGCTGGCCTCGCCGGTCGCGCATATCTGGTTCCTGAAGTCGCTGCCGAGCCGCATCGCCACCATGCTCGACATGACGCTCAAAGATGTCGAGAAGGTGCTGTATTTCGAGAGCTACATCGTGCTCGAGCCGGGCACGACGGACCTCAAGCTGCACCAGCTCATCTCCGAGGACGAGCTGTACAACAAGCAGGACGAGTTCGGTGAGGACGCGTTCCGCGCCGGCATCGGCGCCGAGGCGATCAAGGTCATCCTGAACAATATCGACCTCGCCGAGGACCGCGCCACGCATGCGCGCCGAGCTGAAGGAGACCAACAGCGAGACCAAGCGCAAGAAGCTGGTCAAGCGCCTGAAGCTGGTCGAGAACTTCCTCGACTCCGGCACGCATCCGGAGTGGATGGTGCTGGACGTGATCCCGGTGATCCCGCCCGAGCTGCGCCCGCTGGTGCCGCTGGATGGCGGGCGCTTCGCCACCTCCGACCTGAACGACCTGTACCGCCGCGTGATCAACCGCAACAACCGCCTGAAGCGGCTGATGGAGCTGCGCGCGCCGGACATCATCGTGCGCAACGAGAAGCGCATGCTGCAGGAGGCGGTGGACGCGCTGTTCGATAACGGCCGCCGCGGCCGCGCCATCACCGGCACCAACAAGCGCCCGCTGAAGTCGCTCTCCGACATGCTGAAGGGCAAGCAGGGCCGCTTCCGCCAGAACCTGCTCGGCAAGCGCGTGGACTACTCGGGCCGTTCGGTCATCGTGGTGGGCCCGGAGCTGAAGCTGCACCAGTGCGGCCTGCCCAAGAAGATGGCGCTGGAGCTGTTCAAGCCCTTCATCTACGCCAAGCTGGAGAAATACGGCCTGGCCACCACCATCAAGGCCGCCAAGCGCATGGTGGAGAAGGAGCGTCCGGAGGTTTGGGATATCCTCGAAGAGGTGATCCGCGAGCATCCCGTGATGCTGAACCGCGCGCCCACGCTGCACCGCCTGGGCATCCAGGCCTTCGAGCCGGTGCTGATCGAGGGCAAGGCGATCCAGCTGCACCCGCTGGTCTGCACCGCCTTCAACGCGGACTTCGACGGCGACCAGATGGCGGTGCACGTGCCGCTCTCCATCGAGGCGCAGCTGGAAGGCCGCGTGCTGATGATGTCCACCAACAACATCCTCAGCCCCGCCAACGGCAAGCCGATCATCGTGCCGAGCCAGGATATCGTGCTGGGCCTGTACTATCTCTCCCTGGAGACGCCGGAATTCCTGGCGACCAAGGACGAGGAGGCGAAGGCCTTCGGCACGGTCGGCGAGATCGAGTTCGCCCTCTCGGCCGGTGCCATCAAGCTGCACGACAAGATCCGCGGGCGCGTGAAGACCATCGACCACGACGGCAACGTCAAGACCGCCATCGTGGTGACCACGCCGGGCCGCATGCTCATCGGCCAGCTCCTGCCGCTGAACCCGAACGTGCCGTTCGCCGTGGTCAACAAGATGCTGACCAAGAAGAACGTGCAGGACGTGATCGACCTCGTCTACCGCCATTGCGGCCAGAAGGAGGCGGTGATCTTCTGCGACCGGATGATGGGACTGGGCTTCCGCCACGCGGCGAAGGCCGGCATTTCCTTCGGCAAGAACGACATGCGCATCCCCGGCTCCAAGGCCGAGCTGGTTGGCAAGACCCAGGCCGAGGTGCGCGAGTTCGAGCAGCAGTACCAGGATGGTCTGATCACCGCCGGCGAGCGCTACAACAAGGTCGTTGACGCCTGGTCGCGTTGTAAGGACCTCGTGGCCACGGCGATGATGAAGGAGATCTCCAAGCAGGAGATCGGCCGGCCGACCAACTCGGTGTGGATGATGAGCCACTCCGGTGCCCGTGGTTCGGCGGCGCAGATGTCCCAGCTCGCCGGCATGCGCGGCCTGATGGCCAAGCCCTCGGGCGAGATCATCGAGCAGCCGATCATCGCGAACTTCAAGGAAGGCCTCTCGGTTCTCGACTACTTCAACTCCACCCACGGCGCCCGCAAGGGTCTGGCCGATACGGCGTTGAAGACCGCGAACTCCGGTTACCTCACCCGCCGTCTCGTCGACGTGGCGCAGGACTGCATCATCATCGAGGATGATTGCGGCACTGAGCGCGGCCTGACCGTGAGCGCGGTGCGCGATGGCGGCGAGATCGTCTCCTCGCCTCGCCGAGCGCGTGCTGGGCCGTACCGCCGCGGCGGATGTCGTCGATCTGGTCACTGGCGAGGTGATCGTGCCGGCGAATACGCTGATCGAGGAGCCGCAGGCCGAGCTCATCGAGAAGTCCGGCATCGAGTTCGGTGAAGATCCGCTCCGTGCTGACCTGCGACACCAAGATCGCCGTCTGCGCCAAGTGCTATGGGCGCGACCTCGCACGCGGCACGCCGGTGAATGTCGGCGAGGCCGTGGGCGTCATCGCGGCGCAGTCGATCGGCGAGCCGGGCACGCAGCTGACCATGCGTACCTTCCACATTGGCGGCGCGGCGCAGCGTGGCGCCGAGCAGTCCAACGTGGAAGCCAGCCATGACGGCGTGGTGGCTATCCGCAACCGCAACGTGGTGACCAACTCCCAGGGCGTGCCCGTGGTGATGAGCCGCAATTGCGAAATCATCATCACCGACGCCGCCAAGCGCGAGCGCGCCCGCTTCCGCGTGCCATATGGCGCGCGCCTGCTGGTGGACGAGGGCGCGGACGTCGCCCGTGGCCAGAAGCTGGCGGAGTGGGATCCGTACACCCTGCCGATCATCACCGAGCGTGCCGGTATCGTCGAATACGCCGACCTGATCGAGGGCATCACCCTCGTCGAGCGTACCGACGAGGTGACGGGCCTGACCTCCAAGGTGGTGGTGGACTACAAGCAATCCGCCCGCGGCGCCGATCTGCGCCCGCGCCTGCTGCTGAAGGACGAGAAGGGCGAGATCCTGCGCCTGGCCAACGGTACCGAGGCCCGCTACTTCCTGGCTCCGGACTTCATCCTCTCGGTGGAATCGGGCGCGACGGTGGCGGATGGCGACGTGCTGGCGCGCATCCCGCGCGAGGGCTCGAAGACCCGCGACATCACCGGCGGTCTGCCGCGCGTGGCGGAGCTGTTCGAGGCGCGCCGGCCGAAGGATCACGCGATCATCGCGGAAATCGACGGCCGCGTGGAATTCGGCAAGGACTACAAGGCGAAGCGCCGCGTGATCGTGAAGAACGACGAGACCGGCGAGGAGACCGAGTACCTGGTTCCGAAGGGCAAGCACGTCTCCGTGCAGGAGGGCGACTATGTCCGCAAGGGCGACCCGCTGGTGGACGGCCCGCGCGTGCCGCACGACATTCTGCGCGTGCTGGGCGTGGAGGCGCTGTCCGACTACCTCGTGAACGAAATCCAGGACGTTTACCGTCTGCAGGGCGTGAAGATCAACGACAAGCATATTGAAGTGATCGTCCGCCAGATGCTGCAGAAGGTGGAAGTCGTGGAGCCGGGCGATACGACCTTCCTGGTCGGCGAGCTGGTGGACCGCGTGGAGTTCGACCAGGAGAACGCCAAGCTGGCGGAAGACGAGCGCAAGGCCGTGGCCCTGCCGGTGCTCCAGGGCATCACCAAGGCCAGCCTGCAGACGCAGAGCTTCATCTCTGCCGCCTCCTTCCAGGAGACGACTCGCGTGCTGACCGAGGCCGCCACGGCGGGCAAGATCGACGCGCTGACGGGCCTGAAGGAGAACGTGATCGTCGGCCGCCTGATCCCCGCCGGTACCGGCGCGGTGATGAACCGGCTGCGGGCGATCGCCGCCGGGCGGGACCGCCAGGCGCTGGGTGGAAGCCGCCCCGCGATCTCCAAGCCGGAAATCGCCGCGGAGTAAGAGTTCTGCTTATATTTAGACGAGTCTGAAACGGCGCCCCATCAAGGGCGCCGTTTTGATTCGGGCAGGCATCCGATTGATTCCGGGACGCTGCCATGAGGATTTTGCCAATCTGCAATTTTCTGCCTTCCCGAGGCGGCGGAAACGCTTGACTTGCGGGTGGGTGGGTCCTAAGGAAGGCGCTCTCGCGGTTCCAGAGTTTCTGGCGCGGGTCGTCTATACAATCTGGCGCGTGCGGCGCCGTCCGGGAAAGTTTCCCGTACCTAGGCCGCGTGCTGGAGGGACATTCCGTAAGGTGGGGTACCGCCTTGCGGAGGTTTTTTTGTATGGTTGACCTCGATGCCGAGGCGAAGGTGCCACCGGGATACACACGAAGCAGGATGAGATATGCCGACCATTAATCAGTTGATCGCCAAAGGCCGTGAGCCGGCGCCGAAGCGTAATAAGGTGCCTGCCCTCGAGGGCTGCCCCCAAAAGCGCGGCGTTTGCACGCGCGTCTACACGACCACGCCGAAGAAGCCGAACTCGGCGCTTCGTAAGGTCGCCAAGGTGCGTTTGACCAATGGCTTCGAGGTGGTGAGCTATATTCCCGGTGAAGGGCATAACCTGCAGGAGCACTCTGTGGTGCTGATCCGCGGCGGCCGCGTGAAAGACCTTCCCGGCGTGCGTTATCATATTCTGCGCGGCGTGCTGGATACGCAGGGCCTGCCGAAGCGCCGCAAGCGCCGCTCGCTCTACGGCGCGAAGCGTCCGAAGTAAGGAGAGACTGAGATGAGCCGTCGCCGTCGCGCGATTAAGCGTGAAGTTCTGCCGGACGCCAAGTTCGGCGATGTCGTGATCAGCCGTTTCATGAATGTGTTGATGCATGACGGCAAAAAATCTGTGGCCGAGAGCATTGTCTACGGTGCGCTGGACGTGCTGAAGAAGCGCGGCGGGGCGAATGCCGACCCGGTGCGCTTGTTCCACGAAGCGTTGGACAACGTGAAGCCGGCCATCGAGGTTCGCTCCCGCCGCGTTGGCGGTGCGACCTACCAGGTTCCCGTTGAAGTTCGCACCGAGCGCCGTCAGGCGCTGGCGATTCGCTGGATCATCGACTCCGCGCGCAAGCGTGGGGAGCACACGATGGAAGAGCGTCTGTCGAACGAGCTGCAGGATGCGGTGAATAACCGCGGCTCTGCGGTGAAGAAGCGCGAAGACACTCACCGTATGGCCGAAGCCAACAAGGCTTTCAGCCACTACCGGTGGTAATCTGACTGAACGTTACTGTTTTTAGCCTGCACACGGAGCAGTTAAATGGCCAAAGCTAAATTTGAGCGCACCAAGCCGCACGTTAACATTGGCACGATCGGCCACGTCGATCATGGCAAGACCTCGCTGACCGCCGCCATCACCAAGGTGCTGGCCAAGGCTGGTGGCGCGACCTTCACCGCCTACGACCAGATCGACAAGGCGCCGGAAGAGCGCGCCCGCGGCATCACCATCTCCACCGCCCACGTGGAGTACGAGACCGCCAACCGTCACTATGCCCACGTGGACTGCCCCGGCCACGCCGACTACGTGAAGAACATGATCACCGGCGCCGCCCAGATGGACGGTGGCATCCTGGTTGTGTCCGCCGCTGACGGCCCGATGCCGCAGACCCGTGAGCACATCCTGCTCGCCCGCCAGGTCGGCGTGCCGGCCCTGGTCGTGTTCCTGAACAAGATGGACCTTGCGGACCCCGATCTGGTCGAGCTGGTCGAGATGGAAGTGCGCGAGCTGCTCTCCAACTACGGCTTCCCCGGCGATGATATCCCCATCATCAAGGGTTCCGCCGTGTGCGCCCTGAATGACACGCAGCCGGAGATCGGCGAGCAGGCCATTCTGAAGCTGATGGAAGCGGTTGACTCCTACATTCCGCAGCCCGAGCGCGCTGTCGACAAGCCGTTCCTGATGCCGGTGGAAGACGTGTTCTCCATCTCCGGCCGCGGCACCGTGGCCACCGGCCGCGTCGAGCGTGGTATCATCAAGGTTGGCGAGGAAGTCGAGATCGTCGGCCTGCGTCCGACCACCAAGACGACCGTGACCGGCGTGGAAATGTTCCGCAAGCTGCTCGATCAGGGTCAGGCTGGCGACAACATCGGCGCGCTGCTGCGCGGCACCAAGCGTGAGGATATCGAGCGCGGCCAGGTTCTGGCCGCCCCGGGCTCCATCACCCCGCACACCAAGTTCGAAGGTCAGGCCTACATCCTGACCAAGGAAGAAGGTGGCCGCCACACCCCGTTCTTCACCAACTACCGCCCGCAGTTCTACTTCCGCACGACGGACGTGACTGGCGTGGTGACGCTGCCTGAAGGCACCGAGATGGTGATGCCGGGTGACAACGTGACGATCGCCGTCGAGCTGATCGCCCCGATCGCCATGGACGAAGGTCTGCGCTTCGCTATCCGTGAAGGCGGCCGTACCGTTGGTTCGGGCGTCGTCGCCAAGATCACGAAGTAAGTTACCGGCCCCCGTATCTTTGAGAAGAGCTTGAGTTAAGATGGACAACCAAAACATCCGTATCCGCCTGAAGGCGTATGACCACCGCGTGCTGGACAACAGCACCAAGGACATCGTCAACACGGCGAAGCGCACGGGCGCTCAGGTGCGGGGGCCGATTCCTTTGCCGACCCACATTGAACGGTTCACCGTGAACCGTTCGCCGCATGTGGACAAGAAGAGCCGCGAGCAGTTCGAAATCCGGACCCATCGCCGCTTGCTGGATATCGTTGACCCGACCCCGCAGACCGTGGACGCGCTGATGAAGCTCGACCTGGCCGCCGGCGTCGAAGTCGAAATTAAGATCTGAGCTTAGGTGGTATTGGTATTATGCGTACCGGTGTGATCGCAAAAAAGCTGGGGATGACCCGGCTGTTCAAGGAAGACGGCACGCATGTGCCGGTCACGGTGCTGCATCTCGACGAGGTGCGGGTTGTGGCGGCGCGGACGGTTGAGACCGACGGCTACTCCGCCGTGCAGCTCGGCATTGGCAAGGCCAAGCCGAAGAATGTGAGCAAGGCGCAGAAGGGCCACTTCGCCAAGGGCAAGGTGGAGCCGGCGATGAAGCTGGTGGAATTCCGCGTGGCCGACGACGCCGTGCTGGAGGCTGGTGCCGCGATTTCCGC
This sequence comes from uncultured Alphaproteobacteria bacterium, assembly GCA_963750235.1. Classification (GTDB taxonomy): domain Bacteria; phylum Pseudomonadota; class Alphaproteobacteria; order Acetobacterales; family Acetobacteraceae; genus Acidocella. The sequence continues at coordinate 598,934 of CAVVPW010000008.1, forward strand.
CGCGCACTTCGCCGTCGGCCAGTTCGTCGACGTTGCTGGTATCACCAAGGGTAAGGGCTTTGCCGGTGGTATGAAGCGCTGGAACTTCCGCGGTCTGGAAGCCTCCCACGGCGTGTCCATCAGCCATCGTTCGCTGGGTTCGACCGGTAACCGTCAGGATCCCGGCAAGACCTTCAAGAACAAGAAGATGGCCGGCCATCTCGGCCAGGAGCGCGTGACCACCCTTAACCTGCAGGTCGCGGGTGTGGACGCGGAACGTAACCTTGTCCTCGTGCGTGGCGCGGTCCCCGGTTCCAAGGGCGAATACGTGCTGATGCGCGATGCGATCAAGAAGGCGCGGCCGGCGGATGCCGCCTATCCCGCGGCGCTGAAGGGCTAAGTCGATGAAGCTGGATGTTGTTGATTTTGATGCGAAGGCCGTTGGCAGCGCCGAGCTGCCGGACGAGATTTTCGCAGCTGAGCCCCGCGTGGACATCATCGCGCGCGTGATCCACTGGCAGCTGGCCAAGCGCCGCGCCGGCACGCACAAGGTGAAGGGCATGGGCGAGGTTTCGGGCACCACCCGCAAGCCGTACAAGCAGAAGGGCACGGGTAACGCCCGTCAGGGCTCTCTGCGTGCGCCGCAGTTCCGTACCGGTGGCGTGGTGCATGGTCCCGTCGTGCGCGACCATGGCTACTCGCTGAACAAGAAGGTGCGCCGTCTGGGGCTCGTCTCCGCGCTGTCGCAGAAGGCGGCCGAGGGCAAGCTGGTCGATTCTGGATGCCGTCGGCAACCTCGAGAAGACCAAGGACGTTGCCGCGAAGGTGAAGAATTTTGGCTGGAAGTCGGCGCTGATCGTCGACGCGGCGGTGGCTGAGACCTTCGCCCGCGCCAGCCGCAACGTGCATGGCCTGGATGTGCTGCCCGTCATCGGTGCGAATGTCTATGACATTATGCAGCACGACGTGCTGGTCATCACCAAGGCCGGCATCGATGGCCTGAAGGAGCGCCTGGCATGAGCAGCGTGAAGATTTCTCCGGAGCGTATGTACGAAGTCGTGCGCGCTCCGCACATCACCGAAAAGGCGACGCTTCTCTCCGAGAAGAACCAGTTCGTGTTCAAGGTGGCGAGCGACGCGACGAAGCCTGAGATCAAGGCTGCGATCGAAGGCCTGTTCAATGTAAAGGTTACCGGTGTGAACACGCTGGTCACGAAGGGCAAGACCAAGCGGTTCAAGGGCCGTCCGGGTATGCGCTCCGACGTGAAGAAGGCGTTCGTGACGCTCGCCGAGGGCGAGAGCATCGATTTCACCACCGGTCTGGTGTGAGGCGCGGATTATGGCACTGAAACATTTTAATCCGGTCACGGCGAGCCTTCGCGGCACCGTTCTGATCGACCGCAGCGAGCTGTGGAAGGGCAAGCCTGTCAAGGGCCTGACCGAGGGTAAATCCTCCACCGGCGGCCGCAACAATCACGGCCGCATCACCAGCCGCTTCCGCGGCGGTGGACACAAGCAGTCGTACCGTCTGGTCGACTTCAAGCGCCGCAAGTTCGATGTGCCGGCCACGGTCGAGCGTCTGGAATATGACCCGAACCGCACCGCGTTCATCGCGCTGATCAAGTACGCCGATGGCGAGCTGGCCTACATCCTGGCCCCGCAGCGTCTGAAGGCCGGCGACCCGGTGATCTCCGGCGCGCGCGTGGACATCAAGCCCGGTAATGCGATGCCGCTGTCCGCCATTCCGGTGGGCACGATCATCCACAACATCGAGCTGAAGGCCGGTGCGGGTGGCAAGCTGGCGCGTTCTGCGGGCACCTTCGCCCAGCTGGTCGGCAAGGACCAGGGCTATGCGCAGATCAAGCTGATGTCCGGCGAGCTGCGCATGGTGCGCGGCGAGTGCATGGCGACGATCGGTGCGGTGTCCAACGCCGACCACCAGAACGAGCAGATCGGCAAAGCTGGTCGCTCCCGCTGGCTGGGCCGCAAGCCGCATAACCGCGGCGTGGTCATGAACCCGGTCGATCACCCGCATGGTGGCGGCGAAGGCCGTACCTCCGGTGGCCGTCATCCGGTTACGCCGTGGGGCAAGCCGACCAAGGGTTACAAGACGCGCACCAACAAGCGCACGGATCACCTCATCATCCGCCGTGCGAAAGGCGGGAAGGGCTAATCGATGTCACGTTCTGTTTGGAAAGGTCCGTTTGTGGACGGATACCTCCTTGGCAAGGCGGAGGCGTCCCGCGCCTCCGGTCGTAACGAGATCATCAAGATCTGGTCGCGCCGCTCCACGATTCTGCCGCAGTTTGTCGGCCTTACATTCGGCGTCTACAACGGCAAGAAGTTCCTGCCGGTGCAGGTGAACGAGAACATGGTCGGCCACAAGTTTGGTGAATTCTCGCCGACGCGCACCTTCCCGGGGCACGCCGCCGACAAGAAAGCGAAGCGGGGCTAAGATGAGCAAACCGAAAGCCGAGCGCGGCCTGGCCGACAATCAGGCGGAGGCCATTGCGCGCAACATCCGTGTTAGCCCGCGCAAGCTGAACCTGGTTGCTGGTTCCATCCGCAACCTCCCGGCCAGCCGCGCGCTGGCCGACCTGACCTTCTCCAAGCGCCGCATCGCCAAGCAGGTGAAGAAGGCTCTGGAGAGCGCCATCGCCAATGCCGAGAACAACCACCAGCTGGACGTGGACAAACTCTACGTGAAGCTGGCCGAGGTGGGCCGCGGCATCGTCATGCGTCGTTTCCATGCCCGTGGCCGTGGCCGTTCCGCGACCGTGGAGAAGTGGTTCAGCCATCTGAAGATCGTTGTTGAGGAGCGCGAGCAGGCCGAGAAGCCGGTGCGCGATGCCCGTCCGGGCTTTGGTAAGTCCGCGAAGTCTGCCGGGGAGGCTGCGTAATATGGGTCACAAGATTAATCCGATCGGCCTGCGCCTCGGCATTACCCGCACCTGGGACAGCCGCTGGTACGCCGACAAGGACTACGCCAAGCTGCTGCATGACGACATCAAGCTGCGCAGCCATCTGCGCGGCAAGCTGCAGCAGGCGGGCGTTTCCCGCGTGGTCATCGAGCGCCCGGCCAAGAAGCCGCGCGTGACCATCTATGCCGCCCGCCCGGGTGTGGTGATCGGCAAGAAGGGTCAGGACATCGACAGCCTGCGCAAGGAGCTGTCCGCGATGGCGAAGGCCGACGTGGCCCTCAACATCATGGAGATCCGCAAGCCGGAGATCGACGCCACGCTGGTGGCCGAGAACATCGCCCAGCAGCTGGAGCGCCGCGTGGCTTTCCGCCGCGCGATGAAGCGCGCCGTGCAGTCCGCGATGCGTCTGGGCGCCCAGGGCATCAAGATCACCTGCTCCGGCCGTCTCGGCGGCGCCGAGATCGCCCGTGTCGAATGGTACCGCGAGGGCCGCGTGCCCCTGCACACGCTGCGCGCCGATCTCGACTACGGCGTGGCCACCGCGAAGACCACCTACGGCACCTGCGGCGTGAAGGTTTGGATTTTCAAGGGCGAGATCCTGGTTCAGGACCCGTTCGCGCAGGATAAGCGCGCGGCCGAACAGGCCCCGCAGCGCTAAGGAATTTTTAAGCCATGATGTCTCCAAAGCGTACCAAGTTCCGCAAGGCGCATAAGGGCCGCATCCACGGCAACGCCAAGGGCAACACGCAGCTGAATTTCGGCGCGTTCGGCCTGAAGGCGCTGGAGCCGGAGCGGATCACCGCCCGCCAGATCGAGTCTGCCCGCCGCGCCATCACCCGCTGCATGAAGCGTGCCGGCCGCGTGTGGATCCGCATCTTCCCGGACCTGCCCGTCTCCACCAAGCCCGCCGAAGTGCGTATGGGCTCCGGTAAGGGCAGCCCGGAGTTCTGGGTGGCCCGCGTGCAGCCCGGCCGTATCATGTTCGAGATCGACGGCGTTGCCGAGCCGCTGGCCCGCGAGGCGCTGGCCCTGGGTGCCGCCAAGCTGCCGATCCGCACCAAGTTCGTCACCCGTATCGGGGAGGCATAAGAGATGACCGCTGCAAGTGATATCCGGGTGAAGACCCCGGACGAGCTGAAGAGCCTGCTGCTGGATCTGCGCAAGGAGCAGTTCAATCTGCGTTTCCAGCGCGCCACCGGCCAGCAGGAAAACACCAGCCGCGTGCGCGCGGTGCGTCGCGAGATCGCACGGGTGAAGACGATTCTGGCTGAGCGCGCGCGTTCGGCTGTGAAGGGTTAAGAGGGTACCATGCCGAAACGTGTTCTGACCGGGCGTGTCGTGAGCGACAAGATGGACAAGACGATTACCGTGCTTGTCGAGCGTCGCATCATGCACCCGCTGTACAAGAAGTTCATTCGCCGCTCCAAGAAGTACGCGGCGCATGACGAGGGTAATTTGTGCGTCGAAGGTGATGTGGTTCGCATTGAAGAATGCGCGCCGATCAGCAAGCGCAAGACCTGGGTTGTGACGGAGCGCAATGGCGCCGCCGTCACCGACCAGCAGGCTGGCTGAGGGGGCTGAAGCATGATTATCGTAGAATCCAACCTCGACGTTGCTGACAACTCCGGCGCCCGCCGCGTGCAGTGCATCAAGGTGCTCGGCGGCTCCAAGCGCAAGACCGCTTCGGTCGGCGATGTCATCGTCGTCTCCGTGAAGGATGCCATTCCCCGCGGCAAGGTGAAGAAGGGTGACGTGCACCAGGCGGTTGTCGTGCGCACGGCGTTCCCGGTTCGCCGCGCCGATGGCAGCGCCATCCGCTTCGACCGCAACGCCGCCGTGCTCATCAACAAGCAGATGGAGCCGATCGGCACCCGTATCTTCGGGCCCGTGGTGCGCGAGCTGCGTGCGAAGAAGTTCATGAAGATCATCAGCCTTGCGCCGGAGGTGCTGTAACATGGCCGCGCGTATTAAAAAGGGCGATAAGGTGCAGGTGATTGCCGGCGCCGCCAAGGGCTCCCGCGGCGAAGTGCTGCGCGTGATCCCGTCCGAGAACCGTGCCGTTGTGCAGGGCGTGGCTGTGGCCAAGCACCACACCAAGCCGACCCGCATGGGCGAGCCGGGCGGCATCATCGAGCGTGAAGCCGCTGTGGATTTGTCGAATCTGGCGTTGATCGACCCCGCCACGGACAAGCCGACCAAGGTTGGCTTCCGCGTGCTGGACGATGGCCGCAAAGTGCGTGTCGCTCGCAAGAGCGGCACCGCTATTGAAGGCTGAGGAGGCCGATATGAGCGAAGTGAAAGAGCTGCCGCGCCTGCAGAAGTACTACCGCGAGGTTGTGCGTGAGCAGATGCAGAAGGAGTTCGGCTACAAGAACCCGTTCGAAGTGCCGTCCCTGCAGAAGATCGTGATCAACATGGGCGTTGGCGAAGCCGCTGGCGACCAGAAGAAGCTGGACGCCGCCCTGGCCGAGCTGACGCTGATCTCCGGCCAGAAGCCGGTGAAGACGCTGGCGAAGAAGGCGATCGCGGGCTTCAAGATCCGCGCCGGCCTGCCGATCGGCTGCAAGGTGACCCTGCGCCGCGACCGCATGTACGAGTTCCTGGACCGCCTGGTCACCATCGCGCTGCCGCGCGTGCGTGACTTCCGCGGCATCCCGGGTAATAAGGGCTTCGACGGACGCGGCAATTTTGCCATGGGCCTCAAGGAACAGATTATTTTCCCTGAGATCGTCTATGACAAGGTCGATGCGATCCGTGGCATGGACATCATCTTCGTGACCAGCGCGAAGACCGATGCCGAAGCCAAGGCGTTGCTGAAGGGTTTCAACTTGCCGTTCCAGAAGTGAGCGGCATCGCGAAAAATTTTGTTGGAAAACGGCCGGTAGAGACCGGCAGGTTCCGGAGGGTATCAGAAGATGGCTAAGACATCGCAGGTCAACCGAAACGGCAAGCGTGAGCGCATGGCTGCCCGTGATCAGGCGAAACGCGCGACGCTGAAGGCGACGATCATGGATCGTACGCTGCCGGTGGAGGACCGCTTCGAGGCGAGCCTTAAGCTCGCGCAGCTGCCGCGCAACGGCGCGAAAGTTCGCGTGCGCCTGCGCTGCGAGCTCACGGGCCGCGCCCGTGGCAATTATCGTAAGTTCAAGCTTTGCCGTATCGCCTTCCGCGATCTGGCGAGCACCGGGCAGATCCCCGGTGTCACGAAGGCCAGCTGGTAAGGAAAGGGCAGTAAGAAAATGTCGATGTCCGATCCTTTGGGCGATATGCTCACCCGCATCCGCAACGCGCAGCACGCTCGTCTGACCGTGTGCGTTGCGCCTGCCTCCAACCTGCGCGCCAACGTGCTGGACGTGCTCAAGCGCGAGGGCTTCATCCGCGGCTTCTCCCGCGAGGAAGTGCGCCCCGGTATTGCGCAGCTGCGCATTGAGCTGAAGTACAATGACGGCCAGCCGGTGATCAAAGAGATCAGCCGCGTGTCCCGTCCGGGCCGCCGCGTCTACTCCAAGATCAAGGAGCTGCCGCGTGTCTATAATGGTCTGGGTGTCTCCATCCTCTCCACGCCGCGCGGCGTGATGAGCGATGTGGAAGCCCGCGCTGCCAATGTCGGCGGCGAAGTTCTCTGCCGCGTCTTCTAAGGGAGGGAGCAGATATGTCGCGCGTAGGCAAATATCCCGTCGAGATCCCCGCTGGCGTCACTGTGGCGCTGGCCGGCAACGTGATCACGGCGAAAGGCAAGCTGGGCGAGCTGCAGCTGGCCCTCACCGACCTGGTTGAGACGAAGGTCGAAGGGAACAAGGTTTCCGTCGAGCCCAAGACCAAGGCGGCCCAGGCCCGTATGATGTGGGGCACCACCCGCGCCAACATCGCCAACATGGTGAAGGGCGTGTCGCAGGGTTATTCGAAGACGCTGGAGATCACCGGTACCGGTTACCGCGCTGCGGTGCAGGGCGCCAACCTGGTGGTCAACCTGGGCTTCTCCCATGACGTCGTCTACCCGATCCCGGCCGGGATCAAGGTGACCTGCGAGAAGCCGACCTCGATCAAGGTCGAGGGCGTGGACAAGCGTCAGGTTGGTCAGGTTTGCGCCGAGCTGCGCTCCTATCGTCCGCCCGAGCCGTACAAGGGCAAGGGTGTCAAGTTCGAAGGCGAAGCGATCCGCCGGAAAGAGGGTAAGAAGAAATAATGTCGAGCAATCTGGAATTGCAGGCGCGCCGCCGGGCCCGCCTCCGCTATCAGCTCCGGCAGAAGTCCGGCGGGCGTCCGCGCCTGTCGGTGTTCCGTTCCGGCAAGCACATCTATGCCCAGATCATCGACGACGCCCAGGGCCGCACCCTGGCCGCCGCTTCGACCCTGGACAAGGATCTGAAGGCTACCCTGCGCACCGGCGCCGACAAGGACGCCGCCTCCGCCGTGGGCAAGCTGATCGCCGAGCGCTGCAAGGCTGCGGGCGTGGTCGCCGTGGTGTTCGACCGCGGTTCTTATCTCTATCATGGCCGGGTGAAAGCCCTGGCAGAGGCGGCCCGCGAGGGCGGCCTCGACTTCTAAGAGGGTTTGCAGATGGCACGTGAAGCACGCGAAGGCGGCAGCGGCGGCAGGAATCGTGAGCGCGATGCGCGAGCGCGAGGCTGGTGACGAGTTCGTCGACAAGCTGGTGACGATCAATCGCGTCGCCAAGGTCGTGAAGGGTGGCCGCCGGTTTGCGTTCGCAGCGCTGGTGGTCGTTGGCGACCAGAAGGGCCGCGTCGGCTACGGTGCGGGCAAGGCCCGTGAGGTGCCCGAGGCGATCCGCAAGGCGACCGAGCGCGCGAAGAAGACGATGATCCGCGTCCCGATGAAGGAAGGCCGCACGCTGCACCACGACGTGCGCGGCATCTTCGGCGCCGGTGAGGTTGTCATCCGTTCGGCGCCGGCCGGTACCGGCATCATCGCTGGCGGTCCGCTGCGCGCTGTGTTCGAGACCCTGGGCATCGGCGACGTGGTCGCCAAGTCGCTGGGCAGCCGCAACCCGCACAACATGGTAAAGGCGACCTTCGCCGCGCTGCAGAACGTCACCAGCCCGCGCCTGGTGGCCAGCCGCCGCGGCAAGAAGGTGGCGGATCTGTACGGCCAAGCTCAGAAGGAAGCCGCCGTGGAGGTGAGCGATGTCTGATAAGAAGATTCGGATCACGCAGGTCTCGTCCGGCAACGGGCGCAAGCCCGGCCAGCAGGCGACCCTGATTGGCCTCGGGCTGAACAAGATCAGCAAGAGCGTCGAGCTTACCGCTACGCCGGAAGTGCTTGGCATGGTCAACAAGGTCAAGCACCTGTTGAAGGTCGAGGAGCTGGCGTAAGCCGGCTCGTGCAAGGATATTCGTCATGAAACTCAATGAAATTCGCGACAATCCCGGCGCTCGGCTGAAGTCCAAGCGCCTTGGCCGCGGTATCGGCTCCGGCAAGGGCAAGACCTCCGGCAAGGGCGTGAAGGGCCAGAAGGCTCGTGAGGGCGTCTCCCTGAACGGCTTTGAGGGTGGTCAGCTCCCCATCTACCGCCGTCTGCCGAAGCGTGGCTTCACCAACGTCAACCGCAAGGAATACGCGCCGCTGAACCTCGGCACGCTCGAAGCTGCGATCGAGTCCGGCAAGCTGGACGCCTCGCAGCCGATCACCGAGGCCGCGCTGGCCGAGGCCGGCGTGGTTCGCCAGAACAAGGTGAACGGCGTGCGCCTGCTTGCCCGCGGCACCATCAGCAAGGCTGTCACCATCGAAGTCTCCGGCGCCTCCGCCGCGGCGGTGGCCGCGATCGAGCAGGCCGGTGGCAAGGTGACCACCCTGGTTGCCAAGGCCGACGCCGAATCTGCCTAAGCCTCTTGCCTGAGCCGGAGAAATTCCGGCAAATAGCGCTGTAAAACGGCGCTTGCCTGTCGCGCTAAGCACCGGCAAGCGCCGTTTTTTTGTTGAATAATAAGGATTGAGTAATGGCATCCGCCGCAGAACAGATGGCCGCGAACCTGAACCTGGGCGCATTTGGCAAGGCCACGGACCTCCGCAAGCGCATCTGGTTTACCCTGGGCGCGCTGATCGTGTTCCGTTTGGGAACATATATTCCAGTCCCCGGCGTGGACGCGACGGTGATGGCGCATCTGATGACGCAGAACGGCGGCGGCATCCTGGGCATGTTCAACATGTTCACCGGCGGCGCGCTCGGCCGCATGACCATCTTCGCGCTGAACATCCTGCCCTATATCAGCGCCAGCATCATCATCCAGCTGATGTCCTCCACCATTCCGGCGCTTGAGGCGCTGAAGAAAGAGGGCGAACTCGGGTCGGCAGAAAATCACCCAGTACACGCGCTATCTCACCGTCATCATCGCCACGGTGCAGGCCTATGGCATCGCCGTCAGCCTGGAACGGGTGAAAAGCGCGCTCGGCCCGGCGGTGATCGACCCCGGCCTGTTCTTCGAGTTCACCGCCGTGGTCACGCTGGTTGGCGGCACGGTGTTCGTGATGTGGCTCGGCGAGCAGATCACCTCGCGCGGCATCGGCACCGGCTCCAGCCTGATCATTTTTGCCGGCATCGTCGCCAACATGCCGGTGGCGATCGCCAATATCCTGGAACTGGGCTCCACCGGGGCGCTCTCAACCTTCTTCATCATCGTCTTCTTCGCCGTGGCGCTGCTGGTCATCGCCTTTGTCGTGTTCATGGAGCGCGCGCAGCGCCGGATTCTGATCCAGCATCCCAAGCGCCAGGTCGGCCAGCGCATCTACGGTGGCGAGAGCAACTACATGCCGCTCAAGGTCAACGCCTCGGGCGTGATGCCGCCGATCTTCGCCAGCTCGCTGCTGGTGATCCCGGCCACCTTTGTCGGCTTTTCAGCCGGCGGGCCTGGCTGGCTGCAGGCCATCGCGCATTCGCTCTCACGCGGCCAGCCGCTCTACATGCTCCTGTATGCCGGGCTGATCACCGCCTTCTCCTTCGTCTGGGCGGCGATCGCCTTCAACCCGGAGGAAACGGCGGAGAACCTGAAGAAGAACGGCGCGTTCATCCCCGGCATCCGCCCCGGCACCAACACGGCCAAGTATTTCGACATGGTGCTCACCCGCCTGACCGCCATCGGCGCCGGGTATCTGGTGCTGGTCTGTCTGCTGCCGGACTTCGCCATGAGCAATTACAGCCTGCCGTTCTATTTTGGCGGCACGTCGCTGCTGATTATGGTGTCCGTGACCATGGACACAGTGACGCAGGTTCAGTCGCATCTGCTGGCGCACCAGTATGAGGGGCTGATCCGCAAGGGCCGCGGTAAAAATCGGAAGTAAGGGAGAGCAAAGTGGAATTAATCCTTCTCGGCCCACCTGGCGCAGGTAAGGGCACTCAGTCCAAGCTGTTGGAGACCCGCTACGGGATCGCGCAGATTTCCACAGGCGACATGCTGCGCGCCGAGGTGAAGGCTGGCAGCCCGATCGGGCTGGAGGCCAAGGCCGTGATGGATGCCGGCAAGCTGGTGTCCGACGATATCCTGATCCGCATGATCGGCGAGCGCATCCACCGCCCGGATTGCGCCAAGGGCTTCATCCTGGACGGCTTCCCACGCACCGTGCCGCAGGCCGAGGCGTTGGATAAGCTGCTGCACAACACCGCAGTCGACCTGGACGCCGTGATCGAGCTGAAGGTGGACGAGGCGATTCTCGTCGAGCGCATCTCCGGCCGTTTCACCTGCGCCAAGTGCGGCGAGGGTTACCACGACAAGTTCAAGCTGCCGAAGGCCGACAGCGTGTGCGACGTTTGCGGCAGCACCGAGTTCACCCGCCGTCCGGACGACAAGGCCGAGACCGTGCATGCCCGCCTGGAGGCCTACAACGCCCAGACGGCGCCGATTCTGCCTTACTACAAGGCCCAGGGGCGGCTGTTCAGCGTGGACGGCATGGCCGAGATGGACGAGGTGGAACGCCAGATCGAGGCGGTTTTGCGCCAGGTTGGCGTGCCCGCCCCGGCGGTTTGACATCAACTCTTGACAAGCCTCACGAAAAATTGATCAGTCGTTGTTGACTCTAAGTTCGCGGGCGCTATAACCCGCTTTCGCGGCGCTCCCGGGTGGGGCGCCGCTACTTGTTATGACCTCAGGAGAGACCACGTGGCACGTATTGCCGGCGTAAACATTCCCACGAACAAGCGTGTTGTGATCAGCCTTCGCTACATCTACGGCATCGGCCCGGCGAAGGCCCAGGAGATTTGCACGGCACTGGCCATCCCCGACGAGCGCCGGGTGAACCAGCTCTCCGATGACGAAATTCTCCGCCTGCGCGAGATGATCGACAAGGACTTCCGCGTCGAGGGCGACCTCCGCCGCGAAGTGGCGATGAACATCAAGCGTCTGATGGATCTCGGCTGCTACCGTGGTCTGCGTCACCGTAAGGGCCTGCCGGTCCGCGGTCAGCGCACCCACACCAACGCCCGCACCCGCAAGGGCAAGGCCGTGGCCATCGCCGGCAAGAAGAAAGCCACCCGCTAATTTTCCGCGCATAGCGTCAGACACAGGATTACCGACATGGCGAAGCCCGCCTCTTCACGTCCCCGCAAGAAAGAACGCAAGAACATCATTGCCGGTGTTGCGCACGTTCTCGCCAGCTTCAACAACACGATGGTCAACATCACGGACGCGCAGGGCAACACCATTGCCTGGTCGACCGCTGGTAGCCAGGGCTTCAAGGGTAGCCGCAAGTCCACCCCGTACGCCGCGCAGGTCGCCGCCGAGGATGCCGGCCGCAAGGCTCGCGAGCACGGCATGGAGACCCTCGAGATCGAGGTGAGCGGCCCGGGTTCGGGACGTGAGAGCGCGCTGCGCGCCCTGCAGGCTGTGGGCTTCCAGATTTCCGCGATTCGCGACCTGACGCCGATCCCGCATAATGGCTGCCGGCCGCGCAAGCGCCGCCGCGTCTAATACGGGTTCGGGTTTTTCTTTAGGCCGGGGTGTGGTTTTGCCGCCCAGGCCGGAGGGGTGAATGTTGAAAGACTCTACATTGTCTCTGCAACGCAACTGGCAGTTGCTGATCAAGCCGGAGCAGCTCGACGTCGAGTTCGGTGCCGATGCGTCCCGCATCGCCACGATCATCGCCGAGCCGCTGGAGCGTGGCTTTGGTCTGACGCTGGGCAACGCGCTGCGCCGCATCCTGCTCTCGTCGCTGCAGGGTGCCGCCGTTACCGCCGTCCGCATCGACGGCGTGCTACATGAGTTCTCCACCCTCGCCGGCGTGCGCGAGGACGTGACCGACATCGTGCTCAACATCAAGCAGCTCGCCGTGCGCATGCATGGCGAGGGGCCGAAGCGCATGGTGCTGACCGCGACCGGCCCAGGCGAGGTCAAGGCCGGGCAGATCCAGTCCGGGCATGACATCGAGATCATGAACCCCGATCTCGTGCTGTGCACGCTGGACGAAGGCGCGACGCTGGGCATGGAATTCACCGTCGGCTCCGGCCGGGGTTACGAGGCGGCCTCCGCCAACCGCCCCGAGGATGCGCCGATCGGCCTGATCCCGGTTGATGCCATCTACTCTCCGGTGCGCCGCGTGTCCTACAAGGTCGAGAAGACCCGCGTGGGCCAGGTGACGGACTACGACAAGCTCATCCTGGAAGTGGAAACCAACGGCGCGGTGACGCCGGAGGACGCCGTGGCCCTGGCCGCGCGCATCCTGCAGGACCAGCTCAGCATGTTCGTGAACTTTGAGGAGCCGCAGCGCGCCCGCCCCGAAGAGCCGCGCATCGAGCTGCCCTTCAACCCGAACCTGCTGCGCAAGGTGGACGAGCTGGAACTCTCCGTGCGTTCCGCCAACTGCCTGAAGAACGACAATATCGTGTATATTGGCGACCTCGTGCAGAAGAGCGAGCAGGAAATGCTGCGCACGCCGAACTTCGGCCGCAAGTCTTTGAACGAAATCAAGGAAGTGCTGACTGTCATGGGGCTCTCCCTTGGCATGACGGTGCCGGATTGGCCGCCCGAGAATATCGAGGAACTGGCCAAGCGCTCGGACCAGCCCTTCTAAAGTATTAACAGGAACACTTCATCATGCGTCACGGTCTCAGCGGTCGTAAACTCGGCGTCACCTCCTCCCATCGCGCTGCCATGTTCCGGAACATGGCCGTAGCACTCATCAAGCATGAGCAGATCACCACCACCCTGCCGAAGGCGAAGGAGCTGCGCCCGGTTGTGGAGAAGCTGATCACGCTCGGCAAGCGCGGCGGGCTTCACGCCAAGCGCCAGGCTTTCGACCAGCTCCGCGACGAGACGATCGTGGCGAAGCTCTTCACCACCGTGGCCGAGCGCTACAAGACCCGCGCCGGCGGCTATACCCGCGTGCTGAAGGCCGGCATGCGCTATGGCGATGCTGCTGACATGGCGGTGATAGAGCTGGTGGAGCGTGATGTTTCCGCCAAGGGGCAGGATTCGGGGCCGAAGCCGGAAGTTGCCGCCGAAGCTGAAGGCGAAGAGTAAGAGCATCGCCTCAACCGGCAAAGCAAAAGGGCAAACCCAAGTAGGTTTGCCCTTTTTTGTTGGCGGCGATTTGAAAATTCGCTCTGGTGAGTCGAATGGGGGTGTTTTTCGAGCACCAGAGCGCGGGAAAACGCCCCTAGGCGGCCACCGGAGTAGAATTTTAACCCAGAGGTTCGTGCGCCTTGTCCAACAGGCGGGAGAAGAAGCCCTTCTTCTTCGGCGGCTTCGGGGCGGCCTGCTTGGCCTCGTCCTCAGCCTTCCTGGCCTTGGCCTTCATCCATTCATCCAGCGACATGCCGGCCTTGGCCGCGCGCTGCTGCTCGTATGCGAGCTGTCCCTTGCTGAGTGTCTTGGTGTAGTCGTTCATGTTGGTCTCCAGTTTGGGCCTGCCTCGCAGGTCCGGGACAAAAATTCAAGCACCGTTGCGCCGGCGCAGCAGGGCGGCTTCCAGCCAGCCTAATGCGGCGTAGATGACAATGCCGGACAGGCCCAGCAGCACCAGCGCCGCGAACATGCGCGGGATTTCCAGCCTGTAGCTGGCCTCGATGATGCGGTACGCCAGCCCGGAGGCGAAGCCGCCGGAGCCTGCCACGAACTCTGCCACCACCGCGCCAACCAGCGCCAGCGTGCCGGAGATGCGTAAGCCAGTGAGGAAGCTGGGCAGGGCCGAGGGCAGGCTGAGCAAGGTGAGCGTTTGCCAACGAGTTCGCGCCGTTCAGCCGGAACAGGTCCTGCAACTCCGCCGGGGTGGAGGCGAGCCCGGCCGCAGTGTTGGCCAGGATGGGGAAGAAGGCGACGATAATGGCGCAGACCACCAGCGCCAAAAAGGGCTGGTTGACCCAGATGATGATGAATGGCGCGAGGGCGACGATCGGCGTGACCTGCAGGATCACCGCCCATGGCTGGATGGCGGCGCGGAACAGCCGGCTTGCCGCCATGGCCACGGCAAGCGCCACGCCGATGGCGGTAGCCGCTGCCAGGGCCGCGAAGGTGACACTGAGCGTGGAGAGCAGCGCGGCGTCGAGCACGGCATGGTCGTCGATGTAGGCCTGTACGATGGCGATGGGCCCAGGCAGCACATAGGACGGTACGCCAAGTGCCCAGACCAGCCCCTGCCAAGCCCCAAGCGCGATGAACCCGAAGGCGAAGGGGGCGACGCGCTCGATTGTCTTATTCATGGGCGGGCATGATGCGCTGGAAGGTCTCGGTGATCTCGGCCACGAGGTCCGTATAGGCGGCGCTGGTGCGGCGGTGTTCGCCTTCCGGGATCGCGGTGCGGATATCCGCGGCGATTCGCCCCGGGCGCGGCGAGAGCACCAGGATGCGGCTGGCGAGATACGCGGCCTCGTAAATCGAATGGGTGACGAAGACGATGGTCTTGGCCGAGCGCCGCCACAGCGCGTGCAGATCGTCCTGCAGCCGGTGGCGGGTGAATTCGTCCAATGCGGCGAAGGGCTCGTCCATCAACAGCAGCATCGGGTCGGAGACCAGAGCCCTGGCGATGGAGACGCGCATCTTCATCCCGCCCGAGAGCGCACGCGGCTTGGCGTTGGCGAAATCGGCGAGCCCGACCTGGGCCAGCGCAGACTCGACCAGAGGCGCCGCCTCGGCCCATTTCCGACCGCGCAGGCGCAGCGGCAGGTACACGTTCGTCGCCGCATCGGCCCAGGGCAGCAGCGTCGCGTCCTGGAACACGAAGCCGATATCCCCGGGGCCGGGGCGATGGTCCCACTCGATGCTGCCGGCGCTCGGTTCGTCCAGCCCCGCCAGCAGGCGCAGCAGCGTGGATTTGCCGCAGCCCGAGGGGCCGAGCAGGGCCACGAACTCGCCCGGCTCGATATCGGCGGTGATGTTGTCCAGCGCGATGGTGGCGTTCGGAAAGGTCTTGGAGACCGAACGGAGGGAAAACATTACTTCTGCACGCCGAACCCGTGATCGACGAATTGCAGCGTATAACCCGCCTTGTAGTCCATGGATTTGTCGTAAAGCCCTGCTTCCACCATCTGGTTGAAGAAGCTGGCCCAGCGCGCATCGGTCATGGCGTAGATGCCGAGTGTCTTGGTGTCGCCCGAGTCGACAATGCCACGCTGCTTGAGCTGGTCATAGCCGAAATGCAGCAGCCCGTCGGTCATGTCCGGGTTGGCGGCCTTGATGGCGGCGAAGGCGGGGCTCGGGTCGCCGTACAGGAACGAGTACCAGCCCTCGGCGGAGGCCTCGACGAAGCGCCGCACCAGATCCGGGTTGGTATCCACCAGCTTGCGGCTGGTGGCGATGAGGCTAGCATAACCGTTGAACCCGGAATCGGGCAGGGACATCACAACCGGCCATTGCCCCGTCTGCTCATGCACCAGATACGGCTCGGAGGTGACATAGGCTTCCTGGATGTCGCCGGGATTGGTGAAGAACGGCGTCAGGCTGAAGCTGTAGGGACGCAGCTGGTCGTCGGTGTAGCCATACTTGCTCTTGAGATAGAGCCACCAGCTGGCGCGTGTGTCGACGCTGACGGCGATGGGCTTGCCCTTGAGGTCGGCGAAGCTGTCATTGCCCTGGCCAGGATGGGCGATCAGCGCGTCTGGGTCCTTCTGGAATCCGGCGGCGATGGCGACGAAGGGGATGTTCTCCTGCGCGAAGTTGAGCGCCAGGAAGCCATTGGAGGTGATGTCGAAGGTCAGCTTTCCTGCGATGAGCAGCTGCGCGTTGTTCACCTGCGGCCCGCCCTGCACGATAGAGACATCCAGCCCGTATTTCTTGTAGATGCCGGTGGCGAGCGCCTGATAGTAGCCGCCATATTCGGGCTCGGCCACCCAGTCGAGCCCGAAGGTGACCTTATCCAGCGCCTGAGCGGTGGGGGCGAAGGCGAGGGTCGCGGTAAGCGCGGCTGCGAGGCGGACCAGTCGGAACATTGCGGAGTCTCCTTGCAGACTTGAGCAAACAATTGGTTGCACGCAGAGTGGACCGGAACGCGCACGAGACATACGGGTATCCGTGAACTTACGATTTAGGGATTAGCATGGGCGAGCCGCGGATCAAGGCAGGAATTTGGGTCTCCGCAGTGCTGCGAATGGGCATGCATGACGGCAAGCCCGGCCTGGTGGTGCGCAAGGGCGACCCCGATGCCGGCGGCGTGCTGGTTGTGCTGCATGGGCGCAGCGGCAACGTGGTGCTGACGCAGTTCCGCGAGAAGGATGGCGAGCTGGCCTGGATGCGCGGCACCGGCCCCGAGCCGGTGAGCGAGGACGCTACCGACGCCTATGTGAGGAAGCAGATATCCTACGACCCCGACCTTTGGGTGATCGAGTTCGACGCGCCGGATTATCTGCCGCCGTTCGAAGGGAAAATCGCTTAAAGCGTTCTGCGCATCGCGGCCGCGAGGGCCGGGTTCTCCGCCTCCGCGCCGGCGATCACGCCTTCCCGGTCAGCCATGGATTTGTTCTGGCTGAGCTTGGCCACACCCTGCAGCTTGGTGATGTGCAGCACCACTCCGACAATGCCGTTCAGCATGGCCTCGATATAATCCGGTGGCGCGTCGCTCACCGCCCAGGGGGTGGCGCGGGGGGCCTCGAAGCGATCGGTGAGCTTGGAGACGATATCCAGCAGCGCCGCGGGGTCCTCGATGATCTCCAGCCGCCCGGTGGCATGCACCGCCTGATAGTTCCAGGTCGGCACCACTTTTCCGGTCTCCGCCTTGGTCGCGTACCAGCTCGGGCTCACGTAACCATCGACCGCGGTGAAGATGGCCAGCAACTCGGCATGCGGGTCGAACTCCCGCCAGTGCGGGTTGGCCCGCGCCATGTGGCCCACCAGCCGGTCCGGCGCGTCCAGCGACAACGGCAGATGCGTGGCCGTCAGGCCCGAGGCGGTGGGCGAGACGAGCACGGGCAGCGAGGCCGCGCGCATGATGGCGTGCAGTTCCTCGGGGCGGGTCTCGGCGAAGGCGGGCGGGACATACATGGAAGCGGCTCCTGTTACGCGGACGCCCGCAGGCGGCGCATGTAAAGCTCGAACAAGGCGGTGGCGGTGACGCCGGGCGCGCCATTGCCGATGGGCGCGCCGTCCAGCCGGA
Organism: uncultured Alphaproteobacteria bacterium; assembly: GCA_963750235.1. Taxonomy (GTDB): domain Bacteria; phylum Pseudomonadota; class Alphaproteobacteria; order Acetobacterales; family Acetobacteraceae; genus Acidocella. The sequence goes on from CAVVPW010000008.1 coordinate 616,362, forward strand.
CCACGGGTTTGACGAAGGAGGTGGCGCTGGTGAGGAAGATCTCCCGTGCCTCGCGCAATTCGGCCAGCGAGAATTCCCGCTCCTCGAATCCAAGCCCTTGGCGCTGCAATTCCTCGATGAGCGCTGAGCGGGTGCAGCCGGGCAGGATATGCTGGTCCAGCGTGCGGGTGAGCAGCGTGCCGTCACGGGTGACGATCCAGACCGTGCTGGCCGCGCCCTCGGTCACGTTGCCGTTGGCGTCAAACAGAATCGCCTCGTAGGCGCCGGCGCGCTTGGCCGCGGTGCGGGCGAGCACGTTGGGCAGCAGGTTCGTGGATTTGATGTCGCACCTTGCCCAGCGCGCGTCCGGCAGGGTGATGGCCTCCGCCGTCCACTCGGTGATGTCCGTGGGCGGTTCGGGCCTGCGGCGGGCGGTGATGACGAGGCTGGGCCGCGGTGTGGGCGAGGGAATGGGGTGGTCGCGCCGTGCCACGCCGCGGGTGACCTGCAGGTAAACCAGCCCGGTCTGGATGCGGTTGCGCCGCAGCACCTGGAGCACGACCGCATGCAGGGCCGCGGGGGGCATCGGGCTGGGCAGCTCGATCTCGCCCAGGCTGCGCGCCAGGCGTTGCAGATGCAACTCCGCATCCACCAGCCTGCCGCGATAGACGTAAAGAACCTCGTAGATCCCGTCGCCAAACTGGTACCCGCGATCCTCCACATTCACGCTCGCCTCGTGCAGCGGCAGATACCGGCCGTTCACGTAGGCGATGGCGGCCATGCGGATCTCCTTGGGTTAAGCGGCCTTTCCGGCGGCCTCGAGCGCATGGGTGAACTGCTCGGGCGGCAGATAGGCGGCGAGAACCTCCCGCGGCGAGCCGTCGGCCTTCACCATGCCGTTTTCCATCCAGATGAGCCGGTTGCACCATTCCAGGAGGATAGCGGGGCTGTGCGAGGAGAGGACAAGGATCTCCGCGCCTCGCACCATGGTTTCCAGCCGGTGCCGGGCCTTTTCGAGAAAGGTGGCATCGCCCGCCAGGAGCCATTCATCCATCAGCAGAATCTGCGGGAGGATGGCCGTGGCCATGGCGAAACCGAGCCGCACGACCATGCCGGAGCTGTAGGTGCGCACCGGCAGGGCGAGGAACTGGTCCAGCCCGGCGAAGGCGGCCACATCTTCCTGCAACTGGCGGATCTGCGTCTCGGAATAGCCGTTGAACAAGGCGCGCAGGCGGATGTTCTCGTTGCCGGTGAGGTCCGGGTTCATGCCCTGGCCGGGGTCGAGCAGGGCCGTCACCGCGCCTTCTATGGTGATGCTGCCCGTGATCGGCTCGTAGATTCCGGCCATGGTGCGCAGCAGCGTGGTCTTGCCAGCGCCGTTGGAGCCGATGAACCCCAGCCGGTCGCCGGAGTTGAGCGTGAAGGAGACGCCGCGCAGCGCCTCCACGGTAAGGCGGTGGCGGCTGTCCTCGCCCAGCCGCCCGGAGGCGGCGGCGAACACGGTCTTCTTCAGGCTGCGGCCTTCCGTATGGTAGAGCGGGAAGGACACCGAGACATTGTCAACAATCAGCTGGGCCATGGCTTACAACCAGTAGGGCAGGCGCGGGCGCGCACGCACGAAGATGAGTCCGGTGATGAAGAACAGGCCCAGCGAATAGACTATGGCGAGATGCCAGGCGGCGGGATCGAGCGGCAGGCCGAGCAGTGGGCCGCGGACGATCTCGAGCACGGCGTAGAACGGATTGAGATCGATAAAGGCGCGGGCCAGGCCCCGATGCGCCAGCATCGCCGGGTTCCACATGACCGGCGTGACGTAGAAGGCGATTTGCATGACGCTGGCGACGATGGGCGGAATGTCGCGGAAACGCGCGCCGAACAGCCCCAGCAGCAGACCGGCGGCAAACGCATCGGCCAGCCAAAGCAGGAAGGCGGGAAGCAAAGTGAAGCAGTCCAGCCCCGGGCGGGTGCCCAACAGCGCGAACACCACCGCGACGACGACGACATTGTGCCCAAGCACCAGCGTGTTGCGCATCACCACCCGCGCCGCATGCATGGAATGGGGCATGCGCATGGAGCGGATCATCGCGTCAGCCTGGGTGAAGCAGGTCGTGGCCTCCGAGGCGACGGTGCTGATGAAATTCCACAGCACCAGCGAGATGGTGAGAAACGGCAGATAGGCGGTCACATTCTGGTGGAACAGCCGGGCGTAGAGAAAACCGATAGCGCCGACCATGATGGCGGTGGACAGGGTAAGCCAGAGCGGCCCGAGCATGGAGCCGCGATAGCGCAGCCGGATGTCGAACATGCTGAGCGTCCACACCAGCGGCCAGAGCCTGGCCGTGTCCGCTAGGTCCGCCGCCGCCAGGCGCAGGCGCTCGCGCCAGCTGTGCGACGCGGCGATGACGAGGCGCGCGGTTGGCGCCGTGTCTGCCGCTGGTGTGCCGGGTCCGGCCATGTCCTGGTAAGGCGCGATACTGTTCATGGGTAGGCGATAGCGGAACGGGGGTGCGGCATCAACCATGCTCCGCCAGGGTTCAAATGGGGTGAATGGCGACGCCGTTAGGCGTCTTGGTAACCGTCACCGTCTGCCCTGGGGAGAGCGGGGGATCCACCGGCTCGGCCACGGATTTCACCGAGCCGTCCTGCATCTTGATCACAACCTCCGTGCCCGGCCCGGGATTGGCCGGCATTGGCTGGCCCAGGATGGACATGATTTGGTTGAGCGCGGCCGCTGACTGGCCCGGGTCGGCATGGCGCACGGCGACGATTGTGCCCGTTGGCAGGGCTGCCGCGGGGGCGGCGCCAACCGCGGCGCGCGGCGCCGACGGGGCGCAGGCACTCAACCCCCCGAGCGCCAGCAGCAGCGCCGGACCGGCCATGAACGGGGAGATTTTGCGAGTGCGCGGCATGGGGCAGAGCTAACACGATTGCCCCGGCGCCGGTAGCCGCGGATGTCAAGATTTTGTTGCCGAAAACTGTGTTTCCGTCTAATGGCTTATAATGCCTTCTTTAAGCCATCATTGAGCACGATGCTATAAAGGGCGTGAACTGCTGGAGGCTTCTGAACGTGGTCAATGGCTCCCAAGTGCGGCCGGGCCGTTTGCGTGGTTCCCGGGCTGGCTTCAAGGTCAAGCTCTCGCTGGGCTGCGCAGGGCTGGCCCTGCTTACCGCCTGCGCCGGCGGGCCCCGCGTGTCGGAAAACGCCGATTATTACCTCTCTCACGCCCAGCACGGTTACAATCCGCCCGGACCGCCGAGCGATCCGTGGGGCCCTTATATTCGCGAGGCCGCGGCGCAGTTCGACGTGCCGGAGAGTCTGGATCCGCCAGGTGATGCGCGTGGAGTCCGGCGGGCATGAATATATCGACGGCCAGCTGGTGGTCTCGGCCGCCGGGGCCATGGGGCTGATGCAGCTCGAGCCCGAGACCTACCAGGAGATGGCCGCGCAGTACGGTCTGGGGAACGACCCGTTCAACCCCTACGACAACATCATGGCCGGCACGGCCTATATCCACCAGATGTACGAGGTGTACGGCTCGCCGGGCTTCCTGGCGGCGTATAATGCCGGGCCGGGGCGGCTCGACTCCTACATGAACTACAGCCGGCCTTTGCCAGACGAGACCAAGAATTACGTGGCCATGATCGCGCCGAATATCCAGGGCTACTACCCGGCCCACAGGTCCGAGGCTGACCAGCTGGCTCTGAATACCCAGCCGATGACCGAGGCGCCGGGGCTGCTGCCGCCGGGCTTCGTGCCGTCCGCCTCCTACGGGCTGCCTGCGGACAATTCGGATGACAATGCCGGGGCGCAGGTGCAGGTGGCGTCCAACGCCCCGGTCCAGACCCAGTCCGTCGCGGCGGTGCAGACTTCTTCCATTGCCCCGGTCGAGACCCCGTCCGTCGCGCCGGTGCAGACTGCTTCCATCGCCCCGGTCGAGGCCGCTCCTGTGCCGCCGCCGCCCGCGCCGCCGCGCCCGGTCGAGCCCGCCTATCAGAGCTCGCTCGCGGCCTCGGCCCTGGCCATGTCCCTGCCGCCGCCGCCTCCGGCGCCCTCGCATACGCAGTCGCGGCCCGATTTCTCGCTTGTCCCGCCCGCAATGGCCGATACCCCGCCGCGGACCATGCAGGCTTCCTACAGCCCGGAGCCGGGCCGGACGCATTGGGCTATCCAGGTTGGCGCCTATTCCAGCCCCGCCAATGCCCGCGCGGCGCTTGGCATCGCCGAGCTGTCAGCCGTTTCCCAGCTGGTGAAAGGCCAGGCGCTGGTGCAATCCATCCGCAGGGGCGGCAAGACCACCTACCGTGCGCGCGTGGTCGGGTTGCCGCATGAGGACGCGGTGAACGCCTGCAACCGCCTCTCCGGCGGGCCGACGGGATGTGTGGTGATCTCGCCGGACGAACAGTCGTAGGAAAACTCTAATCTGGCGGCCATTTGACGCGGTTTGTCTGCGCTCCGGTGCTCATCAAACCACGTCAACTAACTCGCCAGAGCGAGTTTTCAGACAGGTGCTTACACCGCGCCGTTGGCGAGCAACGTGGCGCGGACAGCCTCTTCCTCTACCTGATTGCTGGTGAAGGCTTGGCCGATGCCGCGTGTCAGCACGAAGGTCAGCTTACCTTCGCGCATCTTCTTGTCCTGCTTCATGTGCGCCAGCAGATGCCCGGCGTTCAGCCCAGCGATACGCGCCGGTAGCCCGGCGCGGGCGATATGCGCGGCCACGCGGCTGGTATCCTCCTCCGGGCAGAGGCCGAGCCGGGCTGAGAGATCGGTGGCCAGCACGAGCCCGGTGGCCACGGCCTCGCCATGCAGCAGGGTGCCGTCGAAATGGCATTCCGCCTCCAGCGCGTGGGCGAAGGTATGGCCGAGGTTCAGCAAGGCGCGGCCGTTGTTCGGCTTGGTCTCGCGCTCGTCATCGCCCACCACCTGGGCCTTGAAGCGCACCGCATGCTCGATGGCCTGGGCCAGGAGTTCATCGTCCCCACCCACGATCGCCCCGGCATGGGCCTCGCACCAATCATAGAAGGCGGCATCCGCGATCATCCCGGCCTTGACGATTTCGGCATAGCCCGCGCGCAGCTCGCGCACCGGCAGGGTCTTCAGCGCGCCGGTATCGGCCAGCACCAGCAACGGCTGGTGGAAGGCGCCGATCAGGTTCTTGCCCTGCGGCGCGTTGATGCCGGTCTTGCCGCCGACGCTGGAATCCACCTGCGAGAGCAGCGTGGTCGGGATCTGGATGAAGGGCAGGCCGCGCAAAGTGGCCGCGGCGGTGAACCCGGCGAGATCGCCCACCACGCCGCCGCCCAGGGCGATGATGGTGGTATGGCGGTCCACTTTCTGGTCCAGCAGGGCGGTGACCAGGCGCTGCCAGGTTTCGATGCTCTTCGACTCCTCGCCCGGCGGCACGGTGAGGGTGGTGTGGCTCACGCCCACCTCGCTCAGGCTGGCCTGGAGCGCGGGCAGATGAAGCGCCGCCACGTTGCTGTCGGTGATGACAACGCAGCGCGGCTGCGGCAGCACGGGGGCGATGTGGGCGCCCGCGCGCTTGAGCAGGCCGGGGCCGATCAGCACCTCGTAGCTGCGCTCGGAAAGCTGCACGCCCACCCGGCGCGGCGGGGCATAGGCGTTGATCGCGGCGATCACGTTGTCGGTCGTCACTTGCGGGGGAACCTCTGAGCCATCGATGATGATATCGGCCTGGGCATAAACCGGGCTGCGCTGTTCGGAAAGCCGGGCCAGGATCTCCGCCGGGTTGCCGGCATTCAGCAGCGGCCGGTGCGTGCGCCCCTGCACACGGGCGAGCAGCACCGGCAGCGGGCAGCGCAGCCAGATGGAGATGGCGCGCTGCCGGATCAGCGCCCTCGTCTCCGGGTCCATGAAGGCGCCGCCGCCGGGGGCGAGGACGATGCGCCCGCCGCCGAGCAGGCGCTCGATCACGCGTTTTTCTCCGGCGCGGAAATGCGCCTCGCCGTGGGTCTTGAATATTTCGGCGATGCTCATGCCGGCGGCGCGCTCGATCTCATGGTCGGCATCGAAGAAGGGCAGGCCGAGCTGGGCGGCGACGCGCTTGCCGATGGCGGTTTTGCCGGCGCCCATGAGGCCGACCAGGACAATGCTGCGCTCCTGCACGGGCAGGTCATGATGGTTGAATGACATTGCCTGAAACGCTTATCACATTGGACGCATGACGATAGATGGCCAGGCCGAGGCGTTTCTGGAAATGCTCGCCGCCGAGCGCGGGGCGGCGGCCAACACGCTCGCCGCCTACGCGGCGGACCTTGACGATTTTCTGGGGTTCTTGCGTGCACGGGGGGTGAGCGCCATCGCGGCGGATGCCAGCCATGTGGGCGCCTATGTACGCGGGCTGTTTGAGGCCGGGCTGGCGGCGCGGACGCAGGCGCGCAAGCTCTCCGCCCTGCGGCAATTCTTTCTGTTCCTGCTGCGCGAGGGGCGGCGCGCGGATAACCCGATGGCGGATTTCGCCTCGCCGCGTTTGCCCAAGGCGCTGCCGAAATATCTGAGCGAATCGGAGGTGTCCGCGCTGTTCATCGCGGCGCGGGAGCTACCTGGCCTACCGGGGCTGAAGGCGGTGGCGGGGTTGGAGATCCTCTACGCCACGGGCTTGCGCGTTTCGGAGCTTCTGGCTCTCCCGGCGCAGGCGCTCTCCACCGATGCGCAGATGCTGCTTGATAAAAGGCAAGGGCGGCAAGGAGCGGATGGTGCCGCTCTCGGACCCGGCGAAGCAGGCGGCTGCGGAAATGCGCGCGGCGATGGCGGAGAAAAAGCCCGCCCCGCGCTATCTGTTCCCTGGCCGCGACCCGCGCGAGGCGATGACGCGCCAGGGCTTCGCGCTATTGCTGAAACAGGTGGCGATCCAGGCGGGCATCGACCCTGACCGGCTCTCGCCCCACGTGCTGCGCCATTCCTTCGCCTCGCATCTGCTGGCGCACGGGGCGGATTTGCGAAGTTTGCAAAAACTGCTCGGCCATGCGGACATCGCCACGACCGAAATCTATACCCATGTGCTGGCCGAGCGGCTGCAAAAACTGGTGAATACGCTGCATCCGTTAGCTGAATAGGCCAACAAGTTGCTGCATCAGGCCGCCGCGATGGCGCGTCTCATTGTGGCTGATATAGCGGCGCATCGCCTCGGGCATCCGTCTTGGGGAGGGGATTTCCGCGCGGAAGGCCTGCTCCACCCCGCGCCATGCCTGGCCCGCGCAGCCACTTAAGCGCCCGCGCAGCAGATACGCCCCGATGCGCGGCGCCAGGGCCAGCCAGGAGACGCCCCATTTGCGCGCGATGATGAGCCGGTTGCGGACGAAATACGCCATGCGCTCGCCGCTCCATTGCACGCGGGCTTCGGGCGAGACCTTGTGGATCACCGCCAGAGAGCCGTCATAGGTGATGCGCCAGCCGAGCGCGATCGCGGAGAGGCAGAAATCGTACTCCTCCCAGGTGAAGAACAGGCTGGGGTCGTAGCCGCCCGCGGCGTTCCAGGCGGCGCGGCGGATGGCATGCCCGGCGCCGACAAAGGCGGTGGTATCGAATCGCCCTCTGAAGCGCGGCAGTAGCGCCTTGGGGTAGCCCCAGGCGCCTTGGTCGGGCTGGGTGCCATCGGCGGCGAGGATGGCGAAGCCCAGCGCGCCGAGATCGGGGCTGCGGCGGAACCGTTTCAGCGCCCCGGTCACCACCCAGTCATTCTGGAACACCGCGTCATTATCCAGCGCGGTAATGATCGTGCCATGGCCGAGCGAGGCCGCGAGGTTGCGCCCCCGGGCGACGCCGAGATTCTCCCCGGCGCTGTACAGGGCAAAGCGCGGATGGCCGGCAAAGGCGCGGGCGATGCCGGTGATGGTCTCGGGCGCGGAGCCCTGGTCCAGCACGGTGACATGGAACTCCCCGCCGCGCTGGCGCAGGGCGGAGGCGATGGCCTCCAACGTGTCCTCCTGGCGGTTCAGGCAGAGGATGATGATGTCCGCGTCATACCCGCCCAAGGGAGGAAAGGAGCCAGCCAGACGTTTCTCAAGAGGCATTTTTCTGCGACAACACGGCGGGCAGGGTGCGGAGCAGAATGGCGAGGTCGAGGCAGAGTGACCAGTTCTGGATGTATTCAAGGTCGCTGCCCAGGCGTTGCTCCAGCGCCGTAATGGCCGGTGTGGCCCCCCGGCTGGCCGCGGATCTGCGCCAGCCCGGTCATCCCCGGCTTCACCCGGTGGCGCAGCCGGTACAGGCGCAAGGCGGTCTCGAAGCTCAACCCCTCCACCTGCGTTTCCGGCGCGTGCGGCCGGGGGCCGACCAGCGACATATCGCCGCGCGCCACGTTGATGAGTTGCGGCAGCTCATCGAGCGACAGGCGGCGCAGGATGCGGCCGATGCGCGTCACGCGCTTGTCCGTCTTCCTGGCCTGGGCGAAGGGGCGGTCGGGCTCATGCGTCATGGTGTGGAACTTGAGCAGGGAGAATCGCCGCCCATGCGCGCCAATGCGCGTCTGGCGGAACAGAATGGGCCCTTCGCTGCTCACCCGCACCGCCGCGGCCAGTACCAGCAGCAGCGGAGAGGCCAGGGTGAGAAGTACCGTTGCGCCAAGAATGTCGAACAGGCGTTTGGCGGGGTTGGCCGAGGTGATCAGCTCCTCGGTGGCGATGGGCATGAGCTTGCACGCGCCGGAGCGGGATTTCAGCACCTCCGGCAGATTGGCTGCGAGGTCGAAGGCCATCCAGATCCGCGCCGGGAAGGAGAGCAACTCGGCGAGCAGCTCCTGGTGCAACTCGGCGCTGAAGCTCTCCAGCTCGGGATGGTGCATGAACACCACGTCCTGGATGTCCCGCTCATGGATGAGATGCAGCAGGGACTGGAAATCCGGCAGTTCGGGCCAGCGGTGCCAGTTGCCCAGCTCGTGCAGCTGGGAGAGGTAGAGCACCCCTGCCACGTTGCGGGAGATGCGCTTCTCGGCCAAGGCGCGGGGCAGGTCGCGCGGTTAATGGTCGTAGCAGACGATCAGCGTGCCGCGCCCGGCATGCACCGGGTCATCCGCCGCGAGTTGGGCGGTGAGCAGGGCGCGTGCGCCGATCAGCAGCAGCGGGGTTACGGCCAGGTCCGCCGCCGTCCAGGCCCGGGTGAGGATATGCGGGTGCCCCAGCAGTAGGGCCAGGGCGAGCATGGCGAGGCTGGTGCCAAGGAAGCTGTTGGCGGCGATACTGGCGGGCCGCTTCGCCCGCGCCCGGTAGCCGCCATGCGAGGCGGTGAGCAGCACGGTGAACAGCGCAAGTAATCCATAAAACCACAGGTTGCGTTCCAGGTTCTCGCTGCCGTGCATGAGCAGGCTGCCGGTCAGCGGCAGCGTCAGCACGCAGAGGAGATCGGAAAGCATCAGCCACTGCTGCCGGGAGAGCAGCAAACGGGGAGCAAAAAACGCGTGTTCCGCGCTGATTTGGCCGGAAATCAGGGCAGCCTGGGCATGAAGCTCCGCCATGCAGAGCGCTCTCTAAGGTTGTCGTGATGTTACCAAAACTTTACTTTTGGTTGTATTAACGAAACACGAAACGCTTGGAAAGGAAATAATTGAAGATCAACCCGGCTAGCGTGCCGGCGATGATGGCAATCACAGGTTGTTGATGGGCGAGCGCAAAACGGGCCACCAGGGCGAAGAACACCCCGCGGTTGAAGACGAAGCCGACGGCGTTGGCGGCGATGAACCTGGCCCATTGCACATGCGCGGCGTCATGCTCATGGTGGCGGAAGGTCCACAGCCGGTTGGCCGCCCAGTTGGCCGTGGCGGCGACGAGAAAGCCGCACGTACCCGCGATGTAGAGATTGGTATGCCCCCGCAGGGCGTACACCGTGCCGGTATCCCAGCAGAAGCCGAGCACGCCGACCATGCCGAAGCGGATAAAGCTCTCCGGCAGCCCCAGCCGTGCGAGCAGCACGACCAGGGCATCGAGCCAGGAAAGCAGCCGGGCGGTTTCAGCCCGCAAAAGGGTCCTGCATCAGGATGGTGTCGTCGCGTTCCGGGCTGGTGGAGAGCAGGGTCACCGGGGCTTCCACCAGTTCCTCGATGCGCTTGACGTATTTGATCGCCGCCGCCGGGAGGTCGGCCCAGGAGCGGCCGCCACGGGTTGAGCCGCTCCAGCCTTCCAGAACCTCGTAGATCGGCTCGGCCGCCGCCTGCGCCGCCATGCCGGCCGGCAGGTGCTTATAGGTCTTGCCATTGATGGTGTAGCCCACGCCGATCTTCAGCTCAGGCATGCCGTCCAGCACGTCCAGCTTGGTCAGCGCCAGGCCCTGGACGCCGCCCACCTTCACCGCCTGGCGGACAAGTGCGGCATCGAACCAGCCGCACCGGCGCTTGCGCCCGGTCACGGTGCCGAATTCATGCCCGCGCTCGCCGAGAAGCTGGCCGGTTTCGTCGTGCAGCTCGGTGGGGAAGGGCCCGGAGCCGACGCGGGTGCAATAGGCCTTGGCGATGCCGAGCACGCGGCCCGCCGCATCCGGCCCCATGCCGCTGCCGGAGCCCGCCGTGCTGGCCACGGTGTTGGAGGAGGTGACGAACGGGTAGGTGCCGTGGTCCACGTCGAGCATCACCGCCTGCGCGCCCTCGAACAGGATGCGCTGGCCCAGGCGCTTGGCCTCGGCGAGGCGCTCCCACACCGGCTCGGCGAAGGGCAGCAGCTTCGGCGCCAGATCCAGCAGGCTGGCGAGCACGTCTTCCTTCTTGAAGGTCGGAGCACCCAGCCCGGCCAGCAGCGTGTTGTGGTGCAGCAGCAACTCGTCCAGCTTGGCGGCGAGCGTCTCCGGTTCCGCGAGGTCGCACACGCGGATGGCGCGGCGGGCCACCTTGTCCTCATAGGCGGGGCCGATGCCGCGCCCGGTGGTGCCGATCTTGCGCTCACCACGGGCGGCTTCGCGGGCGGCATCGAGTGCCGCGTGCAGCGGCAGGATCAGCGGGGCGTTGTCGGCGATGCGCAGGGTCTTGGGCGTGACGGCCAGACCCTGGGCGGTAACGCGTCCGATCTCGGCCAGCAGGGCGAAGGGGTCCACGACCACGCCATTGCCGATGACGCCCAGCTTGCCGCGCACGAGGCCGGAGGGCAGCAGCGAGAGCTTGTAGGTCTGCTCGCCGACCACCAGCGTATGCCCGGCATTATGCCCGCCCTGGAAGCGCACCACGATGTCGGCGCGGCTGGCCAGCCAGTCCACCACCTTGCCTTTGCCCTCGTCGCCCCATTGCGCGCCGATAATGGTTACATTTGCCATCTATTGTTCCTTAAGCGAGCGGGACGATCTTACCGTCCGAGAAGACATGGCTGCAGCCCAGGCGCAGCGCTTCTGCGCGCGGGTCCGGGTGCGGGGCCAAGCCGTTGATGGTGGCGAAATTCTGCGCCCGCGCGGCGACGGCGTCTGCGGCCGGGGTGCCGAAGGGCAGATACAGGCGCGGCCGCAGCTTGGGCGGGGGGGCCAGGCGGATGATGGTGTCCGGGTACAATGTGATGCCGGTGGCGGGCTCGGAGTCGCACAAATAACGCCCGCCGCGCCCAAGCTCGGCCTGCTCGCCACAGGCGAACACGGTCATGCAGATGCCGGTATGGTACTGGTAGCCGCGGAACTCCACCGGATCGATGGTGAGCAGCAGGTCTGGCCGGGCGGCGCGCAGCACGGCAACGGTCTCGGCGAGGCGGATGATCTGCGCCTTGGCGGGGGCGGGCAGGTCCATGGCCAGCAGGGCCGGAATGGCGCGTTCGGCCTGGCCGCTAGCCTCCATCAGTCGCAGCAGGAGCGGTGCCGCGGCTCCGCCGTGGGCGGCGACACCGGCGCTGTCCTTGCGGTCCAGCGCGCGGGACAGCGCGGGGTGCGCCGCGCCCAGCGTCTCGTCCACAAGGTCCGGCACCAGGCGGGGTACGGTGAGGTCCACGCTGAGCTGGGTCAGCCCGGCGGCTTCCAGCGCCTCGATGGCCGTCAGGATGATCTCGGCATCGGCCGTGGCGGCGTCATGGCCGATCAGCTCGATCCCGGCCTGGGCGATCTGGCGCTCCGGTTCAAGGTCCGTCCCGCGCACGCGCAGGCACTGCCCGGCATAGGCGAGGCGCAGCGGGCGGGGCGAGGCGGAAAGCCGCGTGGCGGCGAGGCGGGCGATCTGCGGCGTGGTGTCGGCGCGCAGGCCCATCATACGCTGGCTTTGCGGGTCCATGAGCCGGAAGGTCTGCTCCGCCGTGGCGGCGCCGGAGCTGGCGAACAGGCTGTCCTCGAACTCCAGCAGCGGCGGCTTCACCCGCTCGTAACCGTGCGCCGCGAAGCAATCCATGATGGCTTCGACGGAGCGCGCCTCCAGCTCCGCCTCGGGCGGCAGGATGTCGCGCAGGCCGGCAGGCAGGAGAGCAGGGTGGGAGAGCGGCGTGTCGTTCATGGGAACCGGTGATGGTGGCGTGGCGCTATAGCATCGCCATGCGGCAGGTCCAATTGCCTGACGCGGATTAGTAAAGTAAACAGACGTGAATACAACCTAAACGAGCTAAAAATCGCGTGCTTTTCAACAGCAGGCTGTTCATTCTGGTGTTCCTGCCGGTGGCGCTGGGTGGGTTTCTGGCCGCAGGAAAGCTGGGGCGCCGGGCGGCAATGGTGTGGCTGCTGGCGGCGAGCCTCTTCTTCTACGCCTGGTGGAAGCCGGTTTTTTTGCTCCTGCTGCTGTTTTCCATGGCGGTGAATTTTTGCGCCGGAAGGCTGATCCTGCGTCCTGGCGGGCGGGGCTGGCTGGTGGCGGGGCTGGCATTCAACCTGGGGCTGCTGGGGCTGTTCAAATATGCCGGGCTGTTCGGGGTGGGCGGGATCTTCCTGCCGCTGGGTATCAGCTTCTTCACCTTTCAGCAGGTGATGTATCTGGTGGACACCGCGCGAGGCGGGTTGGGCGCGGTCGGGCTCCTCGACTATGCCTGCTTCATCGCCTTCTTCCCGCATCTCATTTCGGGGCCGATCGTCCGGCCTGGGCATATTCTCCCGCAATTCGCGGCGCTGCGGCCCTGGGCGGGACTTAGGGAGCGGCTGGTGCTGGGGGTGGAGCTGTTCATGCTCGGCCTCGCCAAAAAGCTGGTGCTGGCCGACGGGCTGGCGCTTCGCAGATCCGGGCTTCGCGGCGGCGGCGCGGCACGACCCGCTGAGCCTGATCGAGGCCTGGGTGGCGCTGCTGGCCTATGGGCTGCAGATCTATTTCGACTTCTCCGGTTATTCGGACATGGCGATCGGCCTCGCTCGGATGTTCGGCATCGAGTTCCCGGTGAATTTCAACAGCCCGTACAAGGCGGGGAACATTAGCGAATTCTGGCGGCGCTGGAACATCACGCTGAGCGGCTTTCTGCGCGACTATCTGTACATCCCGCTGGGCGGCAACCGGCATGGCGAGGGCAGGCGCATCCGCAACCTGATGATTACCATGCTGCTCGGCGGGCTGTGGCACGGGGCGGCGTGGCGGTTCCTGCCCTGGGGCGGGCTGCACGGGGTTTATCTGGTGCTGCACGGCTGGGCGGAGCGGACGCGGCTGCGAATTCCTGCGCGGCTGGGCTGGGCGCTGACCTTGCTGGCCGTGCTGCTGGCCTGGGTGCCGTTCCGCGCCGAGGGCTTCGGCGCGGCGATGGATTTTTATCGCGGCCTGTTCGGCGGCAACGGCATCGCCCTGCCGGAGATCTTCGTGCGGATGGCGCCCTGGCTGGGGCATTTCGTGCGCGCGGTGCCTGTGTTGCCGTACCTTGGCGATGCCCGTACGCTGAGCCTGCCGCAGGCGATGTTGTTCGTGGCGCTGGGCTGGTGGATCGCGCTGTGCCTGCCGAACGCCCAGGAGATGACGCGCCCGCGCCGCCATGTAGCACTTGTGGCGGGCACGGCCTTCAGCCTGCAAGCGCTGTTTTTTGCCCCGACCGCCGTGCCGTTCCTGTATTTCCAGTTCTAGCATGCGGCGGTTGGCCCTCGCCTGCCTCGGCTCAATGGCGCTCTACGTGGCGGTGTTCGCCACGCTCGTGGATAGGCCGTTATCGCTCGGCGTGCTGCGGCTGGAGCTGCTGCAAAAAACAGCTTCGCTCGCCGCCATGCCGTCGCCCCGCCTGGTGATTCTCGCGGGCCCCAACGGGCCGTATTCGCATTCCTGCGCGGTGCTGGGGGCCATGCTGGACATGCCGTGCGAAAATGCGGGCATCGCCGTGGGCATCGGGCTTGACGATGTGTTCGCCCGCTACGCGCCGCTGCTGCGCCCGGGCGATGTGGTGTACATGCCGATGGAGCTGCAGCAATACACGATGAGTGCCAGCGAATACCGCGCGGCGGTGGATGGCGCGTTCCTGCTCCGGCACGACCGTTCCGTGCTGCGCGAACTGGCGCCGGGGCGGGTGCTTGGCGCGGTTTTCTGTTGCCAGCTAGCGGATCTTCTCGAAGCGGCGGCAGAGATGCCGATCGCGGCGCTGCATGCGGTGGATGCCGAGGCGTTGCTGCGCAGTGAATACAACAAAACAGGAGATAGAGCGTGATAGCTTCAAGTTGAATAACCTGCTTCTCTAAAATAGTTGACGCATTCGGTGGGGGTAATTTGGTCGATGAGCCTGCCGATGCAGACGGTTGTTTGCTCAACGGTGCGGGCGTTTTCCTTGCGGAGCAGTGTCTTGAGTTTGGCGAATGCCTGCTCGATTGGGTTGAGGTCGGGGCTGTAGGGCGGCAGGAAGATGAGCTTGGCGCCGGCGTCCCTAATTGCACAGCGGACTGCGCTGGATTTGTGGCTGCTGAGATTGTCCATCACGACGATGTCGCCTGGCCGTAGGGTTGGCACCAAGAACTTGATCACCCAGGCCAGGAAGCTTTTGGCGTTGATCGGCCGGTTGAACAGGCAGGGGGCAACGATGCCGTCACATCGCAGCCCCGCCACGAAGGTCAGCGTTTTCCAGTGGCCATGCGGCACCTTTGCGATCAACCGTTGGCCAACGGCGCAGCGCCCGTGCAGGCGGGTCATATTTGTCTTTGCCCCGTCGGTCGCTGCGCTCGAACCAGTGGCGCGCTGCTCCCGACCGTCGATAAAGATGATGCGCCGAGCATCAACCTTGCCTTGAAGGCGCTGCCACTGCGCGCGCCGCCGTGCGACGTCAGGCCGATCTTGTTCGGCCGCGCGCAGGGTTTTTTTATAGCTGAGGCCGGCGCGATCCAGAAAATGCCAGACCGCGTAATAGCTGACATCGACCCCGCGCTCGTGCAACTCGGCCAACAACTCCCGCCCGGTAATGTCCGGCTTCTCGGCCAGCCGCCGCAGGATCCAGTCCGCCTCTTGCGCGAGTTTGAATGGTTTCTTGCCCCCCATCGGAAGGGCGGCCGGGCTGCCCGTTTGCAACGAACGCGAGACCCAATTTATCACCGCCGAATAGCTCACCTGATACAGTTTGGCCGCACACCGCCAACTCATCCCCGACGCCACAGCCGCAACCACGCGCTCACGCAAATCCAAAGAATAGGGAACTCCCATGCATGCTGGCCTCCGCTCCCAGCCTGCATCTTAAATCAAATTTCAGCCCGAGCCGGAATCCAAAAATGACTCTACCTCAAGAAATCATGCTCTAGAATTGATAACGATTTGGCGGCGCGGGATGCGGCGCTGATAGGCACCACGCCGCGGCCCTTGCCAACGGCGGGGAACATCAGCGCCGGGTATGGCAGCGCGCTGATCGGCGGCTTCGTCGCGGCGGAGGTGCGGCGGGGCGTTGTGGTCATTGGCGGGCTGCCGGTGGATGACCGGGAACAGGCGCTGCCGCCGGATGTGCCGGCGGCCATCCGTGCCGTGTACACGCGCAATGGCGGGGCGTTTCTGGCGCTCCCGGATGAAAGCCATTACCCGGCGCGGGATTTCTTCAACAGCGAGGATCATCTGGCCAAGCCCTGCCAGTATTTGCACTCCATCGCCCTGGCGGCGCCGCTCGGGGCGATGCTGCACCGGCCTGCCAGCCCGCCGCCGCCCGCCATGGCAGCGTTGGCGGCGGCTTGTCCCTAACCGATCTGCGGCGCGCCGAGCGCGGCGGCGCGATGCCAGGCGGCGCTGTCATCCTCGTCGAACAGTTCGGCCAGCTTGCGCATCATCGTGCCGCCCAGCTCCTCGGCATCTACGATGGTGACGGCGCGGCGGTAATAGCGGGTGACATCATGCCCGATGCCGATGGCGATCAGCTCGACCAGCCTGCGGTTTTCGATATCGCGGATCACGTCGCGCAGATGCCGCTCCAGATAGTTCCCGGCATTCACCGAGAGGGTGGAATCATCCACCGGCGCGCCGTCCGAGATGACCATGAGGATGCGCCGGTATTCGGGCCGCGCCAGCAGGCGCCGATACGCCCAGAGCAGCGCCTCGCCGTCGATATTCTCCTTCAGCAGCCCCTCGCGCAGCATCAGGCCGAGATTCTTGCGCGCCCGGCGCATCGGCATGTCGGCGGCCTTGTAGATGATATGCCGCAAATCGTTCAGCCGCCCGGGCTGGGGCGGCTTGCCCGCCGCCACCCATTGCTCGCGGCTCTGCCCGCCCTTCCAGGCGCGGGTGGTGAAGCCGAGGATCTCCACCTTCACGCCACAGCGCTCCAGCGTGCGGGCCAGGATGTCGCCGCACATGGCGGCCACGGTGATGGGCCTGCCGCGCATGGAGCCGGAATTGTCGATCAGCAGGGTGACGACCGTGTCGCGGAATTCGGTCTCCAGCTCGCGCTTGTAGGTGAGGGCCAGCAGCGGGTCGACGACGATGCGCGCCAGGCGGGCGGCATCCAGCATGCCCTCTTCCAGGTCGAACTCCCAGGCGCGGGTCTGCTGTGCCAGCAGGCGGCGCTGCAGCCGGTTGGCCAGCTTGGCCACCAGGGCGTGCAGATGCTGGAGCTGCTGGTCGAGCTGCTGGCGCAGCCGGGTCAGCTCGTCCGGGTCGCACAACTCCTCCGCCGCGATCTCTTCGTCGTAGGCGGTGGTGTAGGCGCGGTAGCTGCTGGTGTCGCCGGTGTCGGCGTGCTGGCGGCGGTTCTGGGGGCCGGCGGGCGCCTCGCCCGCATCGGCCGTTGCGTCCTCGGGCTCGCCCTTTTCCTCGGAATAATCCTCGCCGGCCTCGCCCTCGGCCATCTCGGGCTGGGCGGCCAGCAGCGGCGCCTCCTGCGTCTCGCGCTCGCCGCCGCTGTCCGGGCTGTTGTCCTGCTGCGTGGTCTGCTCGCCCTGATCCTGGCTCTGCTCCTCACTCTGCTCGTCGCCTGGGCCGGGTTCGGCCTCGGCGAGGTCCACCGCAGCCAACAGCTTGCGCGCGGCGCTGATGTAATCCGCCTGGTCGGCGCGGGCGGAGGCGAGTTCGTCGAGCGCCGCTTCCGCCGCCGGGTTCAGCGTCTCGCGCCAGAGATCCACGATACGCCGCGCGGAATCCGGCACCGATGCCGGGTCCATGCGGTCGCGCGCCAGCAGGGCGACGGCGTCGGCCAGCGGCAGCTGGTCGCGCGCGGTCATCTTGTCGAGACCGTGGGCGACACATTCCTCGTCGAGCTTGCGGCGCAAATTCGCTGCCACGCCCGCCATGTGCTCGGCGCCATAAACTTCCACCCGCGCCTGCTCCAGCGCGTCGAACGCCTCTTTCGCCTCGCGCGCGGCGGGGGAGCGGGCATTGTGCAGTGAATCGTCGTGGTGGCGCAGGCGTAGCGCCATGGAGTCGGCCGCCGCGCGCAGCTTGGCCATCTCGGCGGCGGGCAGAGCGCGCGAGGGCGCGGGCAGGCGCGCGCGCCTGTTGTTGCTGGCGAGCCCCGCCGGGCCGGGCTGGTAGGCCACCTCCAGCTCCTGCGCATGGGCCATGGCGCGCAGCGTGCTGGCGGTTGCCCGTTTGAACTCCTCGGCCTTGCCCTGGTCCTGCTTGCCGGTCATTTCGCGTCAGGCCGGCTGGCGCAGGCCGGTCGGGATCTCTTCGTTGAAGCAGCGCTGGTAGTACTCGGCCACAGTCTGGCGCTCGGCCTCGTCGCACTTGTTGAGGAAGGTGAGGCGGAAGGCGAAGCCGACATCGCCGAAGATGCGCATGTTCTCGGCCCAGGTGATGACCGTGCGCGGCGACATGACGGTGGAGATGTCGCCCGCGATGAACCCGGCGCGGGTGAGGTCCGCCAGCGCCACCATGCGCTCGATGCGCTGCTTCGTCCCGGTATCGCTGGCGGCGACGCCCATCTTGGCCATGACGATGGCGACTTCCTGCGCGTGCGGCAGGTAGTTCAGCGTGGCGACGATGTTCCAGCGGTCCATCTGGCCTTGGTTGATCTGCTGCGTGCCGTGATACAGGCCCGTGGTATCGCCCAGGCCCACCGTGTTGGCCGTGGCGAACAGGCGGAAGGCCGGATGCGGGCGGATGACGCGGTTCTGGTCGAGCAAAGTGAGCTTGCCCTCCACCTCCAGCACGCGCTGGATCACGAACATCACGTCTGGGCGGCCGGCGTCGTATTCATCGAACACCAAAGCGCAGGCATGCTGCAGCGCCCAGGGCAGGATGCCTTCGCGGAACTCGGTCACCTGCTTGCCGTCCTTCAGCACGATCGCGTCCTTGCCGATGAGGTCGATGCGGCTGATGTGGCTGTCCAGGTTGACGCGGATGCAGGGCCAGTTGAGCCTTGCTGCCACCTGCTCCACATGCGTGGATTTGCCGGTGCCGTGATAGCCCTGGATCATCACGCGGCGGTTGAAGGCGAAGCCGGCGAGGATGGCGAGCGTGGTCTCGCGGTCGAACTGGTAGGCCGGGTCGATCTCGGGCACGTGCTCGGTTCGCAGCGAGAAGGCGGGAACTTCGAGATCCGAAGTCGATGCCGAACACCTCGCGCACCTTCACCTTGATGTCGGGCAGGTTGATCGCCGAGGTGGGGGGAACCCGGGCTTCAGACGTCGCGGCGATGTCGTTCATGTATTCGGTCCTTTAGGGGCTCGCTCTTGTTAGCTTTGCCATCATACGCGGCGGGGCTCAATCCGTGGCGCGTGGCGGTTACGCCAGTTTGCCACGCAGCGTGGCATAGGCGAGGTTGATGATCTTCAGCCGGTCCTCGGCGCCCTTGTCGCCCTGGTTGGCGTCCGGGTGGTGCTGCTTGGCCAGGGTTTTGTACTTGGCCTTCACGGTTTCAAGCGTCACCGGCCAGACAAGCTCGAAAATTTCCAGCGCCTCACGCAGCTCGGGGGGAATGTTTGGGCGCGGGGCCGGGCGCGGGCGCTCTGCCCCGAAGGTGAAATTGCGCAACTCGGCTTCCAGCGCCTCCTGCTGGCGGTTGGCAGCACCATTCTGGCCGAGCGGCCAGGTCGGGCGCTGCCAGGAGGAGTCGGCGCGCAGCTCGGCCTCGATCTCGTCGGCGGACATACCCTTGTAGTAGTCCCAGGAGGCGTTGTAGGCGCGCACATGCTCCAGGCAGAACCAATGGAACTCGCGCAGATTGCTGCGGGATTTGGGGGCGCGGTAATCGCCGTTCAGGGCGCAGCCGGGGCTGTCGCAGCCCTGGCCTGGGGCCGCCGGATCGGGAGCAAAGGCGCGCGGCTTGCGGTTACTCGAAATCATGGCCTTAATGTGCGTCGTCAGGCGCAATTGGCAACAGCCGATGCGCGCAAGGATGCGATGAAAGGATGCGAATGATGGGCACACGGGCGGAGAGAATCGAGCAGGCGCTGCGGGCGGCGTTCTCGCCTGTGGCGCTGGAGGTGATGGATGAAAGCAAGCGCCACGCCAGCCATGCCGGGCGCAATGGCCTGCCGGTGGGGGAGACGCATTACGCCGTGACCATGGTGGCTGAGAGCCTGCGGGATTTGTCGCGGCTGGAGCGCTCACGCTCGGTGCATGAGGCGCTGGATGCGGAGTTCAAATCGGGGCTGCACGCGCTCTCGCTGAACCTTAGCGCGCCGTAAGAGGTTGTTTCAGAAGCCGCTCTGGCGGCTGGATAGTCGTGCAGTCGGGTACCGGAGCGCAGCGTGCTCAAAGTACGTGAGCACCGGAGCGCAGAAAAACGCGGTTAGACGGCCGCCAGAGTAGACTTATGAAGCAGCCTCACTGGCGGCCGTAGGTGTCCTCGAACCTGACGATATCGTCCTCGCCGAGGTATGGGCCGGACTGCACCTCGATCACCGTGAGAGGGATCTTTCCCGGGTTTTCCAGCCGGTGTGTGCTGCCCAGCGGCAAATAGACGCTCTCGTTCTCGCGCAGCAGGCGCACCTCGTCATCGCAGGTGACGGAGGCGGAGCCCGCCACCACCACCCAGTGCTCGGCCCGGTGGTAATGCTTCTGCAGCGAGAGTTTCCGCCCCGGCCAGACGACGATGCGCTTCACCTGGAAGCGGTCACCCTGGATCAGGCTCTCATAGAAGCCCCAGGGGCGGTAGGTGCGGTTATGGCTGTCGGCCTCGGGGCGCTTCTGCGCCTTCAGCCGCTCCACGATTTTTTTCACGTTCTGCGCCTGGTCCTTGGCGGCGACGAGCACGGCATCCTGCGTCGTCACCACGATCAGGTCGCGCACGCCGAGCAGGGCGGTCAGCGTGTGCTCGCTGCGGACATAGGAATTGGCGACATCCTCGATCACCACGTCGCCCAGCGCGACGTTGCCCTGCGCGTCCTTGGGTCCGATTTCGGCCAGTGCCGTCCAGGAGCCGACATCCGACCAGCCGATGGCGGCGGGGACGACCACGGCCTTGTCCGTCTTTTCCGCGACGGCGTAGTCGATGGAGATGTCCGGCGCCTTGGCGAATTCCGCGGCGCCGAGGCGGATGAAGTCGAGATCGGTGCTCCGGGCGGCCATGGCGGCGCGGGTGGCGGTGAGCACCTCCGGCGCCAAGCGCTCCAGCTCGGCCAGCAGCGTGTCGGCGCGGAAGAGGAACATGCCGGAGTTCCACAAATTCCCCCCGGTGGCGATCAGCGCCTTGGCTTTTTCCAGGTCCGGCTTCTCGACGAACCGTTCGACCCGGAACGCGCCCGGCATGCCGGGCAGCGCCTCGCCGCGGGTGATGTAGCCGTAGCCGGTTTCCGGCGCGGTGGGCTCCATGCCGAAGGTCACGACATTGCCGGCGCGGGCGGCGGGCAGCGCGGCACGGATCGCGTCGCGCAGGGCCTCCCGGTCGTTGATTGAGGCATCCGCCGCCATGATCCAGAGCACGGCGTCCGGCGCGGTCTCGGCGGCGAGCAGCGCGGCCGCGGCGATGGCCGGGGCGCTGTTGCGGCCCACGGGTTCGAGCAGGATGCGCGCGCCGGAAATCCCGGCCTCGCGCAGCTGCTCGGCCACCACGAAGCGGTGGTCCTGGTTGGCGACGACGATGGGTGGGCTGAACTCGGGCGAGGCGGCGCGCAGAGCGGTTTCCGCCAGCATCGAGTGCTCGGCGATCAGCGGCCAGAACTGCTTGGGGAAGCTTTTGCGGGAAACCGGCCAGAGCCTTGTGCCCGAGCCGCCGGAGAGGATGACGGGGATGATATTGTCTGCCAACGCTTCGCTGCTCATGACCTTATCCTCAAGTTCCGGGCCGAGCTTAACTGTGGGGCTTTGCGGATGTCCAGCGCGGAGGCAAAGTTGGGCGCATGACCGAATCCAGCCCCTTCGTCCGCTTGGGCGATATGACCGCCCCGGCCTTCGCCAGCGCCCTTGCGCGCAATCCGGTGATCCTGCTGCCGCTGGGAAGCCATGAGGATCACGGCCCGCACCAGCCCATGGGCGATTATTTGCTCGCGGATCTCATCGCCGAGCGCATCGCGCGGCGGGCGCATGAGCTGGGCGCGCCTGCTTTCGTGGCGCCGACCCTGCCTTATGGCGTGGCGGATTATTTCGGCTCCAGCCCCGGCGGGCTGGCGCTCTCGGGGGAGAGTTTCCGCAGCGTGCTGGACGACCTGCTGCGCGGGCTGCTGCGGCACGGGCTCAGCCGGATCGTCATCCTCAACGCCCATGGCGGCAATGTGCCGGTGATCCATCAGGCGGCGCTGGCGCTGCGGCGCGAGGCCGGGGTGGTGGTTCCGTCGTTCTATCTGTGGAAGGTGGCGCGGCAGCTGATGGAGCAGCGCCTGGAGGGCGAGGGCGCGGCGCGGTTCGGCCATGGCGCGGAGCCGCTGCTCTCGCTGAACCTGGCGCTGCGCGGCGCGTGCGTGGCGGGGCAGGGCGAACCCGCCCGCACCCCTGGCAGCGTGTTCGGCCTGCCGGTGACCGGCTTCGGCACGGTCAATTTCGAGGGGCTGCAGATCGAGGTGCCGGTGGAGTTCGACGCCGTGCCGCGTGAGGCGATTGCAACCGCCTGGGAACAGGGCAGCGCGGAATTGGGAGCGGAAGTGGCCGAGGCGCTGGTGGAAGCCGGGGCGAGGTTCGTGCGCTTGGCTTACGTTAGCCCTGGCATAGTTCCAGGAAACGCCGGCTGACGGCGACGTCGGCGGTTACACCGCGCCGCCGGGCGAGGGCTTCCTTGTCCTGGCCCCAGTTTGCTTCCTGCCAGAGCTCGTCGGTGAAGGCGGTATCGGCGGCGGTCTGGGCGTCTAGCGCGCCTTCCGCCACGGCAAGGCCGAGCACCAGGCTGCCCAGCGCAGGAACGACCACGCCGAGTGCTGCGAGCCCGTAGTCGGTATAGGCATCCAGCGCCGCGCTGAACCGCGCGGCGGTTTCGGCCGGCTGGTTGATGGGCAGCACCCCGGCGGTGATGAACAGCTCCACCCCATAGCGCTCACGCGCCCAGTCAAGCCATTTGTCCCACTGGCCGTTTTCCTGCGCCACCAGCGGGGCGGGGCCGTCGGCGCGGTAGCAGAGCAGGTCGTTCAGCCCATAGGCGGTGAGCTGGCGGATGATCTCCGTGCGGTGCTGGGCCACGCGGTCCTGCGCGGTGCTGGCCAGCTGTGTCAGGGGCAGGTCGTCAGGCGAGAATTCCGTGGGGGCGGCGCCCCATTCCTCGGCGACGGCCTCGGCCAGGGCGGAAAAGGGCACGCAAAGCACCCTGCCGCCAGGGAGCTTCAGCGGCTTGCCGTCGAGCAGGACGGCGAAATGCTCACCATCGGCGATGGTGGTCGTGGTGGTCCAGAAGCGCTTCATTGGCCAAGCAGGGAGTTGAGGTTGGCGGGGGAGCCGGGCTGCTGCGGTGCGCTTGACTCGGGTGGGGGAAGGCTGCCCGGCGGTGGCGCGGCGGGGCCAGGGTGGCCGAACCGGGCGAGGTTCAGCGCGGCTGGGCAGATATCGCCGTCCGGCGCGGAAGCAGCCGGGGCGGCGGCGAGCGTGGGCTGGATGAAGCTGCCGCTGACCGAGACCTGGGTGGTGGCCGCCTGCCCGCGCGGCTGGGGTTGCAGGGTGAGGCCAAGCGTGCCCTTGCCGAAATCCATCGTGCCGCTGCCTTGCAGTTTCAGGCGGCTGCTATCCAGGGCCAGGGCGCTCAGCGTGCCGGTGCCGTTGGCGGCATCCAGCCGTAGCGCGGCGCAGCGCGCCAGCACCGGGCCGGGAGCCGTAAGTTGCGGCTCCGTGAGCCCGGCGGTTTTCAGCACGGCGCCGAGCAGGCGGTTCAGCACGCTGCCATCGACGACGCCGTTCACCGCCGCCGCGCCGAAACTGCCGTTCAGCCCGCTGGCGATGGCCTGTGGGGAGTCGCCCGTGCTGGCGGCCTTGAGCTGCACCTGCGCCGTGCCCTCGGCGGTGTCCGGCAGGCCGAAGACGTGCAGCAGCGGCGAGAGAGCGAGCGCCGGGGCGGTAACTTGCAGGGTCTCGGTTGCCGGGTCCTTCGAGGCGTCGAGGCTGGCGCTGGCGGTGACCGCCCCGCCGGGCAGCTCGCCGGTGAGCGGATTGAGGCTGAGCACGCCGTTTGTGATGGTCGCGTGGCCCTGCAGCGCGGTGAATGTGACCTGATGCCAGATGAGAGAATCAGCGGCGAGCTGGATGTCCGCATCGCCCAGATGCAGCAGCCCCAACGGCAATGGCGCGCTCGGCAGGGCCGACACGGGCGGCGGCGCGGCTGGTGTGGTGGCCGGGGTGGCTGCGGGCTGCGGCTGTGGCAGGGCGGCGGTGAGCGCATCGAGATCCGCGTTGCTGAATTTCAGCGAGAGTTGCAGGCTGGGCGTGGCGCCGAGGAACAGGCTGGCATCGCCGCCGAACTGGGCGTGATCCATGGCCACGGTCAGGCTGTCCAGCCCCATCGCGTTGCGCAGCCCCTGGCCGCCAGGGTCGATCAGCGTGGTCTGGATGGTGATGTTCTTCCACGCCGGCAGCGTTGCGCCAGCGGCGGTGGAGAGGGCCGAGAGGTCCGGAATGGTGGCGGTGATGGCCAGGGCGGCGCCGGAGAGCGTGTTTGGCGTGGCGATGGCGCCGGTGATGGCGGCCTTGGCGGGGCCAAGCTGCAGCGAGAGCCCGACCGGAAAGTTTGCCGGAGCGGCCATGCCTGCGGGCAGCAGGGACGGGTTGAGCAGCGCATCCGGCGCGCCGATATCGCCCTTGGCGCTGAACGCGTCCTGGCCGAGCGCGCCACTGGCCTGCAGCGTCACCGGCTGGTCGAGCGAGGTCATCTCTATATCCAGCCCCTGGAGCGCGAGCCCCGGGCGCAGGGATGAGAGGTCGGACGGACCGGCCGTGAGCGATGCGTTATTAATGGCAGGGATGGCCGCGTCGCGGTCCACGATCTCGGCGCCGAGGTGCAGCTGGTGCAGCGCCGGAAAGACGCCGGGGTCCAGGGCCTCCAGCGCCGGGATGTCCACGTTCAGCGTCAGGTCGTAACCCGACCCGGTGCGCGGCTGCGCCACTGTGCCAGTAAGCCGGGCCGTGGCCCCGGCGCCGGTCAGGCTGAGGTCCACCGGCCAGGGCGAGGTGCCGGAAAGCTGCGCGACGGGCCCGACCACGCCGGAAAGCTGGACGTTCTGCGTGCCGATCCTGGCGCCGCCCGCCAGATGCAGCGGGGCGGACAGCGAGTTCGCCGTGCCGGTCACGCGCGGCAGGCTGAACCCGTAGATCTGGCCGCTGGCTGGGATGATGGTGACGTGGCCGTCGCGGATTTCCACCGCCTCCAGGGCGAGCTTGTAGCCGTGGACGTGGTGCATTCCCGTGGCGTGGCCGGGGGCGGTCGAGAAGTCCCAGCTGCTGGCGCCGGAGGGCAGGCGTTGCAGCGTGATCTGCGGACGTTCCAGCACCAGGCGCAGAATGTCCAGGTGGTGGGTAAGCAGGGGCAGCAGGGCGATCTGCGCCTTGGCCCGGTCCAGGGTGACGAAATCCCCGGCGAAGCCGCCCGGCGGGTTGCCCAGGGTGACGTTGCTCACCGTCAGTGTCGGGTTGAAGGAAAGATCCAGCCGCACCGGACCGCCCAAGGTGAGCTGACGCCCGGTGGCGCGCTCCAGCGCCACGGTGAGCGCCGAGGCGTACGCGTTGGGGTTGAAGCGGGCCAGCGCCACCAGCCCCGCCGCCACGGGCGCGGCCACGAGCACGGCAACCCCTGCCGCGATCCAAAGCCAGGTGTTAGACTTCCGGCCTTTCCGGCTGGCGGGGGGCGTTTCCTCGTTTGGCATGCTCATCAGGGATGCCAATTAGTTTGTTTTGCCCCGAGTTGCGAGGGGCCTCCTTGTTAAGTCTTGCAACTCGCGCTAGACGGCGCGGCTTGGAGTAAGGCTAAAGCGGGCGTGGTGAAACTGGTAGACACGCCAGATTTAGGTTCTGGTGGCGCAAGTCATGGGGGTTCAAGTCCCTCCGCCCGCACCAACAGAGTTGCTTAGTTGTTGTTTTATTGAGGATTTTGTCGTTCATGCAGGTTACCGAGACGCTCTCCGAGGGCTTGAAGCGCGGCTTTACCGTCGTGGTTCCCGAACCCGAACTTGCCGCCAAGCGTGAGAAGCGTTTGGCCGAGCTTGCCAAGACCATGCAGATGCCGGGCTTCCGCCCGGGCAAGGTGCCGATGTCCATGGTGCGCAAGCGCTATGGCGAAGCCGTGGCCGCGGAAGTGCTGGAGCAGACCGTGAACGACGCTTCCGGCAAGCTGATCGAGGAGCGCGGCCTGCGCCCGGCGATGCAGCCGAAGCTTGAGATCACCAAGCCGGGCCAGGAATCCGACCTGGAATTCGTCCTGGAAATGGAAGTGCTGCCCGAGGTGGCGGTGCCGGACGTGTCGGACATCACCCTGAGCAAGCCGGTTGCCGCCGTCGCCGAGGAAAAGGTGGACGAGGCGCTGAAGCGCATCGCCGAGCAGCGCCAGAGCTTCAAGGCGGTTGAGGAGACGCGTCCGGCTGTCGCTGGCGAGCGCCTGACCGTGGACTTCATCGGCCGTATCGACGGTGAGGCCTTCCAGGGCGGCACCGCCAACGATGTCGACGTGACCATCGCTGGTGAGGGCTTCATCCCCGGCTTCTCCGAGCAGATGGAGGGCATGTCCGCTGGCGAGACCAAGACCATCACCGTGACCTTCCCCGAGGAGTACGGCGCGAAGGATCTGGCCGGCAAGACGGCCGAGTTCGAGATCACCGCGAAGTCCCTCGCCGTGGCCGAGGTTCCGGCCATCGATGACGAGCTGGCCAAGGCCGTCGGCCTCGAGTTGGTCGCCGATCTGCGCGCCAAGGTCTCCGAGCAGATCAGCCGCGAGTACGAGCAGATGGCCCGCCTGAAGCTGAAGCGCGCCCTGCTGGACGCGCTGGCCGAGAAGGCCCAGTTCACCGCGCCTGAATCCCTGGTGGAGGCCGAGTTCGCCGAGATCTGGCGCCAGGTTGAGGCCGAGAAGGCCGCCGGCAACGCCGATCCCGAGGACGCCGCCAAGGACGAGGACACGCTGAAGGCCGAGTACCGCGCGATCGCCGACCGGCGCGTGCGCCTGGGCCTGCTGGTCGCCGAGATCGGCCGCGCCAACAACGTCACGGTCGCCGACCAGGAACTGCAGCGCGCCATGTTCAACGAGGCGATGCGCTACGGCCCGCAGGCGATGCAGGTTGTCGAGTTCTTCCGCAAGAACCCGCAGCAGATGGAACGCTTCCGCGGCCCGATCTTCGAGGACAAGGTGGTGGACCTGCTGCTGGGCCAGGTGAAGCAGGACGAGGTCTCCGTGACCCCGGAAGAGCTCGCCGCCGACTCGGAGGCGTAAGGCAGCATTAGGGCCTGATCGTTTGAGGTTGAATTGCTTTGCGATTGAACCTCAAACGTGAATCAGCCCCTAAAAATATCTTAGGCGGCGATTTACGGCATGAATTGAAGCCCCTGGCTTCAGTTCATGCCGATCGCACCCTAGACGTGCGCGTGCGATCCACTAACTTGGATACATGACGCCCGTTCCGCTCACGCCGCGGCCACGCATGGCCCGGTGTGATGCCGGGGCGGGCGGTTTTTTTTATGACAAGGAATATTGAGTGATGCGGGATCGGGATCCAGTCGAGTTCTACAACAGCAATCTGGTGCCGATGGTGGTGGAGCAGACGGCGCGCGGCGAGCGGTCTTACGACATCTATTCGCGCCTGCTGAAGGAGCGGATCATCTTCCTCACCGGCCAGGTTTACGATGAGGTCAGCTCGCTGATCTGCGCCCAGCTGCTGTTCCTGGAGAGCGAGAACCCGAACAGGGAAATCTCGTTCTATATCAACAGCCCAGGCGGCGTGGTCTCCTCCGGCCTCGCGATCTACGACACCATGCAGTACATCCGCTCGCCGGTCAGCACGGTGTGCATCGGCCAGGCGGCCTCCATGGGCAGCCTGCTGCTCTGCGCCGGCGAGAAGAGCAAGCGCTTTGCCCTGCCGAATGCCCGCGTGATGGTGCACCAGCCCTCCGGTGGCGCCCAGGGCCAGGCGACCGACATCGAGATCCAGGCGCGCGAGATCCTCAACCTGCGCAAGCGGCTGAATCTGATCTATGTCGAGCACACCGGCCAGCCGCTGGAGGCGATCGAGGCAAAGCTGGAGCGCGACACCTATATGTCCGCCCAGGAGGCCAAGGATTTCGGCCTGGTGGACGATGTGGTGAAGAGCCAGCCGCGCCCGGCCGAAGCCCCCGCCCCGGCGGCTGGGACGGAGCCGTCCCCGGCCATCTGAACCTGGAGGCAGCGAAAACAAGGACGGGTCCGGAGTCCCCTCCGGACTCGTTTTTTTATGATTTTTTTACGGCCCGCAGGCGCTGCGGCGCCGCATGAAGCCCTGGTTTTCCCGGCAATTGTTTGAAATATTTGTGGTTTTTCCGGCTGCCCCCGCCGCGCTTGTGCGTAAATGCACAGGGGGCTAGTCTTTCAACTTAATTGCGCGCTGTGGAGTGGTTTATGAGCAGCAAATCGGCCGATACGAAGAATACGCTTTATTGTTCGTTCTGCGGGAAGTCGCAGCACGAGGTGCGGAAGCTTATTGCCGGGCCGACCGTGTTCATCTGCGACGAATGCGTCGAGCTGTGCATGGATATCATCCGCGAGGAGCATAAGACGCATCTCGTGAAGTCGCGCGATGGCGTGCCCACGCCGCGCGAGATCTGCAAGGTGCTGGACGATTACGTGATCGGCCAGAGCCACGCCAAGAAGGTGCTGAGCGTGGCCGTGCACAACCATTACAAGCGGCTCGTCGCACGCGACCAAGAGCAACGACATCGAGATCGCGAAGTCCAACATCATGCTGATCGGGCCGACCGGCTCGGGCAAGACGCTGCTGGCGCAGACCCTGGCGCGAATCCTGGACGTGCCGTTCACCATGGCCGACGCGACCACGCTGACCGAGGCCGGTTACGTGGGCGAGGATGTGGAGAACATCATCCTCAAGCTGCTGCAGGCGGCGGACTACAACGTCGAGCGGGCGCAGCGCGGCATCGTCTATATCGACGAGGTGGACAAGATCAGCCGCAAGTCCGACAACCCGTCGATCACCCGCGACGTTTCCGGCGAGGGCGTGCAGCAGGCGCTGCTGAAGATCATGGAAGGCACCGTGGCCTCCGTGCCGCCGCAGGGCGGGCGCAAGCATCCGCAGCAGGAATTCCTGCAGGTGGACACCACCAACATTCTGTTCATCTGCGGCGGCGCCTTCGCGGGGCTGGAGAAGATCATCGCCCAGCGCGGCAAGGGCTCGGGCATCGGCTTCGGCGCCGAGGTGCGCAGCCAGGATGAGCGCCGCACCGGCGCAGATCCTGCGCGATCTGGAGCCGGAGGATCTGCTGAAATTCGGCCTGATCCCCGAGTTCATCGGCCGCCTGCCGGTGGTCGCGACGCTCGACGACCTCGACGAGGCGACGCTGATCGAGATCCTGACCAAGCCGAAGAACGCGCTGGTCAAGCAATATGGCCGCCTGTTCGAGATGGAGGGGGTCAAGCTGACCTTCACCGACGAGGCGCTGAAAGTGGTGGCCGGCCGTGCGATCAAGCGCAAGACCGGCGCGCGCGGCCTGCGCTCGATCATGGAAGCGATCCTGCTGACGACCATGTTCGACCTGCCCGGGCTGGATGGCGTTTCCGAGGTGGTGATCAATGGCGAGGTGGCCGAAGGCCGGGCCGAACCGCTCTATACGTACAGTGAAAAGCGCGCCGAAAGCGCCTCCTGACCAGGGTTTCCACGACGCGGCCCTTGCGGGCCGCCCCTGGATTGCCGATATTCGGGGCGTGGCCGCATGCGGCACGCATGGGCTGCGCCTAGGCAGGGCAGGCCATGAGACCTAGGGGATTTGGTAATGTCTGATGTAACAAAAACTGGTTTGCCGATGGAAACGCTGGCGGTGCTGCCGCTGCGCGACATCGTGGTCTTCCCGCATATGATCGTGCCGCTTTTCGTCGGGCGCGAGAAATCCGTGCGCGCGCTGGAAAGCGTGATGAAGGAAGACAAGCAGATCCTGCTCGTGGCGCAGAAGAACGCGGCGCAGGACGATCCGTCGGCCGATGACATCTACAGCGTGGGGACTGTCTCCACCATTCTGCAGTTGCTGAAACTGCCTGATGGCACCGTGAAGGTTCTGGTCGAGGGCATCAAGCGCGCCCGCATCACCGGCTTCAAGGAGACCGAGGATTATTTCGAGGTCATTGCCGAGCCGGTCGAAGAGCGTGGCGACGACAGCAAGGAAGTGGAAGCGCTGAGCCGCACCGTGGTGGCGCAGTTCGAGCAGTACATCAAGCTGAACAAGAAGATCGCGCCGGAGGTGCTGGTCTCGGTCAACCAGATCGAGTCGCCCTCCAAGCTCGCGGATACGGTGGCGAGCAATCTCGGCCTGAAGATCTCCGAGCGGCAGGAGCTGCTGGAGATGGACAGCACGGCCGAGCGGCTCGAGCGCGTGTTCAACCATATGGAAGCCGAGATCGGCGTGTTGCAGGTCGAGAAGAAGATCCGCAACCGCGTGAAGCGGCAGATGGAGAAGACCCAGCGCGAATACTACCTGAACGAGCAGCTTAAGGCGATTCAGAAAGAGCTTGGCGAGGGCGAGGACGGCAAGGACGAAGCCGCCGAGCTGGAAGCCAAGATCAAGGCGACCAAGCTGTCCAAGGAAGCAAATGAAAAGGCGATGGCGGAGCTGAAGAAGCTGCGCAGCATGAGCCCGATGAGCGCGGAAGCCACGGTGGTGCGCAACTATCTGGAGTGGATCGTCGGCATCCCCTGGAAGAAGCGCAGCAAGATCAAGAACGACGTGATCGAGGCCGAGAAGATTCTCGATACCGATCACTACGGCTTGGAAAAGATCAAGGAGCGCATTGTCGAATATCTGGCGGTGCAGGCGCGCAGCCCGAAGGTGAAGGGGCCGATTCTCTGCCTCGTCGGCCCGCCGGGCGTGGGCAAGACCTCGCTGGGCAAGTCGATAGCCAAGGCGACGGGCCGCCAGTTCGTGCGCATGTCGCTTGGCGGCGTGCGCGACGAAGCGGAGATTCGCGGGCACCGGCGCACCTATATCGGCTCCATGCCAGGCAAGATCATCCAGGGCATGAAGAAGGCGAAGACCTCGAACCCGCTGTTCCTGCTTGACGAGATCGACAAGCTCGGCGCCGACTGGCGCGGCGATCCGGCCTCGGCGCTGCTTGAGGTTCTGGACCCGGAACAGAACTCCACCTTCGCCGATCATTACCTTGAGGTCGACTACGATCTTTCCGACGTGATGTTCGTGACGACGGCGAACTCCCTGCACATGCCGCAGCCGCTGCTGGACCGCATGGAGATCATCCGCATCCCCGGCTACACGGAGGATGAAAAGGTTGAGATCGCGAAACGCCATCTTCTGCCCAAGCAGTCCGAGGCCCATGGGCTGAAGAAAGACGAATGGTCCGTCTCCGACGATGCGATGCATGAGCTGGTGCGCACCTACACGCGCGAGGCCGGCGTGCGTAACCTGGAGCGCGAGATCGCGACCCTCGCGCGCAAGGCGGTGAAGGATATTGTCACCAACAAGGCGAAGAAGGTGGCAATCACGAAGAGCAATCTGGAGAAATTCTCCGGCGTGCCGAAATTCCGGTTCGGCGAGACCGAGTCGGAGGACATGGTGGGCGTTGTCACCGGCCTGGCCTGGACCGAGGTGGGCGGCGATATCCTGACCATCGAGAGCGTGCTGCTGCCCGGCAAGGGCACGATCAAGCAGACCGGAAAGCTCGGCGATGTGATGCAGGAGAGCGTGCAGGCGGCGTATTCCTATATCCGCTCGCGCGCTGTGCAGTTCGGCATCAAGCCGCCTTATTTCGACAAGCACGACATCCATGTGCATGTGCCTGAAGGTGCTACTCCGAAGGACGGCCCCTCCGCCGGCATCGCCATGGCGACCACGATTGTAAGCGCCATCACCGGGATTCCGATTCGCCGCGATATCGCGATGACCGGCGAAATCACGCTGCGCGGGCGCGTGCTGCCCATTGGCGGGCTAAAGGAAAAGCTCCTGGCTGCGTTGCGCGCAGGGCTGACCACCGTTGTCATCCCGAAGGACAACGAGAAGGATCTCGTTGAAATTCCTGACAACGTGACCAAGGGACTTAAGATCGTTCCTGTCTCTCACGTCGATGAAGTCATCGCGTTGGCGCTGGTGCGCAAGCCTGAGCCGATCGAGTGGGAGGACACGCCGGCAGAGATCAAGCCGGCGACTGAGGGAACGGTGGCGTCGGGCCTGCCACATTAAGAATTGGCAGTGTTTGACGCGAGAGTCCGAACGTGGCTATCAACGCGCGCCGAATCCTCTTTGGCGCGCCCGCCGTTTTGCGGATATTTGTACTGAATTTTCACAGCAGGGAGCTTTAGCCCGTGAATAAGAATGACCTGATTGCCGCCGTGGCGGAAGAGACTGATCTGTCCAAGGCCAAGGCCGCCGAGGTTGTCGACGCTGTCTTCGGGGCGATTGAGAAGACCTTGAAGCAGAAGGAAGAAGTTCGTCTCGTTGGGTTTGGCACGTTCGCCACCACCGAGCGTGAGGCTTCCAAGGGCCGTAACCCCCGCACGGGCGAGGAAATCGATATCCCGGCTTCCACCTCTGTCCGCTTCAAGCCGGGCAAGACGCTGAAAGACTCTGTCAACTAAGCGGCAATGGGCGTGGACGGGAATTTTCCGTCCACTTTTAGGGCGGTTAGCTCAGCGGTAGAGCGTCTCGTTTACACCGAGAGGGCCGGCGGTTCAAATCCGTCACCGCCCATTCCCAGCCAAGCTAATTTTGTAGTGCAGCCTTTCTTTAAATTGACTTTTCATTGCCTGTAATGCGCTTGACGCTGAACGATTAGCCCATTACACGGCCCACATACTGATTTGCGGGTGTAGCTCAGTCGGTTAGAGCGCCGGCCTGTCACGCCGGAGGTCGCGGGTTCGAGCCCCGTCACTCGCGCCAGTTGTCATTCCCCGTCTCCGCAAGGGGCGTCAGCTCCATCGTAGCTTAGTCTTGACCACGACGTGTTGCGATGCGACATGGCGGATGACCAATTGTGAGTTGGGCGCCATTCCTTTCCGGCGCAAGCAAGGAGATGAGCAGGTGCAGATAGCCCTTTCGCAATATTTCCCCATCCTTGTTTTTGTAGCCATCGGTGGCCTGCTCGGGGTGGCTTTCGTCTTCGGCTCGCTGTTCGCGGCGCGGCAGAAGCCCTACGCTGAAAAATTATCCGCCTATGAATGCGGGTTCGACGCCTTTGGCGATGCCCGCCGGCGTTTTGACGTCCGCTTCTATCTGGTGGCGATCCTATTCATCATCTTCGACGTTGAAGTAGCCTTTCTGTTCCCCTGGGCGGTCAGCCTGGCGCGGATCGGGGCCGTCGGATTTTTCTCGATGCTCGGGTTTCTCGGAGTCTTAACTGTCGGCTTCGTGTACGAGTGGAATAAAGGCGCGTTGGATTGGGAGTAGCCGCATGAGCATGGTGAAGGACACCGCGCAGATTGCCTGGAACCGTGAGAATCTGCCTCCTGGCCCGGAGCAGGATGCGGTGATCAAGGGGATCACCGGCGAGATCGCGGGCAAGGGGTTTGTCGTCGCCAATCTGGACAAGGTGGTGAACTGGGCGCGTACCGGCAGCTTGTGGCCGATGACCTTCGGCCTGGCCTGCTGCGCGGTGGAGATGATCCATGCCTACATGCCGCGCTACGACCTCGACCGCTTCGGCATCATCCCGCGCGCCTCGCCCCGCCAGAGCGACGTGATGATCGTCGCCGGCACGCTGACCAACAAGATGGCTCCAGCTCTGCGCAAAGTCTATGACCAGATGCCGGAGCCGCGCTGGGTTATCTCCATGGGCAGCTGCGCCAATGGCGGCGGCTATTACCATTACTCGTATTCCGTGGTCCGCGGCTGCGACCGGATCGTGCCGGTTGACGTGTACGTGCCCGGCTGCCCGCCCACCGCCGAGGCGCTGGTTTACGGGATCATGCAGTTGCAAAAGAAAATCCGCCGGACAGGGACGATTCTCCGTGGCTGACGAAACCAACCAGGCTGTGCCTGAGGCCGTGCCGCCGGCCGATACCGACCTTGATGTTATCGCTGCGCTTCCCGGCGTGCTGAGCGCGCGCCGCGACTGCGGGGAACTGGTCGCCGTCGCCGCCCGCGACTTGGCGGTTGCTCTGTTCAAGGTGCTGCGTGACGCGCATGGCTTCGCCCAGGTCATGGATGTCTGTGGTGTCGATTACCCCGAGCGCTCGGCGCGTTTCGATGTCGTCTACAACCTGCTCTCCGTGACGCGGAACGCCCGGCTGCGCGTGATCGTGCAGACCGACGAGGCGACTCCGGTCGATTCGGTCTCCGGGATCTGGCCGGCCGCCGGCTGGTGGGAGCGTGAGACCTGGGATCTGTTCGGCGTCCGCTTCAACGGCCTCGCCGATCACCGCCGCATCCTCACCGATTACGGTTTCGAGGGACATCCGCTACGCAAGGATTTTCCGCTGACCGGGTATGTCGAAGTGCACTACGACGCCGAGCGGAAATCGGTTGTATATGACAAGGTGAAACTGACGCAAGAATTCCGTAATTTCGATTTCCTCTCGCCCTGGGAAGGCATGACGACGCTGCCCGGTGACGAGAAGGCGCGTGGAGATCGCTGATGAGTGACGCAGCCGCCCCGGCCAAGAGGACCGTCGAGTTCGACAGCCACACCATCAACTTTGGCCCGCAGCATCCCTCCGCGCACGGTGTGCTCCGCCTGATCCTGGAGATGGACGGCGAGGTCATCGAGCGCGCCGATCCGCATATCGGGCTGCTGCATCGCGGCACCGAAAAGCTGATCGAGTATAAGAGCTACCTGCAGGCGCTGCCGTATTTCGACCGCCTGGATTACGTCTCCCCGATGGCCTGCGAACATGCTTTCGCCCTGGCCACGGAGAAGCTTCTCGGCATTCAGGCGCCGGAGCGTGCGCAATGGATTCGCGTGATGTTCGCCGAGCTGACGCGCGTGCTGAACCACCTGCTGGCCGTCGCGCATTTCGCGCTGGACTGCGGCGCCATCACCCCCGGTCTGTGGGGCTATGAAGAGCGCGAAGAGTTGCTGACCTTCTACGAGGCGGCATCTGGTGCGCGCTTCCATGCCAATTACTTCCGTCCCGGCGGCGTGGCCAAGGACCTGCCTGAAGGGCTGGAAGCCGACATTGCCGCGTGGGCCGAGCGTTTTCCGAAATTCATCGATGATCTCGAGAACCTTCTGAATGCCAACCGCATCTGGAAGCAGCGCGTCGTCGATATCGGCGTGATCTCGGCCGAGGATGCGCTGGCCTGGGGCTTCTCCGGCCCGTCACTGCGCGGCTCCGGCGTGGCGTGGGATCTGCGTCGCGCCCAGCCTTACGATAAATACGCCGAGGTCGAATTCGATGTGGCCGTCGGCAAGCATGGCGATTGCTATGACCGCTATCTCGTCCGCATGGCCGAGATGCGTGAGAGCGTGAAGATCGTGAAGCAGTGCCTGGCGAAGATGCAGCCGGGCCCGATCAAGATCCAGGACCGCAAGTTCGCGCCGCCCAAGCGCGCCGAGATGAAGCGGTCGATGGAAGCGCTGATCCATCACTTCAAGCTCTATACCGAGGGCTATCACGTTCCCGCCGGCACCACCTACACGGCGGTGGAAGCCCCGAAGGGAGAGTTTGGCGTTTATCTCGTGTCGGACGGTACCAACCGCCCGTACCGCTGCAAGATCCGCCCGACCGGGTTCGCGCATCTGCAGGCGGCCGAGAAGCTGACAAAGGGCCATATGCTGGCTGACATGGTGGCGATCCTCGGGTCGCTGGATATTGTGTTTGGTGAGATCGACCGGTGAATACGCAGCCCGAGCCTAAGACTTTTGCGTTTGACGAGTTCTCCGAGCCACTGGTGGCAAAGGCGATCTCCAAGTACCCGGAAGGGCGGCAGATGAGCGCGGTGAAGACGCTGCTCGACATCGCCCAGCGCCAGATTGGCCGTACCACCGGATCCGCCTGGCTGCCGCAGGCGGCGCTGGATGCCGTGGCCGAGCGCCTCGGCGCCGCGCCGGTGCGCATCTACGAGGTCGCTACTTTCTACACGATGTTCAACCTCAAGCCGGTGGGCAAGTACCAGCTGCAGGTGTGCACCACCACGCCGTGCTGGCTGCGCGGCTCGGATGATATCGTGTCCGCCTGCAAGAAGGCGAGCGGCATCGCCCATTTCGGCGAGAGCAGCGAGGACGGGCTGTTCACCCTGACCGAGGTTGAATGCCTCGGCGCCTGCGTGAATGCGCCGATCCTGCAGGTCAACGACGATTATTATGAGGACATGGACGCGGCGCGCATCGAGGCGCTGATCGGGGACCTCAAGGCCGGCAAGCCGCAGCCGCCGGCGGGTTCGCTGGGCGGGCGCGCATCCTCGGCCCCGGCCTCCGGCCAGACCACGCTTCTGCCCGCCTCTGGTTCCGGGGAGTAACCATGCTCAACGATTCCGATCGCATCTATCAGAACCTCTACGGCCAGCAGGACTGGCGCCTGGCGGGCGCGCGTGCCCGTGGCGACTGGGACGGCACGGCGGAGATCATCGCCCGCGGCCGCGACGCGCTGGTCGAGGAGATGAAGGCCTCCGGCATGCGCGGGCGCGGCGGCGCTGGCTTCCCCACCGGCATGAAGTGGTCCTTCATGCCCAAGCAGAGCGATGGCCGCCCGAGCTACCTCGTCATCAACGCGGACGAATCCGAGCCCGGCACCTGCAAGGACCGCGACATCATCCGCAATGAGCCGCACAAGCTCATCGAGGGCGCGCTGATCGCCTCCTTCGCCATGGGCGCCCATACGGCGTTCATCTATATCCGTGGCGAGTACTACAACGAAGCGCAGCGTCTCCAGGCCGCCATCGACGAAGCCTATGAAGCAGGGCTTCTGGGCAAGAATGCGGCGAATAGCGGGTGGGATTTTGACCTCGTGCTGCAGCGCGGCGCTGGCGCGTATATTTGCGGCGAAGAATCCGCCATGCTGGAAAGCCTGGAAGGCAAGAAGGGCATGCCGCGCATGAAGCCGCCATTCCCGGCGGCAATGGGCCTGTATGGCTGTCCGACGACTGTGAATAACGTCGAGACCATTGCCGGCGCGCCCACCATCATGCGCCGCGGCGCCGCCTGGTTCGCCGGGCTGGGCCGCCCGAAGAACGCGGGCACGAAGATCTTCTGCATCTCCGGCCATGTGAACAATCCCTGCAATGTCGAGGAAGAGCTCGGCGTGCCGCTGAAGGATCTGATCGAGAAGCATGCCGGCGGTGTGCGCGGCGGCTGGGACAATCTGCAGGCCATCATCCCCGGTGGCGCCTCCATGCCGATCCTGAACAAGGCGATGGCCGATGTGCAGCTCATGGATTTCGACAGCCTCGCGGCGGTGAAGTCCGGCATGGGCTCGGGCGCCATCATCGTCATGGACAAGTCCGTGGACGTGGTGAAGGCGATCTGGCGCCTGTCCAAGTTCTTCAAGCATGAGAGCTGCGGCCAGTGCACCCCGTGCCGCGAGGGCACCGGCTGGATGATGCGCCAGATGGACCGCATCGTGCAGAACAAGGCGACCATGGCCGACATCGCCCTGCTGGAGCAGGTGACGACCCAGGTGGCCGGCCACACGATCTGCGCCTTCGGCGAGGCCTCGTCCTGGCCGATCCAGGGCCTGATGCGCGCCTTCCGCCCCACGGTCGAGGCGCGGGCAATCGATTATCAGCCGCCGCAGAACGTGGCGCAGGCGGCGGAGTAAGCCATGGTAAAACTCACCATTGACGGTATCGAAGTCGAGGTTCCCGCCGGTTCGACCGTGATCCAGGCGGCGGATGCCGCGGGCATCGAGATCCCCCGCTTCTGCTACCATGAGCGTCTCTCCATCGCCGGCAATTGCCGCATGTGCCTGGTGGAGATCGAGAAAATGCCGCCGAAGCCGCAGGCCTCCTGTGGCATGCCAGTGGCCGAGGGCATGGTGGTGCACACCGATACCGAGATGGTCCGCAAGGGCCGCCGCGGTGTCATGGAATTCCTGCTCATCAACCACCCGCTGGACTGCCCGATCTGCGACCAGGGCGGCGAGTGCGACCTCCAGGACGAAGCCGTGAGCTACGGGCGCGATCATTCGCGCTATGACGAGCAGAAGCGCGCCGTCTCCAAGCCGGACTGGGGTCCGCTGGTGAAGACCACGATGACGCGCTGCATTCATTGCACGCGCTGTGTGCGCTTCACCACCGAGGTTGCCGGCGTCGCCGAGCTTGGCGCCACGTTCCGTGGCGAGAACACGCAGGTCGGCACCTATGTCGAGAAGGCGCTGAGCTCCGAGCTTTCGGGCAACATCATTGATCTCTGCCCGGTCGGTGCGCTGACCTCCAAGCCCTACGCCTTCACCGCGCGGCCGTGGGAGCTGCGCAAGACCGACAGCGTGGACGTGCTGGACGCGCTGGGCGCGAATATCCGTGTCGATGCGCGCGGGGCCGAGGTGCTGCGTATCCTGCCGCGCATGAATGACGACGTGAACGAGGAATGGCTGGGCGATAAATCCCGCTTTGCCGTGGACGGGCTGAAGCGCCGCCGTCTGGATCGGCCCTGGTTGCGCGAAAACGGCAAGCTGCGCGCCGCGAGCTGGGAAGAGGCGTTTGCCGCCATTGCCGGCAAGGTTAAAGCTGCGGCACCGGAGCGGCTGGGCGCTATCGCGGGCGATCTCTGCGATGCCGAGAGCATGCTGGCGCTGAAGGAATTCTTCACCGCGCTGCGTTCGCCGAACCTGGATTGCCGTCAGGATGGCGCCGTGTTCGACGCCTCGCGCCGTGCTTTCTATTTGTTCAACACGACCATCGCCGGAATCGAGGAAGCCGATGCGCTGCTGATCATCGGCAGCAACCCGCGCCACGAGGCCCCGGTGCTCAACGCACGCATCCGCAAGCGCTGGCTGGCTGGCGGGTTCACCGCCGGGCTGGTAGGCGAGGCGGGCGAGCTGACCTATCCGGCCGAGCGCGTCGGCGCCGGGCCTGAGGCGCTGAAGGCGCTGGCCGAGGGCACGCATCCCTTCGCCGAAGTGCTGAAGGCCGCGAAGAAGCCGATGATCATCCTGGGTGCCGCGGCGCTGGCCCGCCCCGATGGCGCGGCGCTGCACGCGGCGGCCTGGAAGTTGGCGGCTCAGTACAACATGCTCACCGCGGAGTGGCACGGCTTCAACGTGCTGCACAATGCGGCGGCCCGCGTCGGCGGGCTGGATCTCGGCTTCCTGCCCGGCCCGGGCGGCAAGTCCACCAACGCCATGCTGAATGGCGGCGTGGACGTGCTCTGGCTGCTCGGCGCCGATGAGCTGGACACCAGGGCGATCGGCCCGAACACGTTTGTCATCTACCAGGGCCATCACGGCGATGCTGGCGCTTCCCGCGCGGATGTGATCCTGCCGGGTGCGGCCTATACCGAGAAGGATGGCACCTACGTCAACACCGAGGGCCGGGTGCAGCAGGGCTTCGCCGCCGTGCTGCCGCCGGGCGATGCGCGTGAGGATTGGCGTATCCTGCGCGCGATCAGCGCCTATCTCGGCCACGCTTTGCCGTATGACACGCTGCAAGAGCTGCGCGCGCATCTCGCCGCCAGCTACCCCGTGTTTGGCCGCGGCTTCCACCGCCTCGCCGGTAACGACACGACCGCCCCCGCGGGCGATGCGGCGGCGCTTGCGGCGGCGCCTTTCACCCCGGTCTTCGCCAATTACTACCAGACCGATGTCATCAGCCGCGCCAGCCCGACCATGGCGGCCTGCGTGACAGCCCATTATCCCGCTCAAGCAGAGGCCGCGGAATGAGCGCGTTTTTCCAAACCAATCTGGGGATCGTGATCCTCACCCTGCTCGAATCGTTGGCACTGATCGTGCCGCTGCTGATCGGCGTGGCGTATCTCACCTGGTTCGAACGCAAGGTGATGGGCGCGATCCAGCTCCGCAAGGGGCCGAATGTCGTCGGCCCGTTCGGCCTGGCGCAGCCTTTCGCTGACGCGATCAAGATGCTGATGAAGGAGACGATCACGCCCGCCGGCGCCGACAAGCTGCTGTTCACGCTGGCGCCGATGATCACCTTTGGCCTCGCCATTATCGCCTGGGCGGTGATCCCGGTGAACAACCACTGGGCGATCGCCGATATCAATGTCGGCGGTCTTTATCTCTTCGCGATCTCCTCGCTCGGCGTGTACGGCATCATCATCGCGGGCTGGGCGTCCAACTCCAAATACGCCTTTCTCGGCGCGCTGCGTTCGGCGGCGCAGATGGTGTCCTACGAAGTCTCGATGGGCTTCGTCATCGTCACCGTGCTGATCTGCGCGGGCAGCCTGAACCTGAACAACATCGTCCTGGCGCAGCGCCATCTCTGGTTCGCCATCCCGCTGTTCCCGCTCTTCGTCATCTTCTTCATCTCGGGTCTTGCCGAGACCAACCGCGCGCCGTTCGACCTCGCGGAAGGTGAATCGGAGATCGTGGCCGGGTTCTTCGTGGAATATAGCGCCATGTCCTTCGCGCTGTTCTTCCTCGGCGAATACGCGAACATGATCCTCATCAGCGCGATGACCACCACGCTCTTCCTGGGCGGCTGGCTCTCGCCGGTACCCTTCCTGCCGGGGGGTGTGCTCTGGTTCCTGCTCAAGCTCCTGATCTGCCTGTTCGTCTTCGTCTGGGTGCGCGCCACGCTGCCGCGCCTGCGCTACGACCAGCTGATGGCTTTGGGCTGGAAGGTGTTTCTGCCGATCACGCTGGTCTACCTCGTCGCGGTGGCCGGGGTGCTGGAATATTTCGGATGGTTGCCCAATGCTTGAGGTTGTGAAATGAACCGTCTCGGCCGAATGGCGTGGAGCCTTGTGCTCTGGGAGATCCTCTGCGGTCTTGCCCTTACCTTGCGGTATATTTTTAAGCCCAAGGCGACTCTCAACTATCCGTTTGAGAAGAACCGGATCAGTCCGCGCTTCAAGGGTGAGCACGCGCTGCGCCGCTATCCGAACGGCGAGGAACGCTGCATCGCCTGCAAGCTGTGCGAGGCGGTGTGCCCCGCGCAGGCGATCACCATCGAGGCGGAACCGCGCGAGGATGGCTCGCGCCGCACCACGCGGTACGACATCGACATGACGAAGTGCATCTATTGCGGTCTGTGCGAGGAAGCCTGCCCGGTGGATGCCATCGTCGAGGGGCCGAACTTCGAGTTCGCCACCGAGACGCGCGAGGAGCTGCTCTACGACAAGGCGAAGCTGCTGGATAATGGCGACCGCTGGGAAGCCGAAATCGCCAAGCGCCTCGAACTCGACGCCCCTTACCGGTAGAACCCGCCATGATCGTAAACCTAGCGTTTTACCTGTTCTCCTTCATCCTGCTGGCTTCGGCGGTGATGGTGGTGACAAGCCGCAACCCCGTGCATGCGGTGCTGTTCCTGATCCTGGCCTTCGTCAACGCCGCGGTGCTGTTCCTGCTGGCGGGCGCGGAGTTCCTGGCCTTCATCCTGGCCATTGTCTATGTCGGCGCCGTCGCGGTGCTGTTCCTTTTCGTGGTGATGATGCTGGATGTGGACTTCGCCGCGATGAAGGAAGGCTTCCAGCGCTACGCCCCGGTTGGCGCGCTGGTCGCTCTCGTCCTGTTCGGCGAGCTGTTCCTCGTGGTCTCGGGCTGGAACACGCTCACCGGCGCGGCGGCGGCGCGGCTGCACCCGACGCCGGATAACCTGACCAACACTGCGGCTCTGGGCAGCCTGATCTACACAAGCTACCTGCCCCTGTTCCAGCTCTCGGCCATGGTGCTGCTGGTGGCGATGATCGGCGCGATCGTGCTCACGCACCGCGACGGCAAGCGCTCGCTGCACCAGAAGCTCAGCGTGCAGCACGCCCGCACGCCGGAGCAGACGCTGCAGATGGTGCATGCCGAGCTTGGCGCTGGCGCCGCCTTGCCCCCGAAAGAGAAGGAGACGCTCTGACATGCCGGTGCCCTTGTCGCATTATCTCGTGGTTGCCGGGCTGCTGCTGGTTATCGGCGTGTTCGGCATCTTCATGAACCGCAAGAACATCATCGTTATCATGATGTCGATCGAACTGGTCCTGCTCGCGGCCAACATCAACTTCGTGGCCTTCTCCGGCGCGCTGCACGACATGGTGGGCCAGGTCTTCACCATGTTCGTGCTCACGGTCGCGGCGGCGGAATCCGCCATCGGCCTCGCCATTCTCGTCATCTACTTCCGGAATCGCGGCTCGATCGAGGTCGAAGACGTGTCCATGATGAGGGGTTGATATGTATACGCTGATCGCCGTTTTCGCCCCGCTCGTCGGCTCGCTCATCTCTGGCGTGGCGCGCCCCTTCATCGGCCGGCACGCCGCCATCGGCGCTAGCATCGCCTTCATGCTGGTCTGCGCCGCGGCTGGCGTGCTTGCTCAGATGGGCGGGGTGCAGGCCCCGCTGCATCTGGCCACCTGGATCTCGGTCGGCGGCTTCACGCCGGACTGGACCCTGCGCCAGGACGAGCTGAGCCTCGCCATGGTGGTGATGGTCAGCGTCGTGTCCATGCTGATCCATGTCTACAGCATCGGCTACATGGCGCATGACAAGACCGCGCCGCGCTTCTTCTCCTATATGTCGCTGTTCACCTTCGCCATGCTGATGCTGGTGACGGCGAACAACCTGCTCCAGCTGTTCTTCGGCTGGGAGGGTGTGGGCCTCGTCTCCTACCTGCTGATCAATTACTGGTATGACCGCCCGGCCGCCAACGCCGCCGCGATCAAGGCCTTCATCGTCAACCGCATTGGCGACCTCGCCTTCGCCGTCGGCATCGCGCTCATCTATCTCGTGTTCGGCACCATCTCGTTCGACGGCATCTTCGCCGCCGTGGCCGCGCATGCGGGCGACAGCTACGCGCTGTTCGGCGCTACGTTCCCGGTTCTCGAAGTGATCGCCACCCTGCTGTTCATCGGCGCGATGGGCAAGTCGGCCCAGCTGCTGCTGCACACCTGGCTGCCGGACGCGATGGAAGGCCCGACGCCGATCTCCGCGCTCATCCATGCCGCCACCATGGTCGCCGCCGGCGTGTTCATGATCGTGCGCATGTCGCCGCTGATGGACGCCGCCCCGGGCACGCTGGAATTCATCACTGTCGTCGGCGCCAGCACGGCGTTCTTCGCCGGCACCGTGGGCTGCGTGCAGAACGATATCAAGCGCATCATCGCCTACTCCACCTGCTCGCAGCTCGGCTACATGTTCCTGGCCGTGGGCGTGGGGGCCTATCCGGTGGCGATGTTCCATCTGATCGACCACGCCTTCTTCAAGGCGCTGCTGTTCCTGGCGGCGGGTTCCGTGATCCACGCCATGTCGGACGAGCAGGATATCCGCCTGATGGGTGGCCTCGCGCGCAAGCTGCCAGTCACCTGGCTGATGATGCTCATTGGTTCGCTGGCGCTGGCCGGCATCCCGCCCTTCGCCGGCTACTACTCGAAGGACGCGGTCCTGCAAGCCGCCTTCGCCGCCCATACGCCGATCTCGATGTATGGCTGGTATCTGGGCGTGTTCACCGCGGGCCTCACCGCCTTCTACATCGCCCGCCTGTTCCTCCTCACTTTCCATGGCGCGTCGCGCGCGCCCAAGCATGTGCAGGAGCATGTGCATGAGAGCCCGCTGGTGATGCTGGTGCCGCTGATCGGCCTGTCGATTGGCGCGGCGGGCGCTGGCTACCTGCTGAAGAACGACTTCATCGGCGGCAACTACATCCACTTCTGGGGTTCGAGCATCGATGTCACGGCGAACTCCCCGATGGGCATGCTGGAAAGCCTCCCCGCCTGGGCCGCCGCCGCTCCGCTCGCCATTGGCATCGCCGGTTTCGTGGTCGCCTTCGTCTTCTACGTGCTGGCTCCCGCCATCCCTGGTGCGCTGTCGCAGCAGTTCGGCGGGCTGTACCGCTTCCTGCTGAACAAGTGGTATTTCGACGAGCTGTATGACTGGCTCTTCGTCCGCCCGGCCCTGCGTCTGGCCAAGCTCGCCTGGCGCTTCGGCGACGAGCAGGTGATCGATGGCGTCCCCAACGGCCTCGCCGCTCTCACCACCGATGCCTCGACGCAGACGGTCAAACTGCAAACCGGTTCGATCGCGCTGTACGCCTTTGTCATGCTGATTGGCCTGCTCGGCTTCCTCAGCCTCTTTCTCTGGGTCCGGTAAACCATGAACGTGGCAGGTTTTCCCATCCTTTCGCTCATCACCTACCTGCCCCTGCTGGGCGTGGCGTATCTCGCCACAATCCGGGGCGAGGAGGCGGCGGTCGCAAGGCAAGCGCGGCACGCGGCACTTGGCATC
Source organism: uncultured Alphaproteobacteria bacterium (assembly GCA_963750235.1). Lineage (GTDB taxonomy): Bacteria > Pseudomonadota > Alphaproteobacteria > Acetobacterales > Acetobacteraceae > Acidocella. Next base: position 660,388 of record CAVVPW010000008.1, read on the forward strand.
TCGCTGCTGGTGCTCGCACTCGGCGTCTATCTCTGGACGCAGTTCAACCCGGCCGAGGTGGGCTACCAGTTCGTCGAGACCGCGAGCTGGCTCCCAGGGCTCGATATCCAGTACCGCATGGGCGCGGACGGCATCAGCCTGTTCCTCATCCTGCTGACGCTGGTGCTCACCCCCATCGCTATCTTGTCCAGCGCTTCCATCACCAAGCGCGCGCGCTCCTTCTTCGCGGCGCTGCTGCTGCTGGAGACGATGACGACGGGCATGTTCGCGGCCACGGATTTCCTGCTGTTCTACATCTTCTTCGAGGCCGTGCTGCTGCCGATGTACCTCATCATCGGCATCTGGGGCGGCGGGAAGCGCATTTATGCAGCGGTGAAGTTCTTCCTCTTCACCCTGGCCGGGTCGCTGTTCATGCTGCTGGCCCTGGTCTGGCTTTGGCACCATGCCGGCACCACGGATATTGCCACGCTGATCCACACACCGATTTCCGCGCAGGCGCAGATCTGGCTGTTCGCCGCGTTCCTCGCCTCCTTCGGCGTGAAGGCTGCCGTGTGGCCGCTACACACCTGGTTGCCCGATGCCTATGGCGAGGCGCCGACCCCCGGCACCATCATGCTGGCCGCCGTGCTGTCCAAGATGGGCGCCTATGGTTTCCTGCGCTTCACGGTGCCGATGCTCCCCTCCGCCAGTGCCGCCGCCGAGCCGCTGATGTTCACGCTGGGCGTGGTCGCGGTCATCTACATCTCCTTCGTCGCCCTGGCGCAGACGGACATGAAGCGCCTGATCGCCTACTCATCGGTGGCGCATATGGGCGTCATCATCATCGGCATCTTCACCTTCACGGTGGAGGGGATCGAGGGCGCGCTGTTCCAGATGCTCTCCCACGGCATCGTCATCGCGGGCCTGTTCGTCTGCACCGGCATTCTGCTGGCGCGCGGCGAGGGGCTGGCGCTCTCGCGCCTTGGCGGTCTGGCCGCGCGGATGCCGGCCTATGCCGCGCTGCTGATGCTGTTCTCCCTGGCCAATATGGGCCTGCCGGGCACGTCCGGCTTCATCGGCGAGATCCTGGTCATCGTCGGCGCCATGAAGGTGAATTTCTGGGTCTCGCTGCTGGGTGGCGCCGGCATGGTGCTGGGCTGCGCCTATATGCTGGTGATGGTCCGCGCCGTGCTGTTCGATAAGTTCACCCACCCCGAACTGGCGCAGATTTCGGACCTGAAGCCGCGCGAATACGCCATGCTGCTGCCGCTGGCCGCGCTGGTGCTGTGGCTGGGCATCTACCCCACCAGCTTCACGCATATGTTCGACGCCTCGGTGGCCTCGCTCGTGCAGGCGCACACCGCGGCACTTTCCTCCCACACGGCCGTGGCCATGGTGATGCAGAAATGACCTCCTTGCTCCCCGTTCTTCCCGCCCTGCTTCTCGGCGTCGGCGGCATGGCGCTGCTGCTCATCGGCGTGCTGGCCAAGCGCGAGCCCACCTGCTTCACCACGGCGGGCGCCATCGTCCTGCTGCTGCTGGCGGCCTTGGCTTCCTGCGCCGCGCCGGATGGCCTGCTGTTCGGCGGGCTGCTGAAGACCAGCCTGTTCACCCGCTTCGCCGATGGCGTCGTCTATCTCGCGGCGGCGGCGGCGCTGGTGCTCTCGCTCGACTATAACAGCAAGGAAGGGATCGCCCGCTTCGAGTATCCGATTCTGGTACTGTTCGCGGTGCTTGGCATGATCGTGATGATCTCCGCCGCCGACCTGATGAGCCTCTATATCGGGTTCGAGCTGCAATCCCTGGCGCTCTACATCACTGCGGCGCTGGCCCGCGACTCGGTGCGCTCCACCGAGGCCGGGCTGAAGTATTTCGTCCTCGGCGCGCTGGCCTCCGGCCTGCTCATCTACGGCATCTCGCTGGTTTACGGTTTTGCCGGGACCACGAACTTCGCCGCGCTTGCCGGGCTGCTGGCTGGTGGCGCCGGGTATGGCACCGTCATCGGCCTCGTGTTCATCATGGTCGGGCTGGCGTTCAAGATCTCCGCCGCGCCCTTCCATATGTGGACGCCGGATGTGTACGAAGGCGCGCCGACTTCCGTCACGGCGCTCTTCGGCACCGCGCCCAAGGCCGCCGCCATGGCGCTGTTCCTCTCGGTGATGATCGGACCGTTCGGGCACCTGCTGGCGCAGTGGCAGATGATCATCGAGATCCTCGCCATCATCTCCATGGCGCTGGGTGGTCTCGCGGCCATTTCGCAGAGCAACATCAAGCGCCTGATGGCCTATTCCTCGATCGGCCATATGGGTTACGCGCTCATGGGCCTCGCCGCGGACACGGAGGCGGGCATCCAGGCCACGCTGGTCTATCTCGCCATCTATGTGGTGATGTCCTTCGGCGCCTTCGCCTGCATCATTGCCATGCGCCGCCGCGGCCAGGCGGTCGAGACCATCGCCGACCTCGCCGGGCTGGCCGCTCAGCGCCCGGGCTTCGCCTTCGCGCTCGCCGTGTTCATGTGGGCCATGGCCGGCATCCCGCCGCTCTCCGGCTTCTTCGGCAAGCTGTATGTGTTCGCCGCCGCCTTCAACGCGGGGCTCACCACGCTGGCCATCATCGGTATCATCACCAGCGTGATCAGCGCCTTCTACTATCTGCGCGTCATCAAGGTGATGTATTTCGATGCCGGCGCGCCTGAATTCGACGCCGCGCCGAAGAGCGTAAACTTCATCATGGCGCTCGGCGCCGCCGCCACCGCGCTGTTCGTCTTCCTCCCGGCGCCGCTGCTCAGCGCCGCCGATGCCGCGGCAAAGGCCCTGATGGGTTGACCGCCTGGCGGCTTGAGGTTTTCGACGAACTCGGCTCCACATCCGACCTTTGCACCGCGCGGGCCCGCGCGGGCGAGGCGGCGGGGCTGGCGGTACTGGCGCTGAAGCAGACAGCCGGGCGCGGTTCGCGCGGCCGCTCCTGGCAGGCGCCGGAAGGCAACCTCAACCTCTCCGTTCTGCTTCGCCCGGCGCGGCCCTTGGCCGAGGCCGGCATGTTCGCCCTGCTCGCCGGCGTGGTCGTGGCCGAGGCGCTGGAACAATTCTTCGCCCCGCCCACCAGCCTGAAATGGCCCAATGACGTGCTCATCGGCGATGCCAAGCTCGCCGGGGTGCTGATCGACGCCGCCCCGGCGGAAAACCGGCTGGACTGGCTGGTGATCGGCATCGGCGCGAACCTCCGCGCCGCGCCCGAAATCGCGGGGCGGCGGACCACATCGCTTGCCGCGCATGGTGTCAGCCTGACCGCGCAACAAATGGCAGAGGCCGTGCTGATGCGCCTTGGCGCCTGGCAGGAGGCCCCCGCCGCCGACATCCGCGCGGGCTGGCTGGCGCGCGCCCACCCGGTTGGCACGGCGATGCGCATCCAGGCCAGCGGGCGGCTGTTGGAGGGTTTTTTCGCCGGATTGTCCGAAGCGGGCGAATTGCTGTTGCGCAACAAAGATCGTATCGACACCATCAATACGGGCGAGGTCCTGCTGGGCCAGGGATAAGGGGCGGACGACATGCTTCTGGTGATCGATGCGGGCAACACCAATATCGTGTTCGCCGTGCATGATGGGTTGGAATGGCGCGGCACTTGGCGCCTGGCGACTTCGGCGCAGCGGACCTCGGATGAATACGGCGTCTGGCTGCAGGCTTTGCTCACGCGCATCGGCGTCAAGCCGACCGAAATCCACCGGGCGGTGCTCGGCACCGTGGTACCGGCGGCGCTGTACCATCTGCGCCGGCTGTGCCGCGAGTGGTTTGCCGTGGAACCGCTGGTGGCCCGCTCCTCGCTCGACTGGGGTTTCGAGATCAAAACCGACAATCCCGCGGGCGTCGGCGCCGACCGTCTGCTCAACGCCCTGGCCGCGCATCATTACTATCGCGGCCCGCTGGTGGTGGTGGATTTCGGCACCGCCACAACTTTTGACGTGGTGGACAAGGATGGCGCCTATCTCGGCGGCGCCATCTCGCCCGGCATCAACCTTTCCATCGAGGCCCTGCACCAAGCCGCGGCGCGGCTGCCGCGCATCGGCATCGGCCGGCCGCACTCGGTCATCGGGCGCGATACCGTGCCCGCCATGCAGTCGGGCATTTATTGGGGCTATATCGGGCTCATCGAAGGGCTGCTCGCGCGCATCGAGAACGAGTATGGCGAGACGCTGAAGGCCATCGCCACCGGCGGGCTGGCGCCGCTCTTCGCCGAGGGCACGGCCAAGTTCATGGCCATCGCCCCGGACCTCACCCTCGACGGTCTGCGCCTGCTCTCGGAGCGCAACCCAGCCCCGGCTTTGCCGCGCGACCGCACGCGGTTTATGGACAGCGACTAATCACACGAATTCAGGAGTTGAGTATCTGATGGCAAAATCCGCCCGCAAGCCCCAGCCGCCAAGCGGGGGTGACGCGGAAGGCGCTTTCATCTTCGTGCCACTTGGCGGCACGGGTGAAATCGGCATGAATTTCAATCTCTATGGCTGCGACGGCGCCTGGCTGGCGGTGGATTGCGGCATGGGGTTCACCGGACCCGAGACGCCCGAGGCCGAGATCCTGCTGCCTGACCCCGCCTTCATCGCGGAACAGCGCGAGGCCCTGCTTGGCCTGGTGGTGACGCACGCCCATGAGGACCATATCGGCGGCATTGCCCGGCTCTGGCCGCTGCTGCGTTGCCCGGTCTATGCCACGCCGTTCGCCGCCGCCGTGCTCAAGCGCAAGCTGGCCGAAGCCGGTATCGGCCGCGAGCTGAAGCTCAACATCGTGCCCTGCGGCGGGCAGTTCCGCCTGGGGCCGTTCGAGCTGCGCTATTACGGCTTCACCCACTCGACGCCGGAGGCGCAGGGCTTGGCGATCACCACCAGCTACGGCACGGTGCTGCACACGGGCGACTGGAAGCTGGACGCGGCCCCGGTGGTCGGCCCGGTCACCGATGAGGCGGCCCTGCGCGCGCTGGGCGATGCCGGTGTGCTGGCGATGATCTCCGATTCCACCAACGCCACGGTGGAGGGGCATTCCGGCTCAGAGCTGGACGTCAAGAACAGCCTGGAAGCGCTGATCATGGACCTGCCGGGGCGGGTGGCCGTCACATGCTTTGCCAGCAATGTCGCGCGCCTTTCGAGCATCATTTCGGCAGCCGAGGCGGCGGGGCGGCATGTCTGCCTGGTCGGGCGCAGCCTGTCCAACTACATCGCCGCGGCGCAGGAGGCGGGGTATCTGAAGAACGTGCCGGATCTTCTCCCAGAAGAGATGATCGGCTCGATCCCGGATGAGAACCTGCTGCTGCTGGTCACCGGCAGCCAGGGCGAGCCGCGCTCGGCGCTGGCGCGCATCGCGCACGACTCGCACCGCCATGCCGTGCTGGGCGAGGGCGATACGGTGATCTTCTCCTCCCGCGTCATCCCCGGCAACGAGCTGGCGGTGCGCAAAGTGCGCGACGCGCTCGCCCGGCGCGGGGTGAACATCATCACCGATAACGAAGAGTTCACCCATGTCTCCGGCCATCCAGCGCAGGACGAGCTGCGCCGGCTCTACGCGCTGGTCCGCCCGAAATACATCATCCCCACGCATGGCGAGTGGCGGCATCTTTCCACCCAGGCGGCCTTTGCCCAGCATGAGGGCATTCCCACCGTGCTGGTGGAGAATGGTGACGTGCTGCAATTCGCCCCGGGCGTGCCGCGCGTGGTGGATTCCGTGCCGACCGGGAGGCTGGTGGTCGATGGCGACCGGATTCTGCCGCTGAAGGGCAGCGTGCTGGCCGCGCGTCGGCGTATGCTGTTCAACGGCGTCGTCATGGGCAGCTTCGCCGTGGATGGGCAAGGCCGCGTGGTGGGCGCGCCGCGCATTTCCGGCCCCGGCCTGCTGGATGAGGCGGATGGCAAGACCCGCCTGGCCTATGAGGCGGAGTTCCTGGAGGAGCTGAAAGATCTGCCCAAGGGCCTACGCGGCGATGAAGCCGCCTTTACCGATGCCGCCCGCGCGGCGTTGCGCCGGATCACCGGCAAGCGCCTGGGCAAGCGGCCATTGGTGGAGGTGCATATTCTGTATTTGGGCAATATTTAATCAAAAAGTGAAGTGCCGCGCATCATGCAGCCCAAAAACAGAGCTATTATTGCTTGAGAGGCTAAAAATTGTGCGAAATTCCTTGGCTTTTTGCTGGACGCCGAGGCTTTGTGCAATGCAGTATAAGCCTCAGGGATGAGGTTTGTTTCTTCATCCTGCCGTGTGACTGGCGTTTCCTCCCTGAACTTGGCCCGCCGCCCTAATGGGGCTGGCGGGCTTCTTTCTATTTGGTTAGGACGAAGACGCCGATGACCGCTAAGCAGGAAATTACCGATCTGACGATCTGCCGAGCCGCCTTCGCGGGCTGGGTGTTCATCTATCATATCGACCTGTACCTGAACTTCTCCGCCTGGCTCGGCCCGCTCGCCGGCCTCATCCGCCGTGGCTATTTGGGGGTGGACGGGTTTTTCATCCTCTCCGGCCTGATCCTGGCGCGGGTGCACCCGGAACTGGCCAACCAGGACCGGCGCCACCCCTCTCCGAATTTCGTGCCGGCTCCCTTCGCGCGCATGCTGGTTTTCTGGGGAAAGCGGCTGGCCCGGCTGTATCCGGTGCATCTGGTGACTATCGCCATCCTGGCCGGGCTGGTGCTGTCCGGTCTGGCGCTGGGCTGGGCGCCGCGCAATCCGGGGCGGTTCGATCTTGCCTTCCTGCTGCAGAACCTGCTGCTGGTGCAGGGCTGGGGCGGGGCGGGGCAGGGAGCGTGGAATTATCCGTCCTGGTCGATCAGCACGGAATGGGCGGGCTACCTGCTCTTTCCCCTGCTCTGGTGCGCGCTCACCTATTGCAGCGCCATCGTCGCGGTGCAGGCAGTCATTGTCGGTTTCACGGTAATGGGCACGATCTTCATCGTGCATCACTACAGCTTCAACCTCACCTACGCCTTCGGGCTGTTCCGGTTCCTCCCCGAGTTCGTCGCTGGCGCTGCCACGGCGCGCTTCGTGTATCTCTGTGCCGATGAAGCCTGGCTGCGCCGGTTGTGCCTGTATGGCGGCGTCGCCTTCGCCCTGGCCGGGGCGGCGCTGGAGCTCGACCTTATCACCCTAGTGGGCATCTGGGCGGTTCTGTTCGCCTTCCTCATGCAGGCTGATGCCGGCTGGCCGCCGATGCTCGGCGACCGTAAGCAGCTGCGCCGGCTGGGCCTGCTCTCCTACTCGTTTTACATGAGTTTCTCGATCCCTGAGCTGGTGCTCTGCCAGCTCTTCCGCCGCGCCGGGTGGACTCCCGCCTCGCACGCGGTGCTTTTCGCCGCTGGCATGGTTGCGGGCACTTTTGTCCTGGCGATTCTGCTTTATACCGCCGTGGAAACCCCCTGCCGCCGCGCCGCCGACCGCTGGCTGGCGGAAAGGGTGCCAGTCCTGAAACCAGCCCACTCCTAGTCAGAAGGTCCTTCATGCGTCTTTCCCGCAGCCTGATCCCCACCCTCAAGGAAACCCCCGCAGAGGCGCAAATCGCCTCGCATCGCCTGATGCTGCGCGCGGGCATGATCCGGCAGATGGCCTCGGGCATCTACGCCTGGCTGCCAACCGGCTATAAGGTGCTGTCCAAGATCGCGCAGATCGTGCGCGAGGAGCAGGATGCCATCGGGGCGCAGGAAGTGTTGATGCCGACGATCCAGAGCGCGGATTTGTGGCGCGAATCCGGCCGCTACGACGCCTACGGCAAGGAGATGCTGCGCATCACCGACCGCCACGACCGCGAGTTGCTCTACGGCCCGACCAATGAGGAAATGATCACGGCCATCGTGCGGGACTCCATCAAGAGCTACCGCGACCTGCCGCAGATGCCCTACCACATCCAGTGGAAGTTCCGCGACGAGGTGCGCCCCCGCTTCGGCGTGCTGCGCGGCCGCGAGTTCCTGATGAAGGACGGCTACTCTTTCGACCTGGACTATGCAGGCGCGGTGCACACCTACAAGACAATCATGCTCGCCTATATGCGCACCTTCCAGCGCATCGGCGTCACCGCCATCCCCATGCGCGCCGATACCGGGCAAATCGGCGGTGATCTTTCCCATGAATTCCACATCCTCGCCCCCACGGGCGAGTCCGGCGTGTTCTACGACGCGGCCTTCGAGGCGGGCGACGCCCTCGGCGCCATGGACGTGAACGCCTTCTACGAACAGATGACGACGATTTACGCCGCCACGGACGAGAAGCACGATGTCACGGCCTGGGACAAAATCCCGCAGGAGCGCCGCCGCGAGGGGCGGGGCATCGAGGTCGGGCAGATCTTCTATTTCGGCACCAAGTATTCCGAGGCAATGAACTTCGCCGTGACCGGGCCGGACGGGCAGAAGTTCTTTCCCGAGATGGGCTCTTACGGCATCGGCGTGTCGCGTCTCGTCGGCGCCATCATCGAGGCCCGGCATGACGAAGCCGGGATCATCTGGCCGGATGCGGTGGCGCCGTTTAAGGCCGCCATCCTCAACCTGCGCCAGGGCGATGCGGGCACGGATGCGCTGTGCGAAAAGCTTTACGCCGCCCTGGGCGCGGACGCGCTGTACGATGACCGCGAGGAGCGCGCCGGGCATAAATTCGCCGAGGCCGATCTGATGGGCCATCCGTGGCAGATGATCGTGGGCCCGCGCGGCGCCGCAGCCGGAATGGTGGAGCTGAAGCGCCGTGCCACGGGCGAGCGCTTCGAACTGCCTGCCGAAGAGGCTCTCGCCAAGGTGCGCGGCTGATGTTCAACGCCTTTGAGCGCAAGATCGCGGCGCGCTATTTGCGCGCCCGGCGGGGTGAGCGCTTCGTCTCCATCATCGCCATCTTCTCTCTCATCGGCATCGCCTTGGGCGTGGCCACGCTGATCATCGTGATGAGCGTGATGAACGGCTTCCGCCAGGAGCTGCTTTCGCAGATATTGGGCCTGAACGGCGATATCGGCGTGTATGGCGCCAATGTGCCGCTGACGGATTACGACGCCATGACCGCGAAGATCCGCGGCATCACCGGCGTCACCGGCGCGTTTCCCATCGTGCAGGGCGAGGTGCTGATGTCCGGCCCGCAGGGCGGGGCGACGGGCGGTGTTGCCCGTGGCATTGCGCCGGAGGGGCTGGAGCAGCTGCCCACCGTTTCCAACCATGTCGTCGCCGGCAATCTCGCCGACCTCACGGGGGACGACACCATCGCCATTGGCGGCGGCCTTGCCAGCCAGTTCGGCCTGTCCGTGGGCTCGCAGCTCACGCTGATCCTGCCGCAGGGCAAGGCCACGGTCATCGGCACCATTCCGTCCATCCAGTCCTTCCGGGTGGTGGCGATCTTCCAGACCGGCATGCAGCAATACGACTCAAGCTTCGTGTTCCTGCCGCTGGGCGCTGCGCAGACGCTGTTCCAGCAGCCCAATGCGGCCACGCAGATCCAGGTTTTCGTCACCGATCCGGACCATGACGACGCGATCAAGCAGGCCATCGCCAATGCCTTCCCGGACAACGCGCTCAACGTGCAGGACTGGCGCCAGAACAACGATTCCTTCCTTGCCGCCGTGACGGTGGAGGGTAATGTGATGTTCCTGATCCTGACGCTGATCATCCTGGTCGCCGCCTTCAACGTCATCTCGTCGCTGATCATGATGGTGAAGGACAAGGCGAAGGACATCGCCATTCTGCGCACCATGGGCGCCAGTTCGGGCGCGGTGACGCGCATCTTCCTGATGTGCGGCGCTTCGGTCGGCGTGCTCGGCACGTTCATCGGATTCGGGCTCGGCGTCACCTTCTGCGCCTATATCGACCAGATCCGCCAATTCGTGCAGCGCCTGCTGGGGGTGAAGCTGTTCGACCCCACCATCTATTACCTGGAGGCCCTGCCGGCGAAGCTGGACTGGCACCAGGTGACGGAGGTGCTGGTGATGTCCCTCATCCTCTCTTTGCTCGCCACCATCTATCCGAGCTGGCGGGCCTCGCATATCGACCCGGTGGAGACACTGCGCAGTGAGTGACATTCTGCTCCGGCTGGAAGCGATCCAGCGCACCTACCGGACCGGCGTCGAGGCGCTCACCGTGCTCGACGGCGCGGAGCTTTCCGTGCGCCGGGGCGAGATCGTCGCCCTGGTCGCGCCCTCGGGCGCCGGCAAATCCACCCTGCTGCACTTGGCCGGGCTGCTGGAAAAACCCGATGGCGGGCGGGTGCTCATCGACGGCACGGATGCCGGGGCGCTTTCCGACGATGCGCGCACCGCCATCCGCCTGCGCAAGATCGGTTTCGTCTACCAGTTCCACCATCTGCTGCCGGAGTTCACCGCGCTGGAGAACATTTCCATCCCGCAGATGATCGCCGGGGTGCCGCAGGCGGAAGCCAACAGGCGCTCGATGGAGCTGCTGGAGAAATTCGGCCTTGCCGCGCGCGCCGAGCATCCGCCGGGCAAGCTTTCGGGCGGCGAGAAGCAGCGCGTGGCCATCGCCCGCGCGCTGGCCAACCGCCCCGCGCTGCTGCTGGCGGACGAGCCGACGGGCAACCTCGATGTCGCCACATCGAACATCGTGTTCCAGGAATTGCTCCATGTGGTGCGCTCGGAGAATGTCGCGGCGCTGATCGCCACGCATAACCCGGACCTTGCCGCGCGTATGGACCGGCAGGTCGTCCTGCGCGATGGCCAGCTGGTTTAAGCCTCGACGAATTTATCCGGCACGCTGAAACCGGCCCGGCGCAGCGCCACGGCGGCGCCGGGGTGGAAGGTAATGCCCGCGCTGGTGACACTGCTCACGGGCGACGCGTGCTGGGGTGTGTCGATCACGGCGGAAAGCAGCGCCATATGGTCAAGCGCCGCCTGGGTGACAGCCTGTGCCAGATCCTTGGGGAGGCTGGCGGCGCCGATGGCGATATTCACCGTGCCGACGCTGCGGATTCCCATGTGCTGGCCGGGGAACGAACCGGCCTTCAGCACCATCTGGCTCATGCCCGGCACCACGCGGGCCACCTGCGCCGCCTCCGGCTCGGAAAAGCCGATCAGCGAGAAGTTATGCGTCAACGCCATTTGGGCGATGGCGGGCAGAGGCGGCGCGCCGATAAAGGCGCAGGCCGCGACCTGCCCGGATAGCATGTCGTGGATCTGTCGGATATAGCCGCCCGTCGCCATGGCCTTGGGCTGTACGCCGACGCTGGCGAGAATATCCGGCACGGTGGTGGCGGCGCTGCCGCCCCCGGGGCCGACGCCAATGACCTGCCCGGACAGCGCGTCGAGCGAGGTGATCCCCGTCGCCAACGGCGAGACAATTTGCAGCACCGAGGGGAACATCGGGAACAGTGCGCGGAAGGCCCTGAACTTCACCCCGGCCGTCCATGTTGCTGTACCGAAACGTGCCTGTCTGGCCACCGCCACGGTGGTCAGGCCCAGCTGGGCGGCACCTTCCTCGATCAGCAATAGGTTCGCGGACGAACCGCCCGTGGCTCGATAGGAGATGCTTATGCCGGTCTGCGCGGCGGCGAGCTGGCCCCAGGCTGGGCCGTAGAGCGCGTAATCCCCGCCCGGAGAGCCTGTGCCCATCGTCAGGGCGGTGGGGGCGGCGGTATCCGCGAAGGCAGGCATCGCCGGCAGCGCAAGGCCGAGCCGCAACATATTCCGGCGAGACAGGCTCACTTCGTTTCTCCGACCTGGATGCGGAAGATCACCGCATCCATGCGGCTCATGTCAAGGCGCGGCAGCGCTCCAGCGCGGCGACGAGGGCGAGGCGCACGCCCGGTTCCAGCGCGGAATGCCCGGCATCGGGCACGATGGTGAGCCGCGCCGAGGGCCAGCTCGCCGCCAGTTCGAAGGCCGATTCCGCCGGGCAGATCATGTCGTAGCGGCCCTGGATGATCTCGGCGGGAATGCCTTGCAGCCGGTGCATATGCGCGAGGAGCCCGCCTTCCGGCAGGAACAGCCCGTGGTTGAAGTAATGCGCCTCGATCCGCGCCAGGCCAATGGCCGTGCGGTCCTGCGCGTAGGCGGAGACGGCGTCGAAGCTCGGCAGCAGGGTCGAGCACGAACCTTCGTAGATGCTCCAGGCCCGCGCCGCCGGGCCATGCACGGCGGGGTCCGGGTCGGTCAGGCGCTTGAGGTAGCCGGTCAGCAGATCGTGGCGCTCATCCTCCGGCAGGAAGTTGGCGAAGGCGGCGTGTACGTCGGGGAAGACGCGTTGCAGCCCGTAGAGGAACCAGTCCACCTCATTGGGGCGCCCCAGGAAGATGCCGCGCAGTACCGCGCCGGTCACGCGCTCCGGGTGGGCCTGGGCGTAGGCGAGGGCGAGGGTGGAGCCCCAGGAGCCGCCGAACAGAAGCATGCGGTCGATGCCGAGGAATTTTCGCAGCATCTCGATATCGGCGATGAGATGCGGCGTGGTGTTCGCGGTCAGGCCCGCGAGGGGGGACGAACGTCCGGCGCCGCGCTGGTCGAAAATGACGATGCGCCAGAAATTGGGGTCGAAGAAGCGCCGGTGCACCGCCCCAGCCCCGGCCCCCGGGCCGCCATGCAGGAACAGCACCGGCATGCCCTGCGGGTTGCCGGATTGCTCCCAATACATCGTATGGCCGTTATCGAGCGGCAGATGCCCGGTCTCGAATGGCGCGATATCCGGGAACAGATCGCCGCGCGGCATGGCTTAGCCGCTGACAGCGGCGCGCAGCGTGGCGGCGGTGCGCCTTGCCTGCTCATCGGTGAGGTCGGGGTGGATGGGCAGCGCCAGGATGCGCGCGCCGAGCAACTCCGCGACCGGCAGGGCGGCGCCGTCATGGCAGGCGGCATAGGCGGGCTGCTGGTGCAGCGCGCGCGGATAGTACACGGCATTGCCGATGCTGGCCGCCTGCAGCGCGGCGCGTGCGGCGTCGCGCATGGCGGCATTGGGCAGCAGCACGGAATACACGGCCCAGGCGCTCTGCGTGCCGGCCACGCGGGCGGGTGTTTCCACGACACCGGTGAGTTCGGCGTCGTAAATCCGCGCGATTTCTTCGCGCCGGGCGATCTCGCCCTCGAACATCTCAAGCTTAGCCAGCAGCACCGCGGCCTGCATGGTGTCCAGCCGCCCGTTCATGCCGATGCGCAGCACCTCGTAGCGGGTCGTGCCCTCGCCATGCGTGCGCAGCGAGCGGTACAGCGCCGCTCGCTCATCCGAATTCGGTGAACAGCGCGCCGCCATCGCCATACGCGCCGAGCGGCTTGGAGGGGAAGAAGCTGGTGGCCGTGGCGTCCGCCGCTTTGCCCAGGCGCTCGCCATCCTGCGCCGCGCCGAAGCTCTGGGCGCAGTCATCCAGGGTGAACAGCCCTTCCGCCGCGGCGATGGCGCGCAACCCCGCCCAGTCCGCGGGCTGGCCGAACAGATCCACGCCGATGACGGCGCGGCAGCGCAGTTCGCCGTGCTGCTTAACCTGGGCGATGCGCGCTTTCAGGCTGTTAAGGTCGATCTGGAAGGTGCGGGGATCGACATCCACGAAGACCGGCGTGGCGCCGAGCAGCAGCGGCACCTCGGCGGTGGCGGTATAGGTGAAGGCGGGCAGGAACACCGCGTCGCCGCGGCCGATTCCCTCGGCCATCAGCGCGATCTGCAGGGCATCGGTGCCGGAGCTGACGGTGACGCAGTGCTTCGCTCCGCAGAACGTGGCGAGTTTCGCCTCCAGCTCGGCCACTTCCGGCCCCAGTATGTACTGGCCATGCGCCAGCACCGTGTCCAGCCGCTGGCGCAGCCCGGGGCCGAGGCGTGCTTGTTGGGCCTTGAGGTCGAGGAAGGGAACCGGCGGAAAGTTAACTGCGTCCATGATCGCCGTGTTTACTCCGCGGCGGCGGAAACGGCGAGACCGGGCGGCGGCAAAAATTCGGGCACCAGCGTTTTCACCGTGGCCATGGCGGCGGCCTCATCCCCCTTGGCGGCGGCATCTTCCAGCCGGTCCATCGCATTCGTTATCGCCGTTAGGTCGGCCATGCGCGGGGTGATCATCATCAGTCCATCATGGCCGCTGGGTGCTGGGCGTTCATTGCCGTGGAACAGCTCCTCGAACAGTTTTTCCCCTGGCCGCATGCCGGTGAAGGCGACCTTGATGTCTTCATCAGGGCGCAGCCCGGCCAGGCGGATCATGTGCCGGGCAAGGTCCACGATCTTCACCGGCTCGCCCATGTCCAGGATGAAGATCCCGCCATCGGGGATGGCCTCCGCGCCGCTGCCGGAGACGGAGGCTTGCAGTACCAGCCCCACGGCCTCGCGCACGGTCATAAAGTAGCGGCGCATCTCGGGGTGGGTCACGGTCAGCGGCCCGCCATGGGCGAGCTGCCGGCGGAACAAAGGCACCACCGAGCCGGTGGAGCCGAGCACGTTGCCGAAGCGCACGGTGACGCAGCGCATCCCGCGCCCGGCGTGGCGGGCCACCACGTCCAGCGCCTGGGCGTACATCTCCGCCACGCGCTTGGAGGCGCCCATCACCGAGCCGGGGTTCACCGCCTTGTCGGTGGAGATCAGCACCATCAGCCCGGCGCCGCTGGCCGCCGCGGCATCCGCGACGATGCGCGTGCCGAGCGAATTGGTGCGCAGCCCCTCCAGCCGGTTCGCCTCCACCATCGGCACATGCTTCAGCGCGGCGGCGTGGAACACTAGCTCCGGGCGGAACTCGTCCATCACCGCCCGGACGCGTGGCGCGTCCCGCACATCGGCGATCACGGCGTGGCGCGGCACGCCTGGGTGCAACTCGGAGAGTTCGAGGTCGATCCGCCACAGCGCGAACTCGCTGTTATCCAGCAGCAGCAGCTCGGAGGGCGTGTGCGCCGCCAGCTGGCGCGCGAGTTCGGAGCCGATGCTGCCGCCAGCGCCCGTCACCAGCACCCGCCGCCCGGCGATCAGCCTTGTCATGCCCTCGTGGTCGAGGCGCACCTGCTGGCGGTTGAGCAGATCCTCCAGGGCGATCGGCCGCAGCTCGACCTGCTGTTCCGCTGGGGCCAGATGAGTGAGGCACGGCGCCCGCATCACCCGCGCGCCATGCCGCGCCGCAATGGCGAGCAAATTCTGCACATCCGTGCCGGCGAGGTTCGGCGCGGTGATGATCAGCACGTCAGGCTTCGACGCAAGCCGGGTCAGCGCGGCATCAGCCGAGGTGATGGAGCCCAGAATATCCATCCCGTGCACTCGCCGTCCGACATGTTTTTCCGAGAGTGCCAGCAGCCCGGTGAACCGGTAGGGCTGGGCTGTGCTGTGGGCATACGCGGCGAGGAACAGCTCGGTGTTGTCACCACTGCCGACGAGGATCGCGCTCTGTGCCGCCTCGCGCCCGGCTGTGGGCTCGCGCAGCAGCCGGTAGCAGAATTTCGGCGCGGTGAGGAATATGGCCAGGACCAGTGCCAGGATCAGCGGGAAGGCGGGCGAGGGCAGGGCCTGCCCGGTGCCGATCATCAGCAGCACCAGCATGGTGGCGGTGACGATGGCGGCAGCGGCCAGCATGGCGAGGTCGCGGAAGGAGACGAAGCGCCAATGCAGGCGCGACAGGCCGAAGGGAATGCCGATCAGCCAGATCGCCGCCGCGCCGGCGAACGGAAAGAAATGCGGCCAGGTCCATGGCGCCTGCGGACTGGCCAGCCAGAAGCTCAGAATCACGGCAAGTGCCGCAAGCCCCCCGTCGAGCGCGATATTTACCGCCATGCGGCCGGGCAGAGGCGAATGGGGCCAGCTCATGTTAATGCTTATAGCGTCCAGGTTGTGGCCGAATCCACAAGCCCGTGGCACCGGCCGATTAAACTGCGGATTAAACTAAAGAAAACATCCCTTCGACCTCGACTGCCGCATCGAGCGGCAGGGAAGGCACACCGATCGTGGAGCGCGCATGCCGCCCGGCATCGCCGAACACGGCCACGGCAAGGTCGGAGGCGCCGTTCATCACCACCGCATGCTGGATGAAATCCGGCGTGGCGGCGATGAAACCGCCCAGGCGGATCACCTTCTTGATGGCGGCAAGGCCGCCAGGCACAGCGGCGTTGAGCTGCGCCAGCACGTTGATCAGGCACAGCCGCGCGGCGTGCTGGCCTTCTTCCAGGGAAACCCCGGCGCCGAGCTTGCCGGTCACCGCCACCTTGCCATCCATGGCGGGCAGCTGGCCGCTGACGACGACCAGATCCCCCGCGATGCTCACGGGCACGTAGGTGGCCACGGGCGGCATAGGGGTGGGCAGGGTGATGCCGAGATCGGCGAGGCGTTCGAATGCGGTCATGGTTCAGCTCACCAGTTTGAGGGCCTTGCGCCGCTCGCGTGGGGCGGGTTCAGGCAGGTCGAGCGGCAGAAGCGGCGCGCGCTCGGCCGCACCTTCGCCCACTGTGTCGGCGGATTCAAGGGTGGCCGGGGTGAGATTGGCGCTTCCGAGGTAATTTACAGCGAGGTTGCGGAATACATAATCCAGCATCGAAGTGGCGGCGGGCACGGCCGGGTCGCCCTCGACCACGCCGGCGGGGCCGAAGCGGGTGAAGGTGAAGGCCTCGACGTAATCCTCCAGCCCCACGCCATGCTGCAGGCCAATGCTGACGGCGATGGCGAAGGCGTCCATCAGGCCGCGGAAGGCCGAGCCCTCTTTGTGCAGGGCGACGAAAATCTCGCCCAGCCTGCCGTTCTCGTACTCGCCGGTGGAAAGGAACAGCTTGTGGCCGCCGACGCTGACCTTCTGCGTGTAACCGCTGCGGCGCGAGGGCAGGGCCTGGCGCGCGCTCGGCTGGCGCGCGGGCATGGGCCGTGCCGGGCGGGCGGGCATGGCCGCCACCAGCGGGGCCAGGGCATCGTGCATGGCCAGATGCGCGCCCGCGCGCGGGGCGGGGAAAAGCATTTCGCCGGAAAGCTGCTTCGCGAGCGCCGTGGCGGGGCTGAGCCCCAGGGCCGCCAGCTTCTCCTGCGCCCACCGGGTGAGGCTGCCCTCGGCATTCACCGGGGAAAGGGCCGGGGCGAAATTGCAAACCTCGGCGCCGAGCAGAGCTTCCACTGCCGGGTCGGCGGTAAAGCCCAGCAGTGCCTCGTGCCGCGTGGTCAGGGCAGTGGCCGCGTCTTCCTGCGCGGCTGCGGTGGCGGCGAGTAGCCCCGTCAGGGCGCAGTGTTCGGGCGGCTTCGGCGTCGCGATGGGGTGGCCCGGCGCGGTGCCATGCGCGCGCAGCGCGGCGGAGGCGATTTGCGCCTGCGCGCCGATGAAGGCGGTCAGCGTCACTGCCGTGTCGCGCGCGGCCTGGCTGCCGTAATCCAGCCCGAGGCGGGTGAGGAACAGGTTGAGATCGGTAAAGCCGATGGCGAGGCGGTGCGCGCCGGGTGCTGCCAGCGTGAGCGCCGTGACGGCGAGGCGGGTATCGGCGGCCAGGGCGCCTGCGTCGAACGCGCCTTCGGCAAGGTAGGCGGCGATGTTGAACACGAAGCCCGGCGCATTGCCGGGGCGGTTGCGCCAGATATCGGCGCTTGGGCTGCCGCGCCGTGCCGCCAGCACTTCATGCAGCGCCGTGCCGGTCTCGGGGGAGAGACCCGCCGCCGCGGCCCGCGCGGCGATCGGCGCGATCCAGCCTTGTGCTGCTTCCGCAATGTCGATGCGCCGCGCCTCCGGCAGGATCGCGGCTAGCGCGTCCGCCGCCGCCTGGCCCCAAGAGGCTGGCAGCTTCACGGTTACCTGCGGGGAGTCGGGGTCTGCCGCGGCGGAGAAGACCGCCTGCTTGATGCCATGCCAGGGTTTTTCCGCTTTGATCTGTGCCATACCCCGACATTATGCCGAGCCGGGCCGCAATTAAAGTGCATATTGTGGTCAAAACCGGCGGTGACCACAAAATCCTGTGGATAGCTTTCTTGCGTCTAATGCAATGGACCAAGCGAGCTACTGCAATGGACCAAGCGCGCGGCATCTCCTATACGGAGGGGCATGAGCACATCCAGCGCCGACGCTTCCGTCACCAAAGGTCGTTCCCTAGGTCTGTGCGGATTGTTCCGCAATCCGGGGCTGTATTTCCTGACCCTGTTCCGCGGCAAATTTGTCGGGCGGGACGCGCAGGGCAACCAGTATTTCGAGCGTCCGGGCAGGCTCGGCCGCATGCGCCGCTGGGTGGTTTATGCCGGCCCGGCCGATGCCTCCAGCGTGGCGCCGGAATGGCATGCCTGGCTGCATTACCTCACCGATGCGCCGCTCTCCCCGCAGGCCCGCCCCTGGCAGCGCCCCCACCGGCCGAACCTGACCGGCACTCCGGCGAGCTACCGCCCCTCCGGGCACGACTATATGGGCGGCAAGACCGCAAAGGCCTCCGCGGATTACGAATCCTGGGTGCCGGACCAAGCTTGATGAGCCGAAGATTTCCTGAGCTTCTGACCGGGTTCGCAATCATTGTCATTACGGCAGTGTTCCTGGTGTACGCGCTTCTCGGCGCGGGCGAGGTGAGCGCGGGCGGCTATTCGCTCACGGCCCGGTTCGGCAGCGTCGGCGGCCTTACCGTCGGGTCGGACGTGAAGATCGGCGGTGTCATCATCGGCCATGTCGCCGAGGAGACGCTGGACCCGGTGACCTACGCCGCCATCATTCGCCTGAACATTAATAACGGCATCAAGATCCCCGATGACAGCAGCGCCTCCGTCACTTCTGATGGCCTGCTAGGCAACGACTATGTCGCGGTTTCGCCCGGCGGTTCGAACGCCATGCTCGCCCCTGGCGCTGCCTTCCCGGTGACGCAGTCGGCCATCAACGTGCAGGACCTGCTGGGCAAGTTCATCTTCTCGATGGGAAGCACGCAGGACAAATCCTCTTCCCGCGCGGCGCAGCCTGACGGCCTGTCTGGCCCGTCTCCGAGCCCGGCCAAGTAAAGCCATGCGCGTTTCTGCCCTAGCGTTGGCGTTGCTGTTGGGTTCAGGCGTGGCCTGGGCGCAGAACGGCCAGAGCGTCATCGTCATCCCGCCCGCGCCGCCGATCGTCTCTGTGCCGCAGGTGCCCGCCCCCCGCCCGCGCCCGAGGTCCCGGCTGAGCAGGTGCAGTCGCAGACCCTGCCGGCCGTGCCTCCTGGGCAAACCGGCGCTACGCAGACGCAGCCTGCATCCAGCCCGGCGCCCGCGGCCAACACGCAACCGCCGCCGCCGGATGTCGCGCCGCCGCCGCCGAATGACTGGGTCCCCGGCCATACCGCAGTTCTCGGCGTGCTCAATGAGGTCGATGGCAGCACCTCGCAGCTCTCCATTCCCGTCGGCGGACAACCCGCCAAGGCGGGCGATGTGCTGGTGAGCGTGCAGGCCTGCGCCACCCGCCCGCCGCAGGAGTTGCCGGACGACGCAGTGTTCCTGACTGTGCAGCCCGCCAATGACAGTTCCGCCGCGCCGCTTTATCGCGGCTGGATGCTGCGCTCCGCCCCCGGCGCCACCGTGGTCGGCAACGCCGCCGAAACTTTCAGGGTCGTCAGCTGCAGCTGAGCTGCGGCCTTGCGGGTTGTGCCGAATATACAACAGCTTCATAATGTTGCCGCTGCCCGCTGACGCCCCCTGTTGAATCTTGACAGTGATCGTTAAATAACACTCGGTTCACTTGTCACTCACTTGGAGTTTCTCCATGAAGCTGCGCTTTATTCTCGCCGCCGCGACCTGCCTTGCCCTGCCGCTCGCTGCCCAAGCGCAGCCGGTGTCCGGGCCATATGTGAACCTGGAGGCCGGTACGTCTTTCCAGATGCCGGTGAAGTACAACGAATCCCTGGGCGGCACTTCCGGCAAGATGCTCTACCGCGAATCCTACGCGGGCGATGCCGCCGTGGGTTACGGCTTCCGCAATGGCTGGCGCTTGCAGCTTGACATGAACGATCTGCACTCCACCATCGCCGAGAACAACAACAGCCTATACAACCATACCCCCGCGACCGGCACCCACAGCACTTTTGGCCCGATGGTCAACGCGCTGTTCGACTTCAATGCCAGCCTGCCGGTATTCCCCTATATCGGCGCGGGCATGGGCTATCAGTGGACGCATGTGTCCTCCTTCACCACCCCCTCCTATGGCGGCACCAAGGGCTCTCCCGCGTATGACATCATCACCGGCCTGTCCTACCCGGTTGGCGCTGTGCCCGGACTCGCGCTGACGGTTGAATACCGCTACGAGAAGCTGTTCAGCGACACCAAGTACGTCGAGACCATCACTGGCGCGCCATCTTCGGGCACGATCAAGTTCCGCAATCAGTCCAGCCACAGCGTGTTCCTGGGGCTGCGCTATCAGCTGTTCAATCCGGCGCCGATGGCCCCGGCCCCGGCGCCCGCTGCGGCCCCGATGGCGGCCCCGGCTCCGGCTCCGGCCAAGACCTACCTGGTGTTCTTCGACTGGGATAAGTACAACCTGACCCCGCGCGCGACGCAGATCGTCGCCCAGGCCGCGTCCGACTCCAAGACGCAGAACGTCACCATGCTGGATGTGTCCGGCTATACCGATACATCGGGTACGCCGCAGTACAACATGGGCCTGTCCGACCGCCGCGCGAAGGCGGTTTCCGCCGAGTTGGTCAAGGATGGCGTCCCGGCCTCCGAGATCGAGATCCACGCCTATGGCGAGACGCATTTGCTGGTGCCGACCGGCCCGGGTGTGCGCGAGCCACAGAACCGCCGCGTCGAGATCGTGCTGCACTAGGCCGTAGTGACGATTTACCTGAGCAGGATAGCGATAGCGGCGAGAATGACGAATCCCCTGTAGTTTACGAGGAGCTTGTCGTATCTGGTGGCGACCCGGCGAAACTGTTTGAGCTTGTTGAAGAAGCGCTCGATGAGATTGCGCTCCTTGTAGAGCGTTTTGTCATAGGTGGGCGGTGTACGGCGGTTTGATTTTGGTGGAATGACCGGCTCGGCATCGCTGGCGCGCACGGCCTCACGCAGATGATCGGCATCGTATCCCTTGTCGGCGATGATGGCTTGCGTTTCGAACCCTTCGATTAGGTCGTGAGCCTGGGTGATGTCGTTGCGCTGCGCTGGCCCGAACAACAGGCGGACGGGATTGCCGAGCGCGTCGGTGGCGGCGTGGATTTTGGTGCTCAAGCCACCGCGGGATCGGCCCAAACCCTGGGCATCCGCCCCCCTTTTGCCAGCCGTGCGCCCGCCGCGTGCTGATGCGCCCGCACGATTGTTGAGTTGATCATCAGCCATTCAAGGTCGGCTTCCGCGGTCAGCGCGGCAAGAAATTTGTCCAGCGCGCCGCGCTCAGTCCAACGGTAATAGCGACGTTTCACGGCCTGATGGTCGCCAAATCGCTCCGGCAGATCGCGCCAGCGGCCGCCTGAACGGGCCATCCAGAGCAGTGCATCGACAAAGCGGCGATTGTCACAACGCGGCCCGCGCTCACCAGCACGCCCGCCAGGAACCAAATCTCTCAGCCGCTCCCATTGATGGTCCCGCAGCGCGTCAACATCCCGTTCCATCAAGCTGATCCCCAAAAATCAGCCTTGAATTAAAATTTTAGCCGCGCCGGAATCCCCCCAGGCAATAATTCGTCACTACGCCCTAGAGCATGATTTCTTGAGGTAGAGTTATTTTTGGATTCCGGCTCGGGCTGAAATTTGATTCAAGATGCAGGCTGGGAGCGGAGGCCAGCATGCATGGGAGTTCCCTATTCTTTGGATTTGCGTGAGCGCGTGGTTGCGGCTGTGGCGTCGGGGATGAGTTGGCGGTGTGCGGCCAAACTGTATCAGGTGAGCTATTCGGCGGTGATAAATTGGGTCTCGCGTTCGTTGCAAACGGGCAGCCCGGCCGCCCTTCCGATGGGGGGCAAGAAACCATTCAAACTCGCGCAAGAGGCGGACTGGATCCTGCGGCGGCTGGCCGAGAAGCCGGACATTACCGGGCGGGAGTTGTTGGCCGAGTTGCACGAGCGCGGGGTCGATGTCAGCTATTACGCGGTCTGGCATTTTCTGGATCGCGCCGGCCTCAGCTATAAAAAAAACCCTGCGCGCGGCCGAACAAGATCGGCCTGACGTCGCACGGCGGCGCGCGCAGTGGCAGCGCCTTCAAGGCAAGGTTGATGCTCGGCGCATCATCTTTATCGACGGTCGGGAGCAGCGCGCCACTGGTTCGAGCGCAGCGACCGACGGGGCAAAGACAAATATGACCCGCCTGCACGGGCGCTGCGCCGTTGGCCAACGGCTAATTGCAAAGGTGCCGCATGGCCACTGGAAAACGCTGACCTTCGTGGCGGGGCTGCGATGTGACGGCATCGTTGCCCCCTGCCTGTTCAACCGGCCGATCAACGCCAAAAGCTTCCTGGCCTGGGTGATCAAGTTCTTGGTGCCAACCCTACGGCCAGGCGACATCGTCGTGATGGACAATCTCAGCAGCCACAAATCCAGCGCAGTCCACTGTGCAATTAGGGACGCCGGCGCCAAGCTCATCTTCCTGCCGCCCTACAGCCCCGACCTCAACCCAATCGAGCAGGCATTCGCCAAACTCAAGACACTGCTCCGCAAGGAAAACACCCGCACCGTTGAGCAAACAACCGTCTGCATCGGCAGGCTCATCGACCAAATTACCCCCACCGAATGCGTCAACTATTTTAGAGAAGCAGGTTATTCAACTTGAAGCTATCACGCTCTAATCGTTTCGGCATCAGCGCCAACGCAAAACCCGGCGGGAAACCGCCGGGTTTTTTGTTCTTCCACAGCGGAGCAGAGGTTACGGGTAGAGGCCGCGTTCCGCCCGCGCCGTGAGGATTCGTCCGCAGGCAACGACGAAGGCGCCCGTGCGCAGGCTGATCTTGTGGCGCTCCGCCGTGTCCCAGATATAGGCCAGCGCGCCGGTGATGATCTTGTCCAGACGCTGGTTGACCTCCTCCTCGGACCAGAAGAACGACGAGAAATCCTGCACCCATTCGAAATAGGAGACGATAACGCCGCCTGCGTTGCAGATCACGTCCGGCAGCACGACGATGCCGCGCTCGGCGAGGATGTCGTCGGCCTCAGTTACGGTGGGGCCGTTGGCGGCCTCCAGCACGATCTTGGCGCGCAGCCTTGCGGCACGCGGCGCGGTGATCTGCCCCTCCAGCGCGGCGGGGATCAGCACGTCCATGTCCACGTCCCAGAAATCCTCAAGCCCGATCGAACTCGCCGCCGGCAAAGCCCGCGACGCTGCCGAAACGCTGCACATGCTGGTCCAGCGCCACCACATCCAGTCCGGCGGCGTTATAGATCGTGCCGCCATGGTCCTGCACGGCGACGATCTTGGCGCCGGAGCGGGCGAACAACTCGGCAGCCGGGGCGCCGACATTGCCGAAGCCCTGGATCGAGACGCGCGCGCCTTCGAGCGGTATCTTCAACCGGCGCATGGCCTCGCGGCCGGTGACGAACACGCCATGGCCGGTGGCCCTCACGCGGCCGAGCGAGCCGCCGAGATTAAGCGGCTTGCCGGTAACCACGCCGGTCGTGGTGGCGCCGACATTCATGGAGTAGGTGTCCATCATCCACGCCATGATCTGCGGGTTGGTGTTCACATCCGGCGCCGGAATATCCCGCTGCGGACCGATGATGACGCCGATCTCGCTGGTATAACGGCGGGTTACGCGCTCCAGCTCCTTCCGCGAGAGCATCTTGGGGTCGACGCGAATGCCGCCCTTGGCGCCGCCATAAGGCAGGTTCACCGCCGCGTTCTTCACCGTCATCCAGGCGGCCAGCGCCATCACCTCTTCCAGCGTGACATCCGGGTGGTAGCGCACGCCACCCTTGCCCGGCCCGCGCGAGAGGCTGTGCTGCACACGAAAGCCCTCGTAATGCACGATCTCGCCATTATCCATCTCGATTGGCACATCCACGATCAGCACCCGCTTAGGCCGGCGTAGCGTCCCTGCCCAGCGCGCCAGATCGCCGATATAGGGGATCACGCGGTCCACCTGCGCCAGATAGGTGCCCCAGGGGCTGGTGGGCGAGGGATGAACGTAGGAGAGATCGTTGAAATGCGTGGAAAGGCCGATATCAGCCATGGCATTCACTCCGTGGAATTTGGCGGCTTCCGGTTTCTGTGCCCGGGATGAAAAACCCCGGAGCGTTGGCCGCCCCGGGGTCGTTTATGTCAGGTTCAGGCTTTCAGGATGGCCTGCTCTAGAATGTCCAGGGCCTCCGCGAAGACCTCGTCCTGGATCGTCAGCGGGTACAGGAAGCGGATGATGTTGCCGTACGCGCCGCAGGTGAGCAGGATCAGCCCGTGCTCCTGCGCGTAGGTCTGCACCGCCTTGGCGGTCTCCGCCGAGGGCTTGCCGTCCTTGAAGAACTCGACGGCGACCATGCTGCCCGGGCCGCGCACATCGACGATGGCCGGGACCTTGGCCTTCAGCCCGTTTAGGCGGGCCTTCAGCGTGTCGCCCAGCTGGTTGGAGCGATCGATGAGCTTGTCCTCGTCGATGATCTTCAGCACTTCCAGCGCCGCGGCCACGGCCAGCGGGTTGCCGGCATAGGTGCCGCCCAGGCCGCCCGGGGCGGGCGCGTCCATGATGTTGGCGCGGCCGGTGACACCGGCGATCGGCAGGCCCGCGCCGATGGACTTGGCGAATGTGAACAGGTCGAACTCGACGCCCTCATAATGCTCGGAGGCGAAGAACTTGCCGGTGCGGGCGGCGCCGGCCTGGACCTCATCGGCGATCAGCAGGATGCCGTGCTCATCGGCCAGCTTGCGCAGGGCCTGCACGAAGGCGGCGGGCGCCTGGTAGAACCCGCCCTCGCCCTGCACGGGCTCGATGATGAACGCGGCGACGCGCTTGGGGTCGATGTCGCACTTGAACAGGCGCTGGATGCCCGCCAGCGCCTCCTCAACCGAGATGCCATGCACCGGGTTGGGGAAGGGGGCGTGGAAGACATCGCTCGGCATCGGGCCGAAGTTCAGCTTGTACGGCGCGACCTTGCCGGTGAGCGCCATGCCCATGAAGGTGCGGCCATGGAAGGCGGCGTCGAACGCGATGACGCCGGAACGGCCGGTGGCGGCGCGGGCGATCTTCACCGCGTTCTCCACAGCCTCGACACCGGTGGTCACGAACAGCGTCTTCTTGGGGAAGTTGCCGGGGGCGCGGGCGGCGATCTTTTCGGCCAGCTCGACATAGCTGGCATAGGGCACCACCTGGTAGCAGGTATGGGTGAACTTGGCGGCCTGGGCCTGCACGGCGGCCACGATGCGCGGGTTGGCATGGCCGAGGTTCAGCACGCCGATGCCACCGGCGAAGTCGATATAGCGGTTGCCCTCAACGTCCCACAGCTCGGAATTCAGCGCGCGGGCGGCATAGAAGCTCTCCAACACGCCGACGCCACGCGGCGTGGCGGCTTGGCGGCGGGCTTCCCAGGCGGCGTTGGTGCCGGCGGTCTGGGCGGGGGGGAAGTCGGCATTCGGCATTGGAACACTCCTTGGACTAAGACATGTGGGGGCGAAGACCCGGGCGCGCGTGCGGCACCTTGGCATGACGATGCGACATTAATCCAATGTGGCTCTGGCGGAAGGTCCAGTTTGCGCTATTTTAGGGAGCCACTTGGGTCTGATCGACCATCATTATTGAATTGCATGAGCGGTTCAATGGTGGTCGTGAATCTGCCCACATCAATATTTAAGCGGGCGATTCACCATCTGATGTGAAGCGTCGCCGCTTCACATCAGATGGATCGCACCCCATGACCACGATCGCTCTTTCCGATTGGCTCCTGGCCCGCATCAACCGCGAGGAGGCACCGCCGCTGCACCGGCAGTTGCACGAGGCGCTGCTCGCCGCGGTGCTGGAGGGTGAGCTGCCCGCTGGCCGCAAGCTGCCCTCCAGCCGGTTGCTGGCGCGCGAGTTGGGCGTGGCCCGCAACACGGTGATCGACGTGTATGAGACCCTCGCGGCGCAAGGCTGCCTGGAGACGCGCCATGGCAGCGGCACCTATGTGGCCGATCTTTCCGTCGAGCGGATCGCGCCGCCCGGCCCGGCGGCGCCACCCGAGGCCGAGCGCGCAGCCCCCCGGCTCTCCGCGCGCGGCGCGGCGGTTGTGGAGGGTGCGCGGGTTTTCCCCCGGCAATGGGGTGCCTTCATGCCTGGCGTGCCGGATGTCACGGAATTCCCCACGCGCGTATGGGCCCGGCTGCACAACCGGCACTGGAACCGCGCAGCACCCGAGCGCCTCAGTTACGCCCCGGCAGGTGGCCTTCCGGCCCTGCGCACCGCCTTGGCCGAGCATCTGCGCACCGCGCGTGGCGTGCGCTGCGAGCCTTCGCAGATCGTCATCACCACCGGCATCCACCAGTCCATCGACCTCACCGCCCGGCTGCTGACCGACACAGGCGACACGGTCTGGCTGGAAGACCCGTGCTATTGGGGGCTGCGGCACAGTTTGCAGTCGTTGGGGCTGAAGCTACGCCCGGTGCCGGTGGATGCCGAGGGGCTGAACCTGTCCGGCGTTTCCGGTCCGCCGCCGCGCTTCATTGTCGCCACGCCGTCGCACCAGTACCCGCTGGGCATGGTGATGAGCCTGCCCCGCCGCCAGGCGCTGCTGGATTATGCCCGTGCGCATGGCAGCTGGGTCATCGAGGACGATTACGACAGCGAGTTCCGCTACGGCACGCGGCCGATCACCAGCCTGCAGGGGCTCGACCGGGATCAGCTGGTGATCTACGTGGGCAGTTTGAGCAAGACGCTGTTTCCCGGCTTGCGGCTTGGTTATATCGTCGCCCCGCCCAGCTTGGCCGGAGCCTTTGCCGAGGGCGTGGCGGAGCTGTACCGCGAGGGGCAGCTCCAGCAGCAGGCGATGCTGGCGGATTTCATCGCCGAGGGGTATTTCGCCGCGCATATAAGGCGCATGCGGGGGCTCTACAGCCGCCGCCGCCAGGCGCTGCTGGAGGCGATCCGCGCCGAATTCGGCGAGACCCTGCCGGTGATGGGCGACAATGCCGGGCTGCATCTCATCCTGCATCTGCCGGGCCTCGATGACCGGGCCATCGCCCAGGCGGCGGTGGAGGCGGGGATCGCGACCCGCCCGCTGAGCGGCTACTACCACAGCCCCGGCGCCAGGCAGAGCGGGCTGCTGCTTGGCTATGCCTGCGTGAAGGAGGAGGCCATCGCCCCGGCCTTCGGCACGCTGGCGAGGGTGCTGCGGAAGTTTGGCGCCTAGTCCGTTTTAATCCGCCCTATCAATATTTTAATCAACCATGACAAACCCATTGCCAAGTGCCAGCCAGTGCTGTGCTATGCGGTCAGCCTTGCCAGCATTGACGTTTATTTTAATTAACTGGAAGATGCCGGCGGCAAGCTGCCAAAGCCGCCGTGCCTCAAGGGAGTTAGGTTCATGAACAACACGCGACGGCCCGTGATCGGGCTGATTACCGATATGCGTGAGCTGGGCGGCATGCCGTTCCAGGTGGTGGGGGACAAATACGCCCAGGCGGTGTCGGAATTCGCGCAGGCTTTGCCGCTCGCCATTCTCAGCGAGCGCGGCGGCAACCATATCGGCGAGCTGGTGGAGACCTTCGACGGGTTTCTGTTCACCGGCAGCCCGTCCAATATCCGCCCCTGGCGCTACGGCCAGGAGGGCGAGGGCGCCGGCCCGTTCGACGATGCGCGTGACGAGCTTGCCCTGAAGCTGATCTGCGCTGCCTTGGCGGAACAGGTTCCTATCTTAAGCATCTGCCGCGGGCTGCAGGAGCTGAACGTGGCGCACGGCGGCACGCTGCATGTGGAACTCCCCGAGGCGGAGGCGCATCATTCGCCGGAGGACGCGCCTTACGAGGAACGCTACGCCCCATGGCACGAGGTGCATCTGCGCCCCGGCTCGCCGCTGAAAGAGGTGTTCGGCGCCGAGCATTTCGCCGTGAATTCGCTGCACTACCAGGCGCTGGATAAGATCGGCACGGGGCTTTCCGTCCACGGCACCGCGCCGGACGGCATCCCCGAGATCGTGGCGGTGGACGGGCATCCCTTCGCCGTGGGGGTGCAGTGGCACCCCGAGTACCGCCCGGACCTGCATGAGCAGAACCGCGCTTTGTTCCACAGCTTTGGCCAGGCGGCGCGCCGCCGCCGCGCAGCCCGCACCGTATAATCCAGGAGAAAACGCATGTCCCATAATTTGAAGTTCTATATCGATGGCGAGTGGGTTGACCCGGTCTCGCCCCGCACGTTGGATGTCATAAACCCCGCCACCGAGCAGCCCTTCACCCAGATCGCCATCGGCACCGCGGCGGATGTGGACCGCGCCGTTTCCGCCGCGCGCCGCGCCTTCGAGAGCTTCAGCCAGACCACGCGCGAGGAGCGCCTCGATCTGCTCAAGCGCATCCAGGCCGTTTACATGAAGCGCTATGACGACGTGGCCGATGCCATCCGCCTGGAGCTGGGCGCGCCGGTGACGCTGGCGAAGAACTCCCAGGCCGCGATCGGCGCCGGGCATATCGGCCAGATCATCAAGGTGCTCGAGGAGTTCGAGTTCGACCACATGCAGGGCAACACGCTGATTACGCGCGAGGCGTTCGGCGTGGTCGGCATGATCACCCCGTGGAACTGGCCGATGAACCAGATCACCTGCAAGGTCTGTCCCGCCATCGCCGCGGGCTGCACCATGGTGCTGAAGCCTTCCGAGATCGCGCCGCTGGATGCCGTGGTGTTCGCCGAGATCATGCACGAGGCCGGTGTGCCGAAGGGCGTGTTCAACATGGTGCAGGGGATGGGTGCCGATGTCGGCGCGGCCATCTCGGCGCACCCGGATATCGACATGATCTCCTTCACCGGCTCCACCCGCGCCGGCATCCTCATCTCCCAGGCCGGAGCAGTGACGGTGAAGAAGATGCATCTGGAGTTGGGCGGCAAGTCCCCGAACATCCTGCTCGATGACGCCAACATCGCGGCTTCCGTGGCCTCTGGCGTCGTTGACGTGATGCAGAACACCGGCCAGTCCTGCAACGCGCCGACCCGCATGTTCGTGCCGCGCCAGTTCCGCGATGTGGCGGTCTCGGCCGCCAAGACCGCCGCCGAGAACATCAAGGTCGGCGACCCGGCAAGCCCGGACACCTACATGGGCCCGGTGATCAGCGAGTTGCAGTTCAACAAGATCCAGGCGCTGATCCAATCGGGCATCGACGAGGGCGCGACGCTCGTCGCCGGCGGCACCGGCCGCCCCGCGGCGTTGAACAAGGGCTACTATGTGCGCCCCACCGTGTTCGCGGATGTGACGCCGGATATGCGCATCTCGCGCGAGGAAATCTTCGGGCCGGTGCTCTCCATGCTGTTCTACGACACCGAGGAAGACGCGGTGCGCATGGCCAACGACACCGTGTACGGCCTCGCCGCGTACATCCAGTCCGGCAGCCAGGAGCGGGCGCAGAAGCTCTCCCGCCGTCTACGGGCAGGCAATGTCTATATCAACAACCCCAAGGGCGACCTCAACGCACCGTTCGGCGGGTACAAGCAGTCCGGCAACGGGCGCGAATGGGGCGTGTGGGGGCTGGAAGAGTTCCTCGAGATCAAGGGCGTGGTTGGGTACGAGAAATAGCCGGCTTCGAATAGGGCTCGTTTGAGAACTCGCTCTGGCCGCCAGAGCGAGTTTTCTATTCAGCCGCCATGGTGTGGCCGGGGTCCACCATCTCCACCGCGCGGTGGAAATCCACCGAGAGCAGGCGCGAGACGCCGCGCTCCTGCATGGTCACGCCGTAGAGCCGGTCCATGCGCGCCATGGTCAGGTGGTGGTGGGTGACGACGAGGAAGCGCGTGCCGGTCTCGCGCACCATGTCTTCCAGCAGGTTGCAGAAACGTTCCACGTTCGCGTCGTCCAGCGGCGCGTCCACCTCGTCCAGCACCGAGATCGGCGCCGGGTTGCATTTGAACACCGCGAAGATGAGCGACAGCGCGGTAAGCGCCTGCTCGCCGCCTGAGAGCAGCGAGAGTGTGCTGAGCTTCTTGCCCGGCGGCTGGGCGTAGATTTCCAGCCCCGCTTCCAGCGGGTCCTCGGACCCCACCAGCGCCAGATGCGCCTTGCCGCCGTTGAACATGCGCGAGAACAGCGCCTGGAAATGCGTATCCACCTCGTTGAACACGGCGGAGAGGCGCTCGCGCCCCTCGCGGTTGAGGTGGCCGATGGAGCCGCGCAGCTTGGCGATGGCGGAGGTGATCTCCTCGCGCTCCCTCTCGATGGTGGCGATGGCCTCTTCCGCCTCGCCCACCTCGATCTCGGCGCGCAGATTCACCGGGCCCATTTCCTCGCGCTCGCGAGTCAGCCGCTCCCAGCGCTTGCGGGCCTTGTCCTCCGACTCGGGGCCGAGATCCGCCGGCGGTTCCGGCAGGTTCGGGTTGGCGCCGAGGCGTTCCAGAATGCGTTCGGCGACCGTGCCCCAGGCATGGTTGGCGGCGGTGATGTTGCCTTCCTCTCGCGCCCTGGCCTCGCGCACGGCGGAGACAGCCGACTTCCGCGGCGCGGGCGGCGCGGGTGGCGGCATCCGCCGCGTTTTGCGCGGCCTGTAGCGCGGCGGCGGCGCGCTTGTGCTCGCCCTCGGCGGCGGTGAGGCTTTCCAGCGCCTCGCGCCGCGCCTTGGCGGCTTCCTCGGGCGCTGCGGCGAGGGCGGCGATGCCCGCCTGCGCTTCATCGAGCCGCGCGGCGAGGTCGGTGAGCCGGTCCTTGGCGTCGCGCCCGCGCTCGGTCCAGTCGGCCATCTCGCGGTCCAGCGTGGTCAGGCGCAGATTACGCTGGGCATCGGCGGCTTTCAGCGCCGCGAATTTGGTGCGGGCGGCGGATTCCGCCTGTCGCGCCTGGGCCATGGCGGCGCGGGCCTTTTCCACGGCGGTGCGGGCGGCGGCCACGTCCGGCAGGGCGGCGGCGTTCTCTTGCGCGGCGTGCAACGCGGCAGCGGCCTCGGCGGCTTCCGTTGCGGCTTGGTCGCGCTGGGCCTGGGCGGCGGCGGCGCGCTGGGCGCCGCGTTCATGCTCGGCGGTCAGGCGGATCGCCTCGCCGCGCGCCTTGTCGAACCGCAGCTCGGCTTGGCGGCGGGCCTCGCGCGCGGCGGTCTCGGCGGCGCGGCGGGCCTCGCGCACCTTCGCCTCATTGGCGCGGGCCTCGCGCTCGGCGGTCTCGGCGGCCACGCGCAGCTCGCGGGCGGCGTTGGCGGCATCGCGGGTGGCGTTGCGCTCGCGCTCCAGCTCGGCCAGCCTGTTGCGCTGCTTCAGGCGCACAGCGGCTTCCGATGCCGCGCCCGCCCGCACCGTGTAGCCATCCCAGCGCCATACCCCGCCCTCGCGCGAGACGAGGATCTGCCCGGGTGTGAGGTTGCCCTGGTGCAGCTCGCCATCCGCGCCCTCGGGCAGCAGCAATATGTGGCTGAGCGCGCGCTTCAGCGCCTGCGGCCCCTGCACCAGCTGGGCGAAGCTGTGCAGCGGCACCACCGGCAGGTCGAGATCCGGCAGCTGGCGCCAGTGGCGCGGGGCGTGCGTGTCGGCGGAGGCGGAAAGCTCCTCGCGCAGGGCGGCACCCAGGGCGGCTTCAAGTCCCGGCGGCACGGTGATCTGGTCGAGGATCGGCGCGCTTTCGCGCCCGAATTTCTGCGCCAGCAGGGCGGCCAGGGCGTCATATTCGGTGGAAATCTTGGTTGCCGCGGCCTCGGCGCTGGAGGTCTTGGCGCGGGCGGCGGCCAGCGCCGCTTCCGCCTCAGCCCGGGCCTTGGCCGCGTCTTCCTCGGCCTGCACGCGGGCGGCTTCCGCGGCGGTCACAGCCTCGCGCGCGGCGACCAGCGCTGCCTCGGCAGCAACACGCTCGGCCTCGGCGGCTTCCACCCGCTCCGCCGGGATCAGCGTGGCGGCGATCTTCTGGTACTCGGCTCTCGGCCTCGGCGGCGCGCAGGGCCAGGCGGCGGGCGCGGTTTTCGGCCTCGCTCAAGGCGCGGCGGGCGGCTTCGGCCTCGGCGGCGATGCGCGCGGCCTCCTCGGTGGCGCGGGTGGCTTCGGCCTCGGCGGCGCGCAGGGCTTCCAGCGCCGCATCCTCGGCGCGCCCGGCTTCCTCCAGCTCGGCGGGGGCGGAGACGGTCTCCGCCGCCAGCCGCCGCTGTTCTTCTTCCAGCCGTGTCGTGGCGGCCTGGGCATCGGCCACCAGCTTGGCGGCATGGGCATGGTCGCGGGTCAGCGCGTCCAGCCGGGTCTTGGCTTCGGTCAGCGCGGCGCGGGCGCGGGTCTCGGCCTCGCCCATCTGCTCGGCGGCGATGCGCGCGCGCTCCAGCGCCGTGCGGGCCTGGGCCTCGGCGTCGCGCAGCGGCGGCAGGGCGGTTTCGGCCTCGGCGGCGCGGGTCTCGGCGGCGCTGGCCTCGGCGGCGGCGGCGGCCACCTGCGCCTCGGCGGCGGCGAAGGCGGCCTCGGCCTTCTCCCGCGCCAGCACGGCCAGCGCGCTCTGTATGGAGAGCAGCTCCGCCTCGGCCTGGCGGATATTGCCGGAGAGGTTCTTGTAGCGTGTTGCCTGGCGCGCCTGCTTCTTCAGCTCGGTCAGCCGGGCCTCCACCTGGCCCTTCAGGTCGTCGGCGCGCAGCAGGTTCTGCTCGGCGCCCTTGAGCTTCAGCTCAGCCTCGTGCCGGCGCGCATGCAGCCCGGTGATGCCCGCGGCCTCTTCCAGCAAGGCCCGGCGCTCATCCGGGCGGGCGCTCACCAGCGCGCCGACGCGCCCTTGGGAGATCATGGCCGAGGCGCGCGCGCCGGAGGCAAGGTCGGCGAACAGGGTCTGCACGTCGCGCGCCCGGGCTTCCTTGCCGTTGACGCGGTAGGCGGAGCCTGCCCCGCGCTCGATCTTGCGGGAGATTTCCAGGTCCGGCGCCTCGTGGAAGGGCGGCGGGGCCAACCCTTGCGTCTCCTCCAGCGTCAGCGTCACCTCGGCGAGGTTGCGTGCCGAGCGCCCGGAGGTGCCGGCGAAGATCACGTCCTCCATCTCGGTGCCGCGCATGTTGCGGGCATTGGCCTCGCCCATGGCCCAGCGCAGCGCCTCGATGACGTTGGACTTGCCGCACCCGTTCGGCCCCACCACACCGGTCAGCCCGGGCAGGATCTCCACGACCGTCGGGTCGGCGAAGCTCTTGAACCCGGCGATGCGCAGACGGGCGAAACGGGCGGGCATGGCGGGTTACCCCTTGGCGGCGGCAGCCACGGTGGCGGCGAAATCGTCGTATTCCATCGCGCCCGGGTAGGTCTTGCCGTTGATGATGAAGGTGGGGGTGGCGTCGATTTTGTACATCTTCTCCGCCTCCTGCTGCCCGTTCAGGATGAACTTGGTCAGCTTGTCGTCGTTCCAGGCGGTATCAAAGGTCGCCTGGTCCATGCCCGCCAGCGCCGCGTATTTGAAGATCGAGGCGTGGTAATCCTCGTTCGGCTGGAAGGCCCAGTCGTCCTGGCTGGCGAACAGCGCCTCGATGAACGGGTAATATTGCTCTTCCGGCAGATACCGCGACACTTGCGCCGCCTTCAGCGCCACCTGGTCGAGCGGGAAGTCGTGATAGATGATCTGCAGCTTGCCGGTGTCCACGAGGTTCGGCTTCACCTTCGGCATCGTCACCGTGGCGAAATGCGCGCAGTGGGTGCAGGTGAGGGAGAAATACTCATGCGCCGTGACCGGCGCATTGGGCGAGCCGATCGAGCGCTGCGTGTAGGGCGTCGAAGCCGGTTGTGCCGCAGCACTCTGGGCGCGGGCCAGGGAGGGGGCGGCAAAAACCGAAGTGCCCACTAGGGCTAGTGCTGAACGGCGCGTAATCTGCATGTTTTCTCCTATATATAGTGTAGTCAGGTTTTGCGGCCGGAGTCTAACGAGGATTCCGAGTTATCCACGGCTTTTTAGGCCCCGGTACAGCCGGGCCAGGGCTTCGCCCAGAGGGCCGTCTGGCAGGTCGGGCGGCAAAGGCAGGTTCCGGGGGAGCTGGCGCGGGGGTGGAGCGGGCGTTGGCAGGCGCGGCGACTGCTGCACGAAGCGCAGACGCTCGACGGTGGCATGCCCCAGCGCAAGGTTCAGCCGGGCGATGATCTGCGACTCGAGCATTTGCAGCTCCATTGCCGTTGGGCCGGTGCAGCCCAGCGTGAGCGTGCCGCCCGCGAATTTCACCGGCAGGGCGCGGCCAGCCAGTTCCGGCCCGGCGAGCTGCGGCCAGTCCGCCAGCAGCTGCGCGGCGGCTGGAGCGCGGCGGCGGAAGATGGGGCGGGTGATGGGCGCGATGAGCGCCGCGATACCGCGCGGCGAGAAGTTGCGCGGCGCCTCCGCCACCGGCACAACTGGTGTCTGTGCGATCCGCTTCTTTCTCTCCGCCGGCACGGCAACTCCTCTACTGGTATGCGCAACACCGCCGCCATCTGCCCTGGCGCGCCGCCCCGGGCGAGGCTGCAGACCCTTACCATGTCTGGCTCTCCGAGATCATGCTGCAACAGACCGTGGTGGCCACGGTGCGCCCCTATTACGCTAAATTTCTGGCGGCGTATCCGGGCATAGAGGATCTGGCGGCGGCGAGCGTGGAGGAAGTGTGCGGGCACTGGGCCGGGCTGGGCTACTACGCCCGTGCGCGCAACCTACATAAATGCGCGCAAGGCGTGGCGGCGCTGGGCGGCTTTCCGCGCAGCATAGAGGGGTTGCGGGCGTTGCCCGGAATCGGCCCGTACACGGCCAATGCCGTTGGCGCCATCGCCTTTGGCCTGCCGGTGCTGCCGGTGGATGGCAATGTGGAGCGCGTCGCCTCAAGGATCTTCGCCATTTCCACCCCGCTGCCTGCGGGCAAGCCGGAGATCGCCGCGGTGGCGCAGGCCTTCATCGCCGACAAGGCCGCCCAGGCAGCGCCGGGGGATTTCGCCCAGGCGCTGTTCGACCTGGGTGCTACTATCTGCACGCCGAAATCGCCCGATTGCCCGCGCTGCCCGTGGAAGGCGCATTGCCGCGCGCATGAGCAGGGCATTGCCGCCAGCCTGCCCGTCCGGGCGAAAAAGCCGGAGCGCCCCCGCCGGACCGGCACGGCCTATGTGCTGCTCGATGCCGATGACAACGTGCTGCTGCTGCGCCGCCCGCCCTCCGGGCTGCTTGGCGGCATGCTGGCTTTGCCCGAGTCGCCCCCGGTGAAGGCCGCTTGGCGCGATGCCGGGGCGGTGGAGCATGTGTTCACCCATTTTACCCTGACGCTGAGCGTGCTGGCCGCGCGCCGCGCCCGGCTGCCGCAGGGCGCGGTCTGCGCCCCCGCCGCTACGGCGCAACTGCCGAGCGTGATGCGCAAGGCGCTTGACGCCGGATGCCGCAAGCTCAACCTTGGAGGCAATGATAAATGATCCGCATGATGGCATCATGGCCATCGACACCCATGTAGACATCCCCTGGCCGCCCGGCCCTTCGGCGTTCGAGGACGGCCCGCGCTGCGTGGACCTGCCGAAAATGCGCCGGGGCCGCATTGCCGCCACCTGCTTCGTGGCCTTTGTGCCGCAGGGGCCGCGCAACGCCGAAGGGCATGCGGCCGCCACCGCCCGCGCCGGCGCCATGCTGGACGATATCGCCGCGATGGCCCCGGCGGACGGTTCGGGCGGCATGCTCGCCACCACGGCCGACGCGATCGAGGCCGCGTTCGCCGCGCGCAAGCCGGGCATCGTCCCGGTCATCGAGAACGGCTACGCCGTCGGTACGGAACTCTCCAACCTCGACGAGTTCGCCGCGCGCGGGGTGCGCTACATCACCCTCACCCATAACGGCCATAACGCGATCGCCGACGCCGCCATTCCGCTGTCCAGCCTCGACGATCCGCCTGCGCTTTATGGCGGGTTCTCGGATTTCGGGCAGTCCGTGGTGGACCGGATGAATAAACTGGGCATCCTCGTGGACATCTCCCACACCGCCAAGACCACCATGCTGCAGGCGGTGGAGCGCTCGCGCGTGCCGGTTTTCGCCTCGCATTCCTGCGTGCGCGCGCTCTGCGACCACAAGCGCAACCTGGATGACGAGCAGCTCGAGGCGCTGGGCGCCACGGGCGGGCTGATTCAGATCACCATCGTCTCATCCTTCCTGCGGCCCAAGGCGCGGACCGGGGATGTGTCGGTGGCCGACATAGCCGACCATGTGGATTATGTTGTGAAACGAATCGGCATCGATCATGTCGGCATCGGCACGGATTTCGACGGTGGCGGCGAGGTGCGGGATTTCCGCAACGCCTCGCAGGCCCCGGTGCTTACTGCCGAGCTGGCAAGGCGAGGCTACGGAAGGGAGGAGCTGCAAAAAATCTGGGGCGGCAATTTCCTGCGCCTGCTGCGCCAGGCCGAAGCGTTCGCTGCTGGTTAATCGCGGGTAGTGGGTCAGTTTGAAATTCGAATTTCGAGCCCAAATCGGACGCTCGCCAGCGTGACTCCAGATCCAGATAGCCGGCATTCCGATTGGAACGAAAGATTTATGCATCCAGGGCGAAGATTTGGCAGAGCGCCGTACCGCCCGCCCGGGAACGTGCCCGCGGAGGCGCAGCGAGCACTGCGGCCGCTACAGGACATCTCCACGTGGATACCAACGAAGCCCGCCAGGGAGCGTAAGAGGCTCCCCAATGCCGCCTATCTGGGAAATGTCGGATAATTCTCAAATGTAATTTAATCCATTCTGAGTTTTTCACGGGCGAATAAGAAATGCTGTTTTTGAGTGTCTTGTGGCCTGACCCAGAGAGGTGGCGAAGGATCTGATAGGCGCGACGGCCCAGGCGGGTTGCAGTGCGCTGGTAATTTCCATCCTATGCCGGGCGTACCAACCTGGTTATGAACGACTATGATGCGGGAACAGAAAGCCAACAAGCTGGTGCCGTTGGAGGGTTTACGCGGAATCGCCGCCGTGATTGTAATGCTGGGCCATATGGTGCGGGGCCTGGTGCCGCCTGGCCATGGCACTTTGGACGCACTGAACCAGTTGCACCTGTGGCTACTTAATGGCGGCGCTGCCGTGACGGTATTTTTCGTGCTCTCCGGCTTTATTCTAAGCCTGCCCTTTGCGAAGGATCGCAGCCTGGTGCGGGTGCTGACGGCGCTGCTGAAACGCTGGCCAAGGCTGGCGGCGCTCACCACGATTGCCTGTCTGTTCTCCTGGGTGACGATCCTGCTGAGCCAGGACTATTATGAACAGGCGGCGGCGATAACGGGCAATAGTTGGATGGCGAGCCACTTCAACGCGCCGTTGCATGGCCGCGAAATTTCTTGGGCGGCAGCACTGCGGGACGGGCTTTACGGCGCGTTTCTGTTCGGCGACGTACAATATGACTCGCCGCTTTGGACGATGCGGATCGAGCTGTTTGGCAGTTTTGCTATCTTTTTAGCAGCCCCTCTGCTGTTCGGGTTGAAAAGCTGGCTGCTCCGCCTGGCTGCCATCGGGGCGGCGATGG
The DNA here is from genome assembly GCA_963750235.1 of uncultured Alphaproteobacteria bacterium. Classification (GTDB taxonomy): domain Bacteria; phylum Pseudomonadota; class Alphaproteobacteria; order Acetobacterales; family Acetobacteraceae; genus Acidocella. The sequence continues at coordinate 697,663 of CAVVPW010000008.1, forward strand.
TCGCGGTGGGGGTCGCCGCTCCAATCACCTATTTTTCCGATTTTCTGGTGGGAGCGATTTTGGCGATGATGTTCGCCGAAAATAAAATGCCCAATTTTTCCAATTGGGGGGCGGCCGGGGGGGCAATGGCCGGAATTTATCTGTTTTGCTTCTCTGCTGGGCCGGCCCCGATCATCTACGCACCGCTGAAGGCGATCATGCCCGCCAGCGACACCGCCCATTTCGTCTGGGAGTTAAGTGCCGCGCTCATCATCATGGTTCTCCTCGGCAACCCCTCTGTCCGCAATGTTTTCTCGAAAAACTGGGCTATATGGCTGGGGCTGCTATCGTTCCCAATTTACTTATTGCACGTGCCGATCATGCTTTCCGCCGGGGCGGCAAGCATTATGAGCGCGGTTGTGGCGTGGGGAGTAACAGGCGCCGTGTTGGTGGCGGTTGCCGTGACCATCGCGTTGACGCTGGCCTGCGCACTGCCCCTGGCCTGGGTGGACAAGGCCTGGACCGGTATGCTCGGGCGCGTGACAGGGGCGTTGATAAAGCGCTGCCGGGCGAGCCCACCGGTGGCGTCAGGCTCGCCCGCCGCTAGTCCTGGCGCTGATTGATGAGTAGCCGGGACGCAGAAACGGGTTTTGTGAGATAAAGTGGCACACCTAAAGATAAGCACATGCAGATGGGAGAACATGGAAGTGTTCGATCCTGCAAGAGACGGCTGCTCCCAGCGTCGCTGGCCCCATGCCAGGCCTCCTGCAAGTGATCATACTTTACTTCGGATCGAGGGGCCGGTCTCGACACACTTGGCCAGAAAGCAGCCTAGCAGCCTTCCACCCCAAGCCGAAATTCAGACCGACCCACTACCTAATCCTGCTTGGCCTTGCGCCGGTTCGCGAGGCTTTCCACGACCACCCCGGCGATGGCGGCGGAGACATCGGCCAGCAGTCCGGGTTCACGCCGTCGTCGCGGCCGCAGGAGCAAGCTGCCGCAGATGCTGACAACGACGGCGAGCAGCAGCATCGACCCGCCAGTAATGGCGGCGGCGGCGGCATTGCCGACATGCTGGGCGAGCCAGATGCAGAACCCGGCCACAAGAAAACCCAGCCCGGCGAGGACGAGGCTGAGCGTCACGGTGGCGAGGGCGCACCAGATGGCGGCGCGTTTGGCCATCCGGCCGGCGAAGCGGGCTAAGGGCATGCTCAGTGGCGGTGGCGGCGAAACAGGCGCGCGGCGAGCAGCCCGATGCCGAAGGCGATGGCGACGCTGGTGATTGGCTTGGCGCTAACCTGCTGCTCCAGCCTGGACATGGCGTCCTTGCCCGAGTCCTTGAGTTTCTCTGCCATCTCTTCGAGATCCTCCTCCAGCGAGTCGACGCGCGAGGACAGCCCCGCGCCATCCAGATAGGCGGTGATGCGGTCCAAAGCGGTATGGGCGTTCTCGCTCAACCGCTCTCGGATTCCGGCCATCTCGGTCCGGATATGCTCGAATTCCTGCTTCAGGAACTCGATATCGAAATGGTGGTCCGGCTTGGTCTGCGGCTCGCTCATGCTCTAGTCTCCTACGACGAGATTGGCGTCTGTCAGCACTATAAGCATTTTCGGTGCCGTTCCGCTATCATGACGTATCTTATGGGGGTGGTCTTGCATGCAACGATGGATAAATTTGTGCGGGGGCGTGGCGATGCTGTCGGGCACTCTCTTCGCCGCCCCGGCAGCGCGGGCGCAAGCCTGGCCTTTCCCCGGCACGCCGCACTCGCTCGCGCCGCTGGTTTCGGCGGTGGAGCCGAGCGTGGTCGGCATCGCGGTCACCGAGACCTCTGATCAGGCGCCGAAAGCCCCGGCCACCACAGGCGGGGCGAATCGCCCGCAGCTTACCGAGGCGGCGGGCTCGGGCTTCATCATCAGCCCGGACGGGATGATCGTCACCAACGACCATGTCATCGCCGGGGCGGAGCATATTACGGTGACGCTGGATGACGGCACGCGTTACACCGCTCACCTGGTCGGCGCGGATGACCTGACCGACATCGCAATCATTAAAATATCTTCATCATCACCGCTGCACCCGGCCCGCTGGGGGGATTCCGCCAAGGTGCGGGTGGGGGATTGGGTGCTGGCGGCGGGCAATCCCTTCGCGCTGGGCAATTCCTTCACCCTCGGCATTGTCTCCGCCGAGGGGCGGGATGTGGGCGACGGGCCGTTCACGCATTTCCTGCAGCTCGACGCGCCGATCAATCCGGGCAACTCCGGCGGTCCGTCCTTTGACATGGCGGGCGAGGTGATCGGCATTAATTCAGCAATTGTCTCGCCCTCCGGCGGGTCGGTCGGGGTGGCCTTCGCCATCCCGAGCAACAGCGCGGCGCCGATCGTTGCGACGCTGATCGCCCATGGCGCGGTGGCGCGCGGCTGGCTCGGCGTTTCGGTGGCGGATGCGCCGGGCGGCGCGGCCGGTGCGCTGATAAGCGCGATTGAGCCCGGCGGCCCAGCAGATAATGCGGGACTGACGCCGGGCGATGTGATAATCTTAGTTAACAATGACGTCATTTCGGATTCTTCGGGGCTGACGCGCGCCATTGCGTCCATGCCACCGGGCAGTAAGGTGATGCTCGGGGTAAACAGGAATGGTCACGTTTCCCATTTGCAGGTCGTGGTTGGCCGCCGGCCGGCCCAGCTAGGGGAATAAAAATGCGCATACTTGTCGTTGAGGACGACAAAGACGTAGCCGGCTTCGTTGTCAAAGGCCTGCGAGAAGCCGGCCACGCCGTGGAATATGCCGATAACGGCCGCGATGGGTTGTTCCTCGCGGCATCCGAGAATTTTGACGCGATCATCCTAGACCGCATGCTTCCAGGGGGGATCGACGGTCTTCGTTTGCTGGAAACATTGCGGGCACAGGACAATGCCACTCCCGTAGTGTTCTTGTCGGCGCTGACCCAGGTGGATGACCGGGTGCGCGGGCTGAAGGCCGGTGGCGACGACTACCTGACCAAGCCCTTCGCCTTCGCGGAGCTTCTGGCCCGGGTGGAGGCGCTGGCCCGGCGCGGCAAGGGCGACGGCCCGGCGACCCGCCTGACGGTGGGCGACCTGGAGATGGATCTGCTGTCGCGCAGCGTGCGCCGCGGGACGCAGAAGATCGATCTGCAGCCGCGCGAGTTCCGCCTGCTGGAGTATCTGATGCGCCATGCCGGCCAGGTGGTGACGCGCACCATGCTGCTCGAAGGCGTGTGGGACTATCATTTCGACCCGCAAACTAACGTGATCGACGTTCATATCTCCCGCCTGCGGCAGAAGATCGACAAGCCATTCGACCAGCCGCTGCTGCATACCGTGCGCAACGCCGGTTACATGCTGCGCGCCGAGGAGGCGTAGCCCTAAACGCCAAATGGATGAGATCCAGCCCCTGACGCCAGACACGAGGCGAAAGCAGTACACGCCCCGGGGGGAAAACGGGCCTGGGCGGCGCCCACAACCGCTGATCCGCTCGGCCGGCATCCGTTTCGCGCTCGGCTACGGCGTTGTCTTCGTCCTGGCGGCTTTCGTGCTCGCCTTCTCGCTTTGGCACTCCACGGCCGACGTGTTGCAGCAGCAGGTGGAGATTTCCATCCATGACGACGCCACCATGCTTGCCGAGCATGACCAGATCGGCGGCGCGCAGTCGGTTGCCGCGGCCCTGCAGGACCGCCTCGCCAACCGGCAGAACACGGACGGGATCTATTTGCTGGAAGATGCCGCCGGCAACCGGATGGCCGGCAATCTGGACCAATGGCCCGTCGGGCTGACGCAGATGGACACCTGGTACGAGCTGCCGGTGCGTCATGGGGGCGAAGAATCGGTGGCGCTGTTGCGCGCCATGCAACTGCCGACCGGCGAAAAGCTGCTGGTGGGCCGCGATGTGCGCGCCCTGATCGGCCTGCATGACACGCTGCGCGACGCCATGATCGGCGCCGCCAGCCTCATCGTGTTGCTGGGGCTGCTCAGTACCTTGCTCATCCGCGCCCTGTTCCGGAGGGTGATCCGCGACATCTCGACCACAACCCGCGCCATCGCCCAGGGCGATCTCTCGCGCCGGGTGCCGCGCACGGGCAAGGGCGACGAGTTCGACGAACTGGCCGGGGTGATCAACGACATGCTGGACCGCATCTCCCGGCTGATGGATGGGGTGCGGCAGGTCTCCAACGCCATTGCGCATGACCTGCGCACGCCGATCACCCGCGCCCGCGCGCGGCTGGAGGATGCGGCCGCCCATGCCTGCTCGCCCGATGAGGTGCAGAATGCGATCGAGCGCGCGACCCAGGATCTGGACGGCATTGTCCGGGTGTTCGAGGCATTGCTGCGCATCGCCGAGATCGAGGCCGGCGCCCGCCGCGCGGCCTTCTTCGCGGTGGATCTCTCGCCAATGCTGCGCGACATGGATGAGCTCTATCAGGCCGTGGCCGATGAACGAGGGTTGCACCTGCAAACCAACATCGCCACCACGCTGCCGGTGTTCGGCGATCGCGACCTGGTGCAGCAGGCGGTGGCGAATCTGCTCGACAATGCGCTGAAATTCTCCACTCCGGGGGAGGTGATCCGGCTCTTCGCCACGCTCAACCGGGGCATGGTGGAAATCAGCGTCGCCGATCGCGGGCCCGGGATCGCCGAGGCCGACCGCGCCCGCGCGACCGAGCGCTTCTTCCGCGCCGAGACGGCCCGCAACACAGAGGGCTCGGGCCTAGGCTTGGCGCTGGTGGCGGCCGTGGCGCAACTGCATAACGGCACGCTGGAGCTGCTGGACAATAAACCTGGCCTGTGGGCGGTACTTCGCATTCCGGCACAGCTCTCCGCGGCATAAAGAAACGGCGCCGGTTGCCCGGCGCCGTTGTATCGCGTGGTGTGCGGTGAGGCTTCAGGCGTCGATCGCCACCGCCGCGGTCTCCAGGTCGCGGTCGATGCCGTCCAGCACCTGCGGGGAGCGCCGCTTGACGAAGCTGAACCAGGCGAAGCCGATCAGCAGGTAGGCGGCAAAGGCATAAGGGAAGTAGTTATACGGCGCTGCCGGCACCGGATAGACGCTGCCGCCCAGGGCGAACAGCATGAACAGCACGCCCGCCACGCCATAGACCAGGTGCAGCGGCTTGAGCTCGCCGCTCCGCTTCAGGAACACCGGGGCGGCGATCGAGCACAGCAGGTACACGGTAATGAACCCGTAAGAGGCCAGCGTGCCGTACCAGCCATAGGTATTGGTCTCGGCCTGGCCGGCGAAGGCGGCGCAGACGGCGAGGTTGAGCACGATGCCGGCGGTGAGCGCCATGAAGGGCGTCTTGTGGGTCTTGTGCACGAGGCCCATGGAATTGTGCACGAACTGGTAGCGGCCCAGCGAGAACAGCATGCGGCCGAAGGCGTTCAGCGAGGCGAGGGCGCAGGCAAAGGATGACACGGTGGCGCCGAAATACACCGGGGCCGTGAGCCAGGGGCTGATGCGGCTGGTGATGTCGCCCAGCGGCGCCGAGGAGTTGCCGAGATTGGTGCCATTGTCGCCAAAGCCCTGGGTGATGGCGTAGGTGGTGATGGTGAAGAAGATGCCCGAGAAGATCGCCGTCCCGATGATCGCCTTGGGGATGGTGGTGTGCGGGTTTTTGGTCTCCTTGCCCAGCGAGGCCGCCGAACTCAAAGCCCACGAACGAGAAGATGGCGAACACGATGGCCTGGGTGATGCCGCCGGCGCTCGCCCCATGAAGGGTAAGTTGCGTGGTGTCGGGCGCGAAGTGGTAGTGCGCGAAGGTGACAACCATCACCGCCAGGATGATCGTCACCGAAATGGCCTCCAGCGCGAGGCCGATGCGCGAGGAGATGCGGATGTCGCGTGTGGCGAACAGCCAGACCAGGCCCGAGATGATGATGTAGAGCGCCACATTCGGGATGGCGAGCGTAAAGCCCAGCGAGGAGAAGAAGGTCTTGACGAACAGGGAGGTGGCGATGGTGAGCGCCATGGCGGTGAAGATATAGGCCGCCAGCATGGCCCATCCGGCCAGCACGCCCCAGACCGGACCCAGGGAGCGCGAGACATAGATGAAGAACGAGCCCGCCGCCGGGATGCGTCCGGCCAGCTCCGCGATGTTCTGCGCGACCATGATCAACGCCACCGTGCAGAGCGAGAACACTAGCCACGAGCCGGTGCCCGCCATGCCCGCCACCACCGCCACGCCAAGTGCCGGCGTGAGCGTGGGGGAGACATTGGCCACGGACTGGCCAAGCGCCTCCAAAAACGACAGACTATCCTTGCGTAACTCAGACATGAAACCTCCCCGTGGCTTGCGGAAAAACCACCGAGGACCGGCACAGCTACCCCTGAACGCCGCCGGTACGTTACGGCTCCGGCGTTACGGAAGTTCTTTTAGCGCAAAAAAAGTTCTTTGCAAGCACGTTCTGGTGGCGCGGCACTGGGCGGTTACGCGCCGACCTTGTCCTCCGCGCCGATGCCCAGCTGCTTGAGCTTGCGGTGCAGGGCGCTGCGTTCCATGCCGACGAAATTCGCCGTGCGCGAGATGTTGCCGCCGAAGCGTAGGAGCTGCGCCTGGAGGTATTGCGTCTCGAACACGTCGCGCGCCTCGCGCAGCGGCAGGGAGAGCACGTCCGCCGCGGGGTCGATGGCCAGGGCCTGCGGCGCGTGGGCGGAAAGCTCGGTCGGTAGATGTTCGGCATGGAACTGCTCGCCCGGCTCGTTAGAGCGCATGATCATCAGCCAGTCCATGATGTTGCGCAGCTGGCGGACATTGCCGGGCCAGTCATGCGCCTGCAGCGCGGCCACGGCGTCGGATGCCAGGGAGCGCGGCGGCAGGCCGGAGACTTCCGCCGCATGCCGCAGGAAGGTCTCGGCCAGCACGGGGACGTCCTCGCGCCGCTCCTTCAGGCTCGGCACGCGCAGCGGCACCACCGCCAGCCGGTAGTAAAGATCCTCGCGGAACTGCCCGGCGGCGATTTTCGTTTGCAGATCCCGCGCCGTGGTTGCGAGCACGCGGATATCCACCTTCACCCGGGCGGTGCCGCCGACGCGCTCGAAGCTCTGGTCCTGCAGCACGCGGGCGATTTTGCCTTGCGTCTCCAGCGGCAGCTCGGAGACTTCATCGAGCAGCAGCGTGCCGCCATGGGCGCGTTCCAGCACGCCGAGCTTGCGCGGGGTGCCAGGGCCTTCCGCGCCCGGCTCCACGCCGAACAGCTCGCTCTCGAAGCGCTCGGGCGCCAGGATGGCGCAGTTCAGCGCCACGAAGGGGCCGTCCGCGCGGCGGGATTTGGCGTGGATCATGCGCGCCACGGTCTCCTTGCCGGCGCCGGGCGGGCCGGAGATGAGCACGCGCGAACCGGTGGGGGCGACCTTCTCGATGGCTGAGCGCAGCGCGGCGATGCCATTGCCCTCGCCGATCAGGTTGCTCTCGCCGCCCATGCGCAGGCGCTTCAGCTCCTCGTTCTCCTGGGTCAGCTTCGCCGCTTCCAGCGCGCGCTTGACCACCAGCAGCAGCCGGTCGGAGTTGAAGGGCTTCTCGATGAAATCGTACGCGCCGCGCTGGATCGCGGCGACGGCGGTCTCGATGGTGCCGTGGCCGGAGATCATCACCACCGGCACGCGGGGTTCCTCCTGGTGCAGCGCTTCCAGGATGCCGATGCCATCCAGCTTCGAGCCCTGCAGCCAGACGTCGAGGATCACGAGATTCGGGCGGCGCGCACGGAAGGCGGCCAGCGCCTCGTCGGAATTCCCGGCGCTGCGGGCATCGTAACCCTCGTCTTGCAGAATCGCTTCGACCAGCATCCGGATATCCGGCTCGTCATCCACGATCAGAATTTCGGTCATCCCGCTGGCAACTCCCTCACATCATCCATCGCCGCAGTTTCGGCCAGCGCTGGCAGGCTCAACGATACTTCCGCGCCTACCCCGCCAGGGGCCGGTTTCAGTTCCAGCCGCCCACCATGGTCCTCCATGATCTTGGCGACAATGGCAAGTCCAAGCCCGGTGCCTTTGGGCTTGTGCGTCACATAGGGTTCGATCAGCCGGGCGCGATCCGTCTCCGGCAGGCCGATGCCGTCATCGGTGACGCTGAGCACCGCCATGCTGCCCTGCGCGGCAAGGCGCAGCGTGACATGTTTCGCCCCCTCGCGCATGCCGACCGCGTCCGCCGCGTTCTGCAGCAGGTTGGTCAGCGCCTGGCCGAGCAAACGGCGGTCGCACACCGCGCGCAGCGGCGCCTCGACGATCACCTCCCACTCGATCTGCGGATGGGCGACGCGTTGCAGCACCATCGCCTCGCGGACGATGCGCTCCAGCGATTCGGCGTGCATCACCGGGGCGGGCATGCGCGCGAAGGTGGAGAACTCGTCCACCATGCGGCCGATATCGCCGACATGGCGCACGATCGTCTCCGCGCACTGGGTGAAGCTCTCAGGGTCGGAGGTGATCTCCTTGGCGAAGCGGCGCTTCAGCCGCTCGGCGGAAAGCTGGATGGGCGTGAGCGGGTTCTTGATCTCGTGCGCGATGCGCCGGGCGACATCCGCCCAGGCCGCCTTGCGCTGCGCCGCCATCAATTCCGTCACGTCGTCGAAGGTCACGATAAACCCCTCCGGAACCCCTGAATTCATGTCCGCGCCGATACGCACCAGCAGCGAGCGCTTGTGCATGGCAAGGCCGTGCTCGACCTGCGCCGTCGCCGGACGTTCGGGCGCCGCCATCACCGCGGCGATCAGCGGGGCGAATTCAGGCACAACTTCGGCCAGATTCCGGCCAATTTGCGGCGGCAGGTCGATCCGGAGCAATTCCGAAGCGGCGCGGTTGGGCAGCTCGATGCGGCCGTTCTTGTCCAGGCCAATCACGCCGGCGGAGACGCCCGCCAGCACTGTCTCGGTGAAGCGGCGGCGCTCGTCGAGCTGGTTGTTCACGTTCAGCAGTTCGTTGCGCTGGGCGGCGAGCTGCGCCGTCATGCGGTTGAAGGCGCGCGACAGCCCGGCCACCTCGTCGCCGGTCGCGGTTTCTGGCACGCGTACCGAGAGGTTGCCCCCGCGCACCTTCTCGGCGGCGCGGATCAGATGCCCGATCGGCTTGGCGATCTGGTTGGCGATGACAAGGCCGAACCCGACCAGGGCCGAGAGCACCAGCAGCGCCAGCACGGCAATGATCAGCGCAAAGGAGACCTCCAGGCTGGCGCGGTTCCTGGACAGGCGCTGATATTCCGCCACGGCTTGCTGTGTCTTGTTCACGTGGTCGAGAATCGCGGGGTCGACCGGCTTCTCGATCATCAGCATCATCGGCGGGGTGATATCCAGCTTGATGACCGCCTGCTCCACCGTGCTGCCCGGCGGGCTGACCACCGGCACCTGCCCGGTGCTGGCCTGGGCAATCGTCCGCGCATTCGGCACGGTGGCCGCCATGCCCGCGAATAACCCGGCGGAGGCGACGATCTCGCCGCTCAGCGGGTCGAAAATCACCGCCTGGGTCAGGCCGCGCACCGTCGCCTGGCCGACCAGATATGAGGCGAACTCGTTCGGGTTGCCGAAAAACCCTGAGCTGTCCTGGGACAAATCGTCGGCCATGGACAACGCATCCAGCCGTATTTCGTTGTCGTGCTCCTCCAGATAGCCCTGCGCCACCTGGTTGCTCTCATCGAGCGCTGTCTGCACGCGCTGGTCGAACCAGGCCTGGATGCCGAAATTGAAGAACACGATGGCGAAGATCGCCACGACTATCGCCGGCACGGCGGCGACGCCGCCGAACAGGAACACCAGACGCACATGCAGCCTGGCACCCGCAGCGCCCCGCCGGTGCTCCAGCAGGATGCGCGTGACGCGCCCCGCCAGCACGATGATGAGCATAAGCAGTGCCGCGAAATCGGCGACGATCATCGCGACCGCCACGCCGGAATGCACCGAGAGCTTCACCCGCCCGGCCAGGATGCCGAACGAGGCCAGCCCCAGGAGCAGGGCCGACGACGCTACCAGCAGCGTGGAGACGCGCCCGAGCATGAGGTCCACCACATAGGCCCAGCCGGAGCGCGGCGCGATCTCACTTCCGTTAGGGGTGGGGCGGTCAGCCTCGGGCAAGGCGCTTCATCCCACCCGGCGCTGCACGCCGATTCCGTGCTCGCGGATCTTTTTGCGCAGCGTGTTGCGGTTAAGCCCGAGCAGGGCGGCGGCGCGGATCTGGTTGCCGCGGGTCTCGGCCAGCGTCATGCGGATGAGCGGGCGTTCCAGCTCCGCCAAGGCGCGCTCATACAGGACGCCTTCTTCGCCGGATTCGCGGATGGCGGCGAGCAGCCGGGCGATATGGCGCTCGACCACGGTGGTTATGCTGTCCGTATCGTCGCTGGCGGCGGCGGGGGCGGGTTCCTCGGCCACGGCGTAATCGGCGAGTTCCTGGGCCAGGATTTCCTCGGTAATGACCGGCTGCGGCACCAGGGCGGCGAGGCGGCGGATCAGGTTCTCCAGCTCGCGCACATTGCCCGGCCAGCGATAGGCCGAGAGCAGGGCCATGGCCGCGGGGTCGATGGTCTTGGCCGGCAGCCCCTCGGCCTGGGCCTTGTTGAGGAAATGCTGGGCAAGCACGGGGATGTCATCCGGCCGCTCGCGCAGGGGCGGCAGGCGGATGGGCACGACGTTGAGGCGGTAGAACAGATCCTCGCGGAACTGGCCGGAGCGGATCAGCGCCCGCAGGTCCCGGTGGGTGGCGGCGATGATGCGGGCATTGGCGCGGATCGGCTGGCGCCCGCCCACAGTGGTGTATTCGCCTTCCTGCAGCACGCGCAGCAGGCGGGTTTGCGCCTCGGGCGGCATGTCGCCGATTTCGTCCAGGAACAATGTGCCGCCGGCGGCCTGCTCAAAGCGCCCGACATGCCGGTTGGTGGCGCCGGTGAAGGCGCCGCGCTCATGCCCGAACAGTTCGGACTCGATCAGCTCGCGCGGGATGGCCGCCATGTTGATGGCGACGAACGGCCCCTGGCGCCGCCGTCCGTAATCGTGCAGCGCGCGCGCCACCAACTCCTTGCCGGCACCGGATTCGCCGTTGATCATCACCGTGAGGTCGGTGGTCGTGAGCCGGGCGATGACGCGGTAGATCTCCTGCATCGCGGGGCTGCGCCCGATCAGCGGCAGGGCGTCGTCCTCGGCCGGTTCCGCCGCCTTGGCATGGGCGGCCAGCGAGATGGGCTGCTTCATCGCGCGGTCCACCGTGGCGAGCAGGTCGGCCAAGTCGAAGGGCTTCGGCAGATACTCGAAGGCGCCGCGCTGGGTGGCCTGCACGGCGGTGGTCAGTGTGCTTTGCGCGCTCATCACGATCACCGGCAGTTCCGGGCGGATTCGGCGGATGCGCGGGATCAGATCCAGCCCGTTCTCGTCGGGCATGATGACATCGGTGATGGCGACATCGCCTTCGCCATCCTCCACCCAGCGCCACAGCGTGGCGGCGGAGGCGGTGGCGCGCACCTGGTACCCGGCGCGGCCCAGCGCCTGGGTCAGCACGGTGCGGATCGAACGGTCGTCATCGGCGACGAGGATGGTCGGCAGGGTCATGATATTGTTCAGGTGCTTTCGTTCGGGTCTTCGTACACCGGCAGGTGGATGCGGAATTCCGTGCGGCCCGGGCGGCTGTCCACGTCAATCAGCCCGCCATGGTCGGCGACGATCTTGGCGACCAGCGCCAAGCCGAGGCCCGAGCCCGCCGCCTTGGTGGAGACGAAGGGCTCGAACAGATGCCGGCGGATGTCCTCGGGGATGCCGGGGCCGTTATCGCGCACGGAGACGAAAATGGGCAGATTGGGGCGGGAGCGCCCGGCCGAGGCCGAGAGCCGCACGCCGTGCTGGAAGCCGCTGGTGAGGTGGATCTCGCCATCCTGCCGGTCTGTGCCCTCGATCGCCTCGGCCGCGTTCTTAATCAGGTTGAGAAGGACCTGGATCAGCTGGTCGCGGTTGCCGAGCACATGTGGCAGCGACGGATCGTAAGTTTCGATGAACTTGATCCGCGTGGCGAAGCCGCTGCCCGCGAGCTTGCGCACATGCTCCAGCACGCGGTGGATGTTCACGCCCTGGCGCTCCAGCTTCTTCTCGCCGAAGGTTTCCATGCGTTCCACCATGGCGCGGATGCGGTCCGCCTCGTCGCGGATTAGCACGGCCAGTTCGCGGTCCGCGGGCGGGGCGCTCATCTCAAGAAGCTGGGCCGCACCCCGGATGCCGGAAAGCGGGTTCTTCACCTCGTGCGCCAGGATCGCCGCCATGCCGGTAATGCTGCGGGCCGCGTTGCGGGCGGACATTTGCTGGTCCAGCGCCAGGGCGGCGGATTCGTCCTGTAGGGTCAGCGCCACATGGCCGGGCTTGCCGAGCAACGGCGCCGCTTGCACCGAGCAGCCGCGCCGCGTCATGCGCGGGCCCTCCAACACCAGATTATGCTCGGCGATGCTCACCCCGGCGCGCCGGGCCCGCTCCAGCATCAGGAATATCGGATGATCCACGGGCAGGACGCCGGTGAGCGGGGTGTGCAGCAACAGCGCCTTGGACGCGCCGAAGAACTCCTCCGCCGCGTAGTTCAGGGCGGCGAACATGTCGTTCTCGTCCAGCACCGCCACCGCGATGGGCAGGGCTTCCAGGATCTGGCCGGGGTCGATGGGCGTGCGCGCCTGCGTTTGCGCCGCACTCCGCTTGCCCAGGCCGAATGCCTTGCGCAAGCCGCTCATGCCGCGCAGGCCTCGGTGTATGCGCCAGCCTCGCCGCCGGCGGGGGGCATCTCGTCCTGGCGGACAAAACCCTGCTCGATCAGCGGGTCGTAGAATTCGTCGATCAGCGCCTCCACGGCGGGGCCGCTATCCAGCCGGTTCATGGCCGCCCGGAAAGCGGCGGAACCGCGCAGGCCGTGGCTGTACCAGGCGACATGCTTGCGCGCGAGGCGCACGCCGCCCTTCTCGCCGAAATGCTCGCGGATGGCGCGGTAATGCCGCAGCAGAATCTGCTTCTGCTCGGCCAAGCTGGGCGGGGCGGTGAGCGCGCCGGTGGTAAGATAGCCGATTACCTGCTGCAGGAACCACGGGCGGCCATAGGAGCCGCGGCCGATCATCACGCCATCGGCACCTGAGCGGCGCAGCGCCTCGGCGGCTTTGTGCTCGGTGGTGATGTCGCCATTGACGATGACGGGCAGCTTCACGGCTTCCTTCACCTGGCGCACGAAATCCCAGTTCGCCACGCCCTCGTAGAATTGCTGGCGCGTGCGCCCATGCACCGTGATCATGGTTATGCCCGATTCCTCGGCGATGCGCGCCAGCGTGGGGGCGTTCAGGCTGTTATGGTCCCAGCCCATGCGCATCTTCAGCGTCACCGGCACGTCCACGGCGCGGGCGGTGGCTTCCAGGATTTTGCCCGCCAGCACCTCGTCGCGCATCAGCGCGGAGCCAGCCGTCTGGCCGATCGCCACTTTTTTCACCGGGCAGCCGAAATTTATATCGACGAGGTCCGCCCCCAGCCCGACGGCGATCTTCGCCGCCTCGGCCATCGCCTCCGGCTCGCACCCGGCCAGCTGCACCGAGGATGGTCCGCCCCCGCCGACGACTTCCGCCATGCGCAGCGTGTTGCGGTTTTCCCGCACCATGGCCCAGGAGGCGATCATCTCGGACACCACGAGCCCGGCGCCCATCTCTTTCACCAGGGCGCGGAAGGGCAGGTCCGTCACGCCTGAAAGCGGTGCGAGAATGACCGGGTGCTGCAGTGTCACCTGCCGGGCGCCAGAACCGAGCGTAACCGGCTTGATCAGGGGCTGCGTGGAAATGCTCATGATTTGTGCAAAGTACCGTTCGCAAGCGCGGCATGCAATGACCTTGCCGCAGAAAGGTTGACGTCATGACGCCAGCCCGTACATCTCGGCCCGGCAAAACAAGGAGCAAACAGCATGATTCCCCGCATCGGCACCGGGTTCGACGTTCACGCCATGGCCGAGGGCCGCAAGATGATCATCTGCGGCGTCGAAGTGCCGCACGAGAAAGGGCTGGCCGGACATTCGGACGCCGATGTCGGCATCCATGCGCTCTGCGACGCGATCTACGGCGCCCTGGCGGAGGGCGATATCGGCCGGCACTTCCCGCCCTCCGAGAATAGCTGGAAGGACGCGGATTCCGCTCGTTTCCTGCGCCATGCGGCGGAGCGCATCGCCGCGCGCGGCGGCAAGCTCGCCAATGCGGATGTCACCATCATTTGCGAGCGCCCCAAAATTACCCCGCACGCCCCGGCCATGCGCGCGCGGCTCGCGGAATTGCTGGGCGTCTCTATTGATCTGATCTCGGTCAAGGCGACGACGACTGAAAAACTCGGCTTTACCGGCCGTGGCGAGGGGATTGCGGCCCAGGCTGCCGTAATCGTCATGATTCCCGCATGATGTGTGAAGCATCGTGCAGCGAGTGTGGGGCAAACCCACAAAAGCATGAAAAAAACTACACCAAACCCGCAAATTGGCATTGCTGTACTGCGGTATGACGTCTGTCTAAGGTGCGCCCGGTCGAGCTATATACTGGTCTATAGGATGAGTTTCCTCTCCTATTTTCTTGGACGTTTCCTCCCTAAACTTGGCGGCGCATTATTGCGCCGCCTTTTTTTTTGAATTCAGGCGATCTGTTTGGTTAGGGTGATGGATGGTGCGGCGCCGAGGAGCGGCCCGGCCTCGGCCAGGGCTTTCCGCAAATGCGGGGAACTCATATGCGCGTCCACAGCGGCCTGATCCGCATAGGTTTCATAGACATGGAACACGCCCGGCGTTTCGAGCGCCTCATGCAGCGTGTACTGGAGCGTGCCCGGCTCCTGGCGGCTGGGCGCCACCAAACCGGAGAGAACGGCGCGCAGAGCGTCGGCCTTGCCGGGGGCGGCGGTGAGAATGGCAAAGACGTGAATGGCGGTGGAAGGCATTTTAACTCCCCTTGTTGGTGATCTGGCGTTGACGGGGGGAGCCTATTCGGCGGCCTCGGGCCGGGGCAAGGGAAAAGCCTCCTGCAAAACCCGCTACGCCGAGCTGAATGGCGGTGTAGTTAAGGTATTGTGGGGCTTTTGAAGTGGGGGGTTTCTGTTGCCCGGTACCCCCCGAACCGCGCTTAGCTGTTTTTAGGCAGCGACGGCGAATGCAACGTTGTTATCGTTCGCATTTAAAAATTAGCCCGATGACGGCGGTACAATGCCGGGCAAAAGGTGGGTCTTTACTACACGTGTCGAGCCTGTTTCGCCCCCATAATTCCTTGGTGGCCCGATTCAGACTTCGCGCTACGCGCTCCGTCACCGGGACACCGGCGGCCTAATTCAGACTGCGCGGCTGCGCATTTCGTCATTAGGACGCCTGGAAAATTTGGTGGAGGCGCCGGGTACCGCCCCCGGGTCCACAATGTTTATTCCACGCACCGTTTATCACCATAGCCGGCAAGCCGGCAGAGCCTATATAGGCGCGACTCGCAGAATGTGAAAGAGGAAGGTCATGACCCTGACCCCCGAACAGACCGCCGAAATCGAATCCGCCCGCGCCCGCGCGCACAGCACCCTGCGCCCCACCGTACCAGCGCTGGAGGAACTGCTGTTCACCGCCTTCCCCGTGCTCGACCACGGCCTTATCCGCGTGGTGGACTATATGGGTGACGATTCCGCCGTGGTGCAGGCGGCGCGCGTCTCCTATGGCCGGGGCACGCGCAAGGCGCTGGAGGATGCCGGGCTGATCCGCTACCTGATGCGCCACTACCACTCGACCCCGTTCGAGATGTGCGAGATCAAGTTCCACGTGAAACTGCCGATCTTCGTGGCGCGGCAATGGATCCGCCACCGCACCGCGAACGTGAACGAATATTCCGCCCGCTACTCCATCCTGGACAAGGATTTCTACCTCCCCGCGCCGGGGCAGCTGGCCAGGCAGTCCACCGACAACCGGCAGGGAAGGGGCGAGGTGCTGGACCCCGCCACCGCCGAGCGCGTGCTGAACCTGCTGCGCGAGGATGCGGAGCAGACCTACGGCCATTACGAGGACATGCTGGGCGACGATGTGGGGCTGGCGCGCGAGCTGGCACGCATGAACCTCACGCTCAACACCTATACGCAGTGGTATTGGAAGACCGATCTGCACAATCTCTTCCACTTCCTGCGCCTGCGCGCCGATTCCCACGCGCAGTACGAGATCCGGGTCTATGCGGAAGAGATGCTGAAGATCGTGGAAGCCTGGGTGCCGCTCTCCTTTGCCGCATTCCGCGACTACCGGCTGGGGGCGGTAACGTTCTCGGCCAAGATGATGGAGGTGCTGCGCAAGCTGCTGGCGAACGAGCCCGTGGCGCAAGAGAACTCTGGCCTGTCCAAGCGGGAATGGACGGAGTTCATGGCCGCTTTGGGACGAAGCTAAACCGCCACTTCCGCCGCGGTCTTCAAATCCACCATGATTTCGTCCGCCAGCTTTTCCAGGCTGTGGCGGACGTCATCGACCGCCACATGCGCGGGCACGCTCACGTTGAGCACGGCGCGGAACATCTCCTCGCCGGTGAAGGGCGCGCTCTCGATGGTGCTGCTCAACTCCTCGATATTCACGCCGAGCTTGCGCAGGGTCTGGGTTACGTCGCGCACAATGCCGGGACGCTCATGCCCCAGCACCTCCAGCAACAGCGTCTCGTAGTCCTGAGCCGGGGGCGTCTCTCTGCCCTCGGCCACGGTTACGCTCAGGCCGTCGGCCTGCAGCTCCGCCAGCGCGGCGGTGAGGCCAGGGGCGGCACTTGCCGGCGCGCGCACCAGCACGATTCCGGTGAATTGCCCGGCCAGATGCACCAGCCGGCTTTCCAGCCAGCTGCCACCTCCCGCCGCGATCTTCTCGGAAATGGCGTTCACCAGGCCGGGCCGGTCGGGACCGATGAAGGTCAGCACGAGGGATGTGGTCATATCTCGTTCTCCGCTCCGGCCTGATGCCGCGGTTTAGCGCTGGTTCCGCTGGCCGAAGAGCTGCAGCAGGAACAGGAACAGGTTGATGAAGTTCAGGTACAGGGTCAGCGCGTCGTATACGCTGCGCTTGCCCGCCATTTCCACGCCGTAGGCGCTGCCGTATTGGATGTAGTCGGCCTTGATCCGCTGCGTGTCGTAGGCGATGAGGCCGACGAACACGAGCACGCCGATAACCGAAATGGCGAAGCCCAGCGCCGCGGAGTGCACGAAGATATTCACGATCATGGCGATGATGATGCCGAACAGGCCCATCATGAAGAAGCTGCCCCAACTCGTGAGGTCCTTGCCCGTGGTGTAGCCGTAAAGGCTCATCGCCGCGAAGGTGCCGGCGGTGATGAAGAACACCTCCGCGATGGAGGTCTCGGTATAGACCATGAAAATGGTGTTCAGGCTGGCGCCCATGGTCCCGCAGAACACCCAGAACAGCGTCTGCGCCGCCTGGGTGGAAAGCTTGTTCACCCCAAAGCTCAGCACCATGACAAAGGCGAGCGGCGCGAAAACGGCGATCCAGGAGAGGATGGTCGGCACCTGAACGGTGTAGCCCTGAGCCGTCTGCGCGGTGGTGTAAAACAGCGCATGCAGGGCAGGGATGGCGAAGATGCCATAGGCAACCAGGCCGGTGAGCACCAAGCCGGAGGCCATCCAGTTATATACGCGCAGCATATAGGCGCGCAGTCCGGCATCCAGCGCCGCGCTGCCATAGGCGGAAAAGCCAGTCTGCGCCGTGCGGTAGGGATTATTCGGGTTCAATGCCATGAAAGAAGTTGCTCCTTAAACGGGCCGCAGGGCCCTGGAGTCAGATATTCTTCCGTTTCGCATGGTTTTCAAGTGAATTGGCGGCATCGCGGCCGCCAATTCGTTTGCAAAGGGCAACGGAGGCGGCTTAGCGCCGCCACCAGCCGGTCTTTTTGGCGGCCGGGGCTTCCTCGCTGCCCACAATGATGGGCTTCACCGCCGGTTCCGGGGCAGCTTGTGTTGCCTCGGCAGGCTCGGGGGCGGGGGCCTCGGCCAGTTGGGCCTCAACCACGGGCGCTTCAACCACAGGCGCTTCAACCGCCGGGGCCTCAGCCGCAGGAGCTTCGGACACGGGTTCTGCCGTCACCTGGGCGTCTTCCGCCGCCAGGCCGGGCAGTTCGTCCACGGTTGCCACCACCGCCGGTTCCTCGGTCAGCAGCGGCAGGGCGGCCTCGGCGGCCTCGCGCGCGGCGCGGCGGGCTTCCTCTTCGGCACGCTCGGCAGCCTCGAAGATGTCCGCGATGTCGGCATAAACCGGCACTGGAGCAGCTTCCTCAGCCGGGGCTTCGCCCTCCTCGGCCGTGGTGCGGCGGCGGCGCCCACCTCGGCTGCGGCGGCGCTTGGGCGCGGCTTCCTCGGCGGCGGCTTCGGCCTCATCCCGCGGTGCGCCGAGTGCTGCTTCCAGCATCAGATCAATTTCGGAAAGCTGCTCCGCCACCAGCGGCGCTGCTTCAGGACCGGCTTCGGCGACAGTCTCGCCCTCTTCGGCGGTTTCTGTTTCCACGCCTTCGGCCGGGCCACGCTCGTCGCGGCGCTTGCCACGGCGGCGGCGGCGGCGTTTGCGCTCGGCCCGCTCGGCGGTTTCGGCGGCGGTCTCGCCCTCTACCGCCTCGGTCTCTTCCTCCTCGGCGATCTCCTCCACCGGGGCCGCCAGCTGGCGTTCGGGGCGGACCGGCGCCGGGGCGGGCGGCGGCGCGGTCTGCGCCTTCAGCCGCTCGATGCGGAAATTCGTGCCGGCCAGCGCGTCATCGGGCGTGAAGATCACGCGCATATTGTAGCGTTCCTCGATGATCGAGAGCCGCTCGCGCTTGTGGTTGAACAGGTAGAAGGCAATTTCCGGCGGCAGCACGACGGAGATCTCGGCGGCGCGGAACTTGGCGCCCTCATCCTCGATGGCACGCAGGATATGCAGCGCGGCACTCTCCGGCGAGCGGATATGGCCCATGCCGGCGCAATGCGGGCAGACGATCAGCGACGCCTCGGTGAGCGAGGGGCGCAGGCGCTGGCGCGACATTTCCATCAGGCCGAAATGGCTGATGCTGCCGACCTGGATGCGCGCGCGGTCATGCTTCAGCGCATCCTTGAGCTTGCGCTCGACGGCTGAGTTGTTCTTACGGGACTCCATGTCGATGAAGTCGATGACGATCAGCCCCGCGAGGTCGCGCATGCGCAGCTGCTTGGCCACTTCCTCGGCGGCCTCCAGATTGGTGCGCAGGGCCGTGTCCTCGATGCTGCGCTCGCGGGTCGAGCGGCCGGAGTTCACGTCGATGGCGACCAGGGCTTCCGTCTGGTTGATGACGATGTAGCCGCCGGAGCGCAGCTGCACGACCGGGCTCAGCATGGCATCCAGCTGGGCCTCGACCTGGGACTTGGAGAAAAGCGGCTGGCCTTCCGTCCACAGCTGCACCTTGCGGGCGTGGCTCGGCATCAGCATGCGCATGAAGTCCCGCGCCGCCTTGAAGCCCTCCTCGCCGTCCACCAGGATATCCTCGACATCGCGGGTGTACACATCGCGGATGGCGCGCTTGATGAGGTTCGCCTCCTCGTAGATCAGCGCCGGGGCGGTGGATTCCATCGTCTTGTCGCGGATATCGTCCCACAGGCGCAGCAGGTACTCGCAGTCGCGCTTGATCTCAGGCTTGGGCCGGTTGGCGCCCGCGGTACGGACGATGAGCCCCATGCCCTGCGGCACGTCCAGCTCGGACATCGCCTCCTTCAGGCGGCGGCGGTCGGCCTGCGAGGTGATCTTGCGCGAGACGCCGCCGCCGGTGGGCGAGTTCGGCATAAGCACCGAGAAACGCCCGGCGAGCGACAGATAGGTGGTGAGCGCAGCGCCCTTGTTGCCGCGCTCCTCCTTCACCACCTGCACCAGCATGATCTGGCGGCGGTGGATCACGTCCTGGATCTTGTAATTGCGCAGGAAGCGCTGGCGCATGCGGCGCTCGCGGGCTTCCGCCGCGTCATCGCCGTCGCCGCCGATCTGCTCGGGGGTGGGGGCTTCCGAGCCGTTCTCAGGCTCAATGGTCTCCACGCCGTTGACGGTCTCGACCGTCTCAACGGTGGTCTCCGACGCTTCGGCGGCGCCGCCCTCGGCGGATTCCATATACTCGGCCTCGGTCTGCGCTGCCTCGGTGGGGGCCAGTTCGGCCGCCGGGGACTCTTCCTCGGGCAGGGGTTCCACCGTGGCCGGGGCTTCCGCGTCCGGGGCGATCTCTTCGGCCGCCGCGGGCTCGCTCAGCGCCTCGGCGATGCCGGTGGGTTCCTCCAGCACCTCGCCATGCGGCTCGGGCTCTTCCGGCGGCGGGGCAGCGAGGATCTCGATCGGCTTGATTTCGAGCGCCTGGGCGGTCTCGGCGGGGGCAGGGGCGGGCGCCTCTTCCTCAGCCTCTTCCTCGGCGGCGCGGGCGGCCTCTTCCTCGGCCTGCAGGGCCAGCAGCTTTTCCCGGTCGGACACGGGGATCTGGTAATAATCCGGGTGTATTTCCCCGAAGGCGAGGAACCCGTGGCGGTTGCCGCCGTATTCCACGAAGGCCGCCTGGAGGCTGGGTTCGACCCGGATCACCTTGGCGAGGTAGATATTGCCTTTTATCTGCTTGCGGCCGACGGTCTCGACGTCGAAATCTTCAAGCCGGTTGCCATCCAGAACCACCACGCGGGTTTCTTCCGCATGGCTGGCGTCGATTAACATTCTTTTCGTCATAAAAACTCCGGTGCGCGCGGCGTATGCCGGCCCGAGCAGAAGGGCTCAGAGCCGGCAGGGCGCGATATGAGGGTAGAAATTGGGATGCAGACCAGAACCGCGCCTTTTCCGAGCAGAAAATGGAGACTTCGGTAGGCAGAGCGGTCATCGGTCCTTGAACTCGCCGGGGCATGATGCCACGGCCATGGGGGTATTTATTATTAAGGCTCCGGAGCGCGGAACCAGCCGTGCAAGGCCGATCTCCACCCAGGCCCGGAAGCCTATCATCCTAGATGGCCCAAAACCCCTTGTTCCGCAAGGGGGTTGTTCAGTCGGAGGTTTACCAGCAACATGGCCGGGCTAAACTTGACCGGAGCGCCTGTGGGTAAGATCGGCTGCGTCGCTATAGTAAAGAATGAGGAACGCCACATCGCGGAGTGGCTCGCTTGGCAGTTCTTCGTCGGGTTCGATACGGTTTTCCTGTTCAATAACGAGTCCACGGACCGGACGCGCGCGGTCGCCGCCGGGTTCGCGCCCCGCTACGACGTGCGGGTGCTGGATTGGCCGGGGGGCGGCCAAGGCTTTCAGGCGCGGGCCTATGAGCACGCCATTCGGCTGCTGAAGGACGAGTTCGAGTGGCTTGCCTTTTTCGATGCCGATGAATTCCTGGTTCTGGACGAGGGGCTCGATCTGAAGGGCCTGCTAGCGCAGCGGCAAGAGGCGGCCATCGGCATCCCCTGGGCGATTTTCGGCTCGTCGGGTCACATCGATTACCCTAAGGAGCTTGTGATCGAGGCCTTCACCCGCCGGGCGCCAGCCGCCTTTCCGCCGAATGCACATATCAAGAGCATCGTGCGCCCCCGGGCGGTGAAGCGGGCATATAATCCGCATGCCTTTGAAATCGACGCCGAGTATGTGGACCTCAAGGGGAGGAAGCTGACGTTCAAGCACCCCGGCGTGTTGGCTGAGACTGCCGAGTATGATGGGGTGAAGCTACACCATTATTTCACCCGCTCATGGGCGCATTGGCAGGCACGCCTCACGCGAGGCAATCTCGGGACCCCGCGCACCGAACAGGATTTCCACAACTACGACCGGAACGAGGTGAGCGACTGCGAAGCTGCGCGCCGCGTACCGCAAGTCAGAGCCATACTGAAGAGTCTGGAGCAGGAGGCGGGGCCCTGCCTGGGCATTGCCGTTACCACCTTCAATCGCAAGGACATGGTGCTGAAACTTGTCGCGGCACTCCGGGTCATGACCTCTTGCCCTTTCGATCTGGTGATCTGCGATGATGGTTCGCATGATGGCACGGCGGCGGCGCTGCGTGAGCGCGGAGAAATCGTAATCGCTGGCGAAAACCGAGGTGTCGCCTGGAACAAGAACCGGGGTCTCTACTATCTGATGGCAACGAAGGCGGTTGATATCGTCATGTTATTGGATGACGACATGTTTCCGATGGCCGAGGGGTGGGAAAGAGAGTGGGTTGAGGCGGCCCGGCGTCATGGCCATGTCAATTATGCGACTTCCGGCTCGGATATGCAGGCCGTCACGGGAGATATGACACCGGAGAACCCCGGCCTGACGCCTTCGGTGAGCGGTTGCCTGCTGGCTTTCGACAGGCGGGTTCTCGCGCAGATTGGTTTCATGGATTCGCGCTTCAAACGCTACGGCCATGAACATGCCGAGTTTACAGCACGGGCGATACGGGCTGGGTATGGTGGCATCCTGCTGGAAGAGGCTGGCCGTGAGCGGTATTTATACAAGCGCATTCGGGGGCAAATGGCGTTGCTGCCCGTGGCTGGTAGCGGCTGTGAGGAAGCCATCCGGGAAAATGGCGTTATCTATGCTCAAATCGCAAAGGACCAGATTTACCGGCACGCCTGGCGCGATGACGAGGAAATGGCCGCTTTTCTGGCCGAGCAGGAAGCCGCGGTGCCTCTGGAGAAGCGGCCATTGCTGCGGTCGATCAACCGTTTTTCGTCCATCGAAGCCTACGAGCGCGCCCGCGCCGCGGGAGAGATCGGCGTGCTTCCCGGTAGGGTGGCGCAGCGCGATTTGAGCGGCGCTTCATCCAAATTGGTTTTCGACATCGGCATGGCCGAGGGTGACGACACGGCGCTGTATCTGGCCAAGGGGTTTCGCGTGGTGGGGCTGGAGCCGGACGTGAAGACCTATTACGGGTTGTGCGAGCGCTTTGCCGCCGAGATCAAAGACGGGCGGCTGACCGTGCTGAACTATGCCGCCGGCCGCGAGACCGGGCAGATCGTGGAATTCTTCCATAACGACCGGCATCCGCGCCTCTCCGGCTTTTCCGCCGGGCGGCCGGAGTTTGCCAGCGGCTTTACCAGCTACCATGTCGTGACTATCGGCTGGGCGGAGCTGGTGGCCGAATATGGCGTGCCGCATTACGCCAAGATCGATATCGAGGGGGTTGAGGTAGCATTCCTCGCGGGGGCGGAAGGGGCGGTGCTGCCTGCCTATATCTCGGTGGAGTGCCACGATCTCGGCCCCGCCGAGGCGCTGTATAGGCTGGGTTACCGGCGCTTCCAGCTCTCTGACCAGAACCCGCCCGGGGGCTATGCTTGGCCCGATCCGCCGCGCGAGGGGTGCCGGGCGAAGGACGTGGATGTGAATCATACCTCCGGGCCATTCGGCGCGGAGTTGCCGCCGGACTGGCTCGACTTCCGGGCATTCTGCGCCGCGTGGCATGCGGCCAAGGCGCAAGGCAAGGCAACGTGGTACGATTGCCACGCTGCCATGAAGTGACGCATTTACGCTTATTCTGCAAAAGTTTTTTGCCGTAACGGGCGCTTGGATTTTATTGCGTAATGCGGCATCAGGCCGTGCAGAACATGAGGAGCCTGACATGTCTGAGCCAAGAACAAGCCTGAACAATCTGAGCATCGCCACGGCGCTGTATGATTTTGTGAACAACGAGGCACTGCCCGGGACCGGGGTGGAGCAGGGCGCGTTCTGGGCCGGGTTTGCCAAGCTCCTGGAAAAATTCTCCGCCACCAACGCGGCGCTGCTGGCCAAGCGCGACGAGATCCAGGCGAAGCTCGATGCCTGGCATCTGGCGCACAAGGGCCAGCCGCATGACCAAGTCGCCTACGAGGCGTTCCTGCGCGAGATCGGCTATCTGCTGCCCGAGCCCGCTGCCTTCAGCATCGACACCGCCAATGTGGACGACGAGATCGCGACCATCGCCGGGCCGCAGCTGGTGGTGCCCGTCTCCAACGCCCGCTACGCGCTGAACGCCGCCAATGCCCGCTGGGGCAGCCTGTACGATGCGCTGTACGGCACCGACGCGCTGCCGGAGACGGACGGCGCCGAGCGCGGCAAGGGCTTCAACCCGGTGCGCGGCGATCTGGTCGTCGCCCGCGGCCGCGCGTTCCTCGACGCGCATTTCCCGCTCGCCGACGGCAGCCATGCCGATGCCGTGGCGTATAAGGTGCATAACGGGCATCTGGCCGTGGTGCTGCCCTCGGGCGAGGTGGGGCTGCGCGATGCCGCCCAGTTTGCCGGCTATGCTGGCGAGGCCGCGGCGCCGCGGAGCGTGCTGCTGAAGAACCACAATTTGCACGCCGATATCATGATTAACGCGACCCACCCGATCGGCAAGAACGACACCGCGCATGTCGCGGACATCATTCTGGAATCCGCGATCAGCACGATCATGGACTGCGAGGACTTGGTGGCCGCCGTGGATGCCGAGGACAAGGTGCTGGTGTACCGCAACTGGCTGGGCCTGATGCAGGGCACCCTCACCGCGCCGGTGGAGAAGGGGGGCAAAACCTTCCTGCGCGACATGCACCCGGACCGTGTTTACACCGCGCCGAATGGCGGCAGCCTCGCGCTGCATGGCCGCTCGCTCCTGCTGGTGCGCAATGTTGGCCACCACATGCTCACCGACGTGGTGACACTGAACGGCGCGCAAGTGCCGGAGACGGTGGTGGATGCCGTGATCACCTCGCTGATCGCGATGCATGACCTCAAGGCCAAGCGCAATTCGCGCACCGGCTCGGTCTATATCGTGAAGCCCAAGCTGCACGGCCCGGAAGAGGTGGCCAACGCCAACGCGCTGTTCGGCGCGGTGGAGGAGCTGCTCGGCCTGCCCGCCAACACGCTGAAAATGGGCATCATGGACGAGGAGCGCCGCACCTCGGCTAACCTCAAGGCCTGCATCGCCGCCGCCAAGTCCCGCGTGGTGTTCATCAACACCGGCTTCCTCGACCGCACCGGCGACGAGATCCACACCTCCTTCGAGGCCGGGGCATTCATCCGCAAGAACGACATCAAGACCCAGCCCTGGATCAAGTCCTACGAGGACCGGAACGTGGATTTCGGGCTGGAATGCGGGCTGCAGGGCAAGGCGCAGATCGGCAAGGGCATGTGGGCAGCACCCGACATGATGGCCGCGATGCTGGAGCAGAAGATCGCCCACCCGCGCGCGGGCGCCAACACCGCCTGGGTGCCCTCCCCCACCGCCGCCACGCTGCACGCGCTGCACTACCACCAGGTGGACGTGTTCGCCCGCCAGGAGGAGCTGAAATCCCGCGCCCCGGCCAAGCTCTCCGACCTGCTGACCATTCCGCTGGCCGAAGGGATCAACTGGAAGCCCGAGGACATCAAGCAGGAGCTGGACAATAACTGTCAGAGCCTGTTGGGCTATGTGGTGCGCTGGGTGGACCAGGGCGTGGGCTGCTCCAAGGTGCCGGACATCCACGATGTCGGCCTGATGGAAGACCGCGCCACGCTGCGCATCTCCTCGCAGCATTTGGCCAACTGGCTGCACCATGGTGTCGTCACCAAGGAGCAGGTGCTGGAGACCCTGAAGCGCATGGCCCTTGTGGTGGACCGCCAGAACGCTGGTGACCCGGCCTATAAGCCGATGGCTCCGGCCTATGACGGCCCGGCCTTCAAGGCGGCGCTGGACCTCGTGTTCGAGGGCCGCACCCAGCCTAACGGCTATACCGAGTTCATTCTCACCCGCCGCCGCCGCGAGGCGAAGGCCAACTGATCATGCGGGCCGGGGAGGGTGGCTTCCCCGGCCAAATTTTTACGCGGGAGGCTGGGAGCCGGGGTTATCTTGCCCCCGGCTTTCAATTACCTCGCTCACCTTGATGTGCAGTTCGAGGTGTAGCTGGTGCAACTCGCTCAGCATTTCGCGTACATCATTCACTGTCTCCATCACCGCGTCGTGCTGCTCCTTGGCCAGCTGGTCGGAGGAGCGCGCGGCCAGGATGGTGCCGACGCCGAGCAGCGGCAGGGCAATTAGCTGCAGCACGCCGGAGCTGGCATATTGCACGAAGGGCATCACGGCCGGCCATTTCAGCGGGATCAGGGTCAGGATCAGGCAGAACCAGAAGAACCCCATCGTCGCGAAGATCGCGTTGGCGCGGATGGCGATCTGGTCGTCCAGCCATTCCAGTTTTTGCTTAAGATTGGTCAGTGTCACGTTACGGCCTCTGTCAGGATTTTGCGCACAAAAACCCGGTAGGGAAGGTTGTCAACGTATCGGGATGGTCGCGGGCCGGAACTCGCCCAGTGCCAGCGGCTCTGGCGGGGGCGGCTGGCGGCAGCAGATGAGCCAGTAGGGCAGCACCAGCAGCAGCGTCCAGGCGAAGCTGCCGAGCAAAGCGCCGTGGCTCATCGTGGGCCATTGCGACGGGAAGAGTGCGAGGTCCAGCAGCCAGAGCGTGCGCCATATCAGGCCGGTGAGCCGCACCGCGGGGGCCAGGGCCGGGCGGCGAGGGGCGTGCCGCTCTTGCGCGTTGATCTGCATGAAGACGGTGCCCGCCATCACCAGCAGGCAGAACATGTCCTCGAAGAAATCGGCGCTGAAGGCGGCGTCGAACGCGTGGATCCAGATCAGCCCGGTGCCGGCGCCTAGCACCATGCAGGCCCGCGCCAGGGTGTAGAGGGGCAGGCCGAGATGCCAGCAGGCGAGATTGACCGGGGGCTGCAACACCCGGTCGATGATAAAATCATCCACGCGACGCGCGATGCCGATGATCTTTTCCGCCACTTTATGCTGGTCCTGTTTTCACCCCTTGGTCATTCAACGCACGGCGTAGGGAGCCGGAGGCCGCCGCCAGTCTCGATTCGGCTTGTTCGGCGGTCAGCCGGCGCAAGATCATCAACGCCGCTTTCTTAACATGCATATTGCAGGCGGCGAGCGCAAGGGTTGTTTCGCTTTCATTCGCGCCCGTGATTTGCTGCACCATTGCCAAGGCCCGGCGGCGCAGCTTGGCGTTCGTTGCGCGCATGTCCACCATGTAGGGGCCGTAGGTCTTGCCGAGCCGGATCATCACCGTGGAGGAGAGCGTGTTGAGCGCGATCTTTTGGGTGGACCCGGCGGAGAGCCGCGTGGACCCGGCGATAACCTCCGCCCCGGTGACGATCTGCACCGGGATGTCGGCGGCCTCGGCCGTGGGCGAGGCGGCGTTGTTGACGATGGCGCCGGTAAGCCCGCCCAAAGCCCGGGCATGGCGGATGGCGGCGAGGGTGAAGGGCGTGCTGCCGGAAGCGGCGATGCCGACGAGTGCGTCGCCCGGGCCGAAGCCATGCGCGGTGAGCGCGGCGATGGCGGCGGTCGTGTCGTCCTCCGCGCCCTCGGCCGCCTTGATGAAGGCCGAGGGGCCGCCGGCAAGTAGTGGGATGATCAGCCCGTCCTCTATGCCGAAGGTCGGGCCGCACTCCACGGCGTCGAGAAAGCCGAGCCGGCCGGAGGTGCCCGCCCCGGCGTAGAAGAGCCGTCCGCCGGCTTGCAGCTTTGCAGCCACGGCATCGGCCAGCCGGGCCAGGGCGGGGGCGGCGGCAGCCAGGGCGCGCTGCGCCGCCTGCTCCTGCGCCAGGAAGGCGTTCACGATTCCCAGCGTGTCCCGCTCGTCCAGGTCCATCAGCTCCGCCTGGGCGCTTTCCGTGCCGCGCGGCTTGGCGGCGGGCTCGTGCGTCACCCCGGCGGTCCAGACGCGCTGGGGGCGAAGATCGTCGCTGAACCAGACGATATCCGCCCGCGCGCCGGGGGCGAGCATGCCGCGATCCGCCAGGCCAAGGGCGCGGGCCGGGCGGGACGTGGCGGCGGCGAGGGCGGTCTCGGGCGCCACCCCTGCGGCGATGAGACGGCGCACGCCTTCATCCAGGGTGATCCCCGCCCCGGCGATAGTGCCGTTCTCCCGCAGGCCGACGCCCTGCGCCCCGAGTGTGACCGGCGCGCCGCCGAATTCCCTTACGGCGCCCGGTTCCAGCCCGGCGACCAGGATGGAGTCGGTGACGGCGATGGCGCGGGGACAGGCGGCAAAGGAAATGGCCAGCAACTCCGGCGCGACATGCACGCCATCGGCGATCAGGCAGGGGGAGAGGCGCGGATCGGTGAGCGCCACGCCCGGCGCGCCCGGGGCGCGGTGATGCAGGGGTGACTGCGCGTTGAATACATGCGTCACCAGGGCAGCGCCCGCTGCGGCAGCCTCGCGCATGGTGGCGGCGTCGGCCCCGGTATGGCCGAGCGCCACCGCCACCCCGGCGGCGCGCAGCCGGGTGATGGCGGTCAGCGCGCCGGGCAGTTCCGGCGCCAGGCTGACGAGGCGCAGCACCTTGCCGATGGCCAGAAGCTCGTCGATTGCGGCTTCATCCGGCAGGCGCAGACACTTCTGCAGATGCGCGCCGCGTTTATCAGGGGCGAGGAAGGGGCCTTCCAGATGCAGGCCGAGAATCGCCCCATGCCGCGCCTGTGCCGCCGCCACGCGGCCCGCGGTTTCTGCCAAGTCGGCCAGCGGCGCGGTGATGGCGGTGGGCAGGACCGAGGTGACGCCGCACGCCGCCAGCCCGGCGACGAACACATCCCATTCTTCCGGCGTGGCGGTGGCGCAATCCACCCCGAAGGCGCCGTTATTGTGCAGGTCGATCAGCCCGGGGGCGAGGAAGCCATGCGTTAATTGCATGTCAGCTTCCACATCGCCAAAGATGATGCGGGTGATGCGGCCATCCTCCAGCGCCAAAGCGCCGGGGCCGGTGAAGGAATCGCCCAGAAACAGGCGTGGGGCCGAGATGATCATGGGGAGACAATACTGGTGCCGGGTGAGGGATTTGAACCCCCGGCCTTCGGTTTACAAAACCGCTGCACTACCACTGTGCTAACCCGGCATGAGGGGTGCTTAACATAATCTGCATTTGCTTCCATCCCCCCACTTGATCTTCCTGTGCAACCCGGTTTATACGCCGCTCCCACGACGGTACGGGGCTATAGCTCAATTGGTAGAGCGTCTGCATGGCATGCAGAAGGTCAGCGGTTCGATTCCGCTTAGCTCCACCACCGTACTCATTCCCATATAAACTATTGATATTCAAGGCGATTTTGGCGACTCCCGAGCGGGTGCCTCCACAACTGTCGCTACAGGTTTGGCCCCAGAGAATTAGGCCCCGCGCGCACGTTCCGTTTGGCACATGCTCTCCGCTACACTGAGGAAACTACATTGAACCGTTGGGGTATCCCTGCATGGCTAGAAGCACTGGTCACAGACCGGGATCGCCATTGCGCCTATTGTGGTGTCGATTTTTCGCTGCCTTCGTCCAGGAGAGGCGACCGGCCCTCTTGGGAACACATCGTCAACGACGCTCGCATCATCACGCCCGAGAACATTGCCCGGTGTTGCATGTCCTGCAATGCCAGTAAGGGGGCCAAAGAACTGAGGGACTGGCTCGGGTCGAAGTATTGCCAACGAAAGGGTATCGGCCCGGCGATAGTGTCGGACGTGGTGCGTGTTGCGTTGGAGAGGGCATCCCCCTGTTCTCGGTAGCCACCTTCCCTGATGTTACCCGCAACGCGCCTTGCGGCGCGCTGGGGCGTTTGTTCGCGGCTTCAGGCGACTGTCAGCTTCACATCCACGGTTTTGTGGATGGCGTTGGAGTAGGGGCAGACGATGTGCGCCTTCTGCACCAGGTCTTCCAGCTTTGCCTTGTCCAGCCCCGGAGAGCTGATGGTAAGCGCTGCGGTGATGCCGAATCCGGTGCCGTCCTCGCGCGGGCCGATGCCGATGTCGGCCGCGACCTTGGTCTCGGGCGACAGCGCCACCTTCTCCTTGCCCGCCACGAATTTCAGCGCGCCGAGGAAACAGGCCGAATAGCCGACCGAGAAGAGCTGCTCAGGGTTGGTGCCCGGGCCGCTATCGCCGCCCAGCTCCTTTGGCACGGAAAGTTTTACGGAGATGCGGCCGTCATCGCTCGCCCCCTGGCCGTCGCGACCGCCGGTCGCGTGGCCATGGGCGGTGTATTTCACGTCAGGCATCGTTTGTCCTCCGGGGTTGTGTGTCCGGAGGATGTGGAGACGGATCGGCTCAGCGCAAGGCGGCGCTGAACTCGGCGATGCGCGCGCAGGCCTTGGCCAGCACCGCCTCGGAGGTGGCGGTGGAGATGCGGATATGCCCGGGCATGGCGAAGGCCGAGCCCTGCACCACGCCGGTATGGGCTTCCTCCAGCAGGGCCATGGCGAAGTCCCCGTCCGTGTGCAGCTTGCGTCCGCCGGGGGTGGTCTTGCCGAGGCAGCTGGAGATGCCGGGGAACACGTAGAACGCACCTTCCGGCTTGTGGCAGGAAAAGCCCGGCACCTGGTTCAGCGCCGTCACCACCAAGTCGCGCCGCGCCTGATACGCAGCCGCCCGCTCGGCCAGGAAATCCTGCGGGCCGGTGAGCGCCGCCAGCGCCGCGGCCTGGCCCACCGAGGACACGCCGGAGGTGGCCGTGGCCTGCACCACGGTACAGACCTTGATGAGCTCTGCCGGGCCGAAGCACCAGCCAACGCGCCAGCCGGTCATGGCGTAGGTCTTTGAGACGCCGGAGATCGTCACCACCCGGTCCGCCAGATCCGGCGCCACGCCGAGCAGGGTGACGTGCTTGCGGCCATCGAAGAGCAGATGCTCGTAAATGTCGTCAGACAGTACCCAGACATGCGGATTGGCGCGCAGCACCTCCGCCAGCGCCTTCAGCTGGGCCTCGGAGCAGGCGGCGCCGGAAGGGTTGTTCGGGTAGTTGAGCAGCAGCAGCCTAGTGCGCGGGGTGATGGCGCGCTCCAGTGCCTCGGCGCGCAGCATGAAGCCATCCGCCTGCGGGCAGGGCACGAACACCGGCCTCGCGCCAGCGAAATTCACCGTCTGCTCATAGCCGGCCCAGGCGGGGGCGGGGATGATTACCTCGTCCCCGGCCTCGGTGAGCGACATCACCACGTTGAAGATGGCCTGCTTGCCGCCATTGGTGACGAGCACATCCGCCGGGCGAATCTTTACGCCATGCTCGCGGTGGAATTTTTCCGCCACCGCGTTGCGCAGCGCCTCGGTGCCGCCGAGCGGGGGGTATTTGGTCTCGCCGCGCAGGGCGGCCTCATGCGCCGCCTGCACCACATGTTCGGGCGTCGGGAAATCCGGCTCGCCCAGCGAGAGCGAGATCACGTCGTGCCCCTCCGCCCGCAAGGCGCGCGCGCGCGCTGCCGTGGCAAAGGTGGCCGCCAGTTCGGTCCGCCCAATTCGTGCTGCAAATTTCATCATGGCCCGGGTTTAGGCCGTGCCGCTTGCCTTGGGCAAGCAAGGGCCTGTCAGGGCCAGCAAGGTGGGCGGGGCAGCCGTGCCGTGGGTAGATTGCTCGTGGCCGGAGGTGGGATTATGACCGGCGCATCGGTTTTTTCATAGTCCGCAGAGGGAGCGTAGCATGGCTGAAAATTTCGACGTCATCGTGATCGGGGCCGGTCCGGGCGGTTATGTCTGCGCGATCCGCGCGGCGCAGCTCGGCTTCAAGGTCGCCTGCGTCGAGAAGCGGGCGACGCTGGGCGGCACCTGCCTGAACATCGGGTGCATCCCCTCCAAGGCCCTGCTGCAGTCCTCCGAGGATTTCGAGCACGCCAAGCACGGGCTGCAGGATCACGGTATCTCCGTGGGCGAGGTGAAGATCGACATCGCCCGCATGCAGGCGCGCAAGGCCGAGGTGGTCGGCGCCAACACCAAGGGCATCGAGTTCCTGTTCAAGAAGAACAAGGTCACCTGGATCAAGGGCGCGGCGAGCTTCACCGCGCCGGGCGCGATCGAGGTTGAGGGCAAGCCCTACACGGCCAAGCACATCGTCATCGCCACCGGCTCCGACTCCGTGCCGCTGAAGGGTGTTGAAGTCGACGAGAAGCGCATCGTGACCTCCACCGGCGCGCTGGAGCTGGATAAGGTGCCGGGCCACATGGTCATCATCGGCGCCGGCGTGATCGGGCTGGAGCTGGGCAGCGTGTGGCGTCGCCTTGGCGCGGAGGTCACCGTGGTGGAGTTCCTCGACCGCATCACCCCGGGCCTGGATGGCGAGATTTCGAAGACCTTCCAGCAGGTGCTGACCAAGCAGGGCTTCAAGTTCAAGCTCGGCCACAAGGTGGCCAGCGCGAAGGTGGAAGGCGAGGGCGTGACCCTGACCGTGGAGCCCGCCAAGGGCGGCGAGGCGGAGACGCTGAAGGCCGATATCGTGCTGCTGGCCATTGGCCGCTACGCCTATACCGAGGGGCTGAACCTCGCCGCTGCCGGTGTTGAGACCGACGAGCGCGGCCGCGTGAAGACCGACGCGCATTACGCCACCAACGTGCCGGGCGTCTACGCCATTGGCGACGTGATCGCCGGGCCGATGCTGGCGCATAAGGCCGAGGAAGAGGGTGTGGCCCTGGCCGAGCGTCTGGCCGGTCAGGCCGGGCATGTGAATTACGGCGCGATCCCCAGCGTTGTGTACACCTGGCCGGAAGTGGCCGCGGTGGGCGCGACCGAGGAGGAGCTGAAGGCGGCGGGCATCGCCTATACCGTCGGCAAGTTCCCGTTCATGGCCAATGGCCGCGCCCGCGCCATGGGTGCTACCGAGGGCTTCGCCAAGATCCTGGCCGAGAAGGGCACCGACAAGCTGCTCGGCGCGCATATCATCGGGCCGGATGCGGGCACGCTGATCGCCGAGCTGACCACGGCGCTGGAATTCGGCGCCTCGGCCGAGGATGTGGCACGCGTCTGCCACGCGCACCCGACGCTAAGCGAAGTGGTGAAGGAAGCCGCGCTGGCCGTGGACGGCCGGGCGATCCATATCTGAGATGACCGGCTACATCCGCCTCGGCGTCAACATCGACCATGTGGCCACGCTGCGCAACGCGCGCGGCGGCGGCCACCCGGATCCGTTCACGGTGGCGAAAGCCTGCGTGGCGGCGGGGGCGGATGGCATCACCATCCACTTGCGCGAGGACCGGCGGCATATCCGCGACGCCGATGCCGAGGTGATCTGCCGCTGGGCGGCCAAGCCGGTGAATTTCGAGATGGCGGCGACGGAAGAGATGGCCTCCATCGCCAGCCGGTTGAAGCCGCACGGCGCGTGCATCGTGCCGGAACGCCGGGCCGAGGTGACGACCGAAGGCGGGTTGAACGTGGTGCAGCAGCGCGAGGCGCTGAAGCCGGTGATCAAGCGGCTGCAGGATGCGGGGATCATCGTGTCGCTGTTCATCGACCCGGAGCCCGACCAAGTGCGCGCGGCGGCGGAAATCGGCGCCCAGGTGGTGGAGTTGCACACCGGCGCCTATGCGCACGGCAAGCCGGGCGAACTGGAGCGGCTGCGTCACGCGGCGGCGCTGACCACGCAGGTTGGGCTGGAATGCCATGCCGGGCATGGGCTGACCTTTCCCAACGTGCAGCCGGTGGCGGCTTTGCCCGAGGTGGTGGAACTGAATATCGGCCATTTCCTGATCGGCGAGGCGCTGTTGATCGGCCTGCCCGCCGCGATCGTGGAAATGAAGCGGCTGATGGCCGAAGCTATAGCCACCTGATCCGCCTGCACACCAGGCTGTGATGGCATTGTTGCGCGCCATGCCCTTGGCGCGCTGCCCGGCGCCCGGCATCATGGTTTCATGTTGAAATCCGTGACCCCGCGCTACCGGCGCGTCCTGCTCAGCGGCGCCACAGGGGTGCTGCAGCGCTTGGCGCAGCTGGCGGCGAGCCTGATCATCCTGCCGCTTGTGCTGCACCGCTTGGGCGAGACGGGGTTCGGCGTATGGGGGGCCGCGACATCGCTGAGCTGGGCGGCGGGCATGCTTGATCTGGGGTTGGGGGGCGCGCTGGTCACGCTGCTGCCAGCGGCGCGGCACCGAGGCGAGGACCCGCGTGATTACGTGACAGCCTGCCTGTTGGTTGGTGTGGCGCTTGGCTTGGTGCTGCTGGCTGGAGGTGCTGTGGTGCTGCTGGCTTGGCCGCGCCTTGTGCCGTCGCCGCCGTTTCTCGTCGCGGGGCTGTGCATGGCCGCCAATATTCCGCTCGGCCTGGCGGGCTCGCTTTGGTTCGGGCTGCAGAAAGGCCATGTCGCCGGGCTGTGGGATACCATGCAGACGGCGTTGATGCTGGGCTTTATCATCGCCGGGGCCTTGGCGGGAGCAGGTGTCACGGTGATGACGCTCGCCGTGTTCGGCGCCGGGGTGCTGGCCAATGCCGGCAGCCTTGCGCATGCGCTGCTGACGCAGCCGGAGTTGCGCCCCAAGCTGAGGCCGAAACTCGCCGTGATCGGACATGCCTTGCGCAGCGGCGCATTGCTCGCCCTGATCTCGATCGCTGGCTCCTGCGCCTTTGTGTTTGATAATGTTCTGACACTGGATTGGCTCGGCCCGCAGGCGGCGGCGCAGATGACCGTGGCGCTAAAAGTATGCATCACGGCGATTGGCATGCTCATGGTCGCCACGCAGGCGCTGTGGCCAGCCTTCGTCGAGGCCGTGGCTTTGGAGGACCACGGCTGGGTGGCGCGAACGCTGTGGCGCGGCACGCTCGTGGTGGCAGGGCTGGCTTGCGCCGGCTCCGGGGCGATCGTGCTCGCAGGCAACCAGGTTTTGGCGCTCTGGCTGCGCCAGGATTTGCATCTGCCGCCCGCATTGTTCCTCGCCATGGCGGGGTGGATCGTTGCTCTCGCACTGCCGCGTGTGGCCGGGCTGTTGCTCAGTGCTACCACGCAGTACAGGGGGCAGTTCATCGCCCAGCTTGCGGCGACCGGGCTGGCGCTGGGGCTCAAGCCGGCCCTGGCGGCAACATTCGGCGCAGCCGGTCTGCTAGGCGCGACGCCGCTGGTCTCACTATTGGTTCTCTGTCCCGCCTATGCCTGGCTCGCTTGGTGCCAGGTCGCGTCGCCTCGTTTCATGAAAGCCCAACCATGCCGTTCCTGAGCGTCATCACGCCCTGCTACAACGAAGAAGCCAATGTGGCCGAGCTGCATGCGCGGGTCGCCGCCGCCATGACCACGCTGCCGGATTGCACCTACGAGCATATCTTCATCGACAACGCCTCCACCGACCGAACCGTGGCGCTGCTGAAGGAGATCGCCGCCAGGGATGCGCGCGTAAAGATCATCGTCAACGCGCGCAATTTCGGCCATATCCGCTCGCCGATGCACGCGCTGATGCAGGCCAAGGGAGAGGCGGTGATCAGCATCGTCGCCGACTTGCAGGACCCGCCGGAGATGATCCCGACGCTGGTGGAAAAATGGCGCGAGGGGTTCGATACCGTGCTGTGCATCAAGCGCACCTCGGACGAGACGCCCGCGATGTTCTTCCTGCGCAGGGCCTATTACGCGCTGGTTGAACGCATGGCTTCGATCGAGACGATCCAGAACTTCACCGGCTTTGGCCTGTACGACCGCAAGGTGATCGAGGCGGTGCGCCGCTTTGATGATCCATACCCGTTCTTCCGCGGCATGATCGCGGAGATCGGGCTGAATATCTGCAAAATTCCTTACGACCAGCCGGTGCGCCGGCGCGGCATCACCAAGAACAATTTCTATACGCTCTACGACATCGGGATGCTTGGCATCACCAATTTGTCGAAAGTGCCGCTGCGGCTGGTCACGGCGCTTGGCTTTGTCAGCGCCTGCGTGTCGTTCCTGGCCGGTTTCGGTTACCTGCTCTACAAGCTGATCTTCTGGTCGAGTTTCACGGTCGGCATGGCGCCGCTGGTCATCGGCCTGTTCTTCCTCGGCTCGGTGCAACTGGTCTCGCTTGGCATCATCGGCGAATATGTCGGGGCGATCCACACCCAGGTGCAGAAGCGCCCCTACGTGACAGAGAAGGAGCGCATTGGCTTTTAGCATTATGCCTTATCGCTTCAGGATCAGCGCCATAGGTTTGGTGGTGCTGGCGGTGTTTGCCGCGCTGCACGAGTTTGCCATGCCGCTTTACCTGTTCTTCACGCGTATTCCCGATGGCGTGAAGAAGCTGCATCCGTTTGTGGACACGCTGGCGATTCTGCAAGCCGGGGCATGCTGGCGCGTCGGGGTGGATGTGTACCGCCCCAGCGCCTGCCTGGATGGCGGCGTGTTCAATTATTCGCCCATTCTGCTTCGTGCCGTGCTGCTACCGATCGGCCCGGGCGATACGCTGGCCGTGGGGCTGCTGCTCTGCCTTGGCTTCCTCGCGGCGCTGGCGCTGCTGCCGGCGCCGGCCCGTGGATGGGAGTTCCGGCTCCGCCTGGCCGCCAGCCTGTCCCCTGCCAGCTATTATGCGCTGGAGCAGGGCAACCTGGATGCCGGGCTGTTCGCCGCCATCACGCTGGCCGTCTGGCTGCTGCTGCGCGCGCCCCGGGCGCGGCTCGCCGCCTATGCCATTTTCGCCCTGGGTGCTGCGGCAAAATTCTACCCGGTGGCCTGCTTTGTTCTGGCCCTGCGGGAGAAGCGCCGCGTGGTGATGGCGCTGGCCGCCTCCGGGCTGGCGGGACTTGCCTTCGTTTTGCTGCGGTACGGGGAGGGCGTGGCGGCGGCTTTGGCGATCATCCCCTCCGGCACGCCGTTCCGCGCCAGCTTCGGGCGCATCGACCTGCCACGCGGGCTGGCGATGCTGCATCTCCTGCATTTCCCGGCGGGGCTGGTTTCCTGGGTCATGACCGCCATGGCGTTGGCCGCCGGGCTGGCGCTGCATCGCTCCTGGGCGCGGGCGCTGGCGGCGTTGGATGAGGGGCGCCGGCTCTACCTTGTTACCGGCGCGGTAGTGATACTGTTCTGCTTCCTGGCGGCGCAGAATATCGAGTACCGGGCGGTTTACCTGCTGCTGACCCTGCCGGGGCTCTGGCGGCTTGGCGCGGCCCGCGCCCGGCTGCGGGTTCTGCAATTTGCGATTGTGCTGCTGCTGTGGGAAGCCGTGCCCCGGGCCCTGATCTCTGGGTTGTCGCAGCCATATTTCCCGTCGCCGTCCGCCGTTTGGTTGTGGCTGCTGCGCGAGGGGCTCTGGTGGTGGGTTGCGGCCGAATTCACGGGTTTGTCATTTGCCTTTGTTGCCGGGCAGGCGAGGCGTTTGGGCGCCTGGAAAAATTGACGATCCGGCATAAATCCTATAAATAAACAAATGTTTAAGTCCCAGGGAGCCTAACAAATGCATGCTTCGATTTTCGACAATCTCTTCGTCCTGGAGATGGCGAATAATCACTGGGGCGATGTAAATCGTGGCCTGAAAATCATCTCGGACTATGCCAAGGTCGTGCGGTACAACAATGTCCGCGCAGCGATGAAGTTTCAGTTCCGGGACGTTGACAGCTTCATCCATAAGGATTTCCGTCGCCGGACCGATATCCGTTACATCAAGAAGACGCTGGATACGCAGCTCTCCTGGGCGGAATACCAGCAGATGGTTACCGCTGTGCGCAATTCGAGCATGATCTCGATGGCGACGCCGTTCGATGAGGCTTCGGTCGAGAAATGTATC
Organism: uncultured Alphaproteobacteria bacterium; assembly: GCA_963750235.1. Lineage (GTDB taxonomy): Bacteria > Pseudomonadota > Alphaproteobacteria > Acetobacterales > Acetobacteraceae > Acidocella. The sequence continues at coordinate 735,002 of CAVVPW010000008.1, forward strand.
GAACTGGGCATCCAGATCATCAAGATCGCCAGCTCCGACATCAAGGACTGGTTCCTGATCGAGAAGATCGCCACGACGAAGAAACCGGTCATCATCTCCACCGGCGGTTCCAGCTTGCGTGATCTGGATGACATCGTTTCGTTTTTTGCCAAGCGCAACATTCCGTTGTCGATCAATCATTGCGTGTCGATCTATCCGTCCGAGGATCACGAACTGGAGATGAACCAGATCGACTTCCTGAAAGCCCGCTATCCGGACAATGTGATCGGCTTTTCCACGCACGAATATCACGATTGGCATAATTCCATGCTGATCGCCTATGCGAAGGGCGCGCGTACCTTCGAACGGCATATCGACATAGAGGCCGACGGTATCCCGGTCTCGCCCTATTGCTCCCTGCCGGAGCAGGTGGACACCTGGTTCAAGGCCTTCCGCAAGGCCGAGGAAATGTGCGGCGGTTCCGCCGCGGCGAAGCGCGTGCCGCCCGAGAAGGAGGTGCGCTACCTCGATGGCCTGGTGCGTGGCGTGTACGCGAAGCGCGATCTGCCAGCCGGGCATATCCTGGCCGATGACGATGTTTATCTCGCCGTTCCGCTGCAGAAGGGGCAGATCTCGTGTCGCGAGATGATGAAGGGCGAGGTGCTGATTGGCGCTGTGGCAAAAGACACGGCTATTGCCTTCAACAATATCGATAGCCCCTATGGCGCCAATTCGGCGTTGGCGAAGATGATCGAGCAGCGCGGGATCGACGCTCAACCCGAGGCGACGGCGAACAACGTCACGCGGCTGAGCTGAGCCTTGCGCGTCGCGGATTATATCGCCGGATTGGTGGCGGCGCATGGCGTCAAGCATTTCTTCACCGTGACCGGTGGCGGGGCGATGCATCTCAACGATGCGTTTTCCCGCAATAAAAATTTGCACGGTGTCTGCCTGCATCATGAACAGGCCTGCGCCATGGCGGCGGAGGCGTATTGCCGCCTCTCGGGACGGCTGGCGCTGCTCAACGTCACCACCGGGCCGGGCGGGATCAACGCGCTTAACGGCGTGCATGGCGCCTGGACGGATTCCATCGGCATGCTCGTGATCTCCGGCCAGGTGAAGCAGGAGACGATGGCGACAAGCTACGACCTGAAGCTGCGCCAGCTTGGCGACCAGGAGGCGGACATCATCGCCATGGTCAAGGGCATCACCAAATACGCCGTGGTGCTGCGCAAGAAGGAAGACGCGCGCTACGTCGTCGAGAAGGCGCTGCATCTCGCGCAATCCGGCCGGCCCGGTCCGGTGTGGATCGACGTGCCGATGGATATCCAGGGCGCGCAGATCGACCCGGACACGCTGCACGGCTTCACGCCCGGGTCGGAAGCAGCACTGCCGGACGTAAGCGAAGTTGCGGACATCCTGCGCAACGCCAAGCGTCCGGTGATCATGCCGGGAACCGGCGTGCGCATCTCTGGCGGGCATGCGGATTTCCTGAAACTTGTGGAGCGCACGGGCTTTCCTGTTGCCACCGCGTTCAATGCACATGACGTGCTGCCCGATGGTCATCCCTGCTACGTTGGCCGCCCTGGCACAGTGGGTGACCGTGCCGGCAATTTCGCGGTGCAGAACGCCGATGTCGTACTCATCCTCGGGTGCCGGCTGAACATCAGGCAGATTTCCTATAACTGGGAAAATTTCGCGCCGAATGCGATCAAGATCATGGTCGATATCGACCCGGCGGAGCTGACGAAGCCGACGTTGAAGATCGAAAAGCCGGTGCTGGCGGATCTGAAAACCTTCATCCCGGCGTTGACGCGGGCTCTGGGTAATTTCTCGCCGAGCGAGGGGCAGCTGGGCTATCTCGCCTGGTGCCAGGAGCGCCGCCGCCGCTACCCCGTGTTGCAGCCGGAATATGCCGATGATGCGCGCGGCATCAATCCGTACATCTTCGCCGACAAGCTGTTCGACGCGGCTGGCGAGGCAGATGTCGTCGTGACCGCCAACGCCACGGCCTGCGTCACCACCTTCCAGGCGGCAAAACTCAAAGCCGGGCAGCGCATGTTTTCCAACTCCGGCTCGGCCTCGATGGGCTATGATCTCCCCGCCGCCATCGGGGCCGCCTACGCCGCGCCGGAGCGGCGCGTCATCTGCCTCTCGGGCGATGGCAGCTTCATGATGAACATGCAGGAGTTGCAGAGCATCTACGCGCAGAAGCTCAACATCAAGATCTTCCTGCTCGACAATTCTGGCTATTCCTCCATCAAGCAGACGCAGAGCGCGTTCTTCCCCGACAATATGTTCGGCTTCGATGCGGCGAGCGGTGTCACCTTCCCGGATTTCCGTGCTGTTGCCTCAGCCTTCCGCCTGCCCGTGCACCACGCCGCCACTCATGCCGAGCTGCCCGGCGTGCTGGCCGAGGTGCTGGCCGCGCCCGGACCGCAATTCTGTGAAATCAGGCTGGACCCGGCTCAGGTTTTCGCGCCGAAGCTGTCCTCGCGCAAGCTGGAGGATGGGCGCATGGTGTCTTCCCCGCTGCACGACATGGCGCCTTTCCTCTCCCGTGAGGAACTGGCGGAAAATATGTGGAGCGAGGCATGATCGACAATTCCCGGGGCATCAAGGCGGTCATCCTCGCCGGCGGGCGAGGCTCGCGCCTTTCCGAGGAGACCGATACCAAGCCGAAGCCGATGGTAGAGATCGGCGGCCGGCCGATCCTGTGGCATATCATGAAGATCTATGCCCAGCATGGCATCTCGGACTTCATCATTTGCCTTGGCTACAGGGGCGAGAAGATCAAGGATTATTTCTACAACTATAATCTTTACTCGTCCGACCTCTCGATCGATCTGCGCACTGGAGCCACCATTCACCAGAGCGCGGCCGAGGATTGGCGGGTGACGCTGGTGGAAACCGGGCTGGACACGCAGACCGGTGGACGGCTGAAGAAGATCAGGAAATATCTCGGCACGGACGAGATGTTTTGCATGACCTATGGCGATGCGGTGGCGGATATCGACATCACCGCCGAGCTTGAGTTCCACCGCGCGCACGGCAAGCTTGCCACGGTGGCGGCGGTGCAGCCGCTGGCGCGTTTTGGCGCGCTGCATATCGTTGGCGATACCGTTGACCGGTTCGAGGAAAAGCCCGTGGAGCGATCAGGGCTCATCAGCGGCGGGTTCTTCGTGCTCAATCCGAAGGCGCTGGATCTCATCGCGGATGACATGACGCTGTGGGAAAAAGCGCCGATGGAGCAACTCGCCGCCTCTGGCCAGTTGCAGGCCTACCGTCATGCCGGGTTCTGGCAGCCCATGGATACGCTGCGCGACCGGATGGCGTTGGAACATCTCTGCGAAGCTGGGCAAGGACCCTGGATGACATGGCAAACCTGACGCATGCGATTCCGCGTTCGCAGTTCTGGGTGAACAAGCGCGTCTTTGTCACCGGGCATACCGGTTTCAAAGGTGGCTGGCTTACTCTGTGGCTTTCGCATCTCGGCGCCGTGCTGCGCGGCTATGCGCTGCCGCCTGATACCGAGCCGAATATTTTTACCAGTTGCGGCGTCGATAAGCTCATCGAGCACCAGATTGGCGATGTCCGCGATGCCGCCAAGCTGACCGAGGCGATGCGCAGCTTCGCGCCGGACATCGTGCTGCATCTCGCGGCGCAGCCTCTGGTCCGCCCCTCCTATGCGCATCCGATGGAAACCTATTCCACCAACATCATGGGTACGGCGAACGTGCTGGATGCGGTTCGGCAGACGCCGAGCGTGCAAGTGGCGGTCATCGTCACCAGCGACAAGGTCTATGCCGAGAGCCGGGAGCCGCATGACGAATCCTCCAGGCTGGGCGGGCACGATCCGTACAGCGCCTCCAAGGCCTGTGCCGAGCTGGTGGCGGCATCCTTCCCGCTGCCGCCCGGACAGAAGCTGGCCACGGTGCGTGGCGGCAATGTCATCGGCGGCGGCGACTGGGCGCAAGACCGCCTGCTGCCGGATTTCTTCAAGACGATCATGGCTGGCGAGTTTCTCACCATCCGCAACCCGCGCGCCATCCGGCCATGGCAGCACGTGCTGGAACCGCTCTGCGGCTATCTGCTTGCCGCCGAGTATATGTGGACGCATGACGAGCCGAAGAACAGCTGGAATTTTGGCCCTGACCCGGCGGCCGGGGTGACTGTGCAGGCCGTCGCGGGGAAGCTCTGCGCGCTGTGGGGGCAGGGCGCGTTCTTTACCGTAATGCCGGACGACAACCCAGTGCATGAGGCGCCGGTGCTACGGCTGAACGCGAAAAAGGCTTGGCAGGATCTCGCCTGGCGCCCGGGGATGACGCTGGACGAGGCCCTGGCCGCCACGGCGGCGTGGTATCGCGCCTTCCAGGCCGGCGAGGCGATGCTGGATTTCACCCTCTCCCAGATCAGGGCGTTCTGCCATTATGAATGATGCCGAGGCGCTGCGGCGCCAGATTCTCGAACTCTCCGCGCGCTACGCGGAACTCGCCCATGCGCCCAAGCCGTTTGAGCCGGGAAGCTCGCCCGTGCCAGTCTCGGGCAAGGTGTACGGCGCGCCGGAGCTGGTGAACCTCGTGGATTCGTCGCTTGATTTCTGGCTCACCACGGGCCGGTTCAACGATGAGTTCGAGGCGAAGCTGGTCGCCGCCACGCAGAGCCGTTACGCGCTCACCGTGAACTCCGGTTCGTCGGCCAACCTGCTGGCCGTCACGGCGCTCACCAGCCCGAGCCTGGGTGCTGCCGCGCTCAAAGCTGGCGATGAGGTGATCACCTGCGCCACGGGCTTTCCCACCACCGTGAACCCGGTGCTCCAGAACGGGCTGGTGCCGGTGTTCGTCGATGTCTCGCTGCCCACCTACAACATTGACGCCACGGCGATCGAGGCTGCGATCACGCCGCGCACCCGCGCCATCGTGCTCGCGCATACGCTGGGAAATCCGTTCGATCTGGATACGATCACGGCCATCGCGGCGAAGTACGACCTTCGCCTGATCGAGGATTGCTGTGACGCACTGGGCGCCAAATACAATGGCACCGCCGTGGGTGGCTTTGGCGAGATCGGCACGTTGAGCTTCTATCCGGCGCATCATATCACTACCGGCGAGGGCGGAGCGGTTTTCACGAAGTCCAGCCGGTTCAAGCGGATTCTCGAATCGCTGCGCGACTGGGGGCGCGATTGCTGGTGCCCGCCAGGGCATGACAATACCTGCAAGCAGCGCTTCTCCTGGCAACTCGGCGGGCTGCCGGTGGGGTACGACCACAAATACATCTACTCGCATCTCGGCTATAACCTGAAGATGACCGACATGCAGGCGGCGGTGGGCGTGAAGCAACTCGACCGGCTGAATGAGTTCGTCGCCGCGCGCAATGCGAATTTTGCCTATCTCCGCGCTGGGTTGCAACGCTTCGAGGAGTTCCTGATCCTGCCTGAGGCGACGGCGAATTCGGAGCCATCCTGGTTCGGCCTGCCGCTCACCATCCGCCCCGGCACGCCCTATACGCGCGACCTGCTGGTGGGGCATCTCAACCGGGCGCGCATCGGCACGCGCTATCTGTTCGGCGGCAATCTCATTCATCAGCCCTACATGAACGGGCAGAACTACCGCGTGGCCGGTGAGACGCCAAATGCCGATCTGGTGATGAACGCCACCTTCTGGATCGGCGTGTTCCCTGGTCTTGCGCAGCCGCATTTCGACTATATGCTGGCGAGCTTTGACGAATTCTTCAGCCTGTATGCTTGAGTTTTCGCAGCCCCTGCGCGGTGTTCCGGTGGTTGTCACCGGGGCGGGCGGATGGCTGGGGCAGGCGGCGCTGGAAATGGCGCATAATGCCGGGGCGGAGGTCCATGCCTTCGGCGCCAGCGCGCGGCCATACACGTTACGCAACGGCGCTACGCTGCCAATCCACGCCCTGGACGAATTGACCAAGCTGGAAGCCCGCGCGCCGCTGGTCTTTCACATGGCCTTCCTCACCCGCGAGCATGCGGGCAAAATGCCCGTGGATCAGTACATCGCCACCAACAGGGCGATCTCCGCCACGGTGGAGGATTTCATCCGCCGCAATGGCGCGTGCGGTGTTTTCGTGCCGTCCTCCGGCGCTGTGTATGCGCCGCCGCCCAACCCGTATGGCGAGGGCAAGCTGGAAGACGAAGCCCGTTTCGCCGCGCTCGGGCAGGCGCTCAGCATCCCTACCGTGCTGATGCGCGTGTTCAACCTCGCGGGCCCGTTCATCAACAAGCTCGACTCCTACGCGCTGGCCTGCATCATCCGCGACATCCTGGCCCGCCGCCCGGTCACGCTGCGCGCTGCGCATCCGGTTTGGCGCGGCTATGCGCATGTGGCCGATGTGCTGAACATCGCGCTTGGGCTGCTGCTGCGCGGCGAGTTCCCGCCGGTATTCGACACATGGGGCGAGCCCATCGAACTCTCCGCCCTGGCAGCCCGCGCCGGGGCGCTGCTGGGCTGGGCTGGCGCGGACATCATCCGCCCCGAATGGCAAAACGGCGCCGCCGATAAATATCTCGGCGACGCCGCTCATTACCTCGCTCACGCGAAAACGCTTGGTCTGGAACCTGCCAGCCTGGACCGGCAGATTCTCGATACCGCCGATTACTTAGGCAGGTGCTTGGCGATATAGGGCGGCAGCCAGAAGCTCGCCACGTGCACATGCGGGCTCCAATAGCCGCTCTTGCTGGCGATCCCCGCCGCTTCCGCGCGCGCGGTGATCACTTCCACCGGCTGCTGCGTCAGGCTTGCATCCTTGCCGGCCCAGCCCAGCGTCATGTAGCCGCCGACATAGGTCGGCACCGCCGCGACATAAGCAGTGACATGCGGGAAGAACTGCTTGCGGCGAATGCTCGTCTCATACAGCTCGTCGGCCTGCATGAAGGGCACGCCGCACTGGTTCACGATCAGCCCTTGCGGGGTGAGGATGCGCGCCGCGTTCTGGTAGAACTCGTCGGTGAACAGCACCTCGCCGACACCGATCGGGTCGGTGGAGTCGACGATGATCACGTCGAAGGACGCATCCGGCGCCTTCTTCACGTAGTCGATGCCATCGCCCACAATCACGTCCGCGCGCGGATCGTTCCACGCATCGCCGCCGATGCCGGGAAGGAATTCCTTGGAAAGGCGGATCACCTCGCCATCGATCTCGGCCATCACCGCGCGCTCGACGTTCTTGTGCATCAGCACATGTTTCAGCACGCCGCCATCGCCAGCACCAATGATCAGCACGTTCCGGGCGTTGCCATGCGCCAGCAGCGGCACATGGGTGAGCATTTCCTGGTAGACGAACTCGTCGCGCTCGGTGATCTGTACCACGCCGTCGAGGGTCAGCACGCGGCCATGGCTGTCGGTTTCGAACACGGAAATATCCTGGAACGGGCTCTGCACCCGCGCCAGTTGCCGCACGAACTTAAAGCGCTGGCCCCAGTCCGGGTACAGCGTCTCGTTAAACCACGTATCGGTCATGTAGGGCTCCCGGACAGTTGGGGGCGCCGAGCGCCCCCATTTTGCAGGCTTACGCGATGAGGCCGCGCTTCTGCTCGTTGATCTGGATGTGGGTCGGCTTGAAGGCCTCCTTGAGGAAGGGGATCAGCTTGTACGGATCGCAGCAGCCGCACATGAACACATCCAGCGCCGCAAAGTTGCGCTCGGGCCAGGAGTGGATGGAGATATGGCTCTCCGCCAGCACAACCACGCCGCTCACGCCGCCATTCGGGGTGAAGTGGTGGAAGTGGTGGTGCAGGATCGTTGCGCCGGCAGCGATCGCGCCGTCGCACAGCGTCTTGTCGATCAGCTCAGGGCTATCGAGATTGGTTGCACCCCACAGATCGATGATCAGGTGCATGCCGGCGTATTTCACGCCATCCTTCTCGACGTAATAATCCTTCTGCGGCTCCGGGGAGACCGTGGACATCGCCTGGTTTTCGCTCGGAGACTCCGAGACCATCCCCAGTCGGGCAAGTGCGTTCATTGCGAACCCCCTCAACTAGTAGACAGCCTGTAGAGCACGGCACCGCGCCGTGCCCCCCTGGGCCACTGTGGGGGGGGCTTATGGGGCCATAGCCCCCCCGACGCAAGAGATTTCTGTGCATAGCCGTATGAAGTTTTAGGTGCGGCTACTCCGCCGCCTCCGCGTAGGCCTCCAGCGGCGCGCAGGAGCACACCAGGTTGCGGTCGCCATAAACATTGTCCACGCGCTTCACGGGCGGCCAGTATTTCTGGGCCGTAACGTAGGGCAGGGCGAAGGCCGCCTGCTCGCGCGAATACGGGTGCGTCCAGGTCTCCGCCATCACCTCCGCCGCGGTATGCGGGGCGTTCTTCAGCGGGTTGTCCTCGCGCGGCCAGGCGCCGTCCTCGATGGACGCGATCTCGTCGGCGATGCACAGCATCGCGTCGCAGAAGCGGTCCAGCTCGGCCTTGTCCTCGCTCTCGGTCGGCTCGATCATCAGCGTGCCGGCCACGGGCCAGGACATGGTGGGCGCATGGAAGCCGTAATCGGCCAGGCGCTTGGCGATGTCCTCCACCTGCACGCCGGAGGTCGCGCCGAAGCCGCGGCAATCGACAATGCATTCATGCGCGACGCGGCCATTCTCGCCGCGGTAGAGGATCGGGTAGGCGCCCTCCAGCCGTGCGGCGATGTAGTTGGCGTTGAGGATTGCCACCTTCGTGGCGTTGGTGATGCCTTCAGGCCCCATCAGCCTTATATAGGCGTAGGGGATGGGCAGGATTAGCGCCGAGCCGAAGGGGGCTGCGGCCACCGGGCCGTAGCCCGTCGCCGGGCCCGCATCCGCGCGCAGCGGATGGTTGGGCAGATGCGGCAGCAGATGCGCCGCCACGCCGATCGGCCCCACGCCCGGACCGCCGCCGCCATGCGGGATGCAGAAGGTCTTGTGCAGGTTGAGGTGGCAAACATCCGCCCCGATATTGGCCGGGCTGGTGAGCCCCACCTGGGCGTTCATGTTGGCGCCGTCCATGTAGACCTGCCCGCCGGCCTCGTGTACCGCGCGGCAGATGTCGCGGATAGAGGTCTCGAACACGCCATGCGTGCTCGGGTAGGTGATCATCAGCGCCGCCAGGTTCGGCCCGTGCGCGGCGATTTTTGCGCCCAGATCGGCGACATCGACGTTGCCGAGCTTGTCACAGGCGACAACCACCACCTTGTACCCCGCCATGGCGGCGGAGGCCGGGTTGGTGCCATGCGCCGAGGCCGGGATGAGACAGATGTTGCGGTGCCCCTGACCGCGCGCCTCGTGCCAGGCGCGGACGGCGAGCAGCCCGGCATATTCGCCCTGCGCGCCGGAATTGGGCTGCAGCGAGACCCCGGCGAAGCCGGTGACTTCCGCCAGCAATGCCGCCAGTTCGTCGATCAGCGCCTTGTACCCTTCCGTCTGGTCGGCGGGGGCGAAGGGGTGGATCTCGGCGAATTCCGGCCAAGTGATGGCGGCCATCTCCACGGCGGCGTTTAGCTTCATCGTGCAGGAGCCGAGCGGGATCATCGAGCGGTTGAGCGCGATGTCCTTGTCCTCCAGCCGTTTCAGGTAGCGCAGCATGGAATGTTCGGAGCGGTGGGTGTTGAACACCGCCGCCTCGCAGAAGGCGGAGCCACGGCGCAGCGCCGCGGGGATCGACTCCGGCGCCGCATCCAGCCTGCCGCCCAGCACGGCGGCAAGGGCCTCCAGCTCGGCGCGGGTGACGGTCTCGTCCAGCGCGATGCCGACGCTCGTGGCGTCGATGCGCCGGAAGTTGAACCCGGCTTCCAGCCCTGCCTGCATCAGCGCCTCGGCTTTCTGCCCTGCCTCGACCGCCAGCGTGTCGAAGAACTGGTCGTGCCGCAGCGTGCAGCCGCCCTGGCGGGCCACATCGGCCAGCAGCCGCGCCTGCAAATTCACGCGCCGGGCGATGGCTTTCAGCCCCTCCGGCCCGTGCCACGCGGCGTAGAACCCGGCCATCACGGCCAGCAGAACCTGCGCGGTGCAGATGTTGGATGTCGCCTTTTCACGGCGGATATGCTGCTCCCGCGTCTGCAGCGCTAGGCGCATGGCCGGGCGGCCGGCGGCATCCACCGAGACGCCAACCAGACGCCCCGGCATGGAGCGCTTGAACGCATCCCTCGTGGCGAAATACCCGGCATGCGGGCCGCCAAAGCCCATGGGCACGCCGAAGCGCTGGGCCGAGCCCACCACCACATCCGCGCCCATCTCGCCGGGCGGGGTAAGGATGGTGAGCGCCAGGATGTCCGCGCAGACGATGGCCAGCGCCCCGGCAATCTTCGCCGCCGCGATTTCGGCCGAGAGGTCGCGCAACTCGCCCGTGCTGCCGGGGTAGTTCAGCACCACGGCGAAGGGCTTCGCGCCCGCGATGGCCTCGATATCGCCCGGGTGGAAATCAACGATCTCCCAGCCCAGCGGCCAGGCGCGGGTGGCGATGACGGTGCGGGTCTGCGGATGCACATCCGCCGCCACCGCGATCACCTTGCTGCCCGCCTTGTGCAGCGCATGTGCCATGGAGACGGCTTCCGCCGCCGCCGTGGCTTCATCTAGCAGCGAGGCGTTGGCGATTTCCATGCCAGTCAGCTCGGTGATCATGGTCTGGAAGTTGAGGATCGCCTCCAGACGGCCCTGCGATATCTCCGCCTGATACGGCGTGTAGGCCGTGTACCAGCCGGGGTTCTCCAGCACGTTGCGCTGGATGACGGGCGGCGTGATGGTGCCGTGGTAGCCAAGCCCGATCAGCGACTTCTTCACCACGTTGCGGCCGGCCAAGCTCGCGGAGCTGGCGCAGCACGGCGGCTTCGCTGAGTGCAGTTGGCAGCTTCAGCCCGGCGTTGCTGCGGATGGATTCCGGCACAGTCTGGGCGATCAGGTCATCCAGAGTCGCCGCGTCGACAACACTCAGCATTGCGGCGATCTGCGCCGCATCCGGCCCGATATGGCGCGCCGCAAACGCGTCCGCGCCTTCCAGGGCCTGCAATTCGTCCAGAGCGCTCATGCCAGCGTGCCCAGGTATTCGTCATAGGCGGTGCGGTCCATCAGCTCGTTCACGGAGGCCGCATCGGCCAGGCGCAGCCTGAAGAACCAGGCATCGCCCTCGGCGGCGCTATTCACCAGGCCGGGCTCGTCGATGATCGCCTGGTTCACCTCGGCGACGGTGCCTGCCAGCGGGGCGTACACGTCGGAGGCGGCCTTCACGCTCTCCACCACGGCGCAGGCCTCGCCCGTGCCGACATTGCGGCCGGGCTCCGGCAGTTCGACGAACACGATATCGCCCAGCGCAGCCTGCGCGTGGTCGGTGATGCCGATCGTGGCGAGACCGTCAGCGCCGACGGAAACCCATTCGTGATCCTTGGAGAAGTAAACCTGGGACATGTGAAGAGTCTCCTTTTCAGCGGACATAGTTATGGGGAACGAAGGGAAGGGCGGTGACCGTGCCGGGCAGCGGCTTGTCGCGGACAATCAGGTCGAGCGCGGTGCCGGGGGCGGCGAGGTCCGCGCGCACAAAGCCGAGCGCAATGGGCGCGTTCAGCGTGGGGGAGAAGACGCCGGAGGTCACCTCGCCCACGCGCTCGCCGCCGGAGTGGATCTCGGCATGGGCGCGGGCCGGCGCGCGGCCATCCAGCCGGATGCCGACGAGCTTTTCCGCCGTGCCGTTGGCCAGCGCCGCGTTCACCGCGGCGGCGCCGAGGAAGTCAGCCGCGGCGAGACGCCTCTTGGAAAGGGCGAAGTTCAGCCCGGCGGCCACAGGGTTCACGGTTTCGCCGATGTCGTTGCCATAAAGCGGCAACCCGGCTTCCAGGCGCAGCGAATCTGCGCGCGCCCAAGCCAGCCGGCACTGCGCCGCGTGAGAGCAGGATCTCGGCCAGACGCTCGCCGTCCTCGCCGGGGCAGCCGATCTCGAAGCCGTCCTCGCCGGTGTAGCCCGAGCGGGTGACGGTACAGGGAATGCCCTCGACCGTCAGCTCCGCCGCATCCATGAATTTCAGCGCCGCACCCTCAGGCAGCAGCGCCACGGCCTTCGGCCCTTGCAGGGCGAGCAGCGCACGCTCGAAATGCGTCGCCACCTCAACACCCTGCGCGCGCATATGCGCCACGTCCACGGTCTTGCGCCCGGCGTTCAGCACCGCCTGCAGCCGCGTGCCGAAATTGGCCACCATCAGGTCGTCGATGATCCCGCCAGCTTCATTAAGCAGCAGGGTGTAGCGCTGCCGCCCGGGCTTCAGCCCGGTGATGTCGCCAGGCACCAGCCGCTCGAAGGCGCTGGCATCGGCGATGTCCACTTGTCCCATATGCGAAACGTCGAACAGCGCAGCACCAGTCCGGCAGGCGTTATGCTCGGCGATGATGCCCGTATATTGCAGCGGCATCTCGTAGCCGGCGAACTCCACCATGCGTGCGCCGAGGCGGCGGTGCAGCCCGTCCAAAGGTGTTTTAAGCAAACGAACCCCCAATATGATCAGCCCCCAGCTTGAAGCGCCGGTAGTTCTGACCCCCCTCTGTCCTGAGACCTGAGAGATTCGGCGCTGCGCTTCGGCAATGCCTTGACCCCGTCGGTGCGGTGGCGTGGCCACCGGCTTTCCAGAGTGCCCCTTTTACAAGCCGCAGCCCTTTTGCCTGAGCGGTTCCGGGGGCCGGTTGCGCCTTCGGCGGCGAGGGGCTAATCCCCCGCTCTCTCCTGCGTCCGAATAAGGACGGCTCCTTTTGCCTCAGGGCACAGGTTTTGCAAAGCTGTTTCTTGCCAGACGCTATAAAAACAAGGATTAATCGGCCTCATGTCAGAGACGCCAAAGCCCGTACCCACCCTGGTGGTAGAGGACATCCACAAGAGCTTCGGCAATGTCGAGGTGCTCAAGGGCATTTCCCTCACCGCCTGTGAGCACGACGTGATCGCGATCCTTGGCTCCTCCGGCTCGGGCAAGAGCACCTTCCTGCGTTGCATCAACCTGCTGGAGATGCCTGACAGGGGGCGCGTCTCCATCCGGGGCGAGCTGATCGAGATGACGGAGGGCAAGAACCGCGCCGCGGCCAAGCCCAGGCAGATCGAGCGGCTGCGCTCGCGGCTCTCCATGGTGTTCCAGCAGTTCAATCTGTGGGCGCACATGACCGTGCTGCAGAACGTGATCGAGGCGCCGGTGCATGTGCTGAAACTGGACAAGAAGACCGCCATCGCCCGGGGCGTGGCGATGCTGGAGAAGGTCGGGATGGCCGACAGGCTCGACGCCTACCCGGCGCAGCTCTCGGGCGGGCAGCAGCAGCGCGTCGCCATCGCCAGGGCGCTGGCCATGGAGCCGGATGTGCTGCTGTTCGACGAGCCGACTTCTGCGCTGGATCCAGAATTGGTCGGAGAGGTGCTGAAGGTGATGCGTGACCTGGCCTTTGAAGGCCGCACCATGCTGGTGGTGACGCATGAGATGGGCTTCGCCCGCGAGGTCTCCGACCGCGTGATGTTCCTGCACCAGGGGCTGGTGGAGGAAGAAGGCACGCCGGAGGAGATGTTCGGAAACCCCAAATCGGAGCGTTTCCGCCAGTTCCTCTCCAGCACGCGGCGGGCCTGAGCTGCCTTGCATCACAAACGAGTTGTGGTGGTCACGGCATGATCCCTATCTAGGAACGAACTGACTGATCAGGCGATTCGAGACACGGAATGGCAGACGACCCGTATAAGGTTCTAGGCGTAAAAAAAGACGCGACGGCGGACGAGATCCGCTCCGCCTATCGGAAGCTGGCGAAAAAGTATCACCCCGACCTCAACCCCGGCGACAAGACGGCGGAGGAGAAGTTCAAAGCGGTCTCGCTGGCGAATGACATTCTCTCCGACGAGGAGAAGCGCGCGCGCTATGACCGCGGCGAGATCGATGCTGCCGGTGCCGAGCGCGCGCCGCAGGGCGGCTGGCGGCAACATGCCGGCGCTGGTGCCGGTCCGGCTGGCTTTGGCGGGTTCGAGGATGTTTTTGCCGATATATTCGAGCGGCGGGCGCATGGCCCGGCCCGTGGCCAGGATGAGCGCTATGCGGTGAAGGCCGGGTTCCTGGAGGCGGTGAATGGTGGCACCAAGCGCATCACTCTGCCGGACGGCCAGAGCCTGGATGTGAAGATCCCGCCCGGCACCGAGGATGGTCACGTGCTGCGCCTGCGCGGGCGCGGCCAGCCCGGGCGCAATGGCGGCCCGGCCGGCGATGCGCTGATCGAGATCCACGTCGCCCCGCACAAGCTCTTCCGCCGCGAGGGGCGCAACATCCATCTGGAATTGCCGATCTCGCTGAAGGAGGCGGTGCTTGGCGCCAAAGTGACGGTGCCCACCCCGGCGGGCGACGTGGTGATGACCGTGAAGCCCCATACCGAGAGCGGCACCGAGTTGCGCCTGCGCGGGCGCGGCGTGCCGGCGCATGGCCACCACCACGCCGGCGACCTGCATGTGAAGCTGCGTGTGGCCGTCGGCCCGGCGGATGCGGCGCTTGAGGAGTTCCTGAAGGACTGGGACCAGCCCGGGTTCAACCCGCGGGCTGGCGTAGAGCGTTCATCGAATGGATGAACGCTCTAATTTATTTTTTGGCGATCAATTTCATTGCATTTAGCTGAAACCTGTCGATTCCAGCTAAATGCATATTGATCTAAGCGCTTACTGAGCCTGCTCTTGCTGGTCCGCGCCGCGCGGGGTGATGGAGACGGTGCAGGTCATACCCGCCACCAGCCGCACCCCGTCTGGCACGTGGTCCAGTTCGACGCGCACCGGAATGCGCGCGGCCAGGCGCACCCAGGTGAAGGTCGGGTTCACGTCGGCGAGCAGGGTGGCGGAGGTGGGCGTGCGCTCCGCGTCGGCGATGCCCGCGGCGATGCCGCTGACATGGCCGGTGATCGCCGGGCCGCCCTGCATGAGTGTGATCTTCGCAGAATCGCCAGGGGCGATGCCGCGCATCTTGGTCTCTTCCAGATACGCATCGACATAGAGCGAGTCGCTATCCACGATCGCCAGCACCGGCGTGCCGGTGCTCACGTAGTCGCCCGGCCGCATGGAGAAGTTGGTGATCATCCCGTTCACCGTGGCGTACACGGTGCTGCGGTGCAGGTTCAGCTGGGCAACGCCGAGATCCGCCAGCGCCTGGTCGTATTCCGCCTCGGCTTCCGCGGCTGCGGCGTTGACCTGGTCGCGGCTGAGCCCCGAGGTGGCGTTGGTGGAGGCCGCGGCGTAGCGCGCGGCGGTGCTCTCGGCGTCCTCCATGGCTGCGTGGGTGCGGGCCACCGCCGCCTGGGCCTGCTGCAGCGCCAGGGTGAAGCGCACCGGGTCGATCTGGAACAGCTTGTCGCCCGCATGCACAACCTGGTTGTCATGCACGAAGACCTGCACCACCGGGCCGGACACGTCCGGCGCCAGGGAGACGACGTCAGCGCGCACCCGGCCGTCACGGGTCCAGGGGGCTTCCATGTAGTAGTCCCAGAGTTGCCAGCCCACGATCGTGGCGACGATCAGGACCGCGGACGTGGAGAAGAAGCGAAGCGTAAAGGATGCGGGGGTCATGATGCTCCGGAGGGATTCAGAGGATGCGGTTCATCACCAGGCTGACCAGCCCGGTGAGGATGACGAGCACGGAAAAGTCGAACAGCGGCCGGTGCCACACGAAGCGGTAGAGGCCGAATGCGGCAAGCAGGCGGCGCAAGCCCATGCTGAGAATCTGGGCCACCACGACCCAGGCCAGCAGCGGCGGCAGGAAGACGCCGAAAAGATCGACTTCGCCGATCATGCTATTTTCCTTTCGAAAGTCCATGCGCGGATGTCCGGCGGCGACGCGGCGGGGAACAGCACGCAGCGAAGGCCGGAAAGCTGCATGAGCGCGGATTTGTGGCTGTGCGGATCATCCACGAGCGTATTGATCGCATCGTCGATCGCCTCGCAGAGCGAGGTCGGGGCCGGCCGGCGCGGGTTGCCGTGGTAATGCGCCCCCACGCCGGCGAAGACCTTGTTACAGGCTGCGCGCGCGACGGGGGGAGCCGCCATTGCTCCCGGTGCAGTCCGACTATGTCCAGCCCGACGCGCAGGTTTCCCAGTTCGGCCCGCACGCTTGGATCCGCGTCCTGGCCGGCGAGGCGCGGCAGGATCAGCCCCAGCCGGTCCACGGTGATGCCGATCAGCACGCCGCTATCCTCCCCCCCGTCCGCCTCGGCGGCGTTGGCGATCTCGCGCCAGCTCGCGCGCATCAGGCGCTGGGCTGTCCAGGCGGCGCCAAAGGAGCGGATCAGCAGGGTCGTGACCAGCGCGCTGCTCAGCCCGACGATCACGGCGATCGAGTTGTTGGCCCAGGAGGTGAAGTTGGAGGTGAAGCCGTTTTCCAGCGCCATCTGCGTGGCGCCGGTGGCGGTGATGTTCATGCCGAGCATGAATGTCGCCGGGCGGGATATGAGCACGCCCACGAGCATCCCGGCGGGCAGCAGCGCCATGCAGAGGCCCTCGAAGGTGTAGATCCGGGGCAGCACGGCGTAGCAGTAGACGCCAACCCCGGTCATGGCGAAGAGGGAGGTGCGCAGCATGCTGGCGATGGCGGGGGCGGGATTGTCCTGCGAGGCGAAGAAGGAGCAGGCGATCGCGACCATGACGGCAGCGCCCGCGCCGGAGGGCCAGTCCGTCCAGATCCACATGGCGCAAACCAGCAGCACCGCGAGCGCCGCGGCGAGCCCGGAGAGCAAGGCGAGGGTGTGGTCGCGGTTCTGCACGATCGTGGCGATGAATTCGCGGTCCAGCATTTCGTTGGGCGGCGGTGGGTCGCCATTCAGAAGGTGGCGGCGGATCGCGCGCGAACAGCTGCACGAGGCTGCTCATTTCCTGCAGGCGCAGCGCCAGGCTGGCGCGCAGCAAGCCCGGCCAACTGTGGTCATTCTCCTCTTCCAGCAGGATGATATCCGCCAACAGCGCGTCGGTCGTGCTCGGTCTCGCCGGATCGCACCCACTGCGCGACGTTGTGCAGCACGCGTTGCAGTTGCGGCGTGACGGCGCCGAGGCGCTGTAGCTGCGCCACGCGGTCGCCGATCGAGCTCAGCACGGGAATGAGGCTGATGAGGTAGAGCCGCAGCCGGGTGACATAGCGCACCGCGGATTGCAGATCCGAGGTGTCGTAGGCGAGTTGCTTGATCATCGAGGCGATGTCGGTGGCCTCGAAAGGCAGGCGCCGCCGGCCCTCGCGCGCGGCGGAGCTGTCATCCTCCCCGGTGAGCGCGGCGATGGCCCATTCCCGGGCTGGCTGGGCCCAACCGTCGATGCGGCGCGCCAGCACCGGCCCCAGCGGGCGCGGGAAGATCAGCGTGCCAACCACGGTGCTGCAGGCAATGCCGATGGAGATTTCCTCCATGCGGGTCAGCGCCGTCTCGAAGATGTGGCCAGGCGTGGTGACGGAGGGGAAGCCAATGATGCCAGCGGTATAGCCGGCCAGCATGAACATATAGGCCCGGGGCGTGCGGTCCAGCAGCGAGATGTAAAGGCAGAGGCCGATCCATATTGCCATGCCGAGGCAGAGCAGCACCGGCGCGTCGACCAGGTTCGGCACCAGCGCCACCGCTGCCGCGCCGCCGACCAGGGTGCCGATGATGCGGTAAAGCGCCTTGGAGAGCATGCTCCCGGCGAAGGGCAGCGCCACGATGTAGGCCGTCGCCAGCGCCCAGTAGGGGGCGTCCAGCCCCAGCCAGAGCGAGATATACAACGCCGCCATCGCGCCGGCGAAGGATTTCAGGGCGAACAGGAGTTCATCCGGTTTGGGCATGGTTACCGGGAAATAGCAAAATCCGTCAGCGCGGTAGGCTTAATATTCGCATTCCCGCAATGCGCGGCTATAAGTGCTTCAGGGAAGCATGCCATGCCTGCACCATATCCACCGGCGTGAACACAACGGAAAGCCTATGAGCCGCAAGAACATCGTCATCCTTACCGGTGCCGGCATCTCCGCTGAATCGGGCATCACCACTTTCCGCGATGCAGGCGGGCTGTGGGAGAATCACCGGCTGGAAGACGTGGCGACGCCTGAAGGCTTCGAGGCCGACCCGCATCTCGTCCACCGCTTCTATAACGCCCGCCGCGCTCAGTTGCATGAAGTTGCACCGAACGTCGCGCATTACGCCCTGGCGGCGCTGGAGCGCGCCTGGGAGGGGTGGGGGGATTTCCTGCTGGTGACGCAGAACGTGGACGACCTGCACGAGCGCGCCGGCAGCCGCCGCCTGCTGCACATGCATGGCGAGCTGCGCCGCCTGCGTTGCACGATGTGCGAGGAGACGCATCCACATGTGGACGATGCCGGGCTGGAGCTTGCCTGCCCCGCCTGCGGGCGAAGCGGCGTGATGCGGCCGGACATCGTCTGGTTCGGCGAGATCCCCCACCACATGGACGAGATCGCCGAGGCGCTCGATGCCGCCGACATATTCTGCGCCATTGGCACGTCGGGGCTGGTGTACCCGGCGGCCGGGTTCGCGGCGGAGGCCATGCACAACCGGCGTGGTTGTGAATTGTTCGAGATCAACCCCAACCCGACGGGTGGGGAGGTGTTCGACCACGTCATCGCCGCGCCGGCGACGAGCGGCGTGGTGGAATTCCTGCGCCAGCTTGGCGTGGAGGGGGGGCGTGAGCACGCCCGCGCGGCTTGCGGGACGGCTTTCGCCACGCGGCGGGTGGCCGCGTGGCGGGGAAGTGCGCGTGGCTTAGAGCCCGATTGTTTGAGGTTGAATCGTTTTGTGACTGAACCTCAAACGTGAATAAGTCTCTTAATAAGGCAGAGGGCGATTTACGTATCAGGCTGAACCGTGTTTTGTTCAGCCTGATACGATCGCACTTAAACGGCGCTTTCGATCATCGGCATGGCCATGCGGGACTTGGCCAGCACCATGCCGATATTGGCGGTGTTGCGGCAGACGAACACGCCCACGTAGTCCTGGTACTTCTTGCCGCGGATGAAGACGTGGATCGCGTTGTCGCTGTTGACGATGAATTCCTGGAAGTAGTGGCGGGGGGTGTCGACGCCGCGCGAGCGCTTCCAGATCGCCTCGACGGTGGAGACATTGGCGCCCTGGAACAGGTCGGAGGTCGCGGCGGCGACCAGGTCGATCACCTCGCGCGGGTGGGAGTCGACGGTCTTGATGCTGAGCAGGAAGCCGGATCCTACATCGATATAGCCGGCGGCCATGCACTCGGGGATGGTGCCGATCGATTGGGCGACAGCCGCATCAAGAGCGGAGGTGGTGGTCATGGTCTGGTATCCCTTAAAACGCTTGGCTTGTGAGTGTTCAGGGGCAGCTTGGTTGCGGCCTCTGTTCCTTTAGCGGCTTATCCCCAGACTTTTTTCTTTTTACGGCTGGCTGTCAGGGCCAGCCGCGCGGTTGCGCAGCAGGGCCTGTTCCTGCTGCACCTCGTATTCGAGCAGGAAATCCTCCTGGTCGTCCGACTGCACGAACTGGCGGTTGAAGCGGCGGATCTGATTCAGCGCCCCGTGCGCCGACATGCCCTTCTCCTTCACCAGATAGGCGGCGAGGATGGTGCCCGTGCGGCCGAGTCCGGCCAGGCAGTGCACGGCCAGCACCTTGCCGTTGTCCATCAGATCGCGCATGCGCGCCACGAGCATGTCCATCTCCGCCGGGGTCGGCGCCTTGCGGTCGGCGATCGGCAGATGCACGTTCTTCAGCCCGTGCCGGGCCAGGGCGTCCTGCGGGAAGTCCTGCTCGGTCAGGGTGATCAGCGTGGTCACGCCGACATTCTTCAGCAGGTCGAGGTCGTAATCGATGTCAGCGGACACGCCGGGCATCGGTGTCGCGGCCAGGCGGCCCTCCTCGATCCAGACAAAGCCGCGCGGCCCGGAGGACGCGCCAGGAAAACGCGTCACCGCCGCGTGCTCGCGTTCGTGCTGGCGCGGTTCAGCAAGGGCAGGGGTGTAGACAGGTTCCGGCGCGGGGGCCATGGCGGCGGGTTCAGCCGGCGCGGGCTCCGGCGTCAGCGCGGCGCGGATTTCCGACTTGATCGCGGCCATCGCCTCGACCGAGAGCGGCCCGGGCGGCTGGACATGGTCGGCCAGGACCTCCGCCGGGGCATCCGGGGCGGGCACGGCAACGCTGCCGGTCGCGACGAACTGCGCCACCACCAGATTGGCGGTGTTGCTGAAGAACGCCTCAGGTGCTGCCTGCTCCTGCACCCGGCCACCGGCGAGCAGGATGATCTCATCAGAGATCATCCGCGCCTGCTTCTGGTTATGCAGCACCACCAGAAGCGCGCCATGCGCCCCCAGCGTCCGCAGCAGGCTCAGGACGATCTCCGCGTCGGCGTCGGAGAGGCCGGAGGTCGGCTCGTCGATCATCAGCAGGGCCGAATCCGCTGCCGCCTCGCGCAGGATGGTGACGACGCGCTGCGACAGCTGGTCCAGCTCCATGAACGGGATGTCGAGCTTGTCGATCATGTATTCCATGCCGACTTGGCGCAGCCATTGGCTGGCCCAGTCGCGCTGCTCGGCCTCCGGCACGCCTGCCATCTGGTCCTTCACATGGAACAGCAGGCTCTCGAGCGCCGAGCGCTGAGTGAGCTGGATGCGCTGAGCCACCAGCAGCGGGCGGTTTTCGGCGCTGATGGGCCGGCCCTTGAACAGCGCCTCGCCCCAGCTCTTGAACAGGGCATTCTGTCCATACAGCCCGGCCAGCGAGCGTAGCAGGGTAGATTTGCCGGTGCCAACCGGGCCCATCAGCGCGGTGATGCCCTGTGCAGGGATCGCCAGCGTGACGTTGTCGAGGATCACCTTGCCGCCGAAGCCGACGCCGAAGCTGGCGCAGGTGAGGATGGCGGCTTCCGGCGCGGCGCTCAGGCATGGGCGCCGGAGCTAGGTTAGCCTCCAGGTAAAGGGCGAATGGATCTTTATCTTCCGGCTCAGCCGCCTGGGGGGCGGGTTCCACGGCCAAGGCCACGGGCTCGGGCGGCAGGTCGATATGTTCGAGTATAGTTTCGGGGTGTGGTTCGGAAACCGGCTCGAGACGCGGTTCCACCACCTGCACGGGTGCCAGGTCTTCCGGCTCGGGCGGCAGGTCGAGGTAGTCGAGCAGCGGCTTTTCCGCGGCCGCTTCAGGCGGGAGGCTGGTGGTCTCCTGCTTTTTCTTGTTTTTGTTCTTGTTGTTCTTGAAGTGCCGCTCCAGTTCGGCCAGCTCGCTCTCGCGCGACTGGGGACGGGCCCCCGAATCATCGACGCCGGCGACGAAGCGCAGATGCTCCGCGCTCATGCTCTGCATGAAAATCGAGGTGTCGATTGGCTGTTCCTGCCGCTTGCGTCGCGCCCGGCGGGCCAGATCCACCAGCAGAAAAATGATGCCAAGGCCAAGAACCGCTAGCCCGACGTAGAGAAATTGTATTTCGTTCTTCAAAACCCGACCAGCCCCTGTGCTGACGGACACTTGTCGCTCACCTGCGGCAATCGATGTTCAGGCAAGGCCATTCACGGAACACGCTGACGCAAGGCTAACCAAATGTCCATAATTGGAGGGTTTGCCTGCTTCCCCCGCGACGTAACACGAAAGTTGGACGGCTAGCCCGCACGAGGCGGACGCTACAAGTTCTCTAACGGTTTGAGAAGACAAACTACAGCCGAATAAAGATTAAGTTACAGTCCGGCAATTCAGGTGTGTTTGTCAGTGTACAGAAAATTTAACCGCGGAGGGTGAATGTCTTAATTTGCTGTCTGGCGGTGCCGGATGGCGGAGAGACAGGGATTCGAACCCTGGGTACGCTATTAACGTACACACGCTTTCCAAGCGTGCGCCTTAAGCCGCTCGGCCATCTCTCCAGCACGGCGTGGGGGCAGTCTCTAGCGAAAGAGAACCGCCCTGCCAAGTCCCTTAGGCGTCCATTTTCAGCGCGGCGAGGAAGGCGCTCTGCGGGATCTCCACCTTGCCGAACTGGCGCATGCGCTTCTTGCCCTCTTTCTGCTTCTCCAGCAGCTTGCGCTTGCGGGAAATATCGCCGCCATAGCACTTGGCCGTCACGTCCTTGGAGAGGGCCGAGATGGTCTCGCGCGCGATGACCCGCCCGCCAATGGCGGCCTGGATGGCGATCTTGAACAGCTGCTTGGGGATCAGGTCCTTGAGCTTGCCGCAGATCGCGCGCCCGCGCGTCTCGGCCTGGGAGCGGTGCGCGATGAAGGACAGCGCGTCCACCGGCTCCTGGTTGACCAGGATGGAGATCTTCACGAGGTCCGCCTCGGCGTAATCCTCGATCTGGTAGTCGAAGCTGGCATAGCCGCGGCTGACCGATTTCAGCCGGTCGTAGAAGTCGAACACCACCTCGTTCAGCGGCAGGCGGTACACGGCCATGGCGCGGTTGCCGACATAGGTAAGGTCCACCTGCTGGCCGCGCCGCTCGGAGCAGAGCGTAAGGATGGCGCCGAGATAATCGTCCGGCACCATGATGGTGGCCTTGATCCAGGGCTCCTCGATATGGTCGATGATCGAGCCGTCCGGCATGTCGGCCGGGTTGTGCAGCTCCTCCATCCCGCCGTTGGTCTTGTATATATGGTAGACGACGGATGGCGCGGTGGCGATCAGGTTGAGGTCGAACTCGCGCGAGAGGCGCTCCTGGATGATTTCCAGGTGCAGCAGCCCGAGGAAGCCGCAGCGGAAGCCGAAGCCCAGCGCGGCGGAGGTCTCCGCCTCGTAGTGGAAGCTGGCGTCGTTCAGGCGCAGCTTGGCGAGGCTGTCGCGCAGCTTCTCGAAATCATCGGCGTCCACCGGAAACAGCCCGCACCACACCACGGGGATGGAGGGTTTGAAGCCAGGCAGGGGCTCGGCGGCCGGGCGGCGGTCGTCGGTGATGGTGTCACCCACGTTGCAGTCGGCCACGGTCTTGATGGCGGCGGTGATGTAGCCCATCTCGCCGGGCCCGAGCTGGTCCACCGGGCGCATCTTGGGGGTGAACACGCCGAGCTGCTCCACCGGATGCACAGCACCCGTGGACATCATGCGGATCTTCTGGCCACGCCGGAGAACGCCGTTCTTGATCCGCACCAGGATGACGACGCCGAGATACTGGTCGTACCAGCTATCCACCAGCAGGGCCTGGAGGTCGGCATTGGCATCGCCCTTGGGCGGGGGCAGGCGGGTGACGAGCGCTTCCAGCACGCCCTCGATATTCAGGCCGGTCTTGGCGGAAATCTCCACCGCGTCGGAGGCGTCGATGCCGATCACATCCTCGATCTGCTGCTTCACGCGCGGCACATCGGCGGCGGGCAGGTCGATCTTGTTGAGCACCGGCACGATCTCGTGGTGCGCGTCGATGGCCTGGTACACGTTGGCCAGCGTCTGCGCCTCCACGCCCTGGGAGGCGTCCACCACCAGCAGCGAGCCCTCGCAGGCGGCGAGCGCTGCGGCTCACCTCATAGGCGAAGTCCACATGGCCGGGCGTGTCCATGAGGTTCAATATATAAGTCTTGCCGTCCTTGGCCGGGTATTCCAGGCGCACGGTCTGCGCCTTGATGGTGATGCCGCGCTCCTTCTCGATCTCCATGTTGTCGAGCACCTGCTCGGTCATCTCGCGCGCGGTGAGGCCGCCGCAATGCTGGATCAGCCGGTCGGCCAGCGTGGATTTGCCGTGGTCGATATGCGCGATGATGGAGAAGTTGCGGATCAGGTCGAGGGGGGTGTCGGTCATGGGGGAGCTTTACGCGAAAAGGGGGGCGGCTGTCATGGGCCGCGTTGCATGAAAAAGGGGCCCGGACGAGGCCCCTTTTTCTTAAATCATGGCGGATGCCGGAAGATGCGGCGTTACGCCGCCTTCTTGGCCAGCAGGCCTTGGGCAACCAGGGCTTCCGCGATCTGCACCGCGTTCAGCGCCGCGCCCTTGCGCAGATTGTCGGACACGCACCAGAAGGCGAGGCCGTGCGGCACCGTCGGGTCCTTGCGGATGCGCGAGACGAACACCGCGTCCTCGCCCTTGCACTCGGCCGGCGTAGTGTACCCGCCCTCGACGCGCTGGTCCTCGACCACCACGCCCGGGGCGGCGCGCAGCAGGGCGCGGGCCTCGTTCACGGTCACCGGGTTCTCGAACTCCACGTACACCGCCTCGGAATGGCCGATGAACACCGGCACGCGCACGCAGGTGGCGATGACGTCGATCTTCGGGTCGAGGATCTTCTTGGTCTCGACCGCCATCTTCCACTCTTCCTTGGTGGCGCCGTCATCCATGAACACGTCGATCTGCGGGATGCAGTTGAAGGAGATGTCCTTCTGGAAGACGACCGGCTTGATCTTGTCGGCTTCGATCCCGTAATGCGCCTTGGTGTTGTTGTAGAGCTCGTCCATGCCCTCCTTGCCGGCGCCGGAGACGGACTGGTACGTGCTCACCACCACGCGCTTGATCTTGAACTTGTCGTGCAGCGGCTTGAGCGCCACCACCATCTGGATGGTCGAGCAGTTCGGGTTGGCGATGATGTTCTTCTTGGCGAACTTCGCCAGATCCTGCGGGTTCACTTCGGGCACCACCAGCGGCACGTCCGGGTCCATGCGGAAATGGGAGGTGTTGTCGATCACCACGCAGCCTTGCGCGCCCGCGCGCGGGGCGTGAACGGCGGAAACCGAGGCGCCGGGGGAGAACAGGCCGATATCCCAGCCGGTGAAGTCGAAAGTCTCGAGGTTCTGCACCTTCAGAACCTTATCCTCCCCGAAGGAGACTTCCTGGCCGGCGGAGCGGCCGGAGGCGAGGGCAGCGACTTCCGACACCGGGAAGTTGCGCTGGGCGAGGGTTTTGAGGATTTCGCGCCCAACCGCACCGGTGGCACCGACAACCGCAACCCTGTAGGACATGACAAAACTCCAAACTGAAGAAAAGTGCAGGGTGGAGTAGGGCCAAAGCCGCGCGCGCGCAAGCGTTGCGCCCGAATCTCCCTGGCGCGCCGCGGCATGGCTGGTAGACTCCGGCCATGAGCTCCGGCACCGAGTCTGTCACGTCGCCCCGCACGCGCGAGTTGCTCGGCCATCGCCCTTTCCGGCTGTTCCTCTTCGGCCGCGCCTTCTCCAGCTTCGCCTACCAGATCGGGGCGGTTGCCATTGGCTGGCAGGTCTATGCCCTCACCCATAGCGTGCTGGCGCTTGGCCTTGTCGGCCTGGTGCAGTTTCTGCCCTCGGCTGGGGTCACCTTCTTCGCCGGTCAAGCCGCCGACCGCTTCGACCGTCGCTGCGTGGCCCAGGTCTGTCAGCTCATCGAAGGCGTTGCCGCGATGTTCCTGGCCTGGGGCAGTTTCGCTGGCTGGCTGAACGTGGCCGAGATCTATGCCGCCGTGGTGGTGATGAGCGCGGCGCGCTCCTTCGAGAACCCGGCGGTAGGCGCCCTGCTCCCCGCCGTGGTGCCCGGTGGATTTTTGCAAAAGGGGACGGCCATGTCCTCATCGGCCTTCCAGGCGGCGGCCATTCTGGGCCCGGCTTTGGGCGGCCTCATCTACGCGCTTTCCCCCGCCGCGCCTTATGCCGCCATGGCCGCCGCCTGGGTGGTCTCGATGCTCATGGCCGGGGCGCTCAGCGTGGACCGCCCGGTGGCGCCAAGGGAACCGCCCACGCTGAAAGCCCTGTTCGCCGGGGTCGAATTCGTGCGGCGCAGTCCGGAGATCCTGGGCATCATCTCGCTCGACCTGTTCGCCGTCGTGCTGGGCGGCGCCACCGCGCTGCTACCCGTCTATGCCCGGGACATACTGCACACTGGTCCCTGGGGGCTGGGCGTGCTGCGCGGCGCCCCGGCGGTGGGCGCACTGCTGGTCAGCGCCTGGATGGCACATTCGCCCCTCTCGCGCCGGGTGGGGATGCGCATGTTCCAGGCGGTGATCCTGTACGGGCTGGCGACCATCGCCTTCGGCTTGTCGCGCTTGCTGCCGCTTACCGTCCTGGCCTTGTTCGTCATGGGCGCGGCGGACATGGTCAGTGTGGTCATCCGCCTCTCACTCGTGCAGCTGCGGACGCCCGACGAGATGCGCGGCAGGGTAGGGGCGGTGAATTTCCTGTTCATCAATGCTTCCAACCAGCTCGGCGACTTCGAGAGCGGGTTCACCGCCGCGCTGTTTGGCACGGTGCCGGCGGTGGTGCTCGGCGGCGCGGGTACCCTGGCCGTGGCTCTGCTGTGGATGAGGCTGTTTCCCGCGCTGCGGGAGGTTGAGCGCTTGGAATAAAGCTTAAACGGGCAACGGAATATGCTATACGTTGCCCCATCAGGGGGCGGTTATGCAGCAGTTCATCAACGAATTCGGTGGCGCTATTTTTTACGTCGTCAGTCTTGTGATGTCCGGCGTCGGGATTGTCGATAACGGGTTTACCATTTTCATGCTCGCCGCAGGGGTGGGCAGTCCCAGCCTACAGCTTACTTTCCTGCTGCTCATGGTCGTTGCCGCCGTGGTTCTGGCGATGCGTCTCATCGGCGGCGGGATTGGCTGGTTCATCCTGTTGCTCTGTGTGCTGCTGCTGATGCATCGTGTACTGCCGGGGATGGGCGGGCCGGAGGGGATGCATGTGGCCTCCCCGCTACAGAACGCCTTGCAGCAATAGACAAGCATGTAGATTTGCTTGACCCTTTGTTCATAAAACGGCAGGTGTACCAGTTGGTCCTGTAACGGCGCCGGCAGAGTCCGGCCACGTCCGCGGGGTAATGTTTTTTGGGCCGGCCCCCTGAGGGAGTGAGGAATGACCGCCGAAGTAACCCCCGAGCTGTATGGTATTATCGAAGAAAAAGGCATTGCCGAAGTCTCCCTGAAGGAGAGGCACGGCAGCCCGAAGGCCGTCTTTGGCCTGTGGATGGCGGCGAATATCGAGTTCGCGACGCTGACCACCGGCGCGCTGGCCACTGGCTGGCTTGGCCTGTCCTTCTCATCGGCCGTGCTGGCCATCCTCATCGCCAACGTGCTGGGTGGGCTGGTGCTGGCCTTCTTCAGCACCTTCGGCGTGGATTACGGCCGCCCGCAGATGATCCAGGGTGCCAGCTGGTTCGGCCCGCTGGGCAACAAGCTGCCCTCGCTGCTCAATTTCTTCGGAGGCTTCTCCTGGTTCGCGGTCAACACGATCGCGGGGGCCTATGCGCTGCAGTATTTCTTTGGCGGCAGCCTCATTGTGGGCGTCGTCATCCTCTCGCTGGTGCAGGTTGCCATTGCCTTCTTCGGGCATGACCTGATCCAGACGGCGGAGAAGTACCTCGTCTATTTCCTCATTTTGGCCTTCCTGGCGCTTACCGTGGTCGCGGTGCAGCATCTCGGCCTCTCCGTGCCGGAAAATGTGAAGGCCGAGGCGGCGGTGGGCGGCTTCTCGGGCGCCTTCATCCTCACAGTGTCCATCATGGTGGGCTACATGGTCGGCTGGATTCCCTATTCCTCCGACTATACCCGCTACCTGCGCACGGATACCGGCGCCGCCGAGGTGAAGAAGACGGTGTTCTCCTACGCCTTCCTCGGCTCGGTGATCTCCACCGTGTGGATCGAGGCGCTGGGCGCGCTGCTGGGCGCCGCCGTCTCCTTCACCAAGCCGTCAGACCTGTTCACATCCTGGATGCCGGAATGGTTCAAGGTGCCGTTCCTGATCGCCGTCATCCTCGGCACCGTCAGCGCCAACATCATCAACATCTACTCCGCCACGCTCTCCGCCCTGGCGGTGGGGGTGAAGCTGAAGCAGCATGTCGCGTCGTTGATCACGGGCGGCATCGGCACCATCATCGCGATTCTGGCGGCGGCCAACTTCATCACCAACTACGAGAACTTCCTGCTGGTGCTCGGCTACTGGACCATGCCCTGGATCGCCATCACCCTGTTCTGCCACACCACCAACCGCGGCTCGCGCATCGGCATCAGCCCCGCCTTCGTGGCCTGGGTGGCGTCCATCGCGGTGTCCTGGCCGTTCTACAACCAGGCGATCTATGTCGGACCGGTGGCGGCGAAGTTCCCGCAGCTTGGCGACTCCACCTTCATCGTCTCCTTCATCGCCGCGGGCCTGTTCTACTACCTGCTGACCAAGCCGGCCGTGGTGCGGACCGTCGCGGCGGAATAAGAACCCCTACAAAACACTGCTATGCCGGCCAGGGGGCGTCTCCTGGCCGGTTTTTTTATACCTTTGTGCCGGTGGCCACGCTGGGGCGCAGGTCGATCTCCGGCAGGCGTGCCACCAAGCCGAGGCCCAGCACCAGGAACAGCGCGGCTGTAAGGAAGCCGAACCGGAAACCGGAAGCCGTGGCGTGACCGGCCAGGGTGATGGCCAGGCCCGCCAGCGTGGCGCCAAGCGTGCCGCCCATGGCGCGCACCACCAGCAATATGCCTGTCGCCGCGCCCATCTCGCTCCGGTTGGCAAGGCTTTGCACCGTCACCAGTGTTGTCGGCATCAGCGCGCCCAGCCCAATTCCCGTCAGGGCGGTGAATGCCACCGGCCAGGCCGGGCTCTTGGCGTGCAGGCTTAGGCAGAGCAGCGCGAAGCCGTTTGCGCCGACCAGCAGCCCCGTGGCCAGAATAGGCTTCACCCGCCCCGTGCGCCGTGTGACCTGCCCGGCGGCGAAAGCGCCAATCGCGGTGGCAAATAGCAGGGGCACCAGATGCATTCCGGCGGTGGAGGCGGTCTCGCCATAGGTCCATTGCAGCAGCAGCGGCAGCAGGAAGATGGCGGTGAACATGGCCGCTGAACTCAGTCCGCCGAGTGCTGCGACATGGCCGATCCGGCCCAGCAGCGGGCCGGGCAGCAGCGGTGCTGGGGCGGTGCGCTGCTGCGCCGCGAGCAGGGCGAAGCCGAGCAGGGCCGCGGCCCAGAGCGCCGCTTCGGGCGCCGAGGTCCAGGGGAAGTCCGTACCGCCTTCGGTCAGCGCCAGCACCGTGGCAGCGACGCTGAACATCAGCAGCAGCGCCCCGGCATAGTCGATTCGCCCCCGGGCGCCGGCCGCGGGCAGGCCCCGCAATGCCCGTGTGCTCGTGATCAGCGCAATGGCCACCAACGGCAAATTGCCCCAGAAGATCCAGCGCCAGGAAAGGTGCTGCGTGATGAGCCCGCCGGCGACCGGCCCTGCGATGGAGCAAAACGCCCAGGTGGTGGCGAACCAGCCCTGGTAGCGCCCGCGCTCGCGCGGCGGCACCACATCGGCCACCGCCGCTTGGCCGACGGCCACCAGCCCCCCGCCGCCAAGCCCTTGCAACGCCCGGCCGAGCGCCAGCATCGGTACCGAATCCGCCAGGGCGCAGACCACGCACGCGGCCAGGAATGCCAGCAGGGCGGGGGTCAGCACGGCGCGCCGCCCCAGTTGGTCGGAGAGCTTGCCGTAGATTGGCGTAGTCGCGGTGGTGGTGAGCAGATAGGCCGAGATCACCCAGGAGAGATGCGAGACGCCGTGCAGGCTGGCCGCGATCTGCGGGATGGCGGGCAGGACCACGGACTGGTCCAGCGCCACCAGCAATATACAAGTGAGAACGCCGGTGATTACCCGCAGCCGCTCGGCGTGGCTGTACTCACGCCGTTCCGGTCCGGCCGTGGCGCTGGCGTTCGCGGTCATTCTCCACCACTCTCCTGAATTTGCGTTTTCTTGCGCGTTGCGGGAATAGAACAAGTCTCGCTCCACAGGAACCCGCGAAGGGGTTTTCACAGCCAAGGGCCAGAACCGACCATGCCGCTCAGCCGCACCGTTCCACGCCGCCTATTGCATATGCGCGACATCCGCCTCAGCGGCTATGAGCGCGAGGACGGGCTGATGGATATCGAGGCCCATATGACGGACGTGAAGACCTACAGCGCCCCCAACATCGACCGGAACGGCATCCATGCCGGGGAGCCGCTGCATGACATGTGGCTGCGCATGACGCTGACGCCCGGGTTGGAGATCGTCTCCTGCGAGGCCGCGATGGACGCCACGCCGTACTCGATCTGCCCGGAGGTGGCGCCCAATTTTGAGCGCCTCGCGGGGCTGGTCATCGGCAAGGGCTTCCTCACCCAGGCGGCCCAGCGCGTGCGCGGGGTGGAGGGCTGCACGCATCTGCGCGAGCTGCTGCAGCAGGTGGCCACCGTCGCGTTCCAGACCAGCCATGGGCTGCGCAAGCCTGCGGACAAGCCCGCGCCGGCGAATCATCT
Organism: uncultured Alphaproteobacteria bacterium; assembly: GCA_963750235.1. Taxonomy (GTDB): domain Bacteria; phylum Pseudomonadota; class Alphaproteobacteria; order Acetobacterales; family Acetobacteraceae; genus Acidocella. Next base: position 765,042 of record CAVVPW010000008.1, read on the forward strand.
GGGAGCGGAGCCGCAGGTGGCGCACAGCATGCTCAACAGCTGTTACGCGTATAATGAGGCCGGGCCGATCGCCGCCCGGGAGCGTACGGCTCCGACGGAGGATATGCTCAAGGATGGAACAGTTAATTCTTGACGGACGCCAAATCGGTTCCGGCCTTGCTGCGCACAAAACCCTATGTTACTGCCCCGCGCAGCCCCGGCTAAAGGGGCTTGAATGTTGGACCACGGCAACTAGGCGGGGCAAAAATATTGGCCGAGATCACAGGCATTGGCGAGACCGGGCTGACCGCGCGCTACGCGGCGGCTCTGTATGCACTGGCTTTCGAGCAGAACGCCCTGAATGAGGTGGTTGAGCAGATGGAGGTTCTGGGCCGGCTGATTGCCGAGAGCGCGCCGCTCAAGCATCTCCTGGCCAACCCGCTGACCGACACCGCCAAGGCCCGCCCGGCGCTGAATGAGGCGCTGACGGCCCAGGGCTTTGGTCCGCTGGTCCGTAATTTCGTCAACGTGGCCGTGATGAATCGCCGCCTACGCGACCTGCCGGCCCTGATCGCCGGTTTCGCTGCCTATGTCGCCGCCAAGCGCGGCGAGGTGGTGGCCGATGTCACCGCCGCGCATGAACTCACCGATTTGCAGCGCACTCAGCTGTGCGCCCGCCTGGCCGAAGCCGGCTACGGCAATGTCCGGCTCGTCGAGCATACCGACCCCAGCCTGCTCGGCGGTCTGGTGCTGAAAGTCGGCACCAAAATTTTCGATACAAGCCTGAAGTCACGCCTTAACCGGCTCAACTATTCTCTTAAGGGAGCTGCCTGACATGGAGATCCGCCCAGCCGAAATCTCCGAGATCCTGAAGCGTCAGATCGCGGATTTCGACACCGAAGCCAATGTGGCCGAGACCGGCCAGGTCCTCTCCGTGGGTGACGGCATTGCCCGCGTCTTCGGCCTGAGCAACGTGCAGGCTGGCGAGCTGGTGGATTTCCCCGGCGCCGGTGTCAAAGGCATGGCGCTGAACCTCGAGGCTGACAATGTCGGCGTCGTGATCTTCGGCGAGGACATGAAAATCCGCGAGGGCGACACTGTCACCCGTACCGGCCAGATCGTCGACGTGCCGGTGGGCAAGGGTCTGCTGGGCCGCGTTGTGGACGCGCTGGGCAACCCGATCGACGGCAAGGGTCCGGTGATGTTCGCCGAGCGCCGCCTGGTTGAGACCAAGGCGCCCGGCATCATTCCCCGCAAGTCCGTGCACGAGCCCATGCAGACCGGCATCAAGGCCATCGACGTGCTGGTTCCCGTCGGCCGCGGCCAGCGCGAGCTGATCATCGGCGACCGCCAGACCGGCAAGACCGCGCTGATCGTCGACGCCATCATTAACCAAAAGGCCGTCAACGCCACTGGCGATGAGAGCAAGAAGCTGTACTGCATCTACGTGGCGGTCGGGCAGAAGCGCTCCACGGTGGCGCAGCTGGTGCGCACCCTCGAGGAATACGGCGTGATGGAATACTCCATCGTCGTCGCCGCCACCGCCTCCGACCCGGCCCCGATGCAGTACCTGGCCCCGTATACCGGCTGCGCCATGGGCGAGTTTTTCCGTGACAACGGCATGCACGCGCTGATCGGCTATGACGACCTCTCCAAGCAGGCCGTCGCCTACCGCCAGATGTCGCTGCTGCTGCGCCGTCCGCCGGGACGTGAAGCCTACCCGGGCGACGTGTTTTACCTGCACTCCCGCCTGCTGGAGCGCGCGGCCAAGATGTCCGACGACAAGGGCGCCGGTTCACTCACCGCCCTGCCGATCATCGAGACCCAGGCCGGCGACGTTTCCGCCTACATCCCGACCAACGTGATCTCCATCACCGACGGTCAGATCTTCCTGGAGACGGAACTGTTCTTCAAGGGCATCCGCCCCGCCATCAACGTCGGCCTGTCCGTGTCGCGCGTCGGCTCCGCCGCCCAGATCAAGGCGATGAAGCAGGTGGCCGGCAAGATCAAGCTGGACTTGGCGCAGTACCGCGAAATGGCGGCCTTCGCCCAGTTCTCCTCCGACCTCGACCCCGCCACGCAGAAGCTGCTGGCCCGCGGCGCGCGCCTGACCGAGCTGCTGAAGCAGCCGCAGTTCAACCCGCTCTCCGTGGCCGAGCAGGTTATCTCCGTGTTCGCCGGAACGCGCGGCTACCTCGATACCGTCGCGGTGTCCGACGTCGGTAAGTTTGAGGCGTCCCTGCTGACCTCGATCAAGGTGAATGCGCCGGAGATCGTCAAGGCGATCGAGACCGACGGGCAGATCAAGCCGGAGACCGAGGCCAAGCTGATCGCCTTCATCGAGAACCTGCTCCGCACGTTCGGATAAGCCCATGCCCTCCTTGAAAACCCTGCGTAACCGGATCAACTCCGTCAAATCGACGCAGAAGATCACGAAAGCCATGAAGATGGTGGCGGCCGCCAAGCTGCGCCGCGCGCAGGCGCAGGCCGAGGCGGCACGCCCCTATTCCAGCCGGATGGGCGAGATGCTCGCGGCTCTGGCGGCCTCCGAGGCGGGCAACCCGAATGCCAGCCCGCTGCTGGTCGGCAACGGCAAGAGCCAGACGCATCTGCTCGTCGCCGTTACCGCCGACCGCGGTCTGGCCGGCGCCTTCAATGCCAACATCGCCAAGACCATTCGCGCCAAGGTGAAAAGCCTTGAGGCCGAGGGCAAGACCGTGAAGGTGTTCACCCTGGGCCGCAAGGGTAACGACTCGCTGCGGCGGGATCTGGGCGACAAAATCGTCGGCAGCAAGAACTTCGTCGGTAAGAAGACAGTCGGGTTCGCGGATGCCGAAGCGGTGGCGCAGGAACTGGTGCGCGGCTTCAAGGCCGGCGAGTACGACGTTGTAACCCTGGTGTTCAACCACTTCCACAATGTCATGACCCAGAAAGTGACGGAGCGGCCGCTGATCCCGGCCGCCCAGCCGACGGCGAACGACAACAAGACGGAACACAACTACGAGGTCGAGCCGGATGACGGCACGCTCCTCGACCGCCTGCTGCCGCGCAATCTCGCGGTGCAGATTTACGCCGCCCTGCTGGACAACAGCGCCGGCTTCTACGCGGCGCAGATGACCGCCATGGACAGCGCCACGCGCAACGCGGGCGAGATGATCAAGAAACTGTCGCTCAGCTATAACCGGGCGCGGCAGGCGAACATCACCAAAGAACTGATTGAAATCATTTCCGGCGCGGAAGCCGTTTGAGGACAGAGAGATGACAAGCAACAACACCGGCCGAGTGACGCAGATCATGGGTGCGGTCGTCGACGTGCAGTTCGACGGCGCGCTGCCCTTCATCCAGAACGCGCTGGAGACCAAGGTGGGCAACCGCCGTCTGGTGCTTGAAGTCGCCCAGGAAGTGGGCGAGCGCACCGTGCGCTGCATCGCCATGGACAGCACCGACGGCATGGTTCGCGGCCAGGAAGTGACCGACACCGGCGCGCCGATCTCGGTGCCGGTCGGCCCGGGCACGCTGGGGCGTATCCTCAACGTGATCGGCGAGGCGATCGACGAGCGCGGCGAGATCCCGGCCGCCGCCCACATGCCGATCCACCGCGACGCCCCGGCCTTCGACGAGCAGTCCGCCTCGGCCGAAATCCTCGTCACCGGCATTAAGGTCATCGACCTGCTCGCCCCCTACCAGAAGGGCGGCAAGACCGGCCTGTTCGGTGGCGCCGGCGTGGGCAAGACCGTTCTCATCCAGGAGCTGATCAACAATATCGCCAAGGGCCATGGCGGCGTGTCCGTGTTCGCCGGCGTGGGCGAGCGTACCCGCGAGGGTAACGATCTGTACCACGAAATGATCGACGCCGGCGTTATCAAGCTGGGCGAGAACACCACCGAGGGTTCCAAGGTGGCCCTGGTGTACGGCCAGATGAACGAGCCGCCGGGCGCGCGCGCGCGCGTCGCCCTCTCCGGCGTGACGATGGCCGAGTACTTCCGCGACGTGGAAGGCCAGGACGTGCTGTTCTTCGTGGACAACATCTTCCGCTTCACCCAGGCCGGTGCCGAGATGTCCGCGCTGCTGGGCCGCATCCCCTCCGCGGTGGGTTACCAGCCGACCCTGGGCACCGACATGGGCGCCCTGCAGGAGCGCATCACCTCCACCAAGAAGGGCTCCATCACCTCCGTGCAGGCCGTGTACGTGCCGGCGGACGACCTGACCGACCCGGCGCCGGCTGCGACCTTCGCCCACCTCGACGCGACGACGGTGCTCAACCGCGCAATCGCCGAGAAGGGCATCTACCCGGCCGTGGACCCGCTGGACTCCACCTCCCGTTCGCTCGACCCGCGCATCGTGGGTGAGGAACACTACCAGGTGGCGCGCGACGTGCAGCGCATCCTGCAGACCTACAAGTCCCTGCAGGACATCATCGCCATTCTGGGCATGGACGAACTCTCCGAGGACGACAAGCTGGTCGTCGCCCGTGCCCGCAAGATCGAGCGCTTCCTCTCCCAGCCCTTCCATGTGGCCGAGGTGTTCACCGGCTCGCCGGGCGTGTTCGTGAAGGTCGAGGATACCATCCGTTCCTTCAAGGGCATCGTGGCTGGCGAGTACGACCACCTGCCGGAGGCGGCGTTCTACATGGTCGGCACCATCGAGGAAGCCATCGCCAAGGCCGAATCCCTCACCGCGAAGGCTTAATCGATGGCCATCGCCCTGGAAATCATCAGCCCGGAAAAGCTGCTGCTGGCGCGTGACGTCGACATGGTCGTCATCCCCGGCACGGAGGGCGATATCGGCGTGCTCCCGGGGCACTCGGAGCTGATCACCGGTCTGCGCGGCGGGCTGGTGGACATCTACGAGAAGGGCCAGGTCACCGACCGCTTCTTCGTCTCCGGCGGCTTTGCCGAGATTACCGAGTCCCGTTGCGCCGTACTGGCGGATGAGATCATCCGCCAGGCCGATCTGGACCCGGCCAAGGCGGCGGACAGCTTGGCCAAGGCCAAGGAAGTGTATGCCGCGGTGGATCCGCACAATGCCGATGAGTATCGGGAGGCGACCGACCAGCTGATTTCGGCACAGGCGATGGTCGACTCCATCGCGCCGCACAAGGCGGATATGGCGTAAAACAGTTCCCGGCTGACGAGCAAAAGGCGCCCTGCAGGGCGCCTCAGATAACTGACAAACCCCGTCATTTTTGGCGGGGTTTGTTTTATTTTTTGTTGGCTTTTGTGCTTTGCCGGGTTGGTGGCTGGTTTTTCTCCATCAGGCCGGGCTTGGCGCCTTGGTGAGGGCCATGGCGATTTTCTTGATATTCTGTGCGGTGGCCGAACAGCTGCTTGGCATCGGCGAAAGAAGGCTCGACCGTCTCTTTTCGTCGCTTATAAATGGCCTTGCTGTTGACGAATAACCGGGGCAGCCGGTCGCTTTCACCGTCACGCGGGCAAAGCCCGCGGCGGCGAGATCCAGCTCCCGCACAAAAGCATCGATGAAGCGAACGGGGTTATCCGGACCGACGTATTCGTCCAGAGATTCTGGCAGAAGCAGCCTCCGCGCTCGGTCGCGACCTGAGATGTGCGTCATGATGCCAGATTCTGCCGCGTCACATGCTGCGCCGGAATCCGTTTCGGTAGAGTTTTCACACGGTCTGCTTGAAATATGCACCAGCTATAGACGAGTTCCCCGGCGCTCGTGTGAACTGGTCCTGTTTGAGCAGACAGCTTGGCGGCGTCGTTAAGCCAGTGCCTAGATCAATATGCGTTTAGGTTGAATCGGCAGGTTCAAGCTAAACGCATGAAATTGACCGCTAAAACCAAGGGCTAGTTCGTTTGTGGATACAGACGCAAGGACGGCTCAATCCAGCGGCGCAGCCAAGCGGTGACCGGCCGCTCGAATATGCGGTGCAGGGCGAGCGCCGCCGCTTGCGAGCAGATGAGGCACAGCACGACATAATCGGCCGCGCCGCCCGGCCGGTGCAGATGTGTCCAGAGCAAAGCCCCCGCACGCATCACGAAGGGATGCACGAGATAGAGCGCATAGGACGCGTCGCCGAGACGCGCCAGCCAGATTTCTAGACGCGGCAACCGCCCTTCCTGCGGGCCGGTGACGGCGGCGGCGACCAGCGCCAAGGCCGGCAGTCCCAGGCTAAAGACGCGGGGCCAAGGCGGGGCCGCGACCATCAGCGCGAATGCCGCGATAACAAGCACGGTGCGCGCTGCGACTGGAAATGTCACGCGCCCGGGTACTAGGCCCAGAAACATCCCGGCGCAGAATTCCAGCACGATCGGCTGCGACCATGTGTTCAGAATTGTCCCGGGCAGGATGCCGGTCTGGCCGAGCAGAACAAAACCGCCGAGCAGCGCCGCTGCGGAAATTACCGCTGTTGTCCTGGTAAGTCGCAGAAACATCGCGAAAACGAAATAGAAAAACATCTCGAAATTCAGCGTCCAGCCGAGCCCAAACGCCGGCTGCACCAGCCCGTCCGGCCGCGCGGCCGGAATGAAGAGATAGCTTTTTGCAATATAGGCAGGACCGCCGATATCGCCGTTAATCGCCCCGGGCAGCAGCAAGAGGCTGGCGAGGAACAGCGTCGTCATCAGCCAGTAGAGCGGCACGATGCGTGCCAACCGCCTAGCCAGGAATTGGCGCGCCGCACCGGCACGGCCGAAGAGCGAGCGCGACGACCAGGCAATGACAAAGCCGGACATGACGAAAAACACGTCCACACCGCCAGCCCAGGCGAAGGCATGAAAAAGCCAGGCAAGACCATGCGCCCCCGGCGTCATCGTCAGCCCATCATAGGCCGTATGCGCGAAGGCGATGGCCAGTGCTGCCAGGGCGCGGAGCGCTTGCACGAGTGGGAATTTGCATTCTGCCGGCCGCGAGGCTGCGTAGGGCTGAATTGTCGGCTCGTCCAAACTTTCAATGGCGATGCTCATGCGAGCGTCAATAATGAGTTTTCGTGGCTGAGCAAAGCGCGAGGTCAGGGGTGGCACCGTGGAACAGGCGGCGCGAAATTCTCAAGTTCCGCGTCAGCCGCCCCGCCTATTTCGACAGCATCTTCAGCCCGACGATGAAGAGGATCGCGCCCAGCAGCAGCTTCAGCACCCTGTCATGCGCGTAGCGCGCCGCGTAGCTGCCAATGACGATGCCAGGGATCGACCCCACGAGCAGCGACTCCAGTATATGGAAATTGATGGTGCCCAGATACCAATGCCCCATGCCGGCGAGCAGGGTCAGCGGCACGGCATGGGCGATGTCCGAGCCGACGATGCGCACGACCGGGAGGCGCGGGTAGAGGATGAGCAGGGCGATGGTGCCCAGCGCCCCGGCGCCGACGGAAGAGAGCGACACCAGCACGCCAAGAATGAAGCCGACCGCGATCGTCAGCTTGTATGAGCTGCCGTCGCCGAAATTCGGGTAGCGCCGGCTGATGGCGCGCGCGATCTGGTTCTTGAACAGCAGCGATGTGGCGCTCAGCAGCAGGGCCACGCCCAGCGCCGTGGTGATCGCGGTGGTGACCGCCTTGCTGTTGATGCCGAAAAGGCTGATCGCGAGCAGGCTCAGAATGGTCCCGGGAACGGAGCCGGTGGCCAGACGGCGCACGATGGTCCAGTCCACGGTTTTGCCGGCGCTGTGGATGGTGGTGCCCACGGTTTTCGTGGCGGCGGCGAACAGCAGGTCGGTGCCAACTGCGGTGGTGGGGTGAAGGCCGAAAACAAGCACGAGAATAGGGGTCATCAGCGAACCGCCGCCAACGCCCGTCATACCCACGGCCAAGCCCACGAGCAGTCCGGAAAACGCGTAGCCCGGCTGAATCATCATATGGTCTATTACGTTCATAGGCTTGCCTTACACATAGGTGGCCAGCAGGGCAATCTATGCCCGGGTACGTGGATGCGCCCGGCGCCAGACGTCGAGAAGCTGGGCGGTGTCGACATCCGTGTAGCGCTGCGTGGTGGAGAGGCTGGCATGGCCGAGTAGTTCCTGGATCGCGCGTAAATCAGCCCCGCCGGCGAGGAGATGCGTGGCGAAGGAGTGGCGCAGCGCGTGCGGCGTGGCGTGCTCGGGCAGGCCATTGAAGCGGCGGAAATCGCGCAGGGCTTTCTGCGCCACCCCGGCATTCAGTCGCCCGCCACGCGCGCCCACGAACAAGGGCTCGTCCCGCCCCGGATTCGGGTGCAGCTTCAGCCAGGCGGCGAGTGCTGCCCGCACTGCCGGCAGCAGCGGCACGATTCGCTGCTTGTTGCCCTTGCCGGTGACGCGCAGCGCGCCATCCGCCGCGGGCAGGTCGTCAATGTTCAGCGAAAGAGCCTCGTTGATGCGCAGCCCCGCGCCGTAGAGCAGCGTCATCAGCGCGGCATCGCGCGCCTGCAGGGCCGGGCTATCCTCGACCTCGCCAATGTCCTCCGCTACGGCCAAGGCATGTTCGGCGCTCAGGGCCTTGGGCAGAGGGCGTTTCGGCCGGGGGCGGGAGATTAGCGCCAGCGCGGTGTTCTCCACGCCATGGCGTTTCTTCAGGAAGCGGAAAAAGGTCTTGATCGCGGAGAGCTTGCGCGCGCGGGTGGCGTTGATGTCGCCCGCCTTGGCGGCCACGGCAAGCCAGGCGCGGATATCCGCGGCCTGAAGCTCGCGCAGAGTCTCCAGAGTAGGGGCCTCGCCGGTATGTCCGGCGAGGAAGTCGAGAAACCCGCGCACATCGCGCCTGTAGGTTTCCAGCGTTTTTTCAGCGGCCCGGCGCTCGGCGCCGAGCCAGCCCAAAAAGTCAGAGGCAATGTCCTCAGACAATGCTCTGCCCGGTGGCCGCCCAATCCTTCAGGAAGGCGGCGAGGCCCTTGTCGGTAAGCGGGTGGTTGTAGAGTTGCTTGATCACGCCCGGCGGGATCGTCGCGACATCGGCGCCCAGCTTCGCGGCCTCGATCAGGTGGATCGGGTGGCGGATGGAGGCGGCCAGCACCTCGGTCTTGATCGCCGGGTAGTTGGCGTAGATCTGCACGATGTCCGCGATCAATTCCATGCCGTTATGGCCGATATCATCCAGCCGGCCGATGAACGGGGAGATGAAGGTGGCGCCCGCCTTGGCCGCGAGCAGCGCCTGGGCCGCGGAGAAGCACAGGGTAACGTTCACCATGGTGCCTTCCTGGGAAAGAGCATGGCAGGCGCGCAGGCCATCCGGCGTCAGCGGCACCTTGATCGCCACGTTCTTGGCGATCTTCTTCAGCACCTTGGCCTCTTTCATCATCTGCTTGTACTCGGTGGCGGCCACTTCGGCGCTCACCGGGCCGGATACCACCTCGCAGATCTCCGCGATCACATCCAGGATCTTGCGGCCGGACTTGGCGATGAGGGAGGGATTCGTGGTCACGCCGTCCAGCAGGCCGGTTTCGGCGAGCTCGCGGATTTCGTTGATTTCGGCCGTATCGACAAAGAATTTCATGGTTTACTTTCCGGTGCTCTGGGTCTCTGCTTAAGCATACAGCATGGAGCCCCCTGCCCAAACAACCCGTGTGAGCGTATTGCTCCCCTACAAGTTCGACACCGCCTTCACCTACGCGGCGGACGAACCGCTCGTCCCGGGCACGCTGGTGCGGGTGCCGCTGGGCTCGCGGATGGTGGCGGGGGCGGTGTGGGATGACAAGCCGGACATGGCGGTGAAGGTGAAGCCCATCGCCGGGGTATACGCCTTCCCCCCGCTGCCGGAGACGACCCGCAAATTCATCGATTGGGTGGCGGGCTACACGCTGGCCCGGCGCGGCGATGTGCTGGCCCTGGGGCTGAAGGAGCAACTGCTCGCGGCACCGCCAAAGCGGGCCAAGCAGTTCAGTTTCGGGGGGGCGGATGCCAGCCTGGCCGGCCCAGTGCTCTCCCCGGCGCAAGAGGCAGCCGCCAAGGCGCTGCGGACTTCCGTGCAGGCACAAAAATTCGAGGTGACGCTGCTGGACGGCGTGACCGGCTCGGGCAAGACCGAGGTGTATCTGGAGGCCGCGGCCGAGGCGCTGCGCCTGGGCCGCCAAGTGCTGGTGCTGCTGCCCGAAATCGCGCTCTCCATCCAGTTCCTGGAGCGTTTCGCCGCCCGTTTCGGCGCCCCGCCGGCGGTCTGGCATTCGGACCTCACCCCGGCGCAGCGGCGCGAAACGTTCCGCGCCGTGGCCGAGGGCCGGGCGGAGGTGGTGGTGGGCGCGCGCTCGGCTTTGTTCCTGCCCTTTCCCAAGCTCGGGCTCATCGTCGTGGACGAGGAACACGAGAGCGCCTTCAAGCAGGAGGACGGGGTGATGTACCACGCGCGTGACATGGCGGTGGTGCGCGCCAAGTTTTGCGCCTGCCCGGCCGTGCTGGTGAGTGCCACGCCGAGCCTGGAGAGCGTGGAGAACGCCGCCCAGGGGCGCTACCGGAAGCTGGACCTGCCCTCACGCCATGGCGGTGCGGGCCTGCCGGCGATCCATGCCGTCGATCTGCGGCAGGACCCGCCGGAGCGCGGCAAGTTTCTCTCGCCCAAGCTGCTGACGTCTATGCGCGAGGCGCTGGAGCGTGGCGAGCAGGCGATGCTGTTCCTCAACCGCCGCGGCTACGCCCCGCTAACCCTGTGCCGCAAATGCGGCCACCGGATGGCCTGCCCGCATTGCAGCGCTTGGCTGGTGGAACACCGCTCCCACGCACGGCTGGTTTGCCACCATTGCGGCCACACCACGCTTAAGCCGGTGCTCTGCCCCTCCTGCGAGGCGGAGAATTCCTTCGTGCCGATCGGCCCGGGGGTGGAGCGCATTGCCGAGGAGGTGGCGGAAGCCTTCCCCGAGACGGAGGCGCTGGTCATGGCCTCTGACATCATCGCCGGTCCGGCCCAGGCGGCGGAGGCGGCGCGGCGGATCAATTGCCGCGAGGTGGGGATCATCATCGGCACGCAGATGGTGGCCAAGGGCTGGCACTTTCCGCTGCTTACGCTGGTGGGGGTTGTCGATGCCGATCTCGGCTTGGCCGGGGGTGATCTGCGCGCGGGCGAGCATACGGTGCAGATGCTACATCAGGTGGCCGGGCGCGCCGGGCGGGCCGAGGCGCCGGGGCAGGTGCTGCTGCAAACCTTCGCGCCCGAACATCCCGTGATCGCGGCCCTGCTCTCTGGCGATTTACCCGAATTCCTGGCGCAGGAGGCGGCGCAGCGACGGCCCGGCCACTGGCCGCCATTCGGGCGTCTAGCTGCCCTTATTATAAGTGCCACGGATGAACGTTTGGCCGATCAGGCCGCGCGCGACCTTGCCCGCGCCGCGCCGCAAGGGAAGGGGGTAGAGGTGCTCGGCCCCGCCCCGGCGCCCATCGCCCTGCTGCGCGGGAGGTTCCGCCGTCGCCTGTTGCTGAAGACCGTGCGCGAGATCGCGGTCCAGCCACTGCTGCGGGACTGGCTGGCGCGGGTGGAAGTGCCGCGCGCCGTGCGGGTCGATGTGGATATCGACCCGGTGTCCTTTATGTAAGTGCAGAACCTGCTCCAGAAGTCGCTCCGGCTCGCCGGAGTAGAGTTCTGGAGCAGGTTGTTAGTCGTTGGTGGGATAGGCGGACATCAGCCGCTTCTGGTGCCACCACAAGGCCGCCAGTTTCAGCAGCCCCGTTGGTTGCAGCCCGCGGCTGCGGATTGCAGCGCCTATCTTGAAGGACTCGCCGTAATGGAAGAACTGCGTCTTGTAGGCGCGGCCCAGCGTCATCTCCGGGTCCCAGATATGCGTGGCCTCGGAGCCGGAGCCGTTGAACTCGATGATCTTGAAGTCTCGGCCCCCGCGCAACGCCTCTAGCGTGTCGTAGCGCAGGTCGATGCGGGAGAAATACACGCCCGGCATGTCGCGCATGATCTCGTCGATGCGCGCCGTGAGCGCTGGGGTGACGATGTCCAGACCGTCCTTGAACGTGGAACCCCGGCAATGATTGCCGACGAAGACGAGCCGCACGCGCTCCCCGGCGGCTGGCACAACCTCCGCCCTGGCGCCCAGCTTAGGCAGCAGCAGGCTGGCAACGGCGCTCAGCCGCTCATCGGCGGCGATCAACTGGCGCACGTTGCGCTTGCCGTCGCCGGTCACGGTCGGCGGGTATTTCAGCGTCACCGAGGTGATGCGCCCTTGCGCCTCATGCGGATGGCGGATGTAGAAGATCCCGGCCTCGCCCTCATAGGTGACGAGCGCCTGCAATTGCATCGCCGTGGCCCGGGGGAACGCGGCGAGATAGGCGGCGAGTTCCGCCTCGTTGTTCACCACGCGCACACCCACGCCGTTGCAGCTCATGTCGGGCTTGGCCACCACCGGGTAGCTCAGGCCAGCCTCGGCCATGGCGTTGCGGGCTAAAGCGAGATCGTTGCCGCCGCGATGACCGGAGGTGGTGAAGCCGACGAAATCAGCAACCCATTGCCGCGCCACCGGGCCGGCGAGGTCGAGGATGGCATTCTTCGACTCGCCGCAAATGCCGCCCGCCTCGATGCGGGGGTTGGCGAGGGTGGGGAGGGTGACGCTGCCATAGCGCAGCGATTTGAGCACCCAGTATACCACGACCGGCGCGTAGAACAGCCAGCCAGGCCAGAACTCAAAAAACGAAACCGGACTCTTGCCCTTGCTTCGCCCCGGTGCTCCCAGCGCCCCGGCGAGAGATGCGTCGCTCATGGCGTGTCCTCCCTTTTTATGTTGTAGAGCCGCGTGGCAAGCTGCCCGACCATGATGATTATTAACAAGAATACGACAAGACCGGCCCAACGCCAAATGCCCAGGTAACGCATCATCAGCACGCCCAGATGCAGGCTGATGAAGAACAGGCCGGAGGTCCAGACCAGGGTGGCGGCGATGGCGGCGAGGGCGAATTGCACCAGCGGCGCGTGCAGAAAGCCGAGCGTGGTGTAGGTGGGCAGGCGCAGCCCGGGCACGAATCGGCTGACCAGAACGAGCGGGAACACGCGCTGTTTCACCCAACGTTTGCCGAGGTCGCGCCGCTGCTTCGGGACCAGCCGCCGCGCCCACTCATGCTTGCCGGAGAGCCAGCCCAGCCCGTACAGCCCGAGATCGCCCAGCACGATTCCGGCGTAGAGTGAGCCGAGCGCCAGCGGCAAAGGGAGGGCGCCACCGGCCACTTGCATGGCGGCGAGCAGGGTTGCCGCATCCTCCAGGATAAAGGTGCCGGAAATGACTGCCGAGGCCTGCAGAAACTTGTTGCCGCCCGCTGCCGCGAGCAACCCGGCAAAGCTTATGAGTGTCATGCGGCTTCACATAGAGCCAGATTGGCCTCAGGCCAAATCCGGCCGGGCCTTAACCGACGGCCTTAGGTGCCGTCGTCGTTGACCAGCATCGCCAGATGGTCGGTGCTGGGAGGAATGACCCGGCAGGAATTGCCGCGCGCGGCCATGGCGCTGCAGGTGGCGCGGGCACTGTTGGAGGTCAGCCCGGCGAGTTGGGCGCTCCACATGGTGTGGCCCTTGGCCTCCACCCTGGCGATTCGGGGGATGCCTTCGCCACTCAGGTGGTGCGCGGCCAGGGCGGCCGTCCGCGCCTTGGCCATGCGGCTATATACGCCGAGCTGCGCCACCCAGCCGCCCATCGGGTAGGCATGGGCGCGGCTCGCGGCCGGGATCGGTGCGACGGAATGGGTGTGGGTGTTCGACGCCATTTGCAGCGTGCCACCCTGCGGCACCACCGGCTTGGCCGCAGCCACGGTGGTGGAGGGCGCGGGGCCGCCGAAGCCGCTGTCCAGCAGGGTGCGCATCTGCGCGTAGGTGTCGCCCCAGCTCGGCTCGTGCAGCACCACGCCGATCAGCACATGGCCGTTGCGCTGCGCGCTGGTGATGAGGTTGTGGCGGGCGAGGTCGGTATAGCCGGTCTTCATCCCGGTGGCGCCGGGATAGGTTTTCAGCATCTGGTTGTTACTGTAAACGGTGCGGCCGCGGAAATCGAAGCTCTGCACTTCGAAGAACTGCTGGTCCTCGGGGAAGTTCAGCACGATGTCCCGCGCCAGCAACGAGAGGTCGCGCGCGGTGGTCACCTGGTTGGGGTTGGGCAGGCCGGAGGCGTTGGCGAAGCTCGTCTGCGCCATGCCGAGCTGCTTGGCACGCTCCGTCATTAGCTGCGCGCAGCGGTATTCGGAGCCGCCGCCAATATATTCGCCGAGGGCGGTCGCGGCGTCGTTGGCGGACATGGTGGTCATCGCCAAGATGGCATCGCGCACCGCAATGGTGGAGCCCGGCGCCAGGCCCAGTTTCACCGGCTCCACCGAGGTGGCGTGGTAGGAGACCGGGATCTGCGTATCCAGCGTCATCTGCCCGTTGCGCAGCGCCTGGAAGGCGAGATCCAGCGTCATCAGCTTGGTCAGGCTGGCGGGGTAGCGCGGCGTGTCGGCATCGTTGGCACCGATTACCTGGCCAGACTGCGCGTCGATAAGGATGGTGCTGGCGCCCGGGGCGGTGGGGCCGTATCCGGTGAATGCCATGTCGTCGGCCGGTTGCGGTGCCGGCTGCACGGCATGGTGCGCGGCACGGTGCAGGGCGTGATGATGCTCCCTTGCGGCGGCCGGCGTCGCGGTGAACGCGGCCGCGCACAACCAGGCTGCCATGACCCCGCCTTTAGTCCGCCAGCTTCGCATGATTGCTTTTACCTCGTCAGTGCAAAATCATGCCACAATCTAGCCTTAATGGCGCTGAACTGTCTAGCGGAAAACCGCGGAATTATTCCGAAAGAGCATAAAACCCAAAGGGTTAGTTTGGGTTTTTGAGGAGGGGTCCGGAGCGGCCTGCAAAGCGGCCTGAATGAGGGTGGATATGTCGGTTTCGTGAAGGCTTCGTGCATCGCACAAAAATGTTTGCGTAAGGAATTTAACAGGCCACCCCAAAACCTGACGCATCTGTCGATTTCGTTACGGATTTGTTCATAACACGTCAAACATTAACGTAAGAAATTCAACAGACTATCCTGTAAGGGGGTGGATATGTCGGTTTCATGATGACTTTGTGCATCGCACAAAAAACGTTGACGCAAGGAATTTAGCTGCCTAGAAAGAAATAGCTGCATTGCGGCATGCGCCGTTCTGCTCGACTGGTTGGGGCCGTGCAGTTCCTTTTATTATTGCTTGCGGGAGAAATTGTTTAATGAGCGCTACGAAAGCTAAAGCCACCGCCGCCGCCGCTGACACCACGGCTGCCACCATCGAGTCCGCGACCGAAGCGTCTGTGAAGGGCTTCGAGAAGTCCGTTGCCGCCATGAAGGAAGGCATTGAGAAGGCTACCAAGGGCCTGGAGACCTCCCAGGCGAAGCTGAAGGAAGGCGTTGAGAAAGCCGTGAAGACCTCCGAAGAACTCCTGGCGTT
Source organism: uncultured Alphaproteobacteria bacterium (assembly GCA_963750235.1). GTDB lineage: Bacteria > Pseudomonadota > Alphaproteobacteria > Acetobacterales > Acetobacteraceae > Acidocella. The sequence continues at coordinate 780,324 of CAVVPW010000008.1, forward strand.
CGGCCAGGGCAACCTGGAAGCCTTCGTCAAGGCGACCCAGATCTATGCCGCCGGCTTCCAGGACCTGTCCAAGCACCTGGCTGCCACCTCCAAGGAATCCATCGAGGAATCCGTCGCGTTCGGCAAGTCGTTGGTCGGCGTGAAGTCCGTGAAGGAAGCCGTGGACCTGCAGACCGCTTACACCAAGACCGCCATCGAGAAGGCTGTGGCCGAGACCAACAAGCTGGCCGACGCCACCGTGAAGCTGACCGAGCAGGCCATTGCCCCGCTGACCGCCCGCGTTACCCTCGCGGTCGAGACCTTCGGCAAGACCCACTAATCTGGATTGCTCCCGCCTCCCCGGCGCGCGCCACGCGCGCCGGGCTTGGGAGCCAATCTTCTGGCACCTGGCGCGGCGCATGCGGCGCGTGCAGAAAAAAGGCCGGACGCCCTCGGGTGTCTGGCCTTTTCGCTTTCCAGGGCCAGTGGAGCGATGTTCTCCAGGGAGCGCGGTTACTGGAAGTTTACCGGTTCTGTGCCCATGTTTTTTACAGGTCAGAGAAATTCTCTCTTTCATAGGCGGCCTTGCTTTCGATATGCTTGCCTTGCGGCGGTGCAAGCCCCGTCCGGCTGATGAGGAGGCGAGACCGCGGTTTTGCCCAGGGTGGTTGAGGAATGAGCGAGAACGACAAGCGTAAAGGTGGCGAAGGGACGAATGCCGGCGTGGTCGTGAAGCCACGGCCGAAAACCCGCAAGCCGACCATGTACAAGGTTCTCATGCTGAACGACGACTACACGCCGATGGAGTTTGTCGTGCACGTGCTGGAGCGCTTCTTCCAGAAGTCACGCGACCAGGCGACGCAGATCATGCTGCATGTGCATCGCCGCGGCGTAGGCGTGTGCGGGGTTTACACCTACGAAGTGGCGGAAACCAAGGTGACGCAGGTGATGGATCTGGCGAGGCAGAACCAGCACCCGCTGCAGTGTACGATTGAGAAAGAATGAGGCTGTATTCTGAGCGAGCGTCACTATCTGTGAATATACGCCGCTTCGGTGGCGGCGTAGCCAAGATGCCGGCCGGACAGGCAGGTATAATGTCCGGAATCAAGCGCGCCGGTCTCCGGCGCAAAGGAAGTTAGCCCATGCTGTCTCGGAACCTAGAACAGACCCTGCACCGCGCGCTCTCCCTGGCGGCCGAACGCAAGCACGAATATGCGACGCTGGAGCATCTGCTGCTCGGTCTCGTGGACGATCCCGATGCGGTGACAGTGCTGCGCGCCTGCGGCGTGGATATAGAGAAGATCAAGAAGGACCTGACCGAGTTCCTGGATAAGGACCTGGCTGGGCTGGCGACCGACCGCGCAGGTGACCCGAAGCCCACCGCCGGGTTCCAGCGCGTGGTGCAGCGCGCCGCCATCCATGTGCAGTCTTCGGGGCGCGAGGAGGTGACCGGCGCGAACGTGCTCGTCGCCCTGTTCTCGGAGCGCGAAAGCCATGCCGTGTACTTTCTGCAACTGCAGGACATGACACGCCTGGACGCGGTGAACTTCATCTCCCACGGCATTGCCAAGAGCCCGGGGAAGTCGGCGCCGCGCACGCCCTCCGGGGCTGACCAGAACAGCGAGCCGGAGCGCGAGGAGAAGACCAGCGCCAAGCGCGGGCAGGATGCGCTCTCCACCTACTGCATCAACCTGAACAAGAAGGCGCGGGACGGCAAGATCGACCCGCTGATCGGGCGCGAGCACGAGATCGAGCGCACGATCCAGATCCTCTGCCGCCGCACCAAGAACAACCCGCTTTATGTGGGCGATCCGGGCGTGGGCAAGACCGCGATCGCTGAAGGGCTGGCCAAGCGCATCATCGACGGCGATGTGCCGGAAGTGCTGCTGAACTCCACCATCTTCGCGCTGGACATGGGCGCGCTGCTGGCCGGCACCCGCTACCGCGGCGATTTCGAGGAACGGCTGAAGGCGGTCGTCACCGAGATGGAGAACTCGCCGGGTGCCATCCTGTTCATCGACGAGATCCACACCGTGATCGGCGCCGGGGCAACTTCCGGCGGGGCGATGGATGCCTCCAACCTGCTCAAGCCGGCCCTGGCCCAGGGCTCGCTGCGCTGCATCGGCTCCACCACCTACAAGGAGTTCCGCAACTACTTCGAGAAGGACCGGGCGCTGGTCCGGCGCTTCCAGAAGATCGACGTAAACGAGCCGTCGGTCGAGGATTCGGTGAAGATCCTGCGCGGGCTGAAGGGCGCCTACGAGCGGCACCACAAGGTGCGCTACACCGATGAAGCCATCCGCGCTGCGGTGGAACTGGCGGCGAAGTACATCAACGACCGCAAGCTCCCCGACAAGGCGATCGACGTGATCGACGAGGCCGGTGCCGCGCGCATGCTGCAGCCGGAGAGCAAGCGCCGCAAGACGGTGACGCTGAAGGACATCGAGGACATGGTGTCCAAGATCGCGCGCATCCCGCCCAAGTCCGTCTCCGCCGACGACAAGGAGGTGCTGCGCACGCTGGAGCGGGACCTGAAGGCGATGGTGTTCGGCCAGGATGTCGCCATCGAGGCGCTTTCCGCCGCGATGAAGCTCTCCCGCGCCGGTCTGCGCGACCCGGAGAAGCCGATCGGCAACTATCTGTTCTCGGGCCCCACGGGCGTCGGCAAGACCGAGGTGGCGCGCCAGCTGGCGACCACGCTCGGCATCGAGCTGACGCGGTTCGACATGTCCGAATATATGGAGCGGCACTCCGTCTCCCGCCTGATCGGCGCGCCGCCCGGCTATGTCGGGTTCGACCAGGGCGGGCTGCTGACCGACGCCATCGACCAGCACCCGCACTGCGTGCTGCTGCTCGACGAGATCGAGAAGGCGCATCCGGATCTGTTCAACATCCTGTTGCAGATCATGGATCATGGGAAGCTGACCGACCATAACGGCAAGAAGATCGACTTCCGCAATGTCATCCTGATCATGACGACCAATGCGGGCGCCACGGACATGCAGAAGCCGGCGATCGGCTTCGGCCGCGCAGGTGCGCGTGGGCGAGGATGAGGAGGCGGTGAAGCGCCTGTTCACGCCGGAGTTCCGCAACCGCCTGGATGCGATCATCCCCTTCGCGGCGCTGACGCCGGAAATCGTCGGCCGCGTGGTGGAGAAGTTCGTAATGCAGCTGGAGGCGCAGCTCGCGGACCGCAACGTGACCATCGAGCTGTCCTCGGCGGCGAAGGAGTTCCTGGCCGAGCGCGGCTACGAGCCGCTCTACGGTGCGCGGCCGCTGGGCCGGGTGATCCAGGAGCTGATCAAGAAGCCGCTGGCGGAGGAGCTGCTGTTCGGCAAGCTGGTGAAGGGCGGCGCCGTGAAGGTGACGCGTGAAGGATGGCAAGCTCGTCTTCGACGTGGCGGAAGCCGCCGCCGGCTCTGCCCAAGCCGGAAGGCCGACGGCGACGACGGCGAGAAGGCGCCGGAGGAGGCGCATTAGCCGGAAATAAAATAAGGCGAGGGGCTCCGCCCCTCGACCCCGCTGGGGCCTTGAGGCCCCAGACCCCATGAATAAGAAACGGCGCCTTAAGGCGCCGTTTCTGTGTCAGACTTTGCGGACAAATTCCTGCTTGACAAAATATCTCCGGCCTCCACGGCATGGTCGCCGCTGCGCAGGCGGATATTCTTCAGCTTGGTGCCCACCTTCAGCTGGTGGAGGAGCCCTTCACCTTGAGGTCCTTGATCAGCACCACGGTGTCGCCATCGGCGAGCCGGTGCCGTTGGCGTCCTTGATCACCTCCTCCGCCTCGGCTGTTTCGGCCTTCACCGGCGGGCCATTCATAGCCGCAGGTCGAGCAGACATAATTGGTCGCCCTGGAGATGGTGACATCTTCCAGGGTGCATTGCGGGCAGGCGGGGGCGGTAATGCTCATGATGCGCTTTGCTTACGCCCCCGGGGGCGCGCGGTCAATCTTTGAAGCTGGGGACGAGACATTCCCGCGAGTGACCCGCCACCCTGGACGGGTACCTGACCAGCGCTATCGACCTCTGATTGTGCCTAGCCGGGCGGCGTCAGGCTGATTACAGTCCGGGCCATGGTGGATCTCACCCCTTGCCTCTGCGGTTCCGGCCTGCGGCGTGTGCGCTGCTGCGGCCTGGATATTTTGCACGCCTCTCGCCGCCTGAGGCGACCAACGCGCTGGCGCCGATGCTCGCCCAGGCCGAGGCCGCGCTGGCTGCGGGCGATATCGGCCGGCGCCGAGGAATTGCGTCAGGCACATGCTGGAGCTGGCGCCGGGGCGGGAGGATGCGCTGCTGTTCCTCTACCGGCTTTCGCGCCAGCAGAACCGACATGCCGGCCGCCGAGGCGCTGATCCGCCGGGTGGTGGCGCTCAATCCGAATAATTTCTGGGCGACCAACGAGCTGACGCTGCTGCTGCTGCGGCCTTGGCCAGCTCGCCGAGGCCGAGGTGCATGCGCGCAACGCCATCCGCATCGCGCCGCAGAACGCCCAGGCGCATAATCTCATGGGGCTGGTGCTCACCGAGGCCAACCGCCCGCTCATCGGCGAGTACCATTACCGCAAGGTGCTGGAGCTGGCCGGCGAGCGAGGAGCCGATCACGCTGGCCAATCTGGCCTGGAACCTGAAGAACCAGGGGCGCATCGAGGAGTCCCGCGCGCTGTATATGCGCTCGATGGCGCTGAAGCCGGACGTGCTGCAGACCGTGCTCGGCTATGCCAAGATGGAGGAGGCCGACCGCCAGTTCGACCGCGCTTTGGACCTGCTGGACGAGGCGGAGCGCCTGCTCCCGATCACCCCAGCGTGCAGCTCACCCGCGCCACCGTGCTGCTCGCGCTGAAGCGCACCGAGGAGGCGCTGGCCATTCTGCACGAGCCGGAGGAGGGCGGGTAAAGCTCGGCCCGGCGGAAATGTCGGAGAAAGGGCGGCTGCTCGACCAGATGGGCCGCCATGACGAGGCTTTCGCCTGTTTCGAGGCCGGCAAGAAACGCGCGCTGGAGCTGGGCGGGCGGTACTTATATGGCCGAGGCGGCGGCGGATTATCGGCGCGGCTGAAGGGGTTTTTCACCGCCCGGCGTTTGGCGACCCTGCCGCGCGCCGGGCGGCGGGCGGACATGCCGCAGCCGGTCTTCATCGTCGGCTTCCCGCGTTCCGGCACCACGCTCATCGAGCAGACGCTGACCGTGCATCCGCAGATTTCCGCCGGCGACGAGCTGCCTTATATCAGCGACATCACGCAGATCATGCCGCGGCTGCTGGCCAGCCCGCTCACCTATCCGGAGGCGCTGGCCGAGCTATGGATGGGCGACCAGCGCGACGGCCTGAACGAGCTGCGCGACTATTACCTCAACCGCGCCGCCAAGGCCGGGGTCTTCAAGCCGGGCGCGGCCTTGTTCACGGACAAGATGCCGTTGAACGAGACGCATCTCGGCCTCATCGCGCTGCTGTTTCCGCAATCGCCCATCATCCATGTCATCCGCCACCCGCTGGATGTGCTGCTCTCGGTCTATTCCAACCATCTCACCCATGGCTATTTCTGCGCGGCGCAGCTGGAGAGCATCGTCCAGCATTATAATCTGGTGGCGGATCTCATCGCGCATTACCGCGCAGAATGTTGAAATGCGCTATTTTCCGTTGCGCTATGAGGATATGGTGATGGACCAGGAGGCCAATGTGCGCCGGATGCTGGCGTTTATCGGCGTTGAGTTTGATCCGCGCTGCCTGAGCTTCGAGCAGAACACGCGCTATGCCCGCACCGCCTCCTACGCGCAGGTGACGGAAAAACTCTATGACCGCTCGCGCTACCGCTACCGGCCCTATTTGAAACATCTGACGCCGTTGCTGGAGAGTTTTGGTCCGGCGATCGAACGGCTGGGCTATAATATCGACCAGGGAGAACGAGACATGATCAAACAGCCATTCACCATCGCCGTGGTTCTCACATTGCTCGGCGCCGTGCCGTTTCTGGCTCTCGGCGCCATCGTGCTGATGGAGCCGCTGGCGGCGCAAACCGCCATCGAGGTGCTGATCTCCTATGGCGCCGTTGTGCTCTCTTTTCTCGGCGCGGTGCATTGGGGATTTGCCCTGCGCGATAGCGCGCACCCGGTGAATGGCGAGCCTTTGCCGCCGGCAATGCTGGGGGCGGAGCGGCAGTTGCTGGTGTTCGGCATCATCCCCGCCCTCATCGGCTGGGTGGCGCTTTCGCTGATGCTCCATTTCAACGCGCCCGCTTTGGCGTTGTTTTTGATCCTGGTTGGGTTTTTGGTGACCATCGTGGCCGAGAGCATCGGCCAGGGCCGCGGCGTGGTGGCGCTGAATTATCTGCTGCTGCGCTGGGTGGCGTCGGTGATCGTGATGGTGACGCTGCTGGCGGTGCTGCTGGCCGTGCTGACGGGCATGCGGATGGGTTAGAGGGCCGCGCGGTAAACCCGGCATTCTCGATGGCGGCGGCGAATGCCGCCGCGCTGCCCGTGCCGCTCACCGCCACGCGCTTGCTTTCCAGATCGGCGAAGAACTTCGCCTTGGCATCCACCTGGGGCACTGCCGCGGTGATCGAGCGGACGCAGGATGGCACCATGTCGGGCAAATCGAATTTCAGCGTCGTTTTGCTCATAACAAGTCTCTTGTCTGCCCCAGCATAAGGGGTGCTGCCGTCCAGGGTAAAGCGCCTTGACCATGTGCCCATGTGGGAACCCATATATCTGCCATGGACCAGAAGGGCGCTCGGATTACTTGCCATTGGCGGGATGAGCTGCGCGGCTGTGTGGCCCGGGTGGAAAAAGTCTTGCGCCGCGTGCCGGGTGTGCGTGCGGTCTGCGTGAATCTGGCGACCGAGCGGGCGCATGTGCAGGCCGGGCCGGAGGTGGCGCTGACCGCCCTGAGCGCGGCGGTGGTACGTGTGGGCTATACCCGCGTGCTGGAAACCGGAGGCGGACCGGCGGGAGGGGGTAGAGCTTACCGCCGCCTTCATCCTCGCGGCCCCCTTGTTTCTGGACATGGCGGTGCCCGTGCCGCCTTTGGTGCAGCTTCTCCTCGCCAGCCTGGTGCAATTCTGGCTGGGGGCGCGGTTCTATCGCGCCGGATGGGCCGCCTTGCGCGCCGGCGCGGGCAATATGGATCTGCTCGTGGCGCTCGGCACCTCGGCCGCCTACGGGCTTTCGGTGTGGGATTTCTGCACGCGCGGCCCGCTTTATTTCAAATCCGCCGCGGCCATCATCGCGCTGGTGCGGCTGGGCAAGTTTATCGAGGGGCGGGCCCGGCGCGAGGCCGCCGCCGCCCTCATTGCGGTGGAGACGCTGCGGCCGGAGACGGCCTCTCGGCGCCGGCGCCGAAATGCCGGTGGCGGAATTGCGCCCGGGCGATGAGATCGAGCTGCGCCCGGGCGCGCGCGTGCCGGTGGATGGCGTGATCCTGGCGGGGCAGGGCAGCGTGGATGAAAGCCCGGTGACCGGTGAGGCCTTGCCCGTCCTGCGCGCGCCCGGCGCACCATTGCTGGCGGGCACGCTGAACCTGGACGGGGTGCTGCGCCTTCGCGTCACCTCGGCGCCGGGGGCGAGCTTTCTGGACCGCATGGCCCGGCTCATCGAGGGCGCGCAGGCGGACAAGCCGCCGGTGCAGCGTCTGGCGGATCAAATGGCGTCGGTGTTCGTGCCCGTGGTGGTGGCGCTGGCGCTGCTCACCTGCGCCGCCTGGCTGCTGCACGGGGCGGGCTATCCCCGCGCGATCCTGAATGCCGTCTCCGTTATGGTCATCGCCTGCCCCTGCGCGCTGGGGCTGGCGACGCCGGCGGCGATTTTGGCGGGCACCAAGGCGGGAGCGCAAGCGGGCATATTGTTCCGCGACGCCGCGGCGCTGGAGCGGGCCGCCCGGGTGGATCTGCTGGCGTTCGACAAGACCGGCACGCTCACCACCGGCCAGCCGCGCTTGCGGGAGGTGGCCCCCTCGGCGGGCTGGATGAGGAGGAGGCGCGCATTATCGCCGCCGCCCTGGCGGCGCAGGACACGCATCCCCTCAGCCTGGCCTTGCGCCGGCCCGGCGTGGCCCCGGCGGCGCAGTTGCGCGCCGTGCCGGGGCAGGGGCTCACCGGCGAGGTGGCGGGGCGGGCCTAGCACGCTCCGCCGCTGGGCGGACGCGCCGGGGACGGATGACGCGAGCTGGTCCTGCCTCGCGGGGGCTGACGGCGTTGCGCTCGCCGCCTTCGCCTTTACCGATAGCGCCCGCCCTGGCGCGGCGAGGCGGTTGCCGCCTTGCGGGCCATGGGGGTGGGGGTGCCGCTGCTGAGCGGCGACCGCGCCGCAGCCACCGCCCTGGGGCGGGCGCTGGGCATGCCGCGTCATCGCCGGGGCCGCGCCGGCGCAGAAGATCTCCGCATCGAAGCCTGGCGGCGCGAGGGGCGCGTGGTCGCCATGGTGGGCGACGGCATCAACGATGCCGCGGCGTTGGCCGCCGCCGATGCCGGCATGGCCATGGGGGCGGGGGCGGATGTGGCCATCGAGGCCGCCGCCATCTCGCTGCTGCGCCCGGACCCGCGTCTGGCCGTGGCAGCGCTGCGCCTGGCGCGCCGGAGCTGGGCCGTGCTATGGCAGGGGCTGGCCTGGGCGATGGTTTATAACCTCGCGGCCATCCTCGCCGCGGCTTTTGGCCTGCTCAGCCCGGCGCTGGCCGGCGGCGCCATGGCCGCTTCCTCGCTTTGCGTGCTGGCCAATGCCTTGCGCCTGCGCAACTGGAGACCCTATGATGCTTGTGACGATTGCCCGTGCCGCCGAGGTCACCGGCGTGTCAGCCAAGATGATCCGCCATTATAGAGCATCGGCCTGATCACCGCGCCGCTGCCACGGAAAACCTCCCCCATATCCGGCCCAGCCAAGCTCCGCTTCATCCCCCCGGCGCGCGACTCGGTTTCTCCCTTAGGATATCCCCCCCCTCCTCCGCCTCTGGCGCCACAACAACCGCCGCCTCCCCCCGGAAAAGGCCCCCCCCCCCCCCCCCCCCCCCCCCCAAAAATCCCCGCAGCTGGCCCCCATAAGCCGAACATTCCAGCCCCTGGCGACAAATACCAGCGTCCCCCCCTGCCCGATCTTGGAGGCGCTGGACCAGCCCATGTGCTGCAATTCTTGACTTCTCGGCTGGCTTTGCCGATACGGAGCGCACTGAAACTAGCGCGGCTTGCGCTCGGCGCGCTCACGCGCGCGGCACCTCAACACGAACGGGTCCAATTTTTGTCTGACACCCGACCGAAGCCACAAGCCGAAACCCCGGCGCTGGACCAGGGCATGACGACGCAGCCGCAAGCGGCCGCGCCGGAACAGGACGCCGTGACCGCGGCTGCTGTGACGAGGAAACGCCTGTGGCCGAGGCCGCGCCTGCGGTCGAGAAACGCCCGTGGCTGAGCCCCGCCTGACGAAGAAGCGGCGCCCGTGGCCGCCGTGACCGAAGCTGAAGCTGCGGCTGTGGGGGAAGAGGCTGCGCCGGCGCACGCCGACGCCGCGCCGGAGGCCGAAGCCGTGGCCGAGGACGCCGAAGCCGAGGACGCCGAAGCGCGGTACGCGGAGGAAGAGGCGGCGCCGGAGGCTTCGCTTCGCCGCACTCGGGCTGTCCGAGCCAATTCTCAAGGCGCTGCACGAGAAGGGCTATCTCCACCCCACGCCGATCCAGGCGCAGGCCATCCCCGTCGTGCTGATGGGCCGGGACGTGCTCGGCTGCGCCCAGACCGGCACCGGCAAGACCGCCAGCTTCACCCTGCCGATGCTGGATATTCTCTCCGGCTCCCGCGCCCGTGCGCGCATGCCGCGCTCGCTGATCCTGGAGCCGACGCGCGAACTGGCGCTTCCAGGTCGCGGAAAATTTCGTCCAGTACGGCAAGCATCTCAAGCTCAACCATGCGCTGCTGATCGGCGGCGAGAGCATGGCCGACCAGAAGGACGCGCTGAGCAAGGGCGTGGACGTGCTGATCGCCACCCCGGGCCGGCTGATCGACCTGTTCGAGCGCGGCGGCCTGCTGCTGACCGATGTGCGCGTGCTGGTCATCGACGAAGCCGACCGCATGCTGGACATGGGCTTCATCCCCGATGTCGAGCGCATCGTCGCCCTGCTGCCGCGCAACCGCCAGACCTGTTCTTCTCGGCCACCATGGCGCCGGAAATCCGCCGCCTGGCCGATGCCTTCCTCAACAACCCGCGCGAGATCACCGTCTCCAAGCCGGCCTCCGTCGCCACCACCATCACCTCCGGCCTGGTGCTGGTGGATGAGCACGACAAGCGCGAGGCGCTGCGCCGGCTGATCCGCTCCGAGGACGTGCAGAACGCGCTGATCTTCTGCAACCGCAAGCGCGATGTCGATATCCTGCTGAAATCGCTGCTCAAGCACGGGTTCTCGGCGGGCGCCCTGCATGGCGACATGGCGCAGTCCGTGCGCTTCGCCACGCTGGAGAAATTCAAGGCGAACGAGCTGCGTTTGCTGGTCTGCTCCGACGTCGCGGCCCGCGGCATCGATATTGGCGGCCTCTCCCACGTGTTCAATTTCGACGTGCCGCACCATGCCGAGGATTATGTCCACCGCATCGGCCGCACCGGGCGCGCCGGCAAGGAGGGCAATGCCTTCACCATCGCCACGCCGGACGACCAGCTGGCGGTGGAGGCGATGGAGAAGCTGATCGCCGCCCCCATCCCGCGCATCGCCATCCCCGGGCTCGACGAGGTGGAGTGGGCCGAAGGCGAGGTCCGCCGCGGCCGTGGCGCCAAGCGTGGCCGTGGCGCCAAGCCCATGGGCAAGAAGCCGGCCCCGGCCAAGGCCGAGGCGCTGCCGCCGCGCGAGCGTGAGCCCCGCCCCGAGCGCGAGCCCCGGCAGGAGCGCGAGGCCCGCCCCGAGCGTGAGCGCGAGCGCCCCCGGCGCGAGGAGGCGCCGCGCTTCGAGGAGCGTCCGCGCCGCGAGCGTGACCGTGAGCCCCGCTATGAGCGCGACCGCGACCATGGCGCGCCGGTGCGCGGCTTCGGCGGCGATATCCCGGCCTTCATGCTCATCCGCCGCCGTGGCCCGGCGACGGTCAGCAGCGAGGATGAGAACCACGAGATCGAGGCGCCGGACGTGATCCACACGGAGAATTCCAACGCCTGATCCTGTGACCCATTGCATCCATTTTGGCGTCTGCGGCGGCTGTGCCACCGCGGACCGCCAGGCCATCGATAAATTTTCGCGCCTTAGGGACGCGCTGGCGCAGGCGGGGTATCCCGATGCGCCGGTAGCGCCTTTGGTGGAACTGCCCGCCGGCACGCGCCGCCGGGTGGATCTGGCCGCCACGCGCAAGGGCGTGGACATCGCCCTCGGGCTGCACAAAGCGCGCGGCGCCGAGGTGGTGGATATGCGCGAATGCGCGCTGCTGCGCCCCGAATTTCTGCCCCTGCTGCCGCCTTTGCGCGAGCTGCTGCGCAGCCTGCAGGCCTTCCGCCGCGCGGGCTCCGTGGTCATCAACTGGCTCGATAACGGGCCGGATATTCTGCTCCGCCTCGATGCCGAATTTCAGCCCCCCGACCGCCGCCGGATCATCGACTTCGCCAAGGCGCATGGCGCACCGCGCATCAGCATCGCGGTGGGCAACGAGAATCCGGAACCGGCGGTGATCCTGCTGCCGCCCACGCTGCATTTCGCCGGCGTGGCGGTGGAGCCGCCGCCGGGCGGGTTCCTGCAGGCAAGCGTGGAGGGGGAGGCCGCGATCGTGCAGGCCGTGCTGGCCGGGCTGCCGAAATTGACCGCCAGATCGCGCATCGTGGAGCTCTTCGCGGGGGCTGGCACGCTGAGCTTTGCGCTGGTGCAGCACGCGCGCGTGGAGGCCTATGAGGGCGATGAATTCGCCGTGGCCGCCGCCGAAAAAGCCCTGCGCGCGGCCGGGCTGGGCGGGCGCATGAGCTTTGCCCGGCGCGATCTGCACCGCCGCCCGCTGCAGCCGGCCGAGATGGCCAAGGCCGCCGCCGTGGTGCTGGACCCGCCTTTCTCCGGTGCGGCGGCGCAGATGCGCTTTCTCGCGGCAAGCGGTGTTGCGCGGGTGATTTATGTCAGCTGCAACCCCGAGGCTTTGGCCATTGATGCCCGGGTGCTGCACCGGGCCGGCTATGAGGTGCTGAGCGCCACCCCCATCGACCAGTTCCCGTTCTCGGAGAATGTCGAGAGCGTGGTGGTGTTTGGGAAGGGGAAGTAGGTTTTTGACGGCGAGCAGATTTTAAGAGACTGAAAATCCGTTTGATTTTCAGGGGAACTATTGATTTCATAGGCAGCGCCTGAAAGCCACGTCGACACATAGGTTCGACGCCGCGGGTGCCAAGGCACTCCAGCACGGGTAGATCTCCGCTCAAGCCCACCCTTTCTCGCAACCGGATCCGGTCCGAGGCCGTCGGCTCGCGATGTGTTCGCCGCGCCAGCATCGACACTTCAGAATACTGAGATGCGGCGCGGCTCGTGGCTTCGCTCGGCTCAGGCGTGTGGCGGCTTATATTCTGTCTTGGTGTTGTGTGCCTTCTTCATCGCCGCCTCAGCTTCGGAGGCTGTCAACAACATAGTCGACTCGAAGCGGGTGAATGCGCCCGTCGCCGTTGCCGTCATCGAGCACGCGGCAGCTGACTGTGTTGTCTGGGAATTCGCAGATCGCAAGCCCATCGTATTCGCCAAATGAGAAATAGTAACTGTGTAGCTTGCCGCCGAAGCCCTCTACGAGTGCCTTTGCCGCGCCAGTGCGATCGTGCGGCTTCTCAACCAGCGCCTTAGCCGAAGCGCTCGTAAACTGCCAACGTACCATGAAGTGAGACATTGGATCCTCCGTATCTCTGGTTGTTGTTCACGTTCGTAAACTGAAGGCGTGCCGGCTGTGCCAATGCACATGTCCTATCGTCTCTCCAGCGTCCATCATGCGTAGTGTCTGCTGACGGCCAGCCGCACGCTGTAAGTTACGAAAAGAATGCAGCCATCGCTGGTTGGTCGCCTTCGTACACCACGGTGTCAATCAACGACACCATCGGCCAGCTTGAAGATACCCACATTGTCGGTTTCGAGCGTCTTTCCACCCCGCTTGGCGCTCACGTGATAGGCCACAAAAACGCAGTCTCCGTCTGCCGCCATTGTCTTGGGTGTAGCTTTAATCGTGCCGCCCGTCTCCTTCGCCAGTTGGCCGAAATAGTCCAGGATGGCCTTCTGGCCATTAAAATCCCCGCTTGAACCAGCTTGTTGGGGGTTTCATGCCAGTGCGCGTTAGGCGCCATGAGGGCCTTCATGGCCTCCATATCGTGTGCTGCGAAAGCCTCGTAACCGCGCCGCACGATGGCGAGATTGCGGGCTTCTTGCGGATTTAGCAGTTGCCATTTTTGTTTCCTCCTAAAAAACTCTTGGACGAAAAGCGCCCGTCACATCTCGTAGCAACATGACGTACATGTGCTGGGTCAGTCTGCCTTTGTGGAACAGCAGAAGCTCAACTCAGGTCTCAGAAAATGCGAATATGCAAAACGGCGGTACACAGCTTCATCTGGTACCCGGTTGCCAGAACTGGAGCTGTCCTTATATCGCAACCGAGGTGACCGTCACCCGCTCTGTCTGGTTACTGTTTTGTAAAAACATCGATTTGCTGTCTGTAAAAAAGCAAATCAAAGGTCCGTTGCTCGCTGGCAGAGTGCATAGCAACGCAGCGGCAACGGCCGTTTAGGTTGTTAAATTGCCGGTGTTGCGCAGTGACAAAATCGTTGCGGCCTTTCCTGGGGCGGCGTATAACAAGCTTGCCGTAAAGGGCCGTTCAGGCAGAAGTTTCAACAGAGTGAGGAAGTCTCTGGGGAAAGCGTTTGTCGACTGAATCCGATATCACTAGGCGCGCACTCAGAATTTATTGAATTAAGTCGGGCAAGTTGGCCAGGGCCAGTGACTTCTTGAGTTAGGCAGATTGACCGAAAAACATATTTGCCAGTGCGCATTGATGCGAGGAAGGAGAATGCAATGCAAAAGCTTGATCAAAAAACCGAGCATAAGTCATTCAAAAGCCCGGATGAAATTCGGAACTTCCCAAATGGCAAGACTCGAAATTCTCAATGTTGGCGGCGCAGAGGTTGGCCGTCTGATCCTTAACCCTGGCTGGCGATGGTCGAACGACGTCAAGCCGATCGCCAAGACCTCCAGCTGCCAGGCTCCGCACTTTCAATATCACGTGGCCGGACGGATTGCGATCCTGATGGACGATGGAACCGAAATCGTCGCCGGTCCAGGGGACGTAACGTCCCTGCCCAAGGGGCATGACGCATGGGTGGTTGGTGATGAGCCTGTTATCGTGGTCGATTGGTTCGGGGCCAGCAACTATGCCAAGCAAACAGGTTAGCTGGCTTGGCTGAATTTACACGCAACGAAATGTGAGGGGAGCAATCATGGCGCGCAGATATGTCGACTGTCGGCAATTTCCTGGCGAGACGAAGTGCACCGTCGCCATTTCCGCTGACAGTGAGAAAGAGCTGATGGAAGTCGCGGTGCAACATGCGGTGGCTGTCCACGGCCACAAGGACACGCCGGAATTTCGGGAGCAATTGAAGCACGCCTTCAAGGAAGGCATGCCCTCCGCCTGATTTTGTGTACCCATGGGTGGGCGGTGACGAAGGCGCTGTTCACCGCCTTGCGGATTTACCCCTGTTTCCAGGGCAGATCCTCGGCCTTCCACCCCGCCACCACGCCGCGATGGCCTTGCGCGTCCACCCCGCCCTCGAAGCCGTCGGCGACATTATAAACGTGCGGGAAACCCGCCGCCTGCGCGGCCATGCCGCGGCGAAGCTGCGCTGGCCGCTGCGGCACAGGAAGTAGATGTGATGCTCTGGCGTGAAGCCAGCGTCCATCAATGATCAACGAAGTTCTCGTTGCGCGCCATCGCCGGATAGACCTGCCACGGGATCAGCACCGCCTGCTTTCCCAGCGGCGCAAGGTCGGGCAGGCCGACGAAAGCTCCATTCCGGGGTCGGTACGGACATCCACCAACTGCGCCTGGGTCGGATCGCGGCGAGGGCTTCCCATACCTTCCTGGCGGCACATTCTCGCCCACTGTGACTCTCCGGCTGAGGCGATATGAGGACGATGACAAGACTTATACCACGGCTCCCGCTTCGACTGGGAGAACGGACGACTGGCCGACACCATCGGCAACACGCCGCTGATCAAGCTGCGCCGCGCGTCGGAGGCGACCGGCTGCACCATCCTCGGCAAGGCCGAGTTCATAAATCCGGGCGGCTCGGTGAAGGACCGCGCCGGGCTGGCCATCATCCGCGACGCCGAGGAAGCGCGGCACGCTGAAGCCGGGCGGCACGATCGTGGAGGGCACCGCCGGCAATACCGGCATCGGCCTGACGCTGGTGGGCAACGCGCCGCGGCTATCGCAGCGTCATCGTGATGCCGGAGACGCAGAGCCAGGAGAAGAAGGACTTCCTGCGCATGATCGGCGCCGATCTGCGGCTGGTGCCGGCCAAGCCGTATCGCGATCCCGGCAACTACGTGCACGTCTCGCGCCGCATGGCCGAGGAGACGGGCGCGGTCTGGGCCAACCAGTTCGACAACCTGGCCAACCGCGAGGGCCACCGCCTCACCACCGGGCCGGAGATCTGGGAGCAGACCGGCGGCAAGGTGGACGCCTTCACCTGCGCCTGCGGCACCGGCGGCACGCTGGCCGGCGTCGCGATGGCGCTGAAGGAGCGCAACCCGAAGGTGCGCATCGTGCTGGCCGACCCCGAGGGCAGCGGGCTGTATGGCTGGGTGAAGAGCGGCGACCTGACGATGACGGGCAGCTCGATCACCGAGGGCATCGGCAAGTCCCGCGTCACCGCCAACCTGGAGGGCGCGCCGATCGACGACGCGGAACGCATCCCCGACGCCGAGGCGCTGGGCAGATCTACGACGTGCTGATCCATGAGGGGCTGTCGGTCGGCACGTCGTCCGGGATCAACATCGCGGCCGCGATCCGCGTGGCGAAGGCGCTGGGGCCGGGCCACACGGTGGTGACGATCCTGTGCGACGGCGGCTCGCGCTATCAGTCGAAGCTGTTCAACCCGGAGTTCCTGCGGTCGAAGAGCCTGCCGGTGCCGGCGTGGATGTAACCGATCCGGCGGCGCTGGACGCCGAGGAACTGCTCGCCGCCTATGCCGCCAAGCGGCTGGACCCGTTGGAGGCCCTGCAGGCGGTAACACAGCGCATCGCCCGGCGCAACCCGGGAGATCAACGCCTTCGCCGTGATGAACCCGCAGGCGCTGCAGTGCGGCGCGGGCGAGCGCGCTGCGCTGGGCCGAGGGCGACCCCTGTGGCGCGCTGGATGGCGTGCCGGTGACGGTGAAGGACCTCATCGACGTGGCCGGGCTGCCGACGCAGCGCGGCAGCAAGGCGACCGACCCCACCCCCGCCGCCGAGGATGCGCCGCTGGTGGAAGGCGCTGCGCCAGGCGGGGGCGGTGGGGATCGGCAAGACCACCGCCACGGAATTCGGTTGGAAATCCGCCGGGCGACTGCCCGCTCACCCGGCATCACCCGCAACCCGTGGAGCACGGCGCACACGCCGGGCGGCTCGTCCTCGGGCGCGGCGGCAGCGGCGGCCTCGTTCTTCGGCCCGCTGCATGTGGGCGCCGGATGGCGGGGGCAGCATCCGCATCCCCGGCACATGGTCCGGCGTGGTCGGGCTGAAGCCCACATTCGGCCGGGTGCCGCAATGGCCGCTGGGCGCCTTTGGCCACATTTGCTGTGGCCGGGCCGCTCGCCCGCTTCGGTGCGTGACGCCGCACTCATGCTCTCCGCGCTGGCGGGGTTCTGCGCCGCGGGACCCGTTCTCCCTGCCCGAGCCGAAGCGGGATTTCCTGCGCGGGCATCGAGGATGGCGTGCGGGACTTGCGCATCGGCCTGCTGCACAGCCAGGGCTTCGCCGGCCCGGTGGATTCGGACGGCATGCAGGCGCTGGAGGAGGCGCGCCACGCGCTGGAAGGGCAGGGGGCGATGGTGCGCGAGATCAACCCGAGCTGACGGATGTTTCCGAGGTTTCGCCAAGCTCTGGGGCGTGGCCCTGGCCCGCGTGGTGGATATGCAGGCGGAGGGACAAGCGCGCACTGCTGGATGCCGGGCTGCTGGCGGGTGGCGGCGCGGGTCCGGAGAGGCCCGGCGCTGGAACTGGTGCAGGCCGAGGCGCTGCGCGTGGAGGCGGCGCACGGCGATGGCGGCGCTGGAGGTGGACGCAATTGTCTGCCCCGCCGTGCCGCATTGCGCCCCGCTGGCCGAGGCGAAGGTGGACGACCCCGTGGCAGCACTCTGGCGGAACTGGGCGCCGTGGACCTTGCTGTTCAGCCTCACGCGCCAACCGGCGATTTCTATCCCCGATGGGGGTGAACGAAGCCGGGCTGCCGACGGCTGTGCAGATTTCTGCTCCCGTTTACCGAGATGATGTGGTGTTGCGGGTGGCGCGGGCGGTGGAACGGGCCGTGGGGTAGTTTTCTGTCATTGCGAGCCGCGCGGTAGCGCGGCGCGGCGATCCATCTTC
This sequence comes from uncultured Alphaproteobacteria bacterium, assembly GCA_963750235.1. Taxonomy (GTDB): domain Bacteria; phylum Pseudomonadota; class Alphaproteobacteria; order Acetobacterales; family Acetobacteraceae; genus Acidocella. The sequence goes on from CAVVPW010000008.1 coordinate 797,818, forward strand.
GATGTCGCTGGCTGGAACGATGGATTGAGAAAACGCACTTTGCGCGGCTCGCAATGACGACGTGCGGCGGTTGCGTTATGTTGGCGTCATTGCGAGCGCAGCGAAGCGATCCATCTCTATTTCAGAAACTCGTCATATTGGTCTTGCCAATCCGGGTTGGTCTCCATGATCAGCCTGACTTTCGCGGCGCGGGAGCCAGCTTGATCTGTCTGCGCGGAAGATGGCGGACTCCATGGTTTCGTGAATTTCGTACCAGACAAGCGCCTTTACGCCATATTTAACGGTAAATCCGCCAGTGGCTTCATTGCGGTGCTGGTTGATGCGCTGGATGAGTTTTAAGGTGACGCCAGTATAAAGCGTGCCGTTCTTCCGGCTCGCCAATATGTTAGACGGCTGGCTGCTTCATGTGGTACCCCGCTTGTCTTGGAAAAGATCGATTGCTTCGCTGCGCTCGCAATGACGGGGTTAATCCCCCCCCTCCTTAGCCACCCGCACCCGCTCGACGCGGCGGCCGTCCATCTCCAGCACCTCGAACCGCCAGCCGGCGAACACGATGCGGTCGCCCACGCGCGGCACCCGGCGCAGCAGCGCCAGCAGCAGCCCGGCCAGCGTGTGATAGCTGCCCTCGGCCGGCAGGTCCGGCAGCTCCAGCCGCGCTTTCAGCTCGTCGACCGGCATCATGCCGTCCAGCACGTCCACTGCTCGGCCGCCGGCGGCGCTGCCCGGCGGACCGGCGTCGTCGGCGTCGCCGACGATGGCCTCCAGCACGTCGGCCGCGGTCACCACGCCCTCGAAGCTGCCGTATTCGTCCATCACCAGCGCCAAGCCCAGCGGGTCGGATTTCAGCCGCTCCAGCGCATCCAGCGCCGTGACCGTGTCGGGCACCACGATGGGCTGGCGCAGCGCCGCGCCGATCGACAGGTCGCCGCCGCCCAGGATGCGGTCCAGGATGTCCTTGGCCTGCACCACGCCCACCACGTTGTCGATCGAGCCGTCGCAGACCACGAAGCGCGAATGCGGCGCGGTCGCGCAGCCGTGGCGATGATGTCCTCCTGCGGGGTCGGTGCGGTCGATCCAGGCGAGTTCGGTGCGCGGCGTCATGATCGCGCGCACCGGCTTGTCGGCCAGCCGCAGCACGCGCTCGATCATGTCGCGCTCCTCCGTCTCCAGCACGCCGGTCTGCGCGCCCTCGGCCAGCAGCGCCTTCAGGTCCTCCTCGCGTCACCGCGCTGCGGCGGCAGCCGGTTCCGGGCCGAACGCGCGCAGCACCAGCGCCGAGGAGCTGGCCCAGCAGCCAGACCGCCGGGGCCGCCACGCGCGCCAGCAGGGCGATCGGGCGGGCGACGCAGCGGCCACGCGCTCCGGGCGGCGCAGTGCGAGCTGCTTCGGCACCAGCTCGCCGAGCACCAGGGTCAGGTAGGTGGTGACGATCACCACCATGGCGAGGGCGAGCGGCTCGGCGAACGGCGCGAGCCGGGGATCGGCGCAGAGCGGCCTGGATGTGGGCGGCGAGCGCGCGCCGCCGAACACGCCGGTCAGCACGCCGACCAGGGTGATGCCGACCTGCACGGTGGGCAGGAAGCGCTGCGGGTCGTCGGCCAGAGGCGCGCGCCGTGGCGGCGCCGGGCACGCCCTTGCGCTCCAGCACCGCCAGCCGGGCGCGGCGGGCCGAGACCAGGGCCAGTTCGCTCAGCGCGAACACGCCGTTCAGCACGATCAGCAGCAGGATGACACGATCTCGAAGGCGATCAGCATCGGCGACCCGCTGTATCGAAAAGCGGCCACCATACAGCGGCAGGCGGCGCATGGCGGATGGCCGCGGCGCGTGCCTTGCTTCCGCCAGATTGCAGCCCGTCAAGCGCCGCACTGGACCCGTCTGTATGCTTTCGCTACGCGCTGTCTGCCCGCCGAGTCGGCCGCAACCCGCTCACGCCCCCTCGAGACCCACCGCCTCGCGACGCCGATCTGCACCGCCAGCCCCGCAAGGCCGGGGCAAACCCGCGTTCCTGGGCGGCAGCCCTGCGGCGTCGGCGTGGTGGCCGCTTCTGGCTTGCTGGGGCGCGGCCAATCGGCCGGCCCGAGGCGCCGGATTTCGAGGGCGGGATCGCCGGCCTCGCCTTCTCGCCGTTCCAGAAGGGGGCGAGCCCGGAAGCCGGCACCGGCCCGAGCACGCGCAGTCGCGCCGACCTCGCGCTGGCCGCCGGCGTCACCGACCGGATCCGCACCTACGGCGTCAGGGCACCCTGGCCGACATCCCCGCGCTGGCGAAGGGCCTGACCTTGCAACATCACGCTGGGCGCATGGCTGGCCCGCGATCCCGCCGCCAACGCCGTCGAACTGCGCCGGCTGATCGCGGTCACCAAGGCGAACCGCAACGTGACGCGGTGCATGGTCGGCAACGAGACGGTGCTGCGCGAGGACCTGACCGTGCCGCAGCTCATGGCCGACATCAGGCAGGTGCAGGCGCGGTCCATGTGCCCGGTCTCCACCGCCGAGCCCTGGCACGTCTGGCTGGCGCATCCCGAACTCGCCGCCGCGGTGGATTTCATCACCATCCACCTGCTGCCGTACTGGGAAGGCCTGCCCGCCGAACGCGCCGTGCGGCTACATGCTGGACCAAATCGACCGAGGTGCAGGCCGCCTATCCCGGCAAGCAGATCGTCATCGGCGAAGTCGGCTGGCCGTCCGACGGCATCGACATCGGCGCGGCCCACGCCAGCGCGTGAACCAGGCGCAGTTCATGCGCGGCTTCTTCAACGCGGCCCAGGCGCGCCACATCGACTATTTCGTGATGGAAGCGTTCGACCAGCCCTGGAAGACCAGCTTCGAGGGCCGCGCCGCCGGCTACTGGGGCATGTTCGACCTGGACCGCCACGCCAAATGGCCGCTGACCGGCGCCGGTGTGGAAAACCCGAACTGGCTCGTCTGGGCGCTGGGCGCGTGCCTGGCCGTCGCTGCTGGCCAGCTGCTGCTCGCCGCCGGCCGGACATCCGCTTCACCGGCAAGCTGCTGTTGGCGGCGCTGGCGCAGGGCTTCACCGCCGTCCTCGCCCTGCGTGCTGCTGGCCATGGGCGAGACCTATCTTCCGCTCGCGCCGCCATGGTGTGGGGCACGCTGGCCGCCGGCCAGGCGCTGCTGCTGTTCCTGCTGATGGCCGACAGTTTCGAGCTGGCCGAGACGATGTTCGGCGCGCGACGCGGGCGCCGCTTCCGGCCGATCCCGGCGCCGTCCGGCGCGCGGCTGCCGAAGGTCTCCATCCACCTGCCGATCTGCAACGAGCCGCCGCATATGGTGCGCCAGACGCTCGATGCGCTGGCCGCGCTGGACTACGACCGATTTCGAGGTGCTGGTGATCGACAACAACACCACCGATCCCGCGCTGTGGGAGCCGGTGGCCGAGCATTGCGCGCGCCTCGGGCCCAGTTCCGCTTCTTCACTCTCGGCAAGTGGCCCGGCTACAAGGCGGGCGCGCTGAACTTCGCCCTGCGCGAAACCGCGCCCGGATGCCGAGATCATCGCGCGTGCTGGACAGCGACTACGTGGTGCGAGCCCGACTGGCTGCGCTGCATGGTGCCGCAATTCGACGACCCGCGCGTCGGCTTCGTGCAGTCGCCGCAGGACTACCGCGACAACGACGGCAGCTTCTTCAAGCGCCTGATGTTCTGGGAATATGCCGGCTTCTTCCAGCTCGGCATGGTCACCCGCAACGAGCGCAACGCCATCATCCAGCACGGCACCATGACGCCTGGTCCGCACGCAGGCGCTGCGCGAACGAGCGGCGGCTGGGCGGAGTGGACGCATCACCGAGGACGCCGAGCTTGGCCTGCGCCTGTTCCGCGCACGGCTGGCGAGGCGGTCTATGCGCCGCGAAGCTTCGGCCGCGGCGTGATGCCGGACGACTTCGCCGCCTTCCGCAAGCAGCGTTTCCGCTGGGCGTACGGCGCCATGCAGATCTGCCGCGCCACTGCCGGCGCGCTGTTCAACCCGTTCAACCGGGAGCTGACGCTGGGCCAGCGCTGGCATTTCATCACCGGCTGGCTGCCCTGGATCGGTGATGCGCTGGGCCTGGCGTTCCTGCACCATGGGCCTGGCGTGGTCGGTCGGGCTGATCGCTGGCGCCGATGCGCTTCGAGTTCCCGATCGCGCTGTTCATGCTGCCCTCGATCGGCCTGTTCGTCTTCAAGCTGGTGCAGATCCTGGCGCTCTATACGAACCGCGTGCCATGCGGCTTGCGGGACCGGCTCGGCGCGGCGGTGGCCGGCCTGGCGCTCAGCCACACGCATCGGCAAGGCGGTCTGGAAGGGTCTGCTTCGTCCGCGCGCGCCGTTCCTGCGCACGCCGAAGATGGAGGACGCGCCGGCGCTGGTGCAGGGCCTGGTGATGGCCCGCGAGGAGCTGGTGCTGCTGGCCCTGACCTGGGGCGCCGCGCTGGGTGTTGGCTTCGGCCACCACTTGGCGACGCTGGAGACCAAGCTCTGGTGCGCCGTGCTGTTGACCCAGTCCCTGCCCTACCTGGCCTCGGTCGGCGTCTCCATTCTGGCCTCCATGCCGGCGAAGCAAGCCAAGCCGGTGGCGCTGCCCGCCGCTGCCAAGGTGCCTGCCTCGCTCGGCGCCATGCACCCGGCCGCTGGCGACTGAGCGGTTAAAAGCCCATGTTCAGCACTCGGCAAAGGGCCCCGATTTCGGGGCCCTTTTTGGTGTGCGCCCAGCATGGGCGCATTCTTGTGGGTGGAAGTCCCATCGTGAGCTGATCACGGCGAGCGAAGTGAAGCGCAACTGCGGAAGGGCGACCGAGTGTGGGGAGGAAGCGTGGAGCGAAACTGCGGGCCGATGAACAGGAACCGGATAAAAGGCGCTGCCGAGCAGGGCGAGCGGGCATGAAACCGCGAAGCTCTTGTGATCAAGGCGAGGTGGCGTAGATCCGGCGGTCGTGCAGCGAAGGAGTGCGCTCTTACCTGGGGAGATCTCGCCTCGTGCCTGAAAGGGCGACGGCGTCGAGCCGGAGCGAGAAGTCAGCAGAGGTCGTAGTAGTTAGCGGGAGACCGTAAGCGAAGGGCCGAACGAGAGAGAGTGAAGTGACCCGAGGGATGTGGCGAGGCCATGCGTCAGATGCCGGAAGCGACCGGGCGGTCCGGAGAGGGCAGCGGTGAAGCCGCGTCTGACTCGGGCCAGCGACGAAGCCGAGCTCCCGCGACGGGCACGGAACGAAACGGGCCAGGACTGCTGAGTGCGGTGCTGGCGAGCGAGAACCTTTAGTAGGCGCTGAAGCGGGTGCGGGCCAACAAGGGCGCGGCGGGTGTCGACGGGCTGGACATCGACCAGACGGCCACGCATGCTGCGGACGGCGTGGCCCGCGATCCGCGAGGAGACTGTTGGCGGGGACGTACCGGCCATCGCCGGTGCGACGGGTGATGATCCCGAAGCCGGAGGGTGGCGAACGCGAGCTGGGCATCCCGACGGTGACTGGACCGGTTGATCCAGCAGGCGCTGCTGCAAGTGCTTGCAGCCGATGCTCGATCCCACCTTCAGCGAGCACAGCTACGGCTTCCGGCCGGGCCGGAGCGCGCACGACGCGGTGATGCGGCGCAGGCGTACGTGCAGTCGGGCCGGCGCGTCGTGGTGGACGTGGACCTGGCGAAGTTCTTCGACCGGGTCAATCACGACATCCTGATCGACCGTCTGCGCGGAAACGGATCCAGGACGCCAGGCGTCATCCGGCTGATCCGGGCCTATCTGAAAGCGGGATCATGGGCGATGGGGATGCGTGCATCGAGCGGTAACGATGGGCACGCCGCAAGGCGGGCCGCTGTCGCCGCTGCTGGCGAACGTGCTGCTCGACGAGGTGGACAAGGAATTTGAACGGCGGGGCCATTGCTTCGTGCGCTATGCCGATGATTGCAACGTCTACGTTGCAGCCGAAGCGGGCGGGCGAGCGGGTGATGGCGCTGCTGCGGCGGCTGTACGGCAAGCTGAGCCTGACGGTCAATGAGACCAAGAGCGCGGTGGCCAGCGCCGTTGGCCGCAAGTTCCTGGGCTACGGCTTCTGGGTAGCCGAGGGGGCGGGGTCAAACGCAAAGTGGCCGGCAAAGCGATGGGGGACGTTCAAGGTCGCGCATCCGGCAACTGACGCCGCCGCGGCGGGACGCAGCATGGCGGACGATGGTGGATCGGCTTCGGCCCGTATCTGCTGGGTTGGAAGGCCTACTTCAGGTTGGCGCAAACCCAAGAGTCTGGCGCGAGCTGGACGAATGGCTGCGCCACCGGTTGCGGGCCATCCAGCTCAAGCAGTGGAAGCGTGGCACGACCATGTACCGGGAGCTGACGGCGCTGGGAGGCAACGCCCGAGATGGCGCAGCAAGTGGCGGCCAACAGCCGCCGCTGGTGGCGCAACAGCGGGATGCTGCTCAACGCCGTGCTCACCATCGCGCTGGTTCGACCGGCTGGGCCTACCCAGACTCTCATGACCTCAATCTCTCGAACCGCCCGGTGCGGACCCGCATGCCGGGTGGTGTGGCAGGGGCGCGTTAGTGATGAGCGCCCCCTATGCCGATGTGCAGGGCTGTGCGATTATGCTTGCGTTGTGCGGTGCGGCACGTGCATAAGGCCGCCACCAACCGCGAATGCGCGACCAGGGCGTTATCGCCATGGCCTTGGCGGATGGTTTGTCTTTGAGGGGGCGGGGACGCTCTCACCCGGGCATTTTTATACCCGTCCTTTTCCAATATCGCGCGTGGAAGCCGGACAATATCGCCATGGAGCAGCTTCATGGCGCCGGAGACGTTTGTTTATGACTGATGCAACTTTTGAAGCGTTTGGCTTCGCAACACCCATTCTCGCTGCGCTGAAGCATGCGGGCTTCATCAAGCCCACTCCCATCCAGGCTGGCGCCATTCCGCACGGCCTCGCCCGCAAGGACGTACTGGGCCTGGCCCAGACCGGCACCGGCAAGACCGCGGCCTTCGCGCTGCCCATCCTGCAGGTCATGGCCGGGCACAAGCTGCATAACCGCCGCTTCTCCACCCGCGCGCTTATCCTGGCGCCGACTCGTGAGCTGGCCGTGCAGATCGAGCAGGATTCAAGAAATTCGGCGCCGGGCTTGGCCTGCGCGTGGTGCTCATCGTGGGCGGCGTGGGCCGCACCGGGCAGGTTTCGCGCATGGCGCGCGGGGCGGACATTGTCGTCGGCTGCCCCGGCCGCGTGCTGGACCTGATGAACACCAAGGAACTGATCATCGACCAGTGCGAGTTCTTCGTGCTCGACGAGGCCGACCGCATGCTGGACCTCGGCTTCTTCCCCGACATCCGCAAGATCGTGACGCATCTGCCCACGCGCCGGCAATCGGCGCTGTTCTCGGCCACCATGCCGGCGGAAATCTCCAAGCTGGCGGAAGGGCTGCTGCGTGACCCGGTGAGGGTGACGGTGGCGGCGGTCTCCTCCACCCCGGCGCGCATCGCCCAGAGCGTGCATTTCGTCGAAGGCTCGCAGAAGCGCGACCTGCTGGTGGAGTTGCTGCGCGAGGCCTGTCACCCGCGCCATCGTCTTCACCCGCACCAAGCGCGGGGCGGACCGCGTGGCCCTGCAGCTCAACGCCGCGAAGATCACGGCGGTGGCGCTGCACGGCAATCTTGGGCAGAACGCCCGCCAGCGCGCGCTGGACGCCTTCAAGTCCGGCGAGGCGCGGGTGCTTGTGGCCACCGACATCGCCGCCCGCGGCATCGATGTTTCCGGCGTCTCCCATGTGGTGAATTTCGAGCTGCCGAATGAGCCGGAGAGCTATGTGCACCGCATCGGCCGCACCGCGCGCAATGGCGCCGAGGGCGTGGCCGTGGCCTTCTGCGATGCGACCGAGCTGCCCTACCTCAACCAGATCGAGAAGCTCACGGGCATCAAGATGGAAGTGGCAGGCGGCACCCGCCCGGCCCAGGCAATGCCGGTGAAGAAGCCGCAGCGCCACCCGGACATGGTGGTGCGCAAGGTGAAGCCCGCCAAGCCCCGCCGCCCGCAATATGGCGAGCAGAAGAAGACGCGGGCGGCGGGGGGAGAGGGGCGGCTTGATTAGGCTTTGTGGAGGGGCTTTGTTCCCCCCTCATCACTTTCCTGGAACTTTAAAGCGTTACGAATATCTGCTCGTGGAATAACGGCGCAGAAGCGGCCATGCTGGCCGAGCGACTGTCGGATTTCGCGTGCGAAAAAAGCGGGGTTCATGATATTTCTCAGGGCATGAGGTCAGAAAATGCGCTCAGATGGCTCCCCTGGACCGCAGCATTGGTAACTATGCTCGTTTGTTCCAGTGCCTTGGGGGCACATGGATGTCGCAGCTTGGCATGCTTGTAATGCTGGCTGAAATTATCGTAATGCCAGGAATTCTGGTTGCGGTTTGTGGCGGTTTGGCTTGCTAGCGCGAGCTTATTGTAATGTTGACTCAGAAGATCGACGGGCTATAGGCAGACTCGAGAGTGGCGCTTCTGGCAGAGAGATAAGAGAAGAGCAAGACAGTGTTCAATTTTTGCGGCTGTTTTTCTTACTCACTTATTCTAACATTTGCGATATTTTTCGTTGTTCAGCGTGTAGAAGATATGGCACAGACAGTGTTCAATATTGTTTTGGGCGCGGCATTAGGCTCAAACTTATCGAACATGCGATCAGGGAATTATCGTGCCTTGAAGAAGGAGAGACGTCGCTCTTGTTGAAATTGGCAGCAATGGGGAATGGCGAAAGGTGCTGAGTACGTATCACCGTATATTTCGGGCTGTGGTGGATCTTGAGTTTGCCGTTCAGATACTCAAGAATCGCGCTGTCGACGGTGGCATCCGCCAAGGAGAGATGTCCGCCGGCCGCGTTGCCATCGGGCAGCGCCGGGGCCACAATGGCGAACGGCTGCTTGGAGAGAGCGTCAACCGCCTGTTCCAGCGTGTCGAAGATTGGCGAGAGCATATTGGGTTTGGGCGCCGACGGAAATGAGCGGCTTGCCGGAGGCTTTGGCTCGCCATAGTCTGATTTGCCCAAAAAAGTGTATTGTTGAAGATTGGCAGCATATGGGGAATGGCAGGTGCGAGTAGAAGGAAGCGACTCCGATCTTGTTTCGCAGTCCAGTTACGAAGAACTGCGAGGCCACCGTCGCGCTCATGCTGGGAAGGATAGAGGCGTATCCAGCCTGAAAACAGCGACAATCTGGGTTAATCAGAATGCTGTTCCGTGTCAGGCTGACCCATCTTATTGCGATGTCGTGGACGTTAAACGAATGCAGAAAGCCATTTATCTAAACCATGGACACTCCTCCCTGTGATGGAAGTGGATCAACGTTACATGATCGGAACGTCTTGTGCCAGGGGAATGAGCGTGCGCGCCGGTCACGACATTTAACAGCCCGCTACAATAAGCTTCTGACCCCATCCTCCGTAGCCACCGCATGCAGGTGGAAATCCGTCTCCTCGACCGGCACATGCGCCACTTGCTGCGCGGCATAGGCGCAGCCCAGGCGGAACGCGTTTGGCAGTTCGGCCAGCGTGCGGTCGTAATATCCACCGCCATAGCCCAGCCGGTGGCCCGTGGCGTCGAACGCCACAAGCGGCACCAGCACGAAATCCGGCACGGTCACGGCGCCCACGGGGAACATCGTGCCGAAGCGCCCGCGCACCAGCTCGCTCTGCGGCGTCCAGGCGCGGAAGATCAGCTTCTGGCCGCGCGGCGGCGTCTCCGGCAGGCAGATGACATGGCCGCGTTCATGCAAACCGTGCAGCAGGGGGCGGATGTCGATCTCATGCGGCATCGGCCAGAACCCGGCCACGACGGCGCCCGGCGGCACGAGCCCTGAGGCCAGCACATGTTCCGCCAGAAGCGCGCCCACGCCTGGGTCCCAGCCCGCGCGCAGGCCCAGAATCTCGGCGCGCAAGGCGGCTTTGCGGGCCAACAAATCCGTCATTGCGAGGCCGCGCAGCAGCCGTGGCAATCCATCTTATGTGCCGTTGACGAAAAAGATGGATTGTTTGGCTGCGCTCGCAATGACGATTGACCCTCAAGGCGCCGTCAGGCGGAATTCGATCCGCCGGTTCTGCGCGTAATCCGCCGGGGTGTCGCCGGGGGCAATCGGGTTGTTCGAGCCCATGCCGGAGGTGACCAGCCGGTTCTCCGGCACGCCATCGGCGATCAGCAGATCCAGCACCGCCAAAGCGCGGGCGGAGGAGAGGTCGAAGTTTGACTTATACGGCCCGCCCTTGATCGGCTGCGCGTCGGCATAGCCATCCACCGAGAGCACCCAGTTCACATTCGCGGGGATCTTTCCGGCGATCTCCTTCACCGCATCGGCAACCTCGGCGATCTCCGCCTGGCCCTCGGGGGTGATGGTCGCCTCGTCCACGGGGAACAGCACGTCGCTCTCGAACACGAAGCGGTCGCCCACCACCTTGATGTTCTTCTCGCCCTTCAGGCTTTCGGAAAGGGTACGGAAGAAGACGCTCTGGTATTGCTGGAGTTCCTCCACCTTGCGGGCCAGCGCCTCGTTGAGCTGCTTGCCGAGATCCACGATCTGCACCTTGTCCGCCTGGTCGGCCGCCTGGGAGGCGTTGAGTGCGACCTGCAATGCAGCCAGCTGCGCGCGAAGTGCCGCCATCTGCTGGTTGAGCAGCGCGATCTGCGCCTCGTCCTGGGCGGAAAGCTGCTGCGCTTGCGTGAGTTTCTGCTGCATGTCCGGCGTGCCGGCCACGGCTTCCATCTGCGCCTGCAGCGCCGAGATGCGCCCGGCGGCCGAGGCGGCCTGAGCCTGCGCGTCGGAGAGCTGGGCCTGCAATGTTTTCTGCGCGCCCTGGAGCGAGGTGATGGTGCCAGTGTCCGCCGAGAGCTGCTGGGTAAGGCTGGCATTGGCCGTCTGCGCGCTCGCGAGCTGCGCGTTCAGCGCCGCCAGTTCCTGGCTCAGCGTCGTGTCCTTGGAGGTTTCCATGGACAGGCTCTGCGTCAGCTCCGCGATCTGCTGCTTCAGCACATCGATCGTGTTGTTCGAGCCTGTGAGTGCGGAGGAGAGGAACGCCTCGGCCAGCACGAAGACGAGCAGCACGAAGATGGTGACCATGAGCAGCGTGGAGAGCGCGTCCACATAGCCCGGCCAAGCCTCCAGCCCGTTGCCCGTGCCGCGCCGCCGGCTCATGTGCGCGCGCTATCCGCCATGCTGGCGACGGTACGGGTGAGCACTTTCAAATCGCTGCGCAGTTCGGAGAGGCTCTGCGACCGGCTCTGTTCGCTCTCGGTGAGCAGGCGGGAGAGCAGCAGCTCGATATTACGTAAATGCGCGCGCGCCACCTCATCCGCGGGTTTGGGCTCGGCAAGGCGCGAGAGCACAGGCGCCAGCCCTGTTTGCGAGGTGGCGATACTCTCCATCAGCTGCTGGTTCACGCGCAGCGTGTCTGAGAGATGCGCGAGCCGCTCGGTCATCGCCACCACGGCGGAATTGCTTTGCACCCGGCCTTCCTCGCCGCGCGCCAGCAGGCGCTGCAACTGGTCCATGTTCTCCGCCGTCTGCTCCAGCAGCGCCTGCACGTAAACCGGCATGCTGCCATCGCCATCGCCCGCCAGGGCGCCGGTGGAAAGCCGCGTGAGCCCGGCGAGCCATTCTTCCAGTTCGTTGAAGAAGCGGTTCATCGCCTGACCCGCTGTAAGGTCCAGAAAGCCGAGAATAAGCGCGCCGGAGAGGCCGAACATCGAGGACGAGAAAGCCGTGCCCATGCCCGCCAGCGGCCCGGCCAGCCCGCCCTTCAGCTGCGCGAACATGGCGTTCACGTCGCCGCCCGCGAGGTTCATGCCGTTGATGACCTCGGCGACGGAATTGACCGTGCGCAGCAGGCCCCAGAACGTGCCGAGCAGGCCGAGGAAGATCATCACCCCGGTGGTGTAGCGGGAGAGTTCGCGGTTTTCGTCCAGGCGGGAGGAGATGCCGTCCAGGATTGTGCTCATCGCCTGGCCGGAAAGGGTGATGCGCCGTTCGCCATCGGCGCGGCCGTGCAGCATGCGCGCCATGGGGGCGAGCAGCACCGGCGGTGTGGCCTGTTCCAGGCGCTGGCGGTTGCGGCGGAAATCCTCCACCCAGGCCGCCTCGGGGTACAGGCGCTGCACCTGGCGGAGGTTCCAGAACACGCCGAATACCTCCACCGCCACGATGACGGAGTTGATCACGGGGTTCGCCATGTAGAAGCGCGCGAGTTGCGGGGCGAGCAGCGCTGCGACGCTGTAGACCACCACGCAGAACAGGATCATGCGAATCAGATAGTTGGTGGGCTTGGTCATTTCGCTGCTCCTGCGCCTGCGGCCACAATCGTCTGGTCGTTAGCCTGCCCCGGTGTGGCGCCCATGGCGCGGGGCACGATGTTCTGCGCCGGCACCCCGCAGGCGGCAAGCGCGTTCTTCACCGCCAGCGCCCGGTAGAGCGAAAGCCGCATCGCCGCCGAGGCGTCCGCAGGGTTGGCCGGGGCGTGGGCATCGATACTGATCATGCCGCCCTCATGGCAGAAGGGCTTCAGCGCAGCGGCGGCATTGGGGGGAAGGTCGTCGCTGCCGGGGGCGAAGGTGAGCCGCACCGGGGCGAGGGGCTTGGGCGCCACGGGAACTGCTGCCGGTGGCGCGGGAGGCGGAGCGGTGACCTTGGCGACCGCCGGCACTGGAACGGGCAGAGCCGGCTTTGCCGGTGCCTGCGGCGGAGACTGGTGATGGTGCGCGATATGCGGCGCGGGCGCCGGCGCGGGAGCAGCGGCGGGAGCGGGCGCTGGCGCCGGGGCGATGCCGGCCAGCTGTTGTAACGCCGCGGCATTCACCGTCACCTGCGCGTCGGCGCAGGGGGCAGCCAGTATAACAAGACCTGCCAGGAGCAAAACGTGCTTCACGGCAGAAACCTTAACGTTAAGCCTTGGCCGCCGCCAGACCGTCCTGCACAACTTCCAGAAGTTTTGGATGAAGATGCGGGGTCGCCGCCACAACCGTGCTGGAAACCTCGTCGTTGCCCTCGGCATCGGTGGCGTAGCCGCCTGCCTCGCGCACGAGCAGCATGCCCGCCGCGATGTCCCAGGACTGGATGCCGGTTTCCCAGTAGCCGTCGTAGCGCCCGGCCGCGACCCAGGCGAGGTCCAGCGCCGCGGAGCCGAAGCGGCGGATGCCGGCGACCTGCGGCATCAGCGTGCCCAGCGTGCGGGCGAAGCCCAGGCGCTGCGCGCCGGACCCGGAGGCGAAGGGAATGCCGGTGGCGAACAGCGCGTCCTTCAACTCGCGCCGGGCGGAGACGCGCAGGCGCTTGTCGTTGAGGTACGCGCCCACGCCCTTCTCGGCCCAGAACATCTCGCCATTCACCGGGCTGTACACCACGGCGGCGTGGACCTCACTGTTGCCATCCGGCAGGCGCTTCTCCAGCGCGATCGAGATCGCCCAGTGCGGGATGCCGTGCAGGAAGTTGGTGGTGCCGTCCAGCGGGTCCACCACCCAGCGCCAGGCCCATTTCTCCGACCCGCTGGCCCCGGATTCCTCCATGAGAAACGCGTAGCCCGGCCGCGCCTTCTCCAAATCCTCGCGCAGGGACTGCTCCGCGCGCAGATCCGCCTGGCTGACGAAATCCCCAGGCCCCTTAACCGAAACCTGCAGGTTCTCGACCTCCATGAAGTCACGCAGCAGACGCTTCGCGGCCTTGTTCGCGGCAGCGTGCATTACGGTCATGTGCGGGGAAAGGCGTGGCATCATGGCAATAGGCTCCTCGTTTTAACGAGGTTCGGGGGGACAGTGCCCCCCGAACCCTCTGCCAGGAGCCGGTAGCCCCTGGACCTCATATTCAGGCTGTAAAGCGCGCCCCTGGGGGCGTGCCGTTAACCTTTGGCGCGTTCGACGTAGCTGCCATCTTCCGTACGTACGACGATGCGCTCGCCGGCCTCAATGAAGGGCGGCACCAGCGTCTTCACGCCGTTGGAGAGCTTGGCAGGCTTGTAGGAGGAGGAGGCGGTCTGCCCCTTCACGACCGGGTCGGCTTCCACCACTTCCAGCGTGACCTGCGGCGGCAGGGTGATGCCGACCGGATCGCCTTCCACCAGGGCGACGATGACGGGCATGTTATCCTGCAGGAAGGGCGCGGAATCACCCAGGATCGCGGCCGGGACCATGAACTGCTCGAAGGTCTCGGGGTCCATCAGAACGAGGTTGTCGCCATCGGTGTAGGAGTAGGTGAAGTCCCGGTCCTCGGTGGTCAGGCGCTCAACGGTGTCGGCGGTGCGCCAGCGCTCGTTCGTCTTGTTGCCGGTCTTCAGGTTGCGCATTTCCACCTGGATGAAGGCGCCGCCCTTGCCGGGTGTGATGATCTGCTGCTTCAGCACGGTCCAGCGCTGGCCCTCGTGTTCGATGACCTGGCCGGCGCGGATAAGATTAGCCTGCTGCTTCATGGGTTCTGCCCTGCCGATTGAAAACTTGAATGATCGTGAGGCGGGGGCTTACGCCGCCAGGGCGATTTCGGCAAGCCGCCCGTTGCAGGCAGGCAAACAGGTTAACGGGAAAATATCGATTCCGGCACTGCAGGCGCGAAGGATTAACGCGTGATTCATAAGTGCGGGGCTAGGCTGACCTCAACCTGTAGTTGTGAAGGGTGGCAAAAAGCGGCCCGGCCCGAGGATCTGCCCGCATGAACACCTGTCCGACCGGCATTGCTCTGGCGCGCAGGAGCGCCAATGCCTCGCTGCTGGTCTTGCCCGCCGCCCTGGCGCTCAGCGCCCCGGCCGCGGCGCAGAGCGTGATCTCCACCAACCGTTATGGCCCGGTGAATCTCGCCGCCTATGGCGCCGCCGGGGTGAGCATCGCCAGCGGCGTGAGCATCGGCTCCACAAGCGGGGTGGCCTTGTGGGATGCCAGCTCTACCCAGATTAACAATGCCGGGAAGGTTCAGGCGGCCCATGGCACCGGCATCCTGCTCGGCGGGGGCGGCGGCGTGACCAATACGGGGAGCATCACAGCGGCCAACGCGGTGGTGCTGGGCGCCGCGGGCAGCGTGGCCAATAACGGCACCATCAGCGCCGGGGGGTACGGCGTGCTGGTGAACAACGGCACCGGGCAGGTGAGTAATAGCGGCGTCATTACCGCGGGCTATGACGGGGTGAGCCTGAACCAGGGCGGCAGCGTGACCAATACCGGCTCCATCTTCGGCGGGCATATCGGCGTGTATACCGGTAACGGCGCGGGCAGAGACCAATAGCGGCCAGATTTCCGCCCGCACGGGCGATGCCGTCTCGCTCTATTCCGGCGGCACGCTCACCAACACCGCGTCCGGCCGGCTGCTTGGCGGCTATTCCGGCGTGTACGCGGGCGGTGACGGCTCGCGCATCACCAATGCCGGGCTGATCAGCGGGCCGGATTTTGGCGTTTACCTCACCAGCGCGTCCTCGGTCAGCAATAGCGGCACCATTGCGGGCGGTATCGACGGGGTGATCGACACCGGGCGCGGCGGGGTGGTGGATAATACCGGGCTGATTACCGGCAGTACCGCGGGGGTGAAGCTGGCTCGGGGCGGCACGCTGGGCAATGCCGGGACCATCGAGGGGCTGACCGGTGTTGTCGCCAACGGGGCGGTCGATATCATCGATACGGGCAGCATCGTCGCTACCGGCGGCGGTGACGCCATCAGCCTCTCCCGCGGGGCGAGTACCATCACGCTCGGCACCGGGGCGCAAATTGTCGGCGACATCGCGGGCAGCGGCACGGCGAGCAGCATCTCCCTCACCGGCAGCGGCACGCTCGCCACGGATATCACCGGCTTCGGCAATGGCGGGTCGCTCAACGTGGCGCAGGGCGCAAGCTGGACCGGCACCGGCACATGGAACGTGGCCCAGATGGTCAATAACGGCAGCTTCACGGCCGGGCTGGCCACCGCGCCGCTGCGCCTGAACGGGAATTTCACGCAGAGCGATACGGGCACGCTGGTGGTGCTGGTCGAGCCTGGAGAAGTATCCAGCTTCATCGTCACCGGCACAGTCAAGCTGGGCGGCACGCTCACCTATGTGCTCGCGCCGGGCACGTACGTTCCGGCGAACTACCAGTTCCTGCAGGGCGAGGGCGGGGTGAGTGGCGGGTTCACCCAGGTGGCGGCTGCGGCGCAGCCGATCCTGGTTTCGGTGGGCACCCAGGCGGCGCTGTTGCAGGTGAAAGGCAAGTTCACCGTTGCGCCGCAGGAGGCGGGGCTGCTGCCTGATCCCTCCCAGGCCATGACGCTGGATGCCGAGAGCATGGACGATCTGCTGCTCGGCCATGCCGTGGCCCCAGGGGCGGGGGCAGGGTGCCAGAACGCGCCCGCCGTGGGCAGCGGCAAGGCTGGCATCGCCTCCGCATTGGCGGGCGGGTTCTGCGCCCTGGGCGGCTGGGTGGAGGCGGCGGGCACGAATCTCTCCACACAGGATGCTTATAATTTCACCGGGGGCGGGTTCCTCGCCGGGGTGGACCGGGCCTTGACCGCGACCGGCGGACGGATCGGCCTCGCCACCGGGTACGACGACGGCACTTTGCGCGGGCAGGGCACAGGCGATGCGGATCTGGAGACGATCCGCATCGGCCTCTATGCCAGCCAGCCCTGGGGCCGGTCACGCTCAGCGCCGCGGCGCTGGATGGCATCGTGAGTGCCAGCAACACGCGCCAGACCGGCGCGGGCGCGGCCTGGGCCCGGCAGAATGGCAATGTGCTCTCCACCGAGGCGCAGGCGGCACTGCCTCTGGGTTGGCGCGGATGGGACATCAGCCCCGCAGCGGGGCTGCGTGTCTCCCGCGTCTCCCTCGGGGGCTTTGCCGAAACCGCGACGGAACAGGCTTTCGCGCTCAAGGGCAGCGCCTCTTCCGGCACCACCGTCACCCCCGTCCTGCATCTGAACCTGGGACGCAGCTATGTCACCGCCTCGCGTATCCTGGTCACACCGCGTGTCACCTTCGGCGTTGAGGACGCGCTCGGCAATCCCGGCGCCGGGCTGGGGCTGACGACGCAGGACGGCACCGTCTTTGCCCTCGACCCACAGCATTTGTCGCCGGTTTCGGGCGTGGTCGGGGTGGGGGTGCGCATGGCGCGGGGCGATTGGTCGCTGGATATCGGTTATAATGGGCGCTTTTCCGGCAACTGGTCGGCCCAGAGCCTGCAGGCGGCGATCTTGGCGCGGTTTTAGTGTGTAGGAACAGTAAAGAAGAGCCAGTTCAGCCCTTTTCATTCCGGCATCTGACGGAAATAGGTTGCCGCTAACTTTCCTTTCGATGGCCTCAGGCCGCTCGCTCACCGCGCCTTCCGGTGCCAGCCGGACGCTGGCCGGCAGCTACCAGTTTTCACAGGGCGGGTGCTGGACGCAGCCATCCCAACTGAGTACGGCAATCCGGTCCGCCCCCCAGCGTACCCTAAAATGATTGCATTGGACCCACGCATGACCGTCGCCCACCCCCGTCCCATCCTCGTCACCCATAGCGGCAAGTTCCATTGCGACGAGGTTTTTGCTTACGCAGTGCTGCGCCTCGCGCTGGATTTGCATCAGCCCGGCGTGGATCACACGCTGCTGCGGACGCGCAAGCCGGAGCTCATCGAAAGCGGGGATATCGTCTGGGATGTGGGCAGCGTGTTCGACGCGGTGCAGAACCGCTTCGACCACCACCAGCGCGGCGCTCCGGTGCGGCCCGACGAAACGCCGTACTCTTCCGCGGGGCTGGTCTGGCAGTCTTATGGAGAGCGCGCCGTCGCGGCGCTGCTCCGCCCCAGCGGTGCCGAGACCTTCGCGGCTGCCATCGCGGCGGAGCTCGATGACAGCCTGGTCCGGCGGATCGACGAGATCGATAACGGCGTGTCAGTAACGGGCCCGGTCAAACGCGATACACTTGGCCTGGCCTCGATCGTCGGCGAGTTCAATCCGACATGGGACGCCCCGGCCGCAAGCGGGCCGAAAGCTGGCGACGATGCATTTTTGGAGGCAACGGCGCTGGTGATTGCGATGCTGCGCCGCCGCGTCGATAACCTGCGGGCGCGTCTGGTGGCCGAGGCGACCGTGCTGGCTGCCCACCAGGCTGGCGACGATCCGCGCCTGCTCATCCTTGAGACTGGCATGCCGTGGAAAAACGCGGTGTTCATGCATGAGCTGCCGGTGCTTTTTGCGGTCTCTCCCGCCTCCAACGGAAACTGGATGATCGATACAATGCCCCCTGAACCGGGCTCTTTCGAGCAGCGCCTTGCACTGCCCGAAAGCTGGGCCGGGCTTCAGGCTGAGGAGCTGGCAAACGAAACCGGCGTTGCCGACGCGGTTTTCGTCCATGTGCGCCGTTTCGTCGGGGCGGCAAAGTCCCGCGCAGGCGCTGTCGAACTCGCGTGCAAGGCGCTGGCCACGGCGGAATAAGACAGATCGGTCGGGCGGCGGAGCAACGTGTGGCCGCCGCCCGGCTTGCCGGTCAGGGGCTTGAGACAGAGTTAAAAGAATTTTTTCTCGATATCGGTGCTTGAACGATTACCGATGTCATCGAAATGAGCGGCAAGAAACGCATCGGCCCTGGCTACGCCGAGCGCATGTAACTGCTGTAAAAACTCCTTATCTGCGTTGAATTTCGATGAGGCATTCAGGGCGCTGAGTTCCTTTTCGGCGTCGATCGTGTGGATATAGATCCTGAGAAACCGATCCTGCGATAATTCGCCACGGTCGATCAAGTCGGTGACAAATTTGATCATCCGCATTTCGCGCATGAGCGAGGAATTGAAAGAGAGCGTGTTGATGCGGTCGAGGATGCTACGCACATCCTTCGGCACGTCGGGAATATTAATTGGGTTGAGCTGAACGATTAGTATGTCGGGGCCGCCGCCCATATAGATCAGCGGAAAGATCGGCGGATTGCCGCAATAGCCGCCATCCCAATAGTGCTGGCCGTCAATTTCCACCGCATGGAACATCATGGGCAAGCAAGCCGAGGCCATGATGGTGGCAACCGTGACCTCATGCCGCGCGAACACGCGGAGCCGGCCGGTCATGACATTGGTGGCGCTGATGAAAAGGGCGGGCTCTGTGCCTAGCCGAAGCTGCTCGAAATCGACCGTTTCTTCCAGTAACTTCTGCAACGGGTTGAGGGCGGCCGGGTTGAGCTCATAGGGCGAGAACACCTTGTTCAGGACATCGGCAACGTGCCACGAAGGGGAAAAATCCATATTTCCCAGTCCCAGCATGCGGTCGAGAAGGCTTGGCTGCAAGGGGGAGAGAGCCGCCAGGTCCGCGATGTCTTCCCAGAACTTTTGCAGCTTCTGCCGGGCACGTTCCGGACCGCCGCGCACCAGCCCGTCCACCAGCACGGCGGCGTTCATGGCACCGGCGCTGGTACCCACGACCGCCTCGATTTCCAGGCGCGGTTCGGCGAGCAGCCGGTCCAGAACGCCCCAGGTAAAGGCGCCATGGGAGCCGCCGCCCTGCAAGGCGATCTTGATACGCTTGCGGTTTTCAGGTTGTGACTTGGCATTCGTCATTTCACATCCATCCGTATTACAGGTGACCAGCCCGGGGCGGCTTTGGCGCCAGCTACGGCCAGGCGATCAGCGTAGACCTTCGCGAGGGGAAACGTGCCGATGCGCTCGACCGCCTCAAGCGCCGCCCGAGCGGCGGCAAAGTCGCCGTTCCGGTAGGCTGCCACGCAATCCTCCCACGCGCCGAGCGAGGCGAGATCGGCCTCCTTGGCCTGCAATGCCGGCGCTGCCGTTGTGTCGGCGATGCCGAGAAGTTCATGCACCGGCATCGGCAGGGCGGAGCCTTTCACGGTAACAATATCGACCGGACGGAACACGAAGCCGGGGCCTGCGGCCACTCTCGTCGCCTCGCTGACCAGGATCTGCGTGCCATAATGCTTGTTCAGTCCCTCCAGCCGGTTGGCGAGGTTCACCATCGCCCCCATCGCCGTGTAGGCCATGCGGTCGCTGGAGCCGACATTGCCGACCACGGCCTCCCCCGTATGCACGCCAAAGCGGGTGGGCAGAGCCGGCCAGCCGTTTGCCTTGAACTCAACGGCCAACCGTAGCGTCACGCCGCGGGCGCGCAGCGCGGCGACGCAGGCACGCGCGGCGTGATCCTCATCGCGCCGGGGCGCGTTCCAGAACGCCATCACAGCGTCGCCGATATATTTGTCGATCGTGGCCCCCGCGGAGAGCAGTTCGCGCGTCACCGCCTCGAAATAGGCCGAGGTGACCCGTGTCAACTCGTCCGGGTCCAGCGTTTCGGCGATGGTGGTGAAGCCCTGGATATCGCTGAACATCACGCTCAAGGCGACGCGCTCGCCGCCCAGCCGCGGCTCGATGCCGGCGGCCAGGAATTGATGCACCAGATCGCGCGGCAGATAGACGGTGAAACTGGTCAGTGTCGCCTTCATCGCCGCGATCGCCTCGGTCAGGCGCTCCACCTCGGTGATCCGGCTCCGCAGGGTCAAGGGAGCCGTGAGCTCCAGCCGCCGGATCGCCTGGGCCTCGCGCGTCAGCACGCCAAGCGGCTTGGCGATGCGCCAGGACATTAGGGCAATGGCGCTGAACCCGGCCATGAATGCGCCCAGTGCGAACAATGTGCCTTGCCTTACCGCGTCATCGACCGGGGCCGTAAAGTCGCGGCGCGGCGCCACAACGGCCACCAGCACGGGCGGGTTTTCCAGTGTTTCCACAGGCTCCAGCCTCGTCAGCATGGTGATGCCATCAACGTCGACCTGTCCGCTCTGGCCAGGTACCAGTTGACTGCTGGCGTAGGCGTTCCAGACGGCCTCCAGAACCGGGTCGTGGGAGTTCTTGCAGGGTCGTCCAGCTGACGCGCCCGTGTTCGGCTGCACGCACGACAAGCGCGGCGTCGGGGTGGGCGAGCAGGATGCCGAGATCGCTGAACAGGAAGGCGGTGCTGTGCGGCGTGACTTGTTGAGCCCTGAGAAAATCGCTGAGACTCCCGAGCGTGACGTCGAGCGCGATGACGCCGCCGCCAGCCAACGGACTGCTGACGCTGAGTCCGACCTGCCGCGTCAAACTGAGCACATAGGGGGTCGAGACATATACGCCGGGCGCCCGCGCCTGCAGGTACCACTGCGTGTAACGCGGATCGGCGGGACGGCCGAACACGGCGCCGGAAATCACGGTCCGATCAGCCGCCAGGAACAGCCAGGAGGTCGCGGCATCGCCGGGCCGGCTGAAGCAGAGAACATAGGCCGTGCCGGCTGGCAGCGGCGGCATCGCGACGGCGGGGATCAGGCCTACAGGTGCGGCCTGCAGCAGCGTGCCATCTGGCCACGCTGCCGACACGGTGCGGACTTCCGGTTCTTCCGTGAGTACGGACAAAAATTTCGTACCTGCCTGCGCATTGGCGGGCTTGTCGCCAATGCCGGTAGCGGCAATCTCGCGGATGAGCACCAGCACCGGCTGCACCAGCGCATTGGTCCGTGCCGCCACCGTGGAGGCGGTTTCGGCCAGGCTGACATCGGCTGTCGCTATGGCGGCCTGCTCGGCCGCGCTGCGAAAGCCAAATACCGCCACGCTGAGAATGACTGTAAAGATAAGGGTGAACGCGATGAGGATGGTGACGGTGAAGCTGAGACTGGGCCGGAACAGCAAACGCTTGAACATCACACCGCCGCCGCCAGCGCCGCACGGTAATGCGCCCAGGCTTCATTGGGCGGCATGGCATCCAGCCGCTTGGCGCCCGCCTCCTGGTCGCCATCTCCCAGGGCCGCCAGGGCAGCGAGTTGTGCCGCGACACCAGCCTCCAGCCCCAGATTCCGCGCGGCCTCGGTCATTGGCCGCTGGGCGCGCAGCAGCCGCAGCCGCCCGGCAAAACTGTCCGGGGGAGGCTCGGCATTGCCCCCTGCGGCGCGGATTTCGCGGGCCAAGGTCTGGCTCAGCCGCCAGCCCAGCTCAGGCGTGAGGCTGGCGAACAGGTCCGCCTCCCGCGCCAGCCTGCAGAGCATGCTGTCCTCATCAAGACCCGCGGCGGCACGGGATGGATCTGTCGCGAGAATGACCTGGCGGATCTGGTCCTGGATGGTTTGATCCAGCCCTGCCTGTGCCGCCAGGGCTGCGGTAAGCACGGCGGAGTGGGCTTCCAGTTTACCGGGGGGCGGTACCGAACCATCGTGCTGCAGGTCATGTCCCCCCATGGCCAGGATGCCGGCAACGGCATGTTCGGCGTCGAGTTGGCCCAGGCGGACAGCCTCGGCGCACAGCCGGCCCATGGCCAGTGTGGCCTCAGCCTGATGATAGTGATTGTGATAATCAGGCTCGCTGCCAGGCTGGAACGAGGCCGCATGGGCTGCCACGGCCTCGGCGATGAGTGCCGCCGCAGCCGCCACGCGGGGGGGCGGCTTTTGGCCGTGCAGTACCGTTCCGAGCGCTTCAGTAAGCGCCGCCCGTATGTCTGCTGGCTGGGCACGGCGGCGGATCATATCCGCCTCCGCTCGCCGTAAGGCCTCGCCTGGTGGGCTAGCCATCATTGTGAACACCCGGAACGCTGGATGCGGTCACGCTCCAGTATAGGCGGTCGGCGGGGCGGATGCACTACCGGCGCCAAACTGTCACACAAAGCCTTCGGGCTTACGCGACGTTATGCAATCCCGCGTCGACAAAAACTGTATCGCCCGTCAGCCCCGAGGCCGCGCCGCTGACGAGGAAGGCGACAGTGCGCCCAACCTCGGCAATGTCTACCAGGCGGCGGGCAGGGGCCCGGGTAACGGCGTCGTCGATCAACTCGTCGAACTGGGCGATGCCGCTGGCGGCGCGGGTCTTCAGCGGACCGGGAGAGACGGCGTACACCCGTATGCCCTTCGAGCCCAGCTCAGAAGCCAGGTAACGCGTGGTGGCCTGCAGCGCCGCCTTTACTGGCCCCATGATGTTGTAGTGGTTCACCACTTTGTCGGCGCCATAATAGCTCATCGTCAGCAGCGCGCCGCCATTGGTCATCAGCGGTTCGGCCAGCCGCGCCATTTCGATGAAGGAGTAGCAGGACACATACATCGCCTGCTCGAAGCCGTGGCGCGAGCAGTCGACGACCCGGCCGTGCAGGTCTTCGCGCGGGGCGAAGGCAATGGAGTGCAGCACGAAATCGAGCCGACCCCAACGGGCGCGGATTTCATCGAATACGGCCTCCAGCTGGCCGGGCTGTTCCACATCGAGCGGCATGATGATATCCGCCTCGAGATGCTCCGCCAGCGGGCGGACATGTTTTTCCGCTTTTTCGTTCAGATAAGTGATGGCGACTTCAGCGCCGAAGGCGCGCAGCTTATCCGCGCAGCCATAGGCGATGGAGTTGGCATTGGCGATGCCGACCACAAGCCCCTTCAGCCCCTTCAACATGTCGCCGACGCGGGAATCCGGGTCCCAGACAACCGGCAAGGTGTCGTGCGGGTTTAGGGTCATGCAAAATTCTCCTGGAGGTCTTGGGTAGGCGATGGTTCGGGCGGCGTGGCGCCGGCGAGGGCATCGAGCGTGTGCCGGGCGATCATCGCCTCCTCATTGGTCGGGATGATGAAGACCTTCACGCGCGACCGTTCGGAAGAGATGACCTGACAGCTGGTGCGGTTGGCTTCGCGGTTAAGTTCCACGCCAATCCACTCCATGCCCTCCAGCACGCGCTCTCGCACGCGCCAGGCATTCTCGCCGATGCCGCCGCAGAAGACGATGGCATCGAGCCCCTTCAGTACGGCCGCCAGACCGCCGAGCTCGCGCCGGATACGAAAGACGAAATATTCGATGGCCTCTCGAGCTTCCTTCGTATCCGCCGCTTCCAACTCGCGCATGTCGGCCGAGAGGCCGGAGAGACCTTTGAGGCCGGACTCCTTGTACAGCATGTCGGACAGGGCCTCCGGCGTCAGCGCTTTGGTCTGCAGGAGATATAGCAGAACGCCAGGGTCGACCTGGCCGCAGCGCGTGCCCATCGGCAGGCCGTCAAGCGCGGTAAAGCCCATGGAGCTGGCGATGGAAAGCCCGTCGCGGATGGCGCACATGGAGGCGCCATTGCCCAAATGCGCCACCACGACGCGCCCCGCCGCATGCAGTGGCGAGATATCGGCCAGCTTGCCGCAGACATATTCGTAGGAGAGGCCATGGAAGCCGTAACGGCGCACCCCCTCTTCATACAGCTCGCGCGGAAGGGCGAAAGTGTCGTTGACGAACGGATGCGCGCGGTGGAAGGCAGTGTCGAAGCACGCCACCTGCTGCACATGCGGCCAAGCCTCCTGCGCGGCGAGGATGCCGGCGATGTTGTGCGGCTCATGCAGCGGCGCCAGCGGGATCAGCGTGCGCAGATAATCCAGCACCTCCGGTGTCACCACCGTCGGGATGTTGTAGCGCAACCCGCCATGCACCACCCGGTGCCCGGCTGCGACGACCTCGGCATCAGGAAAAGTGGCACGGCGCCAAGCCAGAACGCGGCGCAGCGCATCGGTGTGAAAGCCTCCCTCCGCCGGTTCCCAGCTTTCTTCGTGGATCACCGCCCCCGCGCCATCCCGTACCTTCATGTGCCGGGTGGCGCCGGTTTTTTCCGCCAACCCCACGGCCAGCGCCTGAGGGTCGCCATGGTCGAGCTCGAACAACGCGAATTTGATGGAGGATGAGCCAGCGTTCAGCGTCATGACATGCGGCATGGCGGGAGCCTCCGTGAGGTTAAGCGTTAGGTTAGGCGGCGGGGACGGGCGGCACGGCGCTGTGCCCCGTGCGCAGCCAGGATTCGTACAGCACCGCGGTGACACAGGAGAACAGCCGCGCCGTGGCGTCGTCGGCGCGGCTGGTCAGCAGCACGGGCACCGAGGCGCCGAGTACGATGCCTGCGCCTTCCGCCTGTGCCGCGTAGGTGAGTTCCTTGGCCAGGATGTTGCCTGCTTCCAGATTGGGCACAACGAGGATATCGGCCCGTCCCGCGACCGAGGAGATCAGCCCCTTGGTCTTGGCGGCCGCCAGGCTGATCGCGTTATCCATCGCCAGCGGACCGTCGACGATGCCGCCACGGATCTGTCCGCGCTCGGCCATTTTGGCAAGCGCTGCGGCATCCAGTGTGGCGGGCATTTTCGGGTTCACCACCTCCACCGCCGCCAGAACGCCAACCTTCGGCACCGCGATGCCCAGCGCCAAGGCGAGGTCGATGGCGTTTTGCGTGATATCAACCTTGTCTTCCAGCGTGGGGACGATGTTGATCGCGGCATCCGTTACCAGCAGCAGGTTGTGCAGATGCGGAACGTCCATGACGAAGACATGGCTGATGCGGCGGCTGCCGCGCAGGCCCCCCTGGGATTTGACGACATGTTTCAGGAGCGCATCCGTATGCAGGTTGCCCTTCATCACTGCGGCGGCGCGGCCCTCATGCACCAGTTCCACGGCGCGCGCGGCGGCGAGATCGTGGCTGGCGATGTCGATGATCTCCAAACCGTCGAGAACGGCATTATGCGCGGCGGCAACGGCGCGGATTTTCGCCGCGTCGCCAACCAGGATCGGCGTGATCAGCCCGGCCTGCATCGCCTCCAGCGGGCCGAGCAGCGAACTCTCATCCTCAGGGCTGACCACGGCGGTCGGCATGGGCGGCAGCGCCTTGCAGGCGGCAAGCAGCCGCGCGACATGCCGGTGCCGGGCGATGGTGATGTCCGGCAGCGCGGCGTCACCAATCGTCTGGCGCTCAGTGGGCGGGCGGACTTCCGCCTTGCCATCCACCAGCATCTCCTCGCCGCGGAAAATCTGCGTGCGCAGAACGACCGTCGCCGGCGGGCGCTTCTCGGTCACCCGCACGGCTACGGTCAGGTCATCGCCCGCATGGGCGCGGCCCAAAAAACGCAGATCCTGCGCTTCGTAGAGCGTTCCCGGCCCTGGCAGCAGATTCCCGAGAATCGCCGAGAACAGAGAGCCGAGCCACATGGAGGGCGCGGGATGTTGTTCTGCCTCGCCGGTTTCGCCGGACGCGGGCAAATGCACCGGGTTGAGATTGCCGCTGGCATGGGCAAACACATAAAGGTCGTCCGGCGTGACGGTGCGGCGGATCGATACCGTGTCGCCGATTGCCACGTCGTCGAAGGTCTTGCTGAAGGCGGGGGCCGGGTTCTGCGTCACGTCGGCTTCGGGCGGCATTACACGGCTTCCTTGGTCTTGACTTCAGGTTTCGCCAGAAAAATGGCCTCGATCGTCGCCAGCCGTTCTGCCGTGCGCGGCGAAAGCTTGCCGACGACGTTGGCGACCCGGCGGACCGCCTTCAACAATTTCTGCCGCTCCTCAAATGAGTTCGGCAGCAGATCAGGCAGGGTCTCCAGCGCAGCTTCCTGGTTCCAGCCATTGATCAGCGCCTGGGTGCGCAGCGCCTGCTTGAACTGGCTGAAGTTTAGGCGGTGGGCATCATCGAGCTCGGCCTGGTATTCTGCGAGCGAGGTGAAGGCGCGGTCATCGACCACGCGTTCGGCGCGATGGATGTAGTTCACCGCGCGCAGCAGCGCGTCCACCGGGCCGCCGACGCTCAGCTTGTCCCGCAGTTCGAGCTGCAACTTCGCCACGGCGGCCTCGCGCATCACGCTGCGGCCCAGGCGGCGGTGCGGCACGGTATTGGAACCGAGCATTCCCACCGCGGCCTGCAACGTCGGTGAACTGTAGACGGAGCGGAAAATCGCCTCCTTCCAGATATCCAGCATCAGCCCGTAAGCTTTCAGCGAATTCTCGATCTGCTCGGCTGCCGCATGCTCCATCTGCCGGAACGGATTGCCGTCATCCACGGGTTTGCGGTTCTGCTTGGCCTCCTCCACGAGAGGTGCCAGCAGCTGGCTCATCGGGTTCTTGTCGGAAAATGCCGCGTAGCGCAGGCGCTGCGGATTGTTCTGGCGGATTTTCTCCGCGATCTCGGGCGTGATGGCGGCCTGCACCAGCGGCTGGGCATAGCTGCGGTACAGCCCGTTATTTATCTCCGAGACCCGCGCCACGGTGGCGAATTGCAGCTCATCCTCCGGAGAATTGTGTCCAAGCGCACGGATATGGTCCAGCGTGCGCACTTCCAGCCGGAACAGGTAATTGCCGGTGATGAGGTCGGGATTCGCCGTGTTTTTGCCGACATCCTCGATCACCGCCTCGTACAGGCCCGGCGGCATCAGATCGATCATGTCCATGCAGCTGGCGAACTCGCCATGTTCCTTCAGGGCGATCTTGCCGGAGACGAAAATGCCAAGATGGCCGATATTATCATGAATCGAGTAGATGATCGTCTGGCCGTTGGCGACAATATCGCGCTCATGCTCGTACATGTCGAGCAGCCAGCCCAGCGCCTGCGGCGGCGGGGTGATGTCATCGCCCCAGGAACAGAACACGACGATCGGCGAACGGATATTGCGCAGGTCGATATGCACGCCATCCGTGGTGAGCAGTTCGCCGGAGGAGAGGCGGTTGCCGATGAAGAGATTATCGGCGATCCACTGCATTTCCTCGGCGTTGAGCAATACGGGATTGCCCCACCATTTCTCGAATTCCAGATAGCGCTCGGCCTCGGTATCGATGTGATCGAACACGTTGTAAGCCTTGCGGAAAAACGTGTTGGCTGGGTTCATGCTCTCGAAATTGCCGATCAGGCTGATGCCGTCGAAAATGCCGCCCCCAAGATCGCCTGAAAGTGCGGTGAGCCATGTGCCGCCGAGCAGGCCGCCAAGATAGCGCAACGGCGCTTTGCCGCGTCTACCGGCCCAGTAAGAAAGTGGCGAGCCCGCAATCAGGATCGGGCCGGGGAGGTCAGGCTCGATCGCGGCGGTCATCATGATCTGCCAGCCCGCCTGGCAGTTGCCGATCAGCGCGGGTAGCGATGGTGCCTGCGGATGCAGGCTGGAGACCGTGCGGACGAATTCCGCCTCGGCCCGGCAGACATCCTCGACCGTCTGCCCCGGTACAGGGCGCGTGGTGAAGCCGACAAAATAGCAAGGATGCCCGGCCTGCAGCGCGGCGCCGATCTCGCTCGCCTTCTTCATGCCGCCAATGCCGGGGCCGTGCCCCGCACGCGGATCGAATACGATAAATGGGCGCTTGGCAGGGTCCAGGGTGACACCGGCCGGCGGCTTGATGCGCAGCAGGCTGTAATTCACCGGCCGCGGCAGTGAGTGTCCATCGAGTACAAGTTCGGAGTTGAAGGAGAGAACGCTGGGAGCCGTGCGGGCGGCGGCTTCGCTCACCTCATTGCCGCGGCGGCACAAAGTGTCCCAGAACAACAGGCTGCGCTGCGCCGCGTCGATCATGTAAGCCTGGGCATCGGCAAATGCGCCTAATGGCCCGCTGCTACCTGCAATTTTCGCCCAAGGAGCGGGAAGGGCAGACAAAAAACTCTCTTTCGCAGCAAAAAAAGTTTTGCTGGCGCCGTTGGTTACGGACATGTTGTGCCGCCTTCTTCTATGTTTAGGGCTTGTGTTTTCTATTTTGATGCCGTGTGGCTGGCAAGTGACAGAATTAGGACGCTTCTGCCCCCGCACGTTGGTCTTAATCCTGGATTTCATTTTTCATCGCCGCCATGGCCGCATTCTGCACTACCTGGGGTAGCGGTATGTAGTGCAGGCTGGCGGCGATGTCCGCGCCATTTTTATAGGCCCAGGTAAAAAACCTGACGACATTGGCGCTCTGTGCCGGGTCGTCAGGATGCCGCGGGATCAGTACGAAGGTGGCGGAAACGATGGGCCAGCTCTCGGCTCCTGGCATGTTAATGATATTGACGGCAAAATTCTTCGCCGTCAGCCAATCCGCCTGTGCCGCCGCAGCCTGAAAGGAGGCGAGGGACGGCGACACGTAATAACCTGCTCGATTGCGCAATTGCACGGTGATCAGGTTGTTCTGAAGAGCGTAGGTGCTTTCCACGTAGCCTATGCCGCCCGAGATTGCGCGGATGCTGGCCGCGACACCGCCATTGCCCCTGGCCCCGAGTCCAACAGGCCAGGATATCTCGGTCGCGCTGCCAACCGTACGCTTCCAGACAGGGCTGATATCGCATAGGTACGAAGTCCAGACATAGGTCGTGCCCGAACCATCCGCGCGATGCACCGGGGTGATCGCGAGACGCGGCAAAGTGAGGCCGGGATTGGCGGCGGCAATACCGGGGTCGTCCCACCATGTGACGGTGCCGGAGTAGATGCCCGCCAGTATTGTATCCGGCAACCTGAGCTGGTTCATCCCGATGCCGGGAATGTTCACGATGACCACGACCGCGCCCATCGCCGTTGGCACCTGCAGCAGATCGGCCGCCGCCAGAGTAGCTGGGTCCATCGGCGCATCGGAAGCGCCGAAATCGACGGTGCGGTTGAGGATTTGTTCCTGTCCGCCGCCCGAGCCGATCGCCTGATAGTCCAGTGTCACGCCGGTCGCCGGTGCGGCGGCTTCAGCCCATTTCTCGTAAAGTGGCGCCGGAAACGTGCCGCCTGCGCCGGAGATCTGCTGCGCTGCCGCCGCCAGCGGCGCCAGCACGGCAAATATCAGAGCAGCGAAGTGGCGCATGAGCCGGGCCATTGCAGCTTTAGCCGGGCAGGTTCAGCGCCATTTCCGGCACCTCGCCGTTAATCAGCAGCGGCGCGCCGGTCAGGCCGATGATCTCCT
Source organism: uncultured Alphaproteobacteria bacterium (assembly GCA_963750235.1). Taxonomy (GTDB): domain Bacteria; phylum Pseudomonadota; class Alphaproteobacteria; order Acetobacterales; family Acetobacteraceae; genus Acidocella. The sequence goes on from CAVVPW010000008.1 coordinate 827,350, forward strand.
CGACGCTCACCCCCGGGGCACGCTCGCGCAATGCCAGCCCTTCCTCCAAGGGCTCGATCACGGCCATTTCGGTCACCACCAGGCTGACGCGCCGGGCCGCGGTTGGCGGCAGTGTCAGTTCCGGCACGATTTTGGAGACACCCTTCGCGTGGTGCTGCATCGCCACAATCACCCGCCTTGCCCCGGCGACGAGGTCCATCGCCCCGCCCATGCCCGGCACCATCTTGCCCGGCACCATCCAGTTGGCCAGATGCCCGTGCTGATCCACTTGCAGCCCGCCCAGGACCGTAAGTGCAAGATGGCCGCCGCGGATCAGCGCGAAGCTGAAGGCGCTGTCGAACGACATGGCACCCGGCAGCGCGGAGATGAAAGAGCCGCCCGCATCGGTCAGATCCGGGTCCTCCATGCCCTCCGGCGGGGGGGCGCCGAAGCCGATGATGCCGTTTTCGCTCTGGAAGGCGACGTTGATGCCCGCCGGCACGTAGCGGGCGACCAGCGTCGGCAGGCCGATGCCGAGATTGACGAGCATGCCATCGCGCAGCTCTCGCGCCACCCGGCGGGCGATGATTTCCTTGGGATCCATGACGGGTTGCTCGCTCATCGTTTCGGCCTTTGCAGCAAATGCGTGACCAGGATGCCCGGCGTCCGCACGGCATCGGGCGGGATCACGCCGACAGGCACGATCTCGTTCGGCTCCGCGATGACACAATCGGCGGCCAGCGCCATCAGCGGGTTGAAATTGGTTGCAGTCAATTGATAGGTAAGGTTGCCGCTGTAATCGGCCTTGGCAGCGTGAATCAGTGCGAAATCAGCGCGCAGGGGCTTCTCCAGCAGGTAGGCCACCCCGTCAACCTCGATCTGCTGCTTCCCCTCGGCCACCACGGTGCCGACGCCGGTGGGGGTCAAGAAGCCGCCGAGGCCAGCCCCGCCTGCGCGCACCTGTTCGGCAAGCGTGCCCTGCGGTACGAGTTCCACCTGCATTTCGCCGTCGATCATCTTTTTTTGCGTCACGGGATTGGTGCCGATATGCGACGCGATAACCCGGGTCACACAGCCGGCATCGATAAGCTTACCGATGCCCACGCCCGGCCGGGCGGTATCATTGGCGATGACTGTGAGGCCCCGCGCCTGTCGCGCCACCAGGGCATCAACCAGCCGTTCCGGTGTGCCAACGCCCATGAAGCCGCCGATCATCAGCACGGCCCCATCCGGGATCAGGGAGGCGGCCTGTGTGCTGGATATGGCGTGGAGCATGACGCAACCTTACAAAAAAAATAGTGAATTATTTGTATACGCTAGCATCCAGCTTGGCCAGTTCCGCATGTTGTTATTGTGAAATCGATGGGGGTTCAGATGTCCCGCGCAACAGCCTCCGCGGCGGGCTTGGACATCCTCCGTCATTCAGTACGCCGTTTTGTCTCATAAGTCCTGACGAAGGGCAGGAAGCCGCCTCAGATGCGGCAAACCCGTCGAGCGCGGTTCAGGGGTGCGTGCTCGACGGGTTCAGATGAACGCCATGGTCCTGGCGGGTGGATGAACCCGGCCTTGGGCGGCCGGGTTTATCCTATTGAGCGTTATTGGTGGCGATGCCGATATTGGTGATGCCGGCCTTGCGGGTAAGGTCCATCACATTCATCAATTGTTGCAAACTGGTGCCTTTGTCGCCAGCCACAACCACATCCGTGTCGTCGGTGGCCTTCACGCCCTGCAGATATGTCTCCAGCGCGTCCGCGGTCATGACCTGATCCTTCACGTGCATGTTGCCCGCCTGGTCGATGACGATGACCACTTGCGTGTGCGGCAATTGCTGCGCCGTGGAGGCGCCGGGCAGTGACAGCGTGACGCCGGAATCCGGGATCATTTTCAGCACGATCATCACGAAGAACACGAGCAGGAACATCATGATGTCGATCATCGGCACGATTTCGAGCCGTGGCTTCTCGCGCTCCATAAAGTCGCGGCGTTTGCGCATGGGCTTATACCCCCGCCACAACGCGCGCCGGACGGGCGGCGGATTCGTTAGTGCCGACCCCCTGGCCGTGCGTACGGTTAATGAGGATGAGCTTGATCAGATCGAGCTGATGCATGATCTGGCGCGTGAGGGCGCTGAAGTAGTTCACGAAATAGACGGCAATGATGGCGATGAACAGGCCGGCGCCGGTGGAGATCAGCGCATCCGCGATGCCGCCGGTGACCTTGGACGGCCCGCCATCGGAAGAGATCACGTTGAACGCCTGGATCATGCCAATGATGGTACCGAACAGGCCGAGCAGGGGCGCGATGGTGACGACAGTGTCGAGAACCCACAGCAGGCCTGTGATCTTGGGGGAGGCGGAGAGGATTTCCTCTTCCAGGTGCATCTCCATCTCTTCCGCATCTTCCCCGCGCGAGGCGATGGCGGTTGCAATGAGATGCCCCTGCAAGGTTTCAGCGGATTCGTTCGCCAGAACCTGCAGGCCAGAAATATCCTGGAACTTCACCTGGCGCAGCTTGTTGTGAATATCGCGGCCCTGGCGCAGGATTTTTTTCAGCAGGTAGAGCCGCTCAATGGTCACTGCCAGCGCGACGACCAGCAGCGCCGCCATGATGAGCAGAAGCCCGCCACTGAGAACGATCAACCGGATAATTTCACTCATAACTTAAAACTCCTGAGGCAAATGAGGACGCAATTGTGGTGCGGCGCTGATCAGCGCCTTGGTGTATCCGTGTTGCGGGCACGAAATAAGTTTGCTGGTTTCATTCATTTCCACGATGCGCCCGGCGTTCAGCACGGCGATGCGGTCCGCCATGTAGCTGACGACAGCGAAGTCGTGGCTGATGAGGATGTAGGAAAGCGCCAGACGAGAGGCGAGATCCTTCAGCAGGTTCAGCAGCATCGCCTGCGTGGAAACGTCGAGCGCCGAGGTGGGCTCATCCAGCACGATGATCTCCGGTTCCGCCGCAAGGGCGCGGGCGATGGCAATGCGCTGGGCCTGGCCGCCCGAGACCGCGCCGGGCAGGCGCGCCGCCATCTCCGGGTTCAGCCCCACGCTGGCGAGCAATGCCTCCACCCGCGTGCGCAGGGCCGCGTTGCTCATGCCCCCCTTCAGGCGCAGCGGCTCGGCAATGACCTCGCCGATGCTCATGCGCGGATTCATGGATTCGCGCGGGTCCTGGAACACGACCTGGAGCTTCCGCCGCTGCGCGCGCCGGTCCTGGCCCCGCAACGAGGAGAAGGAGCGCCCCTCCAGCAGCGACCTCGCCCTCATAAGGCAGCATTTGCAGGACGGCACGGCCTAGAGTGGATTTGCCGGAACCGCTTTCCCCCACCACGCCCAGGCACTCGCCACGGCCCAAGGTGAGGGAAACTTCCGCCAGCGAGGGGGGATGTTTCTTGGTTCCGCCGAACCAGCCGCTGGCACCGCCATAGCGCACGGCGAGGTCCTGCAATTCCAGCTGGGGTGAAAACTGCCGCGATGCGGAGGCTGGCGGCGTGGGCGGCGGCGTAGGCGGGTTGCGCGCCAGCCGGCAGCGGGTACAGGCAGGCGGCCGCGGTGCCGCCGGCGGGTGAGGGCAGGGGATAGGCCTTGCTGCAAGCCGCCTGCGCATAGGCGCAACGCGGCGTGAAGCGGCAGCCCGCCGGGCGGGATTCCGGCTCCGGCAGATTGCCTGGAATGTTCTGCAACCTGGCCTGGCCGAGCCTGGCGACGGCGCCCAGCAGCGCCTCGCTATACGGGTGGCGCGGATGCGCGAAGAATTCCTTCGCCTTGCCCCACTCCACGCTGCGCCCGGCATACAGCACATGGACGCTGTCGGCATGTTCCTCCACCACGGAGAGGTCATGCGTGACGAACAGACACGCCCATATTACGTTCGCGCCGCAGCCGGGCGATGAGGGTCATGATCTGCTTGGCAATCAGCGGGTCCAGCCCGGTGGTGGGCTCGTCCGCGATGAGCAGCTGCGGCGAGCAGGCCAGCGCCATGGCGATCATCACGCGCTGGCGCATGCCGCCGGAGAACTGGTGCGGGTAATCGTCGAGGCGGGCAGCGGGGTTGGGGATGCCGACCTCGCCCAGAAGCTCCAGCGCCCGGGCCCGCGCGGCTTTGGCCGAGCCGCCCTCATGCACGCGCCAGGCCTCCATGATCTGCGACGCCACGGTGCGCGTGGGGTTGAGCGCCGAGAGCGGGTTCTGGAAGACCATGCCGATCTTCTTGCCGCGCACGTGGCGCATCGCCGCCTCGTCCGCCCGCGCGAGATTCGTGCCGTCCTGCCAGATTTCGCCGGTGATTGCGGCACCTTTCGGCAGCAGGCGCATGATGGACAGCGCGGCGATGGTCTTGCCAGAGCCGCTCTCCCCCACCAGCGCCACCATCTCTCCTGGCGCCACGGTCAGGTCGAGATGCTCCAGAATGGGCACATTGCCAGCGCCGCCACGCGGCAGCGAGACGGAAAGATTCTTGATGTCGAGTACGGCGGTCATCGGTTATTGCCCCATAGGCGCAGCAGGCCCTGTCCGGTGAGCGAGGCCGCGAGCAGCGAGCCGAATACCAGCAGGCCGGGCGGAAGGATCAGCCACCAGGGGTCGAGCGCGATAATGTCCAGTGCCGTCTCCAGCAGGCTGCCCCAGCTCACTTGCGGCGGCTGCACGCCAAGCCCCAGAAAGCTCAAGGCGGAGAGCGCGAAGATTGAATCGCCGATCATGAACGTGCCGTTCACCACCAGCACCGGGGCGATGACGCGCAGCAGATGCGCACGCGCGAGATAGAGCCGCCCGGCGCCGGATTGCTCGGCGGCGAGGATGAAATCCCTCCCGCGCTGGGCCAGCACTTCGTTGCGCACCAGCCGCGCCAGTCCGGGCCAGGAGATGAAGCCGAGCAGCAGGATCAGGCTGGTATTGTTCAGTGTCACCAGCGAGGCGAAGAAGATAAGCACGATGAGGCTCGGCAGGGCGAGGAACACGTCCAGCAGGCGCATCAGCAGCTTGTCCACCCAGGCGGGGGCAAGGCCGGAGATAAGCCCGTAGGCCAGCCCGGTGAGAAACGCCACCAGCGCCGCGGGCAGCGCCACCACCAGCGTGGCGAGGCCGCCGGAGAGCAGCAGCGCCAGCCCGTTCCGCCCCAGCTCATCCGTGCCCAGGGGGAAGGCGAGGCTGGGTGCTTCCAGCGCATGCGCCGGGTGGATGGCGTATGGGTCCGGCGTGTAGATAAACGGCGCCGCGAAGCCGATGAACAGGATCGCGGCACTCAGGATCAGCCCGGTCGTGAGCGTACCGTGCTTGCTGAACGCGCGTGTCAGCAGGCGGCTGGGCGAAAAAGCCATGGCGGCGTCACTCATAGCTCGCCCTCGGGTCGAGCAGGCCATTCACCAGGTCAGCCAGCAGGTTGCCAATAACGGTGAGCAGGCCGATGAGCAGCACGATGGCGATCAGGATGGGATAATCCTGCGAGAGCGCCGAGCGCCACATGAGCCAGCCGAGGCCGGGATAGTTGAAAACCGATTCCACGATGACACCACCAGTGAAGATGTAGGGAAAGGACAGGCCGAGCATGGTGACGAGCGGGCGCAGCGCGTTGCGCAGTACATGGCGGAACAAAATCGCGGTGAAGCCCACGCCCTTGGCCCGCGCCGTGCGCACGTAATCCTTGCTCAGCTCGTCATGCACCGCCTCGCCGAAATAGCGCGAGAGCGAGGAGACTGTGAGCAGCGCCACCGTGGTAACCGGCAGCACGAGATGCGCCGCGAAGCTGCCAATGCCGGGATGCACCTGCCGGAGATCCGTAATGCCGCTCGCCGGAAACCATTTGAGCTGCACGGAGAACCACAGCACCAGCATGGCGGCGACGAAGAAGGGCGGCAGCGCGTAGAACCCGAGCTGGAAGCCGCCGACCAGCTTCGCCGGCCAGCGGTTGAAGTACACGCCCTGTACCAGCCCCAGAAGAATCGAAAGCGCGGTGCTGACGACGATGGCAGTGGTGTAGAACACCAGCGTGTTCACCTCATACTGCCACAGCAGCGCGCCGACCGGGCGGTTGAGCAGATAGGAATAACCGAGCTGCCCATGCACGCAGATGCCACCACCACACGGCATATTGCTGCCAGAGCGGATGATCGAGCCCCAGCCTTGCGTTGAGCTGCGCGACCGAGGTGGCGGTCGCCTTCTGCCCCAATATGGAATAGGCCGGGCCGCCGGGCGTGAGGTGCGCCATGAAGAACACCAGCGTGACCAGGATGAAGATGGACAGGCTGGAGGACGCCAGGCGGCGGGAGATCATTTTTATCAAGGCTGCGCGCTCCCAGTGCAGTAGAGCTTATCCGGGTAATAATTATATGCGGGGTCCATGAAATCCTGAACGCCCTGGATGTTGTCGCGGGCTAGAACGGAGATCGACTCCTTCTCCTGAAAAATCACCGGCTGCTGCGCGCTGGCATAGGTCTCGTAATCATAGAGCCCCTGCAGCCCAGGCTGGTTCGTGCTTTCGTCAATCAGCTTGTCCATGGTCGGATCAGAATAGCCGCCGGAATTAAGGAACGAGGCGGTCTTATACAACTCCTCGCCGGTGGGGTAGCCAGGAGCGTCCTCGCCCAGTCCCGCCGCTTGCCAATCGGCTTGCGGATTGTTGAGCAAAGCGAGCATCTGGTTGAACTCGATGTCCCGCACTTTCATCTCGATGCCGACCCGTTTCAGGTAAGCCTGGTTCATCATCGTCATCTGATCGATCAGCACATCGCCGGTGAGGTTCAGATAGGTGAAGGAAAGGCGATGGCCGTTCTTCTTCATGATGCCGTCCGGCCCCCGCGTGTACCCCGCCTCCTGCAATAGCGCGATTGCTTTTGCTGGATCATACGAGACAGGATAATGCCCCGCCTGCATCGCCGGGGTGAGATAGGTGGGCGGCACGGGCGGCACCGGGCCATAGACTTCCGTGCCGTGGCCGTGGTCGATAAGTGCCACCATCTCCGCCTGGTTAATGGCGTCCGCCATCGCCTGACGCACGCGGACATCGTTGAAGAACGCAACCTTCGGGTTGCGGAAATTCAGCATGATCTCGTTGAAATCGAGCGCCGGCGGCAGGTTGACCATGTAGATACCGGGCAGTTTCTGCACCGCGTTCCACAGCCCCATCGGAACATTGGCCATGTCCAGATCACCCGATTCCACCTGCTGCACGGTCTGGCCGTCGACCTCCACGAATTTCCAGATCAGCCGGCTGAAATGCAGCTTCGGCCCTTCCCAGCGCGGGTTGGGAACCATGACGAGATCTAGCCCGATCTCAAGCTTCTGCGGCAGCAGCGGCCCATCCACCACCTGAAAGAAGGAGGTGTCGCTCTGTGACTGGAAGATCTGATCGGCGCTGTATTTTCCCCAGGCATGCTGCGGCAGCGGCTCAAGTTGGCCAAGGCCGTTATAGATGTACCAGTTCGGGTTCACCTGATGCTTCAACACCACCTGGAACTGCGTGGGGCTGATGATGTCCAGGGCCTTGACGATGTCCGGCATGCCGCCCGCGCCATAAGCGGAATAGGTGGTGCCGAACTGCTTGATGAGGCTGAACGTGTAGGCCACATCTGCCGTTGTCACCGGCACGCCATCCGACCAATGCCAGGGCCGCAGCGTCACGTTATAGGTGGTGCCGTTATCCGGCGTGGTGATGGCACTGGCCAGGCTGCGCGACCAGTCGATCTGCCCCGTATTGCCGTTGATCCAGATCAGCGGCTGGAACATCAGGCTGGCAGCCGTCTGGTTATAGAGCGAAGTGACAAGCAGCGGGTTGAGCGAGGTGATATCCGCGCCCGAGGCAACACCGATGCCGGTGGGAATAACGATGGTGCCGCAATCCCCCGGCGCGGCCATGGCAGGCGCGGCACCGAGGGCGGCGGCAAGCAGTATGCTCAGCGCGCGTCGCAATACAGCTTCTCCGGCGCCCAGTTGTAGCCGAACGTGTTGAGGAAATCCTCAACGCCATGCAGCCCATTGCGGACCAAGACCGAATACACCTCATCGGGCAGGAAGATCAGCGGCTCCTGCGCGCTGGCGAAATCCTCATACGCGAAAAGTCCACCCATCCCCGGCTCGTCTGTGCTTTGGGCGATGATCTTGTCCATCTGCGGGTTGGAATAGCCGGTATTATTGAGATACCCGCCGGTGGCGAAGAGTTCCTCCCCCGTGGGATAGGCGCCGATATCCTCTGCGATGAGAATAGCCTGCCAAGCCTGCGGCTCGTTCACCATCTCGGTCAAAAGCTGGTTGAACTCCACCTGGCGCACCTGCATGTCGATGCCCACGGCGCGCAGATCCTGCTGGACGGTCTCGGCCATTTCAATCCGCAGGGCCTGGCCCGCGGGGATTTGCAGCACGAAGGAAAACGGCTTGCCGTTCTTTTGCAGAATCCCGTCCGGCCCAGGAGAAAATCCCGCGGCGGCGAGCAGGGCTTTCGCCTTCGCCGGGTTATAGCCCACAGGGTAATTCCCCGCCCGTTCAGCCGGCGAGAGGAAGCTCGGCGGGTACGGCGGCACGGGCCCGCGTACCGCCTCACCATGGCCGTGCATGGCAAGCTGAATGATCCTGTTTTCGTCGATGGCATCCGCCATGGCCTGGCGCACACGCACATCCGCGAAATATGGCGTGCTCTTGTTGAGCATGTTGGGAGAAATCTCTTCCCATGAATAACTCGGCCGCATCGTCACGGTATAGTTGCCGGGCAGATGCGTTGCCTTGTCGTAAAGGTCGAATGGAATATTGCTCATGTCGAGATCCCCGGACTCGACAGCCTGCAACTCCTGCCCTTCGGAATTCTCGAATTTCATGACGAAGCGCGAGAAGTGCATTTTGTCCCCGCCATAGAGCGGGTTCGGCACAAACTCGGCATCCACACCCACGGTGAGTTTTTTCAGCAGCAGCGGCCCGTCCGCCACGCGGAAGAATTTCGGGTCGCTCTGCCCCTGCCAGATTTCATCCGGCGTGAATTTGCTCCACACATGCTCTGGCAAAGGCTGCAATTGCGCAAGCCCGTTGTAGATGAACCATTGCGGATTCACCGCATGGGTCAGCACGATATGGATATGCGACGCATCCGGCGCGGTCATGCTGGCGATGATGTACGGTATGCCGCCCTGGCCATACGCGGCGTAATTGGTGCCGTAATCCTTGATGAGCTGAAAGGCGTAGAGCACATCAGCCGATGTCACCGGCACGCCATCCGACCAGCTCCATGGCCGCAGCGTCACATCGTAGGTCTTGCCGTTATCGGGCGTCGTCACCGCGCTGGCGATGCTGTGCGCCCAGTCAATTTCATGAGAGTTGTTGAACCAGAGCAGTTGCTCGAAAATCAGCGACGATGCTTCCTGGTTGTACAACGAGGTAAGGAACAGCGGATTGAAGGAGGTGACATCCGCCCCAGGCCCGATGCCAAGGCCGGGCGGAATAACAACGGTGCCGCAATCTCCTGCGTTTTTTTGTGCCAGCGCCGGTGTGGCGAGAAGCGAACAGGACAGAACCAAGGACAAGAACCGCATGCCTCTGCGTGCCCCATAATTGGTCGTTCTGGCAAGAGCGGCAGGGATGAATTTTTTAAAAAGTGCTGTTGTCATGTGCATTATAATCCCGGCGGGGTTTTACGCCCGCCGGGGGTAGCCATCAGAACTTCGCCGAGACGTCGAACATGATCGAGGCCGGGGGCCCGACCAGCGCGGCCTTTACAGCGGGTTCGCCGGGCCGGGCATACTGTCCGCCTTGCGGCAGGTATTGGCTGTAGAGGTAGTTATAGTAATGCTCGTTGAAGATGTTCTGTGCATTGATCGAGAAGGTCAACTGCTTCAGATCGCCGTAGTTCACCTTCATCTTGTAGGTAAGCAACACGTTGAACACGACATTAGCCGGGTTCAGCAGGTTGGTGTTCGTGGCCGTGGCCCCGTTGAGGATCGGGTTGCCGGGGGCTGCAATATCATAGGTCGTATATTCGCGCCCAGTGTACTGGCCGGTCACGCGAGCAGAGAATGGACCATGATCCTCTTCGAAGCCGAAATTGGCGAGCCAGTCGGGCACGTTGGAAAGCGACGTGCCACGATAGGCATAGCCGAACTGGTCTTCCTGAATGGTATCGAAGGCAGAATAACCGGTCAGATACCGGGCCCTGTTGTAGGAGCCGTTGCCGAAGAATTGGAGTTCTGGTGTCGCCTGGTACTGCGCCGCCATTTCCCAGCCGCTGAACAATTCGGCGCCCGGATTGCCATAGATCTGCTCGTTGGTCGCGAAGTCGTCGAAGAAGCCGAACGCGTGGGTCACTTTCTGATAGTAGTAGTCCACGTTCAGGTAGAGCTTCGGCGTATCGTAGCGCATGCCGCCCTCATAGAGGCGCACGGTCTCCGCGCCTGGCGCCACTGTTGTGCCGGAATCTCCCTCCTGATAATCGCTGACCGGCGCGAACACTTCCGCCTTGCCGAAGCTGCCATAGGCGGTGACATGTTCTGGCAAGTCATAGGAAATGCCGAGATACGGATCGCCGGAGTGCGAGTAGTTTTGCAGCTTGTAAGGGTTGTAGATGCCGTAATTGACCTGATTGATGTTGCTGCTGTACGCGCCGGTGGCGCGCAACCCGCCCAGGATGTGCAGCTTGTTGTTCAGCAGGTCGAGCTTGTCCTGCACATAGCCCATATAGACGCTTCTCTGCCCGCCGCCGCCAAACTGCGTTGAATTATAGCCGTTGATTTCCGGCATGTCTGGCGAGCCGTAGATGTATTGCGTCTGGTCGGAGCTCTCCTTGGCCACCAGCGCACCCGTGGTGATGGTGTTGTACGGCAGGAAGAACGTGAATTTCGGCGTGATGCCGACTTCATTGCTGTGATAGTAGGTGTTCTCGGACGTCTCGCCATAGGCGTAGCTTGTCGGATCTGTCGGATCGCCGTTGGGGTTGAAGATCAGCGGCTCGTAAGTGAAGTAGCCCGGCGAATAGAATGGCCCGGAGGCCGTGCCGTTGCCAACCGCCGTCGGGCCCATGGCGCCGAAGAATGACCATGGATTCTGGATATTCGCAATATACGGGGTTTCGTTGTTGTAGTTGGCGATCAGCTGCTGCGGATTTGAGTAGCTTTCCGTCTGCAGCGTGCTGTGCAGGTAGAACAGCGAACCGTCGAAGATCGCGTGCTCGTTGATGTAGGTTTCATCATGCAGGATCGTGGTCAGGAACTGGCCACCCTGGTTGTAGTAACCATCGCTATACGGGAAGTTATAGGTATAGCCGTTTTTGCTTATCAGGTCTAACGGGGTCGGTTGCGTCTGGATGTTGCCCCGGCCCTGGTTGTAGATCACCGTCAGCCCAACATCCGACAGCCCGTCATCATAAGGCTTGTTGATGTTGAAGAACATGTCGTGATACTTCGCAGGCGTATTGTCTACGTAGCCCGCGGTCTGGCTCTGGTCGTATTGCAACAAGGCGCGCGGCGCGTCGGCGTCGTCGTACATCTTGCCAGTGCTGAGGGTGAAGCCCTCATGTGAGGTGCTGAACGAGCCATAACCGCCCTCCAGCTCGCCATAGCGTTCGTCTGTCGCCTGCTTGCTGCTATAGGCGATCGTACCGCCGATCGTGCCGTAACCCTGCTTGTCCGGCGGGGCGATGCCGGGGTACACCGTAACGCCGTCGATTTGGCCGAGCGTGATCGGCGATCCGACATTGTTGGAGAGGTAATTGCCCGAGCCGTTCAGCAGATCGGTGATGGGGATGCCGTCCAACGTCTCGGAAAGTTCGCTGTTGCGCACGCCGCGAATTCGAGAGCGTCGGCGCGCTCTGTCCGGGGCCTTGGTTATACGCGTTCACCGAAGGCGTCTGCTTCAACAAGGTCTGGATCGAGCCCATGGTCGGGTTCTCGGCCTTGATCTGCTTCTCGGAGATGTGAGTCACCGCGTTCGGGATGTCCTTCTCCTTCAGCAGCAGCTTCTTGTAGATGATGTGGACCTTCTTGGTTTCGTAGGCCTCGGTGCTGGGTGACGTGTTGCCACCCGAAACAACCATGGAATTTGGAGAGGCTGTTGTGGTTTGCGCGGCTGCCGTTCCTGCGAGAACAGCGCTGACCATGGTGCAGGCCGTGAAGGCCATCAGATGTCGTCGCAAGTTTATTGCTCTATTTTTCACTTATAACCCCTCGTCTGTTGACCTGAAACATCCAAAGCTCCCCCGCTAATCGGCTTGGGTGCGATAAATGTCCGGACCATGACAGCAAGGTTGATGCCAAATTTCAGGCACCCCCGAGCGCATGACGAAAAGGGGAGGTGTACGACATAAACATGCGGCATCGCTGGTAGGGGGTTGCGAAAAATGTCTCCGAATAGTGAAATTTTGTTCAAAAACATTGTACGTTTCCTCTGGGGGGCTGAAAAAGCCTTAACGCTTCGCGGCTTCGGCAAAATTCTCTGCACAATAAAAAATCACGCCACATGAATGGCGTGATTTTAATCAGTCGGCGAAATATAAAGCTGCTTTAGCCTAATATTAGGTTCTCGTCATTAGTTTGACGTCTTACTGATCGGTGTCCGGAGAAATCTGCACCGGCACGGTGAAAACCAGCGGTTTATCAGGCATTTCGTTGTTGAAGGGCGGGTAGGCGGCATGCTTCGCATGATCAAGCGCCGTCTGGTCGATGAGCGGCACGCCGCTGGACTTGGTGACTACCGCCGAGATCACATGCCCGTCCGGCGCCACGGTGAGCGTGATGTATGCTGTGCCGGAGACGCCGAGCTGCGCCAGTGCGGGCGGCACGCTCTGATCGGCCTGGAGGATATTATATATGCCGTTGCCATAGGGGCCGATGCCGCTGGTGGGCTCTGCTGGCGGCTGCGGCGCCTGGGAGACCGGCGTCGGGGTGGGCGGCGGCGGCGCGTGATTGATGACCGGATGCGGCACCGGCTTAAAAACGTGGCGGATGGGCGGCGGCGGCTTTGTCGCCACGGCGATCTTGCTTTGCACCGGCGGCGGCTTGGGAATCACGGCCGGAATCGGCTTCGGCGGCGGCACGACCTTTGGCGGCGGTGGCGGCGTGGGCCGGGGCAGGGTGGTAAGCGTCGCCTGCGTCACTTGTATTTGCGGCGCTGCCGGCTGGGGTGTTGGCCTGGTGGCAAACCACACGCAAAGGCTGCCGGCCAGGCCGGTGACAATGAGAGCGGCCAGCAACGTGGCGCGTGGCAAGCCGAGTTCCGGCGCTTCCCATTCGGGGAAATGTTGTTCAGCGATGGCGTACACGTACAATTTCCTTCAGCATGCGGCGCTGCGCGCTTGCGCATCAGGCCGCGGTATTCGCCAATATGGCAGGATTATTCTTGCAAAAACTATGCCTCCGTTTTTCGCGCACAATTTTTGCGTGCAGGGGGCTAGTCATGGCGCGGCGCACAAAATATCATCTGTCCATCCGCTGGGGGTTTTCCAATAATTCGTACACTGCCTATTCTTGTTGCATTATCTGCCGCAGCACCGGCTTGGGGGCAGGCAGTGCAGGTGCAATCTGTCGCTTTGGCAGCCGCAAACTGGCGGCCTCAGGCGGAACTCTCCGCCAGCCTCGCCGCGCCGCAGGGCGCCACCCTCGCCGCCGCGCAGAGCGGCATCGTCACGCAGGTGTTGTTCACGTCCGGCCAGCACGTCGCCGCCGGGCAGGTTCTTGTGCAGTTGCAGAACGGGCCGCAGCTTGCCCAGGCCGCGCTGGATTCCGCCAAGCTTGCCCAGGCGCAACGCGACCTCGCCCGCACGCAAAAGCTCCGGGCGATTTCCGGCGCAAGCCAGTCGGCCCTGGAGCAGGCAGAAGCCGCGACCGCCGAGGCCGCCGCGCAGGTCAAGCTGGACCAGGCCAATCTGGCGCAGTTGCAGATCACCGCGCCGTTCGCGGGCACCGCCGGCATACGCGAGCTGGACCCGGGGGACTATATCCAGGCCGGGCAGGCGGCCCTTACCCTTACAGCGCCCGGGCCGCTGCGCGTGCTCTTTGCTGTGCCGCAGACGGAGGCCACCAGCCTCGCCCCTGGCGGCAAGTTTACCCTCACCGCCCCGCTGGGAGACGGCACGAACATCACCGCCACCGGCACGCTCACCGCGCTCAGCCCGCAGCTAAACGCCGCGACCGATGCGCGCGATGCCGAAGGCCGGCTGGAGACCGCCCCGCCAGCGCTGCTCGCGGGCATGACCGGGGTGGTGGACATCGCCACCGGCGCGCCGCAGCCCGCTTATTCCCTGCCCAGCACGGCGCTGAATGATTCCATGCTAGGTCCTTATATATATTCGCTCACGCCCGCCGGCGGCGGAAATTACACCCTTGGCGCGGTGTACGTTAAAATTCTGGGCAGCGCGGGAGCGCGGAGTTTCGTCACCGCTCAGGGGTTGCGCGCGGGCCAGAAAATCGTGGCTATAGGCGGCTTCAAGCTGTCGGATGGCGCTACAGTCACCCTGGCATCGCCGTGAACCTTTGGGCTAGCCTGCTGCGCCAGCCAGTGCTGGTGGGCCTTGCCGCGTCTGCGCTCGGGCTGTTCGGCCTGGTGGCGGTGCTCAGCCTGCCCATCCGCTCCAGCCCCATCATTCCGCCGCGCTATATCGACATCTCCACCAATTTCCCGGGCGCGGACGCCGCCACGATGGACCGCTTCGTTACGCTGCCGCTGGAAAACAGCCTCGCCGCGCTGGCCGGTGTTAAATACGTCACCGGCACCACCCAGCCCGGCAACGCGGATATCAACGCCTTCCTCGCCCCTGGCGCCGTGCCTGACACGGTGTTCGCCGAGGCACTGGCGGCGGTCAACGCGGCGCGCAACAATCTGCCCGCAGGCGTACAGCCGTCCACGCTCAAAATGGTGGGGGATGACAACGCCAATCAAGAACTGAACGTCGCCGTGCTCTTCCCGCCCAGCCTGGATGTTGCGGCGATCACGGCCTTCACCCAGTCTAATCTGGTGCCGCGGCTGGAAACCGTGCCCGGCATCGGCCCGGTCACGCTCTATTCCGGCAGTCCGGCCTTGCATGTTACCATGGACCCGCTGCGCATGCAGGCGCTGGGTGTTTCACCGCTGACGCTTGGGCAGAAGCTGGCCGATGCCACCGCCATCGCTCCGGCCGGCAGCCTGCGCGGCAGCGCTGCCGCCTCGCCGGTGAATGCCGGGACCGGGCTGAACATCCCGGCGGATTTCGCCGCCTTGCCGGTCCTCACCCGCAACGGCGTCACGATCCCGCTCGGCAGTGTCGGCAACGTGGCGGTGGATTTCAATCCGGGCACGGACCTGGCGTGGTGGAATCGCGGCCCGGCCGTTTATATCGCTGCCGGCATCGCGCCCACGGGCAATATCATCGAGGTTGCGCGGAGCGTGCGGGCGCTGGTGGCGCAGATGCAGCCAATGATGCCGCCGGGCGTGAAACTCGCCGTCGTCTACGATCAATCCATCGGCGTCACGCAATCGCTGCACGATCTTGCCGTCACCCTGCTGGTCACCATCCTGCTGGTCGGCGCCATCACGCTGGCCTCGCTCGGCAGCGTGCGTGCCGCGCTGGCGCCGTTCCTCGCCATCCTGCTCTCGCTGCTTGGGGCAGCGGTCGTCATGCAGGTTACAGGCCAGAGCTTCAACCTTTTCACCATCATCGCGCTGGTGCTGGCGGTTGGTCTGGTGGTGGATGACGCGATCGTGGTCGTGGAGGATATCTTCCGCCGTACGTCGGAAGGCGCAAAACCGCTGGAAGCGGCGCAGGCCAGCATCACGCGGCTGGCGCCGGTGCTGGCGGCCATTTCTTCCACCCTGGTTGTCGCCTTCCTGCCGCTGGGGTTTCTCTCCGGCCTCACGGCAGCTTTGTTTCGCCCCTTCGCGCTGGTGCTGATCTCTGCGTTCCTGCTCTCGCTCGCCATCGCGCTCGGGATCGTGCCCAGCATCGCCATGTGGGCCAGCCGGTCTTACGTGCACCGGGAACGCGAGAGCTTTCTCGACAAGCTGCGCGCCTTGTATCTGCGCCTGCTCGGCAAGGCGCTGCGCCGCTCGTCCCTCATCGCCGGAGCGGTGTTTCTGGTGGCGCTGGGCTGCCTCGCCCTCGCGCGCATCGCGCCGCAGAACCTGGACCCGGCGCCGGACGGGCTGGACGTGAACATCTTCGCCGCCGCGCCCAATGGCGCCTCCATCGGCTACATGCAGGACCAAGCCGGGCGCATCGAGGATGTGCTGCACACCACTTATCCCGCCATGCCGGAATGGCTCGTCGCCTCCGAGCAGAACCATGCTCTTTTTGGCGGGTATACGTTCGACAAACCCGCCCAGGCGGCGGAGGCGGTCACGCGCCTGACGGCAGCGCTTGGCGCCATGCCGGGACTCGCCGCCTACGTGGCGCAGGATTCCGGCCTGCCGGGGGCGGAGGATCTGCCGGTCTCCATCAATGTTTCGGGCCAGACGGATTCGGCGCGGCTGCTCGGCATCGCGGACAAGATGCAAACGGCGGCCTATGCCAGCGGCGATTTCGACTTTGTGCAGATCAACCCCGGCCAGCCGCAATATCAGTACGATCTGCAACTGGACCGGCGGCTCGCGGCGCAGCTCGGCATCGCGCCGGGCGATATCGGCAACACGGTGGCGGCGGCGCTGGCCGAGGGCAATCTTGGTCAGGCCAGCGTGAACGGCACGTCGATGAATATCGTCACCGGCCTGCCGGCTGATGCGGCGGCGCGCGACCTGCTTGCCCTGCCGGTGGCCACGGGCAACGGCGCGCTGGTGCCGCTCGGCACTGTCGCCAAGCTCACCGGGGTCGAGCGGCCCAATGCGCTTGGCTCCTGGCAGGGGCTGCCCAGCATCAACATTCAGGCGCAACAGAAGCAGGGTGTGCCGCTAAGCAAGGCGCTGGCGGATCTGCGGGCAGAATTCAGTGCCAGCGGGGCACGGGATTTAAGCTTCGGTTATTCCGGTCCCTCGGAAATGTACCAGGAGGCGAACCAGCAGAACGAGAAGCTCTTCGCCTTGGGGCTCGCCGGGCTGTTCTTCCTGCTCGCCGCGCAGTTCCGGAGCCTGCGGGACCCGTTCGTCGTCATCACCACCGTGCCGCTGGCCAGCCTAGGACCGCTGCTGCTCTGCATCGCCGGCGGCGCGACGCTGAACATCGTGACGGAGATCGCGCTGCTGACCGTCTGGGGCCTCATCGCGCGCCAGGGCATACTTTTCGTGCAAGTCGCGCATGAGGGGCGGAGGCTTGGCTTCCCGCTCCGTGCCGCGGCCATGCGCGCGGCGAGGCTGCGCTTCCGCCCCATCCTGATGATCACGCTCGCTTTGCTCGGCGGGGCCATACCGCTCATCCTTGCCGCGGGCCCGCAAGCGACGATCCGTTACGATCTCGGCGTCATTCTCGCCACCGGCATGGGCGGCGGCTTCGTGCTCTCGCTGTTCGCGGTGCCGGCCATGTACTGCCTGCTGCACAGGGGGCGGCATGAATCGTAAGGCTTTGCTGCTTCTGCTGCCGCTGGCTGCCTGCGCGCCACCGCTGCCGAAACCCAATACGGATGTGGCCGTGAAAGCCTATCTGCCCGGGCAGACCGTGGCGGCCAGCCCGGTGCCGGATGCGTGGTGGGGCATTTTCGGCAATCCCAGCCTGAATGCGCTGGAGGCAAAAGGTCAGGCCGCCAATCCGGATGTCGGCCAGGCGGAACAAAATCTGGCGGCGGCGGCGCAGAACGCCGTGGCGGCCAATGGCGCCTTCCTGCCGCAGATCGGGCTGAACCCGGCGGGTTCGCCCGCACTCTCCCGGCAATCCTACCCCACCGGGCCGAACAGCTCGCCGCCCTACACGGTCTATACCCTCAGCGGGCAGATCAGCTACGACCCCGGCCTGTTCGGCGCGCGCCACTACACATTCGAGAACGGGCAGGCGCTGACCGAATACCAGGCGGCGGAGCTGGACGCGGCGCGTCAGAGCGTGGCTGGCAACATCGCCGCCGCCGCTATCGGCCTCGCCGGGGCGGAGGCGCAGATCGCCACGACTCAGGACATCATCGCCGCCGAGCAAAAGCTGCTCACCCTGCTGCAGGGCGAATACGCCGCTGGCGCGATCCCGGAACTCAACGTGCTGCAACAGCAGGCGGTTATCCTCGCCGCGCAGGCCACGCTGCCGCCACTGCAAAACCAGGCGCAGGCGCAGCGGGACAGGCTGGCAATCCTCGCCGGCACGCTGCCCGCGGATTTCACAGATCCCGGCATCTTGCTGGACCAACTGGCCGTGCCCGCGAAAATTCCCATGGTGCTGCCGTCTGCCTACCTCGCCAACCGGCCTGATATCCGCGCCGCGCGGGCGCAGGTGGCGGAGCAGAATGCGGCGCTGGGCATTGCTGTGGCGCATATGTACCCGGATGTCTCGCTCACCGCCTCCGGTGGCTATGCGGCGGAGTCATTGGGCATGCTGTTCAACACCAGCTCCGCGCTATGGACGCTGGCGGGCAATCTGCTGGTACCGATTTACGAAGGTGGAGAGCTGCGCGCGCATAAAAAAGCCGCGCAGGCGGAACTGGCGTCGGCACTTTATGCGTATCGCGGCGCGGTGCTTGGCGCCTTCGGCCAGGCAGCGGATGCACTCTCAAGCGTGCAGACGGGCCAAATTACCCTCGCGCGGGCGCAGGCCGCGGCGAGCACGGCGGATGCTGCCTATAGCCTCGCCGCCGCACAGTACGCGCTGGGCGCGGTGGACTACACCACCGTACTTACCGCCCAGGCCAATGCAGCCCAGGCGGCGCTCACGCAAACCCAGGCGCGGACGAATCTGCTGCTCGCCATTGCCAGTCTTCAAGCGGCAATGGCGAAATAGCACCCCAAGCTCTAAGAAATCGCTTTCTCGAGTTCCGGCAGGATGTTGAACAGGTCTCCGACGAGACCGTAATCCGCGACCTGGAAGATGGGCGCGTCCTCGTCCTTGTTGATGGCGACGATGACCTTGCTGTCCTTCATGCCGGCGAGGTGCTGGATGGCACCGGAGATGCCGACGGCGATGTACAGCTCAGGCGCCACGATCTTGCCGGTCTGGCCGACCTGGTAGTCGTTCGGCACGAAGCCCGCGTCCACCGCCGCGCGCGAGGCGCCAACGGCAGCACCCAGCTTGTCGGCGATCGGGTCGAGCAGCTTGGTGAAGTTCTCGCCATTCTGCATGCCGCGCCCGCCGGAGATGATGATCTTCGCGGCGGTCAGCTCGGGACGCTCGGACTTGGAGAGCTCGGAGCCGAGATACTTGGACTTGCCCTCCACCGGGGCGATGCTCACCGCCTCGATGGCAGCAGAACCGCCTTCGGCCGGCACCGGGTCGAAGGAAGAGGCGCGCACGGTCAGCACCTTCTTCGCATCGGCCGACTTCACGGTGGCCAGCGCGTTGCCGGCATAAATCGGGCGGACGAAGGTATCGGCATCGACCACGCCGGAGATGTCCGAGATCACCTGCACGTCGAGCAGGGCGGCGGCGCGGGGCAGCACGTTCTTGCCCATGGCCGTGGCGGCCTGCAGGATGTGGCTGTAGTTCGGGGCCAGCGCCACCAGCAGCGCCGCCACCGGCTCGGCCAGCTCATGGTCGTAGCCCGGCGCGTCGGCCACCAGCACCTTGGTCAGGCCCGGGATCTTGGCCGCGGCCTCGGCGGCGGCGGCAACGCCGTTGCCGACCACCAGGCCGTGCACCTCGCCCAGCTTGGCGGCGGCGGCGATGGCGGAACGGGCCGGCTGCTTGATGCCATGGGCGTCGAAATCGAGAACAACAAGAGCCGTCATGGTCAGATCACCTTCGCTTCGTTACGCAGTTTCTCAATCAGGGTGGCGACATCCGGCACCTTGATGCCGGCCTTGCGCACCGGCGGCTCGGACACGCTGACGGTGGTCAGGCGCGGGGTGACGTCCACGCCGAGATCGCCCGGCTTGACCACGTCGATGGCCTTCTTGCGCGCCTTCATGATGTTCGGCAGCGAGGCATAGCGCGGCTCGTTCAGGCGCAGATCGGCGGTGATCACCGCCGGCAGGGCCAGCGCCACGGTCTCCAGCCCGCCATCCACCTCGCGGGTGACGGTGGCGGTGCCATCGGCAATTTCGACCTTGGAGGCGAAGGTGCCCTGCGGCCAGCCGAGCAGCGCCGCCAGCATCTGGCCGGTGGCGTTCATGTCGTCATCGATCGCCTGCTTGCCGAGCACGACGATGTCAGCGCCTTCCTTCTCGGCCAGCGCCTTCAGCAGCTTGGCCACGGCCAGCGGCTCCACGGCAACATCGGTCTCCACCAGAATGCCGCGGTCGGCACCCATGGCCAGCGCGGTGCGGATGGTCTCCTGCGCCTGGGTCACGCCGATCGAGACGGCGACGATCTCGGTGGCAACGCCCTTCTCCTTCAGGCGCACCGCTTCCTCAACCGCAATCTCGTCAAACGGGTTCATGGACATTTTCACGCCCGCGGTCTCAACGCCCGTCTTGTCCGACTTCACCCGGACCTTAACGTTGTAATCAACCACACGCTTCACAGCGACCAGCAATTTCATTCTCTTTAACCCTCCGTCTATTCTCAGTTACGCAACGGCTTGCCCGTGGCCAGCGTGTGGGCGATGCGCGCCAGCGTGGGCTCGGTCTGGATCAGGCACAGGAAGTTTTCCCGCTCCAGCTCCAGCAGCCGCGCCTCGGTCACCGGCACGGTGGGGTCGGCGTCGCCCCCGCTCAGCACTGTGGCCAGCGCCCGCGCCACGGTCAGATCGTGGCTGGTGGCGATGCCACGGGCGTGCATGCCCTCGGCGGCCATCTCCATCAGCACGTAGCCCGCCGGACCCGGCAGGGTCACATCGACCGGCGCGGGCGGCGCGTAGCCCGCGGCCAGCGTCAGGGCGCGGGCCTTGGCATCGGCCAGCAGGCGGTCGCGGTTCATGGTGATGCCGTCGGTGGGGCGCAGGAACAGCTTGGCCTTGGCATCGGCCGCGGATTTGGAGACGGTGGCGGTGCTGACGAGCTCGAACACCTTGATCGTTGCCGGCACCGGGCCGCGCGGCAGCTTGCCGAGCGTCTGCCAGCGCGCCAGCATGGCGGCGCAACCGCCCCAGCCGGGCAGCAGGCCGACGCCGCATTCCACCAGCCCGATATAGGACTCCGCATAGGCCTGGATCGCGTCGCAATGCAGCAGGATCTCGCAGCCACCGCCCAGCGCCATGCCGGCGGGCGCGCCGACCACCGGGAAGGGCGCGTATTTCAGCGCCTGATAGGCGGCCTGGCCGCTGGCGATCAGCGTCTCGATCTCCCCCCAGGCGCCCGCCTGCGCCGATTGCATGGCCTTGACCAGATTGGCGCCGACGGAGAAATTGCTGCCCTCGTTATAGATCACCAGCGCGGTGAAGCGCTCGCGCACGAGCGCGATGCTCTCCTCGATCAGCGCCAGGATGTCCGTGTCGAGCGCGTTGCTCTTGCTGGTGAATTCCAGGCAGGTCACACCGTCGCCGATATCCCAGAGCGCGGCGCTTGGGTTGCGCAGCAGCGGGGTGGCGGTACGCTTGATATCTTCCAGCAGCAGCACGCCCTCGGGGCGGGTGATAGCGTGGTATTCACCATCCAGCCCCAGCGCCTCGCGCTGGCCGTTCTCGATGCGGTAGAAGCTGCGCCCGGCGGCGAGCTTTAGCAGTTCCGGCACGGCGACGCCATCGGCGGAGAGCTTCTCGGCCAGCCAGTCGACGCCGATGCGGTCCGCCAGCTCAAACGGGCCGTACGCCCAGTTGTAGCCCAGCCGCATCGCCTCATCGATGGCGGCAATCTCGTCGGTCGCTTCCGGCACCAGCTTTGCGGCATAAGCAATGGTGCGGCCAATCACGCGCCAGGCGTATTGCGACACCGGGCTGGTGCCGCCGAGCAGGGCGCGCAGATCGCGCCCGCCATCGGCCAGTTCCGGCAGCTTGGCGGCTTCTTCCGGGCGGTAGGTGCCGGTGGCGAGGTCGATGGCCTCCTTCACCTTGCGCCCGCCTTCGCGGTTCAGGCGGTAGAACCCGCCCTTGCCCTTGCGCCCGGTATGGCCGCTGGCGATCATGTTCGCGATCAGCGGCAGGTCGCGCTGCGCCTTGTGGAACTCATCCCCTGCGGGCAGCAGCTTGGTCAGGCTGGCATTGATATGCGGCATCAGGTCGATGCCGACGAGGTCGATCAGCCCGAACACGCCGGTGCGGGGCATGCCGAAGGGCTTGCCCATCACGGCGTCGGCGGCCTCGATGGTCAGGCCGGCATCCATCGCCTCCAGCACGCCAAGCTGCAGCCAGTACACGCCCAGGCGGTTGGCGATGAAGCCGGGGAAGTCCTTGCAGGCGACGATGGTCTTGCCGAGCACGGTGTCGGCGAAATGGCTGATGCGCGCGACCGTCTCGGGGTTGCTCGCAGCACCAGACACCACCTCCAGCAGGCGCATATAGCGCGGCGGGTTGAAGAAATGGGTGATCAGGAAGTCGCGCGCGAACGCCTCCGGCAGGCCGGAGACCAGATCGGCGATGGGGATGGTCGAGGTGTTGGAGGACACCGCCGTGCCTGGGCGGCGCACGGCGTCGATCTTGCGGTAGAGGTCCTGCTTGAGGTCCAGCCGCTCGATGATGGCCTCGATGATCCAGTCGCACTCGGCGAGCCGGGCGAGGTCGTCCTCGGTATTGCCAACCTCAACCAGCTTCGCGGCGGCGGGGGACATGAAGGGCGCGGGCTCGGTCTTCAGCATCTTCGCCACGGCACCGGCCGCGACCGCGTTGCGGTCCGCCGGGTCGCGGACGATGTCGAGCAGCAGCACGGGGAAGCCGGCATTGGCGACCTGGGCGGCGATGCCAGCCCCCATCACGCCAGCGCCGATAACGGCGACTTTGCGAACCTGCTGCATCAGATGCGCTCCAGAATGGTGGCGATGCCCTGGCCGCCGCCGATGCACTGGCTGGCCAGCGCGTACTTGCCGCCAGTGCGCGCCAGCAGGCTCGCCGCCTTGCCGGTGATGCGCGCGCCCGTGGCGCCGAGCGGATGGCCGAGCGCCAGCGCGCCGCCATCGAGGTTGATCTTGGCTTCGTCGATCTCAAGCTCCTGGGCGCAGGCCAGCGCCTGGGAGGAGAACGCCTCGTTCAGCTCGACGAGGTCGATGTCGGCGATGGTGAGGCCCGCGCGCGCCAGCGCCTTGCGCGTGGCCGCAACGGGGCCGATGCCCATGATATCCGGCGCGCAGCCGGCCACGGCGACGCTGCGGATGCGCGCCAGCTTGGGCAGGCCATGCGTGTCGGCGTACTCTTCGGAACAGACCAGCACCGCCGAGGCGCCGTCGGTCAGCGGGGAGGAGGTGCCGGCGGTCACCGAGCCATCGGCGGAGAAGGCCAGCTTGAGGGTCGCCAGCGTCGCCGCAGTGGTTTCCGGTCGGATGCAGCCATCGCGCGTCACCTTGCCGATGGGCACGATCTCGTCATCGAACAGCCCCTTGGCCTGCGCCGCGGCGGCGAGCCCATGGCTGCGCACGGCGAATGCCTCCTGCTGCTCGCGCGAGATACCCCAGCGGCGGGCGACATTCTCGGCGGTCTCGCCCATGCCCATGTAGGCGCCGGGCTGCTTGGCGTGCAGGGCGGCATTCGGCATCGGGTTGAAGCCCATCATCGGCACGCGACTCATGCTTTCCACGCCCGCGCAGATGAACACCTCACCCGCGCCAAGATGGATCTGCCCGGCGGCGAAATGGATGGACTGCATCGACGACCCGCAGAAACGGTTGACGGTGGTGCCCGCCACGCTGATCGGCAGATCGGCCATGAGCACCAGCAGCCGGGCGAGGTTGAAGCCCTGTTCGCCCTCGGGGAAGGCGCAGCCGAGAATAATGTCCTCGATATCCGCTGGCGCGACGCCAGTGCGGGCGATCAGGCCACGCACAACTTCCGCGGCGAGATCGTCCGGACGAACGCGGGCGAGCTCACCCTTTTTGGCGAGCGTGAACGGCGAGCGGGCATAGCCGGCGATGACGACGGATTTCATGGGAAAACTCCGGTGAAAGAGAAGAATGTGCGGGAAGGGGCGTCTCTGATGAGCGGTCTGGTTTTTGGAGCAGGCCAAAAATCAGGGTGTTACAAATGGCGGGATCGGCACAGGCGGCATTGAAATTGCGCGCCAGGCAGGGAGTTTGGAAGCGATGGTTCTGCCGGCAGAGCCGGCAGAACCGATAAGTAATGAGCGGAAAGCCGCTTGCGGATCAGAACTGCTCCACCGGCAGTGCCGCGGCGTAAGAGCTACCAGCCCGCACCGTGGTTAGCAGGGCGCTGGCCTTCGGCAGGATCTGCTCGGCGTAGAACGCGGCGGTGGCGATCTTCGCCTTGTAGAACTCATCCGCCGGGTGCTCCTTGAGCGCGGCATTGGCGGCCAGGGCGGCGCGGGCCATCAGCCAGCCGCCGGTCACGTAGCCCGCCAGCATCATGTAGTTGACCGAAGCAGCCAGGGCCGCCGACGGATCGCGGGCGAGCGTCTGCAGCATCCACATGCTGGCCTGTTCCAGTGCGTCCACGCCCGCGGCGAGGTGTTGGGCGTTGGCCACGAATTCGGCGCCCTCGTGCTGCGCCACCGCCGTCACCGTCTCGCGCATCAGCCCGATCAGCGCGGTCATCGCCGCGCCGTTCTGCGCGGGCAGCTTGCGGGCCACGAGGTCCGCAGCCTGGATGCCGGTGGTGCCTTCATAGATCGAGGCGATGCGGGAGTCGCGCAGGTGCTGCGCGGCGCCGGTCTCCTCGATGAAGCCCATGCCGCCATGCACCTGGATGCCCAGCGAGGCGATCTCCACGCCCAACTCGGTGCACCAGCCCTTCAGCACCGGGGTAAGCAGCTCCACGCGGGCCTGGTGCGCCGCGCGCTTGGCGGCGTCTTCGTGGTGATGGGCGAAGTCCACGTCCGCCGAGACGAAATAGCCGAGCGCGCGCATCGCCTCGATCTGGCTCTTCATGGTGAGCAGGATGCGCTTCACGTCCGGGTGGTGGATGATCGGCAGCTTCTCGCCCGGCGCCTGGCCCACCACGCGGCCCTGGATGCGCTCCTTGGCGTAGTCGCGCGCGGCCTGGTAGGCGCGCTCGGCAATCGCCATGCCCTGCACGCCCACCTTCTGGCGGGCCTCGTTCATCATGGTGAACATGTGGTTGAGGCCCTTGTTCACCTCGCCCACCAGGTAACCGATGGCGCCGCCCTTCTCGCCGAAGGCCATCACGGCGGTCGGGCTGGCATGGATGCCCAGTTTATGTTCGAGCGCCGCGCAGACGGCGTCGTTGCGCTCACCCAGGCTGCCGTCCTCGTTGACCAGGAACTTGGGAACCAGGAACAGGCTGATGCCCTTCACGCCCTCGGGCGCGTCCGGCAGGCGGGCGAGGACCAGATGGATGACGTTGTCCGTCATGTCATGGTCGCCCCAGGTGATGAAGATCTTCTGCCCAGTGATGAGGTAATGGTCCCCGTTCGGCACGGCGCGGGTGCGCACGGCGGCGAGGTCGGAGCCCGCCTGCGGCTCGGTCAGGTTCATCGTGCCGGTCCACTCGCCGCTAATCATCTTCGGCAGGTAGGTGGCCTTCAGCTCATCGGAGCCATGGGCGCGCAGCGCCTCCACGGCGCCGGTGGTGAGCATGGGGCACAGCGCGAAGGCCATGTTGGAGGCGTTCCACATCTCCGACGCGGCGGCGCCCAGCAGGTTGGGCAGGCCCTGGCCGCCAAATGCCGGATCGCCGGTCATCGCGGCCCAGCCATTCTCCACGAATTGCTGGTAGGCGGCGCCGAAGCCCTCGGCTGCCACCACGCCCTGCGCGGTGAGCTTGGCGCCGTTCTTGTCGCCGCTGGCGTTGATCGGCGAGAGCACCGCGCCCGCGAACTTGGCAGCCTCCTCCAGCACGGCATCGGCGAGGTCG
Source organism: uncultured Alphaproteobacteria bacterium (assembly GCA_963750235.1). Classification (GTDB taxonomy): domain Bacteria; phylum Pseudomonadota; class Alphaproteobacteria; order Acetobacterales; family Acetobacteraceae; genus Acidocella. The sequence goes on from CAVVPW010000008.1 coordinate 853,181, forward strand.
GGCGTGGCTTCGGCGAAATCGGGCAGGGCCAGAACGTCGTTCAGCCCGGCCAGTTCGGTCAGGGCGAAGCGCATGTCGCGAAGTGGCGCGATGTAGTCGGTCATATTTGGTTCCTTGGTTAAAGCAGGATCAGACGGTGAAATCTTCGCGCAGAACGCGTTTGTTGAGCTTGCCGACACTGGTCCGGGGAAGTTGGTCGACAAATTTCACATGCTGCGGCACCGCGAAGGCTGAGATCAGCCCCTTCGCGACGAACGCTTGCAGGTGCAGCCTTATCTCGTCGGCCTCGACCTCCTGGCCGGGCCGGAGCACGATGATCGCCGCCGGCCGTTCGCTCCATTTCGGGTCGGGCACGCCGATCACCGCCACCTCGGCCACCGCCGGATGGCGCAGGATCAGATCCTCCACGTCCAGCGAGGAAATCCATTCGCCGCCGGATTTGATGACATCCTTCAGCCTGTCGGTGATTTTGAGATAGCCGTCGGCGCCGATCACCCCGATATCGCCGGTGTGCAGCCAGCCGCCTGCCCACAGGGTCTTGGAATTGGTCGGATCCTTCAGATACCCCTTGGTCAGCCAGGGCGCGCGCACGACGATCTCGCCCGCCGTCACGCCGTCATGCGGCACGTCGTTCATCTCCGGATCGACAATGCGGAGTTGCACGAGCGGAACGGCGCGCCCCGTCTTGCAGCGGATTTCCACCGCGGCGTCAGAGGTCAGGTCGGTCATCCCGGCGGGGAGTTGGGCCACGGTCAGGAGCGGGCAGGTTTCGGACATGCCGTAGCCGGTAAAAACGTCAATTCCCGCGTCCAGCGCCTCGCGGCACAAGGGTCGGAGGCAGCGCCGCGCCGCCAATCACCACCGTCCAGCCATCCAGGCGCGCGCCGCGCTTCGCTGCGCCGCCAAGGATCATCTGCAGGATCGTCGGCACGCAGTGCGAGAAGGTCACGCCCTCTCGCTGGATCAGGTCGAGCAGCGTCTCGGGGTGGTAGCGGCCGGGATAGACCTGCTTAACGCCCATGACCGTCGCCACATAGGGCATGCCCCAGGCATGGACATGGAACATCGGCGTGACCGGCATGTACGTGTCGGTCGCGTTGAACCTTCCCTGCCCCTTGCCGGCGAGAGCCGCCATGCCCGCCAGCGTGTGCAGCACGAGCTGTCGATGGCTGAAATATACCCCCTTGGGCAGGCCGGTGGTGCCGGTGGTGTAGAAGGTGGTGGCGCGGCTGTTCTCGTCGAGATCGGGAAAATCGAACGACGTGGTGGCCTGGGCCAGCAGCGCCTCGTATTCACCGGCGATGGGCAGATTCGTCGCGGGCGCTTCGGGCGCGTCGTTGAGCAGAACGAGGGTCTTGCCCGGGTCGACCCGGTCCCACATCTGCTCCAGCAAGGGCAGGAATTCGCCATTGACGAGGATGACGTCATCCGCGGCGTGATTGATTGTGTAGAGAATCTGCTCGGCGGAGAGGCGCACATTGATCGTGTGCAGCACTGCCCCCATCATTGGCACCGCGAAGAAGCATTCGAGATAGCGGTGGGTGTCCCAGTCCATCACGCCCACGGTCTGGCCGGGCCGCACGCCCAGCGCCGTCAGGGCGGCGGCGAGCCGGTGTACCCGCTCGCCGAACAGCTTGTAGCTGTAGCGGCCACGATCGGCGTAGATGATTTCCTGGGTCGAGTTCGTGGCCATTGCGGTCTGGAACAGGCTGGTAATCAGCAGGGGGCTGTCCTGCGCCTGCAGCAATGCACCGGTCTGATTCTCCGTCATTCAGTCTCCTTCCCTGGCGCGCGCGCCAATGTTTGTGCCGGCCGTGAAGGTCCAGCATCATCTTGCGGGCACTTTGTTCGAGGCTTAATTTCAATTACATCCCCCAAATGGGGGGATGGGGGCCCCTCTTTGGGGCAAACCAATGGCGGCGACGCCACGGGAAATGTTCTTGCCTTTGCGCAGCACAGGCAGGGTAGGCTTGCGGGGCAGATAGGTCAGCTTGCCTTCCGTTTATGCGATGGGTACCATGCGGGTGATATGAAAAACGAGGTTCCGGCCCAGTTTCTGGCGACGAAGACGACACGGCCCCGCCGCCCGCCTGGTCTGATCGACCGCCTTCGCCTGCTTGAAGAGCTTAACCAGGGGCAGACCCGTAGGCTGATCATCATCAAAGGCGCCGCCGGGTTTGGCAAGACCAGCCTGGCCATCACCTGGGCGGAGCGTTTGCAGGCGCAAGGCCATGGCGTGGCCTGGCTGTCGCTGGATGCCGAGGATGACGAGCCGACCCAGTTCCTGTTCTACGTCGCCCATGTGCTGCGCGCGGTCTGCGATGGGGTGGGAAAACCAGCGCTCGATCTTATCGAAGAGATCATGCTCGTCCGCCCTCTCACCATCGTCCGCTCGCTGATCAACAGCCTGGCGGAGCTGGAGGACGACGTTTTTCTGTTCCTGGACGACTACCACGTCCTCACTCATCCCGGCATTCATGAGGGCATCGCGTATCTGCTGCGCCACGCGCCCTCCAACCTGCATCTTGTGCTCACCACGCGGACCGAGCCGGAACTGCCGCTGGGGCGCTGGCGGGCGCAGAATCAGCTGCTGGAAATCGACGGCGCCGCGCTGCGCTTCGACCTTGAGGAGACGCGCCACTTTCTGGAGCAGGAGCTTCCCGCCAAGCTCGGCCAGGCCGAGACAAGGGAGCTGCACGCCAAGACCGAGGGCTGGCCGGCGATGCTGCGCATCGTCGCCACCGCCTCCGTCCAGTCGGGGCAGGCGCTGAGCCAGTATGTCGACAATCTCTCAGGCAAGATCCGCCCGATCCGCAGCTATATCACCGAGATGCTCGATGGCCTGCCCGCGCCCCTGCTCGGGTTCCTGCTGCGTGCCGCCATCCTCGACCGGCTTTGCGCGCCCTTGTGCCAGGCGGTCACCGGCCTCGCCGGCAGCCAGGAGCTGCTGGAAGACATCGCCACACGCCGCCTGCTGCTCATCCCGCTCGACCAGGACGGCACCTGGTTCCGCTGCCACCCACTGCTGCGCGGGTTTCTTCTGCAAAGGCTGGAGGCGGAGCTGGGAGCCGAAATCCCCGAGCTGCACCGGCGCGCCTATGCCTGGTACGCCGGGGCCGAGCTGTGGACGGATGCGATCCAGCACGCCATCGCCGCCGGCGATACGGCGCAGACCATCGGCTGGGTCGAGAAATGCGCCATGGCCCTGATCAAGCGCGGCGAGTTGCTCACCTTGCTCACCTGGGCGCGGCTGATGCCGCCGGCCGTGATGAAGCGCCAGGTCAAGGTGCGGCTTGCGATCGCCTGGGGCTTGGCCCTGGCCATGCGCTTCGACGAGGCTTTGGATCTGGCAACCGAAATCGAGCGGGAGCTGGAAGGGGGGGAAGCGCGGGTTGTCGAATTCCTCGGCTGCGAATGCCTGACGATCCGTGCCGTGGCGCTGGCGCTGCGTGACGACACCGCCGCCGCGCTGCAACTGGCCGAGGAAAGCCTGCGCCGGAACAGCAGCGGCCGCTGGACCAGCAATGTCGCCGCCAATGTCGCCCTCCTGGGCTATTGGAAGCTGGGCGATCTCGCCCGCTATCACGGCGTGCCCTGGATCGCGTCTTCCGGCGAGGATGGCAGCCGCAACGTGGTGGCCACCGTGTACCGGCTCTGCCTGCAGGGGCTGGTGGAGTACGAGCAGCTCCGGACATCCTCGGCGGCACGGCATTACCACAAGGCTTTGCAGGTGGCGCAGGACCACGCCGGTGCTAAGTCAGTGGCGGCCGCCATGCCGGCAAGTCTTTTGGCGCAACTCCACTATGATCAGGGCCAACTGGACGAGGCTGAGGAGCTGGTTATCAACCGCCTCGGCGCCATTGATGCCGCCTGCATGCTTGAATGCGTGCTGCGGGCCTATCTGGTGCTGGTCCGCGTGGCCATGAACCGGGGACATACCGAGCGCGCCCATGCGCTGCTGGACCAGGCGGAGAGCCTGGGCAAGGCGAGGCATTGGGGGCGGCTCGTCGCCTCCATCATGCTTGAGCGCGTGAGGATCAATCTCGGCGAGGGGCGTGCCGTGCAGGCGGAAGTCACCGTGGCGCAGCTGGACCGGCTGGCTCTGGACTATCCCGCGCCGGTCCGTTGCGCGTGGTCCGAAATCCAGGACCACGCTGCCATGGCCCGCGTCGAACTGCTGTCCGCGAAGAAACGCTACCCGCAAGGCATCGCGGTTCTGCGGCAGCTCCTGCAGGAGGCAAGAACAGCGGAGTGCGATGACCAGGCTTTGCACCTGACCATCCGGTTGGCGGCCGAGTTTTGCCGCGCCCAGGAGCTGGACGAGGCGGCGGCGCTGCTCTGCGATGCCATCCCGGTGGCGGCGGCCAGCGGCATAATCCAGCCTTTCCTCGATGCCGCCCCAGGTATCATCCCGCTGCTGCCGCGGGTCCAGGATGAGTTGCAGCGCCGTGGCGCCGCCGCCGACGCGGTAAGCTTTATTGCCAGCTTGTTGAGCAATCACCAAGGCACAGCAAATGCCGCCGCAGGCGCTGGCCAGTGCCGCGGAAAGCGCCGAACGCCTGAGCCCGCGTGAGCTGGGCGTGCTGACCTTGCTGGTGAAGGGCCAGTCGAACAAGGACATCGCCCGGGGGCTCAGTATCGCGCCGGAAACGGTGAAATCCCACCTCAAGAACATTTTTGCCAAGCTTGGCGTTGCGTGCCGGGCACAGGCGGTCTCCCGGGCGCTCAGTCTGGGGCTGGTGAATGCCAGCTGACCGGGCAAAGAGGCGCTTAACACCATCCGCACAAGAGGATCTCCTGTGAAGCATCGCAGAAACAATCTGATCTCGCGGCCATTTTGGCCATTAGTTTTGGCGCCTCTGACGCGGGTGCGCGGCGGGCGGCGCGCCGTCCTATACGGTGGTCGGGAGCTACTTCCCGGCCTGGATGTTCTGCGCGGTCATCGGCATTTTCATCGCCATCGGCGCGCGGGCCGCGTTCGTCTCGCTGGGCCTGGCGAATGTGCTGCCCTACCAGCTGTTTGTCTGCACCGCGATCGGGCTGACCGGAGCGATGCTGGTCTGGCTGCTCTGGTTCGGGCAATGAGCATGAAAGCTGCCGGCATCCTCAAATCCGGGCGTCGCGCCAAGCTGGTCTCGCTCGCGATCATCCTCGTTGCAGCCTTGGTCGGGCTCTATGTGGCCCACATAAGCACGGACTTTCCTTCAACCGATGACGCGGAAATCGATGCCGATGTCGTTCAGGTCGCCTCCGTGGTCGGCGGGCGTGTGGTCTCGATTCCGGTCGAGGAGAACGCCCGCGTCTCCAAGGGCGATGTGCTGTTCCAGATCGATCCGGTGCCCTACCAGCTCGTGGTGGCGCAGACCGAGGCCGATCTCGACCTTGCGAAAGCGCAGCTCGGCACGCAGCAGCGCGCGGTGACACTGCAGCGCGCGGCGGCCGATATCGCCGCCAAGCAGGTCATCAGCGCCACCGCCAATTACGAGTTGGCGACGCGCAACGTCGAGCGCCTGACCCCGCTCACGGCTAAGGGGTATGTCCCGGTGCAGCAGCTCGACCAAGCCCAGGTGGCCCAGCACGACGCCGCAACCGCGCTGGCGCAGGCGCAGGTGCAGCAACAGGCCACCCAGCAAGCCATCGACACCGTGGCGGCGACGGAGGCGACGGTCGCGGCGCGCCAGGCGGCGCTCGCCATCGCGCAACGCGCCCTCAGCGATACAACCGTGCGCGCGACGCACGACGGGTTCGTGACCGGCCTCACCGTCTCCTCCGGCGAGATGGTGGCGCCCGCGCAGATTCTCTTTACCCTCATCAACACCGACCAGTGGTTCGCTGTTGCCAATTTCAGGGAGACGAGCCTGAGGCACATCGCCGTTGGCGACTGCGCGACGGTCTATTCGATGATCGACCGCTCGCAGCCGATCAAAGGGGTGGTCCAGGGTATTGGCTGGGGCGTGTTCAGCACGGAGCGGGTGGAAACCCCCCTTGGCGCGCCGTATGTCGAACGTTCCTTGAACTGGGTCAGGGTGGCGGAGCGCTTCCCCGTGCGCATCGTGCTGCAGAATCCGCCGGAGAATCTCGCCCGGGTGGGGGCCAGCGCGGTTGTTGAAATCAATCGCGGTGCCGCATGCCATTGATTTTCCGGCGCCGCGACGAGTTTCTGCGCCTGCTCGCGCCAGCACCGGGCCGGCTGGAGTTCGCGGCCCGTATGGGCGTGATTTGCATGCTGACGATGCTGGTCACGGAAATCTACCAGACGCCCGACCCGGCGCTGACGACCTATGTTGTCTTCTTCCTCGTCAAGCCCGACCGCACCAGCAGCATCATCCTGAGCCTGACGATGCTCGCCGTCATCACCGTGGTCATCGGCATCCTGATTCCGCTGTCGGCGGTACTTATCAATGTCTCGCTCTTTCGCGTGACTGCCATGGCGTTGTTCTCCTTCATGCTGCTGTTCGCGTCGTCGTCGTCGAAACTGCAGCCCGTCGGCAACATCGTCGCTTTAATCATGGTCTATGCGCTGGATCTGCTGACCACCGTGCCGGACGGCGAAACCGCCTTGCGCAGTTTGCTTTACGCCTGGCTATTCGTTGGCATCCCGGTCGGCATGTCGCTCGTCGTCAATCTGGTCATGGCGCCGGCGCCCCGCAACCTGGCGCAGCGCGCGCTGGCAATACGCCTCGGCCTGGCCGCCGCCACGCTGCGCGAGCCCACGGCGCGCACGAGGCGCTCGTTCAAGGCCGTCATGGCGGCCGGCACGGGGGGTATTTTGGAATGGCTCGAGCGGGCAGGCGTGGAGAAGAGCTCGCCGCCGCAGGATCTCGCCGCTTTGCGCCAGGCCACGGATTCCATCGCCACGGTCCTGTTGCTCACCGACCTGATCGACCGTGACCCGGACAGGATGCTGCCGCAGCTGCAGCGCGAATGCATTGCCCGGACGCTGGGGGGCATGGCGGCGATCTTCCAGGCCGGCGGTTATCCGGTTGAGGTGAAGCTTGAAAACGACGCCGAGGAAGGGGCCTTGTCCCCGTCCGCGGCGGCGATTTTCGGCGAATTCCAGGAAGTGCTCGGCACTTTCGCCGAGCCTCCTTCTCCTCCGGCCAAGGCGGCCCCAAAGAAGAAGAGCGGCTTCTTCCGCCCCGACGCCTTCACCAACCCCGACCATGTCTATTACGCGCTCAAGGGCACGTTGGCGGCGATGTTCTGCTACATCGTGTATACCTCGCTCAACTGGCGCGGGATTCATACATGCCTGATCACCTGCTACATCGTGGCGCTGGGGACGGCTGGGGAGACCGTCGAGAAGCTGAGCCTGCGCCTGCTCGGCTGCATCCTGGGGGCGAGCAGCGGCCTCGCCGCGATCATCTGGCTCATCCCCGATCTTAACTCGATCGGCGCGTTGATGATCGTCGTCTTCCTGATCACCTTTGCCGCAGCCTGGATCGCCGCCGGCGGCCCGCGCATTGGCTATGCCGGGTTGCAACTGGCGTTCGCCTTCTTTCTCTGCGTCTTGCAGGGGCCGACGCCGGCCTTCGACCTGACGGTGGCGCGCGACCGCATCATCGGCATCCTGTTCGGCAACTTCGTGGTCTATCTGGTGTTCACCAATATCTGGCCGGTCAGCGTCGTCAAACGCATCGATCCCGCCATAGTTTCAATGCTGCGGCAGTTGAGCGGGATGGTGAAGGCGGCGAACTGGCCGGAGCGCCGGACGCTCGCCACCCAGGCGCAGGCCGCGCTGAGTGCCGTCGAGAACGACATCGCCATCGCGCAGTACGAGCCATCCTCGATCCGCCCTCCGGAGGGGTGGCTGCGGGCACGCCGCCGCACGGCGCTCGACATCGCAGCGCTCGAGGGCCCGTTGTTACTGACCACCAACCAGGCGCCCAGCCTGTGCGAAGACATCGCCCACCGGCTCGACAGGCTGGCGGACAGTTTCGGCACGCTCAAGGAAGCTCGCCATGCAGACTAACGGCCCATCGCCCGCGCCCGGTGCTCTGGCGCCGGCTGAAGCGCTCACGGAAGACCAGCATCCGGTGCGGCAGCTGATCGAAATTCATCTGGAAAGCCTGGAACAGGCTCTCGCGCAACGGCAGGCACAAAAGGGAGCCACCAATCATGCGCCAGTATAAGGCGGTGCTCTCGCTGCTGCTCTTGAACGGATGCGCGACGTCCGCCCTGGACATGGCGCCGCCAAGTCCTGACCAGCCATGGACCCCGGCCACCACGTCGACAGGCGAGATCATTCCCGGCGCGAGCGGCGCCGCCAGCGGCAACGGCTATGTCCTGCCGCCCAACGCGGCGCTCGGCAACCTGCCGCAATCGCCCCGCATCGACCCCAACAAGGCCTACACCCTGCCGGAACTGATCGACATCGCGGAATCCAACAATCCCGCGACGCGCATCGCCTGGGAGAATGCCCGCAAGGCGGCGCTCACGGCGGGTATTACGGAGAGCACGTATCTGCCCAACATTACCGCCAGCGCTGTCGGCGCCTATCAGGACAACTCCACCCAGAATTCGGCGCTGGGGGTCAGCGCCAATGGCAACAATTCAGCGCATGGCGCGATCTCGGCGGTGTCCCTCAATTGGCTGCTGTTCGATTTTGGCGAGAGAGCGGCGCTCGTGGATGTGGCGAAGCAGGGATCGGTGATTTCCAACATCGCCTTCACCGCCGCGCACCAGCAGCTCATCTACAACGTCTCCCTGGCCTATTACGCCAATGAAGCCGCCCGCGACCATGTCGCCACGGCGGCGCAAACGCTGGCGACCGCCAAGACCGTGCAGGCGGCGGCGGAGGACCGTTACGCCCAAGGCATCGGCACGACCATCGAGGTTGCGCAGGCCCGCCAAGCCACGGCCCAGGCCGAACTGGCGATGGTGCAGGCTCAGCGGCGGCGAGCAGGACGCCTATCTGGCGCTGCTGACGGCGATGGGCATTTCGCCCCTGACCAGGATCACCATCGCCCCCTTGCCGCACCGGGATATTTCACCAGCCATGGACGCCCCCGTGGAGAGCATCGTCTCCACGGCACTGGCGCGCCGCCCGGACGTGCTGAGCGCCTATGCGGCGCAACAGCAGAGCCTGGCCGGGGTACAGGCGGCGCGGGACGAGTTCATGCCGAAGGTGTTCCTCTCGGCCACCGGCGCCTACAACTCAGCAAACCTGAACCTGACAGCCCTTCCCGCCATTGGCGGGCAGGCCGCGACCCAAAATCTCTCCGGCCACCAATTTGGCGGCGCCATCCTCGCCGGGGTGACAGTCCCGCTCTACGACGGCGGTACCCGCGCCGCGATCCTGGACCAGGCCAAGGCGCAGGAGGACAGCGCCGATGCCGCATTGCAGCCAGGTGCAGGACGAGGCCGTGCGGCAGATCGCCCTCGCCAATAATTCGGTACATACCAGCCTTGCGGCCTACAGCGCCTCGCAGGCGCTGGCCGCCGCCGCGCAGACGACCTTCGATGCCGCCCTGACCGCTTATCGCAGTGGGGTGGGGTCGATCACCGACCTCACCGTGGCGGAAAGCCAGCTTAGCCAGGCCCAGGACGCCGCCACGGATGCCTACAGCGCTGCCCTGTCCGCCGCCGCAACGCTCGCTCTTTCAACCGGCGCGCTGGGCGCTTCGCCGCAATAGCCAACCTACATATTCATGACAAAACCAGCACGAGGAGCGGCACGACGATGGCGGTAACGACGCCATTGATGGCGATCCCCAGAGCGGCGAAGGCGGCGGCCATGCCGTCGAGCGGGGCAACCTGCGCTGCCGCGATGCCGCTGCCGGCGACACCTGCGGCAAGGCCGTGAACACGCCAATCCTCGATCTTGAACTGCCACAGCAGGCGCTGCCCGACGACAGCGGCAACGATGCCGCCCAGGATGGCGAGGGCCGCGGTGAGCGCGGGGATGCCACCGATCTCCTGCGACACGGCGATGGCGATGGGTGTTGTCACGGCCTTCGGCGCCATGGACAGGGCGACGATGCGCGACCCGCCGAGGAGCCACACAATGCCGACACCGGTGATGATCGAGGTCATGGACCCAGCCAGCAAGGCCAGGCCGATACTGTGCAGGCTGCGCATTACATGGTGGATATTGCGCGCCAGCGGCACGGCCAGGGCCACGGTGGCCGGCCCGAGCAGGAAGTTGATGAACTGCGCGCCCTCGAAATATCTCTTATAGGGCGTGCCGGTGAGCACAACGATGGCCGCCACCGGCACGATGGTGATCAGCACCGGATTGAAGTAGGGCTTGGCGCCGAGCAGCTTTTGCACCCGCCGCGCGGCCAGATACATGCCGAGCGTGATGACCAGCCAGATGAGCGGCGAGAGGGCCAGCGGAACCCAGATTGCGGTGATTTCCCGGCCCATCATGGCGTGGCTCCCTCCTGTGGCAGAGTGGATGTTGCGTTGCGTACGAAATGATGCATGACCAGCCCGGTCGCGGCCAGGCTGAGGACGGTTGAGCCGATGACGCCGAACAGGATCGGCATCCATTCCTGTCGAAGCAGACTGGCTTCGGCAATGATGCCGACGCCCGCCGGCACGAACAGCAAGCCCAAATGCTGGAGCAGCACGCCGGCGGTCTTGTCGAGCGCGGGTGGGGCCTCGGGATTGATCGGCGCCTCGCGGCGGTAACGCCAGACCAGAGCGGCGGCGAGCAGCAACATGCCAATGACCGGGCCCGGCACGGCAAGGTGCAGCGCGCTCCGCAAAATCTCGCCAACAAGCTCGAACAGCATGAGGACGAACAGGGCCTCGATCATGGCTGGTGTATCCGGGGCGAAGAAGGCGAAAGCATTGAAACGCTCCATGGTGAGGGCAAACCACGGCACTGTATGGGCTGTCGCCTTGCGTCCCGAAACGCCCAAGATTACAAATTATTTTTGCAAAAAAGGGTAGGGTGGGGCGATGGATTATCTAGCGGCCATGCGGGCGTTCGTCCGGTCGGTGGAGCTTGGGAGCTTCTCCAAGGCCGCCGCCGAGGAAAAGCAGAAAGTCTCGACCATCTCGCGCTATATCAGCGCGCTGGAAAGCGATCTAGGCGCCGCGTTGCTGAACCGCTCGACGCGGCGCCTGCATCTGACTGAGGCGGGAACCACATTTTACGAGCGCGCCGTGGTTGTGCTCGCCGGTGTGGAAGACGCCAGGCAGGCGACGATGTCCCTGAATGCGACGCCGCAAGGCCTGCTGCGCATCAACGTGCCGGCGGCGTTCGGGCGCCATCACATCGTGCCGCACATAAAGGATTTCCTCGCAGCCTATCCGAAAATCCGCCTTGATATCACGCTGACTGATATGACGGTGGATTTGATCGAAACGGGAACCGATGTCGCTGTGCGCATTGGCGCCCTGGCGGATTCAACGCTGAAGGCGAAATATCTGGCGCCGCAGCGCCGCATGCTGGTGTGCAGCCCTGATTATCTGGCGCGGCAGGGGGAACCGGCCGAACCGCAGGATCTGGCACGGCACGAATGTCTGATCTTTGCCTTGCAACCAGCCGATGCCTGGTATTTTTCCAAGCCGGGCGGCGAAGCCATGGAGATGAAAATCACCGGGTCCCTGCGCGCCAATGATTCCGAGGCGTTGCTCTATGCCGCGCGCGCGGGCCTCGGCGTAGCGCTGCTGCCAACCTGGCTGATTGGCGAGGACATCAAGCAGGGCCGGCTGGTTAAAATTCTCCCCGGCTGGGACTGGATGATCGCTCTGGGGCCGGAGCGGGCCATCTGGGGCGTCTATCCGCCGAAAAAGATGGTCTCGCCCAAGGTGCGCGCGTTTTTAAGCTTTATCGCCGAGAGGTTTGGCAAGCCGCCCTATTGGGACCGGCAGGCGATCTCACCGCACGTATGATGGATCCAAATATGCGGTGCGCCACGCGCTCGCTCGGCTTCCTTGAGGCTGGATGAGGGACGTTATTCCTGCTCGTGCAAAAGCCGCATGAAGGTGGACAGGACCAGGTTGGGATGGCGGTTGCGGAGTGTGACGGCCTGATACTCCACGGTCTGGCCGTAGAGATCGGGCCTGATCGCCCGCATCAGGCCCGGCACTTCCCATTGGCGCGCATAATGCGTGGGCAAAAACCCGATATAGCAGCCGGTGAGGATCAGGAACGCCACGCCTTCGCGGTCGGCGGCGGTGGCGGTGACCCGGAGTTGCGGCGTGGTGGCCAAGCCGGAAGGCGCCACGGCATCGGCCTCGGCGATTGCGGCCTCATCCAAATCCTGATCGGGGCGGGCAAAAAGAGGATGTTCCGCGGCGCAGTACAGATGGGATACCTCATCATAGAGGGGCAGTTCGCTTAAGCCAGGCAATGTCCGCCCGGCTGGGATGATCCCGACATGAAGCTGGCCGTCCAGCACGCCGCGCTCAATCTGGCTCGGCGGGATCATCCGGATATTCACCCGGACATCCGGCCCCTGCGTCTTCAGGGCGCGCAACGCCCGGGTCACGCGCATGCGCGGCGAAGTCACCAGATTGTCAGTGATCCCGATATTCAGCTCACCCCGCAGATGGGCGTGGACGGCGTTTATCTCGGTGCGGAAATTCTCCACGGCCGCCATCAGGCGCAGCAGGGCCTCATAGACTGCCTGCCCCTGGTCCGTCAGCCGGAACCCGGCACGGCCGCGTTGGCACAGAGTCAGGCCCAGGCGTTGTTCCAGGTCCGCCATGTGCTGGCTGATCGCTGGGCGGGAGATGTTCAGCTCCGCTTCGGCGGAACTGAAGCCACCGCATTCGACAACGGTGCGGAAGATGCGGAGCAGCCGGAGGTCGGCTTCATTCAGGCGGGCAGGGAGGGCCATACGTAAGCAATAGCATAACTAAGCATAACCAAGTTTAGATTTATTGGACCAAATTTGCCGCGTAACTTCCGGTCAACCACACCACCCAGATAACGGGAGCACGCAAGCACCATGGTTGCCTATGATCCGCAGGCCGCGGCCGGCCTCAGCCGGGACGAACTGAACGCCTATTGGATGCCGTTCACGGCCAACCGCGAATTCAAGAACAACCCCCGCATGATGGTGGGGGCTGAGGGTTGCCATTTCATCGACGGCAAGGGCCGCAAGGTGTTCGACAGCCTCTCCGGCCTGTGGTGCACCGGCTTCGGCCATGCCCGGCCCGAGATCGTGAAGGCGGTGAGCGAGCAGATCGCAGCACTCGATTACTCTCCCAATTTCCAGTTCGGCCATTCGCTCGCCTTCCAGCTCGCCAACAAGGTTGCTGGCATGGCGCCTGCGGGGCTGGACCATGTGTTCTTCACCAATTCCGGCTCCGAGTCGGCTGATACCGCGATGAAGATGGCGCGCGGCTATTGGCGCCAGAAGGGAATGGCCTCCAAGACCCGTGTGATCGGCCGGGTGAAGGGCTATCACGGCGTGAATTACGGCGGCACCAGCGTGGGTGGCATTGTCGGCAACCGCAAGCTGTTCGGCTCGCTGGGCGATGTCGATCATCTGCCCCACACGCTGCTGCCCGAGAACCGCTTCTCCAAGGGCCTGCCCGAGCATGGTGCCGAGCTTGCCGACGCGCTGGAGGAATTGGTTGGCCTGCATGACGCCTCGACCATCGCGGCCGTGATCGTCGAGCCCTTTTGCGGCTCGGCCGGCATGGTGGTACCGCCCAAGGGCTATCTGCAGCGCCTGCGCGCGCTGTGCAGCAAGCACAACATCCTGCTGATTTTCGACGAGGTTATCACCGGCTTCGGCCGTGCCGGGGGCAATTTCGCCGCGCAGGTGTTCGGCGTCACGCCGGACATCATCACCTGCGCCAAGGGGCTGACCAACGGCACCGTGCCGATGGGTGCCGTGATCGCCTCCTCGGAAATCTACAACACTTTCATGGCCGCGGGCGGCCCCGAGTATCTGGTGGAGTTCCCGCATGGCTACACCTATTCGGGCCATCCGGTGGCCTGCGCCGCCGGCCTCGCCGCCCTGGATCTGTTCGAGCGTGAGAGGCTGGCTGACCGCGTGAACGAGATGGCGCCGGTCTTCGAGGATCTCCTGCACGGCCTCAAGGGGTTGAAATACGTGGCCGACATACGCAATTTCGGCCTCGCCGGCGCGGTGCAGATCGAGGCCGCGCCCGGCGAGCCCGCCCGCCGCCCGTGGGAGATTTCCATGAAATGCTGGGAGGCGGGCTATTACGTGCGCTACGGTGGCGATACGCTGCAGTTTGGCCCGCCCTTCATCGCCGAAAAGAGCGATCTGGAAGGCCTCATGAACGCCGTCAACGACGCGATCACCTCGCTGGCCTGAATCGAAGGAAGACTAAAAAATGACGAATCACATTGCCCATCTGATCAACGGGCAGATCGTGTCCTGCCCCGAGGCCCGCCTGCACGACCTGTTCAATCCCGCTACCGGCGCGGTCTCTGGCCGGGTTGAGCTGGCCGCCCGTGGCACCGTCGAGGCCGCGATCGCCTCCGCCCAGGCCGCCTTTCCGGCCTGGCGCGACACGCTGCCGCTCAAGCGCGCGCGGATCCTCGCCCGCTTCCAGCGCCTGTTGGAGGAGCGCGCCGATGCGATCTGCGCCGCCATCACCGCCGAGCACGGCAAGGTGACGGAGGATGCCCGCGGCGAGCTGACCCGCGGCATCGAGAATGTTGAATTCGCAACGGGAATTCCCGAGTTGCTCAAGGGCGAGCACTCCAAGAATGTTGGCCCCCGGATCGACAGCTGGTCCGAATTCCAGCCGCTGGGCGTGGTGGCGGGCATCACGCCGTTCAACTTCCCCGCCATGGTGCCGCTGTGGATGTACCCAGCCGCCATCGCCTGCGGCAATTGCTTCGTCCTCAAGCCCTCCGAGCGTGACCCCAGCGCCGCCCTGATGATCGCCCAGATCGCCCTGGAGGCGGGTGTTCCCCCCGGCGTGCTGAACGTGGTGAACGGCGACAAGGAAGCGGTGGACGCCCTGCTGACCGACCCGCGCGTGCAGGCTGTGAGCTTTGTCGGTTCCACCCTCATTGCCCAGCATATCTATGCAACCGCCAGCGCCCACGGCAAGCGCGTGCAGGCGCTCGGCGGCGCCAAGAACCATGCGGTGGTCATGCCTGACGCCGATCTCGACAACGCCGTCAGCGCCCTGATGGGCGCGGCCTATGGCTCCTGCGGCGAACGCTGCATGGCGATCTCGGTGGCCGTGGCCGTGGGCAACGAGGTTGCCGATCAGCTGGTGGAGAATCTGAGCGCGGCCCTTGGCCGCCTTACCGTCGGGCCCGGCTCCGAGAGCGCGTCCGAGATGGGCCCGCTGATCAGCAAGCCGCATTTCCAGAAGGTACGGAGCTATGTCGATGCCGGCGTGGCCGAGGGCGCCAAGCTGGTGGTCGATGGCCGCACCCTGACGGTGCCCGGCCACGAGCACGGCTTTTTCCTGGGTGGCTGCCTGTTCGACCATGTCACGCCCGAGATGAGCATATACACGGACGAGATCTTCGGGCCGGTGCTGTGCGTCGTGCGCGTGCACTCGTTGCAGGAGGCGATGGACCTCATCGACGCCCATGAATACGGCAACGGCACCTGCATCTTCACCCGTGACGGTGAGGCCGCCCGCTATTTCACCGATCTCATCAAGGTCGGCATGGTGGGCGTGAATGTGCCGCTGCCGGTGCCGGTGGCCTATCACAGCTTCGGCGGTTGGAAGCGCTCGATGTTCGGCGATCTCGCTGCCTACGGGCCTGACGCGGTGCGCTTCTATACCCGCCGGAAGACCATCAGCCAGCGCTGGCCAGCCGGTGGCGTGCGCGAAAAAGCCCAATACGCGTTCCCGGCTTGAAGCCGGCTGCGGTGCATCGGGGCGCGTGGTTGCTCCGATGCAATGCCGCGGTAGGGTTCTGGGCTTCCTACCCTCGCCAAAAGGCGCTAAGTTCCGGCCAAGCAATTAAAGCAAGGGATAGACGCCAGAACCCGATGCCGGACGCAACCGCTGAAGTGAAGCGGTTGGCCTAAGTGACCGGGCGGCGCAATCTTCTGTGATCCGACGAGGAAGCCGAAGCGTATTCCGAAGATGTAGCTGTTTTTGCTTGCGGATCAGGTCGAGAAACGACGTCTAGATCGGAGGGAAAAATGGACGAACAGAGTGCCGGAAAATGCCCAGTGATGCATGGAGCGCGCCCTAACGCGACGCTCGGTGGCCGGTCGAACCGGGACTGGTGGCCCAACCAGTTGAACCTCAGGATTCTCCACCAGCGGTCTCCTTTGTCCAACCCGATGGACAAGGGCTTCAACTACGCCGAGGCGTTCAAGAGTCTTGATCTGGAAGCCCTGAAGAAGGACCTTCACGCGCTGATGACCGACTCCCAGGACTGGTGGCCGGCCGATTACGGCCATTACGGGCCGTTGTTAATCCGCATGGCGTGGCACGCCGCGGGCACTTACCGGATCAGCGACGGACGCGGCGGCGCAGGGTCGGGCGCGCAGCGTTTCGCGCCGCTGAACAGCTGGCCGGATAATGTGAGCCTCGACAAGGCGCGCCGGCTGCTCTGGCCGATCAAGCAGAAATACGGCCGGAAAATCTCCTGGGGCGACCTCATGATCCTCGCCGGCAACGTCGCTCTTGAGTCCATGGGGTTCAAGACCTTCGGCTTCGGCGGCGGACGCGTCGACATCTGGGAGCCCGAGGAGGACACCTATTGGGGGCGCGAGGATACCTGGCTCGGTGACGAGCGCTATAGCGGCGACCGGGAGCTCGCAAACCCCTTCGGCGCGGTGCAGATGGGGCTGATCTACGTCAACCCTGAAGGGCCCAACCGCAACCCGGATCCGGTTGCCGCGGTGCGGGACATAAGGGAGACATTCGCCCGCATGGCGATGAACGACGAGGAAACCGTTGCGCTCATCGCCGGTGGCCACACATTCGGCAAGACCCATGGCGCGGCCGATCCGGCCAAGTATGTGGGGCGCGAGCCCGAGGGAGCGCCGCTGGAGGAGCAGGGCCTGGGCTGGAAGAACAGCTTCGGCACCGGCAAGGGCGGCGATGCGATCACCAGCGGCCTGGAGGGCGCCTGGACGCCCAACCCCGTGAAGTGGGACATGGGCTTTTTCGACACGCTGTTCGGCTACGAATGGGAGCTGACGAAAAGCCCCGCGGGCGCCCACCAGTGGATCCCGAAAGGCGGAGCCGCGGCAGACGCCGTGCCGGATGCGCATGATCCGTCTAAACGGCATCCCCCGGTGATGCTCACCACCGACCTCTCGCTTCGGATGGACCCGATCTATGAGCCGATCTCGCGGCGGTTCCAGAAGGACCCGGCGGCGTTCGCGGATGCCTTCGCGCGTGCCTGGTTCAAGCTGACGCACCGGGACATGGGGCCTCGGTCGCGGTATCTCGGCCCGGATGTGCCTGCCGAAGAGCTTATCTGGCAGGACCCTGTGCCGGCAGTTGACCATGTGCTGATCGACGAGCAGGACTCCCAGGAGCTGAAGGCCGAGATCCTCGCCTCCGGGCTGTCCATCGCGGAACTGGTCTCCACCGCCTGGGCATCTGCATCAACCTTCCGCGGCTCCGACAAGCGTGGCGGCGCCAACGGCGCGCGCATCCGCCTCGCCCCGCAGAAGGACTGGGAAGTCAACCAGCCGGCCCAGCTGGCGAAGGTGCTGGAAACCCTCGCTCGCATTCAGCGGGAGTTCAACGCCGCCCAGACCGGCGGGAAAAAGGTCTCGCTGGCCGACCTGATCGTGCTCGGTGGCTGCGCCGCCATCGAGCATGCTGCCAAGAAGGCCCATCACTCCGTGGAGGTTCCCTTCACGCCAGGGCGCACGGACGCCACGCAGGCACAGACCGATGCGGACGCATTCGCCGTGCTTGAACCGGTTGCCGACGGGTTCCGCAACTACCTCAAGGCGCCAGACGCTGCATCGGCCGAGGAACTGCTGCTCGACCGGGCGCAGCTGCTGACGCTGACGGCACCTGAGATGACGGTTCTCGTTGGCGGCATGCGCGTGCTGGACGCAAATTTCGGGCAGTCCACGCACGGCGTGTTCACCGACCGGCCGGGGGGCTTGACGAATGACTTCTTCGTCAACGTGCTCGACATGGGCACGAAATGGCAGGCGGCTTCGGAGGCGGCGGACCTGTTCGAGGGATGTGACCGTGCAACGGCTGAACCGAAATGGACAGCCACCCGTGTCGATCTGGTCTTCGGCTATAACGCGCAACTCCGCGCCATCGCGGAGGTCTATGCGAGCCGCGACGGGAAGGGGAAGTTCGCGCATGACTTTGTGGCGGCATGGAACAAGGTCATGAACCTGGATCGCTTCGAGATCGCCTGAATTTGGCCAATAGCGCTCGAGGCGAGCCGCGGGTTTGGGCGGGCGGTGGCGCATTGCACATCGCCCGCGTAAGTTTCCTGGCGGAGGGTGACCGATGGCGAACGACAAGCAGAAGGCTTACTGGAGCGAGATCGCGGCGCCGAAATGGCTGAGTCTCGAGGGGGCCATGGAAGCCCGGCTCGCGCCGGTCAGCGACGCGGTGATCGCGGCGGCCGGGCTCAAGCCCGGCGAACGTGTGCTCGATATCGGGTGCGGCGCGGGACGCACCAGCCGGGACGCCGCGCATGCCGTGGGAGAAGCAGGCTATGTGCTCGGCATCGACATCGCCGCGCCGATGATCGAGGCGGCGCGGGCGCATGCCGCGGCAGAGGCTGGCCCAGGCATGGCGCCGGTCGAATTCGCCATCGCGGATGCGCAGACGGAGCGCTTCACCCCGCCATTTGACGCGCTGATCTCGCGTTTCGGCGTCATGTTCTTCGAGAAGCCCGCCGCCGCCTTCGCCAATTTGCGCGCGAGCACGAGGCCCGGCGGAAGGCTCGTCTTTGCGGCATGGGCGCCGTTGTCCGGGAATCCGCACTGGGAGATTCCGCTGCGTCTGGTCGAGGCGCTGGTCGGGCCGGGCGCGCCCCGCGTGCCGCATGCCCCCGGCCCGCTGGCCTTCGATGATCCGGCCTATGTGCATGATCTTCTCTTGGAGGCAGGCTGGCGCGGGGTAGAGGTTCGCGCGGAGGCGGCGTTCCTTCGCGGCGCCTCGCTGGACGACGAGGCGAGGGTTGCCTGTTTCATGGGGCCTGCCGGGGCGCTGCTCGACGAGAAACAGGCGAGCTCCGACGCCCGCGCCGCCGCCAATAAAGCGGTGAGGGAGGCGCTGTCCGGGTACGCCACCATCGCACCGGATGGCAGCGTCCGGCTGCCAGCCACCATCCATCTGGTGACGGCTTCCGCCCCCTGATCAGGTACGCGAGGGAAAGACCAGTATATTTGTGAAGTTTTAACAGCCTCATTGACGGGGCCTCTGCACGGCAGCCATTGTTGCAGTGAAACGGATCGAGCAGTATCGCCCACATTGCCATGGCAGTCGATTTAAGCATTTCCAGCGGGCGGATTGCCCTGAATGGCGCGTTGACGGCGCTGACGCTAGGGCCGTTATGGCCGCGCGCCTTGCGGGCGGCCGGTGAGGCCGCGGGCGGGCCGCTGGAGATCGACCTCTCTGCTGTGGACAGGCTGGACAGCTCCGGCGCCGCGATGGTTCTGGCCATGGAACGCCGCCATGGCGGCGCGGTGAGCCTGGTCGGGATGGATAAAGAGGTGAGCGCGCTGCTGGCCCAGCTGCGCGCGGTGGCGCCGGCAACCCAGACGCCGACGCATGCCACTGCTCCGCCGCGGACAAACATGGTCCAGGACCTGCGCGTCAAGATCGCGTTTTTCGGTGAGGCGCTGCTGGCGCTGTTCGCCTTGCCCGGCCAGCTGCGCATGCTGCGCCGGGCGGATTTCTTCCACATTGCCGACCGCGCCGGGTTGCAGGCGCTGTCCCTGGTTCTCACCCTAGGCTTTCTCATCGGCATGATCCTGGCTTTCCAGTCGGCGGTGCCGATGCGCCAGTTCGGTGCGGATCTGTATGTCGCCGACCTGGTCACGCTCTCGCTCTGCCGCGAGCTTGGGCCGCTGATGGTCGCGGTCATCCTCGCCGGGCGCACCGGCTCGGCCTACGCCGCCGAGCTAGGCACCATGCAGGTGAATGACGAGATCGCCGCGTTGACGACCATGAACATCAGCCCGGTCACCATGCTGGTGCTGCCGCGCATCGGGGCGGCGATGCTGGTGTCGCCGGCCCTGATCGTGGCCATGGATGCCGCTGGCCTCTTAGGCATGGCCGTCGTGCTGGCTGGTTTCGGCTATCCGCTCTCGGCCATCGCGGCGCATATCGCCATCAACTCGGCCCCGCGGAATTTCGTCATGGGGCTGGGCAAGGGCGTGGTGTTCGCGGTGGCGGTGGCGCTGATCGGCTGCCGGGCTGGGCTGACCGCCAGAGGCGGGCCGCGCGCGGTGGGCGAGTCGGCGACCGCCGCGGTGGTGGGCGGGATTGTTGCCACGGTGGTGCTGGACGGCATTTTCGCCGTGATTTTCTACCGGTTGAACCTATGACGCCGGTGATTACGGTCAGCGGCGCCACACAGGCGTTCGGCAGCCGCACTATCTTCCGCGATGTCAGCTTCAGCGTGGCGCAGGGGGAGGTGTTCGTGATTCTGGGCGGGTCGGGCTGCGGCAAGTCGACGCTGCTCAAGCAGATGATCGGGCTGCTGACGCCCAGCGCGGGGGACATCACCATAGGCGGCTTCAGCGTGCGGAGCGACGTGGTGGCGGTGCGGCGGCAGATCGGGGTGATGTTTCAGTCCGGCGCTCTGCTCGGGTCGATGACCCTGCTGGAGAATGTCTCGCTGCCGCTGGCGGTGTTCACGGATCTGCCGGAAGTTGCCTGCGCCGAGATCGCCCGGCTAAAGCTGGCGCTGGTCGGGCTGGGCGATGCGGCTTCGCTGCTACCCTCCGAGATTTCCGGCGGCATGCTCAAGCGTGCCGCCATCGCGCGGGCGCTGGCGCTGGACCCGCCGATCCTGATGCTGGACGAGCCTTCGGCGGGGCTCGACCCGGTGACCTCCGCCGGGCTCGACCGGCTGATCCTGCAGTTGCGCGACACGCTGGGCACAACCTGCGTGGTGGTGACGCATGAGCTGGCCTCGATCATGGCCATAGCCGACCGTTGCGCCATGCTGGACGCCAAGGCTCAGGGGCTGATCGGCCTTGGCAGTCCTCAGGAACTGCGTGATCATCCCGGCCAGCCGATGGTGCGGGCCTTCTTTCACCGGGAGACTTCTGTAATGAGTACAAGTTCTGCGAGCTTTCGGGTCGGCGCCTTCGTTCTCGCCGGTGCGGTGGCGCTGCTGGCGCTGTTCTTCTTCCTTACCGGCGGCAGGTTCAACGGGGGCACGCTGTACGAGACCTATTTTCCGGAGTCGGTGCAGGGCGTGGATGTCGGCACGGCGGTGAAATATCGTGGCGTGACCGTGGGGCAGGTGGTCGATCTGGAGCTGGTGGCGGCGGAATATCCGCCGCCCAATGCCGCTGCGGCGGCGCAGGCGGTTTACCAGGAGGTGATGGTACGCTACCGCGTGGACGAGCACAGGGTGGGCGTTGCTGAGAACATTGCAAGCGACATCGCCCGGGGGTTGCGGGCGCAGCTTGTCCCGCAGGGCATCACCGGGCTGTCCTACATCGATCTGAGTTTTGTGGACCCGCACGTCTATCCGGCGCAAGTGGTGCCATGGACGCCGAAGGCGATCGTCATTCCGTCGAGACCGAGCACGCTCGCCCAGTTGGGGGATGCGTTGCAGGATTTGGCCGCTTCACTCAGTAAGGCCGATATCGGCCAGTTGGCCAGCCAGACCGCCGCGCTGATCTCGACCTTGAACCAGGAGATGACCAGCGGCGATGCGCACCAGGCCATAGCCAACGCCAACACGCTGATGGCCGCCCTGAACCAGGTGGTGCAGCAGAGCGACCTGCCCGGGACGGCGGCGAGCATCCGCAACCTGGCGGGCGGGAAACAAACGCGGCAAACTCTCGCCCAGCTCGACCAGACCACAGCGCAGCTGGCCAAGGCGAGCGCCGAGCTGCCGGCACTGGTGGCCTCCTCTGAGGCGACTGTGAACCAGGCGCACGAAACCACGGCGGATTTGCAGGCCCAGTTGCTGCCGATCCTGCAGGACATGAAAGCCGCCTCGCAAAATCTGCGTGACCTGACGGGTGCGCTTTCTGTCAATCCCGGGCAGATCCTGGCCGCGCCGCCACCGCCGCCTGAAGGGAGTAAATAAATGCCGCGCCGCCGTATCGTCCTTGCTGCGCCGCTGGCGCTCGCCGCCTGCGCCTCGCTGCTGCCGGCGCAGAAATACACGCCGCGCACCAACTGGCCGTTGCAGCCCGCACCGCCCGCCCCTGCGGCTAGTGCGGGGAGTGGCCCGGTGCTGATGATCCGGCCCATTGCCGCAGCACCTGGTTTGGATTCGCGCGGGCTGCAAAGCCTGGCCGCCGATGGCAGCCTGGACGTGGATTACTACAATCTTTGGGCGGTGGCGCCGGCGGACGCCGTGACCCAGGCGCTGTTGGACTGGAGCCAGGCGAGCGGGGTGTTCTCCGCCGTGGTCACGCCCGGCAGCCGCTTGCAGCCGGACCTGATCGTGGAGGGCGAGCTGACCGAACTGCTGGCGGATCCGCGCCGGGGGGAGGCGCGCGCCGCGCTGACGCTGGCGTTCATCAAGCCTGCCGGAACACTCGCGGGCACCGCTCTGCCCGTGGCGCAGACGCGGTTGCAGGCGACCGCGCCGCTGCAAGGCGATGACCCGGCGGCAATGGCGGCAGCGCAAAACAGTGCGCTGTCCGGGGTGCTGACTCAGGCGATGGCGCAGCTGGAACGCGCCGCGCGGGACAACGCCGTTGCGGGTATGACCGGAAGGTGATGCCGGAAGGGCGGATCATGTCCCAAGGCGTGGTGTAGGAGGCGTGAGCTTTTACGCCGAAGCGGAGGTTGACGTGCCGAGCGCGGGCGCGGCGAAACTATGTAACTGTTGATTTCCACTGAGTTTGCCACCGGCGTTTCCGACCCGCTGTGAATGAAACTGCGGACGTGTTGGTGGTATGGTGTTGAGGCGTCGTCGGCATTGAGGTCGGGTTGTTTCTTGGTGCGTGTGAGCCCGTCACTGAGTTGGACCGGGGATCCTTGAGCACCCCTGATTGCGCCATGGGTCGGCTTCGACCTGGGAGCGCGTTTTCTAGAGTTCCTTGGACGGGGGTCCCAAGCCGGCGGCGCACCAGGAGGGAAAGACATGGACGTTCTTTATCCGAATTGTGCTGGCCTTGATGTGCACAAGGACATGGTGGTGGCGAGCCGTCGGCGGATGGTGGACGGCAAGGTCGAGCGCGAGGTCCAGACGGTCAAGACGACCACGAAGGAGCTTCTCAAGCTGTCGGCCTGGCTGGCCGCAGCGGGATGTACGCACATCGTCATGGAGGCAACCGGGGTCTATTGGAAGCCGGTCTGGCACATTCTCAGCGATGGCGATTTCGCGCTGGTGCTGGCGAATGCGGCCCATGTGAAGAACGTGCCGGGCCGCAAGACCGACGTGAACGACGCGACCTGGCTTGCGGATCTGCTGGCACACGGCTTGGTCCGGGGCAGCTTCGTGCCAGATGCCCAGACCCAGGAGATGCGCAACCTGCTGCGCACCCGCAAGCAGCTCGTCCGCGAATGCACGAGCCATGTCCAGCGGCTTCAGAAGACGCTGGAGGACGCCAACATCAAGCTCAATTCGGTGATCACCGATATCATGGGCCAGTCCGGTCGGACTATGATCGAGGCATTGATCGCCGGCGAAACTGATCCCGACAGGCTCGCGGCGCTCGCCCATCGCCGGATCAAGGCACTTCCCGAGGAGCTTCGTGAGGCACTGCGCGGCCGGGTGACGAAGCATCATCGCTTCCTGCTGCGCCTGCACCTTCAGCAGATTGATACGCTCCATGTGGCCATCGACGAGATCGATCAGGAGGTCGACGCCAACGTCGAACCCTTTCTCGTACTGATCAGACTGCTTACCTCGATCCCCGGCATCAGCGATTTGAGCGCCAGGGTCATTCTCTCCGAAATTGGCAGCGACATGAGCCGCTTTCCAAGCGACGGCCACCTCGTCTCATGGGCGGGTCTCTGCCCGAGGAATGACGAGAGCGCCGGAAAACGACGATCCAACCAGATGCGCAAAGGCGCCCCCTGGCTCAAGACCACCCTGATCCAGTGCGCCTGGGCTGCGGCACGCAACAAGGGCAGCTACCTACAGGCACAATTCCATCGTCTGCGGGCACGACGCGGAGCGAAGAAAGCCATCGGCGCGGTCGCCGCCTCGATACTGACAACCGTCTATCACATGCTAAAGGATGGCACCCTGTACCAGGACCTCGGGCCCGACCACTTCGACCGGCGCGCCAAAATTGCTCAAACAAACCGCCTCATCGCCAAACTCCAAAACCTCGGATGCGTTGTCCAGATTACCCCCCTCGCGGCCTAACGGCAGAATTGTTTCTTTCTAGAAGTGACCCGGGAAGGCCGGAGAGATCGGCCGTATTGGCCGTCTACCGCAACAATTAACTACATTGGGCGGGGATTACCGTGCGGGGCCTTGCCATGATCAGGGCACCGGATAAATCAACGCCGGCCACCGCCGCCGCCACCACCGCTGCGAGGACCGCCGCCACCGCCGCCGCCACGACCGCCGCCACCGGCGCTTTGCAGAGCACGGCTTTGCGAGCCGCGTTGCTGGGACTGCCCGGCCCGGGCACCGTCATTCATGCCGCCGAATGCACTGCCGTTGCTGGCAGCACGCGGCTGCGCGGCCGGGCGCTGCTGCGGGCGTTGCCCGCCTCCGCCGGCGCCTGCGTTTCCCTGGTTTGCATTCCCAACGCGTTTCCCGCCCTGCCCGGTGCTCGGCCGGCTCTGTCCTGGCTTGGCGCCAGTGCCGACATTGCCTCCACCAGGCCGGTTCGCATTCGCAACGCCACCGCTGCCCTGCGCGCCGCCGGGCCGGTTCTGCCCTGGCTTGGCGCCAGTACCGATATTCGGACAATTCACGGCACTGCTGGGCACTTGTACGTTTGGCCGCCCTACCGCGTTGGCGGGCAAACCTTGGACGCGTGCCGGAGCA
Source organism: uncultured Alphaproteobacteria bacterium (assembly GCA_963750235.1). Classification (GTDB taxonomy): domain Bacteria; phylum Pseudomonadota; class Alphaproteobacteria; order Acetobacterales; family Acetobacteraceae; genus Acidocella. The sequence continues at coordinate 878,187 of CAVVPW010000008.1, forward strand.
TTCACCGGCCCGCCAGGCGGACGCGCGGGACGGCCAGCGGCGCTTCTAGATGAGGCTTGCCAGTTGCTCCCGTTGAAGTTGCCGCGGTTGGGGTTGTTCACGGTGATGTTATTGTAGCGTTCCCGGTTGACATTGATGCTCCCACCACCGCAGCAGCCGCCGTTGCCCCAACCCCAGCCCCAGTGTGGGCTTGCCCACCCCCACAGCGAGGCAGTGACCGCGACGCCGGCCGCGAAGGCGATCCCGGTCGCGAGGGCGGCGCCTGGGTAATAGGCTGGCGGCGGCGGATAAGACACCGGCGGATACGAAGGATAGGGCCAGGTGCCGTAGACGACCGTCGGGTCGTACGCCGGCACGTAGACGACCTGCGGGTCGGCCGGCTGGATCACGATGGTCTTGGCAGGCGTTGGCTGCCCCTGGTCGTCGACCACGTCCTGATTGGTAACAACCTGCTGCTCGGTGGTTTTCAGGCTGCCCGCTTCCTGCGCCTGCAAACGCAAACGCTGGATCGAGTTCATCACATCTTCCTGCTGCGTGGCCATGGCGTAGCCGATCTGCTGCGTCCAATCGAGATGCGCGTCCAACTGCTCCAGCACCTGCGGGAACGGCACCAGCGACTTCACGCTCGGGTCCCACTGCAGCGGCTCAAGCGCCCGCGCCAGATCGTCGCCTTTCAGGTCTTTGTTGTCATCGCTCTTCAGCCAGCGGGCGGCTTCGACGATCTGCAGGGGATATGTTGTCGCCATCAGCGTTTGCATGAGTAGATCGTCCGGATAGAGCGCGATCGGTGCCAACATGGCATCGAGTTGTTCGGGGTTGAATTGCGTTGCACTCGGCACCGCCGGGGTTTCGGTCCCGGTAGTCGTGGGTGCCGGGACCGGCGCAGCCGCTTGGCCCCACGCGCCGTCGGCCGGCATCATCAGCGCCAGCGACAGGATTGCAACCAGGCTGTGTTGCGTAAGGCGCCAGATCCCGGGAATGCCGTTCCCGCCCGCCTTGCCCGGCCGCGGCCAAAGCCGATCAAGAAAACAGGGGGGCGTTGAACTGGACGAAGGCACGGAACGCGCAGTCATATCCATCACATATTCCCTTTCCAAGCCGGGGCACGGAAGATCGCGGCGAGCATTGGGCTAGGGGCCTACGACGTCGACCCGGGCCCAACTCAGGTCGGGGTCGAACAATCTTATTTTCGACGCCAGGGCTGTCGTATCCGGCCCGAGATCTTTCTGGAACACGACGTCGTCCTGATTGACCTCGAAGGTCATGATGCCCGAGGCACCATAGATCGCCGGCCAAGCGATCAAGGCGAAGCCTTTGGTCATGCGGCCATCGGCCACATAGTTCAGCGCGCCGCCGGGCGCGTTGCTGCCTTGCCCGGTCAGGATGCGGAAATAATAGCCCTGATACGGCACCGGCTTGCCGGACATGTTGGCGCCGGGGTAGCCCTCGTCCACCGCCTGGTCGACGAGCGGCTCCAGCGGGCTCTCCGGCTCGCCCGCGGCTGCCGGCCAATAGAGCCCGTCATGCCGCCCCGGCGTGCTGGCGAGCCGCTGCGCATATGCGCTGGCGCCTTCCGCGCCCATCATCTCGAAATACAGTTTCTGCGCATCCACATAGGCAAGCGCCGTCCGGATCGCGGCGATCTCGTTCCGCCCGATGCGGCGGTCAACCAGGTCCTGTGCGCCCTGAAAGCTATCGAAGTGCCACTGTCCGTTTTCCTTCACGATCGGGATCGGCAGCGGCCAGTCATTTTCTCCAACGCTCAGCACCATGCGGCCGAGCGCATCAGGGGCAAGCGAGTGCTTGGCGTCGTAGGCGTCGACGAATCTCTGCCGCGCCTGCTCGTCGGCAACCGGGTCACCCGAAAACAGGAGCGCAACACTGCCTGGTCCCAGGATGCCGTGCATTGCGGCCACGTTGTCGCTGCGTGCGGCGGCGGCCAGAGCAGACGCCGCATCCTCCGGCGTCGCAAAAGGGGTTGCTTGTGTCGGATTAGCGGTTTCGGTCGCAGGTAAAGCCCGCGCTGCCACGAGCACAGCTGCGGCCCCCAGAAGCACCACGAAAGCACTGGAAATGAAACGACGCAGCATCATGTTGCCCTCGCCATCCCGCAGCCTCCGCGGGTCAAATTCAGCGTATCCCAAGCCAATTTTATTTTCTTATCATCGGCGCCGGTTCTGTCATTGATCCGCATCAATTCGCAGCGTCGATGCTGACCTTAAGTCGCCTTGCCGTCAAAGCCCGTCGGATTGCGCATGTCCCGATCGAAGCCCTTTGTCCCCGTCAGTGCCAATTAGACAGAATGGGGTGATTGAATAGGGAGGGATTTCTGGCGCATCGTAACGAGGAAGAAGCGCAGGCGATTGGAGAAGATGCGCCAGCGGTGGACAAGCCGATCAGCGCGCTGGCCATGGCCCTCGAGATGGACGCAACGATCTATGGCCTCGAACAGGCCGAACTCTGTTATGCACCGCAATTCGGGAGCGCCAAGGACGCGATCAATTTCGTGGGTATGGTCGCGGCCGATATATTACGCGGAGACATTCCGCTCGCCCATTGGGACGAGACGGAGAACTCGTTCCTGCTGGCGAACGGCTTCAGGGCTCGCATCGTCTCGGGTGGTATGCTGTCGCAAGCGATGCTCGATGCTGACCAAGAACCGGTGAACCGACTAGAATGATTGTGCGCCTTTGCCCCGCTCCGCAGGCCAAGGTTTGAAAATACTCGCAGATATGGAATGATGGTATGGAAAGAGAGGAGACGATCCTTGGCTCGAACCAATCTGGACCTTAATCGAGGCTTGATTACGGCGCGAGGACGGGATAGCTGCGCGCCGCGCTTACTATTGCGCCGCCGCTTTTTCGGTATGGCTGGGGGATGGGGAACCGCAGCGCTGCTGTCCGGCTGCGCCGCACCGGGGCGCGGTCCGGCCGTGCCGATTACGCAAACGACCCAAGCCAGCGTCTTGGGGCTTCCGAATGAGCGGTTCTTTCCGTTTTCCGGATCGGGGGCACTCCAAGCGGAGTTTCAGGAGGCCTTGGCTCGCCGGCGTATGGCGCTCGGCCTCGTTTATGGCGAACCTACGCCCGAACTGCAGCTTCTGGCGATCTCGGGCGGCGGGGAAGACGGCGCCTTTGGCGCGGGCCTGCTCTGCGGCTGGACCGTCCAAGGCTCACGCCCGGAATTCGAGCTGGTGACGGGCGTCAGCACGGGCGCGCTGTCTGCGCCGTTCGCCTATCTTGGTTCCAGCTATGACCCGCAATTGCGCGCTGTTTACACCGAATTGACGCCAAACCACATTCTCAAAACGCGCTACCTTACCGCCGCCCTGTTCAACGACGCGCTGGCAGACAACTCGCCACTCTATCGGACGATTTCACGATTCCTGACCCCCGAAATGCTCGCCGCCATGGCGCAGGCATACCGTGACGGGCGGCTGCTTTTCATCGGCTCGACGGACCTGGACGCACAACAGCCTGTCATCTGGAATGTCGGCGCCATCGCCGCGAGCGGGCACCCACGTGCGCTGGATACGATCCGCCGCCTTCTGCTCGCCTCCGCCGCCATTCCGGCGGCATTTCCGCCGACGATGTTCGACGTCACGGTGGATGGCAAAGCATACCAGGAGATGGACGTGGACGGCGGCGCGTTCGTGCAGACGTTTCTCTATCCCCGCTCTGTAACAGCCCAACGGCGTATCCGAATGGCCAACGGTCAGCCTGTGCCTCCGGCGGTCGCCTATATTATCCGCAATGGCCAGCTTGCCCCCGAGTGGGCTAGCGTGGACCGCCAGACACTCGATATCGCCAGTCGCGCGATCTCGACCATGATTACCGCCAGCGGTTACAACGACATCATACGGATTTACAACACCACGCAGAAGGACGGCGTCGATTTCAATCTGGCCTATATCGGGTCCGATTTTAATATGAAGCTGCCGGCCCCATTCGACCCGGGCTACATGCGCGCGCTGTTTAATTATGGCTACCAGCGCGCTCTGCAAAACAATGAGTGGTCAAAAACGCCGCCGATATGGTGATCGCCTCATGATGCAACAAAGTGTGTTGCTTGAGAATAATCTTTTTGCCTCTGCGGCAAGGTGAAATGCTAGGTCGTTGTCAGATCGCCGCTGAGGCGATGAACTCGCTATAAAACGCTAAGGCGCAAATCCTGAGCGACGCGGGTACTGCGACAGTGATTATGTCGGGGAACTTCGCGTGCAGAGACTTCAAATCCACCGCCGGCGCCGCTCCGGCCGCCGCCACACCGCCAAAAAGCCCGGCGGCACCTTCCGCCAGTTGCGCCTTCCAGGTGGTGATCTGGTTCGGGTGAACGTCATAAAGCTGCGTCAAGTCAGGCAGCGTCTTCTCGCCCTTCAGCGCGGCCAAGGTCACTTTGGCCTTGAAGGCCGGGGCATGGTTACGGCGGGTACGCTTCGTCATCATCCCTCCTGATCTGCGGCATAATCGCCGCTTTCAGGCAGAAATTCCACTTATCCAGGTGTTCGAATTTGGCCAGCCACTTCTCCCACGGCGAGCATGAAGGTACCGCCTACAATGGTCATTTTGGCTGCACCTGCTATGGTCCGTTGTTTCGTAAGTTGCAGCCGCATTTAAATTGCGCTTGCTCGTAGACAATCGAGCGCAAGTGCCACCGCCCTACGGTTTTCGTTGTTGGCACGCCAATACATCGAGACTACGCCGTCACCACCGAGCGGCATGGGCAATATACGCAGCAGGTTCATCCGCTGGAAGCGCATGGCCACCCGATGCGACGCCGTGCCGAGCAACTCCGAATTCTGGAGCAATGTTATGTTGAGGATCGACGAATTGGATTCAACGCAATAGCGCGGCATGCTGAGCTTGGCTGCGGCTAGCGCGCTGTTCAGGGCGCTACGCGTGGGGGTGCCCTCGGGCCAGACAATCCACGGATAGGCCAGCACGTCCTCCCAGTCGAGTGAGTCGCGCCCGGCCAGCGGGTGGGCGTGCCCGGCAACAAAGTCTACGGGGTCGCGGTATAGCGTCTCAACCTGGAAATCCTCCGCGATTGGAGAAATGACGGCGCGGCCGACGATAATATCCACTTCCCCGTGCTGTAGTTGGGGTACAAGTCGGTTCATCGTATCCTCATGCACGCGCACCTGAGCACGCGGCATTTTCTCCAACAGCTTCGCAATGGCAAGCGGCACAAGGTCAGATGCCGACACGCCGGAGGTGCCGATTACGACCAAGCCGCTACCGCCATTATGAAGCGCCTGCATGTCATCGCGTGCGGAATTTAAGTGTCCGATGATACGAAAAGCGTGCTCGATCAGCGCCTCGCCGTAAGGTGTAGGCCTCAAGCCGCGCGCATGGCGCTCAAATAGCTGGAGTTGGAGGTCGTCCTCCAAATCCTTCAACCACTTCGACAGGGCTGGCTGGGTAGTGTTCAGGGCTGCGGCCGACTGGCTTAAATTGCCCGTTTCGGCGATCGACAACAGCATCTGAAGTTGCCGCAGCCTCAAGCGGTGGGTCCAGTCCATGGGTGCACCTTTTAAGATATACCAAAAAACATATGGATAAGACGAATTTACGATTATACCGGCATGCTGTCGAGCGCTAAAGCACGGCCCTACAGATAATGTGCCGTCGCGCAACGAGCCGACGGAAACCAGGAGACGCTGCTAATGACCACTGCACAAACGGCTTCTCGGGAGGCTTATTACGGCGAAATCGCCCGGCGCAATTTATCGCCGCTCTGGGAATCGCTGCACGCGCTGGTGCCGAATGCGCCGCGTCCGCAGGCGGTTGTCGCGATCTGGAGATATGCCCAGTTGCGTGACCTGATCATGGAGTCGGGCCGCGTGATCAGCGCCGCCGAAGCCATCCGCCGTGTTCTGGTGTTGGAAAATCCCGGCCTGCCCGGCAAGTCGAGCATCACCTCCAACCTATATGCCGGCCTGCAGTTAATCTTGCCCGGCGAGATCGCTCCCAGCCATCGCCATACGCAGTCGGCTCTGCGCTTCATCGTCGAAGGCAAAGGCGCATGGACGGCGGTTGACGGCGAGCGTACGACCATGCACCCGGGGGATTTCATCATTACCCCTTCATGGACCTGGCATGACCATGGCAACCCGGCCGTTGAAGATGGCGGCGAGCCGGTGGTGTGGCTCGATGGACTGGATATTCCGCTGTTGCAGCAGCTGGATGCAGGCTTTGCGGAAACCTATGCGGAAGAGACGCAGCCGATCACCCGCGCCGAGGGCGACAGCTTTGCACGTTACGGCTACAACATGTTGCCCGTACGCTATGAGCCAAAGAACGGTAATTCGCCGATTTTCAACTATCCCTACGCACGCAGCCGTGAGGCGTTGGATATTTTGTCGCGCACCACTGAGCTGGATGCCTGGGACGGTGTGAAGCTGCGCTATGTAAATCCAGCCAATGGCGGTTATCCGATGCCGACGATGGCGACCTTCATGCAGCTTCTGCCAAAAGGTTTCAGCGGTCGCGCATACCGCACCACCGATGCCACGGTCTTCAGCGTGGTCGAGGGCAGCGGCACCGCACACATTGGCGAACAGATGTTCGTTTTCGAGCCGCGTGACATATTCGTCGTACCGGCGTGGCAGACCGCGCGGTTTGAAACGGACGCCGACGCTGTATTGTTCAGCTATTCCAACCGCCCGGTTCTGACCGCGCTGGACCTGTTGCGCGAAGAACGTCTCTGACGCCGGACCGCGGCGTCTTTTCAACATAGAATATTAGGACTTCAATTCCATGACTTTCGTTTTCCCGCCCGAGGCGCCGATCGCCATTCCAGTCGTGGGCTTAGACAGCCTTTTTCCGGTGCGCCGTGTATATTGCGTGGGCCGCAACTATGCCGCGCATGCACGCGAGATGGGCTTCGATCCGGACCGTGAGCCCCCGTTCTTCTTTTGCAAACCCGATAATGCCGTCGTGCCGGTCGCCTATGGCACGACGCTTGAGCTTGAATACCCCGCCGAGACCAGCAACTACCATTACGAGGCCGAGCTGGTTGCGGTGATCGGCAAGAGTGGTTCGAACATTCCCTTGGAGCAGGCGCTCGACCATGTGTGGGGCTATGCCGTGGGGTTGGATATGACCCGCCGCGACCTGCAGATGAAGATGCGTGAAATGGGCCGTCCGTGGGAGATCGGCAAAGCGTTCGACCGCTCCGCACCGATCGGGCCGATCCATCCGGCGAGCGCGGTGGGCCATTTCGAGCGGGGCGGCATCTGGCTGACCGTCAATGGCGAGACCAAGCAGAAAAGCGACATCACCCATTTGATCTGGTCGGTGGCGGAAACCGTCTCCTACCTGTCGCGCTTCTTCCGCCTGGAGCCGGGCGACGTGATCTTCACCGGTACGCCGGAAGGCGTGGGGGCGGTCAAGCGGGGAGATTTGATGACCGTGGGCGTGGAACGGCTTGGAGAATTGCACGTCAAGATCGTCTGAACGTACTGCTGGCAGAGGAAACAACAAGTGGAATTCTACAGCTTCTTTAATAGCTCCACCTCGTGGCGGGTGCGTATTGCTCTCGCGTTGAAAGGGCTAGAGCCGGATTTTCACGGCGTGAATATCCGTACCGGCATGCACCGCGATGCCGACTATGTGAGCGAGATCAACCCCTCGGCTACGGTGCCGGCGATCGTGGATAATGGCTTCAGCCTGGGCCAGTCTCTGGCGATCATCGACTGGTTGGATGGGAAATATCCCGAGACACGCCTAATTCCCGTGGAGCCGATGCTGCGTGCGCGGGTGCTGGAGTTCAGCTATTTGGTCGCCTGTGACATCCATCCGGTCAATAATTTACGCATTCTGAAATATCTGCAGGATGTTTTGAAGGTTTCCCTGCAGCAGAAGGATCAGTGGTATGCACACTGGCTCGCCGAAGGTATGGCGGCAGTGGAACGATTGCTTGCCCGGGCCAATGAAATCTATAGTGGCCCCTGGTGCTTTGGCGCGCACCCGACCCTGGCCGATTGCTGCCTGATTCCGCAATTCGGTAACGCGCAGCGCATGGGCTGTGACATGGCACCGTACAAGCGGGCGCACGCTGTGTTCGACCATGCCGCGGACCATCCGGCTTTTGTGAAATCGGAGCCGAAACACCAGCCCGATTATACTCCCCCGGCCCCTGTGGCCACTCCGGTATCTTCCTCCAACAAGGACAAGATCAAGGCATGAGCAATAACGAACGGACGCGCCGTGTGATTGTCGTCGGCGGCGGAATTGGTGGTCTTGCGGCGGCATTGGCAGTCGCACGACAGAATATTGAGGTCCTGCTGCTTGAACAAGCTGACCAGATTGGCGAGATCGGCGCTGGCATTCAGTTAGGTCCGAACGCCTTCAATGCGCTGGATTGGCTTAGCGTGGGCGAGCGGGCGCGCAGTCGAGCAGTGTTCACCGATTCGCTCACGTTGATGGATGCAGTTGACGCGAAAGAGATCGTGCGCGTCGAAACAGGAGAAGCTTATACGAAGCGCTTCGGAAATCCGTATGGCGTGATCCATCGCGCTGATATTCATCTGTCCATCCTCGAAGCGGTGCAGCGCAATCCCCTGATCAAGTTCCGCACCAGCACCCATGTGCAGCGGATTGAGCAGGACGCAAACAGTGTTACGGTGATCGACCAGCGCGGTGAGCGGTACACGGCCGATGCGCTGATCGGCGCCGACGGCGTGAAATCCGTTGTTCGCGGCGCACTGATCGGCGATGAAGCCAGAGTCACCGGCCATGTGGTGTACCGTGCTGTGGTCGATGTCGAGAACATGCCCAAGGATCTGCAGATCAACGCGCCGGTGGTATGGGCCGGGCCGCACTGCCATCTGGTGCATTACCCGCTGCGCGGCGGCAAACAGTATAACCTGGTTGTGACCTTCCACAGCCGGCGGAAGGAAGAATGGGGCGTTACTGAAGGCAGCAAGGAGGAGGTGCTGTCATATTTCGAGAATATTCATCCCCTGCCGCACCAGATGCTTGAGCGCCCGAGCTCCTGGCGCCGCTGGGCTACCGCGGACCGTGAGCCAGTGGAACGGTGGAGTTTTGGCCGCGCCACAGTTCTTGGCGACGCTGCACACCCGATGACCCAATATCTGGCGCAAGGTGCGTGCCAGGCGCTGGAGGATGCCGTCGTTCTCGGTGAGGCCATTCGCGCCACTGGCGGCGATTTTGTTGAAGCTTTCAAGCTTTACGAACAAGTGCGCATCGCCCGCGCCGCGCGTGTGGTGTATTCGGCGCGTGAGATGGGCCGCATCTATCACGCCAAGGGCGTAGAGCGTCTTGTGCGTAATTCACTATGGGTGGGGCGCACCCGCGAACAATTCTACGATGCGATGCAATGGCTCTATGGCTGGCGTGCGGAGGATTGCCTGAGGACGGTGGCATAATACCCCTACTGTCTTGTTTGGATGTCGTAATGCCTAAGATCGACGAATTGTTGTTCGGGCTAAAAACCTTCGCTGGGGCGATGGCGGCTCTCTATTTGGCATTCTGGCTGGGGCTGGACAACCCATATTGGGCGATGGCGACCGCCTTCATTGTGGCCCACCCGCTCACCGGTGCAATGCGCTCGAAAGCCGTATACCGTTGCATGGGTACGCTAGTCGGCGGCACTATGGCGGTAATCCTGGTGCCAAATCTAGTGAATGCGCCACTGCTGCTAAGCTTTGGGCTGGCCTGCTGGATTGGGTTATGTCTCTATATCTCTCTGCTGGACCGCTCCCCCAGGGCCTACGCCTTCATGCTGGCGGGTTACACGGCGGGGATCATCGGCTTTCCCAGCGTCACGGCTCCGGGAATGGTCTTCCAAACTGCGGTGACCAGGGTTGAGGAAATCCTCATCGGTATTACTTGTACGACCACGATCGGTACTTTGATATTCCCACGCGCAATCGGCCCGGTACTGGAACGACGGATTGCGGGCTGGGTCCGCCCGGGCATCGACTGGGCGAGCGCGGCCCTGATCGGACAGGAAGACACCGCAGAAATCTCCGCCGCCCGGCGCAAGCTGGCGGTCGAGGCGCACGATGTCGCCATGATGATTTCTCACCTAGCCTACGACACCTCAAACCTGCAGACATCGGTGCGGTACATTACACGGTTGCGAATTTACGTGCTCAGCCTGATGCCCGTACTCAACTCGATAAATGACCGGGTAAGGCAGCTTCGGGATCTGAATGGCATCACCCCTCGGCTGCAAGATGTTCTCGATGCAACCTGCGGGTGGGTGCAGGCGGGTGGGCCGGAGTATGCGGATGAGCTACACGCGCAAATCATCGCGCTGGAGGAAGCCGAGCCCTCCTGGGTCGGGTTGCTGCGCGCCAGCTTGGCGGTGCGACTGGCCGAGTTGGTCAGTATCATGCGCCACGCGCGCGGCATACGCCGTCATGTTTTCAACGGCGACGCCGTTCCCAGCGGTGCCTTGGCTAACGCGGAATTCGTTGCCGCAGCCACGCAGCTAAATGACCATGGAATGGCGATGCTCTCCGGGCTTGCGGCCGGCATCGCCGTATTGCTGGTCAGTGGCATCTGGATTTTTACCGCCTGGCCAGCCGGAGCTGGGGCGGCAATCATGGTCGCGGTCGCTTGCTCATTTTTCGCGGTCCAGGACGATCCGGCTCCCGCCATCCGGCAGATGCTGGTTAACTCGGGAATCGCATGTGTGGGCGTTGCGTTTTATACCTTTTTTGTTTTGCCTCGGGCCGAAACATTCACGGAGTTGATGCTGGCCCTGCTGCCGGCCGGTCTGCTCGTTGGCGTGCTGGTGTCTCGGCCCGCAACCTTCGGTGCAGGCATGGTCATAGGGGCCAATGGCTCGACCCAGCTTGCGCTGAACAATGGCTATACGGGGCAATTCGCAGTCTACCTCAATAGCTCAATCGCCTTGCTGTTTGGCCTTGCCGCAGCATTGGTTGTTACGCGGTTGATCCGCTCAGTGGGCGTGGAGTGGAGTGTTCAGCGCCTGTTGCGAGCTGGCTGGAATGATATTGCGGCGGCCGCAGAAGCGGCCGGCCCGCAGGATCGTGCTACCCTGACAGGGCGGATGACAGACCGGCTGGGGTTGATGATGCCACGTCTGGCGACAGTCTCGGCGGGGGGTGATCTTCCCGCAACTCAGTTGATGAGGGATTTGCGCGTGGGCTTGAACGTGATCGGGGTGCAGCGGTTTCGGGCCCGGTTGCCGGCAGTAGCGCAGACTGCCGTGGCCGAAATCCTCGCGGGCATCGCGACGCATTACTGCGGCAATCCCCGGATTCCCTTTTCGATAGCGATCCGCGATGCGATCGACAGGGCGATGTTGGCGACGGCCTCAGATGTGGCGCCTCTGATGGAATTGTCTGGATTACGCAACTTATTGTTTGCCGACTCACCGCCGCCAGATCTCTCCACCACACTAATGCTGGCAAGATGACAAAGCGACAGCCCTTGCTTCGTGGGCTCACCGGCATGCCGTAGTTAGTTCGCTGCCGTCAAACGGCGGGCATAACGGCTTACTTTAATCGGGTTCGTTCCTCGGGGACTTTCGTCCGCCCGCGGCGCCCGCAGCGTATCTTGCCGATCATCGAACGTCGCTTGGCGGAAACATCTTGGCCACCGTGCGGCTGGAGCGCGCAGTGCCTTTATTTTCCCGCTTGCCCCACCAATATCATGGGTTTATCCAACAGAGCGGACCTCATCATGAGCATCCTGGGTACGCGCGAGCATCAGGCGTTTCCGGTGTTCAACGCCACACAGATCGAGACTGCCAAGCGCTTCGCCAGTGGCCCCGCCCGCCATTTCGCGGCCGGAGAGACCGTCTATGCAATCGGTGAGCACGGCACGCAGGCCTGGCTGGTGCTGGAGGGGACGATCGAGGTCATCCGCCGCGACGGACTAAGTGAAGAGGTGCCGGTCACCACGCATGGTGCCGGGCAGTTCACCGGTGAGATCAGTCAGCTTGCCGGACATCCGTCGATGGCTGCAGGCCGCGCGGGCCCTCAGGGATGTCGCGCGTTGCCTTTCGACGCGGCGCACCTACGCGCCCTGATGGTCGGATCGGCCGAGCTGGGCGAGATCGTGATGCGCGCTCTGATCCTGCGCCGCGTTGGTCTAATCGAGGCAAGTGGGGCGGGAACCATCCTGATCGGTACCCCGGGCAGCCCGGACATCGTGCGACTCCAGGGATTTTTGACCCGCAGCGGCTATCCCAATCTCGTGCTCGACGCGGCGACCGACACCGGCGGGCAGGCGATGGTCGAGCAGCTCGGGGTACACGCCAATGAGCTGCCGCTCGTCGTGTGCCCCAGCGGCGCACTGCTGAAAAAGCCAACCGACGCAGATGTGGCGCGGTCCCTTGGCATCACCCCCGAACTGAATTCCGACAAGCTCTATGACGTGGCGATTGTCGGCGCCGGCCCGGCGGGACTGGCGGCGGCGGTGTACGCGGCGTCCGAGGGGTTGTCGGTCATCGTCCTCGACGAACACGCCATAGGCGGGCAGGCTGGGGCATCGGCCCGGATTGAGAACTATCTCGGTTTCCCGACCGGTATCTCGGGACAGGCGCTGGTCACACGCGCCTTCAACCAGGCACTGAAGTTCGGGGCGGAGATCGTGGTTCCGCTCAAGGTGGAGCGCCTCGACTGCGCGGGAGACCAACTCGCGCTCAATCTCTCCGGCGATCGTCGCGTTCGGACGCGGGCGATTGTTATCGCCTCTGGGGCGCGCTACCGCCGGCCGGAGATCCCGGATCTGGAGATATTTGAAGGCGCCGGAGTATCCTATTGGGCGTCCCCCATAGAAGCGCGGTTGTGTGCCGGCGAAGACGTGGCGCTGGTTGGCGGCGGCAACTCGGCGGGCCAGGCAATCGTGTTCCTCGCACCGCAGGTTAGGCATCTGCACCTGATCGTTCGCCGGCCGCTTGCGGAAACGATGTCGCGCTATCTCATCGACCGGATCGCCGCGTTGCCCAATGTCGAGGTTCATGCCGGTACGGAGATCGCATCATTGGAGGGCGACCGGGAGACCGGGCTGAGCGGCGTCAGCTTCCGCAATCGGGCCGATGGAACGCTGCATCGCCTCGGGGTGCGGCACCTCTTCCTGTTCATCGGCGCCGACCCCAATACGGAGTGGCTGGCTGGTTGTGTTGAGACCGATGATAAGGGATTTGTTGTAACCGGTAAGGGCGCGCTGCCGCTGGAAACCAGCCAGCCCGGCGTATTTGCGATCGGCGACGTGCGCGCCGGATCGAGCAAGCGGGTCGCGGCCGCCGTCGGCGAAGGCGCCGCGGTGGTCGCCCAGATCCACGCCATGATTGCCGCACGATTGGCCAGGGAGGAAGCATGATGACTTGTATCCTTCCTGTCCGGCTACACGTAAGCAAGTAACAGAGCTAGAGCATGATTTCTTGAGGTAGAGTCATTTTTGGATTCTGGCTCGGGCTGAAATTTGATTCAAGATGCAGGCTGGGAGCGGAGGCCAGCGTGCATGGGAGTTCCCTATTCTTTGGATTTGCGTGAGCGCGTGGTTGCGGCTGTGGCGTCGGGGATGAGTTGGCGGTGTGCGGCCAAACTGTATCAGGTGAGCTATTCGGCGGTGATAAATTGGGTCTCGCGTTCGTTGCAAACGGGCAGCCCTGCCGCCCTTCCGATGGGGGGCAAGAAACCATTCAAACTCGCGCAAGAGGCGGACTGGATCCTGCGGCGGCTGGCCGAGAAGCCGGGCATTACCGGGCGGGAGTTGTTGGCCGAGTTGCACGAGCGCGGGGTCGATGTCAGCTATTACGCGGTCTGGCATTTTCTGGATCGCGCCGGCCTCAGCTATAAAAAAAACCCTGCGCGCGGCCGAACAAGATCGGCCTGACGTCGCACGGCGGCGCGCGCAGTGGCAGCGCCTTCAAGATAAGGTTGATGCTCGGCGCATCATCTTTATCGACGGTCGGGAGCAGCGCGCCACTGGTTCGAGCGCAGCGACCGACGGGGCAAAGACGAATATGACCCGCCTGCACGGGCGCTGCGCCGTTGGCCAACGGCTGATTGCAAAGGTGCCGCATGGCCACTGGAAAACGCTGACCTTCGTGGCGGGGCTGCGATGTGACGGCATCGTTGCCCCCTGCCTGTTCAACCGGCCGATCAACGCCAAAAGCTTCCTGGCCTGGGTGATCAAGTTCTTGGTGCCAACCCTACGGCCAGGCGACATCGTGGTGATGGACAATCTCAGCAGCCACAAATCCAGCGCGGTCCGCTGTGCAATCAGGGACGCCGGCGCCAAGCTCATCTTCCTGCCGCCCTACAGCCCCGACCTCAACCCAATCGAGCAGGCATTCGCCAAACTCAAGACATTGCTCCGCAAGGAAAACGCCCGCACCGTTGAGCAAACAACCGTCTGCATCGGCAGGCTCATCGACCAAATTACCCCCACCGAATGCGTCAACTATTTTAGAGAAGCAGGTTATTCAACTTGAAGCTATCACGCTCTAGCTAGAATAGTTCGGTCAAAGCGCCCCTTAAACATGAACGGGTTTTGGTTGGTTTCGGGGCTGACGGGCGGGGTATTAATGGTGCTGATGGCGTCGTCGGTGGTGGGCTGGGTGCCGGCCGCCGTGCGAGGACGGGTCAGCGGATTTGCCTTCTCAATTTTCCGGTGGAGCAGGGGGATCTGAGCGCCCTTCAGCGCTCAGATCCGTGTACGTGTCCCGCAGCAGGAAGTCGCTGACGAGGCTGTTGAAGCGCTCGGTGTGCTCGATCTGCGTCCAATGGCCGCAGCGGCCGAATATGTGCAGCTCGGCGCGGGGGATGAGCGCGAACAGGCGCTGGCTGGCCTCAGGCGGGATGACTTTGTCCTCGCGGCCATGAATGACCAGCGTTTCGTGCGGAAGCTGGGCGATTTCGGCCTCGGGGGAGGCGAGGGCGTCCACGCCTGCCTGGCGCGGGGCCGGGAACATGGCGGAGAAGCTTTCCTGAAACCCCGGACGGATTGAAGCGCGGTAGCGGAGCTCGGCCAGCTCATCGTTCACCAGATTGCGGTCATAGGCGAAGATGCTCAGCAACGTCCGCATCGTCTCGAAGGAGGGCTGGTAGCCCCAGACCGCGTCCAGCCCCGGGGTGATGGGGAAGCTGACGCCGAGGCTGCCCATGAGCACCAGGCGGCGCACCCGCTCGGGGTATTTGATGGCGAAGGCCAGAGCCAGCCCGCCGCCGAAGGAGTTGCCGACGAGATCGGCTTTTTCCGGCCCCAAGGCATCGAGGAAATCGCGGAGATGTTTCAGCCAGAGTGCCTTGCCGTATACAACGTCCGCCGGGCGCTGGGAAAAACCGAAGCCCACCATGTCCGGGGCGATGACTCGCATGTTCTTCGACAGCGGCCCGATATTCAGGCGCCAGTTCGCCCAAGCGGAAACGCCGGGTCCTGAGCCATGAATCAAAACCGCTGGGAAACCCTTACCTTCGTCATGGAAGTTGGTGAGGATTCCGGCGGCCGCGATGGATTTCCCGATTTCGGGGTTCATAAGCCTGCTTCTGGTGGGCGGCCTTTAACCTCGCCACCGGCGGCGAAGTGCCAGGGCGGTACCTCGCGCAGTATCACCCGTACAGCCTCGCGCGGGGCGCCGATCGAGGAGACGACCGCCTGGGTCACCTCCTTCACGAGCTTCTCCTTGAGCTCGAAACTGCGGCCCTCGATCAGCGTGATCTCGACGATAGGCATGTTTTATGCTCCAACGGTGAAGGACACCGCGCCCAGGTTCTGGAACACGGTACGAATATGCTCGCCCGGGGTGAGCGAGTGAGCGGCGGTTGCGCCGCCGGCCAGCACGATGTCGCCAGGCTGCAAGCTCTCACCAGCGCGGCCGACCAAGCGGGCGGCGGAGACCAGCGAACGCACCGGATTGCCCAGGATAGCGGCGGAGGAGCCGACCTGCACGGCGCGGCCATTCACCTCGACGATGATGCCGAGATTTGACACATCGGTATCCGGCTTGGACCACGCCCCGACATAGAAGCCGGAGGAGGAGGAGTTGTCGGCGATCACGTCCGGCAGCGAGAACTTGAAGTTCTTGTAGCGGCTGTCGATGATCTCCATCGCCGGGGCAACGGCTTCCACGGCGGCCAGTGCCTCGGCAGCGGAAACTTCACCGGAGAGCGGCTTGCCGATGATGTAGGCGATCTCGGGCTCCACACGCGGATGCACGTAGCGGGCGCGTGAAAGCGTACCGCCCTCCTCCAGACGCATAGCGTCCGTCAGTCGGCCCCAGATGACCTCGGACACGCCAACCTGCAGCATCTTGGCGCGGCTGGTCAGGCCCATCTTGTAGCCCGCCCGGCGCTCGCCGCGCGCCCAGCGGCGCTGCACGTTGAGCAGCTGGATCGCATAGGCATCCTCGATGGTCAGGTCGGGATGCGTCTCGATCAGCTGGGTCGCGGCGGTGGCGGTGCGGGCGGCTTCATCCAGCGTGGCGGCCAGAACGGAAAGATTGGCGCTCATGCCGCTTCTCCACGGTGCTTGAGGATATCGAGGGCGACGTCGATGATCATGTCTTCCTGGCCGCCGACCATGCGGCGCTTGCCCAGCTCGGTGAGGATCTCGCGGGTATCGACGCCATAGGTTTTGGAGGCGTTCTCCGCATGGCGCAGGAAGGAGGAGTACACGCCAGCGTAACCCAGGCTGAGGCTCTCACGGTCGACGCGCACCGGGCGGTCTTGCAGCGGGCGCACGAGGTCGTCAGCAGCGTCCATCAGCTTGTACAGATCGCAGCCGGTCTCGATGCCTTCGCGGTCGAGCACGGCGATCAGCGCCTCCAGCGGCGCGTTGCCCGCACCGGCCCCCATGCCGGCGAGCGAGGCGTCCACGCGCACCGCACCAGCCTTGATGCCCGCCACGGCGTTGGCCACACCCAGCGTGAGGTTATGATGCGTGTGCACGCCGATCTCGGTCTCTGGCTTCAGCGCCTGGCGCACCGCCGTCACGCGCTCATGATACTGCTCGGGCAGCAGCGCGCCGGCGCTGTCGGTCACATAGACGCATTCCGCGCCGTAGCTCTCCATCAGCTTGGCCTGCTCGACCAGCTTCTCAACCGGCGCCATGTGCGCCATCATCAGGAAGCCCACCGTATCCATGCCGAGCTTGCGTGCGGCTTCGATATGCTGGCGCGAGACGTCGGCTTCGGTGCAATGCGTGGCGATGCGCACCGAGCGTGCGCCAGCATCCTTGGCGATCTTCAGGTCATGCACCGTGGCGATGCCGGGCAGCAGCAGGATGGTGGGTACGGCGTGCTTGCACACCGAGGCCACGGCAGCGATCCACTCGGCGTCGTCATGCGCGCCGAACCCGTAATTGAAGGTGGAGCCGGTGATGCCGTCGCCATGGCTGACCTCGATGGCGTCGACCTTGGCGGAATCCAGCGCGCGGGCGATGGCCGTTACGGTGTCCAGCGAGTACTGGTGGCGGATGGAGTGCATGCCGTCACGCAGCGTGACGTCCTGCACATACAGCTTGTTCGGGTTGGGGTGGGCCATTTACGCAGCCTCCTTGATGAGTTCACGCGCGGCCCAATGGTCGGCGGTGACCAGCGCGGCGGATGTCATGATGTCCAGATTGCCGGCATAGGCGGGCAGATAATGCGCCGCACCTTCGACTTCGAGCAGGATGGTGGTCTTGAGCCCGGAGGTGAAGCCGATGCCGGGGATGCGCACGGGCGCGTTGTCACCGATATTCTCGAACTGCACCTTCTGCTTCAGACGGTAGCCGGGCACGTAGGACTGCACGGTCTTCTCCATCTCCAGCACGGAGGCCTCGATGGCCTCGCGCGAGCCGCCCTGGCTGAGCACGAAGACGGTGTCGCGCATGATCAGCGGCGGTTCGGCCGGGTTGAGGATGATGATCGCCTTGCCGCGCTCGGCGCCGCCGAGCTTCTCGATGGCATGCGAGGTGGTCTCGGTGAACTCGTCGATATTGGCGCGGGTGCCGGGACCGGCGGATTTGGAGGAGATGGAGGCGACGATCTCGCCATACACCACGCGGTCAACGGCGCGCTTCACGGCATAGACCATTGGGATTGTGGCCTGGCCGCCGCAGGTGACCATGTTCACGTTCGGCGCGTCGATATTCGCGTCGCCGTTGATGGCGGGGATGGTGAACGGGCCAACGGCGGCGGGAGTAAGGTCGATAACCTTCTTGCCGTCGGCTTGCAGGATCGCGTTGTTCTTGATGTGCGCACCGGCCGAGGTGGCGTCGAACACCACCTTGATCTCGTTGTAGTTGGGTAGCGTGCGCAGGCCCTCGATGCCCTCATGCGTCACCGGCACGCCCAGGCGCGCGGCGCGGGCGAGGCCGTCGGAATTCGGGTCGATACCGACCATGGCGCCCATCTTCAGGTTCTTGGAGGTGCGCATGATCTTGATCATCAGGTCGGTGCCGATATTGCCGGAACCGATGATGGCGGCTTGTACTTTGGCCATTCTGTTACTCCTTCGCGAAAGTGGCGCGCACGGCGCCGAGACCTTCGATGCGCACATCGAACACGTCGCCCGGCTGCACGCCCACCATGGGGCCGAGTGCGCCGGAGAGGATGGTGTCGCCCTCCAGCAGCGGACGGCCGAGCTTGGCCATCACCTTGGCCAGCCACAAAGCCGCGTTCAGCGGTGAGCCGAGGCAGGCCGCACCGGCGCCGACCGAGACCGGCTCACCGGATTTTTCCATCACCATGCCGCAGAGGCGCGGATCGAAATCCTTCAGCGTGACCGGGCGGGAGCCGAGCACGTACAGGCCGGACGAGGCGTTGTCGGCGATGGTGTCGGTGATGCGGATGTCCCAGTTGGCCACGCGCGAACCGACGATCTCGATCGCCGGCACGGCGTACTCGATGGCGCGGAGCAGATCCGCGCCGGTGAGTTGCGGCTCGATGAGGTCGCGCCCGAGCACGAAGGCGATCTCGGCTTCCACCTTTGGCTGCAGCACGTCGGAGAGTGCCACTTCCTCCGCATCGCCACGCGCCATGTCGGCGAACAGCATGCCGTAATCCGGCTGGCCGACGCCGAGCTGCTTCTGCACCGCCAGCGAGGTCAGGCCGATCTTGCGCCCAACCAGACGCCGCCCGGCATCCAGCGCGCGCTGGGTGTTCAGCGCCTGAACGGCGTAAGCCGCGTCCAGATCGCCTTCCGACAGCAGCGTGCGGACCGGAGCGGCAGGCTTGCCGCTCCGCGCCGCTTCAAACAGCAGGTCAGCAGCCTGCCGAATCGACTCTTGAGAACTCATGAAACCGCCTTACAGTTTGACGCAGACATTGGTCATTTCGGTATAGAACTCGAGCGAGTGGACACCGCCCTCCCGCCCGATGCCGGAGGCCTTGGCGCCGCCGAAGGCCGTGCGCAGATCGCGCAGGAACCAGGAATTCACCCAGCAGATGCCGACTTCCAGCTTTGAGGCGACGCGATGGGCGCGGGAGAGGTTCTCCGTCCACACCGCCGCAGCAAGGCCGTAAGGCGTGCCGTTGGCGAGCTTGATCGCTTCTTCCTCGGTGTCGAACGGCCGGATATGGCAACACGGTCCGAAGATTTCCTCGGTCACGATGGCGGCGTCGTCAGCAGCACCAATCCAAATGGTCGGCTGAATCCAGGCACCGCCGGCGAGGTCGCCCGGCATGTCCGGGATGCCGCCGCCGGTGACGACCGTGGCACCCTGCTCAACCGCCTTGGCGTAGTAGGAGAGCACCTTCTTCCGGTGCGTCTCGCTCACGAGCGGCCCGATGCCCGTGGTGGGGTCTTCCGGGCGGCCGAGCTTCAGCCCCTCGGCGCCGGCCTTCATGCGGGCGACGAACTCGTCAAAGATCGGGCGCTGCACATAGACGCGCTCGGTACCCAGGCAGACCTGGCCGCAATTGGCGAAAGCAGAGCGCATTGTGCCCTCGACGGCTTTGTCCATGTCACAATCGGCGAACACGATGCCGGGGTTCTTGCCGCCCAACTCCAGGGAGACGGGACGCACGCCGTGCGCGGCTTCGCCCATTAGCATCTCGCCCGAGCGGGTGGAGCCGGTGAAGGTGATGCCGTTAACGCCCGGATGCTGGGTGAGGAACTCACCCGCCGAATTGCCGCCGAAGCCGTGCACCACGTTGTACACGCCCTTGGGCACGCCGCAGCTATTCATCACCTCGCCGAGCAGCGTGGCGGTGAGTGGCGTCTGCTCGGAGGGCTTGACCACGACGGTGTTGCCCAGGGCCAGCGCGGGGCCGACCTTCCACGTCATCAGCAGCAGCGGCAGGTTCCAGGGTGAAATGACGGCGATGACGCCGCGCGGACGGCGCAGGCCGTAGTTCAACGCGCCGGCGCCATCGGGCGTGTCCATCGGGAAGCACTCGGAGGAGACGGTTTTCGCCACGTCGATGAACATGGTGAAGTTGGCGGCGCCGCGCGGAATGTCGATATGCGAGGCCAGCGACATCGGCTTGCCGGTATCCAGGCACTCGGCTTCGAGGAATTCGTCGAAGCGGCGGTTGATCTCGGCGGCGACCTTGTTCAGCAGCGCGGCGCGCTCGGTGAGCGACATCTTGCCCCACGGGCCTTCCATGGCGGCACGTGCGGCCTTCACAGCGGCGTCGATCTCGGCCTTGCCGCCCTCGGGCACGGAACCGATGCGCGAGCCGTCAAC
This sequence comes from uncultured Alphaproteobacteria bacterium, assembly GCA_963750235.1. Lineage (GTDB taxonomy): Bacteria > Pseudomonadota > Alphaproteobacteria > Acetobacterales > Acetobacteraceae > Acidocella. The sequence continues at coordinate 898,808 of CAVVPW010000008.1, forward strand.
GGGGCAAAAATTGTCGTAGAACTTACCCGTCGTGCCCTGGGTGAATTCGCCATTGATGAAATGCGCGGCATCGCGGCGGGCGCTGGACTCGGCCAACGGGCGGCGCGGTTGCGAAAGAGCGTTCATGGTATCATCCTCGTGAACTGGTGAGGGGAGGGGATCAGGCCGCGAGGCCGATGGCTTTGAGACCGGCAGCGGCGGCGGCGCGGTCATCGTCCTCGGACCCGCCGGATACGCCGATACCGCCAATGACGGTTCCGTTCTGAATGATGGGCATCCCGCCGCCGAACAGCACCACATGCTCGACGGGCGGCAATGCCGTCCAGCAGCACATGGCTGTGGTTCAGCGCTGTGGCGAGGCCGTCGGTGCTGGCGCCGAAAATTGCGGCGGTCCAGGCTTTGTCGCGCGCGATGTCGATGGAGGCGACGAAGGCACCATCGGCGCGCAGGCAGGCCACGAGATGTCCGCCGGGGTCCACCACTGCCGCCACGACGGCAATATTGCGCGCCTTGGCCGCATGTTGCGCCGCCTGCACCGCGCTAAGCGCGGCTTCGGCGGTGATGCTGGTGATGATTCGGGAAATACTCATGGCCTGCCTTTGCTGTGGGTTAGGTAACGACGGTGAGGAACGCTTCGTTCAACTGCCGTTCGTAGTAGAAGATTGCCTTGCCGATCTGGGTCTCGTCCCAGGTGCGGGTCGGGTTGTCGGGGTAGTAGGTGTAACCGCCGGCGAATACCTCGTTGCGGTTGCCGGAGGGGTCGAAGAAATAGATCGTCTGGCCGCGGGTGATGCCGTGGCGCGTCGGGCCCACATCGATGGAAATGTCGTAGCGGGTGATGATGTCCGCCGCGTGGCCGACATCCGACCAGCTCTCCAGCTCGAAGGAGATGTGGTGCAGCTTGTTCGGTTCGGCGTGCTTTACGAAGGCGATATCATGCGCCTTCATGCCGCAGGAGAGCCAGATGGCGAGCAGACCGTCCGGCAGGTCCACGCGCTCGGCGCAGCGGAAGTCGAGAACCTTCTCGAAGAAGTCGAGATTCTCGTCCACGTTCGGGCCGTAGAAGAGGGCGTGATCGAAGCGCTGCGCGGCCATGCCGTGCGGCTCCACGCTCCACACATCCGGGTTATGGATGAAGGGCTTGGGGTCGGAGAGATCGGCATGGGCATACAGCTCGATGCGGTGGCCGGACGCGATGGTGAAGCCGATGCGCCGGCCTACACCCGGCTGCTCCCCGGCGGGGACATGATCGACAGGGTAGCCATAAGCCACGATGCGCTTCTCGAAGCTGTCGAGATCGGCCTCGGAGGCGACCTTGAAGGCCAGCAGATCAACGCCGGCGTGGTCCGCCTTGCGCAGCACGATGGAGTGGTGGTCGAACTCGTCGCCGGTCTTGAGATAGACGCGGCCATCCTCGCCGGTCATCACCTCATGCAGGCCGATGCGCTTGAGATAGTGCTCGAGCGCCGCTTGCATATCGAGTACGCGGACCTGCACGAATCCTGGACGTAAAACTCCGGTGAGAGCCATTTTCGTTTCTCCTAGGTTATATTAGACGTTTGTTTGGTAGGCTTGTTCAGCTGCGGCGGCTCAAGCCGCAACGAAAGATCGCCGAGGGCGTAAATGGCGCAGGACAGAACCAGCCCCGCCGCCTCATCCGCCTCGGACACATGCGCGCGGCTCATTGGGGCGGTCCTGTAATCCCCGGAGAGCACACGCGCGCGGCAAACGCCGCAGCCGCCGCGCCGGCAGCCCACAGGCAGCTTGCGCGGAAGATTCTTCAACCGGCCGAAGCCCTGGGCACGCTCGAGCGCCACGAGGACGCGCTCGCCTTCGTAGCAGGTCGCGTCGCCGCTGTTTTCAACAGTGATCTTGTACAGAACCGGCATCAGGCGCCGCCGCCGGGATGGCAAGGTTCCGTGCAGAAAGGCTGGTTTCTGAGCATTTCATCCTGTCGCTTGTTTTCGGGCGGGGCGGGTTGGCGCCGCTGTCTTATCTTGGCGCGGTTATCGGGGATCGGGAGGGAAGTGTCAATAAGAATTTCGAGATTTTCTCGAAAATCGGGAAAATGCAAAACTACCGCGTATACGAAGTCTGTAGAGTTTTTAATGAACTTGCATTTTGCTTTACGAAAACGGTATTTTTGCTGAACTGGTTACCCGAAAGCCGGCCCGTGGAGGCCTGGAGTGACGACAAGCATGGAAACTATTGTGGCACCTGTGGCACCGGCCCCCGCGCGCGGCCCGAAGGCGGCCTCGCCCCGCAGCCTGGTGGAAGCGGCATATGACACGATCCGCCATGAGATCCTGACCGGCGCGCTGGCGCCCGAGACCAAGCTGCGCTTTGAGATGCTGCGCAAGCGCTACGGCTTCGGCGCGAGTACGCTGCGCGAAGCGCTGACAAGGCTGGTGGGCGAGGCGCTGGTGACCTCGGAGGAGCAGAAGGGGTTCCGTGTCGCCCCGGTCTCGTTGGAGGATTTGGCAGATCTGACCCGCACCCGGATCTTCGTGGAGAAGGAGGCGCTGCGCGAATCCATCCTGGCGGGCGACGATGCCTGGGAAGGCCGGGTGGTCGCCGCGTATCACCGCCTCTCGAAGATCGAGGCGAAGCTGGCCAGCGGCCCGGAGTATCAGCAGGATGAGTTCGAGGAGCGCAACCGCGAGTTCCATCATGCGCTCATCAGTGCGTGCCCCTCGCGCTGGCTCCACCATCTGTACGGTATCCTGTTCCAGCAGTCGGAGCGCTACCGCCGCATCTCGCTGGTCAATCGTGTTGTTCCCCGGGACGTGCATGGCGAGCACAAGGCCATTTTCGAGGCGGCCCTGGCGCGCGATGCCGATCTCGCCTGCAAGGTGGCGGGCGAGCATATCGAGCGTACGTTGGCAGTGATGGCGAAAGTATTGGCCGGATAGGGGGGGGCGGCCGGGATTTTTTAAAATCTCGAAATTATTATTGACCGCCGAAAAAAACTTCCCTAAAAACTCCTCCTAGTGAGATGTGCGAAGAAAAGAAGGCGCACCACGGTCGGGAAGGAGGTCTGAATATGGCGAGCCGGAACCCCCCGGTGGCCGATGCACCGCAAGGTGCTGTGGAAAACGCGTCCGTCTTTGTCCGCGTACTAGGGACGCGTTCGGGCCGTTTCGTTGAATTCGAATTCGGAATTGGATCTGATGAGCTGAAGGTGGAATTGATTCTGCCTCTCCAGGCCTTCAGGGAATTCTGCGAGGCGCGCAATGCTGAAATTCTGCCGCCGGCGGAAAATGTTGCCACTGAGCTGGACCGCTTGGCTTGGCGCGCCGGACAGCCTGGCCTGCTGCGCAAACCCGAAGCCTAAAAAACATATTCCCGCCTGCAATAACGACAACAAGCCGGGGCGCGTAAGCGCTCCACGGAGAGGATACGCATGACCGTACAGATCAAGACGATCGACCTTGCGCCGAAGCGTCAGACATTCGGGCACATTGCCCGCCGTCTGGGCGAGGACAAACCCGCCTCGCGCTACCAGGAGGCGACGCTCGACATCCAGGCAACGGCGAATTTCCATTACAAGCCGCTCTGGGAGCCGGAATACTGGGTCTACGACACGCGCAAGACCGCCGTGGTGATGCAGGACTGGTACAAGCCGCTCGACCCGCGCCAGTATTATTACGCCGCCTACAACATCGCCCGCGCCAACATGAACCAGGCGGCGGAGCGGAACTTCTCCTTTGTGGAAGAGCGTGGCCTGCTCGGCAAGGCTTCCGAATCCACCCGTGCCGCGATCCGCCGCGGGCTGCTGCCGCTGCGCCATCTGCACTGGGGCAGCAACATGAACATGGCCGAGATCTGCCAGCGCGGCTACGGCACCGCCGTGACGGCGCCGTGCATCTTCTCGGCGGGCGATCATCTCGGGATGGCGCAATATATCAGCCGCATCGGGCTGCTGATGGACAACCAGACCGGCGCGACGCTGGATGAAGCCAAGCAGACCTGGCTGAACGACGCCGCTTGGCAGGAGACGCGCCGGTTGATCGAGGATACCTTCGTCGAGCGCGACTGGTTCCACCTCTTTGTGGCGCAGGCTTTGGGCGTGAATGGCGTTCTTCTGCCGCTGATCTACAAGAATGCCGAAGCCGCCTGGGGCGATGCCGGGCTGACCGTGGCGCTGCTCACTGAGTTCATGAATGACTGGCGCACCGAAGAGGCCCGCTGGAGCGATGCGGTGATCAAGATTGTCACTGCGGAATCGGAGGAAAACAAGGCGTTGGTTTCTGGCTGGGCAAAGCACTGGATCGGCCGCGCCACTGAGGCGGCAAAGCCCCTCTCCACCGCGTTGCTGAACGATGGTGGTGCCGCCGCCCTCGCCGCCGGTGAGGCAGCGCTGAAGAAGGCTGCCAGCCTCGGTCTCGCGGTTTAAGGAAAGGAAACGGACATGGCCCAAATTGCCTCCATCACCCTTGTGCAGACCGACGAGGCCCGCCCAATCATCGAGGCCATCATGGCCGATAATCCTGGTGTGCGCGTGCTGAATATGCCTGGCGCCGTCAAGCTCGATTGCGATGGCAAGATTACGGTGAAGCGCGCTTCCGTCGAGGAGCGGATAGGCCGCCCGTGGGATCCGCAGGAGATCCAGCTCGTGCTGGTCTCCATGGCAGGGAACCTGGACGAGGATGACGATCACTTCACGCTGAGCTGGCGCCACTAATTAAAAATTAAAAACGTAGAGGAAACAGAAAAAATGAGCGGTACCAAGAAGCTTGGATTGCGGCAGCGTTACGAGTACCTGACGCGCGGGCTGGACTGGGAAACCAGCTATCAGCCGATGGACAAGGTGTTCCCCTACGACAAATTCGAGGGGATCAAGATCAAGGATTGGTCGGCCTGGGAAGACCCGTTCCGCCTGACCATGGATTCCTACTGGAAATTCCAGGCGGAAAAGGAGCGCAAGCTCTACGCCGTGATCGACGCGTTTTCCCAGAATAACGGCCAGACCGGGATTTCCGACGGGCGTTATGCCAATGTGCTCAAGCTGTTCCTCACCGGCATCTCGCCGGAGGAATATCAGGCGCATCGCGGCTTCGCCTTCGCCGGCCGACATTTGCGTGGAGCGGGCACCCGTGTGGCGGCGCAGATGCAGTCGATCGACGAGTTGCGCCACCTGCAGACGCAGGTGCACACGATCAGCCATTACAACAAATACTTCGATGGCATCGCAGAGTTCTCGCACATGCATGACCGTGTGTGGTATCTCTCCGTACCGAAATCCTTCTTCGATGATGCGCGCTCGGCTGGGCCGTTCGAGTTCATGATCGCGATCGGCTTCGCGTTCGAGTACCTGCTCACCAACCTGCTGTTCGTGCCGTTCATGTCCGGCGCCGCGTATAACGGCGACATGTCGACCGTGACCTTCGGTTTCTCCGCGCAGTCGGATGAGAGCCGGCACATGACTCTGGGCATCGAGGTGATCAAGTTCCTGCTGGAACAGCACCCGGATAACCTGCCGATCGTGCAGAAATGGGTGGACAAGTGGTTCTGGCGTGGCCACCGCCTGCTCGGCCTGGTGGCCATGATGATGGACTACATGCTGCCGAAGAAGGTGATGTCCTGGAAGGAAGCCTGGGATATCTACTTCACCGAAGCCGGCGGCGCGCTGTTCCAGGATCTCGGCCGCTACGGGCTGAAGATGCCGAAATACGCTGATATCGCCACGGCGGAAGCCGAACATATTTCGCACCAGAACTGGGCGGTATTCTACCAGTACACCCATGCGGCCGCCTTCCACACCTGGATGCCCGATAACGAGCATCTGGACTGGCTGTCCGAGAAATATCCCAACACCTTCGACAAATACTACCGGCCGCGTTGGGAGATGTGGGCAAAGATGGAGAAGGAAGGCAAGCGGTTCTACAACAGCGCACTGCCGCAGCTCTGCCAGACTTGCCAGATCCCGATGGCTTATACCGAGCCTGGCGATCCGACCACGATCTGCTTCCGCTCCACGAAGTACAAAGGTGATACCTATCACTTCTGCTCCGACGGCTGCAAAGACATCTTCTGCGACGAGCCGGAGAAGTTCAGTCAGGCGTGGCTGCCGGTGAACCAGATCTTCCAGGGCAATTGCGGCGGTGCCACCGTGCCGGATGTTCTGAAATGGTATAATCTGAACAATGGTGCGGATAACATGGACTATGTGGGTTCGCCCGACGAGAAGCTGTGGAACGAATGGCACGCGGAAAAGCTCCGCCAAGCCAGCTGAAATAACAAGAAGACGCATGGCACCACGTGTGCCATGCGCTCCCCAAGGAGGAAAATATGTCGGTTGTTGCGCTTGAGCCCGGTTACGAGTCCAAGGTCGAAATTCGCGATCTACAGAAGAATTTCCATGGCAATATCCTGGTCTTCGTGCACTGGGAAGAGCATCTCTCCTTCTGCTCGGCGATCGCCTTCCCGTTGCCGCCAGCGATGCCGTTCAGCGCGTTCGTGAGCGAGGTGATCGCGCCTCACTACGCCGCACACCCGGACGCGGAGAAGATCGATTGGTCGAAGGTAGTCTGGTCCATCGATGGCGAGAAGAAGGCGCCCGATTTAAATGCCTCGCTGGAGGCTAATGGGCTGCACCACAAATCCCTGGTCCGGTTCTGGACGCCCGGCCTCTCCGGGGTGGCTTTCTCTTAAACTGGATGGAACAGGCTAATGAGCTACCAGCTAACCGTCGAACCTGTGGGCGAGACAATCGAGGTCGAGGAAGGCCAGACCATTCTCGATGCGTGCCTGAGGCAGGGTATCTACCTACCTTACGCCTGTGGGCACGGCCTGTGCGGTACGTGCAAGGTAGAGGTCCTTGACGGCGAAGTGGACCATGCGGATGCCTCCAGCTTCGCACTGATGGATTTCGAACGCGGTGAAGGCAAGACGCTGGCCTGCTCGGCGCGGCTGAAGAGCGATGTGACCATTGAGGCAGATATCGAGGAGGATCCGGACCAGCGCCGGATCCCCATCCAGGATTTTGCCGTCACTGTAGAGAAGCTGGACAACCTGACGTATGACGTGAAGGGTGTGCGCCTGCGCCTGGAGGGAAAGGCCATTGATTTCCAGGGCGGCCAATACGTCAACCTCACCTTGCCCGGGGTGGAGGGGACGCGGGCTTTCTCCATTGCCAACCCGCCTTCGGAGAGCGGACATGTCGACCTGCAAATCCGCCTGCTGCCCAGCGGTAAAGGCACCACATATATCCATGAGGTTTTAAAAGAGGGCGATAGGCTTACCCTTTCCGGCCCCTATGGCCGCTTCTTCGTGCGCAAGTCCCGCGGCGGGCCCTTGTTGTTTCTTGCCGGCGGCACTGGTGTCTCCAGCCCGCGTTCGATGATTCTCGACCTGTTGGCGGAAGGCTATGCAGAGCCGATTACGCTTATCCATGGTGTGCGGACTCGTGCCGATCTCTATTGCGACGGAGAGTTCGAAACACTGGCACGGCAGCATCCCAATTTCCGCTATGTTCCGGCGCTTTCCTCCGAACCCGAGGAATCCGGCTGGACCGGCGAGCGCGGCTTCGTGCACGACGTGGCTGCACGGCTTTATGGCGATCTATTCGAGGGGCTCAACGCCTATCTATGCGGCCCGCCGGTGATGATCGAAGCCTGCGTGAATACGCTGATGCGCGGCCGCTTGTTCGAGAAGCATATTTTAATGGAGCGCTTCCTTACCGCTGGAGATGAAAAAAGGCAGGCGAGGAGCCCATTGTTTAAAAACCTCTAAGCATGAAGTGTAACTATCATTAAATTGATGCTTCATCAGAGAAATGAGGTAGCCACGAACGGGGCCTTATAATGGGGCCGCGATCGGAAGCCGCTCCGGATTATCATTCCGGCATCGGGCGCAATCATCAGAATAATCGAAGCTGCATGGCTTTTTGCGGTTCGCGTGATCGCATATCTCAGAACAGGGATCATAACATATAATGTCCATCAAACTTAAGCTTTTCACGAGCACTATGACTTTCGCCATGGCCGGCTCCATCGTTACGGCGACGGCGGCCAAGGCGGAAGAGCTTTGGGATCCGTATCTGCGCGGCGTGTTTGAAGGCGTACCGGCCGGCGCGCTGCCGCCGCCGGGCGTTTATGGCGAACTCGATAATTACTGGACCTCTTACAGCATGTACGGGCAGCCGTTCGGCCGGGAGCAGGGCTACGGCGCCGGCTCGAAAGTGCCCGGCACCCATCTCAGCGCGCTGGTTGAAGTGCCTGCCGTGCTTTGGGTTCCTGGCATCAAGATCCTCGGTGGCGATTATGGCGCGGTTATTGCCCAACCGTTTGATTATACCTCGTTCCAGCCGTTCCAGCATGCCTTTGGTGGTGGTGGTGGCAACATGGGTATCTACAACACGATTCTGGTGCCGGGCATGCTGTCCTGGTCGCTTCCGCATCACATCTATGCGCGCGTCGGCCTCACCGTGCTGTTCGATGATGCTTCCACAACCATGGCGGACCTGAACAAGGGCAAGCTTACCAATGGCGGCGCGCCTTCGGGTAACGGCTATACCACCATGCAGCCGGATCTCGGCTTCAGCTGGCTCTCCAATGGCTGGAATGTGAGCGTCGGTACGCATTACGCGGTCCCGGTCACGTCCGACCATTATAACGGCAACAGCTATCACTCCGCCGCGGAATTCGCGGCTGACTACACGGTGACGAAAACGATCGGCAAGTGGACACTCGGCGTCGGTGGTGAACAGGAGAACCAGTTTGGCAAGGATACATTCAACGGTGCGCCTGTGCCGCAAAGCCAGACGAGCAACTACGCCGTCGGCCCGATCGTTGGTTATGAGTTCGCTGGCGGTGTCGGCGTCACCGCGTACTGGAACCACAGCTTCGCCACCAGAAACGACGTGGCTGGCGATTTCTTCAATGTCCGCCTGACGACACGCTTTTAAGGTCAAAAAGCCACGAGCCAGGAAACGGCCCGGTGCGGAACCGGGCCGTTTTTCTTTGACCTTAAGTCAGCGTCAGCATCAGGGCGATAGGCAAAAACACCAGCGCCGCCAGGTTGCCGATTAAGACCATTGATGCGACCTTGTCCGGCTCCTGGTGGTAGCGCTCGGCGAATATGTAGTTCAGGACCGCCGGAGGCAGTGCGCCGAAGATGAGCAGCAGCGCCTGTTGTTGTGGCGGCAGCGGGATGCAGCGTATGGCTGCCCAGGCCAGAGCCATGCCCAACACTGGGCGCAGCATGCCCCCGAGAATACCAAAGCCCACCGCGTGAAAATGTGCCCCCGCCAGCCGCGCGCCGAGCGCGAACAGCATCAGCGGGATCGAAATGTCGCCAAGCATTTTTACCGACACCAGCAAGGGCGGCCATACCTGCACTCCCGCCAGTGCCACGGCCAGCCCCGCAATCGCCGCCAGGATAGTAGGCGAGCGCCATATCCCCGCCAGTCTCGTCTGCCGGTCAAGCAGCCAGGTGCCGAAGGAAAATTGCATCACGTTGGAGACCAGGAAGGTTGTCACAGCCGGTGCCAGCGCTTGAGGGCCGAACGCCAGCATTGCGATGGGCAGGCCGAGATTGCCGCAATTATTGAACATCAACGGCGGCACCAGGGTTTTCGGGTCGATGCGCAGCGCCCGGGCGATGCCCCATCCCGCCACACCGGAGCCGGCGATGATAAGAAACGCCGCGGCAGCAAGCGCGGCAAAGCCTCGGATATGAAAATCCTTATCCGCCATCGCGCTGAACACGAGGGCAGGGGTGAACACATCCATATTCAGCCGGTTGGCCGTCGTGAGGTCGGGGCTGGTGCGGCGGCCAACGATATAGCCGAGCGCGCTGATCGCAAATAGTGGGAACAGTACAGAAACGATATGGCTGAGTATCAGGGGCGCGGCCGCGTCTAACTCAGTACACGCTGCCCGGCTTAACGGCCGGTCCGGACGAAGGCTTGAACCTGCGGGCCAGGCGCTCGGTGCCGCGCGCGAGCAGCGTTGCATCCACGCCCACGGCGACGAAGCTGCAACCGGCCTCGATATAGCTTTGCGACAAGGCTTCGTCGGAGCTAAGGATGCCCGCAGCTTTGCCGGCCCTGCGGATGCGCGTGATGGCGTCGAGGATCTTCGCTTGCACCTCCGGGTGGTCCGGCGCACCCAGATAGCCGAGCGAAGCGGAGAGATCGGCTGGGCCCACGAAAATCCCGTCCACCCCCGGCACGGCCAGGATTTCGTCGAGATTCTCTAGCGCGGTTCCGGATTCCACCTGCAACAGCAGGCAGATGCTGTCATCGGCATGTTCCAGGTAATCGCCGATCCGCCCCCAGCGCGAGGCACGGGCGATGGCGCTGCCCACGCCACGTATGCCCACGGGTGGGTAGCGCACGGCGCTCACCATCGCGGCGGCCTGTTCGGCGGTCTCGATCATCGGGATGAGCAGGCTGCGCACGCCGATATCCAGCAACTGCTTGATGCGGTGCGGTTCGCCTACTGGCGGGCGCACCACGGCCTCGGTGCCGTATGGGGCGATGGCCTGCAACTGCCCCAGCACGCTGCGCAGGTCGTTTGGGGCATGCTCGCCGTCAATCAATACCCAATCGAACCCCGCCCCGGCGCAAATCTCGGCGGAGTATGGGTCCGCGAGCGTCAGCCACAGGCCGATCATCGTCTCTCCCATGGCCAGGGATGATTTGAAAATATTTTCGGTATTATCGGGCATCTTGGCGTTCCGTATATGTGGTTACCGATGTTTTAGCGGCTTTTGCGGTGCATCACAAACCGAGGGGCGGATTTGGCGCTGGCGAGGGCTACTATATCCTGCGGGTATTGAAATATACATAATCAGTGTTGGACCCAAAAATCTCGAAATTCTATTCCAGTGTCAAGCCGCCGGGGAAAGAGCCCGGTTCCTCGCGCAACAAAAGCAGACAAGGAAACGTAAGCATGCTGGACGATCTTTCGCAGTCCCCTCTCGGCGCCATGCTGGAGGATGACCCCGCCACCGGCCATTACCGCTGCCGCCGCGACATCTTCACCGACCCGGAGCTATTCGAGCTGGAGATGCAGTACATCTTCGAAGGCAACTGGGTCTTCCTGGCGCATGAGACGCAGATCCCAAACAATAACGATTACTTCACCACCAATATCGGCCGTCAGCCGATCGTCATCGCGCGCAACCGCAATGGCGAGCTGAATGCCTTCATCAACGCATGCAGCCATCGCGGCGCCATGCTGTGCCGCCGCAAGCGTGGCAATCAGGGCACCTATACCTGCCCGTTCCATGGCTGGACCTTCAATAATTCCGGCAAGCTGCTCAAGGTGAAGGACCCCGAGGGTGCCGAATACCCCGAGAGCTTCAACAAGAAGGGCTCGCACGACCTGACCAAGGTGGCGCGGTTCGAGAGTTATCGCGGCTTCCTGTTCGGCAGCCTGAACGCGGATGTGAAGCCGCTGGAAGAACACCTGGGCGAAGCCGCCAAGATCATCGACATGATCGTCGACCAGTCGCCGGAAGGGCTGGAAGTGCTGGATGGCGCCTCCACCTATGTGTTCGACGGCAACTGGAAGCTGCAGGCGGAAAACGGCGCTGACGGCTACCACGTGACCGCGACGCACTGGAACTATGCCGCCACCACCGGCCGCCGCAAGGAGTTGGAGCGCGAGGATAACGTGCGCGCCATGTCCGCAGGCGGCTGGGCCAAGACGGGCGGCGGCTCCTACTCCTTTGAGCATGGCCACATGCTGCTCTGGACGCAACTGGGCGAACCCCGAGGACCGGCCAACTGGGGCCGTCGCGAGGAACTGGCGGCGAAGCACGGTCAAGCCATGGCGGACTGGATGGTGCTGCGCTCGCGTAATCTGTGTCTGTACCCGAACGTCTATCTGATGGACCAGTTCAGCTCGCAGATTCGTGTCCTGCGTCCGCTCTGCAGTCGATAAGACCGAGGTGGCGATCTACTGCATCGCGCCGAAGGGTGAGGACGCCGACGCCCGCGCGCACCGCATCCGCCAGTACGAGGATTTCTTCAATGCTTCCGGCATGGCCACGCCGGATGATCTCGAGGAATTCCGCGCTTGCCAGCAGGGTTATTTGGGCCGCGCCGCGGCGTGGAACGATCTCTCGCGCGGCGCCAAGCACTGGGTCGAAGGGGCCGGATGAAATGGCCAACACCATCGGCCTTAAGCCGCTGCTCAGCGGCACGCGCACCGAGGACGAAGGCCTGTACGTGGAGCAGCACCGCTACTGGCTGGATGTCATGAACAAGGCTCTCGAAGGCGAATTCCAGGCTGACGAAGAATAATACCAAATAACCACAGGACAGAAACAATATGATCACGACCGAACAGGCCCAGGGGTTC